>CAJTDQ010000027.1 GCA_910574895.1 Eubacteriaceae bacterium | reverse complement strand
AAGTCTGGACATTTGATTTTGTGAATCAAATGTCCGCTTAATATTCAATATTATTTTTATTTTATAAATGTATTCAAGACTCTCAAGTTCCTATATTCTCTGTCCGTATTATTTCAGCAGTGAAATGTCTCAACTTCTACAAACCCGAATCTGTCAAATGTGAAAGTACAGGCTGTCTGTCCATGCTTTTCGTCTAACAAATTTAATTTTGCGGGGATGAAGCCCTGGCATATATGTGGGAATATTTAAAATTGGTGACGAATCAGATGTATCTAGAGGATTTTACATCGAAATCCGGGCTTGGATGAT
>CAJTDQ010000026.1 GCA_910574895.1 Eubacteriaceae bacterium | reverse complement strand
TCTTTATCGTATCTATTCTCATAAATACGCCTCGGATGTCTTGAAATTGGCATGAACATTTTTGTTCATTTATTTCGTTTATCTCAGTATGTAGTTTTCAATGTACAATTTTGACTGTTGTTAATCAGTCATTACATACCAAAAGATTTTTTGATATCTAATCACTGGTTAAACCAGCATCTATATAAAACATTCTTATGAATGATTTATTTTTATAATCCGGCAGCCACCCGCTCTCCCATGCCGTCTCCAGCATAGTACCATAGGCCGTATAGGGCTTAACCATCGTGTTCGGGATGGGTACGGGTGTATCCCCTATAC
>CAJTDQ010000025.1 GCA_910574895.1 Eubacteriaceae bacterium | reverse complement strand
GTCAGCAGATTGAGATAGGTCACTCTTTTGTGCTGTTCCAGATAATCCCTGTGCATCAAAGCGTACCTGCCAAGCGGAAGCTCTGGCTCTGTCGGTAATGTCAGGTCGGGTATAAGGTAGTCCGCCTGTTTCGTGTAAGTGATTTCGCTCATTATTTTCGCTCCTTTCGGGTTGTTTCCTGCCTTTATCATACTGGCTTGCAATGTTCCTTGCAAATGTGCGGTTCTGACATTTTGCTTCGATTTGCACATTTCGGACTGCCGCAGAGATTTCCCTTAACGCCATCTCGGAAATGTCACTTGTGGCGATGCCGATGGCGTTCAATGTCTGGGGCGTGTT
>CAJTDQ010000024.1 GCA_910574895.1 Eubacteriaceae bacterium | reverse complement strand
CATGCGATACTGTGCGCTTATGCGGTATTAGCAGTCGTTTCCAACTGTTATCCCCCTGTACAAGGCAGGTTACCCACGCGTTACTCACCCGTCCGCCACTCAGTCACCTCAATTGTTTCAATCTCTAGCAAGCTAGGTCAATCAACGGGAGAGGTGCTTCGTTCGACTTGCATGTATTAAGCACGCCGCCAGCGTTCATCCTGAGCCAGGATCAAACTCTCGTTAAAAGTGTTTGTTCTGTCAGAATGACGTTAGCCATTCATCCATTACTGTTGTTTTTGGAAATCGTTTCGTTTCGAATTTATCAAAACCATAAACAATGTTCGCTCTGAAAATATTTTTTGAATTTTCAGGGATGGTTGCTGTTCAATTATCAATGTTCTTTGTTGTCGTTTT
>CAJTDQ010000023.1 GCA_910574895.1 Eubacteriaceae bacterium | reverse complement strand
TTATCGTATCTATTCTCATAAATACGCCTCGGATGTCTTGAAATTGGCATGAACATTTTTGTTCATTTATTTCGTTTATCTCAGTATGTAGTTTTCAATGTACAATTTTGAAGCATTTCTGCTTCGAGTGGAGACGGAGAGATTCGAACTCTTGACCCCCTGCTTGCAAGGCAGGTGCTCTCCCAACTGAGCTACGCCCCCATGTTGTAGTATTCTGTTGTTTCAATAACAGATGGGCTTAAATGGACTCGAACCATCGACCTCACGCTTATCAGGCGTGCGCTCTAACCAGCTGAGCTATAAGCCCATTTTATAATCCGGCAGCCACCCGCTCTCCCATGCCGTCTCCAGCATAGTACCATAGGCCGTATAGGGCTTAACCATCGTGTTCGGGATGGGTACGGGTGTATCCCCTATAC
>CAJTDQ010000022.1 GCA_910574895.1 Eubacteriaceae bacterium | reverse complement strand
GTACGGCTTAATCAACAGCAGGGGGAACTACCTCGCTTTTGGGGCAGATGAAAGTTATTTCTTACTCTGTTCCCTTGAAGTGCTTGACGACGAGGGGAAATTCAAACGCAAGGCGGATATGTTCACGAAACGGACGATAAAGCCCCACCGAGAAGTGACTTTTGTGGAAACCGCCAGCGAAGCCCTCGCCCTCTCCATCGGGGAGAAAGCCCGTGTCGATTTGCCCTATATGGCACGGCTCACTTGCAGGTCAGAGGAAGAAATCATTAAGGAATTGCAGGGCGTTATCTACAAAGTGCCGTCTTGTGAGCCTGCAAGGTATGTGACCGCAGACGAGTATTTATCGGGGAATGTGCGGGAGAAACTGAAAGTTGCAGGGATAGCGGCAAAGTCAGACCCAGAGCTTGCAGTCAACGTGGCGGCTCTGGAAAA
>CAJTDQ010000021.1 GCA_910574895.1 Eubacteriaceae bacterium | reverse complement strand
TACCCTCTCCGCTACCTCTACCACGAGGGCGACGTGGTGTATATCGGGGCGGACAAATATGAGATTACCGCCTTTGATGAGAACGCCGTGTCCCTGCGAAATGCGGAGTTCCCGTTGTTCGGAAAAGAGTTTAGCAGGGAGGATTTTGAGCAGAAATTAAAGGAGAACCCTGCGAACGACCATTTAAAAACGGTCATCACCGAAAGCCAGAAAACAGAAACACTTGCCGAGGAAAAGCCCGACAGCATCACCCTCTCAATCGGCTTCTCCGAGCATCCCGCTTTTTATGACAAGGAGCTGAACGACCGATTTACGGATTTGAGTTTCGCTCTGGGAAATAAACTGCTCGGCATTCTGGACGAAAAACAGAACCGTGAAAGGGAGAATGAGGAGAACCATGTCGGATGGTATCATAAGACCGATTTTGAAATCCATGCCGTCATCGGCGGCGAGGAATTTAATTATGAAGGGCGGTTTGACATCGGCGACGGCGAGGGGGATTTAATCGCCCATATCCGAAATTTTTATGAATATTCCCTCTCCC
>CAJTDQ010000020.1 GCA_910574895.1 Eubacteriaceae bacterium | reverse complement strand
ATCCCGTTCGGGGAGTTCAAAGTCAACGACAGCCGCTACAACGCCCAGAAGTTCCTAATCCACGACTATTTTATTGCAAAGGCACTGGACAAGGTGCGCTCAGGCGGCGTTGTGATGTTCATCACCTCTAAGGGGACGATGGACAAGACAAGCCCAGAAGTGCGGAAATATATCGCACAGAGAGCCGAGCTTTTAGGTGCGGTGAGGCTTCCCGACAGCACGTTTCGGGCAAATGCAGGAACGGAAGTCACGAGCGATATCCTTATTTTACAGAAACGTGACCGCATCATAGAGATAGAGCCAGAGTGGGTACACCTCGACACAGACGAAAACGGCGTCACGATGAACAGCTACTTTGTCCAGCATCCAGAGATGGTGCTTGGCGAGATGAAGATGGAAAGCACGAGGTTCGGCATGGACAGTGCCTGCAAAGCCTACCCCGACGTGCCGCTTGCGGGGCTTCTCCATGAAGCCATTCAGCGGATAAATGGCGAAATCCCAGAGATAGAAAATGAGGTTGACCGTATCTCTGATGAGCAGGAGAAAGCCATCCCCGCCGACCCGAACGTGCGGAACTTCTCTTTTGCCCTTGTGGGCGGCAAGGTCTACTTCCGAGAGAATAACGAGATGACCCCTGCAAACGTGTCCATGACGGCGGAGAACCGCATCAGGGGACTGTTGGAAATCCGTGACTGCGTGAGGAAGCTCATCCAGTACCAGACCGACGACTGCCCAGAGGAAATGATACAGACCGAGCAGGAAAACCTAAACCGATTATATGATGCCTTTACCAAAA
>CAJTDQ010000019.1 GCA_910574895.1 Eubacteriaceae bacterium | reverse complement strand
TACCACAAAAATACATAATGACTTACCGCTTCATCTAATGTATCTGCACTGTAATAAATATTCTGATATATCAATTCATTTTTAAAGGTATTATAAAAACGCTCCATGGGAGCATTATCATACGGACATCCTGCCCGGCTCATACTCTGAATAATGCCATTTTCTTTACAATAATCTGTAAATGCCCATGAAGTAAACTGACATCCCTGGTCACTATGAAGTATAAGACCTTCTGCCGGTCTTTCATTTCTCAGGGCTGTTTCCAATGTTTTTATCGCCAGCTCTGTATTTATATAATCAGAATTAACGGAACTTATGACTGTTCTGTCATACAGATCAATAATACTGCAGTTATAACGCATCCTGCCATTTCCAAGCCTTATATATGTAAAGTCTGTGCACCATATCTGGTTCTTTTCTTCTGCATTAAATTTCCGGTTGAGAAGATTAGGAAATACTTTATTCTTTTCTCCCCTGACATATCTTATTCTTGTACGCATTGCTACAGAGTGGAGATTTAATTCTTTATTCATATATCTGTGAACAGTGGTCTTGCTTAATTTTATTCCTTTCCGTTTCAAAAAGATGACCATTCCCCTGTGACCGATAATTCTGTTATTGTCATAATATATATTCTTAATTGTATTCAAAATGATTCTCTTACATTTTCTATAGTCATTTTTTCGTTCTTTGAGATAGTTATAATAAGCATTTGTTGAAAGACTGAATTTTCTGCATAACCATCTGAGTCCATATTCATCTTTATTGTCATCAATGAACCGATATACCACTAATCGATTTCTTTTGCGAAGAATGCCGCGGCTTTTTTTAGGAAGGAATTTTCTTTTTCCAGCTCTTTTATTTTCAGATTCAGTTCCCGTATTTCTTTTGATGCCGAACTCTCTGTGTTTCCTGTGGTATCGGGGCATTCTTCACCATATTTGCGTGACCACTCGTATATGGAGGATTTGGTTACTCCATATTTTTCTACGATATCCATTGTTCTCTCTCCGCTGAGATATTTTTTGGCCACTTCTCTTTTAAAATGTTCATCATAGTATCTGCTCATCTGCTTTTCCTCCTGTTGGTTAATATTATATATTGCCGTCCCAGGTGTTGCAATTTTAATATACCACTACA
>CAJTDQ010000018.1 GCA_910574895.1 Eubacteriaceae bacterium | reverse complement strand
TCTCCTTATATAATAAATTTAGGTTGATAAAGGTAACCTATAACCCTTTATTAACTGTATATTTATACAAGTCATTCTTGTATAATACCTTTATTAGATAGAGTGACATCGTTTTCTCCTTGAGGCATATTTATGACCTCGTAACCGAAAGACTGATGCCTCTGTCTGATAAACTGTTTACGAATAAGTTGGATGTTGACCGCCTCCCGGTACTTCGTATATACAATAAGGCAGTAACGTTTATCAGTTCAGAGGAAACCTATCTAAAATAATTCTTAGGTGGTGTTTTATGTTTTATTTAGGTATTGATATTGGCAAAAATACTCATGTTGCTTCCCTTATGGATGATAAAGCCAATGTTATCTTTAAGGCTTTTTCCTTTCCTAACTCTTCTGACGGTGCTGCTTCTCTTATCAACAAGATACAACCTTTTTCATCACAGTTGGAAATTGGTATGGAAGCTACCGGTCACTACTGGCTTTCCCTTTATTCTTTTCTTGTTGAACAAGGTTTTATTATTCATGTCATTAACCCTATTCAGACAGATGGATGGCGCAAGGGGACTGAAATCCGAAAGCGCAAAACGGACATCATAGATTCTGTTTTAATTGCTGATTTTATCCGCTATGGAGAATTTTTAGAAACTTCTCTTGCAGACGAAGATACCATGTCTTTACGCAACTTCTCTCGTTTTCGTAATTACTTAATCAGCTCTATCGGTGACCTTAAAAGAAAAACCATTTGCGTCCTTGACCAAATCTTTCCCGAGTATTCCTCTGTGTTTTCCGATGTTTTTGGAAAAACCTCAAAAGAACTTTTATTACAATTAAACACACCTTCTGATTTTGAAGAGATAACTTCTTCCCAATTACAGGTATTGTTATCTCAGGTTACTTTTAAAAAGTTTGCCCACAAGAAAATCAATTCCATTTCTGAAATATCAAAATCCTCTTTTGGCATTACCTTTTGCGTGGAAAGTTTTTCTTTCCAGTTAAAATTGCTTATTGAACAGATCTGCTTTATTGAAAAGCAGGTTTCTGATGTAGAAGAACAGATTTCTGTATTGCTTAAAAAAATCAATTCTCCTATTACAACGATTCCTGGCATTGGTGACACAATTGCCGCAACAATTCTGGGAGAAATCGGTGATATAAACCGATTTAGCAGTGGTGCCAAACTTGTTGCTTATGCCGGCTTGGACGCTTCTGTCTCACAATCCGGTGAATACGAATCAAGCAACAATAAGATGAGCAAACGTGGTTCTCCATATTTGCGCAAAGCATTGTTTCAGGCTGCTTTTATTGCTTCTTACAACGACCCTGTATTTTCTGCTTATTATCAACAGAAGCGTTCTGAGGGTAAGCACCACAAAGTTGCTGTGGGTGCAGTTGCAAGAAAAATGTGCCATACCATTCATGCTGTTTTAAAGAACAACACATCATATGAAATCAAACACTAGTTTTTAATTCCATATTTGTCATCAGGCTTGTAAAATCAGGTCTTTTTGTTATGCATAAATTTGCATCTAATATTCAAAAACTTATTTTCTCTTACCTATTGACTTTTGATAGTTGGTCTTTC
>CAJTDQ010000017.1 GCA_910574895.1 Eubacteriaceae bacterium | reverse complement strand
ACGCCGCCTGAGCGCACCTTGTCCAGTGCCTTTGCAATAAAATAGTCGTGGATTAGGAACTTCTGGGCGTTGTAGCGGCTGTCGTTGACTTTGAACTCCCCGAACGGGATGTTGCCAAGCACCACGTCAAAATGATTGTCTGGGAGCTTCGTTTCCTCAAACCCCTCAATAGCAATGCTGGCTTTCTGGTAGAGCTGCTTCGCAATCCTGCCCGATAACGGGTCAATCTCAATGCCATGCAGCTTTGATTTCTCCATGCTGTCGGGTAACAACCCTAAAAAATTGCCCGTGCCGCAGGACGGCTCTAAAATATTCCCCTGTGAAAATCCCAAATGGTCAAGTGCTTCATACATCGCCTTAATGACAATAGGCGGCGTATAAAAAGCTGTCAGCGTGGATTCCATAGCGGCATGGTATTCCTCATCGGAGAGTGCTGATTTTAATTCTTTATATTCGTTCTCCCATGCCGCATTATTGCTGTCAAACGCCATCGACAGACCGCCCCACCCGACATATTTTGCAAGGGTTTCCTGTTCTTCGGGCGTGGCAAGGCGGTTTTCTATCTGAAGGTCGTGGAGAAGCCTTATTGCGGACATATTGTTTCGGAACTTTTCTTTTGCGCCGCCAACGCCTAACGTATCATCGGTAATGCGGTAGTTATGGCAGTCGGCGGAGAGGGGGAGCAGCTTATAGGCGTTCAGAGTGCCTTTCTGGTAACTGTCCGCATATTTGCGGAACTCATCATCGGGCATATACGCAAGCTGTTTCAGCCATTCGTCCGAAGCAATCCCCACAAGGCTGTCGCCGTTCTTATCCATGAAAAGGGTGTCTATATCCTCTTGCAATGCGGCATGTCCCGCACTGTCTTTTGCCCTTTCCAGTCTGGAGCGGAGCGTGTCTGCCAGATTCTGGCTCTGCGGTTTCTGCTCTGGCTCGTCAAAGCGTATCTTCTCCACCACAATGTCATAGGGAAGCCCGTTCTCCACGGCGGGGTATTCCGCCACGGTTTCCGTGGTCGGCTCTGCGGGGGATTCTGTTTTTTCTTCGGATGGTAATTCTTTCTCTGCCTGCTCCAAGAGCCTGCGGACATAGCCGACTTTCTCCACACGGTTTATCGGGAAGCCTACGTTGTTCTGAAATGTGATGTCACGCATGGAAACGTCGCCGCTGATTTTCCCGACGCTCTCAATAAGATAACGGCGGTTGTCAATCATAAGCTCTTTGCCGATAAGGTCAGAATTATCCTGCTTTTCATCCGTCCCAGACGGGGCAGACTCTGATTTCTGCTGTTCCTCACGCTCCGCATCTTTCGCTGCAAATAGCTCCGTGATATGCTCCGCACTGTTTAAGGTGTCGGCGTATTCCTGTGCTTCTTCCTCGGTTTCAAAGGTCTGGTAGATGCCGCCTACGTCGTAATATCGGTCGGCACTGTCCTCTGGGGCTTCATTATTCCGTATGATAAATGGGTCAGCAAAAGCATCGGAAGTCTGCTCTACCGTGTAATGGGGCTTCTGTTCTGTTTCATCAGAGATGATGTCTGGGCTTGGGTTTTCAGCCGCCTTTTTGTTTTCCTCCCAATAGAACGGCTCAAGCTGTTCCTCCGTCAAGGACACTAAATCGTGGTAGTACAGATTGGAAAGTGCGTTCTGGATAAGGTCGGCAAGGTCATTATACTGCGTATATTCTGCAAGAACGCCGTCCACATACGTTTCCATGCGATACTGCAAGAGGTTGACGGATACCTGTATCCCATGCAAGCCGTCCTCGGTATTCTGAAAGGCAATCTTGACGTTGGATAAATCCGTATAGTCCACTTCGGCGTCGCCGCCAAACTCCGCATCGCAGTATGCGTCAATGCAGCCTTTCGCCTGTTCCAATAGTTCTTCCTCGGTGGGTTCTTTCCTCCTGTGAAACCAGTCCTCCTCGGTAGCCATTATATCGCCAAGCCGCTTTTCATCCTCTTGGGTCAGCCCCGTGTTCCGCTCCAAGAATGGGATGAACACGTCATGCCCCAGACGCAGGGATTCCATTTTCTCTCGGTAATAATCTTCGCCCTGCCGTTTCCATTCTGGGATAAACGGGCAGTCGGGGGAGAGGGAATATTCATAAAAATTTCGGATATGGGCGATTAAATCCCCCTCGCCGTCGCCGATGTCAAACCGCCCTTCATAATTAAATTCCTCGCCGCCGATGACGGCATGGATTTCAAAATCGGTCTTATGATACC
>CAJTDQ010000016.1 GCA_910574895.1 Eubacteriaceae bacterium | reverse complement strand
TGTATTGTACACTCAAAACCACATACTGAAATCTCTTACATCCAGAGGATAACTCCTCTTCCTTCCTTTATGGATAAGCCCTCGACCTATTAGTATCAGTCAGCTGCATACATTACTGCACTTCCACCTCTGACCTATCAACCTCGTCGTCTTCAAGGGGTCTTAATTCTTTCGAATGGGATATCTCATCTTGAGGGGGGCTTCACGCTTAGATGCCTTCAGCGTTTATCCCGTCCCGACTTGGCTACCCTGCCATGCGCTTGGTAACGCAACAGGTACACCAGAGGTCAGTCCATCCCGGTCCTCTCGTACTAAGGACAGCTCCTCTCAAATATCCTACGCCCACGCCGGATAGGGACCGAACTGTCTCACGACGTTCTGAACCCAGCTCGCGTACCGCTTTAATGGGCGAACAGCCCAACCCTTGGGACCTACTACAGCCCCAGGATGCGATGAGCCGACATCGAGGTGCCAAACCACTCCGTCGATGTGAACTCTTGGGAGTGATAAGCCTGTTATCCCCAGGGTAGCTTTTATCCGTTGAGCGATGGCAATCCCACTTTATACCACCGGATCACTAAGTCCTACTTTCGTACCTGCTCCACCCGTCGGTGTCACAGTCAAGCTCCCTTATGCCTTTGCACTCTGCGAATGGTTTCCGACCATTCTGAGGGAACCTTTGAGCGCCTCCGATACCCTTTCGGAGGCGACCGCCCCAGTCAAACTCCCCACCTGACATTGTCCACCAGCCGGATAACGGCTGCATGTTAGAAACCCAATACTGCAAGGGTGGTATCCCAAGGGTGACTCCGTAAAGACTGGCGTCCTTACTTCCTAGTCTCCCACCTATCCTGTACATACAATATCGAATCCCAGTATCAAGCTAGAGTAAAGCTCCATGGGGTCTTTCCGTCCTGGCGCAGGTAACCAGCATCTTCACTGGTACTTCAATTTCACCGGATGCATTGTTGAGACAGTGCCCAAATCATTACGCCTTTCGTGCGGGTCGGAACTTACCCGACAAGGAATTTCGCTACCTTAGGACCGTTATAGTTACGGCCGCCGTTTACTGGGGCTTAAATTCAAAGCTTCGCATTCGCTAACCTCTCCTCTTAACCTTCCAGCACCGGGCAGGCGTCAGCCCATATACATCACCTTACGGTTTCGCATAGACCTGTGTTTTTGCTAAACAGTTGCTTGGGCCAATTCTCTGCGGCCTACCGAAGTAGGCACCCCTTATCCCGAAGTTACGGGGCCATTTTGCCGAGTTCCTTAACAATGCTTCTTCCGTCGGCCTTAGGATTCTCTCCTCATCCACCTGTGTCGGTTTACGGTACGGGTACAATATACACAATAGCGGCTTTTCTCGACAGCCAGCTCACCAGCTTCGCTACTTATAAGTTCGCTCCCCATCACGTCTTCAGATTGTGCACCGGATTTGCCTAATGCACTCCTACCTCGCTTGGACCGGTCTTTCCACTCCCGGCTCTGGCTCTCTGTCTGTGTCCCCACAGTTCTGATATATTGTAGTACAGGAATATCAACCTGTTATCCATCGACTACGTCTTTCGACCTCGCCTTAGGCCCCGACTAACCCAGGGCAGATCAGCTTTACCCTGGAAACCTTAGATATTCGGCCGTGAGGATTCTCACCTCACTCTCGCTACTCATTCCGGCATTCTCTCTTCTTATCAGTCCACTGCTCCTTTCGGTACAGCTTCGTCCCTATAAGAATGCTCCTCTACCAATGATAAATCATTCCTCAGCTTCGGTGTAGTGTTTAGCCCCGGACATTTTCGGCGCAGGACCTCTCGACTAGTGAGCTATTACGCACTCTTTGAATGTATGGCTGCTTCTAAGCCAACATCCTAGTTGTCTTCGAAATCCCACATCCTTTTCCACTTAACACTCACTTTGGGACCTTAGCTGGAGGTCTGGGCTGTTTCCCTTTTGACTACCCAACTTATCTCGTGCAGTCTGACTCCCAATCATCATCTTAACGGCATTCGGAGTTTGATAATCTTCGGTAAGCTTTGACGCCCCCTAGGATATTCAGTGCTCTACCTCCGCAAGACTAAATTGAGGCTAGCCCTAAAGCTATTTCGAGGAGAACCAGCTATCTCCGGGTTCGATTGGAATTTCTCCGCTACCCACACCTCATCACCACCCTTTTCAACGGATGTGTGTTCGGACCTCCATTGCCTTTTACGGCAACTTCATCCTGGACATGGGTAGGTCACCCGGTTTCGGGTCTACTCCTACTGACTATGGCGCCCTATTAAGACTTGGTTTCCCTTCGGCTCCATACCTTAAGTACTTAACCTCGCCAGTAAGCGTAACTCGCCGGACCGTTCTACAAAAAGTACGCGGTTCTGCATATAAAGCAGTTCCACAGCTTGTAAACACAGGGTTTCAGGTTCTCTTTCACTCCCCTCCCGGGGTTCTTTTCACCGTTCCTTCACAGTACTATGCGCTATCGGTCACTAAGGAGTATTTAGCCTTGGGGGGTGGTCCCCCCGAGTTCAGACAAGGTTCCACGTGTCTCGTCCTACTTCGGATACCGCTCGCTCCCTTAAGGTTTCGAATACGGGGCTTTCACCCTCTGTGGCTGGCTTTCCCAATACCATTCTTCTACCCGCCGGGTCACTTGTTGCGGTCCATAACCCCGGATTGCACGCAATCCGGTTTAGGCTCTTTCCATTTCGCTCGCCGCTACTTTGGAAATCGATGTTTCTTTCTTTTCCTCTGGCTACTTAGATGTTTCAGTTCACCAGGTTCCCTCTGCATGGCTATGTATTCACCATACAGTGACTGGAGTTTTTCCAGCCGGGTTTCCCCATTCAGATATCTGCGGATCATCGGATATTTGCTCCTAACCGCAGCTTTTCGCAGCTTATCACGTCTTTCGTCGGCTCTTAGTGCCAAGGCATCCACCCTGCGCTCTTATTAGCTTAACCATTTCTCTGTCATATAGCGTTATGACAGTGGTCGGTTTGAGTTGTTAACTCTAAATAAGATCGTCTCTTATTCTGTGTTTCAATTCAATTGAATTGTTTCTTTATCGTATCTATTCTCATAAATACGCCTCGGATGTCTTGAAATTGGCATGAACATTTTTGTTCATTTATTTCGTTTATCTCAGTATGTAGTTTTCAATGTACAATTTTGACTGTTGTTAATCAGTCATTACATACCAAAAGATTTTTTGATATCTAATCACTGGTTAAACCAGCATCTATATAAAACATTCTTATGAATGATTTATTTTTATAATCCGGCAGCCACCCGCTCTCCCATGCCGTCTCCAGCATAGTACCATAGGCCGTATAGGGCTTAACCATCGTGTTCGGGATGGGTACGGGTGTATCCCCTATACGCATCGCCACCGGAAGTTCTCATGTTCTCTCAAAGAACACTCATAATTGAACAGCAATCTCCCTTACTCTTTTCCTTAGAAAGGAGGTGATCCAGCCGCACCTTCCGATACGGCTACCTTGTTACGACTTCACCCCAGTTATCGGCTCCACCTTCGGCAGCTCCCTCCATATGGTTGGGTCACTGACTTCGGGCATATCCGACTCCCATGGTGTGACGGGCGGTGTGTACAAGACCCGGGAACGTATTCACCGCGACATTCTGATTCGCGATTACTAGCGATTCCAGCTTCATGTAGTCGAGTTGCAGACTACAATCCGAACTGAGACGTTATTTTTGAGATTTGCTTACCCTCGCGGGGTCGCTTCCCTTTGTTTACGCCATTGTAGCACGTGTGTAGCCCTGCTCGTAAGGGGCATGATGATTTGACGTCATCCCCGCCTTCCTCCAGGTTATCCCTGGCAGTCTCTCTAGAGTGCCCAGCCGAACTGCTGGCTACTAAAGACAAGGGTTGCGCTCGTTGCGGGACTTAACCCAACATCTCACGACACGAGCTGACGACAACCATGCACCACCTGTCACCACTGTTCCGAAGAAAAGGACACATTACTGTCCGGTCAGTGGGATGTCAAGAGCAGGTAAGGTTCTTCGCGTTGCATCGAATTAAACCACATGCTCCACCGCTTGTGCGGGTCCCCGTCAATTCCTTTGAGTTTCATTCTTGCGAACGTACTCCCCAGGTGGAATACTTAATGCGTTTGCTGCGGCACCGAAGAACTATTGTTCCCCGACACCTAGTATTCATCGTTTACGGCGTGGACTACCAGGGTATCTAATCCTGTTTGCTCCCCACGCTTTCGAGCCTCAGCGTCAGTGGTCGTCCAGTAAGCCGCCTTCGCCACCGGTGTTCCTCCTAATATCTACGCATTTCACCGCTACACTAGGAATTCCGCTTACCCCTCCGACACTCTAGTTCGACAGTTTCAAAAGCAATTCCGGGGTTGAGCCCCAGGCTTTCACTTCTGACTTGCCGTACCGCCTACGCTCCCTTTACACCCAGTAAATCCGGATAACGCTTGCCCCATACGTATTACCGCGGCTGCTGGCACGTATTTAGCCGGGGCTTCTTAGTCAAGTACCGTCATTTTCTTCCTTGCTGATAGAAGTTTACATACCGAAATACTTCATCCTTCACGCGGCGTCGCTGCATCAGGGTTTCCCCCATTGTGCAATATTCCCTACTGCTGCCTCCCGTAGGAGTTTGGGCCGTGTCTCAGTCCCAATGTGGCCGATCACTCTCTCAAGTCGGCTACTGATCGTTGCCTTGGTGGGCCGTTACCCCTCCAACTAGCTAATCAGACGCGGGTCCATCTTGTACCACCGGAGTTTTTCACACTGTA
>CAJTDQ010000015.1 GCA_910574895.1 Eubacteriaceae bacterium | reverse complement strand
TTTAATTCCATATTTGTCATCAGGCTTGTAAAATCAGGTCTTTTTGTTATGCATAAATTTGCATCTAATATTCAAAAACTTATTTTCTCTTACCTATTGACTTTTGATAGTTGGTCTTTCTTTTTTATAAATTCACTCGATGGTTATTCCCCCCCAATGATATTTGTAGTTTATCACGAAATCGTTTTTAATACAATTATCCCAAAGCCAATAAAAACATCACCACTCTTTTTATTTTAAATAAGATTTAAACAAAAAAACGATATCCATTACTTATAGTAACAAATATCGTTTCCCTTTCAAGTGAGGCACGGGGGATTCGAACCCCCGACAACTTGATTAAAAGTCAAGTGCTCTACCATCTGAGCTAGTGCCCCTTATTATTTATTCTATTATGAGTATCTAACCCATGAAACTGGGCTAGCTGGATTCGAACCAGCGAATGCAGGAGTCAAAGTCCTGTGCCTTACCGCTTGGCGATAGCCCATTGTGTAAGGTGGCTAGAGGGATTCGAACCCTCGGCCTCCAGAGCCACAATCTGGCGCGCTAACCAACTGCGCTATAGCCACCATGCCTCTGGTTTAATCCAGAAAGTGTGCCCGAAGGGATTCGAACCCCCGACCCACGGCTTAGAAGGCCGTTGCTCTATCCAGCTGAGCTACGGACACAAGCTATATATTTCATATAGAAGCGGGTGATGGGAATCGAACCCACATATCCAGCTTGGAAGGCTGGTGTTCTACCACTGAACTACACCCGCATATATCGGGGTGACAGGATTCGAACCTGCGGCCTCCTGATCCCAAATCAGGCGCTCTAGCCAAGCTGAGCCACACCCCGGATTGCTATGCTTATTTTTCACAGCGCAAGAGTTATTATAAGTGAAGGTCACAATAAAGTCAAGCAAAATTTGTAAATTTTTTTATTTTTTTTAAATGCCTTTTTTCCTGTAAATCTTTTCGCCTTTAGAAGCACTGGATTTACAGGAAAAAGGCATCTTTTTATCAGAATAATTTATTTGAAAATACTATTTGACTCTATATTTTTTTACAGCTGAATACTTGCCATATATTTTCTTCTTTCCAACCACTTTATAAGCTCTTACCTTGATGTAATATACTTTTTTCTTTTTCAGTCTTGCTTTAATATAGCGGTTTTTATTTCTTCTGATTGTCTTTCTGACTTTAAACTTTCCTTTTTTACCAATACGGATTGCTACCTGATAACCACGTACTCCTTTAATTTTTTTCCACTTAATATTAATTTTTCTACGAGCTTTCTTCTTAATCTTAAGTTTCTTAACTTTTTTCGGTGGTTTTACTTTCTTTGTAGTAACACTTACTTTTGCTGTGGTTGTAGGATTTTTACTATCTCCATCACCAGTTACTACAGGAGTAGTTGTCTGGTCTGTACCATCTCCTGTCACATCAGGTACAGTTGTCTGCTCTGTACCTCCTCCTGTTACATCAGGTACAGTTGTCTGGTCTGTGCCTCCTCCTGTTACATCAGGTGTCGTTGTCTCCGGTGTAGTAACACCATTTTCAGTGGTTGTTTCAACTGGTGCCGGTGTAGTAACAGGAGGAACTGTTGTCTCTGGTTCTTTATCATAATAAACTTCCAATTCCAAAGAATTATCATCCTTAACTACACCTGTCAACTTACTTTTCGCTGTATTGATACTGTATCCGTTAAAGGCTTTTACTTTCGCCACAACAGCTTCGCCGACAATGCCTGTAAATTTCTCTGATGCATCGCTCTTTTCTTCATATCCGCTAAAATCTGCTTTCTGCAGGTAATAACGTACACGATAATCTGCTTTCTTCTTCTGTGCGCTCTGATCTTTCAGCTCTGCAACAGAAACCATAACCCAGTCTGTAAATTCCTGATCCTGAATATTAAAGCGGTATACCACATACTGGCTGTCCTGAACTTTTCCTATATTCTTTTTAAAGGCTGTTCCTTCTTTATCCATATAGTATCCCGGCATTCCTGCACCATTACTTGATACTGCACTGTCAAATACACTCTGTGCCTCTGTCTTATTATCACATAATTTATAATATACCAATGCCATAGATTTATCCTGTGCATCATTAATTACAAATGTAAGACTATTATCCGCTCCAATAAATGCTCCTCTGCCTTCTGTTAACTCGCCGCCATTTCCTTTTTCTAAATCATAATATAAACGTAGTACCAGTTTATTATCTGCTAAAACAGTACCTTCTGTTACGGAATTAGAATTTAATACATATCCATCATAATTCTTTGCTTCAGCTGAAACTTTAGTTCCAATAATACTGCTGATTGTCTTCGTATCTTCCGAAACAATCTCATATCCATTTCTTTCTTCTTTCTGCTTATAATACTCTACCGTATAACTGGATATCGTTGATTCATCTAAAAACTTAGCATAAAGTACCAGATTCCCTGCTGTAGACTCAGTAATTCCCATAATCTGGTTTGTATACTGTGCGTCTGTATACCAGCCTTCAAAACGGAAACCTTCTTTTACAGCCGGATTTAACGCAATCGTACTTCCATATCTGTAAGAAGCAGGATTATTTCCACTAATTGTACCACCAGCTAACGAATACTGAA
Organism: Eubacteriaceae bacterium; assembly: GCA_910574895.1. Classification (GTDB taxonomy): domain Bacteria; phylum Bacillota; class Clostridia; order Lachnospirales; family Lachnospiraceae; genus Eubacterium_G. The sequence continues at coordinate 10,274 of CAJTDQ010000015.1, read as the reverse complement.
CAGTATAACTGTTACGTTTATAATAAACTTTTATTGTTCCTGAATTATCTTCTTTCACTGGAGCCGTTAAAACATTATTTGCATTGGCTGCATCAAATGTAAATCCACTGATATTCTGTGGCTGGTATGTATAAGTTTCTGTGTCTGCCTTTACATTAATCTGTCTGTTGCTCTTGTCATAACCTGTTCCTGCATAGTTTTCCAGATAAACTTCTAAATTCACTTTCTGTGTATTTCCTAAAAGTTCACTTGCATCTGTTTCCGGATTTTCACCATTTCCCATTTTCGGACCTTCATAAGTAGAATTCGCAGGAACATCTACATATGTTTTATCTGAGAAATAGATTCTCTGGTCTTCTTTTGTATGGTTTTCTACTACATACGTTTTTACACCATCTTTATTCAATACAACTGCAAACGGTGAACTTGCAGTAATTGAGAAATCCTGTGTTCCATATTTCTTCAGACTAGTAATATACCCTAAAGTATGGGCTCTGGACTCACCATTTTCTATTCTTCCTTCATCACTAACATCATACATTTTTAATGCTGCATCTGCATCGTAAAATGCATAATACTCTGCCACAATATCCTGATTAACATCATGATTTGTCAGCATATCCATGCCACCGGCAAATCTATCTACAATCGCATCTTTATTATTTACAAAATTGGTCCACTGCATACTGTTTTCACCAATACTGTCCACGACTGATTTTACTTTCTCAGGATATTTCCCTAAATAAAGAGATGCACCTGTAATTGGCAGCATAGAGATTGTTGATGCTTCTATAGGATTTTCTGTCCACCATGCTGTATGGTCATAACGGCCTCCGAATAATCTTGAAACAATCTGTAAATTAAAATTATCTTTATCTTCATACCCATCTGTGAAAATTTCATCATGAACATCATAGAAATAATCTTCGATTGCCGCAATTTCCGTTGTATACATATAAATACCGAGGTCACGTATCTGTTCATCTCCTACGGCTTCACCCCACATAATAAGGGATGCCCATGCATTCACTGCCTCTGATGATGATTCCTGATTATTTCCACCACTAAGACCACCTTTTTCAGTTAATAATTTTCCATTCTCATCATACTCATAATTTGCTACACCTGATGCCCATGAATGGCCTTCATAAATATCAAAATTTCTAAGGAAAGGATATTTAGCAGGACTATTTTTATTAAAACTGCTTCCATCCCGATTGGTATTGGCAAAATCACTAATCATCTCATAAACCATACCACCCCATTCTTTTGCCCATTCCGGATCTTTCATCGCAACAGCAGCTGCTGCCTTAATCCAATATCCATAGTGGAAATGATGATCATTTAACTGTTGATCTGTAGCGTAAGATGCAGGATAACCAATCAATGTTCCATAGTCTTCATTATAATAGAAATAATCATCAATAAAGTCACCACTGATATAACCTGAATACGGATCAAACCAGAACTGAAGATAATTTTCTACACCCGCAACCATTTCATCTGTAATGACCTTCATATCTTTATCCTCGTCAAACTGACCTGAAAGCCATATTGCATCTGCTAAAGTATTTAAATTCTTTCCTACCCAGTATGTATCATATCCACCATATTGACCTTCCAAAAAACAAATCCATTGTGGATCATCTTTGTGCTTTCTATAATCATATAAGTATCCTAACTGATCTTTTATTTGTCCTATGGTAGTTTCATCGTCTGTCACCGGAAGTCCAGTCAATATTCCGTTGTATGACATTTGTGTAACATATTCTGTTCCAACAATAGTTTTCATTGTTCCACGTACAGTATCATAAGTATACTTGGTATATGCTTCTTCTGAATAACGCCACTGATGTGGATACAGTGCAATAATTGTATCTCCACCAACTGCTCCTGTTTCCATATTTTTTGTTGTAACACTATATTTTGTAACTAATTTTGAAGAATTTTTAAGATATTCCCACTGTACTTTCGTATCTGTAATAAAATTAAATGCATACTGAGCATATAACCCCCATGCCTCATCACTGCCATCCGGTAATATTGCAATGGACAAATATTTTGCATTTGCCGGCATATTGGCTGTCAGTTTTCCGCCTGCATTTGTCCATGTTGTTCCTTTTGGTGCGTTCACGCTATAATAATGTGTTTTGCCATCTTTTTTATTTTTCAGGCTGACACCCAGACAGTTAGAAGATGTGGAATTCTTATATATTGCCAAATCTGTTGCACCTGCCCCTAATGAAATTGTTGCTTTTAAATTTTCAAAAGTGTAATATGCATAAGGCGTTCCCTTCGCCAAAGTAGCACGCATAGAAGATGTTCCTGCATTATTTTCCATCAGAATTTCATAAGTCCAGTCTGTCGTCTTATCCACTCTGGCATCTTTTGCAGAAAATCCTTCTCCACCCACTACCAATTCTACCGTATTATCATTGAGATAACTTTCTACCATTGGCTCATTATCAACACTGTTTTTCAAAGTAGTCACAGCCGGTGCTGCCATCTGCATACCATTACTTGCAGCCCTGTAAGCCAATGGATGTGCATATAAAGATTCTGAATACTGGTCAAAAACAATAGAACTTGCCCAGTCATTTGTAGGCACTGTTCCAACCGTCTCCCGATAATTATCTGTCAAATATGTTACTGACGGCGGCAGTGTATCCTTTCTGTCTTTCCATGTCTGTCCCCAGTCATCGGTACCTACACCGTAAACTTCCGTTTTAAATCCGCCTTTATCAAGCATAACGGAACTTTCTTCTGAGTAAAAATCTACTGTTGCTGCTTGTGTTACATTTCCTGTAACCGGTATTCCTGTCACAACCATTGCTGTTGTACACAATAATACCATTGCTTTTTTCAGCATTTTCTGCTTTCTCATAGTCTCTCTCCTATCTTTTTTATTGTTCGTTCCTCTTTGAAACGTTTCAACCCCTGAAAAAAATAAGCAGCTATACATAGCTGCTTACATTTGTCCATACTTAAATTTTATTATATTAAGAATTTCACCATTTCACAAGTGTTCTAATTTTATTTTAGTTCATTTTTTATACATACTGTATTCTTATATCTGTTTTTCCCTTATCATCAATTTTCATCAATGCATAAGTAGGTTTATGATTTAATTGTCTCGGCTGGCTCACACTTCCCGGATTTACAATAATAACCCCGCTGTAGACAGAATTATCCGGTATATGAGTATGACCATACATTGCAATATTACACTGATTTTCTTTTGCCGCATAACATAATCTGTCTATGCCAAAATTCACACCATAGTGATGCCCATGAGTGATAAAAATACGATTATTTCCAATTTCCAATACATCAAACAGTGGATGTGCTGCATTATAATCACAGTTTCCTTTCACAAAACTTATCTCGCACCCACAGATTTCCTTTAATTGCATCTCCTGACCAATTATATCTCCCAAATGAATTACCCGACTCACATTATGTTCTTTTCCCATGATTTTGCGAACATTATTCAAATTCCCATGCGAATCACTAATTATAACCACTTTTATCATTCGCTTTAAAGTCTTCCTTTCAAGATTTCTTTCATCTGCTCCAAAGCCTTTCCTCTATGACTGATACTATTCTTTAATTCCGGTGCCATTTCTCCTGTCGTCATTTCATACTCCGGAACATATACGATCGGATCATATCCAAAACCGTTCTTACCTTTTTGCTCATAGGCAATCAAACCTTCAATCGTGCCTTTACATGTAACAACCTCTCCATTAGGAAATGCTACTGCAATCGCACAGACAAACCTGGCACTTCGATCTTTTCCCTTTGCATCTTTTAATTTATCAATAATATAGTTATTCTTTATATCATAACTGGTATCCTCGCCTAAAAATCTTGCAGAATATATTCCGGGTGCACCGTCTAAATAATCTACTTCTAATCCCGAATCATCCGCAATGGCAATTTCACCTGTAATTTCCATAACCGTCTTTGCCTTGATAACCGCATTTTCTTCAAAAGTTGTGCCGTCCTCTACAATCTCTACATCAACTCCTGCTGCTTTCATTGTACAAAGTTCCACATCAAAGTCTTCCATCATCATATTAACTTCTCTTACTTTATTTTCATTGGTTGTCGCAAAAATAATCTTCTTCATAATATCCATCCTTTGTGTTTTTTATTTTAATTCATATTCCTTTACATTATATCTTTACTTATTCGCCTGTTAATTAGACGTATATGCCTTCAGACATATATTACATCCCTGCTTTTCAGCTGACTGCCAGTTTAGTCCGCCAGCACTGAAATATCCTTCTCCATCAGACAATTCTACTGTCCCTTCCATAGATTCGGTCTCCATTTCAACTGGAATCATTTTAAAGATTTTATTATCTTTTTTATTTGTCACTTTCACAATAACGCTAAATTTCTGTTCTTCCGCCACGTCATACTTTTTATCCAGCTTAATCGTATAATATCCCTTATTTTTTATTATACCGGAAGCCGCTACATGATTTCTATTATTTAATGAATTGACATCTTTATATTTCGGACAAACAAAAACCTCATATTCTAAATCTGTGGTCGTAGCATAAAAACCTACAGCCTCCACCTGTTCCTTTTCCTCAGCAGTATATACATTTGAAAAATAAACAGTCTGCTCATCTTCAAACCCCATGGAACCGGTCCAGCCACACAAATCACTCTGATAAATATTTTTATAATTATCTGTATCTTCTATCTTTGTGTAACATACATTATTCGTCCCTATCAAATCATCATAATAAGATACATAAAACACACCATGATATCCAAAGTCATCTCCCCAGCTGTTCATGCAGATAAATGCTCCATCACCCTCTATTGTCTGGTCATTAAACAACTCTTTGGAATAATTGTCATCCCATCCTATAATGACCACATCATGATTTGGTTTGTTTTTCCCCTTATAACAGTAAGCGTATTCCGTTTCATTATAATAAACCGATGACATATTTCTGCTGCTCATTGACATATACATTGAGCTCTCTACACCGCCGTATTTATAAACCATATTTTTTATCTGTTTATAATCCTTTTCCGGAATAATCTGAGCCTCCTGTACATGCTTTACACTGTTCCATGTTTTATTGTTGTTCTTAGTACCATAGGGATCATCTTTTTCCAACACAGGACCTTTCCAAGACATGAGATAGGACATAGACATCATATAATCTCCACCATCCTGTATATCATCTGACAATTCATTATTGTAAATCAGATTATTTTCAGAAAAATCATAATTTTCTTCCGGTGTTAATGATGTCTCCAGTGCAGTAAGTGTCGCAAACGCCCAGCATGTTCCATAATTTCCCTGATCTTTCACAGGTACAGCACGTTTTTTATCAACATAACTATATCGTTCCGGCAAATAAGAATCTGACAATGCATTGTCATTCAGGCTTGCCTCATTTTTCCTGCTGTCCCACTCATATGTGTAATTAAAATACTCACTAAAAACTGTAGCAGGAATATACACGACACCTTCTTTTTTCGCGATTTTATCTTTTAGGTGATATTCATTATCATTGAAAGTTATGCGTTTTTCACCGATATACATAATAGCAATATTACTTCCTTTTTCAATAACAACCCTATTATTATAATAAATATTTTCAGCACAATTCAATGTATCTTTTATTATATTCAACGGAATCATCAGATTCATATTTTCACTCATATAAATCTGGTTCTCATCTAATTCGACCTGCCTGTTGTTTACTTTCAGATGTATCGGTTTGTGATTAGCACTTTCTGCCATAATCTGATTCCAATTTTCTTTGGAATCCACATTTTCTCCCGCCATGCTTTTCTGTACAGTCTGTCTGGAAAACATAAAAAATACAACTGCCAGAATAACAAATAAAATTAATATTGGCAAATATATAATAATTAGTTTCTTTTTATTCATTTACTCATCCTTAAATTTTCTCTTGGGTGGTTTTGCCCCCATAAACTGATAAAAATACGTCTTCAGCATTCCATTATATATCTTACGATTTTTTGTAGCTTTTATGCCCATATCCTTTTCAGCATTTTCATATGAGGTTATAATGAAAGCTGACCAGTCATCTAAAGACTTATACCTCTCACCAATTTTTGTATACAGTGGTTTTAAAGCAGCTTTTTCTTCCAGTCTTTCACCATACGGCGGATTGGTAATAATAAATCCATATTTTTTACTATGACTTAACTCTTCTAATGGTCTTGTTTGAAAATGTATCAAATGCTCAACTCCTGCATTCTTTGCATTTTTTCTGGAATATTCAACCATATCAGGGTCAATATCATAACCCTGAATATCAACATCAACATCTTCATTTATTAAATCACAAGCCTGATTGACCGCTTCATACCAGTCTTTCTTTGGAATAATATTTGTCCAACTTTCCGCTGTAAATTCACGATTCATTCCGGGAGCAATATTAGCCGCAATCATTGCTGCTTCTATAGGAAAAGTTCCACAGCCGCAAAAAGGATCTACCAGTATTCTGTCCTTCTTCCATGGCGTGAGCATAATAAGGGCTGCCGCTAATGTCTCCGATATTGGTGCCTTCGCCGTGTATTTACGGTATCCTCTTTTGTGAAGGGAATCTCCTGTCGTATCCAATGCAACAACAGCTTCATCTTTAAAGAAAAAAACACGGATAGGATATTCTGCTCCATCCTCATCAAACCAATTAATATGATACTCTGCCTTTAATCTTTCCACAATTGCTTTCTTTACAATTCTTTGTATATCTGAAGGACTAAATAATTTACTTTTAATGGAACTGGCCTTTTTCACCCAGAATTTTCCGTCTTTTGGAATAAATCTCTCCCATTCCAAAGCTTTTACAGCTTCAAACAACTGATCAAAGGTTGTTGCCTGAATTCTGCCTACCTGTACTAAAATTCTCTCTGCTGTGCGCAAAAAAACATTTGCTCTGCATATTGCCAGACTGTCTCCCTCAAAAGTCACTCTGCCATCCTCAACTTTAATTATTTCATATCCTAAATCCAGGATTTCTCTTTTTAATACCGACTCTACGCCAAAATGACAAGGCGCTACTAATGTTAATTTTTCCATTTATCTTCCATTCTTATATTCTATATTTTATCATTACCCATTCCATAATAATCGTATTGATTTACAATGTCAATGAAGTTATTTTCATTACACAAATAGAATAGAACTGTCTCACTCTCTATATCCGCCAACCACTGCTAAAGCCTTATAACCGTAATCTGATAATTCACTTGCTAATTTAAAACTAAAACTACCTCTCCTGCAATATAAAATCCATGTATGATCTTTCTTACCAAACTCTAAAATCTGTGACACATCCGCAGATGGTATATTAATAGCATTCTCTATATGAGATTTATAATATTCCTGAGAACCTCTCAAATCAACTACAATATATCCATTATCCAATGCAAGTCGTCTGGCCTCTTCCATTGATATAAAACTAAATTTTCCCACAATACACTCCAAAAATTTTATTATATAATACTCTATTAGTTCCATACTATAAAGTGCATGTACTTAAATTAAAAAATAACATTTTGAGAAACCAGAAACTTTATTTGATATGTAAAAAGCCTACGGTATTCATTGAATACCATAGGCTCACACTTCAATAACTATCTACAATTTGTACTATCGCTAGTGCTGTTCTTAGATGTGCTGTTTTTAGATGTACTGTTTTTTGAAGTACTATTCTTTGAAGTGCTGTTTTTAGATGTGCTGTTCTGTGCATCTGTTGCATCACTATAATTAGATGCATTCTGTGAATTTGAATAATTCTTTGACATAACTACCTCCTAAACATAAACAATTGTTTTGTTACATCAGTAGTATGTCATAAATATATTTTTTTATTCATTAAAAAAGACCTCTGATTTTTCAGAAGTCTTTAACGTGCGTGAAAGGATTCGAACCCTCGACCTTCTGGTCCGTAGCCAGACGCTCTATCCAGCTGAGCTACACGCACTTATACGTCGCATAAATTAGCGACATTGCATATTTTACACCAATAAAATTTATATGTCAATCACTTTTCAAAATAAATGCATATCAAAAGACAACTCTTTTTATTTTTTACTAATGTACAATATTCAGATTCAAATCTACTGCTGTCTTTATACCACTTACTTTTCCCTTAGCCGAGTACTGCCACATCTGTACATTTGGAATTCCTCCATCATAAAAATTCTTTGTGCTGTTAGTCCATCTCGCAAGCCATATTCCATATTTAGAAACTTTTTTATAATCTACTGCCTTATGAAAAAAATCCATATACGAATAAACACTCGTATCAAATCCTCTCTTTTCAAGATAATTACAATATGTAGTAATTATCTTTGTATTAGATTTCTTATATTTCTTCTTATTTCTATATGTATTTTCAAAATCAAAGGCCATAGGAAAATCTAACTTATTATACATCTTTAGCATTTTGTAAGTAAATTTTGCTTCATTCCGTGCCTCTCTTACATTATCTGCATAACTATACAAATATAATCCTACCTTTATTCCATTTTTTCTCGCATTTTTATAATTATAATCTAAAGAACTATCTATAATACCACCTTTTGAAGTACCATACCCCATACGAATCATTGCAAAAGAAATACCGGCTTTTCTGACCTTTTTCCAATCTATCTTCCCATTATGATAAGATACATCTATTCCCTTTAAATCACCTACGTTTACAGATGTAGAATAAACACTAATATAATCCTGCCCATCCACATTTTCTATTGCAGCTACTCTATACTGATATTTCCCAGTCGTAACGATATCATAGTCCTCATACACATCTTTATTCTTAGAAAGTGTTACTATTTCTTTCCAGCTTTCATTATCCTTTTTACGTAAAATTTTATATCCTGATGCCAATTCGTTTAAATCCCACGAAACATATTTATGATCTTTAAAAGTAACTACATGAACATTGTCTACACCATATGGTTTTGCCAGATATGAACCACTCACAATACTACTCTTATCATATACTTTTTTATTCTTTTTATAATAAAACGGTTTAATTTGGTAACGATACGATTCTCCCGTTTCAATATCCTCATCAACATATTGTTTCTTACTGACTGTATCAACTTTTTTAAATTTAGCGGTATTAATACTTCTATATATAACATATCCCTTATACTTTTTCGTTGTATTCCATTTTATTTTTGTTCCTCTTTTAGTACTTGATATTTTTGTAAAAGAAATACTCTCCTCTATTTGGTTATCTACTATTTCAGTTTTTAAAATATCAATATTAGTATTTGCCCCTGTTGTTACTAATCCCATAAAACAAACTACTGATGCTATAAAAGCAGTTTCAAATCCTTTTCTCATTTGAATAATAATCTTTCTATCTATAATATACTTTTTATTTTTTTGTTTTTTCTCCTGATTCTTCATATCTTTACACTTTCCTCTTCTCGTATTTTTATCTGATTTACATCATTTAATTTTGTAACCATTTTAATTACAAGTAGTAGTATAACGAAAAAGAGTATCACATTTGTGATACTCTTTTATGCCGGTGACCGGAATCGAACCGGTACTGTGTTGCCACAACAGGATTTTAAGTCCTGCGCGTCTGCCAGTTCCGCCACACCGGCGCATTGTACATATCATGTACAAGTGGGACCTACAGGGCTCGAACCTGTGACCCCCTGCTTGTAAGGCAGATGCTCTCCCAGCTGAGCTAAGATCCCATAATCTAGATATAAAAATATCTGCTGGTTATTCATAAATATTAATTAGTATAATTCACTAATCCTAGTGGACCTGCGGGGACTCGAACCCAGGACCGACCGGTTATGAGCCGGTTGCTCTAACCAACTGAGCTACAGGTCCAAATAAAAAGCCGATGAACGGACTCGAACCGTTAACCTGCTGATTACAAATCAGCTGCTCTGCCAATTGAGCCACATCGGCGTGTTTCAATGACTCCTACGGGAATCGAACCCGTGTTACCGCCGTGAAAGGGCGATGTCTTAACCGCTTGACCAAGGAGCCAAAATTGTACGATATCGTACAAAAAAACTCCCCGAGTAGGGCTCGAACCTACAACCCCTCGGTTAACAGCCGAGTGCTCTACCATTGAGCTATCGAGGAATATTTTCATCAGGTATTACCTGAAATATAAGTGTATTGTACACTCAAAACCACATACTGAAATCTCTTACATCCAGAGGATAACTCCTCTTCCTTCCTTTATGGATAAGCCCTCGACCTATTAGTATCAGTCAGCTGCATA
>CAJTDQ010000014.1 GCA_910574895.1 Eubacteriaceae bacterium | reverse complement strand
TGGCCACTTCTCTTTTAAAATGTTCATCATAGTATCTGCTCATCTGCTTTTCCTCCTGTTGGTTAATATTATATATTGCCGTCCCAGGTGTTGCAATTTTAATATACCACTACAGTAAGACCGATAAAAGTTTTTATCTTTACACTGTTATTTCTTTTTCTCATTTTTTTACTCCTGCTTAACGTCCAGTAGACTATTTTTTTGCATTAGGGCGATAATAAATACCGCCCCATTACTTGGAATTGTTAAAATACATCCCTTTAACAACCTGACAAGAAAGGAATTAAATAAGCAAATAAAAAGGACGCAAGAAAACCTATTTTTAGATTTTCCCACGTCCTTATAAAAGACTTCCAACAGTTCGTCAACTATTGGGGTACTTCCTTATTTGTTTATATATTATTATAACATTTTCTCATCAAAAAGTAAATGCTATCATTTAAAATGAGGGCATAGGACAACGCAAAATTGCGTTCAGCAAATTAAGGCATAGATAGGGTGTTAAATTGTTTACGCTCTAAGTTCAACTTAGGTGCTACTATTTGTGATACACCCTTTTCTCTAATATAAATTCTTTTCCATATTGCACCCACACGTTATTTTGAGCATTTTTTGTATGCAAAAAGTGTGCAACGTTGCGTTTTTATATTGCAACGCAAAAAGAACCCACTAGGGGCTCTTCTGTGTTTTTATGTCTGCATAAGCCTTTTTAAAATTACCCTTGCTGTTCCTACTTATTTTCCAGTTAGTAGCGTATGGGCTTAGTATTTGCTTAATGTGCATCAATTCGCTATCCGTGTTATATGATACTTTAATCTTTACCACTTCATCATCTCCATTCTTAAATTTATGTATGTGTGCAAACTTTAACATTTCTTAACATTTTCATCATATATGCCCTTGATAAAGACATATATAAATCTCAAAAGCTTTGCATTGTCAACCTTATTTACAAAATCAATGATTAACTGTTTATAATTTATATCGTTCATTGTTAAACTCCTTTCTCGCCTGTCATTATTTCAATGATTGCCATTATCACACCCGGCAGATTCGTTTTAACCCTCTCACTTCTCCAATCGGATAAATGCCTATAATTTTCTTCCGGTGAATACTGGGCCAAGTCTTCAACCATTTCTAAAATAATTTTATTACCTTCTGTTATTTCTACGCTAAGAACCGGTTTATCCAGTTCACCATTTTTCATGGTATCGTAAAATAGCAACGTGTTATCATCTGTTAGATAAATGTTGTATGTATTGCTTATGCATTTCATTACTTTGCTCCTTTCTAGTTTATTTCATTTCCTATAGCGCATAATATTTCATTGGTTCGTTTCATCTGCTTATTTTGGGTTATAATATTACTATTTATCGTTTCCGTATCATCACTAAACATTATTGGCAACACAGCAATTGCGCAACCATAATAGCAAACTTCATCATCATACCAAAATGCGCATTTATCTTCTTTGCATTCTCCACCAATCAGCGGACAAAATTTATTATCATTCATTTCTTAATCTCCTCTCATGGGTGACAGTATGGTACGGTATGTGTAGGTTCAACCGTCATTGACCGTCACAAAAAATCATGTTAAACTGTAATTGTTTTATTGTTTGGTGTTTATTGCACCTATTTTATATAGGGGTATCGTGTTCGGCGATATTCCTATATTTTTGTATTGTACTGTATATACCGTAACAACCGTAACACCGTAACAACTTATAACCTTAACTCTTGTTGTTTGTTCTCTGATACGGTTGGTACAGTTGGTACAGTTGATACGGTTGTAAAAAGTTTTTCTCTTTGTCTCTTATTTTCAACCTTGATATTATCAAACCACAATAAGAACTCTTTATTATCATTGATAAACTTACCAACCTTTTCCGGCTTATCATAAATACCAACTGTCAAGAACTTTGATGCTTTTATGATGTCACTACTTGAACCTTGCCACTTTCCTCCATTTTCTTTTACCAACTTAACAATTGTTTCTCTAATTGGACTTTCATCATAGGCTTGCTGTTTACGCTGCTGCTCTATGTCCTCAGCTGTTCCGATATTCTCCCAACGGAAATATTCTTGTCAAATCTGATTTTATAGTCTTGGTTGGGTAAATCTCTACCGGTAATATGCAGCGTTCCGTCATTGGTCTGCCTGCTCTCTCTTGATAGAACCCATGCACAATCTAAAGAACCAAGTACCCCCATAGAACCGCTAATATTGTTAAACTCGTCTTTACTTTCCATCTTTGTATTGTGATGCACTAATTTTATGCCTAAATCGTGCTTATCTGCAAACATTTTCAAAGGTCGTAAATCCTCATAATCTTTTTCATATGATGTCTTGCTACCTTTCGATTTTGGACTTTTAATTAGTTGGTATACATCAATCACGATAAACTTAATATCCGGGTGCTTTTCTAGCTGATACTCAATGTTTTTGAGGAAATTATCTTCTAGCGTTCCGATATTCTGATCTCCTGTGATTATATATAGATTAGGTGGTTTTTCTGCGTTCTTGCCAAGTATTTGATTGATACGTGCTTTAGGTCTGCGTTTTGTACTTTCAAGGTCAACATATAAGCAACCGTGCTTTTCACAGTCAAAACCTAAAAATTTCCCACCTGTGCAAATCTGTATACATAAATCTAACATCATGTAAGATTTGAAATACTTTGCCGGGGCACTTATCATTGATAACCCAACCGGAAGTATTTTTTCTGCCAGCCATTTAATAGGCGGAATTTCCATTTTATCTAATTCTTCGGCTGTTATCTCCTGCACTGGTTTAAATTCCTCTTTTGCTACAATAACACCATTTTCAGTAGTAGAAATAAATTTCTTTTTTTCACTCCATTTACTGGCATTTTTAAAACTTTCATTGTTTGCCTGTTCATATTCTGCAACCCATTTTATAAACTCTTCTCTAAATGCTGTTTTTCCTACCTCATTCATGGCATCATTTACTTTATAAAGCCATTCCGTGTCGTAGTCCTTACCGTTAAACATAAGAGCAAATATGTATTTATATGTTGCATCTGTTAGCAATGTATGTTTGTTTATACCTTGTAGAAAATCGGTTTTCATTTCTTCATTAGTCACTATGTAGCCACCTCACTAACTCCTACACGCTCCAGGAAGTACGCTCTAGGAACACGTCCACGAACAATAAGGAATCCCTTAGCCTTTAACTCTTCATTGCACTGACGCATCATTTTGTAAGCCTGCCCCTCTTTTACATGTAGCATTTCCATTACTTCATTTACTGTTATGAAATATTCATTGTTGCTCATGTTCTCACTCCTTTCTTAATCTTCTAATAGTTCTGTTACATCAACATTTAGTATTCTTGCAATCTTTCCGATTGTATCAGGCTTTGCACTTTTTACCGTAGTTATACGGTTGTATGTACCTTTTGGAATACCTGCTGCAATAATGTCGTTTGTACTCATGCAGGCTCTAGCTTTGGCAAGTTCTAGTTTTTTGATGCTAATTTTCACTTTTTCACCTCACTTTCATTTTGTTATTGACAGTCACTTTTGTAACTGATATAATCAGTATGCAGTCATTTATGTGACTTGTCAAGCGTAAAAAGATATTTTTGTGACTGTTTATTTTTGACTTCTTATGTTATACTCATAACGTGGAGGTAACAGAATATGACAGTAGGTGAAAATATAAAGCGCATTAGAAAAGAAAAAGGTATGACGCAAAAAGCATTAGGTAAATTGTGCAATCCAAGTGTTTCAGAATCCACGATTAGAAAATATGAGCTTGGTCTTTTAAATCCCAAATTGGAAACTATACGCAAAATAGCAAAGGCTCTTAATGTAGATATTTGGGAAATCATAGAATTTAATAGCTTTGATATCGATAATGAAATGGATTTTGAACCGGGAAACGGAAAAGCGACATTTGCCGATTTACCACCCGAGATAGAAACAGTGATATCTTTATTAAGTAAAGAATACGGTTTCGTGTGTCCAGATTCGGTTGTGAATAATGGTGTTGAAGTTCGTTATTTTATCGTAGGACTTAAAGACTTTGAGCGTTTTGTATTGTATTATGATGATGTAAAAAAAATAGCTGATATAATGATAAAATCAACGCAACCTATTTTAGGAAGTTTAGTTGAAAATATGAAAGATTGTAGACCTGTTGATGAAATTGTTAATGAGATATTTAAAGAACTTGAAAACGATTAAAGCCCTGTATCCAACAGAGCAACTTAACGAAATCAATCTTGCGTTGGTTAGACTTTTGCTCAATTTTGAGCATAACTCTAATCATCCATTTTGGATGATAATGGGGTGAACGAAACGTTCAGGGCAGTGTAGAAATTTCTACGTTTTCTAAAATTTTAGAAAAAGGTCTATGTCTATGTTCAACATAGGTGGTAACAAAAGTTACTGCCTCAACTTAGACTTACAACCGTACTTGAAGTACACTTGTTTAATTTTTTTCAAGTGTCAACTAAATTGACATTTCGAGGGTGTTAAATTGTTTACGCTCTAAGTTGAACTTAGGGGTCACTAAAATAATGACACCTCAACCTTATTATTGTTAAGGTTCGTGAAACACCGGGTCAGCTAAAAGCACAATGACAATTGTATAATATACTTACCAAGGGAGTTAGAGGGGCGATCATACCAGCCACTGAAATATTTATATGAAAGGGGTTGGTTTCAATGGTTACATATGATAGTTTATTCAACTTTGTAATAATGATATGTAGTGTTGTTACTCTTGTTATTGCTTGTTTTAGACACAAAAAATAACGCCCTCCGTCTGGTAAACTAAAGGCGTTACTTTTAACAACTTATTTTATCAGTGGCTAGACTTCATCTAGCTTCTGACTCTCTTGTTAAGCATATTATACAATATCATTTAAAATAATTCAATAGTTAAAAAGCTCCTGCGCTACCAACACAAGAGCTTAACATATATTACAAGGGTAACCCCCTATAACATAAGCGATACTCTTATATTATAATGGATTGCCCTTTATTAATCAAACCATTTTTTAGATTAAGGAGGGTTATTTTTATGCCAGTATACAAAAATGAAGAGCGTGGAACGTGGTTTTGCTCGTTCTACTATGACGATTGGCAAGGAAACCGTAAAAGAAAGAAAAAAGAGGGATTTAAGACACAGCGAGAGGCGAAAGCCTTTGAACGTGACTTTTTGAACAAAGCCAAAGCAGATAGTACCATGACATTTAAGAGCCTTGTAGAACTCTATCTTGAAGATTGCAAAACAAGGCTGAAACCTACAACTTACCAGGTCAAACAGTATGCTATCAATAGCAAAATAGTCCCATATTTCAAAGATATGGTCGTAAGTGATATAACTGTAACTACTGTTAGAAAATGGCAAAATGAGTTACTAAACAAGGATTTTACACCTACTTATGTACACAAAATCAATGGGGATTTGTCGGCTATCATGAACTTTGCTGTAAAATATTATGGTTTGCCATTCAACCCGGTTGCTCGCTGTGGATCCATTGGCAAGGCAAGGGCTGACACAATGCAGTTTTGGACACTGAAAGAATATAACCTATTCATAGCAGCAGTCGAAAAACCACAGTTTCATCTACTTTTTGAATTGTTGTTTTATACCGGAATGCGTGAGGGTGAAGCGTTGGCCTTAACACTCAATGACTTTGATTTTGACACCCACGAATTAAGCATAAATAAGAGCCTTGCAACCATCAAGGGTAAAACAATCATACAGACACCGAAAACGGCTAAGAGCGTGCGAAAAATCGCTATTCCTGATTTTATATGTGATGATGTAAGGGAATATGTAAAGACAATATACGGATATAAGCCAAATCAAAGAATATTCATGACTAATAAGCACACAATCGCCCATGAAATGCAACGTTGTTGTAAGGCATCCGGGGTTAAAAAGATAAGGGTACACGACATTAGGCACAGTCATGCGAGCCTACTGGTAGAACTAGGATTCCCTATCTTGCTAATCTCTGAAAGGCTAGGGCATGAGAACATAAATACCACCTTGCAGACGTATAGCCACTTGTACCCAAACAAACAAAGTGAAGTAGCTGACAAATTACAAGAACTAAACAAAATGGTACGTTTTTAGTACGATTAGACAAAAAGAAACCACTACACCCCTTTATTTATGGGCCATAGTGGTTTTATTGTTTTAATTATTCAATAATTGTAGCAACCTTACCTGAACCTACTGTTCTACCACCTTCACGCTACTTTAAAAGCACTTTTCCTCATGTTTTTCATGTCATTTCATCATTTTAATAAGGAAAAATCGCTATTTTTTCACGCTGTATTTATATTTCTGTGATTCCTTGGCACCGTTTTGGCACCAAGCTAATTTATATTTCTTTTGCTTTACTTAAAACGGCTTTGTACAAATCAAACTCCTGTTATAAAATTATTTCATTATATTTTTCGCTTCAAAGTAGTTCATTTGTATATCGTATTAACTTATTTTATATACTTTCTGAACGTTTTATTGTTAATGCAACAATTCGCGAAAAATAATTGTGCTACGTAAAAGCCTTTTCTCCTATATTAACGAGATTGCATTTATCTTCATCAATTTCAGAAATAACCTTTCTAATATCAACATTATTAAGTGTTATTCCTATTATCACTTGACAATTATCTCCTAATTTCAAAATACTTTCAAAAAATGCTTTTGTATCATGTGCACCAATACTATGTTGTGCTGGCTCGTCAAATATTAGCATTCCCGGATGATTTCCTAAATATTCATTTGATGTTTGCAACAAAGCCATGGTATATGCCCATATTGCCCTTATATTATCACTTGCGGAAGAATCAAATTTCATATCAAATTTATCTATAACCGGTAAATAATTGTCTTTTGATATTTCTATAGCATTAACATTTGAAATACTTGTATATTCATAATTTCTCAAGTTGGCTATAAAGTTGCTTTCTAATTTTTCTATTTTGTTTTTATCATCTTCATTAAATCCCTTTTCTGGCAATTGCGCTTTTTCAGTTAACAATTCCCTCCATTTATTACTTAGTTCTCTAAACCTACCAATTATACCACTTATTTTCTGTTTAAATTCTTCTAACTGCTGTATATTATGTTCTATATTCATTCTCTTATATATAATCGTTTCAGACAAGTCTTCATCTATAGAATACAGATCTCTTCTTAAGGATTTTGCTAGCCTGTACAATTTCATTTGTGCGCTTCTAATTCTTCCCAAATTTTCTCTTAGTTCTTGATTTTTATTTTTCTGATAATTTAGTGCAAATTCAAACATATCTTTTTGAGCAGATAAATGGTTAATTGTTTCTTCTATGCTCATTATATTCATCTCATGTTGCACAGGTAATAATGAATCCTGTATTTTTTGATTACATATAGGGCATTTTTCTTGAAAAACATCTGACCCCAATTCGCTACCCAATTTTTTTAATTTTAATGCATCTTTATTATTAATAATATCCTGTTTGATAATCGCTAAATTTTTATTGATTTCTTCTATCTTTCTTGTGGAAATAACTAATTCTTGTTGTATTATATTTTGTTCACTATTATTCTCTTCAATAACTTTTTCCACTTCTTGTAGTTCAGCTTGCAATTCATCATAATTATCAATCACCTTTGGGCGAATAGTTTTTAACGAATCATGTTCATCTTGTAGTTGCAAAATCCACTCATTAATACTAACATTCTCTCCTACAGTTCTAACTATGGCTACATTTTCTTCAAATTCACTAGATAGTATTTCCGGAGCCTGAGGTATATTTTTCACATAACATTGTACGCTACTTTGTAGTGTAGACATTTCTGTATATAGATTTTTCCACTGCTCTTTTTGATATCTTTCTTTATTTAGCAATTCGCTCCTTTTTCGCTCGTTTTCAAATATCCCCAATCCTAATACAAATTCTGTTACTCTCTTTTTTGCATCCTTTATTGCTAAATATGGCATACCTGAATATATCCCCGACCAACCATTTTTTTGCTCAATAAACATAGATGCAAATATCAATTGCAAATACAATTTCCTATCCGCACCATCAGATGCAGGGACTAATGGTAATTCTATATTTAGAAATTTTTCTAAAAATGTATGGAATCCTTTTTTATTTGTAGCCGCATTTGGCATATGTACATAATACTCTTCAAAGTTTGTACCACTATTATATATATCATCTAATTTGGAGAAATATACTGTTACTAACTTAGAATCTCTATTTTCATGTTTTGCAGTTCTAAATATTGTTATATTTTCTGAACCATTACTAATCTCAAGGAAAACTCCCGATTCTAATACGGGCCATGAAGTATCTTTATCTTCAATTTGCGTTTTATAAGCAGAAGTCAATATCTTCTCGTTTAAACCACCGATTATCTCTTCAAAGCCCATACAATAGTAAATTGCAATGAGCACAGAACTTTTTCCTCTAGTATTATCATCACTTGCAATAATATTCAAACCGGCACTAAAAATTTCATCAAACTGATATGTTCTATTAGCCGCAACAATTTCAATTTTTAATCTATTAATTTTTAACATCTTGATATTTCCACCTTTCCGAAATTGCTCTTATTTTTTCTTCTGTTAAATCATTATGAATTCCTTCCAATACTGATTTTTCATGTATAAAAATAGTCTCATCATCTAATATTTTACGTGTAAGTTCTTTTCCCTTATCTGTCAACTTATATGTACCATTCGCTTGTTGAACTATAAACCCGTCAACCAACGCATATTCCAGTGCTCGGTTTACTGCCGGCTCAAATCGAACTACAAATTCACTTGCTATATGTGTGTTTAAATACTTCTCTAATTTACATTTATATTCTAAATCTGATATTGCAGTAGCAAGAATATGCATTTTTATCAAAGAGCATCCTCTTCTTCCGCAACACACTTTTATAATCATACATAATAACGATATTTTGTAGCTAATTCGATAGTTAAATGGTATTGCATCTGGCTTTGCATCAAATACTATTCCATCTTTCGTTAAATCTGCCCTCTTATCCATATATACTCACCTACTTTTAAATTGCATTGAACAATCTGCTAACCAACTACTCACCATATCATCTTTCAATTCACCAATTGAGCTTCTAGTTAAATATGGAAACTCTTTTTCTAATACACTTTGAAAATTATCGAGTATCTCAAAAAATAACTGCTGATTTATTGAACTGTCCGTATTAGCTTTTGTTCTTATTGTTACCTCTCTTTTATAAGTTTGCTCAAGTTCTATAATTTGTTCATAAAGTTCTATTTGGGATCTACGAAGTTTTTCCATCAACTCAAGACCAATCACATACGACTCCATATAAGTATTTACCAATTCAATATAATCCTCATCATTTTCATCTATATCATTCATAACTGCTTTTATTTTTCTTTTTACATTATTTACCTTTATATTATCACAACCTGACCAATCTATTTTTTTATTTCGTAAAACGGTTAAATCCAATTTTACTCCTAAATCATTGCGCATAATTCTTGAAATTTCCAGTTTAAAATCCAATGCAATTTTAACAACAATATTAAAATCATCAGCAATATAATTACACTGATCCTCATGATTAGCCTTATACTCTAAAACTTCTTTTCTTTTATTCTCAGCATGCTCAAGAATTCTTTTATCTTTATATTCCGGTACAACAAACTGCCATTCGTGTACGTCCCGTACACCAAGCCCTTTCAGAACCTTTTCATAATCCGGACTAATGAATTTTGAAACATCCTTTGTCATTTTGTCCCTCATATGAGCATACAATTCATCATCCGTATATTCCTTTTCCGGACAGTAGCATTGATAGACTATTCCGTTTTTAGTATATCCCTCTATCCCACCATCACCTCTATATGATGCTGGTATTTCTTGATATCCGTTTTCCTGATATCTTATTCTATAACATGAATTACACAGTTTCTCCCATTCTTCTCCAGTTAAATATTGTTGAATAAATTCAAGCATTGCAATCCTCCAACCACTTTAATGAAATATTAATTGTTCCTTCTCTATCCTTTTGTAGTGAGCATATATCTACAATATGCATTCTTTCATTACAAACCTCGCATATCTTAGCTTTGTTAAATGCTAAATATATCTTTACAATTCTTACTTCTATATTTCCCCAGAAGTATATATCTTGTTTTTCCATAGTTTCATCCTATCATCATTTTACCCACCACTTTCAAATTTCAATGTCTTGCATATGCAAACTATATTAATTCATATGTCTTAGGCTCTGGAAACAATAAATCCAAATCCTTAGGAAATATTTTAAAAGGAAATCCATGATCTCTAACCGTACCATTTTCTTTCCTATGCATTATATAATCTACGGTGATGATTCCCTCATCTATTAACTGTGGAAATAAGCTTGCGTTAGGATTTTTAGTATGCACAATTTTGTCATATCTAAAATATTCCTGTCCATTTTCTACTTTACTCGTGGCCTTTACCCAAAATGTTTCTTTATGCTTTTCCAATAATCGCTGCTTTAACAGTAAGAAACTCCATTGTGCCACATAACGCCTAATCACATCACCTTTAGTATAGTAATTTATCAATATATCATTATCCAAATCAACTTCAAGATACAATCCCTGTGAATTAGGTACATTGGCACGCAAAGTACAATTCAAGCCAAATCTCTGAGAACCGTCTTTTTGCCCTGCCCAATAACCATATGTATCAAGCAATTTTACCCTATTCATTCCTCTACTGTTAGCCCAATCTGGGACTTGCGTAAACAAATTCACTCTGTTATTTGTCTTTGGCTTATTATATGTCGATGTTCTACTGGCTTTCAACTCTATTCCTTTGTAGTCCGGTAACTTGGATGGATTTCTCGAAATTCCTAGAGCATTTTCAAGAGTATCACCCACACCCGGATCTCCCACTGTAATACTTGGTAAAAATCCTCGATTATGAATTTCTTGAATCTTTGCCAACAGTTCTTTCGCAATAGCGTTATCATCATCAACAAACTGTTGTATGACTTCACTGACAAAACCAGAATTCATTGACTCAACAATTTCAGCATTGGATAAATTCAGTACATATAAATTTCCTTTGTTTTCTAATATCGCTAACAAGTTACAAGGAACACAATACTGTTTCAAATTATAAAACCATATTCTAGGATCTCCCTGCTTCGTTACTGGTCTATATAGTGATGCCTCTGTTTCTATCATTCCATCTGAAGTCAAGAAATATGTTTTCACTAATTTTTTAAACTCAGGTCCCTGCTTTTGTTCTACATAATTATGAATTCCAGTTTGTCTTAACATTTCTCTTAATGGCATCGTTGCATCCATAATAGATTTTTGATATCCTGTCGGTGTTGGAACTAAAAATGCAACTTGTAGCCCAATATTTGCAAAATAAGGCAAAAAATCTCTAATTGACGTATCTGACATTTTCAACATATAATAACTCTCTTCTTTCTTTAAAAAGTCGCAAAAGGCAACCTGATATTATTCAGATTGCCTTATTCACATATCTACAAAACTCTCATTATTTCATTTGCTACAGCTCTAGCCAATAATGGTGGCACAGCATTACCCACCTGTGAATACTGAGGTACCTCTATTCGTCTCCGCAATCCGCCCGTTGTTCTTTTTCCTAGGAACTCAAAACTATCATCAAATGACTGCATTCTAGCCAATTCTCTTACAGTAAAAGTTCTCGGTTCAAATGGCGAAATATAATCATCAGCAATAGTCATAACAGTCGCTGATGGTCTATTTCTATCCAATCTTGTTCGAATATTTTTCTTTGTTAGTAGAATATCTGCATTTTCTTTACTGACATTTCCAGCTCTAAACAACTCAACAACCTGCTCTGCATCAATTCCCATTTTATCAACACAATGAGAAATTAACGCCGGCGAATTAGAAATATCAATACCTTCTGTCATAACTCGATGCTTAAGCCCTGCACCATCCTCACCTTCTCTAAATAATGTAAATCTTTCGGAAATGATTTGTTGATGAGCAGAAATCTCGTTATTATGTATAACCCCATTACTATGGATTGGATTTCCATTAATATCTGGCGTACGCCCTTCTATCGAATTTACTTGGTATTCCGTATTTTCCTCATGAATAGGATTTTGTATATTTTCATCTCTTATCAAGTCACTAATAGCATCTGTAATTGTCAATGCTGTATCATCAGTATTTGTTGGCTCAGGATAAACAGGTGCAGCCACATCATTTCTATATGCCATCACAATTATTCTATTTCGCCTCTGTGGCACACCATAATGAGCTGCATTCAAAATTCTAGGTTCGAGTGTTTGATATCCTATCAATTCAAATTCATGTCTCAATATGTTTGGAACAAGTTCCCCATCCTCATATTGATGCCCTGTTACACCTATAAAACCATAAAATTTAGTATCTGTAAAGCCGGTCACATTCTCCAGAACCACATATTTAGGGCGAATTTCATTAATTACTCTCACATATTCCCTAAAAAGCATGTTTCTCGGGTCATTAGGATTTCTTCTTCCAGCTCGACTAAATCCTTGACATGGTGGACCACCAAAAACTGCATCTATTTCCGGAACTTCTCTATCTCTAAAGATTTCCAAATCACCTATTGCTTCACGGATCATATTTCCATTTAATTCTCTTATATCTCCACGATGAAAATATGTATTTACCCCTTGATGTAATCCCAACTGTTCATGTCTATTCATGTATGTTCTCTGAACATCTGCATTAATATCACTAGAAAAAAGGATGTGAAACCCTGCTTGAATAAGTCCTTCACTCATTCCGCCAGCACCACAGAATAAATCTATTGCATATGCCATTACAAATTCCTCCTCCCTCTATATCAATAGTATCATTAATTATAAAAAATGTCCAGGACTTTTAATAATTTAATTCTAGAACATACGTTCTGTTTTGTCAATCGAACTTTTAGAATTTTCTAAATATACTTAAGTATTTTCTAAATATCTGCCTAACATTTTAGCATATTTTTCGACAAACTTCTACATTCAATAAAATAATTATAATTACGCTAAATTTCAGCAATAAGATGTCTACAAATTAACATAGACTCTCTTAAAATCATTATCTAATTCTGTAAATCTCATCCCTTTCCGCAATCTCAACAATCCTATCATAACTGCTTCTCGGCAGATACTCCTTAAAATATCCCAGTAATCTCCTATCTTCCAACAACTCATCATTTTCCCGATCCAGCTGGTCGTACAATTCTTTATGATACTCCTGTTTTTCTTTCAGTTCCTTGCACTCCCATTTCAAATCCTCATTTTCTTCTTTAACCGTATCAAGCTCTCTTTGAACTTTTCTAAGTTCCGCAAAGCAACTCTTTGCCCTAGCGATAATCGTGCATACCAATCCCCAAATCTTATCAAGCAGTGGTTTTACAACCTTTTCCCGATATGCCTTTGCACTCATCAGCCCCGAAGGTTCTTCCAATCCACTATCAATCAGATAACTCAAAGAATTGATTTCCTTATCTCCTAAAGTTGCTATTGCCCGAACTTCCTGCAAGGTTTCCTCTGTGCTTTTCAATTCCTCATCCAACTTTTTCTTTTCCTGTATAATGGAAATTGTAGTGGTATATTAAAATTGCAACACCTGGGACGGCAATATATAATTGTAGTGGTATATTAAAATTGCAACACCTGGGACGGCAATATATAATATTAACCAACAGGAGGAAAAGCAGATGAGCAGATACTATGATGAACATTTTAAAAGAGAAGTG
>CAJTDQ010000013.1 GCA_910574895.1 Eubacteriaceae bacterium | reverse complement strand
TTTTTAATTCCATATTTGTCATCAGGCTTGTAAAATCAGGTCTTTTTGTTATGCATAAATTTGCATCTAATATTCAAAAACTTATTTTCTCTTACCTATTGACTTTTGATAGTTGGTCTTTCTTGCGCCCTGCACCTCGATTTCGCTTCGCTTCATCTCGGTCGCGCCATGTGCTCTATTCTTTCGCAACGCCAACTTCGATTCCGCTCCGCTCCATCTCAGTCGCACTATGCGCAACATATAAAAATACAAAAACTCATAGAACTTTGTGCGAGCACAAGTTCTATACCTTGCGCCCTGCACCTCGATTTCGCTTCGCTCCATCTCGGTCGCGCCATGCGCTCTATATAAATACAAAAAACCATTTCTTTTTGTGCAAGCACAAAAGATATGGTTTTTTATATTTATGCCGGGCTTATTTGGTTCCGAATATCCGGTCTCCGGCATCTCCTAAGCCCGGAACTATATATTTATGATCATTTAACTTTTCATCTAATGCACCAATATAAATGTCTACATCCGGATGAGCTTCCTGCATTGCCTTCAATCCTTCAGGTGCTCCAATAATACACATAAGTGTAATATTCTTTACACCTTTATCCTTAAGCATCTGTATTGCTGCTGCAGCCGAACCTCCTGTAGCGAGCATAGGGTCTACTACAAAAACAGCTCTCTTATCACAATCCTCTGGAAGTTTACAATAATACTCGTGAGGTAATGCTGTTACAGGATCTCTATACAATCCAATATGACCTACTTTGGCTGAAGGAATCATTGCCAGCATTCCCTCTACCATTCCAAGCCCTGCCCTAAGTATCGGGATAATTGCTAATTTCTTTCCTCCCAATTCTTTTACAGTAGTCTTGCAAATAGGTGTCTCAATCTCTCTATCCTTTAATTCAAGGTTTCTTGTTGCCTCATAAGTCATCAACATTGCAATCTCACTGATTAACTGTCTGAAATCCTTTGTTCCTGTTTCTGTTCTTCTAATAATTCCAATTTTGTGCTGGATCAGCGGATGATCCATAACAACTGTCTTTGCCATAACCTCTTCCTCCGTGCATTTTTTATTATATCGTTTCTACTTAAGCTTATTCGCCAGCTTAATAATAACTTCATCCAATGTTTCATACAACTTTGCGTAATCAGCCAGTTCTCCTCCATCCGGATTTGTAATACTTCCCTGTTCATTAATGTATTCTTTTAAAGTGTAAACATTTACTGCCTCTACAAAATCATCATATATTCCCTGCTTCTTTGTTTCATCTAACACAAGAACTAACACATCCTGTCCAAAATCACTCCCCTCTAACTGCACTGAAGTACGATTAATTTCGATTCCTTTTGATGCTGCTATGGCAACAATTTTTGGATTCATTGGTTCCGGAAAAAGAACTACCAGTCCCTTTGAACTGATTTCAGCCCTCTCTGTCGGCAGATAGTGCTTTAACAAAGCGGCTGCCAGCGGTCCCAGCGATGTGTCCGCATCTGTAATAAATAATATTTTTGAATATTCTAACATTTTTCCTCCGAACTGTTATACATCCATAATGTTATAACCTGCTGCTTTTGTAAGCCTGTTCATAATCGCCCACCCTACATTATCTTCAGAGAATGCCTCCCCAAAGATAAATTGTGTATTGCTTTTATCAAAGTCTCTTAAAGCTTTAAACAATTTACCTGCAATAGTCTCAGGCTTGTCCAAATCACCCAACGATACTACCTCAATGTTCTCATTCAGTCTTCCTTCGTACAGTTTCAAATGCTGGTCTGCGGTAATAATACCAACTTTCATCCCTGCATCTGCTTTTTCATTTGCTAAAGAAGCAATATGCTCTGCCACATTTACTGCTTCTCCTTTATAAATACTGTAATCAGCCGTTGGTGCATAATGTCTGTATTTCATACCCGGAGCTTTTGGTTTTAAACCCTCCTCAGGTTTTTTCAAGATGGCCTGGTCAATTTCCAACTGACCAACTACACCTTTCGCCATCTCATATGTAATAAATCCTGGCCGAAGAACTATTGGCGGATCTGCTGTAACATCAATAATTGTGGATTCTAATCCCATTCCAACCATTCCACCATCAATAATCATATCAATACGACCATTCATATCATCAACAACGTGTTCACCAAGTGTCGGACTTGGCTTTCCTGATAAATTTGCACTTGGTGCCGCAATGCTTACACCTGCTGCCTGAATCAGCCTTGCTGCAATAGGATGATTTGGATATCTGACTGCCACAGTATCTAATCCTCCCGTTGTTCCCTTTGGTACATTATCACTTTTTCTAAAAATCAAAGTCAAAGGTCCCGGCCAAAAAGCATCCATCAGTTTCTCTGCATTTTCCGGTATATCCTTTACCAAAGACGTCAGCATCTTCCGGTCACAAATATGTGCAATTAACGGATTATCTGATGGGCGTCCTTTCGCTGCATAAACTTTCCCTGCAGCCTGTTCATCTAATGCATTTGCTCCCAGTCCATAGACAGTTTCCGTAGGAAAGGCAACTAATCCTCCCTCTCTAATAATACTCCCTGCCTCATGAATAGCAGATTCATCTATATTCTTTACGTCTATCTTTACAATCTTTGTATTCATGTTCCGCCTCATCAAAATTGTATCTGTCTTATTTTATCATATGTACTTTTAAAATACAACTTTCCACACGACTAACTTTGTAGTCTTACAGCTGTTTTACTTATTTTATGTCGAAATAATTCATAATTCCACTGCATAATATTTCGGCCAGCTGCATTTGATAACTTTCATCAACCAGTTTTCCGGCTTCGGTAAAATTACTTAAAAATCCACATTCCACAATGATTCCTGGACATTTTGAATTTATCAATATGTAATAACTATCGTTGGGTTTTGCCTTTTTTTCTTTTTCCTTGTTCACTTCTTTGTTTAATTCCTGTTGAACTGCTTCTCCTAAAGACTTACTTTTTTCCGACCGTTGATAATAAAAGGTTTGTGCGCCATGAACACTTTCCTGTGTAAAACTGTTTTGGTGTAAACTAATCATGATGCATTCATTATTCTTTGTATACATATTATTAATTATCTCACATCTTTCATTTAAATCTCCTATTTTTGAAAATTTACTGCTGTTACCCAACACTTTATCTTCTGTTCTGGTCATAGCTACTTCAAAACCTTTATCTTCCAGAACTGTCCGCAGTACCTTTGCAATTGCCAGATTTACATCTTTCTCTTTTGCTCCATTAATTCCTACCTTCCCAGGATCTGCGCCTCCATGCCCTGGATCGATTACCACGACTTTTCCATTTGTTTTTTTTGCTTGTGCTGTTTTACTTTCATTTTCTGTCTCGATTACTTTATCCATATTGCAGGCAATTGAAGTAACTGCTATTAAGAGTACAACCGACATAAATATTTCAAGTTTCTTTGCTTTTTTCAATGCGATTAATAAATTTTCCAAGATATAAACCCAGTATTTTTTCTATATTATATGCTCTAATTGAAAAAAAATGTAATCGTTCATTCATAGAAAAAGAAGCAGCCGTAACTGCTTCTTTAACCTCTATATAGATAATTACTAAGTTTAGCAAACTCCTCTAATGTAAGTTTCTCTCCCCGTATACTCTCTTCTTTTCCTATATGATGAATGGCAGAAACAATCTCTTCTTTCGAAAAGTCCAGTTCTGCAGAATTCT
This sequence comes from Eubacteriaceae bacterium, assembly GCA_910574895.1. Lineage (GTDB taxonomy): Bacteria > Bacillota > Clostridia > Lachnospirales > Lachnospiraceae > Eubacterium_G. The sequence goes on along the minus strand of CAJTDQ010000013.1, from coordinate 31,456 downwards.
TCAAACCATTTACCAGCGTTTTTCTTCGTTGATTGAAACTTGCCCGAATGACCCGAAACATCAGCTTCTCATCTTTCACTTCTACCACAGGTTCTTTATGGCGCGTCAGCTTTATCACTGCTGAATCTACATTTGGCCTTGGCATAAAACACGATGCGGATACATTTAGCATTACCTTTGCATCTGCGTAATACTGTACTGCCAGTGATAATGCGCCATACTCCTTAGAGCCCGGCCCGGTCTGCATTCGTTCCGCCACTTCCTTCTGCACCATTATCGTAATGCTGTCAATTGGTACACCACTTTCAAATAATCCCATAATAATCGGTGTAGTTATATAATATGGAAGATTTGCAACCACCTTTATCGGTCTACCGACATTTTTCTCATTCGTCAAAGATTTTATGTCAACCTTCAACACATCCTGATTGATTACTTCCACATTATCATACTCTGACAGCGTATCCTCTAAAATCGGTATCAACATCTTGTCTATCTCCACAGCTGTTACCTGTCTTGCTGCTTCACACAGATACTGGGTCATCGTACCGATTCCCGGACCAATCTCAAGCACAAAGTCATCTTTTGTTATCTCGGCCGCCTCGACAATATTCTCAAGAATGTTGGAATCTATTAAAAAATTCTGTCCAAATTTCTTCTGAAATGCAAAACTATATTTATTTATTACTTCTTTCGTCGCACTGGGCGAACCTAAATATGCCATATATTTACCTCATAACTTATATCTGGTTTTGTCCAATGCCATACAGTTTCTTTGCATTTGCACTGGTAATGTCAATTACTTCATCCGGACGAATCCCCTTAATTTCCGCAATCTTATTTACCACATACGGAAGATTAAATGAATCATTTCTCTTCCCTCTATTTGGAACCGGAGCAAGATATGGGCAATCTGTCTCTATTACCATCTGTTCCATCGGCATATATTCCACAACCTCACGAAGTTTCTTCGCATTACTAAAGGTTACCACTCCACCAATTCCCAGATAAAATCCCATATCCAGAAACTTTTCCGCCATCTCTTTTGCATAGGAAAAGCAATGAACCACACCGCCGATTTCATGGGCATGATTTGATTTCATTACCTCGTATGTGTCCTGTGCCGCATCTCTGCTGTGAACAATTATCGGAAGTTCTGCCTCTCTGGCAATATCCATCTGTCTCTCAAACGCTTTAATCTGCTGTTCCTTATTATCATTCCAATGATAATCCAGTCCGATTTCTCCGACAGCCACAATTTTAGGCTTGTAAATACTTTTTCCCAGCCACTGATAATCTTCCTCTGTCAGCTCTGCAATCTCATCCGGATGTATTCCAAGCGCTCCATACACATACGGAAATCTGCGTATCAGACCTATTGTACTTTTACAGGAAGCCATAGATGCGCCAACATTTACAATGTACTCGACGCCTCTGTTACGCATCCGCTCTAACAATTGTTCTCTATCTTCATCAAAAGCCTCATCATCATAATGAGCATGTGTATCAAAAATCATTTTGCTTTTCCTTTCATTTATTCGTTCAAAAATGTTTGAAACCTTTCATCCGGCTCTGAAAAATTAGCAGATTTCACTTCCTGCGACAATATCTTTATCCACTGTTACAACGGATAAATTCCCTTCATCATCTCCTGCAGCAAGAATCATTCCCTGTGATTCCACACCGCAAAGTTTGCACGGTTTCAGATTTGTAATAACTGCCACTTTCTTTCCAACCATCTCTTCCGGTTTATAGTACTTTGCTATACCGGACACAATCTGTCTTGTTTCAGCACCAATCTTTATCTGTGAAACTAAAAGTTTCTTTGCTTTTGGTACCGGCTCGCATTTAATTACTTCACCTACCTGAATCTGCACCTTATCAAAATCGTCAATAGAAATCTCAGGTTTCTTCTCTACTTCCGGATATTTCTCACCTTCTGCTTCTGCCTTCTGTGCTGCCTCGATTTCTGCTACCTTCTCCATTACTTCCTTTACATCCATTCTGGCAAATAAGATTTCAGGCTTTTCTGTCACCTTGTTTCCTGACAGATATTTTCCAAATTCCATCATATCATCAAACGCTCTTGCTGTACCATTGATCTGCTCTAATACTTTCTTAGAAGTCTCCGGCATAAACGGTTCAAGAAGGCTTGCTCCAATATTAATTCCTTCAATTAGATTATAAAGAACTGTCGCAAGTCTGTCCTGCTTATCCTCTTCTTTTGCCAATGCCCAAGGCATTGTTTCATCAATATACTTATTACATCTCTTAAACAATGCAAAAATTTCTGTCATTGCATCAGCCACACGCAGTTTATCCATTTTCTCTGCTGCCTTCACTGGTGCTTCTAAAATTACCTTCTTAAAGTCTGCATCCACATCTTCCACAACACCCTTGTCTGCAACAACACCGCCAAAATATTTATTTGACATAGAAATTGTTCTGTTCACAAGATTTCCAAGAGTATTGGCAAGGTCTGAATTCATTCTTTCGACCATCAGCTCCCATGTAATTGTTCCATCATTTTCAAATGGCATCTCATGAAGAACAAAATATCTTACTGCATCCACTCCAAACAGTCCCGCTAAATCATCAGCATAGATTACGTTTCCTTTGGATTTGCTCATCTTACCATCCCCCTGTAATAACCAAGGATGGCCAAATATCTGTTTCGGAAGTGGAATATCAAGAGCCATCAACATAATCGGCCAGTAAATTGTGTGGAATCTCAAAATATCTTTTCCTATTAAATGTAGGTCTGCCGGCCAATATTTTTCAAACATCGGATTGCTGTTTCCATCCAAATCAAATCCCAGTCCTGTAATATAGTTTGACAGAGCATCAATCCATACATAAACAACATGGTTTGGGTCAAAGTCTACGGGAACGCCCCACTTAAATGATGTTCTGGAAACACATAAATCCTGCAATCCCGGAAGAAGGAAATTATTCATCATCTCATTCTTTCTGGACTCCGGCTGAATAAATTCAGGATGGGTATTGATATGTTCTATCAATCTGTCTGCATACTTACTCATTCTGAAAAAGTATGCTTCTTCCTGTGCCGGTGTACATTCTCTTCCGCAATCCGGACATTTTCCATCTACTAACTGTGACTCTGTAAAAAATGATTCACATGGTGTACAGTACATTCCTTCATAATGCCCTTTATAAATATCTCCCTGATCATATAATTTCTTAAAAATCTTCTGAACCTGTGCTTCATGGTCCGCATCCGTAGTTCTGATAAACTTATCATATGATGTGTTCATTGCATCCCATATCTCTTTGATGACTCCTGCCACATTATCAACATATTCTTTTGGAGTAATGCCGGCCTCTGCTGCCTTTAACTCGATTTTCTGTCCATGTTCATCTGTTCCTGTCTGAAATCTCACATCATATCCCTGCTGTCTTTTAAAACGTACAATACTGTCCGCAAGAATAGCCTCATAAGTATTTCCAATATGCGGCTTTCCTGATGTGTAAGCAATTGCTGTTGTTAAATAATATGTTTTACTCATTTTTGTTCTCCTTTTTTATAATATAGAAAGCTCCCGTCTTTTTGCAAAGACGAGAGCATAAAAACTTCGTGGTACCACTTTACTTTATCTGAGATATCCCAGACCTCATTGACACTATAACGGGTGTTCCCGTCGATAACTTATGTGATGAATCTCTACACTCATTACCACCGCTCCAGGGCCATCTTCAACTGTCACTCCGCTGCCTGCTTTCACCCAATCAGGCTCTCTTTTAAGTTTCGCTTCAGTTTACTCTTCCTTTCAATGCGTTTACCTATGCCACTAATTCTATTATTTTATACTGTTTTTGTCAAATTATTTATTTCTTATATTATTCGGTACTCAAAATCATTTTTTGTTGCAAATGCCATTGCCAATGAATTTTTCTTACAATACAGTTTCAACCGATACCCACATTCAGAAAATGCAGTTTTGTGTATGAGTGTTAACGAATTTGGAAGTTCCACTCTTTTTAACTTTTTACAGCCACAAAATGCGTTTCTCCAGATTTTGCTTACACCACTGCTTATTGTTACCCGTTTTAAATTTTTACACCCCCAAAAACTTGCGCCGGATATTTGATATACAGAACCCGGAATGGTTATCTCTGTAATATTGTTACAATATTCAAAGGCACTTGTTTCTAAGATTGTTACCGTACCTGGTATATTTATGTAGGTTGCTTTAGATGACTGAAATGCAGACTCTCCAATTTTTGTAATTCCTTTTGGAATATTAATAACTCCTGTCTTTCCCTGTGGAGATGCTAACAGAACTGTACCTGTTGCATCACACAGAAATCCATCTATTACTTTAAATCTTGCATTGTTCCCTGCACTAAATCCTGTAATTTTTGTGCATCCTTTCCATGCCTCCGGAGAAATTCTTTCAATTTGTGCCGGAAGCGAGAATATTCCTGATTTTGCTCCCGGAACAACAAGTAATGTTGAAGTTGCTTTTTCTATCAGACAATTATCGATTGCCATATATTTTGGATTACTGTTACTTACTGTAACTTGAGATAACCGCGGACAATTTGCCAGTGCATTTGCCTGCAACGTAGTTACGCTGCTGCTAATATTAATTTCCTTTAGCTTTTTACACTTTGCAAATGCCCAATAATCAATGCTTTTTACTCCTTCTGCTATAATAACTTTTTCACATCCTGTATTTTTAAAAGCCTCATATTCAATCCTTTTTACAGACCCCGGAATGGTTATCATAGATAAAGACTTGCAGTTTTCAAATGCCTCTTCGCCAATAACCGCAATTTTTTTACCAAACGTTATAAATTTTAAATTGATGCACTTTTCAAATGTTTTCTCTTTAATACTTTTCATTTCATCTGACAATTTTATTTCTTTGAGATTTTTTGCATTAGAAAAAGCTTTTTTCTTTATATCTGTAACACTTTTGGGAATTACCATCTGTTCAACGCCGCATCCATAAAAGGCATTTGAACCAATTGTAATTATACCTTCCTTCATAACAATTCTTTTTAATTTTGGTGTATTGCGAAATGTGTTTCTAGGTATTAGGATAATTTGTGATGACAATTTTACCTTTTCCATTTTTGTATTACCGGCAAAAATACCTTCGCCAATACTTTTTACACTATTTGGCATAGTAAATGTTTTAATAGCTGTCTTGCTCAATGCATATGAACCAATCTTTTTTATATTTCCTTTCAATCTCAAACGCATTAACTTTCCACAATGATAAAAGGTGTCATCAGGTATTGTTTTAGCTGACCAGTTTACTTCCTTTAATTTATTACAATATGCAAATACAGATTGGCCTATCTTTTTTACATTTTTTCCAATGGTAACACGAGTAATGCTGCTTTCATTGAATGCCCCGTTTCCAATAACTTTTACGGAATCAGGAATGGTAACCATTTTTACCTGCTCCATTTCACTAAAAGCATATGCTCCTATTTTTTTAATTCCGTCTTTAATTTTTACTTCCTCAATATCCAGATACCACCACTCTTCATCTCCTGATATCGTGCCTCTTCCTTCGATAGTAAGAGTTTTCAATTCTTTATTGTATTTCCACGTTGCTTCTTTCCCACAAGTTCCTTCAATTACTTTCTTTTTCTCTGCTCCCATTGCAGTTACCGAAATTGCCAAAATAAAAATGAAAACCACTAACAATAAACTTGTTCTTTTAAATATTTTTCTCATAACTCCTCCTGACTTCATATATCTGTATTATTATATATATGAAACGAAAGAATTTAGGAAAATATTGCATGTAAATAAATTTCCCAATTTTATATTTTATTTATCTGCACTTCTCTAAATATTCTATTATTATTTCACCGACTCCGCCTTCATTATTTCCATGCTTTGTAACAAACTTCGCTGCTTCCTTTGCCAGTTCACTTCCGGATGACATCGCATAGGAACATCCTGCTGTTTTCAGCATTGTAATGTCATTTCCCGAATCACCGAATGCCATAACATTTTTCTGAGAAACACCAAGACTATCACATAACCATTTCAAAGCTCTTCCCTTATCCGCTCCTTTTGCAGTAATCTCCAAATTACCCTCAAATCCTGCAGAATAAACCAGATCAGGTATATGGCTCAATTCTTCTTTTAACGATGCAATACATTCTTCCGGCATATAATCAATATTCATCTTCTCAATATCATATTTTCTAACCACATCCCAAGGACTATCACATACTATCATTAATTTTCTATACTCTCTCATAAACTCAACAGGCAATTCCCCGTCAAGATAATGATCATACGTATACTGAGTAATAAATCCTTTACAATCTGCGTAAATCTCATATACAAGTGGATATTTTTCAAATATTTCTACAATTCTTTTTACTGATTCATAAGGAATGCAGCAGCTATTGATAACTTTTTGGGTTCTCATGTCAACAACAACTGCTCCATTAGATACAATCATGTAATCTACACCTTTTAACGTATCGTTCTCTTTTATTGCTAAAGAAAATGGTCTTCCTGTGCTTATAACTGTAATAATGCCCTCTTTCTTCGCCTTTTCAAATGCCTGAACATTTTCCTCTGGTATCGTCAAATGATTGTCTGCTACTAAGGTTCCATCTACATCTGTTGCTATAAGTTCAATATCCATTTTTTCCTCCGATACTCTGATGCTGTTCTATTTTAAAATATTTAAAATCTCTTCTTCCGTTGTGCATTTCATCACCTTATCAGCCAATTCCTGACATTCGCTGACATCACAACCTGATATTATTTTTCTGGTCTTTAATACACTGGTAGCACTAACACTGAATTCATCAAGCCCAAAAGCCAGCAGCAATGGTATTAGTTTTGGGTCTGCCGCTGCTTCACCACACATACCTACCATAATACCTTCTCTTTTTCCACATTCAATGATTCTCTTTATGGATCTTAAAACGGCTGGCTGATATGTTGAATAAAGGTATGCAACTTTTGCATTTCCCCTGTCAACTGCCATAGTATATCCTGTCAGATCATTGGTACCGATACTGAAAAATGCTGCCTCTTTTGCTAAAATATCTGCTATCATACATGCTGCTGATGTTTCCATCATAACACCAATCTCAAGATTTTTGTTGTAAGTAATCCCCTCATGATCTAAATCCTGCATAATTTCAGCAGCCATTTCTTTCACTCTGCGCAATTCATCTACACAAGTAACTAACGGCACCATAATTTTAATTTTCCCAAAGGCACTGGCTCTGATTAAAGCTCTCAACTGAATTTTATAAATATCTTCTCTCTGCAGACAAAAGCGAATCGCTCTGAAACCAAGAAACGGATTCTCCTCTTCTTTTAGTCCTAAATAAGGAATCGCCTTATCTCCTCCAATATCAAGTGTTCTGATAATAACAGGTTTCCCTTTCATTGATTCGGCAACTGTTTTATAAGCCTCAAACTGCTCCTCCTCGGTAGGAATGCTGTCCCTATCCATAAACAAAAATTCTGTTCGGAACAGTCCAATGCCTTCACCATCACACTCTGCTGCTTTTTTTGCCTCTTCCGGTTTCCCGATATTACATACCAGTTCTACCTTTGTCCCATCTTTTGTTACTGAAGGTTTTCCGGCATATTCAGCCAGCAGTTCTTTTTCTTTCTGATAAGCACTTAACTTTTCTTCAAACTGCTTTATAACCGTGTTATCAGGATTTACCATCGCTTCTCCACTTGCCCCGTCTAAAACTACTTTATCACCATTTTTAACTATACTGCATATTTCTGGAATACTGAGAACCGCCGGAATCTCCATCGCTCTGGCAAGAATGGCTGAATGGGATGTTTTCCCCCCTGTTTCTGTCAAAATACCTACAATACTATCAGGATTAATTCCCGCTGTCATAGATGGTGTTAAATCCCTTGCTACTAAAACCGTATCTGCCGGCACTTGTGAGATATCAACATCCTTTACTCCCTGTAACAGTTTAATCATTCTTATTTTTATGTCTCTAAAATCTGTAGCTCTTTGCTGCAGCAACTCGTCCGGTATCTGTGAAAACATTTCTGCTGTCTGTTCTAATACCTGATCCATTGCCATTTCTGCTGTCACCTTTTCAGCCACAATTAATGCAGATATCTGTTCCTCAATCATAGGATCCTGCAGCATCTGAATATGGCCTCTTAAAATGTCCGCATCTTTTCTGCCAACTGTTTCTTCCATTTTTTCGGCCATTTCATTTGTTGCGATCACAAACTTCTCAATAGCAGACTGCAGTTTTTTTATTTCTTCCCCAGTATCTGTAACTGTTTTTGTTTCAATATTAATTTGATGTTCTTCAATTATAACGACATTTCCAATTCCGATTCCCTCAGAACCGGCAATTCCCTTGTACATTGGCATTACCTCTTATTCTCCGAAATTCTGACTTTCTAATTCAACAATCTTTGCCATAGCCTCTTCTTCGTCTTCACCGTCACATTCAAAAGTTATCTCTGCACCTTTTTTAATACATGCTGAAATAATATTGATCAGGCTTTTTGCATTAATCTTTCTGTCTCCAAATACAATTGAGACCTCACACGAAAACTTTCCCATTTCCTTTGCAACAACTCCTGCCGGTCTCATGTGTAATCCCTCCGGATTATTTACTATTAATGTTCTGCTTACCATCTTAATTCTCCTTTCACTATGCATTCATTTACATAGAATTTATTTTTTCAATATTAATCAATTTTATTCTATAGAAATATATACTTTTTCCATTTTTGTGAACTAATTTTATTTTATCTATATATATTGTTAATTTCAACTGTACCAAAACAGGAAAATTGCACTAAACCTAGTGCAATTTCCAACAACGTATTTATTCAGAGAATATGATAAAAAACAATTGCACAATTATATCCAGTGAAGTTCTTCTTTTATAATCAATTCCAACTGCTCTGCACTGTCTGTATTTCTTATCTTATCAAGCTTTTCTTCCGAACTTACTATTCTTAAAAAATCAGAAAAAAATGCTTTTGTTGTTTCGATATTATTAAAATTTAAGGCTAGTAAAAATATAACGTTAACCATTTTTCCTCCCCAATTGACCGGGTAAGTCAACTTTATAACAAAAATCTTTGGCTGAATAACATTCTCTGGCATTCCGTGAGGTATTGCCACCCCATTTCCAATTGTTGTTGGTTCTATATTTTCCCTTTTTAATACATCCTTATAAAATTCCTCTGTAACATATCCGTCTGTCGATAACTTTCTACAAGCTTCCTGCAAAATAGACTCTCTGTCCGTCTTATGCCTTACCAACATAATATGATCCCTGTCAATCATTTCCACAAAATCATTTCTTTCCGAGTTGGACTGTGTTAGCACCTCAAAGCAGGCATCTTTAATGTTTTTTTGATCTGCTTTACTGACCATTGGAGAGATATGTACGACTTTATCCTGATATTCATAATCCGGTAACATCGATAAGATTATATCAAATTCATAGTCATCAATATGCTTTAATTTTTCTGCAGGAATTATCGCAGTAATTTGTACATCATCAACAACCCTCTCAATCTTCCTGGCAACAATATTTGCTGCAGCAATACCACTGGTTCCTATTAAAACAGCTTTAACACATTTAATATTTCTATGTAATGCACCTCCTAAAAATAATGCTATAAAGGAAATCTCGTGATCCGTAGGAATTTTCCGGCTGTATTGTGCATAAAACTTGTCTAATGTAAAACATGTAGCAAAAATTCCGGAATACATCTCTCTGATATCACCTAAAAATGGATTTTCCGCTTGGATACCATACGCAGTCCTGATAAGGGACTGGGGCAGAAATCCTTCCAGACTGGTTTTTAACAACTCGTTATTTGTCAAATTAACATTCAGTATTTCTGACAGATATTCCAGCATTTCCATACATATATTCTTGTTCTTTTCTTCATATTCTTCTATTACAACAGCCTTAAAACCATTATCATTTACCTGAACTGCTGCTGAAGCAAACAATATATCTATATACTGTCTCTCAAATTTATCTAGAGTAATTTTTCTTAATTTATAATAGCAGTCTTCCACTAATTCAATAATCGAAGAATTGCTTAACTGTACTTCCACCCCAACCACATCATCTGTTATGAAGTTTCCCATTTTCATCCGAAACAATTGTATACACAAATACTCCATTAACATTCTAAAGCTATAATCGGCATATGATATTTGAAAAACTTTCTCCACACTATGAATAACCTCGACTGCAGTCTCAAAGTTCTCCTTTCCATAGTTATTGATCCAAAGCCCCTCTTCCTCGCTTCTTATTCGATAATCGTATACTTTTTTAACCTCTTCACTGTTTAAAGCATATGTACAATAATTTTTCATTGCTTTTCGAATTGAAAACTCATCACCTGTTATAAAGACTCCGTGACCTGCAACTCTGTTTATTTTAATTCCATACTTTCTCAATTCTCTAGAGATTGTATTTATATCATCACCTATTATTTTTTTGCTGACATCCAATTCTTCCGAAAACAAAGACAATGTATAATTATTCCATCCGCTCAGAAGAATATACATAATATATGCCATCCGCTGCTTTTTAGACATGACTATTTTTTTATTGCGTTTGAGTGTATTAATCTGTTGAATCTGCTCCTCCGTAAAATCGGCAACAAATCCGATTCCCGGTTTTCTTTCTAATGTCATTCCCTGTTCCTGACAAAAATCTGACACCTCTTTGATATATGTCTTAACACTTCTTTCAGATACGCCCAAATACAATGCCAACATTTTAGAGGTTATTGGAACCCGGTTATTCTCTATTAACTTCTCAACAATTTGAAGACCTCTTTCTGATAACATTTTTTCTCCTGCTTTCTTTTAAATTTAACAGTAAGATACTATTACTGTCATATCTCCTTCAAAAAGGCATTCTTTTAATGGTGCCGGTATTATAAAATGGTCGCCTTTTTTTAATACCATATCCTGTACTTTTCCCCGTCCCTCTATAACACTGACATTTACAAATGGCTTTTTCATTTTATAACAATAACTTCCATGAATATCCCATTTTTCTAAACTATAAAAATCACAATCCACAAGCCTCTCACTAGTCATTCCCGGGTACTTATTAACAACAATTTTCTGCTCATAATCTATATGGGGAGCAGCAATACAATCAATACTCTGCTGAATATGAAGCTCTCTTGGCTTTCCTTCCTGCCGTCTGTCATAATCATAGACACGATATGTCACATCACTGCTCTGTTGTGTCTCAATTAACAATGTTCCACCTTTTATTGCATGCAGACATCCTGGATTAATCTGGAAAAAATCTCCCTTTTTAATTGGAATTTCTCTAATTAATTCCTTCCATCTCGCATTTATAATCATATCTTTTAGTTCCTCATTATTCTGTGCATTGTGACCAATTACTATTGTGGCATCTTCTTTGCAGCCCAAAATATACCAACACTCTGTTTTTCCCAATGAACCATTTTCATGTTCTGCTGCATATTTATCATCTGGATGAACCTGAATACTTAAATCATCCTCTGCACCTAAAATCTTTACTAAAAGAGGAAAAACCTGTCCCTTTATATTGCCAAATAACTCTCTATGATTCTCAAAACACCAGGATAATGTCTTTCCCTTATATGCACCATTTATTATTTTGCAATCCCCATTTTTATGTGCACTGATTCCCCAGCACTCACCAGCCTTATCTCCTGCATTTTCATACCCAAATTTTTTTAAGAGTTTTCCTCCCCATATTGCATCTTTAAAAACAGGTTCTAACATTAATACTTCCATATCTGCCTCCTAATTTTTTGAAAGATTAATACTCTATTCTCTAAACACTTTTGCATTATTTTTCCGTACAAAAATTTTAATTATTGTAACATATTTAAAGAAAATATCATACATTTACTTTTTGCTTTATATTTTATATTAATAACCTTTTGGAGATTTCCAATGAATCGTTTTGCTTTTATTTCAAAAATCAACAAAAGAATTTTATTATTAATTTCTTTTCTGGTTATTTTTGCTTTCTCTGTTTTAGCACTTGTTTTATCATCTTCTAATAAACCTGCAACAAGAAATTACACAAATAACACACAATATAGCTTTGACCAATATTCCAACGAATTGTTTTCATCACAACTTTCCGGGGACTGGTTAAGCCTGCATTTTTATTTAGAACATCCTGAAGACTGGGACCTGGATACATCCACTCCTACTCTCGGAGAATATAACTATCAGTCTATGCAGGAAAGTCAGAATTATTACATAAACCAAATCAATTATTTAAAGTCATTGAATTATAAAGAGCTTTATCCTAGTCAGCAATTAACATATGATACACTTATGAGTTCTTTTTCTTCACAACTGGATTTTGGTGACCTGTGTCTCTGCTCCCAGACATTAAGCCCAACAACCGGACTGCAGGCACAACTTCCAATATTATTATCTGAATACGCTTTTAACACACAAAAAGATATAGAAAATTATCTAATTCTTTTATCTCAATTAAAGGGCTATTTTGAAAAGATTTGTAATTTTCAAATATTAAAAGCCCAAAACAACAGTTTTATCAGTACATTTTGTTGTGACAAAATTATTAATCAATGTTCCGACTTTATTGCCGAAAAGAATATAAAGAATAATCTTCTTTATTCCTCTTTTGAAAGCCGAATTTCTTCTACAGACTTTTTATCCGGCAGCGAAAAAGACGAATACATTAATAAGAACGCTGCCTTATTGGAGAGCAGTGTTATTCCTGCTTACCAGCTAATTATTTCCACATTATCAGACCTGAAACTAAAAGGATTCTGCAAAAATGAAGAAGGTCTTTGTAAATTGGAGAATGGAAAAGCCTACTACGAATATCTTGTACGCTCATATACAGGAAGTTCCAAAAATGTTCTGGAACAAAAAGCAATGATACAGAACCAGTTGGCTAAAGATATGCGGACAATGTATTCTTTACTGAATGTCTCTCCGGAAATAGAAGAAAAACTGTCATCCATAAAAGAAAACAAAGACAAACCGGAAGACATACTAAACCGGTTGAGTAAAAAAGCCGCAAAAGATTTCCCTGTGGAAGAAAACTATCCATTTCATGTAAAGTATGTTGATAAAAGTCTGGAAAAACATTTAAGTCCGGCATTCTACATGTCCCCTCCTATCGACAGTGACAGTAAGAATATGATTTACATTAATAATGCCTCTCCAAATTCAAGCCAGAGTCTTTTTACAACACTCGCACATGAAGGCATCCCCGGACATATGTTCCAGTCAAACTTTTTTGCTGACACAGATCCTTTACCTATCCGCCATCTATTAAACTTTGGTGGTTATTCTGAAGGATGGGCAACATATACAGAACTCTTATCATATCACTATGAATATGACGATAACCAGCTGGCAAACGCCCAAGCCTGCAATTCTTCATACTCTTTAGCATTATACTCTTTGTGCGATATCGGAGTAAACTTTGAAGGCTGGAGCAGAAAAGACACAATTAAATTTTTATCACACTACAGCATAGAAGATGAAAATGTATGCAATTCTATTTACGAAGCTGTTATTGAGGAACCTGCCAATTATCTCCAATACTATGTTGGGTATCTGGAAATTGTAGAATTAAAAAACAAAGTTATGGAGAAATATGGTTCTCACTTTAATCTAAAAAGATTTCACACTGCATTTTTGGCCATGGGACCTACATCTTTCGACGTAGCAGAAAAGTGGATCTGTTTCTTCTATGAACAATATAAATAGCGGAATACCTTAAAGGTATTCCGCCTTTAAAATATCACAATTCATATTCTAATCTAACTGAAACACCTTCCCCAAATCCTGTACATCTTTTTTGGTTGCTAATCCTTCATGAAATGCACTGGCACTTCCTGTAAGAAGTCCTCTTCTAAACGCTTCTTTATAGTCTCCTGTTTCTAAATATCCTGCAATAAATCCTGCTACCATAGAATCACCGGCACCCACAGAGTTTTTAACTTGTCCATCTGGAGACGGACTCATATAAACCTGTCCATCTTCTGCAACAAGCACAGCACCTTCTCCCGCCATAGAGACAAGCACATTCCTTGCCCCCTTCTGTTGCATTTTCTTTGCATAAGGTACTACCTCTTCCCTTGTTTTTAACTCTACACCATAAATCTCACCCAATTCATAATTATTTGGTTTTATAAAAAATGGTTTATATTTTAATACATTTACCAATAGATCCTTTGTAGCATCCACAGCAATTTTAATTTCTTTGTTTTGAAGATAATTCATAATATCGCTATACATATTCTCCGGCAAAACACTTGGAATACTTCCTGCGAGCACTAAAATATCTCCATTCTGTAATTTATCCAGCTTGCTATAAAGACGGTCAATATCTTCGTTCTTAATTACCGGACCCATACCATTAATTTCGCTCTCCTGTTTTGAACGAACCTTAATATTTATTCTGCTGATTCCCTGTTTCACTTTTATAAAATCAGCATTCACACCATTCTTCTCTAACATTTCCTGAATATGCTCTCCGGTAAACCCTGCCAGAAAACCCAGCGCCGTATTTTGAAATCCCAGATTACTAAGGACCATAGATACATTAATACCTTTTCCTCCGGGAAACATCAACTCTTTCGATGATCTATTAACCCTCCCCTGTTGAAAGTCCTCCACGGTAACAATATAATCAATTGAGGGGTTAAAGGTAACTGTGTATATCATCCTGCCTCCTAACGTCTTTTTATAATCATTTATTTATATAGTTTCTTTAAATCTTAATCTCTATTCAAAATATAAAATAATTATATTAAATTTGCAAGTATTACACTGGCTGCTGTGCCTGCAATTGTCGCCAAAATTGCACCAGGAAGTGTCCATCGTGTTCTCGTCACCTTTGCTGTCAGATAATAAACAGACATTGTATAAAACACCGTCTCCGTACAACTCATCATTAAAGATGTAACTTTTCCTAAGTATGAGTCCGGACCATAAGACTTAAAAATATCTAATACCATACCTGTCGCTGCTGAAGATGAAAAAATTTTAACAATAGTTACCGGCATTAACTCTCCCGGAAACCCTATCTGGTCTGTTACCTTTCCCACCTGCTGTCCTAGAAATTCCATAAACCCTGATTCCCTGAGTACTCCCACTGCTACCATTAATCCAATTAATGTAGGCATTACCTTTATAACAGTCTTTAATCCCCCTGTTGCACCTTCAACGAAATCATCATATACATTTCTTTTCTTTGCAACACCGTATATTACAATAAACAACATAATTCCCGGTATAATAAAAGACGATATTGTCACAAATACTGACATACTTTCCCCCTGATATTTGGATAAATAGTGCCTGCACATTAAAAAACAAACACAACCGCTATTACAAATATATGGTGAAAAAAAAGAACCTATGACTTTACACAGGTTCTTTTCTCTCTATTTTTTAGGTTTATATTTATTATACTCTGCTCTTTCTTCGTAGTTATTTACCAGCTTACTTTCAATTGTAATATCTGCACCGTTTGGTCCCTTTCTCATAAACACCGGTTTTAAAATAATTGGTGTTAATATCGTAGTGACAATTACGACAATAATTACCGGTGCGACAATCTCTGAACTCATCAGCCCCGCCTCTATTCCTTTATTCGCCACAATCAAAGCAACCTCACCACGGGATACCATTCCTACACCGATTCTGAGACATTGGTAATTTTTATATCCACATGCCTTTGCACCCAGTCCACAGCCAACCACTTTTGTTAAAATCGCAACGATTGTCAAAACCACTGCATAAATTACTACCAAAAGTCCCATATGCATGACTGCCTCTCCATCTACTTTCAAACCAATGCTTGCAAAAAATATCGGACTTAAAAGCATATAAGCAATTACATCAAATTTTGATGCCACAAACTGATCTTTCTGTGTCATGGAAATAATGACACCTGCAAAAAAAGCTCCTGTGATATCTGCCACACCAAAGAGGCTTTCCGCTGCAAAAGCCATAATCAGACAAATAACAAATGCCATAATCGCATGTCTGTGTTTTCCTTTTCCGTCATGCTCACACCACGTCTTATATAATTTGTATATAACAAATCCAAAAACGCCGACAAAGACAAAAAACAATAATATCTTTAATAGCACCATTCCAAGAGGCGTTGTCTCTGCCCCATCTTTCGGACTTCCACCTAAACTAATTACAATCGTTAATGCTACGATGCCAAGAATATCATCAATAATTGCCGCTCCCAGTATCGCATTACCAGATGCGGTCTTTAATTTTCCCATCTCCTGCAATGTTTCAACAGTAATACTTACGGATGTTGCTGTCAGTATTACACCTACAAACACCGCCTGCATAAATACGGAAGAAGTATCTGCCTGCTGTATCCATCCTGCCTGAAGAAACCAGTAAGTAAACGCTGCTCCGCCTATCAATGGTACAATAACACCTGATACTGCAATAATAAATGATGCTAATCCGCACTTCTTCAATTCCTTTATATCTGTCTCCAGACCGGCACAGAACATCAATACAATAACCCCTATCTCTGCCAGGTTATTAATAAAAGATGTCTGATAAAGTGTCAAATCCACTAATTGAAAACTGCCAATATGAACTCCCGATAATAGATTTCCCAGTATCGCCGGTCCTAAAACCAGTCCTGCCAACAATGCTCCAACAACCTGCGGCATATGAAACCTCTTTGTTACCAGTCCAAAAACTTTAGTACTGGCTAAAATCAATGCAAGCTGCCACAAATATCCATACTTTTCCATGATGTTTTCCTCTTTCTATGTACCCTGCTGTCCTTATATTAAATGCATAAATAATAAAATGTTTACAGATAGTTTCTTTTTTCACAGCCCGATTCATAATAGCACCATCTTACCCCAAATTCAATTAATTTTATTCAGCTTTATCTTTGTTTTTCTAAAACATATTAAACTTTAACTTTATTCTGTTAATTTTTTGAAACATTTGTCTTGAAATAAAAAACAGGAAAATAAATGTCGATGCTCCATGTATCAGATTAAATACAAATCCGGTGGCATATGCTGCAAGAAAGGCAGAAAACCTTGGTTTGTCTGTATACATTACAACAGTCGCCGTATCCATTATCAGTCCATACAATACAAATGTTATAAGAAATCCATACATACTGAGTATCCATCTGTTATTAATAAACTTTTGCCCTGCTCCCTGAAAAATCCACGCCGAAATAACCCCGATAAGTCCCAGTGCAATCATCTGCCATGGCGTCCACGGACCCTGCCCAAAAAAGAAATCAGAAATAAATGCTGTCAGACATCCACTTAAGAAACCTGCTTCTTGCCCTAACATTACCGCTGTAATAATAATAACTGCAACACTGGGTTTAAACTGTGGTGTCATAAAAAACATCAACCTGCCTGCAATCGCCATGCTCGTCAAAACTGCCAGCAATACAATTTCCCTTGTCTTTGGTTTTCTTTTTTCAAAAGACCACGCAAAAACTACAATAGATATCAGAATTATTAAAATGGATATGAGATAATACTCCTTTAACATATAATATCCTCCATTTTATAAGCATTCTCTACAATTCCCTTTGACATTTTTGCCACTGTCGTTGTATAAAACCTGTTATTTACAAAAAACTCCCTAACATCTGATTCTGAGATAAGACTGCCATTGGCAAAAAGCCCGCACCGGTCCACAAACTCTCCACAGAAATCTAAATCATGACTAACTATGATAATCGTTTTTCCACTTGCTGCCAGACATTTTAAAAATCTTCCCAACTCTTCTTTAAAAATATTATCCATCCCCTTTGTCGGCTCATCCAATAGTAAAATATCCGGCTCTTTAGACAATATTTTTGCAAGCGCTGCTTTCTGCTGTTCACCACCGCTTAAATCATAAGGATGCATCTTCATAAGTGCTTCCAATTTCATTTCCTTTATCATTTTATCAGAAACATTTTCCAACTCCTCTGAAACAGTCTCCCTCTCAAATAAAATCTGTACATTCTGCGGCAGTAACACTGCCTTTCCGTCCATTTTCAATTTACCTCTGTATGCCTTCAAAATTTTAGACAACAAAAGAAGCGTGGTTGTCTTCCCTGTTCCGTTTCCTCCGAGAATCGCAAAGATTTCTCCTTTTTCAACTTGCAGATTTAATCCCTGAACAATATCACAACCATTTTTTTCATAACGAAACCAAATATTATTACATAAAACACTATATTGTTTTTTTCGTATTTCTTTATCTTTATTCTTTTCAGAATCTATCCCGTTTAACTCTTTTTTTCTCTTACGATTCCAATTGTTTTCCAGCCATCTTCGCCCCTCAGCTACAGATATAGGGACTTCTCCCTCACTCTGCCCAAAAGTCCTGCTTGGCACAGGCATTAAAGGCTCTATATCCATAGACAGACCTTTTTTCACTACTTCTCTTATTTTACCATAATCACTTACTTCACCTTTTTCTAACACCAGCACTTTGTCTGCCTTTTTTAAAACATAATTCAGACGATGTTCTGAAATAATTACAGTAATGCCAAAATCTTCATTTATTTTCTTTAATATATCTAAGAATCTTTCTGCTGCAATCGGATCTAACTGAGCTGTTGGTTCATCTAAGACAAGCACCTCCGGACCCATTACCATAACTGCTGCCAGATTCAATAGTTGTTTCTGCCCTCCTGACAACGAGTCCGTATCTTCATTGTACCAGCCGGTAATATCAAAATACTCTGCAATTTCTGCTGTCTTAGCACGTATATATTCACTTTTGTCTCCAAAATTCTCTAATCCAAATGCCAGTTCATGCCACACCTTATCTGTCACAATCTGATGTTCCGGATTCTGCATGACATAACCTATTTTTTTTGCCTGCTCTTCATCTGTCATTTCCTCTATCTTCAGACCGTCAAAGCTTACTGTCCCTTCAATATTTCCTGCCGGTCTGATTTGTGGTTTCAAACATCGCAGAAATGTCGTTTTGCCACAGCCGGACTTTCCACACACAACAATGAACTGCCCTTTTTCAATACTTAGAGAGACGTTCTTCAGACTTTGTTTATCAGATACTTTATATTTGAAACTTAAATCTTTGATTTCAATCTGCGCCATCTTAATCCCTCCCTGATATTAATAAAAACCGGTGTCAAACATAACAATGCATAAAGAATATAAACAAAAATATTTCCTTTATAAACGATATATGGATAGTAATATGTAAAAACCATATCTTTGCATGATGCCCATAAAATAATACCTGCTAATACAATAATCCATATCATCACACCAATATCCCGTTTTTCTATTTTGTAATTACTGTAGTTTGTCCTTTTCCTTACTCCAAACCCTCTGGCTTTCATCGAGTCTGCTGTATCAATTGAATTTTCCAATGCCCATGTTGTTGTTATAGAAAAAACTTTGCTGCCTCTCTTTATTTTTCTAATAAATTTTTCTCCTTCATCTCCATTGACCGAAGAAACCTCTTTATAGTGTTTCATGTATTTTGGTATAAATCTCAATATCATAGAAACAAGTAATGCCACATGAGGCACAAATTTTCCCACTGCTCCAAAAAATCTTTCTATCCCCATTATCTGATAAAACGTAGAAAACCATATAAGCATACTGCATATAATCGCAGAAGACACAATACCATATATAATCGACTCCAAAGTTACCGGATTACCGGTAAACAAATAGAATAACAATGTTCCTCCTCTATGAGAAAATAATGGATTTATAAAGGACGAAACTAAAAAAACGAAACTTACTATCAACAGATACTTTACTCCTTCCCGTCCTTTTAAACAAAAGTAATAAGCCAATGCTGAAAATATAGAAATCAGCACCAGCCCTAACTGCATCTGAAACATAGTAAGCCCTAATACTACCAAATAAAATATTAAATTTACTAACGGATGAAATCTTGAAAACTCATCTTTCATTATCTTACGTCCTCACCTAAATCGCACGTATAGTGCCATTCTATTTTGTCACCGGCTTTTACCTTATACTCACTGCAGCTTTTTTGCTGATACTCCCCATTCACACAATACAGCCACCCTGACTGTCCTCCACAGGAAAATTCGTAAATATTATCAATTCCTTCTATATAGGCATTCGTTCCTGTGAAAGATGCTTCCATTAATATATTGTTCTTTTTTAATTCTCTGGAAAGAACATCATAAACACTGTCATCTTTTTTGAAAGAAACCTCTTGTTCCTTCAATATAACGCCATCTTTCGGAATATGCGCTTTTAATCCATCATCCAGATCGTCTAAATTATCATAAATTGTAGAACATTCTACTAATATTGTGCAGTTTCCTGCAGTCTCCTTTATCTCATCTTCTGACTTACCTTTTGTGCATCCGCCAAAAATCAGACAGACTGTGATAAGCATAATAAAAAAATTATTTTTTCTTTTCAAAAATATTCCTGCTGCAGTTAATCCCAAAACTCCTAAAATTATTCCAAGCCATTTATAATTCTTCGCTGGTTTGTTATTCTGCATCATTTTTTCTTTTGTCATATTTTCCTGACTGTTTTTCTCTTCAGTCTCTTCTATCAGCGTTTCTGGTGTTTTTTTATTCTTTCTCTTCAATTTCTTTTTTGCTTTATTATTTTCCGCCAAACCTTCTTGTGTTTCCTTCACACTCGTATCTGTATTCTTCTGTAAGGAATCACCTGTTTTGTTTTGTCCTGTTATATCAATCTTTCTTGATGCTCTCTTTTTATTACTTTTCTGATTTAAGGAAATATTATCTTTTCGTTTCTTCTCTTTTGTCTTGTTCTTAAACGAATTTTTATTGTCGTTCATGTTATATAAACCATTTTCATCTGACAAACTTCTATAGTATGCCGTCAGTGAGTACATTGCCTGTTCCGTCGACATCTGATTTACAAAACTGTCTTCTGTATGTTTAAAACCACCATCCTGATAATATTGTAACAATCCATCCAATACTGTATGATTATCTTTTATAAAACGATTATCTGATACCTTAATATCCAATGCTGTCAAAGCTGCTAATACCTGAGCGATACTTTCACAATTTTCACTTCCTCCACTAGAAAAAGCCCCGGATTTATTTTGTCTGGCTGATAACATTTTCACACCACTCTCAATAGCATTCTCCACCTTTTTCTGCTTACGATACTTTGACAGTGCCTGTAATACCATTGCAGTCACATCTGCTTCTGATTTTTTTCCTGTAATCGCCCATCCACCATCATTTAACTGATTATCCAGCAATATAGAAATCAATTTTTCCCGTGTTGTTTTTTCTCCTGTATATTCTTTTGCTGTATCCGGAATTTCATAATTTCCACAATCAAATGCCAGCAGACAAAACGCCACACTATTCATTCCCGTTTTTACAACATGATCTAATTCTGCTAATGGCCTAAGCAGATTATATCCTGCAAAATTATCCGGTGCAGTATTTACAGATGTCAGTGCCAATACTACCCTTGCATATTCCGTATACTTATTTTTTGATAAAACACCATGACATTTCTCCACTTCAGATTTCAGATTATTCAAATATATATTTAAATAAGATTCCGTCAATGTCCCATATCTGGCAAGCCCCATAATAAGCCACTCCCCACCTACGCTGCCATAGGTGGGACTGGCTACTTTACTTATTTCATATTCAGATATTTTATCAAGATAATTCTTCGTCTGTGATTTCGTCAGAATCGTACTTCCCTGTGCAGGCACAGCAAATACCAATAGGCATATAAACGCTATACCTACTACGGAAATATATTGAATTAACTTGTTCCAACATCTGCTCATCTTTCGCCTGCTTTCTTTTTATTTTTTTACTTTCAAAGATTTTACTTTACTCCACCTGCCAAAACTCTTTTTTCCTTTTATTATTCTGTAGGCTCTGACTTTCACATAACACCGAACTTTTTTTGAAAGTTTCTTCGTTGTATAAGTAGTCTTTGTAGTCGTTTTCACTTTGCTCTTTTTAAATTTCTTATTTGTTGCATACCGGTACTGATAACCTTTTGCTCCGGTTACTTTATTAATCTTTATTTTTACTTTATACTTTTTAACATTCGTTAATTTTTTTATTGTTACTCTTTTTAATGGTGCAATCGTAGTAGTTTCCGGTGTTGTTGGTGCTGCAGTGGTTGTCTCCGGCTCTGTTGTTTCCTCTACATAACCCAGATTTAGCAATGCTTTATCTACTTCTTCCTGTGTAGCATCATACTTTTCAAGAACTCTGACTGCCTCTGCTCTTGCCTCTTTCAATTCTCCTTCCGCATCAACACCTGCTGCCTGCTTCATCAGCTTATCCTTATCAGCTAACTTTGCACTTTCAATATTATCATACCAACTGTGAAATCCTAAATCAGCCCCTCCTGCATATACACTAAACTGTATTCTTACAACATCACCATCTTTCACAGGCTGAGAACTCATTCCATTACTCGATTCTTTATTATTAATGCTATACAACCAGCCGGACAATTCTGTATAAGAACCAGTTCCTAATTTCTGTTCATCCTCAAATAATTTATTTGTACTGGTATTTGTTGGTGCATCATAATGATAAACATAACCGCTTCCATAATCAACATCAATACTTGCCATATCCTGAATCGTCTGTGGAATATTTATAGCACCTGTATCTGCATTGCTGATGCTCTCTAAATAATATCCATATTCACTTGTTGTTCCATTTAGTTTGATGTTCTTTTCCTCTGCTGCTTTTTCTAATACATCCTGTACAGACGCCCCTTCATTAAGTTCTACTATCATCGGTTCTACTAAGAAACCTTGTCCAATTGTAAATCTCTCAATACTCATAGTAACCTTAATTGTTTTTGCTTCTTCTGCAAATGTAACAGTAATTGTAGATAAAACCATCGCCAATACAATCACTGCTGACAAAACCTTTTTTGTAATTCTGTTCATTTTATCCTCCTTCTGCCATTGATAATTTCCAGAAATGAATAAAAGAAAAGCCCTGCAAAATTGCAAGACTAAAAAAGCTGTCTGACAGACCTTCATAATCTGTCAGATAACATATATATCCTCTTCGCCTTGCCTGCGAATTCTGGTTTGTTGTGTTGACATATCCTGACTTAAGTTCATTCTACTAAAAGCGCCTTCCAGGACTCTCCCGTGGCATTTTGCTTTGTTCGTCCCTCATACAGTAGAGAAAGACTGTGCCGGATTCACACCGGACTTCCCTTAAACTGGCGACAGATTATTTTTCTTATCCCAGACCACAACAATTTATATCAAATTGACCTAATTATTGTAACTTATGTGACATTTGATGTCAAATTTATTATTCTCATGTATTTTGTTTCCATCTATTCCCTGACTTTTACTTTTCTTCTGCACATTATTTTACAAAAAATTACCCCTGCCAAAGTACTAATTGTTGTTGCCAATATCGCCGGCGCTACAATCGATGCAGGACTTTGGGAATGATACTGGCTTCTATATGCAATCATATTAACAGGAATCAGCTGCAGAGAAGATATATTTATTACTAAAAAAGTACACATTTCATTTGTCGATATGTGACCGGGGATAACTTTCCCATTTTGAGGAATTGGATCCTTTGACAATTCCTCCATAGCTTTTAAACCTGCCGGAGTAGCAGCCCACCCCAGACCTAACAGGTTTGCAATAATATTCGTCGTAATATGTGGTCTTGCTTTATGTTCTTTTGGCATATTAGGAAATAACCATCTTACAACAGGTTCTAATCCCTTTTCTGCTTTCCTTATCAATCCCGAGTTTTCCGCCACTTTCATAAAACCCATCCACATACTCATGATTCCCAGCATTGTAATGCAAAGTTTTACTGCTTCTTCCGCTGACTCTATTGCACCGTTACCCACCTGTTCTATTGTTCCTGTCGCTACACCATATATTACTCCGATAACAATCATAAACGCCCAGATATAATTAAGCATATTATCCTCTTTATATACTATTTGCTAACATCATATTACGTATCAATTTGTCCTATGACAAAAAAATTTTTTTATAGTTTTTTTCTGTTATTTTTAGTAAATATTGCTATATATTCATGTAAAAATGCAATATTTGCTTTACTTTTACCCAATCTTGTTAATAACCTTATTTAAAACACAAAAATATGCCTGTACTTTTTTGTTTTTATAAAAAAAGTTTGTTAATTTTTCATTCCTCTCTTTTCTTGACTAAAATTTCCATTCGTTTTAATATGATACCCGAATGAAGGATGACACATATCCTATTCAAGGAGTAGCATTTTCAAATTAAGGAGGTATTTAAAATGAAAACCGTTACTGTAAACTTGAATTCAATTGAAAAAGTAAAGTCCTTCGTAAAGGACATTACAAAATATGATAATGATTTTGATTTAGTTTCCGGGCGTAACTTAATTGATGCAAAATCTGTTATGGGAATTTTTGCTCTTGATTTATCAAAACCATTGCAGCTCAACATTCACTCACAAAATCATGGTGATAAAATTGCTGAGGAACTAAAAGATTATATTTGCTAACTATCAATTGAATTTATAAAGCGGCCAGGCCGCACACCCCTACGAGAAAAGGGAAGTATATATCAACATATGTTGTCCTATACTTCCCTCTTTTCCTTTTTACTCAATCAACTGATTATAAATATCCCGCTTAGATACTCCTCTGTCTTTTGCAGTCAGTTTCATCGCTTCCTTTTTGTCGTTACCCTGCTCAATATAATAGTTTACATGTTCTTTTATGGTCATCTCTTCCCACTGTTTTCGCTTTTCCTCTTCTAACTCTTCCTCCGGCTTTCCGGCAATAACCAGCACATACTCACCCTTAGGCTCTTTCTCCTGATACAATTCTATTGCTTCTGTGATTGTAGTCTGAAACGCTTCCTCAAATTTCTTCGTAAGCTCTCTGCATATCGTTATCGGTCTGTCACCCAGAACTCTTTCCAGTTCTTTTAGAGTCTTTGTCAATCTGTGTGGTGCCTCATAAATGATAATTGTCCTTGTTTCTTTCTCGAGATTCTCCAACACCTTTGCTTTTTCCTTTTTATCCTTTGGCAGAAAAGCCTCAAAAACAAAACGTCTCGTCTTCTGCCCGGACATCGTAAGTGCCGTAACACAGGCTGCTGCCCCTGGAAGTGATGTCACTTCTACACCCGCTTCGAAACACTGCCGCACCAGCTCCTCTCCCGGATCAGAAATTCCAGGTGTTCCTGCATCTGTAATCAAAGCAATATTTTTACCCTGTAGCATTTCTTCTACCAATGCCTTTGCCTTATCATATTTATTAAACTCATGATAACTGGTCATTGGAGTACTTATATTAAAATGATTTAACAGCTTGATACTATTTCTTGTATCTTCTGCTCCGATTAAATCAACTTCTTTTAATGTTCTTACTACCCTATATGTAATATCTTCCAAATTTCCTATTGGGGTAGCACATAAATACAATTTTCCTGCCATATTTCTTCCCTGCTCTACTTCAAATCAAACTACTTCTTAAGCGTACAAAGACTTTTATATCTTTCCATATATTCTCAAAATTTCTTCCGTATATTCTCCCTGTGACTGATAAACAATTAATGGAGCTTCTACTTTCATCATTGACCCGCCTCCACGTCGTCCCTCTACTAAAATCATATTGGCGTCTTTATTCTCAAATGGATGCACCATTCTGAGACGTTTGGGCTCTATTTTATACTCATGCATGAAACGGATAATCTCAACCAATCTCCTCGGTCTATGTACCATGTAGAATCTTCCACCAGGCTTTAAGACTTTTGCTGTCTCCCGGATAACATCCTCTAAATTACACTTTATTTCATGCCTTGCAATCGCTTTTGGCTCTTCTAAGTTTTTCAATCCATGATGTTCTGTCATATAGGGTGGATTACAAGTTACAATATCAAAAGCGGCTCCGCCAAAAATATTCGAAGCCTCTTTTATATCACCTTTTACAATATCTATTTTATCCTGCAAATCATTGAGAAGAACGCTTCTCTCCGCCATATCGGCACTTTCTTCCTGAATCTCAAGTCCGGTAAAATGCTCTCCCTCAGTCTTCGCCTCTAACAGTAACGGTATAACTCCTGTTCCTGTACCAAGATCAAGGACCTTTTCTCCTTCCCTCACCTCTGCAAATCCTGTCAAAAGCACGGCATCCATACCAAAACAAAACCTATTTTTGTCCTGTATTATCTTATATCCCTTGCGCTCAAGTTCATCAATGCGCTCTCCATCTTTTATTTTCACTTCCACAATTATTTCCTCAATAGAAATCTATTTATCCTAATCTCAATTAGTCTAATTTAGAACCTTCAGAATCCTCTAGTCCTTTTAACTCTTTCAGCTCCTCTGCGGCCAAATCAAACTTCTTTTTCTTTGGCTTAAACTTCAATTCCTTAATAGCGTATTCTTTTACTTCCCTTTCGTCATTCTGTTCAATAACAATCTTAACTTTCTGACGAAGTACATTAACACTAACTACTTCACCCTTAAATCCATCAAAAGTTTTTACAAACTCACCTACATCCGGTAGATTTGAATTTAAGTGCTCGTACGCTTCCTGCTCATTTTTTAGACAGCACATTAATCTGCCGCATATTCCTGAAATCTTTGTCGGATTTAATGACAGATTCTGCTCTTTTGCCATTTTAATAGATACCGGAATAAATTCTGACAAATATGTGTTACAACACAATGGTCTTCCACAAATGCCCATTCCGCCTAACATTTTTGTCTCATCTCTGACACCAACCTGTCTCAACTCAATTCTTGTTTTAAATACAGCTGCCAAGTCCTTAACTAACTCTCTAAAATCAATTCTTCCATCTGCTGTAAAATAAAATAAAACTTTATTATTGTCAAACGTATACTCTGTATCAATTAATTTCATTTCAAGACCATGTTTCACAATCTTTTCTTTACATATCTTGAATGCTTTTTTTTCTTTTTCTATATTCTCCTCTGCCTTTTTATCATCTTCCGGTGTTGCCACTCTCATTACAGGTTTTAAAGGCATAATCACATCTTCTTCTGTAACTTCTTTTATATCTTCCACCACGTAACCATATTCTACGCCTCTGGCAGTTTCAACAATAACATGGTCTCCCTTTTTTATATCCAATTCAGCCGGGTCGAAATTATAAATTTTTCCTGCCTGTCTGAATCTTACTCCAATTACTTTTATCATTTCTTAATCCTTTCCTTTATCGTCAAAAACAGAACTTCCATTGTCACGTCAAAATTTACATTTGACTTTATTCTGTTTTGTGAAACATCTATCGCTTTTAAAATCTTATTTAAACCCGAATAATCTATTTTCCCTGACATCTCCTCAATAAGTTTGTAATCGTCTTGGAATATCAGGCTGTCGATATCCTTTATTGCCTTATACAAAAGAACGTCCCGAAACCAGATTCTCATAAGACTAAAATATTCTTCTATCTGCTTTTTAAAAGAAGCCGCTTCTTTCACATAGTTTGAAATAATATCCATACCTGCGCGCTCAAGAGCTCCTAACATTCCTGTCACATGCTGCTTTAACTCCTTAAAATCTTCCGAAGTGGCAAGTTTAATTGCTTTCCCAGGATTTCCTCCACTAAAAACTGCTGCGACATTCGCTTCATAATTACTCACATTGTACTGTGACATCAGTTGATTTTTAATAATTTCTTCCTTTACAGGCCGCATATTCAAAAGAACACATCTGGACAATATCGTTGGAAGAAACATGTCCGCATTCGTCGTAAGCAAAATAATAATAGCATATTCCGGTGGTTCTTCAATCGTCTTTAATAACGCATTCTGTGCCTGCACTGTCATCTTTTCACTGTCATCAACAATATAAATTTTATATCTGCTGCTATATGGCTTTATATCAATATCATCATTAATCTGTTCTCTGATTTCATCAACACCGATTCCTGACTTTTCATAAGTAACATATTTAATATCCGGTTGATTTTTTGAGTCTGTCTGTTTACAGGACTTACATTCCCCACAGGCTCTTCCTGTTACAACTTTATTTGAATCTTCCATACCAAAATCAAATTGCAGATCATTGTCAGCATAAAATTCCGGATTATTTTCCACGCACTGTAACGCTTTCGCAAACGATACCGCTAATCGCATCTTTCCTGTGCCCTCTTCTCCATTAATAATGTAAGCATGAGAAATCTTTCCCATCTTAATTGCATTTTCAAAATGCTTCGTTATATGGTTTTGACCTAAAACTCTTGCTGATTCCATAATAACCTTTCACAATTTATATACAATAATGAAATCTACTAATTGCTTATAAATACAAAATGTGCTTTCTCGTTTTCAACATTGCCATCTTTAATAATATCATATTTCTTTCATTGTTTCCACAATTTCAGCAATGCACTTACCTAAATCCTGATTCCTGTATCTTTTGCAAATTCCTGCTCCCACAATATTTTCTTCTTTGAAATCTTCCTCGTCAGCCAGAAAACGTCTGCAAAGTTCTGCATATTTTGGCTCACTTTGCTGTCTTTCTCTCTTTACTGCCCTCTCAAGTCTTTCACCACTCTCCACCTCTATATAAATAGGAACAACTACATCCGTTCCATAATATTTTACCATATCATTGTAAGATTCCAATGTTCCAATATATAGATAATTTCCCTTCCCTAAGTCAATCTGCCCATCATCTGCCGTAAAGTAACTCCACTTTCCATGAACC
This sequence comes from Eubacteriaceae bacterium, assembly GCA_910574895.1. GTDB lineage: Bacteria > Bacillota > Clostridia > Lachnospirales > Lachnospiraceae > Eubacterium_G. The sequence goes on along the minus strand of CAJTDQ010000013.1, from coordinate 2,739 downwards.
GTGTTATAATCTCTGCACTCTATAACCATTCCCTTTTCTTTCATCTCATCGAGCCTGTCTTCTGATACAAAGTGATATTCTACTCCCTCTGTTTCTCCCACACGCATTGGTCTGGTTGTATATCCTACTACTGTTCTTAAATTTAATTCCTTATTGTCTTTTAAATATCGAAAAATTGTGTCCTTTCCACTGCAACTTTTACCCAAAACAAAAAATATTTTTGACATAATAACTCCAATTCTATTTGTCCTCTGTGACAACTTTAATTTTATCTTTCTCTATTCCCTTAACATTTAATTTTGCTTCTTTGTAATATTTTATCTGCTCTATTACTTTTTTCGTAATTATCTCTCCCGGAACGATCAATGGAATCTCCGGTGGATATACATACACATACTGTGCTGAAATTTTACCTTCTGACGTTTCAAAAAACTCTTCTACTGATTTTTTGTTTTTTGCCTCATATATAGACATCACCGATATATCTTTTTTTTCTGAACTTCTGCTATTGATAATAATTTTTTCTTTTACTGATAAACTCTCCTGCATCGAATCTTTCAATTTTCTATCTATTTCTTCTAAAGCTTCTGCCAATTTTAAAATTTGATCCAAATCATCGCACATCGTCGTCATTCCCAGTACATACTTTGCAGAAGTCATCTCCATTTCAAAACCATATTTTTGTCTCAGTTCTTCCTCAAATTCCTTCCCGTCCATTTTATATGTATTTAAAAATATTGAAAGTTTACATATATCAAAATCAAAAACACCATTTTCCCCAACACATTCTTTTCCAAGAACTTTTATATTTTCTAAATTATTAACTTTCGTATAAAATCTGTCTAATGTTATTAACAATTTTTCTAGCTTTATTCTTCCATTATGTTGTAATTCCCTGATACATTTATCAAGACTTGCCATTAATACATAAGAAGGGCTGCTGGATTGATATATTGCAAGAGTATCCTGTATCCTATTTGCCTCTACCATGTTCCCACATAAATGCAGCAAAGCGGTCTGCGTCATTGCGGGCAAAGTTTTATGTGCACTTTCAATAACAATATCTGCACCTAACTTATATGCCGGTTTTGGTAATTGCTCATGAATTCCCAAATGTGCACCATGAGCCTCATCAACAATCAACATACTATCATATCTATGTACAATTTGCGCAATACTCTCAATATCAGAAACAATACCCTCATATGTTGGACTGGTAATTACTACTGCCTTAATCTTCTCTCCGGAATCCTTTGCCTTTTTTAGTTGTTCTTCTATATCTTTTGGATTATATCCTCCATGTATGCCATATTCTTTTATAAATTGTGGATAAATATATTCTGCTTTTAAATTCCTAAGTTCTATCGCATTGTATACTGCTTTGTGACAATTCCTTCCTATAATAATACTGTCTCCAATACCCGTCACAGCATGAATCGCCGCTAACAAACCACAAGAACTCCCATTTACTAAAAACCATGTTTTATCCGTTCCAAAAAATCTACTGGCATTATCCATTGATTTTTTAATAATTCCCTCCGGATGATGAAGATTGTCAAATTCACTTATCTCCGTAATATCAATTTCATATGGGTCAACCAATAATTTATCCTCTCTCTTATGTCCTGGCATATGAAATGGATACTTTCCACATTTTCTATATTCAATTAGTTTTGTATACAATCCTTTATCACTCATAGGCTTGATTATAGCATAAAAAAAAAAGGATTACGATAAATAATCCTTCTTTTCAATCTATTTTATCTCAAAAACTAACTTATATCTTTACATTTTCTTATTTTAAGGTAAAGACAGTGCCCAGTTCCGGAATCGAACCAGAGACACGAGGATTTTCAGTCCTCTGCTCTACCAACTGAGCTAACTGGGCATTGAGTTGCGGGAATAGGATTTGAACCTATGACCTCCGGGTTATGAGCCCGGCGAGCTTCCAGACTGCTCCACCCCGCGATGATATTAAATTATATTCACTTTTTAGAAAAATATTCTAAAAAGATAATGGGCAGAGAAGGATTCGAACCTTCGAAGGCGGTGCCAACAGATTTACAGTCTGCCCCCTTTGGCCACTCGGGAATCTGCCCATAATAACTAAGAAAGCGATTAATGCGTTAAAATAATCGAGTCGAGCTTGCTCGAATGAGATTATATTTAATGCAGAAATCATTTGCAAAGCAAATGACAGTGAGCAAACTTGTTTGCGAACTGCTTTCTTATTTAGACAGTAGTAATAACTACTCTCTTAAACAAAAAAGACTGCTTTCTCATGTTAAAGCCGATGAACGGACTCGAACCGTTAACCTGCTGATTACAAATCAGCTGCTCTGCCAATTGAGCCACATCGGCATATTCACTTATTATCACTGCACATTTTCATGTACGAGTGGGACCTACAGGGCTCGAACCTGTGACCCCCTGCTTGTAAGGCAGATGCTCTCCCAGCTGAGCTAAGATCCCAAAATTCTAAAAAAGAGGATGAGAAAGCCTTTTTGCTTTCGACCTCCTCAGTATAAAATAAATATATTAAGAAAGCGACCCGGATGGGGTTCGAACCCACGACCTCCGCCGTGACAGGGCGGCGCTCTAACCAGCTGAGCCACCGGGCCATCATGAATGTATTGTACACTCAAAACCACATACTGAAATCTCTTACATCCAGAGGATAACTCCTCTTCCTTCCTTTATGGATAAGCCCTCGACCTATTAGTATCAGTCAGCTGCATA
>CAJTDQ010000012.1 GCA_910574895.1 Eubacteriaceae bacterium | reverse complement strand
ACGGGAACTCCGCATTTCGCAGGGACACGGCGTTCTCATCAAAGGCGGTAATCTCATATTTGTCCGCCCCGATATACACCACGTCGCCCTCGTGGTAGAGGTAGCGGAGAGGGTACAGCTCCGTAAGCTCCTGCGAGAATCGCCACGCATTGCTGCGGCTGTAAACGCTGGTCGTCTTTTTCTGCACAAGGGAGAGGAAGTCTAACAGTTCCTGCACGTTGTCGGGATGCTGTAATGCCTGTTCCATAAGGTCGGCGGGCATATCCGCAAAATCCCTGCATCCAATCACGCCCAACAAGTCTTTTTCATAGCCGTCCAAGTCACGGATGAAGTCGGAGAGCCGCAGGGCGAGCGTGTCCCGCTTGTCCGCAGGGGGCAGCTCCCTTTTTTCCTCAATAAAACGCTGCCTTGCCAGTTTCCTCTGGGTGTCGATTTCATGCTGCGGGGCAGAGATGCTTTCCAGATAGTCGGCGTAATGGTCTTTCTCTTTGGGATTGAGGTAGCGGTTATCCTTAACCAGCTCCCGCAGCCGTTTTTCCGCTTTCGACCAGCTCAAAACAAGGTCGTGTTCGGTGGAGATGCCGTCACGGTCAATGGAGATGCCCTTGCCGCTGTACCACACATACCCCTCCGTGCCGTCTGAAAAATTAACAAAAAATCCGCCCGTGCCATATTCCCTTTTCAGAAAATCAATGTTCTTCTTTTTATCTTCCTGCTTCTGGAACTGGTGGTAAATGCGGTATTTCCCGTTCGCAACGCTGTTCCCTTTTACAAGGACGGCATCAATGTCCTCCTGTGAAACAACAAAAGCAGAGGCTTTTTCGTCCTCTGCTTCAGCTATCCTTTCAATCTGTTCGTCTACGGTCGGGAGATTGACGGCAACTTCTTCCTCGTTGGCAACGCTGCCTTTTTCCGTCTGTCCCTCTGGCTCTGCGGTCTGTGCCGTGTCTGTTTTATCTTCCTGCCTGCCGCCGTCCGACTGCGGCTCTGGTTCTGGTTCTGAATTTTCTAATTGTAAATCAGTTCGCTCAAGATGGTTTCCTCCGCTTGGCTGCGGATGTTGTTCATCATGCCGAGCCACTGCATCGGGGCTTTCTCTTTCAGCTCCTCCGTCACTCCCTGCTCGGCTGCTAACTGCTTCGTCAGAAGCTCTAACCTCTGCAACGCCGTCTGCTCGGTCTGGTAAAGGTGTGCGTTCAGTCTGCCCGCTGTCAGCAGATTGAGATAGGTCACTCTTTTGTGCTGTTCCAGATAATCCCTGTGCATCAAAGCGTACCTGCCAAGCGGAAGCTCTGGCTCTGTCGGTAATGTCAGGTCGGGTATAAGGTAGTCCGCCTGTTTCGTGTAAGTGATTTCGCTCATTATTTTCGCTCCTTTCGGGTTGTTTCCTGCCTTTATCATACTGGCTTGCAATGTTCCTTGCAAATGTGCGGTTCTGACATTTTGCTTCGATTTGCACATTTCGGACTGCCGCAGAGATTTCCCTTAACGCCATCTCGGAAATGTCACTTGTGGCGATGCCGATGGCGTTCAATGTCTGGGGCGTGTTAAAATTTATAATCTCCGCAAAGTCCTCACGCTCAAAATATCCTCCCGCATCCAGACCGCAGCGGCTTAACAGCATATAGGCGACGCTGTTTGCGGCAAGCCGTTTGTAAATCACTTCTATATTATAGTCGTCCAGTTCCTCTAAAAAGCTGTCTTTCGTGCAGCCCTTTAGCTGTGAGAGGTAATCGGGTAAATTGCCCTCCACGGCGTTCTCCGCTGTCTGAATTAAAAACGTGGCAAGGTCGCCGCCCTCCGTGCCGCCGAACCTGTCCGCAAGCCGTTCCATGACGGGCTGCTCATACCGCTTATCCATCTGCCATATCGGGACGGCTCGGCTGCCGTAGTAGCCCTCATGGGTGTCGGAAACGTCAAAATAGTATTTCAGCGTGTTCCTGCGCCCTTTCGGGTCAAAGACCGCAATCCCCTTGCTGTCCTTGTTCACCCAACGCTTAAAGAGCCTGTTCCATGTGCCAATCTCGGCTACGGCGGTGGCATCGGGGCGTTGGGCGTAAATCAAGAGCTGCTCGTCAAAGCGGCACTTGTAATTGTGGCAGGCAGAGGATAAAAAGCCCTGCCAAGCCTGCGGGTTCTTTGCGACCGCCATTCCCGTGCGGCGGTACAGCTCCGTAATAAGCTGGTACTTTGCAGCCATAGGCTCACACCTCCTTATCGTTCCAAATCTTTGTTTTTCTGCTTCCTGTCGTATTCCCCGCATCTTTCAGCGATTTCGGAATACATCTTTTCCCGCATGTCCCGCTCATAGGCTCGGTACTCCTTTGCCTTTTCCGTGGGCTTGTACCAGACGCTGTTCTGGTCGGCTTCGTCCATCTGCCCGTAGCGGTCGTCTATTTTGTCCATATATTTCTGATAAATGGCATGGGCAGCGGGGGCGTCCTTTGCGTAGCGGTAACGGGCAAGGCTCTTATGCGTCCCACGAAGCTCGGCATACTCATAGAGCATACGGATAACCTCACGGTCAAGCCCTTTCTGACCCTCGGCATCATAGATTTCCGACAAGCCCTTGCACCTCCATGAATGGTAGGGCGAGGTGTCGTTGGAGCTGTGGGAAGATACATACACGCCGTCTTTTTTTACCGTGATGCGGTTGATTAACTCGGTACTCACTCTTTATCACCGCCCGACAAAACAATCTGTTCCATAAAAATATCAATCCTCCTGTTGTCCATGCCCCACATTTAAGCAGGGGCATAGTTGATTTTATTTCTTTCCATTCGCCTTGCGAACTCCCGAACGGCGTACCTTACGCCGTCAATCTCTGCATGGGTTTCGTCCAGATAGCGGCAGACGGCAAAATAATCCTCCCCGTTCCCATAAAACATACGGATGATACCGCCATCGGGAACAGAAAAAAGCGTCCTGCCTTTGCTGTCCGTCATGCAGACCTGCCTTGCTGCGCTCATTCCATGCCACCTCCCAGAAAGGAGATAACCTTGTTCCCCTTGATGCTCTTTTGCAGCTCGTTGATGAGCGTGATGTCCGCCACTGTGATGCCCTGCATGGAGAGAATGTCGTCCATCGTCATGGCGGCGATGGCTTTTTCTTCGGTAAAGCCTGCGTCCAGAACCTTGTTTAAGGTTCTTATGGCTTTTGGGTTGACTGCCATATCCCATACCTCCTATCGTTCATGGTCTTTGTCTTTTGGCTGTAAAAGGGGAAGCCTGCCGCCATTCATCTCTTTTACCTGCTGAACATATTCCTTTTCCTTATCCTCAAAAATCTCATAGAAAAAATCGGCAAAGCCCTCACCGTCTTTCCTCTCTGGCGCATCTTCAATGCCATCGCACCACTGCCGGCAGGCTTCCTCCAATACCATATGAAAAACCGCTTTCTTTTCCTTGCTTTTTGCTATATCCTGAATATTCATAGTCACATCTCCTATCGTTCATGGTCTTTGTGTTTCGGGGCTTTCTGTGCGGACGGCGGCTCTTGCGGCTTCGGCTCGCAGCTATGCCCGTTCCTTTCCATACGCTCGGCAAACTCGCAGATATGGTAGAGATTGCTGCCCACCTCGGTATGGCATTCGTCAATGAAACGGCAGGTCTTTTCCGCCTTTTCTCCCCACGCATAGTTGATAATGATTTTCCCGCCATCGGGGATGCGGAACAGCTCTTTGTAATGGGGGTCTATAAAGTGGATTCCCTGTTCCGCTCTGGATATATGCTTATCGAGCCATTCTTTCACATAGCAGTAGCAGTAAAAGTTATAGTCGCCCTTTGTCGGGTTGCAACGGAGCAGGAAAGCGTGTTTGTCAGTATCTACACGGAAGCCGTACTCAGTACAGTAATTCCCCATAAAGGCGGCATCGGGGGATTGCCTTGCAGCCGACGACATATCACGGCGGCTGTGCAGAAGCCCCTTATCTTCACGCAGGGCGTTGATTACATCGTCAAGCCCTGCCTTAAATTCATCGGTTTTCCACTGTTCCCTTGTGTCAGACCAATCGGTATGAAACTCGTTTCCAGAGCCGCCAAAGTCCCCACGGAGATGACCGATGCACCCCGTCTGCCCCTCAAGCTGCATACTCTGGGCGTAGGTGTATTTCTGTTCGGATTGCGTCAAAGCCCGTACCTCCATCAGCGTTCCTCCCTGCTCTTTGATTTTTTCGCCTTTTCCTGTTCCTTGATTTTTGCGAGTGCTTCCTTTGCCCAGACGGGCATCTTCTCTGGCTTGATTTCCCCAAGCACGTCGCACCGTTCCCATCGGGCGTGCTTGCCGTCCGCAAGGGAAGTGCCGAACACCGCCTGCCCCCTGCCGCCCAACGCTCCGTGACCGCCGTCCGCCAGTACAAGCTGGTAGGCGGAATGCCTGTACTCATGGCGGTTGACCTCGGCATTGATGACAACGACCTTGCCCACAATGCTGCCGCTTTTGTCGTCTGGGATGCAGTCGTCTATGGTAAACGGGGTCATGTCAAACTTGAACTGTTCCTGCTCGGCTCTTACACTTTCTATCTGTTCCTGCACCCTGTCGGTAAACATCTGCATGGCTTCCAGATAGTCGTCAGAGCCGACCGCATCGGTCACCCATTCTGCGGACAGCGGGTTGTCGTAAGTGCAACAGCAGACAAGATACGGGTATTCCTCTTTCTCATCTATGCCGAACACGACTTCCTTTTTGCCGATGTGGATGCTCTGCGTGACCTCATAGGAGCTAATCATCCGTTTTTCTTCATTCTCCATCGGGCTTCTCCTTTCTTTGCTTTTTCTCCCTCTGCCAGTCCAAAACCTTTCGGATGCAGACGTCGCAGAAGATAACACGGCTGTCCTTATATCGGGGGTAAGGACAAATCGTGCAGTCATACTTCTTGTTGTTTTCATTGCTGCCCATACTACCGCTCACGCCCATCGCGCTGCTTCGCCTTTTTATCGTGCTGTTGGTTATATGGCATCTGGCACTCCGACTGGTAGCGTTCATTCAACTTTTCCCTCGCCGCTTCGAGTGTGTTGCAGTAGCAGCCCCAATAGTAGTTGTCGCCGCCCTTGCAGTACCAGCATACATAAGGGTTCGGGGCTTTCGGGTGATGCCCGATGACAAGCTCCGTGTTCCCGATAGTGCAGCCCTCTATGATTTCATAGCCCTGATTGGAGCGTGTTTCACCGTTCATAGGCGTTCCTCCTCTCTTTTTGCTTTTCGTCCATATATTGCTGCAATTCATACTGGCAGGGGACGTACAGCCTGCCGTTCTCCACGCAGCGGAAAATATCGCACTTCCTGTCCGTGGATGCAGCATAAAAATCATCATAAGAATAAGGGAATTTCTGGCTTCCCCTGCCGTAATAGTCGGCGGCGAAAAAGCCAAGTTCCCTATCTGTCTTTAATCTGCGGGTAATCTTAAAAAAATCATCTTCCCGCTTTGTAAACTGCCGCTCTGGGATAAAATGATGCCCACCATATTCAAAAGACTTATCCTGCATCTTTCACCTCACGATTCTTTTGCATATCTGCGGTATGCCTTTTCGCCTTTGGCTCTGACTTTCTGCATCCGCACGCTCCCTAAAAGCTCTGGGCATTTCTCCTGCAATTTGCGGCGTGTCCTGCCCACGCTCTCAAAGCTCGGCAAGCCAAGCTCCTTATGGTTCAAAAGTATCTGGGCAAGCGGCATAGCTCCAGCACCTTTCAGATAAAGATTGCAGAGGGCAAGGTACAGCACCATGTCGTCATTTCTGGCGTCCTCATTCTCTTGCAGGACGGCTCTGACTTTGCCCTCAATGGTTTTCAGACTGTCCATAATTACCTCCATACATGAAAAGAGGGCGGTATCTTCCAACCGCCCCGATCTACATCAATCTGTCTTAATTTATTTCTTCCTGTTACGGATTTTCAGCCATACCGCCGCACTTACCATGAATACGGCAAGAATGGCAGCAATGATTGTCTTTGCCCTCATCCCTTAGTCCTCCTTTTTCTTTCTTCCGCACTGGTAGCCTGCAAACCCGAAGATTCCCGCACCGACTGTAAATGCCGCCGCAAGGCTTACCCACAAGCCGAGGTTAAAATCGTCGCCTGTTTTTGGTGTATCACGCAGCTCGTTGTGCATGGTTACGGTTGCCGTTTCGTCCGTCTTGATGGTCACTTTCTGGTCGGCGGGCAGGATATAGCCAGAGGATGCCTTATCGCTGACTTCGGACACGGTGTACTCGCCGATACGCAAGCCGTCAATGGCGATTTCGCCGTTTTTGTCCGTCTTGAATGTCTGGTCGTAATCTTTTCCAATCACACGGAAAGAGAAGCCCTCCACTTTGCCGTCAGAGGATGTCTTGACGATTTTTAATGAGCCTTTCTGCGCTTCATTTAAAAATCCTTTGCCCGCTTCATTCTCCACGTTGTAGGTCTTGCCGTTTTCCTCGATGGATACGGGATAAACATTCTCGTCCAGAACAAAGCCTGTCGGGGCGGTTTTCTCACGGACAAGGTACTTGCCGTATCTGAGGTCGCTCATCTGGTACACGCCTTTTTCCACCTCGCCCATCTCGCCGAGCAGCTCATCTTTCTTGTCCAGTTTTCCGTCGCCGTTGGCATCAGAGTAGACCTCGAATACCGCACCTGTGAGCTTGTTGTCGGGATAGTCCTTGTCTACTTTTGTCAGAGCAATATTGCCTTTGATGAAATAATTGACAAGCTCGATTTCCACAACCTCATCTACTTCGCCGATTGTTACGCTGATTTCTTCCTCGGAGAGTACATATCCTTTCGGGCTTTCGATTTCACGGATTACCCATGTGCCATACGGAACTTCGCCAAAAGAAAAACTGCCGTCATCCTCAGATGTGGCAGTCGCAATCGCATTTTCCTTTGTATATTCCGTTGTCCCCGTCTGAAAGATGCCGATTAACGCACCGCCTAAATCCTCACCGTCCTCGTTGGATTTCCTGCCGCTGACAGAGCCGTAAATCAGTTCGTTTTCAATGGCTTCTCCCTCATTTGCCGTGATGTTCACGACGGCTGTTTCCTGTCCTGCGTACTCAAAGTCAACAGGGTATTTCTCATCGCTTACAAGGTAAGCTGCGTTTGTTGATATTTCCTGCACATAATAGCTGCCCATCGGCAGGTCGCTGATTGCCTTTCCGTGACCGTTCTCATCAAGGAAGATGACTTCAATCAATCCGTCCGCAGGGATAACAGAGCCGTCGGCTGCGGTCAGCTCCTCGGCTGCATACAAACCAAACGTGACGTCTTTGATTTCTCCGTTGCTGCCTACGCCGTATGCTTCGTCCACCTCAAGAGTTTTATTGAGGTCGATTTCCACACGCTGACGCTCATTGTAAAATTCCGTGCCTGTTTCCGTCACTTCGATTTCCTGCCCCGCATACACAAGCTCCACGGCATGGATTTCATCGTTTAATACCATGCCATACGGGGCAGTCACTTCCTTTACCTCATACTTTCCGAGATAAAGCTCTTTGGATTCCGCCGTACCATCTTCCCCTGTGGTAAGCGTATCTACGACTTCGCCTTTCTCGGCTCTGACCGTGCCATCGGTTGTAATAATGTCCTCGGCTGCGGTAATCTCGTAAACTGCACCCTCTAAATTATCCACGGCAAAAATCGGCTGGTACAGCCCCTTGTTTCCTGATACCCTACTGAATACCTCGCCAGACTTGGATACTGTAATCTTTCCTTTCTGTGCCATATTGGAGCGTTCCACCTTGACAATGGTAATACCGCTTTCCTCCTCGGAGTTTTCCTGCTCCACATCAAAATAGACTGGCTCGGAGTCGAGGACATAGCCGTATGGAGCTTGCACCTCAACGAGAGAATAGCCCTTGCCGTATTCCAAAGTCTGCGGCGTGATAAGACCGCCGTCTGCCGTGGTGTAGAACGTGTCAATCTCCGTCACTTCTGGATAAGTGAATTTCATTGTTACAAGGTTTCCCTCTGGGTCGTAAATCTGGAAGCCTGCCCCTGCATAGGGGATAACTTTGCCCGTTTCCACGTCTTTCTTAACAATTTTAATATAGCTCTCGAAGTTGGCGTTGTTGATAAGGTAGCGGTAAGTCTGGCTGTCCTTGCAGATGAACACGTCAAAGTCTTTCATCAGCTCACGCCCGTCCCATCCAGAGGTCTGGTGTACGGTGTAGATGCCATACGGCATATCCTTTGTCTGGGCAAAGCCGTTTTCATCGCAGATAAGCGTGTCACGCTCGGTTTCCTCCGCCGCATCGAAGCCGCCTGCGGATTTCAGATATACCTCAAAGACAGCCCCCTCCTCTGGCGTTTCAATCTGGGTTTCGCCGTTGTCGGTGTGCTTGATGATGGCGATATTGCCTTTGATAACCTGCTCGTTTACATCATTCTTGGCAGAATTATATTCCACGGTGTAAAGCTCTGGCTCTGCCCCTACATGGTGGATTGTAGTATCTAAAAGATAGCCCTCGGACGGGGTAATCTCACGGATGCTCCAATCGTTCCCGCAGATATAATACTTCGTTGTGAACTGCCCGTTTTCATCGGTGGTATAAGTGTCAACTAATTCCTCGCCCTGATAGATGCCGTAAACCGCACCTGCAAGGGAAGCGTCGCCCTGCGGCTTCTTCCCCGTTTCCATGTCGGTCTTTAATACCGTGACATTGAATTTCTTTAAGATGTTGGTAAAACTGCGTTTTGTGACCTTTTTCCACTCAATCGGGGCGGTCTGGGATGCGGGGACAACGTAGCGGATAGCCGTGTCCACTTCCTCAAGGGTGTACGGCGTGCTGCCGCTGATAAGGACATTCTCAAACTTTGCCAGCCCGTTCTTATCGGTCACGGCGTATTCATCCACCGCCAATCCGCTTAAAGAAGTGCCGTAAAGGTGGAACTTCACGCCCTCCACAAGATTGTCCTCGGATGTTTTGACGACTTCCAGACTGCCACGCTTCAAAGTATTGCTGAATGTGACCGTAGAAGTCTTTCCCCCGATAATCGTCACGGTCTGGGTTTTCTGCGGCTCATAGCGGTCGATGGACTGCTCCGTGACGGTGTAAGTGCCGGGGAATAAGCCCTCCACCGTGATATTTCCGTCTTTATCTGTCTTTACGGTCTTGTTGAAGCCGTCGCCTTTGATGGTAAAGGAAATCCCGCTGACAACGCCGTCCTCGGAAGTCTTTTTCAGTGCGACCGTCCCTGTCGGCGTTTCCACGTTGATATACGCCGTCATGGTGTCCACGTTCTCCACGCCTGTAATGACATCCTGCAAGTTCGGGTCGCCATAGGCAATCATCATCGCCCCGCTGCTGACCGTCGGCGTATTATTTCTTGTCGCCGTAATCCTCGCCTTGCCGTCAATGGCTTTCTTTGACGTGATGGTGAGCTTGTTCCCAGACTTGGAAACTTTCACATTGCTGTCGGAGCTGGTAAAGGAATACTCGGAGAGGGAATTATTTTTATCCGTCAGCGTCAGGCTGTATTTCCCGTCCTTATAGGCAAGCTCCTTTGTAATGTCTTTCTTGCCTGCTGACATAAAACTCGGAATTGTGCTGTGCCTTGTCATGAATGATACAATCTGGTCGTAAGCCGCCCTCGCCCCGCTGTTGGCATAGTTCGAGCCAAAGTGCAGGCTGTAAACGGTCGTGCTTGTCTGGCTGTACGGGCTTGCAGAATTGCGGCATCCCGTGACGAACTCCCATACAAGGGTCTGGGTGGCAAGCCATTTCTCGTCATCGCTTCCAGACAGATTCCCGCTGTTGCCCTGATAGCCGTAAAGCAGGGCAAGCCCCACCGCCTTTTTCTGTTCTGCGGAAAGGGAGTTCCAAGCGTTGGAAGACGCTTTTGCAAGCGTATTTCCTGTTTTCAGCGGCACTCCTGGCTGAAGGCAGAACGCCGTTTCCCCGTCCACATACATGCGGTACTTATATTCGCCCGTCCCTCCTGCGGTATGACCGCCGATGTTCGCACTGGAATTATATCTGATTGCGTTCCCTGCGCCGTCGTAAGTGTGGGTAAAGGAAATCGTGCCGATGTCGCCTGCCGCAAACGCTGTCGTGGCAGGGACGGCGGACAGTGCCGTGACCGCAGCTAAAGCAAACGCCGCAGCTCTCCTCAATAATTTACATATCTTCATTCATTACCTCCTGTTCGTTCTCATGTTGATAGCTGACTTTCTGGCAGAAAAAAAGCCGCCCATCTGGACAGCTTTTAATATTTCTTTTCTCGGATAGTTACTGGCAGTATCTAGGGGGAGAGGTGTGGAGAGGGGGAAGTCAAAAAATTTTTTCTGTTTCCCAAAGGGCAGACTTTCCCCTCGGCGTCCATCTCCAAAATCCCTATTTTTCCTGCCTTACCTCTCGTGAGCCTTGCTCCGCTGTAAGTGGCGGTTGTAAAACTCCAACGCCTTTACGACAAAATCCGTTTCCTGCCCTCTGGGAATGGATTTCGGTATGAGCTTGGTTATCCGCTCGTCCTTAAAGGCGGGTTTTTCTTTCTGGTTTGGCTTTTCCTCCTGCATGATGCTCTGGATAACCTCATCCGTGAGCTTTCCCTCCTGCATGAACTTTTTCATCTTGATAGCCTGTGCAAGAGAGGGCGTCGCATCGTTGTAGCCCATCGCTTCTAAAAGCGTATATTGCTGTTCCTCGGACAAATAGGAGATTTCCACCGCAGGGCGGAAAGCAATTTGGCGTTCATCAACCATTTGCAGGATTTCGGGTACAAGCTCGGTCAGACGGATATAGCGGAAAATCTGATTTTTACTTTCCCCGACTTTCTCGGCAAGTTCATCTGATGATTTTACGCCTTGCAACTTGTTACCCACTGGGGAACAAGTTAAATCTGTACGCTGTCCTTGTCGCTTCATCGCTTCAAGCCGCATCTTATACGCAAAGGCTTTCTCACTCGGCAAGATAGTAGTCCTTTGGAGATTACTCTCAACCATGACGATAATCGCTTCGTCACGGGTCAGCTCCTTAACTTCGCATTTGAGCGTTTCAAGCCCTGCAATCTCGCAAGCCTTTTTCCTCCTGTGACCGCTGATAAGCTCATACCGCCCATCCTCTTTCTGGCGGACAGTGGCAGGGGTCATCACGCCGCTCCGCCTTACGCTGTCCACAAGCTGCTCCATGTCCTCGTCCATTAAGACCTTGAACGGGTGGTCTGGGAACTCGTCAATCTCCGCAATCGGGATTTCCCTTATTTTGCTTAGATTCGCTTCCGCACGGCTCTCGTCCGTTTCAAAGAGGTCATCGTATGCGGTCAGCTCGATTTTGCTTTCTCTGCTTCTCGCCAAGCTCTGCCACCTCCTTTCCGAACTGCTCGTAAGCGGCGGCTACCTTGCCGCCCTTGTCGTAGGCAAAAATGCTCTTTCCCTCTGCGGTGGCTTCCACAGCACGGATGGAGTGGGGTATCTGTGCATCGAATACCTTGATTCTCTGCCCGTAGGCACTTTTTACCGTTGCCGTGATTTCCTTAGAGATGTTCGTGCGTGGCATTACCATCGTCATAAGGATGCCGTCAATCCGCAGGTGCGGGTTAATCTGCCGTTTCACTTTAAACACGGAGCGAAGCAACAGCTCTAAGCCTTTGGCAGAAAGATAATGGGGCTGTGTCGGGATAACCACGCTGTCAGCAGCCGCAAGTGCATTGATTGTCAGCATACCCAAGCTCGGCATACAGTCAATGAGGACAGTATTGTAATTCTTTTTCACTTCATTGATGCAGGTTTTCAATACGCTTTCACGGCTTATGGCGTTTATCAGCCTTACTTCCAGTCCCGACAGTTCAATGTTGGACGGGAGCAGGTCAACGCCCTCGTCATGGTGCAGGATGCTTCTGGAAACATCGACGGGCTTATCATCAATGATGTCCTGCATGATGGTGGAGAGTGTGTCGGGCAAGTCGTCTGGTCGGCTGTAACCGAGCGACATGGTTAAATTTGCCTGTGCATCGGCATCAATGAGCAGAACTTTTTTGCCCTGCTGTGCCAGAGCCACGCCCAGATTGACCGCCGTGGTGGTCTTGCCAACGCCGCCTTTCTGGTTGGTTAAAGCGATTACTTTGCAATTTGACATAGGGTGCGTCCTCCTTTCGCATAGATTTAGCCACTTTGTCAAGGTGGCTATGTAAAGGATTCATGGCAATAAAAAAAGCCGACTGGCTGTTTTATTTGCTAAACTACACCAATCGGCTATGTAAAAATCTATTCCGTTTTATTCTCTGCCTTATCTGTTCTTTTGTGATAAGGCTTCTCTTATTCTCTCCGTATCCCATTTTTCTGGAAACAATACCGCCATAATATGAAACGCATCCATCAGTCCTGCAATATACGCATGAGTGCCGTATTCAAAATCCTGCTTTTCCCTGCAATCTATAAGATGTTGGCAAACTTCCCTCTGTTTCTCCGTCAAATCAAGCTGGTTAAAGGCATCCTCCGCATATCCCTCATCCTTACTGTCTTTTTGATAACTTACATCGGCTTGTAGCAGTTTCAATACGGATTCGTCTTTTAATTTCTCTGCTGCTATCTTCACCAGTTCTTTAAATTCCTTATCGTACATCACTTCCCCCTACAAGCTCTACTCTTAATTTTTTTATAGGTGCATGGATAACCTTAAAAATAAGTTCGTCAACGCAGTCTGTATATCTGCCTTGCTGTATGAGCTGATTTTTCAGTTCCACAAGGCTATGTAACAAAATGCTCCGTTCCCCACTATCCACATACAAATGATTTTTCTTTTCTCTCATAAAGTCCACCATCCTTTTTTGATTTCATTATATAGACGGATAGCAGAATGTTCAAAGCTGCAAATTGGATCAAAAAAATAAGCGTACCACTATCTCTAATGATACACCTATCCCGTTCAATTTCTAAGAGCCTGTTGTCCGCTTTTTATCAGCAAGGTGGACACTACATAGACACGTTAATTGCCCAAACCCTTTATTTTCCGTTTGTGTTCCCACACCCGATATCAACTACCACCGAAACGTCAAAGTAGTTTTTGAGGTGCTTATTTCGGATTTTTTCACCCTCCGAAGTGAACGTGAAATGCTTCGCAAAGTGCCTAAAATAAAGGATTTCTACGAGGTTTTCTTTTGTATCAACACAATAGTCTCAACGGTATTACCTCTTTCCCACAAAACTTTCCTTACCTCCTTGCCGTCAATATAAATCGGGAAATTAAATTCTATCGACTTTAACGGCATTTCTGACTCACCATTCGGATATATCTGAATTTCTTTAATGAGGTAAGTGATGAGGCTTTTCTTTTCCTCGTCACTCATTATAGCATATAGCTTTCCAAAATTCTGCATGATTTTATAAACATTGTCCAGAGTAATTGCTTCCATCTCAATAGAGCTTTTTCTTAACTTGGCATCCTCAATTCGTTCCTCTAACTCCACCATCATATCATACAAAGCATCAAGCCTTAGTGTCATATCATGGATTTTTCTCTCACGGTATCGGGCATCCGCAGGAAGATTATCAATTTCATTTTCCAAACGAGCCTTGTTCAAGTCCACTTCTTTCAGCTTATTTTCATAATTGGCAAGCTCCTTATCCACTGTGCTTGTGTCTGTCTGAACACCTATCCGTTTTTCAATCTCTTTGGCAAAATAGGCATCGCTTACCAACTCCTTTACAGCTTCAACTATAAGCGGCTCAATGTCTGTTTTCCTCAAGGACGCTTTATAATCACAATGGTGACCTCGCTCCTGTTTGTTTCTTCCACATATATAATAGTAAACTTCTTTATATGTGCCATCCTTATTTGTCCATGCGTGTTTGTTCGTGTACATTGAAGTGCCGCAAAGAGGACATTTCAATACGCCTGTTAGAAGATGCGACCTGTCTTTGCCAACCTTTGACGGCTGCTTAATTCCTGTCGCCTTCCGCTTTGCATGGACTTTCTGCCAGAGTTCCTCGCTGACAATTCCTTCATGCTGTCCGTCCTCTAAAATATAATCATCAGTATGGACTTGCTTATATTCATTTTTTGTTCCCTTAACCTTTTCCCGTGTCCTCCTGCCATAAGCAATTTTTCCGCAGTAAACAGGGTTGTCTAATATCTGCCGTATTAAATGGTTGCTCCATGTTTCTAACTTTCCGTTCTGGCGGGGTATTTTCTTTATGCCTTGCAGATTAAGGTATTTTGCAACACCACCAAGCCCTATATCTGAGTTCCCAAACTTTTCAAATATAATTCGGATTGCTTCTGCTTCGGTTTCCTCTATCAAAAGCTGATTATCTTTCAAGTAATATCCATATGGGGCAAAGCCGCCGTTCCAACCTCCCTGTCTTGCTTTTTCCCTGCGTCCATTCATTGTTTGCTCTATGATATTTTCTCTCTCAATCTCTGCAACCGCAGATAAAACAGATATTAGGAGCTTTCCGCTTGTCTGGGATGAGTCAATCCCTTCTTCTATGCAGATAAGATTTATGCCATAAGACTGGACAAACTCTAATGAGTTTAAGATGTCAGCCGCATTTCTTCCAAAACGGGAAAGTTTATAAACCAGAATATACTCTATCTCCAGTCCATTCTTTATGTCGGAAAGCATTTTCTTAAATGCAGGTCGCCCCTCAATTGATTTTCCAGACTTTCCTGCGTCCTCATAAATGCCGACAATCTCCATTTCCTCACGGTCTGCAAACCGCTTTAAACTGTTTTTCTGACCTTCAAGACTGTATCCATCAACCTGCATCTCGGTACTTACTCTCGGATACAGAACACATTTCTTTCCTTCTCTATTCATTCTACCACCTCCGATATTTAGAAAAATGTGATATGTAAGGTTGCGTAAAACTACGCAACACAATCCAATTCCTGCAAAACAAATCTTCCGTATTTCTCAACTACCTGCACCATAGCTTTCATAAAAGTATCAAAGTTTTCCGCTTCATTAACCTTGCTTTCGTGCTGCTGTTCTGCATTTGTGGACACTTTAACATTTTCCATCTGACTACCTCCGCAAAACAAAGCGGCTGTATGTCCTATATAAATGGAATAAATCCCATTGTCATAAATTATAGAGATACAGCCGCAACTTGACCAATGTGCAAATCTCGCCGCTTCTTCTAATTTGCACATTTCTTTTCAGGTCTGTTATTGAGTGAAATACTAATGGCAAGAGCCTTATCAACTCTTGCCATTACGTTATCGGGCATCATTCCTATATACTGTTTTAACCTCTGCTTATCAATCGTCCGTATCTGTTCAAGCAGAATAATTGAATCTTTGTAGAGCTTTTCAAAATCTTTTACCTCAGTATGCGTTGGGAGCTTTGCTTTCGTGTGTGTACGGCTTGTTATCGGGGCGATGATAACTGTTGGGCTGTGTCTGTTGCCAGTGTTATTAGAAATTACAAGCACTGGTCTTGTGCCGCCCTGTTCTGAGCCGATAACGGGATTAAGTTCTGCATAAAAAATATCTCCACGCTTAATCATTCTTTCCATTATGTTTGACCTCCTATCTGGAATTTAGGCAGGTCAATCCTGCCTATGTAATAGCCAGACACAAGGAAGAATTTAAGGTCAGGAGCGCATAAAACAAGCTCTGTGTCCAATGACCACCTTATATCTGGCGTTATGATAGGAGCATCTCTATTTGTCCTCGACACCCCGAAATGCAAGTGCGTCCGTAAACGCAGGGAAGTCGCCAAACGGTCAGCAGCGAACTGACGCCACGGGAGTTTCACCCCAACTGTCTGTCTGACAGAGCCGCCCTCGTTGCCTGCGACGGATTGAATACCGTTCGGGCTGTGACTGGACGGGAGTACCATTATTCTCTTTGTGGGTTATGGCGAAATCGGGAGCTGCCCGATATTTTGAGTCGGTATTTGACCGCTCACCACCTTTCATCGCTATTCTGCTATCGGCAGGTCATGGCGTACCGCTGCACACGCTTATGCTCATCACAATCACAAAGAGGAAGTATTTGGCGAATGAGTATTCGGTTGTCAAAGAACAATCCCGTTTTCGCCACGCAAAGGAAAACAGGTGAAAGGATTTTTAAGCCCCTTCACCTGTTTGCTCACTCAAAAAGGTTATGTGTAGTGTGAATATCAAAAAATATTAAAATTTTTTTTCAGCTTTTCAATGGCGATGTCCACACTGAATTTAACAGCCCTTTTCGTACACCCCTCCATCTTTGCGATTTGCTCATAGGTCATATCCCCGAAAAAATACAATAGCAGCCTGCGCTTTTGCACTTCGGGAAGTTTTGAAATTGCCTTATGTAGCAACTCACATTCCATGTTTCTTAAAACCATCTCATCTAAGTTGGTCTGCTTATAAAAGGCTCGCTCATTTAGCGTTGCTTCTGTCAGTTCGGAATGTTCAATGTGCCTGCTCACTTTGTTGAGATAGGAAATATCCTCAAGCTCAAAGAGGTTGAACAGGTCATATAAAATTTTGTCAATTTCCAGAGTTTGCAGTTTCCCTCGTCCGTCTTTAAAAGAGAGGTGGTATCTTCCCTCAACAATCATCAATGTGTAGGGATTATGCTTGTCCTTTTTTCGATTTGGATGCTTTTCATCCATCGTCCGTTACCTCCAATCTGAATTTTTTTAAAAATCCAGATTGGACGGTGGGGAACGGCAACCCACACAAGAAATAGGCTTACGTCTTATTTTGACAAAAAACGACAAAAGAAAAACCACAAAGTCTGTCAGTCCTTTGCGGCTATAAGAATTTAAAGTTCTATGATGTAGATATTTGACGCCTACTTTTAGGGTATAAAAGTACCATACAAGAACAAGGATTTTTTTAACAAGCTATCCTTACCCCTGTTATATAATATGTAAATAGCTGCTGCTTAAAATCAGCAGCGGCGTGGCAGATAATAACCAACGCAAAAACATCCCTCCAAACTCAAAAACAGAGTTGAGGGATGTTTATTTGGACGTTGCAAAACAACCCACCAAAGCTCCGTTTTTTTTATTCGGTAGGCTTGTTTTGGTATAAATGAAAAAATACCTTTTTCTA
Organism: Eubacteriaceae bacterium; assembly: GCA_910574895.1. GTDB lineage: Bacteria > Bacillota > Clostridia > Lachnospirales > Lachnospiraceae > Eubacterium_G. The sequence goes on along the minus strand of CAJTDQ010000012.1, from coordinate 29,045 downwards.
AATAGTCAAATTGTTCTATTCCTTTGAATTCCATCCTGTGAAATCAATTTCAAGCTCTGTTTCATCTGGATGCTCCATATTAGATGGAATAGGCGATTTTATACCGCACTGCTGATTTTCCGCATACGGCAACAGAATATTCTTCAACGTTCCCATTTTTTCAAATGTGCTTTTCCTACACTGCAAACCGCAGAAAAACAGCAAGCCTGCAAAAGCGAAATGTTGGACACAACTGGAAAGATAGATATTTAAAATAGCCAGCTCGTTACCTTTGACGGAAACGCCCTGTGCAAGCTGCGCCGAAATATTTTGTTGGCAGGCTGCCAATGAAATAAAAGCTGCAATTAACAAAATTGCTGCGAGAACATATAAAATCAACGAGAGTAGACCATCTTTTTTCTTTGTTTTAATCATCTGATTGTCATTCATTTATTCTCATCTCCTTTCACTGCGTGACACATTATTTTTGCGTTTTTGTGGCTGCGAGGTAGATTGCTTATTTATTTCTTCAGGACGCTCAAAAATCTGTGCTTTTCCCTTACGAAGTTTTATCACTATATCAGCTTGTTTTGCTAACGCCCCCGAATGTGTCACAATGATAACGCAACGCTTGAGTTCATGTGCGCTTTCTTTGAGAATTTGCGTGATTTCCTCTGCTGTATCCTCATCAAGATTTCCTGTTGGCTCATCGGCAAGCAAAATCGCTGTATCGCTGGCTAATGCCCTCGCTATCGCCACACGTTGCTGTTGGCCGCCTGAGAGCTTGAGGACATTACGTTTGGTTTCTTCTTTTGTCAACCCCAAACGCTCCAGAATAGGAAGCGGAGCTTTTTTTGAGGTCAACTTCACATTTTCTATTGAGTTCATATAATCTATCAGGTTGTATGCCTGAAAGATAAAAGAAACATTTTCATGCCTGTGTTTTGCTAGTCCCAGTTTATTGATGTTCTCTCCGTTGCATACGACTTCGCCTTTAGTCGGAACATCTAAACCACCGAGCAGAGAGAGCAATGTTGTTTTTCCACACCCTGACGGACCAAGAATGGCATACATCTTTCCAACATCAAAGCTTACTGAAATATCTTCAAGTACCTTTGATTTCCCGTTATAGGAATAGCCAAGATTTTTTGTTTCTAGAATTGACATATTTTTATTCCACCTTTCATTAATTCATCTTTGTTAAAATTTCTTTTGGCTTGAGCCGCACTATCGGCATACTCGAAACAAAAACGGACAGAACGGCTACTAATGAGCCAATTCCACAGACCGCAAAAAAATCAGGAGCAGTCACATCTATTTCAATGGGTGCTGTATCTTTCCCTGTTACCTCAATGTCTTGTTCACCTACAGACTGTTCACAAGCACTTGTCATTAAATAATTACCTGCGGTATTTGCTGCCGCTGCTCCTGCAAAATAGGAAATGCCAAAAGCTACAATGGCAATAAGCAGAATTTCCACTATGTGCTGCCCGATAATTTGGATTTTATCAAATCCCATTGCCAACAATACACCTATTTCATGCACTCGTTCTTTCATCCATAGAGCAAGCATGAGCGAAAGTGCAAGCAGACTTCCGACTACGATACAAAGAAGTAACGAGGACAGCATGGAGGACATTTTTTCAAGCGGTGCAGCAGAACGTCTGTATTCTGCATCAGCCGTTTCAATGGAGAAGTCGTCCCACGCAATATTTACATTTTCCTTCACAGATTCTATGATATTACTAAGCTGCGCAGGGTCATCCACATAGAAATTCACTCCTTTATACTCGCCCTTACCATTTGTATAAAGTTCTTTTGCTGTTTTATTATCTGTAAAAATACGGTTTTGATAAAGTGAAGGTGGTGGAGCAAGCCCGGCATTTACTTGAGGTTCCTTTATCTCAAATAGTCCTGCGATGGTAAGAGTAACGACTGCACCGCCATTCATTGTTTTTAACATAATTTTGTCACCTACCTTTAGGTGATTAACAGCAGCGAGGTCTTTACTAATCAATGCAATGCTTGTGTCACCATCCCCAATATGCTTCCCTTCTGTGAGCTGGAAAATTTCCTTTTGGAAATAATTGCTTTTCTCAGAAAAGGAATTGGACTCACTTGTAGCCATGTGCAGCAATCGCTCATCCTCATCGTATTGATTGTTGGTTTTAATAAGCTCTAATGGTATACCGTCAGAGGACAGCACTTCTGATTCTCCGTTTTGGTAGGCATTGTATTGTTCAATCCCTGATATAGACATCACTTTTTCTATCACCGAATCATCAAGGGAAGAACCTGTGTATTGTACCCCACCGTTTTCGTCCGCTTTGTAATTCTCGGAATTCGCCTTATTTATCACAAGCCCAAAATTTCCACCAAGAGTGTGACGGAGTTCCAATGCTGCTGTATCCGATGTTCGTTTTGTCGATAGCCCAACTAAAACAAAGGTGGACACGACAAGTAATACTAAGAACAGAACAACGCTTTTTCCCAACTTCCTTATGACGGATAGAAAGGCTCTTTGAAATATTCCCATATGATTTCCTCTCCTAACTCATTTTAGCGAGAAGCTGTTTTGGCTTTAAACGGAACAACGGTACGGATGCAGCTAATACAGCTACAACAGTCAATAAGCCGCCGATTCCGAATACCCATAGGAAAGTCTGCGGTACTACAGTCACACTCAGCTCCGTTGCTGTATCTACATTCATCGGTGTTTCAGGAAGCGTATACCCAAAAGACCCATCTTCCTCTAACTGCGTATTCTGTGGTGTACTGCTTTGGCTAGTGTCACCCAACAAGGTGTTTCCCAAGCCTTGTGCTACTGCACTGCTCGTAAAAAACGAAATGCCAAACGCCAAGATTGCTATAATAAATACTTCTGCCATATGCTGCATGATAATTTTAAATTTGCCAATTCCGAGTGAAAGCAAAATCCCAGATTCATGAGTACGGCTTTTTGTCCACATGGTAAGCAGTAAAATTAAAACTGCCACACCAATAATAGTAATAATAATGATAAGAGTGGTAATCAATCCGCTTAAATTATCCAACGGAGTAGTAGCAACTTCATAGGTCTTATTATCTGTGGATATGGAGTAACAGCTCCAATCAATGGAATTCAGTTTTTTCACTTCTTGCATAATATTGTTTAGTTCTGCGGGGTCATTCACCCGATAATGAACTTTATAATATCCTGCGGATGACCACGAGAGTAGCTTTACGCTAGTTTCTACATCCATCAATACTGTATTTTCCAAAAGTTCGCCCGGCGTAGAGAACACAGATACTTGTTGACTTACTTTTGAGTCAAAAATGCCGACAATGGTTACGGTTTCTTTCAGTTTTCCGCCTTCCTCATCACCGCCCGTAATCTGTGAATTCATAGCAATGATAAACTGGTCGCCAAGTTTTAAGCCATTTTTCTCGGCAAGCTCTTTGTGAATAAGAACGGCATTTTGGTCTTTTGGCGTAATCTGCCGCCCTTCAATTAACTCTATACTTCCCCCTGTGAACATATCCGCTTCCTGCGTGTTAGTATAGCCATAAATGTTGGCTTGCTTGCTAAGAACAGGCTCATTGGCAAACATACTGCCTTCGATGCTTTTAAGTTCTAAATAGTCACCTTCCATAGTTTTTAAGTTAGCGGGTCCGATGTTCTCCGCATTGTATCCACTGACACCAGGAACAGAGGCTACCTTATCAGCAATCTCTTTTGTAAGTGATTCCCCAGTATAAACCATTGCGTAGCTTCCGTTGCCAACATCCCGACGTTCAAACTTGGATTGGTCGCTGTGGTCTTCTTTCATAACAAAACCACCGCCAAATGACCTGCGTAAATTTGTGGCGGCTTGCTCCGAAGCACTCTGAATTGAAATGCCTGAGATTACCAATGTTCCAACCACAAGGAAAATTGCAAACAGTAAAATACTTTTTTTCCATTTGCGAGTAAGATAACGTACTGTGCGTTTCATTGCACCCATAGAAAATCCTCCTTTATTTTGTTTTCAAGAAGTATTATAAACGGAGCATTTTTCATGCGTATGAAGTGTAGTTGTCATGAAGTTGTCAAAACAAGAAAAGAGTTTCGCTTGCGAAACTCGCGCCTGCGGCGGTCGCATCGCGACATCCACCGCTCACGCCGCAGTGTGCATCCCGCCCGGAGGGCTTTTTGTTTCATAGGACGCACTTTTCTATGAAATAAAAAAACACCCTCGGCAAAGAGGATGCTTTCACTACAGAAATTTACTTTTTTAAATCTATACGAAACCGCATTCCACTATTCGTTGGCTCTAAGGCATAGCTAATACGGTAGGTATCTAAAATTTTCCCTGTAAGGTAAAGACCAAGTCCATTACCTCCCGTTGTCCGACTTCTGGAATAGTCTGGTCGGTAGAATGCTTCAAATAGATGCTTTCGCTCTTTTTCTGGAATAGGCTTACATTCGTTTTCTACAATTAGAGTTCCATTCATACAAGAGATAAAAACCCGCTTTCCCTTTTCCGTATATTTTACGGCATTAGAAATTATATTGGAAATTGCTTTTGTGACTGCTTTTTGCGGGAGCATAGCATAACTGCTGTCATCCACGTCCATTTTAAAGTTTATCCCCTTAGCTTTGGCAATTAGAATATAAGGGCTACACACTTCGTTAAGAAGCTCTGATAGAGAAACCTCAGCTACCTTTTCTTCTTGCTGACCACTGAGCTTAGACGCATCTAATACCTCTTGAATCATCGTTGCCAGCTGTAACATCATATCTTTGCACACAGGCAGATAGGTGTCGTAATCCTGAAACTTTCCTATTCCCAAAATCATACTATCCAACATGGTACATACCGCAGTAACTGGCGTTTTAAGTTCATGGGAAGCTGCTCGCATAAAGTCTATCTTGGATTGCTCTACCTCGTTGACATGTTCAATTTCAGCATGTAGGTCATCAATAGAAGTAAGCAACTCCCTATATAACGAATTTACATTTTGAGCAAGCTGCCCGATTTCATCTTTTGATGTCACAGGACAGATAATCGTGCGTTCCAACTTCTTCATACGACTGGTTGCATTTGATATTTCTGTGATTGGCTTTGTCATCCGTCTGGAATACCATAAAGCAACAATAACAGAAATCAGTACACAAATTATCAGGGTAAACGGAAGTATTTCAAGAACAACGCCTTTAACTTCGCCAACCGGCTGTAAAGTCATTACAATCTGTAAACTGCATTCTTTATCATAAGCATCCATAAATGTCGAGGTCTTTTTTACAAATTGTGTAGAAAGGAATGGTGTTAATCCCTCTATGCCTTGGTTTGTAATTTGAGGAAATGTATTAGAACTTTCCAGTTTACCATCAGGAGATGCCTGAAACGAATAATTCTTCCCGTTCCCATTCAGTACATCCTCAATATAAAAAGCCCCAAAAACATATTGCTCTCCTTCATAGGAAAGGGAGATACATGACTTGCTTTTCTTTGCGTATTGCTCAACCAGTTCTTGAGGTGTTTTGGACTCAGATTCCTGTAATTTTCGCACGATTTCATTACTGATTTCTATTGCCTGCTTTTCCTTTTGATTGGTGTAAATTGTGGGAATGAGAAGGTAAATCAGGCAATGCCCCAACAAGGTAATCAACACCATAATGGAAAGCGTATATAAAAAGTTTTTTTGAAATAATTTCATCGCTTCACCTCAAATTTATATCCCACACCTTTTATCGTTTGAATACAGTCCAAATCCAACTTTTTCCGCAAGCGTCCTACGTAAGTGTCAATTGTTCTATCATTTAGCGGAATATCTATACCCCAAATATAGTTTAATATCTGTTCTCTCGTCAAAACAACACCTGGATGCTCCACCAACATTTTCAGCAACAATACTTCCTTCGGTGAAATATCAACCGATATTCCTGCTTTTTCTGCCGAAAAACCAGAAAAATCAACCATTACATCTCCTTGCTGCCATATCTTTTCGGGTTCAGTTTTCCCGACACGGCGGAGCAAAGCTGTCACTCTTTTACCAAGAAGAACAATGGAAAATGGTTTTATTACATAATCGTCAGCCAAACCATCAAAACTCATAATCTGTGTATCTGTATCGTCCATAGCTGTCAACATAATCACGGGAATAGAACTACTTTTTCTGATTTGCTTCAGGACGTTCAATCCACTCATTTTCGGTAGCATAATATCCAGTATTACAAGGTCGATTTTATCTGTATTAAATGATTCAACTGCCGTTTCTCCATCAAAGACTGAAACGACAGTATGCTCCATATCACGAAAATATTCGCTGACTGTTTCATTTGTCAGTTCATCATCTTCAACTACCAAAATTTTTGCCATACCATTTCACCTCCGCCCTTATTGTGGCATTCCTATTTGTCATCTGTATGAATTTCTTCTAATTTGTTTTCTTTTCTTCGGGCATCCGCAGGTTTTTTAGCTATTCGAGGTATTAACCATATTCGGCTCAAACGAACTACTCCATCAATCCGATTGGTCTCACATAATTTCTGTACCTGTCGTTCAGATAATTTCCAAAGCTTTGCGGCTTCCTGCACCGTCATATACTCAAACATAATTAGCCTCCCAAATGTATTGCATCCATTATAAGCGGTCAAACGAATAATATCAACTGTGTAAACACGAACTTTTATATCTCAATACAGGCTATTAAATATCTTATACCAAGAGATTTCACAGCGTTTAATCAGAAGCCACATCTCTGTAAAATATAAGGGTAAGAATTTCAGAGTATAGGTGGTGAACTTATGGACGAGAGAAACAACGATTTTGACTTTGATTTTACACCCATAGGACAAGCAATTAAGAAAGCTCGAAAAGCCAAAGGCATGACCAGAGAACAGCTTGCCCGTATTGTTGACTACAACCCCAGACATCTCCAAGCAATTGAAAATGAGGGACAATATCCAAGCATTGAGTTGTTTTTTCAACTTATTATGATATTTGACATTTCGGTTGACGAGTACATACATTCGGACAAGACGGCAGTTAAAAGTTCTGTCCGCAGGCATTTGGACACTTTGCTTGACCGATTGAATGACAAGGAGCTGTCCGTCATAGAAGCAACCGTAAACGGGCTATGTAAGGCAAAAGAGCCAGAGGAATAAAAACCTCTGGTTTTTCTTTCGCCCTATTTTAGTAAACTGGCAAGCCGTAACCATAAATAACGCTACTACCGACAGCGTATTGTTTTTGCTTGCAGACATCGCCAGAGTTGCCCTCCACGGTATAAACAACACCATTCTCGCTTTTCTCTACAATACCCACATGGTCGATTGTTCCATCTCCATCCCAATCAAAAAAGATAATATTTCCTGCCGTTGGCTCATAGCTTCGGTCTTGCCATTGTCCTTTGCCCTTAAACCAGTTTACACCATCCGAGCAGAGGGAGAATTTCGGGATAATGCCGCTTTCCAGATAGCCGCACTGGTCGGCGCACCACGATGTGAAGCAGGCGCACCATTCTACACGCCCGCCAAAGCCGTACCAGCTCCAATAAGGCTGTCCACCCTCGTTGCCAAGCTGCGTCAGAGCCACTTCTACGATGGCTTGATTGCCACCGCTTGTAAACGCCCGCCCGTATGGGTAGTAGCGTAACACATGGGCGGGGTACTGCGTGTCGCCGTACTTCTCCCAACCGAGTCGCTGTGCCTGCATTGCGGAAAATTCCACCGCATTTGCATAGGAATAGCCGCCGTAGTTGGTCTTTGCCCATGAGATATACCTGTTCCCAAAGTTGTAGCCCTGCAGGGCGAGCTTGATGCGCTCCATGTCAATCGGGTTCTCCACCTCGGCTGAAACAAGTGCAGCTTTCAGTTCCTGCACGCCGCACTCGATGGAATATTCGGGGTCTTTAATACCATTCGGCTCATGGGGGTATTTCTTGTTGAAACTCCCCTCCGCCGCCTGCATCGGGTCGCTGCCTTTGCCGCCAGATTCCTGCATCATCACCGCCTTTATCAGCTCCACATATTCGGGGATTCCGTACTGCTTCGCATACTTCTGTATCAGCGGCGTGTAGGCTTCGACCTCCGCACTGACAGGGGTATAGGAAGTGCTGTCGCTGCCGCCCCCGAACAGGGAAACGGCGCATCCAAGCAGGACGACGATAAGAATTATCACAATGGCAATCCAGCCGCCTGCGATAAGGGCAGAAATTAACGCCTTAGTCCCTGCGATAATCGCCCTGACCGCCGCAATGGTCGCCTTGACCGTGGCTTTCGTCGCTTCGGCTGTCGCTTTTGCGGTGACTTTTGCCGTCTGCGCCGCTTTCTGGGCGGCTTTGGCAGATGCTTTCGCCGTTTTCTGTGCCGCCTTTGCGGTCTGCTCGGTGGTCTTAATCGCTGTCTTGGATGTCGCCTTTGCGGTTTTCACGCCTTTTTCCGTCGCCTTGACTGTGCCTTTTGCTGTGGTCTTGACGGTTTTTTCCGCATTTCTGGCGGTTGTCTTTATCGTCCGCTTTCCCTGCTGTCTGGTCTTTATCAGCGAGTTTGCCGCCGTCTGGGGCGTTTCGGTCTTGACAGGAGCAGCGGAAACAGCGGGACGGCTTGCAGTCCCTTGTATTTCCTGCAAGCCGTCCTGCCTTATTGTACGCATGGCGTTTTGTCCCGCCTTGTTCCGCATTGTTTTCTGCTCTGCGGCTTTCTTCGCCCGCTTTGCCTTAAAATCGGCGATTTTATCCTTTGCCTTACCGATATTCTCCCTTGTAATCTGGGCGTTTTTCTGCCCCTGCTTATTAAATTGGTGGATGCCCTCGTCCTTAATACGCCCCGAAGCATGGGAAACCTTGTCGGCGGCATATTCCGTGGGGGAATTTTCCTCCGCATAATATCCCTGCTCCGCCTTGTCCTTTGTCTTTGCGTAAGCGGATTTCATGCGCCTGCCTGCTATGGCGGCTTTGTCTAAAGTCTTAATCGTTCCTTTGACCGCATCTCTGGTCTTTATATCAGCCATAAAATCCGACCTCCTTTCCCAGAAGATTTGCGGTCATGTCAGTTTACCTTTTTTGCCACGACGACAAGCCTGCCGTTCTGTGCCGAGTATTCGCAGGTGGAGAGGGTAATGAGCCTGTCGCCGTATTGGGCTGTCACGCCCGTATCATACAAGGCAAGCTCCTTGCACTTCCCGACAAAGGCATCAAATTCTTTTTCATTCTCCGCATTGACAAAATCATAGTAGCGGTAGCCCTGTGAGCTGTACGCCACGGTCTTAAACACGGCAATGATTTCATACTGCACCTGCTCCGTGAGGGTGTCAAACTGAATGGTCTTATGCTTCTCATAAAAGTTCTTGGATTTATAATCTTCCAATGCCCCGAACATCCCGCCGCCTTTGATGTGGTGTCCGTAGATAACCAGATTGTCGCTTGTTAGGATGTCGCAGTCCTCTTGGATATACGGCACGCCTAAGTCGCTGTATTCCTTTTCAAAGCTGTGTTTCAGATAGAAGTTGGGATTGTTCTTGCTCTGCATGACGGGGTAGTTGATGCCTGTTCCGTCAATGGCAATCCACCCGACCATATCCTCATTCTGCAAATACAGTTCCTTGTATTTTGCCAATATATCCTCGCCCTCGCTGACGGGCGTATCCTTATCTTTTGGCGGTTCTTCCTCTGGCTCGGCGTTCTCCACAACCTCGGCAATCTCCGCAAAGGCTTCGGTCTGCTCGTCTATCTGCTGGTAATGGCTGTAAATCTTAAAGCCGCAAAAAACCGCCGCTCCCAAAAGGACGACAGCGGCGGTACAGAGAATACATTTATAGTTTTTCAGATTCATAAATTATTCCTTTCTTTATTCTTGTTTTTTTATTTTCAGTTACCGTGTATGCTCCGCCTGCTTCTTGGGCGTGGGTAAGTCCCTGCAATATTCTGGATACCGTGCCTTGATGCCCTCCATGAAATACGGGGCGAATTCGCAGCAGAACAATTCCTCTGGCGTGAAAAGTTTCTCACGCCCCTCCTCGGCGTAACCGTTCCAGAGGTTAAAGGCAAGGTGGCAGACCTTGACCGTGCCGCTTGTCTGCCATCCTGCGTGCATCCCCTCTGGCTTGATGCAGTCCGTCTTAAAATCGAACATGGCGTTGATGTTCCGCCTTGTTTCCCCCGCAATCCCCATCACATAGAAAAACGCCCTGTGGTAGCAGTCGTTGACTTTGCATTTCATCATACTTTCCAGAAAAAAATCACGGTGGGCTGCGTTGCGAAACCTTATCTCTGACATAAAAATCCCTCCTTTTAGCACTCCCCAAATTTCGTTGTCATCAGCTTATACAGCTCCGTATTGCGTGGGAATTTGTTGACGAACGGCACGAGGGAGCTGCCGACTTTCAATAATCCCTGCCCCGCACCGACATTCGTGATATAGCTCATCTGCAAATCGGAGATGTTAAGGAGCTTCGCAAGCTCGATACGGTCTGTGGATGCTTGGTTCAGCATGATGATAAATTCAGAGTTGGCAAGCATCGTCCTCGCCGTATGGCTCTGCAAGAGGTCGTCCACATTCTGTGTGATTCCAGTGCAGTACGCCCCGTACTTACGCACACGCTTCCAGAGGGTAAAGAGGAAGTTCGCCGAGTATTCATGCTGAAAGAGCAGATAAATCTCGTCAATGAAAATAAAGGTGTTCCTGCCTTTCGCCCTGTTCTGGGTGATGCGGTTTAAGATGCTGTCGAGGACAACAAGCATACCGATAGGCTGTAACTGCTTGCCCAAATCCAGAATATCGTAGCAGATAAGGCGGCTGTGGGTGTCCACGTTCGTATGCTTGGCAAAGGTGTTGAGAGAGCCGTCCGTGAAAAGCTCAATCGCAAGGGCGATTTCCTGCGCTTCTGGCTCGTCCTGCTTTAACAGCTCCTCACGGAAGTCCTGCAAGGTCGGCGGCGTACCCATATAGTTGCCCTGCTGGTAGTAGCGGTAGACGCTTGCCGTGCAGCGGTCTATAATGGATTTCTGCTTTGCCCCAAGGCTTGCCCCGCCAATGAGCTGTTCGCACAAAGACAAAATAAACTCTGATTTCAAGATGACGGGGTTCGCACCATCGCCGTAATCAGAGTTCATGTCCATTGCGTTGATGTGGTTGTCGCTCGTCGCCGAGATGTGGACGACCTCGCCCTGCATTGCCTTTACAAGCGGGGAATATTCTCGCTCTGGGTCTATAACCAAGACATCGGCGTTGGGGTCGGTCAGAATGATGTTCGTCATTTCCTCCTTTGCCGTGAATGACTTGCCTGCACCAGACACGCCGAGGATAAAGGAATTTCCATTCAGCAGGTGGCGGCGGTTGGCGATTATCATATTTTTACTGATGACGTTCTGCCCGTAATACACGCCGTCCTTATGGTAGATTTCCTGCACACGGAAGGGGATAAATACGGCAAGGCTCTCCGTTGTCAGCGTCCTCAACGCATCAATCTTCCTCACGCCGAACGGCAGGGCGGTGTTCAGACCGTCCATCTGCTGGTACTTCAGCACGGCGAACTGGCAAAGATGTTTCCGTGCCGTCGTAAGCAGGGCTTCCGTGTCATTGTCAAGCTGCTCTTTGGTATCTGCGGTATGCACCATCGTAAGAACGGCAAACATCATCCTCTGGTCACGGGTCGTCAAATCGTCGAGGAACTCTTTGCTCTCTTTTCTCTGCTGCTCCAAGTCGTAGGGGATGACGGCGGAAAAGTTGTTGTTCTGGTTCTGTTTCCTCTGCCAGTTCGTGATGTTGGTTTCCACACCGAGCAGGCGGTTTTCCACCTCCCGCACGGCTTCGTCTGTGGGAACAGGAACAACATCCACGGAGAGCATCATGTTACGGTTTAATTCGCAAAGCTCCGCCACCATGCTGTCCTTGATATAGGCGGCGTACTCTCTGAGGAATATAACACGCCCGTAGCGGTTGCCCATCTTAAAATAATCTTTCTCACACTCAAAGGAGTCGGGGCAGATATAGTCCTTGAAGTCGTGTCCTTTCCGCATGGTCTGCGCCATGTCAAAGGCAAACGCCGTTTCCTCGCCCGTGCGGTAGAAGTCGTGGAAAATACGCAGCTTGTCATTGGCGTCCAGTTCCGTACACTTCGAGCCTAAGCGGTTGAAATGCCCGATAAGGTCAGCCCCGACACGGGCAAAATAATTCCTCGCTTCCTCGATGTTCTTCTTGCAGACGGAAACCGTCACATATTTGTCCTGCACGGTGGAGTTAGCCCCCGTTGCCTTATCCAGCAGCATTTTGTTATATTCTTTGCGGTATTTATCCAAGTCGTCCTCCGCCATCGGGATAAGGATTGTCTGCTCAAGATCAGCCTTATTCAAACGGCGGTTGTTGATGGTGATTTTCGTGGTCGCCCCGCTGTCGAGGGCATTAAGAAGCTCCGAGTATTCAAGGAACATCGCTTCCTTGTCCTCACGGCTCGCCACGGCGTAGTTGATGTCCTCAAACTTGAATGTCTTTGCGTATTTGTTCCTGCCCACAAGGAAAATGCCGTCCTCCCACATGGTCTTTAACGGGATGACCGCTTGCACCGACTTCGGCACAATGAATTTCTCCCTGTCCTGCTTGAACAGTGTTTTCAGCGTCTTAATCATGGTCTACCTCCTTGCGCTTTCTTGATTTCTTATTTTTCTTTCTGGCTTTTTCAGCCTGTTTTCTCCGTTCCCGTGCCGCTTTGCGCCTTGCCCTCCTGCATTTTTTCTTTTTCTTATCCTGCACGGCGGGCAAGCCCTTTTCATGGGCTTCAATGGCGTTCTTCATCGCTTCGTAATAAAGATTCTCTGGGGCAAATAAAATCTTCTTCGGCATCAGAAACTGCGACTTTATCCATGCCCACACAAACTGCTCGGCGGTCATTCCGTTGTACCTTACAAATCCCATGACCGCAAAAGGGGAAGCCCCCAAGATGCACATCCAGCTCAATGTTTCCGTCCCGAACCTGCCACGGAGCAGGAAGAACAAGCCGACCGCCACGCCGCAGGCAAGCACGGAAAACAGGAACTGCCGCATCGACAGCCCGAAGAACATGGATTCCGTGTAGTTGCGGATTTCCTTATTTATCTTGACTTCCATATCAGCACCTCTCCTCCCCGACATCCCCCGTCGAAATAAAGAGGATGCTGCGTTTTGGGATATATGCAAACCCAGAAATGGCATCCCCGATTTCAAATATCTCGTTATCGTCAGCTTTTCCAAATTTTCCGACCAGCCCTTTTTCAGCAGGCAGGTCATAGGCTTCGGAAGCCCCGATGACTTCTCCATTTAACAGATGGATATTATAATTCTGGTAATACTTCGTTTCTTTTTTCATTTCAATTTTCCTTTCCTGTTGGATAATTACAAGCCCATCATTTCCCTTACCACACGGTCTGCCATCTTGACCGCACCGACAAGGACGAGCATATTGAACACCAATTCCCCGATATAGCCCCACACCATCGTGACCGCCGCCGCATCGGGGTTGACTGCGGGCGGGGACGCCGCAAACACCGAGAAGATGATGCAGGCAAGCACAATGATTGCCCCCTCAAGGCACACGGCGGAGTAGCTTTTGATGAAGCTCTTGCCCACGCTCTGGCTCGGCTCTCCCGCAAACGAGGACAGCGGTACGGGGGCAATTGCTGTATAAAGGTACAGCTTGAAAAACCTGCCGTACACGGACATTATCATAATGAACGACAGCACTGTGATGAACAGCCCGCCAATCAGCGTGACCGCCCATAAGGGGATACTCTCGAAAAAGCCGCAGTCCTCCACGGCTGTCACAATCTCTGTCGGTAGCACGGTCTTTTGTGCCGAGCCGAAGCCTGCGGCTTTCATAATGGCGGAAATCACGCCCTGCACGATTTTAAACAGAGCCATCATCAGCTCCAAGCCGTAAGTGACCGCACCTTTCGCAAGGGCGAAGCGGATGAACAGCTTCAAGGCGTGTTCGGGCTTCTTCACGCTTGCGAAGTCGCCGCAGGTACGCATCACGCCCACGACAAAGAACAGCACGAGCAGGGCAAGCCCGATAGCCTGCAACGCCCCGTGGATGTCAACGATGACTTTCCATATCGCACCGCCCTTAAAGGTTTCGGGGGATTGGGTGATAAGCTGCCAAATCTCGGCTAACTTTCCATTCCATGTGTCAAGGGCGTTCTCCAAGTTCTGGACTACCCAGTTGTCTGACATTCGACCACCTCCGTTCTTAAAATTTGATAGCGGGGCAAGCCCCGCAGAGCGGATCTGCCCCGTTATCTTGTCTTGTGTCAGTCTGCTATTTCAGTCTGTTTTGGATTAGCCCGTGATGAGGGTCAAAATCTCTTTCGCAAAGGTAATCACAACGCCGCCCGCCAGTGTGAGGAAACCGTTCGCCCTCTGGGACGGGTCGTGGGATTTCAGCGACAAGCCGACCTGCACGATGCCGAAGCCGAGCATAATCATCCCGACCGCCCGTATCAGACCGAAGATGAAATTGGAAAGGTTGTTGACGACGGCAATCGGGTCATTGGCGGCAAAGGCAGTCATGGATGTGCCAAATACCATCATAACGGCAAGCACCGCCACGCAGTAATGGCGGAAGCCCTTTTTTACCTTGCTTGTCATCGGCAGTTTCTGGGTTGCTTTCTTCTCGTTTTTCTGGAAAAGTTTCATAGGGTAAATCCTCCTTATAAATTGAATATTTCTTCCAAGTCCTCATCGGACAGAAGCTCATAGGATGTGCTGACAGGGTTAAGCGCAACAGCGTCTTTTGGAATATCCCCGCCAAACACAAAGGTTGCGACCGCCTGCGTCGGCTCGCCGTGGATATACGGCGGCTTTCCACCGTCGGCGGTCAGTTTCACGTTCGGGTGTTTCAGGATGTCGTACTTCAAATCCATGACGGGGCGTTCCCCACGCACAAAAAGAAGTGCGTAGCGGTTGTCTAGCATACGCACCTCGTCTGGCGTTAAAAGCTCACGCCCCGAAATCTGGTAGTTAGTGGAATAGTTGCCGCTCCGCCCAGAGCTTTTCCCGTAGGTGTTGGTGTCTATCGTGGCTTTTCCAAGAAGCTCACTTACAAACTTATGGGTACTCTGCTCGTTGCCGCCGAGATAGAGGAACTCATCGGCATTGCCGACAATGCTTTCCCACTGTTTCTCAAACAGGGCTTTGAGCTGTGCCAGATTTTGCAGGATAATCGAAACGGACACGCCCCTTGACCTCATAACTGACAGTATCTTGTCAAAGTCATCTGGCAAACTGACGTTCGCAAATTCATCCATTATAAACTGGCAGTGGACGGGCAGGCTCCCGCCGTACTTATGGTCGGCGAGGTAGAATAACTGTTGGAATAGCTGCGTGTATAACAGCGACACAAGGAAATTGAAACTGGTGTCGTTGTCTGGTATCAGTGCGAACAGTGCGACTTTCTTCTCCCCCAAAGACGGCAAATCCAATTCATCTGTGGCGGTCAATCCTGCAAGGCTTTCCAGATTGAACTTCTCAAGCCTTGCGGCAAGGGTTATCTGGATGCTCTTTAGCGTTTTGGCTGAACCAGAATGATAATCTCTGTAATACTTTAATGCGATATGCTCTGGGTTCACCATCTCCAAACGGTCAAACAGTTCGTCAAGGGGGCTTACATAGCCGTCGTCGTCCTCCCGTACCTCGCCCGCCCTTAACAGCTCCATCACCATCGGGAAATTCTGCTCGTCTGGCGGGGCTTCGTATTTCAGATAGAACACGAGGGATAAAAGCAGCATACTCGCCGCCGTGTCCCAGAACGGGTCTTGCGACTGGCTTCCTTTCGGCGTGGTCGCCTTAAATAAATTTGTTACCAACCTCTGCACATCGTTGTCGTTCCTTAAATATACAAACGGGTTGTAGCAGTGGCTCTTGTGCATATTGATAAGGTCAAGCACCCGCACCTCATAGCCTTTCTTCTCAAGCAGCCCTCCCGTGTCACGGACAATCTCGCCCTTTGGGTCTAAGATTACCATTGATGTGTTACATTGCATCACGTTCGGTTTGCAAAAAAATCTGGTCTTTCCCGCACCAGAGCCGCCCACCACGAGGATATTCAGATTCCTGCGGTGTTTCTTCCCGTCAAGCCCAATACGGACGCTCTGGGTCAGCAGCTTGTTCTCCGATGCGTTTTTATCTCGATACTTTTTATTAAGCGTACCTGCGTTGCCCCATTTGGCAGAGCCGTGTTCCTCCCCTTTGCGGTAGTTCCTGCGTGTGGAGAAATAAACGCCGATTCCCATGCCGTAGGCAAGCAGGAAAATAAGGACAGTTCTTACGCTGTCCCCACATACCGTTATGGAAAACGGGTTCTCCATTGCCACGGATAAATTACTGATTATCTCCACGATGCCGCCGCTGACATAAGGAGCTGTCAGCAGGGCAAGCCACACGACAGGGACAATCCCACATAAAGAGAGGATTAAGCCCGCCTTGTAATCATCACCGTTCTTCATGGCACTTGCACGGGGCGACCTTTACTTTCTTGGTCGGGGCGAATGCCACCCTGCTTATCAGCTCGTCAACAGGCTCGGTGGGGCGTTCCTCCTGTATCTGCTGCGTCCGCAGGGTGTTGAGGGCATTGAGGACGATGTTCTTATCGTATTTGTCCAATGCCAGATGGTATCGTTCTTCTTTCATGGGCTGCACCTCCGATTAGCGTTCCTGCTCTTTGGATTTGGGCGGCTTGTTCTTTTCAAGGCTCTTATACATGTCCGACTGGATTTCGCCGAGAACGTCACGCATCGAGCCAAGCTGCCCTTTAAATTCCTGCGTTTCCATGCCCGCAAACTCTTTCGGGAGATTGTCGAAGCGGAAGCCTTTGGTGTCCACGCCGTAGCGGGAGCTTACCATATAGGCGACGCAGAACGACTTGAAGTCCGAAGCGTCACGGCTCTCCTTATGCTTGAAGTCAAAGACCGCCGCCGATACTTCCTTTGCCATGCTGACAAAGAGCTGTTCTTCATTCAGCCCCGTCTTGATGAAGATGGTCTGCTGTGCGCTGTCATAGAACGCAGGCAGCTCAAGGTCGTCCACTGGCGCAAAGGAAACGGGACTTGCGTCAATCATCGCCGACACAAGCTCCCGCATGGTTTTGGCTTCCTGCGGCTGCTGCCTGTCCTTTGCCGAGGTCTGGGAAATGTCATAAACTATCTTAGCGTTGTAGCCGACCGCCTTTGAGCCGTCCTCCCGCTCGTATTCTTTCCCAGGCTCAAGGATAGTGATTTTCTGTGCGTCCTTGTCCACATAGGCACGGCTCTGTTTCCAACTGCCGTAATCCTTAAGCTGCGTCGCTTCGGGCATCTGCGCCGAAACCAAGATTGCGTTGTTGACGGAGTAGCGGTCAAAATGCCCCTGCACGTCAAGGTACTGCTGAAACGCACCCCCGTCCGCCATCATTTTCTCGCAGGTCGTGTCTATCAGCTCATAGGCTGCTTTCCGCTGCTCCTGCTTCTGCGCCGCCCATTCCTCTTTGTTAAAAGGTCTGCCGCCGCCACTAAATACGTCATAAATGCTCATGCTTATCTTGCTCCTTTCGATTTTGGTTTCCGTTTCCGCTTCTGGGGCTGCTTATGCTCCGTCTTTCCTGCGGGCGGCTTCTCCGCCCTGTCGGGAGATTTCTCTCTTGCAGGAGAAACGTCCGCTTCCTGCTCCTTGCGGCTCTCCTTGATTTTCCGCAGTTCCTCCCTGACTGACGGTTTCTCCGCCTTAGCCATAGTAGCCCCCTCTGCGGGCTTCCTTTGCTGCTTTAAGGTAGGCTCGGACAGAGGGGATTTTTCTGTCTTTGCCACCGAGGGGTTTGGGGCGTTTTCCTCCTTTTGGAGCGGCTTGCCCATAAGGGCGTCCATGAGCCTGTCTTTCTCCGCCTTTTCCTCCACGCCGACGTCTGGCTCTGGCTGACCGTCCTTTGCATCTGCATCTTTTACATCTGCGGTTTTGTCAGCTTTCGCCTTTTCCCCTTTCGATTTCTCCGCTTCGGTCACAATGGAAGCAGTATCTACCGACGCAAGGCTGAACCGCTCCACAATGCGGCTGATTTTCGATGCGTCCTCGGCTCTCGCAATCACGTCCACCTCCGCATCGGGGTCTTTGTTCTTACGGTCTGCGAGGACGCAGTAGAGTACGCCGTATTTCTTCGCTTCCTGCGTGAACTTCTTCAAGTCGCCGCTCTTTACGGTAAAGACTTTTAACTCTTTCCCAGAGCGGAGCATGTTTGTGAGTCTTGCCTTTCCTTTGGTTTTCTGTTCTTCCTTTAAGATGGAATATAAGAGGATGGCGATATTCTTCGCACCCGCCCCCGTGATTCTGGCTGCGACCTCAAATCCCTCCAAGCTCATCCTTACGATTTGCTCCGCCGCTTCGCCGCCTGTGTTCATGCTTCATCAGCTCCTTTCCTTTCTTCTCTTTTTCGTCTGCCCGTATGACATTTAAATTTTCTTTGAGGGTGTCGCTGCGGGCATCGATTCCCTCACATAATCTGACCTCCCTCCGCAATGTTTTCATACGCCCCGTGATTTCCGACAGCCGAGCCTTGACCGCTTCCTTTTCTTTGCCGCTTGCCTTGCGGCTCTGGGAGTAAAGCCCCTTGCGCTGTTCGGTCAGCTCCTGCATCTCGGATTCCAGAGAGCCTTTATAAGACAAAAGCTGCCCCGCCGTGTCGATATGGTTGCGGCAGAGCAGCCTTGTTTCGTTTGTGATGGCTTCCATCTTCAGCAAGTCGTCTTTCAGAAGATAGTGAAGCCTTGCATAGTTCTGTTGTTTCTTTTTTGGCAGGATGCCGAGCTTGTAGCAGTAGTGGAGATACAGCCCACGCAAGCCGCCGATTTTCTTTGCGTCTTTCAGAGAGCCACGAACACGGTACACTTTGACCTGCGGCTGTTCTCTGGAAAAGTTCTGGAATTTGACCGCATAGGAATTTTCCCTTATGCGTTCCGTTATCCGCTCATTGGTGTAGTCCCCGCCGAGCTTGTAGAGCCGCTTCGGTCTTTGCCATCCCTTGCCGATTATCGTCCAGTATTTTCGATTGGGGTCAAAATTGATGCGGTATCCCATTTCCGACAACTGGCGGTCAAAGTCTTTCAGCGTGAACGATTTTGAGATGGCTTCGTCCACCGCCTGCCGTGCCACGCTGTCCCTTGTAGGCAGACCGTTCTTCTCGGCTTGGCAGAGGACATAGGGCTTCTTCCTGCCGCTTGGGTGTTCAATGACCGATAAGGAATACTCACGGCATAATTCATCCGAACGCTGGCGGAGCAGCCGCAGGTTCTTCTTGTTGTCGTGGTAGTGCCTGCCGTCAATATAGGAAACGGAGTTGACGACAAAGTGGTTGTGCAGGCATTCCGTATTCAGATGCGTCGCCACAATCACTTGAAACCTTTCTCCCCACATCTTCTCCGCCAGCTTCACGCCGACCTCATGTGCCTGCTCTGGCGTGACCTCGCCCGCTTTAAAACTCTGGAAGCCGTGGTAGCAGACAATCTCGCTCTGGTCGTTCCATTGGGCTTTTGCCATCATCATCTCGTCCCTTGCGGTGGCAGGGTCGCAGTTTACGCCCGTGACGAAAAACTGCCGCTCGGTCTTGTCGCCGTTGGTGGCGTACTTCATCACGTCACCCATCGCCTGCAAGTCCGCATCCGTATATTTGGGGTTGGCGGTCTTCTCTGGATTCTCGGCATAGTCGATGGGGTGGTCGAGCCTGCCCTTTACATCCCATATCTCGCAGACCGCCATCAGCCAGACATCTTCCTCGGCACAAGGTAGCACCTGCCCACGTCCAGACGGAAGTCCCGCCAACGCTTGGCTTCGTCATAGAGCATCGGCGTGTCCACAAAGTTTAGGGCGTTCGCTTTTGCCGCAAGCTGGTTGATACGGTTGCCGATGGCGGACAGCTCCCGCATGATTTTATAAAACTCTGGGTCTGGCTTCTCGCACAGGCGGTAGCCCATGACCATCGACTGGAGCAGGGCTTGTCTGGAATGCCCCGCCCGCTCTGCAAGGGAGCAGAGGTATTCAGCTTCTTCCTCGGTCAGTCGGAACAATATCTGCACATTTCGTTTCCGCATCCAAATCCCCCTTTCCCTCGGAGAGCCTGTTAACCTGCAGCACGCACATACACGCCACGCCGCACATCCCTCCGAGCGTTGTGCCGAGAGCGAAGAACAATAAATCTCTCATCCTTAAAAACTCCTTTCTTCCTGCCGCACTCTGGCGGCGGTCTTTTCCACGGGGTATTAGGGGAGCTTTCCCCTAACAAGCGAATTTTGTTTCCATCGGAAGATGGATAACCAAATTCAGTGCTTGGTAAGACGTGTCTTTAATCCCCGCCCTCGTGACAGCATCCTTTACACACCGTTCCAAAGCACGGACATTCCGAACAGAAGCCGTCCTCAAAATCCTCTCCCTCGGATTCGCTTTCTTCCCCTGCGTCCTCCATAGGGTCGTTAATCTCGGCTTCGCCGCAGACAAAATCCCCGTCGGAAAACCTCACAAGGTCGGTATCAAACAGGACGGTCTTTAACTTCTCCGCCGCCTGTTCGGGGCTGTCGGCATGGATGGAAACGGTCTTTGCATAGTGGGCGACAAGGGTCACTTCATAGTTTTTCAATCGGTCTTTCCTCCCTTTCGGTCTGAAATTTTGTTGTGGTTACGGTCATTTCTTGCAGAAAAATCTTCATACAGTCAGCGGGCATCCCCCCTCTCACGGCTCGGTTTCTGCCTTGCAATCCCCAGATAGGACATTAAAAAATCGTTGAAGTCCTTGCCGACTGGCGGCGGTTCATCAACGATTCGGTAGTCTTTCTGCAATAATTCTTTCAAAGCTGCGGTACATAAACGACCTGCTTTGTCCTTATCCAGATGCAGAAATATGGTCTTGATTTGCAGGTTTACCTTTAAAAAAGTCGTGAGGGCAACAGGGATTTTGCTTTCTTTCAGCTCTTTCTTCGGCTGATATACGCCCGACAACGAGAGAAGATTCTCTGCCTTATAATCCTTTCCCTCACATTTTAAATAGGTGGCATAAGATAATAAATCAATGGCGGCTTCAAACAAATGCACGGCGTCAGTCGGCTCTTTTGCCAGAAGCCGAAACGAATACCGCTTATCACTGCCCGATGCGTCACGCTTGAAGCTCCCCATTGTGCCACGGCAGGCGGCGTACTTTGGCGTCCCGCTTTCATCTTTCCCGATAAAAACGGCGTTGTGGTAGTCGGCACTCTCAAATATAATTCCCTCGGCAACGCACTCTTGGATAAGCTGATAGTCAATACCACGCCCGAAAAGATATTCCGCCACCCTGTCACAATTTTTGTTCTTCGGCGGCAGGAGCAGCACCTTTGGCTCGTCTTTCTTCACGGCAGGGGGCGGCGGCTTCCAGTCCGCCATTGTCTGCCCCGTGAGGGTTTCCACGGCTTCCACAAAGCCGTATTCTTTGACTTTCATCAGATAATCAAGGGCGGAGTAGCCGCCGAAGCCCCTCGACCACCAGTACCATTTACCATTGGAAATCTTCAAGCTGTCATGCTCGGCGGTACAGTAGACGTTCGTCGTGCCTTTGACTTTGACAAGGTTGCTCGGCTCGTAAGCCCGTAGATAGGAGAGTAAATCTATCTGCCTTGCCTGCTCAAGCACGTCTGGGTCAATCTGCACATAGGGTCTGTTACTTCTCATTCAATAAAATCACCTCCAGAAATAGAATTAGCCGAGGGTTTTTCGTAAATGAAAACCTCTCGGCTATGTAATCCAATTTTAATAATAATCATAATAAGATGCCATTTCTTGTGCTATTTCTGCTTCTATATCTTTGACATAACTTAATGAACTATCAACCGCATCTAAGAAATTACATAATTCTTCAAAGCAGGAAGAAACATTTTCTATGTCTAATACCTTTTTTTCTGAAAAGTAAACCTGCAATTTTTTGTTACATGGATACCTAAACAAATCAGAACTTTGGTCAAAATCATGAAACGCTTGGATATACTGTGTTGTATCATTTAAAGTAGTGTCATCATCTGGTGCATTGGAATATTTGTCAACTTCATCGACAATACTGTTCCAAAGTCCAAGTATGCTATGTTTTTTTCGTCGGAGTATCTTCAATGCCTTTGTTCTTTCTATGTGGCTATCTTCAATAATTATCCTTTTTAAACCAAGCTCAACTGCATTACGATACATATAGCACATTGGCATAAACAATTCTTTTCTATTGTCATTCAAAACCTTTTCTTTTAAAAAATTCCCTACTTCTTCATACGAGGAATAGTAAGGATAAAACGAATGCTGTGCATATTTATAACCGACAACGCTCTGCTGGTAGTAATGTCCACCTTCAATAATTAGCTGTGGTGAATATGCTTCGTATTCCTGCTCTGTAAAATTTCCCGTCTTATATAACTCACTCAAAATATTAAAGGCTTTATTCATATTATCGTGTGTTGCCGCTAAAGAAATATGTGTCTGCTTATCAAATAATACATTAAGATTATTGCCAAAAGGGTAACGGAACATATCAGATTCTTTATCAATCCTTGAAATATCCGCTAAATACCTCCATAACCAGTTAGCATTATCGTTATCTGTATATTCTAAATCTTTTAGCTCCAGTATTTTATCATATCCTTGTTTGAGGTCATGCCGTATGTCACCGATTATCAATTTTCTATCGTTTTCTGAGGCGACAATCTTAAATATATTTGCTTTCAAAAGAAGTTCTATACTTTGTCTATATAAATAGACCATTGCAAAATACCATAAATCAAGTTTTCCTATGTCACCATTTTCTGCTACATCTTCGCCCAAATAATGAATTACACACTCCGCTGCATCAAAAAAATCTATCGCATATTTATTAAAATCTGTGGCTAAATCCCCACTGTTTAATAAAGTTATTGGAAACGGACAGTTCTTATTCATATGATATAATGACATATTAGGGCGTATCCATTTAAAATCATAATCCATAAAATTCCTCTCCACTTTTACAAATATCATCAACTAAAACTTATAATAACTACATTTTTGTTGCCTCATATTGCTGTTTTCTCCACTCTCTTTCAAGCAACTCTGATATCCCATTAAAAACTTTCCCTTGATACTCTTCTAAAATTGTATAACGTAATTCGTGTATTTCTTTGCGAGCTTGAATCACAACATCTGAATTTTCAATCTCCGCTTTGTTGAAATTCAGAAAACCTCTATTATACTGAGAATCAATTATATTATTCTGGTCAACAATTTCAAATGCCTTATTTCTCAAAGCACTCATATTGTCATGCAATTCTTTATCCTGCTCAAATAATAATAAAATAATAGCAAAGTGATAATGCGTCAACTCATTATAAATATCTCCTAAATTATTTTCTTGCCCACTGCATAATCGAGCAATTTGAGTAAAATATAAAGAAGCATTTTCTCTTAAAGAATTTGACCATCTATCACGACTTGCAGTAATTGTATTTAGATACCCCGACCTTTTTGCTGCTTTATTAGAGCATCGTAATGATATTATAGAAACAATAACTGCCGCCATTGATGCCAAAAAAGTAAGACCTATTCCAACTGCCGAAAACATATTAAATATTTCATCAGACATTTGAATTCCTCCCTTTTTATAAAATTGTATTTTTAGATGCACTATCACGTTGCAATACTGGATAATATACTCGGTATTTCTGAAAAATCGGAACACCAAATAACATTTAATCCAAGTGAATTTGCATCTTGTTCAAAAAGCATAGTAGCAATCTCATCCGTCCTATTTTTTTGAGGTTCTTTTCTCATAACAATATAATGTTTGCATCTTTGATTTCTTCTCCACGATATGTCCAATAATCTCCTTAAATTTGGGTCAGATAAACTTAAGCCTACAAACAGACATATATTTGTAGAGAATGTGTTTAGTTGTATCAAGTTTGACCAACTATATGGGTCGATAAATTGTGAATGATATGCTTCCTCACTAAAGACTAAATTGGGACTGTCTATTTCCCTTTGGTTTGGTAAAAATCCGTGTACATGGAAAATAGGCAACGCATCAATCCCATATATTTGCCCCTCTTTCCATATGGAACAATATTCAATATTATGTTTTGATAACGCACATTCTATCAAATCATCAAAATTAAATGTGATTATTGATTCTAACCGTTTTCCTCTCCTTTTTGGACGAGCAAGTTCAACAATAGCTTTCATCATGTTTGTTTCTAAGGCATAGTTAATTATTTCATGCCCCTGTACCATCATTGATGATTCAAAATCTCGGTCTTGATTATAATAAGAGTATAAATGTTTTTGTACAACTTTCTCAAAATCTTTTTTTAATACTAATCTTAAATATTTTCCTAAAATTAAATTTGATTGTGGCATTAATGAAAGCAAATCCTCTGCTAAAATTTTAGACTTTGGAACATTTGAACCATCATCAAAAAATGTTTCATTGAGGATATTAACAAGAAGTTCATTCCAATCTGGTATAGACGAATCTCTTGATATACCTGCTCCACACACCAAAGTAAGTTGATTATCTATTAAAGCTTCCTTCAATAAAGCTATTTTTTCTTCAATATCTTTTCTTTCAGATTGAGCGGTACTTTGTTTTTGAAAAAGAGTTGAATCACTTTCAATCATTCCTAATTGACCAATATCGTTTAATACAGTCTTTGTAATCTCTTTTGTAGAATCTACCTTTCTATATTGAAATTGTATTAAGAAATTAGGAATAAATACATCCCCCACTACAACAGGCAGGACACGAATGCTATTAGTGCTTAATATAGCTGAACTTAATTCTGCCTGTGCCCACGATGAGTTTAAAAAATTCTCTGTTATAATTGCAACAAGAATGTCCGAATCATTTAAAGCAAATTTAATTTTTTCAATTACACTTTCTCCAACATTCACTTCATTAACATTAAAAATCGTATACCCCTTTTCTTTTAGGGCATCGGCAAGCTCATTATATATATCTATATCACGACTAGAATGACTTATAAATATTTTCATTTAAACCTCCTCTTATTCGCAATAATTCATTTGTGTAACTGTAATTATACAACAAAACAACATTTTTTTCCACCTATCAACTATGTAAAAAGACGGCATCAGCACTCACGCCGACACCGCCTTTTTCTCGGTCATTCCCTTACAAAATCCCTGCCTTTTTCAGATACCCCACGCTGTCATAGCAGCCACGGAAGTAGACCGACTGCATCTCCATGTCCGTAAGTTTGTTCCTAAGCTCCATCACTTTAATCAGTGCGGCACATTCTTCTTCGGTCAGTTCCTCCGCTGTTTCCGTGTCAAACACGCCTAAGACTTTCGGATATTTCCCATAAAGGCTCTCAATCTCGTCTCTTATGGCACGGTATTCCTCGTTTTCTCTAGACAGTTTTGCGATGACAGAGCCGAGATATTCATTAAAAACATTGTCATGAACATCTACAAAAGTTTCAAATCTGAACGCATCAGACATTCTTCCTCACCTCCAATTTTTTCTAATCGTCCTTATTATAATACCCCAAAATCAGCAGTACAAATGTGCAAACTGGATTTAACGCTCCCTGTCCGCACTTTTCTTCTCTGGCTGCCCATCGTTCTGCTCTGGCTCATCGTCAATAACAGACTTGTCTTTTTCATTCAGATTCAGTTCGATATTGAGTGCGTTCAGCCGTTCCGTCTTTTCTTTCAGCTCATTTTCAAAGGCAAACGGCTTCTTCACTTCCTCTTTTGCGGTTTCAAGCTGTGCGGTGGTTTCCTCCTTTCTCGTCTTGGCGGCTTCCAGTCTGGCAGGGATTTTGGCAATCTCATTCTCGATTCGGGTGAGGTTGCCGAGGGCATCCGTTCCTAAATCTACCTTATATTTCCTCATTCCGCAAAGGTTCAGACAATAGTGTGCATTGACCGTATCATAGAAAACCTCCATCTGGAAGCCACGGTAGCTGCCGATTTGTATCGGCTGTGACAGCGGGTTTTCCTTGCAGATGGCAAGCAGCATCCCGCCTGCGTCCGCTTTTTCTTTATAGGTCACGCCGTTTAAGGTCATCGGGCAGAACTTGTCCTCGCCCTGCGGCATATGCTGGCTTGCAATCCCCGCATCATTCCCATAGCCTATAATGCGTTCCTCATACTCCTTAATCTCCTGCGGGTAGTGCTTCAGTATCCTGTCCTCAAGGTCGTAATGCTCGGAAAGGTAGCTCTGCTTCAAGACTTTCAGCTTCGCCACCTGCATATCCAAATCCATTTTTTCCTTGAAACGCTCGTCGCCCGTAGCCAGCATTTTTACCTCCGCAAAGGAGAGGGCAACCTCGTCCACGTCCTCGGCAGAACGCACGGGGCTTTTGCTCGTCATTATCTGGGAGATGAATTTCTGCTTTCCCTCCACAAGCTGATAGAGGTACGCATCAAAGGTCTGTTCCGTCACATAACGGTAAACTTCCACTTCGGGAAACATATTTCCCTGACGTTCCAGACGACCTTGGCGTTGTTCCAAGCACGACGGTTTCCACGGGCAGTCGAGGTTATGAATGGCAATCAGCCTGTCCTGCACGTTTGTACCTGCACCCATCTTCTGGGTAGAGCCGAACAATACACGCACCTCGCCGCTCCTTACCTTTGCGAACAGCTCCTTTTTCTGTGCGTCGGTATTCGCTTCATGGATGAAACGCACCTGCTCCGCAGGGATTCCACGCCGTATCAATTTTTCCCTCATGTCATCGTAGACATTAAACATGCCGTCATTTTTCGGTGTGCTGAGGTCGCAGAACAATAATTGCGCCGCCTTTGTGTCGGCGTGTCCCTCCCAGATGCAGTACATATTTTCCACGCAGGCGTTGACTTTGCTGTTCGGGTCGTCGGGCAGCATCGGGTCAATCAATCTCTGGTCTAAGGCAAGCTGCCGCCCGTCGTTTGTCACTTTGAGCATGTTATCGGATTGTGGCTTTACCAATTTGGCTCGGATTTTCTCTGCCCGCTTCGCAAGCCCCGCCACCATTTCCGTCTGGATTTGGCTCGGCTTGGTCTTGATGTTGTGGTAATTGACCTTTGGCACGGGCAGCTTTAGCATATCGGCGGTCTGGATGTCCGCAACCTCTCGGAACATCTGCATCAGTTCTGGCAGGTTGTAGAACTTCGCAAACCTCGTCTTGGCTCGGTAATTCGTGCCTTCGGGGGCGAGTTCCAGAGCCGTGACTGTTTCGCCGAACGTGGAAGCCCAACTGTCAAAATGCTGCAATCCGTTCCTTGCGAGGGTGTCGTACTGCAAATACCTCTGCACGGAATACATCTCGACCATCGAGTTACTTATAGGCGTTCCCGTTGCGAAAACCACGCCACGGTTGCCCGTAATTTCGTCCAGATAGCGGCACTTCATAAAGAGGTCGGAGCTTTTCTGGGCTTCGGTCTGGGCGATGCCGCCGACGTTCCGCATCTTTGTAAACAGGTAAAGATTTTTGTAAAAATGACTTTCGTCTATAAAGAGCCTGTCTATGCCCAGTTCCTCGAAGTTTATCACGCTGTCTTTCCGCTTGGTGTCGTTTAATTTATCGAGCTTCGCCTTAATCGCTTTCCTCGTTTTCATGAGCTGCTTGACCGTGAACTGCTCCCCGTGGGATGCCTGCACGTCGTCAATGCCACGCTCAATATCGTCAAGCTGCCGCATGAGCTGTTCCCTCTGGCGTTCCTCGCTGATGGGGATTTTCTCGAACTGGCTATGCCCGATAATCACCGCATCATATGCCCCCGTCGCAATCCTGCCGCAGAACTTCTTGCGGTTTCCCGTTTCAAAATCCCGCTTGGTCGTGACAAGGATGTTGGCAGATGGGTAGAGCCGTAAATACTCCGACGCCCACTGCCCGACAAGGTGGTTTGGCACGACAAACATGGATTTCTGGCATAAGCCGAGCCGCTTGCTTTCCTGTGCGGCGGCTACCATTTCGAAGGTTTTTCCCGCACCTACCTTGTGTGCAAGGAGCGTGTTGCCGCCGTATAGGATATGGGCAATCGCATTGACTTGGTGGGGTCTTAGCTGGATTTCTGGGCTGATGCCGCCAAACGTGATGTGGCTTCCGTCATATTCACGGGATCGGATAGAGTTAAATGTGTCATTGTAGTAGCGTACAAGCCTGTTCCTGCGTTCTGGGTCTTTCCATATCCAGTCCTGAAACGCCTGCTTTATCACCTCCTGCTTTGCCTGCGCCGCCGTGGTTTCCTTATGGTTCAGCACCGCTTTTTTATTGTTGTGTTCGTCATAAACATAGTCAAAGATGCGGGTATCCCTTAAATTTAAAGTGTCCTCCATGATGCGGTATGCGCTCGCCCGCTTCGTGCCGTAAGTGCTGTCCGCCTTGACATTCCCAATGTCGGAACTCTTATTCTCGATGAACCAGTCGCCGTTATACGCCGTATAGCGCACTTGCAGCCTGCCCGCCGCATAGCTTGACGGCGTTAAAAGCTCCATCATAAACTGCTGTACATCCTCCTGCGGTATCCACGTCGTGCCAAGACGGACGGAGATTTCGCTTGCGGGCAAATCCTTTGGGATGACCTTTTCCAGAGCCGCCACGTTGACTGCAAGCTCTGGGTCTGACTTTGCCGCTATCCCTGCAACTTTCAGTTTCTCCCGCACATTCCCCGATAAATACTCGTCTGCGGTCACATACCTTGCAGGCTCACAAGACGGCACTTTGTAGATAACGCCCTGCAATTCCTTAATGATTTCTTCCTCTGACCTGCAAGTGAGCCGTGCCATATAGGGCAAATCGACACGGGCTTTCTCCCCGATGGAGAGGGCGAGGGCTTCGCTGGCGGTTTCCACAAAAGTCACTTCTCGGTGGGGCTTTATCGTCCGTTTCGTGAACATATCCGCCTTGCGTTTGAATTTCCCCTCGTCGTCAAGCACTTCAAGGGAACAGAGTAAGAAATAACTTTCATCTGCCCCAAAAGCGAGGTAGTTCCCCCTGCTGTTGATTAAGCCGTACTTTTTGGTAAAGGCATCATATAATCGGTTTAGGTTTTCCTGCTCGGTCTGTATCATTTCCTCTGGGCAGTCGTCGGTCTGGTACTGGATGAGCTTCCTCACGCAGTCACGGAT
>CAJTDQ010000011.1 GCA_910574895.1 Eubacteriaceae bacterium | reverse complement strand
CCGTGACTGCGTGAGGAAGCTCATCCAGTACCAGACCGACGACTGCCCAGAGGAAATGATACAGACCGAGCAGGAAAACCTAAACCGATTATATGATGCCTTTACCAAAAGGTACGGCTTAATCAACAGCAGGGGGAACTACCTCGCTTTTGGGGCAGATGAAAGTTATTTCTTACTCTGTTCCCTTGAAGTGCTTGACGACGAGGGGAAATTCAAACGCAAGGCGGATATGTTCACGAAACGGACGATAAAGCCCCACCGAGAAGTGACTTTTGTGGAAACCGCCAGCGAAGCCCTCGCCCTCTCCATCGGGGAGAAAGCCCGTGTCGATTTGCCCTATATGGCACGGCTCACTTGCAGGTCAGAGGAAGAAATCATTAAGGAATTGCAGGGCGTTATCTACAAAGTGCCGTCTTGTGAGCCTGCAAGGTATGTGACCGCAGACGAGTATTTATCGGGGAATGTGCGGGAGAAACTGAAAGTTGCAGGGATAGCGGCAAAGTCAGACCCAGAGCTTGCAGTCAACGTGGCGGCTCTGGAAAAAGTCATCCCAAAGGATTTGCCTGCAAGCGAAATCTCCGTCCGTCTCGGCACGACATGGATACCGCAGGAGGATATACAGCAGTTTATGATGGAGCTTTTAACGCCGTCAAGCTATGCGGCGGGCAGGCTGCAAGTGCGCTACACGGCATATAACGGCGACTGGTTCATCGAGAATAAGAGTTCCGACATTGGGAATGTCAAGGCGGACAGCACTTACGGCACGAAGCGGGCGAGCGCATACCGCATTATGGAGGACACTTTAAATCTCCGTGACACCCGCATCTTTGACTATGTTTATGATGAACACAACAATAAAAAAGCGGTGCTGAACCATAAGGAAACCACGGCGGCGCAGGCAAAGCAGGAGGTGATAAAGCAGGCGTTTCAGGACTGGATTTGGAAAGACCCAGAGCGGAGGAACAGGCTTGTACGCTATTATAATGACACATTTAATTCCATCCGTCCCCGTGAATACGACGGAAGCCATATCACATTTGGAGGCATCAGCCCAGAAATCCAGCTAAGACCGCATCAAGTGAACGCCATCGCCCATATCCTATACGGCGGCAACACGCTCCTTGCCCACAAGGTAGGTGCGGGAAAAACCTTTGAAATGGTAGCCGCCGCACAGGAAAGCAAGCGGCTCGGCTTATGCCAGAAATCCATGTTTGTTGTGCCGAATCACCTTGTCGGGCAGTGGGCGTCGGAGTATTTAAGGCTCTATCCATCTGCCAATATCCTTGTGACTACCAAGCGGGATTTTGAAACGGGAAACCGCAAAAAGTTCTGCGGCAGGATTGCGACGGGGGCGTATGATGCGGTGATTATCGGGCATAGCCAGTTCGAGAAAATCCCCATCAGCGAGGAACGCCAGAGGGAACAGCTCATGCGGCAGCTTGACGATATAGAGATGGGGATAGACGACGTGCAGGCATCCCACGGGGAGCAGTTCACGGTCAAGCAGCTCATGAAAACGAGGAAAGCAATCAAGGCGAAGCTCGATAAACTCAACGACACCAAACGGAAAGACAGCGTGATAAACTTTGAGGAACTGGGCATAGACAGGCTCTTTATAGATGAGAGCCATTTTTACAAGAACCTTTACCTTTACACAAAGATGCGGAACGTCGGCGGCATCGCCCAGACCGAAGCCCAGAAGTCAAGCGATTTGTTTATGAAATGCCGTTATCTGGACGAAATCACGGGCAACCGTGGCGTGGTTTTCGCAACGGGAACGCCTATAAGTAACTCAATGGTCGAGATGTATTCCGTGCAGCGGTACTTGCAGTATGACACCCTCGCAAGGAACGGGTTGCAGCATTTTGACAGTTGGGCTTCCACGTTCGGCGAAACAGTCACGGCTCTGGAACTCGCCCCCGAAGGCACGAATTACCGAGCCAAGACGAGGTTTGCGAAGTTCTACAACCTGCCAGAACTGATGCAGATGTTCCGTGAGGTTGCGGACATCCAGACTGCCGATATGCTAAAGCTCCCCGTGCCAAAGGTCAATTACCACAACATCAAGACCAAACCGAGTGAAATTCAGAGCGAAATGGTGGCGGGGCTTGCGAAGCGGGCAGAGAAAATCCGTGCAAGACTGGTAAAACCACAAACAGATAATATGCTCAAAGTGACAAACGACGGGCGGCAGCTTGCCCTAGACCAGAGATTGATTGACCCGATGCTGCCAGACGACCCGAACAGCAAAGTCAACGCCTGCGTGGAAAATATGTACCGCATCTGGGAGGGACACGCCGACACAAAGGCTGCACAGCTCTTGTTTTGCGACCTCAGCACACCGAAAAATGACGGCATGTTTAATGTCTACGATGACATGAGGGAAAAGTTGATACGGCGTGGAATCCCTGCGGAGCAAGTGCGTTTCATCCATGAAGCGAATACCGACGCACAGAAAAAGGAGCTGTTCGCAAAGGTAAGGAGCGGCGAAGTGCGTATATTGTTCGGCTCTACCCAGAAGATGGGCGCAGGTACAAACGTGCAGGACAGGCTGATTGCCATTCATAACCTCGACTGCCCGTGGAAGCCGTCATGTGTAGGACGGATTTTGCGGACATTCAAAATAAAAAAAATGTGGAGGTAACAGACAATGGCAAAGACGATTTTTGAGGAACTGGGCGGAAAATACGAGCGGCAAGGAGATTACTTAATCCCGTGCTTAACCGTACCCGCCGAAGAAGAACAGCCGATAGGCACATGGGGACAGCGGCATCTAGATTATCTGAAGCAGTACCGCAGGGTTACATACACCAATCTTCTTACAAGCGGCAGGCTGAACACTTACCTTGCCGACATCGACAGGCAGGCGCAGGAACGCTTTGAAAGGCTCATAGAGGGCATGAAACAGGCACAGGGCATAACGGAACGGCTAAAGGAAGAAAACGCCTTAGAATGGACAGGACGGCTCAACAACATAAGGGCGTGTGCGAGGGAGATTGTGAATGAGGAAATTATTTTCGCATAGATAGGCAAGGTGGCAGAATGTAAAAGTTCTGTCACTTTTCTTTTCATAGGGCTGATTAAAGTTGATATTTGCCAGAAGGAGTTTCAGCATGGTAGAATATAAAGAACTATATCATCATTTCACTGTAAATAAATTGAGGAATGCGACATGCTTGTTGTCACATTCCTAATGCTATAACTAAAATGAAGGAGGAATTGAATATGCCGTTTACTGAAATATGTATTTATCAAGTCAAGCCGCAAAAGGTAGAAGAATTTGAAGCTCTGATGCTTGAAGCCAAAAGCCTCTTAGAAAAACAGGAGGGATTGCTTCTGCTTCGGTTCGCCAAAAGAGGGTATCGCATAGACATGGAGCAAATTAAGGAGGGGCTTCCACCTCTTAAAATTAACCGTATCGTAAAAAGTGTTAAGTATATGCTTTACTGGGAATTTGATACAAAAGAGAACTACGGAGCAGCACAAAAAAATCTTTACGACAGCTATTGGAAGTCTATTGAAAAATGTTTAATAGTTCCGCATGACAAATATTTAGGAGAGGGAGTGTTTTAATGGATTTCTCATATTGTGGATTGGATTGTAATGAATGTCCTGTTTATTTGGCTACTATCAGCAAAAATACAGATGAACAAATCAAATTGGCAAACGAATATTCAACTGATGTTACAAAATTCTCAAAAGAGGATATGTATTGTTTGGGATGCCATTCTGATATGGTGTCACAAAAGATGTGCGGTGATTGTGAAATAAGACTATGTGGCGTTAAGAAACCCTATGGAAGTTGTGCTGAGTGTGGCAAATTTCCATGTTCTATACTGGAAGAAAATTTAGGTGATAATTCAGAAAATTTGAATCATTTAAAACAGCTTGCCATTAAACACAAAAAGGCAGAGTGATAATATGCAGATAGACAGACTTATTCAAATTGTGTTTCTCTTGTTAAGGCATGAGAATATAACTGCGAAGCAACTGGCGGAGGAACTTTGCGTTTCCACCCGCACGATATATAGGGACATCAATATACTATCGATTGCGGGAATACCGATTACATCACAAAAGGGATATGGCGGAGGATTGTCATTATTACAAGGCTTTTCACTGGACAAATCTTATTTTACGCAGGAAGAACAAAAGAATATTATACAGGCGTTGCAGATTCTAAAGTCATCAAATTATCCCGATGCTGATAAATCATTAAACAAGATTGCTGGATTGTTTAGTCACAATTTGCAGTCCGAATGGCTAGAGATTGATTTTTCCTATTGGGGCAGTCCTGAAAAGGAACGAAACAATATTACGGTTTTAGAACGTGCAATAATCAATAAGTATGTGATTACGTTCACTTATTTTAATGCAGAATTGACAATCACCAATCAGATTGTCGAACCGTTGAAATTGGTTTTCAAATCTCATGCATGGTATCTTGTTGCCTATTCAAAGCGCAAAAATGATATTCGCACTTTTAAGATGTCTCGCATAAGGGAGCTTCAAATAACAGACCAATTATTTGACCGTGAATTACCAAAGGATTTTTCCATTACCCCTGCCTACAAGGAAGAATACAATACGCCGATATTCGTATTACATTTTTCGGAAAAGATAGCGTATAAAGTCTATGATGAATTTCAAGAGAAATACATTAAAAAATTAGACGATGGAACATTGGAAGTGACTTTTAGATACCAGCTTAGTGATTGGACTTTCCTATATCTGCTTTCTTTTGGGGAATATGTTGAAATTATTGAACCTGTTGAAGCGAGAAATATTCTAAAGGAAAAAGCTAAAAGAATATCTGCCATGTACTAACAATGTCGGAAATACAGATGTTTGCCGTAATTTAAAAGATTATAAATAGCAATTATAGGAGTGTATATGAAAGAAAAGTGGATACTCTGTCCTGTTTGCGGTAACAAAACCCGTGACAGAATTAGAGAAGATACGGTTTTGAAAAACTACCCCCTCTATTGCCCGAAATGCAAGCAGGAAACTTTGATTGAAGTCAAAAGTTTGCAAATAACAGTCATCACAGAGCCAGACGCATAGACGCAGAGCCGATGAACTTGTGAAATAAAATCACAGTTCGTTGGCTCTATTTTATTTCATAGGATTTTAAGGCAAACGCCCACCATATAAAAAAACGGTGTGTGGTGGGCGGTATTGCTATGCCCGAAAAGACTTAACAGACACTCTCCAGACCTGTTTTTGAGTTTGGAGGGATTTTTTTATGTCTTTTTTTCGGGCAGTTATCCATCTGCTCATGCAATGCAGAAATAACTTATACATAGCATATCGGGGATTGGCAGGAAGCCAGTTAAAAAAATCCCTGCCCATGCAACGCTACTTCTCACCATGAAACCAGAAGTAGAATCTCCACTTAATAGAACATATATCTCCTATAACCGTAGAGGTCACAGAACCTTTGCGGTTTTTCTTTTGTCGTTTTTTATCGGAATGTGCCGCAGGGCTGTTCCTGCTGTTGGCTGTCGTTCGCCGCCCTCTTCATCTGGATTTTAGCATTTTAAAAATTCAGATTGGAGGAAAATACGGTGAAATATGCACCAAGAAAAGTATATATCAAAGAAAACAATGTCTATGTGGAATTATCCTATACGGACTTCTGCCGCCGCAGGCAAGCCGACCAGAGTTACATGGACAAGCTG
The DNA here is from genome assembly GCA_910574895.1 of Eubacteriaceae bacterium. GTDB lineage: Bacteria > Bacillota > Clostridia > Lachnospirales > Lachnospiraceae > Eubacterium_G. Next base: position 41,979 of record CAJTDQ010000011.1, on the reverse strand, counting down.
TTTATTCCCATTCAAGGTTGTCTGCTTGAGGTAGTGCGGGAACAGTACGCAGAGTTCTACAAAGATAAAGAACGGTGGCGTTATCTGAAAAAACTGGATATTAACTACAGCCTGCTGTCATTGGAGGGATTTACAGACAGCGAGGGGAATATTCTTGATTTCATTGTTGATGAAGCGGTGGACGTTGCGGAAACCGTTGTCCATGCGGCGATGGTGGACAGGCTGAAAGCTGCCCTGCCTTTATTGTCGGACAGTGAACAGACGTTGATACAAGCAATCTTCTTTGAAGAACTTTCCGAGAGGGAAGTCGGGTTGCGGTTGGGCGTGACACAGAGCGTTGTCAATAAACGCAAAGCCAAAATCCTTGCGAAGCTGAGGAAGATAATCGAAAACAAAATTTAAGGCGTTCAGCCCCCTTGTTTTTTCCTTTGGGAAAATGAGGGGGCTTTTACCTGCCCTCTCAATCAATTCTGATTGGAGGAAATAAAGATGGCATACAACCACGGACGGGAGGACAGGAAATGGCGTATCTGGAAAGAAGCTGAGGAAAAGGTTCTGCGTGAGTGCGGCGTTGATGAAGCGACCATTGAGCAAATCCGCACAGACGACAGGGCAGATTTTAATTCCAACAGGCGGTTTTACCGATGGGCGAGCGACTTCGGCGAATACCTTGAGGGCATGGCAGATAAGGAGAAGCAGGCGGAGGTAAAGTCTGTTTCTGATTTACTGGACGAGATTGAGAACGAAACTCTGTACCTTGCCTTAATCACGGTAGATAAACGCACGTTACAAATCGTCCTGCTGAAAATGCAGGGATATTCCACAAAAGAGATTGCCGCATCCGTAAAGCTGTCAACAAAGTCTGTTTACAGACGGATGGAAAGGCTGCGGAGCAGATTGAAGCCATTTAAGCGTTAGAGGGGAAATCATGGCTTTCCTATGGGCTATTGGGTGGGGAGAGAAAAACGCTCTCCTACTTTTTAGCAGGAGGAAAGGAAATGGCATACGGGGCAAAGACATACACGCTTCGGGAGGCATCCACGGAAAGCGGTAAAAGGTATTTTATCAGTTTTAAGGACGGGCAGGGGGAATACCACGAACTGGAAGTGTCAGAACAATTATTCATTGAATTTCGGCAGATGGAAAGGAGGAACAGAAACCTTCAGCAATGGAACCAGCGGCACAGGGAGTTTAACGAGGTGTGGGATGAAACCCTTTACAGACGTGCGTTAAGAGTGCCAAAGAGCCTTGATGAAAGAATGATTGAAAAAGAACGGAATGAATTGTTTTACAAAGCAGTTGCCCAACTGCCAGAGATACAAAGGCGGCGTTTCCTGCTCTATTACGAGTATGATTTTAATTTCTACCAGATTGGCGAGATGGAGCATTGCACCGCTTCCGCTGTCCAGAAGTCCGTTTCAGTTGCAAGGGAGAAAGTCAAGGCAGAAATGAGGAAGTATCTCCAACCGTGACCGCCACCATCCGAAAAAAGAAATCCGTTTTGCGTGGGACTGGCGGCATTACATACTCTCACTTTTTCCGTGGGAGTAAATCTATTTAAGGAGGTCACATCTATGTGCAACAAAACCAAAGACACCGCCCGAAAGGAGGAATCCCATGCAGAAGCTTCAGACGGTCAACGCCGACACGCTCCTCTATGAGCCGCTTGAAAAACCGTCCTTTGTGGTGGGCGGTCTGATACCCACGGGCTTAACCCTGTTCTGCGGCGCACAGAAAATCGGCAAGAGCTGGCTCATGTTAAAACTCTGCCTTTGCGTGTCGCAGGGAATCCCCTTGTGGGATATGCCCACGCAGGAGGGCGATGTGCTTTACCTCTGCCTTGAGGACACGTTCTGCCGCATCCAGGACAGGCTGTTCCGCTTGACGGACGAAGCGAGCGGGCGGCTTCATTTTGCGGTGGCAAGCGACAAGCTGTCAGACGGTCTTATCGTGCAGTTGGAGGATTATTTAAAAGAATATCCCGACAGCAGGCTCATTGTGATTGACACCTTGCAGAAAGTCCGCACCGCATCCAAAGACAACGCCTATGCAAGCGATTATGGGGACATCTCCCTTATCAAAGACTTTGCCGACAGGCACTCATTGGCGGTCATTGTCGTACACCACATCCGAAAGCAGAACGACAGCGACGTGTTCAACAAAGTGTCTGGCACGACGGGATTGACGGGGAGTGCGGACGCAACTTTTGTACTGGAACAGGAAAACCGTGCGTCCAATGCCGCAAAGCTGTATGTGACGGGCAGGGACACGCCCTATCAGGAGTTCACGCTCCGCTTCCATGATTGCAGTTGGGAACTGGTGGAGAGGAAAGAGCAGGAACAGCTTGCCAAAGAAGCGATACCAGATATTCTTTTTCGGCTGGTGGATTTCATGCAGTGCAGGGAGGAATGGACTGGAACGGCAACGGAATTACTGGACGCTTTAGGGGAAACAGGGACAGCGGCGAATGTTTTGACAAAGTGGATGAACGAGTACCGCCTTGACTTTCTCCTTGAAAACCATATCCGCTATGACTTCTGCCGCAAGAACAGCCACAGGCTGATTTTCCTTGCAAGGCAGGAGGATACGGACGGTGACGGTCGTGACGATGGTGACGGTGTTTCTGGGATACCCCCTGCCGCCGCCACTGTCACCTAAAAACTAAGCGAAATCGGCGGCTCTGGCTTATGCGTGACGGTTAGTGACGGTCGTGACGGTGTTTTTGGGATACCCCCTGTTGCTGCCGCTGTCATAGCAAATATTTGTAAGATCGGCGGTTCTGCCCTACGGGAGAACACCCCGTAAACGCAAAGTGCAGGCGTGGGCTTTGCTCGCCCTTTTCGGCTCGTAAAGCCACCCCTGCGGTCAGAAAAATCCTCCGATTTTTCCGACTGCGTTTACAGGGTGTAACACACTACACTTTGCTCCGCAAAGTCGTGTGCCAGACGTTCCCTCTGGACTCCCTTAAAGCAGGGCATACGCCCTGCCCCATCCTGCGCCTTGCGGCTTCGGATGGAAGAATGTTGGCGTGATAGTGACGGCTATGCCTTGCGGCAGGGGGTATCCCAAAAACACCGTCACCATCGTCACGACCGTCACCTTTTGGGAGATTACCCGCCGAAGAAAGGAAGATGAATTATGCCCTATGCAATCCTGCGTTTCCAGAAACGCAAGGCAGGCGGCGTTGCGGCTTGTGAACGCCACAACGAACGGAAGAAAGAAGCCTATAAAAGCAACCCAGACATTGACGTGGGACGCTCCAAAGATAACTACCATCTTGTGAAGCCGCCCCGCTACACTTACAAGAAAGAGATAAACCAAATGGTAAAAGAAGCGGGCTGTAAAGTAAGAAAAGACAGCGTGATGATGGTAGAAACGCTCATCACCGCTTCACCCGAATTTATGAACAGCTTACCGCCCGAAGAACAAAAAGCGTATTTCCAGACGGCTCTTGACTTCATTTCGGAGCGTGTGGGAAAGCAGAATATCCTTTCCGCAGTCGTCCATATGGACGAGAAAACGCCCCATATGCACCTATGCTTTGTGCCGCTTACGCCCGACAACAAGCTGTCAGCGAAGTCAATTTTAGGCAACCAAAAGAGCCTTTCCGAGTGGCAGACCGCCTACCATGAACGGATGTCCGCACGGTGGAGCGAATTAGAAAGGGGTCAGTCCTCAATGGAAACGAAGCGCAAGCACATCCCCACATGGCTCTATAAGTTAGGCGGCAGGCTAGATAAACAGTATGCGGAAATCGTGTCTGCCCTCTCCGACATCAACGCTTTTAACGCTGGCAAGAAAAGGGATAAGGCGTTAGAACTGCTCTCCGCATGGCTTCCAGACGTGGAGAAATTCTCTAAGGAAATCGGCAAACAGCAGGCGTATATCGATAGCCTAAAAGAGAGAATCGGGCAGGAATCCGACTATGCGGGGCGTATGCGTGATGAGAAGTACGAGCAGGAACGAAAGGTACAGAAAGCCAACCAGAGGATATTTGAGTTGCAGAGAACCAACGAGCAGATGGGGCGGCTGCTCTCCAAAATCCCGCCAGAGGTATTAGAGGAATTGCAAAAATCTAGTAGAAATAGAGCGAAAGAAAGGTAGGAATGTGAATGAAGAAACAGGATTTTAAGGTATTAAAGACCGCAGATTTATACCCGTTTCCCGACAATCCGTTTCATGTGGTGGAGGATGAAATGCTGTCAGAGTTAGCGGAAAGCATTAAGGAATTTGGCATTGTAACGCCGATAATCACACGCCCGAAAGAGGACGGGAACGGCTACGAAATCATTGCGGGACAGCGGCGTGTCCGTGCTTCCGAGCTTGCAGGGATAAACACAGTCCCCGCTTTTGTCCTGCCCTTAGACCGTGACCGAGCCATCATCACCCTTGTGGACAGCAACTTACAGCGTGAAAATATCCTGCCATCGGAGCGGGCGTTTGCCTACAAGATGAAATCCGAAGCCATGAAGCGGCAGGGCTTCCGCACGGATTTAACCTCGTCACAAGTTGGGACGAAGTTGCGGACGGACGATAAAGTGGCGCAGGGATTCGGCGTTGGCAGGATGACCGTGCAGAGATTTATCCGATTAACGGAACTGATACCGCCGATTTTACAGATGGTGGACGAGGGGAAAATCGCCCTCACGCCTGCGGTGGAGCTGTCCTTTCTGAAGAAAGGCGAGCAGGAAAACCTATTCGCCACAATGGAAAGCGAGGAAGCAACGCCTTCACTCTCACAGGCACAGCGGATGAAAACCTTGAGCCAGAGCGGGCGGCTTGATATGGACACCATCTTTGCGATTATGACGGAGGAAAAGGGAAACCAGAAAGAAACCGTGAAAATTGGCATGGAGAGGTTAAAGAAATACTTCCCGAAAGGGACAACGCCCAAGCAGATGGAGGACACTATCATCAAACTGTTGGAGCGTGAATTGCAGAGGAAACGGGGCAGGGACAGCCGCTAATCTTCTCTTTTCGGGCAGTAAATAGAAACTTTGGACAGATAAAAAAGCAGAAAGGCAAGACAGGAAATGAAAGCTATTCAATATGAGATTGTAAAGGAAATCGCCGTATTGTCTACGAGCGACAGCGGCTATACAAAGGAAATCAACTTGATTTCATGGAATGGGAAAGAGCCAAAGTATGACATCCGCAGCTTTTCCCCCAGCCGTGAGAAGTGCGGAAAGGGAATCACGTTGACCGCTGATGAAGCGGCTGCGCTCTTTAAAGCATTGCAGAAAAAGATAAACAGCGGGGATTGATTGTGTCTGATTGGCAGGGTGGGGACGTTTTCAGACGCTCCCCTGCCCTGTCTGGAAAGGAAGATTTGAGTATGGGCGAGGATAAGAAAGCGAACAAAAAGAGAAAGCGTATTGTGGCAAGACAGCCAGTGCAGATGATTGTCAGCCGTGAATATGTTGGCACACAGACCGTTGCGGAGGCGTTTATCCCGATTATTTCCGAGGATATACGCAGGAAGATTGCCGAGGGCGACACCTTCGACAATGAGGGGATATCCGCTTAGAATGTACGCAATGGAACACGAAAACGTTAGGGCAGATACGGAGGTTTTACAGTATGGCAGGAATCAAAGAAGAAAAGAAAATCTATTTAGTCGGCATTTACTGCCGTCTATCGAAAGACGATGGCACGGAAAATGAGAGTGCGAGCATTGCCACGCAGAAATCCATCCTCACGGATTATGTGAAAAAGCAGGGCTGGCACTTGGCAAAAACGTATGTGGACGACGGTTATTCTGGTACGAATTTCCAAAGACCGAGCTTCCAGAACATGATTAAGGACATTGAAAACGGGCTGATAAACTGCGTGATTACGAAAGATTTATCAAGGTTAGGGAGGAATTATCTTGACTGCGGATTATATCTGGAAGTCTTTTTTCCCGAAAATAATGTGCGGTATATAGCGGTCAATGACGGTGTGGACACACTCAATAAATCAGTGATGGACATCACGCCGTTCCGCAATATCCTAAATGAAATGTATGCCGCCGACATATCAGTTAAGATAAAATCGGCGTACCGAGCGAGGTTTCAACAGGGGAAATTCATGGGGACGTATGCGCCCTATGGGTATATCAAAGACCCCGCCGACCATAACCATCTGCTGATAGATGATAAGGTGGCGCACATTGTAAGGGAGATATTCGACCTTGCGCTTGCGGGAAACGGAATCTCCAAAATCCGCAAACACATCAATAAACAGCACGTCTTGCGCCCTGCCGCTTATGCGGCGGAGCAGGGGGCGGCAGGCTATGAACGGTACTTTGAGGATAACGAGGAAAACCGCTATATTTGGAGCGAGAACAGCGTGAGGGGCATTTTAAGAAGTCCTATCTATGCGGGAAACCTTGCAGGCTACAAGCGGATTGCCGCCAACATGAAAAGCAAGAAACGCCCTTCTAAGCTGCCCGAAGAATGGGAAGTGATACCCGACACCCATGAGGGGATAGTCACGCAGGAGGAATTTGACACCGTACAGCAGCTTATGACGAGCCGCAGGCGGGAACAGAACGCAGGGGGATTTGAGAATATCTTTGCAGGCGTTATCAAGTGTGCAGACTGCGGCTACGCTCTGCGGGCTATGAGCGCAAACAGGAGGAAACGCCCCGACATTATCGACTGCGTACAATACACCTGTAATAATTATGGCAGGTACGGCAACGTCATGTGTACCGCACACGCCATTGAAGCAAGAGATTTATTTAACGCCGTCCTTGCCGACATCAACCGCTTTGCGGATATGGCGGTGAATGACGAGCGGGCGGTAAGGGCGATTGAGAAGCGGCTCACGGAAACAGACCAGAGCAGGGCAAAGGCGATGGAGAAAGAACAAAAGAAGCTGAACAAACGCCTTGCGGAGCTTGACAGGCTGTTTTCCTCTCTCTATGAGGATAAGGTCATGGAGCGTATCACCGAGCGGAATTTCGAGATGATGTCGGGGAAATACCAGAAAGAACAGCTTGAAATCGAAGCACGGTTAAGGGAAGTAACGGAAGCGCTCAACGAAAGCTACGAGAAATCGCAGGGAATCCGTGACTTCCTCTCCCTTATCCGCAACTATCAAGGCTTAAAGGAACTGGACGCAACGGTTGTAAATGCGCTGATAGACAAGATACTTGTTTCGGAGCGTGAGAAGTCAGCGGACGGAACGATTAGACAGGAAATCAAGATTTACTATAAATTCATCGGCTTTGTCGGTGAATTACATATCACACCCACAAAGCGGTGGACGGCGTTGCCCGCTAAACATTGTACGGTATGTGGTTTTGAATACGTCCCCGGCTCTGGCATATCGAAGTATTGCCCTGCTTGTGCCAAGAGGATACAGAGGGAGAAGTCAAACGAGAGCAAACGCAGGAGCAGGGAACAGAAAAGGATGGCATGTATTGAACTGTCCGTAAAAAATGACCGACTTGCTTGGAACAGCGTCAAGGTCGTCTGGAACGTCAGGGCAATATGTTTCCCGAAGTGGAAGTTTACCGCTATGTGACAGAACAGACATTTGATGCGTATCTCTATGTGCGACACGAAGTCGCTTAATTTAACTGTTTGGATGTAATATTACAGACCAAACCATCCATTCCGTTGGATGAAGCCGTTGTCCCCGGCTCTGCCAGCAATGGCACTGTTCGGAAGCGGGCATAAAAGTAACCCTACTTGGAATCAAAACCGTGAGGTGGAGATGAAACTGCTAGCTACAAGGCGGTTAGGGTGCAGGCTTACTGATAGCATGGTTAATTAACTGAACCACTGATAAACTTCGTTAAGGCGAACAAGCCAAAGTAGCTGACAGGCTTGAACCAAAAGGTGTGCAGTCGGTTATCCTTTTGTATAGTGGGGATACACGGACGTAATGACTGCCGGAGGAGAGGTGGGACCTAAACTATCAATCAATTGTTGGTTAGGCGGAACGTGTCAACTCCGTATTTTCGCCCAGACGGGCAAGCCGACCGTAAGGAAAGCCGATGGGAATGCGGAAAAAGGATTGCGGAAGAAGCGAATGCCGACCCTGTAATGGGGACGGACAGGGGTTCAAGATTTGCCCCACCCGAAAGGGGGCAGAATTCCGCAGGGTGCTTAATTACGAGAGAGTTTATAGGATTTTTGAAAGGAGTAAGGCAAATGAACGGTAAAACGTGTGCGACTTCTGACGCAGCCAAAGCATGGGACAGCATAGACTGGAACAAGGCAGAGGCATACGTTAAAAAACTGCAAATGCGTATCGTAAAGGCTCATCAACAGGGCAGGACAGGCAAGGTAAAATCTTTGCAGTGGCTGCTCACACACTCTTTTTACGGGCGTGCATTAGCCGTAAGGAGGGTGACGGGTAATAAAGGCAAAAAGACGGCAGGCGTAGACAAAGTATTATGGCCTACCCCAAAAATGAAATATGAAGCAATTCTCGGACTGAAACGCAGGGGCTACAAACCATTGCCATTAAAAAGGGTGTATATCCCGAAAAAGAATGGAAAGCCACGCCCCCTAAGCATACCATGCATGAAGGACAGGGCAATGCAGACGTTATATAAATTTGCGATAGAGCCGATTGCAGAAACCACCGCTGACCCAAATTCCTATGGGTTCAGGGCAAAAAGGTGCGTGCAGGACGCTATTGAGCAATGCTTCACCTGTCTGAACAAGGGGAAATCCCCGAAGTGGGTGCTGGAAGGAGATATAAAAGGCTGTTTTGACAACATCAGCCATGGGTGGATTTTAAGCAACATCCCAATGGATAAGGATATCCTGCGGAAATGGTTAAAAAGCGGCTATATCGAAACAGGGAAGCTATTCCCGACAGATTTGGGAAGCCCGCAGGGTTCAGCGATTTCACCGACTATCTGTAACATGGTGCTGGATGGACTGGAAGCCAAGATAAAAGAGAAATACCACAAAACGAAAAGCAATGGAAAATCATATTTCCCAAAAGTCAATTTTATCCGTTATGCGGATGACTTCATCGTCACTGGCGAGAGCAGGGAACTTTTGGAAAACGGAGTGCTCCCAATCATACGGGATTTCCTGTCAGAAAGAGGGCTGGAACTGTCAGAGGAAAAGACAGTCATAACCCATATCGAAGACGGGTTTGATTTTCTTGGGACAAATATACGGTGGTACAAAGACAAGCTTCTGACCAAACCATCCAAAAAGAACTATAAAGCCATAATCAGTAAAGTAAGGGGAATCATAAAGCAGAACCCATCCATGAAACAGGAGGATTTAATCCGAAAACTGAACCCAGTTATCCGAGGGTGGGTAAATTTCCACAAATACAATGTATCCACGGATGCGTTTGAGAGATTCGATTTTGACGTATGGAGATGCTTATGGCGGTGGTGTAAACGAAGACATCCCCGAAAGAGTCACAAATGGATAGCGAAAAGATATTTCAGACAGGTCGGGACAAGAATCTGGACATTCAGCGTGAAAACGAGCGATTCGTTTGAACTCAACCTGATTTATGCCACTGACACAAAAATCGTAAGGTGGCTGAAAACAAAGTCAGAAGCGACGCCATTCGACGCCAGTTACGCAGAATATTTTGAGGACAGGGATACCGAAAGAATGTTCCGTGAGATAGGCGGCAGGAAGAAACTGAACGCTTTGTACAAAACGCAGGGCGGAATCTGCCCATACTGCAAGGAAGCGATAACGGTAGAAAAAGGTTTCAGAATCCATACAGTTATAGGGGAAGACTTCAAAGAGAGAAAGTTTTTATTACACGCAGCCTGCCATAGATTTATCCATTACTCGAAAAATGTTGATGAACCGGCTCTGGTAATGCAGGGCTTATAAGTGCTTGAGCCGTGTGAGGGGAAACTTTCATGCACGGTTCTTAGGGGGGAAGGCGGTAGTAATACCGCTGACCTACCCGACCAGCTTGTCGAGGGAAAGCAGAAATTCATCTCCCAGATAATGACGAGCAAAAGCCCCGTGCGTTCTGCCGAGGACGTGGACGAGGTCGCCCTCTCTTTTGCGGAGGTGAAAATGCTTGCCACGGGCGATGAACGCTTTAAGGAAAAAATGGATTTGGATATGCAGGTGGCGAAGCTGAAAGTCTTGAAGCAGAGCTACCTTTCCGAGCATTACGACCTTGAGGACAGGATACTGAAGCACTACCCGCAGGAGATTAAGGAGTATGGGGAACGCATTGTAGGATATGGAAATGATGCCAAGATTGCAAGCCAGCATATGCCGCAGGGCGAGGATAAATTCTGCCCGATGACCTTAAACGGCGTGACCTACAAAGAAAAAGCGGACGCAGGCGAAATGCTCCTTGCCATCTGCAAGGAAAACCCGCTGTCACAGCCGATACAAATCGGCAGCTACCGTGGCTTCCAGATGGAGGTTTTCTATGATACGGTCAATGCCCACTACTGCTTAAATTTATGCGGAATGAGGAAATACAAAGTGGATTTAGGAACGGATGCCCTCGGCAATTTAACGAGAATTGAGAATGAGATTGCCAAACTTCCCGCAAGACTGGAAGCCGCCAAGACCAGAAAGGAGGAAACCACCGCACAGCTTGAAACCGCAAAAGAGGAAGTGAAGAAGCCGTTTGCCTTTGAAAATGAGCTGAAAGAAAAGACGGAACGGCTGAACGCCCTCAATATCGAACTGAATCTGAATGAAAAAGACAAGACTGTTATTGACGATGAGCCAGAGCAGAACGATGAGCAGCCAGAGAAAAAAAGTGCGGACAGGGAGCGTTAAATCCAGTTTGCACATTTGTATTGAGTATTTCTGGGCAGTATAATAAAGGACGATTAGAAAAAATCGGAGGTGAGGAAGAATGTCTGATGCGTTCAGATTTGAAACTTTTGTAGATGTTCATGACAATGTTTTTAATGAATATCTCGGCTCTGTCATCGCAAAACTGTCCAAAGAAAATGAGGAATACCGTGCCATAAGAGCCGAGATTGAGGGCTTATATGAGAAACATCCGAAAGTCTTAGGCGTGTTTGACACGGAAACAGCGGCGGAACTGACCGAGGAAGAATGTGCCGCACTGATTAAAGTGATGGAGCTTAGGAACAAACTTACAGACATGGAGATGCAGTCGGTCTACTTCCGTGGCTGCTATGACAGCGTGGGGTATCTGAAAAAGGCAGGGATTTTATAACGGACTGACCGAGAAAAAGGCGGTATTGGCGTGAGTGTTGATGCCGTCTTTTTATATAGCTTAAAAGGAATAATATTTCTATGGAGCAGAAATGCAATAGCTTGACTGGCTTGAAAAATTCATAATCTGGATGTACAATAAGAGCAATAAATAAGAAGTTGCAGGTGAGAATATGAAAATAATATGGATAGATGGAACTTTTGGGAGTGGAAAGACTGCTGTTGCCAATGTAATTGCTAAAAGAATTAATAATATGTGTTTACTTGAGTTTGATGCTTTGCAAAAGGAATATAAACCAAATTCTATTTCTGATTTTTTTGGAGAAAGGTATCCTGAAGCGAAAAGATATTTGATTGATGCACTTAGAAATAAAATATTGACTTTGATACAAGGCGGAGATTATGATTATATAATTGTTCCGATTGCATTGATTAATGATTATTGTAATCAGAAACTTGTAAATACTTTTGTAGATGTTGAATGCTATCATTTTATCTTAACTGCATCAGAAAAGATTTTGTATCAACGTATAGAAAACCAAGAAAATAGAGATGTGGATTTAGCAAAAACGTATTTTCAAACTGCAACTATATATTTGAAAAATCATTATTCTGATGCAGTTAGAATAGATACATCAGATATGAATATAGATAGTGTCGCAGAGAAAATTATTAAAATGATAAAATAATAAACGGTAAAAATTGATTAAGAAGATTTCTATGAAGGAGCAGACGGTGGCATTTGAAAAGGCGGTTGAGTAAATGAAAAATGAAATGGATATATCGCGATTTGGAAAGAATCAATTAAAACGCAAAAAGAAAAAATGGATAAAGCCAGTTTTAATGGGTATCATTATCGCTATTTTATTTGTATTATTGTCCTTGAAGTGTGAAGAGGTGATACGATGTAGTATAGGCAAATTATCCATTGATAATGATGCTAACGCAACTTGGATTGGGTCGCTAGCATCGTACTGGGGTGGCATCATTGGTGGTGTATTTTCTGGAACGATTGCAATTTTTGGTGTTTTTTATACAATACAGTTTACCCGTGAAGCTGATAGAAAAAAGGAAAGACAAAGTATTCAGCCATTTCTTAATGTAGAAGTGGTGGGAAAACCATCTGGAACTGTAAAAAAATTTCAAATCGCAGATGAGCCAAAATATGTAGAGGGAAAAGCTACACAAGAGTTTTATCCTATATATTTATCTATTACAAATATAGGAAACGGATTTGCAAACACTTTAACTTTTGGAACGGGAGAAAACTTAACTGGTATAAGCTTTAAAGAAGTATTTACAGTAAATCAGAAAAAAGAAATATTACTAAATGTTCAAACATACAAAATGGGAAAAAGAGTCACATTTTTTATCTGGTTTGCGGACAGCATGACAAACGAGTATATTCAATATTACGAATTAAAACGAAATGAAGATGGTACAGGATATGATTTAGATGTAGGATATCCTAATTTAATAGAATAAATATTTTCTTTAGTCATTATAATTGAGAGAATGTTGTAGATTGAAACAGAAAGAATGCTGTCAAACAATAAATTACGGTTTTCAGACAACTTAAATTAGAATTAATATTGAATTTATTACATAGCCGAGAGGTTTTCATTAGCGAAAATCCTTCGGCTAAATTCATTTCTGGAGGTGATTTTATTTGAATGAGAAGTAACAGACCCTATGTGCAGATTGACCCCGACGTGCTTGAGCAGGCAAGGCAGATAGATTTACTCTCCTATCTTAGAGCCTATGAGCCGAGCAACCTTGTCAAAGTCAAAGGCACGACGAACGTCTACTGTACCGCCGAGCATGACAGCCTAAAGATTTCCAACGGAAAATGGTACTGGTGGTCGAGGGGCTTCGGCGGCTATTCTGCCCTTGACTATCTGATGAAAGTCAAGGAATACGGATTTGTGGAAGCCGTGGAAACCCTCACGGGGCAGACGATGGCGGACTGGAAACCGCCGCCCCCTGCCGTGAAGAAAGACGAGCCAAAGGTGCTGCTCCTGCCGCCGAAGAACAAAAATTGTGACAGGGTGGCAGAGTATCTTTTCGGGCGTGGCATTGACTACCAGATTATTCAAGAGTGCATTGCCGAGGGGATTATTTTCGAGAGTGCCGACTACCACAACGCCGTTTTTATCGGGAAAGATGAGAACGGAACGCCAAAATATGCTGCCTGCCGTGGCACGATGGGGAACTTCAAGCGTGACGCATCGGGCAGCGACAAGCGGTATTCGTTTCGGCTTCTGGCAAAAGACCCGACCGATGCCGTGCATTTATTTGAAGCCGCCATTGATTTATTATCCTATGCCACCTATTTAAAATGCGAGGGAAAGGATTATAAGGCAGAGAATCTTCTCTCGTTGTCGGGCGTATATCAGCCGAAGAAAGAGCTGAAAGAAAGCAAAATTCCTATTGCCCTCACGACTTTTTTGAAAGCAAATCCACAAATCAAGACCATATTTCTGCATCTGGATAAGGACAGGGCAGGTCGTTTATGTACCGCCGCATTGAAAGAATTATTGCAGAAAGACTACCAAATCGTTGATGAACCGCCGCCAGTTGGCAAGGACTTCAACGATTTTTTAATGTCCTATCTGGGGATTGCAAGGCAGAAACCGAGCCGTGAAAGAAGGGATGCCCGCTGACTGCGTGAAGATTTTTCTGTTAGGAACAACGTAACTATCATTAAATTTAAGACCAAAAGGGAGGAAAGACCGATTGAAAAACTATGAAGTGACCCTTGTCGCCCACTATGCAAAGACCGTTTCCATCCATGCCGACAGCCCCGAACAGGCGGCGGAGAAGTTAAAGACCGTCCTGTTTGATACCGACCTTGTGAAGTTTTCCCAAGAGGATTTTGTCTGCGGCGAAGCCGAGATTAACGACCCTATGGAGGATGCAGGGGAAGAAATCGAATCCGAGGGAGAGGATTTTGAGGACGGCTGCTGTTCGGAGTGTCCGTGCTTCAGAACGGTATGTAAAGGATGCTGTCATGAGGGTGGGGATTAAAGACACGTCTTACCAAGCACTGAATTTGGTTATCCATCTGCCGATGGAAACAAAATTCGCTTGTTAGGGGACAGTTCCCCTAATACCCCGTTAAAAGAACAATGTTAAAGTATGCCGCCATGCCGTGTGCGGTACGGCGGTCACAGAAAGGAATCCAAGAATGAGTAATTTCTTATATTTTATCCTCGGCACAACGCTCGGCGGCATGGTCGGCGTGGCGTGTATGTGCGTGCTGCAGATTAACAGGCTTTCCGAGGGAAAGGGGGATTTGGATGCGGAAACGAAACGTGCAGATACTGTTCCGACTGACCGAGGAAGAAGCTGAATACCTCTGCTCCCTTGCGGAAAGGTCGGGACACTCCAGACAAGCCCTGCTCCAGTCGATGGTCATGGGCTACCGCCTGTGCGAGAAGCCAGACCCAGAGTTTTATAAAATCATGCGGGAGCTGTCCGCCATCGGCAACCGCATCAACCAGCTTGCGGCAAAGGCGAACGCCTTAAACTTTGTGGACACGCCGATGCTCTACGACGAAGCGAAGCGGTGGCGGGATTTCCGTCTGGACGTGGGCAGGTGCTACCTTGTTCCGAGGAAGATGTCTGGCTGATGGCGGTCTGCGAGATATGGGACGTAAAGGGCAGGCTCGACCACCCCATCGACTATGCGGAGAACCCAGAAAAGACCGCCAACCCAAAATACACGGATGCGGATTTGCAGGCGATGGGCGACGTGATGAAGTATGCCACCAATGGGGACAAGACCGAGCATCAGTTTTTCGTCACGGGCGTAAACTGCGACCCTGCCACCGCAAGGGACGAGATGATGATGGCAAAAGCCCAATGGAACGACCAGAGCGAGATTGTCTGCTATCACGGCTTCCAGAGTTTTAAAGCGGGCGAGGTCACGCCAGAGCAGGCACATGAGGTCGGCGTGAAGCTGGCGGAGAAGATGTGGGGCGGCAGGTTCCAAGTGATTGTGGCAACCCACTTAAATACGGACTGCCTGCACAACCACTTTGTCGTCAACTCCATTTCTTATATTGACGGCAGGCACTACCACGACAACAAGAAGAATCTGCGTCTGCTCCGCCAGCGTTCGGATGAATTGTGTCGTGAGTATTCCTTATCGGTCATCGAACACCCAAGCGGCAGGAAGAAGCCCTATGTCCTATGCCAAGCCGAGAAGCAGGGCTTACCCACAAGGGATACCGTGGCACGGCAGGCGGTGGACGAAGCCATCTCAAAATCGTTCACGCTGAAAGACTTTGACCGCCAGTTGTCGGAAATGGGATACCGCATCAATTTTGACCCCAACCGAAAATATTGGACGATAATCGGAAAAGGATGGCAAAGACCGAAGCGGCTCTATAAGCTCGGCGATGACTACACCAATGAGCGGATAACGGAACGCATCAAGGAAAATTCCTATGCGGTCAAGTTCCAGAGCTTTTCCAAAGAACAGCCGCAGGTCAGAGTGATAAGGGTAAAAGGCACGTTAAAGGATGCCAAGAAAATCGGCGGCTTGCGTGGGCTGTATCTCCACTACTGCTACAAGCTCGGCATCCTGCCAAAAAAGAAACAACAGAATTACGCACGGCTTCACTATCTCCTAAAGGACGACCTTATGAAGATGGAAGCCATCACCAACGAAACAAGGCTGCTCTGCCGCAACCATATCGACACGGCGGAGCAGCTTTTGTCCTATAAAGGCTCTCTGGAATCCGAGATAAGTGAGCTGACCGAACAGCGTAAGGGGCTTTACTCCCAATCCCGAAAATCTGTCGGGGAAGAAAAAGAAGCGGTCAAGGCTCGGCTGTCGGAAATCACGGGGCGCATGAAAACAATCCGAAAGGAGGTCAGATTGTGCGAGGGAATCGAAGCCCGCAGCGACACCCTCAAGGAAAAATTAAATGTCATACGGGCAGATGAGAACAAAGAAAAAGGAAAGGAGCTGATGAAGCATGAACACAGGCGGCGAAGCGGCGGAGCAAATCGTAAGGATGAGCTTGGAGGGATTTGAGGTTGCTGCCAAAATCACGGGGGCGGGTGCGAAGAATATCGCCATCCTCTTATATTCCATCTTAAAGGAAGAACAGAAAACCAAAGGCAAAGCAAGGCTCACAAACATGCTCCGCTCTGGGAAAGAGTTAAAAGTCTTTACTGTCAAGAGCGGCGACTTGAAGAAGTTCACGCAGGAAGCGAAGAAATACGGCGTACTCTACTGCGTTTTGGCAGACCGCAAGAACAAAGACCCCAATGCGGAGGTGGATGTGATTGCCCGTGCCGAGGACGCATCGAAAATCAGCCGCATCGTGGAGAGGTTCAGCCTTGCGTCGGTAGATACTGCTTCCATCGTGACCGAAGCGGAAAAATCGAAAGGGGAAAAAGGAAAGGCGAGAGATACCAAGACCGCAGATGCAAAGGACGGTCAGCCAGAGCCAGACGTCGGCGTGGAGGAAAAGGCGGAGAAAGACAAACTCATGGACGCCCTTATGGGAAAACCCGTGCAGAAAGAGGAAAACGCCCCAAACCCCTCGGTGGCAAAGACAGAAAAATCCCCTCTGTCCGAGCCTACCTCAAAGCAGCAAAGGAAGCCCGCAGAGGGGGCTACTATGGCTAAGGCACAAAAGCCGTCAGTCAGGGAGGAACTGCGGAAAATCAAGGAGAGCCGTAAGGAGCAGGAAGCGGACGTTTCCCCTGCAAAAGAGAAATCTCCCGACAGGGGAAAGAAACCGCCCGCAGGAAAGACGGAGCATAAGCAGCCCCAGAAGCGGAAACGGAAACCAAAATCGAAAGGAGCAAGATAAGCATGAGCATTTATGACGTATTCAGCGGCGGAGGCAGACCTTTTAACAAAGAGGAATGGGCGACGCAGAAACAGGAGCAGCGGAAAGCAGCCTATGAGCTGATAGACACGACCTGCGAAAAAATGATGGCGGACGGAGGTGCGTTTCAGCAGTACCTTGACGTGCAGGGGCATTTTGACCGCTACTCCGTCAACAACGCCATCTTGGTTTCGGCGCAGATGCCCGAAGCGACGCAGCTTAAGGATTACGGCAGTTGGAAACAGAGCCGTGCCTATATGGACAAGGACGCACAGAAAATCACCATCCTTGAGCCGGGGAAAGAGTACGAGCGGGAGGACGGCTCAAAGGCGGTCGGCTATAATGCAAAAGTGGTCTACGACATTTCCCAGACCTCGGCAAAGGACAGGCAGCAGCCACAGGAGCAGAAAACCATGCGGGAGCTTGTGTCGGCGATGATTGACGCAAGCCCCGTTTCCTTTGTGCCAGTGGACGACCTTGAGCTGCCTGCGTTCTACGACAGCGCACAGCAGACCATCTTCATCAAGACGGGATTGAACGAAGAACAGCTCTTTGTCAGCATGGCAAAGGAAGTGTCGGCAGCGGTCTTTGACTTCAAGCACAAGGAGAGCCGTGACGTTTCAGAGTTCAAGTCGTTCTGCGTCGCCTATATGGTAAGCTCCCGCTACGGCGTGGACACAAAGGGCTTCCGCTTCGACAATATCCCGAAAGAGTTTGCGGGCATGGAAACGCAGGAATTTAAAGGGCAGCTTGGCTCGATGCGTGACGTTCTGGGCGAAATCCAGTCGGACATGTATAAGAGCCTTGAGAAGAACAAGCCGCCCAAATCCAAAGGGCAGGAACGCTAATCGGAGGTGCAGCCCATGAAAGAAGAACGATACCATCTGGCATTGGACAAATACGATAAGAACATCGTCCTCAACGCCCTCAACACCCTGCGGACGCAGCAGATACAGGAGGAACGCCCCACCGAGCCTGTTGACGAGCTGATAAGCAGGGTGGCATTCGCCCCGACCAGGAAAGTAAAGGTCGCCCCATGCAAGTGCCATGAAGAACGGTGATGATTACAAGGCGGGCTTAATCCTTTCTTTATGCGGGATTGTCCCTGTCGTGTGGCTTGCACTGCTGACTGCCCCTTATGTCAGCGGCGGCATCGTGGAGATAATGCAGAATTTATCCGTGGCAATCGAGAACCCGTTTTCCATAACGGTATGCGGGGACAGCGTAAGGACTGTCCTTATTTTCCTGCTTGCCTACGGCATGGGAATCGGCGTTTATTTCTCCACACGCAGGAACTACCGCAAGGGGGAGGAACACGGCTCTGCAAAATGGGGCAATGCAGGTACGCTTAATAAAAAATACCGAGATAAAAACGCATCGGAGAACAAGCTGCTGACCCAGAGCGTCCGCATCGGGCTTGACGGGAAGAAACACCGCAGGAACTTAAATATCCTCGTGGTGGGCGGCTCTGGCGCAGGAAAGACCAGATTTTTTTGTAAGCCCAACGTCATGCAGTGCAACACGTCAATGGTAATCTTAGACCCGAAAGGCGAGATTGTCCGTGACACGGGCGGGCTTCTGGAAAAGAAAGGCTATGAGGTGCGTGTGCTTGATTTAATCAACATGCACAAGAGCCACTGCTACAACCCGTTTGTCTATCTAAGAAACGGCAACGACGTGCAGCGGTTGGTAACAAATTTATTTAAGGCGACCACGCCGAAAGGAAGCCAGTCGCAAGACCCGTTCTGGGACACGGCGGCGAGTATGCTGCTTTTATCCCTCGTATTCTATCTGAAATACGAAGCCCCGCCAGACGAGCAGAATTTCCCGATGGTGATGGAGCTTTTAAGGGCGGGTGAGGTAAGGGAGGATGACGACGGCTATGTAAGCCCGCTTGACGAGCTGTTTGACCGCTTGGAGATGGTAAACCCAGAGCATATCGCTTTGAAGTATTACAGAGATTACCATTCTGGTTCGGCAAAGACACTAAAGAGCATCCAGATAACCCTTGCCGCAAGGCTTGAGAAGTTCAATCTGGAAAGCCTTGCATCTTTGACTGCCACGGACGAATTGGATTTACCGTCTTTGGGCGAGAAGAAAGTCGCACTGTTCGCACTGATACCAGACAACGACACCAGTTTTAATTTTTTGGTGTCACTTTTATACACGCAGCTATTCCAACAGCTATTTTACCTCGCCGACCACAAGTACGGCGGGAGCCTGCCCGTCCACTGTCAGTTCATTATGGATGAATTTGCGAACGTCAGTTTGCCAGATGACTTTGACAAGATACTGTCAGTCATGCGTTCAAGGGGCGTGTCGGTCAGCATCATTTTACAGAATTTGGCGCAGCTCAAAGCCCTGTTTGAGAAACAATGGGAAAGCATCGTCGGGAACGCCGACGAGTTCCTCTATCTCGGCGGCAATGAGCAGAGTACCCACAAGTTTGTGTCGGAGCTGTTAGGCAAGGCGACCATCGACACCAACACCTATGGGAAAAGCTCTGGGCGGAGCGGCAACTATTCCACCAACTACCAGATTTCGGGGCGTGAGCTTTTAACCCCAGACGAGGTGCGTATGCTTGACAACCGCTACGCACTTCTTTTTGTGCGTGGGGAACGCCCCGTCATGGATTTGAAGTACGACATCTTGAAACACCCGAACGTGAAACTGACCGCCGACGGTGGGAAGCCGCCGTATATCCACGGCGAGCCGACGCAGGCGGTCGCAACCTTTGTGTTTGGCGGGGATATTCCAAAAGACGCTGTTGCGCTTAATCCTGTCAGCACTTCCTATGAGCTTCTGTCCGATGAGGACTTGGAAGAAATATTCAATTTATAAGGAGGATTTACCCTATGAAACTTTTTCAGAAAAACGAGAACAACCAGAACAAAGCAACCCAGAAACTGCCGATGACAGGCAAGGTAAAAAGAGGTTTCCGCTGCTACTGCGTGGCGGTACTGGCTGCGGCTTTGATGCTTGGAACGTCCATGACCGCCTTTGCCGCCAATGACCCGATTGCCGTTGTCAACAACCTCTCCAATTTCATCTTCGGTCTGATACGGGCGGTCGGGATGATTATGCTCGGCTTCGGCATCGTGCAGGTCGGCTTGTCGCTGAAATCCCACGACCCGTCCCAGAGGGCGAACGGCTTCCTCACACTGGCGGGCGGCGTTGTGATTACCTTTGCGAAAGAGATTTTAACCCTCATCACGGGCTAATCCAAAACAGACTGAAATAACAGACTGACACAAGACAGGATAACGGGGCAGATCCGCTCTGCGGAACTTGCCCCGCTATCAAATTTTAAGAACGGAGGTGGTCGAATGTCAGACAACTGGGTAGTCCAGAACTTGGAGAACGCCCTTGACACATGGAATGAAAAGTTAGCCGAGATATGGCAGCTCATCACCCAATCCCCCGAAACCTTTAAGGGCGGTGCGATATGGAAAGTCATCGTTGACATCCACGGGGCGTTGCAGGCGATAGGGCTTGCCCTGCTCGTGCTGTTCTTTGTCGTCGGCGTGATGCGTACCTGCGGCGACTTCGCAAGCGTGAAGAAGCCCGAACACGCCTTGAAGCTGTTCATCCGCTTTGCCCTTGCGAAAGGTGCGGTCACTTACGGCTTGGAGCTGATGATGGCTCTGTTCAAAATTGTGCAGGGCGTGATTTCCGCCATTATGAAAGCCGCAGGCTTCGGCTCGGCGCAGAAAACGGTTCTACCACAGGAGATAGTGACAGCCGTGGAGGACTGCGGCTTTTTCGAGAGCATCCCCTTATGGGCGGTCACGCTGATAGGCGGGCTGTTCATCACGGTGCTGTCATTCATTATGATAATGTCGGTGTACGGCAGATTTTTTAAGTTGTATCTTTACACCGCCATCGCCCCCGTGCCGCTGTCCTCGTTTGCGGGAGAGCCGAGCCAGAGCGTGGGAAAGAGTTTCATCAAGAGCTACTCCGCCGTGTGCCTTGAGGGGGCAATCATCGTGCTTGCCTGCATCATCTTCTCGGTGTTTGCGGCGTCCCCGCCCGCAGTCAACCCCGATGCGGCGGCGGTCACGATGGTATGGGGCTATATCGGGGAATTGGTGTTCAATATGCTCGTCCTTGTCGGTGCGGTCAAGATGGCAGACCGTGTGGTAAGGGAAATGATGGGCTTGTAATTACCCCACAGGAAAGGAAAATTGAAATGAAAAAAGAAACGAAGTATTGCCAGAATTATAATATCCATCTGTTAAATGGAGAAGTCATTGAGGCTTCCGAAGCCTATGACCTGCCTGCTGAAAAAGGGCTGGTCGGAAAATTTGGAAAAGCGGACGATAACGAGATATTTGAAATCGGGGATGCCATTTCTGGGTTTGCATATATCCCGAAACGCAGCATCCTCTTTATTTCGACGGGAGACGTCCGAGAGGGGCGGTGCTGATATGGAAGTCAAGATAAATAAGGAAATCCGCAACTACACGGAATCCATGTTCTTCGGGCTGTCGATGCGGCAGTTCCTGTTTTCCGTGCTTGCCTGCGGCGTGGCGGTCGGCTTGTTCTTCCTGCTCCGTGGCAGGTTCGGGACGGAAACAGTAAGCTGGATGTGCATCTTGGGGGCTTCCCCTTTTGCGGTCATGGGATTTGTGAGGTACAACGGCATGACCGCCGAGCAGTTTGTGTGGGCATGGATAAAGTCGCAGTTTCTGATGCCGAAGAAGATTTTATTTGTCCCAGAGAATTTATATTACGATGCGATGAAGCAGGCACTGGACGCACATGAGAAAGGCTTGCCCGCCGTGCAGGATAAGAAACGGAAAAAGGGGAAACGCAGGAAAAAAAGAACAAAGACAGACGGGCGAAAGCAGCCCAAGAAATCAAGAAAGCGCAAGGAGGTAGATTATGATTAAGACGCTGAAAACGCTGTTCAAGCAGGACAGGGAGAAATTCATCGTGCCGAAGTCGGTGCAGGCGGTCATCCCGTTAAAGACCATGTGGGAGGACGGCATTTTCCTCGTGGGCAGGAACAAATACGCAAAGACATTTAAGTTTGAGGACATCAACTACGCCGTGGCAAGCCGTGAGGACAAGGAAGCGATGTTCCTCGAATACTCGGAGCTTCTTAACGCCCTCGATAGCGGGGCGACCACGAAAATCACGATAAACAATCGCAGGCTCAATAAAGCGGACTTTGAGCAGACCATCTTAATCCCGATGGCGGAGGACGATTTGGATAAATACCGCAAAGAGTATAACAAGATGCTGCTCGATAAAGCAACGGGGGCAAACTCCACCGTGCAGGATAAATATGTGACGGTTTCCGTCTGCAAGAAGAACATTGAGGAAGCGAGGAATTATTTTGCCCGTGTCGGTGCTGACCTTATCGGGCATTTTAACCGTTTAGGCTCGAAGTGTACGGAACTGGACGCTAACGACAAGCTGCGTATCTTCCATGATTTTTACCGCACGGGCGAGGAAACGGCGTTCTCCTTTGACATGGTGCAGACCATGCGGAAAGGACACGACTTCAAGGACTATATCTGCCCCGACTCCTTTGAGTTTGAGAAAGATTATTTTAAGATGGGGAATCGGTACGGGCGTGTGATATTCCTCAGAGAGTACGCAGCCTATATCAAGGACAGCATGGTGGCGGAGCTTTGTGAATTAAACCGTAACATGATGCTCTCCGTGGACGTTGTGCCTGTCCCGACGGATGAAGCCGTGAGAGAAGTAGAAAACCGTCTGCTTGGCGTGGAAACCAACATCACGAACTGGCAGAGGAAGCAGAACCAGAACAACAATTTTTCCGCCGTCATCCCCTACGACTTGGAGCAGCAGAGAAAGGAAAGCAAGGAGTTCCTTGATGATTTGACGACCCGTGACCAGAGGATGATGTTTGCGGTGCTTACGATGGTGCATACCGCAGAAACCAAAGAGCAGCTTGACAACGACACGGAAGCCCTGCTCACGACGGCAAGGAAGCATCTCTGCCAGTTTGCCGTGCTGAAGTACCAGCAGATGGACGGGCTGAACACAGCCCTGCCGTTCGGCGTGAGGAAGATTGATGCGTTGAGGACGCTGACGACGGAAAGCCTTGCGGTGTTTATCCCTTTCCGTGTGCAGGAAATCTACCATAAGGACGGCGTGTATTACGGGCAGAACGTCATTTCAAAGAACATGATAATCGCCAACCGCCGCCATCTTTTGAACGGCAATTCCTTTATCCTCGGCGTGTCGGGTGCGGGAAAATCCTTTACGGCAAAGGAGGAAATGACAAACATTATTCTGACCGACCCTAACGCCGATGTCTTGGTCATAGACCCCGAACGAGAGTACGCCCCTCTTGTGAAAGCCATGCAGGGCGAGGTTATCCACATCTCAGCGACGAGCGACAACCACATCAACGCAATGGACATGAACTCTGATTACGGCGACGGAGCGAACCCCGTCATCTTGAAATCAGAGTTTATTTTGTCTTTGTGCGAGCAACTTATCGGCGGGGCAAGTCTGGGGGCAAAGCAGAAATCCATCATCGACCGCTGCACGGCAAGCGTTTACCGCTACTACCAGCAGGGCAACTATATGGGTACGCCGCCGACCTTGCAGGACTTCCGTGAGGAGCTGTTAAAGCAGGATGAGCCAGAAGCGCAGGAAATCGCCCTTGCGATTGAGCTTTTCACGGACGGCTCACTCAACACCTTTGCCAAGCATACGAACGTGGATACCCACAGCCGCCTTATCTGCTACGACATTCTGGATTTGGGCAAGCAGTTACAGCCTATTGGTATGCTCGTCGTCCTCGACAGCATTTTAAACCGCATCACCCAGAACAGGGCGAAAGGCAGGAACACCTTTATTTTCATTGACGAGATTTACCTGCTCTTTCAGCACGAATACTCGGCAAACTTCCTTTTTACCCTCTGGAAGCGTGTGCGTAAGTATGGGGCGTACTGCACAGGAATCACGCAGAACGTGGACGACCTCTTGCAGAGCCATACGGCGAGGACGATGCTTGCCAACAGCGAGTTCATTATCATGCTGAACCAAGCGTCCACGGACAGAATCGAGCTTGCGAAGCTCCTTAACATTTCCGACCTTCAGATGAGCTATATCACGAATGTCGGTGCGGGGCAGGGATTATTGAAAGTCGGCAGCTCCCTTGTGCCTTTCGTCAATAAATTCCCACGCAATACAAAGCTGTATAAGCTGATGACGACTAAATTTGGGGAGTGCTAAAAGGATGGCAATTTTGGAAATGTTGACTTACAATAAATAGTTATACTCTGACAATAGAAAGCTATATTTTACAATAAATATCCATAATAGCGGCTCATGTGTGAATTTTACAATAATTATTCATACTGGCGCACTGGTATTTACAATAAAAAGTTATACTGGTGTGAAGTCGCTGAATGGATTGGTTGTAAGAGTGTTTTTTGTTGTCGGTGGAGGTATTGCTGTTGCGTGGAATGTTCCATGCGATGGCATTTTTATTTGCAAATCCAGTGTTTGTATAACTATCTATTGTCAAAATGGAGAAAGGAGTATGACTTATTATTGTCAAGAAACAGGAAAGGAATTGTGTTTATCCTGCCGACTGTCTGGAAGTGCTGCGGGAACTTCCAGACAGAAGCGTGGATGTAGTGATTGCCGACCCGCCGTATTACCGCATGAAAGGGGACTTTGATTTTGTGTTCCAGACAGTTTCGGAATATCTGGAATGGTGTCTGGCGTGGGCGGGGGAATGCCATAGGATTTTGAAGCCTACGGGTGCGTTTTACTGTTGGGGGAGCTGCCAGATGATAGACAAACTCTCTACCCACGTTTTAGACAAGTTTGACTGGATAAAGCGGAATCTGATTGTCTGGAATTACAGGACGGGGCGACCTGCGAAAGCGACCTATCGGAATGAAGCGGAGTTCTTGTGGTTTTACAGTAACCCCTTGCATGAAATAAACATTGATGCCGTCCGCATCCCGTATGATGAGGGCGGCGAAAAAGACAAGCGGAAAAACCCAAAGGGGAAATCCTGCGGGAACGTATGGGAGTTTCCGAGGATTATGCCCAATTATAAAGAAGCGACGGGGCATCCCACGCAGAAGCCAGAGAAGCTGGCGGAACGGATGCTGCTTGCAAGCAGCAGGGCGGGCGATTTAGTGGTAATCCCCTTTGCAGGCTCTGGGAGCGAGGTAGTCCAGTGCATCAAAAACGGGCGTGACTTTATCGCTTCTGAAATCAATGAAGTTTATGTGGAGAATATCATTCTGCCACGGCTGCAAAAAGAAACGGCTTGCAGCGTATCGGCACAGGAGAAAGGAGGATTTTTATGTCGGAGATAAGGTTTCGCAACGCAGCCCACCGTGATTTTTTTCTGGAAAGCATGATAAAGTGTAAGGTCAACGACTGCTATCACAGGGCGTTTTTCTATGTGATGGGGATTGCGGGGGAAACAAGGCAGAACATCAACGCCATGTTCGATTTTAAGACGGACTGCATCAAGCCAGAGGGGATGCACGCAGGCTGGCAGACGAGCGGCACGGTCAAAGTCTGCCACCTTGCCTTTAACCTCTGGAACGGTTACGCCGAGGAGGGGCGTGAGAAACTATTCACGCCAGAGGAATTGTTCTGCTGCGAGTTCGCCCCGTATTTCATGGAGGGCATCAAGGCACGGTATCCCGAATATTGCAGGGATTTACCAACGCCCAAGAAGCAGGCAGAGCATACACGGTAGCTGAAAACAAGAAAAAAGGAAATACCCTGCGGGCATACCTCTATGCCCAAAAGCAGGGCAAGAACAAAGAAACACCCTGCGGGCATACCATTATGCCCAGAAAGCAGGACAGAATAAAGAAAGGAATATTTTATGAATCTGAAAAACTATAAATGTATTCTCTGTATTACCGCCGCTGTTACCTTTTTAGGAGCAGCGGTTTTTTGTGGCTTTAAGATTTATAGCCATTACCAGCAGATAGACGAGCAGACGGAAGCCTTTGCGGAGATTGCAAAGGTCGTGGAGAACGCCGAGCCAGAGGAAGAACTGCCCAGAGATAAGGATACGCCCGTCAGCGAGGGAGAGGATATTCTTGCAAAGTACAAGGAACTGTATTTGCAGAATGAGGATATGGTCGGGTGGATTGCCATAGACGGAACAAGCATCAACTACCCCGTCATGCAGAGCAGGAACAGCCCGAATTTCTATCTGAAGCACAGCTTTGAAAAGGAATACAGCGATTTGGGAGTGCCGTATATCCAAGAGGACTGCGACCTTGCGGCAAGTGATAATCTGGTTATCTACGGACACCACATCAAAGGCGGCAGGATGTTCGGGGCGTTGGAAGATTATAAATCCAAGAGCTTTTATGAGAAACACAGGAATATCCAGTTTGACACCCTCACGGAGCAGGCAGAGTATGAAATTATTGCTGTTTTTAAGACCGTGGCGTACAGCTCGGAGGGCTACCGCTACTATGATTTTGTCAATGCGGAGAATGAAAAAGAATTTAATGCCTTTGTCGGGAAGTGTAAGGAACTTGCCTTGTATGATACGGGCGTGACCGCTGAATATGGGGATAAGCTCATTACCCTGTCCACCTGCGAATACTCCGCACAGAACGGCAGGCTTGCCGTGGTGGCGAAAAAAGCAGACTGACATGACCGCAAATCTTCTGGGAAAGGAGGTCGGATTTTATGGCTGATATAAAGACCAGAGATGCGGTCAAAGGTACGATTAAAACTTTAGACAAAGCCGCCATAGCAGGCAGTCGAATGAAATCCGCTTACGCTAAGACAAAGGACAAGGCGAAGCAGGGATATTATGCAGAGGAAAATTCCCCCACGGAATATGCCGCCGACAAGGTTTCCCATGCTTCGGGATGTATCAAGGACGAGGGCATCCACCAATTCAATAAGCAGGGGCAGAAAAACGCCGAAGCCACAAGAGAGAATATCGGTAAAGTAAAGGATAAAATCGCCGACTTTAAGGCAAAGCGGGCGAAGAAAGCCGCAGAGCAGAAAACAATGCGGAATAAGGCAGGACAAAACGCCATGCGTACAATGGGACAGGACGGCTTGCAGGAGGTTCAAGGGACTGCAAGCCGTCCCGCTGTTTCTGCTACTCATTCTACTCCTGTCAAGACCGAAACGCCCCAGACGGCGGCAAACTCACTAATAAAGACCAGACAACAGGGAAAGCGGACGATAAAGACAACCGCCAGAAATGCGGAAAAGTCCGTCAAGACCACAGCAAAAGGGACGGTCAAGGCGACGGAAAAAGGCGTGAAAACTGCAAAGGCGACATCCAAGACAGCGATTAAGACCAGGTCGCAGACTGCAAAGGCGGCGCAGAAAACGGCGAAAGCATCTGCCAAAGCCGCCCAGAAAGCGGCGCAGACGGCAAAAGCCACTGCAAAGGCGACAGCCGAAGCGACGAAAGCCACGGTCAAGGCTACCATTGCGGCGGTCAAGGCAATCATAGCGGGGACAAAAGCGTTGATTTCTGCCCTTATCGCGGGCGGCTGGATTGCCATTGTGATAATCATTATCGTCGTCCTGCTTGGGTGCGCCGTTTCCCTGTTCGGGGGCGGCAGCGACAGCACTTCCTATACCCCTGTCAGTGCGGAAGTGGAAGCCTACACGCCGCTGATACAAAAGTATGCGAAGCAGTACGGCATCCCCGAATATGTGGAGCTTATCAAGGCGGTGATGATGCAGGAAAGCGGTGGACGTGGACTTGACCCGATGCAGGCGGCGGAGGGGAGCTTTAACAAGAGATACCCCCATGAGCCGAACGGAATCAAAGACCCCGAATATTCCATCGAGTGCGGCGTGCAGGAATTAAAAGCAGCCCTTGTTTCAGCCGAGGTGGAGAACCCGATTGACATGGAGCGCATCAAGCTCGCCTTGCAGGGCTACAACTTTGGGAACGGGTATATCTCATGGGCAAAGAGCAACTACGGCGGCTATTCCTATGCAAATGCGGTGGAGTTTTCCGCAATGCAGGCACAGCGGCTCGGTTGGGAGAAGTACGGCGACACACAGTACCCCGCCCATGTATTACGCTACTACCCATACGGGAGGGCGTTTACAAGCGGAGGAAACCAAGCCATTGTGGAGGTTGCATTGACGCAGCTCGGCAACGAGGGCGGTCAGCCTTATTGGAGCTGGTACGGTTTTGGCGGGCGTGTGGAATGGTGCGCCTGCTTCGCATCGTGGTGTGCCGACCAGTGCGGCTATCTGGAAAGCGGCATCATCCCGAAATTTTCCCTCTGCTCGGACGGTGTGAACTGGTTCAAGGGCAAAGGGCAATGGCAGGATAAGAACTATGAGCCGCAGGCAGGCGACCTCATTTTCTTTGATTGGGGGAGCGACGGCTCAATCGACCATGTGGGAATCGTAGAGAAATGCGAGAATGGGACGGTCTACACCGTGGAGGGCAACTCTGGGGATGCCTGCAAACAGCAGAGCTATCCAGTCGGGAGCGGCTCAATATACGGCTACGGATGTCCAAACTATTAGTTGAACAAGGTAAAAGGAAACCAGAGGTCAATCCTCTGGCTGCTCTTTTGCCTTACATATCCCCTGCGCCGTCCCTGCTATGATTGTCAGCTCTGAATCATCGAATGTGTCAAAGAGTGAGTCCAACTGTCGGCGGAGTGAAGATTTTTGTATGTGTTTATCGGAAAATATGTATTGGTCAGCCGAGATGTCAAACATTGTGATAAGTTGGATGAATAGCATAAATCTTGGCTGCTGTCCCTCTTTTTCGATAGACTGGAGGTATCTTGGCGTAATGTCAAGCTGTTCGGCTAATTCCTCTCTTGTCAGACCATTTTTTTCACGGGCATCCTTGATTGCTTCTCCAAAAGGCATAAAGTCAAAAGTTTCTGGTACTTCATTCATAAAGTATCACCTCATTTTTCGTAAAAGTTCATACAGATATTTTACGGAAATCAAAGTTCTTATGAAACGAGGTGACATTTCTACATATAGGATATATGATTTCCTATGTATAGAAGTGAAAGAACTATCCCCTCTTTTTTATCCCCTTGCATAGAGTTGTTATTATTCTTTATAGCGTATATAATAATAATCGCAATCAAAATATGATACGGAAATTACAGAGATACCTTGAATCTATACGGCGATTAGGAAAATCTTAACAATTTCTTATTGGAAAGTGCAGGATTGCTTATGTGCAATTTAGTAAAATAAAACAAAAGGAAAGGAATGGACTGATATGGAGAATAAAATACTGATTGTAGATGATGAACAGGAAATAGCAGACCTTGTTTCCCTTTATCTTGAAAATGAGAATTTTACTGTATATAAATTTTATAATGCCAAAGATGCAATGGCTTGTATTGAAAGTGAAACCCTTGATTTGGCAATTTTGGACGTTATGCTGCCTGATATGAACGGTTTCCAAATATGCAAAAAGATAAGGGAGAAATATCGCTATCCAGTGATAATGCTCACGGCAAAGGGAGAGGAAATTGATAAAATAACGGGATTAACATTAGGGGCAGACGATTATATTACGAAACCGTTTTTGCCTTTAGAATTGGTCGCTCGTGTGAAAGCCCAACTAAGAAGATATAAAAAATACAATGTGGGAAATGAGCCAGAGGAAGATATTTTGATTCATTCTGGTTTAGTTCTAAATGTGAAAACGCATGAGTGTACTTTAAATGAAAAGCCTCTTTCATTAACGCCTACGGAGTTTTCTATATTACGGATTTTGTGTCAGCAGAAAGGAAATGTAGTCAGTTCGGAGGAACTTTTTCATCAAATATGGGGGGATGAATATTTCAGTAAAAGCAATAACACCATTACTGTTCATATTCGGCATCTTCGTGAGAAAATGGGAGATTCATTTGAAGAACCACAATATATAAAAACAGTCTGGGGGTGTGGATACAAAATTGAAAATTAAGATTTCAAAGACAACTACACTAATTGGCACTTGTATCCTCGGCATTGCTGCTTGTTTTGGATTGTATTATCTGGTAGATAAGGTTTGGAACGGCTTTTTTGTGGATTGGTTCACGGCTAAGTACATGAATACGCATGAGGTTTATTCTGCTGATGTGGGAAAAGATATTCTTGTTACAGAGCCTTTGTGGTCGGAGCTGAAAGTATTTATCTTGACAGTTCTGATTATAATCGTACTTATCTGCATTGCAATTACTTTTGCGGTTGCAAATTTACATGCAAAGGCAGAAGTGAGAAAATCCATCACTGCGACTTCGGTGATGCTGCATGACTTTATGATAGAAGAAAAAGGAAATATAGATATTTTTCCAAAAGAGTATGCCGAAATTTCAGCCCAGATGTCCGAAATAAAATCCACGATGCAGCGGCATGAACAAATGTTAAAGGAAGAAGCAAGCAGAAAAAATGATTTGATTGCTTACCTTGCACATGATTTAAAGACACCGCTTACCTCTGTTATCGGATATTTAGCATTATTGGATGAAGCACAGGATATGCCGATAGAACAAAAAACAAAATATGTAAATATTGCATTAAGCAAAGCACTTCGTTTAGAAAAGCTTATCAACGAATTTTTTGATATAACAAGATATAATCTGCAACAAATTGATTTGGAAAAAGAATCTATAAACCTCTGTCATATGTTGGTTCAAATGACAGATGAATTTTACCCGCTGTTAAATGCTCATGGTAATCAAACAGAGGTATGTGTTGATGAAGAAGTAACGGTTTATGGGGATTCTATGAAGTTAGCCAGAGTTTTCAATAACATTTTAAAAAATGCGATTTATTACAGTTACCCAGATACGATAATTAAAATATGGGCTGAAAGCACAGATACGGATGTTTGGATTTATTTTTGCAATAAAGGAAAGACAATTCCAGAAGGTAAGTTAAATTCTATTTTTGAGAAGTTTTTCCGTATGGATGAAGCACGTTCGACGAATACGGGAGGTGCAGGATTGGGGCTGGCGATTGCAAAAGAAATCATAACACTGCATGGAGGTAAAATTACTGCCGAAAGTGAAAACGAATCAACAACTTTCCGTATCTCTTTACCTATAACACATTAGTAAAATATATAGGCTCTCTTAGCATTTTCTTAGGAATTAGAAAATTGAATATTAAAGTATGGATAGCTTCTGTTCAGTAGAATGAATACTGAATAGAAGCTATTTGCTTTGTATGAAAAAGGAGGACTTCATAATGAATCAACAAAAGAAAGTTGCTGTTTTTTTTGGCGGCTGCTCCACGGAATATGCAGTTTCGTTACAGTCGGCATATGCGGTAATTAAGTGTATTGACACAAAGAAATATGTACCAATCTTAATAGGCATTGCCCCTCACTCTGGCAAATGGTACTGGTATCAAGGGGAACTGGAAAAGATAAAGGAGGATAATTGGCAGTCAGAAGAAAACTGTACGCCAGTATTTCCGTCTTTTGACAGAACAGTTCACGGGTTGTGTTATTTGGACAATCATCATTTAGAGATAATTTCATTCGATGCTGCATTGCCAGTTTTACATGGAAAGAACGGAGAAGATGGAACAATTCAAGGGGTTCTGGATTTGATGGGGATTCCTGTTATCGGATGTGGTTTATTATCTTCCGCTTTATGTATGGATAAAGAACTGGCTCACCGTATCGTAGAAATGAACGGAATAAAAGCTGCACGGTCTTTTACTATTAAGACAAATTATTCAGAGGAAATGGTTCAGAAAAAAGCCCTAGAGCTTGGTTATCCTTTATTCGTAAAGCCTGTACGGTCTGGTTCATCGTTTGGGATTTCAAAAGTCTTACATGAACAGGATTTGCTTTTAGCAATCGAGAGTGCCTTTGAGCATGATTCTACCGTTATTCTGGAAGAAATGGTTGATGGTTTTGAGGTTGGATGTGCAGTTTTGGGGAACAAGGATTCCGATTTGATTGTGGGTGAAGTTGATGAAATTGAATTGTCGGATGGATTTTTTGATTACACAGAGAAATATACATTGAAAACTTCCAGTATTCATGTACCTGCACGTATTTCTCCACAAAAGGCAAAAGAAATTAAAGAAACAGCTCTTGAAATTTACAAAGCATTAAGTTGCTGCTGTTTTGCAAGGGTGGATATGTTTTTGACTCCCGCAGGGGAAATTTATTTTAATGAAGTAAACACAATTCCCGGCTTTACGGAGCATAGCCGTTATCCCAATATGTTAAAAGAAGCAGGTCTGCCATTTGATGAAGTAATCGGACGCTTGATTGAAATGGGGGTATCGAAGTGACACAGATTGAATTAACAAAAGACAACACTTATCATGGGAACTTAATACTTGTAACGCCAGATTATCCGCTTATGAAGTTCCCGTGTATGAAAGATATGCAGCCAGCAATTAAGGAACAACCAGAAATACAGATGAATGAGCAGGCGGCTAATTTATTACAGCTAATATTAGCAAAAATTCATTGCAAAAATGAAATTGTAGCTGTAAGCGGTTTCCGCACACAGGAAGAACAGGAAAAAATATGGAATGATACGTTAGCCAAAAGCGGTCTTGATTTCACAAAAAAATATGTGGCAGTACCCAGACATAGCGAGCATCAGACAGGACTTGCCATAGACCTTGCAGAGAACAAGGAACAGATTGACTATATCTGCCCGCATTTTCCATATACGGGGATTTGTGGGGAGTTCAGAGCGACCGCTCCCCGATTTGGTTTTGTTGAAAGGTATGTGTCTGGGAAAGAACAGATAACGGGTATTGGAGCAGAACCGTGGCATTTTCGCTATGTGGGTTATCCCCATTCTGTCATTATGGCAGAAAAGGATATGGCTTTAGAAGAATACATTTGCTTTTTAAAGGAAACTACCGATTTAAGGCATCCTTATATTTATAACAGTTCTAAAGCGGACAAAATCGAAATTTCGTATGTTTTTTTAGATGGCGGTCACTCTATAAAACTTGATGTATCGGAGATGTCGCCGTATATGATTTCGGGTACAAACGAGGGAGGGGCTATTTTAAGTAGATGGAGGGAATATTATGCGTCATAAAACATTTGCAGGAATAGATTATTTCCGCTTAGTGGCTGCTTTCATGGTAATTGCAATTCATATATCGCCATTGTCAGTCTGGAGTGAGGGAATTGATTATTTAATTACCTATTGTATTGGGAGAATTGCTGTTCCATTTTTCTTTATGACGACAGGATATTTTGTATTAGCTCCCTATGTGCTTAGCAATTTTAAAAAGAAATATCCTCTCCGTAAATACCTTGTTAAAAATATAAGGCTGTACCTCATTGTGACCGCTGTTTATATACCTATTTCAATATATTCTGGGAATATGCCAAAATCTATCTTGGAGTTTATAAAGCAGCTTCTTTTTGACGGCACGTTCTATCATTTGTGGTATTTTCCCGCCGCAATTATTGGGTGTGTACTTCTTGCGTGTCTGACAAAAAAATCAGTTCAGGCAGCAGTTTACTTTTCGCTCATTGCTTATGTGATAGGAGTATTTGGTGATTCTTATTATGGTCTTATAGAAAACGTGCCTTTACTACGCACGTTATATACTGGCATTTTCTATGTCAGCAGTTATACAAGAAACGGTATTTTCTTTGCGCCAATTTATATCCTGCTCGGTGTGCTGCTGGCTGTTCCCGAATTTCATTGTGGGGAACAGGTATGTAAATGGGGACTTGCATTAGCATCGTTACTTATGCTTTTAGAGGGATGGATTACTTATTCTTTCCATATCCAAAAGCATAATAGTATGTATTTCTTTTTGCTGCCAGTGATGTATTTTTTGTTTCAATTACTGCTTAAAGTTTCTGGGAAAGCCCCCGCTTGGATACGGAATGGTTCAATGATGCTGTATATTATTCATCCTGCGGTAATTGTTGCCCAACGGTTAATCGCTAAAGTGACAGGACTTACAAAGATACTTGTGGACAATTCCTTTTTCCAATATATTTCGGTCTGTCTATTGTCATTGGCAGCCATGTTTATGATTCAAATATTTTTTGAAAGGGGAGGTAGAAATGTATCAAAAAGGTAGGGCGTGGATTGAACTGGATATAGACAATCTGGCTTACAATATAAGGCAATTCAGAAAAATACTTTCTCCTAAGTGTGCGATTATGCCCGCCGTTAAAGCAAATGCCTATGGACATGGTGCTGTCCTCATTGCAAAAGCATTGCAGGATTTGGAAATTAAAGATTTTTGTGTGGCATCAGTAAATGAAGCGGTTGAGCTTAGAAAAGCAGGGATTTTAGGGCAGATTTTGATTTTGGGATATACCTCGCCAAATCAGTTTTCTGATTTGGTGAAGTACAATCTTACACAAACGGTAGTTGATTACCCCTACGCAAAATTGTTAAATGACTTTGGACAAGTCATCTTTGTCCATATTGGAATAGATACGGGTATGCATCGTTTAGGGGAAAGAAGCGAAAACATAAAGGAAGTTTATAAAATGTGGGAGTTTGATAATCTGAAGATAACAGGTGTATATTCTCACTTGTGTATGTCCGATGGGGCTAGTGATGCGGAACGGGATATTACTCTAAAACAAATTGAGGAATTTAATATGGTAATAAACTTTCTGCATAGAAAGGGAATACATCATTTTAAAACGCACATACAAGGAAGTTATGGCGTACTGAATTACCCCGCTTTAAAGTTTGACTATGCACGATTAGGAATTGCACTTTATGGTGTATTAAGCTCTCCGAAAGATAGAATTATTTCTAATACAAAATTGAAACCAGTTTTATCATTAAAAGCCAGAATTGCGTGTGTAAAGCAGTTACATAAAGGCGAAGCACTCGGTTATGGTCTGACTTATAAGGCTGGAAAAGAAATGCAGATTGCTACTGTTTCAGTCGGATATGCAGATGGGATTCCCCGTGAATTGTCAAATAAGGGATTTGTTTTGATAAACGGGCAGAAAGCAGCTATTGTCGGTCGTGTTTGTATGGACCAGTTAATGGTAGATGTGACAGATATTAAGGGCGTGTCTTGCGGGGATGAAACCATATTTATTGGGAAAAGCGGAAACAGTGAAATCATGGCTGCTGACCTTGCAGATAGTATAAATACTATATCAAATGAGATTTTAAGCCAATTAGGAAGTCGTTTAGGCAGAGTATCAATAAAAAAATAATAGCGGAAGATAGCATTTTCTTATAGGTATAGCGGGAAGTTTAGAATAAGAATTTTGATTGGATTTATAACTCGTCAAATAAAAAAAACAGCGTTTTGGCGGGTTGTATTTTCATGCAAAAATAGTTTTTCTCTCCAAATCTGTTTCAAGTTTGGAGGGATTTTTATTGCCTGCAAATAGCAAGTTCCATTTACATATATCATATCGGGGATGGGTGGACAGCCTGTTAAAAAAATCCTTGTCAGTGCAAGGGGGATTTCTACCCAAGAAGTAGAAGTCAAATTTCTACATATAAGAACTAAAATATCTATAAACCGTAAAGGTGTGACAGCCCTTACGGTTTTTCTTTTGTCGTTTTTTGTAATATCACGCCGCAAGGCTTTTCTGGGTGTGGGATGCCGCTCTCCGCCTTTCAATCTGGATTATACAAAAAAATTCAGATTGGAGGTAACGGATTATGGCGTACAACAAAGCCAGAGAAGAAAGAAAATGGCGGATATGGAAAGAAGCCGAGGAAAAGCAGCTTAGGAGCTTGGGTGTCAGCGAGGGCGATATTGAAAAGCTCCGTGTCCATGATTGGGCGATATTCAATTCCGACAGACGGTACTATGAGAAATTGCAGGATGCGGGTACATATCTTGAGGAAGTGGCAGAGGACACGGCACAGCCCGAAGTAAAAACGATTGAGGAATTTTTGGACAGCATTGAAAATGCAGTGCTGTACCAAGAGCTGCATCAGTTGGATAAGCTCACGCTCCAAGCGTTGCTGATGAGGACGCAGGGCTTTTCAGTCACTGAAATTTCAGTGGAATTAAGTTTAAACAAGGAAGTCATTTACAAGCGTTTGAACAGGTTTAAGAAAAAAATTAAAAAACTTTTGGGATAGTGTCCAAAATCGCACTCTCCCATCGGCTACTGGGTGAGAGGGCAAAAACCTCTTGCCCAGTTTTCTTTTATATCGAAACGGGACGGCTCTTTGACAACCGAATACCCATTCACCAAATACATTCTCTTTGTGGCTGTAATAAGCGTAAGCGTGTGCAGCGGTACGCCATGACCCGCCGAAAGACGGCAAGCGGAAAATACCGACTGGAAATATCGGGCAGCTCCCGATTTCGCCAAAACCCACAAAGAGGACAATGATACTCCCGTCCAGCCACAGTCCGAGCGGTAACCAGTCCGCCGCAGGCAATGGGGGCGGCTCTGTCAGACCGACAGTTGGGGTGCAATTCCCGTGGCGTCAGTTCGCTGCTGACCGTTTGGTGACTTCCCTTGCGTTATCACGCATCAGCATTTTCGGGGTGTCGGGGACAAATAGAAAATGCCTTTTATCATAAAGCCAGATGCAGGGCGGTCAATGGAACAGGGCTTGTTTTATGCTTTTCCGACCTTAAATGCTTCCTTGCGTCTGTCTGTTACATAGGCAGGATATTCCTGCCTAAATCCAGATGGAGGTTATAAAGAATATGGAAAGAACAATCAGGCGTGGCGACATCTACTACGCAGAGCTTAATCCCGTTATCGGCTCAGAACAGGGCGGCACACGACCCGTACTTATCATTTCCAATAATATAGGAAACAGGCACAGCCCGACGGTCATTATCGCAGCCATTACGAGCCGAGTGCAGACAAAAGCGAAACTGCCGACACATACCGCCGTGAAAGATTACAAAGGGCTTGATAAGGACTCCATTATCCTGCTTGAGCAGATAAGGACGATTGACAAACAGCGGTTAAAACAGCATATGGGGACAATGCCCACGGACATAATGGCAAGGGTTGACAAGGCTCTTGCCATTAGCTTATCCATGAAGCAGCAGAAAGCGGGGTGTGGCGATGGAGCAGAATAGGGAGCAGGATTTTGTACATTACAGCATCCAATTCGCATGTTTGCAGAAGCTGAAAAAAAGAAGTTTAATTACGGTAGATGAATACGAAGCCATAAAGAAGCGGCTTATGAGAGATTACAATGTCGTTACGAACCTTGCGGCTTGACATTCATCAATAAATATTTTGGAGGTAAATCATATGAGCGATGTGCAGGTAATCAAAGCAAACCGTAGTGAAAACCGTATCCGTGGCAGAAAGGTCGAAGTGTTAAGGGTAGCCGCCTATTGCCGTGTCAGCACGGACAGTGAAGACCAGCTCAACAGCTATAAGTCACAGGTCACATATTACACGGATTTGATTAAGAAGAAACACGAATGGACACTGGCGGACATATACGCTGACGAAGCCATAACAGGCACGCAGGTAGCGAAGCGTGAGGATTTCCAGAGAATGATTAACGACTGTATGAATGGGGATATTGATATGGTGATTACAAAATCCATTTCAAGATTTGCCAGAAACACACTGGACACTCTGAAATATGTCCGTATGCTGAAAGAGAAAGGCATTGCCGTTTTCTTTGAAGATGAAAATATCAATACCTTAACAATGGACGGCGAGCTGCTGTTGGTGGTACTCAGCTCCGTCGCACAGCAGGAAGTGGAGAATATATCTTCCAATGTCAAAAAGGGATTGAAAATGAAGATGCAGAGGGGCGAGCTTGTAGGGTTTCAAGGCTGTCTGGGATATGACTACCATAAGGATACAAAAAGCATATCCGTAAATGAAAAGGAAGCTGAAATTGTACGGTATATTTTCAATCGGTATATTGAGGGCGCAGGCTGCACGGTCATCGGGAACGAACTGGAAAACTTGGGATACAAGACAAAGTACGGCAGTTCAAAATGGGTACAGTCCACAGTCATCGGAATTATCAAAAATGAGAAATACAAAGGCGACCTGCTTTTAGGAAAGACATTCACGGTTGACCCGATTTCAAAAAGACGGTTGGAAAACTTCGGGGAAGAAGATAAGTTTTATATCCGTGACCATCACGAACCGATAATCAGCGAGGAAATTTTTGAGGAAGCGCAGAAGATACTGGCGAAGCGGAACACAAACCGCAACGTGCATCAAGAGGGGCAGAAAAGAAACAAGTTCAGCAGGAAATATGCGTTTAGCTGCATGATAAAATGCGGATTTTGCGGCGGCACTCTGACACGGAGGAACTGGCACAGCAGCTCCGCATACACTAAGACAATCTGGCAGTGCGTCACTGCTACGAAGAACGGGAAAAGACATTGCCCACACTGTAAGGGAATCCCCGAAGAAGTGATTGAAAAAGCCTTTGTAAAGAGCTACCAGCTTTTATGCACAGACCAGCAGGAGATTGTTGATGAGTTCCTGCAAAAAGTTGAGGGAATCCTTAATGACGACACTTCTCTGAAGCGTCTGCCTAAGATTGAAAAGGAAATGGCTGACCTGCACAGGCGTAAGGAGAAGCTGCTTGATTTAAGGCTTGATAATAATATCGACAGGGACATTTACGAAAAGAAGAACCAAGAGCTGTCCGAGCAGTTAAAGAAGCTCCAAGAGGAACAGGAGCGGTTGATGGAATTGAGCAGGAATCAGGATAATACCAGAACACGGTTAAGGGAGTTCAGAAAAGTGTTAGGTTCTGGGGAGATACTGGAGAGTTTCGACAGGGTGGTTTTTGAAAGCGTGGTTGAAAAAATAGTCATCGGAGGTTATAATAATGAGGGAGTGGAGGAGCCTTTGAAGATAACCTTTGAGTATAAAACTGGTATCCACTCTAATTTTAATGGAAAGGATTTTAAGCCAAAGCGTAAAAACGCTGCGGCTGTACATAATGACGCAGAATTGTGTTCCTATACGAGTGACGAGGCTGAAAAATTGTGTTTACATAGTAGTTCCGACACATGTGGAGACGGTATGTTTGCTGTCAAGAAAAGATAAATAAAGGCTGATAAGTGGCGTATTTCCGGGCTTTTTGTAAGGTTAGTATCATCAGGGAAGCCTTGCGGAAAGCTCGGTTTTCTTGTATGGAAACATATCTACTTTTTAGTCTGACTGGAGAAAAAGTGGATGGTCGGAAAATAGCGGTAGGGTTTAGGCTGTGGATTAGATGTCATAGGTTGTGGCACTGGAATTGCTATCAGAGCCGACCGCAGTTTAAGCCACTCGATATTAAGCGACAGACTTGGCAGTGGAATAGATAACAGGAGGATTTGGTATATGGCTGAAAAACATACAGATGATAAGCTTTATAGAGTAGTTCGTAAAGATGGTAGCCACTTAAATACAAAAGTAAATCCGGATGGAACGAAATCTGCATTGCAATTTACAGATGACAATAATGATTTAAGTGGTCCCGTTGATTTGATAGAAGTCGATGAAGAAGAATTAGTAAGAACTGAATATGTTCAAGTTCCACAAGAAGAGCGTTCTATGGGAGAACGACTTGTTGATGAAGTTGTTATTCCTGTGATTAGGGATGCAACTACGCAGTTACTTGAATATGGAACTGAAAAAGCAGAGATGTGGATAGAAGAGAAAGCCGTTCCAGCAGCCAAAGCAAAAATGAAGGCTGGATGGGAAAATCTCAAACTATTTATATCTGCGATAAAAGATTCGGATAAGCCTATAAAAGCTACTCAAATCATCGCTGAGCAGAAAAACACCTCTAAGGCAAGTGAGATTGAAGTTGTTAACAAGGTTGAAAATCAGGAAGAGAAGAAATATGCGCTCTCCCCAGAGGAAGTAGAACTCTTATTAGATACAGCAAGGCGAAGCGCATTAATGATAGCGGCAAGTTTAAGTATTCTCAATAATTCAGTCGTAATGGATGATGGAACGGACCCGGAGAGAATCGCGATGATTCAAAGAGGAATAGAGCAGTTATCTTCTAAAGATATTACAACCCAGATTGACCTGCTGCTCGAAGATAAAAATAGTGGCCTTATAGATGACGCCTCGATTTCTATGCTGAGAGCTTTCAGGGAAGGAATGTTTATTGGAAATGGTACGCCTATACCTGTCAGTCGCTATACTGATGCGAGTTAAAGAAACAGAAAGGATAAGGAATATATGGAGATTGTTAATCTTATTTTGAATATTGCGGTGATAGTGTTGATTTTTTTAGTGGGGCTTTTCACTAAGAATTATTTGCCATCTTACATGGATAAGAAGGGAGAAAATTTAGCTACAAAAGAGGATATTGAAGAGATTACAAGAAAAACAGAGGAAGTTCAAAGAGAATTTAAAGAAGAATTCGAAGCATTTTCATCCGACATGAGATTCAAATATGACTTCTTTTATAAGCAGTATTCGGAGCTATATTGCAAATTATACGCTATAATTATTCAATCTGAATATGTAAGACATTTTATACAGATAACAGATGGAAAAGTTATTACTTTTGAGGAAGCACCGTTTCTTGAAATTTCTCCTACTCATAGAGAAACAACAACATGGAATATTGGTGGAGAGAAGGGCTCATCAGTATCTAGAAAAACAGAATCAATAGAGACTCCAATATCAAAATTCAATAAAAAGGAGTTGTGCGATTACATCATTCAAAATGGTGAGTTAGCTTCACAAAATCTACTAAAACTTGCAGTTTCATACAGATTTGCACATGAGCATTATTCTGGAAATGACTCAGGTGGTAGTGTTGATGTGAAAGAAAAAGCTGATGATGAAGAATTTCGAATGATTAAAGAAATTGTCAGTACAATCGTAAAAGACTACAATCAGCTACGAAAAGAACTTAAATTATCTTATGATGAAGAAGAAATATCTTCAGGTGTTCCAACAATATAAAAATAGCCCTCCCGGCCATCATGGTCAGGAGGGTTTCGTGCATCTATGGGACTTATGCATCCACATCGATATTAACACCGGATTTTAGTTCGACGGTGATGTGGTCATCCCAGATAGTGATCTGCTTGATCCAGCGTCGTACCAGCGATTCGTCAAATTCGGTGAGGTGGGTAGTCTGTTGTGCAATATAATCCTGTAGATCATTGATCCGCTTTATCTGTTCGTCTCTTGCGGCAGTGTCTATAGTGGTCTGCTGACGCAGTTCTCGAAGCCTGAATATTTCATCGGCAATTTCGTCGTAGGCTTCTTTGCTCTGGGCTTTCTGGATAAGCTCTTGCTGTAAGGCCATCAGCTTCTCGTCGATGTTTTCAACAGAAGTTACCTGCGAAGTTCGGATGACCGAGGCAATGTTGAGCTGTAGCTGTGCCTGATAGCTACTTTTGTCTCCAAGCATCTGGTTGATTGCCTTGACGACAGAATCCTGAAGGACCAGCTCGTTGATGGTTCTGGCGTGGCATTCCAGTCCAGTGGATTCCAGCCTGCTGATGCAGCGCCAGACGATAGATTTAACTCCACGATTGTTCCAGTGGAGCCTTCGGAACATTTCGCCGCATTCACCGCAGATGACAATTTGTGAGAAGCAGTGGTTGCAGCTGTAGCTTCGTTTCTTGCCGTTGGCACTGGTTTTGACTACTCGCCTGCGAACCAACTCTTCTTGAACCTGTAAGTAAATGTCTTTCGGGATAATAGCTTCGTGGTTACCTTCTACATAGTACTGAGGGACGAGACCGTTGTTCTTGACTCTGGTTTTGTTCAGAAAGTCTGTTGTGTAGGTTTTCTGGAGCAGGGCATCGCCGATGTATTTCTCGTTTCGGAGAATCTTGTTGATGGTGCTTGTGTGCCACCTTTTTCCTCCGGCTCCGGTAAGGATACCGTCACGTTCCAGCCCGGCGGCAATCTTATCCATGCTGAGTCCTTCTAAATACTCTCGATAAATGCGCTTTACGATTTCTGCCTGTTCTGGATCGATGATGAGGTTGCCGTCCGCGTCCTTCGTGTATCCAAGAAAACTGTAGTGGTATATTAAAATTGCAACACCTGGGACGGCAATATATAATATTAACCAACAGGAGGAAAAGCAGATGAGCAGATACTATGATGAACATTTTAAAAGAGAAGTGGCCAAAAAATA
>CAJTDQ010000010.1 GCA_910574895.1 Eubacteriaceae bacterium | reverse complement strand
ATGTATTTTTGTGGTACAACCATGTCAGACCACATTCATACAATGGAGGGCTGACTCCGTTCGAAGCAAGGCACAGGCAGAAATAAGTCCGTCCCAAGTGTAGCAATTTTACTTGACCACTACAGTTTTGGAGAAATAAAAAAAGCCGACTGATTCTTGTTTAAAAAATCAATCGGCTATGTATTTTCCTTATTTATGAACATCTACAATTTACTAGCTATTTCCCTGCTTCTAATATATCAAATAAATAGTAAGTGGATATTAACCTTAAATTCTCGCCTATTTCTTTAAACCTATGGACAAAATTCTCTAAATCTACCACCACATTATCAAATTCAGTTATATAAAAATGCGGCATATATTTTTGGTCGAATGGATACCTTGAAAAATCCATGTTATCCTTTTTTCTTTTTCCATTCTGTGTCGCTATTTTCTCAAACAACTCATCTACATACAATTTTGTTCCATTTATCATATTATTAAATTGCTTTCTTTTCTCTTTATCTGTTTCAAACTCCTGTACTCTTTTTATCACTGTCTGTAATATTTGTTGAATATCGTGTTGCCCTTCTATTTTTTGCTGATTTTCTAACAATATA
Organism: Eubacteriaceae bacterium; assembly: GCA_910574895.1. Lineage (GTDB taxonomy): Bacteria > Bacillota > Clostridia > Lachnospirales > Lachnospiraceae > Eubacterium_G. Next base: position 67,111 of record CAJTDQ010000010.1, on the reverse strand, counting down.
TTCAGTGTCCAAACAGTGGCTTTAAGATACAACTCAATGGCATGATTGGCATTAAATATAATTGGATAAATAAGGCTATCTGCTTTTTTATCCCAATTGTCAACCAATGCTGCTTCTGCGAGCATTATCGCAGAATTCATGAAGCCATCCGCAATAACTATCATGTTATAAATATGGTCATGATGGCTCGTCCTCCAGTTCATATATGCAGTCTTATTAACATCTGCATTATAGCTAAATATCTCTTTCATTTAATTTCTCCTTTAAATCCTACTCAAATGTGTTAATCTTTTTATGATGATAAATATTCGTCAACAATATGGTAAACAAAATCTAATACCTCATATATGTGATTGATTCCATCTTTTAAAACTGTATAATCAATGGAATGCCCACAAGTAAAATATAGACTATCATCCATTCTAACTAAATAACGCCAAACTTCTGCATTTTGATCCACTTGTCGTACATTATTCTTAATTTCATCTCTCTTTTGATTGGCTTCTTGTAGTTCCTGCAACATCTTCCTTATCTCTTGCAAGTTTATCCCGTCAAGAGAATATTTAAAGAAATTCTCCTTATACATTTTGACTTGATTTATAAAATCTTCTGAACATATCATATCATCAATAATCTCTTTTTTCACACAGTCCCATAAGTCTAATAAGCTATGTCCGCCTTTAGGCATAGTTCCTCTCGCCCGCATATAAATATGCTTTAACGAAATTTCCAAAGAATGCCGATAAGAAAACAATATCGGAAAAATAAACGTATCAAGTATTTTATGATTATTGCCGTTATCCAATGCTATTTCAACTAATTCATCAGCACTATTTTTATATCCTTCTCTTAGCCCATATAATGCCTGATCTTTATCCTGCCATCCGAAGTGAGCAGATTGTTCCATAAGACCTGTATCTTTAAATATCTTCAATATAATACCCTCCCCACTAATGAAAATTTTATCTTAACGTTTTACTTCTTACAGTAGCATTATAATCCTATTTCACACTTTCTATCAACTAACAATTGCCAGTATCCCATTATCCCTTTCTGATAAAATATAACAGCTTACGCACCCTAACACCATTTAGAGAAAATCCATGTAAATCTACGTCCAGAAATGTCAAGCAAACTTCTCTCCTTTTCCCAAAAGAACGAGGCAAACTTTCACACACCATTTGGGGGATACCCCTTCCCCCAACTCTTCCCCCAAAAATCCCCCAAATTGGCACTCAAAATACGGTAATTTACGATAATTTATGAACCTCTCCTTAGAACGCAAAAAACCCCTGAAAATGCCCATTCTATGGGATTTTCAGGGGTTCGTGAATCATTTTCATTCAGAAGTTTACTGATTCATCTGGGCTGCTACTTCCTCAGCAAAGTTCTCTTCTTTCTTTTCAAGACCTTCACCTGTCTCAAAACGAACAAACTTCTTAAGAGTGACTGTTCCATCAATCTGCTTTGATACTTCTTCTAAGTACTTAGCAACTGTCTGCTTTCCGTCTGCAGCCATTACGTATGTCTGATCAAGAAGACAAACTTCTTTTAACTGCTTTGAAACACGACCTTCAACTAAACCATTGAAAATCTTGTTTTCCATGATTTCAGCCTTCTTAGCTAAAGCGATTTCGCATAATGAAGCCTTTGCTTCTTTTGAAAGGAAGTTGAATAAATATTTATCATTCTGCTTTTCTTCATAGATTGCTTTATCTTCATCATTGAACACGTTCTGGCTTAATGCTTCTGCAAAGATATCCTTCTGGATTGGCTTTGGAAGTGTATCTGGCTCATTTAATGCACTGTCAACAGTAATTTCTCTCATCTTAGCAAGTTCATCCGCTGAGATATCACTTCTTGAAACGTACTGTGGGTTCATCGCTGCGATCTGCATTGCAATTGTCTTAATTGCAGCATTTACAGTATCATTTGCTGGAGCATCAGCTTCAACTAATACACCAATTTTTCCGCCTGCATGAATGTATGATGCTATAACACCATCTGATTCAATCTTTTCAAATCTTCTGATGTTCATATTTTCACCGATAACAGCAATCTGTGATACTAATTCGTCTTTTACAGTTTTAGCTGTATCAAGTTTCCATGGTTCAGCCATGAATGCGTCCATATCTGCTGCATCTGTATCAATAATCTGATCAGCAACATTTGCAACGAAAGTCTGGAACTTTTCGTTCTTAGCAACGAAATCTGTTTCAGAGTTTACTTCAACGATTGCTGCCTTACCATCTTTAACTGTTGTATAAACAATACCTTCAGCTGCGATTCTTCCTGATTTCTTTACAGCTGTAGCTTCACCTTTTTTTCTTAAAACTTCAATAGCTTCTTCCTGATTTCCATCAGTTTCTACTAAAGCGTTCTTACAAGCCATAACACCAGCGCCTGTTAATTCTCTTAATTCTTTTACCATTGCTGCTGTAATTGTCATAATTTATTCCTCCTGTTAATCTATTCCTATATACTACTCAAAACAAAAGTTTTTTCGCAAAATTATTAGATAAAATCAAATATACCTCAATACTACTTGATTTTCTGCTAATGAATATTATTCAGCATCATCTGCTTCTGCTTCTTCAACTACTTCTTCTGTAACTTCAGGAGCAACCATTTCTTCACCCTGGTTTGCTTCGATTACAGCATCAGCCATCTTAGAAACAATAAGTTTAACTGCTCTGATAGCATCATCATTACCTGGGATAACATAATCTAATTCTTCAGGATCACAGTTAGTATCTGCAATACCAATTAAAGTAATACCAAGTGAATGTGCTTCCTGAACACAAATCTTTTCCTTCTTAGGATCTACAACGAAAATAGCATCTGGGATTCTCTTCATATCCTTGATACCACCAAGGTTCTTCTCAAGCTTATCCCATTCTTTCTTTAAGTTTACAACTTCCTTTTTAGGAAGAACATCAAATGTTCCGTCTTCTGCCATTCTTTCGATGTCTTTTAATCTCTTAATTCTTGACTGAATAGTCTTAAAGTTTGTGAGCATACCACCTAACCATCTCTCGTTAACGTAGTACATTCCACATCTCTGTGCTTCTTCTTTTACAGCTTCCTGTGCCTGTTTCTTTGTTCCTACGAAAAGAACTGTACCACCGTCTGCTGCAATATCAGCAACTGCTTTGTAAGCTTCATCTACTTTACCTACTGACTTCTGTAAGTCGATGATGTAGATACCATTTCTTTCTGTGTAGATGTATGGAGCCATCTTAGGGTTCCATCTTCTTGTCTGATGTCCAAAATGAACACCTGCTTCTAATAACTGTTTCATTGAAATAACGCCCATTTTTCTACCTCCTGGTTTTTAAAATAATATTTGGTATCGTTCCAACCACACAATGATTGGCAAATACCATACCTTCCATCTGCTTCACCAAATCAGACTACCTCGAGCAAAGGCACCGGTCTGTTTCTCCACAGATGTGCTTAATGCAACTCAAGTATCATAGCATAAAAGAAAAATGCTTGCAACAGTTTTTTCCAAAACAGTTCAGCCATCAGTTCGAATCACAAGCAGGCTTACTGCTTTTCGCTGTCAGGCTGCACTCCAACCTTCCACAGATTGTAATAAATGCCCTTATACTCTAATAACTGCTCATGGTTTCCTTCTTCAATAATTCTTCCCCCTTCTACGACAAAGATTCTGTCTGCTTTCTTAATAGTAGAAAGTCTGTGTGCAATTACAAAAGATGTCCGGCCTTTTAATACCTGTTCAATTCCGTTTTGTACCATTAGTTCTGTTTTTGTATCAATACTAGAAGTTGCTTCATCCAATATTAGTATTTTAGGTTTTGATACCATTGTACGTGCTAATGCCAGTAATTGTTTTTGTCCAATAGATAATCCGCCACCTCTTTCTGAGAGTTTTGTATCATATCCCTTTTCCATTTTCATAATAAACTCATGTGCATTAACAGCCTTTGCCGCTTCTATAATTTCCTCATCCGTCGCATCTAATTTTCCGTAACGTATATTATCCTTAATTGTTCCTGAAAAAATAAAATTTTCCTGAGTCATCGTCCCAACCTGACTTCTCAGGCTCTCAATCGTTACGTCTTTAACATTGTATCCGTCAAGAAGCACTCTTCCTTTACCTGCATCATAAAATCTGCTGATCAGATTTATAATCGTAGACTTACCTGCTCCTGTTGAACCTACCAATGCAATCATCTCTCCCGGTTCTACCTGAAAACTAACATCCTTCAATACTGCCTCTTCATCATATCCAAATGTTACATTGTCAAATTCTACCTTTCCTTTTAATTCGGGAAGTTCTGATGCCCCCTCTTCGTCCGTAATCTCCGGCTCTGTATCTAAAATTTCAAAAATTCTTTCAGCCCCCGCAATATTAGTAATAATCTGATTATAAAAATTACTTAAGTTATTAATTGGCTGCCAAAACATATTGATATATGTTCCAAATGCTAAAAAAGTACCCACAGAAATATGTTCTTCTTTCAATATAACAATTCCCACAAAATACAGAGACAGGCATCCCAGTCCCCATGAGAAATCAATTGCCGAACCAAAACAATCACTCATTCTCACTGCCTTGCGAAAAGACTGCTTATGCTCTTTAATCAATTCATCAAATGTCTCTTCCGTTTCCTTTTCTGCCGTAAAACTATGTATCACTCTCATTCCCGACATATCTTCGTGGAGAAACGCATTTAAATTAGAAGATTTCTTACGAAACGACTGCCATCTTGGATGCGCTTTAATTTCTATATAAGATGTTGCGAAAATCATTAGCGGTGTACTGATTAATGCAGCTAGTGCCAGCTTTGGATTTTTTGCAAACATAATTGTCACCACAGCTGCCACAGTAATAAAATCCGGTATTAATGTCGTCACACAGTTTGACAACACGTCTTTTAAAGAATTAATATCTCCGATGATTCTTGATAAAATTTTTCCCGTCGGTCTGCTGTCAAAAAACTGAAATCCCAACTTTTGAATATGTGTATACAGTTCCTGACGAATCGTAAGCAATATCTTGTTACACATCTTTGCCATAATATACATTCGGCTTTTTATGGCAAATGTAACCAGCAGATTTAATCCTAAAGCAATCAGCAACAATTTATATAATCCCACATAATCTTTTTTTCCAATATAATCATCAATTGCAGACTCTATAATCAGAGGATTGATCAATGTAACACCCACACAATATCCCATTAATACCAACACAAGAAGTATTGTCCATTTGTACTGAAACAAATAGGAAAACAATCTTTTTAATGTATGAAGTTTACTTTTCTCTACGCTCTGTTCATCTTCCTTAAAAGAATTATAAGCCATTATATCCTCCCCCTTTCTTCTGTAATCGCATCTCCATACTGTGCCAGATAAGTCTGATAATACAAACCTTTCTCTGACATCAGTTTATCATGCGTTCCCCTTTCAGCAATTCTTCCATCTTTTAAAAAGATGATTTCATCTGCCTTTCTTACAGCACTGATTCTATGAGCAATAATAATTTTTGTTACATTCTCTAATTCATCCAATGCACTTTGAATCTGCTGCTCTGTCTCCATGTCCAATGCTGAGGTTGAATCATCTAACACCAATATCGGATTTTGTTTTGCAAAAGCTCTGGCAATACTGATACGCTGTTTCTGTCCGCCGGAAAGACCCACGCCTCGCTCACCAATAACCGTATCATACTGATTTTCCATACCTTCGGCAAATTCACTGACCTGAGCTTTATCAGATGCCTGCATAATTTCTTCTTTCCCAACAGAATCTTTTTTACCCAGTTTAATATTTTCTGAAATGGTATCCGAAAACAGAAATACATCCTGCATAACAGGTGCAACACTTTCTCTTACCTGTTTTAATGACATTTGTCTGATATCCACATCATCCATCTTAATTTCTCCACCCGAGACATCATAGTATCTGGACAGCAGATTAATAATCGTAGATTTTCCTGAACCGGTCTCTCCCATAATTCCAAGCGTTCCTCCCGGTCTTACTGTAAAACTGATATCCTCCAAAATTGTCTTTTTATCACCTTTGCCATAGCAGACCTTATCAAATTCAATTTTTCCTTTTACTGCATTTAAAACGATAGGATTCTCCGCTTCCTTTATAGATGGTGTTTCTTTATAAATCTTTTTGATTTTTTTGTTGGAAGCAACTGCAGATGAAAAGCTATTTGTAAGCCATCCCAGCATCTCCATTGGCCAGACAATATTATTGGAATATTCCACCATGGCACTTAATGTACCCAGAGTAATACTTCCTTCAATTGCATGTCTCCCTCCGACAAGCAATGTCAACAGTGGAAGTACTTTTGTAACCACCGAAAAATATGGATAATATTTTACAAAAACCTTTGACTGTTTCATGTTCAGTTCATAATAACGCTTATTATGTGATAAAAACTTCTTAATTTCATATTTCTCTCTGGCAAAAGCCTTAACAGTTCTCACTCCTGCAAGATTTTCTTCCGCAACCGTATTTAACTCTGCATTTTCTTCACTGATTTCCTCATAAACAGCCCCAAGCTTTCTTTCCATAATTAATGCAATGCATCCGCAAAAAATCATAGCAACTGTAGGAATAACAGCAAGCCTGACATCCATCGTATACATACAAAATAATACAATTGAAGTATGGATAGCCACTTCAATCAGAAGCATACTAACATAACTAAGGCCATCCCATATTTTATCAATATCATCTTTGATTCGAGACATCAGTTCGCCGGTATCTGTCCTGTCAAAAAAGTCCTCACTTAAATTTTGTGTATGTACAAATAAATCTTTTCTCATGGAACTGGCAATATCAGAACCTAAACAGTCAAAAGTATACTCTTTTATATACTGAAAAATACATCTGCCTATTCCAACTGCCAATATTCCCAGCAGCAAAAACTTTAATTTAGACATCTGCCCACCAACGATAACGTCATCAATAATATGTTTTGTGAACTGTGGTGCCATCAAATCTAAAGTAACCGAAATAATCATTGATATAATTGCAATGATATATTTCCATTTATATTTAAAAATATATGTCGATATTTTTTTCATTTTTTCTCCCTCTTTCCTCTAAACAAAACTATCTTAATACGAAACTATACAAACAACTCACGGTAATATTCTATATAAGAAAAACCGTGGCAGAAAACTACCACGGCAAATAAGTTAAAATAATATTGAATTAATTTATATATTAATTCTTATATAAACCGGAGGTACTTTTCCATAATTTTTTATTTAATTTATTATCTTTATTTAAATTATTATATGTTCTCATTTTATTGACCTCCTTTTCTAATTTTTATATTCATGTTTTATTAGGTTATACCTTTATGTAAAATTTGTCAATTCTTTTTTTAATAGACTATTAAGATTTTTTGCATTATTCAACTCACGCTATTTACAACGCAACATTTTAATTGTATAATCGTATTGTCATTTCCCTACACTGATGACAGAAAGGGGGTGATATCAATGGAACTACATATCTCCTTCGTAGTTTCCATTATGGCAAGTATCATTGCTTATTATATTTGCAAATGGTTGGATGGAAAGCGGTAGAACCAGCCTGGGTATGGTTAGCCTAAAATAACAAGACCCTTCAGTAGATGACGCTACTGAAGGGTCTATTTTTTGTAGATTTGAAACTACATATCTCTTTCATATTCAATATATCAAATTTATTTTATAATTTCAATATTTATTTAAAAAAATATTTACTATCAAAGCACATAAATTTGTGCATCGATAAACGCAGTGACCGAAAATCGGAAAACCGATTTTCGGTCACTGTCGCGGTACTCGCAGGATAAGTCTGGTCATAAAAAGTCAGAGCAGTATGCTGACACACACTGTCTCAGAAAAAGAAAAAGATATAGAAACGAGAGTGAACTTTCGTTTCTATATCTTTTTCTGACCGTGCTTCGCACGGGTCTGACTTTTTCCTTCTACTTGTCTTGCTCTTTACTTCGCACAAATCCGCATTCTACATCAGCACATGCCAGCTTATTTCCTTTTTCCACCATGTAACCGCCACATTGCGGACACTTTTCTGTAGATGGTTTCTGCCATGACATAAAGTCACATTCCGGTCCGTCAATACATCCATAATATCTACGTCCTTTTTTCGTCATACGGTATACTACGTCTTTACCACACTTTGGACATGGCACTCCTACCTTTTCAAGATATGGCTTTGTATTTCTACATTCCGGGAATCCCGGACATGCAAGAAACTTACCATGCGGACCATATTTAATAACCATTCTTCTTCCGCACTCTTCGCAGATTTCATCAGACTCTTCATCTGCAATCTGAATCTTTTCCAATTTCTGTTCAGCATCTTTTACCATAAGATCAAGATCCGGATAGAAATTTCTGATAATAGTCTTCCACTCTACTTCTCCCTCTTCCACAGAGTCCAGTAGAGATTCCATATTTGCGGTAAACTCCGTATCGACAATTACCTTAAATGCTGTCTTCATTACATTATTTACTGCCTCACCTAATTCTGTAACATAAAGATTTTTCTTTTCTCTAGTCACATATCTTCTTCCGACAATCGTGCTGATTGTTGGAGCATACGTACTCGGACGACCGATTCCCTGTTCTTCCATAGCCTTTACTAACGCTGCTTCTGTAAAATGAGCAGGCGGCTGAGTAAAATGCTGATTCTCCTCAAATTTAACAAACTCTAATTCAGAATCTTTTTCCAATTTTGCAATCGTATTGTTCGTCACAACCTTTTCATTGTCACTATCTGTATAAATTTTCATAAAACCATCAAAATTGATTTTTGATGTAGATGCATTAAATACATAATCCTTGGCACCGATTTTCACATTAAATGTATCATATACGGCATTTCCCATACGGCTGGCAACAAATCTCTTCCATATTAACTGATACAGTCTGAACTGGTCTCTTGGAAGCTGTGCTTTTACCTTATCAGGTGTCAATGTAACATCTGTCGGTCTGATAGCCTCATGTGCATCCTGTATTTTTTTAGAGGCTTTCTTTGCATTAACCTCTTTTGTCATATAATCCATACCATAATTTTCTTCGATAAATTCCTTAACCTGTGCCTCTGCCGTCTCTGAAACTCTGGTAGAATCTGTACGAAGATAAGTAATCAAACCAATGCTTCCACGTCCCTTAATATCAACACCTTCATATAACTGCTGAGCAATACGCATTGTCTTCTGCGTTGAAAAATTCAATGCCTTGGACGCCTCCTGCTGCATAGTACTGGTTGTAAATGGGATTGGAGCTTTTCTTGTTCTGTTTCCTTTTTTAATATCATTTACACTAAATTTACTGCCTTTTAATTCTTCAATAATCTTATCCAGCTGTTCCTTTCCGGTAATCTCTATCTTTCCTTTCTTATCACCGTAGAAACTTACCGTAAATTCTTTATTCTTAAATTTTAAAACTGCATCCATATCCCAATATTCCTTTGGAATAAATGCATTAATTTCTTCCTCTCTGTCACAAAGCATACGAAGTGCAACGGATTGAACACGTCCTGCACTAAGTCCTCTCTTTATTTTCTGCCAAAGCAGCGGACTGATACTATATCCCACCATTCTGTCAATAACACGTCTTGCCTGCTGGGCATCAACCAAGTCCATATCAATCTCTCTTGGATTCTTTAAAGATTCCTTAACAGCCGGCTTTGTGATTTCATTAAATGTAATTCTTGCTGTCTTCTTATCTTCCAATTTTAAAGAGTTTGCAAGATGCCATGAAATTGCCTCTCCCTCACGGTCCGGGTCAGTCGCCAGATAAACTTTGTCTGCTTTTTTGACATAACGGCGTAATTCCGCCAGTTTTTCTCCCTTGCCTCTGATAGTAATATATTTTGGCTCATAATCATTTTCAAAGTCAATTCCCATTGAACTCTTAGGCATGTCCCTTACATGTCCGTTTGAAGCTACCACTTCATAATTAGAACCTAAAAATTTCTTAATAGTTTTTACTTTCGCTGGTGATTCCACAATCACAAGATACTTTGCCATAAACATCTCCTTCTTTAAAGATATTAATTTAGCCTTGAATAACAATTATATGATGGTTGCTCAATCAGCCCCCGTAACTGTAATTGTAACAACATCTCCACAAGTCTTTCATACTTTAGTCCTGTTGCTTGTATTAACTCATATATATTTTTCGGCTGTAAACTTAACTCACTATACAACAACAAAAACTCTTTTTCAAGTGTTTTTTCTATACTGCCTTTTTTATCTGCCTTATTAAATACTACGTATTTAAGTTCTTCCATGATATCTTCTGCCGATGTTACCAAGCCCGCTCCATTCTTTATTAATCGGTTACAGCCACTGCTTAAACTATCCCCAACCCTTCCCGGAACAGCCATAACATCCTTCCCCTGTTCCAGTGCCCACTCTACTGTAATCAATGAGCCGCTTTTTTCTTTTGCCTCTATTACTACTACCTTATCAGCCAACCCGCTGATAATTCTGTTCCTCTGTGGAAAATGCCATGATGCCGGCGGACTGCCCGGTGAATATTCCGATATAATCCCGCCGTTTTTTAAAATATTATCATATAATTCTATATTTTCTGTCGGATAACAAATGTCAACCCCACACCCAAGTACAGCAAAAACCGGTGCTGCTCCCTCTAGTGCTCCTAACCCACTATATGTATCAACTCCTCTTGCCATTCCACTAATTATCTGCACATGATTGTCAGATAACTCTCTGGCAAGTCTTTTTGCCATATTTCTCCCATATCCCGAACATGCTCTCGCTCCTACCATAGCTACTATCGGCATACCGTCATCCGGCAGCCTTCCTTTGTAAAATAAATAGTATGGTTTATGATTATACGGAAATAAACGTTGCGGATAATCTTTATCTTCAATGCACACAAACTGAATATTATCTTTCTTTAAACTTTCTAAATACTGTTCGGTCCTAAAACATTTTCTACTGTTATCCAATACTTTAATTTCTTTATCGCTCAGTCCTCCTTTTATCATTAAATCTTTTTTACTGGCACAGTATATGTTTTTTACGCTTTTAAACTGCTCTATCAGTTTCTTCAACTTATCAAAATAAATAAAATCTATACTGGAAATCCACAACCAATACTCTCTGTCACTCATATCCTTCCCCCTTTTTCTATTATTTTATAACTGACAGCCTCTGCCAGTTCATCCATAGAAATCTTCTCTTTTTCCTTTAAATCCGCAATCGTTCTGGCTACTTTCAATATCTTCTCATGTGCACGAACACTCAGATCCATTTTTTCATATATCTCTTTTAATATATCTTCCTCGCCCTTTTGAAGCTTACAATATTTTTCTATTAAAACTCCCTGTAGTTGACTATTATAATTAATATTTTCATCTTTATATCGTTTTCTTTGTATCTCTGCTGCTATATTGACACGCTTCCTGATTTCTTCCGAACTTTCCTGTTGCCTTTCTTCTTTTAATTCCCAATATGAAACCGGATTCATATATACGCACAAATCCATCCTATCCAATATCGGACCACTGATTTTCTCTAAATATTTGCACACTTCACGCTCTGTACATGAACATTTATTTCTGTCAGGATAATATCCGCACCTGCAGGGATTCATCGCCGCAAGCAGCATAAAATCCGCAGGAAAGCAAAACGATCCTCCTGCTCTTGAAACGATTACCTGCCTGTCCTCTAAAGGCTGCCTTAATGCTTCCATTACATTTCTTGAGAACTCAGGAAACTCGTCCATATAGAGAACTCCACCATGTGCCAATGTAAGTTCTCCCGGTTTCGGCACAGAGCCTCCCCCTGTCAGTGCAGTCACTGTAGTCGTATGATGCGGATTGCGAAAAGGTCGTCTTTTTACCATTCTTCCATTTAATGTACCTGCAATACTTTGTATTTTTGATATTTCAATAATTTCATCTTTTGTCATGTCCGGCAGAATTCCGGGGACTGCCTTCGCCACCACCGTTTTTCCTGTGCCGGGTGGTCCTATAAGCAATAAATTGTGCATACCTGCCGCTGCAACTTCCGCTGCCTTTCTTGCCTGAATCTGCCCTTTTATATACCTGAAATCCTCTCTCTCATATAGGGTTTCTTCCGGTTCCTCCGTTTTAGTTTCTTCCATATAATATTGCTCCGAATTCAGCATCATTACCAATTGATTCAGATTCTCAACAGCAATGACATCTAAGCCCTCAATACATCTGCACTCCCCTGAATTTTCTTTGGGAACAAAACATTTTTTTATTCCTTTTTCCATCGCATACAATGCCACCGGTAAAACCCCATTTACAGGAATTACTTTCCCATCTAAACTTAATTCTCCGATAAACATTTTGTCTTTTGTCTCACACTGCAGTATCTCAAGTGAAGATAGTATAGATACTGCTATAGAAAGGTCAAAATAGGTCCCTGTCTTTCTAATATTTCCCGGTGAAAAACTAATTGTTATTCTCTTAGGCGGCAGGACAAATCCTGAATTTCTAATGGCGGTTCTTACCCGTTCTCTGGATTCCTTGATATCAGACGACAAAAGACCTACCATATCAAAAGATGGCAGGCCATTACATATATCTGTTTCTACCACAACCGGTAATACCTCTACACCGGTTATGACAGCACAATTGATTCTACATACCATAAGCATACTCCTCCAATATTATTATTCAAAAGAGCAACTAATTATATTTAAATATATCACTCAATATATGTGTTGTCAAAAGCTTTTTTTAATTTCTCTAAGGCTTTTTTTTCAATTCTGCTGACATAGCTTCGGGATATTCCCATATCAGCTCCTACTTTTTTCTGAGTAACAGGAGCCGCTCCGTTTAATCCATATCTTCTTACTATAATTTCTTTTTCCCTATCTGATAGTACTGTATCTACATATTTTTTTACTCTGACAATATCCTCAGCTTTTTCCATTTTATCCAATGTATCGATTTCATCATTTTCCACAACGTCCATAAGACTAATTGTATTTCCTTCTTTGTCCATTCCTATCGGCTCATTTAATGATACTTCTTTATTTCTTTTCCGTTCACTTCGTAACATCATTAAAAGTTCATTCTCAATGCATTTTGATGCATAAGTCACCAATCGGTTTCCTTTAGATGGATTGTAAGTGTTTACTGCTTTAATGAGTCCTACAATTCCTATAGAAATTAAATCCTCATTATCACGGTTTTCACTATAGTATTTTTTTGCAATATGCGCCACCAGTCTTAAATTTCTTTCAATGAGTATGTCCTTTGCTTCTTTATCTCCCTGCTTAAACCTTTCCACACATTCTCTCTCTTCTGCTGGTGTTAAAGGTTCCAAAAAAGTTTTCACGCTTCGCACCTCTCGACATACTTAGTTCTATATTATGCAAAACGTGATTTTCTCGTGCCTGTACTATACACGAAAAAAACGGACTGAATGTCCGTTTTTGTACCTTACGTAATTAACTCTTTAACTATTCACCTGTTTTTCTTCACTTTTCACTCTGAGTATGTCTCCTGATTCCAATTCCATACCAAGATTAATTATCAACTGTTGTTTCGGATGCGGACAGCTATCCATTTCATTTCCCTCTTCATCTTTGATAGAAACTACTTCTACTTCAATGTCATTGCCATCTGCTCTCATAATTTCAATCGTCTGCCCTACAAAAAATTTATTCTTCTGCTCTAACCTGTATTCTTTTTCAGAAACTCTTTCTCCTACAATTCCCAGATAGACATATTCTCTCTCATAGACATTACTGTCATAAATCTGTGTAGTTTCATCCGGCTTTCCAAAGAAAAATCCTGTTGTGTACTGCCTGTATGTACACTGTGAAATAAACTCCTTATATTTTGATATATTTTCCTGATACTTCTTAGGACTTTCTAAATAATCGTCAATTGCCATTCTGTATGTTCTGGCAACTGTGGCAACATACAACGCGGTCTTCATTCTTCCTTCTATCTTAAAACTGTCTATCCCCGCATCTATCAGTTCCGGTATATGCTCAATCATGCAAAGATCCTTCGAATTAAAGATGTATGTTCCTCTTTCGTTTTCTTCTATCGGCATATACTCACCCGGTCTGTTCTCCTCCATGACAGCATATTTCCAACGGCACGGATGGGTACATGCTCCCTTATTCGCATCCCGTCCTGTCATAAAACTGCTGAGCAGACATCTCCCCGAATAAGAAATGCACATCGCTCCATGAATAAATGTCTCTATCTCCATATCATCAGGAATATTCTCTCGAATCTCTTTAATCTCGCGGATAGATAATTCTCTGGCAGAAACTACACGCTTTGCTCCTAGTCCATACCAAAACTTATATGTTCCGTAATTTGTATTATTTGCCTGTGTACTTACATGCAGTTCCATATCCGGCAGCATCTCTTTTGCAATCGTAAAAACTGCCGGGTCAGAAATAATCAATGCATCCGGCTTAACTTTCTTTAAATCATTGAAATATACCTTAACTGGTTCAATATCTGCATTATGAGCTAAAATATTCGCTGTAACATACACTTTTACGCCATATTCATGTGCATATTTCACACCCTCTGCCATTTCATTCAAAGAAAAATTCTTTGCTTTCGCTCTTAAACCAAAAACTTCTCCACCAATATAAACCGCATCTGCACCATATCTTACAGCTGTTTTTAATACTTCCAGACTACTTGCCGGTACTAATAATTCTGGTTTTCTCATTTTCTACTTCCTCTTATCTTTCACTCTGTTGACAATTTTTATCCACTTATTTTTTTACCGAAATCGTAATTCCATCGCCAATAGGCACAATGCTTGTTTCAAGTTCCGGATGTTTCTTTACAACCTCCAGATATTCTCGCATTCGTTTATGAATGGTTCTGTCTCTTCGCCTTACAACATACTTTGACTGTATTAAATCCCCTTCCTGCAGGATGTTATCTGTAATAAGAACAGCCCCCTTCTTCATCAATCGCAATACTTCCGGTAAAAAATGAATATATTGAGCTTTTGCTGCATCCATAAATACAAAATCAAACTGATTTGCCTCTAATGACGGCATAATTTCTAAAGCATCTCCTTCTAATAACTCTATTACATCGCTTTTCCCTGCCAGTCTTATATTTTCTTTTGCAATAGGAATTCTCTTTTCATAATTTTCAATTGTAACTATCTTTGTCCCCACATCAATACATTCACTCATTAAAATGGCTGAGTACCCAACTGCAGTACCCAGCTCTAATATTCTCGTCGGTCTTGTTATTGACAACATCACTCTAAGAAAGCTCTCCATTTCCTTTCTTATAATAGGCACATTATCTTTATGTGCTTCTCTTTCAATCCTCGTCAACACTTCCGTATTTGCACTCTCTAATGAATTCATGTACGATACGATTCTTTCATCTACTATCATATGAATCTCCGTTTCGCAGTTTTTCTTGCAACACATTTGCTTCAGCCGCGCATAGTTTACTCTGATTTTTTCTTATCTTCTTTATTTTCTTCGGGACCTTCTTTAATTATTTCATATATCTCTTCACCCGATTTAGATGTATTAAAAATGTAAGTTCCCGGTTTAATGCTTTTTGTGTCATATACATAAGATTGAATCTTAAATATCGTAGTATCTTTAATAATTCCATATTCCTCTAAAGTGTCTGCCAAAGCATCAATTGACGTTCCTTCTTTTACTGTTACAGGCATATCGGTACCCGGTGCCGGATCTACTCCTTCAGAATAAAAAATTGATGAACCAAAATTAAAGGCAGCCGTAGCACATATTACAATAACCACTACCATAATAACATACTTACATATTTTAACCGAAACATTAGCAAAGCCTTTTGATGTGTTACTCTTATCCATATATACTCCTGACTATTCCACTTCCATAATAATTGGTAAAATCATCGGACTTCTTTTCATTGTCTTCCATAAATATTCACCAAGACTGTCTTTAACAACCATCTTAATCTTGCCCCAGTCAACATTTCTGCTTTCGAGGCAATCCAACAATGCATTTGTAACTACCTCTTTTGCATTTTCAATGAGATTTTCAGACTCTCTCACATAGACAAACCCTCTTGTTACAATATCCGGTCCTGCCAGAATCTGATTAGAATACTTCTCTAAAGTTAACACAACGATAATAATTCCATTTTCTGCAAGATTCTGTCTGTCTCTCAATACAATGTTTCCAACATCACCAACACCCAAACCGTCAACCAGTACAGAGCCGGCCGGAACTTTTCCTTCAACCTTTGCTGATTCACCGTTGAGTGCCAACACATCTCCTGATTCTAATAGAAAAACATTCTCCTTTGGTATACCCATGCTTTCCGCAAGTCTGCCATGTTCTTTCAAATGCTGGTACTCACCATGAACCGGAATTGCATACTTTGGTTTTACTAATGCATACATTAACTTAATCTCTTCCTGACATGCATGTCCCGAAACATGAGTATCCTGGAAAATAACTTCTGCCCCCTGATGATACAGTTCATTAATAACTTTCGTTACTGCTTTCTCATTTCCCGGAATCGGTGTAGAACTGAATACAATCGTATCACTAGGTTTTATATGAACCTTTCTATGAAGAGATGCCGCCATACGTGATAATGCAGCCATAGATTCTCCCTGACTGCCAGTTGTAATTAAAACTAACTGATCATCTGTATAATTATCCATCTCCTCTATACTAATCAATGTATTTTCAGGTATTTTCAGGTATTCCATTTCCCTTGCAACTGAGATAATGTTTACCATACTTCTTCCTTCTACAATTACTTTTCGCTTATATTTACATGCTGTATTTATAATCTGCTGCACTCTATCCACATTTGATGCAAAAGTAGCAATAATTATTCTGCTCTTCTTATGTTCTGCAAAAATATGTTCAAAAGTCTCTCCGACTTTGCGCTCTGATGGTGTAAAGCCCGGTCTCAACGCATTAGTACTGTCACACAATAATGCCAGTACACCTTTCTTGCCTAATTCACTAAATCTTGCAAGATTAATCGCATCACCAAACACCGGTGTATAATCTACCTTAAAATCCCCGGTGTGTATAATAATTCCCTCCGGTGTGTGTATCGCCAATGCCGCCGCATCTGCAATACTATGATTTGTTCTGATAAATTCTATTCTGAAATCACCTAGATGAATGCTCTGACCAAACTTTATCACTTTTCGTTTCACAGCCTTTAACAGCTCATGTTCACTTAATTTACCTTCTATAATTCCCATTGTCAACTTTGTTGCATAAATCGGTGCATTTACTTCCTTTAATACATATGGCAGTGCACCAATATGATCTTCATGCCCATGGGTTATTACAAATCCCTTAATCTTGTCTATATTTTCTCTCAAAAAAGTAATATCCGGTATTACACAGTCGATACCCAGCATATCATCTGTTGGAAATGACAAGCCGCAGTCCACAACAACAATACTGTCATTGTACTCAAAGGCAGTCATGTTCATTCCAATTTCTTCCAAACCTCCTAATGGAATTACTTTTATTTTTGAATTGTCACTCATTATTAATTAAACTCCTCCTAATTCTTATTTCCGCTCACGTATTTTTACGCACAAACATAAAAGGTCTGATTTGACCTCTCATCACTCCATAGCTAATGCCCGAAGACTAAGTCTTTAATCTTCAACTGTTACATCAATATCTTCCAGCAATTCTGAAAAAATCTTTCCTATGTAATCAATCTCTGATTCATTATCTACTAATTCATAAACAGCTTCTTCATCTTCGTCATCAGATATATCTTTTAATATATAAGCTTCTGCTTCCTCATCCTCGCCATCACTATCTGTCACGAGAATGTAATTTACATTATTAATTCTTGTTTCTTCAATAACAAACATCTCTATCTCTTTGCCATCTTCGTCTACAAAAACAATCATTTCTTCCATTTTTAATCACTTCACCTTTCAATTTTATCGGCATCATATCGCTTCTATTCTGCGTTACTATTCAGATAATCTTCCAGTATTACCTTTGCTGCTACCATGTCTACATAATGATATCTGTCTTCTTTTTTTATACCCATGAAATCCATAATTTCGTATGCTTCTACTGTAGTAAGTCTTTCATCCTGAAAAATAATTTCTTTTCCTGTTCTACGCTTCAGCATCTGCGCAAACTCTTTTGTTTTCCTGACCCGCTCTCCCTCACTGCCATCTAGCATCACCGGATAACCAAGTATTACTTTATCCACCTGGTATTCTTCAATCAATGCTTCAATACGTGCCAATGTCTGTCTTAATTTATCGGGAGACTTTCTACGGACGATTTCCACTCCTGTCGCAGTAAGCCCCAGTTCGTCTGACACAGCAACACCTACTGTTTTCGAACCGAAGTCTAACGCTAATAATCTCATATTCTCTTAACCTTTTTCTAATCAATTAAACCACAAAGAAATCTAAAAGATTACTTAAGTTTATTATTGATATAATATTTTACAGCCTCTTCAATCAGTTCATCACGCTCCACCTTCATAATAAGGCTTCTTGCGTTTTTATGACTGGTAATATAAGTCGGGTCTCCTGACATAATATATCCTACAATCTGATTTACCGGATTATAACCCTTCTCAGATAATGCTTCGTATACCTGCTTAAAAATCTCCTCTACTCCCAGTTTCTGTTCTTGTCCTACATTGAAGTACTGTGTGTTTTCTAAATTATTCATCTCATCACGTCCTTTTTTTGCCTTTTTTGGCAGTATAGTATAAGTTTAATATAAAAGTTATCTAGTGGCAAGCATTATTTCATCATTTATAAAGTCTTTTATCTCAACCTCAATGACTTTACCCGACACATCTTCTTTACTCTCCATTGCAACTTCTATGTAATTTCTGGTGTGCCCTGCATAATATTCTCTTCCATCTATTTTTTTAATTTCCTCAAACAGTACAGATTCTCTCTGTCCAATAAAACTTTCTCTGTACTTTTTTGTTAGTTCCATTCCCGCTTGAATCAACAGTTCACTGCGCCTTGATTTTTCTTTTTCTTCAATCTGTTCCGGCATATTTGCTGCTACTGTGCCGTTTCTTTTTGAGTATTTGAATACATGCAGCTGTGCAAATTTTACCATATCTGTAAATTTTAGAGTGGTTTCAAAATCAGACGTACTCTCTCCTGGAAATCCTACAATAATATCTGTAGTAATTGCAGGGTTTTCAAATGCCTGTCTTAACATTTCACACTTTTCTAAATATTCTTTCGTCGTATAATGTCTGTTCATAGATTTTAAAATACTATCACATCCGCTTTGTAATGACAAATGAAAATGAGGACAGATTTTTTTTACTTTTCGTAATCTCTCCACAAACTTCACCGTAATAATTTCCGGATCAATAGAACCCAGTCGGATTCTTTCTATTCCATCTACTCCATCCGCCATTTCAATTACATCAATTAAACGTTTGTCTCCATCCTGATAAAACCCTAAATTAATTCCTGTTAAAACAATTTCACAGAATCCACTTTCCGCCAGTCTTTCCATCTCATTTTTTATATTAACCAGTTTGCGACTTCTTATTCTTCCTCTGGCATACGGGATAATACAATATGAACAGAAATTATTACAGCCATCCTGTATTTTCATATGTGCTCGTGTATGTTCTGTAACTGTAGAAATTTCCAAATCCTCATATTCCTCTGTATGATTGATATCTATTAAATGAATATTCTCATTCTTTTCAAAAAAAGTATCAAGAATCTCCACAATGTCTTTCTTCTTATTATTTCCAACAATAATATCTATAGACAAATCTTCTTTTATTTTTTCTGTGGCAGTCTGAACATAACATCCTGTAGCCACCACCACTGACTCCGGATTTTTTGACTTCGCCTTATGGAGCATCTGTCTGGATTTTCTGTCTGCCATATTTGTAACAGAACATGTATTTACAATATATACATCTGCTTTTTCTGTAAAATCTACAATTTCATATCCACTTTTTTCTAATAATTGAGTCATAGCCTCTGTTTCATAGGAATTTACTTTACACCCTAAATTATGTAATGCTGCCTTACGCATAAAACTTCTCCTTTTTCCGACAATTTCACTATTTTTTTATAAGAATTTATAATTTCTTCGATTGAACAAAATACTAATCCATGATATTATGTACTTATTAAGAAAGAGAGGTGTGTTAAAAATGAAAACAGTGACAATCAATCTTGGTTCAATAGATAAAGTAAAATCTTTTGTCAATGATATAACAAAGTTTGATAGTGACTTCGATTTAGTTTCAGGCCGCTACGTTATTGATGCAAAATCAATTATGGGAATCTTTAGTTTAGACCTTTCAAAACCAATTGATTTAAATATACATAGCGAATCAAATGTTGAAGATATTTTAGAAGTACTTGAAAAATATAAATAAATTGACTTCCTTCAGCGTAATAATATATTAGACAGCAATATATTATTACGTTGGTTGTTTCTTTTCAGGGATTGGTCCGAAATGGCCAATCCCTTTTTTACTGAATCTTTATCAGTTCTGCAGTATTCACTGCTTCATCAAACATTCTATCAATCTCTTCTGCAAGTTTTTTCTCTGAATTTTTTATCACGTTAATATTTGGTTTCGTAACCGGATGCTTTGCTACAAATGTCGTACAGCAGTCTTCATATGGAAGAATAGATGTTTCATAACTTCCAATCTTTAATGATACATCTATAATCTCCTGCTTATCAAAAGCGATGACAGGTCTGAATACCGGCAATGTACAGACTTCATTTGTTGCCGCAAGGCTCTGCATCGTCTGACTCGCCACCTGACCAATGGACTCTCCTGTGATTAGTCCATGAGCGCCTTCCTGTTTTGCAAAATACTCAGCAATCTTCATCATGTACCTACGCATTATAATTGTGAGTTCATCATGTGGACATTTATCATAAATATACATCTGAATATCTGTAAAATTCACTACATACAGATTCATCGGACCGGAATACTTTGATACGATTTTTGCAAGGTCTACTACCTTCTGTTTTGCTCTCTCTGATGTATATGGTGGTGCATGAAAATACACTGCATCTACCACAACGCCACGCTTTGCTGTCATCCAGCCGGCTACCGGACTATCAATTCCTCCTGATAAAAGAAGCATTCCTTTTCCTGCTGTTCCTACAGGCATTCCACCTGGTCCCGGAAGAATTTTGGAATAAATATTAATATGATTTCTAATCTCTACATTTAAAATCACATCCGGATTATGTACATCTACGTGAAGCTTTGGAAAAGCATCCAATATTTTACCACCCAGCTCTGCATTGATTTCCATGGAATCCATTGGATAGTTTTTTCTGGCACGTCTTGCCATCACTTTGAATGTGAAGTTTTTATCCTCATAATTCTCTTCAATATATTTTACAACATTATCTGCCAAATCATCAAATCCATTGTCATCTATCTGTACCATCGGGCAGATTCCAACAATACCAAACACATGCTGCAGAGCATCTACCGCCTCGTCATAATCATAATCGCTCAGAGCTATAGCATAAACTCTTCCGTTTTCTTTTGTAACTTGAAACTCTCCCTCAATTTTATCCAAAGCTCTTTTTGCATTATCCACTAATGCATTTTCAAATATATATCTGTTTTTTCCCTTTACGCCAATCTCAGCGTACTTTATCAAAAATGATTTAAACATATCTTCTCCTTCTTATCTCCTTACATATTTTCTTAGTACCGGTAACAACTGATTTAACTGTTCCATGCAATAATCAATTTCTTCTTTTGTATTAAATTCACTAAAACTAAATCGTATGGTTGAACCTAATAAATCCTTATCTATGTTCATTGCCTTTAATGTTCTACTAATGGACGGTCTATTAGATGAGCACGCACTTCCTGCTGAAACATAAATGCCCTTATCCTCCAATGCATGAAGCAGCACTTCACTTCGTACGCCACGAAAACTTGCACTAACAATATGAGGTGCCCCCTCATTTCCTTTCCTGCTATTGATTGTCACTCCTTCTATTTCTGATAATCTATCTATCAGATAGTCTTTTAATTCTGTCATTCTCCGAACATTTTGTTCCAAATTATCATAGCAATCCTTTGCTGCCTGTCCAATTCCTGCGATTCCTGGTACATTTTCCGTCCCAGAACGAATACCATCCTGCTGTCCACCGCCGGATATAATAGGATTAATCTTTGTATTCTTTTTGATATAAATAAATCCACTTCCTTTTGATCCATGAATCTTATGGCCACTTACCGTCAGGATATCAATGTGCTCCTTCTTTGGTCTGATTTCCATTTTTCCAAATGCCTGAATTGCATCCACATGATAAACAACCTTTGGATTTATGGTTTTAATATACTTTCCTATCTCTCCAACAGGCTGTATTGCTCCAACTTCATTATTTACGTGCATCACAGAAACAAGAAGCGTGTCCTCACTCATTTCCTTTTTCAGGGATTCTATATTTACCACTCCATAACGGTCTACCGGAAGATATACCACATTGTATCCCTCTTTCTCTAAATATTTCATGGGACTTGCAACAGATGCATGTTCTACCTCTGTAGTAATAATTTTATTTCCACTACGTTTATTTGCCTCTACCACACCCACAATTGCCAGATTATTTCCCTCTGTTCCACCAGATGTAAAATAGATTTCCTTTTCATCTACTTTTAAAATCTTTGCAATATTCTCTTTTGCTGTCTTAATATATTTTTCAGCTTCCACTCCTACCATATGCATAGAGGACGGATTCCCATAATCTTCTGTCATAGTTTTTACAACAATATCTTTTACAGAATCTGTCACTCTCGTAGTTGCCGAATTATCAAAATACGCTTCCATATTTTGCACCAAACCTTTCTAACCAAGGGATTTCCCTATTTTCTATTCTTCCATAAAATACATCAGTACAGACATCAACATCATACCTGCTGTCTCAGTTCGAAGAATTCGTTTTCCCAATGTAATTTCTTTTGCCCCACTTTGCTGTGCCATCTCTACTTCTTCTTTTGCAAATCCACCTTCTGAACCAATAAAAATTCCAACATTCATTCCGGTTTTTATTGTGGAAATTATCTCTCTGGTCTGTTCCATGTTTTCAGCTTCTTCATAAGGAATGAGAAGCATGTCCATATCTTTTGCCATCGTAAGTGCCTGCTTATATGTTACAGGCTCAATAACCTGTGGAATAATGCCACGTTTTGACTGCTTTGCAGCACTCTCTGCAATAGCATTCCACCGTTTCGTCTTGGCTGCTGCTTTTTTTGCATCTAATTTTACAACACACCGTTTCGTTGCCATAGGAACAATCTGATAGGCTCCCAGTTCAATCATCTTCTGGATAATCAGCTCCATCTTATCGCCCTTTGGCAATGCTTGAAATAAGGTAACCTTAATGGGCAGTTCCCTGGTCTGCCCATTAATATCTTCTATATCAACAATTACTTCATCTTCTTTCAACTGACGAATAGCGCAAATATATTCTCTATCACTGCCATCGCTGACTAAAACAGTTTCTCCTATCTTCATACGAAGAACATTTTTTATATGATTTACGTCTTTGCCTGTTATGGAAATTGCCTCTTCGCCAATCTGTTCAGGCTCTACAAAAAATCGATACATCTCTTTTGTCCGAATTTCCTTTCGCTATTATTTTTTTACTGCAATGATGCTGCGCCAGTCTCCCTGATTTACCACATCTTTTAATTCAAGATTGTCATTACTTTTCACAGCTTCTTTTACTTCATCTTCTTTCATATAAATAATGCCTGACGAAATAAATATTCCACCTGTTTTTAAGAATCTATCTACCATTCCTGCAATTGGAATAATAACATCTGCTAAAATATTTGCCACTACAATATCATATTTCTTATTCTCAAATTTTGCCTGTAACTGCGTATCTTCAAGAACATTTCCGGCGATTACTTCCACATCTTCCATGGACATTTTATTTACTGCAAAATTTTCTCCTACTGCCTCAATTGCCGCTGGATCTATATCTGTCATATCTACATCTGCTGCTCCTAATTTCTTTGCAACAATAGATAAAATACCACTACCACAACCAAGGTCTAATACATTATCTCCATCTTTTACATATTTTATTAACTGCTTGATGCACAATTGCGTAGTATCATGCTTTCCTGTACCAAAAGCGGTGCCTGGGTCTATTTCTATCATTTCCATATCTTTGTGTATGTCATCTAATTCTTCCCAAGTCGGCTTAATAAAAAAATTATCTACTGTAAAAGACTTAAAATATTTCTTCCAATTATTTACCCAATCCACATCTTCTGTCAGACTTTTTTCAATACTTCCTTCCCCTATCTTTATAAAAGTATTTGCTTCCTTTAATTTTTCACGGAGTGTATCTAATAATAGTTCATCGTCCTTATCTTCTGAATTTTCTTCTGTGTAAAAACTAATATAGGCTGTCCCATCATCCTCTGGAAGATCAGCAAGATAGTCAATAAACTGCTTTTCTTTGTCCTCTTGGGATATCTGCACATTATCTTCTATCTGAACTCCATTAATACCTAATTCCATAAGAATTCCGCTAACGAAATCTTCTGCCTGCGTTGTTGTTTTCAGACGATATTTATTCCACTTCATAAAACGCTCCGTTCTAAATCGTATATATATTTCTTTATATCCTATATTCTACATAAACAAACTCTTTAACCGAAATATCATATCATAGAAAGGGGAATTACGCAAATCGAAAGAAGCAGACTTTCGTCTGCTTCCTATACTAATTTATTGAACAGTTGTTATTTCTTATAAACTTTAACTGTTTTTCGATTACTCCATTTTCCATAATAAGTCTTATTGTTTACTACTTTATATGCTCTCACCTTCACATAGTAATTCTTATTGGCTTTCAATTTCTTAATTGTAAATGTCGCTTTTTTAACTTTCTTTATGATTGTAGTCTTCTTACCAAACTTCTTCTTCGTAGAATATTTTACAACATATCCTTTTACTCCACTTACTGCTTTCAAAGAAATTTTTGCTTTTGTCTTACCTGTTCTTTTGGTTGATTTTACTTTTACTTTTTTAACTTTTATTGTCGAGTTTTTTGCGGGTACCGTATTACTTTTTGTTGTTATTTCTTCTATAGTTGTTGCTTCTGGCACTTCCGTCGTTATCTCTTCTAATGTTGTTTCCTCTGTAGTCTCTTCTTCTGGTGTTAAATCAATTGTTACAGGTTTTGAAATGCTTTCTCCCGGATAAATTGTCTTATATCCTTCTCTATATAATGTAGCTAATTCATCATACATTCTAGAGAATAAATCAGGATTAAAGTTTGTTATTTTAAATCCACAGCCCTTCAAATTCATCTTTGCCACTTCTAATCCTTCTGGGCTGGTTCCTCTTTCTGCATATCCTTCCGATTCAGAACCTGTGCCATTCAAATCGATAGCATATCCTGTATCTGCATTATATCTTCCTGAACCATTGTATTTTGTAATAATCAAACTTGTGCTGGCAAAAACACCACCTGACCATTTTTCAGTCTCCTCATTGTATATACCATCTCCACCTAGCAGGTTACATGTAATCGCAGCCATACCATCTCTATCTGTATAGGAACCTATTCTTGTTTCTCTATACCATGGATTTCCTGTTGTTGCTGTTGGATGAATCAATATTGTGCATCCCATAGCTGCATAATATCTTCCAAGTTCCGGATAGAAATGTCCATCTCTACAAATGTCTATACCGATTTTTCCCCATTCTGTTTCAAACATTTTAGGATTTTTGCCCGGTACTGACCACTGATTTTCCGAGCCTGCTCTATGTATTTTCTGATAAGAATCAATTGTTCCATCCGGCATACATATTGCTGCTGAATTATATACCTTTTCTACACCATTTTCATATATTGGTCCATTCTTGTCCTTCTCTGACATGCCAAAGATAATATACATATTATATTTCTGTGCCAGTTCTGAAAAATAATTGGTTGTTTTACCCGGAATCGTCTCTGCCAGTTTTACCTGCATTGCATCATTACCATCATCGGGCTTAATATATTGATAACCTGTCAGTACTGTCTCTGGAAATACTAAGATATCAACATTCTTCTCTGCTGCCTCTTCTACATATGCTGTCATTGCATCAACATTCGCCTGCTTATCTCCCCAGATGCCCGGCATATTTACAACTGCTGCTACCGGACCATCTTCTACAGTTGAAGTATATGATAATGAACTTCCACTTTTCTTTTTATCTGCCAGTCTCTTATATAACTGTGCATACATTTCCGGGTTAAAGTCTTCATTTCTACATGTAGAACCTGTACTACAAGATACTTTTGCACAGTTTGTAATAAGTCCTTCTTCTCCTGTTACAATATCTGCCGAAGTTGTCGCCTTACCTAATTGTGAGTCAACAACACCTGCATAATATACAGGCGAGCCCTTCATAATAACACTTCCTCCTGGGAATAAATATGACTGTTTTCCATTTACTGTTGCGCCATCAGTACCAACTAAATCGGCACTCATTATAGTGTAACCTTCTCTTGAAGCACCACTTTCCAATCTGTTTTTATAATACCATTCCCATCCTTTATCATTATCCACTGAATAACTTCTGGATGTTGCTGTTGGATTTAATAAAATACTACATCCTTTTGCTGCATAATATCTTCCAAGTTCCGGTGTAGCATAAGTATCATAACAGATACTAATTCCTAACATACCATACTCACCTGCATCAATTAGCACTGGTGTATCACCTGGTGTACACCATGCCCCCTCTACTGGCGTAATCTTCTGATATGCAGTAACTTCTCCTTCCGGCGAACATGCAAATGCACTATTATATGCATGCTCCTCATCTATTGTGCCATCTTCATTATATACTGTCTGTGTTCCACCATAAATAATCCACATATCATATTCATCTGACAATTCTGAAAATGTCTGCTGTGTAGGTCCATTCAATGGTTCTGCATTTTCTATTGGCATTTGATATGTTTCTGATTTTGGATTGCTAGAGGAAGCATATCCGGTTACACACATCTCTGGAAATAATAAAATCTTTGTACCTTTCTCATGTGCTTCTTCAACGTATTCTTTCATACTTGCAACGTTGGCTTCCTTATCTCCCCATTTGGGATGAAAATTAACTACTCCTAACTCATTTGTCTCAAAGGTGTGTGAATATCTTGGCTGACTAAGTCTTGTATACCTTGTATAATCAGTATCAGCACTTACCATAGTCACCATAGAAAAAATCATTGTAACCACAGTCATTATAGACACAATCTTTCTAACAATTCTGTTTCCTTCCTTCATTTTTTGTCTCCTTTTCATATGTATTAACGTCTCTTCTATTTTCCCTAAAACAAAAGAAAAAGGAAGCTCTGGTACATAAGCCCCATTGCTTCCCTTGCGTTGCCACAGATATTAACTTTTAATTCCATTGAAGTCAACAGATTTTTGTTAATACTTTTTTTATTATAGTCTTTTCTTGTTTTTATTCAGTTTTTAGTTTAGAAAATTCTTCTTATTATAAATTATATTAAATTTTTATTCATGTAAATTACAATTAGAAAAATTTCTTTTTCTTCTTTTTATCCTTTCCATCTTCTGGCTTTTTATCGCTAAATTCATTTAGTGTATCTCCAGAGATTTCGTCCAATTTCTTAATTAATTCCTTCTGCTCTGTGCTAAGTTTTGTAGGAACTTTCACAACCAATGTAGAGTACTGATCTCCTCTGGCATTCTGATTGTGTACATGGCAAACTCCTTTGCCTTTCAGTCTAATGCGGGTACCTGTTTGTGTTCCTGGTTTAATATTGAACTTAACATCACCATCAATTGTTTTTACACGAATATCGCCGCCTAACGCCGCCTGTGCAAACGAAATAGATGTTGTGCTGTATAGATTCATTCCGTCACGCTCAAACTCATTACTTGGTGCTACACGAATATCTACCAGCAAATCTCCTCTTGGTCCACCATTTGTTCCCGGCTCGCCTTCTCCTGTTTTACGGATACGCTGCATGTCATCAATACCAGCCGGAATTTCAATGCTGATTCTCTTTCTCGTATTTTTATAACCTGCTCCATGGCACTCAGGACATTTTTCTTTAATTACCTTTCCTGTACCATTACAATCCGGACATACCTGTGCACTCTGCATCATGCCAAACATGGTCTGCTGACGGGATACATACTGTCCCTGCCCATTACATTTACTGCATGTCTCCGGTGATGTACCTGGTTTTGCACCATTTCCGCCACAAGTCTTACATTCTTCTTTGTAATTGATTGTCACTTCTTTTGTACAGCCAAAAACAGCCTCCTCGAAAGTAATTCGAAGTCCGGTTCTTACATCAGCACCACGTCTTGGTCCATTACTCGGTCCTCTACGGCGTCCACCGCCAAACAAATCACCAAAAATATCTCCAAATCCGCTGCCACCGAAAATATCACCGAAATCAAAGTCACTAAAGTCAAATCCGCCTGCCCCTCCGGCTCCGCCTTCAAAAGCCGCATGACCGAACTGATCATACTGTCTTCTCTTATCAGCATCACTTAATACCGCATACGCTTCTGATGCCTCCTTAAACTTTGCCGCAGCTTCTTCATCTCCCGGGTTTGCATCCGGATGGTATTTCTTCGCCAACTGCCTATATGCTTTTTTCAATGTTGCTTCATCGGCGTTCTTGTCAACACCCAGCACCTCATAATAATCTCTCTTATCTGCCATAATAATACCTTCCACTCATTAATCGTGGGAAAACCCGTCCGTTTTCCACGGGCGGGATTTTCACCGGTTATGTGCGTAGAGTCTGAACCCTCTGCACCTTTGCATTTTATACTTCTGTAAAGTCTCCATCTACTACATCATCTTCCGGAGCTGCACCTGCACCCATATCCGGACCTGCACCCTGAGCACCTGCTGCCTGTGCCTGCTCATACATCTTTGAGAATAACTGCTGTGCAGAGTTCATTAATTTTTCTTTTCCAGCTTTTAATTCTTCAACCTGTGCTTCCGTAGGTTCATTTTCTCCGATTGCTGAAACAGTAGCCTTTAATGCGTCAATGTCAGTCTGAACTGCCTGCTTATCAGCATCTGCTAATTTATCTCCTGCTTCATTCATTGCCTGCTCTGTCTGAGTGATAATTGCATCAGCTTCATTCTTAGCATCAATTGCTTCTTTACGTTTCTTATCAGCCGCTTCAAATTCTGCTGCTTCTTTTACTGCCTTATCGATATCTTCATCAGACATATTTGAACCTGCTGTAATTGTAATGTGCTGTTCTTTACCTGTTCCAAGGTCTTTTGCAGAAACATTTACGATACCATTGGCATCAATATCAAATGTAACTTCAATCTGTGGAACACCTCTTCTTGCCGGTGGAATTCCATCCAGTCTGAACTGTCCAAGTGACTTGTTGTCTCTTGCAAACTGTCTTTCACCCTGTACTACATTAATATCAACGGCTGTCTGATTATCTGCTGCTGTTGAG
Source organism: Eubacteriaceae bacterium (assembly GCA_910574895.1). Classification (GTDB taxonomy): domain Bacteria; phylum Bacillota; class Clostridia; order Lachnospirales; family Lachnospiraceae; genus Eubacterium_G. The sequence goes on along the minus strand of CAJTDQ010000010.1, from coordinate 37,615 downwards.
AATATCTGACTCTTCTTTGTAGGAATTGTTGTATTTCTCTCAATCAGTCTTGTAGCCACACCGCCCATTGTCTCGATAGATAATGAAAGTGGAGTTACATCAAGAAGAAGGATATCGCCTGCTCCTGCATCACCTGCTAATTTACCACCCTGGATAGAAGCACCAAGTGCTACACACTCATCCGGATTCATCTTTCTTGAAGGCTCATGACCTGTCAACTGTTTTACCTTATCCTGTACAGCAGGAATTCTTGTAGAACCACCTACTAATAATACTTTGCTAAGTTCTGATGCGGAAACACCTGCATCCTTTAATGCATTCTGTACCGGAATTGCTGTTCTCTCTACAAGGTCTCTTGTTAATTCATCAAATTTTGCCTTTGTTAATGTCATATTTAAATGCTGTGGTCCCTGCTCATTCGCTGTAATGAATGGGATATTAATTTCAACCTGAGTTGCTGATGAAAGTTTCTTCTTTGCATCTTCTGCTTCAGCTTTAATTCTTTCCATAGCCATGTTGTCATTCGAAAGGTCGATACCTGTCTTTGACTTAAAGTCTGCTACCATGTAGTCCATAACTTTCTTATCAAAGTCATCACCACCAAGTTTATTATCACCGTTTGTTGCAAGAACTTCAATGACTCCATCACCGATTTCGATAACAGATACATCAAATGTACCACCACCTAAATCGTATACCATAATCTTCTGCTCGCCTTCATTATCAAGACCATATGCTAAAGCTGCTGCTGTAGGCTCATTGATAATTCTCTTTACATCAAGACCTGCAATCTTGCCGGCATCTTTTGTAGCCTGTCTCTGTGCGTCATTAAAGTAAGCCGGAACAGTAATCACTGCCTCTGTTACTGTCTCTCCAAGATAAGCTTCTGCATCAGCTTTTAACTTCTGAAGAATCATCGCTGAAATAGCCTGTGGTGTATAATCTTTGTCAGCAATTTTTGCCTTATAATCTGTACCCATATGTCTTTTAATTGATGAGATTGTTCCATCTGCGTTTGTTACAGCCTGACGTTTTGCCTGCTCACCAACTAATCTTTCGCCATCTTTCTTAAATGCTACAACAGATGGTGTTGTTCTTCCACCGTCAGCATTTGTAATTACTGTAGGTTCTCCACCTTCCATAACAGCTACGCATGAGTTTGTTGTTCCTAAATCAATACCAATAATTTTTCCCATTTTGTTTTCCTCCTAAAACTTTTACAAAATTTAACCAGGGGCTTCGCCCTATTCTCTACTATGAATCTTTGTAAGTTTTCTTACAATTCTGTCTTTGATACTTAATTGGCTACTTTTACCATACTGTGCCTTACCACAGTGTCTTTGTACTTGTAACCTTTCTGTAATTCTTCAGATACAATGTTTTCACCGAACTCATCATTATCTTCATGCATTACAGCATTGTGAAGCTCAGGGTCAAACTCCTGTCCCTTTGCCTCGATTGCCTCTACTCCCATATCTTCCAGAGTCTGCAATAATTGTTTATAAATAAGATTCATTCCCTGTCCAACAGGAGAATCTAAATCCTCTTCACTTAAGGCAGCTACGCCTCTCTCGATGTTATCGACTACCGGCAGAATCTTTTCTACAATGGATCTTGCACCTACTTCAAACATCGCTGACTTTTCTTTGTCACTTCGGCTTCTGAAATTCTGAAACTCTGCAAACAGTCTCTGATACTTGTCATTTAGTTCCTCTATCTGCTCATCTCTTTTATCTTTTTTCTTGAAACCTTTCTTTTTCTTTTTGTCGGACTTATCTGTGTCATCTGCCTTTTCCTCTTCGACATTTGCGTTCTCTTCTGCTTCCTCAGTAGTTTCTTCTACTTCTTCTGAGACATCTTCCACAATATCTACTTCTTTTTCAAGCCCTTCTTCCAAATCCTTATTTTCAGTAGTCATTGGACTCTCCTTTCTCTAACTCCCGGCTCTTCGTTTATGATACGTTTGTGCCGGCATCTCATTTTCTATTTGTTATCACCTTCGTTGTCTAAACTGTTGCTTAACTGTTCTTTCACAACTCTTAGTGTTTCTACAACCTTTTCATAGTCCATTCTCTTTGGACCAATAATACCGATTGTTCCCTTAAATCCATCCTCTAATTCATACGTTGCAGTTACAACACTGCAGTCCTTCATAGATTGGACAGGACTCTCACTTCCTATATATACCTGAATTCCGGTTTCCTCGTCACTCTCATTAATCAATTCTGTAAGTTGTGACTTTTCTTCTAATGTGGTCAGAAGCTGACTAGCTCTTTCCTTATCACTGAGTTCCGGATATTTAAATATATTCGTTGCACCTGATGTATAAATCTTCATCTGCGCCTCTGTGGAAATGGCCTCCGTAATCGCTTTTAAAACTTCATTTACCAATCCCTCAAACTCTCCTGCCTGAGAAGTAAGTGCTGTAATAACACCTAAATTTATCTCTTCCATGGACAAGCCTGCAAGGGCTGTATTTAATGCGACATTCAATCGGACAATCATTTCCTGGCTAACTTCCCGGCTAACCTTGACAATCTTATTGACTACATGATTTTTATCTGAAACAACTGTACATAACAGTTGTTTTTCATCCAATATAGATAATTGAATAAATTTTATTTTATTTCCCTGAGACTTTGGCGAAGATACCATTGTGGCATAATTCGTATTCGCCGCCAGCACCTTTGCCATATTCTGAAGCAGTGTTTCTACCTTATCAACCTTTTCTATAAGAAGGTCTTCTTTTTCAGTAACTTTTCGCTCACGCTCGTCTAACTGAGACAGTTTGTCTTTTAACATATTGTCAACATATAGTCTGTATCCTTTATCTGTTGGAATACGACCTGCTGATGTATGTGGCTGAACAATATATCCCATCTCTTCTAAGTCAGACATTTCGTTTCGAATCGTTGCTGAACTCAGATTCAAATCAGTATACTTAGAAATTGTTCTGGAACCTACCGGTTCTCCGGTCTCTAAGTAATTTCGTATAACTGCATCAAGAATTTTTTCTTTTCTCTCACTTAATTCCATAGACATCTCCTTTCTATGGTTTTGTGTTGTTAGCACTCATTTATTTCGAGTGCTAATATTTATTCTATGCACTAATCTATCACTATGTTTTTCCTTTGTCAACAGTTTATTTTAAAAAGATTTGTAAAAAAAATATGAACGTATAAAGATTTCTTTTTCTAAAATCTTTATACGTTCTCAAAATTGTAAAATATTCTAAATGTTTACTTTATTACACAATTTCTGATACCCTGAAACTTTCTTCGAATATTCCACTAACACAGCAATCACCAAACTAATTAGCAACAACACAATAACAATGAGAGGAGCATATTTAAATCCATATATAAATTCTCTAAAATACGTTGCTCTTATAAATGTATGAATCAAGAAGATGTTCATAGAATACTTTCCGATAAACTCTAATACATCATTTAAATATTTTACTGGACAGATAAATTCATATAAAAAATATATTATAAAAAATGGAATGACTCCGTCCTTAATTTCGAACAATACTGAAGATATACTGCTCTGTCTAAAAATAATTAATCCAATAATAATTATAATTCCTATTATAAACTTCAATAATTTATTTGCTGTCACTGAGCCTTTTATCATCTTAATTTCCCTCATTTTAACCAGCCAGCCTTTATCAGCACAAGCAATACCAAGCAATACAACCGGTGTCCAATGTACAAGAGATGATATTGTTAATCCCAACTGTCTTGATAAAATTGAAAATATAAGAAACATATACCAAAAACCAATTCTACTATAAATTTTTATCAATATTGGAAGAATGATAACTAACGAAACTGCCAGACTCATATACCACCATGTTCCTACTAAAGTCGGAGTTCCAAACAGATTCGCTATGCCCAGTCCATCAATTAAGAAATATACAACACCTTGTATGTTTCTACCATACGTTTCAAGTGGTAATCTTGAATATATCATGCAAAATATCTCACAAAAAATAAAAACGAAAATCCATCCAGTATATAAATGAAACATTCTATGTTTTGTATACGATACCATTTGCTCCCCCGTGACATTTAAAGTATTATTTCTATTTTTTAGGGAAACAGTGATGCCATATGCTGTCAAAAATACAAACATCGGTACACATATTTTAAGAAAAGATGCCAGATAAGCTACAATATCCTGATTCAAAGGTAAAAAAATAACCTCGCATCCTATATATCTTTTCGGAGACCTAAAGCAATGGTGTATCATTAAAAATATAATTGCTATGCCTTTTATAATATTCGTGTCCTTTTTTGTAAAATTTAATTTTTCCATTCTTTCCCTCCCAAACAAATTATTTATATTATAATAAATTTCTGTTACTATTACAAATCGCAAACTTATAAATTGTAATTGTTGTGACGACGGCATTTCGCTGCCAGAGTGATATGTACAGAAAATCCACCATCTTACCACAAAATATATTTAAGATTTACATATATATAGTATTGATTCTTTAGTTTTCCGATGTATTCTCAATCGTTTTTTCCGCTTTATTATATAAAATTACATATATTAATTCTTATTTTTTGTAGTAGATATGTAATATATATTCATCGGCTATAAATTTCAAACACTTTTTACATATATATCTGGTTGTTAGGTAAAGATAAATATGTAATATGTTTTCACCTGCCACATTTTTCAAACATTTTTTACATATATATTTTCCGGTTTGATAATAAAATATATGTAATATACTAGACGAAAAAACATGGACAGACCGCCCATACTTTCCCATTTGACAGATTCGGGTTTTTAGAAGTTGGAGCATTTCACTGCTGGAAGAATACAGACAGAGAATATAGGAACTTGAGAGTCTTGAATACATTTATAAAATAAAAATAATATTGAATATTAAGCGGATATTTGATTTACAAAATCAAATATCCAGACTTACCTGAGAAAAAATCATCAGATTTTTTCGAAGATGAAGTCGGTGCTTAAAATATTCAATATTATTTTTGTTTTCTATAAATGTTTAAGAATCGAGGTGAAGATATTCTCTGTCCGTATTACTTCAGCAGTAAAGTCTTACCCCTAAAAACCGGAATCTATCTAAGAAATATTCTTACCATCTTATCATACATTTTTCTGTACGGCTGATATCTCATCGGCATATCAATCCAGTTATATTTTCTTAAAATACTCTTTTCGTGGGTGAATGTCTGAAAACTTTTCTTTCCATGATATGCTCCCATGCCACTGTTTCCAACACCACCAAATCCCATCTGTGATGTTGCAAGATGCAATACTGTATCGTTAATACAGCCTCCACCAAATGCCAGTTTTTCTGTGAACAGTTTTTGTACTTTTTTATCATTAGAGAAAATATACAATGCCAATGGATGCGGACGCTTTTCTATAAAGTCTACAGCCTCATCTAATTCATCATAAGTAAGGACAGGTAATACAGGACCGAAGATTTCCTCCTGCATCACTGCATCATTCTCTGTGACATTATCTAATACTGTAGGCTCAATACGAAGTTCATTATCTCTTCCCTTTCCACCTAACACGACCTTTTCCTGATCAATTAATCCCATAACACGAGAATAATGTTTCTCATTAATCATCTTACCATAATTCTGATTCTCTAATGGGTTTTCCCCATACATTTTCTGTACAGTGCTTTTAAAAATCTGTAAAAATTCATCCTTGATGTCTTTATCTATCAGCATGTAATCCGGTGCCACACATGTCTGTCCAAGATTCAAATATTTTCCAAAAGCCAGTCTCTTTGCTGCCAATTTCAGATTTGCAGTCTTATCTATGACACATGGGCTTTTACCGCCCAGCTCCAAGGATACCGGCGTCAGATTCTTTGCGGCTTTCTCCATAACCAGTTTTCCTACAGTCACGCCTCCGGTGAAGAATATATAATCAAATTTCTGCTCCAATAATTCTGTATTCTCTGCACGCCCTCCTTCTACCACGCATACATACTCCTTATCAAATACCTTTTCAAGTATCTTCTTAATAATAGAGGAGGTTGCCGGTGAATATGCAGATGGTTTTGCCACAACACAGTTACCTGCCGCAATCGCTCCAATCAAAGGTTCCATCGTCAGCATAAAAGGATAATTCCAAGGTGCCATAACTAAAACCACACCATATGGTTCAAAAACAGAATAACTTTTTCCATGGAAATTAGCCAAATCTGTTCTGTGTCTTTTCGGCTTGTTCCAACGCTTTACATGTTTTATCTGATAAGATAATTCTGCTAATGTCAAACCAATTTCGCACATATAAGATTCGCTGGAAGACTTACCCAAATCCAATTTTAATGCCTGACAGATTTCCTCTTCACACTCTAATATTACCTGCTTTAATCTCTTTAAATATTTAATTCTGTAATTCACATTAAATGTTTGTTTTTTTCCAAAAAACGCTCTCTGTTTTTTTACAACATCCTCAATTCTACTCATCCTGTCTCCTTTTTTTCCTTTATTTTACCTACATCACAGACGCAATCTCTACTTTACTCCTCAAACAGATGTTGCCTGCACTTTACCGTTTTTTGACTTTATAATAAACCTCTTCAAGTTCCTTTGCATTCATTAACTTTGGTACCGGATATAACGGATTACTCTCCTTGTCTGCGTGCTTTGCCATTTTCGGAATATCCTTCTCTTCAATTCCTTCTATATAATCAGGAATATTCATTGACTGATTCATATCCTTTATCCAATGAATAAAAGCGTTCGCTGTCTCATCATCATTCTTTTTATCTTCTATAATATTTGCTTTCACTGCAAGCTTCGCGAGTTTCTTATAACAGGCTTCGCCATACATCTCCAATACATATGGAAGAATAACTGCATTAGCCAGTCCATGAGGTACTCCATACTGCCCTCCTAAAGAATGTGCGACACCATGTACATATCCCACATAAGACTGTGTAAATGCCACTCCTGCACAATATGAGGCTTTCAACATATTCATTCTTGCCTTCGCATCATTTCCATCATCATATGCTCTTTTAAGATTTTTTCCAATTAATTTCACTGCTCTTACAGCTTTTTTTCTTGTATATCTTGTAGTACTTCTCCCAATATATGCTTCTACCGCATGAGTCAGTGCATCCATACCTGTTGTAGCTGTTAAATGTTGTGGCAGACTCGTGGTAACTTTATAGTCCAACACTGCATACTTTGGAATTAACGGAAAATCATTAATTGGATACTTATGATGTGTCTCTTCATCTGTTATTACCGCTGCCAAAGTCGTCTCACTACCTGTTCCTGCAGTCGTCGGAATCGCTAACAGCAATGGAATCTTTTTATGTATTTTTAAAATCCCTTTCATTTTACTTACCGGCTGATTCGGTTTTACCACTCTGGCTCCTGCTGCCTTTGCGCAATCCATAGATGAACCACCACCTAATGCTACAATTGCCTGACAGCCACCTTCTATGTACTTATCTTTTGCTTCTTCCACATTTGAAACAGTAGGGTTTGCTACAGTGTTATCGTAATACTCATAAGATATATCTGCTTTTTCCAAAATATCCGTAAGCTGCTTCCCAAGTCCTACTTCTGTTATTCCTTTATCGGTCACTATTAAAACCTTATTATAATCAAACTTTTCCAATACTTTTGGTATTTTATCCATTCCTTCTAATATTTTAGGCTCTGTATAAGGCAGTAATGGTAATGCTGCTCTAAAACAAATCTGAAAAACCCTGCAGTATACTTTTTTCAAACAATTCATATTTTCTTTCCCCTTCTCTTAAAGCTCATAATTTATCTGGTTACAAAATTAGTATTATCATTCCTTACGGACAAATATAATACCGTAAGCTCCCGGTCCGATATGCGTTCCAATCGTCGGTCCAATCTGAAATCTATCTGTAAATTCTACTCCCTGTTCACTCAATTTATCCGTAAATGTTTCATTATTTTCTGTTCCCAGAGAATATAAACTATATATAGGAAAACTCTCATCAATGTTCTCTGCTGTAATCAGTTTTTCAATATCATTTAGTGCCTTTTTCTTTCCGATGCTTTTTGCCTTTACTCCAATTTTTCCGTCTTCTGTAATCGTAATCAATGGTTTAATTTTTGCCAGACTGCCAATGCCTGCTTCCAACTTAGAAAGCCTTCCACCACGATACAAATTTTCTAACGTATCAAGTACTGCATAAATCTTTACTCTGGATTTTATTTCATTTAATATATCTGTAATCTCTGATGCATTCTTTCCTTTATCTCTTAATTCCATGCCATAATCCACTAAAACTTTAATGGCATATGTAGCTGTAAGAGAATCTACAATATAAATATTATCATAATCTACCATATCCTTTGCCAGTGCTGCACTCTGTACCGTACCACTTAATCCTGAAGACAGAAGTACACAAATCAGTTCATCTCCTGAAACTTTTGCCTTTTCAAAAACTTCCATAAACTCCTGAGGTGATGGCTGTGATGTTTTTGGAAACTCTTCTGACTCCTGAGTCATCTTATAAAACTCATCCTTTGTCACACTTCCGTCATCATAAAATGTTCTCTCTCCAATCGTAATTGGAATGGAAACATGTTCTATTCCTTTTTCTTTTGCTTCTTTTACATCATAGTCTGATGAAGACTCTATTAAAAATTTAATCATAATACCTCCTACTGATGAATTACTTCTAACGCTGCATCTGAAATAACATTAAACACATCTACAATTTCCTTTGTTTTTTCAGAACCAATTCTTTTTTCAATCTTATTTACAATTTCATCAACCACTTCCAATACTTCTTCATGACCTTTTTCATAATAAGAAATATTTTCTTCATTAAACATTACATACACACTCCGTTTATCTTCCTCGGATCTCTTTCTGACAATCAGTCCCTTTTCCTCAAGACTGTTCAAAGTCCGATTCATCAGAGATTTCAATAATCTTGTTTTTTCACACAAATCAGTTGCGGTTAAATACTTACCCGGAAAATTTTTTCTTTGATTATTAAGAATATTGCATATCAACGCTTCATTATATGGAAGCTGTGTAACAATTCTTTCATTACATATGGTATTAGATAATCTTAACCATGCACTTAATAATTCTTCATTAAATCCTTTCATTATTTCTCCTTTTGTAATTAGTTTACTTTGTGAACCTTTCACTTTGTGTACTTTACTATACATTTTCGTTTTCGTCAATATAATAAATTTCGTTTTAAAAAGTGTTTACTTCTATCTCTAGAATATGTTATCCTACTATCTATGACTATTTAGAGACACTAAGAGAAGGAGGTTTTATAATGAAGAACATAAAAGCAAAATATTTTGGTGATAAAGATTTTTACAAAATGATATTAGCAATAGCATTACCAATTGTAATACAGAGTCTTTTTACAAACTTTGTAGCAATGCTTGATAATGTAATGGTTGGAAAAGTCGGAACAGATCAGATGACTGGTGTCGCTGTTGTAAATCAGCTTTTCTTTGTTTTTAACCTCGCAGTATTTGGCGGAATGTCTGGAGCCGGTATTTTCTCCGCCCAGTATTTTGGCAGAAAAGACCACAAGGGTGTTCGAAATGTATTTCGAATGAAATTTATTATCGGCCTGATTGTCATCGCAATCAGTCTGTTTATATTTATTCTTTTTCATGAACCTCTTATCAACATGTTTTTACATGAAGGTGGAGACTCCGGTAATATTGCTGCTACATTTCATTATGCAAGAAATTACTTATTTGTTATGCTGTTTAGTATCATTCCATTTGTAATTTCCAACTGTTACAGCACCACATTAAAGGAAGCAGGACAGACAACAGTTCCTATGATTGCCGGTGTTATTGCCGTTGTTGTTGACTTTGTCTTTAATGCATTATTGATTTTTGGATTGTTGGGATTCCCAAAACTTGGAGTTGTTGGTGCGGCGATTGCCACCGTGCTTTCCAGATTTGTAGAATGTGGATATCTTATGTTCTACACACACAGACATTCTGATAAATATCAATTTATTATCGGTGCATACCATAATCTTCATGTTCCTATGCATCTGGTAAAAAATATTATTACTAAGGGCACACCATTATTATTCAATGAAGTTTTATGGGCTGCCGGAATTGCAATGCAGACACAGGCCATGTCTACAAGAGGACTGCCTGCTGTAGCAGGACTCAATATCGCCAATACGATAAACAATGTAGTAAACACTGCATTCTTAACAATGGGTATTGCGATCTCCATTGTTATCGGTCAATTAATCGGAGCCGGAAAAGAAAAAGAAGCTGTCGACACTGACAGAAAAATGATTGTATTTTCTATTTTGATTTCTCTGGGAGTTTCCGCAATTCTTTTGATTGCTGCTGTACTTTTCCCGCAGATATACAATACGACAGGAGAAATTCGATATCTTGCTTCAAGATTTATACTGGTTCACGCATTAGCAGCACCATTCAATGCCTTTACTAATGCATCTTATTTTACACTGCGCAGTGGTGGAAAAACAATTATGACCTTTATTTTTGACAGCGGATTTATCTGGTGCATAAACGTTCCTCTTGCTATGATACTGGCACATTTTACATCAATGCCAATTGTCTGGATGTTTCTATGTATCAGCATGTTAGATGCTGTGAAATCCGTGATTGGGTTTATATTAGTGAAAAGGAAAACGTGGCTAAATACAATTGTAGAATAGAGAAAGAAGCAGTCAATCTGCTTCTTTTTCTATTCCATTCAATATCGCAACAATATCACTCATTCCTAACTTTTTTCCATTCATATTAAACCTTATTTTCTTTCTGGCTTTTCTATTCAACTCTTTCATTAATTTTCCATCAACTTGAACAGGTTTTCCTGTTACTGGATTGATGTACATATTTAAAATATATTTCTCTACTACCGGAAACATATTTTGTAATAAAAAGGCACATTTTTTTCCTAAAACATATCCAAAACTTATATTATCACATATGCCATATTTTTTAATTGAATTTTCAAACTCCCTTTCATACTTATCTACCTTTGTTGATAATGGAATCATCCAATAAATGTTACTCTCACTATATTTGAACAAATAACAGCAAGGTCGATTATGTTCTCTCCCATCTACATTTTCTTTATTATACAACAAGCCAAATTGTCCATACTTGTCATAATACTCTTCTTTAACAAAATATAATCTTCCTATTTCCATATATGTATTCCCTCCAATAAAAAAAGTCCTATTATAGGACTTTTTTATTTCCAGACTCTTGTTAGCCGCATACTGGAAAGCGGAAATAATATATAATCTGTACCTTATTTTTATGTCTGCTGATATATACAGTCACAGCAAATAATATAATAAATTTATATTTAATATTATACACTAATTTTTCAAAAAAATAAATACTAAAAAATCCTACAACTATTTTTATTATATTTGACAATTCCAAAGTCGTCAACATATTCTTTTAGTTGCTTTATAAATTTATTATGTTACAACAAAAATTGCGACATTACATAATTACTTACATCCACGCCTCTTTTCGTCAATTTTACATTATCCCCATTTTTCTCTATTAATTCCTGTGCAATCAGCTTTTCTGTCACCTTACCATAAACACTGTCATAACTTCTTCCAAAGTTCTTCTGAAATTCCTTTTCAGATATTCCCTCAATCATTCGGAGTCCTAAAAACATAAACTCTTCCATCATATCCTTCCGCGTAAGCCTCTGGATTTTCCCCTCTAAGACAGATAATACATCTTCTCGGATATCCCAGATATCATCCTGAAAAAAATCGTTATCTCCATAAAAATCGCATTCTTCATCTTTTCCATCTGATAACAAACCTATATACTTATCCATCTCATAAGTATTATTATATCTCATCCCCTGATACATTGAGGCTGCGCCTAAACCAAAGCCCAGATACTCAACTCTTTTCCAATATCCTATATTGTGCCTGCATTCATAGCCTGCCTTGCTGTAATTGGATATTTCATAACGCTTATAATCTGCTTCGCTTAATTTTCGTTCTGTCAGGTAATACATCTCACGCTCTGTATCTTCATCTGGTAAAATGTCTATTCCTTTTTCTAAAGCTTCCTGCACTCTGTCATTTAACGGCGTATCTTCTTCCACAATCAGACTATATGCCGAAATATGCTCCGCCTGCAGGGAAATAACCTTTTTCAAGGTATTTTGATAGGTCTCGATACTCTGACCTGGAAGAGCACTCATAATATCTATATTAATATTATCGAAACCTGCTTCTCTTGCCAACCTGAAACTTTCTTCAAACTGTGCATAATTATGAATTCTTCCAATACTTTTCAACTCCTCATCATCAGCTGACTGCAGTCCAAAACTGATTCTGTTAATTCCTGCGTTTCTATATGTTAGCAGTTTTTCTTCAGTGACAGTTCCTGGATTACACTCTATCGTAATCTCAGCATCCTCTGAAACCAGACTATTTTCACTTAATGCCTGCATGATTTCTTCAATATATTCTCCATCTAGAATAGACGGGGTTCCCCCTCCAATAAACACTGTATCTATCTGGTAATCTTTCATCTTTTCTCTGCTTAATTCAATTTCCCTGATTAAAGCATGTACATATTCCCGTTTTGTACTTTCATCTGCCTTCATAGATAAAAAATCACAATAATCGCACTTCTTCACACAAAATGGAATATGTATATAAATCTCTAAGTTCTTTTTGTCCATTGTCCTTTTCATCTCCTAACACTAATAGAGAAAAAGAATAGGCAATGCCTATTCTTCATCTAATTTCAATACTGCCATAAATGCACTCTGTGGTATCTCAACATTTCCTACCTGACGCATACGCTTCTTTCCTTCTTTCTGTTTTTCGAGAAGCTTCTTCTTACGGGAAATATCACCACCATAACATTTTGCCAAAACATCTTTTCGCATTGCCTTTACTGTTTCTCTAGCAATAACCTTACTACCCACCGCTGCCTGAATCGGCACTTCAAATAACTGTCTTGGAATCTCTTTCTTTAACTTCTCACACATCTTCTTTCCACGCTCATATGCAGAAACTTCCGGCACAATAAACGATAATGCATCCACTTCTTCTTTATTAATAAGGATATCTAACTTCACTAACTTCGCCTGTTCATATCCTTTTAATTCATAGTCAAATGACGCATACCCTCTGGAACGGGATTTCAGTGCATCAAAGAAATCGTATATAATTTCATTTAAAGGAATATCATATTTCAAAAGCGCTCTCTGTCCCTCTACATACTCCATGCTAATATATCTGCCACGCCTCTGCTGGCAGAGTTCCATAATCGCACCAATAAACTCTGTTGTCACCATAATTTCGGCGCTGACAATCGGCTCTTCCATATAAGATATTTCGTTTGGGTCAGGAAGATTTGTTGGATTGGTCAGCTCTATTATCTCTCCATTGTCTTTATAAACTTTATAAATAACAGATGGAGCTGTTGTTACTAAATCAAGACCGTATTCTCTCTCTAATCTCTCCTGAATTATCTCAAGATGCAAAAGTCCCAAAAATCCACAACGGAATCCAAATCCAAGAGCAACAGACGTTTCCGGTTCGTATTTTAAAGCCGCATCATTTAACTGTAATTTTTCCAGTGCATCTCTTAAATCCGGGTATTTTGCTCCATCGGCAGGATACAGACCACAATACACCATAGACTGTACTTCCTTATATCCCGGCAATGCCTCGCTGCATGGTGCATCCGCATTCGTTACTGTATCACCTACTTTTGTATCTGCCACATTTTTAATACTGGCTGTAATATATCCAACCATTCCTGCTGACAATTCATCACAGGAAATAAACTGTCCTGCACCGAAATATCCCACTTCTACTACATTCGCTGTAGCACCGGTCGCCATCATTTTAATATTCATTCCAGGCTTTACGGTACCTTCCTTGATTCTGCAGAACACAATAACCCCTTTATATGAATCATATAAACTGTCAAAAATTAATGCCTGCAAAGGTGCGCCTGCATTACCTGTTGGTGCCGGGACATTTTTTACAATCGCTTCTAAAACATCTTCACAGTTTAATCCTGTTTTTGCTGAAACTAAAGGTGCATCTTCTGCTTCAAGCCCAATCACATCCTCTATTTCCGCTTTTACTCTGTCCGGGTCTGCTGAAGGCAGATCCACTTTATTAATTACCGGAAAAACTTCCAGATCATGATCCATCGCAAGATACACATTTGCCAGCGTCTGTGCTTCTACCCCTTGAGCCGCATCTACTACCAAAACAGCACCATCGCAGGCTGCCAGACTTCTTGATACCTCATAATTGAAATCCACATGCCCCGGCGTATCAATCAAATTAAAAATATATTCTTCTCCATCTTTTGCTTTATATACCGTGCGGACCGCCTGAGACTTAATCGTAATTCCACGTTCACGTTCCAAATCCATATTATCAAGAACCTGTGACTGCATCTCTCTATTTGTCAAAAGACCTGTCATCTCAATAATCCTGTCTGCCAATGTAGATTTTCCATGGTCTATATGGGCTATAATACAAAAATTTCTTATTTTACTCTGGTCTATACGTGCCACTTTTTCCTCCACTTACTTTGTCAGATTATCTATAATAAACTGATATATTTTTTGACTGTTATTCATGGCTTCCCAATTGGTACACATCTGAGATGCCATTTTTCTGTCAGGTGTAGAAATATTTACTTCAATCAGCGTGGTATCACCTTCTTTTACCTGACAGTGAACTACATAATCTCCATTGGATGCCCTGTAGTAATCAGAAATTGTTCCGACTTCATTGCGCAGTTCGTATTTATTATCTACCAAAAACATGTCAATATCGTCTACTACCTGATTTGGTATTTTGTTTTCGAAAAATTTAAGGCTTTCTCTCCCCTCTGATGTCAGATGATAATAGGATGTGTTTCGATTCACATTAGAAAAAACAAACCCGTCTTCTATCAACTCACTGATTGCTTTCTGCACTGCAAAATAATTGGTGTATTCATTTTCCAGAAAAAATTGTGCAATTTGTGTGTTTGTCAATGGAAATTCTACTTTATTCAGCATATGCATAATCATTAACTTATATAAAGTTTCTGTTTCTATCGCCATATGTTGTTACTCCTCATTTGTACCATATACCAGCTCATCTATCACTGCCAGTATCTCGTCTTTTCCCTGTTTCGTCTGTGCCGAAAAAGGTAATATCTTTGTTCCTGGAACTACATCTAATCCCACCTTTATCATTTTTAAATGCTTTTGAATCTGGCTTCTTTTAATCTTATCCAGTTTCGTAGCAATAATAATCGGCTCATATCCATTTGCCAATATCCATTCATACATATCGATATCATTGTTTGATGGTTCATGTCTGATATCAATTAACAAAAACACCGCTTTTAAAACCTGCGAAGTATGGAGATAATTCTCTATCATCTTTCCCCATTTTGCCTTCACTTCTTTTGCTACGCTGGCATAACCGTAGCCTGGCAGATCCACAAAATAACATTCTTTATTTACATTATAGAAGTTAATCGTTTGTGTCTTTCCCGGCTGAGAAGATGTTCTGGCTAAAGCTTTTCGATTTACAAGACCATTAATCAAAGATGACTTACCTACATTGGACTTACCCGCAAAAGCAATTTCCGGTATCACATTTTCCGGCAGTTTACTAGTTATCCCACAAACGGTCTCTAATTCAACACTCTTAACAATCATCTTCCTTTACCTCACTACTTTATTTACTATTTAACAAAGTGCTGTTTTTAACACTTCACTCATATCTTCCGCTAGAACAATTTTCATGCCACTGGTAATTTCCTTTGAAATCTCATCAAGCATTGGCTCATTTTTCTTTGGAACTAATACTGTCTTAATACCTGCATTTTTTGCGGCCAGAAGTTTTTCCTTTAATCCGCCAATTGGCATAACCTTTCCCCGAAGGTTAACTTCTCCTGTCATGGCAACTTTACAGTTTACCTTGCGTTTCGCTGCTGCTGACAAGAGGGCTGTAGCCATCGTAATACCTGCAGAAGGACCATCCTTTGGAACAGCTCCTTCTGGTACATGGATATGTATATCATGCTCTTTGAAAAATGCTTTTTTAACACCGTAATCATCTGCAATGCTTCTTACATAGGTTAATGCAATCTGAGCCGACTCTTTCATGACATCACCCAACTGTCCGGTCAGTTTTAATTCACCTTTTCCCGGCATTGTATTGACTTCTATCTGAAGTGTAGTTCCACCTACAGCGGTCCACGCCAATCCTCTTACGATACCAATATCGTTCTTCTCATTTGCCAAATCAATATCGTAGATTTTTCTTCCCAGATATTTTTCAATATTTTTTGAAGTAACCTTTAACCGCTTCTTCTGGTTCTTTACAATTTCACTGGCAGCCTTTCTGCATACCTTCGAAATTTCTCTATCCAGCTGTCTCACACCGGCTTCTCTTGTATAGTACTTTATAATACTGTTGATTCCCTCGTCCGTAATTGACAGCCAGCTCTTCTTAATACCATTTTTTTCATACTGCTTTTTCAATAAATGATCTTTTGCAATATGGAATTTTTCATTTTCTGTATATCCCTCTACTTCTATGATTTCCATTCGGTCAAGCAACGGCTCCGGAATAGTGCCTGCATCATTTGCCGTAGCAATAAATAATACCTTCGACAAGTCGATTGGAAGTTCTACATAATTATCCCGAAACTTCATATTCTGCTCTGAATCTAATACCTCCAGCAATGCTGCTGCCGGGTCTCCATGAACCCCTCTTCCCATCTTATCAATCTCATCAAATAAAATCAGGGGATTTGAAGTACCTGCCTGTTTTAATCCTTTCGCTATACGTCCCGGCATTGCGCCTACATATGTTTTTCTGTGTCCGCGAATTTCTGATTCATCGTCCACACCGCCAAGACAGATTCTGACATACTTCTTATTTAATGCTTCTGCAATTGAATGGGCAATAGACGTTTTTCCTGTTCCCGGTGGTCCCACAAGACATATAATCGGACTTACTTTCTCTGCCATTGTAAGTTGTCTCACTGCCAGAAATTCTAAAATACGCTCTTTCACTTTTTTTAATTCATAATGATCTCTACTTAAAATTTCCTCTGCATTTTTCAAATCAGGATTTTCTTCTGTTTCATTATTCCACGGAAGTTCTAACATGTTCTCCAAATACGTTCTGATAACGTTGCCTTCCACTGCATTTCCTGCATATGATTTGAATCTGGATAATTCCTTTAATAATTTTTCTTTTACTTCTTCGTCTGCATTCAATTCATGTATCTGTTTTTCAAACTCATCTGCTTCTGCCAGAAAATCATCTCCCAATTCTTCTCTTATAACCTGCATCTGTTCACGCAGAATATGCTCTTTCTGGCTTTTATCTAAGCGTTCTTTAACCTTAGATATAATACCTGCACGAATTTCACCGATTTCTGACTCTTTTGTTAAGTATGCCAGTACAACAGAAAATTTATCAAGTATTCCATTTACTTCTAAAAATTCCTGTTTTGTTTTATAGTCCACTTTAATTCTTAAAAGAATCTGAATCATCAGTTTTTCTAATTCTTCAATTGCCATTAAACCTTTAAAACTTGATTCTGAAAGTTCGTTAATTGTAGCATGAAATGTTTTGACTGCGTCTTTTAACTCTCTGACAAAAGCCTCTTCCTGAGTATCCGATAAGGTATTTTCCTCATCGCTAATAATTTTGGCTTCTCCTTCCAAGTATTCTCTTTCTTCATAGAGAGACTGAAGCCTTCCCTTCCCTACAGCTTCAACCATCACTCTTATGACATTTCCCTGTAGTTTGTTTAACTGCTTTACAACAACAATTGTACCTACTTTATATACACCATCAAAACCCGGTGTTTCTTCCACCGGGTCTTTCTGTGCGACAACAAATAATTCTCTGCTGTTTAGCATTGCCTCCTCTGCCGCCGCAATTGATGATTTTCTACTAACGTCAAAATGAACTGTTGTTCCCGGTAATATTGCAAGTCCTCTCAACGGTATAACCGGAAATGTATTTATATTCTCTGACATAAAATCTCCTTATTAAACTACACTTATGCAGTTTTCCCCTTTTTCTTCTTTGTTGTATCATTCTTGTTTACACGTGAATTATATACGAGTTCTGCATCTGCCAGTCCATTCACAACATCTTCATTAATTATACATGCCTTAATGGTCTCATCAGATGGTGTTTCATACATTGTATCCATGACAGCATTCTCTATAATAGCTCTCAAACCTCTGGCACCTGTTTTTCTCTCTACTGCTAGTTTTGCAATCGTACTGATAGCTTCATCGGTAAATTTCAACTCTACACCATCTAACTCAAATAACTTTTTATACTGTTTTACCAAAGCATTCTTTGGCTCAGTCAAAATTCTCTCTAAAGCTTTCTCATCTAATAAATCAAGTGTCACTGTAACAGGAACTCGACCGATAAACTCTGGTATCAAACCAAACTTTGTCAAGTCCTGCGGCATTACTTCTTTTAGTAACTCATCTGTCTTTTTATCAGACTTTTCTGATAATTCTGAACCAAAACCGATAGCACTTTTATCCAGTCTTCTCTCAATAATCTTATCCAGTCCTGCAAAAGCACCTCCACAAATAAACAATATATTTGTCGTATCAATAGGAATTAATTCCTGTTGTGGATGCTTTCTGCCTCCCTGCGGCGGAACGCTTGCCTCTGTTCCCTCTAATATCTTTAGAAGTGCCTGCTGTACTCCCTCTCCGGAAACATCTCTGGTTATGGATACATTTTCTGATTTCTTTGTAATCTTATCTATTTCATCAATGTAAATAATTCCATGCTGCGCTCTCTCAATATCGTAATCTGCTGACTGAATTAACTTCAATAAAATATTCTCAACATCTTCACCTACGTAACCGGCTTCTGTCAGTGTTGTTGCATCTGCAATAGCAAAAGGTACATTCAGTATTTTTGCCAATGTCTGTGCAAGATAAGTTTTGCCGGAACCGGTCGGACCCAGTAATAAAATGTTTGATTTCTGTAGTTCTACGTCCAAATCCTTGTTTGCCAACACTCTCTTATAATGATTATATACTGCAACAGACAATACTTTCTTTGCCTCATCCTGACCTATAACATACTGATCTAAAAATTCTTTTATCTCTTTTGGCTTTAGTAAATTAATCTCGTCTTTAACGTCATCTTCACCATTCCCATAAACTTCATCATCTACAATTCCTGCGCAAATCTCCACACATTCATCACAAATATATGCATCTCCGGGACCTGATATCATTCTTCTTACCTGTCCCTCCGTTCTTCCACAGAAGGAACAGCGTAAAATATTATCCGTTATATTCTTATTTGCCATAATAACCTCTCATATTTCAACATAAGGCACCACTACCGCGGTGCCTTATATTATCTTTCTTTTATTACCTGATCTACTAAACCATAGTCCTTTGCCTCATCCGCAGACATCCAGTTATCTCTGTCAGTGTCTTTTTCAACAACCTCAACAGGCTGTCCGGAATTTTCAGCTAAAATTTCGTTTAATTTTTTCTTAGTCTTTAAAATATGCTCTGCAGCAATCTGAATCTCTGTAGCCTGTCCCTGCGCACCGCCAAGTGGCTGATGAATCATAATTTCTGCATTCGGAAGAGCATATCTCTTACCCTTTGCTCCACTTGATAAAAGGAATGCCCCCATGCTTGCTGCCATACCAATACAAGTAGTTGAGACATCACATTTGATATAATTCATAGTATCATAAATAGCCATTCCTGCTGTAACAGAACCTCCCGGACTATTAATGTACATATGAATATCCTTTCCCGGATCTTCTGATTCCAGGAATAATAACTGTGCAACAACCACACTGGCTGTAGCATCATTAATCTCTTCTCCTAAGAAAATAATTCTGTCTTTTAATAATCTTGAATAAATGTCATAGGAACGTTCCCCTCTGGAATTCTGTTCAATGACATAAGGTACTAATGCCATATTCATACCTCCTAATAAAATCTGTATTATTCTTATTTTGCAGCTTCTACTACCAGTTTTGCTGCCTTTCTTGCACAGATATCTGCCTTAAAGTTTTTCTTATCATCATCAGATAATAATTCATTTACTTTGTCAGCTTCCATCTGATATCTTTCTGCCATTTTCTTAATTTCTTCATCATATTCTTCTTCTGTAGCTTCAATATTTTCAGCTTTAACAATTGCTTCAAGTACAAGACTTGACTCAACTCTTGCCTGAGCCTGTGGTTTTACCTGCTCTGTAAGCTGTTCTACAGTCGCACCTGTAAACTGCATATACTGTTCAAAAGAAATCCCCTGCATAGCAATATTCTGAGCAAACTCTTCTACCATCTGCTGACACTGAGCTTCAATCATTTTTTCAGGAATATCCATCTCGGAATCCTTAACGATAGCCTCGATTACCTTGCTCTCTTTATCTGCTTCAGCTTCCTGTGCTTTCTTTTCTTCAAGGTTCTTCTTAATATCTGCCTTATATTCATCTAATGTATCAAACTCAGAAACATCCTGTGCAAAGTCATCGTCCACTTCAGGATATTCTTTTACTTTTATCTCTTTAATTGTAACCTTAAACATAGCAGGTTTTCCTGCAAGTTCTTCTGCCTGATACTGTTCCGGGAAAGTAACGTTTACTTCAACCTCTTCTCCCACTTTCTTTCCAATAAGCTGTTCTTCAAATGTATCAATAAATGAATGGGAACCGATTGTTAACGGATAATCCTCTCCCTTTCCTCCTTCAAATGGCTCTCCATCTACAAAACCTTCAAAATCAATCGTTGTCTGGTCGCCATCTTCTACTGCCTTATCATCAGCTGCAACAAGTCTTGCATTCTGCTCTTTCACTTTATCAAGTTCAGCCTGTACATCTTCATCTGTAACAGTTGCATCCATTGCTTCAACTTTTACGCCTTTGTATTTTCCAAGTTTCACTTCAGGTTTTAAAGTTACTTCTGCCTCGAAAATAAATGGTTTTCCTTTTTCAATCTGTGTTACATTGATTTCAGGACGAGCAACAATTTCTAATTCACTCTCTGCTGCTGCATCTGCATATACTCCCGGAATAAGATCATTTGCAGCATCTTCATAGAATACTCCAGCTCCATACATTTTTTCTACCATAGCGTAAGGTACTTTGCCTTTTCTAAATCCTGGTACATTAAATTTATTTTTGTTCTTCTGATATGCAGCCTGAATTGCTTTATCAAATTCCTCTGCTGATACCTCAATAGTAAGCTTGGCTGTGTTGTTCTCTAACTTTTCTACCTGTAAACTCATTATTTTTCCTCCTTGTTATAAAAACGGGCTTGAGTAATCCCATTTATTCACTCTAATAATCGGCGTAAGGGCATAGTAATCCCTTGACGCAGAGTAAAATTATACCATACAATTTATTGCTTGTCACTACTTTTCCTTTAATTATACTGTATCTGGTTTGCAACCATTTCACTGGTTTCTTCATTGACCAACTGTGAAATCATTTCCAGACCGAGTTCTAATGCCACACCTAATCCTTTGGCTGTAATATAATTGCCATCTGTAACAACCGCCCCGCCATATTCCTTACAATTCATCTGTTCTGCAAAAGTAGGATAAGAAGTAGCTTTCTTATCTTTCAACAAACCTAATCTTCCATACACACTTGGCGCTGCGCAGATTGCCGTGAGCCATTTGCCCTGCTCATCATATTTTATAATCTGTTCTGTCAGTTCCCCGCAGTCCGCAAGATTTTCTGTACCTACGGCACCTCCCGGTAAAAAGATACAATCACCCATATCAAAATCTATTTCATCTATATTTTTATCTGCAAAAAACTTAATTCCATGGGAACCTTCTACCATAAGTTCTTCCTTAATAGATACCATTACAACATTCAATTTCTTCGCTCTTTTCAATAAATCAATCACCATTAATGCTTCTACTTCTTCCACACCATCTGCCAAAAATGCATATACTGTTTTCATCCAATATCTCCTTGCCAATTTTTATTTTTCTTACAGTTTATATCGCAGACAATTATACCATAATCCGATAATATGTCCAACTTGTTAATATCACGTTAAATTTTTCTTGCAATTGTTTCCTACGAATTTTAAAATAAAAAAAGATAATAATATAATTAATTATATTGGGTTAGGAGCAAAATCATGGGAATGGAAATAGAAAAAAAGTTTATACCAAAAGAGCTACCAAAAAATCTGGCACAATTTGAACATCACAAAATCGAACAGGCATACTTAAATACCGCTCCGGTTGTTAGAATCAGAAAGCAGGATAATGAATATTATTTAACCTATAAGGGTGGTGGAATGATGGCACGGGAAGAATATAATCTGCCCCTTAATGCCGAAAGTTACCAGCACCTCCGGGAAAAAGCCGATGGAAATATAATCACGAAAACACGTTACCTGATTCCTATTAATGATGGAAATCTTACTGCTGAACTGGATATATTTGAAAACAAATTTTCTGGCATGTTATTAGTAGAAGTTGAATTTGATTCTGTAGAACAGGCTGATGCTTTTCAAAAACCAGACTGGTTTGGAGATGAAGTGACACATGACAAAATGTACCACAATAGTTATCTATCCAAACTGTAACACAAATTCCGGTTTGTAGGGGAGTGACTTTCCTGCTGAAGATATACAGACAGAGAATATCTTTATCTTGATTCTTGAACATTTATAGAAAATAAAAATAATACTGAATATTTTAAGCACCGACTTCATCTTCGAAAAAATCCTGATGATTTTTTCTCAGGTAAGTCTGTACATTTGATTTTGTGAATCAAATGTCCGCTTAATATTCAGTATTATTTTTACTTTATAAATGTATTCAAGACTCTCAAGTTCCTATATTCTCTATCCGTATTATTTCAGCAGTGAAATGTCTCAACCTCTACAAAACTAAATTTATCAAATGGGATAGGATGGACGGTTTTCCCATAGAAAATCCTTATTCCGCCGGATACAAAATAAACAAGCGAAATAAGGATTAGTCTGTCGTCGCAAGTTATACTAGTCTACGAATTTAATTTCTTAAAAATTCGATTTGTGGTGGTGGGAAGAGATATAAAAGGATACACTTGGAAACATTGAATTTCATAAACGGATTTGTATATAAAAAAGAAGTACGTAATTAAAACTAAAATTTGATTTCCGAATCAAATTTTAAGGATTCACGGAGGAGAATTCAAATAAAGAATTCTCCGTAGTTGTATCTGGTGTTTTAAATTACTTACTTCTTTTTTATATCTACAAATGTTTATGAAATTCAGTTTCCAAGTGTATCTTTTTATACTCAAACCACCTCGACAAACCGAATTTTTGAGTATTCTGCTATTGCTCTTTTGTCTCATGATATTCTTTATCTGTATTTACATTCCACACATTTGTTTTATCATGAATATCATTAACTATGTTATTAACCGCTTCGAAAGATGTAACCATAGAATGATCCATATTATTATATCTATGCTGTCCATTTCGTCCAATACAATATAAATTATCAAAAGTATTTAGATAATCAATAATCTCGTCCATATGCTCATATCCATCAAAATATGCAGGATATGCTTTTTGAATTCGTTCTCTATGAGAATCAATAACATCCTCTTTATTAATAACGTCCATTTTTACCAGTTCATTAATCGCCAGTTCGATGCACTCTTCATCAGACATGTTCCAGAAGTCATCCCCTTCTTTACAGAAATATTCCAAACCAATCCACACATATTTATCCGGCTCCTCAACCATATATGGTGACCAGTTATTAAATATCTGGATTCGTCCCAATTTTACTCCTGTATCCTGAACATATATCCAACAATCCGGAACGATATTGTTTAATGTTTTCATTTTCGTTCCATTCTTTAAATTCAATTTATTCAGCAAAAGACCAACTGTAACAAAATCTCTAAATGGCAAATCTGCTGCTGATTCCTGAACCAATTTAGGAATTTCGCTTTCCTGTATTCCCGCAACTAAATCATTTACAGGCATCGAAGACATAAAAATATCTCCTTCATATGTAACTTCGCCACCTTCTTCAATACAGGTAATCGCTGTAATTTTACCATTCTGTGTATGAATATTTTTGACTTCACTGTTCATCACAATCGTGCCGCCCATGCTCTGAATGTCTTCAGCAACATTTTCCCAAAGCTGTCCCGGACCAAACTTAGGATATATATACTCTTCAATTAAAGATGTCTCAACTTTAGCATTTTTTCTGCCTGGAAGTATTTTGGAAAACACATCTTTAAGAACTGCTGTAATAGACAGTCCCTTTACCCTCTGTGCTCCCCAATCTGCTGATATCTCCCTTGGGTGGCGTCCCCACAATTTTTCTGTATATCCTTCAAAAAACATTGAATAAAGAACACGTCCAAACCGATTGATATAAAAATTCTCTAAATTATCTTCCGGCAGTTTTCTAAATACAGAATATAAATAACTAAATCCTGCCTTCATTGTTGTAACAAAGCCCATATTCTTCAGAGTATCCCACTTTAAAGAAATAGGATAGTCAAAGAAATGCTTTGAATAATAAATTCTTGAAACTCTGTTTCGAACAAGCATAACTCTGTCTGTTTCTTCCGGATTCGGTCCTCCCTCTGCAAAACTCTTTTCCCTGTCTAATATTTTGTCATCATAAGAAGGTTCTCCCTGTGTAGGCATAATATTCTGCCACCACTGATTCACCCTGTCATCTTTCGAAAAAAATCTATGTCCGCCAATATCCATCCTGTTACCTTTATATTTCACTGTCTGGGATATTCCGCCGATACGATCTGTTTTTTCTAAAATTATAACTTCATAGCCTTCTTTTTTTAACAGCTCATAACCTGCCGTCAATCCAGCCGGACCTGCTCCGATAATAATAACTTTTTTCATTTCTTTCCTCCTAGCTGCTTATTAGAAACTTTTATAATAGTTCATATACTTCAAAGTCTCTAAACCCTTTTTTATTTATACAGTAACATTTTTCTTGCTACGAAATTCCACATTAAAACTAATGCTGCCGCAACAACCTTTGCAATCATATACAGGATTCCAACTCTTAATAATATCCACATAATTCCTTCTGTGAAAAGCAGTCCCATAACACCAATAACACCATAGGCAACAAATTCACCCACAGTACCTGTTTTATCAGACCCTTCCTGAAACACAAATATTTTTGATAATATAAAATTCACAATCAATCCAAAAACAAATGCAATCGCTGTAGCAACATATACATTCATATGAACTGCTTCATGCAGTGTCACCATCATTCCCCAGTCAGCAGCAAAAGCAATCCCTCCTACAAATACATATCGAAATAACTGTACAAAGAAATTATCCGTCTGTTCATAGAAAATAATATTAATTTTTAGTGTTTTTAATCTATCTATTAATTCTTTCACCTGTCATCTTCCTTTACTCTATCTTCATCTCGTATTCCTATAGATTATAAAGCAGACTGAACAATCCAATTGTATTGATACACACATATGCTGCCAAAAAACATTTAAATGCATTTCGAACCATTATATTTCCTGTCTTATGTGTCATTTTCATTTCACCTATACCTGCTGCCATCATGCAGACAATCAACACTACACTAATCAACACATAACGTACACTCGCTGTACAAACACTAGGAAATTCAAAGCAGAACTTAACATAGGAAAGTAATATCATTCCCGTACTTCCTAAAATTAAAAATTTTATAACCTTGCCACTTTTTGCTTTTCTAAGCCATACAACTAATAGTGCAATAGCAAATATAAACAATGCTAATATCATTACATACATCAGAGTACCAATAAACTTTGACCACTGTGTTGTTGGAAAATATCTTGTCTCTCCAAAAGCACAATACTTCGTAAACATTACTCCAATATTATAAGTGAACTCTTCTGTTCCTCTCATTTGCGAAAGCCACAAAGGCTTCAACTGCGCCCACGTAACTTCAAATAAACGCTGTGAAACCGTATACATATTTCCCATATATTGTCCCTGCTCCCAACCGATTACAGGAACGAAATTTAGTGGAACGTTGTATAAAATCAAATTCTTTACCGGAAACCATATTCCCAAAGGAATAGAAATAATTCCAAAAGCCAAATATTGCTTTATGTAAAACAAAAGATTTGATTTATTTTTTATCATTTTATAGATAAATATACATGCCATTGCAGGTGCCAGCATAACCACTGACAATTTTGCCATCATACCACATCCAATAGCGAAGGCACATATTATGATGTCTTTCCAATTTGGCTTTTTATACCAGCGTATCATATATAAAACAGTAACAAGACCTAATAATGTACTAAGTGTATCATTGTTCACTGCTCCTGCATATTCCAAAAGATACGGAAAGAATGCAATTGCAAGGATTCCTGCCAGGATACCTTTTTGACTCTTTGTAATTTCTTTCATAATCTTATACGCTACAATCACAATCATTGTAGAAAAGAATAGTGCCAGCACTTGAAGATTCTCAGCTATTACTTCTTCTGTCATTCCAAACAAACCATTTATTTTTGCCCAGATACCCATAACAATATGAGAAAATGGCGGTTGATAATATTGATACTGCTCCATAGGATTTCCAGTCGGTAATGCGGTATGTTTATAAATCTTATAAATATATCCTAGATGCCCAAGACTTCCTTCCGAAAATGTTCCTATATCATTCTGCTGCTGCATTACATTCGTTACGAAAATCTGAAACTGTCTTAAAATATAACCGCCAAGCATTGCTATCCAAATCCAATTTTGCATCTTTACAGTTTGAATCTTTTCTGTAATAACTTTCTTTTTTGTCATCCAGACCGGTAAAATAATGCATATAATCAGCACAAAAAAAATGACTAAGGTAATTCTTACATTTTCAAGATGAACTGCCTTATTCTCTTTCAATATTCCAAATACCATCATCATCCATAAAGATATGCATTGCACATAACCTGCAATAATGTAATAACGATACTGTTCTCTAATCTTATTGGACAAAAATGTAGCAGCAATCATAAATGCACTAAACAGCCCTGTCAAAAAGATGCGCTGTGTTTCTCCAACACTCTGAAATACCCAGAATATTGCACATAGCAAAAGTAAAATTCTTGTTTCAATATTATGTCCTTTCATTTTTCTTCTCTTCTCCGTTTTATAATAGTTATTATTATAACAAAATCAGACATAAAAAGATACCTGTTTCAATAAATCTTATTCTGAAACAAAAAAAGATGTTCTTTCGAACATCTTTTTTATGCGGGTGACAGGACTTGAACCTGCACGGTCTCCCACTAGAACCTAAATCTAGCGCGTCTGCCAATTCCGCCACACCCGCGTAAGTCATTTTGTAAATTGACAACTCTTTTTATTATAACTATTTTTCTTTAAATGTCAATTAGTATTTTAACTTTGTACTGTCCCACAAAATTTCATTCGTCAAATCAACAACTACATATAAAAAAGGGAAGCAACAATCGTTACTTCCTTTTCTATATTTTGATAAATTCCATCATCTCTATTTTTCTTTTATTTCGCTATGAAGCGTCTGAAGCGGCTTTAATTCTCCTGAAGCATGTTTCTTCAAATAACTGATACCTTCTGCTGTAGCCTTTGCTGCCGCAATGGTTGTCATGTATGGAGTCTTTGCCTTAATGGCAGCCTTTCTCAAATAACTGTCATCATGAACGCTCTCTTTTCCTGATGGTGAGTTAATAATCAAATCAATCTCTCCATTTGTAATTGCATCCAATACATTCGGACGTCCTTCATATAACTTATTGATTTTCTCTGCCGGAATACCAGCTTTTGTAATCAAGTCATATGTAGTTCCGGTAGCAAGAATCTTAAATCTACTTTCATGTAAACTACGTGCTACTTCCTCAATATGCTCTTTATCTTTTCTATTAACAGAAATCAATACCGTTCCTTCTAATGGAAGTTTTAACTGTACACCTTCCTGTGCCTTATAGAATGCCTCACCATAAGAAGTAGATAATCCCAATACCTCACCTGTAGAACGCATTTCCGGTCCTAATACCGGATCAACTTCCTGGAACATATTGAATGGGAATGCTGCTTCCTTTACTCCATAATATGGGATATCCTGCTCCTTCAATGCCGGAACAGGCGATGGTCTTCCTGTCAATTCACTTGTAATAATATCTGTGGCAATCGGAACCATTCTCGTATTACATACTTTAGATACCAAAGGAACTGTACGTGATGCACGAGGATTTGCCTCAAGGACATACACTTTTCCCTTTTCAATTGCATACTGCATATTCATAAGACCTTTTACATGCATCTCCTCTGCAATTTTCCGCGTATATTCCTTAATTGTCTTAACATTTTCTTCTGTAATATGAACAGAAGGAATGATACATGCAGAATCTCCGGAATGCACTCCTGCCAACTCGATGTGTTCCATTACAGCCGGTACAAAAGCGTGTGTTCCATCACTGATAGCATCTGCCTCACACTCTAATGCATTATTTAAGAAACGGTCGATTAGAATTGGTCTGTCCGGTGTTACACCGACTGCAGCTTTCATATAATCTGTCATACTGGCATCATCATAAACAACCTCCATGCCACGTCCGCCTAATACATAAGAAGGACGAACCATTACCGGATAACCGATAGTATTTGCAATTTCAGTTGCTTCTTCTACTGTTGTAGCCATTCCTGATTCCGGCATAGGAATTTCTAATTTTTCCATCATCTCACGGAATAAGTCTCTATCCTCTGCCAAATCAATGACTGATGGAGATGTACCAAGAATCTTCACGCCATTCTTCTCTAAATCTGCTGCCAGATTCAATGGGGTCTGTCCGCCAAACTGTGCGATAACACCCAATGGTTTTTCTTTTTTATAAATGCTTAAAACATCTTCCAATGTAAGTGGCTCAAAATATAATTTATCAGAAGTATCGTAATCTGTAGATACCGTTTCTGGGTTACAGTTTACAATAATTGTCTCAAATCCTAACTTCTTCAATGCAAGAGAGGCGTGTACACAGCAGTAATCAAACTCAATACCCTGACCGATTCTGTTTGGACCACCACCGAGAATCATGATTTTCTTATTTTCTGATACCGGATTCTTATCCTCTGCATTGTATGTAGAATAATAATATGCACTATCCTCTGTGCCACTTACATGAACACCTTCCCATGCTTCTTCTACACCTAAGGCGATACGTTTATTTCTGATATTCTCTTCAGAAACCTCTAAAATCTGACTTAAATATTTATCAGAAAATCCGTCTTTCTTTGCCTGAATTAATAATTCATCTGTTGGAAGTGCTCCCTTGTATGCAAGAAGTGCCTCTTCCTCTTCCACTAATTCTTTCATCTGTTCAATGAAGTAATGTTTTACTTTTGTAATCTCAAAGATTTCGTCTGCTGTAGCCCCCTTGCGAAGTGCTTCATACATAATAAAATGACGTTCGCTGGATGGTGTAATCAACATCTTCAGCAGTTCTTCTTTTGATAAAGAATCAAAGTTCTTCGCATGTCCTAAACCATAACGTCCTGTTTCCAGACTTCTGATTGCTTTCTGGAAAGCTTCTTTATAGTTTTTACCGATGCTCATTACTTCACCAACGGCACGCATCTGTGTACCAAGTTTATCTTCAACACCTTTGAACTTTTCAAATGCCCAGCGTGCAAACTTGATAACGACATAATCTCCGTCAGGAACATACTTGTCCAATGTTCCATATTTTCCACATGGAATATCCTTCAATGTCATTCCTGTTGCCAACATCGCAGAAACCAAAGCAATTGGGAAACCTGTTGCTTTAGAAGCAAGAGCTGAGGAACGTGATGTACGTGGATTGATTTCGATGACAATAATACGGTCTGAAACCGGATCATGTGCAAACTGTACATTTGTTCCACCGATAACCTGCACCTTGTCAACGATTTTGTATGCCTGTTCCTGAAGTCTCTTCTGACATTCCTCTGAAATTGTGAGCATTGGAGCAGAACAGAATGAATCACCTGTATGCACACCCAGTGGGTCGATATTCTCGATAAAACATACCGTAATCATATTTCCTTCGCAGTCACGAACAACTTCTAATTCTAATTCTTCCCAGCCTAAGATAGACTCTTCTACAAGCACCTGTCCTACAAGACTTGCCTGAAGTCCTCTGGCACAGACTGTTTTTAATTCTTCTTTATTATATACAAGACCTCCGCCTGCACCACCCATCGTGTATGCCGGACGAAGAACTACCGGATAGCCTAATTTTTCAGCAATGGCAAGCGCTTCGTCTACAGTGTAAGCAACTTCGCTACGTGCCATTTCGATACCAAGACTGTCCATTGTTTTCTTAAATTCAATACGGTCCTCGCCACGCTCAATCGCATCTACCTGAACACCGATAACCTTTACATTATATTTGTCCAATATTCCTTTTTGATAAAGTTCTGAACAAAGATTTAATCCTGACTGTCCTCCAAGATTTGGAAGTAATGCATCAGGACGTTCTTTTGCTATAATCTGCTCAAGACGCTCTGCATTCAATGGTTCAATATATGTCACATCCGCAGTTTCCGGATCTGTCATAATTGTTGCAGGGTTTGAGTTTACCAGCACAATTTCATAACCAAGCTTTCTAAGAGCCTTGCATGCCTGTGTACCGGAGTAATCAAATTCACAAGCCTGTCCAATAATAATAGGACCAGAGCCTATAATAAGTACTTTGTTTATATCTGTTCTTTTTGGCATTTATCTATCCTCCTACTTAATCCTATCCTATATTATAATAAATATATGTCGTGACACAAGTTTTTTTTAACTTTTTTGTCTACTTTTCGACTTTTTGACGGAAAAATTGAAAAATATAAAAATTTTTTTATGTATTACAAAATTGCATTTCCTATTTTGTATCTATATAAACAAATTGGTTTTATTTTTTTGTTTATTTAATTTAAATAATACAAACTTATCTTATTTATAACATTTCATGTTTTATTTTATATTCTTTTAAACCTTGTTCTAAAATGTCCTATATCATTTTTTACGAGGTACATACAAGTGAACACATTTGCATTGAAAATACAAAAAATGTACGGTTATACAGATTATGAGATGGCAATTATCAAATATTCAATCACTACACTATTTTCAGAACTTAGCAAAATAATCATTCTTAGTATTATGTTTTTATATATTGGAAAGTTTGATTTATTTATAACATCATGTGTTTTATTAATATTTCTTCGTATAAACGGTGGTGGATATCATTGCAAACACTATATAACATGTCTGCTGCTTACAGCTATCATCTCGTCTGCAGCAATTATATTACTTCCATTAATAACCATACCAAATTTTTCTGTTGTTTTAATGGTATTAACAATATGTTTATTCATCAATTACTATTTAGGTCCCGTTCCCTCACCATTTCGTCCGGAACTAGACAATTTGTTAATAAAACATTATAAAAACAACAGTTTTCTTACAATATTTATTTTTATTATTATTGTTAGCATTTTCAATTTCAACATTGTGATACGACCACATCTTATTGTTGGATTTTGGACTATTATATTACACACTTTGCAATTGATTGTTGCTAAAATACTAAGGAAAGGAGAATTTTATTAATGAAAAAATTTGTATATTCACATATGCATAAATTATGTGGTTTATTTTTAGCACTTGGTATTCTTTCACATTTTCGTGGTGTAAGTTTTTTCTTATTCGGAGAACCAAAATACCCTTCAAGAGATGATTATGAATGCTAACACTTAAAAACAAAAAAGCAGTTTATCATTAAAACTAACGTTTAACGATAAACTGCTTAAGTTTTTACATATTTTCTATAATTTTAAGTTCCAACCATTCAATTTCTTTTTGCTTAACCAACCTTGCATATATACTATAGTTATATTTCTTCTGATATTCTTTAATTTTACTTAATCCAATTCCACGACCAGATTCTTTTGTTGTATATCCTTTTTCAAAAAATTTCTCTATATCTTTATTAGAAATATCTGCAACAGCATTTTTCACACATAAATTTAACCCTTTATAGTCATTCAATTCAAAAACAATCTTTTTTATTAATTCACTCCCTGCAACCGCTTCTATTGAATTATCTATAAATATTCCAATAATTTCAATTAAATCATGTATAGATATCTTTGTATTTTCTGTAAACGACACATTAAATTCTATCTCAATTCCTCTCTGCTCAGCTTTTGTAAATTTGCTATATATAAATCCCGAAAGTATTGAATTATGAATACACCCCAATACTTTGGTATATCTATTCTCATAAATCAAATTATCACAATATTCTCTCTGGGCATCAACCAATTCTTCTAAAGAATCAGAAGTCAAATGTAAACTATACACTGCATCAATCTGATTATGGAAATCATGCTGCCTTCGCCTGATTGTTTCGATCATCTCTTCAAACACACCATTATAAAGGTTCGTCATTTTTATTTCTCTGTCTTTTCTTTCCATTTCATATGTAAATTCCTGCCAACGATACAAGAAAATCATAAACATTGACATAAATAGGCTAATCAAAATAAACGTATCTATTTCTATAACACTGCTTATTTTTATCGAAAACATACAATAAACCATTATTGCTATGCACAACAACAAGCACATTCTTAAAACCCAATCTTTTTTCGCACACAACTCAACTACATTTGTATATTTGGAATTGTTTCTTGTTAGAAAAAGTATTATCAACATTACTGCGTTAATACATACAATTATTACACTCTCACTCGGAATAATATAGTTTATAAAACTCATTGGAATATAAATTATCATTTGTAAACAAACGTTTATAATAATTACCAACATACATTTTAATATTGTCCGCTGTATCGTATCCTTAAATTTAACATAGGCATATACAAAATAAATCAAATAGACCGCAAAGTATAACTGTTTCGACACAATCTCATCCCGGATCATCTGCATAAAGGTTAATTCAATCACAATAAAACCGACATTATAAATATCCAGCTTTACTTTTTCTCCACTAAGGCTATGTAAACACAATACAAGCGCTAACATTTCTAACAATCTGTAAATTACTTCGAACATTTTGCTATTCCCTCCAGAAAACTACGTTTTAAACGTAATCCTAACTCTAATGTTCCATGTCCGTTTCTTAATTTAATATATCGGTTAACAGCATCTGTATTTTCTACAAAATCTGCATTTACAATCGTATTTTTATTGCATTTAATAAATCTTTCAGAATTTAACTCAAGTAAAATAAGCTTACTTGATTTATATGGTGCTTCTATTACCGTTCCATCTGCACAATGAATAAAAACACTGTAACTATTTATTTGAAAATATACAATATTCTCTACTTTTACAGTGTAATAAATACCATCCTTTTTATAATTATAATATCTGCTTTCCTCTTTTGCAGTTTTAAAATCTAATGTTTCCTTAACAATTTTAACAAATTCCTCATTATCATAAGGCTTTTCAAAATATCTATAACAGTGCAATTGAGCATATGCATAGAAATCAGCATCCTCCAATGAAGTTGTAAATATAATTGGCGTAAATTTGTATCTTTCTATTTTCCTGATACTTTCGACAAACTTTGTTCCTGCCACATCTCCTGGTATATTTATATTCAATATAATATCTACAATAAACAAATCGATGTGGTATTCTAAAGCATAGCGATATGCCTGTTCGCTATTTTCTGCTTTATGAATAAATACCCCATCGATTTTACTGATAAGTTCACATGCCTTTTCCATACACCGCTTGTTGTCTTCGATTATTAATATTTGTTTATCTAATGATTGCATACTATATATCTTCTCCCTTAAGTACATTTTTCTATTTTTTCTTTAAGTACACATCATAATCATATTGCGGACCTCCGAATGCCTGTTTTGCTATCTCAACAAATACCTTTACTTTTTCTTCATCTGTTTGACATTGGAAATCATAAACATATTCCTCCTCATTTGCCACTTTACCTAAAAGAATATAATTCGGTGTCGCTCCAAATTTCTCATATATTCTTTTCAAATGATTTATAGTTACCTTGCTTTTCCCATATTCAATATTCTGATAATGAGTGGTTGAGTGTATTCCTAATATCTCTGCCATTTTTTCTTGAGACAGTCCATGTTTCTTTCTCACTGCACGAATTCGTCGACCTATTTCTTTGTTCATCACTACTTCCTGTTTCATATGAATGCTCCAATACTTACCACTTAATTTTAATCTTTTTGTCGCCATCCCACCACTTTCCTATGGAGGTTGTTCACACTGTATGATAGTGTATTTTAGCATTAAAATATAAAAACTATCTTTATATACATAACAACGAATATATAAATATTCTTCACAAAAAATCTAGAAAAAAGGACCCCTATACCTCTTAATTTCGTATAGGAGTCCTTTTCGACCAGCAAAATAGAATAATATTAACAATATCTCTGCTGTCTTTTTTACTGCCACACCCATTTATATATAGACATGGCAATCTTATTATTAGCAATGATTATTTTTTCACTTTAACTTTTTTAGGATTAGACCATTTTCCTGTATATGTTTTGCCTTTTACAACTTTCATTGCTCTAACACGGACATACAATTTCTTCTTGTTCTTAATCTTTTTTGAAGTCAACGAGAATTTTACTTTCTTCACAGTTTTCTTAACCAAAACATTCTTTTTACTGAATTTTTTGCTCTTTGAAATCTGTACCTGATACTTAACGCCCTTCAATTTCTTAAGTGTAAGCTTAACCTTCTTTGCTGCTTTCTTCTTCGTAGCAGATTTAACACTTGCTTTTGGGACAGTTATTTTTTTAGGTACTGACGTTGTAACTTCTGTTGGAGTTTCTTTTGTTGTAGGAACTTCTTTTGTTGTAGTCTCATCCTTCTTAACTTCAATTCTATGATTACTAACTGTGAAATCTACATTCTTCACTTCACCAGTTTCGCCTCCACCAAATATCCATATGAAATCAAAAACTTTTTGCTCTGCTTTAAAGTTCTTTTTATATGTCTTCTTTTCACCTGCTTTTACTTGGATTTCTTCTACAGTCTCTCCAAACTGAATTCTTACAACCATATCCTTTGAGGCAGAGATATCCGCACTATATGTATATTCCACTCCCGGATTTACAATAATCTTTTCAGAAGTTGCCTGAATGCCCCATTCTCCACCTTTCCAGTTACCACCTGTTGTAACAAAACTTCCACTAATATTTCCTGCTGACTGAGTCAATTCACCATCGCAATATGCCCAATCCGCACCTACATACAATTTCCAGTTCTGCGGCTCCATATAGTTTCCGTCTGATGATACTGTAGGTTTTAATTCTACATTTTCATATTCTATTGATATTTTTTCTGATTCTAAACCAGCTTTTGCCTCTACGGCAGTTACAGATACTGTATATTTTCCGGCCGGTTGTAAAGCAAAATAATCAAATGTATTATATGATGTCGTTGTAATTGCTTCACTATTAACACGTATATCATTAACATATAAATTATAAGTTACTGAACCCTCTACAGCCTCCCATATAAAGTTGTAATTTTCCTTAATGTTTTCACCTTTTTTATTATTTAATCCTGTTGGTGCAGCCGGTGCATGAGGACGCATTGATTCCGGAACAGCACCTAAAATTGCAATTTCTGTAACCTGCATTCCATAACCAACAGCTTTTGGACATGAAACCTTAACATATCTTACTGTACCTTCATTAACGCCGGATACATCTGCCAGAATACCAAATGGGGCTGTCTTTTGTGCATCATGCTGCTTGTTAAATTCAACCTGAGATATTGTGGCTGCCTTAGTCCAGTTTTCCTTATCTGTAGAATATTCAATCAACATTCCACCATCTCCCGGATAACATCCACCAACATCAATTCTATAACATGTATAAATACTGTCAATATCAGCCGCATTACATTCTTCACCTATATCAATGATAAAGTATGAACCGTCTGTTCCTTTTGTAGGTGTCGCATAATCATCACCACTCACAATACCATTCGTAATGCTGCCTTCACCTTCTGAACTCTGTCCACCCATTAATTCCCATGATGCCATATATGCAAAGTTCTTTGTATAGTCTTTGAAATCATCAAGAACGGTCTTTACTTCAACTTCGGTACTGATAAGGCCATCTGATACAAAACCATTATTACTTGATACTACCTTAATCGTATGTTTTCCTGATGTAACTCCTGTAATTGTATAATCTTTTCCTGCCACACAATCTGTAAATGAAGCTGTTTCTGAATTATCAACAAATACTGCATACTTGTAACCATCCTGGTTTTCACCGGCTGTAATATTAAATTTAATATTACCGGT
The DNA here is from genome assembly GCA_910574895.1 of Eubacteriaceae bacterium. Classification (GTDB taxonomy): domain Bacteria; phylum Bacillota; class Clostridia; order Lachnospirales; family Lachnospiraceae; genus Eubacterium_G. The sequence goes on along the minus strand of CAJTDQ010000010.1, from coordinate 1,224 downwards.
AAAATCTTTACTAGTTTCTGAAGACACATCAACCTTTGCTGGATTGTCAGCCGGCTCTACTTCAACCGGTCCCTGTGGGTTTTCTGAAAATACTGCTATCTCTGTTACCTGTGCTCCCCATGCAACTGCCTGATTAATATTAATTCTTACTTTTCTGACATTGCCCTTAAGATTTTCTTTGTCCATAGTAGTTGCTACCATATACTGTGAACCGTCAGCCTGTGCTCCATCCGCACCTGCAGGCATCTTTGTAACTTTTGATACTGTGTCAAATACCAAATTACCAAATTGAATATCAAATCCATTCGAAGGATAAAGATTATTGCTTCCGTTTCTGAACCATACAACAACCTGATCAATACTGGAAGCTGCATATTCCTGACCTAAATCTACTTCAAAATATCCAGGTGTATTAATTCCTTCGTAATTTCCGTTCCACTTATCCCATACGCCATCGGTAAGTGAGCCAACTCCCGTACCTTCTTTATGGCTGCTTACTGAAGCGGTCTTCTTGAACGCTAAATTTCTGTCAGTTTCAAGCCATGAAACGTACTTTGTCAGTTCTTCCTCACTCGGATCAAAAATTGCTGTCTTAGTTACTTTGAAAGTCTTGCCTTGCCCTACTATAGAACCTAACGCCTTAACGACTTTAACCTCGCCTTTTTCATCAGCCGTTGCAACTCCTATCCATTTTGCTGCCGCACCATCAATTGTATAATCAATTCGATATGCATACTGTTTTCCTGCCTCCTGTCCTTTGAACACTCTTCCTAATTGGAGTCCCCATTGCTCATTTGCAGCTTTTTCCACATAAATTGATACAGTGTCTTGATCATCTTGTCCATCCTTTACTGATGCAACTATGCCAGACCATGTATTTCCTGTATAAACATTCCATTTAGAAGCCGGCTGTTTATCATCACCAATCGTCGTATCTACTGTTTCGCCCAACGGATGCCACTTTTCTTCTGTCAAGTCAGTAAACCCGTCAGGGGCTGCTGCGCTTACCTTTGCCTGATAGCCCGCCATACTGGCAACCGTCATAACTACCACACATATGTAAGCCATTAACTTTTTCATTGTTTGATTGAATTTCATTTTGTTCTCCTTATATAATAAATTTAGGTTGATAAAGGTAACCTATAACCCTTTATTAACTGTATATTTATACAAGTCATTCTTGTATAATACCTTTATTAGATAGAGTGACATCGTTTTCTCCTT
>CAJTDQ010000009.1 GCA_910574895.1 Eubacteriaceae bacterium | reverse complement strand
ACGCCGCCTGAGCGCACCTTGTCCAGTGCCTTTGCAATAAAATAGTCGTGGATTAGGAACTTCTGGGCGTTGTAGCGGCTGTCGTTGACTTTGAACTCCCCGAACGGGATATTGCCAAGCACCACGTCAAAGTGGTTGTCTGGGAGCTTCGTTTCCTCAAATCCTTCAATGGCGATGCTGGCTTTCTGGTAGAGCTGCTTTGCAATCCTGCCCGATAACGGGTCAATCTCGATGCCGTGCAGCTTTGATTTCTCCATGCTTTCGGGCAATAATCCTAAAAAATTGCCCGTGCCGCAGGACGGCTCCAAGATGTTCCCCTGTGAAAATCCCAGACGGTCAAGTGCTTCGTACATTGCCTTGATGACAATGGGCGGCGTATAAAAAGCGGTCAGCGTGGATTCCATAGCGGCATGGTATTCTTCGTCGGAGAGTGCTGATTTTAATTCCTTATATTCATTTGCCCAAGCCGCATTGCTGCTGTCAAATGCCATCGACAGACCGCCCCATCCGACATACTTTGCAAGGGTTTCCTGTTCTTCGGGCGTGGCAAGGCGGTTTTCTATCTGAAGGTCGTGGAGAAGTCGGATTGCTGCCATATTGTTTTGGAACTTCTCTTTCGCACCGCCAACGCCTAACGCATCGTTGGCAATGCGGTAGTTGCGGCGTTCAGCGGAGAGGGCAGGGGCGGACGGTTTCGCCGTAACGGGTGTTTCCCTCGGTTTCCCATGCTCTGGCTCGTCAAAGCGTATCTTCTCCACCACAATGTCATAGGGAAGCCCGTTCTCCACGGCAGGGTACTCCGCCACGGTTTCCGTAGTCGTCTTTACGGGAGATTCTATCTTTTCTTCGGGCTGTGGTTCTTTTTCTGCCTGCTCCAAGAGCCTGCGGACATAGCTCACTTTCTCCACACGGTTTATCGGGAAGCCCATGTTGTTCTGAAATGTGATGTCACGCATGGAAACATCGCCGCTGATTTTCCCGACGCTCTCGATAAGATAACGGCGGTTGTCAATCATAAGCTCTTTGCCGATAAGGTCAGAATTATCCTGCTTTTCATCCGTCCCAAACGGGGCAGGCTCTGATTTCTGCTGTTCCTCACGCTCCGCATCTTTCGCTGCAAATAGCTCCGTGATATGCTCCGCACTGTTTAAGGTGTCGGCGTATTCCTGTGCTTCTTCCTCGGTTTCAAAGGTCTGGTAGATGCCGCCTACGTCGTAATATCGGTCGGTACTGTCCTCTGGGGCTTCATTATTCCGTATGATAAATGGGTCAGCAAAAGCATCGGAAGTCTGCTCTACCGTGTAATGGGGCTTCTGTTCTGTTTCATCAGAGATGATGTCTGGGCTTGGGTTTTCAGCCGCCTTTTTGTTTTCCTCCCGATAGAACGGCTCAAGCTGTTCCTCCGTCAAGGACACTAAATCGTGGTAGTACAGATTAGAAAGTGCGTTCTGGATAAGGTCTGCAAGGTCATTATACTGCGTATATTCTGTAAGAACGCCGTCCACATACGTTTCCATGCGGTACTGCAAGAGGTTGGCGGATGCCTGTATCCCGTGCAAGCCGTCCTCGGTATTCTGAAAGGCAATCTTGACGTTGGATAAATCCGTATAGTCCACTTCGGCATCGCCGCCAAACTCCGCATCGCAGTATGCGTCGATACAGCCTTTCGCCTGTTCCAGAAGTTCTTCCTCGGCAGGCTCTTTCCTCCTGTGAAACCAGTCATCCTCGGTAGCCATTATCTCGCCAAGCCGCTTTTCATCCTCTGGGGACAGCTCGGTGTTTCGCTCTAAGAACGGGATAAACACGTCATGCCCCAGACGCAGGGATTCCATTTTCTCTCGGTAATAATCTTCGCCCTGCCGTTTCCATTCTGGGATAAACGGGCAGTCGAGGGAGAGGGAATATTCATAAAAATTTCGGATATGGGCGATTAAATCCCCCTCGCCGTCGCCGATGTCAAACCGCCCTTCATAATTAAATTCCTCGCCGCCGATGACGGCATGGATTTCAAAATCGGTCTTATGATACCATCCGACATGGTTCTCCTCATTCTCCCTTTCACGGTTCTGTTTTTCGTCCAGAATGCCGAGCAGTTTATTTCCCAGAGCGAAACTCAAATCCGTAAATCGGTCGTTCAGCTCCTTGTCATAAAAAGCGGGATGCTCGGAGAAGCCGATTGAGAGGGTGATGCTGTCGGGCTTTTCCTCGGCAAGTGTTTCTGTTTTCTGGCTTTCGGTGATGACCGTTTTTAAATGGTCGTTCGCAGGGTTCTCCTTTAATTTCTGCTCAAAATCCTCCCTGCTAAACTCTTTTCCGAACAACGGGAACTCCGCATTTCGCAGGGACACGGCGTTCTCATCAAAGGCGGTAATCTCATATTTGTCCGCCCCGATATACACCACGTCGCCCTCGTGGTAGAGGTAGCGGAGAGGGTAAAGCTCTGTAAGCTCCTGCGAGAAACGCCACGCATTGCTGCGGCTGTAAACGCTGGTCGTCTTTTTCTGCACAAGGGAGAGGAAGTCTAACATCTCCTGCACGTTGTCTGGATGCTGTAATGTCTGTTCCATAAGGTCAGCGGGCATATCCGCAAAATCCCTACATCCAATCACGCCCAACAAGTCTTTCTCATAGCCGTCCAAGTCACGGATAAAGTCAGAAAGCCGCAGGGCGAGCGTGTCCCGCTTGTCCGCAGGGGGCAGTTCCCTTTTTTCCTCAATAAAACGCTGCCTTGCCAGTTTCCTCTGGGTGTCGATTTCATACTGCGGGGCAGACACGCTTTCCAGATAATCGGCATAATGGTCTTTTTCTTTGGGATTGAGGTAGCGATTATCCTTAACCAGCTCACGCAGCCGTTTTTCCGCTTTCGACCAGCTCAAAACAAGGTCGTGTTCGGTGGAAATGCCGTCACGGTCAATGGTGATGCCCTTGCCGCTGTACCACACATACCCCTCCGTGCCGTCTGAAAAATCAACGAAAAAGCCGCCCGTGCCGTATTCCCTTTTCAGAAAATCAATGTTCTTCTTTTTATCTTCCTGCTTCTGGAACTGATGATAAATACGGTATTTCCCGTTCGCAACGCTGTTCCCTTTTACAAGGACGGCATCAATATCCTCCTGTGAAACGGCAAAAGCAGAGGCTTTCTCGTCCTCTGCTTCAGCTATCATTTCAATCTGTTCGTCCACGGTCGGGAGATTTGCGGCAACTTCTTCCTCATTGGCAACGCTGCCTTTTTCTGTCTGTCCTTCTGGCTCTGCCGTCTGTGCCGCAGCTGCTTTTTCTTCCTGCCTGCCGCCGTCCGACTGCGGCTCTTGTTCTGAATTTCCTAATTGTAAATCAGTTCGCTCAAAATGGCTTCCTCCGCTTGGCTGCGGATATTGTTCATCATGCCGAGCCACTGCATCGGGGCTTTCTCTTTCAGTTCCTCCGTCACTCCCTGCTCGGCTGCTAACTGCTTCGTCAGAAGCTCCAGCCGCTGCAACGCCGTCTGCTCGGTCTGGTGTAAGTGTGCGTTCAGCCTGCCCGACGTCAGCAGATTGAGATAGGTCACTCTTTTGTGCTGTTCCAGATAATCCCTGTGCATCAAAGCGTACCTGCCAAGCGGAAGCTCTGGCTCTGTCGGTAATGTCAGGTCGGGTATAAGGTAGTCCGCCTGTTTCGTGTAAGTGATTTCGCTCATTATTTTCGCTCCTTTCGGGTTGTTTCCTGCCTTTATCATACTGGCTTGCAATGTTCCTTGCAAATGTGCGGTTCTGACATTTTGCTTCGATTTGCACATTTCGGACTGCCGCAGAGATTTCCCTTAACGCCATCTCGGAAATGTCACTTGTGGCGATGCCGATGGCGTTCAATGTCTGGGGCGTGTTGAAATTTATAATCTCCGCAAAATCCTCACGCTCAAAATACCCGTCCGCATCCAGTCCGCAGCGGCTCAACAGCATATAAGCGACGCTGTTTGCGGCAAGCCGTCTGTAAATCACTTCTATATTATAGTCGTCCAGCTCCTCCAAAAAGCTGTCTTTCATGCAGTCCTTTAGCTGTGAGAGGTAATCGGGTAAATTGTCCTCCACGGCGTTCTCCGCCGTCCCTATTAAAAATGTGGCAAAATCGCCGCCCTCCGTGCCGCCGAACCTGTCCGCAAGCCGTTCCATGACGGGCTGCTCGTACCGCTTATCCATCCGCCATATCGGGACGGTTCGGCTGCCATAATAGCCCTCATGGGTGTCGGAAACGTCAAAATAATATTTCAGCGTGTTCCTGCGTCCTTTCGGGTCAAAGACCGCTATGCCTTTGCTGTCCTTATTTACCCACCTTTTAAAAAGCCTGTTCCATGTGCCAATCTCGGCGACTGCCGTGGCGTCTGGGCGTTGGGCGTAGATTAAGAGCTGCTCGTCAAAGCGGCACTTGTAATTGCGGCAGGCAGAGGATAAAAAGCCCTGCCACGCCTGCGGGTTTCTCGTGACGTCCCTCCCCGTGCGGCGGTACAGCTCTGTAATAAGCTGGTATTTTGCAGCCATAGGCTCACACCTCCTTATCGTTCCAAATCTTTGTTTTTCTGCTTCCTGTCGTATTCCCCGCACCGTTCAGCGATTTCGGAATACATCTTTTCCCTCATGTCCCGCTCATAGGCTCGGTATTCCTTTGCCTTTTCCGTGGGCTTGTACCAGACGCTTTTCTGGTCGGCTTCGTCCATCTGCCCATAGCGGTCGTCTATATTATCCATATATTTCTGATAGACGGCACGGGCGGCGGGTGTATCCTTTGCGTATCGGTAGCGTTCAAGGCTCTTATGCGAGCCACGCAGTTCGGCATACTCGTAGAGCATACGGATAACCTCACGGTCAAGCCCTTTCTGCCCCTCGGCGGCATAGATTTCCGACAAGCCCCTGCACCTCCATGAATGATACGGAGAGGTGTCGTTGGAGCTGTGGGAAGATACATACACGCCGTCTTTCTTTACTGTGATACGGTTGATAAGCTCGGTACTCAATCCCTATCACCGCCCGATAAAACAGTCTGTTCCATAAAAATATCAATCCTCCTGTTGTCCATGCCCCGCCTTTAAGCAGGGGCATAGCTGATTCTGTTTTGTTCCATCCTCTGTGCAAACTCCCGAACGGCACACCTTACGCCGTCAATCTCTGCATGGGTTTCGTCCAGATAGCGGCAGACGGCAAAATAATCCTCCCCGTTCCCATAAAACATACGGATGATGTCGCCATCGGGGACAGAAAAAAGCGTCCTGCCTTTGCTGTCCGTCATGCAGACCTGCCTTGCTGCGTTCACTCCGTGCCACCTCCCAGAAATGAGATGACCCTGTTCCCCTTGATGCTTTTTTGCAGCTCGTTGATGAGCGTGATGTCCGCCACCGTGATTCCCTGCATGGAGAGAATGTCGTCCATCGTCATGGCGGCGATAGCTTTTTCTTCGGTAAAGCCCGCTTCAAATATCTTATTTAGAACCTTAACGGCTTTCTGGTTGACTGCCATATCCCATACCTCCTATCGCTCATGGTCTTTGTGCTTCGGGGCTTTCTGTGCGGACGGCGGCTCTTGCGGCTTCGGTTCGCAGCTATGCCCGTTCCTTTCCATACGCTCGGCAAACTCGCAGATGTGGTAGAGGTTGCTGCCCACCTCGGTATGGTATTCGTCAATGAAACGGCAGCTTTTTTCCGCCTTTTCTCCCCAATCATAAGTGATAATGATTTTCCCGCCGTCTGGGATGCGGAACAGCTCTTTGTAATGGGGGTCAATAAAGCGGATTCCCTGTTCTGCTCTGGATATATGCCTGTCGAGCCATTCTTTCACATAGCAGTAGCAGTAAAAATTGTAATCGCCCTTTGTGGGGTTGCAGCGGAGCAGGAAAGCGTGCTTGTCGATGTCCACACGGAAACCGTACTCAGTACAGTAGTTCCCCATAAAGGCGGCATCGGGGGATTGCCTTGCAGCCGACGACATATCACGGCGGCTGTGCAGAAGCCCCTTATCTTCACGCAGGGCATTGATTACATCGTCAAGCCCCGACTTAAATTCATCGTTTTTCCACTGTTCCCTCGTATCAGACCAATCGGTATGAAACTCGTTCCCAGAGCCGCCAAAGTCCCCACGGAGATGCCCAATGCATCCCGTCTGCCCCTCAAGCTGCATACTCTGGGCGTAGGTGTATTTCTGTTCGGATTGCGTTAAAGCCCGTATCTCCATCAGCGTTCCTCCCTGCTCTTTGATTTCTTCGCCTTTTCCTGCGATTGGATTTTTGCGAGGGCTTCTTTTGCCCAGACGGGCATCTTCTCTGGCTTGATTTCCCCAAGCACGTCGCACCGTTCCCATCGGGCGTGCTTTCCGTCCGCAAGGGAAGTGCCGAACACCGCCTGCCCTCTGCCGCCCAACGCACCGTGACCGCCGTCCGCCAGTACAAGCTGGTAGGCAGAATGCCTGTACTCATGGCGGTTGACCTCGGCATTGATGACAACGACCTTTCCCACAATGCTGCCGCATTTGTCGTCTGGGATGCAGTCGTCTATGGTAAACGGGGTCATGTCAAACTTGAACTGTTCCTGCTCGGCTCTTACACTTTCTATCTGTTCCTGCACCCTGTCGGTAAACATCTGCATGGCTTCCAGATAGTCGTCAGAGCCGACCGCATCCGTTACCCATTCTGCGGACAGCGGGTTGTCGTAAGTGCAGCAGCAGACAAGATACGGGTATTCCTCTTTCTCATCTATGCCGAACACGACTTCCTTTTTTCCGATGTGGATGCTCTGCGTGACCTCATAGGAGCTAATCATCCGTTTTTCTTCATTCTCCATCGGGGTTCTCCTTTCTTTGCTTTTTCTCCCTCTGCTCATCTAAAATCTTTTGGATGCAGACATCGCAGAAAATAGTACGGCTGTCCTTATATCGGGGATAAGGACAGGTCGTGCAGTCATATTTCTTATGGTTTTCATTGCTGCTCATGCTACCGCTCACGCCCATCGTGCTGCTTCACTTTTTTATCTGGCTGTTGATTGTATGGCATCTGGCACTCTGACTGGTAGCGTTCGTTCAGCTTCTCCCTCGCCGCTTCAAGGGTATTGCAGTAACAGCCCCAGTAATAGTTGTCGCCGCCCTTGCAGTACCAGCATACATACGGGTTCGGGGCTTTCGGGTGATGCCCGATGACAAGCTCCGTGTTCCCGATTGTGCAACTCTCTATGATTTCATAGCCCTGATTGGAGCGTGTTTCACCGTCCATAGGCGTTCCTCCTCTCTTTCAATTTTTTACTCACTTCAAGATTCTTTGGCATATCTGCGGTATGCCTTTTCCCCTTTGGCTCTGATTTTCTGCATCCGCACACTCCCTAAAAGTTCTGGGCATTTCTCCTGCAATTTGCGGCGTGTCCTGCCCACGCTCTCAAAGCTCGGCAAGCCAAGCTCCTTATGGTTCAAAAGTATCTGGGCAAGCGGCATATTTCCCGCATCTTTCAGATAAAGGTTGCAGAGGGCAAGGTACAGCACCATGTCGTCGTTTCTGGCGTCCTCATTCTCTTGCAGGACGGCTCTGACTTTGCCCTCAATGGTTTTCAGACTGTCCATAAATTCCTCCGTTCCGTGTGTTTCTTTGCACAAACATCCTTTATAAATGGAAAGAGAGCGGTATTTTTCAACCGCCCCAATCCACATCAATCTGTCTTAATTTATTTCTTCCTGTTACGGATTTTCAGCCATACCGCCACACTTACCATGAATACGGCAAGAATGGCTGCAATGATTGTCTTTCCCCTCATCCTGCTTAGTCCTCCTTTTTCTTTCTTCCGCACTGGTAGCCTGCAAACCCGAAGATTCCCGCACCGGCTGTAAATGCCGCCGCAAGGCTCACCCACAAGCCGAGATTAAAATCGTCGCCCGTTTTCGGGGTGTCACGCAGCTCGTTGTGCATGGTTACGGTTGCCGTTTCATCCGTCTTGACTGTCACTTTCTGGTCGGCGGGCAGGATATAGCCAGAGGATGCCTTGTCGCTGACCTCGGACACGGTGTACTCGCCGATACGCAAGCCGTCAATCACGATTTCGCCGTTTTTGTCCGTCTTGAATGTCTGGTCGTAATCTTTGCCGATGACACGGAAAGAGAAGCCCTCCACTTTTCCGTCAGAGGAAGTCTTGACGATTTTAAGGCTTCCTTTCTGTGCTTCATTTAAAAATCCTTTGCCTGCTTCATTCTCCACGTTGTAGGTCTTGCCGTTTTCCTCAATGGATACGGGATAGACGTTCTCATCAAGCACAAAGCCCGTCGGGGCGGTTTTCTCACGGACAAGATACTTGCCGTATCTGAGGTCGTTCATCTGGTAAATGCCTTTTTCTACCTCGCCCATCTCGCCGAGCAGCTCGTCTTTCTTATCCAGTTTTCCATCTTCATTTATATCAGAGTAGACCTCGAATACCGCACCTGTGAGCTTGTTGTCGGGATAGTCCTTGTCTACCTTAGTCAGCGAAATATTGCCTTTGATGAAATAGTTCATAAGCTCAATCTCCACAACTTCGTCAACCTCGCTGATTGTTACGCTGATTTCTTCCTCGGAGAGTACATATCCTTTCGGGCTTTCGATTTCACGGATTACCCATGTGCCATACGGAACTTCCCCAAAAGAAAAACTGCCGTCATCCTCGGATGTGGCAGTCGCAATCGCAGTTTCCTTTGTATATTCTGTTGTCCCCGTCTGAAAGATGCCGATGAACGCACCGCCTAAATCCTCGCCATCCTCGTTGGACTTTTTGCCGCTGACAGAGCCGTAAATCAGTTCGTTTTCAATGGCTTCTCTCTCGTTTGCCGTGATATTCACGACGGCTGTTTCCTGCCCTGCGTACTCAAAATCAACAGGGTACTTCTCGTCGCTGACAAGGTAAGCGACATTTGTTGATATTTCCTGCACATAATAGCTGCCTATCGGCAGGTCGCTGACTGCCTTTCCGTGACCGTTCTCGTCAAGGAAAATAACTTCAATCAATCCATCGACAGGGATAACAGAGCCGTCGGCGGCGGTCAGCTCCTCGGCGGCATACAGACCGAACGTAACGTCTTTGATTTCGCCGTTGCTGCCCACGCCGTATGCTTCATCAACCTCAAGGCTCTTGTTTAAATCAATTTCTACACGCTGACGCTCGTTGTAAAACTCCGTGCCTGTTTCCGTCACTTCGATTTCCTGCCCCGCATACACAAGCTCAACCGCATGGATTTCATCGTTTAATACCATGCCATACGGGGCGGTCACTTCCTTTACCCCATACTTTCCGAGATAAAGCTCTTTGCTTTCCGCCGTGCCATCTTCCCCTGTGGTAAGTGTATCCACGACCTCGCCTTTCTCGGCTCTGACCGTTCCGTCCGTTGTAATAATGTCCTCGGCTGCGGTAATCTCGTAAACTGCACCCTCTAAATTATCCACGGCAAAAATCGGCTGGTACAGCCCCTTGTTTCCCGATACCCTGCTGAATACCTCCCCAGACTTGGATACTGTAATCTTGCCTTTCTGTGCCACGTTGGAGCGTTCTACCTTGACAATAGTGATTCCGCTTTCCTCCTCGGAGTTTTCCTGCTCCACGTCAAAATAAACTGGCTTGGAATCCAGAACATAGCCGTATGGGGCTTGCACTTCCACAAGCGAATAGCCCTTGCCGTATTCTAAGGTCTGCGGCGTGATAAGCCCGCCGTCCGCCGTGGTGTAGAACGTGTCAATCTCCGTCACTTCGGGATAAGTGAATTTCATTGTTACAAGGTTTCCCTCTGGGTCGTAAATCTGGAAGCCTGCGCCCGCATAGGGGATCACTTTGCCCGTTTCCACGTCTTTCTTAACGATTTTAATATAGCTCTCAAAGTTGGCGTTGTTGATAAGGTAGCGGTAAGTCTGGCTGTCCTTGCAGATGAACACGTCAAAGTCTTTCATCAGCTCACGCCCATCCCATCCAGAGGTCTGGTGAACCGTATAGATGCCGTATGGCATATCCTTTGTCTGGGCAAATCCGTTCTCATCACAAATGAGCGTGTCACGTTCCGTTTCCTCCGCCGCATCAAAGCTGCCTGCGGATTTTAAATATACCTCAAAAACAGCCCCCTCCTCTGGCGTTTCAATCTGGGTTTCGCCGTTATCGGTATGCTTGATGATAGCGATATTTCCCTTAATGACCTGCTCGTTTACGTCATTCTTTGCAGAATTATATTCCACGGTGTAAAGCTGCGGCTCTACACCTACATGGTGGATTATGGTGTCCAGAAGATAGCCCTCGGACGGGGTAATCTCACGGATGCTCCAGTCATCGCCGCAGATATAATATTTCGTTGTGAACTGCCCGTTTTCATCGGTGGTGTAAGTGTCAACCAGTTCCTCCCCTTTATAGATGCCGTAAACCGCACCTGCAAGGGAAGCGTCGCCCTGCGGCTTCTTTCCTGTTTCCACGTCGGTCTTTAATACCGTGACATTGAACTTCTTCAAAATGTTGTGGAAGCTGCGGTTTGTGACCTTTTTCCACTCAATCGGGGCTGTCTGGGATGCAGGCACAACGTAGCGGATAGCCGTGTCCACTTCCTCAAGAGTATAAGGCGTGCTGCCGCTGATAAGGACGTTCTCAAACTTTGCCAATCCGTTCTTATCGGTTATGGCATATTCATCAATAGCCAAGCCGCTCAATGATGTTCCGTAAAGGTGGAACTTCACGCCCTCCACAAGATTATCCTCGGATGTTTTTACAACTTCCAGACTGCCACGTTTTAAAGTATTGCTGAATGTGACCGTAGAGGTTTTCCCTCCGATAATCGTCACGGTCTGGGTTTTCTGCGGCTCATAGCGGTCAATGGACTGCTCGGTAACGGTATAAGTGCCAGGGAATAAGCCCTCCACTGTGATATTTCCATTCTTGTCGGTTTTTACAGTCTTATTGAAGCCGTCACCTTTGATGGTAAAGGAAATCCCCGCAACAACGCCGTCCTCAGAAGTTTTCTTTAAAGCTACTGTTCCTGTCGGGGTTTCCACGTTGATATATGCCATCATGGTATCTACGTTTTCCACGCCCGTAATGACGTCCTGCAAGTTGGGGTCGCCGTAAGCAATCATCATCGCCCCGCTGCTGACCGTTGGCGTGTTGTTCCTCGTTGCCGTAATCCTCGCCTTGCCGTCAATCGCCTTTTTTGACGTGATGGTGAGCTTGTTCCCAGATTTGGAAACTTTCACATTGCTGTCGGAACTGGTAAAGGAATACTCGGAAAGAGCATTATTCTTATCCGTCAATGTCAGACTGTACTTCCCGTCCTTATAGGCAAGCTCCTTTGTGATGTCTTTCTTGCCCGCCGACATGAAGCTTGGAATCGTGCTGTGCCTTGTCATCAGCGACACAATCTGGTCGTAAGCCGCCCTCGCCCCGCTGTTGGCATAGTTAGAGCCAAAGTGCAGGCTGTAAACGGTCGTGCTTGTCTGGCTGTACGGGCTTGTGGCGTTGCGGCATCCCGTAACAAACTCCCATACAAGGGTCTGGGTGGCAAGCCATTTCTCATCGTCGCTTCCAGATAAACTCCCGCTGTTCCCCTGATAGCCGTAGAGCAGTGCAAGCCCCACCGCCTTTTTCTGGTCTGCGGAGAGGGCGTTCCATGTGTTGGAAGACGCCTTTGCAAGCGTGTTCCCTGTTTTTAAGGGTACGCCCGGCTGAAGGCAGAACGCCGTTTCCCCGTCCACATACATACGGTATTTGTATTCGCCCATACCTCCTGCGGTATGACCTCCAATGTTGGCACTGGAATTATATCTGATTGCGTTCCCTGCGCCGTCGTAGGTGTGGGTAAAGCTAATCGTGCCGATGTCGCCCGCCGCAAACGCTGTCGTGGCAGGGACGGCGGATAATGCCGTGACCGCAGCAAGGGCAAACGCCGCAGCCCTTTGAAATAATTTACGAATCTTCATTCATTACCTCCTGTTCGTTCTCATGTTGATAGTTGACTTTCTGGCAGAAAAAAAGCCGCCCATGTGGACAGCTTTAATTGTTCTTTTCTCGGATAGTTACTGGCAGTATCTAGGGGGAGAGGTGTGGAGAGGGGGAAGTTAAAAATTTTTTCTGTTCCCCAAAGGGCAGACTTCCCCCTCGGTGTCCACTTCAAAAATTCCCATGTTTCCTGCCTTACCTCTCGTGAGCCTTGCTCCGCTGTAAGTGGCGGTTGTAGAACTCCAACGCCTTTATGACAAAATCCGTTTCCTGCCCTCTGGGGATGGATTTCGGTATGAGCTTGGTTATCCGCTCGTCCTTAAAGGCGGGCTTCTCTTTCTGGTTTGGTTTTTCCTCCTGCATGATGCTCTGGATAACCCCGTCCGTTAGCTTTCCCTCCTGCATAAACTTCTTCATCTTGATAGCCTGTGCAAGAGAGGGCGTGGCATCGTTGTAGCCCATCGCTTCTAAAAGCGTGTACTGATGTTCCTCGGAAAGATAGGAGATTTCCACCGCAGGGCGGAAAGCAATCTGGCGTTCATCAACCATTTGCAGGATTTCGGGTACAAGCTCGGTCAGACGGATATAGCGTTGGATTTGATTGCGGCTTTCCCCGACCTTTTCGGCAAGTTCAGCATCACTCCGTAACTTTGTCCCCACTGGGGACGAAGTTAAATCACTTCGCTCACCTTGCCGCTTCATGGCTTCAAGCCGCATCTTATACGCAAAGGCTTTCTCACTCGGCAAGATAGTAGTCCTTTGGAGATTACTCTCAACCATGACAATAATCGCTTCGTCACGGGTCAGCTCCTTGACCTCGCATTTGAGCGTTTCAAGCCCTGCAAGCTCGCAAGCCTTTTTCCTCCTGTGACCGCTGATAAGCTCATACCGCCCGTCCTCTTTCTGGCGGACTGTGGCAGGGGTCATCACGCCGCTCCGCCTTACGCTGTCCACAAGCTGCTCCATGTCCTCGTCCATTAAGACCTTGAACGGGTGGTCTGGGAACTCATCAATCTCCGCAATCGGGATTTCCCTAATTTTGCTTAGATTCGCTTCCGCACGGCTCTCGTCCGTTTCAAAAAGGTCATCGTATGCGGTCAGCTCGATTTTGCTTTCTCTGCTTCTCGCCAAGCTCTGCCACCTCCTTTCCGAACTGCTCGTAAGCTGCGGCTACCTTGCCGCCTTTGTCGTAGGCAAAAATGCTCTTTCCCTCTGCGGTGGCTTCCACGGCTCGGATGGAGTGGGGTATCTGTGTGTCGAATACTTTAATCCTCTGCCCGTAGGCACTTTTAACCGTTGCCGTGATTTCCTTAGAGATGTTCGTGCGTGGCATTACCATCGTCATAAGGATACCGTCAATCCGCAGGTGCGGGTTGATTTGCCGTTTCACTTTAGACACGGAGCGAAGCAACAGCTCTAAGCCTTTGGCGGAAAGATAATGGGGCTGTGTCGGGATAACCACGCTGTCAGCAGCCGCAAGCGCATTGATTGTCAACATACCCAAACTCGGCATACAATCAACAAGGACAGTATCATAATTCTTTTTTACCTCATTGATGCAGGTTTTCAGTACGCTTTCACGGCTTATAGCGTTAATGAGCCTTACTTCCAGCCCCGACAGTTCAATGTTGGATGGGAGCAGGTCAACGCCCTCGTCATGGTGCAGGATGCTTCTGGAAACATCGACAGGTTTATCATCAATGATGTCCTGCATAATAGTAGAGAGCGTATCGGGCAAGTCGTCTGGTCGGCTGTAACCGAGCGACATGGTTAAATTTGCCTGTGCATCGGCATCAATGAGCAGGACTTTCTCACCCTGCTGTGCCAGAGCTACGCCCAGATTGACCGCCGTAGTGGTCTTGCCGACACCGCCTTTCTGGTTAGTTAAAGCGATTACTTTGCAATTTGACATAGGTGCGTCCTCCTTTCGCATAGATTTAGCCACTTTGTCAAGGTGGCTATGTAAAGGATTCATGGAAATAAAAAAAGCCGACTGGCTGTTTCGTAAAACTACACCAATCGGCTATGTAAAAATCTATTCTGTTTTATTCTCTGCCTTATCTGCCCTTACATGATATGGCTTCCCTTATTCTCTCTGTATCCCATTTTTCTGGGAACAATACCGCCATAATATGAAACGCATCCATCAGTCCTGCAATATACGCATGAGTGCCGTATTCAAAATCCTGCTTTTCCCTGCAATCTATAAGATGTTGGCAAACTTCCCTTTGCTTTTGGGTCAAATCAAGCTGGTTAAAGGCATCCTCCGCATATCCCTCATCCTTACTGTCTTTTTGATAACTGGCATCAGCCTGTAACAGTTTCAATACTGATTCATCTTTTAATTTTTCTACTGCTATTTTCACCAGTTCTTTAAATTCCTTATCGTACATCACTTCCCCCTGCCAGTTCTACCCTTAATTTTTTTATAGGTGCATGGATAACCTTAAAAATAAGTTCGTCAACGCAGTCTGTATATCTGCCCTGCTGTATGAGCTGATTTTTCAGTTCCACAAGGCTATGTAATAAAATGCTCCGTTCCCCACTGTCCACATATAAATGATTTTTCTTTTCTCTCATAATCAACACCAACCTTTTTTGATTTCATTATATAGAGAACTAACAAGCCAATCAAAGGTACGATTCGGACAAAAAATAAGCGTACCACTATTTCTAATGATACGCTCACGGTTTTAAATAACCTCAAAGTGTTTCAAAGCATCCTTTATCGCTTCCGCTTTCTCCGCCGTCGGATGTTTCCTCGGCTGTTTCAATTCCTCTACTGCATTGGGGGCATCATACATCGGCAATCCTAACTCCCTCTTTACCTCTGCGATATATGCGGTATGTACTTTGAGGCCGTATTTCGCTTCTATGTACTCCTTAATCATCTTGTATGTAACCCGCTCTTTCGGCTTGTACGCTTCGGCTCTCTTGGCGATATTATCAAGCGGTACTTTGCCCTCACCCTCGCCAAACTCGACTTTTACGTTGATTACGCTGTCAGGTTTTTTGTGGGAAAGCATTACAACCGTCTCTACATGCACTGTGTTTGCAAACAAATCGACACAGCAGCCTTTCACTACCCGGTACCCATTCTCCTGCAGCATCTCCAAATCTCTTGCCAGACTGGTCGGCTTGCAACTTATGTAAACTAATTTATCCACCCCAAAATCAATAATCTTCTGCAAAGCCTTCGGATTAATTCCATCTCTCGGTGGGTCTAATATAATCATATCCGGCTTATCTTCAATTTCATCAATTACCTTTAGTACATCCCCAGCAATAAACTCACAATTATGTAAACCATTCAATTCTGCATTCACCTTTGCTGCTTCTACTGCTTCCTCTACGATTTCCACACCTACTACTTTCTTTGCCACAGGTGCAATGATCTGTGCAATGGTTCCTGTCCCACTATATAAATCAAACACTATCATATTCTTTGTATCACCGATATATTCACGTGCCTTCGAATACAATACTTCTGCTCCTAATGAGTTTGTCTGGAAAAATGAAAATACAGATATTTTAAATCGAAGCCCCAGCAATTCTTCATAAATATATTCATCACCATACAACACTCTCGTTTCATCACTTTGTACCACATCTGCCAGTCCGTCATTAATAATATGTAATACACCACATAACTGTGCCTCTAAGTCCAGCTGCTGTAGCTTTTCTGACAACTGCTGCCACTGCGTTTTTTCCTCGCACTCTTTATCCGAAGTCGTAACAATTGCTACCAGCATCTGTTTTGTTACAGTTGTCCGACGGACAAGCATATGTCTGAGGTATCCTTCATGCCTTAACTTCTTATAAAAAGGAAGCTGCCTTTCCTTACAATAATCCAATACGCAATCTAATACCTTTCTATAATCCTCATCCACTATCTGGCACTGATTTACAGTAACAATATCATGAAAACTGTTTCTTTTATGCATGCCAAGAGCCAAAGGACCATCCTTTACTTCATCACCAAAAGAAAACTCCATCTTATTCCGATATCCCCACTGTGCCGGACTTTCCAAAATTCCTTCGAATTCATAATCTCCCACAACTGCTTTATCCAGAATATCCTTTATCATCTGTTCTTTTAATTGAACCTGATTCTCATAACTCATCGTCTGATAAGAACATCCGCCACAAAATTCAAAATGCGGGCACTGTGGCTCCACATCTTCCAACTCTGACTTTTCCACAATCTCTTTCAATCTTCCAATAGGATTACCGGAACGTTTTTTTGATACAACAAACCGAACAGTCTGTCCCGGTATTGTTCCTTTCACAGCAGCCATCCCATCTTCACCACAATCTACTTTCCCTTTGTTTGGAAAACTAAGTCCCACTACCTTACCTGTATATTCAACACCTTTTTTCATTGTACTTACCTTTCATCAAAATTTACATCTTCTACCCAATCATTGTATTAAAATTTTTAAATTATTACAATACAAACAAATTTTTGCAAGATGAGAAAAAATATCCCCAAAGTAAATATATCATTTACTCCAGAGATATTTCATCACAGTACTTTTCTGCTCATATAAAAAAGTCCTGTTGCCATTTTAAAATTCATTACAAATATTACAGATTAATCTTCGAAGTCGCTTTCGTCATCATCTTCCTCGTCAAATAAATCATCGAAATCATCTTCAAAATCATCATAATAATCTCTGTTCACTAATCTGTAGATACCATATGCTGCTCCCGCAATTGCTGCAATCACTGCAATAACACCACACACAACAGCAACGATCTTATAAGTTTCTTTCTTGTCGTCTTTTCCAAGAATCTTTCCGATTTTTACACCCTTCATTAATTCATCCATATTCTGCCTCCTAATATTTTCATAAGATTTTGTATAACTGACCACAATAAAACTCAGTCAACTGTTTCTCTTATATTAATACATACGTTTTATGATTATTATTAGTATATCATCATTACCTGTGTTTTACTACACTTTTTTCAATTTTGCAAAAGAAGCCATCATGACTTTCTGACCCGCCGTATCGAAATTGACAGTTACCTGATAGTCTCTCGGACCGTCCTCAATTCCCAGCACAGTTCCCTCGCCAAACTTCATATGCTTGACTCTGTCCCCTACCTTATAATCAATAGAAGCTTTCGTTACTGTAAACTCTTTTCCAAATCCCGGTTTACTGCTAGGACTGCCATATGCCGGTTTCTTTGCCATCGCTTTATAGGCATTCTTTCTATTGCTGGCTGCATAAGACCTTGTGCCACCATAACCGTCACTTCCCATGTAACCTGAACCACCGTGGCTAAGAGAACCCTCATAGCCTCCAAAACCACTAAAGGAAGGTTTCTTTTCATAGCCCGCTGCCACTCTGTCTGTCACATTTTTACTGTTCACAATGAGTGGTGGGATTTCCTTTACAAATCTGGATACAATGTTATACTGCATCTCCCCACGTACCATTCTCTTTTTTGCATAACTGATTGTCAAATTCTTCATCGCACGGGTAATGGCAACATAACACAGACGTCGCTCCTCTTCCAATTCCTCACTGTCATCTGCCATAATGCTCATATATCCCGGAAAGAGTCCGTCTTCCATTCCACAAAGGAACACATTTGGGAATTCCAATCCTTTTGCGCTGTGAACCGTCATAAGAACAACATAACTGCTGTTCTCATCCAAATTGTCAATCTCCGCTACTAATGCCACCTCTTCCAGAAATTCCGATAAATCAGGCTCATCAGTATTATCTTCATATTCTACGATTTTATTAATCAATTCTTCAATATTTTCAATACGCCCATTTGCCTCATCCGTATTTTCCGCTGCCAGTTCACTGACATATCCGGTATCATTTAATATCGCATTTGTCATTTTTTCGATTTCACCTTTATATTCATCACTCTTATAACTTTCAATTAAATCTGTAAACCCTTTAATTTTAGACACTGCTCTGGATAATCCCGGAATCTCCTCAATTTCGAGTAATGCGTCATACAAATCCATTCCATAGGCTCTCGCAAAATCTTTTACTTTCTCCACTGTTGTCGCACCAATACCACGTTTTGGTACATTAATAATACGCTCCACTGCAATATCATCTGTCGGATTACTAATAACACGCAGATATGCAATAATGTCTTTAATTTCCTTTCTCTGATAGAAATTCTGCCCGCCAATAATTTTATATGGAATATTCTTCATCATGAGTTTTTCTTCCAATGCACGAGACTGGGCATTGGTACGATACAAAATTGCGTAGTCATTATAATCTGCTTTTCCCCAGTCTACAGCTTCTTTAATTTCTCCTGCCACCATTTCAGCCTCGGCATAGCCATCTTCCGCCTGATAAAGGTCTATTTTCTCTCCCTGTTCATTATCACTCCAAAGTGTCTTATCTTTTCTTCCTGCATTATTATGTATTACCGCATTTGCAGCATCTAATATGTTCTTTGTAGAGCGATAATTCTGCTCGAGTTTTACCACCCTTGCAGTAGGAAAATACTTTTCAAACTGAAGAATATTTCTAATATCAGCGCCTCTGAATTTATAAATAGACTGGTCATCATCACCAACGACACAAAGGTTCTGATGCTTTTCTGCCAACATTTTAATAAAAGCAAACTGTGCAGCATTGGTATCCTGATACTCATCTACCATAATATATTGCAGTCTGTCCTGATAACTTTCCAGCACTTCCGGACACTTCTTAAACAGTTCCACTGTTTTCATAATTAAATCATCAAAATCCAGTGCATTATTTTTCTTCAACGCTTCCTGATACTCATTATAAATCTTAGAGACATTAACCATCTTGAAATCACTTTGTGCCATAGCAGACACATCACCTGTTGTAAGAAGCCTATTTTTAAAATCAGAAATTTTATTTAACACAGCACTTTCTTTGTACATCTTAGGATCGAGATTTAAGTCTTTTATAATCCCTTTCATAAGACGCTTCTGATCATCTGTATCATAGATTGTAAAATCTGTGTTATAACCGATTCTGTCAATAAATCTTCGCAAAATTCTTACGCATGCTGAATGAAATGTGCTGACCCACACCTGTTCAGCGCCAAATCCTACAATCTTATTCACACGGCTGCGCATCTCTGCTGCCGCTTTATTTGTAAAGGTAATTGCCATAATATTGTATGGATTTACCTGTTTTTCTTCAATCAGATAAGCAATACGGTGTGTCAGCACACGGGTTTTCCCACTTCCTGCACCCGCTAATATTAAAAGTGGTCCTTCTGTATGAAAAGTCGCTATCTGCTGCATATCATTTAGTGTTTCATAAATATTATTCATATGATTCCGTCCTTTTATTTTTTTTCTCCAAAGAAAAAAGTGCCCTAGACACTTTATATACTTTCTTCATTTTACCACAATATACGTTAAAAAGATATTTGTTATTATAAAAAATCTTGTAGTTTTCATTACTACATATTATACTTATCATATGATGATATATGGAAAACAATATTATCATATGAGAATTTTACTCTCAAATCTAATTGAAAGAGGTTTCATTATGTATTCTGAAGATTTTGTAAAAAATATATTAGAAGAAATAAATGCATTTAATATTGATGACATTCCAAATATTGATTTGTATATGGATCAGGTTACAACTTATCTCAATGATAAATTTGCAGCTACCAAACGCAGAGATGATGACAAACTTATGACAAAAACCATGATTAACAACTATGCCAAAAGCCGTCTGCTGCCTTCTCCGGAAAAAAAGAAATATACCAAAGACCACATTATGGTATTGATTATGATATTTTTCTTTAAAAATGTTCTCTCGATTAATGATGTAACCAAACTTCTTACACCAATGCTAAAAACATATTTTCATAATGAAGAAATTCCTTTGGAAAACATCATAAACGACTTTCTGAATTATGCCAAAAAATGTGATTTGTCTGAATCCATTTTAAAAGAAGTTAATGACTCTGCAAAAATTTTTGATAAGACAGATGTGCAAGATAAAGATTATTTACAAACAGTTGGACTTATAACAATGTTAAGCTATGACACATTTGTCAGAAAAATTTTAATTGAAAAATTAATCGACTCACTACCGGACCTTGACAAACATGATTCGGAATAAATAAAAAAATTCTTCCCTGCTGCAAATATATATTGCCACAGAGAAGAATTTTTTTAATTATCCTCTTTTTCTTTTACTCTTTCCAAAACCATATCATATCCGTCATTGCCATAATTCAATGAACGGTTTACTCTGCTGATAGTTGCAGTAGATGCTCCGGTTGCATTTGAAATATCCAGATATGTCTGCCCCTCACGAAGCATTTTTGCTACCTCATATCTCTGAGATATTGACAACAACTCATTTACAGTACACACATCTTCAAAAAATGTGTAACATTCTTCTTTATCTTTTAACGTTAAAATAGCATCAAACAAATGATCTACTTCCGTTGTTCTAATTTTTTTACTCATTTTGTACCTCTCACTTCATGGGTTCTTCTACTTTCAAATTTTAACACTCTAAAGTCTGAAAGTCCAGCAAAAAATTATCTGACACGTGATTTTTGTCTTATGACCAGATAAATTAACAACGCCCCAGCCATTAACAGCATGACTCCTGCAAATACCTGCATTAGCATTTCATGTCCTATCCAGAATGTAAAAAATTTTCTCATATAAACATCTGAAATATTAAAACGATAAATAGATCTGTCAGAAATCATTCCTGCAAAAACCGTCACCAATGTAATCCCTGCTCCGATAAAACTGTAGGCAACACTTCTAAGCCCATGATGTACATATCTTCTTGAGGATATTAAATAAAATATACTAATTATTATTATAAACAAAAGTAATGGAATACCAATTAATACAACCCTGTCTGCAATGTTTATCATTTTTACAATAGAATCTGTACCCGGAATATAAACTTTTTTCTGATACATATTCTCTACCTGAGAAATATACACACTCAAAGATTCTTTTTTCTTTGTATTTAATGAACCTTCTTTTGCAGTAATTTTCTCTTCCATTCTTTTTCTAAGTTCATATGTATCAATTCTTGGTTTATTACCATTTTTCATAGACACGATGATATTTGTAACATCCTGTCTTACCTCTTTCTCCTCAAAAACACCTTTAATTTCTTTTTTTGTAATTCCAAAAGGTATCCCCAGATAATATGCTTCTGTCTCCATCTCATTGCATATATCTTTAAAATACTTGACTCTTTCACAACTGTTTATTACACCATGAACACTGAGCATACTGTATTTTCCATATGACATTAACGATATCCCTACCAGACTTACCATCAACACAAAGGTAATAATGTATCTGATTACTGCTCTTGTGCTTTGTTTACTTTTTCTCGACATATTATTACCTCCTAATATTCAATCACTGGTCCTGCTGTCTTATCCAGATATACAAACATTCTGTCTGTCTTTTCTCCATTCAATTTCCCAAAAGGATAACATGTATAAAGCACCAGTTGTTCTTTACCTGCATTCAAATCATAACCTTTTTCATAATCCCCTGCATGATATATTTTTGTTTCTCTTACCTGATACTCATATATCCCATAAGTTGTAGTAAAAGTAAACTTTTGTCCTTTTTTAACCTTTTCCAACCCCTTAAAAAATGTTGTATCATGTGCACCAATTAATATTGTCTTTCCCTGTCCCGGGATAGCACTTCCTGAATATGTGCCTGCTCCTGATTCCAGATATGCACCTCTGTCACCAAAATATACCGGTGCATATATTTTTAATTCTGTGCACCTTAATTCACCATATTGCTCACTATATCTTGGATAAGATATTTTTGATAGAAGAATACTTTTTGACTGCATGGCCGCTTTCACTGCAGTAGAACGATATAAATTCTCTTTACTGTGATAAAGCGGCTGGGTATTAACAAAGTTCGTTCGCATACTGTTCAACAAATCACCAAAATGCCCCAGAAACAATACTCCAATAATTACAACCATAATCCCCATAATAATCGGTATATAACAGTACTTTAATATCTGCTTTATATTTCGATAAGAGAATGTCTGCATTCTTGCTTTTCTTGTCTTTCTGTTAGCTACTTCCAGCTCATCCTCATCTTCGTCCTCGTCATCATAGCGTTCCTTATTATGCCTCTTTATTTTTTTATTCCATCTGCGGAGATTGACTAACATACCTAATATACACAATACTATAACACCTGCAAATAATATCTCTACTGAGATATTCCAGCGGTCTTTCTCAGACTGATCTGTATTCTTAATCACATCTTCGAAATCCAGCACAATATATCCGGAACCATCAATAAAATAGAAATTGTTAACAGAACTATCATACTCTAATAATAAATCAATTGCTGTTCCTGCTTTTTGAAAATATATATAAGTATCTGATGTATTCTTAAAGTTTTTTTCCTTTGCCGCATTATCTTTTGCGCGGAATGCTTCCTTTAAATACATAATAAAATCATCTGCATCTGACTTTGATATCTGTACATCATCTGTACAGAAATAATTTTCGAGCTGATTCAAATAACGCTGCTCTATTTTTTTTGGAAACTCATCTTTTGAAATCGTCTCAATAATAGATTTTTCATTCGCATTTAATTCACCTGCCGACACAATATTTCCCATACAGCACATTATAAGAATGCTGAGTAGTATAAAACTTACTTTTTTCACGATATTCCTCCATATCTAAATTTCTTCTGTAATAATGTATTATCAACCAAACTGTTTCCTCAATGTTTTTAGTTCTTCCACACTAAATTTGTAATTCGTATTGCAAAAATCACACTTTACCTCAATTTCTTTTCCGTCATTAATAATATCATCCATATCCTTTTTACTGATTCCGGCCAATGCCTTGACAATTCTTTCTTTACTACAGTTACATACAAACGCAGTAGTTATTTTATCAGTAAATTGTACATCCATATCTCCCATAACTTCTTTCAGGATGTCCTCCGGTGTCATACCTTTTTCTAACATATCTGTAACCGAACTGATACTATTTATACGCTCCTCTAACTTGCTGATAACTTCTTCATCTGCAAACGGCATTAACTGTACGATAAATCCACCTGACTGTTTCACTGTATTATCTTTTGACATTAACACACCAAGACCTACTGCTGACGGAACCTGCTCTGATGATGCAAAATAATATGTCAAATCTTCTGCTACCTCACTTGTTCCAAGAGGTACCTGACTACAGTATGGCTCTTTTAATCCCATATCTTTAATCACTGTCAGTGTACCATAACCAATCGCAGCACCTACATCTAACTTTCCTGCATAATTTGCCGGAATCAGAACATTCGGATTTCCTACATATCCTTTTACATTTCCTTTTGAATCTGCTGTCACAGTCACTCCATTAATAGGGCCGTCACCCTTCATCATCAGGGTCAGCATGTCCTTCTCCCCCTTCATCATCACTCCCATCATAGCCCCTCCTGTCAGCAGTCTTCCAAGTGCAGCTGTTGCAACAGGACTTGTGTTATGATGTTCTCTTGCTGTCTCAACCATTTCCTTTGATGTAATGGCAAAGGCTCTAATCTGTGCATTTGCTGCTGTTGCTCTAACAATATAATCCATTCTGTTCTCCTTACGTCCTTTTATTATTAATTTTCTGTCTACTTAGTTTCGCTAGTCTTTCTGGCAACGACATACACTCTGTCATTTTCTTCATTCCCCTCATTATCGGAAAATGCTTCATAAATATTTTCTATTTTTAGTCCTGACATCTCCACAGCCTGCCTTACTTCTTGTAATGTATATCCCCGCTGAAAATGTTCTTCCTCATATTTATCATATCTGCCATCATCTCCACGGACAAAAACAGATAAATAATACTCATTAATATTTGTCTCTTCATCAAAATAGTTTTCCCATATAAAACTGCATTCTTCCCTGTCTTCTGCGATAGTAGTCTCTCCAATTTCAGAAAAATATTTTCTTGTTTTTAAATCAAATACGAAAATTCCATCTTGATCTAAAAACTCATTTACCCTTTTTAATACCATAGTAAAATCACCATAGTCTGTAATATAATTCATAGAATCTCCGATGCTGACCATTGCAGGCACAGTATATGGCAGCTCCAGTTCCGTGGCATCCTGAAGAACATATAAAATATTCTCCTCTTCTTTTTTGCTTTCAGCAATCTCTAACATTTCCTGAGAAATATCAATTCCTATCATCTGATAGCCTTCTTTTGCGAACAACATTGTGCCTGTACCTGTACCACAGCCGATTTCCACCAGCTGTCCATCGGATACACCATATTTCTTTAATAACTTTACTGCATAACCACACCACTGATGATAGTCAACATTGTCCATAAATTCATCATAAACCTGTGCAAATCCACCGTACGCTTCCATTTTATTTTCTCCATTATTTAATAATACTTTCCCTTATGTGATTTTACCAACAAACACCTTGAAACGCAACCTTGATTAAAATAGAATCGTCATTTATACTAAATAAAGTATTTTAAATTTAAGAGGCTAAAAACATGAAGATTAGTATTACAAATAAAATTAGAACAGCTTGTGGAAATAAACTTGGAGTTCCTCTATTTCTGTGTGCCATTATGATGATTATTTTTATTCTTTGTCCTTTTATCTCTGTATTTCATCCTGACACTGTAAATGATATACATAAAGTTACTTCTCAAGATGGCTATGTAAAGATAAAAGCAAAAAAACTATATTATACAGGATATAATTTAGAAAAGTCAGGAGGCTCCCTTTATGGTTATTATTATTCTATAAAAGATGGAAAAAGTGTGTTCGCAATTATTCCCATCGAAGGAGCTCCCCAAAAGGTTATAAAGAATTATGAATTTAAAGCAAAGATCACAAAACCCAACCGTGCTTTCAAAAAAATGCTGGAATCATATATGAATGATTTAAATTGGAATGTAGATTCATTCTCAAAAGTAAATGCCCATTTTATATTAAGTAATGCAGACTACTATCCATCATTTTATATGGTACTTTTATGGATTGTTCTAGTGATTTTTCTTATTTCCATGAAAAAATCTATCAGTCGTCTAATTGCCATTGCTAATCCATATATTTATCCGGTTTGTTCTTTTATAGGAAAAAAGGAACAGAAAGCCTTAATTGATGATGCCCAATACGAACTGGACAGTGAAAACTATATTCAGATTAATGATATGTATATTACAGAAAACTATTTTATTGATTTAGGAAAGACAAAAGTTTCCATTATTCCATTAGATGAAATTGTATGGTGTTATCGCATGGGTGAAATTTCCTTAAACCCTAAAGACACTGCACCTGAATTTTCCATATGCTTTATGATTCTAACTGGTTCTGTGATTACTGCGAAACATAAATCAAGTGATGAAGCTTTAGAACTGATTAACGCCATTCGTGCTACCGGATATGAAATTATTATCGGGCATTCTGAGTCAAAACGAAAAGAAGCCAAACGTATTGTGGCTGATTATAAGGAATATGAAATGCAGAAAAGTATCAGATAAATTCAATTTAAATCATGTCAAAGATTTCAAACGCTTTTCATGTATATTAGTCAATTTGATAAAAAACTTCCCTAACATAAAAGGGACTTTTTACAGTCCCTTTATTTATCGCTACTTTCCACAACAATGTTTATATTTTTTACCACTACCACAAGGACATGGATCATTTCTTCCTACCTTTTTGTCTTTAACAACGGTGCCGGAAAGTTTTTCTTCTTTATACAATTCTTTTCTTCTGTCTTCTGAAAGAATATCATTCCATTCTTCTAATTCATACAACCATTCAGCTTTTGCCGCAACCATGTTTTTATATAACTTTTCATCATCATAATCAAGGTGAACCTCTGTTGTCTCTGTCAACTTATCAATAGGATTCTCTTTTTTCAGACTCTCATTAATACCATCTAAAAAGCCTACCATAGTAAGAACTTCCATATTATATTTTTCAGCTAATTCTTCTACTGTACCTGAAACAACAGTACCATGATTTGAAAGGATATCTTTATAAACTTCCTTTTCCTGTGCAAAATATGCTCCCCAGAAATCATTATATTGTTTCTGTGTCTGTTCCTGATTATATGCAATCTCTCTCCATGTTTCTAATAAATATTTCTTTGCCATATTATCCTCCAAAAGTATTTTCGCTAAAATATATTCTCGTACAGAATACTGAACTTCTTAGATTATACTGATTTCAAACAATAATTGCAATATGTTATTGTTTTGGTATAATATTTTATAACAGTTCAGCCATGCACAAAAAAGAGCAGAGATTCACAAGGACTGCTCGCAGGACTTTGAATCCCTGTTCTTTTTTGTATATGGTGAGCCATAAAAGCGAGAAGGCGCATAGCGGATTCGAGCTGTTGGCTGAACTGTTGCACCTTTAATTTTTTAATTATATGGTGGGCCATAAAAGCGAGAAGGCGCGCATGCAGATTCGAGCTGTTGGCTGTTATTACATACATTTTTAAGGAGTATACTATGGAGAAGTTTAAAAGAATTGCCGCTTTACTGGCTGTTGTCGTTTTAATTGTTTGTGCTTTACTTACGTTAATTTTCGCATTTATGGGAAATGAAGCCGCATGGAAGGCCAGTGCGTATTGTATGGTTATCATTCCAATCATGATTTATATTATGATGTGGCTGGCAAAGTTGTTAGAGAATAGAGGATAGGAATTTTCGAAGGAGCAGAGTTTTCGCACACTGACTATCACTACTTTTCTTGAGCATCTGCACATCTCAAAAATCCTTTCGGATTTTCGAGCTATCAGTGCTTTCACCTTTGACTTTCACTACTCTTCTTGAGCATCTGTACACCTCAAAAATCCTCTCGGATTTTCGAGGTGTCAGGGCTTTCACCTTTGACTTTCACTACTTTTCTTGAGCATCTGTACAGCCTAAAAATTTCTTTGAAATTTTCAGGCTGTCAGGGCTTTCGCCCTATAAAAATAGAAAAAGAAACAGAATCAAATGAAAGGTGCAGGCACTTTTCATTTGATTCTGTTTCTTTTTCTATTTTTGCAGATGCTCAATGCTATCTGTATATGATTTCTTCTCTCTTTGGACCGTTGCTTACCATAGTTACTGGTACGCCTAATTCTTTTTCAATAAATTCGATATACTTGCGGCAGTTTTCCGGAAGTTTATCGTATTCGGTAATTCCTCTGATATCTTCTTTCCAGCCTGGTAATGTTTCGTATACCGGTTTTGCTTTTTTCAGCTGTGCTGTTACCGGGAAGTCTTTTGTTACTTCACCATCTATTTCATATCCTACACATACCGGAATTTCATCAAGATAACCCAATACATCAAGTACAGTCAATGCAACCTCTGTTGCTCCCTGCATTCTTACTCCATAGCGTGATGCAACGCAGTCAAACCATCCCATTCTACGTGGACGGCCTGTAGTAGCACCAAATTCGCCACCATCACCGCCGCGTTTTCTTAATTCATCCGCTTCGTCACCAAAGATTTCACTTACAAACTCTCCCGCACCTACTGCTGAGGAGTAAGCCTTTACTACTGTGATAATATCTTTTATTTCGTAGCATGGAATACCTGCTCCAATGGCACCATAAGATGCTAATGTTGATGATGATGTAACCATCGGATAAATACCAAAATCAGGGTCTTTTAAAGTTCCAAGCTGTCCTTCTAAAAGAATTGTCTTTCCTTCTTTAATTGCATTATTTAAATATAATGAAACATCACAAACATAAGGTTTTACAATATCTCTGTATTCATGTAATGTTTCTAACAACTCATCCGGGTTAATCAGCGGTTTATGGTACATATGCTCTAACATAATATTTTTCTGTTCTGTAACACGTGCCACCTTTTCCTTTAATGTATCTTCATCAAACAACTCTGATACCTGGAAGCCAATCTTTGCATATTTATCTGAATAAAAAGGAGCAATACCTGATTTTGTTGAACCAAAAGCCTTTCCTCCAAGCCTTTCCTCTTCATATGCATCAAAATCAATATGGTACGGCATCAATATCTGTGCTCTGTCTGACACCAAAATGTTTGGCTTTGGTACACCCTGTGATACAATATCGTCAATTTCCTTCTGAAGATATGGAATATTCAGTGCTACACCATTGCCAATAACACATGTTGTATGCTGATAAAATACTCCTGATGGAAGTAAATGTAATGCAAACTTTCCATATTCATTAATTATGGTATGTCCTGCGTTACTACCACCTTGGAATCTAACGATAATGTCTGACTTTTCACCAAGCATATCTGTAATCTTACCTTTTCCTTCGTCACCCCAGTTGGCACCTACTATTGCTCTAACCATGTGGTTTCCTCCTAAATATTTTAATGATTTTTCCTTTGGTCTCCGCTAAATCGCAATAAACCACTAAACATTATACTATTATCAATAGAAAAATGCTAGTGGTTTATTGCTTATCTTCACAAACTTTTATACCTATTTTATTTTAACACGTTTAACGGTTGACCATTTTCCGTAATAAGTCTTTCCACTTACTACTTTCACTGCTCTTGCCTTCACGTACAATTTCTTCTTGTTTGCCAGCTTCTTATTCTTTATAGTTACTTTAATCTTCTTAATAGTTTTCTTAACAAGAACCTTTCTGCATTTTTTATCTTTAGCAATTACGACCTGATATTTTTTTGCACCTTTTATTTTCTTTAACTTCAGACTGATTTTCTTTGCTGTTTTCTTTTTATTCGCAGAAACAACTTTTGCTTTTCCTACAGAAATTTTCTTAGTTGTCTGTGTTTTTGGTTCCTCTTTCTTTATAATAGTGAATGTTTTTACAACTTCACCCTTATAATTTCCTATTCCATTTACAACAATCTTTGCTGTTCCCGGATTTACATTATCGCTTATCGTAATCGTATAATCTGTATCCTTTTGTAATCCTTCAACAGATACAACTGGTTCAATCGGTTTTCCACTATAATTATATGATGCATTTACTTTTGCAAAATCAACATTTATCTTATTAATATCTTTTTGCTGAATGTCAAACGAACCTTCTAATGTACCTTCATATAAACCGATACCTGTTACAAGAATCTTTGCTGTTCCTGCATTGGTATTATCTTCAAATACAATTGTATAATCTACATTTTCCTGTAAAATTATTGTTCCATCTTCATTGCCTACTGTGCAATCCGGAGCAATCACATCACCGGTATAAACATATCCCTCTTCCGTTTCAGGAACTGCCACGGCGATCTTAAAAGCACTGATATCAATACCTTGAACAACAACACTCTTCTCTATACCTTCTGATGTCTGACCATTGATTTTTGCAACAACCTTAATATTATGCTCACCGGCATTTTGCTTTTCATATGTATAGGAACCTGCAGTTACATTTTCATCTGCTAATGTATCATCTACAAATACATCATAAACCTGTCTGTCACCTGCAAACGTATCTGGATTTTCAAAAGATACATCAATTTTATTTATTTCCGTTGAAGTTACAGATACATTTGCTGCTTCACTTACCGGGAAGTCAGTAATCGGTACAATTTTCTCTGCCTGTCCAACAAAGTTATTTCCTGCAGCACTTACTTTAATAAGCATATCTCCATCTGCATTTTTCTCAGTAGTGTATGTATAATCCTTTTGATCTGATAATTCCTTGTCATTATATGAAACACTTACCTGTATATTGCCGTCCTCCTCAAAAGAGGTAGTTACAACTGCATCTTTCATATCTGCCGGTGTAATCGTATATTGTAATGTTTTACTTCCTGCATAAGAGCCGGCACCTTCTATTACAGCTGTTGCAGTTCCAACATTTATATTATCTGTACCTTTGATTGTAAAATCTTTATCTATTTCAAGTTCCCTGTCACCAAATGTAATTGTTACATCCGGTAAAATCTCTTCACCTGTATAAGTATATTCTGACTGATTTAATGTAATATCAGTATCATCCAGACTCTTATCTTTCGTTATCACCGCTATTTCATAGAACTGGAATCCAAACCCTTCCGCAAAAGGCTGACTGACATTCACTCTCACATATCTAACAGATGATAAAGTACATTCCGACGGATTGATTTTACTATATTGGAATGTGCCATTTCCTGTAGCTGTACAGACTGTCTCAAAGGTCTCTCCATCTTCTGAATAATCAATAGAATATTCCTTAGCATATCTGTCATTAATATATGACATTGCCACCAATTCAATAATATTTAATTTATAATTTGCCCCTAAGTCAATAACAATATTTGCCTCTGGTTCTGTCTGCAATGTTCTAAACTGTGTATTTAACTTACCATCCGTTAAGTTAGCAATATTATCCGGCACCTCTTCTCCATTTACAATCTCTACTCTGGTAGATGATGCAACTGCAGTTCGTCCCAATGCGATATTTCTGTCTGTTTCAATAAGTCCTTTCGGATCTGCAACCTGTATCTCCTCGATAATTCCCTCTGAAGCAATCCCCTGCCTGAATGCCATAATTCTTACAGAATGAGTACCTCCTGCAAGCCCGGTCTCTACATAAACTGTACCAGGTAACACCGGTTCTTCTTTCTTCTTTCCATCAATATATACATAATATGTATAATCACCTGTATCTCCTTCTGATGCCTCGAAAGAATACTCTAACTGCTCATAATCACTGGATGTCACTGTAAGCGATACCGGATCATCTAACTTTTCAACTTCTACCGGTGTCATATCTGCATCTTCTTTGATGATAACCCCCAGTTCATTCATCTGGAAACCATATCCTGCTCCAACCGGATCACTAAGGCTGAATCTTACATATCTTACTGATGCAAGAGTACACTGTGCCGGGTCAATTACCACAGACTGCACCTCAGCCTTTCCTTCTGCTTCTGCCACCGTCTCGAAATCCACTCCATTAGATGAATAGTCTATTGTATAACTCTTTGGATATCTTCCTGCCGCATATAGTCCAACAGTTCTTTCAATAACATCCAACTTATAATTCTGACCTAAATCAATAACAATGGTTGACTCTGTATCAGTTACTGCTGTTCTGAATAACGTTGTAAGACTTCCATCTGTTATGTTTGCTACATTATCATTTTCTCTGATAGATGATGCTGATGCTGTTTTTCCAATTGCAAAATTTCTCTCACTTGTCAACAGGCTCTTCGTATCAACAACATCAACTGCCTGAGTGATACCTTTTGATTTAACGCCATCTTTCACTGCAACAATTCTTACAATATGATTACCACCTGTAATTCCTGTCTCTACATAAGTTGTTCCCGGGATTACAGCCTCTTCCTTTTGTGTACCATCAATATACGCATAATATACATAATCTCCTTTGTCCCCTTCTGATGCCTCAAAAGTAAATTCCAACTGTTCATAATCACTGGTTGTAACTGTTAGTGAAACCGGATCATCCAAAGTTTCTACTTCCTTAAACTCAACTTCACTTACCTTAGTTGCTCCATCCGTTAAAACTGCCATACCTTTAATCTGCATACCATATGCACTCAAATCTCTTGTAGCATATATTCTCACAAAACGTGTATAAGGGATTGCTGCCTTTTGTTCATCCGTCATTGTGACTTTGTCCATGTAAATGGCATTTGTGGCACCTGCTATTCCTGATACTTCTGCAATATCTACATAATTCAGTCCATTCAAAGAATATTGAATCATATATGTTCCTACTGTTGCAGTTGTCGGACCGGAATTTAACGTTTTATACATTGCCACAACTCTGTCAATTTTAGAAGAGTCATATGCTGCCCCTAAATCTACCTGCACCCAACGGTCTTCTTTTACTCCCCTTCCAACTTCAATAATTGTAGATTTGGAATTTCCATTATCAAACTTTCCATTGGTGATAATTCCCAAATCTGTTCCACCTTCCTGTGTCGTTTGTTTTGATACAGAAGCCTCTTTGTTTAAAGCAAAGTTAATTTCTCCGTCCCGAACTTCACTAAGCAACTCAGCTCTTCCGTCGTCATTTGCCTGATACACCGTTGTCGTTGTATCCGCACTGACACTGGTTACATCCCATGCTGTGACAGACGTAACGACTAACGCCAACGCACAAACAACAGATGTGATTTTTGATAACAATTTTCTTTGTTTCATA
This sequence comes from Eubacteriaceae bacterium, assembly GCA_910574895.1. Taxonomy (GTDB): domain Bacteria; phylum Bacillota; class Clostridia; order Lachnospirales; family Lachnospiraceae; genus Eubacterium_G. Next base: position 42,346 of record CAJTDQ010000009.1, on the reverse strand, counting down.
TACTTTCTCCTTTCATAATGTAAGCCCTTACATTTTATATCATAATATTAGCATTTCTGTGTTTCTTTTACAAGAGAAAAAACACAAAAATGCTATAAATTTATTTTTTCTATTTAAATTCTTTTAATTTAAAATATTTTTCAAATACTGGCAGCCACCACTCTCTATATCCCAACTCTGTAGGGTGAATCACATCTGCCATATACATATCATATTTACTTTTTTCAATCTCTCTCATTTCTCTGCTATTCCAAAGGTCAATTAATCCAATATTCCATTTCTCTTTTAATTGATACATTATTGCAACCATTTTTTGATAATTTTTGTTATCGTAATATGTATTCGTATAAAAAGTTACAGGACATTGCCATGTAGTTCTTGCATAGCAGATAATATACTCAATCGCCCCAATAATTGTAGATGTATCAAAAGCCTCTAACTTTATCGAAACACTAACCTTTCCTAGTGGCATGCCCTGTGTTGCATCATTCGTTGATAACTGGCAGACAAACTGTTCACATTCCATCTCTTTGTCCAGATTATGTATCATCCGCTGCACATAGGAATCTGGCCCATTATCAACCAATGTTGTTCCGGAAACTGCCTCCTTGATACAGTCTATTTGATTTTTTTCTGCCAACATGTCAACAAATGAATATCCACCTGCTGCTGAACCATAAGTTACCGATGACCCTAAAAAAATATATTTCTTCATATAATTTCCTTTAACACTTTAAAAAATCTTCTGAGGTAATACTGACATTACATTATCATCTTTTTTTGCCAAATCTCTAACATATTTCATATCTACAATATATAAATTCAATCGTTCCTGTTTCATACTGCATTCTCCTTGGACAAAATAAGACTGTGTGAAAACACAGTCTTATTATTATAGGTTCCACTTATCGGTAGGACTCACCGCTTTTTACAGAAATAAAAATATTTCCATAAAAGACAAACAAAAGTATTTGTCTTTACATATACTATATGTTATCTTTTCTTTTCTGTCAATGACTTTCTAAAAAATATTTATTAATATACATATTATTCCTGTTATTTTTTTAACAATTTTCTTCCCTTTTTTCCTATTTATATGCTATAATTACATTTAATCGTGTTTTTATATGCAAATTTCTATAAATTAACACGTAAGATTTAGTAAATTGAGAAATATATTTTGGGAGGACTACAAATGTACAAAATTGTTAAAAGACAGCAGTTAAACGATACAGTTGTACGCTTAGATGTAGATGCGCCTTTTATTGCCAAAAAGGCAAAAGCTGGTCAGTTCATTATTTTCCGTATTGACGAGCAGGGCGAACGCGTGCCGCTTACAATTGCTGATACTGATCCTGAAAAAGGTACTGTTACAATCATTTTTCAGATTGTTGGACAGTCTACAATGCTTCTTTCTCAAATGAAAGAAGGCGATTATATACTCGACTTTGTCGGACCACTCGGTGCTGCTACTGAATTTGGTGATGCAAAAAAAGTTTGTGTTATCGGCGGTGGCGTTGGTAATGCAATCGCATATCCTTCAGCAAAAGCTTTATTTAATGCCGGAGTAGATGTAGATGTTATTGCCGGATTCAGAGATAAAAGTATTGTCATTTTAGAAGATGAATATAAATCTATCTGTAACAGACTTTTCATTACAACAGATGATGGCAGTTATGGAGATAAAGGCTTAGTAACTGAAAAATTACAGCAGCTGATTGATGAAGGAAATAAATATGACTTAGTAATCGCTATCGGACCAATTCCTATGATGAAGTTCGTTTCAAAAGTTACTGAACCATATAATATTAAAACTTTAGTTTCATTAAATCCTATTATGATTGACGGAACAGGTATGTGCGGTGGCTGCCGTGTTACTGTCGGTGGCGAGATTAAGTTCGCCTGTGTTGATGGTCCTGATTTCGACGGCCACAAAGTTGACTATGATGAATTAATGAAACGTAACTCTACTTATAGAGACTTCGAAGCACATGACAGAGAAAACTGCCGTATGTTTAAGGCAGCTGATATGGGAGGTGCAGAATAATGCCTAATATGACTTTAACAAAGGTACCTATGCCAGCACAGGAACCAAATGTAAGAAATAAAAACTTTGACGAAGTTGCCCTTGGCTATACAGAAGAGATGGCTATGGAAGAAGCAACCAGATGTATTAATTGTAAAAACAAACCATGTATGAGTGGTTGCCCTGTATGTGTTCGTATTCCGGAATTTATTGAAAAAGTAGCTGCCGGTGAATTTGAAGAAGCATATAAGATTATCACAAGTACAAACGGACTTCCTGCTGTTTGTGGACGTGTATGCCCACAGGAAAGCCAGTGTGAAGGAAAATGTATCCGTGGTATTAAGGGAGAGCCTGTTGCTATTGGACGTCTGGAAAGATTTGTTGCTGATTATCATATGGCTCACAGCAATGATGATGCTGTAAAACCTGAATCAAATGGAATCAAGGTGGCTGTAATCGGTGCCGGTCCTGCCGGTCTTACATGTGCTGGCGATCTTGCAAAACTTGGATACGAAGTTACAATTTTCGAAGCTTTCCATAAAGCCGGTGGTGTTTTAGTTTATGGTATTCCAGAATTCAGATTGCCAAAGACTATTGTTCAGAAAGAAGTTGATAACTTAACAAAACTTGGTGTTAAGATTGAAACAAACATGGTTATTGGTCGTGTTATTTCTGTTGACGAGATTATGGAAATGGGATTCGAGGCTGTATTTATCGGTTCTGGAGCCGGTCTTCCATCATTTATGGGTATTGAAGGCGAAGCGTTAATCAGTGTATACTCAGCAAATGAATACTTAACAAGAGCAAACTTAATGAAAGCTTACTTGGATGAATATGACACACCTGTAATTAAAAGCAAGAATGTTGCTGTTGTCGGCGGTGGAAACGTGGCTATGGATGCAGCAAGAACTGCTCTCAGACTTGGTGCTGAGAATGTATATATTGTATATCGTCGTGGTATGGAAGAACTTCCTGCCCGTAACGAAGAGATTGAACATGCTGAAGAAGAAGGAATTATCTTCAAGACATTACATAATCCTGTAAGACTTATCGGAGACGAAGAAGGTCGTGTATGTAAGATGGAATGTGTTAAGATGGAACTTGGAGAACCGGATGCTTCGGGTCGTCGTCGTCCTGTAGCAATTCCTGACAGCAATTTTGAATTAGACGTAGATACAGTTATCATGTCTATCGGAACATCTCCAAATCCACTTCTTAGAACAACTACCGAAGGTTTGGAAGCAAACAAGTGGGGATGCTTAGTTGTTAACGAAGATACACTGGAAACAACAAGAGAAAATGTTTATGCTGGTGGTGATGCCGTAACTGGTGCTGCTACAGTTATTCTTGCAATGGGTGCCGGAAAGCAGGCTGCTGCAAGCATCCATGAAAGACTGAGCAAATAAATAAGCAATGCATAATAAAAGAAATACAGACGTAAAGTTGAGTTCACTTAATTTTACGTCTGTATTTCTTTTATTATATAGTGCGTTTAGCACGACAAAAAGATTTACGAAGTGAATCTTTCTGTGCATTGCTTATTTCATTATAGGCCATTTAGCACGACAGGGAGTTTTGTAATACAAAACTCCCTGCACACTGCTTATTTCTTTATCTTTATTTTCTTTGCCTTACTCCACTTGCCATAGTATTTCTTCTTATTTACCACACACATTGCTCTGGCACGAACATAAAGTTTCTTCTTATTTTTAATCTTCTTACTCTTTAATGTAAATTTTACTTTCTTTACAGTTTTCTTAACCAGTTTCTTTTTAAAATTCTTTGATTTAGAAATCTGTATCTGATACTTCTGTGCACCTTTAATCTTCTTAAGAATAATTTTAACTTTTTTATCTGCCTTCTTCTTTGTCGCAGACTTAACCTTTGCCTTTGCCAGTTTAACATTATTCTTATTCATTGTTGAGACTGTTTCCTCAGTCGTACATACTGTCGTAGTTTCTACTGCCGGTTTTGTCGGCGCCTCTTTTGTTACAACCAAATTGTTTCCTGTAATCTTTATATTTGCATTTGTAACACTTGTTTCACCTGCCGGGCTACCAAACGCATACACAATATCAACTGTATTACTTGTAGCTACAAATTCAGCCTCATATGTATATGGCACTCCTGCTTTCAATGTAATTATTTCCTGCACCAATGCTTCATCTACACCAGTTGGGGTAGTCTTAACAGTTACACTCTTATTTTTATCCGATATGATTGTAGCTGCATATTTATATGTATTACCTGGTACAACCGCAATTTTCTGATACTGTGCCTGAATTCCCCATTTTGCATCATTCCAGCCACCACCTGAGTTTGTGATCTGAATTGTTGCATCGCCATTATCTTGTGCTGTAACATTTCCACTGCAATTTGCCCATTCACCAACATATCCTACAAATGTAGCACCATTTAAAACTGAAAGTTTATGACCTGTATCACTACTCTGACCAGCTGTTGTAACTACTGGTGCCTTTGTCGTAGTTGGTGCCTTAGTTGTAGTCTCATCCACTTTTTTATTATCCGTACCATAAATCGCAACATCAAAGATAGAATATCCATAATTTGTAGTTCTGTTAATACAATTAATTCTTACATATCTTGCTTCAACCATTTCTTTTAACTTAATTGTATCAAAACGATTCTGATCTCCATTTCCATCTTCTACAAGTGCTGCTTGTGTAAAATTAACACCATCACTAGAAACTTCTATCTTATAGTCTTTTGCACTTGCAGCCTCCCAAATAATCCCAATCTGCTTAATGTTTCTTATCTGACCTAAATCTATTGTTAATGACTGTGGTTCATTACCATGTTTAGATTCCCATCTGCTTGTAATATCTCCATCAATAGCTTTATCACCATCACTATTTGCATTATTAGCTGATGTTGCTGTTGCTGTTACACCGTCTGCATTAACATAGTCTTCACATGTAACGGAATTTACTGTCACTGAATCCTGTAATAATGTATTCCTTTTTGAGAAACTGTATGTGAAGTCCGGTTCAACCTCGGGAGCGATTGCATATCCTTCCGGATTTCCCTGATCTCTGTAAACCTCTCCTGCCGGTGTTAATTCCCCTGTACCATACAACCAAAGTCCTGTTGACGGACTATTAAAATCAAATGCCGCATACCTTTCTACATATTCTCTGGAATCTAATCCTGGCATAACTCTTTCCCAGAATTCTTTTGTTCCATTGCCGCCTGTAGCAGTAATGCTTGCTCCTGTTGTCGAAAATTCAGTAATCCAAATAGGTTTATGATATGTATTCCATGTCCAATCTACGACTTCCTCTAAAAACCAATCTGCCATACCTGCTCCACCATAATTATCCGGATAGCAGTGAATAGATATAAAATCAACGTCATGGTCATTATTTAAATCTAATTTTTTCATAAATGCCTGGAACCAATTTGGAGAAGCTTTCGGCCATTGTGCTGTAACCGGTGAACTTACATTAATACCTGTTACATCATCAATCCCCTGCCATACGTTATAAACATCATTAACAGGCATATCACACTGTCCTTTTAAATCCGGTTCATTAAAAGTAAGAGCATATTTATATCCCTGATTTTTAAAACTATTGATTTTATTTTTAAAATCATTTGCATATGTTGATTTCCAGACCATAGGTACATATTCAATACCTTTATACTGCTGCCCTGCACTAGGTCCTGTACCCCAGTTATAATACCAGCTGCATCCCATATTTTTCAGGCTGATATTTCTTCCCATATCAGTAGCTAGCCCAAGACCTTTTTTAGATATACCAAACTTTACTGTTGCTGTATTTTCTTTATTTCCTCCCTCATATTCTACTACAACATACGCTTCATGCATTTGTACTTTTGTAGTATAGCAATCTAAAGAAGTACTTGTAGTAGTTCCTTCCTTCTTACCATCCAAATAAACAGTATAATTTTTTACCGTGCCATTTGTTGCTGCACTCCATTTAATATCAAAATGCCCTGCTGCTACCAGTGCATTTTGTACTGGAGTTATAATTGCAAATCCCTCAGCAGCCTTTGTTTGTGTTTTTACATTCATCCCCGGAATCAATGCAATAACAATTGCAAAAGATAAAATTAACGCCACTAATTTTTTAACCTGTTTCATTTCTTCCTCCTAATATTTTTATTTTTTTTCATATAAATTGGTAACACGAACAAAAAGGCTGAAAATTATCCAACCTTCCATAATAATCTAAATTTTATCCCTTTAATTCTTCCTACTTTAGTTATAATAAAAAAATGTTTTTATAACAATCTGCAATTTCTATAAAATTATAAGTGAACTTTTGTATATTTTTATCAATGAATTATTGTAAACATATAACGATAATTTTTTTATAAAAAGATATTGACAAAAATATAATATGTGTTAAACTAGTAACAGTTACTATTATTGTTTTGGAGGATATATGACAAAACGTAGTTTGCAAAGAGATTTAATTAAAGAAAATTTAATATCTCGGTACGATCATCCAACTGCTGATATGGTTTATCACAGCATTCGGCAGGAATTACCTAATATTAGTTTAGGTACTGTTTACCGAAATTTACGTTTCCTTGTAGAACAAGGAGATGCACTTTCATTAAAATTAGGTGATGGTCGTGAACATTTTGATGGACATGTACAGCCCCACTATCATTTTATTTGTAGTAAGTGTGGTGAAATTGAAGACATTTTTATGAAAGAACCTTCCATTTCTTCTGAGGCTGCTAAACATTGTTCCGGAGAAATACAGGGTCATATTACTTACTTCTATGGTTTATGCGCAAATTGTAAATCTAGACACTAATGGTAAACCCATTTTTATTATATTTATTTTTATTATCAGGAGGAATTTAAAATGGCAAAATTTGTATGTTCAGTATGTGGATATGTTCATGAAGGAGATTCAGCACCGGAGAAATGCCCAGTTTGTGGTGTTCCGGCAGACAAATTCAATAAAGTAGAAGAAGGTGAAAAAACTTGGGCTGCAGAACATGTTGTAGGTGTAGCACAGGGTGTAAGCGAAGATATTATTAAAGATTTAAGAGCAAACTTTGAAGGAGAATGTTCAGAAGTTGGTATGTATCTTGCAATGGCAAGAGTTGCCCACAGAGAAGGTTATCCTGAAATTGGTCTTTACTGGGAAAAAGCTGCTTATGAAGAAGCAGAACACGCTGCTAAATTTGCAGAATTACTTGGTGAAGTTGTTACAGACAGCACAAAGAAAAACCTTGAAATGAGAGTTGAAGCTGAAAATGGTGCAACAGCAGGTAAATTTGACCTTGCAAAACGTGCTAAAGCTGCAAACCTTGATGCAATTCATGACACAGTACATGAAATGGCTAGAGATGAAGCTAGACACGGCAAGGCATTCGAAGGACTGTTAAAGAGATACTTTGGCTAAGCTAGAAGTCATGCAAAGATAAAATAAAAACAATCGGAAGAGGATGCTTGCATACTTGACCGGTTGTTTTTTATTTTATCTTTATAAGGCGACAGCCGTCCAGTGAGATGAAGCGTAGCGTAATCGAACTGGTACATGACTTCTTTATTGTTTTAATGTGGTGACAATCTCCAGCAAGAAGTAGCGAAGCGAATTCGAGCCGGAGATTGCTCGTAATACTACCACTTATATTCTCTTATCTCACAATTTTTAATTCCAAAATCTGCAAATTCCTCATTTGTCATGTCCCTAAAATACGACTCTACAATTCTTGAAATTCCATTATGTGCCACCAGCAAATATGTTTTCTCTTTCTTCAATCTTATTTCATCTAACAAATGATAAACACGTGCTGCCAGATGCATCATTGTTTCTCCCCCTTCAAAAGAATTGATAAAATTCTCTTTTGCCTTTTTAAACTCAAGACCATCTCTTGGTGTAGATTCATATTTTCCAAAATTTTGTTCTTTTAGTCTCATCTCTTCTTTCATTGGTATTCCTGTTACTGCTGAAATATGTTTTGCAGTCTCAGCTGCACGTATCAACGGAGAATACAATATTTCATCTATACACAATCCCTGCTCTTTAATATATTCTCCCAGTTCCATCGCCTGTTGGTGTCCTAACTTTGTTAACTCCACATCTGTCGCACCGCATATTTTATTTTCTACATTCCATATAGTTTGTCCATGTCTTGTAAAATATAAATGTGTCATATCTTCCTCCTAATCATTTATACTATTATATTTTTTCAGCCTTCTATAAAATGTTGATTTACTGACACCTAATTGCTTAATTGCCTCTGCCTCACCAATCATTCGCTTGCTAAATTTTGAAAATACTTCATCCATCTTAACAATGTCAATTTCAATCGGTGTACGTCCTTTATATTTCTGTTTTTGCTTTGCCCGTTCGATACCTGCTTTCTGCCTTTCCTTAATATCTGTTTTTGCTTTTTCATATATAGTCATCAACATTCTGTGCATCTGCTTCCTATTAGCATCTGTAATTCTTATATCATCAATAATTAAATCATTTCCCTTGCATATTTCCACTAACACAGAATCCATAACCTTTGTATAATTTTTCTCTTTATCGACTCTATTTGATAAATCAATCTCTACCCGATATTCTTCCGGTATATATCGCTTCACATACATTGGATCCCCGGAATATCTCATATCCGTTCTAATCAGCCACTCCAAACGGTTCAAATAATCCATATCATACATAGCCAATAATTCCCAAACATCTTCCCGATGCGCGCTTGGTGTTCTCTCACTAATAAATACCGGCGTCATGTTCTCACGCACATATCTTTCTTTTCTCAAATCTAAATTCAATCCTGGTATTCCCTGAAATATATTCTTTGGAAGCAAATCCATAACATTGTAATTAGGTATGAAAATATATTCATATGTTTCGTCTTCGCGCTCAATATATTGTATTCTCGAAAGTTCGTATTCAAAACCCAACTTATCCTTTACACAGATAATTCCTTCTGTTCTTACTTCTCTCATATCATCTGCCTCCTTTCCACGTTGTATATGAATCTTTTATAATCATTTCATATCTATTTTTAATCATGTGCTTATAAAAATTTCTTTGTACATTTGACAGTAAATCAACACCATCTACGATATCATATATCTTTTCAATATTAACTTTTTCATAAATATCTACTAGCGCTTCACAACATTCCTCAAACTCAAGACTACTGATAACTTCATAATATGAACTTTTCTTTCCATGTAATTTAATCTGAGAAGTAGGAAATTGATACACTCGTCTTTTGGTTTCTTCTTCTGATTCAATAATATCCAGCATGTCTTTCTCATTCGTTAAATTTGGAAAAAGACATGAACCGTTATCAAACACCGGAGCCATGCGATACTGATTATTCTCCTTTACAAACCCCCAGTTGCCACCATGTCTGTCAAAATTTCCTAATAACGCATCTACAATATACATTTTCCAAAAAAATTCAATACTATACTCCACATCTGTTAATTTTGCATTGTCTTCTAACATCTGTACGATATCCTCATAATCATACTGATACGTCTCTTTATCCTGATCCAGACTACTCTCTCCTACATCATTAAATGGAACAAATTGAACATTTTCAGAAATAAAATCTTTACAGGCCACCACATGCTCTCCCTTATAAGTCCCCAGATATGTTTCCTGTACCTCAAAACCTAAATATTCAAATATATGGCATCCCAGATATTCTGATATATGGTTATTTCTATTTCCAAAGGCTGTTTTCTTTTGAAATTTCAACATATATGGTACGCCTTTTATCTCTATTCCAATCTTTCTCTCTGTTCCACCATAATACTTTCCACTAAGAGGATATCTTGAAAAATCCATATCATACCTCCAACTTATTTTCAGTATAACATATTTTAAAATTGTGTCAATAGGGTGTATTCCGTTTATGAGACGATAATATTTTGTATTTAGATGATGACTTTTTACATAAAAAGTGGTATAGTACATATGGTTATACGGTGCGTGGCTCAGTTTGGTAGAGCGCTGCGTTCGGGACGCAGAGGTCGCAGGTTCGAATCCTGTCGCACCGATTTTTTATTGTCTAAATTTATGACTTTCATATGCAACTCCCAAATAGCAAAAAGAAACCACTTTAAAATAAGTCTCAATTTAACTTTTTCTAAAGTGGTTTAATATACTTTTTATTACATTAATTTTTCACTATAGACAGCTCTTTCTCCACCAATAAACTTTGGTCTCACTCTCGCAGCTAATACATTTGCCTCACCAATTTTATTGTTTTCTAACTTCACAGGTACAGCAACCTTTTTCATATGCATTCCAATCAATGTTCCACCAATATCAATCCCTGCATCGGCCTTGATTTCTTCAATAGAAACCGGATTACTAAATGTTTTATATGCTGTTGTTGCAAAAGAACCACCTGCCTTTGGCTGCGGCACTACATTTACAATATCAGAAAATGGTACCGCCTCTCTTTCGACAATAATCGCTCGGTTTAAATGTTCACAACATTGTGCTGCCAAATAGATTCCTTTCTCATGCAACACTTTATATATTCCTTGAAATACTGCCTGCGCCGCTTCAAGATTGGAATTACTTCCGATTTTATCACCACAAATTTCACTGGAAGAACAACCTACAACTAAAATCTGCCCCCGGTTAAGTCCTGCTTTTTCTATAATTTCCTTTGTTACATTCTCTGCCTGTTTCGTCAATTCTGAATACACAATATTCACCTCTATCTACATTTTTTATTCTGATTCATTCCAATACTAATAGTTTGTCCTTAAATATACTTTCTTATAAGTACTGTCACTCTTGCCCCTTCGAATATGCCAATTAAAATATATCCTAATACCAGACATGTTCCTGCCTGAATCAAATTGCTCACAACAGAGGGAACTGCACCAAGCCCATAACCTAATAATGTACTCTCGTATAAAAAATATCCAAACACCATAATCACTTCTGCTAAAACACCACTAATAGCATAGCCGATTATCTTATGAACATTTGCTTTCCTGAGTAAATTAAAAACAACGTATGCTGCAACTGCCATCAGAAACTTAATCACAAAAGTCCCGGGTACATACATTCCATATCCTGCACTAAAATCTGATAATGCAGAACCGATTCCTGCTGCCAGACCACCATATATACCACCAATCATCCATGCACTTAGTAAAACTATCGTATCGCCGATGTTCACATATCCATTTGTTCCGACTGTAGGAACTCTGATAATATATGTTGCCACAAAAGCCATTGCTGCAAAAAGTGCAGTTAATACAATTTTTGTCACTTGATTCGTCTTCATAATAATACCTCCATCTCAAACTGTTATGATTATATCAGTATATGGTATTATTAATATATTCAATTTGCACTAATCTTGTAATACCAGTTTGTTTATACACACTGTAAACTATGTAAAAACAAATAGCATCACATTATTCACTGTAAAGAATGGCACATTTGATGGCTCTCTCCCAACCTTCCAGTTTTTCTCTCACTTCCCTATCACTCATTTGTGCAATAAATGTTTTATCTATCTGCATGTTATTTCTAATATCTTCTTTATCCCGCCAATATCCTGTTGCAAGTCCCGCTAAATATGCTGCTCCAAGCCCTGTCGTTTCAATGACCTTAGGCCGCACAACCTTTTTACCTGAAATATCTGATTGAAACTGCATGAGAAGATTGTTCGCACATGCACCGCCATCCACCTTGATTGTATGGATCTCTTCTCCCAAATCCTGTTCCATCGCTTTCACTACATCATAAGTCTGATATGCCAAAGACTCCAACGTCCCTCTTACAAAATGTTCACTGCTTGTCCCCCTTGTTATCCCTACTACCATACCTCTGGCATTCTGCTTCCAATACGGAGCTCCCATACCTGTAAATGCCGGTACGATATAAACTCCATTACTATCTTCAACCTTTCCTGCAATCTTTTCACTTTCCGATGCATTCTCCACCAATCCCATTTGGTCGCGAAGCCATTGAATCGCAGCACCGGCAACAAAAACACTTCCTTCTAAGGCATATTCCACCTCATCTGTAGATGCAGCAATTGTTGTAATTAAGCCATGATTGGATGCCACTGGCTGATTCCCCGTATTTACTAAAAGAAAACAGCCTGTTCCATATGTATTTTTTACATCCCCCTTATCAAAACAGCATTGCCCAAACAACGCTGCCTGCTGGTCTCCTGCCACACCACTGATTGGAATTTCAGCTCCTAAAACCTCCATATTTGTGTAACCAAAAACACCACTTGATGATGTGACTTTTGGTAGCATAGACGCCGGTATATCCAATAATTCCAACAACTCTTCATCCCACTTTAATTCATGAATATTATAAATCATCGTTCTGCTTGCATTTGTATAATCTGTCGCATGAATTATGCCTCCACTAAGTTTCCACATCAACCATGAATCTATGGTTCCAAACAACAGCTGTCCATTCTCTGCCTTTTCTCTTGCACCTTCTACATTGTCCAATATCCATTGAATTTTTGTTCCTGAAAAATACGCATCAGGAACCAATCCCGTCTTATGCTGTATCATCTGACTTAATCCATCTCTAATCAAATCATCAACAATATCTGCAGTTCTTCTGCACTGCCAGACAATCGCATTACAAACCGCTTTACCGGTATTCTTATCCCATACCACGGTAGTCTCTCTCTGATTTGTAATACCAATCGTTTCAATATCCCCACCCGTAATTCCAGCTTCCTCTAAAACCGCTTTCATCGTCATAACCTGTGTATTCCAGATTTCCTCCGGATCATGTTCCACCCAGCCCGGCTTTGGAAATATCTGCTCAAACTCCTGATTCGCCTGACATATTATATTTCCACCTTTATCGAACAAAATGGTTCTCGAACTGGTAGTTCCCTGATCCAGTGCCATAATATATTTTCCCATTTCTTATCCTCCGTACATTCAAACTAATATCTATTTTAGTTTGTTTTACGTACTTTGGCAATTTTTTTTTATAACTAAGATTTCACTTGCGAACTCTCTCTCGAGGCGTGGGCTCGTAAGTACCAATACATTTCCACGCCTCTGCGATTCTGCGGAGCATTTTTATTTCACACAAATTGCAAAACAATTTCATATGAAATAAAAAACCTGATAAGTTAAAGCAAAAACTTTAAATCTTATCAGGTTTTATCAAAATTTTAACTAATCTTCATAATCAATAAATGATAATGGATCAATAGGCTTTCCATCTTTTGCTATTGCAAAATAAATATTATCACCTTCCTTAGAATAGTATCTAGTTGGTTTGTTCACATATGCTATTGTCTGTCCGGCTTCAACGAAATCTCCTGCTGCAACCTCAGGATTAATTACCTGTCCATATGTTGCAATATAACCGTTTCCAATCGCCTGATTTATACAGACACCCAATTCATCATCCTCACTCAATGTTGTAATAACACCATCTGCTGCTGCCTTGATTGCTGTACCCTGTGCGCTTTGAATTACAAGTCCCGGATTGCATCGATATTCATCTAAAGTAGAGTAATATACTGTATTATCCATATCATATGGCATAATGATATTTCCCTGAACCGGCCATAATAATTCACTTTTTTTGTTAAACTCCAATGCTTTAATCTGTGCCGCTGCCTCAGAAGATAAGCCATACATATATTCATCTTCCTTCGCATTTGACTCTGTGTTAGCTTCTACCACATCGTTGTTTGCTCCAACTACTTCTGTCTCTCCAGGTGTACTTCCCTGATATTCTTTGTCATCTGCTACTCTGTCACCCTCTGTTGTTGTCTCTTCTATTACCTTTTGTGCTGCTTCAACATTCTTTTCATTTGCAGTTGTTGCAGTATTTTGTGCCTCTTTTAAATTAACATCATTGCCTTTCTGTCCTATAAAATATGTCCCCGTTGCTACGGCAGTTAATGCCACGACACAAACAATCACTGCTGCTATAAATTTTTTATCCATACTCATCACCTCAATGATAGTATGACCCACGTTTTACAGATTTATACACTTTATTTAAAAAGAGTTCACTGGTGAACTCTCGTACAATAATTAAAAATCTACAATGACACAGTCATAAAATTTTCGCAAAATATCCTTCCAGCCTGCTCCTTCTCTTGCTAAAGCCTCTGCATAAGATATACTCATACCAAATCCATGTCCATATCCTCTTGTTGTAATTCGAATACCTTGTTCATACTCTTCTATTTTGAATGTAGTGGAACGAAGATTTAATGCCTTCTGAAAAATATCCCCGTTTATTTTTGTATCTCCTATTTTTATCCACAACTGATATCCCTTTTCATCAATATTAGAAAAGTCCATGATACTAATTAACTCATGCACATCACTTTCATTGTACTCAAACTTTTCTTTTTTATCTTTGTATATTACAATTCCATTTTTACTAAGAATATCTATAAACTCTTCTATTGTATAAAACTTTATTCCTATATAATCATCTACCTGTGTATCATTTTTACACTTTATACTTTTTAAATACTTATATTCACTACCTATTAACTTTTCACCATCTCTGGTTTCACCATTGCTAATCTGATGAAATAAAGGCAGAACAATTTTACCATTGTATTTCATTACCTTTCCTTTTGTCTTTTCCATCACCTTATGAATACACTGCATTTTTTCATCAAATACCTTGGTCTTTCCTAAACCGGTAAAATTATAAAACATTCCCCAGCCTGTGGCAGCATTTTCTCTCCGAAACTCTTCAAACCACATTTCCTGCATTTTTGAATAACTATAGTATGGCAGACCCAATTCTTTAGAGCTGATTTTATCATTATTTCCCATACAATATAAAATATATGTCCGAATAACGACCGCCTGTGCTTTCAGCAATTCCAAAGGACTATTAACATCCAATTGTGCCATAAGTACACATGGAACAAACTGCTCTACGTCCATCATGACTTTATATTTATCATTTTCTATAATAACCTGTCTTCCGGTCTTATAGAAATTTTCTTTTTCACCATTTATTCCATTAGTCATGAATGTAATTAATGCCGAAAATATAATGCCTACAGCAATAACAATCCCAACTCTTTTCAACATAGTAAATCTTTCGTACTTTCTTATCTATAATATATGAATAGAGTAGATAAAACATTCAGCATTTAAAACTTTGACCCATCGTAAAAAAGAGTCTGGCTAGTCTACAAATTCAATTATTTATAAATTCCGGTTTGTAGGGAAGTGACTTTTCTGCTGAAGAAATACAGACAGAGAATATCTTCACCTCGATTCTTGAACATTTATAGAAAATAAAAATAATATTGAATATTTTAAGCACCGACTTCATCTTCGAAAAAATCCTGATGAATTAAAGTTAAAAACTGATTTTCAAAATCAGTTTTTAAGACTTACCTGAAGCGAATTTCTTCAGAAATTCGGTGAAGATGAAGTCGGTACTTTAATTTTCAGACTCTTTTTATATTTACAAATGTTTATGAAATTCAGTTTCCAAGTGTATCCTTTTATACTCGAACCACCTCGACAAACCGAAATTTACAGCTCTACTTGAACCTTTTCCAAATGCCAAATATCCTCAACATACTCCTCGATTGTTCTATCAGAAGTAAACTTACCAACATTTGCTACATTCAGAATGGCTGATTTTGCCCAGCCTGCTTCATCCTTATATGCTTCCTCTACACGTCTCTGAGCTTCTGCATAAGACCGGAAGTCTTTTAAGATAAAGTATCTGTCTGCACAGCCGGTCTCTTCCTTCGTAAGAAGAGAATTATAAATCGGTCTGAACAACTCTGGATTTTCCGGTGAATAGAAGCCATTAATTAACTGCATCAGAACCTTTCTGATATCCATGTCAGAATTAAAAATTTCCATCGGATCATATCCACCATTCTGCTCATAGTTAATTACCTCGTCAGAAGAAAGTCCAAAGATAAATGCATTTTCTTCTCCTACCTCTTCCACAATTTCCACATTCGCACCATCCATTGTACCAAGTGTTAAAGCACCATTTAACATGAACTTCATATTACCTGTACCAGATGCTTCTTTTGATGCTGTAGAAATCTGTTCTGAAACATCAGATGCTGCAAAAATGATTTCTGCGTTCGATACACGATAGTTTTCAATAAATACGACCTTTAACTTTCCGTTAATAGATGCATCATTATTTACCACATCAGCTACAGCGTTAATTAACTTGATTGTAAGTTTTGCAATCTTATAACCTGCTGCTGCCTTCGCACCAAAGATAAATGTTCTTGGTGTAAATTCCATATCAGGATGTTCTTTTATCTGATTATATAAATACATCACATGTAAGATATTTAGTAACTGACGCTTATATTCATGAAGTCTCTTAACCTGTACATCAAAAATAGAACGTGGGTCAACATCAATATCATTGTGCTCTTTGATATACTTCGCAAGACGTACCTTGTTCTGATACTTAATATTCATAAATTCAGCCTGAGCCTTCTTGTCATCTGCATATACTTCAATCCCTTTAATCTTTGAAAGGTCAGTAATCCATTCATCTCCAACCTTGTTTGTAACCCAGTCAGCAAGAAGTGGATTTCCGTGAAGTAAAAATCTACGCTGTGTAATACCGTTCGTTTTATTGTTGAACTTCTCCGGCATCATCTCATAGAAATCTCTCAATTCCTGTTTTTTAAGAATCTCTGTATGAAGTCTTGCAACACCGTTGACAGAATAACCTGCACAAATCGCAAGATGTGCCATTTTTACCTGACCATCATAAATAATTGCCATCCTGGCTACCTTATCATGATTGCCCGGATATTTCTGCTCAATCTCGATACAGAATCTTCTGTTAATCTCTTCAATAATCTGATAACATCTTGGAAGCAGTCTTGAGAATAACTCAATTGGCCATTTCTCCAAAGCCTCTGCCATAATGGTATGGTTTGTGTATGCAACACATTTTGTTGTAACTTCCCATGCTTCATCCCACTCTAAGAGATATACGTCCATCAATAATCTCATAAGTTCTGCTACAGTAAGTGTAGGATGCGTATCATTCATCTGGAATACTACTTTTTCGTGTAATTTCTTAATATCATCATGATTCTTTAAATATTTCTTTATTGCTGTCTGAAGTGAAGCAGAAACAAAGAAATACTGCTGCTTTAATCTAAGTTCCTTACCTGCATAATGATTATCATTTGGATAAAGGACTTCCGTAATCGTCTTTGCAAGATTTTCCTGTTCTACAGCAGCCATATAAGAACCCTTGTCAAACTCATCAAGGTTGAAATGTACTACCGGCTCTGCATCCCAGATTCTAAGTGTATTTACCACATTGTTACCATAACCAACAATCGGCATATCGTATGGAATTGCCATAACAGCCTGATAGCCTTCCTGCTCAAAATAATTACGTCCATCTCTGTGGTCAATTCTTACTGTTCCACCAAATCTGACTTCACAGGCATATTCTTCACGCTTAATTTCTAACGGATTAATATGTCTTAACCAGTCTTCCGGAATCTCTTTCTGAAAACCATTTTCAATCTTCTGCTGGAACATACCATATTTATATCTGATACCACATCCATATGCCGGATAGTTTAATGTAGCAAGACTGTCAAGGAAACAAGCTGCTAAACGGCCAAGACCTCCATTGCCAAGAGCAGCATCCGGCTCCTGATCCTCTATTACATTCAAATCAAGACCTAACTCTTCAATCGCTTCTTTAATTTCATCCCTGCTGGATAAATTAATAATCATATTTCCTAATGCCCTGCCCATCAAAAATTCCATAGACAGATAATAAACTGTTCTGCTATCAGCCTTGTCGTATGCTTTCTGAGTGGCAATCCACTGATCAATTACAATATCCTTTACCGCATAAGCCACACATACAAACTTGTGTCGGTCGCTGACTTCATCAAGAGTTTTACGATAAAGCATTTTTGCCTGATCGTTCACACGTTTTTTGAATTCTGTCTTAAACGCTTCTTTTTGATTGATTGTCATTTTTTTATTCATTGTCCCTCTCCTATTTCTATAGATAAAGGAACGATATAAACCGTTCCTTTATATAATATTTCCTGTTCATATAACTAGCTGATTATGAGATTTTTGCAACACTAAATGTAACTTTCTCACCATTAATGTTCCATTCTTTCTCATACCCGTTTATTTTATCAAATTCGATTTTATCTGCCAACACCTCAGACTTAATTTCGTTAAGATTGCCCTCAATTACACTCTGAACCTTATTGTTGTTAGCTACATTTACTATAATTTTATCCATAACTTCAAACCCTGCTTCTTTTCTCATGGTCTGAATTTTACTGATTACCTCACGGACAAATCCTTCCTCGATTAATTCATCACTTAAATTCGTATCAAGTACCACAGTAAGTTCGCCTTCGCCCTCTGATACATAACCTTCAACCTGTGCCATATCAATCAACAGATCTTCCATTTCAAGAACTACTTTCTCTCCGTCGAAATCAAACGTTAAAGGTTCTCCGGCATTTAAAGTATCCATTGCCGCATTTCCATCCAATGCTGCCAATGCTTCTTTAATCTTTCCTAAGAACTTACCGTATTTTGGTCCAACTGTTCTAAGCTGCGGTTTAAATGAATATGAAGTAAATGCTCTTACATCATCCGTAAACTCTACTTCTTTTATATTCAGCTCATCTGCAATAATTTCCTTATAAAACTCAGAAAGTTCAAAATCAGCCTTTACAAACATCTTTCCGATTGGCTGTCTGTTCTTAATATTTGACTTATTTCTACAAGCACGGCCAAGAACAACTACCTTCAGAACTCTCTCCATATTATCTTCCAATTCTTTATCAATATGCGCCTCATTTACTTCCGGGAAGTCACAAAGGTGAATTGACTCTATTGCAGTACTATCTACGCTGCGAACAAGGTTCTGATAGATATCTTCTGTCATAAACGGAATCATTGGAGCTGCTGCTTTTGCTACTGTAACAAGTGCTGTATAAAGCGTCATGTACGCATTAATCTTATCCTGCGGCATCTCTTTCGCCCAGAAACGTTCACGGGAGCGTCTTACATACCAGTTAGACATTTCATCTACAAACTCATCCAATGCTCTTGCAGCCTCCGGAATGCGGTAATTTCCAAGATTCTCGTCTACTGTCTTCACCATAGAATTCATCTTTGATAATAACCATTTATCCATTACTGATAATTTATCATATTCAAGTTCATACTTTGTCGGGTCAAATTGATCAATTTCTGCATAGAGAACATAAAAGGCATAAGTATTCCAAAGAGTACCCATAAATTTACGCTGTCCTTCTTCCACAGCTTTTCCATGGAATCTGTTTGGAAGCCATGGTGCTGAGTTAATATAGAAATACCATCTGATGGCATCTGCACCATACTTTTCTAAAGCATCAAACGGATCCACTGCATTGCCCTTTGACTTACTCATCTTCTGTCCATTTTCATCCTGAACGTGTCCTAAAACGATAACGTTCTTGTATGGAGCCTTATTAAATAACAATGTAGACTCTGCAAGCAATGTATAGAACCATCCTCTCGTCTGGTCAACTGCCTCTGAGATAAAGTCAGCAGGAAACTGCTGTTCAAATAAGTCCTTATTTTCAAACGGATAATGATGCTGTGCAAATGGCATTGCTCCACTGTCAAACCAGCAGTCAATCACTTCCGGAACTCTCTTCATTGTGCCGCCACATTCCGGACAAGGCATTGTAATCTCGTCAATATAAGGTCTGTGAAATTCAACTGTCTTTGCCTTTTCATCACCGGACTTTTCAAAAAGTTCCTGACGACTGCCAATCGACTGCATACATCCACAGTCACACTGCCAGATATTCAAAGGTGTACCCCAGTAACGATTACGGCTGACACCCCAATCCTGAACATTTTCCAGCCAGTTGCCAAAACGTCCCTTACCGATACTTTCCGGTACCCAGTTAATTGTATTATTATTTCGAATCAAATCATCTTTTACAGCAGTCATTTTGATAAACCATGACTCACGTGCATAGTAAATTAATGGAGTATCACATCTCCAGCAATGTGGATAACTATGTTCAAACTTTGGTGCATCAAACAGTAATCCTCTGGCATCTAAGTCCTTCAACACTTCCGGGTCTGCTTTCTTTACAAATAACCCTGCAAATGGAGTCTCTTCTGACATTTCGCCCTTCTCTGTAACTAACTGTACAAATGGAAGGTCATAGTTTCTGCCTACATTGGCATCATCCTCACCAAATGCCGGTGCGATATGAACAACACCTGTACCATCTGTCAATGTTACGTAAGAATCACAGGTAACAAAGAATCCCTTCTTATGCTGCTTTTCTGCTTTTTCATGAGCACATTCATACAATGGCTCATATTCTTTATATTCAAGGTCTTTTCCCTTATATGTTTCCAAAACCTCATATGCCTTAACACCTTCTTCTTCATTTCCGAGACTGCCAAGTACTGTATCAAGAAGTGCTGATGCCATATAATATACATTTCCATCAGCTGCTTTTACCTTTGCATAATCTTCTACCGGATTCACACAAAGACCTACGTTAGATGGCAATGTCCAAGGTGTTGTTGTCCATGCTAAGATGTAAGCTTCTTCTCCTACTGCCTTAAAGCGTACAATCGCAGAACGTTCCTTTACATCCTTATATCCCTGTGCAACTTCCTGTGAAGAAAGTGGAGTACCACAACGTGGACAGTAAGGTACAATCTTAAATCCTTTATACAGTAAATCTTTATCCCAGATAGTTTTTAACGCCCACCACTCAGACTCGATATAGTTATCATCATAAGTTACGTAAGGATTGTCCATATCTGCCCAAAAACCAACAGTCCCTGAGAAATCTTCCCACATTCCTTTGTATTTCCAAACACTCTCTTTACATTTATCAATAAACGGTTCAAGACCATACTCTTCAATCTGATCTTTACCATCTAATCCCAATAATTTTTCTACTTCTAACTCTACCGGAAGACCATGGGTATCCCATCCTGCCTTTCTAGGAACCATGCATCCCTTCATCGTCTGGTAACGTGGAATCATATCCTTGATTACACGGGTAAGCACATGTCCGATATGTGGTTTTCCGTTAGCAGTAGGAGGTCCATCATAAAATGTATATGTCTCTCCCTCTTTTCGGCTGTCCATACTCTTTTCAAAAATATCATTTTCTTTCCAGAATTTCTCTGTAGCTTTTTCACGCTCTACAAAGTTTAAGTTTGTTGATACCTTCTTGTACATAGTGTACTCCTTTCTTTAAATGATTAAAGGCTTCCGTCCTGTTAAGGACGAAAGCCTGAAAAATACTTACGTTATACCACCTTTAACAGCATACTCGGGAAATCCCTTTATATGTGTTCTCTATAACGGGAGAAACCGTCAGCGCCTACTTAAATGTCATATCAAAATCTGACTTTCAATATTTCGGGCTGCAACTCCAGAGTGATTTTCATTTATCTGCTACTAATATCTGACTTCCACCAACACCAGACTCTCTGTAACGTTTGCAAATAAACTACTGTCTCTATCAACGTTTTTTTATATAATTTAAACTAAAGTTAATTTTAGTAAATATTTCATATCATCTTTTATGAAATAACTCCTGCCCAGCCATACTCTAGTGGTTCATTCATATAATATGGATGACTGGTAGGCAATGTATGCAAAATACTATCATACAAGTATTCATGTCCTTCTTTGTTAGGTGCTGCACCCTTTTTATAAGTCTCCCCAGCAATATGTGCTACAGATGTCTTTGATGCAGATTCTCCATAAATGATAACATTATTTCCATCTTCATCTACAGCCTCAACAAAAGCTCTCACTAATAAAGAGTTCAAAACAAACGAATCCATATTCGTCAATGTCCTGATATAAGATGTATAACCATTCTTTTTTTCAATAATACCATTTTCAGTAGCAATATATCCAAATGTCAGATATGTACCTCTATACATACTCTTTCCTATATACTTGAATGCCTGATCTTCTATGCCATATTCTACACATGGAACAGAATCTAATAATGTATAAGATTTGCTAAGAACAATATTACTATGATTTCCACTTCTATTTGGATCCTTCACATAGATTGTTCCCAGATTTTCGACAATATAATTCTTTTCATTAACTGTAATTACACTTCCTTTATCCGGAGCCTTACAAACAGTACGAAAAGAAACTTTTTCGTCTGTGGTAACATTTGTCTTAATCTGATATCCTACAATAGAAATCAAGGGGCTAGTCAATACAGTGTCTGCCTTAACACTATTTGAATTCAATCCTATAATGTCTCCTGTAATTAATACAATAACAAGCAACACTGTACTGACTTTACGAAACACATTGTTCATTGAACCGCCCCTTTCTGTAAACCTTTCAAAATCCCTGAATATTACTTTTTTTATTCTGGCCAGATTGGTGCATCTCCACCAGCATCTGGATCTGATTCCATATCTCCACTTGTTTCGACGATATCACCGTCACCGCCGGTTCCACCTTCACCTACACCAGCCATAATACCTCTCGCCATTTCAAATTTAGTAATTTCAATTTCGGGAGACTCGTATTTCCCTATCTTTCTCATTTTACATTCCTCCTAAGATATACTTGCTGCATTTTACCCAGATTCCTAGATATCCTCTCCACCTATAACAGTAGTTTTATTAAAAAACTCAACTCTCTTATAGAATCCTTTACATTTATCATAGTTCTCTGTTTCATTTTCAATCCAATCAGCAACAGTAGTGTACTCTTTACCATCTGTTGTAACTGTATTTAAAAGTTCAAGCAATGCTTTCTCTGTATCCTTGCCCATTGTCATTGTCTTACATACAAATGCTCCACGTTTATAATATCTGTCAACCTTATAAACACCTGTCAATGTAATATATCGATACAAATCTTTGTACATATTATTAATTAATGCATACGCTTCATCTGTAGTCTTTGTGACATTCAATGCTTTGAACATTGCATTTGCAATACCTGCCCTATTATTCTTAATATCTACAATGTTTAATACATTATCATACAAGAAATCATGTGCTGACTTTCTGCTCATCAAGTTGCCATTATACAATACTTTTGCAATCTTGTAAATACTTGTAGTTTCAACTTTATTACCATATACAATATCACCATCTTCAGTTACCGCATAAGCACGTACTGTATAATCCTTATCTAACATATCAAGTAAATATGATTTACCCTTAAATGTTAATGCATAATAGAATGAATTTGCATCATCTGCCTGTGGCCAGTTGTTTAATGTTCCATTTTCCTTAGTTGCTTCATATGAATAAACACCATCAGCAATCTCAGCATTTGAAACATATGTATCACCAAACTTCATCGTATCTGTCGTTGCACCTTCATTTACTGTATACATAGTACCATAAGATTGAACAGAAGCAATTGGATAGTTATTAATTGTTACACCATTTTCGTCTTCTACTACAATAGGATCTCCTACTGCAACAACCTTACTTGCTCTTGATACAGCTCTGAATGAAGGATTAAACTCGGAAACTGCACCTTCTGATGTATCTGTATTCATCTGGAATGCTTTGACTTCCACATCACCTGGTTTTACTTCAACCTTCATCTTAATAACAGATACATTTTCGCCCTTGATAACTTTAACATTATAGTAAGTTGTCTGATAAGTTACCTGGAACTGATTCTGTGTATTAATCTGCATCATACCTTCTGCATATAAGTAAACATCATTTGTTTCATCAGTATAATCATCATCTGTCATTGTATCCAGTTCTGCTTCACTGGTAACACCCTTTGAAATGTGTACTTCTGCCTGTGTTGTTTCATCTTCAGGATCACCACCGATATATAATGGGTTACCTGTCAGACTCATGTACATTCCATTATATCCTACAATAGTATATGTATGGTTGTTCTGTACATCATCATAGAAAGAGAATTTGCCTAATACAGTAACTTTTGTATCTGCTGTCCTTCCTGCATGTACATCAATTTCATCATCACCACCGATTGGTCTCCAGCCTTTCTCATATGTATTCTCAACAACTTCTGTATAAGCTATAGACTGACCACACCAGTTTGCAGTAATTTTTACAAAAACTGTAGAAGTGTCATCTATTGCATACTTACTTACATCAAATACATGAGCCTGCTTTGGAGTCGCATCTTTTACTTCTCCAATGAGAGTACCATCTTCCTTATCAAATACCTGAACATCATAATGATAATCATATCCTGTCTGATTAGCTGTCTGATCCCATGACACTGTTAAAACAGATTCATCTGCAGTATTTTTACGTATCTTTGCAATAACACCCTGTGGTGCCTCAATCTGAGGAATATCAGCCCTAATCATAATAGGAATCTCAATATACTCATTTGGTCTCTTTGTTGTATCGGAATACAACTTCATAAAGAAATAATTTTCGTCTTTCTGTCCGCCATTTGCGCTATGAATTGGTAAATCCTGCATTAATTCCGGTAATTTCAGAAGGAGTCTGTCTCCCTGAATATTAAACTGTCCCGGAACTCTTGTAATTACTTTTGAGTTTTCATCTGTAATTTCCTCTGTTGGTTTCACAAAGTTGCCCTCAGCATCAACGCCTGCACGTACAATTTGAATCTTCCACTCACCTTGTGCTCCAAGAGGTTCTGTTGTATCCGGTACTAATGTCAGATAACCACCGTTATAACATGTAATTGTTGCAAGACCTAAGTCACTTCCGTCATAATACATTGCACCTGTTGTTAAATAAGGTTTCACATCTTCAGATGTTTTTAATCCTTCTTCCATCAAATCACAATGTTCTCCATGATACCAGAATGATAAAGCATCCGGATTTGTATCATCTGTCGGCAATACCTTTGTCCACTGACCATTTTCACCTACAACTCTTAACGCTACTGTTACAAACTGTCCATTTTCCTGATTCTTAATCTTATAAATGTAGTACTTACCAGTAGCATAACTGTTTGCATAGAAATTGAATCCCTGTCCATTGTAAATCATTCGGGATCCTGCTGCACCACCACTGTTTGCTGCTACAAGCACATTTCCTTCCAAATCTACAATATCTTTTGTTGTTGATAACATTACATAATTTGCATCATTCTCTGTGCCTTTGTACTCTGAATAATTTTCACAAAGTTCAGCCTTAACCTGTGCAAACTCTGTTAATGTTAAAAATCCTTTTTCTGTTTCTTTGAACATCAGATGCTCTTCGTCTAAAGCACCCATGCCCATTGAGAACCATTCTGTATTGTATCCGTTATACTGTTTAAAGATATCCGCATAATCTACATCTGTATACGAAGTATCAAGTACCTTGTATTCAATGTGTGCCGGCTGTGTTACATTGGCAACTTTGAATTCATAAGGTTTCGTCTTATCTGTTTCATCATAAAGTGGAGTCCAATCCATTTCTTTATTCTGAACATATGGTTTTTCATCTACTTTAATATTTACATTTTGTGTATTATTATCTTCATTACTTTCGGTAATAAATCCATTTGCCTCTGCCTCTGCAAATCCAGGAGCATCTACCTTAAACTGAACATCATATCCAGGCTCTGCATTAACTGCGGTAGCAGTAATACCTGAAAGTGTAATTTCTGTGCTCACACCGGCCATCAATCCTTTTGCTGTATGAGCTGAAATATAGTGGTTATTTGGATTTCCACCTTCATTGATGAAATTGTCATTGTTAATAGCAACAATAATCCATCCGCCATAACCTTCTTCAAACTCTTCAGAAGCTGCTGGAACCTGTGCTGTACCCTGATTCTTAATCTGAACTACTGCATCAAATGCAATTTCTAAATATGTTTTTTCCGGTATTGTTACTTTTTCAATAACAAGGTCTGCTAAAGCCTTCTCTCCTGCTATTCTATAGTAATCTTCCAGTCCCTCATATTTTGCCATGATTTTTACTTCTGTATTATTGTCAATCGGCTCATTAAAAGTATATTCATTTCCTGTCACATCTACTGTCTTTGTTTCGCCATTTGAAATATACACAAGCTGATAACCTTCTGCAATTAATTTGCCTTCGCCTACATTTTCATCTGTCCAAGTAGCTGTAACTTTATCATTTTCTGCTGTAGGAGCATTTAATGTTAACTTACCTCCATTAAGAATTGCAAAAGTAAATTCTTTAAAGTTGTTTCTTGTACGGTCTATTGTGCCCTTATCATCAACTTCGGCAATATATCCGTTACCTTCATTTTCTGAAGCATCATCGGCATTTGCCCAAACAGTAATTAACTGTCCTACTTTATCAGCATATTTTCCTGCTGCAACACCATTGACTGATTTGATAACAACCTCTTCGTTTGGATTTACTACGGAATCATCACCATCCGGTGTGAATCCCCATCCATTACCGTCTTCCACTTTCGCCGGGAAGTTCCCTGAAGCCTTTGCAAAACCAACATTTTTAACTGTGAAAGCAACTTCGTTATCTTTGTCAGCATAAATAACTCCGTCTGCTTCTGTTGCCTTAACATTAACTAATTCCAAATCTGCAAGTGCTGTTCCTGTAGCTCGAATAACCTGAGCACCATTTGCACGAACAGTATATACATCAACAGTTGTATTATTATCTAAAATATCTGTCAAAACATAAGTTGTATCTGTATTTCTTGTTTCTATACTCTTTGCTTCTCCATTAGAAGTGTAATTAATCACATAATGGTCTGCATAATCAGAACCCGGCCATGTAATGCTGATGTCTTTACCATCATTATGGAATTCAACTGCATCGGGTTTCTCAGAGAATACGAAAGTTCTTACATAAGTATTGTTCTCTTCATCACTTTCGTCAATAACCTGGTCGGCATCTGCTGTTGCTACAAATGTATATCTCCAAGCATCTCCGGCATCAGCAGGATCAACAATATAATTCATAGTCTTTGTAACTTCCTGACCAGCCTTTAATACTTTCTTGCCTTCCTCATTTGGATCAACAATAAAGTAAGCTTTCTGGGCTGTCAGTGTTCCATCAGCTTTTCTCAAATAAAGATGTACTGAAATTTCCTGATTTTCTGCCACTTCTATATCTATAGTACTGATATTTTTAATTGTTACATCAACCGGTACCGTGTCACCTGTATAATATTCTTTACTATCATTGTTCTGAACTACCATGCTGGAAATTACCACATCCGGCTTTGTTCTATCAAAAACAGTAACATCATCTTGTGCTGTACCTGTTACAGTTCCTTTATAGATACTTCGAACCTCTACATGATAATCACCATGAGCGTATCCGTCGCTTGGACCATACCATGTTGTACCTGTTACAGCATCCTCTTCTGATACTTTTACTCCATCAATATAAACTTCATATTTATACTGCTTACGCAAACGATATGGTACATCTGTTTCCCAGCTTACCATAATACCATGTTTATTATGGTCTACATTTCCGTCTTCATCCGGTGTAGGGTATACAGATGAAGCTGTTACACTCTTAACACCATAAATATCTGTAGTATCAGCTTCTGAGAAATCAAGTTCAATCGGTTCCTTGTTCTCATCATCCGGATTCTGTAATAACCCCAAGCCAAAGAACATGTCATAAGTATCATTCGTGGATTCGAAACTTTCTGAGAAATGAATAACAGCCCCGCCGTTTCCGTCATCCTCAAATGTATAATAATTATTCAGATATTCAGCCTCTAAATAAGTTCCATCCTGATCACATTCATCAGGGCATAACTTAATTCGGATTGTCTTACCGATTAATGAAGCAGGTCCACTAATATCGTATGACAAATGCGTTAACT
Organism: Eubacteriaceae bacterium; assembly: GCA_910574895.1. Classification (GTDB taxonomy): domain Bacteria; phylum Bacillota; class Clostridia; order Lachnospirales; family Lachnospiraceae; genus Eubacterium_G. The sequence goes on along the minus strand of CAJTDQ010000009.1, from coordinate 14,536 downwards.
GTCCTACTTTTGCAGGCGCATTATAAGAACCTACCTTAATTGTCCATGCCTGATCTCCAGGGTTATCCATACTCTGGAATGTTCTATGTTTACCTACATCATTAATAACAAGGCTTGCAGAACCATCCGGGTGGAAAGCTGCTTTTGCACTTGCACCTTTATCGATACCACCAGTGCCGTTTACAGGTTCACATACATTTTCACAAATAGTAAATGCCCACAAACTTAATTCTTTATTCTTATTCCATGTATCTGTAAATCGTCCGAATATATAGTTTACATCTAAATTAAAACTATCCTCTCCAATTACATGTTTCGGATTAATTTCATCAAATGCCGGAGCCTCAGCATTATTAAATAATGCTACAACCTTTGTTGTATGCTGTCCAACAGTTGTCAACTGTGCATTCTCATTTTCGTTACTTGCATAAGCAAATGCTCTGACATTTATACTTAAATCAGTTGTTGTCTCAAAAAGTTTTCCGTCAGCATAAACAGCATATCCTGTGGCATTTTCTACTTTATCCCAAGATAAAACTTCTCTTCTAAGACCTTCCCACTGATATTTTATCTGAAGTGTACTGCTGACAGCCTCCGGATCTTTATACTGCAATGTTGTATTTGCTGAATCAAGAACCTTTCCATCCTTATCTACTGTATTTACAGTTACTTCATAACTTCCATATGGCAATTCTCCCATATCAAAAGTATATGTTGTATCTACCAGTGGTCCTGTAATCGTTGTGTCACCAACTTTTACGGAATAACCAACACCTTCATACCCCTCATTACCTGCGTCTGCCGGTGCATTCCAGTTAATAACAGCATTTGTTCCACTTTGTGTTACAGCAAGACCTGTAGGTTTATAATTCATTTTTGTCATTTTTTTAACCCACATATTTGTCTCTCTGCCTAACTGGCCTTTTATATATAAGTTGTATGCACCATTTTCAGGTAAATCACTTAAATAAATTCTTGCAAAAGCACCTTCTGGAATCGGCATGTCTATACCATTAATCTTAACTGCACTATATGGAGCTGCAACACCATCCACTGCAATATAGATATTCTTACCTTTTCCGTCTGTTTCTATCTGTACCACACCATAGTTACTTGTATATTCTGCCGGAATATAATACCAGTACTCCCCATTAGAATTTGGTATCTCTTTCCATACAGCATCTGCCGGATCAGCTACCGGTTTAATCGTTGAAGAAGTAGTAACCTCTTCATCTTCTGTATTTGGTCCATAAACTGCAATTTCTTTGAGGTTTACTCCCCACTCTTCCATTGTACGTGCAGTAGCACGAACCTTTACATACTGTCCTGTAATAGATTCTGCAAAAGAAATTGTATCATGTCTGTTATTTCCAGCTGCCGCATTCTTGATTGCAGCAACCTCTTTATAATTTGTTCCATCTTCAGATATTTCAATTGTATAATCTTTTGCACTTGCATTTTCCCAGATTGCTTCAATCTGATTAATGCTACGTATAGCACCTAAATTGACTATAATAAACTGATTATCTTTATCATTCTGATCAGCCTGCCAGCCAGTTCCCACATTATTGTCAAATGCACTGTTAACTGCTCCCTCATTACTTGATGCACTGGCTGTTACACCATCGTAATCTGTATAATCATAATTCAATGCACCATTAATTTCTTTCTGTGCTTCAAATGCTATATCTCTTGTTCCGGCTGTATATTCCATGAAAGATTTTACATCTACTTCAATTTCCTGTGTTTCATTCTGATTTGATGTTGAGCCCTTTCTATAAGAAACAACGTCAACTTTATGTGTTCCGCCATCGATATTTTCAAACACATGTGTTCCTGCGAAAACTTTATCAACCGTTTTACCATCAATTATAACATAATATTCATAATCACTCTGTGTTTCAACACTATCGATTGTCACCTGAATCTTATTAAATCCGTCTGCTGTTGCAGTAAACTTTGGACTTTCCAACATAATTGGTTCTACTTCTACAGCATTCTTGTCTGAATCCAATACAACAATCTCTCGGATCTGCATACCATAAACAGCTGTTGTCGGATAATTCACACGGATGTATCTAACGTTACCTTCCATATATGAAACATCATCAACTGTCTGTGGTGTTTCAGCACTCAAAGATGCAACCTTCTTTTCCGGTACAGCATCACGGAAGAAGTTTCCATGTACTGAATACTGGATGCTGTAACTATGTCCTGCAACACTGACAACATCTCTCTCATCCTGATATCTGATAATAATTTTGTCAATAGAGTTTGCCGGATAATATGTTCCTAAATCAACAATAAAGCTTGCCGCTCCCTGACTTCCATTACCACCAGTTCCATCTGTAACATTAACTTTTGTATTAAAATCACCATCTGTTAAAGATTCAACAACTCCTTCATTAAATCCGCCTGTTATTGTTACTGTTTTCTGATAAGCCAGATTATATACAGGACTCTTTGCCTGTTCTTCTAAATTCTCTAATACTTCCTCTACATCTCTGGCACCAAATGCCTGTGTAAGGTATGTAGTTCTATTGCTTAACCATGTTCTGAAATCATCAACATACTCTTCATATGTGTCATGTGTAACCATTGAGCCATAAACATTTTGTCCTAAAACCTGTGATGCACCATATACAGCATTAATTACCCATCCATTATTGTATCCGTTTTCTGCTAATGAGAATACGTTATAAGCCTTAGAGTAGTTATTATCTGCAGACTTTTTCAGTTCATTATATGTTCTGGTAACAGCACCTTCTGCAGCATAAAGATCTTTGATAGTTGGTAATAATTCTTCCCATCTTGTCTTTACTAATTCTGCAAACTCAGGTACTGCCATTAAAGCACCAAACCATTTATTTTCTGTCTGTGCATAAAGGTCATCATATTTCTCATTATCAAGAGCATTACCACTGGATAAATCCAAATCCCAAAGTGGTCCTGCATATAATTTCTTAGCTGTAACATTGCCTTCTGCATCTGTCTGTGACTGAATGTAATATCTTGTAGAACTAAAACCAATATCTTTTGTCTTAAATAATTCAGATACAATATAGAAATCTACAAATGACTCCAAATCGATCAGATTAGATATCTGTGTAAAGTTCTTTGCCTGTAATGCAGTCTCAAACTCTTCCAAATATGCAAGGGTTCTGTCTCTCTTTCCATCATACTGTGGATCTGTTGCAATATCTTCTGGTTCGTTTACTGCAAAATACATGTCATATTTGCTTGTTCTTCCCTTTAAGTGAGGGTCTGTACTTTCATCTCTACCAGAATTATCAATTTCAAGAAGAATGTCATCATTATTTGCATTTCCTGCATTAATATTTACACGATTAACTCCTTCTTCTACAGATTCAATTAATAAATAAGAACCTAAATAGTTTCCATCTACATATAAATCTGCCGGCTTACATTTACTACTAAATGCATTGCCGCTGGCATGCTGTGCTTCTAACTTATTATAAAAATCAAAAGCAACCTGATTTCTCATTAATGTTTTATCAAAACAGTTTGCAAGAAGGCTCCACTTTTTCGCTGAACCCATTCCAAACAAATCATGTGCAGCATTAAACTTAATATTATATGCTTTCTTCTGTGCTGACTTTGTAGAATTTCCACGTACATTCGCTGTACCATAATCCCATGCTGCAACTGTTCCGTCAGCACCTTTTACTGTAATCGCCGCATCAAATTTAATCTTTGACTCATCCTTATAAATATCTACATCTTGTGTAATCTTAGTACCTGATGTAGTTCTTGATGTGTTAATAAAAATCTGTGCAATTCCATCATCATAGGCATTTACTGCACTTGCCTTGTATGTAAACTGTGTTACTTCTGAATCAGGTGAAACAATTTCAGTTCCCTCGCCATCTGTATAAACAGCTTTTACTTTTACATCATATTTTGTTCCATCTGTTAATCCAAGTCCATCTACATTAACTGAAGCTCCTGATTCAGCAACCTCAACTGTCTGCTCTCCTATACTTACGATATATTTACGTGTACTGCCTTCCGGTAATACATTACCATCTTTAAAGTATACCTTGTAGCCCTCACCTGCTTCTGTAAAATTATATACGAAAGCATTGGTAACTGCTGTTAAATCTGTGAGTGTTCCGCCTGTAGTAGACTGCTCACTAGGAGTTCCTTTTCGAATAACAAAACTGAATTCCTGACCATTACCATTTGTACCTGTAACAACATTGTATGCGTTGTCAGTTAAATCGCTGTCAAAGAATCCCAGCCATGCACCACCAGCATTGTGATCATTATCAGTTGGAAGTGCAACTCCGTTTACTTTAACATCTTTATAAACCGGTGCATAATCGAACTCTAAAAACACCCTGTTTCCAGCTCCAACAGTTCCATATCTCTTAAGACTAAATCTTACTCCTTCTGCCGGCTGAATCCATGCCACCGCATGTTCAATTCCGTTATTTGGATTCGTTGTGTTTTCAATCGTCTCAAAATTAAGATCTGAATAATCTCCACCTGATTGAGTGGCAGTTGTTGTTTCTGATGTTCCAGATGTAGTATCCAATTCACCACTGCCGCTTGGAGTTCCTTTCTTTAAAATAATAACAGCCTTTCCTGTGGTAGTTGTAATTACCAGTTCGTGATAGTTGTTATCTGATAAGGCAGATACCAAAAAGGTCGTCATGCCAAGTGCCTGTTCAAAAACTTCCTCATCACTGAGAGTCTTTGGCACACCGTCTACCGTAATTTTGGTATCTTCTGTTTTATTATCGGCAGAATATACTATCTTCATATAATTCTGACCATAAAACTCTGGCGTTCCACTAAAGCCTGCTATGTTATTCTCTTTCAGATTCCATGCATATGATCCATTCATACCAACAACTTCAGTAAAACTCAATCCTGAATAATCTTCTGCAGCTTCAACTGTTTTTGGCGTATAACTTAAACTAGTAATGACCATCGCCAATGCAAGAACAATTGACACTGCTCTTCTCATAGTTCCTTTCATGTTCTTCCTTCCTTTCTTTTTTCTAATACTCCTTTGTCTTTCTTCAGTCCCGCTTATTTGTTTAGACACAAAAAATGGCTTCCAACATTTTCTCATGTCATCCTTGTCCGTCCATACTTTAAGCCATTTAAAAAAGTATTTTAATATATTTTACACCTAATCCCCTTAATTTTCAAGGGATTTGCCAGATTTATACATTTTTTTCCAATTAAAAATTTATTATGTTTAAAAAACGTCTTTGATGTTAACATTAACAAAATTTAAACGTCTTTATTTATCCTTTGAAACGTTTTTATGCTATATAACAAAAAACCAAGTGCAAAATGCACTTGGCTGTATAGTCTTCTTTAAATTAATTCTATTTCTACTGTAAAGGGTCATCCCCTGAACCTTCCTCAGTAAATAACTCTCCCCATGGGTTGTCTCCAATGTCACCACCCTCATATCCATCCATAATTCTGTTATTCAATTCAAAATAAATTGATTTCAATTCTGGCGTCTCATACTTTCTCATAATATAACTCCTCACAATAATGCAATAAATTTATATGGAATCTAATATCTATACAAATTTATAGCATATTTTATCAAAGAAAGCAATGCTTATAATCACTTTTTCTTACGAAACTTAATCATCTTGCGTTTTGTCCATTTACCATAAACTTTTTCTCCATTGCTGCCTTTTGCATACGCTCTCGCTTTTATGTAATAATTTCTTCTGACTTTTAATTTTTTTATTGTAATTTTATTATTTTTAAATGTTTTAACCTTTGCTTTTTTAAATTTCTTGTTTGATGCATATTTAATCTGGTATCTAACTCCTTTTACTTTTGTTATTTTCTTTAAAACAACCTTTGCTTTTTTAGATTCTTTATTTTTTCTTGTTGCCGATTTTATAGAAGTTTTTAATAATTTTTTTAATCTTTTTTTTGTTGCTTGAACGGTCGGTTTCTGAACCTGATTTCCTATTACAGCATCTCCCGGTTCTCCATCTACAAATAAATGTGCAAAAGGATTTTCCATTATATCTCCATCAAAACCATCTGCATTTATATTGCGTGTTGGTACACACAATCCTAAAGTTATAACCAAAATAAAAACTACTATCTTATGCAATATATTCTTCATTATATTAATCATTCCTTATTTTTTCTTTATTTTTATCTTTTTAGCCTTTGACCACTTACCATAATATTTTTGGCTTTTTACGATTTTAACAGCTCTGGCTCTCACGTATAATTTTTTCTTACGAATAACCTTTTTACTGTTTATCTTTACATTCGTCTTCTTAACAGTCTTTTTCACTAAAACTTTCTTAAATCTTTTATTTTTCGAAACCTGTATCTGATATTTTTTTGCCCCTTTTATTTTTTTCAGTTTCAATAAAATTTTCTTTGAATTTTGTTTTTTAATTGCTTTTCTTATCTTTGTTTGTCCAACTTTTATGCTCTTTGTTGTATTATGAGTAACCTCATCCCCTGTAATAATCGGTTTTGTAGTTTTTTGTTCCGTAATTATAGATGTACTATCTGAAACTGTTGTTATATCTAATGTCAAAATTTCTGAGGTAGTTTCTGATACATCCGACGTAGTATCGGCTTCATTTATTGTAGTATCCTTCTCTTCTGATGTGGTTTCTGATTGTTCCGGCGTAGTATTCACCTCTTCCGGAGTCGTAACCGGCTCTACTGATGTAGTGTCCGGCTCTGCTGTCGTTACCTGCTCCGTTGTGACTGCCGTCGTAAACAAATCTTCCCAAGGATTTCGATTTATGTCCCCGTCTATATCTCCTGCATCAGGATTCTGTACTCCTGCAACTGTCATTGTAACCGCCAGCATAATTACCGTACATGCTATTGCCCAAAACTTCTTCATATGTTACTCCTCTTTTCTATAACCTAACCTATTATAATAATCATTTTATCATTTACTTTTTAAAATAACAAGTATCTATCCTTTCCTTTTTCTTCATCATCCAATGTAATAATAAGTAAAGAGAGTGGTATATACCACTCTCTCGTTTAACCTTAATAAGACTATTTTTTAATTTTTATCTTTTTAGCTTTTGACCATTTCTTAGCCCCAACAGCTCTTACTCTTACATAAAGTTTTTTCTGATTCTTAACTTTCTTGCTCTTAATAGTTACTTTTACTTTCTTCACTGTCTTTTTAACAAGGACTTTCTTAAACTTCTTAGTCTTTGAAATCTGTACCTGATATTTTTTAGCGCCTTTCACTTTCTTAAATGTAAGTTTAACCTTTGTTGCTGCTTTTTTCTTACTTGCACTCTTAACTGTTGTCTTTCCAAGCGCCTTCTTTGTTGTTACCTTTGGTGCTGCTGTTGTTGTCTTTGGAGCTTCTGTAGTTGCAGATGCCTGTGTAGTTGTTTCTACAACAGAAGGTGTTGTTGTCTCTGCTGCATCCGGTGTCGTTGTCTCTACTGCATCCGGTGTTGTCTCTACATCCCCTGTTTTATCCATATCAACAACATTTCCTTTTGAATCTTTTAATATAGGATTGTTGATATCAACTACTACTGCAAGTCCTACTCCGCCAAGGCCTATTACAAAGTCTGCTGCTCCATCTTCAGTTGCTGTTACCTGAATCTCAACTGTCTGCTCTGCCTGTAACGGATATAATGTGTCATCTCCTGTCTTCTTATAATTTCCATCTACTGGAGATGCTTTCATTTCAACTGTATATGTATATGTTTCTCCCGGTGTTAAACCTGCAACCTTCTTGCCTACCTGTATTCCCCATGGATCCCAGTTCTGGCATGTCTTCTGCTGTATCTTAATATGATTCTTGTCAGCTGCATCTATTCCTGCCACTGCTGTTGAACCATTCCATTTACCAACATAAACATTATAACCACCTACTTGATAATTATTATCATCTGCTGGTGCTGCCAATTCCTGATCCAGTACAATATCTGCTGGTGTTGGTGTTGTTTCTACATCTCCTGGTGTTGTTTCTACATCTACCGGTGTTGTCTCTTCGTCACCTGGTGTTGTTTCTACATCTACCGGTGTTGTCTCTTCATCACCTGGTGTTGTTTCTACATTTCCCGGTGTTGTTTCTGGATCTACTGGTGTATTCCCACCTTCTCCAGCCTTATTAAATATAAACGCTGACAATTCATTACTATTCACCGTAGTAATTACAACTGAATTATACATTTTTGTAAGCAATGATACCGGAACAAATGTCTGTGCTCCATCAGTAATACAATCACTTGTAACATCTGCACCATTTACTTCAATCTTGTCTGCCGGCGAATCATTATTTGGCATGTAAAGTGCATTTACATCATTCTTTGTCTGAATATTGATTACTTCTAATTTTTTAGGATTTGCTGGTGAAACATATGCTTTAAATTTATCAAGATTTCCTTGATCTGTTGTTCCATTTCCCAACCAGCTGATATCATCCCATTTAACTGCACTTGGATCTGTAACTGCCGGTTCAGTCTCTCCCTGATCCTGAATCTTAAGTGTTGCATTTCCCTTAACATCTTTTGCAGTCTCTCCTGATGTCGTTGCTGTCACTAAAATAGGATATTCTCCATCTGCAAAATCCTTAAACTGAGAATAATTTACAAATATCCCATTAGCAGTTGCATTGTATGTAGTTACTTCTGCATCATTAATTGACACTTTAATACTTTCAGGATCTACTTTTTCTCCCCATGCAAAACCAATATGTCCATCTGTCTCATTAAAGATTTCCATTCCGTTACATGTAAAACCTGTAAGCCCTTCGTTTGTACCATCTGTAACAGTATAAACTTTACCATTAGCAGTTGCATTTGCACTAGCTACTGCTGTCTGTGTGTTGTAAACCGTAACCGATGTTACAACCATTGCGATTGCACATAAAACTGCAATCATTTTCTTGAAACTTCTTTTCATTTCCAATACTCCTTTCAATTTTACCTATTGTATAATGTTAATAAATAACTATTCAATTTTAGCATATATTAAAAATATTTTTAGTCCGCTTTTTTTAGAAGGTGTTCTTTTTTTATTTTAAATTTATATTGTATCTTACTTATACACTTTATTAATTCTTTTATACATACTGAAAAAATTAAAAAGAGGCATCCGCAAAGGATGCCTCCAAATAAATCACACTACTTTTTAATTTTAATCTTCTTAGCCTTTGACCACTTCTTAGCCCCAACAGCTTTTACTCTTACATAAAGCTTCTTCTTATTTTTAAGTTTCTTGCTCTTAACAGTTACTCTTACTTTCTTCACTGTCTTCTTAACAAGAACTTTCTTAAACTTCTTAGTCTTTGAAATCTGTACCTGATACTTCTTAGCACCTTTCACTTTCTTAAATGTAATCTTAACCTTTGTTGCTGCTTTCTTCTTGCTTGCACTCTTTACTTTTGTTTTTCCAAGAGCCTTCTTAGTTGTTGTAACCTTTGGACCTGCTGTCGTTGTCTTTGGAGCCTCCGTAGTTGCAGGTGTCTGCGTAGTAGTTTCTACAACTGATGGTGTTGTTGTCTCTACTACTGGCGGTGTTGTTGTCTCGCCAGCATCCGGTGTTGTTGTCTCTGCTGTATCTGGTGTTGTTGTTTCCATTACTGATGGCGTTGTTGTCTCTTCTTCATCTTTTGGATATACAACATTTCCTTCTGCATCTTTTACTACAGGTGCAAAATATTCGATTGGATTTGTCAGTCCTACCCAGCCCATTCCAACAACAAACTGACCATTACCGTCTGTATCTGCTGTAAATGTTCCTGATAATGTCTGCTCACCACCTGTAAGTGGAATTTCGGCAGAATTATTTGTTACTAATACTTTACCATCTGCGGATGCAGATACAATTTTCCATTCAATTGTATATTCTGCTCCTGCTGTAAGTCCTGTAAAGCTCTTTACAATCTGTAAGCCCCAGGCACCACCTTCAACCCAATTACTTGTTTTCTGCTGTACCTTAATGTGATCTTTATTTCCTGCATCAACACCTGCTATTGCAGTAGAACCATTCCACTGTCCAACATAAATATTATAGCCACCTACGGTGTAATTGTTGTCAGTTTCCGGAGCAGGTAATTCTATATCCATTGTAATTTCTGTCGGTGTTGTTTCTCCCGGTGTTGTTTCTCCCGGTGTTGTTCCCGGATCCGCACCCTGTACTGTATAAGTAATCGCAGCCTTATCTGACTCAACGCCATCTTTTACTGCTGTCACTGCGATCGTATAATCTCCAGCTGTAGCAAACAATGCTTCATCAAAATTGTAATCCGGAGTAGTAACCTCAGCTACAAATTCATCATTCAAATATACTTTGTATGATGTTGCACCTTCTACTGTTCCCCATGCAAAATGGAATGGTAATGTGCCATCTGCTCCTGGTGCATGCGCTAAACCTGCAGGTGCTGCCGGCTTATCTCCTACTGGATCTGTCTCTGCCGGTGTTGTTTCCGCTGGTGTTGTTTCCGTTGGTGTTGTTACTTCTTCAGCCTTTGGTAATACTGCAAGTTCAAATACTGATGTACCATATGCACTTGCATTTCCACTGAATTCTGTTACTACAACCTTAACATACTGAGCCTCTACTTCATCAAAGTTTACTGCAGAGATAAGGTTATTTGCATCTGCTGTTCCTGATGCAACCGGTGTATCACCATAAACTTCATCTGCTCCTGCTACATATACGTCATATGCTGCTGCAAAAGAAGCTTCAAATGCAATAACAACCTGTCCAATTGTCTTAACTTCACCTAAATTCACACCAAAGAATTCGCTGCCTACCGCATGATCTTCTCCTGCTGTAGATGCCTGCCATCTTGATGCCATATTTCCATCCACGATATTCTGTGCATTGCTTCCTGAACTTACAATTGCTGTTTTACCCTTTGCATAGTTATCTGCTGAATTAAACTTTGCTGCGACAGCCGCTGCTTCTTTCTCAGCATCTGTCAATTCTGGTGTTGTTACTTCCTTAATACCTCTTGCAAGCAATTTACCTTCTTCGTCAAATGCTACAACAATAAACTTCTGTGTCTGACCTGGCTTTCCTGCGATATGATCAACATATGTCTGACCAGTCTTATTAAATGGCCAGTTATTATGAAATGCTGTTGCAATATGATCTTCATCTTCTACATCAACATATGCTGTATATGTTGCAGCACCTTCTACAGCATTCCAATGAAGTTCATAATATTTTGTGCTGGTATTATTATCAAACGCAAATGAAGGTTCAAGAATTGTTACCTCTGCATCTGCCGGTAATGTTGTCATTGGTTCTGTCTCATCCGGTTCTGTAACATCAAACTGAACATCTGAAATCGTAACATCATATGCATCTGTTATCTCAACATCCTGTGTATTAATTCCTAATGGCATATAAATTTTCACTGTATCAGCTTTTGCTGTAAATTTATATGTAAATGTTGTTCCTTCCGGTGTTGCAGCAATTGTTCTGTTAATTGCCGTTCCATTTGTAAATTCGATTGGAACTACCTTATTTACTGTAGACTTAACATTCAGTGTTAATGTATATGTTTCTCCGTTTGTTACTGCAATTGCATCGAGCACTGCCCCATAACTCCACTGGTCTGCATCTGCAGCAATACCCTGAACTGTAAATCCATATCCATTATACTCTGTAGGTGCAAATCCTTCTGAAGTTGGTGTCTGAATTGCCCAGTTATAACCTGAGAGAGCAACATCTCCCTTTTCTACCGGTGCAGGTTCTGTTGGTGCCGGTGTTGTATCTGTTTCGTCCGGCTCTGTTTCGCCTGTAGATGGTTCTTCATTATAAACCTTCAGACTAACATTACTAATTGTCACATTAGCCGCCTCACTTGGTTCACTGACATATCCCATCATAATTCCAAACAATACTGCATTCGTCGTTGTTGTTGCCTGGAACACAAACTCAACTGTTTTTGTTTCTCCTGCTGCAACTTTTGTAATATTTTCTGCATATACAGCCCAATTCGAATTGTTCTGAACCATCCCCTGGAATGTTTTATCAACATCCGATGTTATTGTATATGTAGCCTTATACCATTTCCCTGCATTCAATTGAATCTGATTCTGCTTTAACTGTGTAGCCCAATTATCTCCTGACTCATATGCCGGAACCGCAACAGATACACTTCCATCACCATTATTTGTATATTCTCCTCCGAATTCAATCCATAAGCCGTTCGGACCCGGATCTGCTTCTGTATCTGCATCTGTAAATGCTGTTCCTTTTAAAATCTCAGAGCCATCCGTTACTACAACCGGTTCTGTTGGTGCCGGTGTTGCAATTTCGTTTCCCTCTCCATCTTCATAATAAACATAGCATGTGTATGTTCCTAAAGCATCTGTTACTGTAAATTCTGTCTCCTGTGCAGTAAACGCATCTAAATGAATTGCAATTCCTGCTCCCTGTGGGTCGTATTTTCCCTCACCCAAAGAACTACTTTCGATTCCTGCAGGAAAAGTTACATAAAAACTGTCTGCTGCTGCAAACCCTGGTTTCTGAATATTAACTAAATTCACTCTGCTGTCCTCGCAATAGAACTTATACTTGTTAGAATACTTTCCACCGCCAACTCCATCTCCTGCGTAAGCAACTCCAGACCAATCTGGTGCTGCCGCTCTTACATATGTGTCATTATAAAATGTAAGTGAACTTACAACCATTGTAATCACACACACATATGTCCATATTTTTTTCATTGTTTTACTAAGTTTCATTAATTTTATCTCCTTTCTATTTTTCTACTCATCACGGAGTGTCCGTACCAATGATATATACATTTTATCATAACAGTATAGGCAATACAACCAAGTTTTACTTTTCTTTCTACTTGTTTATAGTTATTTTATACAATAATAAGACTTTTTTTATCTATTTTCACAAATATTTATATATATCAAAAATTTAAAAGAGCGACCCATGGACCGCTCTTCCAAAATAATCATAAGTAATTATTACTTTTTAATTTTAATCTTTTTAGCCTTTGACCATTTCTTAGCTCCAACGGCTCTAATTCTTACATAAAGTTTCTTCTGATTCTTAATTTTCTTGCTCTTGATAGTTACACTTACTTTTCTTACTGTCTTTTTAACAAGAACTTTCTTAAACTTCTTAGTCTTTGAAATCTGTACCTGATATTTTTTAGCACCTTTCACTTTCTTAAATGTAAGTTTAACCTTTGTTGCTGCTTTTTTCTTGCTTGCACTCTTAACTGTTGTCTTTCCAAGCGCCTTCTTTGTTGTTACCTTTGGTGCTGCCGTTGTTGTCTTTGGAGCTTCTGTAGTTGTTTCTACAACTGCTGGTGTTGTTGTATCCACCTCTGCCGGTGTTGTTGTTTCCACTTCTGCCGGTGTTGTTGTTTCCACTTCTGCCAGTGTTGTTGTTTCCACTTCTGCCGGTGTTGTTGTTTCCACTTCTGCCGGTGTTGTTGTTTCTACTTCTGCCGGTGTTGTTGTTTCTACTTCTGCCGGTGTTGTTTCCGGATTTTCAGGAGTCTTTTCACCTGCAAATACTGCAAGTTCAAATGCATTCATTCCATACATTGTTGACAATTCTGAAGGTACTGTTTGTACCACCTTTACATACTGTGCTTCAACTGCTGCAAATGTTGTCTTTACAATAGGATTTGCTCCTGTTGCTATATTTGTTGCTACCGGTGTATCGCCATATACGCCATCTGCGCCTGCAACATAAACGACAAATTCTGCCGGACATGCGCTCTCAAATTTTGTAATAATGCTTCCAATAGTTTTTACTTCACCAAGATTCACACCTACAAAATCATTCTCGCCTTTTACACTTGAGTTTCCTGTACCTGAACCTAAATTACCGTCTACAAGAGCCGGTGCAGGATCTTCGTTCCATGAAACAAAACCTGTTGTTCCTTTTGCAAGATTTGCATCAGAAACACATGCATCTTCCATTTCTTTCTTTTCCTGCTCTTCTTGTGAGAGTGTTGGGAGTTCTGCCGGAAGAGTGATTTCAGTCTCAATAGAATCAAGTCTTGTAAAACTTTCATCTTCATTCTTCTCGTATGCAACTACGATAATCTTATGAGTTTCTCCCGGTTTAAAAGCTTCTCCTTCTTTTGTCTTATAAACGGTATCGAAACCATGTCTTCCCTGAGCCTTGCCCCAGTCCCATCCATTTGATGCAATACCGATATTTCCGTCGGCTTCTTCATCCACATAGATTGAATAATAATATCCATCAGGTTCTGCGCCTTGATATGCGCTGTAATTTACTGTTATATTGTACTGTGTCTTTTCTGCATTTGTCTGATAAGAAGTACTTGTAAATGCCCAACTTCCGTCATCAGCTTTGACAAAATTATTTACTGCCAAAGATGAAACTACAAGTGCAAATGTACAAACAACAGCCATAAATTTTTTCATTGTTTTGCTGAGTTTCATTTCTTTCTCCTTATATAATAAATTTAGGTTGATAAAGGTAACCTATAACCCTTTATTAACTGTATATTTATACAAGTCATTCTTGTATAATACCTTTATTAGATAGAGTGACATCGTTTTCTCCT
>CAJTDQ010000008.1 GCA_910574895.1 Eubacteriaceae bacterium | reverse complement strand
TTTTAATTCCATATTTGTCATCAGGCTTGTAAAATCAGGTCTTTTTGTTATGCATAAATTTGCATCTAATATTCAAAAACTTATTTTCTCTTACCTATTGACTTTTGATAGTTGGTCTTTCTTTCTATCTACATTGTTTTTTATTCTGGTTTATAATCTTTCAATAAAACATGGCTGACAATACAACTTACAGAAAACAATATTACAATTATTGGTGTGGATATCATAAAAAACATTTTATTCATAATTGGTATCACACATACATTAATAAAAAATAATATAAACAAAACTGTATTAATATGATTGCATATCTTACCGATTTTAATTTTCTTTTCTTCTGTCATACTTATATCCTCTTTTCTTATTTTGTAAAACATGGGATGCTTTCAAGCCATGCAGCTCGATTTCGCTTCGCTTCTTCTCGCATCATGCTTTCCTCTCAAGCCATGCAGCTCGATTTCGCTTCGCTTCTTCTCGCATCACGCTTTCCTCTCAAGCCATGCAGCTCGATTTCGCTTCGCTTCTTCTCGCTGTCGGGCTGCGCCCTATATAAACAAGAAATCACTTCCGTTTACAAAAGCAAGCTTTTGACACGGAATGATTTCTTGTTTATGCATGACTTGGCTTACGCAAAAAGTGGGGTTGAAAAATAACGTTCCGCTGTATCCGGTAATACTGTCACAACAGTTTTTCCCTTTCCTAACTTCTTAGCAAGTTTAATTGCTGCTGCCACATTTGTTCCACTGGAAATTCCACACATTAATCCTTCTTTTCTCGCTAGATCCTTTGCAGTATTAATTGCTTCATCATCTGTTACAATATATATATCATCATAGATGTTTTGATCTAATATTTCCGGAATAATTCCATCTCCAATTCCCATCTGTATATGTGTACCAATATTTCCGCCTGCCAGTATTGCCGCATTTTCCGGCTCTACTGCCCATATCTCAATATCAGGATTCTGTGCTTTTAATACTGTTCCAATTCCGGTTATCGTTCCACCTGTTCCAATCCCTGAACAAAATCCATGAATAGGACCTTCCACCTGTTCCATAATTTCTAATCCGGTATGATGCCTGTGTGCTTTCACATTATTTGGATTTTCAAACTGCTGTGGAACAAAAACATTTGGATTTTTCTCTGCCATATCTAATGCTGTCTGTAAGCATTTATCAATACATTCTCCAATGTCACCATCATCATGAATTAAAACAACCTCTGCTCCATAATGTCTGACTAATTTTCTTCTTTCTTCACTCACAGAATCCGGCATAATAATTATCGTCTTATAACCTTTTACCGCTCCAACTAACGATAAACCAATTCCCTGATTACCACTGGTTGGCTCTACTATAATTGTATTTTCATGAAGTTTTCCTGCTGCCTCTGCCGCCTTAATCATCTCATATGCAGTCCTTGTTTTAATAGATCCGCCTACATTCAGCCCCTCAAACTTCACTAAAACCTCTGCTGAATCTTCATCTACCATATGGTTTAACCGAACCATAGGTGTATGACCTATAAATTCCAAAACATTATTATATATCATAATCTGTTCCTTTTATTCATTTCTCTATTATTATATTTTTTTGTCAACTAATTTATTATATCTATTCCTTTTCGATTAAGCAAGTACTCCTTTTAAATCTTTATACTATATGACTGTATTGAGTTTTTACATTTTTTATGTGATGTTTCCAAGAATCTATTGACTAATAAAAATATGTGTATTAAACTGAAACTCCAATCACAAAGAAAGGAGGTAACGGCAATGGATTCTAATATTACAATCGAACAAATTAGTGATTTATTTGACACCAAAATAACACAATTAAAAAATGATCTGGAACTATCCCTAGATGAAAAACTAGAAACAAAATTAGAAGAAAAGCTAGAAACAATATTAGAAGAAAAATTAGAAACAATATTAGAAGAAAAATTAGAAACGAAATTGGATAAAAAGTTAGATGAAAAATTAGATGAAAAGCTTGATGCCAAACTAGATGAAAAATTTGACGCTAAATTTGATAAAAAACTGAATCCTATATATAGCCATCTAAACAGTATAGACAATCGTCTAGATAATATAGACAATCGACTAGATAATGTAGATAAGCGGCTAGAAAATTTAGATGACAGATTAAAAAATGTAGAATTAACTCAAGAAAATAAAATACTACCAGCTATTAACGAATTAACTTCCGTTTATTTATCAACATATAAAACCTTTGAAAAAAAGTCCGAACAAATTGATACATTAGTCGAAGATGTAAAAGTTATAAAATTAGTATTAGAAGATCATAGTAAAAAACTACAGAAAATCTCATAGAAATAAGGTGTCACAAAAGTGACACCTTATTTCTATGAAAATATTTTGTACATAATACTGTTATAAAGTATTTTATAACTATTTCTGCCTAATTATTCTGCGTCTTTTATTGAGAAACTCATTCTTCCCATCTTGTCTTTGCCTAAGCATTTCACTTTAACTTTATCTCCAAGTGTTAAGAAGTCTTCTACATGATTTACTCTTTCTTTAGCAATCTTTGAAATATGAACCATTCCCTCTTTGCCTGGAGCAAATTCTACAAAAGCGCCAAATTCTTTAATGCTGACAACAACACCTTCTAACATCATACCTTCTTCAAAGTCAGTAACGATTGTTTCAATATATTTAATTGCTTTTGCAATCATATCCTTATCGACACCACAAACGGATACCATACCTTCGTCTGTAATATCAATCTTAACACCTGTCTCTTCAATAATCGCATTGATAACTTTACCACTCTTACCGACTACATCACCAATCTTATCCGGATCAATCTGAATCATCTCGATCTTTGGAGCATATTCATTTACTTCCTTACGTGGCTCAGCAATAGCTGGTTTCATGCAATTTTCCATAATAAACAATCTTGCTTCTCTTGTTCTTGCAATCGCACCTTCTACAATGTCTCTTGTAAGACCGTGAATCTTAATATCCATCTGGATGGCTGTGATACCTTCTGTCGTGCCGGTTACCTTAAAGTCCATATCTCCAAAGAAATCTTCTAATCCCTGAATATCTGTAAGCAATACATAATCATCATCTGTATCACCAGTTACAAGACCACATGAAATACCTGCTACCATAGCTTTTAACGGAACTCCTGCTGCCATTAATGACATACATGATGAACATGTAGAAGCCATTGATGTAGAACCATTCGATTCAAATGTCTCTGATACTGTTCTGATAGCATATGGGAACTCTGCCTCACTAGGAAGTACCGGCATAAGAGCCTTTTCTGCCAAAGCACCGTGTCCAATTTCTCTACGTCCCGGACCCCTGGATGGTTTTGTCTCTCCAACGGAGTATGAAGGGAAATTATAATGATGCATATATCTCTTTGTCTTAACGTTTTCGTCAAGGCCATCAATTCTCTGTGCCTCTGATAATGGAGCCAATGTACATACATTACAAATCTGTGTCTGTCCTCTTGTAAACATTGCTGAACCATGAACTCTAGGAACAATATCTGTCTCACCTGCAAGTGGTCTAATCTGATCAAGAGCTCTGCCGTCCGGTCTCTTATGATCTTTTAAAATCATCTTACGAACAGTCTTTTTCTGATACTGATAAATAGCCTCACCCAAAACTGCAAGCCATTCTTCATTTTCAGCAAAAGCTTCTTCTAATTTTTCAGTAATCTCTTTGATGTTTGCTTCTCTTGTCTGCTTATCATCAGTGAAAACTGCTACTTCCATATCTGCTGGTGGAACAATTTCCTTAATCGCATCGAATAACTCTTCAGGAATGGCACAACTTTCATATGTGTGCTTTTCCTTTCCTACCTCTGCTACAATTTTATCAATAAATTCAATAATTGTCTGGTTTACATCATGTGCCATGTAAATCGCTTCAATCATCTTATCTTCCGGAATAATATTGGCACCGGCCTCAATCATAATAACTTTTTCCTTTGTTGAAGCAACTGTTAACTGAAGATCACCATCATTCCAAACTGCCTGACTAGGATTTACAATATACTCTCCGTCCACCATACCTACCTGTGTCATCGCACATGGTCCTTCAAACGGGATATCAGAGATACATGTTGAAATCGCTGAACCTAACATTGCAACTATTTCAGGTCTGCATTCAGGATCAACTGCCATAACTAAGTTATTTAAAGAAACATCATTCCGGTAATCCTTTGGAAATAAAGGTCTCATAGGACGGTCTATAACACGTGCTGTAAGAACTGAGTTCTCTGAAGCCTTTCCCTCTCTTTTATTAAATCCACCAGGAATCTTTCCTACAGAATACATCTTCTCTTCAAATTCAACAGAAAGCGGAAAGAAATCTACACCATCTCTAGGCTTGTCCGATGCAGTTGCTGTAGATAAAACTGTTGTGTCCCCATAGTGCATAAATGCTGCACCATTTGCCTGTGCTGCTACTCTTCCTACATCTACTGTAAGAGTTCTGCCAGCAAGTTCCATACTAAAACTCTTGTACATAATTTTATTTCGTTGCTATAATATAGCAACTTCTCCTTCTATTTATTCTTCGCAGAAGAATCCGAAACTACTGGAAAAACCAGTAACTATACCTCCTTGTTACTGCCCTTTACAGTGGCTTCGGCTTGGTTCTTCTGCATAATCATGGAAAATACCATAATCTTAATAATTATAATAGATATATATAGAAAAAGCAAGTCAGAGCCTTTTAAAAAAAGATTATCAGGCTTTTGCTACAAAAAACAGACATTAAGAAATATCTTTATGTCTGTTCACAACTTAATTTTCATTTAATATACACCTTACAACATATCGGGAGTTTCCCGGAATCGTGCATGTAAATACTGTCATATCCCACTCGCCGCTTGTCATCGCTTTACTATTATAACCTCCAACAACTTCTGTATATGTCACAGTATAATGATACTCTTCCCGATTTATATCAATAATAATTATTTCACTTCCCGTCTCAACCTCTGATAATCTTCTAAGCATACTTCGATAATTATGACCTGCCAGAATTAAATTTCTCTCTTCTAAACTTCCCAAGTATCGACATACTCCCTTTTCAGAATTTTCATTATTCCATTCTGCGCATATTGGCAGAACCACATTAAGAGACGGGATCTTTAATACTCCAATATACTGTGAATCATTAATACGATATAACGTACCGCCATCATGATTTTGTGCATCATAATCTTCTATCCTGCGAAGAACGTCTGTTATTATTTTTTTGGATTTCATATCATGGATTTCATATTTTATAACCATCATCATTGAAATACTTATAAGGACAATTCCAACAGCCAGCAACACTTTACCAAATCTTTTTTTATTCTTCATTTTTTAATATTCTAACTCCCAGCAAAGTCAATGCAATTCCAAAACAGCCTATTAGAACTACATTCATTGTTTTAAGACCTGTTTGTGGTAATTTAGGATTATCATCTGTTGCTTTTGATATCTGCTCTTTTGTTGTGAAATCCTCTGTAGTATTCTCCACAGTAGTCGTTTCCTCTGTAATTACATTGGTTGTTTTTGATGTCTGCTCTACATTTCTTTCCACAATTTTAGGAATAGCATCAATATCATAAACATTATTTGCTCCAGACTGTTTTTGTGGAACAGATAACACGAGAGGCATAATCATATACTCTTTTTCCTCTTCTATATATTTTACAGATTCAATATAATAAATCCCCTCTTTTAATTGAGAAAAAATCCCTTTACCAAATTGATCCGTTACTGTGATTTTATCAGGTTTTAAATCAGATACTGCTAAAAGTAACTGTATCTTTTCAGCAACACCTTTTGTATCGTCCATATCTGTCAGCTGCTTTAAATCTGCTGCAATTTTATCAAAGCAAGGTTTTACAATAATTTCTCCATTTATAACATCTGCAGCTTTATATAAGTGAATTTCCATATTCTCAATTGTTTTCCCATTATATTTGCAAACCAAATTAATAGAAGAAAGATTTTCACCGGAGAACACAGTAAACATCATTAATAATGACACAATATATAATGTAAATAAAAACAAAATATTCTTACAGAAATATTTTTTTATCACCGTCTTTCTCCTTTCCTCTTAATATTACTATAATTATCACCAAAGCAGGCAGTATTCCTACTACCAATGATATAATTATTTTATCCACTTTAACTGCATCTGCAACAACTGTCTCTCGAATCTTTTCAATCCTGTGTCCTCTTACTAACAAGCGATGTGTATTGATTCCATATGGAGTGCAGGTCACAAGCGTACAATAGTCTTTACCTTTCTTAACTGCCAATCCATCTATCTCTTCCGGTAAAACAACCTGAATTTTATCTATCTCATAAGTCAGCATTTCTTCAAGGGTATAAAGTGTAAAAATATCTCCTATGACCAGTTCATCTAAATTAGAAAACAATTTAGCACTGGGAAGTCCCCTGTGCCCTGAAACGACACAATGGGTACTCTCCCCTCCGACCGGCAGTGACGAACCCGGAATATGCCCCACACCGGACGAAAGAACTGCCTCTGATGTTCCATGATAAATTGCCAGTTTCACATTAATAACCGGAATTTCTATATAACCCATAATTCCCGAGCCTGAAATATTTAAAAGGCTGTTATATTCTTTTTGCTCTCTGTCGGACAAAATATAATTTTGTTCCTTTTCAGAAATTGCTTCATTATAATTTCTCGCTTCAGACAAAAGCCTGTTATAAGTTTCATCATCTAATTTTTCTACATCCTTTGTATAGCTCTCAATAACTTCTATCTGAAAAAGGGAATTATACCAGTCGCTTACTGTAGGATACAAAAGCAGAGACAACCCTGTTAAAAATATTAATATAAAAATAATTGTTGAAAAATGCTTCTTCATACAGGATTCTCCTTGCCGGAATGCTGCCATGCCTATAAATCTCAAATATAGACATGGCAGTACCATTCATTCAATTATTTTAATAAATTCTGCTCTTTTTTTCTCATAGATTTCACTGCAAACAATACAATGGCTAATAATACAAGAATTCCGCCTACAATATAAAAAACTGTCGTTCCGATACCACCGGTAGAAGGAAGGAGCGAACCGTTATAGTTTATTACCTGGACACCACCTGATATATATTTTATTTGCTCTACTATTGTTGTTGTTCCATCATCATTTTCTACTTCTGAATTTATTTTCTCTACTGTCACTAAACTATTTAATCTAATCGTAATTTCTTTCACCTCAGAACTTCTATTAAATCCTTCCGGAGCTTTTGTTTCACTAAGATAATAGGTCGAAGCATCAAATCCAGTCAGTAATACATTTCCGGCTACAATAGTATCTGTTGTCAATCCAGCTTGAATTTCCTTTGCTGTCGCTCTTCTATAAACTGTCTGTCCTTCTTCGTTTTCTATTTTTACCAAACGAATAGGATCATAATTTTCAATATCTCTATAATCATAGATTTTAAATTCAGCACCATCAATTTGTATATTACTGTCATTGGTCTTTATGATTCCAAATCTATATGTGTAAGTTTTGGTCTGTGCCATTGCTGTAGTATTTCCATCACCATAAGTCAGATAGGTAGAATTTACATTTGGATTAGCACGTCCAAGCGTAGCGTTTTCGTTAAGTTCTGCTGAATATCTGACAGTAATTGTTGAGCCTTCCGCCAAAGCAGATACAAACTCATTCTCAAAATCTATTTTAAAAGTATATCCATCTCCGTCATAACTGATAGTATAATATTTAGGGTCAATACGTTCTCCTGTCTCTGAAGCTCCTGCATTATTATAATTAATCTCAAAAGAATCTTTATTTAAAGTCAGTCCCTTATCCATTGTATCTATAATGCAATAATTTATCGCACCTTTTCCTACCGTTGCTGTTATAGAAAAATTAACATTTTCTCCAATGTCCGCATCATTTTCGTCACGCCAACTGTCTATTACTGAATTTTCATTAACTCTTTTTATAATTGACGGTACACCGTTTTTCTCCATCACGTTCATCTGTGTATTGGTAGTATTTAAAATAACCAAAGAACCTACAGAAGAATCAACAAGATAATAACCTAACGGAATATTTTGAATTGTAGCCGTTGCCGTTTCCTCATCTCCTACACCTTTTGCTGTTCCTGCCGGTTCAATCGTATTATTATTTCTTGCATATGCAATTGCTTCCTGTGCAAATTTCTGTAATTCTGATTCAGATGTGGATAACTGGGTAATCGCACCGGTATTTTCATCATAAGAAAAATATACACCGATATATAAATAATTTCCCTCACTGTCTTTCTGCAATACAAATGATTTCCATTCCCTGTTAATGGTGTAGTTATAAGCACTTGAGCCGTCCCAGCTTAGATCAAAAATGCGATATGCATTATATGTCTGATCTTTCACTGCATTATTAATAATAATTTCTCCTGAATTTTCACCAGCTCTCTGTGCTCCAAAAGCTGATACACTGACTGTGAACGCCATAATAAACGACATTAATATGGTTAATAATTTTTTCATTTTTTTGTATTTCCTTTCTGTTATCTGTAATTTATAATTTATATCTCCATAGATTTCATTATATCGAAATGTTTGATTTATCTTTTCATGCCTGCACTTTATCCTATACCAATAAAATAACGAAATCAGCATTAGAAGCAATCCCAAAACAATATATCCTGCTCTACCGCTTCCTCCTGTTTCCGGAAGAATATAAGAACCTTTTACTACATTTGTAACAGTAATTACACCCGTTTGTATTCCCTCATTATTTAAATATGTTACTGTGTAATTTCCTGTTGATGTTTCCACAACCGAATATCTTAATTCATTACCGGATGCATCTTCTTTGGGAAGTGCAGACCATGTATATGACCATCTATTACCGGCATTTAAATCTACAGTATCAACCTTTTGTGACTCTCCTTCTTTTATTTTTACTGTCGGCTGATTGTAATCCGTAAATTGTATTTCTGGTGTAACCCATGTATCTGATGTAAACTCAACAACAGCATCTCCCGAAGTCTGTCCAATGGTATATACTGCTGTTGCACCATCTGCACTAACTTTTGAAACTTCGCCATTATATGTAACAGTGTATTGAACATTCCAATTTCCACTTACAGCTATTGTGGCACCGCTGCCCTTGGCAACCTTAATATTTTTACTCCACACACCTCCCAGGCTTTTTACATTTACGGTAATTGTAGAATATTCAAGTCTATATGCCTGTCTATATAATTCAAATGTTACACTGCCCTCTTTCGGGGTGGCTGCTCCACCCTCCTCATTGCTCCACAATTTATTCAGTGTCAATTCCGTATACTCATTACTGATATAAATTGCCCCTCCGTTATAATTGATAAATTTCACAACATCCGGGGATACTCCTGCCATACCTTTTCCCATTACTGACACAGTTTCTTCTTTTGTTTTATTTCTCTCCATTAAAACAAAATAATGCTTGTCATTGTCCATTGTATATCCTGACGGAGGTACTGTTTCCGTTAGTCTATATAATATATTCTGCTTTATTTCTCCTTTTGCAAAATCAAACTCTATAATACCATTTGTTGAAGTCCGATATGTATTTTCTTTTTTCCAGCCGGATGAAGCCGAATCAAAATACTCAAGTTCAAACACCGCATTTGGAAGTGTTTTTAAATAATTTTTATCATCCACTTTATATATAGTTAATTTTCTTTTTGTAGCCGATGCACTCGATGAACTCTCAGCCAGCATTGTTCTTGTAGCATAGTTATAAATTTTATCACCTGACAACTCAACACTATTTGATATAGGTATGTTTCCTGCTATGCTGTCTCTTTGAAATACATATTGATACGAAAGAACACATGCCAGATTATCCGGAATGGTGAAAGTTATCTCATCATCCTCATAATCATATTTAACAGAATAGCGTTCTGATGAGATTTCCTCCCCTCTTCCATTCTCTGCTCTAGGGCTGTAAGAATATAGTTTTACCGATGACGGATTTAATTCCGCATTTACTGATTTTCCGGTAGACAATATATCTTTTACTGAAATCGTATCACTTCCTTGAATTAAATCTTCAGAAGCCGGATTCAACAGTACTGAATACTCTATAATATTTGTCGGGTTTCCATCTTCATCTACCAACTGTATTCCATTTTTGCTGACTTTATTTACGTTTCTGTTCACATGGGCAGTTTGCTTTGATGAATAATTTCCCCACTTTATTGTATTTGTATATATACTCGTTTTAACTGTTAAGTCTTCCCAGATCGTATCATCCGCTATATTGATGCTATATTTCAAAGATATTGTATTTTTGTTCCCATTTCCATTATAACCATCAGGAACTGTAATTACCGCCACACCATCATCTATGATTACTGTTGGTTTATCTTTTCCTGCCAAATCATATGTTCTGTTGCTCTGGCTTGTGGAATCCCAATACGATATTGATGTATACTCATACCAGTCATTCTGATAAAATGCCGCAGAGATAGAATCCTTATCAAAAACAGTACCGAAAGGTATAATATCATTTAAAACAATGTCTCCCGGTGGGAATTTGTCTGTTCTTATTAAAACTCTGTAATTCAGCTTTCCCTCTGTCTCATCAAAATCAATGTCTGTAGTACCGGAAATATACGTTTTTGTTCCACTATCATCTGTCTTTATAATCTGCTTCTCTAATGGTGCCTGTTTTGTATATTTATGCACTGCCTCTTTACTGCCATACGGTGTCTTTGCCTTATTAACAAATTCTTTTGTTTCTCCATATGCTATCTGGGAATAGTCAGCATAGGTAGGATATTTTATTTTGATATCCTCCGCATTAATATCTTCTTTTGTATCAAATATAATCTCGAAACTTTTTACATGTGTCAGATTATCTGTTTGATTAATTTTATCTCCATTGATATCATAGTAAGAGATTGAATATTTATCTGTTATTTTATTATCTATTTCAACTGAAAGTTTCCGCATCAGTGATACTGTTGTGTAATGATTTTCGACGTTATTTTCGTCTTCCGCATCAATAATTGTGTCTGTATATGTTAATTTTTCTCCCGCCGCGACACTTTTTGCAAGATGAATTGTTCCTGTCCACCAATAAAGAGCTTTATCTTCACTTTCTTCTTCTGTTCTTTCAAATGTTTTATTAAAACTATTACTTTCATGCGTAACATATATTTCTTTTGTCGCTGTAAAATCATAAGCATCTTTCTTCAAGTGAACCTGATTTACCGTTTTTGAAGAGATCACCTCTGTTCCTTCAGGCGGCTCTGTATCATATGCAATTGTATATGCTCCTGAAGAATTCTTTGGAAAAGTATATGGTAAAGAAACTTCTTTGGAATCACCTGATGATGAACTTAGTACTACTTTTCCTGTAAAATCGTCTCCATCCAGCCTGTCACTAACGGTGTATCCATTCAAATCTCTTCCCTGAGAATTGATATTAATTGTCCACGATACCTTTCCTGTTTTACTATTATAATTTCCACTTTTTGATACCACAGCATTTTGTACCTGCGTATATATCTGTCGGTCACTGCTTTTTCCATTACTGGCTGCCTTAGCATAATTTGCAACAGATGCTTCACCACTTCCACTATTGGGTAACGAGATATTATTTGCTGTATATGTAATGATATATTGTTCCCCTGCTCCAAGCTCAGGCAGATTATTAATTGAGAACTTCTGTAGTCCCCCGGATGTTCCAAACACCGGAGAATAATTTGATACCGTAATTCTGTTCCCCTCTTCTGTTACTCTTGTCACGTTTAAAGAATTCTTATCATATCCCGCTGATGCAGAAGCATTTGTAAATGCATCTGAAATCTCAACATTTCCTCCAGTTCCATTTTTTGTTGAAACAGTAAGTGTATAGTCAATCTGAGATTTGTCCTTGGAAACAGTACCTGATTTTTCCAATGATATATCTGTTTTTATATTTTCAGGCTTAATCGTTATTGTTCCAGTATTATTTCCAATAACAATATTTTTTGTTTCATCTTTGTCAAGATCACAACTTACCGTTCCCTGAAACTGTATTTGTCCCGCAAAACCTTCACCATCAATTACAAAATCATTATTAAATGTTATTGCAATTTTTCCGTCCTTTGAGATGGTATATGTTCCAACAGTACGTCCTTTATCCCTAACTGTCCCCTGCTGTTCCTTTTCCAGCACGAAAACATTAGGCATATCATAAGATATTATACGGTTTTGTGAATCCACTACATTATTGTCAAGCGTATATTCAATACTAACTTTTACAGAATCGCCTACCATCAGTTCCCACGTTTCAGTCCACTCTCCATTTTTAAGTGTACTTACCGAAGCACTTGTTATATATGAGCCAAAATCGACTCTCACATCATTTAGTGCAACAGCGGAAGATAAAGAAAGTGCATAAACTGTATATACGGTTAAAGAAGAAAGAACAAGCATAAAAAAACAAAACCATCTTGACTTTTTCTTATTGACTATAAAATTTCTTAACTGTACATCAAAATCAAACATTTTAATTTTCTTCCTTATTAATATATCCAATAAATAACTTAAAACTATAATAAAGATATCTTATTAAATGGCCATATTCTGAATATAACTTTCCCTTCAATATATTTATCAGATATACAGCCTATTGTTGAATTCCTGCTGTCAACAGATGTTTTTCTTGAGTCCCCCATTACAAAAAACTTTCCTTCCGGCACCTGATAAGGAAGAATAATATCACACTTTCCCTTATCTTTATCCATAACATATGGTTCATCTAATTGTTTACCATCTACATAGACATCACCCTGTTCATTAATATCTACAATCTGCCCGGATGTTGCAATTACACGTTTAATTAAAATTTCGTTATTATAATAAAACGCAACTAAATCTCCACATTGCAGATTATATTTTTTTGCAACTATAATTACTTCCTGTGTATCTAAAGCCGGTCTCATACTTACTCCGGTAACCCGCAGCACCGAAAATGCAAATGATGACAATAATACGGTCACTGCTGCAACAATAATAAGTGTTGCGAATATACGTGTTATTACTTTAAAAACTGATTTTTTCTCATTTATACGATTCAGTTCTTTTTCAATATTCTGTGTATTAACTTCTGCTTCTTCACTATCCACTGCCACAAACGTCAAATCGCTCTCTTTTTTTTCTGATTTTATGATATCATTTTTATTTTGGAGCTTCTTATTTTCTTTTTTCAATTCATCATTTTCTTTTGATAATGGCAGAAATAATTCCAGCAATTCTTTACGATTTAGTTTTTTTAAATCTTTATTTTTCATTGAAATCTACCTAATAAAAAAGGACATTCTCTAACAATGCCCCATTATTTTTTAAAGTTTGTATACTATAATTCTACTCTCTAAAACTAATGCTCATTTATTTTAACATGATTCTTTTTTTTTGTCACTATGTTTTTCGACAAAAAGAGAGAAATGACAAAAATCAAATAATATTTTGTGCAACCGCAATATTGCTTGCCGGACTTTTACTACAAAAAAATAACGGCAGAGTAACTTCTCTGCCGTTAAAACTTTGTGTTGATTATTTACGAATACCTAATTTTTCAATTAATGCTCTGTACTCGTTAACGTCATTTTTCTTGATATAATCAAGTAAACCACGTCTCTTACCTACCATCTTTAAAAGACCTCTTCTTGAATGATGATCTTTTTTGTTTACCTTTAAATGTTCAGTTAACTCCTTAATTCTGTAAGTTAAGATAGCAACCTGAACTGCAGGTGAACCTGTGTCTGTAGGTGTCTTACCAAATTCAGCTGTAAGCTGTGCTTTTGTTTCCTTTGAAATCATTATAATTTCCTCCTTATTTTTTAATATCCCCTGACACTTAAGCAATGGTCGGAGTATCCGTTTACTTAGTGTAGGTTTAAACATACTTTGGTAGTATACTATAGAGAAACATATTTGTCTAGTATATTTATTATATTTCGCCTAAAATCGGCAGATCATATTGAAATAGCACCTCACTTGCATCATTACTTGTATTATTTTCTCCGGCACACCTCTATATCCCTCTCAATCTGCGCCTTCAGTTCCTCTACGCTTTCAAAGGCTCTCTCCGGTCTTACAAAATCATAAAACTCTACCTGCACAATCTCATTATAAATATACTCCTCATAGTCCAGAATGTGCGTCTCTACCTTTATTTGTGTTCCACTCTCCACAGTCGGATTGACCCCAATATTCGTTATCGCATGAAATCGTTTTCCTCCCACATTTACCACCGTTTTGTAGACACCTTTCGGTGGAAGCAGTTTTGTATTATCCGGAATAATGTTTGCCGTAGGAAGCCCTAATGTCCTCCCTAACTGCTTGCCTTGCTCAACTTTTCCAATAATACAATAAGGATGATCTAACATCTCGTTTACCGTAAACATTTCACCTTCTAATATTTTTTGTCTTATCGCAGTACTGCTGATATCCTTATCATGATACTGCTCTTTTTCCACCACAATCAAATTATATCCATACTTGCTTTCATTATCTTTCAAAAACTCCACATCTCCCAGAGCCTTTGCTCCAAATCGAAAATCCGGTCCACAGACAATCGACGTAGCGCCAATCTTTTCTTTTAAAATCTGACTGACAAATTCATCTGGAGTCAATGCCAGAAACTTTTTCTCCATTGGCATTTTCATATAAACATCAATTCCCTGACTGTCACAGAGCATCTGTTTTTCCATTTCTGTTACAATTGTTTTATTTAAATTATTTTCTAAAAAATTTTTCGGTGAGGTTTCAAAAGTCAATACTACTTTTTGTCTTCCATTTGCTTGCCTTGCAATCTCTCCAAATAACTTTTCATGTCCCTTATGAATACCATCAAATTTGCCTACTGTAACAATTGTATTTTTTAATTTTATATTATCGTTCACTGAAATGCACTGCATTTGTCCTCCTTAACAACAGCAGGCGGACACACAACTGCCCGCCTGCTGATTTTGAAATCATATTCTTTACAGAAACATTTTTAAAGGCTTGTATATTTTTTTCTTATCATGATACATATATAATCCTATAAATTTTCCATCATACGTATATACTCTTACTGTCTGTCCATCTTCATGATTCATTTTCAAAAGAGTGTTGCCTGATGTAAATATATTTCCATTATACACCAATTTTTCTGCACTCTCTGAAACAATACACTTTGAATAATTGTCGAGCATCTCTTCGACTGGTGTTATGTATTCATCCAGTATATCCATATCCCTGAACTTCTCTATCTGTGCCAGAGTAATACCATCCTCTACCTTGAAACGTTCTACCTTACTACGTATCAGATGTTCCATACATCCACCTACACCAAGTTTATTTCCAATGTCATGGCATAACGTTCTGATATATGTTCCTTTTGAACAAGTCACATGCATATCAACTCTTGGCAGATTAATGTTTGTCACTGTTATGTCAATAATCTTACAATGTCTTGCCGGACGCTCTATAATCTCGCCTCTTCTTGCAAGATTGTATAATTTTTCTCCACCTATTTTAATCGCTGAAAACATCGGAGGTATCTGTTCGTAATCTCCAATAAAACTTTTTACCGTTTCAAAAACCTGTTCTTCTGTCAAGGCATTCAACGACTCCTCCGATGCCTGTTTCATAACCTCTCCGGTTGTATCCTGTGTATTCGTCTCTGTACCCAGTAATAATGTAGCAATGTACGTCTTATCCTTCTCTGATAAAATATCGCATAACTTTGTTGCTTTACCCAGACACACTGGAAGAACACCTACCGCATTGGGGTCTAATGTTCCCATATGCCCTATTTTCTTTTGTTTCAGTATACCTCGAAGCTTCGCTACCACATCATGAGATGTATAACCCGGCTCCTTATATACATTTATTACTCCACTAATCATATTCCATACCTGTTTATAAATTCACTACTATTCTTATGAAACAGACAAACTCTTAATCCCTATTCACACTCTCCTTATCCCATAGATAAATTATATCTTTTGACTGATTCTGTCTGTCACACATTTAATAACTTCTTCAAGACTTCCTTCCATATCAAATCCGGCTGCTCTTGCGTGACCACCGCCACCAAAAGAAACGGCAATCTCACTGACATCCACATATTTCTTTGACCGAAGACTTATCTTAAATTTATTTTCCTCTAACTGATACACGAACATGGCTACTTCCACTCCCGCCACATTTCGGATAGATGCAATCACTGCATCCAAATCATTCGTAGTAACACCATATTCCTTCATCATATCCGATGTACAATAGCCATAGATGCATTTTCCATCCATACAAAGAACCACATTGCTCTGTATCTTTGCCGTAATCATTAACTGATTGTATGACTTTCTATAAAATGTATCTTCTAAAATGGTATTTACATCAATACCAAAATCAATCATTTTTGCTGCAATATTCATTGTTGTGGATGTTGTAGACTGAAACCTGAACACACCCGAATCATGAGCAATCCCCATATACATCGGTTCCGCAATACTTTTATCAAAAAGTTCCACATCCAGTAAACCATATAAAACCTCACTGGCAGAACTTGCTTCCGGAACAATATAATTGTAATCAGCATATCCCTGATTGCTTTTATGATGGTCAATACAGACTGTTCTCTTTGCATTTTCAAAGAAAGGTGCATTTTTGCCCAGTCTGTCAAAACTTGCTGTATCAAGAGAAATAAACAAATCAAATACTGTTCCATCAAATCCCTCTGTTTCAATTCTGTCAGTGTTTTTAATTATTCGAAACTTCTCATCTACAAACTCAAGAAAAACTCTTACCTCAATTTCCGATTTGTTCTTTTTCAAATAATTATACAATGACATACACGAGCCGATACAGTCTCCATCCGGTCTGATATGACCGGCAATTCCCACTATTTTTGCATCGCCAATTATCTCATCTATCTTCTTCATTTTCCAATCTTACTCCACAACTTTACTCTTCATCCTCTTTTTTTATGTCTTCAATTAGTTTTGACATCTTCATACCATACTCTATTGATTCATCCATAATAAATCTGATTTCAGGAGTATTTCGAAGATTCACTGTTCTGGCAAGCTCCCGGCGGATAAAACCGGCAGCACTTTTTAATCCTGCCATCGTATCAGCCTTTGCCTGTTCATCTCCCAGCACACTGATATATGCTTTACAGGTTTTCAGGTCCGGTGCTACTTCCACAGCTGTCACTGTAGTCATAATACCAATGCGTGGGTCTTTCAACTCACGTATGATATTACTTAATTCTCTTTGCACCTCGCCATTAATCCTTGTATTCTTAATACTATTCTTTCTCATTATCACTCCTTATTTTTCGAGATAAAGCCAACTCAAAAATCTACGATTTTTTCGCTGTTTGGCGCTCGCCAAATTTCATTTAATCAAAACCTACCTACAAATACAAGTATTCACCGTAGTTTTTGATTGAATGAGACTTTATCTCGGCACTTCTACCATAATATACGCTTCGACCTGATCGCCCTCAGCAATTCCGTTAAATCCGTCAAATACAAGACCACATTCATATCCTGCCTTAACTTCCTTAACATCATCCTTAAATCTCTTAAGAGATGCCACAGGTCCTTCGTAAATCTGTGCTCCCTCTCTCGAAACTCTTGCCGAACAGCCTCTCTGCATCATACCATCTAATACATAAGAACCTGCAATATTTCCAACACCCGAAGCCTTGAAAATCTGACGAATCTCTGCATGACCGATGACCTTTTCCTCGTAAATCGGTTCAAGCATTCCCTTCATTGCACGCTCAATATCATCAATTGCTGTATAAATTACAGAGTAGAGTCTCAAATCAACATTTTCATTATTCGCTGTTGCCTCTGCCTGTGTATCCGGTTTTACGTTAAAACCTAAAATAATTGCATTGGATGTAGATGCAAGAATAACATCAGATTCATTGATTGCACCAACACCACCATGAATTACTTTTACTTCTACTTCCTCATTAGAAAGTTTTAACAGACTCTGTTTTACAGCCTCTACAGAACCTTGAACGTCAGCCTTAATAATTACATTTAATTCTTTCAGTTCTCCTGCTTCAATTTGTGAATTTAAATCGTCAAGAGAAATTCTAAACTTGTTAGATTCCATCAGTTTTGCTTTGCTGTCTTCAACGAATGTGTTTGCAAAGTCTTTTGCTTCATTCGCTGTCTCTGTAGAAACAAAGACTTCTCCAGCGTTTGGAACACCACTGAGGCCTAAAATTTCTACCGGAGTAGACGGTCCTGCTGTCTTGATTCTGTTTCCTTTATCATCTGTCATCGCTCTTACTTTACCATGGTTTGCACCGGCAGCAATATGAGCACCAACATTTAATGTTCCCTTCTGTACCAATACAGTAGCAACAGGTCCTTTACCCTTATCAAGTTTTGCCTCAATAACAATACCTCTCGCCTGACGGTCTGCATTTGCTTTCAATTCTAATACATCTGCCTGTAATAATACCATTTCAAGAAGGTCATCAATACCTTCTCTTGTGTGGGCTGAAACCGGAACCATTTCTACATTTCCACCCCAGTCAGCTGCTAACAGTTCGTGTTCAGCAAGTCCCTG
This sequence comes from Eubacteriaceae bacterium, assembly GCA_910574895.1. Taxonomy (GTDB): domain Bacteria; phylum Bacillota; class Clostridia; order Lachnospirales; family Lachnospiraceae; genus Eubacterium_G. Next base: position 72,253 of record CAJTDQ010000008.1, on the reverse strand, counting down.
CTTAACTCTTTCAATATTTGCACCCGGCTTATCAATCTTGTTAATTGCTACAATAATTTCAATTCCAGCTGCCTTTGCATGATTAATTGCCTCTACAGTCTGTGGCATAACACCATCATCTGCAGCAACTACTAAGATAGCAATATCTGTTGACTGTGCACCACGCATACGCATAGATGTGAATGCCTCATGTCCCGGTGTATCAAGGAATGTAATCGTCTGGTCATTAATCTTTACAACAGATGCACCGATATGCTGTGTAATACCACCGGCCTCGCCTGAGATAACATTTGTCTCTCTGATAGCATCCAGAAGTGAAGTTTTACCATGGTCAACGTGTCCCATAACACAAACAACAGGAGGACGTTTCTCCATCAATGACTCATCTTCTGCCTCTTCTTTCAGAAGCTCCTCAATCATGTCTACTTTTTCTTCTTTTTCGCACATAATTTCATATCCTAATGCGATTTCCTCAGCACTATCAAAGTCTACTTCTGTATTCACAGTAACCATCTTTCCTTCTAAGAACAACTTCTTAATCAGGGTTGAAGGTGTCATCTTCATTCTCTCTGCAAGTTCACCAATAGTAATGAAATCAGGAACCTGAATTACCTTAATCTCTTCCTTCTTCTCTTCTTTCTTCTTCGGTTTCTCCATTATTGGCTTAGCAAAATCATTCTTCTTGCCATTCTTTCCTCTTCTGCCGCCATCTTCGTAATTCTTTTTATTACGCTCCTGTTTGTCCTGACGTATTTTATTTTCCCTCGTTTTTCTGTTTTTATCCTGAATTGGCTCTGCAGGTGTTTCATTTCTGTCATTCTTTCTGAAATCACGTCTGTCATTTCCATTTCTAAAATTATTTCTGTCGTTGTTTCTATCATTTCCATTTCTGAAATTGTTTCTGTCGTTGTTTCTATCATTTCCATTTCTGAAATTGTTTCTATCGTTGTTTCTGCCATTTCCATTTCTAGAATTATTTCTGTCGTTATTTCTGTCATTTCCATTTCTAGAATTATTTCTGTCATTACGTCCATTGCCATGGTCTCTGTTAAAGTTACGGTTATCCTTATTATTTCTATTATCCCTGCCGTTATTTCTGTCATTATTTGGACGTCTGTTATCCTGTTGTCTGTTATCAGGTGTTCTATTTCCCTGTGGTCTGTTACTCTGCTGTCTGTTGTCCGGTCTGACATTGTCAGCCTTTTTTACTTCCTTCTCCACAATTTTTACTTCCGACTGTTTTTCAGGTGTTTTTTCTTTTACAATCTCCTCTGTTTTTACAGAAGTTTCAGCCTGAACCGGCTTTTCTTCCTTAACAGTCTCTTCCTGTGGTGCAATCTTAGGTGCTTCCTGAACTGACTCATTCACAGTAATTTTTACCCCTTCCACAACCGGCTCTGCTTTTACTTCCTGTGCAGCAACAAGTGGTTTTACTTCCTTCGTCTCTACACTTGACTTTTCTTCTGATGAATGCCGTGAACGGCGGCGGTGTTCTCCATCACTGCTATGTCTGCGTCGTCTTCTTTCACCATCACCATGTCTTCTCTCACCGGTTCTGACAACACCTTTACTTGTAATTAATTTTCTAGGTTTTGCCTTTTCTTCCTTCTTCTCTTCTTTTACTTCTTCTGTTTTATTTTTAGAAAATTTCTGTTTTACATAAGTAATCTGTTCTTCATCAATAGAACTTTGTGCTTTTACTTCCATTCCCTTTTCTTCCAGTGCGGTTACAATATCTGCACTTTTTATTTCTAATTCTTTGGCTAATTCATGTACTCTCATCTTTGACATTTACTACCTCCGTCTAATGATTATCTTCTAACAAATTTATGATTGTTCTACTAAAACCTTCATCCACAATCGCAATTGAAGCACGTTCTCCATTTCCCGTGGAATTTCCCAACTCTTCTTTACTTCCATATACAAATACCGGAATCTGATAATGTTTACATTTATTTAAAAACAGCTTTTTCGTATTGTCTGACGCCTCATGGGATACCAGTACTAAAAATGCTTTACCTGTTCTGACTGCCTTTTCTACTGAAAACTCCCCTGCGACAGTTTTTCCTGCCCTGGTAGCCAGCCCAACCATAGAAAATATTTTATTCATTGATATCTCCTAACTGCTTTTTCAACGCTTCTATTACTTCTTCACTGACATTCGAAATTTTCAGAGTCTTTTCTAACCCTTTATTTTTTATTGCTTTCTCTAAACAATCTGCATCTGCACAAATATATGCACCTCTGCCGTTTTGTTTTCCTGTTAAATCAACAAAAATCTGATTTTCTTTATTCCTTACTACACGAATTAGTTCTTTTTTGTCTTTTGACTGTCTGCAACCAATACATGTTCTCATCGGAACTTTTCTAACCTGCCCCATATGCTGTCTCCTATGCTTCTTCTGATTCCTCTACTTCTGCATCATATTCATCATCATAATATTCTTCATCATAGTATTCATCGTCATAGTACTCACCATCATAATACTCATCATCATAGTAGTCTTCTTCGTTAAATACATATTGAATACCTTCTGCTTTTGCCTGTGACTCGCTCTTAATGTCAATTTTAAATCCTGTAAGTTTTGCTGCAAGTCTCGCATTCTGTCCTTCCTTACCAATAGCAAGTGATAATTGTAAATCCGGAACAACCACCAACGCTTCCTTATTGTCTGGATCTGCAAGTACAGCTACTACCTTAGATGGACTGAGAGCATTTTCAATTAAAATTGCCGGATTTTCACTCCAATTAATAATATCCATCTTCTCATCCTGAAGTTCATCGACAACTGCATTTACTCTGGCTCCATTCATACCAACACATGCTCCCACTGCATCTACATCTTCATTGTTAGACCATACTGCAATCTTTGTTCTTGAGCCGGCTTCTCTTGCAATACTCTTAATTTCAACAGTTCCATCCTTGATTTCTGTTACTTCCTGTTCAAAAAGTCTCTTTACAAGATTTGGATGTGTTCTTGATACTGTGATTCTTGGTCCTCTTCCATTGTCTTTCACTTCTGTGACATATAATTTAATTCTGTCATTCGGTCTGAAGAACTCTCCTCTGGACTGTTCTTTTTCCATGAGAACTGTATCTACCTTACCTAAATTAATGCTGATGTTCTTTCCATTAATTCTCTGAACAACACCTGTGATAATATCATCCTGCTTTTCATAATACTGTTCATAGAGACTCTTTCTCTCTTCTTCTCTGATTTTCTGTAAGATACCATTCTTGGCACTCTGCGTTGCAATACGTCCAAAATCTTTTGACTGAATCTCTATGTTTACAGTATCTCCGATATCATAAGATGCTTTGATATTTCTTGCATCTTCTAATGAAATCTGGGAAACTGTATCTTCAACTTCCTCTACGACTGTCTTTTGGGAATAGATATGGAATTCTCCTGTTTCTCTATCCATTGTTACTGACACGTTGTCTGCTTTGTTAAAGTTATTTTTATAAGCTACAACCAAATTACTTTCGATTGCTTCAAATAAAGACTCCTTACTAATTCCTTTTTCCTTTTCCAACACCTCTAATGCTGCAATTAATTCCTTGTTCATTTTTCCAATATCCTCCTAAAAATCAATCGTTAATTTGACGAGCGAAACATTTACTCTGTCTAAATTTATTTCACTACCATCTTCATCTTCGATAGTAATAGTATCTTTATCATAAGACTTTAACAGTCCTATATACTGCTTATTTCCGTTAAGGCTTCTATACAAATGTACCTCGATTTCTTCTCCGATACTTCTGTCAAAATCTCTATCCTTCTTTAAAGGACGCCCAAGTCCCGGGGAGCTTACTTCTAATATGTAAGCATCACTAATGAAATCTTTCTCATCCAGCAAATCACTCAAACGTCTGCTGACACTTTCTAAATCATTAATTGTAATGCCTCCCGGCTTGTCAACAAAAGCTCTTAAATACCAGCTGCTGCCCTCTTTGACATATTCCACATCTACCATCTCATATCCCTTTTCTTCTAAAATAGGAATCAGTAGTGCTTCTGTTTTTGATTCGTACTCTTCTCTTCTAGACACCTTAACCTCTACCTTTCTGCCTGATAAAGATGTTCTATTCTTTTAATGAACCTTATCCGGCTGACATAACAAAGAGCGAACCTTTGCGGTTCGCTCCTTCCACTTTAGTCAATATTTACCATATAACTATACTACCATATAATTAAGATGTCAACATTAATTTATTTTTTCTGCCTTTATGTTTTTAGAAATCAGATTCTATCTGATATATAAGTACAGTTCCGTTCTGGGATTTCTGTTTCTACCATTAACTTATACTACTTTAACTTTAATTTTATAGTTCTTTCTCGTTGTATGTAATTTCTTTTCAAACGTACGCATCATAACAGTAATAGTCGTTGTTCCTTTTCTTAGTGCTTTTATTTTTCCTCCTTGTGTAACCTTTGCCACTTTGTTATTTGAAGATGTAAATTTCAAAATATCATTTTTAATAAATCCAGCCTTCTTTTTCTTAAAAATGAATACTTTGGTCTTTATCTTATGTATATCTCCTTTTTTTAATTTAACTTTCTTTTTTGTCGCTGTAATCTTCGTCACATTTGCTGCCCGGTATTTCTTTGTGCCTGACTTTGATTTTGCAATTACGTATGCTTTATAACAATATTGAGACTTATTCCATGGATTAACAGTTTTTCTTAAATACGATGGTTTCATTATCTTTGTTTTAGTTGGAAAAACATCATAGTCGATATAATCAACACTCTTCGGTATTTTCACTTTCTTTATTTTTGTTTTCCCAAAAGCACAAGAGTATATTGAACGCAAATTGTTCGATAATTTTACACTTTGTAATGATGCACAACCATAGAATGCATCACGTTCAATAAAATCAACTTTGCTTCCTATTACTACTGTTTTCAAATTCCTGCATTTTCTAAACGAGCCTTCCGGAATGTATGAAATATTACCACTTATTTTTACATTTTCAATATTAGTGTTCGTACAATCCGGTACGACACTGGTAAATGTCACATCTTTTAAATATTTATTTTTTATTAACACTTGCTGCAAACCATATGATTCTGTTACCGTTTTTGGAGCAATATACTCCCTTTCCTGCTTTGCACTTGGATAACAAAGCAATGATGTAACTTTCTTATTATATAGTATTCCATCAATTACTGTATACCGTGTACTGTTATCTTGCACAAAAATCTTTTCTAATGTTTCACACCATGTTAATCCCTCGGGTTTCAACATAGTGTCCATAATCTTTACAGATGTTATATCAGAAGTACAGGTAAATTTCTCTGCAAGTTCAGTTACTGCTATCCCGTCTATTTGTTTTGGGATTGTAATTTGTCTCTCTGTTCCTACATAATCTTCGATAAGAACATGTTTATTATTTGCAACCGTATCATTATGTACCTGATAGATAAATCCGTTCCAATTTAATTCTTTCTCATCAGCTCCTACATTTATTACTCCAACTGTTGTTACTATTAATGTAAAAACTAAAAAATATGATAATAATTTTCTCATACGCTTTCCCTCCTAAAATGCATTTTTTAAAATTTTGTATATTTGCCATCTCCCTGGATCGGCTTTATTCTTATAGTATATACCAAAATATATGTAATCACCCTTCAGCTGTATTCCTTCCGTTTCAGCATATGCACCAACTCCTAAATTACTATTAGTCACTATCATTAGCATATACACTTACACTAAAAATCAATACAAAACATAAAAATAAACAAACCAATTTTTTACCCATACCTTACTCCCTTCACTTTTTCTAATTTATTTTTATAGTTTCTATATCGTTTTTACTTTCCCCCACCTCCTATATAAAAAAGTCCCTAAACATCAACCATGATATAACGTCAGATTCTACCTGATACATTAATCTGATTATGCTTAGGGATTTTAGTTTATTAATGTTTTTCATAATACAATCGTCCATATTCTCTTGTATTGATTGTATCACTGCTTGCTTTTTTTTTACAATATTTTACATTATTTATTATTTTAATCTTACCAAATTATAACTCTTCTTCTAATAAGAGATATTATACTATCATTTAACATTTTCAAACATCTCTACCTTCGAATGTTTTATCACCTGCTCATAAAACTTCAATCCGACCACCGGGAAAAACTTTGATGTGAAATTCATAAACTTCGCATCTTTTCCCACAATGATTCTCGCCTTCTGTTTTACGACCTTCTTTATAATCTTTTTCGCCGCCTTGTCTACTTTAGACGATGCCATTTTTATCAGCCTGCTTTCTGAAATAACATACTGGTTCCTGAAAATATCCGTTCTGATAAATCCCGGACAGACATACCCGATATACATCTCTCTTCCAAGTTCTGCTATAAGCACCTCCGTATATGCTTTCAGAGCCGCCTTGCTCGCACTATAGATACTTGTTCCTATAATACCAGACAGCGCATCAGAACTGGAAACATTCACAATCCCTGCCATAGTAGACTGACGAAGAATCGGCAGCATCGCATTAATTGCGTATCTGCATCCATGGAAATTAATATCCATACAAGTATGTACCTGTTCTTCGGTATAATTCACTGATTTATCAAAAGGCAGAAGGATTCCTGCATTATTTATCAACAAATCAACCTGTATATTATCTTCCAAAAGTTCTTCTACAAACTGAGTCCAGTTTTCCTGTACACTTACATCAAATATTCTATAATCAAACTCATCTCTTAAATAAGTCAGTTCTTCTTTTAAACTCATCATTTTTTCTTCTGACTGTCCGACTCCGATGACTTTACAATTCTGTTCTCTTATCAACTGAACTGTCAATGCTCTTCCAAGTCCTGATGATGCTCCGGTTACTAATATTGTCTTTCCATAAATCCAGTCCATAAAAAATTTCATATTCCTTTCAAAAATGTCTTGCAAAATTTCACTTTGCTGTTATAATAATACAGTAACATTTTTTTGGCTCGTTGGTCAAGTGGTTAAGACGCCGCCCTCTCAAGGCGGAATCAGGGGTTCAATTCCCCTACGAGCTGTTTTTCTTTTTGTTTTATTATTATTTTTATTTTTTTCATTTTACATCTTTTTTAAAGATGTATTTTCCTTTAGAAGCCACACCGCCGAGGTGTGGCTTTCTTCATGCAACGCACCTAGAAATCGAAGATGGATAACTGGCTGTCCTCAGGAAGTCCTTCAAGCAGTCCCAAATCTGACATTGTCTCTATAACCGTCTTACTTAACTTACTCTTCTCTCTCAAATCATTCTTTGAAACAAAAGGTCCATCTTGTGCCGCCACAGCTTCCACTAATGCATCTGCCGCCTTTTCTCCCAATCCTTCTATTGTATCCAAACTAGGCATCAGTTTTCCATCAATAATCTGAAAATCATGCGCCTTTGCCGTGTAAATATCTAATGGTAGAAATTCGAATCCTCTGGCATACATTTCTAAAACAATCTTCATATCTCCTAAAGAATCTTCGTCCTTCTTTGATGCTTCATGATTATTTTTCTTACGCTTTAATTCAGCCATGTAATACTCTAATTTTTCTTTTCCCTGACACATTGTCTCATAATCAAAGGCTTTTGCCCTGATTCCAAAAAATGCAGCATAATATGCCAATGGATGATATACCTTATACCACGCCACACGAAGAGCCATCATAATATAGGCAGCTGCATGGGCTTTCGGGAACATATATTTAATCTTTTTACAGGACCAGATATACCAGTCCGGAACATTATGTTCCCGCATAACATCCTCTTCCTGGCGCTCCTCACCGGTTTCTTTGTCTTTATACGTCAGAAGCCCTCTTCCCTTTCGCACATGTTCCATAATATCAAAGCTTACCTGAGGTTCAATTCCTTTGTCCATCAGATAAACCATGATATCATCACGGGTACATACAGCCGTAGAAATCGTACACTTTCCTTCCTGAATCAGCGTCTGGGCATTTCCAAGCCATACATCCGTACCATGAGATAGTCCCGAAACACGAAGCAGGTCAGCTATCTTGGTAGGTTTTGTATCCACCAACATCTGAATAACAAAATCTGTTCCAAGTTCCGGAAGACCTAATGTTCCGATAGGACATCCGTCAATATCATCAGGTGTAATTCCAAGAGCCTCCGGGCTTAAAAACAACGACATTACTTTCTCATCATCAAAAGTTACATCTGTCTGTACATTCGTATCTGTGAGTTTTTCTAACCGGCGAATCATCGTAGGATCGTCGTGCCCCAGAATATCCAGTTTCAACAGATTGGCATCAATCGCATGATATTCAAAATGCGTTGTGATCGTATCTACACTCATATCATTTGCCGGTTTCTGTATTGGTGTAAAATCATAGATTTCTTTATCTCTTGGAACAATAACGATACCACCCGGATGCTGTCCTGTACTTCTTCTGATACCGGTACATCCTCTGGCAATTCTGTCAATCTCTGCTGTTCTTTTTACAACGTTATGGTCATCAAAATAATTCTTCACATATCCAAAAGCAGTCTTATCCGCTACACCGGTAATGGTTCCTGCTCTAAATGTATGCCCTTTACCAAACATTACCTCTGTATAAGCATGAGCATTTGCCTGATATTCTCCTGAAAAGTTCAAGTCGATATCCGGCTCTTTTGTTCCACCAAATCCGAGGAATGTCTCAAAAGGAATCTCCAGACCGTCTTTTTTCATTTTCTCACCACAGTGAGGACATACCATATCGGGCAGATCAAATCCGATTCCCCCCTCTGCCTTCTCCTTTGCGATAATTTCCTGTATTCGCTTAATTTCTCCTGAATCTGTTCCTTCGGGTGCTCTGTATTCCTTTTCAAAAAAGGAACTTTTACATTTTTCACAATAGTAATGTGGTGCAAGTGGATTACACTCTGTAATACCGGACATCGTTGCCGCAAAAGAGGAACCAACAGAACCTCTCGAGCCTACCAGGTATCCGTCTTCGTTCGACTTCCAAACCAGTCTCTGCGCCATAATGTACATTACCGCATATCCATTACCGATAATGGAATCCAGTTCTACTTCTAATCTGTCTTCTACAATTTTAGGCAAATCATCTCCATAAATTTCATGAGCTTTATCAAAGCAGATTTTTCTTAAGTTCTCTTCAGAATTTTCCAATACCGGCGGACACTTGTCAGGATGTATTGGAGAAATATTATCAATCATATCTGCAATCTTATTTGGATTGGTAATAACAATCTCTTCTGCTACATTGCTTCCCAGATAATCAAATTCTTTTAACATTTCATCTGTGGTTCGAAGATACAGCGGTGCCTGTTCATCTGCATCTTTAAATCCCTGACCGAACTGAATAATGCGCCTGTATATCTCATCTTCAGGGTCTAGGAAATGTACGTCACAGGTTGCCACCGTCATTTTGTTAAACTTTCTTCCCAGTTCAATAATCTTTCGATTAATGTCTTTCAACTCTTCTCTGGATTCTACGAGAAATCTCTTTTTATTATCAATATCAGGATTGCCTGTTTTCACCATAAAGTCATTATTACCTAGAGGCTGTACCTCAAAATAGTCATAAAACTCTGCAAGCCTTGCAATCTCCTGCTGCGGTCTTCCATGAAGAATCGCCTGATATAACTCTCCCGCTTCACAGGCACTGCCTATCATAAGGCCCTCACAGTGTTTCAAATAATCACTCTTTAAAATACGAGGTCTTTTGTTTGCAAATGTATCAATATGAGAAATAGAAATCAATTTATAGAGATTAACTCTTCCAATTAAATCTTTTACCAAAATGATGGCATGATGTGCCGGAAGTTTATTAATCAGGTTTGTTGACTGTTTTCCTTCTTCATTGACCTCATCCAGATTGTCAATTCCTTTATCTCGGAGCATATCGCACAACTTTAAGAAAATCAGTGCAGTACACTCTGCATCATCCACAGCTCTGTGATGATGGTCCAATACTATTCCCAATGCTTTTGCAACACTGTCCAATTTGTATCTTCCAAGTCCGATAATCAAGTACCTGGACATCGCCACTGTATCAATGATTGTAAAGTCACATGGAAGCCCCTGCCGTTCACAATTCGCTGAAATAAAACTCATATCAAAATCTGCATTGTGGGCTACCATAACACAATCTTTACAGAACTCCATAAACTCTGGAAGAATCTCTTCTATCTTCGGTGCATTGATTACCATATTATCATTAATGCTGGTAAGCTGCTCTATACGAAATGGTATTGGAATCTCAGGATTCACAAAGGTACTGAATCTGTCTATGATTTTGCCCTCCTGTACCTTTACTGCGCCAATCTCTATGATTTTATCACTTTTTGCACTAAAACCGGTCGTTTCCAAATCAAAAACTACATAGGTGTCATCAAGGCTCTGTCCTTTTGGATTTACAATCATATCCTTTAAGTCATCTACCAGATATGCTTCAACACCGTATATTACTTTAAAATCACATTCCTTACCTGCTTTTTTACATTCTTTTTTAATATCACAATATTCATGCCATGCATCCGGAAATGCCTGCACGACTCCATGGTCAGTAATGGCAATGGCTCTATGTCCCCACTCATAGGCACGGCGCACAAGAGCACCACATTCACTGACACCGTCCATATCACTCATCTTTGTATGACAATGAAGCTCCACACGTTTATCTACAGCAGTGTCTTTTCTCTTTTCAGTGAAAAATGCAGGAATCAGTTTCATTCCATCCACACGGCTGATTTCTACCTGTCTGTCATAAGTATCATACATTGCCACACCTTTGATACGAATAAAAGTTTTCTTTTTCACCTTAGACGTAAACTCTTTTTTTGCATTTTCATCCCCCAAGAAAATTTTTACTGCAATACTGTCTGTAAAGTCTGTAATCTCCAACGTAACAATAAACTTACCTGTCCGGGTTTCCCTGTCATCCATAGTCATAACCTGACCTTTTACAACGGTCTCGCCGGTTCCCTCAAACACATCACATAGTTGTGTATCTGAATCAAATTTAAAATCTCTTCCATATACCACTTCCGGATTATCTGAATATGTAGCTTTCTTCGGACGTTTCGGTCTTTCTGCCTGCTTCTGCTCTTCTTCCTTCTTTGGCTCATCTTTGCTTAAAAGAACATTGACTTCATTTTTCAGTCTTCTGGCATTTCGCTCTGCATATCGATTACTGTTCAAAATTCTTTTTTCGATACGTACCTCCAATGGCATATCGAATCTGTCCCTGAATATATGCTCAATCGTATCCTTTAATATTTTCATTCTTGCCTCTGAGACAATACTGGACTCTAAATCAATGACCAGTCTGCCGGACTCATCAAATCTGGTCGGTGCTTTTTTCAACATTGCAGCAATAATAGGACTGGACTCATTTAATTCCAGAAGAATACTATCTTTATATATCTCAAAAAGATTTTCCGGTGTATACTGTTTTGACAATATGTATTTTTCTATGATTTCAATAGAAATCTTCTTTCCAGTTCTTAAGTTTTTTGCCAATTGCTCTTTCACTTTGAAAATAGCAGACTTTTCAATAAGTCTGCTGCTTTCAATATAGATTCTCATCTTTGTATGTTCACTGTTCGTTGTTATTCGTGTAATATCGACCAGTTGAAATATACTTTTTAGTTCCTCACTCAGTGTCAGATTTGGAAAAACTTCAAGAAAATTCTTTTTTTCCAACTTAATTCCTCCAGTGTTTCAATTCATCTTCAAGAGTATCTAATAACTGTTCTTCGGGTATTTTTTTAATTACTTCACCTTTCTTTATCAGAAGTCCTTCGCCTTTACCTCCGGCAATACCAATGTCTGCTTCTCTGGCCTCTCCCGGTCCATTCACAACACATCCCATAACAGCAACTTTTATATCTAAATCATATTTTGTAACCATTTTTTCTACTTTTCCTGCCAGTCCGATTAAGTCAATCTGTGTTCTTCCACAGGTCGGACAGGAAACAACGGATATTCCGCCTTGTCTAAGCCCTAATGTCTTTAAAATCAGCTTTGCACTGGCAATCTCTTCTACAGGTGCTCCTGTGAGAGAAACTCTGATTGTATCACCAATCCCCTGATTTAAAATCAGTCCCAATCCTAATGCCGATTTAATATTTCCGGAAGTAATTGTACCGGATTCTGTGATTCCTACATGTAAAGGGTAATCGGTCTTCTGTGCAATCAGTTCATATGCTTTGACACACATCATTACATCAGATGATTTGATACTGATAACGAGATTATCATATCCCAAATCTTCGATAATTTTGACTTTATCTAAAGCACTTTCTACAATTCCTTCAGCAGTCACCTTACCATACTTTTCTAAAATATTCTTTTCTAATGAACCGCTGTTCACACCGACTCTGATAGGAATATTCTTTTCCTTTGCCACATCTACGACAGCTTTTACTTTGGAGATATCTCCTATATTTCCCGGATTGATACGAATCTTGTCTGCACCATTTTCCATGGCTGCAATAGCCAGACGGTAATCAAAATGTATGTCTGCAACAAGCGGAATAGAAATCAGTTTCTTTATCTGTGCGATTGCTTCTGCCGCCTCCATGGTAGGCACGGCACATCGGATAATATCACAGCCTGCCGCCTCTAACTCTTTAATCTGATTTACCGTAGCTTCTACATCTTCTGTCTTTGTATTTGTCATAGACTGAATCAGAATAGGATTTCCTCCGCCAATTACTTTATTTCCAATCTGAATTACTTTTGTATTCTCTCTTAACATAACATTTCACCTTACAATCCCTAATCTATGATGCTTCCGGATATCTCAACCTTAGATCAACTTCCGGATATCATTAAACACAAGGAACACCATCAAAGCCATTAATAAAATAAATCCTATAAAATGTATCATTCCTTCCTTATCCTTAGGAATTTTCTTTCTTGTAATAATCTCTATCAGATATAAGAACAATCTTCCACCATCTAGTGCCGGAATCGGAAGTAAGTTCATAACACCTAAATTTGCACTGAGCATAATTGCCAGATTGAGCAATGTTAATATCGTTATTGCTACCCCCTCTGATTTTGCAGTAGTATACGTATCTCCAATAACGTTTACGATTCCTACCGGTCCCGAAACTTCATTTGCTGACACTTTACCTGTCACTAACATTTTCAGACTCTTTAAAACGGTGGCAATCTCATATCTGACTTCTGTAAAACTATACTTAATTACTCCGCCTACAGACTGCTTCTCTCTTCCAAGATTATAAGTAAACCCACTATTTGCAATCTTCGTCATCTGTGGTTTTACCACAACCTTAACTTCCTCACCTTTTCTATCTAATGTAAGATGTACTTCTTTCTCTCCAAATGGATGTGCAGCAATATGCTCTGACATCTGCTTTCCTGTTGTAATCTTTACTCCATCAATCTCTGTGACAACATCTCCCGGCTGCACTCCTGCCTCTGCCATGGCAGATTCTCTGTTAACCTGTGAAATCTCTGCCTGTGTGTCTGTAGCACTATAGTTCATACCAACGATATATCTTTTTTCTGTATTTGGAGTATACTTTATTGTTTTCTTTTCTCCATCCCTTACAAAAGATATGGAAATTTCACTACCATCTAAAGGATTTACATAGTCTTCTAAATAAATTTCTCTTCCAAGTGTAGCATGTGCACCATTATACTTTGTAATTCTGTCACCCTCACGAAGTCCTGCCTCATAAGCTGCCGAATTTTTATCCACACTGGTTACATAAGACACATCTGCCCCTGCAGCACCAATCACAATTAATGCCAGAACAAAAGCTAAAATAAAATTAAAAAACGGTCCGGCAAATATAATCGCACTTCTTGCCCAGATAGATTTTGAATTAAATGAACCTTCTTCCTCATTATCCTCATCTTCACCGAGCATCGCACATGAACCGCCTAACGGAAGAACCTTGATTGAATATCTTGTGCCGCTTTTTGCCACACGGCTGAATATTCTTGGTCCCATACCAATAGAAAACTCATTAACCACTACGCCATTTTTCTTTGCTACAATAAAATGGCCAAACTCATGAATTAAAACCAACACTCCAAAAATTATTAACGCTATAATTATACTAATTGCTGTCTGCATTTCTACCACCTATTCTCAATAAGCTCATATACCCATTGTTCTATTTCTAATATTTGTTCTACTGTCGGATGATTAATATTTTCATGTTGCTCCATACAATATTGAATCATATCTGTAATATCCAAAAATCCGATTTTTCTATTTAAAAACTTTGCTACTGCTTTTTCATTTGCTGCATTAAATACAGTCGGCATGGAACCACCCATTCGCCCTGCCTCATATGCCATTTTCAGCCCTGCAAAGTTATTTAAATCCGGTTCTTCAAATGTAATCTGACCGATTTTTGCAAAATCAAGTCTGTCTCCTGCCAGATACCTTCTCTCAGGATAATATAATGCATACTGTATTGGCAGTTTCATATCCGGTGTTCCAAGCTGGGCAATCACTGCACCATCTTTATACTGCACCATCGAATGAATAATACTCTGAGGCTGAACCACTGCCTGCACATGATCAATGTCTACATCAAACAGCCACTTTGCCTCAATGACTTCCAGTCCTTTGTTTACCATTGTAGCTGAATCTATAGTGATTTTCTGTCCCATCGCCCAGTTTGGATGCTTCAGCGCATCTTCCACCTGCACATTTTTCATCTGCTCTCTGGTCCATCCTCTGAAAGGACCTCCCGATGCAGTCAGTAAAATCTTATCAATTTCTTTTTTATTCTCACCATTTAGTGACTGAAATATCGCACTGTGTTCACTATCTACCGGAAGAATCTTTACACCATATTCTTTTGCAGCTTCCATTACCAGATGGCCTGCTGTAACCAAAGTTTCCTTGTTTGCCAATGCGATATCTTTTCCTGCTTTAATAGCCTCCAGTGTCGGACGGATACCTATCATTCCCACAAATGCTGTCACAACAATCTGAGCACTATTATATGTAGCAGCCTCTATCAAACCATCCATTCCTGCTACGACTTTCACATCTGTATCTGCAACTGCTGTCTTTAGTCTTCCTGCTGCCTCTTCATTGTATACACATACAAGTTTTGGATGGAATTCACGTATCTGTTCTTCCAACATCTTTACATTAGAACCTGCTGCAATCGCAACGACATTTAAATCATTATTGGCCCTCACAATATCTAGAGTCTGTGTTCCAATAGAACCGGTAGAGCCTAAAATTGATATATTTTTCATTATTTTCTCCATTATATTATTTTGTTCCTGCATTTTGTATGCAAAAACTCATTTCATATCAGCTTTTCTCTTAAAATATCTGAAGTAATATCCAGATAATCGGTGCGACATATATCACACTGTCAAATCTATCCATGATTCCACCATGTCCGGGAATCAATGTTCCATAATCTTTAATATCGTGATTTCTCTTAATAGCAGATGCTGCCAAATCTCCTACCATGGAAATTAATGCACCAACTGCACAGATAACTGCAAATACCATGACTGGATTAACACTTAACTGTATCTTATCAATAAATACAGCTGCATAAACTGCCCCTAAAACAGCAGCACCTACAACACCTCCGACTGCGCCCTCAATAGATTTTTTAGGGCTGAGTACCGGTGCCATTTTATGTTTTCCAAATGCCACTCCCGCCACATAAGCACATGTATCACTGGCCCATGAACATAAAAATATCAACCATACCGTATATGCCCCATTGTTCCCTTCTCTTACTATATAAATATATGAGAGAAGCACACCGGCATATAACATACACATAATCGCATTAGACACCTGCTCTGTCTTATATTGCGGAAACATAAAAACATACTGTGCCAGTAACGCAATCAAGAATACAATAAACAATATAGTAATATATTGTGTTTTCTGTGTGAATAATAATGCATAATAGGAAATTGTTGCCACATATCCTGTCACACCCGGCAATGATTTCTCAAGTCCCATTACCTTATACAATTCATATACTCCCACTAGCGAAATAAGCATGTTTGCGACAAACAAAACAGTTCCTCCCGGAATAATTGTTGCCAGCATCAGCCCGACCAATACAATTCCACTAATTAATCTTGTCACAAAAGACTTATTTGCAAATTTGCTAAGTACCATTTTCTTTCCTCTCAATCTCACTGTGCACTGTGTTACACTTTTCTTCATGTCTCACTGCGCACCGTGTTCTTTTCATCTATTGGATAGATTTTTTATTTCACACCACCAAAACGTCTGTCACGCTGATTATATTTTACAATCGCTTTTTTTAATTCTTCTTTATTAAAATCCGGCCATAATACATCTGTAAAATAAAATTCAGTATATGCCAGCTGCCATAATAAATAATTAGACAGTCTGATTTCTCCACTCGTACGAATCAACAAGTCAGGATCAGGAATTCCTTTTGTATCAAGATAATCACTAATAGTACTTTCTGTAATATCTTCCGGATTCATTTTTCCTTCTTTACAATCCTGTGCCATCTTTGTCATCGCTCTTCGAATCTCGTCTCTGCTTCCATAATTCAGCGCAATAATAAATGTAATCCCCTGATTCTCCTTAGAACATTCCTCTAACTCGTTAATCTTATCAACAATATCCTGGTCTAAACGGGATTTATCTCCTATTACAAGACACTTCATATCATTTTTATTTGCTCTCTCAATACAGTCCTTCAAATAATTTCTTAGTAGTTTCATAAGAGCTTTTACTTCACTTTCCGGACGATTCCAGTTTTCTGTAGAAAAAGCATACATTGTCATATATTTAATTCCCAAATCATGGGCATCTTCTATTATCTTTTCAACAGTTTTTGCTCCTGCTGCATGTCCTGCATTTCGTGGAAGAAAGCGCTTCTTTGCCCAGCGTCCGTTTCCATCTAATATAATCGCTACATGCTCCGGTATCTTCATTCCTGTTACGTCAATTTTCTCTGCCATAATATGCTCCGTTTCACTAATCTTTTTCAGGTTCATTATACCGGAAGTATTATTTTCTACTCTGCATATACTCCCAGTTCTATTGTTCTTATAACGGAAAATAGAGGAAACAACTGTTTCCTCTTATTTCGTACGTTTATCATTAAACTGTCATAATCTCGTCTGTTTTTGCATCAACAGCTGCATCTATCTTCTTAACAAATGCATCTGTATTCTTCTGGATGTCGTCTTCATATCCTTTAATATCATCCTCTGAAAAACCATCTTCTTTTCCTTTTTTCTTTACAGCATCAATGGCATCTCTTCTGATATTTCTGACTGCAACCTTTGCACTCTCGCCTTTTTTCTTAATGTCCTTTGCTAATTCCTTTCTTCTTTCCTCTGTCAATTCAGGAAATACAAGACGAATCAGTTTCCCGTCATTTGTTGGTGTAATTCCAAGGTCTGACATGATAATTGCTCTTTCTACTTCTTTCAGAATAGAAACATCCCATGGCTGGATAACAATCATTCTTGCCTCTGGTACAGATACATTACCTACCTGCTGTATTGGTGTTGGTGTGCCATAATAATCTACCATAATTCTGTCTAAGACATGAGGATTTGCTCTTCCTGCTCTGATTGTAGAAAACTCACCATTTAAGTTATTTAAAGATTTCTCCATCTTTTCTTCAAAAGTCATCAATAATTCTTCCATAATAATCTCCTTCATTATTTTACACTGTAATCTTTGTTCCTATCTGTTCTCCTGAGACTGCCTTATTAATACTATCTTCTTCATTCAGTCCAAACAACAGCATAGGCATCTTATTTTCCATAGCCAGAACACTTGCTGCTAAATCAATGACTCCTAATCTGTCATCAACAATTTTTGAAATAGGAAGCTCGTCGTACTTCTTTGCATTCGGATTCTTAGCCGGATCACTGTCATAAACACCGTCAATTGCCTTTGCTCCAAGGATACAGTCTGCTTCTATCTCAATAGCACGAAGTACCATCGTCATGTCTGTTGAAAAATATGGATGTCCTGTGCCACCTGCAAAGAAGACAACTTTTCCTTTCTCTAAATCAACTACCGCTTCATCTTTAGAAAAAAGCTTTGTCCATGTACCACATGTAAATGGTGTGTACACATTGGTATCCATTCCTTCAGTTCTGAAAATTTCAGAAACATACATACAATTCATGATTGTAGCAAGCATTCCGATTCCATCTGCCTTTGGTCTGTCTATCTTATTACTGGTACGTCCTCTCCAGAAGTTTCCTCCACCAATAACAATAGCCACCTGAACGCCCTTATCAACAATTGATTTCACCTGCTTTGCTACAGCTACACAAGTATCCTCATCAAATCCTGTTTTTTTATCTCCTGCAAGTGCTTCTCCACTCAATTTCAGTAAAACTCTGTTCATGTTCTTTTCCTTTCTATTCGTAAAAAACCTAGAAATAGAATATCATAGATTTGTAAAAAAATAAAGATTAAGATTGCGGAAGAATTATTTCAGCAAAGTCTCGCTAATCTCACTCAAATGTTCTCTGATTTTAATTTGCTGTGGACATGCTTCCTCACACTTTCCACACTGAATACATTCATTTGCACGTTTTAGTCCATGACCACCGACAAGCCAGTTTTCCTGATGTTTTGCCATATCCATATCGTTATAAAGTGTAAGATAATTAATTGCTGTAAATGAACCAGAAATGCCAATGTTCATCGGGCATACCTTAGCACAATAATTACATGTAGTACAAGGAATCAGCGATATTTTAGTAAGCTCTTCCCGCGCTTTTTCTAATGTTCTTTGTTGATTTTCACTTAATCCGGTAAACTCTTTCATATAAGAAATATTATCTTTCATTTGTTCCACATTACTCATTCCTGAAAGTACAGTGATGACCCCTTCTAAATTTGCAGCAAAACGAACTGCCCAAGATGCAGCCGAAGCCTCCGGTTCTGAGTCCTTTAATATCTTTTCTACACTTTCCGGTGGTGTTGCCAACATACCACCTTTTACCGGCTCCATAATAATAACAGGTTTTCCATACTTTCGTGCTATTTCGTAGCAACGTCTGGACTGTACTGCAGGATTATCCCAATCAGCATAGTTAATCTGTAATTGAACAAATTCCATTTCAGGATGTGCATCTAAAATTTTTTCCAATTCTTCTGGTGTTGAATGAAACGAAAATCCGACATGCTTAATCAAGCCTTCTTTTTTCTTTTCCTGTACCCAGTTCCACATGTCGAAGTCATCAAAATAATGTGATCTTCCCTCTCCCAGATTGTGGAGTAAATAGAAGTCAAAATATCCTGCTCCTGTCTGTTTTAAAGATACATCAAACTGCTCATAAGCCTCTTCTTTTGTCTTGCAATTAATCCATGCCGCATTTTTTGTAGCAAGCTGGAAGCTTTCTCTTGGATAACGCTCTACCAGTGCCTGACGAATTGCATCCTCGCTTCCTGCATAAGCCCATGCTGTATCAAAATATGTAAAACCTGCTTCTAAAAACAAATCTACCATTTCCTTTGTCTGCTCTATATCAATAGTGCCATCTTTCTTTGGAAGACGCATCAATCCAAACCCTAATTTTTTAATGTCTTTTCCTAAATCACTCATATACTTTACCATTCCTTTTTTATTTACTCTTTCTCATTCATCCATTCACGAATTTCCTCTTCTGAAACTCCTTCCGAAAAACGTTTACCACTGACTATATTTACATCTTTATATTTTTCCTGTAAATCCTGGACACTCTGCTCTATACCACTTCCTCCGGAAGTACAGAACAAATAAACCGTCTTTCCACTTAAATCATATGTTTCAAAAAAAGTCTGTATAATTCTCGGAGCTGTTCCCCACCAAATTGGATAGCCGATATATACCATGTCACATTCCTTTACTACATTTAAATCATTTTTAATATCAGGTCTTGAATTGTCATCGTTCATCTCCTTGTTTGCCCTGCAATTATCATTATTATAGTCTAAGTCACCAAACGAATATGTCTCCTGAGGAATAATTTCAACAGCATCCGTTTCTAAAACTTCTGCAAGAGTACCGGCAACTTCTTTTGTTGTTCCTGTAGCAGAAAAATATACCACTCTAACATTTTCGTTCTTTTCTTTTTCAACCTTTGAATCATCAGATTCTATTTTTTTCTGTGATGTTGACTCTATCAGCTTTTCTTTCATATCTGCATTTTCACCTCTTTCTACCTCTTTTCCACAAGCTGTAAAAGTAAATACAATTAATATACATAATAAAAATAATATTTTTTTCTTCATAATATTATCCTCCAATCATATCTATTTGAATTTCTGTATCATTTCAACTTATTATATTCTTCCTCTGAAACCGGCTCGCACCATTCATTCTCTGTTTCTTCCCCTGGGATTTCAATAGCAAGATGGGAAAACCACGAATCAGGAGCTGCACCATGCCAGTGTTTCACATTTGCCGGAATATTAATTACGCTGCCCGGTGCCATTTCAACAGCTTCTTTTCCCCATTCCTGATAATATCCTCTGCCTCCAACACAGATTAGCATCTGTCCTCCACCACTCTTTGCATGATGAATATGCCAGTTATTACGGCATCCCGGCTCAAATGTCACATTAAAAATCGGAATCTGTTTTGTTGATACCTGTGCAAGATAACTCTGTCCCACAAAGTACTCGGCAAAAGCATCATTCGTCTTCCCAATTGGGAAAAAGATACTATTCTGATATTTCTCTTTTTCTGTCAATTCCGCTGTTTCCTCATTCCATATTTCTTTTGCCAAACGGAATACGGCCCATCCTTTTGGCCAGCCGACATACATTGTTGCATGCGTAATTACGGCTGCAATTTCTTCTTTAGTAACTCCATGATTCTTTGCATTTTCTAAATGATGCTTCAACGAAGAATCTGTAATACCTGATGCCATCAAAGACACTACTGTAATGATACATTTTGTTTTCACTGAAATTGTATCTTCATTCCATACCTCTCCAAACAGCACATCATCATTTAAATGTGCAAACATCGGTGCAAACTCTCCAAGACTATCTCTTCCTGCAGTCTGTACAATCTTTTCTCTCATTTTATTTTCCTCCAATCTGTTTTGTTATTGTGCAAGTTAAAAAATCTGCATAATGTTTTTTATTTATTTTTTTGTTTTCTTAATTCAAAAATAATATAATCAAGGCAATCCAACTTTTCCTGTTTTTCATGTATTTCTTCTAATACCCTGCATCTGATGCAGGACAACATTTTTACCATGCCTTCTATATCATTTGCGTTTGACATTTTCCTATATTTTTCAATAGTTGTCTGATTGCAACCGATATCCTGTAAGCACAAAATAGTACACTGACTTTTTTTATCCAACTTTCACAACCTCCTTTATAATTTTATTATATTTCTTTACATTCATTCTGTATAATACCTATATTAAATCTTGTTTTATGCTCTGAGGGCATGATATAATGAATTATATATTTTTGTACATGACACTCTGCCACACGAAATTTTTTCCAATTGTAAGATTAAGGCAAGTGACAAATGATTAATACTTAGAATGGAGATTTTTATGGATATAAGAGTACTAAGATATTTTTTAGCAGTAGCCAGAGAGGAAAACATATCAAAAGCTGCTGAGTATTTACATATTACCCAGCCTACTCTTTCCAGACAATTAAAAGAATTGGAGGAAGAACTAGGTGCAGAATTATTTATTCGTGGAAAGAGAAACCTTTCTTTAACTGATGAGGGAATGTTTCTAAGAAAACGTGCAGAAGAAATTACTTCCCTTATGGATAAGACAGAAGCAGAATTTCATCAATTAGATGAATTTATCAGTGGAGATGTGTACCTTGGTGGTGGTGAAACCCTTGCAATGAATATTCTGGCTGAAGTTATGTCTGAAATGAATCAGGAACACCCGGATGTAAGATTTCATTTATACAGTGGAAATGCAGATGATGTTATCGACAGAATCGACAAGGGGCTGATAGATTTTGGTGTTGTTATTGAGCCTGCAGATATTAGGAAATATGAAACAATGCGCCTTCCCTATACAGACCAGTATGGATTAATTATGCGTAAGGATGATCCTTTGGCTAAGACTGAATATATTTCCATCGACACAATGAAAACTCTCCCTCTTCTCGTTGCAAAAAGAATGATTGACAGCAAATATTTTCCGGAAATCCTTGGAATTTATCCGGAAGAAATGAATATTAAAGCCACCTTTAACCTCATTTATAACGCTGCATTACTGGTAGAACAGGGCATGGGATATGCATTAACAATAGATCACTTAATTAATACTTTGGGAAACAACAATCTCTGTTTTGTCCCTATCGAACCTGAAATTACTGTAAATTTATCTGTAATCTGGAAAAGATTTCAGATTTTTTCAAAAGCATCCGAAGAATTTCTTAACCGGCTAAAAGCAAAAATTCAATCTTATAAATTATAAAAAGCGGACATCTGTTTTTCAATTTTGTAATCCTTCATTGAAAATATGATGTCCGCATTTTTTTAATTTTCGCCAATTGTGCTTTGAACTTCCGTTGTTTCCGACTCTACTCTCGTTGTTACCTGTTGTTCTGTCTCTGCACTCTGTGTTGTCTCTATAATTTTCGTTGTCTCTTCTTCATTTTGCTTTTTATAATTTTCCTTATTTTTTTGTTTTTTATTTTTCCCTAAACTTTTATCTATTTTTGTTTTCTCTTTTTTATTTTCCTTCTTGCCTGTAAGAATTCGTCTTGCCACACACGGATTTCCCATATTACTAATAATAATTCCTGCTCTCCTGTTTGCCGCATGAATTATCTTTCCATTTCCAATATATATTGCCACATGACTGATTCTGTTTTTCTGTCTTCTGTCTGTATGATAAAATAACAGGTCTCCTGGTTTTAACTGATTATTTGAAACTGACTTACCATTTCTGGACTGCTCCGCAGCAGTTCTATTTAAACGATATCCAAAATGTCTGAATACTGACTGAACAAATCCAGAACAGTCTGCACCTTTTGTCAGACTGGTTCCACCCCAGACATATCGATTTCCTAAAAATTTCGATGCATATTCTATCAGTTCTCTTGCCTCACCACTCTTTGGCAATTTACTCTTTTCCAATTTATACGTTCCAGCAACTGTTTTCCATTCAGATTCAACCATTTCATCATATTCATCTGAAGTATAGGCATATTCCCTCTCAATCTTAAGTGTCATTGATGATGCCGGAATCCATCCTGATAAAGTCTCGGTTCTTTTTATTTTTACCCATTTTTCATTTTTACTAATTTCAATAATCGGATATGTAGTCTTGGCATATGCAATACCAATGTTGGATGATTTTTTAATTTTATCACCTTTTATCATCGTATTACTTTTATTCATTTTTGCTACTATATGGTCTGTATCAAATAGAACCTTTTTTGCTTTATCCCCTTTTACAACATATTTACTTTCAACATAGCCCTCTACTTTACCTGATTTTACTTTTGTCCAATTCTTATCTTTTGATAACACTTTAACAACACAGCCATCTAATGCGACTCCCGCCTCTTCTGCGGTAAGAGATTTTTGTTTGTATATTTCTGCAATCTCATCTGAAACATTATTGTTAGAGTTTTGTGTTTCTGTCTCATCACTGACTTTTATTACTGTAAGCTTCTTATATTTCTTTGAGAACAAAGATGATTTCTTTTTCTTCTTTTTTACTTTCTCCGCTACCTTTTTTACAACTATTGTTTCCTGAGTTTTTTCTATTGTCGGCTGAATTGTTATCATCTCATGGACTTTTGCCTGTTGCTGTGTATTTGTAAAAACAATCATAATCATCGAAAGCACGCACACTATGCCCGTCGAAACCATTATTCGTAATCGCATTTTTTTATTCATTTATCTTCCATCTCTCTATCTGTCAATTTATTATCATCTGTGCAAAATAAATGGCAAGAACACTTAAGACTACACTTAACACAGCATAACTCACTGCTACCATCACGTTTCCACTCTGTATTAATTCTACAGTCTCAGAAGCAAATGTAGAAAATGTAGTGAACCCACCACAAACGCCCACTTTTAACATTAAAATAAGATTAGAATTTAAAGATTTATTCTTCGCTGCCATTGCCACTATAATACTTATTATAAACGCTCCAAAAATATTAATAAATAGGGTTTTTACTGGAAATTGATTATCTGGTTTCATCGGAAGCAATCCTATCAGATATCTAAGAACACTGCCTATAAATCCCCCAATTCCCACTAATAAACATTCTAACATATTTTTTTACCTCTTCGCACTACTTTTTATTTGTAAATATGAAAAAATACTTGAATAAATTAAATTTCAATGCTAATATCATATTAAAGGAAGCACCCACTCCAAAGTGGATGCCTCAAGAATCTAGCGAAATGTTCTTACGAACACAGCCAGTCCTGGTGCTGACAGGACTGGCATTTTTATTTATCCCTACTATCCCTTTTATTCAGAAAGTTTAGGAATATGATGATAAATCCACCAAAAGAAATCAACAATGCTAATACTGTGAGCACTACCATAATAATCTCATAAGCGGTCATACATATCACCTCCCTTCCTATGTACTCTTGTCAAACCAAGTTACCAGACTCAGGAGGCTGCCACCCTGTCATAGGTGCTTCCACTAATATATTAACATTATTTACTGCGCCTTTCAATCACTTTTTGTTTTTATATAGTGTCTTTTTATATTTATTTTCTTTCAATTGCTCTTTCCCCTTACTGGTAACTTTTAATGCCATAAACATCAATACCGGAAATATAATTGCTGCCAATATTCCTATTTTTAAATCATTCTCAAAAGCAGATGATACCATTCCTGCCAATGTTGGACCTCCAGAGCACCCCACATCACCTGCCAATGCCAGAAGAGCAAACATGACTGTGCCTCCACTTTTGATAGAAACTGCCGCCTTACTAAAAGTTCCAGGCCACATGATTCCCACAGACAAACCACAAATACCACATCCAAGTAACCCTATCACCGGATTTGGTACTAAAGAAATTATCAAATAAGATGCTACACAAAGAACAGCACTGTATTTCATAAATCTGTCTAAATTCATTTTATCTCCATACTTACCATAAATAGCTCTTGATGTCCCCATCAAAATCGCAAACATCATAGGACCAGCCAAATCTCCGATGGTCTTACTTACATGCAGTCCCATCTCAGCAAACGTTGATGCCCATTGGCTGACAGCCTGCTCACTGGCACCTGCACACATCATCATAAGCATTAATATCCAAAACACTTTTCGCTGAAATAATTCTTTCATGGTAAGCCCTGTTTCACCTTCATCTAAAAGATGACGAACCGGCGCTTTCATAAAAATAATTGCATTTGCGATAGGAATCACTGACCAGATAACCGCCATAGTCTTCCAGTTATTAATTCCAACTACTGTGAAAAAAATCGTTGAAAATAACACTACCATAACATGTCCCCAGCAATAAAAGGAATGAAGCATACTCATCGCCTTTTCTTTATTCTCTGTAGGGCATGCTTCCATGATTGGACTTAATAAAACCTCTGTAAGTCCACCACCCACTGCATAAATCGTTACTGCAATAAACAGTCCTAAAAAAGCATTACTGCACAACTCGGGCAGTATTGTCAGCAGAATAAGCCCTGCCGACACAAAAATATGCGCCATCACTGCGGATACTTTATATCCAATCTTATCTATAAATCCAGCTGATACTAAATCAACAAATAATTGTACTCCAAAATTAATTGTGATTAATAATGTAATATTTGCCATTGATATTCCATACTGATTATGAAATGTCAAAAATAACAATGGTACAAAATTATTTACGATTGCCTGTACAATATGCCCTATAAAGCAGGCATTAATTGTTATTTTATACTTATTATCCATTATGTTTCTCTCGTTCCTTATTTTTATAAACTTCTCCCCAATCCTGCATTGCATCCAATATCGGTTTTAGACTATACCCTGTTTCTGTTAATGTATACTCTACTCGCGGTGGAACTTCTGCATATACTTTTCTATTTACTAATCCTTTTTGTTCCATATCTCTGAGCTGTGCTGTCAACACTTTTTGACTGACAGTTCCAATAGAACGCCTAAGTTCTCCAAATCTTTTTGTTCCATTCATCAAATCTCTTAATATTAAAACTTTCCATTTGTCTCCAATTAACATTAATGTTGTTTCCACAGGACAAACCGGTAACTCTATTTGCATTTTTTCACCAAACCTTTCTTTAAAAATCACAATAGTATCTTTTAGGTAACTATAGCACAATAAAGTGCTTACTTTACGTTTTGCATCTACTGCTTTATTGTATAATTATGACAAGCGCAAGTCAATATCACAAACAAAAATAAAATGTTTATTATGGTTTATCCACAGGAAGGAGTTTATAATGAAAATAACTATTGTATGTGCAAACGGAAGAGCTGGAAAACTTATTTTAGAAGAAGCAGTAAATCGAGGTCATGAAGTTACTGCCATCGTAAGAAACAACCGAGA
The DNA here is from genome assembly GCA_910574895.1 of Eubacteriaceae bacterium. Lineage (GTDB taxonomy): Bacteria > Bacillota > Clostridia > Lachnospirales > Lachnospiraceae > Eubacterium_G. The sequence continues at coordinate 45,766 of CAJTDQ010000008.1, read as the reverse complement.
TTTACCTGACACAGTAAACATAATAGAAAAAGATTTATTTGATATCACACTCAATGATGTCAAATCAAGTAATGTAGTAATCAATGCCTTTGGGGCATGGACAGAAGAGACACTTCCTTCTCTCCCTGCTGCTACCAAACATTTATCTGATATTTTATCAGGCAGTGATATAAGATTACTCGTTGTGGGCGGTGCCGGAAGTTTATATGTTAATCCGGAACACACACTCTGTGTGGAAGATGGACCGGACTTCCCTGATATTTTCAAACCTGTTTCCGCCGCTCATGGTGAAACTCTAAGAGCATTGAGAGTACGCAACGATGTTCTATGGACTTATCTTTCACCGGCAGGCGATTTCCAGGCAGATGGAATCCGCAGCGGAAAATATATTCTTGGTGGAGAAGAACTTACACTAAACAGTAAAGGAGAAAGTGTCATCAGTTATGCCGACTATGCAATTGCAATGGTAGATGAGGCCGAAAATGGTAATTATATTCAAAAAAGATTTAGTGTTGTCGCTGATTATTAAATAGATTGAGGTAGTAAAACATGAAACAAAATGAATTTTGTCATAGCATTGATGTTCTGAAAGATAAAATAGAACATTCAGACTATATTGTAATTGGTGCCGGTTCCGGACTTTCCACTGCTGCTGGTCTCACATATGACGGCAAACGATTCACAGACAATTTCCATCCCTTTATAGATAAATATGGAATAACCGATATGTATTCCGCCGGATTTTATCCATATCCCAGTGCAGAAGAGAAATGGGCTTACTGGGCAAAACATGTTCTGATGAATCGTTACGAGATTGCTGAAAACGGCTTGCACAAAAAACTATATGAATTGTTCAAAGACAAAAATTATTTTGTTCTGACTACCAATGTTGATGGTTTATTTGAAAAAGCAGGCTTTGATACGAACAGAATATTTGCAACTCAGGGAGATTACAAATATTTTCAATGTAAAAAAGCCTGTCACAATAAACTTTACAATAACGAGTCTCAGGTTCGGACAATGGTCTCCCATACGGAAAACTGCAAAATTCCTAGTTCTCTTATTCCCAAATGTCCTGTATGCGGTGGTGAAATGGAAATGAATCTACGCTGTGATAATTATTTTGTTCAGGATAAATACTGGTATGACTGTGCTGAGAGATATAAGAAATTTATTCACAAAGCACAACAGAGCAATGTACTTTTTCTTGAACTTGGTGTAGGGCTGAATACACCAGGGATTATCAAGTATCCCTTCTGGCAAATGACTTATGAAAATAGAAACGCTTTCTATGCCTGTATAAACTTGGAAAATGCTATATGTCCTGCTGAAATCAAGGAACAATCTATTTGCCTTAATTTCGATATCGGGCAAGTAATCGATACACTAATTGAACAATAATATGATTGGAGATTTTATGAACCGGTTAGAACTTATAAAAACACTAAATAAAATGCTTTTGAATGAAATGCCTATGTATCAGCCACAGGCAGATACTTTTTCAAATGATATTCACTCTCAAAGAGATTTACTTAGAAGTCTTATGAATATCAGACCTGCCTTGCCATTGAACCCTGAGTTTGTTAAGTTGCAAAATGAATTACTTTCAACAGAAACTGCTGAAAGGGGTGTTGTTGATGTGAACTCTCTTCCTACTACTTCTGATGATCGAATTATCCTGTGGCAGGGAGACATTACAAGACTGAATGCTGATGCTATTGTCAATGCAGCTAACTCGCAGATGCTTGGCTGTTTTGTTCCTCTTCACAGATGTATTGACAATGCCATTCATTCTGCTTCCGGACTACAGCTTCGTGATGAATGCAACAGGATTATGGCTATACAGGGACATGAAGAAAAACCTGGCCATGCCAAAATTACCGGTGCATATAATCTTCCATGCAAACATGTAATTCATACAATAGGTCCCATTGTGCATCATGGTCTCAATCCCAGACTGGAATTACAACTGGCATCCTGCTATCGTTCCTGTATGGAACTTGTAGCTAAACATGGGTTAGAAAGTATTGCATTTTGTTGTATTTCTACCGGTGAGTTCCATTTTCCGAATGATAAAGCTGCTGAAATCGCTACTAATACAGTCACTGAAATGCTGGGCAAATGTACATCCATAAAAAAAGTAATATTCAATGTGTTTATAGATCTAGATTTTGATATATATAAAAAATTACTCTTTTAAACGAAAAAGGATTTTTTGCACGAATACTTCTCTGCAAAAAATCCTTTTCTTATATTAAATTTTGCTTTACACAAAATGTGTAATTTTCATTAAATTTGTAACCAAGCGTGTTTATTATCTATAATCTTTCTTCTTTACTATCTGCACCGATATCAATGCTGATATCACATACATTGCCAAACCAATCATCATTGCCAATGCCGATACAATTTCTTTATATTCTATTACTTTAGATACCAACCCCATTGCATCTATCTCTGACAATACAGAAATAATAGTGTTAGCCCCAAACCATAAAATAATACATGGCAGCATAATAATTGATGACCTTATTCTCGGATTCAAATTCCGTCCTATCAGATAATAAGCGACCATTGCTATAGACAGATAGGTCAATGTGACTGCCACAAATGTCATCGAAACCACTCCTAAATCCACTACTTTTAAGTCTGTAAATCTACTCATAACGGTACATATTACAATTCCAAGCACCAGTTCAAACAAAATGCTTAATGCACCTATCAAATATCTACCAAACACTTTATCCCGATCCTTTGCAGGAAGTAATCCGTCAAACCCACATTCATTCTTTAATTCATATGTAAAAAGTGAAGTCGGTGTAACTACTACAACCAATGCCATATAACTAAATATCCCAAGAGTTGATTCCATTGTATATCCCATCATCGCTCCGAGAGGTGCAAACAATACAATCGAAATTAAAAATAAATATTTACTTCTTCTTAAATCAAATTTAAAAAAATTAACTGCACCCATTTATCTGTTCCTCCTATCCTTAATGCTGTGAAGCATAATCTGTGCGATTTCCGGTTTATCGTATGTAAACTTTCCACCCAGTTTTTCTACATCCTCACTCTTTATAATTCCCTCAAATCCGTATGTCTTCTCTTCCAAGCCGATAATATACTGCTTCTGCTCTCTTGTCAGTTCCGATACATCACCTTTTACCACAAGATAATCCTCCAGCATTTCATCCTTTGATTTATCCAGAAGAATTTCCCCATTATCAATAAATGCAATATAATCTGCTATCTCTTCTAAGTCACTGAGTACATGTGTAGAAAACAAAATGCTTCGCTGCCCATCTTCTATATATGCCTGTAAATCAGAAAGCAGTTCATCTCTTACCACCGGGTCAAGCCCATTGGTCGCTTCATCTAAAATCATCAGTTTTGAATCCCTGGAAAATACACAGGCGAACATCAATTTTACTTTCATTCCTCTGGAAAAATCATCAATCTTCTTGTTTGTAGGAAGACCATATCTTTGAATAAGAGAATCAAACTTATTCTCATCAAAGGTTTTATAAAAATCTTTCAATATCTTCTTTACTGTCTTAATTTTCAACCCCTTCGTAAAATAAGATTCATCACCTACATAAGCAATACTTTCTTTATATTTTACGGGATCTTCATCATATGTTATTCCATTCACTTTGATGGTTCCCTGCTGATATTTACATATATGATTAATCATATTAATTGTAGATGTTTTTCCTGCACCATTCTGCCCTACAAAACCAAATATATATCCTGCCGGTATGATTAACTGAATGTTTTTCAGAGAAAACCCTTTATAATGCTTACTTAAATTTTCAATTTCTAAAATATTCATTACGCTCTCCACTCTTTCTTTTCAAAAAATTACTGCTCCCATACAGATTTGAGTATCTGCTGTACCTCCATCTTTGTCATTCCTATCTGTTTTGCAGATTCCACTGCTGTTTCAATTCCCTGCTCAATCCGCATAAGAAACTGTTCTTTCAGCATATTATTATCCTTCGATAAAACGACACTTCCTTTTCCCTGCATCGTAGCAATAAAACCTTCCTGTTCTAAGTCGCTGTATGCTCTTGTTGTTGTAATTACGCTCACTCCCAAATCTTTCGCCATGCTTCTGATAGAAGGCAGTACCTCTCCTTCTTTTATCTGGCCATTTAATATTTGTTCTTTAATCTGCTCTCTAACCTGTGCGTAGATTGGAAGTTCTGATTGATTTGATATTATTATTTTCAAATGATTACCTCCAGTTTTTTCAATGCATTGTTTATACTGTTTATATACCATTATATACAGTATAAACAATTTGTCAATAATTTTTCTATAAAGATTCAATTTTAAAATTATTGTAAATACTCATTTATTTGGTAAAATAAATTTATGATTAATTTAGATAAAACCAAGATAATCCTGGCCTCACAATCGCCCAGACGCAGCGAACTGATGAGACAGGCAGGTTATGAATTTGAAATAATCGCGTCTACAATTGAAGAAAAAATCACCCAGACAAAGCCAAATCTGGTAGTGGAGGAACTTTCCCTGCAAAAAGCTGACAATGTACTGGATATGATTTTACAATCTATCGACTTATCACTGATGGCATTTGATGATTTATCCTTAATGATTATCGGTGCTGACACAGTTGTCAGCAAGAATGGAAATATTATGGGAAAACCGAAGGACAAAGAAAATGCTTATGAGATGATTGATTCTATTCAGGGGCAGACACATCAGGTTTATACCGGTATTACAATCATCGTATATGATTTTAATACCGGAGAAAAAACTTATAAAACTTTTTCAGAATCTACCAACGTTACATTATATCCTATGACACCTAGCGAAATCACTCATTATATATCTACGAGCGACTGCTATGATAAAGCCGGCGGATATGGCATTCAGGGAGAATTTGCTGTGTATGTAAAAGAAATAAATGGGGATTATAACAATGTGGTAGGCCTTCCTATTGCCAGATTATATCAGGAAATGAAAAACTGCATGTAGGGTTTCTCATAGTGTTACTCTTTAGCAGAAAGGTAAGGAGTAACTGTTGTGTCAGACAAATTTTATCTTTGTATTGATTTAAAATCGTTCTATGCCTCTATTGAGTGTGTAGAACGTGGTCTTAATCCCATGACAACGAATTTAGTTGTTGCAGATATGGAACGTACAGATAAAACAATTTGCCTCGCTATTACTCCTGCAATGAAACAACTTGGTATCTCCAATCGCTGTCGTGTATTTGAAATTCCTTCTAATGTTCCATATATTGTTGCTCCTCCACGTATGAAAAGGTATATTGAATATGCTGCTGAAATCTATGCTATTTATTTACAATATATTTCAAAAGATGACATTCATTTTTACTCCATTGATGAAGCTTTTTTAGATGTCACTAACTATCTTTCTCTATACCATACGGATGCCCTATCTCTTGGCAGACGTATTATGAACAATATTTATCAATCTCTGGGAATTCCTGCTTCCTGTGGAGCAGGTACCAATCTCTATCTGACCAAAATTGCTCTTGATATAACAGCGAAGCACTCCCCCGATTTCACCGGCTTTCTAGATGAACATACGTATCGCAGTTCTTTATGGACTCATACCCCTCTCACAGATTTTTGGAGAATTGGAAATGGTATTGCAAAGAAACTTCACTCCCTCGGAATTTATACGATGAAAGATATTGCCCATGCAGATGAAAATTTACTTTACAGTGCTTTTGGTATTGATGCAGAACTGTTAATTGACCATGCCTGGGGAATTGAACCCACTACAATCAAGGATATTAAATGTTATAAACCCCAAAATCACAGTATTACAAGTGGACAGGTTTTAATGCATGATTACAATTTTGAAGATGGAAAATTAATTATCAAAGAAATGGCAGACCTTATCTGCTTAGAATTGCTTTCACAAGACCTCATTACCGGTTCTATCACTCTGCATGTCGGATATTCCAATAGATTCAATGCAGCACCGGCACACGGAACAACAACGCTTGATATGGAAACCAATTCTGATTTCATCATTATTCCTGCGCTGTCCGGTTTATACGAGGATATTGTCAATCCTAATCTTTCTATCAGAAAAATCAATATTACATGCAATAATGTAAAACCTGAAGAATATCTTCAATACCCTTTTTTTGTTGATATAGAAAAACTAGAAAAAAATCGTCAACTGCAAAAAGCTGTCTTGGAAATCAAGAATAAATATGGAAAAAATGCTGTTTTAAAAGGTATGAATCTCCAAGAAAATGCTATGACAATAGAACGAAACAAACAAATTGGCGGACACAAAAGCGGTGAATAATTGATAATACAAACTTAATAATATGGGGGAAATATTCGTGGCTGAAAAACCAAAACATAAAATGTCAACAGCGGACCGCGCCAAACAATTTATGCCTTTCTCTGCATTAAAAGGTTTAGATGAGGCCTTAAAAGAAAAAGAAAAAATTATCGTTCCCAAAGTTGAACTGTCAGAGGACAGTATGGTAGAACTGGATAGAAAAATGCATTTACTAAAAAGTGGAATGATAATTACTGTTATCTATTTTTGTAAGGATGAGTATATTAAACTGACCGGAATTGTTGCTAAAATAGATATCAATAACCAAATATTGCAGATTGTAAATACACGAATTAAATTTGATGATATATATGATATTTTGATCCAAGAACCTTAAATTTTATGGGAAGAGTCAAAAAAGCAGCTATGGTATCAGGACCATAGCTGCTTTATTCCTACAACATTCTGATTTTCTTTTGCCATCTCCCTTTTTTCTTAAATTGAACATATACTTTATGCTTTACCCGATATGACATTCTTTTCATTTTCATCATTTCTTTTTTTTCTTTTTTATTTTTAGGTAAATTAATCACAATATTTTTTTTATTTTTTCCATACTTAAATATAATTCTACACTTGATTGGACTTTCATTTTTCTTTTTGACAGCCACAGCATATTTAGAACGTCTATGTTTAATATTCACTTTTATTATTGTTCCTGCTATTTTTTTTACTGCCTCATATTCTATGACCACATTTCCATCAAATGCTCTTTTTTCAAGTCTTGGATAATTGTATAAGACTACATTCTTTAATCCTTTTTCATTTTCATAGAACGCCTCTTCCTCTATCTTAATAAGAGAATTTCCTTTAAAATTTAACTTTGTCAACTGATTATATGCAAAAGCTGACTTTCCAATAGACTTAACATTTTTTGGTATTGTAATCTTCTGGATATTGTTATGATAAAAAGCTTTTTCACCGATATACTTTAAATTTTTATTCAACTGTACACTTTTTAACCCTCTCATATAAAAAGCATAAGGCTTAATCTTTTTAACACTAACGGGCATTTTAATTTTTGTGATATTTTTCCTTCCATTTAATGCATATACTACTTTTTTATCCTTTGACATTATAATGTCATTTACCATACTGTAATTTTTATTATCATTAATAAACCTGACTTCAGGTGCCGCTCCCTCTGAACTCATCATTATATTTGCCATATTGTCAATCTTTCCTGCTACTTCAAGGATATCTACTGGAGAATATAATGCACCAAAAGTACTTATACCAACAGACACATCTCCCAATATTGTAACATTATTAAAACCTTGGCTTAATTCAAAGATCCCACTTCCAATTCGTGTAACAGATTTAGGAATTACTATTTTCTTAGGTCCAATACAATTATAAAATGCGTAATTCTCGATTTTCCGAATTCCCTCTTTTAATTCAATATGTGATACTTTAATACCTTTAAATGCATTCTCGCCAATTGTATTAATGCTCCCTTCAACAACTAAAGTATTAATGTTATCTGAAATTAAACTAATGCCAGAAGCTGTCACTGTTCCATTTCCGCTTACAATCAATGTTTTTGTCTCTTTATTATAACTCCAGACAGCATTTTCTCCACACATACCTTCTATTCTATTGATATCATCTGCAAAGCTCTTATTTGCATTAAACAAAAATATTAATGATAATAATATAGTTACTGTTAATATTTTATTTTTCATATTTATGTCTCCTTTACTTAATTGATGAAGCATTATAGTAATTTATTTTAATAGAATTATCCTTTACTATTTGCATTATAGTACTAGATACTTTTTTATCCCATCCACTCTCAACTGCAAACTCGTAATAATTTTGTAATTTAAATCTTCCTGAATAATACACTTTATGATTTGTAAACTGTGCCAAAGTAACTCGTTTCGAATCATATGGTGAATCTGGATTAATACAGTTATCCATAATATCTTGAACAGTATACGCTGTAAGTGTATATCTTTCCGGTAAATCCTTAATACTATCAGCTTCCATTCCTATTCTTGCATCTGTAATATAATAATAATTTCCATCCGTATGTTTTACAAATGCCCTATGAGCAAATAAATCTGTTGCAATATGTAAATAAATCCCCCAGTATAAATATCTACAATTTTTAACATTTCTCTCATATCCTAATGATGAAAAATCAAATTTATTCGTGGCTGCAATCAAATTCTTTTTTGCATTTTCATAAACAATATCTGACATCCCTGCAGGTTTTGGTGCATTATTAATTTCACATCCTGTTGTATGTATTACATTTTCAACAAACTCCATTGTTGAGAAATAATTTGGTATAACTCCTTTTAATGTACTTGTATTCATACTTCCCGCATGCCACCATCCATGAGCATTTGTCTGATTTACGTTAAACGCCAAATTCGTCGTATCCTCATCTGCCAATCTAATACCAGCTATCATTAATTTTATTGCTTTATTAGAATATGTTTTTTTTGCAGTACTCAATGTCGTATATCGTTCAATTGTATCCTGATGTCTAAATCTAGCCCAACTTCCCTCAACAGTATTCTCTTCATCACTCACTATTACAAGCTCACTATTTTCATTAAATTCATCAAAATAATGTTCACTTTGATATTTCTTTTCAAATCCATCATAAATTTCCAATGCATACCCCAAATCTACAATTTTTGTTTCTCCCACTTCATTTGCTGAGTCTAACAAAAGTCTTTTAATAAAATCTTGTGTTTTACTTTTATCTTTACTCCATATTTTACTAGCCACTCCCACAACATGCGGCACCGCTATACTTGTTCCTGAACAAACTACATCACAATTAAATATTCCTTTTGACGTAACAGATTCACCAGGAGCATATATATCTACTCTATTACCACTGCTACTAATACTAGAAATTTCACCTTTACTGTTAACTGCCCCAACGGATAATACTTCTTCAAAGGCTGCTGGATACTCAACCTCTTTGTCTATCTCTCCTCTATTTCCAGCGGCTGCAATAATCAATATACCAGCATTATATGCATCCTTAATTGCCATATGCAGTGCTTCTGAATATTGGGCTGTCCCAAAACTCATGTTAATAATATTTACTCTTTCATTTATCGCAACATATATCGCTTCTATAATTTTATCAACTGATGTTCTATTATTTTCATCTAATACTTTTATAGATATAATCTCAGCATTGCTGTCAACACCTATTTTCTGCTTTTTTTCATCTTTTGAAGCAATAATACTTGCTATAGATGTACCATGCCCTGAAAAATCTTCATATAAAGGAGATATATCATCTTCTCCTTCAACAAGATTAATTCTTCGCTTTATGTTCATACCATTATTATAATTTACTCCTGAATCAATAAGCGCAATCTTAATAATTTCATTATTATTCACATGACCATCTTTTGCGTTTATCATGTCTATATTCCATCTAGCTTTATTTAGATATTTACGCTTATTCTTGTTTTTCTTGTCTAATCCCTGTATAACTATATTGCTTTCAACTGAATTTATATTCTTATTCTTTCTAATATCATTTACTTCGCTATCTGTTAATTCTAAACGTAATATTTTTTCTTGTTTATCAATAAATTCTGCCTTTTTATCATATGCTGTTACAGTGTAAATATCCTCATTTTTCTTAAATGTAATAATGTATTCATTTTTCTCTTCATCCGCTTTTGCTATTATAGCAGTTGACAAATCACATACTACTAACATACTTATAACCAACAAACAAAATACTTTTTTAATTACTTTTCTTTTAAAACTTTTTTCCATAACTTTTCCTCCACTTTCTTTTTCCACACACAAATTATTTTATACCTTGTTGTAAATACTATAAAATAATCTTTCTTTGAAAAAACAAAATCCCTAACACGAACGTAATACTATAAATGCAAGTAACTCATTCTTGCACTAAATTTATCTTTCGTTCTGTCAGGGAAACTCCACAATATATTTTCATCACGTTTCAATACAAAAACCTAAAGTCCCCCTTTATCAAACCATACTCTTATAATCCCAGCAGTATATCTTTAAAAATAAATTTTAACCGCTTTCCTAACTCTTCTCCTCCTTTCTTTATGAAATTTTATCCGAACTATTGATATACTATTATATTACTTTATCTATACCACTTTGTCAACCAACGAAAAGAGAGAAGTCAACTATGATTCTACAATCAGTTGACTTCTCTTACATCTATTCATTTTATTCTACATACTCATTATCTTTTCTCCCGAATAATATTTCTACTACAGAAATATGTTATCATGAAATATCCTCCATAGATTACTACCAAAAAGACGGCAGTCATGATAATTGACGGTATCAAACCATCCCTTCCAAATGTTTCTAATATATATGCACAGAATTTCAACCCAACCACGGAATGAACAATGGCAATCAACAACGGAAACATAAAGAATATTCCAACCTGTCTGAACAATGCCCTATTTACCATCTTGTCATCCGCTCCTAATCGTTTTAATATCATATAACGCTCTCTGTTATCTGTTGCCTCGGACAATTCTTTTAGCGCCAGAACTGCTGCACTCGCCATAAGGAATATAATTCCAAGATAAAGTCCTATAAAGGTCACTAATGCACCTAATCCGGTAGTCGCCTCTGCAATATCAATTTTTGAATTGCTGGATATCAGGCTTGTCTTATTCCATCTGTTTTCTATCACTTTATCTAACTTCTTCTCAACCTCGTAACGTTCCTCTTTAGAACCGGCTTTATAATTCGCAATGGTTCCTGTCATATGTGCATCCAATTTCTCCACTGCATGATCCGGAACAATAAAAATACCAGAAGCTGCAGGATTTCCACTCATCTCAATAAATCCGTCTTTGCATTCCCTATATTTTGGCTTATAAGTTTTTCCCTTTAATTCAATGGTCTGTCCATTTTTCAGGACTTCATTTCGGACTTTAACCATGCTCTCAAAATCCCCTACAACCATGTATTCATCATCTTTTAATGTAAACGTTTCATGTCCATACTGTTTTGCAATCTTATTATAATCACTGACTTTTACAATATCTTCCTTTGAATCGTATTGCAGAAACTTAAATTGTTTCTTTAATTCATCTGTCTTGTCCCCTAATGTAGCTTTCAAATTAAATTTCTTATCATGATAAACTGTATAATTCACGACTTCTTTTAAGTTCTCTTTTGTATCAAAACCACTTTCCTCCAAAGTCTGGAAAATCGTCTTTTCTGTATCTTTTATAATCTTTTTATTTTGTGAATCATGGTCGATCCATTTCGTAAGCTGAACATCCATCGGTGCTAAATCCCTTAAATTCGCAGACATTGAATTCTTAATAGACAGCGCACTGGACAATACACAGATTGTCACAAACAACATCAGACATATCAGCGTCAATTGAATCACTGCAGTATTGATTTTGCTGCTCACCTGTCTTAACGTAAAACTGTTCAATTCCTTGTAATACACCTTTTTCACTGACATTACAATTTTTAGTATCAGCCCTGACAGAGACCAGAATAAAAGAAATGTTCCAACAGCTCCTAAAGCTATCGCCTTATAAATCTCTGTGCTGTCATCCATTACCGTGAGACCACCTGTTACCATATAATATCCATATCCAATCATCGCTGCTGATATTGCAAATACCAAAATACAGATAACAGGATTTTTCATTTTTATTTTTTCAACCTTTTTCCCTGAATGAATTAAATCTATCAATTTGCATTTTCCAATAATTACCGTATTAAAGAGCATTACAAATAAATACATAATTCCAAAATAAATTAATGTTTTCACACAGGCACTATTCGAAAAGACAAACTGAAATTTTGTCATATCAGCATCAAACATATTGGCTACCAGCACACTCATAATCTGCGACAATCCAATACCAATCGCAAGACCAATCGCTAAAGATGCAACTCCGATAATTAATGTTTCAAAAAACAAAATCAATGAAATCTTTCTTTTTCCCATCCCAAGAGTCAGATAAATTCCAAACTCCCTGTTCCTTCTTTTAATAAGGAATCTTGATGCATAAATAATTAAAAATCCCAAAATAAATGATACAAATACACTTACTCCTGACAACATGTTTGTCATCAGTTCTATAATCTCTGCTGTACTTTCTGATACCTGCAGCATAACCGACTGAGATTCTATTGCATTAAATACATAAAATATTGCAACACCTAATACAAGAGTAAAGAAATAGATGGCATAATCTTTAATACTCTTTGTTATATTTTTCGCAGATAATTTAAAGAGCATCGTTTAAATCCCCGCCTAGCATTGTAACTACATCAATAATTTCATCAAAAAATTCTTTTCTTCTTCTGCCTGCTCTGAGAAGTTCATTAAAAATTTTGCCATCCTTGATGAAAATAACTCTGGATGCATAACTTGCTGTAAATGCATCATGGGTTACCATAAGTATTGTTGCCAGTAAATCTCTGTTCAGATAATGAAATCTTTCTAACAGCATCTTGGCTGACTTTGAATCCAATGCCCCTGTCGGCTCATCTGCCAGAACCAGTTTCGGATTGGTAATAATGGCTCTTGCACTTGCCACTCTCTGTTTCTGTCCTCCGGACATCTGATACGGATATTTTCTCAACACACTTTCGATATCCAAATCATACGCAACCTTTCTGATTCGGCTGTCAATTTCACCTGCACTTACGTTCTGTATCGACAATGCCAGTGCAATATTTTCATATGCTGTCAGTGTATCCAACAAATTAAAATCCTGAAAAATAAATCCTAATTCTTCTCTTCTGAATTTATTTAATGCTTTTGATTTTAATTTTGTAATATTCTGTCCGCCAACATAAATATTACCTGCTGTTACTTTGTCAATTGTTGAAATACAATTCAGTAAAGTTGTTTTTCCTGAGCCTGATGCTCCCATAATTGCAACAAACTCTCCCTTATCCACCTCAAAGGATATATTATCAATAGCCTTTGTAAGACTGGACTTGTTTCCATAATACTTTTCGATTCTTTCAATTTTTAAAATATTTTCCATCGTATTTACTCCTCCTTACAAAAACTATGATAAAGCAAATTTGTTCTCCTGTCGTAATTCTAATCTTACATAACATTACAATTTCGTAAGATTACTTTTCAAATGTGTAATAATCATTTTTTCCAAATATTATTGTTACCTGTGTCCACTGATTCTCCTTTGATGAAATTTCTATTTTATGTCCTAATTTCACACATAGCTTCTTCGCAATATAAAGTCCCATACCCGTGGACTTTGCACCTTTTCTTCCATTCTCTCCGGTAAATGATTTCTTAAACACACTCGCTACATCTTTAGATGGAATCCCGATTCCATTATCATAGATACTAAGATATACACTACCCGCATCCTCTTTTGCCTGTATCTTTATCACGGAATCAATATCACTTCTTTTATATTTAATACTATTATTTATAATCTGGTTTAAAATAAATTCAATCCATTTTGCATCTGTCATGACCTTACACGCTCTTACATCTACAGAAATATTCATTTTATTTTCCAGTAAATCATCTTTATTTTTTATAAGTACATTTGCAACAATTTTGTCAAGTGCTGTTTCTTTAATCAGATAATCGTTTTCTGTACAGTTACTGCGCATATAATATAAAACCTGATCCGTATAATTATCTAGTCTTCTGATTTGTTTAATATACTTTTCATTTATATGATTCATTGAAAAAGTCTGCTCCCGTGAAATACTCTCATTATCTCTTTTGTCATTATGACACATTAAAACCAAACTGGAGATTGGTATTTTTACTTCATGTATCCACATTTCTATATATTCTTTAAAGTCATCTATATTTTCTCTGTAATCTCCTATTCTTTCAACCATAGACTTATTGATTTCATACATATTCTCATATAAAATTTCTCCCTCATAAAAATTTGGCTTTTCCAAAGTTTCTAAAACTAAAAATTTTTGATCTAATGCACCTGTATTCTCAACCAGTCCATCATAAAACTTTTTCTTTCTGCATAAATCAATGAGAATCAGACATATTCCCATAAAAAAACAAATCATAGCTGTTGCTGCTATCAACTGTTTCGGAATACGAAATGCCAAAAACATTCCTAACATAATAAAAAAGCAGGCAACAAATAAAATTATTGACAGCTTTTTATCCTTTAAATATTTACTTACTTTCATAACAGAAGATACCCTTGTCCCTTTCTCGTTTCAATGGCACTCTCATAACCAAACATTGAGAGTTTGTTTCTAAGTCTGCTTATGTTTACAGTCAGTGCATTATCGTTAATATACTCTTCATTATTCCACAAATCTGTCATCAAGTCATCTCTTGTAACAATCTTTCCCTGATTATTTAATAGATAAGAAAATATAATCATCTCATTTTTTGTAAGTCTTATCTCTTCTTTTCCATTACTGATAATACCTTTGCTGAGACTAACATCCAAATCATTATATTTTAATTTGTCTCCTTTGGGTTCCATTCTCTTAAAGATATTTTGTATTCGTAACAACAAAACCGCCGGGCTGTATGGTTTCGTTATAAAATCGTCTGCCCCATAGGAAATTGATAAACCTTCATCCACCTCACTGGTTTTACTGGTTACCATAATCACCGGCACATCTGATTCTTTCCGTATTTCTTTTAAAAGCAGCTCCCCATTTAATTCTGGAATATTAATGTCTAATAAAATTAAGTCAGCACGACTTTTTAAAGCCTCCTCTTTCGAGTTCGAAAAATCCTCTAAAATCTCTGTCTCATATCCCGAATGAATTAATAAATTATACAACTCTTTACTGATAGACTTATCATCTTCTATAATCAATATCTTTTTCATAAGACGTCCTTCTTTTTTTATAGTATATCATTAAAACAGTATTTTGAACCTTACAATTCTGTAATATTACATCATTCCAGTCTTCTTCATCAGTGCTTCCTTCAAAACCTGTGAAAAGTTTATATTCATAGAGCAAGCCTTCTCATTCAACCATGCGGGAATTGTCAATGTCTTTTTTACAGCCTTATTATTATATCGTTTTCTATACTCCATCGTGTCACACGCCACATAATTTACAAATTCTTTTCCTTGTAATTTTATATCTTCCCTTTTTGATGGTATAGGAATTTCTCTATTCTCCTTTTCGTAACTATATAAAACTAATGCCAATACATCTTCTGCCATTTGCATTCCATCAATCAAATCATCTCCACATGTAAAACATCCTTCCAAATCCGGAAACAGTATGGAATAACCTCCATCTTTTTCTGGCGTAAAAACCGCTGGAAAAACATATTTTGTATTCATTCTATTTTGCTCCTTTAATACCTGCTTCTTTTAATATATTACTTAATGTTCCCGTTTTTAATTCTGTTTTATGCCTCGGTACAGGAAATTGCTTATTTGATATCTCACTATACCAGATATCATGTCTGGAACCATGTCGTAAAATATAACATTTGTTTCGTTTAAGTATTTTTAATAAGACTTTGTATTTCATTATTCTCCTTTCTCATTATAGCACGTGTTGATACGTGTGTAAACAAAAAAAATAAAAAAGCGCAGTAATACAATTGTTTTACTGCACCTTGTTTATCATATTGTATATATAATCATTCATTTTGTCAATGGTTATTATGTAGGAATATAATATTCAAATATTATTCAAAAAACTTGAATTCCTGTTCAACTGCGTTTCACTTTCTGAACAAACCTATCCACTTTTTCTCCGTCTTTACCTATACCATTATCACATTCTACGCCGGATGATACATCCACACCATCTGGTTTTACATACTGAACTGCCTCTGCTACATTTTCAGGATTTAATCCTCCTGCCAGCAAAAATAATTTATCGTCTCTTGGAATATCTTTTAGCAGATTCCAGTCAAAAGTCTTTCCACTGCCATAACCTGCCGCATCAAACACATACCCTGCAATTCCATCCTTCTTATGATACTCTTCAAACTTGTCCAAATCATTGACATTAAATGCTTTTAAAACTGGAATACAAATCTTCTCAAACAGACCTTCCGGAATATTGCTGTGTATCTGCACAAAGTCAAAACCTGCCTGTTGTATTTCAAGAATCTGCTCCACCGTAGGTGCAACAACAACCGCCACTGTCTTAATATTATAATCAAGTGCCTCCATAATACATTTTGCCTGCTCTAAATTGATATTTCGTTTACTTTTAGGAAAGAACAATACCATTCCTGCAAAATCAACATGATTTCTATTTAAATATTCAGCTTCTTTCGGGCTTGTCAGTCCACATACTTTAATTTTCATATAAATCATCTCCAATAAGCCACTATTTATCTATTTCATAATCAACATAACCACTCCAAGAACGGATAAAACTATTCCGGTCACTCGGTTCATCATTTTTGCACTGGCTTTGTTTGCCCATCTCGCTCCAATCCTTGCCCAGATAAATGTAAATAAAATGCACAAAACTGTAATACCAATATCCGGCGTTCCACTAATTGCAAAATGAGAGACAGCACCTGTCAATGCTGTAAATGTCATAATAAATACACTTGTCCCCACAGCCAGTTTCAGTTCATATCCAAGCACGCTGGTGAGTACTAATAACAGCATCATTCCACCACCTGCTCCGACAAATCCACATATAAATCCAATTAACACACCACAAAGTATCGACTGAATCATTTTCTGTTTTTCACTTTTCACATTCTGCCTT
This sequence comes from Eubacteriaceae bacterium, assembly GCA_910574895.1. GTDB lineage: Bacteria > Bacillota > Clostridia > Lachnospirales > Lachnospiraceae > Eubacterium_G. The sequence continues at coordinate 28,717 of CAJTDQ010000008.1, read as the reverse complement.
TCTCCCGTATTCATGACAGGTTTAAAAATAAATTTCAACCCTACAAATAAGGTCATAACCTTTGAGAAACCGCCCATTGTTCCATTTGGTACTAGTGATGCAATATAACTGCCTACTAAAGTAAATACTAAAACTGAAATCAGCATAACAATACCATGTTTTAAATCAATGTTTTTATTTTTTCCATAAGTGTATGCCGATACTGCTGATGCCAGCACATCAGATGCTAATGCAATTCCAATTGCCTCAAAAGCCGGTATTCCCATAAATGTAATCAACATTGGTGAAACAACTGCCGCTGCCGATAGCCCTGCAAGACCCGTTCCAAGCCCTGCTCCCATACCTGCAAAAAAGCATACAATTATCATAATCAGAATATCCAAGCCAATCCTCCTTCGTAACTCAATTAAATATGAAAGCACTTCTGAATATCTTTATTATGTCCTAACACAAGCAGCGTATCTCCCTCATGAAACTGTGTCTCCGGAGTAACTTTCATATTAAACTCCCCATGGTTCTTAATGGACAAAATATTAATATTATGGAGTCTTCTTACATTAACTTCTTCAACAGTTTTTCCAATCCATTTCACCGGAAGTGCCACTTCAAATATGGAAAAATCTTTCCCCAACTCTATATAATCTAAAATATGGTCAGCTGTATATCGAAATGCCATCCATTTCGCTAACTGTCTTTCTGGATAAACAACTTCATCTGCTCCGTTTCTTAACAAGAACTTGGCATGTACATCTCTTGCCGCTCTGGAGACTACCAGATTTGCTCCCAACTCTTTTAATAATGATGTAGTTTCAAGAGAATTTTGAAAATCATCACCTATAGCAACAATACAAACGTCAAAATTTCCTACCCCCAAAGATTTAAGAAATCCTTCATTTGTACAATCTCCAATCTGTGCATTTGTAACATATGGCAACACCGCATTTACTCTCTCTTCTCTCTTATCAATTGCCATAACCTGATGATTTAGTTCATCCAAATTTTTAGCAATATGTCTTCCAAATCTTCCAAGTCCAATTAACAAAACTGATTTCATTTCCAATTCCTCCTGTTGATGCATTCCCTCTGCTCAGAAAATACCTTATCCTACCATAATTTTTTCTTCCGGCAGTTTTGCCATACTTCCATTATTTCCGGAAACAGTAGCAAAAATAACTGTCAGTCCTCCCACTCTTCCACAAAACATTAAAATCATTAAAATTATTTTAGATGCAACTCCAAATCCTGGTGTTATTCCTAATGACAATCCAACTGTACCTACCGCTGATGCTGTCTCAAACATAACCTCTGTAATAGGCAGTCCCTCTATTGTACTAATTGCAATTGCAGAAATGACAAATAAAAACACATACATCAATAATATCGTTGCTGCTCTTGCAATAATCTCTGTTGAAATCCTTCTCTTAAAAAGCTGTGCCTGCTGCCTCTTACTAAACACTGCAAAAGCTGAAGCAAAAATTACCGCAATGGTTGTCACTTTCATTCCTCCGGCTGTAGAACCCGGTGCACCACCTATTAACATCAGCATAATCATAACAAGCTGTCCTGCTCCGGTAAGTCTTGAGAAATCTACAGTATTAAATCCGGCTGTTCTTGGTGTAATAGAAGTAAAAAACGATGCCATTACCTTATCAGATGCAGACATATCTCTCCATTCCCCTCTGGTAAATTCACAGAAATAGAAATAAACTGCCGGTACAATAATCAATACTACCGTTACAAACAATATTACTTTGCTCTGCATACTATATTTTCCCAAATGCAACTTATGCTCTTTCATATCCTCCCAGGTAATAAATCCCAGACCTCCCACAACAATCAAAACCATTAGTACAATATTTACTACAACCGATCCTGACAGCGTTGTCATGGAAGAAAACGGTTCTTTTATCCCCATTAGATCAAACCCGGCATTACAAAATGCTGATATCGAATGAAACAATGCATACCATACCCCTTTTAAAAAACCAAATTCTTTATAAAACACGGGAAACAAACATAGTGCTCCCAATAATTCTATTATTACAATCGCTTTAAATATAAAACCGGTAAGTTTTACTATTCCTCCCATTTTCGGTGCAGAAATTGCTTCCTGCATCAGTGTTCTCTGCCTTAAGCTGATTTTTCTTCCTGACATCATTGTTAATAAAACTGCAATGGTAATTACACCCATTCCTCCAATCTGTATTAAGAATAAAATTACAGACTGACCAAACCCCGACCAGTATGTGGCTGTATCCTGAACCACCAGACCTGTAACACAAGTTGCTGAGGTTGCTGTAAATAAAGCATCTATAAATGATGTTTGTTTTCCACCAGAACTTGCAAAAGGCAGCATTAAAATTAGGCCTCCTAAAATAATTGTAAATAGGAAACCTAAAAATATAAATTGTGATGTAGATATATGTCTATGTTTTTTATTTCTCATACCTGCCTCTTTATAATTATCTTTTACTTGTCCACGTATTTCTGGACAAAAGAATCAAAATCGGGAATATTTCCAAACGTCCCGCCAACATATCTATTATCAGAATAAACTTCGAAAATGCACCAAACAATGCATAACTGGATGTTGGTCCCACTAATTCAAACCCTGGTCCAATATTATTAAAACATGCTACCACTCCGGAAAGATTTGTAACAATACTCTGTCCATCTAATGAAATTAGTAAAAAACTAATAAATACAATCAAAATGTATGCAGCAAAATAACCGTTTACTCCCGAAACAATTCTTTCATCAACTACATTTCCACTATTACGGATTACTTCTACTTTTCTTGGATTCAGAGTCTGCCTGATATTTCTTCTTACACTACGGATTAATATAAGCAGTCTTCCACATTTTAAACCACCGCCTGTACTGCCGGCACAGGCACCAATCATCATTAATATTAATAAAATTGCTTTTGAAAAGCCAGGCCACAAATCAAAATCTTCTGTGGAAAACCCTGTAGTGGTGATAATACTTGACACTGTAAATGCCGCATGATGAAAAGCATCTTTTACATTTCCAAAGAGACTGAATATATTCGCCGTAATCATTGCAATGCTTGCAAATACAATCCCCAAATATATTCTCAGTTCTCCATCTTTAAATACAGCCTTAAACCGTTTTAAAAATAATAAATAGTAACAACTGAAATTTACTCCGAACAGTAACATAAATACTGTACAAACACCCTGAAGATACGGACTATAACCAGCTATACTATTATTTTTGACACCAAATCCACCGGTTCCTGCTGTACCAAAAGCAGTACAAAACGCCTCAAACACCGGCATTTTTCCGATCAATAAAAATATAATATTCAACACTGTGAGACCAATATACAAAATATATAAAATCTTTGCAGTATCTCTCATTCTTGGTGTCAATTTCCCAACATTAGGTCCCGGACTTTCTGCTCTCAATAAATGCATTGTAAATCGGTTGCTCCTGCCATCAGCAGGAACAATTGCCAGAAGAAATACCAAAACACCCATTCCTCCAAGCCAATGACTGAAACTTCTCCAATATAGAAGTCCTCTTGACATCGCTTCAACATTTGTCAATATAGACGCTCCTGTTGTCGTAAATCCTGATACCATCTCAAATAACGCATCAATAAATACAGGTATCTCACCGGAAATATAAAACGGCAGACATCCCAATAAACTTAGAACAATCCAGCTTAAACCAACACACACCAGCCCTTCTTTCGCAAAAAAACGTTGTTTCGCTTTCTTACAGATAAAATATAGGATAAATGCCAAAATCATGATAAGCAATATTGCTCCTAAAAAACCAATGACTGCCGGCTTTTCATTATCATATATACTAATTAATAGTGCCGGTATCATAAAAATTGCTTCTATAAATAGAATCCGTGAAATAAATTTCCCTATTACTTTGTAATTCATCGTCTTTAACCTTTTGCCTCTTAACTATTCTTTCATTAGTGTCAACTATTGAAATATATCATTTAACTGGTGCAATGCCACATCTCCTTTTGAAACAACAATAACGGTATCTCCGTTTTCAAAATAAGAGTCACCATTTGGAATCTCTGTTTTTCCTTTATGGGTAATACACGCAATCAACATATTATTTTTTATTGAAATTTCTTTCAATGGTTTACCACAATGTTTTGTTTTTTCATCTACTCGAAATTCTACTGCTTCAACCTGTCCATCCGCAATATTATGTACAGATATCGCAGCACCTGTCTGTGCTTCCAATGCCCTGACATACCCTACAATCGTATCACAGCATAAATCCTTTGGACAAACAATACTTCCCAAATGAAGGCTGTCCTGTATACTGCTTCGGTCTGTATGTCCTACCTTTGTAATAACATGGGGAACCCCACAGGTCTTTGCATACATCGAAATAATGATATTTAACTCATCCATCCCTGTTAAAGTAATTAACGCATCACAATCTTCTATTCCCTGACTCTCTAAAAGTGTTTTTCTGCTTGCATCACCATGTATAATATCAACACTTGGTAATAACTCTGCCAATTGTCTTGCTCTGTTTTCATTCTCTTCAATAATTTCCACAGAAATTCCAGACTTTCTTAAAATCTTAGCAAGATAGTAACTTACTTTTCCACCACCACACAAAATAACTCTTCTGACTTTATGTGTAATAAGCCCCATATTTTTCAACATGATCGTAAGGTTGTCTGATGGAGCAGTTACATAGATTCTATCTCCTTCTTTTAAAACAAAATTTCCGTCCGGAGTCTCTACCTGCCCATTTCTTCGAACTGCACAGACTAAAACCTGACACTTTACAATACTATATAAGTCATTCAGGGAAACATCTTTTAAAATGCTATCCTCATCAATTCTTAATTCAACCAGTTCTACTCTTCCTTTTGCAAATGTATCTCTCTGCAAAAACACAGGATATTTTAATAATCGTTCGATTTCTACTGCAGTCTGCTTTTCCGGATTAACCGTCAAAGATAAACCAAATGCATCACGCATTTTATATATCTGTTCACTATATTCAGGATTTCGTATTCTTGCTATGGTATGTAAATCCGGGTTCATTTTATGTGCAGTCATACAACATAATAGATTTATTTCATCTGCACTGGTAGCTGCAATTAATAAATTTGCTCTCTCAACATCTGCTTCAGATAATACGGACATTAAGGTACAGTTTCCATGAACTACCATAACATCATATCTTTCCAAACTGGCATCCAAAACTCTTGCGTTGGAATCTATTAATGTAATATCATAACCCTCTGCTGATAATTTTCTGGCAAGAGTTCCTCCTACCTTTCCGTCTCCGGCAATTATAATCTTCATAACTTACCTCCAAAATAATGCTATCAAAGACCTTTTCATTATAACACTATTATTTACATTGACAATATCCTTTTATATAAGTCTCTGCCTCAGATAAATCATCACAAACTAATGTAGCCATTTTTTTATATTTTTCTTCCGGGTACTTCATATCAGGAACACATATTACTTTAATTCCTCCATCAAAAGCAGCCTGTATACCAGCCTCGGAATCCTCCAGAACCAATGCCTCATCCACTCTTACTCCTAATTTCTCACAAGCCTTCAAAAACACCTCCGGATTCGGCTTTCCATTCTCCACCTCATCACCACAAATAGAATCATAAAAAAACTCTAAAATCCCTGCATTTTTTAATATCTTGTCCACACGGATTCTTTCGCTGGACGTTGCAACAATCATTTTATAATGATTTTCTTTCAAATACTTTAATAATTCAATTAACCCTTTCTTTATCGGTACACCTTCTATTAATAACCGTTCATCCAGCATCTCGTGAACCTGATTTACACAATCCTCATAAGGAAAATCTTTTCCAAATTGGTCTAATACTTTCTGTTTACATACTTTTATAGTCTGCCCAAGCAAAGTTATGTAAAACTCCTCTGTCATATCCATATCTTTATCTTTTAAATATTTTCTAAAGCATTCATAAGTAACTCTCTCACTGTCAATCATCAAACCATCCATATCAAATATCACTGCCCGAATCATATAACCTCCAAATATTTTCACAAAAAAATAAGTCTTTAATGTTATGTATTTTAACACCAAAGACATTACTTTAACAATAGGATATTTTTTCTATGACTGTTGTAAACCTTCTTTAAAACTTTTTAATATTCTTCGCCCAATTTTAACCTCACCAAAATTCTTTTTTAATTTTACCTGACAAATTTGATAGTTTACAGACTCAATAAAATCAACATTAATAATGACACTTTTATTACACTTTAAAAATTTATTAGAATTAAGTTCTAACAGCATTTGTCTGCTGGATTTATAAGGAGCATCAATACTTTCCCCGTTAGCACACTGTATCTGTAATGATGTAGTTTTATTATTAATGTATACTATATCTTTTATTTTGACCGGAAACACAATTCCATTAACCTTAAAACATACATATTCCTTTTCATACTTGGGAATTTTCATTTGCAGTGTTGTAATAATTGCTTCTTTTAATCTTTCTGAATCATATGGTTTTTTAAAGTACTCATAGCAATGTAAATGTGCATATGCATGTAACTCCGGATCCTCTAAACATGTTGTAAAAATAATCGGTGTCATCTTATATTTTTCCATTTTTCTTACTGTTTCTGCAAAAGACATTCCCGAAACATCTGCTTCTTTTGTTGAATCTAAAATAATATCAATGATAAACAAATCAATAGAATACTCCATTGCACATTGATATGCTTCTCCGCTATTTTCTGCCTTTATAACCGTTATTCCCTCAATTTCTTTCAAAATAGAACAAATACGGTTCATACTGTATTTATTATCTTCTACTACTAATATCTGTTTGTATATTAACTGCATTTTATCTCCCCGCTTTATCTTTTGTATACTCTTTCAACTCATCTTTTTATATACTTCGAATAAAGAATTTATGTAATCATCATCTTCATTTCCACATAACTTTAATATTAAATTCATAAACTCCTGAACTTTATTATTAGGAGCCAGGCTGTCAAAGAATACTTCAAATTCTTTGTTGTCACTAACCTTTCCTCTTAATACGAAATCCATCGTGACATTAAACTCATCACATATTTTAATATAATTCTCTAATGATAACCTGTTTTTTCCTTTTTCTACATTCTGGTAAAAAGTAAGAGACTCCAATCCTATTTTTGCTGCCATTTTTTCCTGAGACAATTTATTATCTGTTCTAATAGATTTAATTCTTGAACCTATTTGTCTGTCTAGTGCCGTAATCTTCTTTCTCTCCATAAAGTACGCTCCATATATTTATATTTAAATTCTATATTGTTTATGGCCGATTATCTACGTACCTATGGAGTATATACCTATTCTAATGGTGTTTGGTATTATATATAATTATATTTTTTGCAAAAAAAGTCATCTTTTTCAAGATGACTTTTTATATTGTCTTATTTTGCCATATTATTATTTATATTTGTCATTTCTTGTGTGAGTTCCCCGCTGATTCCTAAGGAAAAACATCAATTCAATCTTTGACTTATGATAAGAAATGAACGTCTCATCCTCTATCATTTGCAGGATTTCTTCTTCCGTTGCCCATTTCACGTTTTGAACTTCTTTTTCCTGTAATACTAATTTATCAATATCCAAATCTCGGATAATTAAGTAACAGTCATCAAAGCCCTCATCAAAATCAATTGTAAATGCTGGTCTTTCATTATTTAGGTTTATTTCATATCCTATCTCTTCAAACACTTCACGTTCTGCTGCCTCAAGACTGCTCTCACCTGCAATTACACTTCCTGCTGCTGTCACATCCCATAGACCAGCCCATAGTTTTTTATCTTTCTGTCTTTGTTGTATCAGCATTTTTCCTTTCGTATCAAATATAGCTACATGTACTACTGTTCTAAAATGTCCTTTCGGAACACGCTCTCCCCTATTTATTTTCTTTCCTGTTTTAATTCTATCTTTTGTATATAAATCCCACTGTTCCATATTAATCCCTCGTATATCTTTATTATTAAATAGTCTATCACAAAGAGAAAATATCATCAATTTAATTTTTACATATATGTTATGTTAACTTAACAAAATCATCTTTATTTAAGCTTTGCATCTCCGGTAGCCGGATTATTAATTATTTTTCCATCTTTTTCGAAACGGGAACCATGACACGGACAATCCCACGTTTGTTCTGTAGAATTCCACTTTAATGCACAGCCTAAATGCGGGCAACGTCTCATTGTTGGTGTCAATAAATTTTTTGTTGCCTCAACTCCATTAATAAAGAGCTGTGGTTTTAAAATACTGCGGCTTGGAGAAAATACCTCTTCCCATTCATTTTTCTTTTCCATAACTAAATCACATAATAACATTGCTGCAACCATGGATGTTGTCATTCCCCATTTATTATAACCAGATGCAACATACAAATCCGGTGTCCGTTTTGAATATCTTCCGATATATGGAATTTGATCTAAACTCATACAATCCTGTGTTGCCCAGGCATACTTCTCCTTTGCTTCTGGAAAATACTGTTTTGCAAACTCTCTTAGTTCTTCCCAGTTGCCTCCAGCTTTACCAGTTCTATGACTTCCTCCACCAATCAATAATAAATCTTTATAATTTCGAAAAGACTTACCTGTCTTCTCCTCATCCATATACATACCATGTACATCTTCTACATTATTTAAGGCAATTACATATGAGCGGTCCTGATATAATTTTAAAAAATAACTTCCATATTTATTCAAAAACGGAAAATGCGTCGCTACGATAATTTTATTTGCAGTAATTTCCCCTTCATTACTCCACGCTTTATGTGGAGCGATATCTTTGATAAATGTGTGCTCATAGATTTCTAATCCCTTTACAATCTCCGATAAAAACATTAACGGATTAAATTGTGCCTGGTTAGGAAATTTTACTGCTCCCCTGATAGATAATGGAATTGAAATGTGTTCGCAAAATTCTGCCGCAATTCCTAACTGTGTTAAAGCCTCAACTTCCTTTTCAATTTTGCTTCGGTTTGAGCATGAATAAATAAAAGAATCTTTTCTCTCAAAATCACAATTTATATTCTTTGCCAGCTCTCTGTACCGTTCTAGTGCCTGCTCATTTGCCTCTAAATATCTTCCGGCCATTTCTTTTCCTACAGACTGTATCATTTTTTCATATACTAATCCATGCTGAGAAGTTAATTTTGCTGTAGTATTCCCTGTTACCCCATGACATATCCTATCAGCTTCAACTAGTATAGTATTTACTCCTGATTGATTCAAAAAATACGAACATAATATTCCTGTGATTCCACCACCAATAACTAAAACCTCGGTTTTAACCTTTCCTTGCAATTTTTGATACTTTGGAAGTTTTGTACCATCTATCCATACTGATTTTGACATATTATATTTCCCCTAATTACTTTTTTGTTTATATTTTCCTAATTACACTTTTTCATACATATATCAAAACCATTTACAAGAAATGACATGATTTTTATTCTTTTTTTTGCGTTTATAATTATTTTTACATTGCATTTCATAGAATTGAAGTTTTTCATTATTATTCTTTTATACTTCTCACTGATAATTCTATTGGATTTACGTAATAGATAAATATTTATTACATTACTACGCAAAAATAATAAAATGGAGGTTGTTATGAGCGAACTGATTCAGGAATTGCAAAGAGAATATGGTTATTCTGACTATGATATAGCTAAAGTAAAGTATGTATTAGCATCCTTATTTTCCGAATTTTCAAAATTACTTCTTTTCGGAACTTTGTTTGGAGTATTAGGATATTTTTATCCTTTCTTATTTTCAATTATTTTACTTTTATTTTTAAGAATTAATATTGGAGGACTGCATTGTAAACATTACATGAGTTGTCTGTTACTTACTTTTTTTATCTTATATATGTCAATTATGTTTTTTCCAAATCTATTTTCGTTATCAACTACTCATATTATGTTTTTTAGTATTATTTGTATGATTATTAACTTTTACATTGGACCAGTTGCATCACCTTTTAGACCAGCCCCTGACAGTGTTCTTATAAAAAGTTGCCGTAATATAGGTTTTTTTATAATTTTTTCTTTCATACTATGCGTTAGCATTTTCCAGAATATTTCATTTCTGGCTCCATATATACAAGTTGGTTTTTGGACTATTGTATTACATACAATACAATTAATAGTCGCCAAAATTCTAAGAACAGGAGGCATATATTAATGAAAAAAATAAAATTAGTAACTATGAATATCATTTGTAATTTATGTCTTTCAATGATATTCTATGTAAGATTTTCAGGAATAAGTTTTTTATTTTTCGGCGAATCTAACTATCCACTTCCAGAAAATTTTAACTAATTTTTTATCTCTGGATAATTGTGTTCTGATAATACAATAAATTGCTAAATTATCTAGAAAGGGAGGTCTTACAAATGAGAAAATTTAGACTCACAAGTATGAACACTATTTGTAATTTATGCTTGGCGATGATGTTTATGGTTCGTTTTTCAAAAATGAGCTTTTGCTTTTTTGGTGAACCGAAATATCCTGTTGCAGAAGATTATGAATAGACAAAAGCCTCGGTTTTAATCAACCGAGGCCTTTTTAATTACAATATTAAATCTTAACCAGTTTACATTCTCTTCAGTTTTATTATCAATTAAAATGTCAAATCCATATTGCTTTTGAAATTCTTTCACTTTTGACAAACCTATACCTCTATTTTCACCTTTTGTTGAATATCCTTTTCTAAAAAACTTAATTATACTCTCTTCTGAATAATAAGGGCTAACATTATATACTCCTATTGTAAACCTTTCATTATCTTCACTTAGAATAAACTTGACTCTTTTTTCTAAATTATTTTCTTTTAATGCATCCCTTGCATTATCCAATAGAATCCCAATAATTTCTATTATGTCGTATACGGGAATATCATCCACTTTATCTGATTTTATATTTACATCATAAAATACATTTAATCCCTGTTCTTCTAACTCAGACAATTTACTAAAGGTGTATCCTGCCAATATTGGATCATTAATCCGATACAAAATTTTGTTATATTTATTCTGTTCTAATATCGTCTTCTTATATTCCTTTTGTTTTTCCTCCAGTTCATCACGAGAAGCAGAATTCAGGTTCATTCCAGATAAAGCTAATAAATGATTATCGAAATCGTGCTGATTTTTTCTTACAACTTCTACTAATATCTGAAAAGAATCATTGTATTTTCGGGCTATCTTTAACTGTTCCTCTTTTAGCTCCACCTCGTAATTAGAACGCTGCCATCTATATATAGAGAATATTACAATAATCAAAAATAATAAACATGTTAGATATAGATCTATTGGAACAACGTTATCTTTTTTAATCCTATATGAATAATAAAGCAATATTCCTATACTAACAATAATACTTATTACCGCTTTTATTTCTTTTCTCCTACATATATTGTGAAGAGCATTATATAGTTTCGCTTTTCTTGTAATTATTATTAATAAAAGAGTTAAAAGATTAATGAATACGGCCATTATCTCTTCACTATTGCATAAATTATATACTAATATTCCAGGCAAATAGAAAACCATTTGAGATACAGAAATAATTAACATTGTCACTAAACAATTATAAATACAATTTATAAGACTGTCTCTAAATTCTATTAAAGTATATAATATAAATAACAGGTATATTACAATCATTACTTCTTTAGATACAATACCTTCATTTGCTAATTGTATATAAAAACTTTCTAAGCAAACAAATATTAAAGTATACATAGAAAATATTTTATCTCTTGAATATAAATTATGTATACATATTACAACTGCTATAATTTCTATTAACGTAAACAATCCATCAATCATTTTTCAACCTGCTTATTAAATCTTTCTTCATTCGTGGTCCTATTTCTAAACTTCCATAATCATTTGTTAACTCTATATATCTATTTACAAGATCTACATACAGAATATATCTTCTGTTAACAATTGTGTGCCTGTTGCATTGTAGAAAATCTTCAGAATGTATGTCTTCTATTAAATTTTTACAAGACTTATATGGTGCTTTATGAACCCCATCTGTACAATGATATTCTATATATCTGTTACAATTCTCAATAAAAATGATATCCTGAATATTGATTGAAAACAGCAGTCCCTCTCGTTTATAATAAATCATCTTTGTACTTTCATTTGGTGTTTCATACTGCAGTACTTCAAGAACAGTCGCAAATAATTCTTTCGGATCATATTTCTTTTCAAAATAACGATAGCAATGTAAATAACTATAAGAATGGAGTTTAGGGTCTTCTAGAGAAGTAGTGATAATTATCGGTGCAAACTTATATTTATTTATAGTTCTAATTCTTTCAATAAACTTAATTCCTGATACATCTCCTAATGCATTTGTATTTAAAATAATATCAACAATAAATACATCGATACATATCTCCATCGCATATTTATATGCATCTGCACTATTTGTTGCTCTGTATATATTAACATTTTCTAACTGCTCCAGTTCATTGCATATTAAATCCATATAAAACTCATTATCTTCTATAACAAGTATATTTTTATTAAACACTTTCATCTTAAATGTCCTTTATCCTTTAATCTAACGTGCCAATTATTGATTCTAATAAATTTCTATATTTTTCATTTTCAACTTTACTAACATATAACAATAATCGAAATAGTAATTGCAATTTTTGATTGCCCTCTAAAGTTTCAAACGATAACTCTACATCACGTTCCGTTTTTGGTTTATCAAACAGTATATAATCTGGTGTTACGTCTAATTTTTCGCATAATATCATCAATGAATTTACTGTAATCATATTTTCACCAGCTTCCATTTTTTGTATAGCCTGTCCAGTTATACCTAACATATCTCCCAGATTATCCTGTGTAAGATTATTCATCATTCTTACAGAACGAATCCTTTTGCCAATTTCTTTATTGTTTCTGTGGTCTTTATTTCGCATAATATCTCTCCATACATAGATTATTCTTATAATTATATAAATCTTATTATTTACTATCCACGTATTCAAAATACTATATCATATATTTATAATCGGCTCGGGGTAAAAAAAAATTATATATGATACTCTATATGACATATTTGAGTGACTCATATATAACTGTTTTTATTTTTTATTAAGTATCAAATTTAAAAAGCAATTGTATTTTAACATATTCTTACAAATCTAGCAATAATGTAGATTTGCATTATTACCTAGTATTCTTCAAAAAAGGCCTCCATTATTTTATACATTTTATTCTTGTCTTTTACACTTAATTTTTCAATTTCATGTTTATACTTAAAAGTTTCTTCATTTTTTTTCTCAGGAAATAATCCCGCCAATAAATCATTAGGTGTAGTTCCCAAACAATGTACGATTCTTAAAAAGGTCTGCAATCTAGGTACTTTTTCTCCTCGTTCAATCATTCCAATATATACGGTAGATAAGTCTGCCGCACATGCTAATGCCTCCTGGCTCCATGACTTCTGTTCCCTCTTTTCCCTAATCTTTACTCCTATAGATTCTAATTTCATTGTTTTTCTCTCCTCTCACTTTTATCCTTATGCTATTTGTTAAATTTTATCTTTAAGCAGATTGTAAAAAATAAAACGCTCACAACAATTTTATATATTATAACATACCAGCATAATGTTGTTTGGCTATTTTTAAATAATATGCTTTTTGCATTAAATAGTGTAATAAAAACGTATTTTATATAGTATTTTTAATATATCATCATTAATATACCTACAATTTCATAATAAAAAAGTCTAAGAATGCATACTTTACATACGTATTCTTAGACTTCTCATTCTCTTAAATAAATCAATACGATATTTGTAAAACTTAAAAGTAACTACACTTTTTATTTAATTTTCACTTTTTTAAGCTTTGACCATTTTCCTGCGTAAACTCTTCTATTAACAAGTTGAAGTGCTCTTACTCTGACAAACAACTTTTTCTTATTTTCAAGTTTTTTACTAGTAATTACAAATTTAACTGTTTTAACTGTTTTTTTCACTAAAACTTTATTAAATTTCTTTGACTTAGAAATCTGTACCTGATATTTATTTGCTTTTTTTACTTTCTTTAAAGAAATTTTGATTTTTGCTGCTTTATATTTTTTTGTTGCAGTTTTGCACGTTGTTTTACCTACTTTAATCGCCTTCGTTGGATTATTTGCAGTTGTAGTTTCTACTGCATTTGCTGTAGTTGTTTCTACCTTGGACAATGCACTTGTTGTTGGTGCTTCTGTGGTCTCGATTGGTTTTGTTACTTTGTCACCATAAGGTGATTTGCATACTTCACAAACTGCCTGCTCTTCTTCTGTTGCAGTTCCTCCTGTATGTGCAGCCACATCCTGCTTCTCTCCACATTCACATTCATGCCAGTGGTTATCTTTATCAAATACCCATTCTGAACTAAAATGATGTTCCGGATGTGTGATTTTTATATTATTTCCATCCCATGATCCAGATGCAATACTTGTATTTTTTATCGTAATAGCTGATTCTGCAAGATTAGTAACTGTAGAAGCACTTTCTACATTTAACATACCACCATTGATTTCAATAGCAGCATTCTCTACTGGTCCAAAATGAATAGCAGAAGAACTTCCCCCTAAATTTTTAATTATAACATTGCCAGAATTAAGTATAAACTTTCTTTCTGTTTCTGAGAATACATCTCCCATATAAATTGCTGAATTTTCAGGTGATTCAACAGTTACGTCACTATTTGTTACCACAAATTTTCCAACACTGCCCATAGAAATTGCTGTGGCATAAGAATATGTACCATGATTTACCTTTGCTTCAAACACACTATTTTCAACAACAATATCTGTATTTGCTGAAACACACTTATCATCTGTATTTATAATTACTTTTGTGTCCTTTATTGTCAGCACACCATTCTGGCTGCCATAAGAACCTGATTCAATGCCCATATAACCAGATATTTTTAATGTACCTTCACCTGTAATTGTAACATCATTCGTAGAATTAATTCCCGTATTATAACTATTACTGATTGTATTATCACCTACAAGAACAATTTTCAGCCCTTCAATCTGTGATGAAATACATCCACCTGAATATCCCATTATCTCAGTAATCTGCGCATTACTCAATGTCAATGTTGCTGCTTCATGATTATATTCTGCTGTTCCTTCACCACATTGAATTGTAGTTTTGTTTTCTGAAAACTGCTTGCCATTTACTTTTAATTCATAAGTGACAGCAGTGTCTCCTCCTTCATCTCCTTGTCCCTCGTCAGCATAAGCCATATTTGCGGTGCCGGCAAATATCAAACTTGCACTTAAAACTATTGCCAATACTTTTCTTAATTTCATTAGAAAAACCCTCCTTCTTTCTTTTGCTTTTTTTTATATATTTTATCATTTTTAAATTTTTTTAAGTATTAAATTTATATAAGGTACCCGTTTTTTAGTTTATATATAAATATGCTTTCTTCCTAAACTTTAGGCAAGAAATTACAAATTATTACGTTTATTATGAAAATACCCTCTTTTTTCATAGTTATGTATTAATATTAATTTTAACAATTATACTGTATATGATATTAATGTTATTAATATTTGTTAGCATATTCCAGTATTTTTTTCTGGATTTATTTATACAGGTTAAACTTTATATCACTTATATTTTTACAACTTGGTATTGCTAAAATAATATGAAAGGAATGCAAATCATGAAAAAAATCAAACTTACTAGTATAGGAACCATATGCAACTTATGCATGGCTATGGCATTATGGGTTCGTTTTTCCAAAATAAGCCTTCTATTTTTTGGTGAACAGAAATATCCACTTCCTGAAGACTTTGAATAAGTTTTAAAATGGATTTCAAGTAACTTTGCTGTTGCTTGAAATCTTTTTTAATATTATAATTGTAAAACATATCCAATTCTTATTGTTTGTCTGTTTATTATCTACCAAAATATCGAAACCATAATGTTCCTGATAATCTTTTATTTTAGCTAATCCTAATCCTCTATTTTTGCCTTTCGTAGATTTACCCGTTTTAAACATCTCCAAAATCCGTTCTTGCTTTAAATATTCACTAGGGTTTGATACACTAATTTTTAATCTGATGTCGGTTTCTTCTAATTCCAAATGAATCTTTTTATTTTCTCCACATTCAGATATTACTGCCTCTGTTGCATTGTCTAATAATATACCAATAATTTCATTTAAATCAAATATTGTTATATAATCAATCTTATTTGATAAAACAGACAAAGTATGCTCTATATCAATACCATACTCTTTTATACTTGATAATTTTCCAAATAAATATCCAGCTAAAATCGGCTCGTTTACCCCTAATAATACTTTATTAATTTTGTTTCTATTGTTAATTTCACCAATATACTTTTTCTGCTCATTAACCAATTCTTCATATGTATCAATTACATTATGCATACCTGAAATAGCAATAATATGATTATTAAAATCATGTTGATTCTTTCTAGCAATATTTATTAGTTCTTCAAAAGAATTCTTACATTTTCTCACTACTTCTATTTGTTTATCTTTTACTATAACTTCATGATGTGATTTTTGCCATCTAAGAATCAAATACATTGTCATAACAATCAGTACCAAACAGGTAATATATGCATCCATTTGTACTTTATTTTTAACTTTAATTACATAAAGATAATAACTCATCAACAATAAAACAATTGCCGCACATATAAATACCTTTAATTCTTTTACCTTACACAAATCATACAGTTTTCTATATACACTAAACTTTTTTGTTAAAATAAGCAAAAGACAATTTACTGAATTAATAACTAATACAACAACTTCTTCGCTAAAAATAAAACTTAACAAACTTGCAGGTAAAAACATTATCATTTGCAATGCTGTTACAAATATAAAAGCAGTAGTACAAATACAAATTGTATATGTCAATTTGTTTTTAAACTCTAATAATGAAAAAAAGACTATAAGCACGTAAATTACAGGTAAAGATTTTTTCTCGAAATATCCATTATTTATCAAAGTAATATATAAAACATCTACTGATATTAAAATTAAGATATTTATACTAATCTTTATCGTTTTATTATTTAAATTAAAAATACATATCACAACCGACAGTATTTCAGCCAACAAGTATATTAACTCAATCATTTTTCAACCTATTCATAAACTCTTTTTTCATTCGTGGACCAATATCTAATGTGCCGTATTCATTCATTAAAGTAATATATCTATTAATGGAATCTACACATAAAATATACTTTCTATTAACAATAGTATTTTTACTGCATTGTATGAAATCAGTTGACTCCATTTCCTGTATAATTTTCTTACAGGATTGATATGGTGCCGTGTGAAGGCCATCCACACAATGATATTTAATAAACCTATTACAGTTTTCAATATAAATAATATCATTTGTGTTAATAGAAAATAACAAACCTTCTCTTTTGTAATATATAATTTTTGTCTTTTCCTTTGGGGATTCATACTTCAGCACTTCGAGAACAGTTTCCACTAATTCATTTGTATCAAATGTTTTCTCAAAATACCGATAACAATGAAGGTAGCTATAAGAATGGAGCTTTGGATCTTCTAATGAGGTTGTAATTATCACTGGCACAAATTTATATTTTTCTATTGTTCTCATTCGCTCAATAAACTTAATGCCAGAAACATCTCCCAACACATTTGTATTTAAAATTAAATCCACAATAAAAACAGATATCGACATTTCCATTGCATATTTGTAAGCCTCTGCACTACAAGTTGCTTTATATATGTTAATATCTGGAATTTTACTTAAAGTATTGCATATTAGATTCATATAATACTCGCTGTCTTCCACAACCAGTATATTCTTCTTTATCCCTTTCATACCATTTATCCTTTATACTTTTTTATCCAGCAAATCAATAATGTTTTCTAATGGTTCTCTGTACTTCTCATTTTCTACTTTGCTCATGTATAACAGCAGACGAAACAATAAATGCAGCTTTTCATTTCCTTCCATTGTTTCAAAAGATAACTCTAACTCTCGTTCTGATTTCTTTATTCCAAACAAAATATAATCCGGAGTAACATCCAGCTCCTCACATAAGATAATTAACGAAGTTACTGTAATCATATTCTCGCCAGATTCTATTTTATAAACTGCCTGAGCCGAAATACCTAAGATATCTCCTAAATTATCCTGCGTGAGATTGTTCATCATTCGAATAGAACGAATTCTCTTTCCTATTGATTTGCTATATACGTGATCTTTACTCTGCATAATATTTCTCCAATATAAATTATTCTTTTAATTATATAAGTCTTATTATCCACCAGCCACGTATTTTCAATACTATATATAGTATCAATAATTCATTTTTTCTTTTGTTTATAGATTTTTTTACATACTTATCACCTCTTTAACTAATAACTTTCAGTCATAATTTATAAAATGTTATTTGACTTCGCTTTCTCTTAGTTTAATTATTTCTAAAGCCATGGTATAAAGTAACTTTTGTTCCTTTGTATCCAATTGCACTAAAACACTTACTAATTCATTACTTAAATTTCTTTCTTCTCCTAAAATTAAGTAATCACAAGTTACATTCAGGGCTTTGGCAATCTTGTATAGCGTAATGTAAAACACTCCCCTTTTTCCTGCTTCTATATCATACAAAAATTTTGTTGATATATCTGCTTTTTGTGACAACTCCTTTACCGAAAGCCGTCTTGCACATCTTACGCTCTTTATCATATTGTTAATGTTCATAAATTTACCCCCTAGTAACTATTATATGAAAAAAACCACATAATCTTAAAAAACTGTAAAATGTATAGCATTTTTCCTAACAAGTGTATATAATCTTAGATATTTTGATTTTATTTTAATTTTAAACATATTCAAAACCAAGTTATACAACACCCATTTTCAACGCTTTTCCCAAACGCCACATTTTTTCTTATGTTTTTTACAAATACTATAAGGTAATATGTCTCCAGGATAAACCCACGACTGTTCACTGTATTTTATACTATAGCTCCCATTATTTTCCAATTATAACACAAAAAATAATTCAATTATACAAAAACTCCAGTTTCCTTTAATTTGGAACTGGAGTTTTATATTACTATTTTAACATAACACCACTATTTTTCTTGGAGTTGTCTGTGGCGGTATACTTCTTGTCATAACCGTATAATAAACTAACAAATTACGATTTCCCAAATTGCAGTTAAAATTCTGTCCATTCAGTGTCGTAATTGTAGTATTCCTTGCCACATTGAGCTGTAACGCCCCATCTGTAGAAACAAGATTATTGTCAAAATGATTAATCATAACCTGTTCATTTCTGCCAATCACTGTCACAAGCTGTGCAGTATACTGTGGTGGAAAAATCAGTGGTACCGGAAGTGTGCTGTCATAAAATGCTGCAATCTGCATCCCTACACGGAGCTGCCTGCTGTCTATTACTACTGTCTCTGAATTAATTCTGAAATTTACAATCCCGTTTGCTGTTTGCAGAGACATCATATGGCTGCAACAGTCTCTTTCACTCATAATCCGTAATACCGTACCGATTACTGGTACTAGATTTGTATAATTCATAAAAATATCCTTTTTTCTTTAAATTATGTATTATTATGAAATAATGTTCCCATACTTACACTACATATCTCTCACCTATAAAATCAAAAGGACATTGAATACATATATATGTAATCTGTTTCATTTCATCATTTACCAATGCAAATTCATTGCTGTCTCCCACATTATACATATAGATATAAGCGGGCAAATCAAATTTTGAAGTATCATAGATAACACTGGCATACTCATCTTCTACATGTGATAACCTGTCCTTTTCTCTTATGTAATCGTCATTATCATATTGATATGTCAACAAAATATATTGTGCATCATCAAGAATACTCGCCATATACTTATATTTATACTCGACTACTTTGGACTTATCCAGAGTTCCCTTTGGTATTAATGCAATGTCATAATAAAAACTTCCCTTGTATTGTCCTACATTTTCAATTGATGTTGTTTCATATTTTCTTTCTTTAAAAAACTCATAACCTAAAAATGTAAATCCTACGTTTTCTTTAAATTCTATTTTTTTCCATTTGTTTTTTTCTCTTTTTTTCAATACAAACCTTTCATAAAAATAATAATCCTTATCTCCCTTATTTATAATCTTTAGTTTTACCTGCTTTTTATTAACAGATAAGACTTTCATCTTTACATGTTTTTTACTTTCTGTCATTGGATACTCAACTGTACTACCATAAACTTCTTGAATTCCATTATGCATAAATAATATATCACTAAATAAGCAACACACTAATAGTATAACTATAACCTTTTTCATTTTAAATCTCCAAAATACTATACTTTACTTAATACATCAAACCTTTGATATAACATTTTCGAATATCTATCTTACACTTCTAACCAGTCTTTTAACAATTTCTTTGTCAATCCTTTTGTTGTTCCCATTACAATTAAAGAAATATTTTCCCTTTTGAATATAATGTTTGACACTTCTCTCAAACGATAATTGTCTATTTTTTCATTTTCCTTAATTCTTTCTTCAATCGTCAGTAATTCTTTCCCCTCTATAAAATCACATCCCAACTGAAAATTTAATTCACGAGAATCTTCGAGCCAAAACCATAGGTTGTCTGTAAAAAAAGTTTTATTCATATCCATATCCCTTTGAGAAATATTTACTCTTAGATTATTAAGAATGTCCATAATTTTTTTCAAACCTAATTGTAAGTTCTTCTTTTCAATAGAAAAAAATATTGATAAAACTGCTGCATCATTATAAGTTTCAACATAAGAATGTATTTCGTATACAAGTCCCATCTTCTCGCGTATCTCTTTTTGCAACCGAGAACCATCTCCGCCACCGATAATACTATTTAAAAACAAAAGTTCATTTTCTTTAACTAATTTCAAATTCACATCAAAAGATAACTGAACATCTAAAAGACTCCAAGAAGAATACTTTTTCATAACTATATTAGGTGTTCTTTGAAATTGTGTCTCTACAACACTTTTATCTATAAACGTTGTTTTATTATCAGCAATCGGAATCCTTTCAAACTGCTTAGTAATTGATTTAATATTATTGTCTTCAATGGCTCCAGTGATAACGAAAACCATATTCCCCTTGCAAAATATCTCTTTCTTGTAATTTACTAATTCCTCTAGACTGATTCTTTTTATAGTCTGTTCATCTCCTAATATTGGTTGTGATAGTGAATGCCCCTGCCAAATTGTTTCGTCCGAAATCAGTTGTAACTCCTGCTCATCCTCTTTTTCATATATTTCATTAGAAACAATCCTTTTTTCACTTTCCAATTGCTCATCTGTCCAATTAAATGTAGTTAAAATTTTCTCGAAAAACAATAAACTCTTTTCTAAATATTTCGGTCTGACTTTCATGTGAAAATTCATCATCTCTTTATATGTAGTACCACGCAAAGAACTTCCCATACATTCTGCCTCTTGATATATCACTTCCTGAGACATATCACCAAGTTGTCTAAAATGTATATGTTCAAGTAAATGCGTGATTCCATTATTACTTTTGGTCTCATATCTCGAACCTGCTTTTATATATAATCCCATTTCAACAGATTTTGCATGTTGTATTGGATAAGATATAAATGTTAATCCATTTGATAATTTAGTTACTCGCATATATCTTTTCTCCCTTATTAAACTTATTTATGCTATGGAATTATAACATTTCCAGGAATAGTCCACCAAAATGGCGGTAGTAGTGAAGGTAGCAACCTTACTCCTCTATAAATCACATAACCTGCTCCAATGACTACCCCCGCTTTAGCAACATTTTTAACAGTTCTTTTTGCTCTTCCATTGCTACCTTTAGGAACTCTTGAATGTTCTTCTCCGTTTACATGACCGACATTCCGTTCCCTTGATCCACTAGGTTTCCTTTTATCTGCTCCATGTCTTTTATCTTTTCTTGGACCTGTCACCTTTTTTAGATATTTGTAATACTTTTTCTGATAACAAAAACACATTAATCAAGTATCTATTTCGTAATAATATAGTATATTATTGTCCACATCATATACTGCTACTATTGCATTTACAGAGTACATTTCTGACCATTCAATATCTTCCTCGTTAGAATCTGTATCATTTATTATAAAATAATATCCATTCTCTATTTTTTTCATCAAAGGTTTACCATTATCGTCCGCGATATATGAACTCCATTCTTCATTTCCATATAAAAGTATTTCAGTCAATTCAGAGGGTTCTTGCGACCATTTCCCAATTTTTTTTAATTCTTGTTCAAAATTTTTATTTTTAATTTCTATTTAAACAAACATCATGCCGTCTCCATGAAAACTTCCATGAGTATCCGTTTTTTCTATAATTTTACTTCCTGAAATATCTATGCCTATCTGTTCGCTTATACAAGTAACATCATCCACGGTAGTGTCAGCACCCCCCGATAATATTGTAATAATTATAAGTGCTAAATATATTATTTTTTTCTCCATTTTGCTCTCCCTAATCTGCTGGTAAATGATAAGCTTAATTTTTGCATCCACATTTTCACCGTTATTTTATATTTACAGAGTGTTCCAATTTGTTGAGAAACATATCTCCTTTTTTTAAAGTAATCCCATACTTATCTTTACTTTTTCCACTCTTTTTAAACAAGTGATATTTCTTTTTAATCTTTTTTATAATTTCAAGAATCATATTCACAATAATATAGCACGGATGTTTCAATATCATAAACTGCTATTGTTACATTTTGTGAAGGTAATTCTAACATTTCCGTTCCTTCTAAGTCACAGCTATCACTATTTCTATTTTTAATAAAATAATAAGCATGAGAAAAAGTAGGTATCAACGGAGTATCATCCTCATCAGAAATAAATGGTGCATACCCGCAATCACCCTCTTCCAATCCATACAAAAACCCTTGTATTGCTTTAGATATTTGAGGTTTCCATTCACTTGAATCATCTAATTCTCTAATAAACTGCTTGTTCTTAATTTGAATCTTGACTATTTTTATTCCATCACCAAAAAAACACCATGATCATCTTTTTCTTCTAAAATTTTCTCTGAAGATATATCAACTCCTATTTCTTTACCTATTGATGTTAATATATCATTTTTGTTACATCCTGCTAATACGATTGATATAGTAACTATTAATACTACTATTTTTTTTATCATTTTTTTCTTCCTTTTTAAAAATAATCTTATACTCTTTTTTATTTTCTTATGCCTACTCAATTTAATTGATAATTCAGAATCATAACCATATACCAAATCACTCGGGTTCTTTTGTAATGAATGCTCTAAAAAATCTGCCGAGTATTTCCATCCTTTTCTCTTTCTTAAATATAATTCCGCACCAATATAAGAAGGAGAATTAATTATATGTTTACATAACCACATATCAGGCTCTTCAATTGCATCATGCCCACTCGGATTCACATAATTAATCGGATTTCCTCCACAATACGCATACAAATTCTATGTACCATCATCATACTAGTAACTTACGACACCATCACCAAATTCTTCCCTATCTATTTCTTAGAAATATTAACGACCTAAAATCAAACCTTTGTTTTGACTCATTTTCACAACTTTTTAATGTTATTCATGGTTATCTTATCCAATAATAGAATCATGAGCACAAACGGGTGGTTGATATTTCGCACGCTTCGCGAGCTCAACAGGGTCACGACCCATAATAAGTATGAGGATTGAATCCTATCAAATTGGTAGGGTTCAATCCTCCCTTTAATCCTTAAACTTATCCATTAGTTTATAGACAACCTATTATTTTCATACTTTTGAATTACGAATCTGTATTTATTCGCCTAACCAAATAAGTAATACTTCCCCCGTCTTCTTATCTATGGCAATATTAATATCTCCCCCAAGAGTTTCTTTTCCCAAACTGTATGTTAATATCCATACTTCTTTTTTTGAATCATAATTGATATACACTTCTTTATACTCATTGATATCTTTTTTCAAAACTTTTTCTAATATCATATTTGAATATTCTAAAGCAATAGTTTTGTCAGGAATTATTATTTCTTCCCTTATTCCATCTTCTGTTTTTTTTATCTTTTGAGCATCAAAAATATAACTCTTATCTACTTTTAACTCTTGTTTCATCGTCTCTTTCTCCTTAACCGCCGTCGAACATGCAACACAAATTATAGTTGCTAATAGCAACACTATCATTAATAACATTTTTTTTACCATGATGGCCACCTCCTATTTTGACATTCAAAACCACAATCTTTCAATAAATGACTGTTCCATCTAATTGCATATTTATTTGCTAATTTTGTTTTCACTTTATTTGATAATTTAGAAAATTTTAAATTTTTATATACAACCTCATCTTTATATCCTCTTCTCGTATCGTGATAAATCCTTAATTTTTTATTAGGTGTAACTACATATAGTGGAAGAAAACACCCTTCCGAATACCTTTTATCAGCACTTGAAAATTCATTACTATTTGGATGCGTATGTATAATTGCGCGAATAGAGGCTCCTGCTGGTACTCTTTTCTCACTTGCCATCGGATTACAACTATGAGCATCTCCTACAGAGTATTTTGTATAAGAAAACTTTTTATTTTTCTTCTGATATATTATAGCTGAAAACTCCAATCTTATATATAAACTTCTATTATAATAACACTCCGCAAAATCTTTCGCCGCTAAATCTTTAGTTTTAAACTGTTCTTTATATTTATGCCCACTCGGATCCACATAATTAATCGGATTCCCGCCACAATACGCATACAGATTCCATGTACCATAATCATCCTGTTCACCTCTATAACTATCCTGCGTTATAAACATTGCACTCTCTGGATTATAATACCTCGCATTCAGATAATAAAGTCTCGTCAGTTCATCATACACTCCCGACGTATAACAGATTTCATTATAAAAATCCTTATCACCATACCTCGTAGTACTTCCATAATCATCATACCTGTAACTTACAACACTACTACCAGACTCATCAACCACATTGGTTACACTTGTCCTGATATCCTTATTATAGAAGTATGTATGCTGTCCATTATCCTCATAACGGATTGTCGCAATGACATTCTCCTGGGGTCCTACAACATTCTGACTTGTCTTATTACCACTATTGTCAGTTGTATATAACAGCACTCCTCCCTGATAATAGTAATTCGTTGTTACACCATTATCCGTCTTCGAAATTCTCTGACCGTCATAATTGTATGTATTCTCCTGCGCATATTTTATCGGTCCATTGGCATTACCCTCTCTGCATGTAACCTTTGTCAGCTGATTATTAGTATCATACTCTTTTTCTATTGTCTCAGTTATTGTCGGCGGAGATACCATTGTCTGTTCTAATATCTGATTTCCGTTTGCATCGTATGAATAGAATGTAAGACCAACACGGGCTCCATTCTTTGAAACATCCCTATACACTAACTGATTCAAACTATTATACGTGCTATATGTTGTAACTCCATCTTCTACACTCTTAGTGCAATTGCCCACCTTATCATATGTGTACGAAGCATTACTTACTGTCTGACTGATGTTATCCGTTCTTTTCGAAATAATCATACGGTTCAGGCTGTCATAGGCATATGTTCTTGTCTCGTTTACCCTTTCTTCCTGCTTTGCTGGATAATTATTAATAATCGTTTCGCTTATAATATTACTGTTTTTATCATAGCCATAAGTGTACTGTTCTAGAATTGTACTCAAACTACTACTGTCAGCATATGACATTTTCGTTACACGGTCAAATACATCATACAGTATGGGCTTATTTGCCAGACCAAGTAAGTAATACTTCGCTTTTATTACTACTTTATTCTAAAAGTTTTATAAAATAGTCCATAATCTATTTTATATCTGCCTTTAGAAAGATTCTTACCAAAAAACTTCTTCCATTTAAGTTTTTCTATCCTACTACTCTTTCCCCACAATGTTTTTGTTTTAACAAACATAATAGGTCCTTTGAATTTAACCTTTTTCCACTTGTTTTTTACACGTTTTTTTAATACAAACGCTCCCCCGTAGAAAAATTTTCTTTTTGTTATATTTGTAACTTTAAGTTTTAGTTGCTTTTTTGTCGCTAATTTTACCTTGACCTTTATGTTCTTTTTACCTGTTGTAAACTTTTTTTCCTTCGTACTTCCATAAATATTTTGAACACTGTAATCTGTTAATAACACATTGCTAAAAATACAGACTATTAATATAGTTATTATAACTTTCTTCATTTAAAATTTTGATAACGCATTTGATAATAACTCGTTATCTCTCCTTTCTTTATTAATCACCTTTCAAAAATCAACTAACATTCTCTCAAATAACCACCTCTCCAATTACACATTTCTTTAATAGTCATACTTTTTAAACCCGAATAACTCATTAGGGAAAGATTCTCATACATAATCCATCCTGCATTCTTCTTTCTTTTTTTATTTTTTCTCCACCATCTCCAATCATAATCTACTATAGAATTAAATTTAGATGTCTCTGTTGCAGGTATAGAAAAAGCGGAAGTAACTGTTCCGTCAGAAGCAATGACTGGACCTTTGACTTTGTTTCTAAATGCATACGAAATATTTAAAAATGTATAATCATCGTGCCCTGCATTACATCCTAGAACTATTAATTTTTTTACATTTTTTTTCTTTAAAGATTTAACTGTAAATTTCGTAGCAATATCATCCAATTCTGTAGGATCTGCATGTGAATTAATAACTACACATTCAATTTTTTTCCCCATCATTGCATTCCATTCTTTTTTAAATCTTTGCTTTGAATTTACAACTTTTAAATGCGACTTTTTGTTATAATATTTATTTAATATATTTTGAATTCCACTTGACTCTATTTTAAAATCACTAATCGAAAAAACATAACTATCATGACCAGATGGATCTACTCTACTCATGGGATTATTCAAACAGTAAACATAACGATTTAGCGTTTGAGGTTCTTGTATTCTTCCTTGATAAGAATCTCTTGTTATAAACGTCGCACTCTCCGGATTATAATATCTCGCATTCAGATAATAAAGTTCCGTCAATTCATCATACACACCCGACGTATAACACAGCTCATTATAAAAATCTTCATTTCCATATCTAGTAGTTGTTCCGTAATCATCATACCGGTAACTTACAACACCATTGCCCGACTCATCAACCACATTCGTCACACTCGTCCTGATATCCTTATTATAAAAGTATGCATGCTCTCCGTCATCTTCATAGCGGATTGTAGCAATGACATTCTCCTGAGGTCCTATGATATTCTGGCTCGTCTTATTTCCTTTGTGCGATGGATAATACAACTGCACATGTGCTTTTTAACATTTTTCTTCTCATCTCTTCTCCTCCCTAAAACATTAAAAATTTATGACCTCCTCCTGTTCCTTATAAAAAAATCCCCAAGCAGTACCATATCGAAATGTCAGATTCTATCTGATACATCAATCTGGTTCTGCTCAGGGATTATGTTCTTTATTAATGTTTTCCATAATACAATCGTTCATATCTTCTTATTTTGATTGTATCATCAACAATATATATTTACAATATTTTCCAATAAAATATTTATAAAATGTATTCCCATACAATAGTCCATCCTGTTTTCGACATCGGACAGGCATCATACCCATACTCTTTTCCATCTATTATTACTGTTGCATAATAATGCTGTGCATATCCAGCATAAGTCCATTTACTCTCTAATCCCAATTTATCTGCAAACAGACACATAATATTTGTTGCATCCCAACAGTCAATGTGCTTTCGCTCCCAATATACTCCTTCATCTGCCAGCAGATAGATTTCTCCGCGTTCATTATTTCTGTCATACATAAAATTATCAAGAATGTACTGCTCTAGGCGTTGCATTTTCACCCGACCGGTCATATTTAAGTCTGTCACCTCATCTATAACTGACTGAAGCCACTCATCCTCTGCTTTTTTCTTGTCCTTTAATTCAATTTCAATCTTGGCAGCTGTTACCCATGTCTCTCCTACTTTTTCTTTTATAGTAAAATTTTTCTTTCCGGGATTATCCCATTTATACGTATATAAGTATCCTCCGCTAACTTGATTATTACTTCCAGTATAACGCACATCGCTGTAAACATTTGATGATATGATTTTATGAAATTCATCCTCTATTGTATAAAACACACCATCTTCATCTTCACGTTTTACTAACTTTCCTGTTCCACAATCAGCTTTTATTGTTACTGGGTTTGGATTATTTGTTTTAATATAAATAACGACATCTGAATCATTATACAAGTTTTTATCTTTACTGTTCATAACCTGTAATTCATATTTATATTTTGGTTTTATAATAGGATGTTCAATTTGATTGTTCGCCGGCTTTTTATCAACACTATTATTCGTGTTATTTTTCTCTTGGCTTTTCTTTTTGCTCTTCTTTTTTACAGTCACCTTATATTGAATCTTTTTAACTTTTCCCTTTTTGTAGTGGTATATTAAAATTGCAACACCTGGGACGGCAATATATAATATTAACCAACAGGAGGAAAAGCAGATGAGCAGATACTATGATGAACATTTTAAAAGAGAAGTGGC
>CAJTDQ010000007.1 GCA_910574895.1 Eubacteriaceae bacterium | reverse complement strand
AATAATGATTTTGTCATTTTCTATTTCCTCCAGATAAGTTATTCACTCCACATATTTGTGTCTGCTGTCTTAAACACAATTTTTGAGTTTTGTCCTTATCTGGTTTCATACTTGTGTTGTGTAGTAATACAATGCAGGCAGCTGACATAGTACCGTGGTCTAAAACGGAAGATGGAAAATTTGTAAATGGCAATGGTCAGATAATGGAAGGGGCTACCATGAAAGGGATTGATGTCAGCAAATGGAATGGTGATATTGATTGGAAAAAAGTAGCGGAAAGTGACGTTGATTATGCTATAATCCGTTGTGGATTTGGTGATGATTATGTCAGTCAGGATGATGTATATTGGGAAAAAAACGTAAAGGGATGTGAGGAGAATGATATACCATTTGGTGTTTACATATATTCATATGCAGAGAATGTGAATCAGGCGAAAAGTGAGTTCGCTCATGTTATGAGACTGATACAGGGGCATACACTAAACTTTCCAATTTATTTAGATGTAGAGGACAGTGTTCAGGCAAAACTTCCCAAGTCTACATTGACAAAGATTATTAATACTTTTGTAGAAGCAGTACATAATCAAGGATATGAGGTAGGAATTTATGCAAATTTGAACTGGTGGACAAACTATATTGATGCCTCGATTGCAAACAATCAGACATGGTTTAAGTGGGTAGCCCAATATAATAATACCGGAACAACATATCAGGGAATATATCAGATGTGGCAGTGCACCAGTACCGGAAGAGTTAATGGTATCTATGGGGATGTAGATTTAAATTTCTGGTTTGGACCGGTAAGAACTAGACAGTATAATGCAAAGAATGTCCAGTTGACAACACCACCGCCAAGTGTTCCGAAAAAGGTTACAGCACCGGCAAGAGCTTCTTTTAAATCTTTAACAAAGGGGAAGAAAAAGGTAAAAGTTAAGGTTAATAAGGTGTCAGGGGCAAAGGGATATCAGATACAATATTCTACAAAAAAATCTTTTAAGGGTAAAAAGAGTGTCAATATAACAGCGAGAACAAAAACAATAAAGAAATTAAAATCAAAAAAGACATATTATTTCAGAGTAAGAGCATATAAACTGAATGGAAAGAAAAAAGTTTATTCGAAGAAATGGAGTAAAGTTAAAAAAGTAAAAGTGAAGTAGTTTTTGCAGCAGCTCAGTGAAGTGCATTAGATGAATTGTAACTGGCTTTTGAAAAGAAGAAACAGATGAGATTATTGGTATATTATCATAAATCTCATCTATTTTTTATATTTCATCTTTCATGACAGCAACTAAATCCTGGAGTACAGTTATTTGCTGAATGGTGAGTCCTTCTGTATCAATGGCGATAGAGGGTTCGTCTGCGTTCATTCCCAGCAGATAATCCGTACTGCAATTATAAAGTTTTGCCAAAGCCAATAGATTTTCCAGACTTGGTGTTCTGTCTCCGGTTTCATATCCTGATACAATAGAAGGAGAGACTTGTAATTTTTGAGCCAATTGTCTTTGTGTGTATCGGTTTTCTGCACGAAGCAATTTTAATTTATTAGGTAAATCTTTAATCATAAATGTCACCTCCTAGAAAATACAATAATTTCCATTAAAATCTTTGTGGAATCTGCCTGTTAAAATAGTATCATTTAATGTTGAATCCGTAAAGTTAGTAATGAGGAAAACAGCTTCATCTATAGAGTTGATAAGTTTGTTTAGTAATAGTCTGCTCTGTTTTTCGCATTTTTCGTTAGGATAAGGCATTATGATATGTCCCTTTAATTGTTTATAGTGAAAAGTGCTTTTCATTGCAACAGTAATAGCATTTCTTTTCAATCTGCCGGAGGCAACAAAAAATCTTTTCATATGCCGCATCATACAAAGGGAATAATAAATATCGCTGACTTTTAACTGAGGGAAAAAAGGTGCCATACTGATGGCAGTCTGTTTAGAATTTGGGACTAATTTGTAAATCGGATAACTCTCAGGAGTATATCCGTCACTTTTCAATATCAGATACTCTAAATCCCCTTCAATTTCTACGTGTCCACATCCTGTTTCTCTCATAAATTGTTTTACATATGGATGACAGATATTGTCTAATGCAAAGTGGCAAATAAACCCTAAAATATAACAGTATTGAGGACTATCTATTCCACATTTTCTTATAACAGTGCAGGCATGTTCCATAAAAGTATAGGTGTCGTTATGGTGCATGGAAACTCCCAGTTTGGTTATATTACGATTTAGAATGTGAAAAAATAAAAAATCCGGTCCCTGTAATCCGATTCGAAATGAATCAGGATATTTTTTTATAATTTGTTTTATTTCAATCGGTAGTCTGGGGATTACTAATTTACCGAATTTGTTGTGTGCGTATAATGATGGCATAAGATATGTCTCCTTTTTAAACTGTTATAAGTATAACACGAATTATGTAAAATACTCTTGTAATTGTAAAATAATCATGATAATATAATAAAAACAGAACAAATGTTCGACGAAAAAGAGGAGACACATGCTATGAATATTCAACAGAATATGGACATATCTGAAAAATTAAAAATATTAACAGATGCTGCAAAATATGATGTGGCATGTACCAGCAGTGGTGTTGATAGAGGGAATAATGGAAAAGGCATGGGAAATACCTACGCCTGTGGTATTTGTCATTCTTTTGCATCAGACGGAAGATGTGTATCATTGTTGAAGATTTTGTATACAAATGAATGTATTTATGATTGTAAATATTGTATTAACAGACGCTCCAATGATGTACCAAGAGCCAGTTTTACACCGGATGAGGTCTGCAGGCTGACAATGGAATTTTATAGACGTAATTATATAGAAGGGTTGTTTTTAAGTTCAGGTATTTTAAAAAGTCCGGATTATACGATGAGCCTGATTTATGAAACGATATGGAAATTACGTAATGAACATCATTTTTTTGGATATATTCATGTAAAAGCCATACCCGGAACTTCCCCTGATATTATAGAGAAGATAGGATTTTTGACAGATAGAATGAGTACAAATCTGGAATTGCCGACTAGAAAGGGACTAGAAGAACTGGCACCCAATAAGAGCCATAAGAATATGCTTCGTTCTATGAGACAGATACAATTAGGGTCGGGTAATCTTATTGCATCTTCAAGTGACGGGTATCAACTGGTTACCAGAAGTGGCAGGCAACAGAAATCAAAGTTTGTTCCGGCAGGGCAGAGTACACAGATGATTATTGGGGCTACACCTGAGACAGATTATCAGTTAATGACCGTTACAGAGTACATGTATAAGGAATACAAGATGAAACGAGTGTTTTATTCTGCCTTTGTAGATGTAAACCACAATATAGATGCACCTGCACCGACAGGACCGAATCCGCTTCTTAGAGAGCATCGGTTATATCAGGCAGATTGGCTGCTTAGATATTACAATTTTGAAGTAAAAGAATTATTAAATGAGAAGCATCCAAACTTTAATGTTGTATTAGACCCAAAATGCGACTGGGCGATTAATCATCTGGAGAAATTTCCGGTGGAAGTGATGCGGGCAGACTACTATACATTACTTAGAGTACCGGGACTTGGAGTACGGTCAGCCAGACGAATTGTATCAGCTAGGCGATATGGAGTCCTTGATTTTGATAGTTTAAAAAAGATGGGAGTGGTTTTGAAAAGGGCGGCGTACTTTATTACATGTAATGGAAAGACAATGTTTCAACTCAAAATGAATCAGGATTTTATAGCCAGAGCGTTGGCAAATGTGGATAGAAAGCAGACATTTGCAATAGAAGAGGACACCACGTACAAACAGATGACGCTCATGGATTTGGAGGCAAAAGTATGAATCAGATTTATAATAAAAATGTAACACTTGTATGTGATGAAAGTTTTGACGGAATTATGACCGCAGTATATGATGGCTGGGTTTTGATGAATAAGGGGTGTAATGTTCAGATACATCCGGGGAAAGATTATGCACCCACATTTTTTTCTCAGTTTGTTCCTATTGAAACGGATATGGATAAGGCGGTGAGGGTAGCAGAGTCTATTCGTGTGAAAGTATCAGATAAAGCATATCGAATGGTCTATGAGGCATGTATGCATTATGATGGGGACAGAGCAGACACTGTATTTGAATTTCTGAAACTGGCATATCCGGTTGGGGCGAGAGTGACACAAATGTTAGCAAATCCCTGTGTTATGAGATTGATGGAGCTGAAGAGAAAGGTTTTAAATGAAGCACATCTTTTTAAGGAGTTTTTACGTTTTGATGAATTAAAGGGTGGTGTTTTATATGGAAAGATAGAACCGAAATGTGATGTACTGCCATTTGTCAGTCAGCATTTTGAGGCACGTTTTCCAGAAGAAGACTGGATTATATATGATGAGAAAAGAAAGAAGGCTGCTGTTCATAAGCATGGTATGGATATTATTGTTGTAGAAGGGCAGGATATAGAGCAATTGACGAAAGAATTGCAGACAGAGGATGAATATAGAGAATTATGGAAGGTGTTTTTTAATACGATAGGAATCGAATCAAGGTATAATCCAAAATGTCAGCAGAATCATATGCCTGAGTGGTACCGCAGGAATATGACGGAGTTTGAATAATAGTTCAGCCATGCATAAAAAAGTGCAAGAATTCATAGGGACTGCTTGCAGGACTTTGAATTTTTGCACTCTTTTGTATATGGTGAACAAATACAGCGAAGGAAATCCGAAGGATTTTCGAGCTGATGGCTGAACTGTTAGTAGTTAACAGTGCTAATGCTTTACCTTTTCGGTTTTTAATGTTATACTATCGTGTGTGGTTTTGCCACGATATCAAGAGGAAAAAGAGATTTTGAATAACAGTACGGCTGATGGCTGAACTGTTATAAAATTTTACAGAACAAACCAGGAGGAACCGATGAGTAAAGTTAAGCGAGTTTATGTGGAAAAGAAAGCACCTTATGCTGTAAAGGCAAAGGAACTCACAGAGGACATCAAGGGCTATCTTGAAATTGATGGATTAAAAGAAGTAAGAGTGTTAGTAAGATATGATGTAGAAAATTTATCTGAGGAAACTTACACAAAAGCACTTACCAGTGTGTTTTCAGAGCCGCCGGTAGATGATGTATATGAGGAGACTTTTCCTTATGATGAAACAACATCAAAGGTATTTAGTGTTGAATATTTGCCGGGACAATTTGACCAGAGAGCTGATTCAGCTGTGCAGTGTGTTAAGTTTTTAAATGAAGATGAAAATCCAGAAATTAAAACAGCAACAACATATGTATTGGTTGGTGATATTACAGATGCACAGTTTGAGCAGATTAAGAATTATTGTATTAATCCTGTAGATTCAAGAGAGACAGGGCTTGAAAAACCAGAGACATTGGTTACAGAATTTGAAGAGCCGGCAGATGTTATCGTATTTGACGGTTTTAAAGATATGGAAGAAGCTCCACTGAAAGAACTTTACGATTCTCTTGGACTTGCTATGACATTTAAGGATTTCCTTCATATTCAGAATTATTTTAAATCTGAAGAGGACAGAGATCCATCAATGACTGAAATCAGAGTACTTGATACATATTGGTCAGATCATTGTCGTCATACTACTTTTAATACAGAGCTTACAGATGTTAAATTCGATGAAGGTTACTATAATGAGCCTATTGTAAAAACATACGAGGATTACCTTGAGACAAGAAAAGATGTCTTTGGAGAGAGAAAGGACAAGTTTGTCTGTCTTATGGACTTAGCATTGATTGCTATGCGCAAGTTAAAGAAAGAAGGCAAATTGGACGATCAGGAAAAATCAGACGAAATCAATGCTTGTAGTATTGTTGTACCGGTAGAGGTAGATGGACAGACAGAAGAGTGGTTGGTAAACTTCAAGAATGAAACACATAACCATCCAACAGAAATTGAGCCTTTTGGTGGTGCTGCCACTTGTTTAGGTGGAGCTATCAGAGATCCATTGTCAGGTAGAACATATGTATATCAGGCTATGCGAGTAACGGGTGCTGCAGATCCTACGAAATCTATGAGTGAGACTCTTAGTGGAAAGCTTCCACAGAAGAAGTTAGTTCAGGGTGCAGCAGATGGATATAGTTCATATGGTAACCAGATTGGACTAGCTACAGGTTTAGTAAAAGAAATATATCATCCGGACTATGTTGCAAAGAGAATGGAGATTGGTGCGGTTATGGGTGCTGCTCCAAGACGTGCAGTCCAGAGACTTACATCTGATCCGGGAGATATCATTGTTCTTCTTGGTGGAAGAACAGGACGTGATGGATGTGGTGGTGCTACAGGTTCATCAAAGATTCATACAGAGGAATCCATTGAGACATGTGGTGCAGAAGTTCAGAAGGGTAATGCGCCTACAGAGCGTAAATTGCAGAGATTATTCAGAAGAGAAGAAGTTAGTCATATTATCAAGAAGTGTAATGACTTTGGTGCTGGCGGCGTATCAGTTGCTATCGGTGAGTTGGCTGACGGACTTCACATTAATTTAGATAAAGTTCCAAAAAAATATGCAGGTTTAGATGGCACAGAGATTGCTATTTCAGAATCACAGGAGCGTATGGCTGTAGTGGTTGACCCGGCAGATGTGGAACAGTTTTTAACATATGCGAACGAAGAGAATTTAGAGGCTACAGTTGTGGCAGAGGTGACAGAAGACCCGAGATTAGTTCTTGAGTGGAGAGGAAAAGAAATTGTAAATCTTTCTCGTGCATTCCTTGATACAAACGGAGCACATCAGGAAACTTCTGTAGAGGTAGATATGCCGGTACAAGAAGAGAATTTCTTCAATAAACCGGAAGTAAATGATGTAAAAGAAAAATGGATAGAAACACTTTCTGATTTAAATGTATGTTCTCAGAAAGGTTTGGTAGAAAAATTTGATGGTTCTATCGGAGCAGGCTCTGTGTTCATGCCACACGGTGGTAAATATCAGAAGACAGAGACACAGACAATGGTAGCAAAATTACCTGTTCTTACAGGAAAGTGTGACACGGTTACAATGATGAGTTATGGTTTTGATCCATACTTATCCAGTTGGAGTCCATATCATGGTGCAATGTATGCAGTCGTAGATTCTATCGCGAAGATTGTAGCGAATGGTGGCGATTATAAGAAGATTCGTATGACATATCAGGAATACTTCAGAAGAATGACAGAGAACCCACGTCGTTGGAGCCAGCCGTTTGCAGCACTTCTTGGTTCTTATGATGCACAGATGGGATTTGGACTTCCATCTATCGGTGGTAAGGATAGTATGTCAGGTACATTTAATGATATTGACGTACCACCTACACTTGTTTCATTTGCAGTGGATGTAGCAAGAGAGAAAGATATTATTACACCAGAGTTTAAGGCAGCAGGAAATAAGATTGTTAAATTCGAAATCAGTAAGGATCAGTATGACAAACCGGTATACGAAGAAATTATGAAACTTTATGATCAGATTCATAGCATGATTCAGAATGGTGTCATCGTTTCAGCTTATGCAGTAGATGGTAAAGGTGTTATTCCGGCTGTCAGCAAGATGGCATTTGGTAATAATATTGGTGTCAGCATTAGTGGAAGCATTCCGGGAGCGGATTTATTTGCACCAGGATTTGGAGATATTGTTGCAGAAATCCCTGCAGATAAATTAGATGATATTACTGCAAGTTATGTTCTTTTGGGTGAAACAAATGATAAGCAGACATTTGAATATGGTGATGATGTGATTCCAATGGCTGATGCATTGAAAGCATGGGAGAAACCGTTAGAAAAGGTATTCCCAACAAGAAGCCACAAGGATACATCAATCATTGATACACCGGTTTATGATAAGGGCAGTATCTATACATGTAAAAATAAGATTGCAAAACCTACAGTATTTATTCCGGTATTTCCAGGAACAAACTGTGAATATGATACAGCAAAAGCTTTCGAAAATGCGGGAGCAAATGTTATTACAAAGGTATTTAAGAATTTAACACCAGCAGATATCAGAGATTCTGTCAAGATTTTTGAAGATGCTATTAATCAGGCACAAATTATTATGTTCCCAGGCGGATTTAGTGCAGGTGATGAGCCGGACGGTTCTGCAAAATTCTTTGCAACAGCATTTAGAAATGCAAAGATTGAGGAAGCAGTTCATAAATTGTTAAATGAAAGAGACGGATTGGCTCTTGGTATTTGTAACGGATTCCAGGCTTTAATTAAACTTGGATTGGTTCCAAATGGAAAGATTACAGGACAGGATATCAATTCGCCTACATTGACATATAACACAATTAATCGTCATGTTTCCAAGATGGTTTATACAAAGGTTGTTTCAAATAAATCTCCTTGGTTACAGGAAGCACAGTTAGGTGGAGTATATGTAAACCCTGCGTCTCATGGAGAAGGAAGATTTGTTGCACCGGAAGAAACAATCAAAGAATTGTTTGCGAATGGTCAGGTAGCAACACAATATGTAAATCAGGAAGGACAGCCTACAATGGATGAAGAATGGAATGTAAATGGTTCTTATATGGCGATTGAAGGTATTACAAGTCCGGATGGAAGATGCTTCGGTAAGATGGCACATATCGAAAGAAAGGGAAGTTCAGTTGCTACAAATATTTATGGTGAGCAGGATCTTAAAGTATTTGAATCAGGTGTTAATTACTTCAAGTAAGCAAAGGCATGTATAAATAAAAAAGGAAAGTTTCGATGAAAGTTTACTTTCAAAAGAAACTTTCCTTTTTTATTTATATAGGGCGCGGCCCGACAGCGAGATAAAACGGAGTGAAATCGAGCTGTCGCATGGATTTAGAATGGTGGGAAAGAAATATACCATAGGCAGTAATATAATGTTTTGAGGTAATACAATATAAAATTAAACATAAACAATACTTGACATTATCAATGAATGAAAATATAATCAATATGTGAAATGTGACAACATATTATTTTACATACGAAAGGAATGGGTATGACAATGCGTAACAGTTTAGCAACAGATTTAGATATCATTGCAGGCAAAGAGGCATATGATAAGGAAGTAAAAACTCTTCTTGCAAACAGACAGATACTTGCCATAATATTAAAAGCGCTTGTAAATGAATTTAAGTATATGGAAATAAATGAGATTATTGCCTGTATCGAAATACTTGAGGTGGGAGAACGCAAAGTCCACCCAGGGCAGTCCAACGAAAAAATTTATGGTAAAGCTAATGAGAACAATATTATAGGGGAAGGAACGGTTACCTTTGATATTATATTTGATGTTTATATTCCCATGAAAGATGACATGGTAAAGATGATTATAAATATTGAAGCACAGAGGGAAAATAATCCGGGATATGAATTAGTAACCAGAGGAATTTATTATACTGCAAGAGAGATTTCGTTTCAGTATAGTAGAGAATTTATAAATTCTGAGTATAATAACATCAAAAAAGTCTACAGCATATGGATATGTGTCAGCCCAGATAAAAAACGGATGAATGGAATTACCGAGTATTTTATTAAGGAAAAAACAGTATATCACAATACAAAAGTCAGCAAAGAAGTATATGACAAACTGTGCGTGGTTATGATATACTTAAAGAAAGATTTAGACGAAGAATCGGAATATATCATTGATTTTTTGAGCGTATTATTATCAGAGAAAATAGACTATGATAGGAAAACTCATATATTAGAAAAAGATTTAGGTCTGACTATGACAGAGGAGATGAAAGAGGAGGTAAACACTATGTGTAATTTAAGTGAGCACGTATATGAATCGGGAGTACAGAATGGTATAGAAAAAGGCATTAAGACTGGCATAAAAACAGCTATTAAAAGAATGCTTACGAAATTGAGTGTAGATGAGATAGTAGAACTAGGTTATGAAAAACAATTAGTAATGAGCATAGCAGAAGATAGGAACTAACAGAAACATTTTAACGATTCAGATGACAAACGATAAATCTTTTTTACCTACATAATTTATGATAAACTTATGTTATTAATATGATTGGAGAAAATATATGAATTATTTAAAAAATCTAAAATGGGAAATGATATTATTTTCATTGGTAAGCATTGTACTAGGCATATTAATGTTTTTTTATCCTAGTCAGATAATTAATACAGTATGCATTGTCTTAGCATCTATCCTTTTTATTCTGGGAGTTAGATATTTGTTAGAATATAGAAGAAATAGTGCAATTGAGAATTTTTATAAATATGAATTAGTTGCAGGAATAGCTTTAATTTTAGGAGGAATAATCGTACTTTGCTGTATGAAACTGATTTTATCATTTATCACATACTTAATTGCAATAATTATCATCATTAGCGGTTTGATGAAAGTGGAGAATGCATTGGATTTAAAGAAGATGGGAAATAATTGGATTCCACTTATGATATTTGCGATAATTTGTATTATGTTAGGTATCTCAGTTTTAATGATGCCTATGGATAATAATGATAATGGAACAAGTACAGCATCAGGTTTTCTGATTCAGGCTTCAGGAATTATATTTGCAGTGACAGGTTTTATTGATTTAGTTACGACACTCTCTGTTTCAGGGAAGATAAAAAGGTGGACATCTGAACGGAAAACAACGATATTAGGAGAAGATGGTTATGATGAAATAATTGTAGATATTCAAGATGATATAGATGATAAGTAATTAAATAATGTATTGATTTAAAGTAAAGCAGATAGCATCCATTGAAGTGAAGCTATCTGCTTTTATATAAATAATTTATTATAAAGTTTCGTATTTTTGAACACATCCAAGTCCAATTGGATGTGGACCGGTATGAACTCCGGATACAATACCTATTGCAGCGTTCGTTTCTGATTGAAGTTTTATACCAAGGGTTTCTTCTAATTCGTTCATAAAACTAACGCCTTCTGCAGCATCATAACCATATCCAACAGAGACAACAAAATTATCTTTTCCTTTTTCGGTCAAATATTTATCTGCAACAGATAAAACCTTTTTCTTTAATTTATTACGGTTTCGGCCGATACCACCAAGACTGATGTCGCCATCTTTCATGATGATTACAGGTTTTACATCAATTTTGCTGGCAGCGGCAGCCACCTTACCGATACGTCCGCCCATCTGCAAATAGTCAAGAGAACCTACAGTAAAGAATATTCTGGCAGAATCAATAACTTTTTGAATTTTATCTAAAGCCTTTTCAAGAGGCAATGCAGCGTCACGCATACGCACAGCCTGATCAATGATTAATGCCTGAGTAACAGTATTTTGTTTTGTATCTATGATATAAATCTTTGCATCCGGATATTCTTCTTCAACCAATCCTTTTGCATTCATAGCGGAGTTGTATGAACCACTAAATATTAATGATATTGTAAAACAAATAACCGGAATGTCTTTTTCTACATATTCTTTAAAAGTGGTATAGTAACTATCCACACTCGGCAGGGATGTTTTTGGATAAATGCCGGGATTATCCACCATTTTCTGATAACACTCATTTCTGGTAATATCCACACCATCTCTATAATAAGTTTCTCCATCAAAAGATACTGACAAAGGAACGATTGCAATATCATGTTCATTTACATATGCTTGTGGTAAATCGCAAGCACTATCACTGATAATTTTATACATAGATTTTAAAAACTCCTTTACGTAGTATTCAATACTACATAAGTATAACACTTATGTGATTTTTATCAATACGTTTTATCAAAAAAGACAAACTTTCACAGAAATTTAACATTCGAATTTTATTTCTTAATTTATTATGGTACAATATTTCTATGTTATTACATAAAAAGAAGGATAAAGAACGGAAAAGGGGAAAATTGTGGATAAAATTAAAAGTATATTGAAGTATCAAAAACAAATAATAGAGGGTCTGTTTATAAGTCTGATTGCAGCATGGTCAATTGTGTCTGTTGTCAGAGGGGCAACGAAAAAAATTGGTGATGTACAGTTTGCGGCACAGAGCAATTTTGCTGTAAACATTGTTTTGATAGCATTATTTGGGGTTTTGATAGGTTTGGTTTATTACAAAAAAGATTTTGTTGCCAGGTTGATTATGTTTGCATCAGCATATAGTTTTGTAATTTTGTCAGCTATAACAGGTTTTGAACAGCAATGGATTACCATAAACAAAAATCCTATAGGAAATATTTGCTTTCAGGGAGTGTTATGTTTTATTGCGGTTTTAGCATTTTTGTATGTGAAAGAAGATGTATTCTGTCTGTTTAAATCATTTGTAATTGATAAAATAAAAGCTAGGATTATCTTTATTTTAATTGGAGTGTTCTTATTTGCTTTTGTTGGAATTGTCACTGTATATAGATATATTACTTATAGTAATTCGACATTTGATTTTGGAATATTTGCGCAGATGTATGAAAATATGAAACAGACAGGATTGATGAATACAACAGTAGAGAGAAACACTTTGCTTTCTCACTTTGGAGTACATTTTTCGCCAATATTTTATATTGCACTTCCAATCTATTTCGTATTTCCAAGTCCGGTTACCGTGCAATTAATTCAGGCGATAATGGTAGCATTGCCAGTGCTTCCGATTGTTTTGCTTTGCAGACATTATAAAATGTCACATTGGATGAGTGTGGCTATGGTATTGTTATATGCATTGTATCCGGCAACAGCGGGTGGAACATTCTATGATATTCATGAGAATTGTTTCCTGACATTTTTTGTTCTCTTAGCGATTTATGCTGTAGAGAAAAAGAAAGATATTTTGACAATCTTTGCAGTGCTTCTTGTATTTTTGGTAAAAGAGGATGCAGCAGTATATATAATGGTATTTGGAGCATATTTATTGTTTTCCAGAAGAGACAAAAAGCGTGGAATAATATTAATAATTACATCAGCTATATACTTTGTTGTTGCAATTGCCATTGTAAATAGTTTTGGATTGGGAATATTAGACAACCGGTTTGGAAACTTATACTTTGATCCAAATGCCGGGCTGGGACAGATTATTCAGACAATTTTATCAAATCCAGGATATGTATTAGCTCAGATAATATCGAATAGTGATGTTAATCAGATGGATAAAATCGGATATCTGATAATTATGATTGTTCCGGTGGCAGCAGTGATATTTGCTACAGGCAGGAAATATTCGAGATATATTTTAATGTCGCCTTTTATAGTTTTCAATGTGTTTACAACATATGTATATCTCCATGACATTTCATTTCAGTACAATTTTGGTATCATTGCATTATTTATGTATTTAATGATTTTAAATCTTTCTGAAATTAAATTGGAAAAAGCGAAGACATTTGCTGTTGTTTCTGTGATTTGTACAAGTATTATGTTTGCAGGTTCTATTTTTCCAAAGATGGATTATTATGTAACAAAGTACAGTGAGGGCAAGGCTGATTATGAAAAAATAAATAAAGCAATCGACTTAGTACCGGCAGGGGCTTCGGTGTCAGCTTCCGGATTTTTGGTGCCGCATCTGGCAGACCATTTAGATATGTATGATCAAAATCATCTTACAGAAATGAAAATGGTAGAATATCTTGTAATTGATGAACGTGGCAGTGAAAAAGAAAAATTTAATGATGTACTAAATACAGGGCAATATGATTTGATTTACAATGAACCAAATTTGGTAAGTGTATATCACAAAAAATAAAAGATACATATCTCTTTTGACTAAGAACTCTTAACCCACAAGTCGCTGGACAATAGAAAGGGGAGTTCTGTGTTGAAAGAGATGTATTTTTTTGTTATACTTCTAAGTGGATTTTTATGTTTTATCATAGTAGAAATATTTGATGATTGTATAGAAAAAGAGGTATTATTTTGACGATATTAATTAAAAATGGACGTGTACTGAATCCTTCAGAAAACATGGATAAAGTAATGGATATTTATGTTCGGGATGGAATGATTCAGGAAAGAGCAGAGAATATACAAAAAAATGCAGATAAAGTAATTGATGCAAAAGGGTGTTATGTAATGCCGGGCTTAATTGACCTGCATGTGCATTTCAGGGACCCGGGGCTCACATATAAAGAAGACATAGAGACAGGCAGCAGAGCAGCAGCGAAAGGTGGGTTTACAACAGTATGCTGTATGCCAAATACGAAACCTGTAGTGGATAGCGCAGAAACAGTAAAATACATTGTGGACAAGTCCAAAGAAGTGGGACTGACTAATGTGCTGCCGGTAGGTGCAGTAACAATGCAAATGGCTGGTAAGGAAACTACGGATATTGAAAAGTTAAAAGAGGCAGGAATCTGTGCCATCAGTGAGGACGGAAAATCTGTTATGAATTCCGGCGTTTATAGAAAGGCAATGAAAGAGGCAGCCAGATTGAATGTACCTGTCATGGCACACTGTGAAGATATTAATCTCGTAGAAGGTGGGGTTATTAACTTAGGTGATAAGTCGGAAGAACTGGGAGTAAAGGGTATCAGCAATGCTGTCGAGGATGTGATTGCCATGCGTGATATTATGCTTGCCAAAGAGACGGGAGCAACACTTCATCTCTGTCACTGTT
The DNA here is from genome assembly GCA_910574895.1 of Eubacteriaceae bacterium. GTDB lineage: Bacteria > Bacillota > Clostridia > Lachnospirales > Lachnospiraceae > Eubacterium_G. The sequence continues at coordinate 123,725 of CAJTDQ010000007.1, read as the reverse complement.
CTACAAAGGATAGTGTAGAGATGGTAAAACAGGCAAAGGCAGAAGGAATAAAGGTAACAGCTGAAGTTTGTCCACATCATTTTTCTATGTGTACCGATGATATCACAGGGAATGACAGTAATTTTAAAATGAATCCTCCTCTTAGAAGTAGAGAAGATATGGAAACATTAATCAAGGGATTAAGTGATGATATTATGGATGTAATTTCTACAGACCATGCACCTCATAGTGCAGAAGAAAAAGCGAGAGATTTAGAACATGCACCGTTTGGAATTGTGGGACTGGAAACTTCGGTGGCATTAACCTTAACTAATCTTGTGAAAAAAGGTTATATCACACCTCTTCAGATGGCGGCAAAGATGAGCTACAATCCTGCAAAGGTATTAGGAATTGATAAGGGTACTTTGAATGAAGGTGCAATAGCAGATATTACAATTATTAATCCTGATAAGGAATATACGATTGATGTGAATACTTTTGTGTCGAAAGGAAAAAATACTCCGTTTGATGGATATAAAGTGTTTGGAGAAGTGGAATGTACAATTCTTGGCGGTAAAGTAGTCTATAAGAATGACAACTAGTAAGAAGTATATATGATTTGATTTATAAAAAATGCTGATGAGTACAAAAATGTATTTCTTATAGTATTTGAGTGAATATAAGAATATGAGAAAGAGAAAGGAACAGATATGATTAATAAGTTAGTTGACAAGATTAAAAAAACAAATGCACCGGTGGTAGTGGGGCTTGACCCAATGATGAGTTATCTTCCAGAGCATATTACGAAGAAAGCTTTTGATGAGTTTGGCGAGACATTAGAAGGAGCAGCAGAGGCAATATGGCAGTATAATAAAGGCATTATTGATGCCACTTACGATTTGATTCCAGCCGTAAAACCACAGATTGCAATGTATGAGCAGTTTGGAATTCCTGGACTTGCAGCATTTGACAAGACAGTGAAATATGCGAAAGAGAAGGATTTAGTTGTAATCGGTGATGTGAAGCGTGGAGATATTGGCTCGACATCAGCAGCATATGCCACAGGTCATTTAGGTAAGGTTCAGGTAGGAAGTAAAACATATTCTTTGTTTGATGAAGATTTTGCAACAGTAAATCCTTATCTTGGAACTGACGGAATTAAACCGTTTGTAGATGTGTGTAAAGAAGAAAACAAAGGATTGTTCATTTTAGTAAAAACATCAAATCCATCCAGTGGAGAATTTCAGGACAGATTAATTGACGGAAGACCACTTTATGAATGGGTAGGAGAGCAGGTTGCAAAATGGGGTGAAGAACATATGGGTGATGATTACAGTTATATTGGAGCTGTGGTAGGTGCAACATACCCTGAAATGGGTAAGGTGCTTCGTCAGATTATGCCAAAGAGTTATATTCTCGTACCGGGATATGGTGCACAGGGCGGAACGGCAGAAGGATTAAAACCTTACTTTAATGAAGATGGACTTGGAGCTATTGTAAACTCATCCAGAGGAATTATCTGTGCATACAAGCAGGAACAGTATGCGAAGTTTGGTGCTGAAAATTATGCAGATGCATCACGTCAGGCTGTGATTGATATGATTGAGGATATTAATTCAATATTTTAAGTGAAATTGAAAATTCAGATAAAACAAATGGAAGCAGAATGGAGAAACATATGAGACAAAAAGAGATTGCAAAAGTTGTGAGCCAAGAGTGTATTGGTACCGGTGTTTACAGCATGATGATAAAAACAGAGGCTGCAAAAGAAGCGGTGGCGGGACAGTTTATTTCTGTTTACTGTAAGGACAAAACAAAATTGCTTCCAAGGCCAATCAGCATCTGTCAGATTAATAAAGAAGAAAGTATCCTGCGTATTGTCTATCGTGTTGTAGGCGGTGGTACAGAAGAGATGTCTACATACAAGGCAGGAGACGATATTGAACTGATTGGACCTCTGGGAAATGGTTTTATGCAGAGAGAAGGGAAAAAAGCAATTTTGATTGGCGGTGGTATTGGTATTCCACCGATGGTCGGACTGGCAGAAAGTTTGAAAGCAAAGGCAGAAGAGCAGGGGTTAGATTCAAAAGATTATGTTCAGGTAGTTGCAGGTTATCGTGATGAATTATTTTTAACAGAAGAAATAGAAAACAGTGTGAGTTTGTGTATCGCTACAGAAGATGGTAGTACAGGTACAAAAGGAACTGTTATTGATGCTATGAAAGAACAGGCAGTGGAAGGCGATGTGATTTATGCATGTGGTCCGACACCGATGCTTAAGGCAATTAAAGAGTATGCTTTAGAAAAGAATATTGAGTGTCAGATTTCTTTGGAAGAAAGAATGGCATGTGGTATCGGTGCATGTCTTGCATGTGTCTGTAAGTCAAAAGAGAAAGATCACCATACGAATGTTAATAACAAAAGAATCTGCAAGGATGGTCCGGTATTTTTAGCACAGGAGGTGGAACTATAATGAACACGAAGATAAATATTGCAGGAGTAGAATTTAAGAATCCTGTAACAGTAGCTTCTGGAACATTTGGTTCCGGTGCAGAGTATAGTGATTTTGTAGATTTAAACAGATTAGGAGCTGTAACTACGAAAGGTGTGGCAAATGTACCTTGGGAGGGAAATCCTACTCCACGTATTGCGGAAACATATGGTGGTATGCTGAATGCGGTAGGACTTCAAAATCCGGGATATGAATTGTTTGCGAAAAGGGATATTCCTTATTTGCAACAGTTTGATACGAATATTATTGTAAATGTATGTGGCAGAACGACAGAGGATTATATTGATGTCGTGGAAAAGTTAGGGCATGAAAATGTAGATTTATTAGAAATAAACATTTCCTGTCCGAATGTAAAACACGGTGGTATTGCTTTTGGGCAGGACCCGAAAGCAGTAGAAGAAATCACAAGAGAAGTAAAGAGAGTAGCGAAACAGCCTGTCATTATGAAACTCAGTCCAAATGTAACTGATATTACAGAGATGGCAAAGGCAGCGGAAGCGGGCGGTGCAGATGCGTTATCTTTAATTAATACATTGACTGGAATGCAGATTGATATTGAAAGACAAAAGTTTGTATTAGCAAATAAAACCGGCGGACTTTCCGGTCCGGCAGTGAAACCCGTAGCAGTACGTATGGTATATCAGACTGCGAATGCCGTAAAGATCCCGATTATCGGAATGGGGGGTATTGCCAGTGCAGAAGATGCTATTGAGTTTATTTTAGCAGGTGCAACAGCGGTATCTGTGGGTACAGCGAATTTTAATAATCCGAATACAACAATTGAAGTGATTGAAGGTATCGAGGATTATATGAGAAGGCACAATGTTGATGATATACATGATTTAATAGGACTGGTGAAGTAAAGTTGCTATGGCAACCTGCAGTATACTTATACTACAGGTTGCTTTTGCATTTGATATATAGTAAAGTAATGAATAGTGAGGTATTGAAAAATGGAAAAAATTACACTAATTATCCCTTGCTATAATGAACAGGAAGTTTTGGGGATATTATATGAAGAATTAAAAAAGGTAACCAGTCAGATGAACCAGCATTCATTTGAACTACTCTTTGTTGATGATGGTTCCAAAGATGATACGTTAAAAATCTTAAAAGAGATGGCAGAACAGGATGAGCGAGTTGTCTATTATTCTTTTTCCAGAAATTTTGGAAAAGAGGCAGCGATGTATGCTGGATTTTGTCATGCATCAGGTGATTATGTGGCAGTTATGGATGCAGATATGCAGGATCCGCCGTCATTATTACCTGAAATGATGTCTTATCTGGAAAGTGGAGAGTATGACAGCGTTGCTACCAGAAGAGTGTCCAGGCAGGGAGAACCAAAGATACGCTCTTTTTTTGCCAGAAGATTTTATAAGTTGATTAATAAAATTTCAGATGCAGATATCGTGGATGGAGCGAGAGACTTCCGGTTGATGAAACGGGAGATGGTAGATGCTATTGTAGAAATCGGAGAACAGAACAGATTTTCCAAAGGTATTTTTGGGTGGATAGGTTTCAAGACAAAATGGCTACCTTTTGAAAATGTAGAAAGGGCAGCAGGAGAGACCAAATGGAATTTTTGGAAGTTGTTTAAATATTCACTAGATGGAATATTTAATTTTTCTCAGGCACCACTTCAGATCGCATCATTAATCGGATTGTTTTTTACATTTATTTCTTTTATAGCCATTATATTTATCATGGTTAGGAAGTTTATCTGGGGAGACCCGGTCGAAGGCTGGCCGTCTTTAGCGTGTATTATTACATTTATTGGCGGAGTGCAGTTATTCTGTATGGGAATTATAGGGCAGTATCTGGCGAAGACTTATGTAGAAGTAAAAAAACGTCCACATTATATTGTGGCTGAGACAAATAAAAATAATTAGTTAAAAAAGTATAGTGAGAATTAGATTCTTGCTATACTTTTTTAGATTGGGGAACTGGAAAACCAAGTTTATATAATAGGAGCGCAGAATATGGCTTGTCAGAGCCACTTTTCGAAGAATTTGGGGATGGTATTAAGGTTACAATGTTCAGAAAAGTAAGCAATGCTTTTGAAAAATACCTGCCGTTATTTAGAGAAGCAGAGATAACAGATAAATTTATTAATAACATCGAGCAAGTATACAAAGAGAGTATATGGGATATATTGAAACAACTATGCAGATACAAAGGAGTGGAAATGCTGGAAGGACATTTAATGGATGATTATGTCCATATGCTAGTGAGCATTCCACCGAAAATTAGTGTATCACAGTTTATGGGATATCTCAAAGGAAAAAGTGCACTTATGATATTCGATAAGCACGCAAACTTAAAGTATAAGTATGGAAACAGGCACTTCTGGGCAGAGGGATATTATGTAAGTACAGTAGGATTGAATGAGGCAATAATAAGAAAGTATATTCAAGAACAGGAAAAGAATGATATTGCAATGGATAAATTAAGAGCAAAGGAATACGAGGACTCTTTTAAGGGTGAGCGGTAAGACAAATACCATTTTAAGGTCGGAGACGAGTCAAGGGCTTTAAGACTTGAACAAAGTGAAAGCTAGTGTTTTTAGGTGCTGGTAGGTAACTGCCTATTATAGGGGGGAACAAACCACCCGTTTGACGGGGTATGAATGCACTATTAATTCCCAATTTTACACTAAATGAACTAGGCACAAAATTGCAAGGAGATTAAATAATTACCTGGTTTTAAAAAGTGATATGATGAGAATGACCTATAAATTATGATAATATGTTGTGTGTTATTGTTGTTGGGATGTTCATCTCATATTGAAAAAATAAAAAGAGTGGGGAGTTTGATGGCGAAGTCAATATAGAGTAGAAACAAAATAAAAATAGACTAGATTTAGGCAAGAGATTTCTGAAATGTAGAGTTAAAAAAATAAAATACAAAATTTTAAAATAAACTGGATATTTTATCGGAAATGATATATAATTAAGGGACAGATGGTATATATTATAGTGATAAAAACGATAAAAAATCTGAAAAAAGTAAAGGGATGATGAAATGAAGCAAGCAAGTATTGTAAGGTTAATTGAATCAAAAATTGAGAATTTTAAGAATGTTAAGTATGGAGATATTAAATATTTTAACTATTCTAATGCCAATGTGCGAGGAATAATAAAAAAATCAGATATTAACGGAATATATGGACAAAATGGCTCTGGGAAAACAGCAATAATAGAAGCATTGGATATCTTACAAAAGATTATGAGTGGGACATCAGCAGATTATAATGAATATGCAGGGATGTTTAGCGAAAAAAAATCTGCAAAGGTAACAAATATTTTTTTTATTGAGAATAATGGAAAACAATATAAAGTTAAGTATGTTACTGTTTTGAAACCGGATAAGGATAATAAGCAAATTCAAATAGTATCAGAGGAATTAACATACTGGCAGAAAGGATCTTCTTGGAAATCAGAAAGAAATATTAAATTCTCTAATCCATTCTATAGTGAAGATTCTATTCTTGAAAATAAAGAAGCAAGTATTGAATCTGATTCTATAAAGAATATTTTGGAAATAAGATTTTTTAAATCAATTCAAAATATTGCTGTTATGTGTGCACAAAAAAATATATCATTATTTTTTAATGAATATATAGAGAAACACTATAATTCATTACAACAGAATGAAGAAGAGAAAATATTTTCTTCAATAGCAAAGGCTTTATTATATTTTGCAAGAGTTAGATTTCAAGTGGTTAAGGTTAATCAATTGGGTGCGAATTACTCTAATACAATAATTCCGATGAATGTTCAGCTTGAATCTGAAAATGAAATAATGCAGGGGTGCATTCCTCTGTTTATTAATGGTAGGGGTGAATTTCCAGATTTCATATTTGAAAAGATGAAAGATATAGAAAAGGCAATAAATATTGCGCTAAAAGCAATAGTACCTAATCTTGAAATAGAAATAGTTAAAATAGCTGAAGAAAAAAATAAAGAAGGAATAGTAATGATTCAGGCTGAAGTGTATTCGAATAGAGATGGAAAACGGTTTCTTGTAAAATACGAATCAGACGGAATCAAGAGAATTATTTCATTGTTAAGTTATTTGATTTCCTTATACAATAATTCAGGTGTCTGCTTGGTAGTAGATGAATTGGATGCAGGAATATTTGAATATTTGTTGGGAGAGATGATAGGAGTATTATCTAAAGAGGCTAAAGGACAATTAATATTCACTTCGCATAATTTGAGAATAATGGAAAAATTAGATAAGAAAAATATAATTTGTTCAACAATAAATCCTGCAAATAGATATATTTCGCTAAAGGGAATAGAAAAAACTCACAATAGACGTGATTTCTATATCAGAACACTTATTCTAGGTGGTCAAGAGGAAAAATTGTACGAAGATGTAGACCTTCAAGATATGGGGTATGCATTTAGAAGAGCTGGTTCTCCAAATACAAAAAAAACTAATTTAACTGCATTGGAGGAATTTATGCAAAATATTAATGACAATGATAATTAGGAGGGGTATCACTCATGAAGAAGGTTGTTATTTTTATTGTAGAAGGGCAAACTGACAAGAGAACTTTGGAAAAGATATTCAAGAAAATATACAGAAATAAAAATATACATTATGAAGTTACTGATGGGGATATTACTACAAATGATAAAATAAATATAAATAATGTAGAAAATGAAATATTCAATCTAATAAATGCGTATTTGAAGGATCAAAAACTTAAGGTAAGTGACGTATGGCAAATAGTGCATATATTTGATATGGATGGGGCATATATTCCAGATGACAATATTATAGAGGGAAGTAGTTCGAAATTTGTATATTCAACTACAAATATTAGTTGTAATAATATAGAAAAAGTTAAAGAGAGAAATTCTAAAAAGAGAACAATTATGGATTATTTATTAAAAGTTTCTACTATAAGAAATATTCCGTATAAATGTTACTATCTATCAAGCAATCTTGAGCATGCATTATATGACAAGTTGAATTTGTCTGAGGAAGAAAAGAGGGATTATGCAGATGATTTTTATGATATGTTCTTAGATAAAGAAATATTGTTTGTAGAGTTCCTAAATAAAGTTGTGGTGAATGGAGTTCCGGATTCATTTCCTTCGTCATGGAGATATATTAAGGAAGAGCTTCATTCGCTGGAAAGACATACAAATTTAAATCTATATTTTAAAGAAAATCCGATATTATAATAAATATATTTCAAAGATAAAAATGTGGCATTTGTACACTTATACGAATGTAAGTGTATGAATGCTTATTTTCTTTTATGTGGTAAAATATGTCATATCATGATACAATAAGATATCAAATTAGCATGATGAGCGGAGAAAATGGGTTGAAATAAACTCATTATTTTTAAAGAATTAACTTCCGATAATGAGAATTATCCCTTCTAAAAATAATAGATTCGTGCTTATTTTTTTTGATTATTCCTGCCCTAATAAGCGCTTGTTTTTCGGCTCTTATACGTTCCAACAATACCGAAGCAGGCTCGTCATTTTCATCTTGGGGTACAAGTTTTCCCATAACAGCTTCCTGTAAAATTGATTTTTTAAGGCGTTCAGGAAATCCATTGTTCAAAGTGTGAAGTTTTATGTTGTTAATTTCATATTTGTCTGTAAATGGTTTAATCCCTTTGATTTTCTCTACAATACGATACTGTTCATTTACAGGCGGTAGTGGAAATAATAAATTATGTAATGCATTTGCAGATAATCCTTTAATTCCTATTCCTTTTCCACCTATCCAACCTGCACATTTATACAAAAAAAATAAATAGTAATAATACTCTGTACATATCTTTGTATAGGCACGAAGCTTATGAATATGATTTTGAATTCTAATGTCATACTTAAAATTCCAGATAGCAGCACGTCCGATATCACCGCCCTCACACACTAATAAATCACCTTTGGTGGCAGTACATTTTTCAAGTTCAGACTGCTTAAAATACATCTGCTTTATATTATCTAACTCAAATCTATTCCAATATAGATTCGATGTGGTAATATAATCAAGCATTTTTCCATTCTTATTGGTTTGATTTAATGCTTTACCTGTATTATGTGCGAAAATTGTTCCAAGTCTTGCCCATTCCCAACTATCAGGTATATTAAACGGCACTTCATCCGCTATACACACGGGTTCATTATCGCCCACCTTCTCATAAGGCAAATTATCCCAATTAAATTAATAATAGAGACAGAAAAATGCAGAATAAAAAAGTGTTAGTAAATCCCGACCCACTTGTTAGTAAAAGTTATAGTAAAAATGCAAAAAGTCGTTGGAAAGTTATAACTTTTTTGCGTTTCAGAGTTTTAGGGAATAATCCCTAACGAGAAAAGGCGTTTTGGCCATAAAACGCGTATCTCGCAATTCCTTTAGAGAACTATGAGGAGCAGATGGAATTTGTAAATAAATTTGGCGTTGAGGAGAAGCATTCCCCCAAAAGGAGTGTAATGAACTCTTATTACAAATACAAATGAATTATAATATTTCTAAATCCGAGAGATAAAGAATTCTTGGATAGAAATAATTTATACTTAGGGGAGAGTTTAAATGATGGAATTTAAGAAAAATAAAAATGCACTTTTATCTGTAAAGGAGATGTGCAGTTATTGGGGAATAGGTCAGACAAACGCACGGGAACTTTTAAGCAATCCGAAGAACAACTTTACCATTTGTATTGGAAATCGTTTGTATGCACACAAAGAAAAATTAGATGAGTGGCTATTAAATCAAATTAGATAAACTGGTTTTTGTGAAACACCATGTAAGTCCTGTGACGAAATAAGGGAATAAAGTAAAAAGAATGTGAAATAGATAGGTTTAACTGATTGTGAAAGTCGGCTTTTCGTGATAATATAAAAAGGATATTTGATGATTCTATCCTGACTATTTCACATCAGGAAGGAAGCACAATATGAAGATGACAATGGATTTGTATTGTCATATGACAGATGATACATTGTTTGAAGCAATGAAGATGGTGGAGAAAGTGGTGTAGTAGCACTATTTCATAAAAAATAAGGGCAGAAATGCCTGTTTATAAAGGAGATTAAAAAAATGGAAGCATACAAGCAGGAATTTATAGAATTTATGGTAGAAAGTGACGTATTAAAGTTTGGAGAATTTACATTAAAGAGTGGACGTAAGTCTCCTTTCTTTATGAATGCAGGATTATATGTCACAGGAACACAATTACATAAACTGGGACAGTATTATGCAAAAGCGATTCACGAACATTACGGAGAGGACTTTGATGTATTATTCGGACCGGCATATAAAGGAATTCCTATCGGGGTTGCTACATGTATCGCATTCAGCGAATTATATGGTAAAGAAATCAAGTACTGTTCTAACAGAAAAGAAGCAAAAGACCATGGTGATGCAGGAATTCTTCTTGGTAGTCCAATCAAAGATGGAGATAAGATTGTAATTATAGAAGATGTTACCACATCCGGTAAATCTATTGAAGAAACTTTTCCTATTATAAAGGCACAGGGAAATGTAGAGATTTTAGGTCTTATGGTTTCTCTTAACAGAATGGAAAAGGGCCGCGACAGTGATAAGAGTGCATTAGAAGAAATAAAAGAAAAATACGGATTTGATGCATCTGCCATCGTGTCCATGGCAGATGTTGTAGAACATCTTTATAACAAAGATTGTAATGGAAAGGTTGTAATAAACGACGAGATAAAGACTGCAATTGATAAATATTATGAGCAGTATGGCGCAAAATAAAATTCAGGGAGATTAAAAGTGACGAAAACAGATAGGAAAGTCCGGATTTTCGGTAGAATATTTTTTGTGTTGTATATGATACTTGCTTTATATTTTATGTTTTTTTCAGAAACATTGGACAGGACAAGAGTAAGTGATGAATATCGGTATAACCTTACATTGTTTAAAGAAATAAACAGATTCTGGAACATGAGATATACGTATGGATGGCATGTGACAATTGTAAATCTTTTAGGAAATGTAGTATGTTTTATGCCGTTTGGATTTTTATTACCAACAGTATCAAGAAAGAAAATTTTTAAGAATTTTCTGAGTGTAACATTAATGGCGATGCTTTTTAGTCTAGGAATTGAGACCGCCCAGTTATTAATGAAAGTGGGTGCTTTTGATGTGGACGATATATTTCTGAATACGGTCGGAGGACTGGCAGGTTATATTTTTATGAAACTGACAAGAGTTAGAAAGCATATTTAGTAAAGTACAGTGAGTATTATGAATTTGAAATTTTGGGATAAAAAGAAAAAAATAAAATTAGATGAAAAAGAGGATAAGCCGGCAAAGCGTATACCTCTTCGCAAGTACACAAAAGGTGGAAAGATATCGTCACTGACAGCGTTAGGCAGTCTGGTAATGATTGTTCTGGCAGTGCTGATTTCTACTTTGATGAGGGGGCATGCAGGAATCTATGTTGGATTGATGCTGTTTGTTTCATTGATTGCTTCAGCCATAGGGTTTGGAATAGGCATTAAAAGTTTTGATGAAGAAAACAGGTTTATGAGATATACATACATAGGAACCATTGCAAATGCCGCAATATGGATTTTTATATTAGGAATATATTTAATTTTTGTATAACATTCAGCCATGCAAAAAGCTGAAAATTAAATGTTTGTCAGGAAGGGATTGTAAATGAATATTATTGATGAGCGTTATCAGATTGCGATAGACAGAATCAAAGAAATCAGAACAGAAGAAGTGGTAGATAAACAATATATAGAATATTTCTGTACAGTTTCACAGTTTATTTTAAAATTGGACAAGTTAAATAAGGACATAAAATCCAACAAATTAAAAAACGATACATTAGAACAGCTTCAGCATCAGAATGAAGAATTGTATCAGGATATTTATCCTGAAAATTACGCAAGAAGCTTTGCAAATCCTTCCTATGCAGTAAAAAATCTTGGAGAAGAGTATGGAAAGATTCTATGCTATCTTTATAAAAGTATACGAGATTTAATAGGAAATATTTATCGCCAGGAATTGGAGATTGTTACTTTACGAATCGAGTTGTTTATAGAAATTTATAATCATTTTGAAGACAAAGAAGAATTACAATATAGCAATATCAGAGAGAGTGTATATTCTTTTGAAAAAGATAATACAGAGATTTTTATGGAGCAGAAAGTAGATGAGGCGGTCAATCCTGAAAAACGTTTTGCGGTAGATATTGTTATGAATAGCGATTTGTCTGATATAAGATATCTATATCAATATGGGGAGCATGTGGGAGATAATGAAATTCAGATGGCAGAGTATCTTGACAGTCTGGAACAGGAAAAAATAGATTTACTTGCACATGTTTACACAGAAGGGTATCGCCGGGGCTTTGAGAACGCAGGAAAAGATTTGTCAATTAAAGAGACGGTGGATATTCGGTATAATATAGGATTTGAGCGGATTGTGAAAGCTGCGATTGCTGATTTTAAAGCAATGGGGCTTGAGCCGGTCATTTATCCCGGAGGATATAATACGACCATGCCGAACAAACAGTATTGGTTTGACCATAAGTTTGATGAGGCGTTATATTTGGATAAGGCCTTTGTTAAGCGCAAATTAGAAGTTACAAAACAGGCATATGAGGAAAGAAAAGAGCTCGCCGGGAAAATGGCTGGTCCGGCAGTGATTGAGATTTTCGGAGAGAATCCATTTGAGCCGGAAAATAAAAAAGAAGCTTTATCTTTTACGGAGGAGCAGCAGAAGTTAAGTGTGAATTACAGAACAGAATATGTACGTATTGTTCAGCAATATATCAAGGGAGAAGAAAGAAGTTTTACAATTATTGCTTTTCCGATTCCGGAGTTCGGTGATAAATTTGAAGAGATGTTTGATGCAACGGTAAAGATTAATACACTGGATGCAGACAAATATGGAAAAGTCCAGCAAAAAATTATTGATGCATTGGACAGGGCAGAATATGTGAGAGTTGTAGGAAAAGGAAACAACAAGACGTATATGAATGTGCAGCTGCATCATTTAAACAATCCTGAAAAGGAAACAAACTTTGAAAACTGTCTTGCAGATGTCAATATTCCTTTGGGTGAGGTCTTTACATCTCCTGTTTTAAAAGGAACAAACGGTGTTCTTCATGTGAGTGAAGTATATTTAGGCGAACTGAATTACAAAGATTTGGAGATTCGGTTTGAGAATGGAATGATAAAAGACTACACATGTAAGAATTTCGATACAGAGAAAGAAAATAAAAAATATATCAAAGAAAATGTAATGTTCAATCATGATTCACTCTCAATCGGTGAGTTTGCAATAGGAACAAATACGACAGCATATGTTATTGCGAATAAATATGATGTTGTATATAAACTGCCGATTCTCATAGTAGAAAAAATGGGGCCACATTTTGCAGTAGGAGACACATGCTACAGTTTCGAGGAAGACGTGAAAGTATATAATCCTGATGGAAAAGAGATTATCGCACGGGATAATGAGGTTTCGGCTTTGAGAAAAACGGACAGCAGGAATGCATACTTTGGATGTCACACAGACATAACCATTCCTTATGATGAATTGGGAGAAATTGTGGCAGTGACAGCAGAAGGCGAAGAGACTGCTGTTATTCAGGACGGAAGATTTGTTCTGGAGGGATGTGAAATATTAAACGAACCATTTGAAAATAATGAAAAAAAGTCATATAAGTGAATAATAAGGAAGATATTGTCTTTTCGAAGTCAAGGTTTTATGGTAAAATAAAGGTTGATTTTGATAAATAAAACTAAAAAGGAGAGCAACATGGCAAAAGTTGGTATTGTAATGGGCAGTGATTCAGATATGCCTATCATGAGTAAAGCAGCAGATATTTTGGAACAATTTGGAATAGAATATGAGATGACAATTATCTCAGCACACAGAGAGCCGGATATATTCTTTGAATGGGCGAAAGGTGCAGAAGACAGAGGTATTAAAGTCATAATTGCCGGAGCAGGAAAGGCAGCGCATCTGCCGGGAATGTGTGCAGCATTATTTAAAATGCCGGTGATAGGTATTCCAATGAAAACATCAGATTTGGGCGGTGTTGATTCTCTTTATTCTATCGTTCAGATGCCTTCCGGTGTGCCGGTTGCAACAGTAGCGATTAATGGTGGTATGAACGCAGGAATTCTTGCGGCACAGATACTTGCCACATCAGACGAAGAACTTTTAGCTAAGGTTAAGGATTATGCAGAACAGATGAAGTCTGAAGTAGAAGCAAAAGATGCAAAGTTAAAAGAAGTAGGTTATAAAAATTATTAAATAATATAGAATGTAAAAAGTCACAACACAAGATAGTTTGAAGTTGTAAGAAACATTTCACGAAAATCAGGAGGAAACAACAAAATGGATTACAAGAAAGCAGGCGTAGATATTGAGGCAGGTTATAAGTCAGTAGAATTAATAAAGGGTTCTATAAAGGAAACAGTGAGACCGGAAGTTTTAGGAGGCATTGGAGGATTTGCAGGTGCATTTGATATGAGTGCATTTAAAAATATGGAAGAGCCGATTTTAGTTTCAGGAACAGATGGTGTTGGAACAAAGATTAAGCTTGCTTTTGTATTAGATAAACATGATACAATCGGAATTGACTGTGTTGCAATGTGTGTAAATGATATTGTCTGTGGTGGTGGAGAACCATTATTTTTCTTAGACTATATTGCATGTGGAAAGAATTTTCCGGAAAAGATTGCAGAAATCGTAAAAGGCGTGGCAGAAGGCTGCAAGCAGTCAGGCTGTGCACTGATCGGAGGAGAGACAGCAGAGCATCCGGGCTTAATGCCTGAAGATGACTATGACCTGGCAGGTTTTGCAGTGGGCGTTGTTGATAAGAAAGATTTGGTTACAGGAGAAAATATTAAACCGGGTGACAAATTAATCGGTATCGCATCATCAGGGGTTCATAGTAATGGTTTCTCATTGGTTAGAAAAGTTTTCGATATGACAGAAGAGTCATTGAATACATATTATGATGAATTAGGAACTACATTGGGAGAGGCATTACTTGCTCCAACTATTATATATGTAAAAGCATTAAATGCAATCAGAGAAGCAGGTGTAACAATTCATGGCTGCAGTCATATTACAGGCGGTGGTTTTTATGAAAACATTCCTAGAATGCTGCCGGATGGTGTGAAGGCGGTTGTAAAGAAAGATTCATATGATATTCCACCAATCTTTACATTGCTACAGAAGACAGGTGATATTGCAGAAGAAATGATGTATAACACATACAATATGGGTATTGGAATGTTGCTTGCAGTGGATGAAAAAGATGTTGATGCTACAATGAAAGCAATTGAAGCAGCTGGAGAAAAATGTTTCTTAGTTGGTGAGATTAACGCAGGAGAAAAATCCGTAGAACTTATATAGAAAGTACAGTAGAGTGAAGGTTTATGATTAGAGTAGGTGTTTTGGTATCCGGCGGGGGTACAAATTTACAGGCGATTATTGATGCGGTAAAGAATGGTGATATAACGAATACATCGTTGGAAGTAGTTCTCAGTAATAAAAAGGATGCATATGCATTAACCAGAGCAAAAGATAATAATATTGCAGCAGAATGTGTCTGCATCAAAGATTATGAGACAAGGGATGAATTTAATAGGGCGTTCATCGAAAAGATTGATGCATACAATCTTGATTTGATTGTTCTTGCAGGATTTTTAGTTGTATTACCACCAGAGTTCATCGCAAAATATAGAAATAAAATTATTAATATACATCCATCATTGATTCCGTCTTTTTGTGGAAATGGGTTTTATGGACTGCGTGTACATGAAAAGGCATTGGAGCGTGGGGTAAAGGTGACCGGTGCAACAGTTCATTTCGTGGACGAGGGCACAGATACAGGACCGATTATCTATCAGAAAGCTGTAGAGGTTCTACCGGGAGATACACCGGAAATATTGCAGAAACGTGTTATGGAGCAGGCGGAATGGAAAATATTGCCTGCAGCGATTAATGCAATTGCGAATGGTGAATTATAATATAAAGTAAAGAGGTACATTATGAAGGTTTTAATTGTAGGAAGTGGTGGAAGAGAACATGCGATTGCGACAGCGGTGGCAAAAAGTTCAAAAGTTAATAAAATATACTGTGCACCGGGAAATGCCGGCATCGGACAGATTGCAGAGTGTGTAAACATTGGTGCAATGGAGTTTGATAAGTTAGTGGAGTTTGCCAAAGAAAAAGAAATTGATTTGACAGTTGTCGGTATGGATGATCCATTGGTAGGCGGTATTGTAGATAAGTTTGAGGATGCAGGACTTAGAGTATTCGGACCAAGGAAGAATGCAGCTATTTTAGAAGGCTCAAAGGCATTTTCTAAAGATTTAATGAAAAAATACGATATTCCAACAGCAGGATATGAGAATTTTGATTCACCGGAAGCTGCAATGGAATATCTTGAATCTTCAAAATATCCGATTGTTCTAAAGGCAGATGGTCTGGCACTTGGAAAAGGCGTTCTTATTTGTAATACAAAAGAGGAAGCCATGGATGGTGTTAAGGAATTAATGCTTGATAAGAAGTTTGGCAGTGCAGGAAATACGATTGTAATTGAGGAATTTATGACAGGTCGTGAGGTTTCTGTATTATCTTTCGTAGATGGAAAGACGATTAAGATTATGACATCAGCGCAGGATCATAAGAGGGCAAAGGACGGAGACCAGGGATTGAATACCGGGGGAATGGGAACTTTTTCACCAAGTCCTTTCTATACAGAAGAAGTTGACGAATTTTGTAGAAAATATATTTATCAGGCAACAGTAGATGCGATGGCAGCTGAGGATAGAGAATTTAAAGGTATTATTTTCTTTGGACTGATGCTGACAGAAGAAGGTCCAAAGGTATTGGAATATAATGCCAGATTTGGAGACCCGGAAGCACAGGTTGTATTGCCGAGAATGAAAAACGATATAATTGATGTATTTGAGGCATGTGTTGATGGAGAATTGGATACAATAGATTTAGAGTTTGAAGATAATGCAGCCGTATGTGTGGTTTTAGCCAGTGACGGATACCCTGTTTCATATGAGAAAGGATTTGAAATTAAGGGGCTGGAACAGTTTGATAATAAAGAAGGTTATTACGTTTTCCATGCCGGAACAGCTTTGAAAGATGGAAAAATAGTAACGAATGGCGGAAGAGTTCTTGGTGTTACTGCAAAGGGAAGCGACTTAAAAGAGGCGAGAGCAAATGCTTATGAAGCAACAAAATTGATTGATTTTGATAATAAGTATATGCGCAGCGATATCGGAAAAGCAATTGATGAAGCTTAAATAAAAAAGCAGCAGTGAGTGGCACTGTTAAAATACGATGAAGGAAACAAAAGTGAAAAAGTGTATTGTGAATCAATTTAATGCGATACGTAGAAAGGAAAAAGACATGAAGAAAATAAAAAATCTGTTAATGATGACAGTGGTTGTATCTACAATGATGATAGCTATGGTTTTTTCGGTTCATGCAGATGAGACTACAGATTTATCAGAAATGAAGGTATATGGTGTTAATGCTTCAGGAACGAAAACAGAAGTACCTATGAGTTTTAATGCAACAACATATGAGTATGATCTGACGGTGAAATCTGATGTGACATCTATCGAGATAGAGGCAAAGACAAAAGATAGTACTTCAAATTGGATTATCGAAAAAGATGGCATTAATACAAAAATGGATACGGGCATGAACAAGACTATCGTGGCTGTAACATCAAGGGCAGGAGTTGTACAAAAGTATACTTTAAACACAAAGAAATTAACAACAGCTGAGGAAGCTACGTATAAAGAGCCGGAAACAGAAGCAAATAAAGTTACAAAGAAAACTGCAACTGATACATCTGTAAAAGTTGGAAAATCTAAAATGAAAATCACTTCATCCTTTGGCAGTGACAAAATTCCTGAAGGATTTAAGAAATCCACACAGAAGTATAAAGGCAAAAAATATACCGGAATTAAGGGTGAAGTAAAAGATATTACAGCATTTTATCTTTATGGAGATGAGAATGAGGGATTTTATATTTATGATAAAGATAAAGATAAGTTCTATGCGATGTCCAACATAAAGATAAAGAGCAGAATGTACACAATTGTACAACCGAAAGAAACAGATGGTATTGTTGAAGCATATAAGAAAAAGAAAGTGACTATCATTGATCAGGAAATTAAAGCATGGGCACTTGATGAAGAAGAAGGAATGTATCTTGTTTATGCAATGAACTGGAATGGAGATACAAACCTATACTGTTATGATGACAATGAAAAATGTTTCCAGAGATATCTTACTTCTTCTGATGCCAACAAGCAGTCAGAGGCGGCAGCAAAAGCTTATAATAAGCTGCAGAAAGATTATAATAAGCTGGTAGATAAATATAATGTCTTAATTAAAATTTTGTGTGGTCTTGTAATAATTATTATTATATTAGTTTTCGTTGTGATAAATCTTGCTTTAAATAAGAAAGAGAAGAAGATTAAAAATGATGACCATTATTCATCAGATGATGAAAGCAATGAAAAGTTATCTAAAGCAGAAAAAAAGGCTGCAAAAAAAGAAGCAAAGAAAGAGAAAAAGAATCAGAAATATGAACAGGATGATGACGATATTGATTCAGGAATTGCAATTGGGCAGGAGGAAGAAAAAAAACAAAAGGATGAATTAGAAGCAGGCATACAAGATGATTTAAATAAAATCGGTGATGAAATTGAAGCGGAAATATCCGGAGAAATTTCAGAAGATGATGTTTCACCTATTGTAGACTTAGAAGATGAAAATAAATCAGAAGAAGTTGAAGCTCTTGAAGAGGATGCAAGTGAAGTTGAGAAAGTTCCAAAAAGAGGGATTCTTGGCAGAACACCAAAATCAGTTCCGTATGGAGATGAGCCGACTTTTGGAACAGATAAACAGTCTGAAGAAGGATTCTACGGTGGAGAAGTAGATGAAGAGGATGAGGTCTTTATTGATATTGTAGATGATGACGATGATGTACAAGATGCAAAGAATGATGCTGAAGTTTCTGAGAACGCAGATGATGAAGAGGACTTAAAAGAGACAATGAAATCATTGTTACCGGATGAGCAGGATGATGACGATGATGATGATTTTCAGTTTATTGATTTAGATTAACGTATGATGATAAAGGGTAATTCTTGAATAATAAAGAATTACCCTTTATTTAAAAAATTTTAAAATAATGGACACATTTTAGGAATATAATGTGGTTCTAAAAACATCATGGAGGAATAGACATGGGAAGTAATAAGTTTACCAGACAGACAGTAGAGGCTATTGGTTATGCAAAAAATGCGGCTATTGATCTGGGGATGAATTACATTGGTACAGAGCATATATTAGCTGGAATATCGAAGGTTACAGATGGTGTGGCAGCTAATATTTTATATAATTACAATTTAGTCTACAATGATATTATCTCTGCTATCGAAGAAGATATGGGAATAAAGTCAAAGGTTCGGTCGAAATCCAGAGCAAAGAACATTATGCCTTCTAACAGGGCACATTCATTAATGGGAAGAGCAGCACAGGAAGCATTGGAACAGGGATTGCCACAGATTGGTACGGAACATCTGTTGTTAGCTATCATAGCAGATACTGATTGTGAGGCGTACTGCATATTAGCCAGTTTTGGTGTTAATATGAAAAAAATTTGTGCTGATATATTGAGACTTACTAACAGAGATGTCAGTGATGTAAAAAAATATATTAAACCTGAAAAAAAAGGAAGAGCAAGTTCTAATACATCAACTCCTACATTAGAGAAATATGGAAGAGATTTGACGGCAGAGGCAAAAGCTAATAAGTTGGATCCGGTTGTGGGACGTGAAAATGAAATACAGAGAATTATACAGATTCTTAACAGACGAACAAAGAATAATCCGTGCCTGATGGGAGAGCCGGGAGTGGGAAAGACTGCGATTGTAGAAGCTATTGCCTGGCGTATTTGTGAAGGAACTGTGCCAAAAACAATGTCGGGAAAGAGAGTGTTTAGTCTGGACTTATCAGGTGCAGTAGCAGGGTCAAAGTATCGGGGAGAGTTTGAGGAACGCCTGAAAAAGATTATTGATGAAGTTGAAAATTCAGGGAATGTAATCTTATTTATAGATGAGATTCATACAATAATTGGTGCCGGTGGGGCAGAAGGTTCTATGGATGCTTCAAACATATTAAAGCCATCTTTGACAAAAGGAAAATTACAGATTATCGGAGCAACTACTATTTCAGAATATCGGAAATATTTTGAAAAAGATGCGGCTCTTGAGAGAAGATTCCAGCCGGTACATGTAGAGGAGCCTACTGAGGAGCATGCAGTAGAAATTTTAAAGGGATTGAGAAGTTCTTATGAAGAGTTTCATAATGTGAAAATCACTGATGAAGCAATTCATGCAGCGGTAAAACTTTCGTCGAGATATATCAACGACAGAAATCTGCCGGATAAAGCGATTGACTTAGTAGATGAAGCATGCTCAAAGATAAGAATCCGTGAAGTGCCAAAACCAAAGGCCGTAAAAGAACGTGAATTGGATGTAGCAGAATTGAATTTAGAATTAGAAATGTGTATCAGGCATTCTGATTTTAAGATGGCTACAGAGATAAAAAAAGAGTTAGATAAGGCTCAAAACAGATTAAGTCGTGCGGTTGCAAAATGGGAAGGCAGATCGGAAGAGCATAAGCCGGAAATAACAGAAAGCTCTATCGAGGATATTGTTGCTATGTGGACAGGGATTCCTGTGACTAAGTTAGAGAAAAATGAGCAGAAGCGTCTTCTTGATTTAGAGAACATTCTTCATAAGAGAATGATTGGACAGGAAGAGGCAGTCAGTGCTGTAGCAAAAGCGGTAAGAAGAGGACGTGTAGGATTGAAAAATCCGAACAGACCAATTGGTTCTTTTTTATTCCTTGGTCCTACAGGTGTAGGAAAGACAGAACTTTCAAAGACTTTAGCAGAGGCAGTGTTTGGTACAGAGGATTCCATTGTCAGAGTAGATATGTCGGAGTATATGGAGAAACACAGTGTATCAAAACTGATAGGCTCACCTCCAGGGTATGTTGGGTTTGAGGACGGAGGTCAATTATGTGACAAGGTCCGCCAGAATCCTTATTCTGTAGTTCTGTTTGATGAAATTGAGAAGGCACATCCCGATGTGTTTAATGTTTTGCTTCAGGTATTAGATGATGGACATATTACTGATTCTAAAGGAAGAAAAGTGAGTTTTAAAAATACAATCATTATTATGACAAGTAATGCAGGGGCGAACCGGATTGTGGATCCAAAACGTCTGGGATTTCGTCAGGGAGATACAGAGAAACAGGATTATGAGAAAATGAAGTCCAGTGTCATGGAAGAAGTTAAACAAATGTTTAAACCAGAATTTATTAATCGAATTGATGACATTATTGTATTCCATACATTATCTGAAAATGAAGTGAAAAATATTGTGGGGCTGATGTTGAAAGGCCTAGCAAAACAGGTTCAGGAACAGATGGATATTTATTTGACATTTACGGCGGGTCTAAAGGCGTACATTGCAAAGGAAAGTTATGATAAAAAGTATGGGGCAAGACCGTTAAGGCGAATGATTCAGAATAAAGTGGAAGATCAGCTTGCAGAGGAAATACTGGCTGGAAATGTGTGCAAAGGGCAGCAGGTCAGTGTCGGATACAAAAATAATCAGGTTAATTTCACAGTGAAAAGTTAAGTAATGGAAAGTGTAAAAAAATGATGTAAAATTTGACATGATATGATAGAATATCTTATAAGATAAAGTCGCTCAGGGCGAATGAAAACAGGAGGATGAAATGGCAATTATAAAGGAATTAATCAAAAAAGAAAGTAATGGTACAATCAGTTTTGGAAATTATCAGTTAAGTGAGAAAAAGAAGCTCTCAGATTTTGAAGTTTCCGGTGATATGTATAAAGTAAAGACATGGAGTGAGATTACAAAATTAGAGAGAAATGGTACTTTCGTTTATGAATCAATTCCGGGTACAGCAGTAAATGTATTTAAGGAGACAACAGATGAAGTAAGTTTTTTTGTGGATGGCACAGGTAATACACAGATTACTTTAGAGTTAGAGTCAAATAAAGAATACAAAGTTATTGTTGGGGAGAGAGAACTGGGAGTTTCAAAAACAGATATTGGTGGAAAGCTTACATTTGATGTGGAACTTCAAGAGGGTGCTATGGCAATGGTAAAGGTCGTAGCAGCATAAAGTGAATATATGAGCAGAATGTCGCATCAATCGTTTTGTTGGAAGAGAAAGTATTCCGACAAAAGACTTGATGCGACATTCTTACTTTTAAGCAGAAAGAGAAGGAAGAGTGAAATATGGCAAAATCAGATAAAACAGTATTTTTTTGCAAGGAATGTGGTTATGAATCTGCGAAATGGCTGGGACAGTGCCCGGGATGCAGAGAAGTGGGTACTTTTGTTGAAGAACCAACCGGCCCGAGAAATAAAATCGTCAGGCGCAGCCTTTTGAACAGTATGCCGGTAGTCATTAATGAAGTAACTGCAAATGATGAAGAGAGAATCAGTACAGGGTTTAGTGAACTTGACCGTGTACTGGGTGGTGGTGTTGTTCCCGGTGGTCTGATTCTCGTCGGCGGAGACCCTGGGATAGGGAAGTCTACATTACTTTTGCAGGTTTGCAGAAATATGTCAGGTGATGGAAAGAAAATTCTTTACATATCAGGTGAAGAGTCTTTGAAACAAATAAAGCTTCGTGCCAATAGAATGGGAGAGTTCTCAGATAATCTAAGTCTCTTGGCTGAGACAAGTCTGGATGCCATTGAAGCTGTTGTTGTGGAAACAAAACCGGATGCGGTGGTAATTGACTCTATCCAGACAATTTTCAGGGAAGATATCAGTTCGGCACCAGGTAGTGTCAGTCAGGTAAGAGAGTCTACCAATACATTAATGCAGATGGCAAAGGGAAACACAATTCCTGTCTTTATTGTAGGACATGTGACAAAAGAAGGAGTTGTTGCAGGTCCCAGAGTATTAGAACATATGGTTGATACTGTTCTTTATTTTGAAGGAGACAGGCATGCTGCATATCGTATTTTACGTGGTGTAAAAAACAGGTTTGGTTCAACGAATGAGATCGGTGTTTTTGAAATGCGGGAGGATGGTTTGCAGCAGGTGTTGAATCCGTCAGAATTTATGTTGGAGGGAAGACCTACAGATGCATCAGGTTCTGTCGTTTCCTGTCTTATGGAAGGAACCAGACCGATTCTTGTTGAGGTGCAGGCGTTGATTAATCATACTGCATTTGGGATGCCTAGGCGTACTTCTGTTGGAACAGACTATAATCGTGTGAATCTTTTGATGGCAGTTATTGAAAAGAGAATCGGCATACAGATGGGAGATTACGATGCATATGTAAATGTGGCAGGAGGAATGAAAATTAATGAACCGGCAATGGATTTAGCATTAGTTATGGCTTTAATCAGCAGTTATAAAAACCGTGCAGTGGATTCCGGAACATTGGTATTTGGTGAAGTTGGTCTGTCGGGCGAGGTTCGTGCGGTATCTCAGGCGGAGCAGAGAGTGATGGAAGCAAAAAAATTAGGATTTAAACGATGTATTCTTCCGCAAGTGTCTATGAAGGCAATGAAAAAAATAGATGGAATTGAAGTTGTGGGGGTAAGTAATATCAGGGAAGCCGGGGAAATTTTAGCATAAGTCATAAATAATAATTCTTAAAAAAAAGAGCATATTATTTTAAATAAAACACAAATCTCAAATTGTTATCGCTTTTCTCTCAAAGTTATATAAATAATATTTGATATTATCATATCCAGGTATAAAAAAGTAATACCTTGTTTATTATGAGAGGAGAAAACATTATGAGAAAACTAAATATTGTTATTGCAGGAATCATGCTGGCTTGTATAGGAATGTCAGGTTGTGGTAATACCCAAAATGTATCAGACAAAACAACACAGCCTGTAATAGAAAAGGTGCAGGAAAAAGAAGTTGCAGTTAGTTTAAAGAGTATTGAAAACAGTTACAAACAAATGAACGAAGTTTTTTCACAGAAGTTTCAGAATAATGTATTAGAACAGATAAATACATTAAAAAAATCCGGCAGTTACAGTATAGATAAACCGTTGGTAATATACAATCCATTTGGAACAGTTGATAATGGTTTATATCTTTATTTTCAAACAGAAGATGCATCGTATATAGAGTATACTGTTGAAACAGAAGGGTATGGTTCCTTTACGAGAACGCTGAATAATGATTGTGAAAATAATTTAGCTACCGAGCATGAATATATGCTTATTGGTTCAATTCCGGGTCAGAAAAATAAAATTACATTAAACCAATATAATAAAGAAAATCAATTAGTATCCACAATTAAATTTGATTATAATGCTCTAGAATTGGCAAATGATTATGGATATCAATGCAAAATGGAAAAAGGAGACAGTTCCCAGGCACTGTCTGATGGTCTGTATGTATCGTTTAGAAATGTATATACAAAAGCCGAAAAGGGGGATGAGGCAGGTGTCGAGAAAAAATCCGACTATTATGGAATGTCAATGTTTGATAATGATGGTGTCATAAGATGTATTATGCCGATTGAAAGTTTTATGACACACAGGTTGGTGTTTGATGAAGATGGTGGTTTATACTACGCTGCGAGTAAATATAAACTGGTAAGAATGGAAAGAACAGGTTATGTTTCAAATGTATATAATACAGGTAATTATGGTCTTCATCATGATGTAATTATGGGAGAAAACAATAAGATTATCCTTTGCGGAACAGGAAAAAGCGGTGAAAGTGAAGAGGATCTGATAATAACAATAGACAGAGTGACCGGCGAAGTTGAGAAGATGGTTGACTTTAGAGAAATGTTTTCTGAATATTATAATAATACAACATGGGGAAAATTTACAAGTAAACGCTTAGACTGGTTTCATATTAATGGCATGACATTGACAGATGAGGGCGATTTGATTATCAGCGCAAGAGAAATTTCTATTATTCTAAAGATAACTGATATATATAATGAGCCAAAGATTGAATATATATTAGGTTCAGACAACTTTTTTAAGGATACAGAATATGAGAAGTATTTATATAAGCCGGTTGGAGAAAAGTTCTCTTTACACACCGGACAGCATTCTGTTGATTATATAACTGATGAGAGGCTGGAAAAAGGTCAGTATTATTTAACGCTTTACAATAACAATATGGCAAATTCTACTTACGGTGCAACAACATATGATTGGAGTGCGGATGATAATTATTTTGGTGCAACGTTTTTAGGAAAAGTTGTTGATAATGATGAAGTAGATTCTTACTATTATAAATATTTAGTTGATGAGAATAAAAAGACTTTTAAATTAGTTGATTCAATTCCTGTAGATTATTCGGCAATCGTAAGCAGTGCCCAGTTGCTGAACAATGGAAATGTCGTTACCTGCAGTGGAATGAAGAAGAGTATAGCAGAATATGACAGTGAAGGAAAATTAATTGCGAAATTTACAGGCATTGGAAAAGGTTATATTTACAGATGCTATAAGTACGATTTAAAGGGAGAATGGTTTAAATAAATGAAGATAAAAAACATATTGATAATTGCACTGGCTTTATTTGTGTTATTTACAGCAGCAGGATGTAGTGATGATTCTCAAAAATCTGATACCAGCCAGAATAAAGAAATCAGCAAACAGATTTATAACGAGCAGAGAAAACAGGGAATAGATATCAAACAGCTTAATGATGTAAAAAATGATACATCTAAGATTTATGAAGCAAATTATCAGAAAGATAAAAAGACTCAGATTGAGACTTTGAAGAAGAAACGTAAGTATACAATGAAATCCCCACTTTTGGTGGAAAACCCTTATGGAACAATATCCAACGGGTTATATATCTTTTTTCGAACGAAAAGGGAGAGAAGTTTTGAGTATAAAGTAAGCACAGAAGGATATCCGGATTATAAAGCCAAGTTAAATAACGGCAGAAACAACAATTTGTCCACAGAACATGAGTATATGTTACTGGGAGCAATACCGGGAGAAAAAAATGTAATTACTTTATATAAATTGAATAAAAAAGGTAAGCGGGTACGTTCAGTAAAATTTAGATTTGTTCCAGAAAAAATAAAAAATGATTATGGTTATCAAAAGCAGGTAGAAGATGGAAAGAGTCACCAGAAATTGTCGAATGGTCTTTATGTAATGTTTAGAAATGATATTACAAAAAGTTCAGGTGGTATTTGTACAGTAATGTTTGATAACGAGGGGGTTGTACGATGTATTATTCCAATTATCAATTATAGAACAAATAGGTTGTTGTTTGACAAAGAAGGAATGTATCTTGAAGTAAGCAGAAATAAAATCGTCAGAATGGAGCCGACAGGATACGTGAACCGAATTTATGATACCGGTATCTATAATCTGCATCATGATATGATTTTTGGAAAAAAGAACGACTTGTTAGTATGTGCAACAACGAGAGACAGTGATGTAGAAGAGGATATGATTATATCAGTAAATTTAGAAAGTGGAAAAGTTGCAGAATTTATTGATATGAAAAAACTTTTATCGGATTATTACGACAATGCAGTTTGGGGAGATTATAGAGGAATTTTAGACTGGATTCATATTAATTCGTTGGAGTTTACATCTGATGGAGGTCTGCTGATAAGTGCCAGAGAGACTTCAACCATTATTAAAGTGAAAGAACCATATGGAAGTAAGAATATAGACTATCTGATTGGTTCGAAAAAGTTCTATAAAAAAACGGAATACAAAACAAAAGTATTAAAAAAGATTGGAAAGTTCTCGCTACAAGGCGGGCAGCATTCACTACAAGTGATTAATGATGAAAGTTTAAAAAATGGTCAGTATTATCTTGTATTATATAATAACAATTATACGAATTCTACTTATGGAGCGACTCTTTATAATTGGAGAAATGATAAGAATTACTATAATCAGGGATTTACTAAAAGTGGAAAAGGGGAGAATGTTGTTTCTTATTACTATAAATATTTAGTAGATGAGAAAAGAAGAACTGTTAAACTTGTTGATTCTATTGATGTAAAATATTCTTCTATATTAAGTAGTGCACAGGTATATAAGGAAAATATTATAACATTAAGTGGAAATCCACACGTGATTAATGAGTTTGATAGTGATGGGAAGTTAATCAGAAGATTTATAAGCCCGTCAAAAGGTTATACTTATCGCTGTTATAAATATGATTTTGATAAATTTTGGTTTTATAATAAATAATGAAAGAAAGTTGACAAGACCGATGGATTATGGTATAAATATCCTTGTGCAAAATTGCAGATAGGGGCATAGTTCATCGGTAGAATAAGAGTCTCCAAAACTCCAGAGCTGGGTTCGATTCCTAGTGCCCCTGCTAAAAGAATCAGTCGAAAGACTGGTTCTTTTTTTACATATAAAAATTATTTGAAATTCTCTTTCAAATAAAAAAAGGACACCATATAAAATATAGACCGTTGTTTTAAATAGATATGTTATCGTAGTTTATATGATGGAAAAAAAGGAAAGGAGCAGGATTGAAGCAAGAGTATTTTATATTGTGCTTGAAAAATATAAAATGAATACTTTTAACAATCCAAAGAAAATCATGAGAAAAACATCGAAATTTTTGTCAATGTTTATGTCCATCGTTTTAGTTCTTACCATGCTTACTGGTATGAATACAAACGCTGCGGCAAAAAACAAATTGAACAAAACGAAAGTAACAATTAGAGTTGGACAGGCAGTAAAACTTAAAGTTAAGAATAATAAGAAAAAAGTAAAATGGAGTTCAAAGAATAAGAAGGTTGCAACAGTAACAAAGAAGGGTAAGGTAAAAGGTAAAAAAGCAGGTAAGACTTATATCATTGCAAAAGTAGGAAAGAAAAAATATAAATGCAGAGTTATTGTAAAGAAGAAAAGTGTTAAACCGATTCAGACTACAAAACCTGTAGAAACAACGAAACCGGAACAGCCGACAAAACCAAATGTTCCAGAGCAGACTACAATGCCGGAAGTACCTACAACAGCACCATCACAGCCGGATCCTGCAGTGAACGATTTTGGGTATAGAGTTACTGGAAGTACAGTTACAATTAATCAATATAAAGGAAAGTCAACAGCAGTAGTAATCCCGGAGAAAATCAATGGAAAACCGGTAACAGGCATCAGTGAAACAGCTTTTCAGGAATCTGATTACAGTGCAGTAAGAATTACAAGTGTAGTAATTCCGGAGACTGTAACAAGCATCGGAAGATTGGCATTTGCTTATTGCAAATTTTTGAGAACATTAGAGATTCAAGGAAATGGTTTAAAGACTATTGGAAATCAGGCGTTTGACCAGTATAGTTCACTGCAGTCTGTAAAGCTTCCGGGAACAGTGCAGAGTATGGGAGAATATGCATTTGCAGGGTGTCAGACAATGACATCAATTAATATTCCGGTAGACTTGGTAAGCGTTGGACTATCACCATTTAGTGGATGTTCAAATTTACAGTACGTTACAATTGATGAAGGTGCAACAATCTTACCATCTTTTGCATACCGCAGCAGTTTAAAAGCTATTGTACTGCCGTTGTCTATTACAACAATAGAGGAATCACAGTTTAGTGGCTGTTCAGGTTTGGAAAGTGTAGAAATAAAAGGAGCAGTAAAAACGATTGGAGAGATGGCTTTTTACGGTTGTTCTTTGTTAAAAGAAGTAATTCTTCCGGAAACTGTTGAAACAATTGAAGAGTATGCATTTAGTAGCTGCACAACTTTAGAAGAAATAACGATACCTGCCAGTGTAACGAATATTGCGGCAAATGCATTTGAAGAATGTACAGCATTAAAGACAATTAAAGGTACAAAAGGAAGTTATGCAGAGACATTTGCAAATAATAATGGATTTACATTCGTAGAAAAGTAAAGTGATTGTACTTTCTTGAATATAAACTAAAAAAGAGGATATTTCAAAATATAAAAATGTTTTGAAAATATCCTCTTTTTTAGTTTAATTTAATAGAAGCAATGGTTTTTGCAATCGTTTCTGCATCAATATTTTTTCCGGACTCTTCCCATTTAATAAAAATATTCAGTAATGCTCCGGCATAGTAATAAATCTTATAGGGAGATACATTATAACGAGGAACAATCGTTTCTTCCATGTATAGATTCAATGCATTAATCAAAAGATTGTAGAGTCCTGCATGTGTGATTTCCAAAAAGAAGTCTGCATATTCGTCAAAATAGTTCAGTGCCGCCAGTGTGTTGTCAAAATTAGGAAAATCATCTGAAAAATTGTCACCAAACTTTTCAACATATCCGGAAATAATCTCCTGTAAATAAGATTCTACTACCTGTTCTTTAGAATGATAATATTTGTAAAATGTCATTCTGGAAACTCCGGCTTTGCGTGTGATATCCAAAATGGTTATTTTGTCAAATATTTTTTCTTTCATCAATGCGATGACAGCTTCACCTATACACATCCGGGTAAATTTATTTCTTTTTGTAAAATTGCTGATAGAAAATTTCTGCATATAAGATCCCTTCTTAAATCTATTATTACATTTCTAATTGTTCTTTAAAGTTTACATATTAATCAATAGTGTAAATTGTAGCATAACAAAGTAAGTGATACAATAGTATGTAGTAATAAAAACTACATATAATATAATTTATAAGATTGTTACGAGAAAAATTCTCAAAATATAAGGAGGCAATATGAAATATGCAATTATAGTGGATTCTAGTTGCGATATGTATATTGATGATAATTATACAAATGATACATTTATGACAAGAGTACCATTAAAGTTAAGAGTGGGAGAGAAAGAATATATTGATGACTATGATTTAGATATCGTGTCTTTTATGAAAGAAATGAGCGAGTGTTCTGAGGCGACAGGTACTGCGGCACCAAGTCCCCAGGAATGGTATAATGCATTTGAAAAGGCAGATGAAGTTTTTGCCGTGACAATCACAAGTGCTTTATCAGGTACTTACAGCAGTGCTGTAGTAGCTAAAAATATGATATTAGAAGATTTTCCAAATAAAAAAATTCATATTATTGATTCCAAAGCTGCCGGTTCAGGGCTTACAATGATTGTAAGAAAATTGCAGGAATTTATTAAACAGCAGATGGATTTTGAAGAGATTGTAGCGAATATTACAGAATACTGCAAGAAGATTAAAGTATTTTTTATATTGGAGTCAATGGATAATCTTGTTAAAAGTGGAAGGGTCAGTGCTATCGCAGGAAAACTTGCCGGAATATTGGGAATAAAAATATTAGGACAGGCAAGTTCGGAAGGAACGATTGAACTGCTAAGAAAAACAAGAGGAAAAGATGTAATATATAGAAAAACAGTTGATGATATGCTGGCAAACGGTTATCAGGGTGGAAAAGTTATTATCAGTCATTGCTTTAATGAAGAAAGGGTGCAATTCTTTTTAGATATAATTAAGGAAAGTTTTCCTGATGTTGAAGCAGAGGTAATGCCAACTAGTGGCCTGTGCAGTTATTATGCAGAAAATAAGGGACTGATAATATCTTTTGAAAAGGAATAAATTAATTACACATAAAATAAAAAACATGGTGTCTGTCAGAGACTCCATGTTTTTTTCATTGTAAAAATATATTAATTATTCATTTTCAAATAAAGAAATACTGTGGGAGAGTCTGCTGCCTCCATCATTCGTGGTGGTTATATTGGCATTGTTACAGATATATACCTGATTATTATAACCCATTCCGCCTTGAAGTACCCAGTATTTACAATTCCCATTCCACGATTTAATCCATGATGTTTTGTTATTACATTTTATACCTACTTCATTATTTAAGTAATCTATTAATTTTGATTTATTGCTAAATTTTCCGATGTAAATTGCAACATGACTTCCTCTTCCATTACGACTGTATGTGATGATATCGCCTTTTTTCAGCCTGCTCATGTCTGGCTCATAGCGGGAGATCACTTTTTTTGTGCCAGATGACTTTAAAGGAAAAGTTTTTGATTTTACAGTTCCATTTTCATTATAGTATTTTTTTGCTGTTGTATACTTCAATGATAATTTGGCATTACCATGTTTCCAGTTATCTGCTCTTGGGGAGCCCTGCAGTTTAACATTATTAAATTGCCGGGAGTGTTTTGCTTTTTTTCCGGAAGTAAGAGAATTGCAGGATTCTACATATTTGTTAACAAGGACATTGCAGGGATAATGGCGGTACACATGTTTTTTTATAAATGATTTTAAATTCCTTTCAAAATTCAGGCGGGGCTTTTTCGCTGGTGTTTTAAAGTTTACTGTTTTTGAATAAGCAGAGGTTCTTTGATTCTCATAACATCTTACCTTGTAATAATAAACTGTACCGGGGGTTGTTTTTGAATCAATCCATTTGCTGTTGTTGACAGTTGCTATTAATTGAAACCCTTTGTTTTTCTTTTTGCTTCGATATAATTGATATTTTGCTGCATTTACATTCTTCCAGGTAATCTTTATGCCGGAATTGGTTTCGATAATACTTTTGATATAGGTACTAGGAATCTCTGGAACAGATATTGCATTTGTCTGCGAATATGGAAAATTAGCAGCAGTTATTATTTTTGTACTCTCATCAGCATCAACATTTAGTTGGAGTGAAAATGAGAGCGAGAATGCAATCAATATAAATGTAACTAATCTATAAAACTTCATATAATAAAATTCTCCTGTTAAGTGTAAAGTGTTACTATATTAACACAAATATATTACAAAGACAAGGTGAATGTTACAAAAGTATTACAAATAGTAACTAAATGTTAATATTTGCTAATAATAATGAGTATACAGTTTAGAAAAAAAGTTAAAATAAATTTTAAGTATGAAAAGGTGTGGAATGAATATTATTAATTTAGTAAGAAAAAATAATAATAAAGATAAGAAATAATAAAAGAATAGAAACAATATGTTCTTAAATTTTTCACATCTTAATTTTAAAATATGGTATATTAGTAGATATTGATAAATATGGAAAATATATACAATAACTATAAGGTGTAATAAAATAATACAAACGATAAAAATTGCAACTTGTATATAAAAATATAACATTATATGATTGTGTAAAATTGTTGATTTGGAATTGTATCAGGTAAAAGTTACCGGAGGATTAGTCCAAAAACAGAATAGAGCATGATAGAAAGGACGGTGTGGATTTGATAAAAGAGACAGTAGATGCTGTTCGCGTAGCCGAGATGGAAGCTGAGAGACAGATTGCCACAGCAAAGGAGAATGCAGAAGGCGAAAAGAACCAGGTGAAAATGAAAGAGTCAGTTTACCGTGAAGAACAGATGCGGGAAGCAAAGGCTCAGGCGGACAAGGAAATGAATGAGGTAGTGAAAAAATGTAACGAATATGATTTGGCTCAGGAAAAACAAATCGAAAAAAGGGTTGCAGAATTAAAAGCACAGTCAGATCAAAAAATGAGTGTGGCAGTCGATGCTGTGATTGATGCTTTAATATAGGAGGTCTTATGGCAGTTTTACAGATGCGCAAAATTAATATCTGTGCAATGAAAAAAAATCGAAAAAAGATTCTCGAATTTCTGCAAAGAAGAGGTTGTCTGGAAATACAGACGACAGACAATGAAGATGCAGTTTTTGAAAAGATGAATACAGCGACTCAGATATCTATTTTTGAAAGAAATGCAGCGTTAGCAGACAATGCTTTAGAGATTTTAGACAAGCATTGTCCTGAGAATAAATCTATGTTTGCAGGACTGGAAGGAAAAAAACAGATTGATGAAAATGAATATCAAAAATCTATTGATAATCAGCAGGATATTATGAATCTGGTGAATAGAATTTTACAGTCACAAAAAATCTTTGAGGAAAAAGAAGCAGCAGTTCTTCGATGCAGTGAGGAAATAGAGTCATTAAAACCATGGCTTACATTAGATGTTCCAATGAATTACCAAGGAACGAAAAAGACAGGCTTCCTTATTGGAAGTATTTCAGGGACATATACACAGGAAGAATTGACGGCTCGAATTGAACAGATAGAAGATATGCCGGAATCAGTTTATGTTCAGGTAATTGATGCTGATAAATATCAGAGTTATGTGACAGTGGTCTTTTTGAAGGGAGAGCAGGAACAGGTTGAGAAAGCGTTAAGGGAGTTGAGTTTTAACAGACCGCCGATTATCACCAGCCATATTCCGAGCGTATCTGCAAAGAAAAGAGAGGATGCAATTGTTTCTATTCAAAAAGAAATAGAAGATATCAAACAGGAATTTAAAAAGTGTGCAGATAGAAGAGAAGAGATACAGAAGATTGTAGATTATTACACAATTCGTGCAGACAAATACCGGGTTGTGGGAAGTATTCTACAATCAAAACATACATTTTTCGTAACCGGTTATATTCCACAAAAAGAGATAAACGACTTACAATCTAAACTGGAAAGTAAATATACGATAGTGATGGATGTGGAAGAACCTGACGAAAAAGAAGATGTACCGGTATTGCTGTCAAACAGTAAAACGACCGGGGCAGTAGAAGGAGTTGTCACATCATTTGGATATCCTACAAAGCATGAGATTGACCCTACTGCTATTACAGCATTTTTCTATTATTTCTTTTTTGGGATTATGTTGAGTGATGCCGCATATGGACTGCTGATGTTTTTAGGATGCCTGTGGGCTCTTAAAAGATTTCCAAATATGTCAGAAGGTATGCAGAAATCTCTTCGGATGTTCAAGAATTGTGGAATTTCAACATTGATATGGGGTGTTTTGTTTGGAGGTTATTTCGGAGATGCACTGACAGTAATTGCAAAGACATTCTTTGGTGTAAATATTACGGTACCCGCATTGTGGTTTGCACCAATTGAAAAGCCGATGCAGATGTTGATTTACTGTATGATTTTTGGAATTGTTCATTTATTTGTCGGGCTTGGTATCAAGGGATATATGATGTTAAGACAGAAGGATGTAATGTCTTTCGTGTGTGATGTTGTATTCTGGTATGTATTTCTGATAGGACTAATATTAATGTTAGTGCCTACCAGCATATTTGGCTCATTAGCAGGCATGACGGTTGTATTTCCTGCATGGGCAAATCTATTGGCAAAGGTAATGGCCTTGGGCGGTATGATAGGAATATTGCTGATGGCAGGCAGGAGAGCAAAGAATCCGTTGAAGAGACTGATGCTTGGTGCATATAGCCTGTATGATACGACCAGCTGGCTCAGTGATTTACTGTCTTATTCAAGACTGCTTGCATTAGGGCTTGCAACAGGAGTTATCGCACAGGTTATTAATACCATGGCAGCCATGGGTGGCAAATCTGTCGTTGGTGTTATCATGTTTATTTTAGTATTCGTTATTGGGCATGTGTTCAATATGGCAATAAATTTATTAGGTGCTTATGTTCATACAAACCGTCTCCAGTATGTTGAATTTTTCGGAAAGTTCTTCGAGGGAGGCAGCAGGGAATTTAAGCCATTTAAAGAAAATACAAAATATGTAAATGTAAAGGAGAATTAATTATGGGAGCTTTTTTTGACAATTTAGGATTATTTTATGCATTACTTGGAGCAGCACTGGCAGTGCTTATGGCAGGTATGGGTTCAGCAATTGGTGTAGGTACGGCAGGTCAGGCAGCATCCGGTGTTATGACAGAAGACCCATCAAAGTTTGCAAAAGTTTTGGTTATGCAGCTGTTACCTGGTACACAGGGACTTTATGGATTACTGATTGGATTCGTAACTTTGTCTAAAATTGGAATTATTGGTGGTGGAGCTGTGCAGATGAGTGCACTTCAGGGATTAGAAATTCTGGCAGCATGTCTTCCAATCGCTATCGTAGGTCTTGTGTCAGGAAAACATCAGGGTAAGACAGCGGCAGCGAGCATCGGAATTATTGCAAAGAGACCGGAACAGTTTGCAAAGGCTATGCTTTTCCCGGCTATGGTAGAAACATATGCGATTCTTGCACTTCTTATTTCATTCCTTGCAATTAACGGTATAAGTCTATAGAAGAGTAAAGGAAGTAAAATATGAGTGGATTAGATAATATTATTAAAGAAATCCAGGCAAGTGCAAAGGCAGAAGCAGAAACTATTTTACAGGAAGCTGACCAGTATTGTAATGAATATATGACAGGTGTCAGAGAGAAGGTTCAAAAGGAAGTAGAACAGTTTCGAAAGAAAAAGGAATCAGAAAGGAATCTCTATGAAGAGAAAACGAAATCCGGGGCACAGTTTCGTGAGCGTAATGCAGTTTTAAAAATAAGACAGCAGAGTATTGAGGAAGCGATAACAAAGGCACAGGAAAAGTTAGTGAATCTTTCGGATAAACAATATTTTGATTTTCTAATAAAGCTTTTTGAAAAAAATGTACAGCCTCAGAAGGGAATCATGTATTTGAGTAAAAAAGATATCAACAGAATGCCGGTGGATTTTAAAGAAAAAATTGAAAAGGCTGCTGAACAGAGAGGCGGCCAGATAATGATTTCATCAGACAGAGACAGCGTAAATAATGGGTTTATATTAGCTTATGGAGAGATTGAAGAGAACTGTCAGATAAAGGCACTGTTTGATGCAGACATAGACAGATTAAAAGATATTGCAAATCAGCAGTTGTTTGGATAGGAGGTAATGCCATGGAATTAGAATATACTTATGGCGTTGCCAGAATCAGAGCTTTAGAGAGCAGTCTTTTTACAGACGATACAATTACAGCTTTGCTGCAGTGCAAAACATATGATGATTGTATTAATTTCCTACGGGATAAAGGCTGGGGAAATGGAAGCCCTGAGCAGACACTTCCGGAAATGTTAAGTGAAGAGAAGGCAAAAGCACAAAAAGTTCTAAATGATTTAGTAGAAGACAGAGATGCGATTGATATTTTGACAATCAAGGATGAGTTTCACAATTTAAAAGCGGCAATTAAACAGGTCTGCACAGCAGATGAAACAGAGGACATTTATTATTCTCATTGTAAGTTAGAACCGGAATACCTTCAAAACTGTATCAAACAGGGGGAATACAGCAGTCTTCCGGATAACATGGCATCTGCAGCAAGAGAGGCTACAGAGGTTCTGTTAAAAACAGGAAGTGGTCAGCTTTGTGATGTGATTATTGACAGGGCAGCATTAGAGGCAATCAGAGAAGCCGGAAATAATTCTGAAAATAGTCTGATTAAAAAATATGCAGATTCCCAGGTGATGACAGCGGATATTAAAATCGCTGTCAGATGTGCTACAACAGGAAAAGATAGTCAGTTTACAAAGAAGTGCCTTGTTCCATGTAATGGAATCAGTGTAACAGATTTGACAATGGCAGTGGAGAATGGTATTACAGGTGTCTGTGATTATCTGGAGAGTGTAGGCTTGTCAGATGCAGTACAGGCTTTTAAAAAGTCAAAATCTGTATTTGAATGTTGGTGCGACAATAAAATTATTGAAGATATCAAACCGGAAAAATATAATGCATTTTCGATTGGTCCGATTGTAGCTTACATGATTGCCAGAGAAAATGAGATAAAAACGGTTAAGATTATATTGTCAGGAAAATTAAACGGATTTGATAATGAGTTTATCAAGGAAAGGGTAAGGGTGATGTATGCTTAAAGCAGCAGTAATGGGCGATTATGATAGTATATATGGCTTTGGGGCTCTTGGTCTTGATATTTATCCTGCGGATGATAAGGCAGAAGCTGCACATTTGCTAAGAAAACTGGCAGGCGGGGAGTATCCGATTATATATATAACAGAAGCGCTGGCAGGACAGATAGAGGAAGAAATAGAAAAGTATAAAGAAATGGTCACACCGGCAATTATTTTGATTCCCGGTGTATTGGGAAATACAGGAGCGGGCGTACAGGGAGTCAAAGATTCTGTAGAACAGGCCATTGGTTCGGATATTGTTTTCGGAAATAAGTAGGAGGCAAAGCATGGAATTGAGCAAAGGAGTAATAAAAAAAGTGGCAGGACCATTGGTTATCGCCGATGGGATGCGTGATGCCAATATGTTTGATGTGGTTCGTGTAAGCGACAAAGAACTGATTGGCGAGATTATTGAGATGCATGGAGATCAGGCGTCTATTCAGGTTTATGAAGAAACAACCGGCCTGGGACCAGGGGAGCCTGTTGTATCAACAGGGGCACCAATGTCCGTTGAACTGGGACCGGGATTAATTGGAAGCATTTATGATGGAATACAGAGACCTTTAGATGATATCATGAAGGTTTCAGGCAACCTTTTAGAGCGTGGTGTTCAGGTTCCCTCTCTGAAAAGAGAACTAAAATGGGAGTTTGTGCCGACAGCAAAGAAGGGAGACGTAGTTGAAGCAGGAGATATTCTTGGAACTGTGAAAGAAACTGCAGTAGTTACCCAGAAGATAATGGTACCTTATGGTATCAAAGGACAGATTACAAGCATCAATGCAGGAACATATGATGTAACAGAAGTGATAGCGACCATTCAGACAGAAGAGGGCGAAAAAGAAGTGACATTGATGCAGAAATGGCCTGTTAGAAAGGGACGTCCTTATAAGGAAAAGAAAAATCCGAATAAGCCATTGATTACGGGACAGAGAGTTGTAGATACATTATTCCCGATTGCCCGAGGCGGTGTTGCTTCTGTTCCGGGACCATTTGGTAGTGGAAAAACAGTTATCCAGCATCAGTTAGCAAAATGGGCAGAGGCTGATATTGTTGTATATATCGGCTGTGGAGAGCGTGGAAACGAGATGACAGACGTTTTGAATGAGTTCCCAGAGTTGAAAGATCCAAAGACAGGACAGTCTCTGATGGAGAGAACAGTTTTGATTGCAAATACATCAGATATGCCGGTTGCAGCTAGAGAAGCATCTATCTATACAGGTATTACGATTGCTGAATATTTTAGAGATATGGGATTTTCTGTAGCATTAATGGCGGATTCGACATCCCGTTGGGCAGAGGCACTTCGTGAAATGTCCGGTCGTTTGGAGGAAATGCCGGGAGAGGAAGGATATCCTGCATATCTTGGAAGTCGTTTAGCACAGTTCTATGAGCGTGCAGGCGATGTTGTAACCTTAGGTAAGGAAGGAAGAGACGGAGCATTATCTGTGATTGGTGCAGTATCTCCTCCAGGCGGAGATATTTCTGAGCCGGTATCTCAGGCAACACTTCGTATTGTAAAAGTGTTCTGGGGACTTGATTCCGCTCTTGCTTACAAGAGACATTTCCCGGCAATTAACTGGTTGACAAGTTATTCTCTTTATGTGGACAGTATTGGTCCATGGTTTACAGAGAATGTAGATTCGAAATGGTTGGAACTTCGTCAGAAGTTGATGAGCCTGCTCCAGGAGGAAGCGGAGTTAGAAGAGATTGTAAAAATGGTTGGTATGGATGCTTTATCCGCACCGGACAGATTAAAGATGGAAGCAGCGCGTTCTATCAGAGAGGATTATCTGCATCAGAATTCTTTCCATGAGATTGATACTTATACATCTCTGAAAAAACAGCAAATGATGATGGAACTGGTTATCGGATTTTATGAGCAGTCAGCGGAAGCATTAAGCGAAGGAGCAGATGTAGAAGGATTAATTAAGATGCCTGTTCGTGAAGCGATTGGCAGATTTAAATATACTCCGGAGGATAGCCTTGATCGTGAGTTCACAAGAATAAATAATCAGTTATCTGTAGAGATTGCAAATACATTCAGTAAGGAGGAATTCTAAAATGCCAAAAGAGTATAGAACAATACAGGAAGTCGCAGGTCCATTGATGCTTGTGCGGGATGTAGAAGGTGTGACTTACGACGAATTGGGTGAAATAGAACTGGCAAACGGCGAAACACGCCGCTGTAAAGTTTTAGAGGTCAATGGAAATAATGTACTGGTTCAGTTGTTTGAAGATTCAACAGGAATCAATCTTTCAAACAGTAAGGTAAGATTTCTTGGCAGAAGTATGGAGCTTGGCGTATCTATGGATATGTTGGGACGTGTATTTGACGGACTGGGAAATCCAATCGATAATGGACCGGAAATACTTCCTGACGAGAGAAAAGATATTAACGGAATTGCTATGAATCCTGCAGCGAGAAATTATCCGTCTGAGTTTATACAGACTGGTATTTCAGCAATTGACGGATTGAATACATTGGTTAGAGGACAAAAACTTCCGATTTTCTCGGCATCCGGTCTGCCGCATGCGAATCTTGCAGCACAAATTGCCAGACAGGCAAAAGTTATAGGTACTGACGAACCTTTTGCTGTAGTATTTGCAGCAGTCGGTATTACGTTTGAGGAGTCCAATTTCTTTGTAAATAGTTTTAAAGAGACAGGGGCGATAGACAGAACGGTTATGTTTATGAATCTGGCAAATGACCCTGCAGTAGAACGTATTGCGACACCTCGTATGGCACTTACGGCGGCAGAGTATCTTGCTTTTGAAAAGGGAATGCATGTATTGGTTATCATTACAGATATTACCAATTATGCAGATGCACTTCGTGAAGTATCAGCAGCCAGAAAGGAAGTGCCGGGCAGACGAGGTTATCCGGGATACATGTATACAGACCTTGCTACATTGTATGAGCGTGCAGGACGTCAGAGGGGAAAAGACGGAAGTATTACAATGATTCCGATTCTCACGATGCCGGAGGATGACAAGACGCATCCAATTCCTGACTTAACAGGATACATTACAGAGGGTCAGATTATATTAAGCCGTGAACTTTATAGAAAGGGCGTGACTCCGCCTATCGACGTTTTACCTTCATTATCCCGTCTAAAAGATAAAGGTATTGGTGAAGGAAAGACGAGAGAAGACCACAGTAATGTAATGAATCAGTTATTCTCTGCCTATGCCAGAGGAAAAGACGCCAAAGAATTAATGACGATCTTAGGCGAGGCGGCGTTATCTGACATTGATTTGATATATGCAAAGTTTGCAGATGAGTTTGAGAAAGAATATGTTTCCCAAGGTTATGATGCAAACCGTTCGATTATAGAAACAATGGATATTGGATGGAAACTCCTATCCATGCTTCCTAAGTCAGAATTAAAACGTATCGATGATAAATACTTAGAAAAGTATTACAATAAATAAAGAAAGGACAGTTTATGGCAGGTACAAGAGTAAATCCAACCAGAATGGAACTTACAAAGCAAAAAAAGAAGCTTACATCGGCCACCAGAGGGCATAAACTTTTAAAAGATAAACGAGATGAACTGGTTCGTCAGTTTATGGATTTGATAAAGGTGAATATGGACTTACGGTTAAAGGTTGAGAAGGGCTTAAAAGCTGCCAATATGGAATTTGCTGTAGCAAGAGCAGGAATGAGTGACGAAGTCTTAAATACGGCATTGATGGCTACGAGCAAAACGCTGGAAATAAAGCAGGACATCAAAAACATCATGAGTGTTGATATTCCACAGTTTTCTGCGAAGGGTGACATAAGCGGCAATGATATTTATTCTTATGGATATGCATTTACGGCAGGTGATTTGGATGATGCCGTGTATTCTTTGTCGACAGTTTTTTTAGATATGTTAAAGCTGGCAGAGGTCGAGAAGTCCTGTCAGTTGATGGCAGCGGAAATAGAAAAGACAAGAAGAAGAGTAAATGCTCTTGAACATGTAATAATTCCGGAAGCTTTGGACAATATAAAATATATAACGATGAAGTTAGATGAAAATGAACGTAGTACACAGATTCGTCTAATGAAAGTTAAAGATATGATGATTGAAGAAAATATTAAAGCGAAACAAAGTCAGGTGTAGGAAATCAGGCTCATGACTGAAAATACATTAGACAGAGTGGAACTGGATAAGGGGTTGTTATGAGAATACTGTTTTATGATACAAAAAAGTATGATAAAGAGTCTTTTGATAAGATTTTACCAAAGTACGAAGGCATAGAAATAGAATATGTTGAGGCGGACATTTCTGAACGTACGGCGAAATATTCAAAAGGATTTGACGCAGTCTGTGCATTTGTAAGTTCAGATTTAAGCAAAAAAGTTATTGAAGTTCTGGCAGAAAATAATATAAAGCTGATTCTTATGAGATGTTCCGGATTTAATAACATTGATTTAAAAGCGTGTGAAAAACATGGGATAACGATTCTCAGAGTACCGGGATATTCTCCGGAGGCTGTGGCAGAGCATGCAATGGCATTGGCATTAGCGTGCAACCGCCATATTCATAAAGCTTATATTAAAGTCCGCGAAAATAATTTTAGTCTGGTAGGTCTGAAAGGTTTTAATTTTCACCAAAAGACTGCCGGAATTATTGGGACGGGAAAAATCGGAGCAGCAATGTGCCGTATTTGCAGAGGATTTGGTATGAGAGTTATTGCTTATGATATTTACCAGAATCCTGAACTGGATTTTGTAGAATACGTAGAATTGGACAAGCTGTTAGAGGAAAGTGATTTGATTTCCCTGCATTGTCCGTTGACAGATGACTCTTATCATATTATTAACTCAAAAAGCATTAAGAAAATGAAGGATAATGTAGTATTAGTTAATACATCAAGGGGAGCGCTGATAGATACGGTAGATTTAATTAAAGGAATCAGAGACCACAAGTTCCAAAGCGTTGGACTCGATGTTTATGAAGAAGAAACAGAAAATGTTTTTGAAAACAGAGAAGATGATATTTTGGAGACTTCCGTAACTTCAAGGCTGCTATCTTTTCCGAATGTTATTATCACATCACATCAGGCATTCCTGACGGAGGAAGCTCTTGATGCAATCTGTTATACGACAATGGAAAATGCCAAGGCATATATGAAAGGCGATATTATTGAAAATAATATTGTAAAATAATGTATATAAATGAAATATCCTGATGAGTATTTTTACGGTTACAATTTTTTGTAATTGTAACCGTAAAAATATTCGTCAGGATTTTTTTCTATAATAGAAAAATCCTTTGGAATTCCTATTATAGAAAAATGCTCCGCAGGATCGCAGAGGCGCGGAAGTGTATTGGTTCTTATGAACCTGCGCCTCGCGCGAAAGTTGACAAGCGAACTCTTTATTCCTGATAAACAGGTGTAATTTTTTTATTAAAGGGTATCATTTTTTAGCGGATGTTGTTATTGAAAATGTTGTCATGTTATAATTTTCATGGCTTTAAAATAACAATATAGGAGGAAATATAACATGAAGAAATTAATTTTATTGGCAGCAGTTTTGGTAGCAACAGTTGCACTGGGAACGACAATCTCTGCAGCCCCAATTGATTTGAATGTTAATAATATGGAAATTAAATGGTCTGATGAGTTTGATGGTACGGAATTAAACCGCTCTTATTGGACACCGCAGATTGGCAATGGTTCTGCGTACGGCATAGCTGGTTGGGGAAATAATGAAAAACAGAATTATAAAGAGGATAATATTTCTGTGTCAAATGGAACGATGAAAATTACTGCAAAGTATGAGCCGACTACATATATGGGAAACAATTATAATTGGACTTCGGCTAGAATTACTAGTAATCAATTAGTTCATGTAGGCTTAGGTTATGTTGAGGCTAGAATTAAGATTCCTTCATCTCAGGGAATTTGGCCGGCATTTTGGATGTTAGGAACTAACGGAAAGACATGGCCTGCGAATGGTGAGATAGATATTATGGAAGCGTTTAATACAAGACCAACATTACAAAGTACTATTCATTATCCGAATTGGTCTGGTAAAGATGTTTATACGTTTTCCTATACTGACAAATATGACAAAACACAGTGGCATACATTTGGATGTTATAGAGATGGAAAAGTAATTGCTTTTTATATTGATAGAGTTCTTTTACACGAGTTTTCTACAGAGGATTTAGCAACAGGCGCGATGGCTGGTAAACGTTCTGTATTAAATGATGATTATTATATCTTATTTAATATTGCCTGCGGTGGAAATCTGGCAGGTGGAGTCCCTCCATATAATCCAGAATGGAAAGCAGTGATGGAAGTGGACTATGTAAGATATTATAAAGAAAAACCGGCTCAGAATATTCAACCGACAACAAAGAAAGATGTGCCAATAACAAAAATCACAAAGCCGGAAAGAGTAAAAATTACACAGGCAAAGAATGTTAAGAAGAAAAAAATAAACATCAAGTTTAAAAAGATAAAAGGTGTAAAAGGATATCAGGTTCGTTGGTGTGATAATAAAAAGTTTAACGGATATGAAGAGAAAAGAACATCAAAGACAAAGTACACATTAAGAGGATTAGAAAAGAAGGCAACATATTTTATTAAAGTCAGAGCATATAAAGTATCTAGTGGCAGAAAACTTTATGGGGCATGGTCTAAAGTGAAAAGGGTTAAGATTAAAAAATAAATGTAAAGAATCCTGGATATTGGAGTGATCCGATATTTGGGATTTTTTTCTGTACAATTTTTCGGTAAACAAGGTGTCCTTTTATAATGAAATATGTTAAAATGATAAATGGCAAATTGAAAGTTTATAAAAAGATGAAAATAGTATGAAAGTTAGCATTTCATTATGAATTATATGGTCGTATTAACGGCGGAATGGAGATTACTATGAAAGAAAATACAAATGTAGAAAAAGAAATTTTAAAAACATTGGAAAAAAATTTATGGACTTATGGAAGTCCGGTTATTTTTGAAACGTGTGTAATATGCGAGAGTTCTGAAGAAGCAGCAGTAGATTTTTCATTAACATTTGCTAATATTTTTGAGAAAACTATAGAAGAAATGACAATAAAGATACATATTATAGATTCTGAAGGAGAAGAGAATAAGGCGGAACATAATTATACAGATTTGAAACTTGGATATTTACAATCAAAGTCAGAAGTAATTATCGTATCTGCTGAAATACATAGTGACACAAATGTATCTGTTTCCGTTGGTAAAGTAGTGTTTGATGATGGAACGGTTTGGAAAAAAGAAGAAGCTGTTTATGAAAGTACAGGAGATATTGAAGATCTTGAGGTGTTTGCCAAGGCGAAAAATAAGGATTATGAAGATAATTATATTATAGCAAAAGAAGATATATCAAGAGAAGACTATATTAATATGGGCAATGGTATTGAAATATTAAAACGTATTTCATGGTATAAGGATTCAGAAAAGATTTTAAGGGATACTGAGCATAAATATAATGTATTAAAGAATACAGAAGAAAGAAGAAAAAGAATCGAGGATAAAAAAGCTCATAGAAGAAAATCAGTTAAAAAGAAATACATCATCACATCTGTTATCACAGTTGTAATTGTTGGTATTATTACTGCCGGAGTAATGGCTTTCATGATACCAAATAACAAATATAAAGATGCAAAGAAAATGTTGAGTGATAAAAAATATGAACAGGCTGTAAAAGAATTTTCAACATTAAAAGGTTTTCTGAAGAGTGAAGCATATTTATCGGAAGCATATTATAATCTCGGATTACAGTCAATGGAAAAAGACGAACAAACAGCAATAGATTATTTTAAAAAGAGTCATGATGCAGATAAAAAATCGCAGCATGGTATAATGGCAGGTGCATTTTTGGATTATTATGACGGCGTGGCAGCATTAGATTCAAAAGAATACGATAAATCCATGGAGTTGTTTAAGGCGAGTGCAAATGCAGCTTCCGATTTTAACTTAGTAAATAAGGCGAGTGCAGGAATGGCACAAGTTTATTATCTAAAGGGTGATTATAATACAGCGTGGAATACAATTAAAAATGTATTTGCAAAGGATCAGTCTTATGAGAGTGTGTATGGGACATACGGCTATGCATATGCAAAAAAACTGGTAGACAGCGGGAAAATAAAAGAAGGTATGACGCTTTATAAAGAAATTGCCCAGTATACGAAAGCGGAA
The DNA here is from genome assembly GCA_910574895.1 of Eubacteriaceae bacterium. Classification (GTDB taxonomy): domain Bacteria; phylum Bacillota; class Clostridia; order Lachnospirales; family Lachnospiraceae; genus Eubacterium_G. The sequence goes on along the minus strand of CAJTDQ010000007.1, from coordinate 79,388 downwards.
AATTTAAACGAGAATGTTTATAAACAGGCAGTTAAATTAGGTGAAAGTGGTAAAATGACGGAAGCTGTGAATTTGCTGAAGTCAGTAAGAAAAGAAAATAAAAATGCTGATAAGTTATATCAACGTATTAAGAATTTTGAATATAAAGTAAGATTCTGGGTAGGAACATGGAGTCATAAGGGAATTGTAAACGGTGAGAAGAAAGTATATAAAATTTATATCTCAACAGTATTGTTTAAAGGAGAGCCTTGTTTAAGAATTAAAGACCAAAATAATAAAGTACTAGGATTTGATACAGTAATCAGTAGTAAAAATAAGGTGTCTCAAATTGAGATAGGTACTTATAAACTTCACTTTAAATTAAGAAAATTTCATAATCAGAAGTTTGCTTATACTTTAAAGGGAGGTAAGAAAATGATTCGTGCTCAAAGGTACGATAAGAAAACATATACTTCAAAATATAAAAAGAAATCAAAATAAGTGAGACAGTAGGGGAATGAAAAGAATAAAGTTAAAAGTAATGGCATTACTGTTGATATTGATAATGTTATACAGTAATGCCATGGTTATGGCAAATGAAGAGCGGGATAATCTTAAGGTACTTCCTATAAAGGAAAATGTAAAATTATTATCACATGTTACAGAATTAGATACCAGTAAATATGTAACCATAGAACAAGCAGCTAATCAGGTCAGACCAAAGGTGGCAAAGAATAAAAAAAATATAAATGTATTTTTAAAAACTACTATAGCCTCTCCGGAAAAGGTTTATGAAAAATTTAAATCTGAACTTACTAAAGAAACAGGTGACAGCAGTGAAGGGGATTATATGTATTGGAATATAAAACAGGAAGTTCCAAACTATATTTATTTCCCGTTAACTGAAAAGGGGAAAACATTTTATTACTATGAGTTTCAGATTTATTATGAGTATTATACAACTCTGGCACAGCGAAAAAAACTCGACAAGAAAATAAAGTCTGTTATTAAGGAATTGGGAATTCGTGATGGAATGTCTAATTATCATAAGGTAAAACGAGTTTATGAGTATATTTGCAGAAATGTCCAATATGCATATAATTCCGAAAGTAATATTACATTTACAGCGTATTCGGCATTGTTTTATAAAAACGCAGTATGTCAGGGATATGCGCAATTAATGTATAAGATATTGAGAGAGGTTGATGTGCCGGTCCGCTTAATTCCCGGATATGCAAACGGAGAATTGCACGGATGGAATATTGTAAAGATAGGTAAATATTTTTATAATGTTGATGTTACTTGGGATGCAGGCAACTATCAGAAAGGATATGGTTATAAAAATTTTTTGAAAGGTGATAATTTTTCTAATCATATTCGTTTTGACAATTATAATGATTATATATTCTATGGGAAATACCCAATGGCAAAGTATGATTATAAATCTGACAAAAAACAATTTTCTACGAAAAGTAAAAGAGCAAAGTTCAAAATAAAAAGTCCTAAGATTATTAAAATTAAAGGCAACAGGCTTGTATTAAAAAAAATAGAAAATAAAGTGAAATATATAATACAATTTTCAACAGAAAGAAACTTTAGGAAAGCAAATAAGATTTTGACGAAAAAGACGAAGGTTAAAATATTAAAACTAAAAAAGAATAAAAAATATTTTATACGTTATAGAGCTCTCAAAAAAATGCAGGGGAAAACAATATATACAAAATGGTCAGATAGAATGGATATCTTGGTTTCATAAACGATGTAAATAGAAAATAAAGGAAAATGAAATGTTTTTATAAAAAAAGATACTAAAATAAAAATATTGCACTATAAAAAATACACCATTATATATAAAATATACTTAGATTATGGATAGGAGACACAAATAGAAAAACTGACAGAGTTATATTCATGAGATTAATGATTCTTAATAAGGAAGGAGATTTGAAATGAACAGACGTTTCAAAAAAATAATTGCAGTTGTTTGTGCAATTGCAATGGTTGTAACATCAGTAACAGTTTACAGAAGTGCTGATGTAAAAGCAGCAGAACCGGATTGGTCAACAATTACTTGGGCTGGCGATGGTGCTGAAGGTGGAGCTTTAGCAAATACATATAAGTTTTACAGTGCAGAAGGTGAACTGGTTAATATTCAGAAACCTGGATTTGCAAATGGAAGTAGTTTTTATGTGACTTTTCCTGCTGGAATCAGTGAGTGTTCATTAGGAACAGAAAATTATGATATCCAGGGAGCTGGAATTGCTATTCATGTAAATGTATTTGTTAAGAAAGTAACAGAGTTTACAGTTACATATGCTGGTGGTGTTTCTACATGTTATGTATATAATGAAAAAGGAGAAGAAGGTGAAACGACAACTCCTGATCCTGATGCACCTACGACTATTCCAGTACCGACAACTACACCGGTACCAACAACTACACTGGCACCGATTACTACAGTTCCAGGTGTGGAATTTGATCCAAGTACAATTACAGATTGGACAAAGGTTATGAATTCAACAACATTGTCATATTGCGTAATGGATGGAAAAATTAGTAAAGTAAGTGTAAAACCTGAAATGCATGGAGATACATTTTATGCTGCATTTGCTTTAGCAGCAAAGTTTAAATCAGTTACATTGAATGATGAAGCAGTTACACCAAGAGATGGTGCAGATATTGAAATTCCAAAGACAAGTTTTAAAGAAGGATTTAATAAACTTGAAGTTACAGATTTTTATGGAAATGAAACAGTTACTATGTGGGTTAAAGCTGAAAAAGAAGCTGAAACAACAACACCAGAATCTACAACTCAAGCTCCATATGTAGATGGTGCAGTTTTAGTAGATGATTCAGGCGTTAAGGAAGTTCCAGCCTTCACAGGAGGAGATTATTGGCAGGCTGAATTTAATAATGCACCCGTAAACTATGTTGAAGGTAAGAAATACGTTGCAGAGGTTGTTGTATCATCGAATGTTGATAAGAAGATTAAGTTAATATTCCAAAGAGTTAATATTTGGGATTTTGTTGATGCTGATGCAGGTTATGAAGTTGACATTGCAGCAGGAAGTAAAGTAAAGATTACATATGTATTTGAAGCAACAAAGAGTACAGATAATGGTAATTTTGATATTTATTTAGGCTCAGTTGCTGAAGCTGCAACATTGGATTTTGAGACAAAAAAACTTACAACATATAATGAAGTTCCAGAAGGTGTAGTTACAGGTGTTGAGGTTCTTTCAGACCCTGCGCCAACAAATAAGGTAACAATTGATGGAGAAGAAGTAACTGTAGAAGATGGCAAGGTAACACTTGGTGATGCTGAATATGGATATTTCTGTGACGGAAAGATGTATGCACCGAATACAGCAGTTGAAGTTGCAGAAGATATGGCGTTTACATCTGTAAAAGAATTATCTGTATCAATGGCAAACGGAGCAGGAATCAGATATGCGGGAAGTGCAGGAATCAGATTTCAGGCAAGTGTTGCATCAGATAACATGGATGCAGTAGCATCAGATGCAATTACAGAAGGAACATTGATTACAGCAAATGATATCTACGAAGCAAAGGGAACACCGTTGACACTGACAAGTGATTATACAAAGATTGATGTAAAGAACAGTGGATGGTTCCAAAATCAGGTTGGAACATACTGTGGTTCTATCTGTGATGTAGTGGAATCAAACTATATCAGAAACTTTACAGCAAGAGCATATGTAACAGTGAATTATGAAAATGGAGATGCAGTAACAGTGTACTCAAATATGGGACCTGTAAGAAGCATCAGTCAGGTAGCGGCAGCGGTTAAGGCAGCAGGATATCCTGGTATTGCAGTAGAAAACCAGTCAATAATTGATTCATTTATTAAATAATAAGGAGGAGGATAGAAATGAGAAAATTTTATACAAGCCCAGAGGCAGAAGTTGTAGAATTTGACACAAAAGATGTGATTACAACAAGTCCTAGCATCCTTGATAGTTTTACAGGTGAATCAGCCAATGAAGAACAGGGTTGGACAGGATTGTTCTAGAAAGCACGAGACGTGCATAAATAAAAACAGACACCCAGAGAGTGCTTGCACTCTTGTGGGTGTCTGTTTTTATTTATATAGGTCGAGGCACGAGACCGAGAAGAAGCGAAGCGGAATCGAGGTTCGTCTCGTGCTTTCTAGAAAAGTAGAGGAGAAAAAGTCGAGGCACGAGACCGAGAAGAAGCGAAGCGGAATCGAGGTTCGTCTCGTGCTTTCTAGAAAAGTAGAGGAGAAAAAGTCGAGGCACGAGACCGAGAAGAAGCGGAGCGGAATCGAGGTTCGTCACGTGCTTTCTAGAAGTCGTTTTTATACATCATTAGGTACAAATAAATAAAGAGCGATTATAAAAATAAAACAAAAATGCATCTATAAAACTGTTTTTATGATTAAAAAAACAACTTATATCTCTCGCAAATAAAGGAAAAAACGTTATTATAAAAACAATTTTATTGATTGCGAATAAGAAAGAAATAAAAAAATTTTTATGACTGAACTGAATTGATTGCAAAAAAAAGGTGTGTTACTATTATAATGTAAAAAAATGTATAGGAGGGAGAGTTTACGATGAAGAAGACTTTCAAAAAGGTCCTTTCAGTTGTATTATCACTTGCTATGATTATTACATCAATCACAGTATATAATATAACGACAAAGGCAGAAGATGGTTCATTTGCAGAGATGGTTACAGATTCAAGCAAGAATCTTGCGCTGGGTGCAACACACATTTTAGGATGTGTTGTAAGTCCGGAAACCGGAGGAGCAGACAGTAGTGTGACAAATGGTGTTATTAGCGGCACTGATTATGTTACTGCGTCAAAAAACAAAGCTGGATCATACCATATTATTGACTTGGGGAAAGAGTATAATGCAGACAGCATTGAAAATATAGTTGTATGGTATCGTTCAGCTATTGGTGGTACATGGCCGGAAAATGGCGGATGTAGAATAGAATATTCCAGATATGATACAGAATATACAACTGTTTCTGAAATGACACAAGAGGAATTTAATGCACAGCGTACATCACAGGAAGGTGCACCTTTTAGTATTGTTTCAGACGTATCAGATGCAGCATCTAAGATGCCTGTAGTTAGATATGTCAGAGTTTATTATCCAAATGCTGTAGCATATGGTGCACAGGTTACAGAAATCGGTGTGTTTGACGTTGATGGTGATGCTACAATAGCAGAGCCGGAAACAAATTTACCAGAAGAAGCTGCTAATGTAGAGGTAGTATCTGAAGATTATAATACAATTACTGTAACAATTGAGGGAAATACCGCACATCCAGAATATAAATATAATATTCTTATGGATAGAATGAGACAGTATAGTGGTGTTGAAGCTGGTACATATACAATATCTAAGGTTGAAGCAGGAACACGAATGATTAGAGTTCGTTCTGTAGATGCAGAAGGAAATCGTTCAATGGGTATTCAGAAGAATGTAGAAGTTAAAGACATTTCTGAGATGATTGAAGATTTAGTCTTAGGAACTAAAAATATTGCAGCTACAAAGAATAACCCTGCTTCTGAAATTGTATCTGTTACAGCTTTTTATGAAGGACATACACTTGAAACAGCAAAAGTTGCATTGGATGGAATTATTGGAACAGGTGAAGGTGCAGATAGAGCACTTAGAACAAGCGGAACACCGGTTGATGTTGTAATAGATTTAGGGGATAACTATAAACCGTCAGAATTTGACAGAGTTTTATTAGGTTATTCTAACCCAAGAACATATGCAGCTTCTACAAAAGTAGCTTTTTCAGCAGATAATGTTGAATATACAGAGGTTGCATCAACTTCAGGTTATGTTCCAGCAAAAGATAATGCGGCAACAGCAGACTTTAATATTGTTAAGTTAGATAATATTGCTAATTATGAAAATAATGCAGTTAGATATATTAAGTTAACATTAGCTGATGGAGCAGCTGGCTGGGGATATGTTATTAATGAAATAGCAGTTGCTTTAAATGTAGACGTAAAGGACGCTACAATTGTACAGGAAAAAGAAGTTGAAGAGCCAGCAGGCGTTACAGCAATTTCTGATGCGTACAATACAATTACTGTTAATGTTGAAGCGAATGCAGCACATCCGGAATATAAATACAATATTCTTTTAGATGGAGTAAGAGTATTACAGAATGTAGAAGCAGGAGTTCATACACTTACAGATATTGAAGCAGGAACTCATGTTATAAAAGTAAGAGCTGTAGATGAAGAAGGAAATGTTTCGGTTGGTATTGAAAGTGAGGAAGTCGTTGTTGAGGATGCTCCTGAAGCTGCACCACCAGAACATGATATTACAAACGTTGATACAAGCTCTTGGAAAACTCTTGAGGCAAAAGAAGGTTCAGTATTAGAAAACGTATATTCTGTAAATACAACACACGGTTTAAGTGAAGGTGTTTGGTGGGGAATTTATGCACCACACTCTAAAGCTCCTTATCATGGTGAACGTGACAAGTGTATTTTAGGAGAAGCATCAGCATTTGTTTTCCAGCAGAGTAATATAAAAGAAATCTGGGTAAATGGAAAGAAATATGAAAATCCATCAACAGCATTTAACAATCAAGGTGATTGTGCTGAAATTTCAACAGATGTATTAACAGAAAAGCAGAATGTTATTACATTAGTATTAAATGATGGTACAATGAAGACATTTGCAATTAAAGTTGATGCCCCAATGGCACCAGACGCAACAGAAAAGGTTGCAGATACAACAATAAATCCAGATACAATAGCAGAATGGATTGAATTAGATGCAGATAAAAGTGTGTCATTAAATGGCTCAAAAGTGTATGTATCATCTGTGGAAGGTATGGGTAATGCAGGACTTAGAGGATTCCATAATAATGGTGAGCCAAATTGGAATAGAGCAGGTACAGCAATTGAAAATGTTCCAGTATTTGGATTTGTTACAACTGGTGGTAATGCTACAAGCATTATTATTGGTGATACAGAATATGTAAATGCAAAAGATGCTAGAAATACTCAGGTGTTTATTGGTGCTGACTGTGTTTACATCAATCAGGCTTTATTCGAAGCACAGGAAGATGAAACAAAATACTTTACTATTACAGCAGTAGGATCTGATGTGGCTCCATTTGTAATAAAGGTTGTTGGTCCTGAAAAGGTTGTAGAACCGGAATTTAACGTAACAGTAGATGGTGAAGTAGTTGAAATAGTAGATGGTAAGGTAACACTTGGTGATGCTGAGTATGGATATTTCTGCAATGGAAAGATGTATGCACCGGATACAGCAGTTGAAATTGCAGAGGATATGGCTTTTACATCAGTAAATGAATTAAATGTAACAATGGCAAATGGAGCAGGAATCAGATATGCGGGAAGTGCAGGAATCAGATTTCAGGCAAGTGTTGCATCAGATAACATGGATGCAGTAGCATCAGATGCAATTACAGAAGGAACATTGATTACAGCAAATGATATTTACGAAGCAAAGGGAACACCTTTGACACTGACAAGTGATTATACAAAACTTGATGTAAAGAACAGCGGATGGTATAACGGAACAGTAGGAACATACTGTGGTTCAATCTGTGATGTAGTGGAATCAAACTATATCAGAAACTTTACAGCAAGAGCATATGTAACAGTTAATTATGAAAATGCAGATGCAGTAACAGTGTACTCAAGCATGGGACCTGTAAGAAGCATCAGCCAGGTAGCGGCAGCAGTGAAGGCAGCAGGATATCCTGGTATTGCAGTAGAAAATCAGTCAATAATTGATTCATTTATTAAATAATAAGGAGGAGGATAGAAATGAGAAAATTTTATACAAGCCCAGAGGCAGAAGTTGTAGAATTTGACACAAAAGATGTGATTACAACAAGTCCTAGCATCCTTGACAGTTTTACAGGTGAATCAGCCAATGAAGAACAGGGCTGGACAGGATTGTTCTAGAAAGCACGAGACGTGCATAAATAAAAATAGACACCCAGAGAGTGCTTGCACTCTTGTGGGTGTCTGTTTTTATTTATATAGGTCGAGGCACGAGACCGAGAAGAAGCGGAGCGGAATCGAGGTTCGTCTCGTGCTTTCTAGAAAAGTAAAGGAGAAAAAGTCGAGGCACGAGACCGAGAAGAAGCGGAGCGGAATCGAGGTTCGTCTCGTGCTTTCTTTTACTTGTTATGGAAAAAAACTGTGAAAAATGATATACTATTAAAAAATCAATTTGGAGGATATTATGGATAAAGAAAAAATGATAGATGATATTGTTGCTATGTTAGATGGAAGTATGCAAAAAGGTGATGGGCATATTAATGTAAAAGTAAATGAAATAGTGGAAGAATCACAGGAAGTGAAAAAAGAAAAATCAGTAATAAGAGGCTGTGCAGAATGTTCTATAAATCCTACAGCATGTAGTGTACCAACAGCCGAACTTCCTGGAGACGATGAAATGTAAGAAATTAATATAATTATTTCTTTACAAATATTTTGAGGTCGTAGAGAAAAATACGGTATATATATTTAGAAACAAAAATTATTTTCTTTCATATAACTTATCAGAAGGATTGAATTGTTATAAAAGGATATCCTAATGATAAGTTATAATTGTTTTAAGGAGGGATTTTTTTGTTAAAGTTTTTGAGTAGATATACGACTATTACTCTTGCTGCATTGCTATATGCTGCCGGTATTGCTTTTTTTCTTAATCCAAATCAGTTGGCGCCAGGTGGTGTTTCGGGTATAGCAATTGTACTGAAGAGTGTATTTCCTTTTTTGCCAGGATTGGGTATGCTCATATTGATAATGAACATTCCTATTATGATATTGGGAGCGTGGAAGTTTGGAGGCAGATTTATTTGTTCTACGATATATTCTCTTATAGTTTCGTCAATTTTCATTGATATTTTACCTTCATTGACAGGTATAGAATCGGTGACGGACAACATGATGTTAGCTGCCGTGATGGGGGGAGCATTATTTGGTGTAGCCATGGGGGTTATGTTCAGAATGGAAACTACAACAGGCGGATTGGATGTTATTGTAAAAATAGTTCGGCAGAGGAAACCCCATATGAGGACAGGACAAATATATATGCTGCTTGATCTTGCAGTACTGGCGGCATCGGCGATAGCATTTCATAATATCGAAGTAGCCTTATTTGCAACTGTTGCAATATATGTGTCAACTGTTGTAATGGATAAGGCAATATATGGAGGGGATCAGGCAACACTTGTATACATTATTAGTGAAAAACGTAAAACAATCGCTACACGTATGATGAAAGAATTGGATGTGGGAGTGACTATGATGCAGGGAATGGGAGCGTATAGTAATACTTCTACTGAAATTATCATGTGCGTCATGAGAAAGCAAAATTTAATAAAAGTCAGAAATATATTAAAAGAAGTAGATCCAAATGCCTTTGTGATAGTGTCTTCAGCGAATGAAGTATTTGGAGAAGGGTTTAAGTCCCATTTTAAAAGTGAGATATAGGTTTACAAAAGTTGGAATTACCTTTAAAATAATAAAGAAGAGTCCACCTCAGGTGAAACTCTTCGATAGATATGTATGAGAAGGACAAAGGAGAATAAACGATAATAATGGCAACATTAAATAATGTAGAACGAATTGTCATAAAAGTGGGAACTTCCACGTTAGCACATGATACAGGAAAAGCAAATATACGGAGAATGAAACAGTTAGTAACTGTTATATCAGATATTGTTAATTCAGGAAAGCAGGTAGCTTTAGTAACTTCCGGTGCCATTGGTGTGGGAGCAGGAAAATTAGGATTAAAGGACAGACCTACTACTACTGCCGGAAAACAGGCTGCGGCTACAATTGGGCAGTGTGAATTAATGTTTATGTACGATAAAATGTTTGGCGAGTATGGACATACTACAGGACAGTTTTTGATGACAAAGCGAGATGTGGAAAACAGTGAGTGCAGAGAAAACCTTATAAATACATTTGAAGAGATATTTCATATGGGCGCCATTCCAATTATCAATGAGAATGATGCTGTTGCCATTGAAGAGATTTTATATGGTGATAATGATAGTTTGTCTGCTATTGTTGCAAAATTAATTGGCGCTGATGCATTATTGATATTAACAGATATAGATGGACTTTATAATGGAAATCCGAATGAAGATGAATATGCCAGAATTATTCCGGTAGTTGAGGAAATTACTCCGGAATTATTCAAAATTGCCGGTGGAAAGGGTTCAAAATTTGGCACAGGTGGAATGGTTACAAAACTTCAGGCGGCACAGATTTCTACAGAGGCAGGAATAGATACGATTGTAATGAGTGGAAATGAGCCTGAAAATATTTATAAAGTTTTAGAAGGACATCAGGTTGGAACTTTTTTTCAGGCGAAGAATAAATAACGATGTTTACAAAATGTTCAATTTTCTTTCACACAATTGAGTGGAAATATGAGGTAAAATTGTTATTGATATACCAAGGAGTATGGTTATGAAAAAGCTTTTATTTATTGTTAATCCTAAGGCAGGATTAAAAAAGAATAGAAATTATATTGATGAGGCTGTTCAGGTATTTGAAGAAGCTGGTTATAAGGTTGGAATAAAGTATACAAAAAAAAGATTAGATGGCACTAATATTGCCAGAGAGCATGGAGCAAGAGTGGATTTGGTTGTGTGTATGGGGGGAGATGGAACGCTGAATGAGGTTATTCAGGGAATGGCTGAGAAGGAGATTGCAACACCTCTTGGTTACATACCGGCTGGTTCAACCAATGATTTTGCTGCAAGTCTTGGATTGAGTTCTAATCCGAAAACACAGGCTGAGTTTATTGTTTCTCATGAGGCAAAGCCTTTGGATATGGGTATGTTTAATGGCCGCTATTTTGTGTATACAGCATCAGCTGGTATATTTACTGAAACTTCATATTCTACACCACAGAAAATGAAAAACAGGTTAGGTCATTTTGCATATATTTTACATGGCAGCCGTGAGTTATTTCGCATTAGAAGTTTGAAGTTGAAAATTGAATTGGAACATACGACCCACGAAGGAAAATATATTTTTGCCGCGATTAATAATGCTACCAAAGTTGGCGGGATTATGAAATTAGATAAGGAAGCGGTAGAGTTTAATGATGGAGAATTTGAATTGATGCTGGTTGAATTTCCAAAGAATCCTGTAGAATTTATCAGACTGGCAGTCAAGATATTTACACAGCAATTTACTGGAAAGATAACATTAGAAAAGATTAAATCTGCAAGAATTACTGATTGTACAGATATAGATTGGTCGCTGGATGGAGAGAAAGAAAAAGGACGGGCAGTAGTGGATTTTAAGGTGATTCATGATGCTGTCAATTTTATTTATTAACTATTTCAAGATGTAAGAGGGGTATTTATGACATTAAAAAAAGAAGACGTTAGAGGTTTTACAGAAAAATATAGTAAAGTGTGTAAGAAAAACGATAGTGTAGAAAAAGATTTATTTACAGAATATGGGGTCAAAAGAGGGTTACGGGATCTTAACGGGAAAGGTGTTGTAACTGGTATTACAAATATTTCAAGAATTGAATCATCAGAAATAGTAGACGGAAAAACTGTTCCATGTCCCGGAAAGTTATACTATAGAGGGTATCACATTCAGGAACTGGTAAAAGGATTTATGGAAGAAGGCAGATATGGATTTGAAGAGATTGCATATCTTTTAGTTTTTGGGGAGCTGCCGACTCAGGAAAATTTAAGAGAGTTTCAGGAAATGCTTTCTACAGGAAGAAGATTACCTACAAATTTTGTCAGAGATGTTATTATGAAAGCACCGAGTTCTGACATTATGAATTCATTGACAAAGAGTGTACTGACATTGGCATCATATGATAAGAATGTCTCAGATACTTCTATCGAGAATGTAATACGTCAGTGTATTCAGTTAATTGCATTATTCCCGATGTTATCGGTTTATGGATATCAGGCGTATAATCATTATAAGAAGAATGGAAGTCTCTATATACACAGACCTAAATCGGATTTATCTACAAGCGAAAATCTTTTGCGAATGCTTAGACCCAATAAACAATATACAGAATTAGAGGCGAAAGTATTGGATTTGGCATTAGTGCTTCATATGGAACATGGTGGTGGAAATAATTCTACTTTTACTACAAGAGTTGTAACTTCCTCTGGTTCTGATACATATTCAACCATTGCGGCAGCGTTATCTTCTTTGAAAGGACCTAGACATGGAGGGGCCAATATTATGGTTGTGGAAATGTTTAAGGATATTAAAAAGAATGTGTCTGATATTACAGATGAAGCGGAAGTGAAGGAATATCTTAGAAAAATTTTACACAAAGAAGTATTTAATAAAAAGGGATTAATATATGGTATGGGGCATGCTGTTTATTCGGTGTCAGACCCAAGGGCAGATATTTTTAAAGCGTTTGTTGAAAAGTTAGCAATTGAGAAAGGACGTGAAAAAGATTTTGCTCTTTATAGTATGATTGAGCGTCTCGCTCCGGAAGTGATTGCTCAGGAACGCAAGATGTATAAAGGTGTTAGCGCCAATGTAGATTTTTACAGCGGATTGGTTTACAGTATGTTGGACATTCCCGAAGAGTTGTTTACTCCAATGTTTGCGATTGCCAGAATTGTAGGATGGAGTGCTCATCGAATTGAAGAATTAGTCAATGCTGATAAAATTATGCGCCCTGCGTACGTAAGTAATTGTGGTTATAATGAATATCATAAGATGGATAATAGATAGAATAAAGCCATGCCGCTTGTAAGTGGTGTGGCTTTATAGAATTATGGAGGAAATTATGAAATTAACAAATAGTGATATTGATAAAATTAAAGAAGAGATAGAATATAGAAAACTTGTCGTGCGAAAAGAAGCGTTAGAGGCTGTAAAAGAGGCAAGGGCTCATGGCGATTTAAGTGAGAATTTTGAATATCATGCAGCAAAGAAAGATAAGAATAAAAACGAGAGCAGAATTCGATATTTGGAAAAAATTTTAAAAACAGCTACTATTATTTCTGACGAATCGGAAAGTGATGAAGTAGGGCTGAATAATACTGTTGAAGTGTATTTTGAGGAAGATGACGAGATAGAAACTTTTAAAATTGTAAGTACAATGAGAGGAGATTCCGTTAAAGGAAGAATCAGCAGTGAATCACCAATAGGAGCGGCACTTATGGGGCATAAAGCAGGAGACAGAGTTGAAATAAAAGTCAATGATAATTATAGTTATTATGTAGTGATTAAGTCCATAGAAAACACGGGAGAAGAAGAGAGCGATACAATCAGAAGTTATTAAATGTTGATTGGGGCGAAGAAAAATACATTAAATAGGAGAAGCAAAGATGGCAAGATCTGAAAATCAAAAACAAAAGGTATTGGCGTTATTAGATATATTAAAAAAGAATACAGATGATGAACACGGCATAACAATGGTTCAGATTATATCAGAATTGGAGTCAAAAGGAATTAAAGCAGAGAGAAAAGCCATTTATGCGGATATTAATGTCCTGAAAGAATATGGATTTGATATTCAGGGGAATAAGGAAAGCGGTACATATTATTATAAATTAATACATAGAAGTTTTGAATTATCTGAATTAAAACTTTTAGTAGATGCTGTACAGGCATCAAAGTTTATATCGCAAAAGCGTTCTAATGAACTGATTAAAAAGATTGAAGACCAGGCAAGTAAATATCAGGCAATGGAATTACAGAGACAGGTTTATGTGGCGAATAGAGTCAAAACGAATTACGATAGTGTTTTGTGTAATGTAGATGATTTAAACCTTGCAATTAATCATAATTGTAAAATTCAATTTGATTATTATGAATGGACATTAAATAAACAAATGAAAATTAGAGAAAATGGACATAAGACGGATATTAGTCCGTGGGCACTTACATGGGATGATGAAAATTATTATATGGTTGCGTTTGATGGTGAAAGTGGTTTGATTAAACATTACCGTGTTGACAAGATGCGTAAAATAAAGTTTCTTGAAGCATCACGTGACGGAAAAGATGAATTTAAAGAATTTGATATGGCGTTGTATGCAAAAAAGATGTTTGGTATGTTTACTGGGGATGAGCAGCATGTGAAGATACAGTTCGATAATAAATTTATTGGAGTGGTAATTGACCGGTTTGGAAAAGATATTATGATTGTTCCGAAAGATAATAACACGTTTACAGTGAATGTAAATGTTAGTGTCAGCAATATGTTTTTTAGCTGGATTATTGGTCTGGGCAAAGGAGTGAAAATATTGGGACCCGAAAATGTAGTAGAGAAATTAAAAGGTGAGATTGTAAGATTGAAAGAACAATATGAAGTAGATTAAAAGTAGTGGTTTTAAGAAGGAGAGGAAAATTTGTCTATTAAAAATTTGGAGAGAAGTGAAAGATGTTAACGATATTTACCAGTTATACGCCAGGTGCAGGTAAAAGTTATGCAATGGTACAAAAGGCAATTGAAGAAAGAAAAAAAGGCAGAAATGTAGTGGTAGGATTTCTTCACAGTGGACATAGAGACATATCGAAAATATTAGAAGATAATGACATTCAGGGAAGAGATTCCGGCAAGGGAATGTCATTGATAGAGATATTGGAGAAGAAACCGGATTTAGTCGTTATGGATGAAATGGGGATGAAGGTGAAAAATCAAGGGTTTGTCTATCAGGTAATTGAGGAATTACTGGCTAGAGGAATTGATGTATATACCTCTTCAAATCTTAAAAGATTTGAAAGTATCAATCCGAGTTTTAAAAGAGTAACAGGAATTGCTATTCGAAATACCATACCGGATAGATTTTTAGATATGGCTGAAGAAATTTATTTTATTGACAGAGCACCTGAGCTGATGATAAAAGATTTTGAATCTGGGATGTTATTTGATGAAAATTATATGAATAGCAGGATTATGAAGAGAAACTTTAAAAAAGAAACATTGGAAAGTTACAGGGGTGTCAGTATAGAATATTTGAAAAAAATGAAAAATAGTGATATAAGGCTTAAAATAATAAGCCGTTAATATGAATTGAGAGATAAGTTTAAAAAGGATTTAAGGTAAGTGGCAGAAAGCAATAAGAATTTTAGAATAATAAAACAAAATAAATTAGCATGGACGCCTATAGTAATTCTGGTAGCGGGTATCTGCTGTTTGTTATGGGGCTCAGCGTTTCCATGCATAAAAATAGGTTATCGCTTATTTAAAATAGCAGGTGGTGATACTGCATCACAGATTTTATTTGCAGGGATAAGGTTTGCTTTGGCGGGCACAATGGTCATTTTATTTTTTAGTATTAAAAATAAAAGAATTATATTACCATCCAGTCCTGCAAAAATTGCTACGCTTAGCTGCTTTCAGACAATTTTGCAGTATGTGCCTTTTTATATTGGGCTGGCACATACTACCGGAGTGAAATCATCAATCATTAATGGCTCTGCAGTGTTTGTGACAATACTTGTTTCGTGCCTTGTGTTTGGACAGGAAAAGTTAACAGAAAAAAAGATTTTGGGAAGTATATTGGGATTTTTTGGTATTGTCATAGTTAATCTTGTGGGAAGTGAAATGGATTTGCGTTTCAGTTTTTTGGGAGAAGGATTTATACTAATATCCACTCTTTCGTCCGCATTTTCTTCGTCGTTTATTAAGAAATTTTCGAAAGATGCAGATGTGGTAATGTTGAGTGGTTATCAGTTTTTAGCTGGCGGTCTAATCATGACGTTTCTTGGGTATATCACGGGCGGGAGATTGTATAGTGTTTCCTATAATAGTTGGATATTGCTCGTGTATATGGGATTTATCTCAGCGGCGGCATATACGCTATGGAGTATTTTGTTGAAGTATAATCCGGTTTCAAAGATTTCAGCGTATAAATTTATGAATCCTATATTTGGAGTATTGCTCTCTTTTCTTCTTTTACAGGAAAAAAGTCAAATGGGCTGGCAGACACTTGTTGCACTCGGACTGGTATGTATTGGTATTTATGTTGTAAATAACGGAGATAAATGACAGTATAGACAGGAAGAGAATTACCAGTTTGCTGTAATTTTAGAATGAATTATAAAACTTCTGCATAAGATGTACAAAGTATGTATTAGGCAGAGGTTTTTTTGAAAGCATATATCGAAGAAAGGGTACTGGAAAGTGCTAAGTACATAATTAATAATAAAGCCACAGTTAGAAGCTGTGCAAAGCAGTTTGGAATAAGTAAAAGTACAGTCCATAAAGATGTTTCAGAGCGTTTGACACAGATTAGTCCGGTTATGGCATCTAAAGTAAAAGAAGTTCTGGATAAAAATAAGAGTGAGAGACATATTCGAGGGGGGATGGCTACGAGAGAAAAATATAGAAGAAAAAGAGGATAGTTAGTAAAGAATATTATTTTTTTCCGGCTAAAATAATATCAGATGAAAAAACAAAATAATAAGAAAAGCCTTGGGTGAATTCTCACTCAAGGCTGTTGATTTCGGGGGACCTAGTGGGAATCTCACCCACTAGGTTGAGTATGAAAAACTTAAAATACGCCATTATAGGGTATGACGTATACAAACTATGTGCACTACCTAAGTAGTACAATTAGTATACTATAGTATAAATGTTAACAGAATATGAACAAATTGTAAAAAAACTCGAAAATTGACGAAAATAAATGTAATTAGAAAAATGTAAAAGAGATAACAGGAATCTTTTGGAATAAAATCAAAATTAAACATGTACATAATGAGAAAAAATTGTTATACTTTAGTGTAGTGTGGATATTCTAAAATATATAAGATTATATTTTGAAAAAAAGAATGACCAAAGGAGTAACAAATGTTTAATACAGATATTGGAATAGATTTGGGAACTGCAAGTATACTTGTTTATATTAAAGGAAAAGGTGTTGTTTTAAAAGAACCATCGGTAGTGGCTATTGACAGAGACACAGAGAAAATTAAAGCAGTTGGTGAAGAAGCAAGACTGATGATTGGACGTACTCCTGGGAATATTGTTGCGGTAAGACCGTTAAAACAGGGCGTTATTTCTGACTATTCAGTGACAGAGCAGATGATTCGATATTTTATTCAGAAGTCTATGGGTAAGCGCTCTTATAAGAAACCACGTATCTGCGTTTGTATTCCAAGCGGGGCTACAGAGGTGGAAACAAAGGCTGTTCAGGATGCGGCATTTCAGGCAGGAGCCAGAGAGGTTTTTGTAGTGGAAGAGCCATTGGCAGCAGCGATAGGTGCGGGAATAGAGATTAAAAAACCATGTGGAAATATGATTGTTGATATTGGCGGTGGAACTACAGATATTGCTGTCATTTCATTGGGTGGTACTGTTGTCAGTACATCCGTTAAGGTTGCAGGAGATGATTTTGATGAGGCGATTGTCAGATATATGAGAAAGAAACATAATCTTTTGATTGGTGACAGAACAGCTGAGGAAATTAAAATCGGTATTGGTACATGCTATAACAAATCAGAAAATCAGAAGATGGAAGTAAGAGGAAGAAATCTTGTAACCGGTCTTCCAAAAACAATCGAGGTAACCTCGGAGGAGACAGAGGAAGCGTTAAGTGATGTTACAAGCAGTATCGTAGAAGCGGTTCATAGAGTATTGGAACAGACACCGCCGGAACTTGCGGCAGATATTGCTGTACGTGGTATTGTTCTGACGGGTGGAGGATGTTTGCTTCATGGACTGGATGAATTGATTGAGGCAAAGACAGGTATTAATACAATGACGGCTGAGGATCCTATGACAGCCGTTGCGATTGGTACAGGTCAGTATTTGGAATATTTAGATGAAAATGAATCCGAAAAGATAAAATAGCCTGACAGGAGTTTGGTATTAAAACAAATTTTCAGGCATTATATGACAATAAATATAAGGCTGTCCGATAATTGAAATGGGACAGCCTTATTCTAAAGCCAAAGTCCGGGAGACATAATATTGGTGCGTGATAATACAGTTATGTTTTGAGTGATATACATAGAGTCGTGTTTGAAATACTAGGAGGGAAGATGAAATCAATTAACGGATATGTGGAAAGTATAACTTATAGAAATGAAGATAATGGTTATACCGTTCTAACATTGTCTTATGGTAAAAAGGAAATAAAATGCACAGGAAATTTCGGATACATAGCAGAAGGCGAATATGTGGAAATAGAAGGAGAAGAAGTTTTCCATGACGTATATGGTGAACAGATTAAGGTTATATCCTATAAAGTTGTTCCGGCTACAGATGAGTTGTCGTTGAAAAAATATTTAGGGTCCGGAGCGATTAAAGGATTAGGTGCTGTTCTGGCGGACAGAATTGTCGAAAAGTTTCGTGAGGATACGCTGCGTATTGTAGAAGAGGAACCGGAAAGGCTGGCTGAAATCAGAGGTATAACCATTAGAAAGGCTATGAGTATCTGTGAACAGATTGAAGAAAAAAAAGACATGAGGGATGTAATGATTTTTCTTCAGGGATATGGAATCAGCCCTACGTTAAGTACAAAGATATTTACGCTGTATGGAACAAAAGTGTACGATATTATAAAATCTAATCCTTACAGATTGGCTGATGATGTATCGGGAATAGGATTTAAGACGGCGGATGAAATTGCCAGAAGAGCAGGAGTGGAGGTAAATGCATCTATTCGTATTAAAAGTGGAATGTGTTTTGCATTATCAGAAGCATCTAATTCGGGAAATACATATCTTCCGAAGGATAAACTTGTGGAAGCGACGGTTAATCTGTTAGGATTGCGTGACCAGTATATGAGCGCAGATGGAACTTTCAATATGGATTTGTTGGATAATTGTTTTACGGAACTGGTATTGGAAAAGAAACTGATTTTAAAGACAATTGATGAAATAGAAGCAGTATTTTTATCAACATTTTATTACGTGGAATTAAATATAGCACGGATGTTATTAGAATTAAATATATTTAACCCTGAAGATGAATATATTATGAACGTGAAATTGGATACAATTGAAAAATTGTCAGGGGTATGTCTGGATGAACTGCAGAGAAAGGCTGTCGTAGAAACACAGAATAATGGTGTGTCCATTATTACCGGTGGACCGGGTACAGGAAAGACTACGACAATCAATGCAATTATTCAGATGTTTGAAGCAGACGGGATGGATGTGAGTCTGGCGGCACCAACAGGACGCGCAGCCAAGAGAATGAATGAAGCGACCGGTCATGATGCAAAGACAATACATAGAATGTTGGAAATATCAGGTTCCTCGGAAAATGTAGGAAGAGATGAGGTGGAGGCGAGATTTGGAAGAAATGAACAGAATCCATTGGAAACGGATGTGATTATTGTAGATGAGATGTCTATGGTAGATACATTTTTAATGCATGCGCTCTTAAAGGCTGTTACAATTGGAACCCGTGTTGTTTTTGTAGGAGATGTCAATCAGTTGGCAAGTGTAGGTCCGGGAAATGTATTGAGAGACATGATTGAATCAGGGAAGTTTTCTGTAGTGAGACTAACAAAAGTATTTCGACAAGCAGGCGAAAGCGGCATTGTAACAAATGCACATAAAATTAATGATGGAGAGCAGGTGGAACTGGATAACAGTAAAGGTGATTTCTTATATGTAGAAAGAGAAAATGCCCAGATGGCCCTGAATGCAACGATTGGACTGCTAAAATCAAAACTGCCGGATTATGTCGGAGCGAATGAGAGAGAAATTCAGGTTCTGACACCGATGCGTGGTGGGATACTGGGAGTGAATTCCTTAAATGAGCAGTTGCAAAAGTATATGAATCCAAAAGCGGATGATAAGAATGAGCGGGAAATTGCCGGGACTTTGTTTCGTGAAGGTGATAAGGTTATGCAGATTAAAAATAACTATCAGCTGGAATGGGAACAGAAAAGTATGGATGGCAGAATTTATGACAGTGGGACAGGAATATTTAATGGTGACATGGGGATTGTTACAAAAATCAATAATTCGACCAATTATATTGAGGTTGTTTTTGATGATGACAGGTATGTGACATATGATGCCAAGCAGGCGGAGGAATTAGAACTGGCATATGCAATTACGATTCATAAATCGCAGGGAAGTGAGTATCCGGCTGTAATTATGCCGTTAGTATCGGGTGTCTCTATGCTTATGACAAGGAATTTGCTTTATACAGGTGTAACCAGAGCCAAAAAGTGTGTCTGTATCGTGGGTAGAAAAGAAACTTTTGGTGCAATGATTGCAAATGAGGATCAGCATAGAAGGTATTCCGGGTTAAAATGGAATATTGAAAATTATTATGAAGAGTAAAGAAATGCATGTATAAATGATGATAACATCAAGGATAAAGGGGGGAGAATGTTAAAAAGAAAAATAAATTCACTGGAAAGGATTTTCTTTCCAAATGTATGTCCTGTATGTGAAAAAGTCATTGGAGCAAAAGAAAAAATATGTAAGGAATGTATTGGAAAAGTGAAAGTTATAAAGGAACCAAAATGTGAGAAATGTGGGAAACAGTTAGATGAGGATGAGAAATTATTTTGTCATGATTGTGAGAATGGTATCCATGTTTTTGACAAGGGTGTGTGTATTTTTGAATATACAGAAGAATTGAAAAAGGTAATTTACCAATTTAAATATAATAACAAAAGATGTTATAGTGATTTATTTGGTTATGTAGGAGCGAAAAGATATAAGAAACTGCTGAAACAATGGAACGTGGAAAAAATTTTGTCCGTTCCGATGTATCGGAAGAAAAAACAAAAAAGAGGATATAACCAGGCAGAAGAGTTTGGAAGGGGTTTGGCAGAATATATAGGGATAGACATGGACTGTAATTGTTTGATTCGTGTGCGGAATACAAAACCACAGAAGGGATTGAGTAAGGGAGAAAGGTGTCAGAATCTTAGGAAAGCCTTTGCTGTTGATATAGAAAGAATAAAGGGAATGACATCGGTTTTGTTGGTGGATGATATTTATACTACAGGAAGTACACTGGATGGCTGTGCAGAGGTGTTGAAAAAGGCGGGAGTGAAGAAGGTTTATTTTATGTGTGTGGCAGGAGGAAGATAGCAAAGTCATGCCCAACCTCGATTGCAGATGCTTCGCATCTTACATCTCGGTCGCGGACTCACGTCCTATAAAATACAAAAATAGAAAGTCCCGATTTATGCAAGCATAATCGGTCTTTCTATTTTTGCATTTTGCATGACTTTGTGTTTACGCGAATGTTTTTGTTGACGTAGAGTTTTGGGTATGTTATATTAGTAGTGCGTAAGAAGAGAGGGTCTTTTTTTTTTGCATTAATTTTATTTGGAATAATGTGTTATATTATATAGAAGAAAGCCCTACGAGAGAATAAAGCGGAGGTGAAACTCATGAGAACAAAAATTACATTAGAATGTACAGAATGCAAGCAGAGAAACTACAATACAACAAAGGATAAGAAGACTCATCCAGATAGAGTTGAGACAAAGAAATATTGTAAGTTCTGCAAGAAACATACAATGCATAAAGAGACAAAATAGTCTATTTGGAGGTGAAATGAACTATGGCAGAAGCTAAGAAAAAAGGCGGCTTAAAAAACTGGTGGACAGGATTAAAAGCTGAGTTTTCAAAAATTATATGGCCTACAAAAGCATCAATCATCAGACAGACTGTTGTTGTTGTAATTGTCACAGTTATTATGGGAGTTCTTATTGGAATGATTGACCAAGTTGTTCAGTTTGGTTTAACTAATATTATGAAATAATAAGAATAATAATAAGAGGTGATAATATGTCAGAAGCAAATTGGTATGTTGTGCATACTTATTCAGGATATGAAAATAAAGTTAAGACCAATATTGAGCAGTCTATTGAAAATAGAAAACTGCATGATCAGATATTGGAAGTATCAGTTCCGACACAGGAAGTGGTAGAACTGAAAAACGGTGTTAGAAAAGTTTCTGAGAAAAAACTTTTTCCTGGATATGTGCTTATAAACATGGTGATGAATGATGACACTTGGTATGTAGTTAGAAATACAAGAGGTGTTACAGGATTCGTAGGTCCGGGATCAAAACCGGTCCCTCTTACAGCAGAAGAAATGATGACACTTGGTGTTAAGACCAATGAAAAAATCAATGTTGATTTTGAAGAGGGTGAAATGGTTAATGTTATCGCAGGCGTTTGGGCTGGTACAGCCGGTGAAGTGAAACGTATCGATGACGCGAGACAGACAGTCACAATTAGTGTGGACATGTTTGGTAGAGAAACTCCGGTAGAGTTAAACTTTACGGAAGTGAAAAAGTTGAAATAAAGCCTATATGGTTTTATGAAAATACTGTCTTATTTTAAGATGGTATTTATAGAAGAATGTTTTGTGGTGCACACAAAGCAGTGGGAGGGGTTCCCGATAATACCACATTATTTAGGAGGTGCCGAAGATGGCAAAGAAAGTAGAAGGATACATTAAATTGCAAATCGAAGCTGGAAAAGCAACACCAGCTCCACCAGTTGGTCCAGCACTTGGACAATGGGGATTAAACATCGTTCAGTTCACAAAGGACTTCAACGCAAGAACAGCTGATCAGCCGGGAATGATTATTCCAGTTGTTATCACTGTTTACCAGGATAAGAGTTTTAGTTTTGTAACAAAGACTCCACCGGCAGCAGTATTATTGAAAAAAGCATGCAAGGTTCAGAAGGGTGCAGGTAATTCATTAAAAGAAACTGTTGCAACAATTTCAAAAGCAGATTTACAGCAGATTGCTGAAACAAAAATGAAAGATTTAAACGCTGCCAGTGTAGAAGCAGCTATGAGCATGATTGCTGGTACAGCAAGAAGCATGGGAATCAAGGTTGAAGACTAATCGGTTATAATCGAAATAAGAATTGAGAAACGTGGGAGGTATATCCGTTATTACCACGAGGAGGTTTAAATGAAGAGAGGAAAGAAATATACAGAAGCAGCTAAGACGATTGACAGAGCTGTTCAGTATGATACAGAAGAAGCTGTTTCTTTAGTAAAGAAAGCAGCAGTTGCAAAATTTGATGAAACAATAGAATGTCACATCAGAACTGGTTGTGATGGACGTCACGCAGATCAGCAGATTCGTGGTGCTGTAGTATTACCTAACGGAACAGGTAAAACTGTTAAGGTTTTAGTTTTCGCTAAGGGTGCTAAGGCTGATGAAGCAGAAGCAGCAGGAGCTGATTTTGTAGGCGGTGAAGAATTAATACCAAAGATTCAGAATGATGGTTGGTTCGACTTTGATGTAGTTGTAGCTACACCAGATATGATGGGTGTTGTTGGTAGACTTGGACGTGTACTTGGACCAAAAGGTTTAATGCCTAACCCAAAAGCAGGTACAGTAACTATGGACGTTACAAAAGCTATTGAAGATATCAAGGCAGGTAAGATTGAGTACAGACTTGATAAAGCAAACATCGTTCATGTTCCAGTTGGTAAGGCTTCATTTACAGAAGAACAGCTTACAGAAAATTTCAATGCATTAATGGATGCTATTATGAAGGTAAAACCTGCAGCTGTTAAGGGTGCTTATCTTAAGACAGTTACTCTTACATCAACAATGGGACCTGGTGTTAAAGTTAACGTTGCTAAGATTACAAATGCGTAAGAACGCTTGTTAGAGGGAAGCGGCATAACTATTTTTAGTGATATGCTGTTAAAGACCTGTTGACAATACAATTTAATTGTGCTAATATGCACAAGTGGTTTAAAACCAATTGCCGAAGACAGTAGGTTTTGCGAATGCAAAGTAAGTTCGATAATCGTCGCCTACCGAGGAATTAAGTTTTATACAAAGAAACTTTATGCCTTTCTGTCTTTGGATGGAAAGGCTTTATTATTGTATAAATTCGGCGAAATGAAGGTTATGACCTATAAAAAAATAAGGAGGCAAAACATTCATGGCAAAAGTAGAGTTAAAGAAACCTATCGTAGAAGAGATTTCAGAGTTACTCAATGGTGCGGCTACAGCAGTTGTAGTTGATTACCGTGGACTTACTGTTGCACAGGACACAGAGCTTCGTAGAGAATTAAGAGAAGCTGGTGTTGTATACAAGGTATACAAGAACACAATGATTAACTTTGCAATCAAAGGCACAGAATTTGAAGATTTAGCTCAGCATCTTGAAGGACCAACTGCTATTGCAGTTTGTAAAGATGATGCTACAGCAGCAGCTAGAGTTATTTACAAATTTGCTAAGAACGCTGAAGCTTTAGAAGTTAAGGGTGGAATTGTAGATGGTACTTACTATGATGAAGCAGGATTAAAGAAGCTTGCAAATATTCCGTCAAGAGAAGTACTTCTTTCCAAGTTACTTGGATCTATGCAGTCACCTATTACAAACTTCGCTCGTGTTATCAAGCAGATTGCTGAAAAAGACGAAGAAGCTGCATAGGATTTGAGCAATGCTCGAATGTGGCAAAAAAAGAATGAAAGGACAGTGTAGATATGCTGTCGGTAAAACAAAAATTATATGAAATTAATTTAGGAGGAATTAACAATGACAACAGCAGAAATCATTGAAGTAATCAAAGGATTAACAGTTTTAGAATTAAACGAATTAGTAACAGCATGTGAAGAAGAATTTGGTGTATCTGCAGCAGCAGGTGTTGTAGTTGCAGCAGCTGGAGCAGAAGGCGGAGCAGCAGAAGAAAAGACTGAATTTGACGTAGAGTTAACAGAAGTTGGTGATCAGAAGGTTAAGGTTATCAAAGCTGTTAAGGATGCAACTGGTTTAGGACTTAAGGAAGCTAAGGAAGTAGTTGACGGAGCTCCTAAGGTTGTTAAAGAAGGAATTTCTAAAGAAGAAGCAGAAGCTCTTAAGAAACAGTTAGAAGAAGTTGGAGCAACAGTTACATTAAAGTAATCTACGCGATGGCAATGAGCCATGCATCTGAAAACAGAAAAACACTCGCATAGTGCTTGCACTTATGCAAGTGTTTTTCTGTTTTCAGATATAGGGCGAAGCCCGCGACCGAGCAGCTGTGCTGCGAGGTAGCATGGCTTGTAATTAAGCAAATTATTCAAAGATAATATATTAGGTAAAAATTACTGGAGAGGTCTGATGGCACTTTGTGTTTACTCAGGCGCCGAAGGTGTACGCATATCAGATGCGCAGGGATTCGGAGATGTATTGTGTCAGCTAAAGCTGACCCGAATCCCGCGCCAAGACTCACGAGCGAGTCTTGGATTTATGGTATGTTAATCTCTCAGGCAAAAGGACAGGAGGATAAAATGAAACAATTTACTCAATTTTTAGAACAGGTAGATGCTTTGGTGTGGGGAGTACCTTTGATTGTACTTATATTAGCAGCAGGAATCTACCTTACTTTTCGTTTAAGATTACTGCAGGTTTTTCATTTACCAAAAGCGTTGAAATATATGTTTAAAAATGAAGAAGAGGGAGAAGGAGAAGTAACTAGTTTTGGAGCGTTATGTACAGCTCTTTCTGCAACGATTGGAACAGGAAATATCGTTGGTGTGGCTACAGCGATTGGCGTCCTGGCAGGTGGTCCGGGAGCGTTATTCTGGATGTGGGTTGCTGCGTTTCTTGGAATGGCAACAAAGTATGCGGAAGGTTTTCTTGCGGTGAAATATAGGAAAATTGGTGCGGACGGACATGTTCTGGGTGGCCCGTTTTATTATATAGAGAATGGCATGGGGCATAAATGGAAATGGCTGGCAAAAGTCTTTGCGTTTTTTGGAGCGTGCGTCGGTTTATTTGGAATTGGAACGTTTACTCAGGTAAATGGTATTGCTTCTGCAGTACAGTCTTTCTTTGATCCGAATAAAACTCATACAGTAAATATATTTGGTGCAGACTATTCTATTTCTATTGTTGTTACGGCTATTGTTTTGACATTGTGCGTTGGGCTGGTGGTAATCGGCGGCATCAAAAGAATTGCCGGTGTTTCAGAAGTAGTAGTTCCATTTATGGCAGTTTTATATATTGTAGCAGCGTTAGTATTGATTTTTGTAAATGTTGATAAAGTTCCGGCAGCTTTTGGTGAGATATTCAAAGGGGCTTTTGGAGTAAAGCCAATTGCGGGAGGTGCTTTTGCTTCTATTGCCATTGCAATGCAGAAAGGTGTGGCACGTGGAATTTTCTCTAATGAGGCAGGTCTTGGTTCCGCACCGATTGCTGCTGCTGCCGCACAGACAAAAGAGCCGGTACGTCAGGGACTTGTTACAATGACAGGAACATTTATTGATACAATTATTGTATGTACAATGACAGGCCTTTCGATTGTAATGATGGGAACATGGGCAGATAAGAGTCTTGAGGGAGTTCAGGTAACTACAGCAGCTTTCCAGAAAGGATTATATTTCCTGCCTTCTAGCGTGGCATCGTTGATATTGATGGTTTGTTTAGTGTTCTTTGCATTTACAACGATTCTTGGCTGGGATTATTATGGAGAAAGATGCTTGGAGTATTTATCGAATGGAAGTACAACTGCAGTAAAGATTTACAGATGGTTGTATATTCTGGCAGTATTCATCGGACCGTATATGACAGTAGCAGCAGTATGGACTATCGCTGATATCTTTAATGGATTGATGGCGATACCAAATATTATTGCACTGTTTGCATTGAGTGGAGTAATTGTAAAAGATACCAGAGCGTATTTTAAAAGACAATAGATAAAGTATTTTATTTGTGATAAAAACCATTGTAGAAATCTGCAATGGTTTTTTCTTTGATAAATTAATGTTGTTTAGGTTTATGGTTTATTATGTTCGAAAAATGATGAAATATAAAAACTTGAAAAGGAAATAACTGTATATTATACTGTAAAACGAAAAATACTTAAATAATTATTGGGGGGAGTTGTGAACAACTAGATAGTAAAAACTTGTCTATATACTTTAAGTTTGTTATTACATTTAAATATGTTATCTGTAAGCCCTATCTTGAATTCTAACCTTAGATTGAGTTTGATAAAATCCCTTATTATTTTTTGAGTGTGATTTTAATGTAGGAGGATAAAAATGAATAAGATTAAAAAAATATTTATATGTGTGATTTCTGTAGTTATAGTTTTGAGTGCTATACCAGTAAATGCAGATGAAAGTGTAATGAACAAAGGGAGGCTTGAACGAAATGATATATGCAAGGTAAGCAAGGAGCGAGGATTTGCCGCAAATAAGGAGCATAGTTATTTTATTGGTAAAAAAATAGAAAAAGAAAAAAAGAGTAAAACAGGTATTGTCAATGACAAGATTGAGAAGAAACTTAATGAGAATGGAATTTTTGATGAAGAGATAAATAATAGCAGTACTAATGAACTGGATACTCTGAATGGGGCAGAGATGGATACGATACAGATATATACGCAGTATTATGCTGTCGACGATAGTGAGGAGTTAAAGGACAAAAAAGTAGAAGAGTCAGAGATGATAGAGTTAACAGAAGAAGAAACTGAAGATTATATTGGCTACAAATATTATGGAAAGAAGACAGATTTATTTGCGAGATTATGCAAAAAAATGACAAAATACAAAAAGCATAATATTAGTAAGGAACAAAATTGGCTTTATCGTATAGGAACTGGGTTAGGAGTGATTCCAATTTCAGTATCAGCAAGTATGCAGTCGAAAGGTGGCAAAGATGATAAGAGCAATCCTACGATGCTGAAAAAAATTATGATTGTAAGTCAACAGTCAGGTACGAAAAAATTGTCTGTTGTTGCAAGGTATATTTGGACTGAAATGCCTAAATATAGAGAACTGGATTCGATTTCGTTATCCTGGGATAATGCAAAATATGTGTCTGGTGATGTGCAGGTATATCATAAGTGGGTGTACGAGCATTATGATTTCTATCCGTTTAAGAAACAAAAAAAGACAAATTATATCAAAAAAGAAGAATTTGCGAAAATGAAGTATAATGCAAATCCAGCATTGCTAAAGAATAATCAGTATCATGTGAGAAATGGTTATATTTGTGCTGCTGCAGATTTACATAATGATATAAGTAAGACGATAAATACGCGTTGGTATGTAAAAACAAATTATTATAATGAAGAAGTTTGTTTTATTATTCAATTAAAAAGAAGTGCTAAAAAAGTTATTTTTTATCCTTATTATGAACATACAAAAACGACAGTTGATTTGGTACAAGTTGCGTTAGATGTTATGGATGGTGGAAGATTAAGTACAGCATATTCTTTAACTTCAGGAAAGAGTTATAAAGTGGATAAGGAATATTCTGGGGTTAACTCGAGATTTATTTTTGATTTTTAAATTGGAGGAAATGAAAATGAAAAAAAAAATTGTAGCCATATCATTGATAATGCTTCTAGTTTTTGTGTTGTTAAATGTGAGTGCATATGTATATACAGGAAATGGTTTTATTAGTTTTCTTAAAGATAAAAAAAAGAAAGTGCCTTGTAATGTTACTGAATATTTTGATTTAGATGTAAACAAAATAGAGCAAAAGGATTTGTATAATGATAACTTAAGTGTACAAATTGATGGGTATACAATTGTGTTAGAACAGGTTTACTATAATAAAAGAGATAATAAAGGGTATTGTAGATTTTCAGTACGCCAAAAAGGTTTGGATATGAGAGAAGTATATATAAAGGAGCAACCTAATAATTTTCAAGGCTTTGTATTATCAAAGAATTCAATAACTAAAAAGGATGCTAGATTTTTCTTTTTTGTTGATGCCGATATGAAAATGGGCACGATAGGTGAAGACGGTGGCTTTCAACAGAAAAAAGATGTAATGTATGTTTATTACATGTTTGAACTAGAGGGAGAGGGAATTAAGAAAGTAGACTATATTTATTTATATGATAAAGATGCAGGGAAGGACGGTTATACTGAGTTTGACAGCACACCAAAGTGTGCAGCGGCAAAATTTAAAATTAAATAAAGTATAAGGCGTGAAAGATTGTGTGAAGAAGATTGGAATGTAGATACATTTCAATCTTCTTTTGATTATAGAGAGAACTATGAAATAGCAAAATTAAAATTTTTCTTGACTCGTCCACTAAAAAATGGTATATTAAAATTTGCTATGCATAAAAAGGGGAGTAGTGCGCCCTTTTTAAAGGAGTTTGGTTGACATAACGACTGAAAAACCTAATTAAATAAAGTGATAGCGTTAAATTAATTAATTATATTAAGACAAGGAGAGTAATGTCAATGGAGAAGAACAGAATCAGTCCTGTAAAAGCAGGAAAAGGTATTCGTATGAGTTATTCAAGACAGAAAGAAGTTCTTGAAATGCCAAATCTTATTGAAGTGCAGAGAGATTCATATGAGTGGTTCCTTACTACAGGTCTAAGAGAAGTATTGGATGATATTTCCCCGATTGAGGATTATGGCCAGAACTTAAGCCTTGAATTTATTGACTTCAGATTGTGTGAAGAAGACAAGAAGTACACGATTGAGGAGTGTAAGGAAAGAGATGCAACTTATGCTGCACCTTTAAAGGTTAAGGTAAGACTTCATAACAAGGAGACAGGTGAATTTACAGAGCATGATATTTTCATGGGCGATTTACCGCTTATGACAGAAACAGGTACTTTTGTTATCAATGGTGCTGAGCGTGTTATTGTAAGTCAGTTAGTACGTTCACCGGGAATCTACTATGTTATTGGCCATGATAAGGTAGGAAAGGAATTATATACATCACAGGTGATTCCAAACCGTGGAGCATGGTTGGAATATGAAACAGACTCTAATGATGTGTTCTATGTTCGTGTAGACAGAACAAGAAAAGTTCCTGTAACAGTTCTTATCAGAGCATTAGGCGTAGGAACCAATGCAGAGATTACAGAATTGTTCGGTGAGGAAGAAAAACTTCTTGCTACATTTGAAAAAGACCAGAGTGATGATTACGAAAGCGGTCTTTTGGAATTATACAAGAAGATTCGTCCGGGAGAGCCTCTCAGCGTGGACAGTGCAGAGTCTATTATTACAGGAATGTTCTTTGATGCAAAGAGATATGACCTTGCCAGAGTCGGCAGATATAAATATAATAAAAAACTTTCTTATAAGAGCAGAATCGTAGGACACATTTTAGCAGAAGATGTTATTGATATGTCTACAGGTGAAGTTTTGGCAGAGGCTGGAACGAATGTGTCTCAGGAGCTTGCTGTTCAGATTCAGAATGCAGCTGTTCCATCAGTAATGATTCAGACAGATGTTAAGAATGAAAAGGTATTGTCTAATATGGCAGTTGATATTAATGCATACGTTGATTTCGATTGCAAAGAATTAGGCATCTTAGAGGATGTTTATTATCCTGTACTTGCTGAAATCTTAGCAGAAAACGAAACAGAAGAAGAGTTAAAAGATGCAATTAAGAGAAATGCTCATGAATTAGTTCCAAAGCATATTACAAAGGAAGATATCCTTGCATCCATTAACTATTTATTAAATATAGAATATGGTATTGGAACATCTGATGATATTGACCACTTAGGAAACAGACGTATCCGTGCAGTAGGTGAATTGCTTCAGAACCAGTACAGAATTGGTCTTTCAAGAATGGAGAGAGTTGTTCGTGAGAGAATGACAACACAGGATTTGGAAGGCGTTTCTCCACAGACATTAATTAATATAAAGCCAGTGACTGCTGCTGTTAAGGAGTTCTTTGGAAGTTCTCAGTTGTCACAGTTTATGGATCAGAACAACCCACTTGGTGAGTTGACACATAAGAGACGTTTATCAGCACTTGGACCTGGTGGTCTTTCAAGAGACCGTGCCGGATTCGAGGTTCGAGACGTTCATTATACACATTATGGAAGAATGTGTCCGATTGAGACACCGGAAGGACCAAACATCGGTCTGATTAACTCGTTTGCGTCTTTTGCAAGATTGAACGAGTATGGATTTATTGAAGCCCCATACAGAGTTGTAGATAAGTCAGATCCGGAAAATCCGCGTGTTACAGATGAAGTTGTATATATTACAGCTGACGAAGAAGATAACTACACAGTAGCGCAGGCGAATGAGCCGTTAGATGAAAACGGATATTTTGTAAATAAGAATGTATCAGGACGTTATAGAGAAGAAACATCACAGTTTGACAAGAAGAGAATTGACCTGATGGACGTTTCTCCGAGAATGGTATTCTCAGTAGCTACATCCATGATTCCATTCTTACAGAATGACGATGCGAACCGTGCTCTGATGGGATCTAACATGCAGCGTCAGGCAGTACCGCTTATGACTACTGAGGCTCCAGTCGTTGGTACAGGTATGGAAGGAAAGGCAGCTGTTGACTCGGGAGTGTGCGTGGTAGCGAAACGTGCAGGTGTTGTTGAAAAATCAACATCAAAAGAGATAACGGTAAGAACAGATGACGGTCAGTTAGACACATACCATCTGATTAAATTCTCAAGAAGTAACCAGAGTAACTGCTACAACCAGAGAGCTATTGTATACAAGGGTAACAGAGTTGAAGCAGGAGAAGTTATTGCCGATGGTGCATCAACATCCAACGGCGAGATTGCCCTTGGTAAGAATCCATTAATCGGATTTATGACATGGGAAGGTTATAACTACGAGGATGCGGTACTTCTCAGTGAAAGATTAGTACAGGATGATGTTTATACATCCATTCATATAGAAGAATATGAGACAGAAGCAAGAGATACCAAACTTGGACCGGAAGAGATTACAAATGACGTTCCGGGTGTCGGTGATGATGCGAGAAAAGACCTTGATGAGAGAGGTATTATCAGAATCGGTGCAGAAGTAAGAGCCGGAGATATTCTGGTTGGTAAGGTTACTCCAAAGGGAGAAACAGAACTTACACCGGAAGAGAGATTACTTCGTGCAATCTTTGGCGAAAAGGCAAGAGAGGTTAGAGACACATCACTTAAGGTTCCTCATGGTGAGGCAGGTATTGTTGTTGATGCAAAGGTATTCAAGAGAGAAAACGGAGATGAACTGGCTCCGGGCGTAAACGAATCCGTTCGAATCTACATTGCACAGAAGAGAAAGATTTCTGTTGGTGATAAGATGGCCGGTCGTCATGGTAACAAGGGTGTCGTTTCCAGAGTGCTCCCTGTAGAAGATATGCCGTTCTTACCAAACGGAAGACCACTTGATATTGTATTGAATCCATTAGGTGTGCCTTCACGTATGAATATCGGACAGGTGTTAGAGATTCATTTGAGTCTTGCTGCGAAGGTATTAGGATTTAACATTGCGACTCCGGTATTTGATGGAGCAGACGAGTTTGATATCATGGATACTTTGGAACTTGCAAATGATTATGCTAATACAGAATGGGAAGATTTTGTAGAAAAATATAAAGATACATTAAAACCGGAAGTTATGGAATATTTAGGAAATAATCTTGACCACAGGGAAGAGTGGAAGGGTGTTCCGATTGCAAGAGATGGTAAAGTGAGACTTCGAGACGGTAGAACAGGTGATTATTTCGATAGTCCGGTTACAATCGGTTTCATGCATTACTTGAAACTCCATCACTTGGTTGATGATAAGATTCATGCACGTTCAACAGGTCCTTACTCTTTAGTAACACAGCAGCCACTTGGTGGTAAAGCACAGTTCGGTGGACAGAGATTTGGTGAGATGGAAGTTTGGGCACTTGAGGCATATGGTGCATCATACACATTGCAGGAAATCTTAACATTTAAGTCTGACGACGTTGTAGGACGTGTTAAGACTTACGAAGCAATTATTAAGGGTGAAAATATCCCTCAGCCGGGAATCCCTGAGTCATTCAAGGTACTTGTAAAAGAACTTCAGGCATTGGCGCTTGATGTAAATGTATTAGATAAAGATGATAATGTTGTTGAGTTGAAGGAGAGCACAGATTATGGTGAAACAAACTTTAATGCAATCCTGAACAATGACAAGACCTTTGGTCAGAATAAAGAAGATAGTCAGGCATTTGCACAGGCAGGATTCCAGACACAGGAATTTGTTGGCGAAGAACTCCAGACAGTAAATGCTGATGGTTCAGTATTTGAAGACGGTCAGGAAAATTAATAGAAGGGAGATTTGATCATGGCAGACGTAAACGTAAGTGAACAGCTTGCATTCGATAAAATTAAAATCGGTCTTGCTTCACCGGATAAAATCAGACAGTGGGCTACAAGAAAGGTAGGCGACAAAGAGGAATTAGGTGAAGTTACAAAACCGGAAACAATTAACTACAGAACATTAAAGCCGGAAAAAGATGGTTTGTTCTGTGAGAAGATTTTCGGACCTAACAAGGACTGGGAATGTCATTGTGGAAAATATAAGAAAATCAGATATAAAGGTGTAGTCTGTGACAGATGTGGCGTTGAGGTTACAAAAGCAAGTGTACGTCGTGAGCGTATGGGTTGTGTGGAACTTGCAACACCGGTATCACATATCTGGTATTTCAAAGGAATTCCTTCAAGAATGGGATTAATCCTTGATATTTCACCAAGAGTGTTAGAAAAAGTATTATACTTTGCTTCTTATATTGTGCTTGACCCAATGGATACATCATTAGAATACAAGCAGGTATTGACAGAGAAAGAATTTAGAGAAGCTTACGAAGAATTTGAAGGAAAATTCCGTGTAGGTATGGGTGCTGAAGCTATCAAAGAATTACTTCAGGCAATTGACCTTGATAAAGGTGCAGAAGAATTAAAAGAAGAATTATTTGAGGCAACAGGACAGAAGAAGGCTAAAATTGTTAAGAGACTGGAAGTTTTTGAGGCTTTCAGAAGTTCAGGCAATAAGCCGGAATGGATGATTATGGATGTTATCCCGGTTATCCCACCGGATATCAGACCTATGGTTCAGTTAGAAGGTGGCAGATTTGCTACATCTGACCTGAACGATTTATATAGAAGAATTATCAATAGAAATAACCGTTTAAAGAGACTTTTGGAACTGGGCGCTCCGGAAATTATCGTAAGAAATGAAAAGAGAATGCTTCAGGAAGCGGTTGATGCATTGATAGATAATGGAAGACGTGGAAGAGCAGTTACAGGACCTGGTAACAGAGCGTTGAAGTCGCTTTCAGACATGTTAAAAGGTAAGCAGGGACGTTTCCGTCAGAACCTGCTCGGTAAGCGTGTTGACTACTCAGGACGTTCCGTTATCGTAGTAGGACCGGAACTTAAGATTTATCAGTGTGGTCTTCCGAAAGAAATGGCTATTGAATTATTTAAGCCATTTGTTATGAAAGAATTAGTGGAGCAGGGTACTGCTCATAACATTAAAGCTGCAAAGAAGATGGTAGAGAGACTTCAGACAGAGGTCTGGGATGTATTGGAAGAAGTTATCAAAGAACATCCGGTTATGTTAAACCGTGCCCCTACTCTTCATAGATTAGGTATTCAGGCATTTGAGCCGGTACTTGTTGAAGGTAGAGCGATTAAGTTACATCCGTTGGTATGTACAGCGTTTAATGCCGATTTCGACGGTGACCAGATGGCTGTTCATCTTCCACTTTCAGTAGAAGCTCAGGCGGAATGCAGATTCTTACTGCTTTCACCAAACAACTTGTTGAAGCCGTCTGATGGTGCACCGGTAGCAGTTCCTTCACAGGATATGGTACTTGGTATTTATTATCTGACAATGGATAAGATGGTTGACCATTCTGATGATGCAGAAATTGTAGCAAAAGCAGGAAGAAAGACCTATGACTCAGAAGAAGAGTTAAAGAATGCATTAGATGAAGGAAAAATTGGAACACATGATTATATTAGATATCAGGCAGAGGACAGAGTTGTTGTCTGCGAACCGATAGATGTTATCGGACGTTTCTTTAGTGATGTAAATCAGGCGATTTTAGCTTATGAGAATGGAGACATTTCACTTCATCAGAAGATTAAGGTTAAGAGAAAAGTATTTAACGGAAAAGGCGAAGAAGTAGAAGGTGTTATAGAAACGACACTTGGACGTTGCCTGTTTAATGAGATTCTTCCACAGGATTTAGGTTTTGTTAAGAGAGAAGCAGATGAAGATTATCTGAAATTTGAGATTGATTTTCATGTAGGAAAAAAAGGTTTGAAACAAATCTTAGAGAAAGTTATTAATAACCATGGTGCAACTAAGACAGCAGAAGTTCTTGATAATATCAAGGCTATGGGTTACAAGTACTCAACAAGAGCTGCTATGACAGTTTCTATTTCTGATATGACAGTACCGGAAGCTAAGAAACAGATTTTAGCAGATGCTGAAAGCACAGTAGATGAGATTACAAAGCATTTTAGAAGAGGCTTCTTAACTGACGAAGAAAGATATAAAGAAGTTATTGAGACATGGCAGGATGCCGATAATCAGATTACAAGTGCCCTCCTTGGAGGTCTTGACAAATATAATAACATCTTTATGATGGCAGATTCCGGAGCCCGTGGTTCTGATAAGCAGATTAAGCAGCTTGCAGGTATGCGTGGATTGATGGCGGATACAACAGGTAAGACAATCGAACTTCCTATTAAGTCAAACTTCCGTGAAGGTCTTGATGTTTTGGAATACTTTATTTCAGCCCATGGTGCGAGAAAGGGTCTTTCTGATACAGCTCTTCGTACAGCCGATTCAGGATATCTTACAAGAAGACTTGTAGATGTTTCACAGGATTTGATTATCCGTGATGTTGACTGCTGTGAAGGAAAAGCAATTCCGTTCATGGAAATTGAAGCAGTAACAGACGGCAATGAAGTTATCGAAACTTTAGAGGAAAGAATTACAGGAAGAACTGCTGCAGAGTCTATGTATGATGCAGATGGAAATATGATTGTCAAGGCGAATCATATGATTACACCAAAGAGAGCGGCAGCGATTGTTGCAACCGGTGTAGACAGAGTTAAGATTAGAACAATTCTTACATGTAAGTCACATGTGGGTGTATGTGCAAAATGTTACGGTGCGAACATGGCTACGGGACAGAGAGTTCAGGTAGGTGAGGCTGTTGGTATTATCGCTGCCCAGTCTATCGGTGAGCCTGGTACACAGCTTACTATGAGAACTTTCCATACTGGTGGTGTTGCCGGTGACGATATTACACAGGGTCTTCCTAGAGTAGAGGAATTATTTGAGGCTAGAAAACCAAAGGGACTTGCTATTATTGCTGAGTTTGGTGGAAGAGCTGAAATTAAAGAAAATAAAAAGAAACGTGAAATCGTTATTACCAATGATGAGACAGGTGAGTCAAAGGCTTATCTTATCCCATATGGTTCAAGAATTAAGATTCTTGATGGTACAGTTCTTGAGGCGGGTGACGAACTTACAGAAGGTAGCATTAATCCTCATGATCTCTTAAAGATTAAGGGACTTCGTGCAGTTCAGGATTATATGATTCGTGAAGTTCAGAGAGTTTACCGCTTACAGGGTGTAGAAATCAATGATAAGCACGTAGAGGTTATTGTTCGTCAGATGCTTAAGAAGATTAAGGTTGATACAGCTGGTGATTCTAAATTCTTACCGGGAACAACAGTTGAAGTACTGAATTTTAATGAAGTAAATGAGGAATTAGTAGCACAGGGTAAGGAACCGGCTACCGGTACACAGATTATGCTTGGTATTACAAAAGCATCACTTGCTACAAATTCATTCCTTTCAGCTGCATCTTTCCAGGAGACTACAAGAGTTCTTACAGAGGCTGCTATCAGCGGCAAGGTAGATCCATTAGTTGGTCTGAAAGAAAATGTATTGATTGGTAAGTTAATTCCGGCAGGTACAGGTCTTGAAAGATATGGTTCTGTAAAGTTAAGTACAGATGTTAAACCTGCTGCAGAGGAAGTGATTTCTGTATCTGAAGAAAGAATGGAAACTCCGGTAGAAGATGTTCTTGAGATTTCAGAGGAAGTAGAGATGATTGATATCATCGACGAGAGTATAGAAGTTACAGAAGAATAAACAAAGACCGTAGATCTTGAATATTAATAACAGACAGTTCGAAACCATCCTGTCTATAAACAAAACTAGGGACAAATCACATGTAATTTGTGGTTTATTAAAGGGTGCCCTATAGAGGGCACCCTTTTATTATGATATAGGAAATTGCTCTGCAATTCCTATATCATAATAAGCTCCGCAAGGATTGCAGAGGCGCGGAAATGTAGCTGTTCCCTAGAACCCGCGCCTCGCAAAAGAGTTCGCAAGCGAACTCTTTGTTAAGGAGGAGAATATGGTAGAAGGATTTCACCCGATCAGATACTCCGTTATTCATGATAAAAATCCTCGCGAGATTGTCATGCTAGTAGGAAATGGATGCAAATGGAGAAAATGTAGATTTTGTGATTATCATTTGGACAGCAGTCCGGATGAGGCAGCAAATTTTAAGATTAATCAGGAAGCACTAAGTCATGTAACCGGGGTTTATGGCGAATTAGAAGTAATTAATTCGGGAAGTTTTGTAGATTTGGACAAAAGAACTATAGAGCTTATAAAAAATATATGTTGTACAAAAGAAATATCCACGATTCATTTTGAATGTCATTATATGCATAAGGATGAAGTGAATAATTTTAAAAAGTCATTTCTTGATATTGGTATAAAATGCCTTATAAAATTAGGTTTGGAAACTTTCGATTATGAATTGAGAGAAAAAGTTCTGATTAAAGGAATAGATGAAAAGAAGCCAAAAATAATTGCAGAATATTTTGATGAAATAAATTTACTGCAGGGAATCACAGGGCAAAGTGCAGAGTCTATGCTCAATGATATAGAAATAGGACTGAAATATTTTGAACGTGTGTGTATTAATATAATGGTAGAAAACGGAATGCCGATAAAACCGGATGAAAAGGTGATTAATGAATTTATGGATAAGATTTACCCTATTTATAAAAATAATGATAGGTTAGATATATTGCTGAGCAATACAGATTTTGGGGTTGGAGAAAATCAATATTAATATTATAGTGTGGTTCAAATATGTATTGTGGTTATTGGTCATGATACATTTGAAAATAAATGACATAAGCCGGTCGTGCAGAGAAATTGATGCAATGGCTGTAATAAGCAGAAGAAAAGGAGGAAAAGTTTTATGTCAAATGAAGTTTTATTAGTACTGTCCATATTGATTATATATGGAAGCGAATTATTGTTTTTTAAGTTATTTGGGAAGTATGGTTTGTATTGTTTTACATCTATTGCAACCATAGCCGCCAATATTGAGGTTTTAATTGTTATTAAGGCTTTCAGTATGGAAATGACACTGGGAAATGTCTTGTTTGCATCTACATTTTTGGTGACAGATATTGTGAGTGAATTGTATGGTAAAAAGGAAGCAAAACGTGCTGTAAACCTTGGTATTGCAACTTCGGTAGTGTTTATTGTATTGTCACAGTGGTGGCTTTTATATACACCGGCAGGTGCAGATTTTGCAATGCCGGCAATGAAAACAATCTTTTCAAATACGCCAAGACTGATGCTTACAAGTATGATAGTATATGCAATTGTACAGCGATTTGATGTGTGGGCATATCATAAATGGTGGGAATTTACAGAAAAAAGATTTGGAAATCGTGATAAGTTTTTGTGGTTGAGAAATAATGGTTCGACATTAATATCACAGTTTCTAAATAATCTGTTGTTCACTTTTGGAGCATTTTTAGGAGTATATGATATAAGAACTTTATTTAGTATCATAATTTCCAGTTATGTAATATTTATTGTGACAAGTCTGACAGATACACCATTTGTATATTTGGCAAGAAAAATCTATACAAAGGAAAAGAATAAGGTAAACTAAAAATATTGAAATCTGTTTGAAAATGAAAGAGGTAACCTATTGACTTCGCCGGTCAATAGGTTATAATTATTTTATGATAAATTTGGAGGTGATAATATGGATTACAGAGCGATGATTGAAGATTTGGAAATACAGATTTCCATGTTGCCTATAGGTTATATTTCTAAGAAAAATATTAATGGTAATGTTTATTATTACCAACAATGGACGGAAAATGGAAAGGTTAAAAGTAAGTATATTAAAAAAAGTGAACTGGAACAGTTTGAAGGTCAGATTGCTAAAAGAAAACAGTTAGAAAAAGAATTGAAAGATTTAAAAGAGAAAGAGAAAAAACATGTTGAGGTTATCTCTTATGTTCCGCATAAAGAAAGGTATAAAACTAATGTGGTGTTTGGCACAGCGCTGCAGGACATGGGAGAAGCAGTCAGGGGATACGAAGCAAGACCTTGTTTTGAAGAACTAACTAATTATTTGGACAGCCCGGAAGTGGATAAGATATGTATTCTTTATGGACTGAAAAGAACAGGAAAGACAACGTTAATTCGACAGGCTTTGTTTCGGATGACAAAGATTCAGTTGGACAGATCTGCCTATATTAAAATTATTAAGTCAAATACAATGGCAGAGTTGGCACAGGACTTAAAAGATTTATATGATAAAAAGGTGAGATATGTTTTTATAGAAGATGTTACGAATGTCAGTGATTTTATAGAATCAGCCTCTGTTTTGTCTGATGTTTTTGCGGCAACAGGCATGAAGATTGTTTTATCCAGTCGGGAATCATTAAGCTTCTGGAATGTAATTCATGATGAACTGTATCATAAGGCAGAAATGATTCATACTACATTTATTTCTTATGGTGAATACGGTGTTATTATGGATAATGACAGCCTGGATAATTATATGGAATTTGGTGGAGTATTAGGAGAAGAAAAGCCGGAGTTTGATGAATATATTGGAAAAAATGGTGAACTGACGGAAGATATTCAGAAGGGAATAGAAAAAATATGCCGAAGGTTTTTATCTAAAATTTTAACCAGAGAATACGTAGAACAAAAATTAGGATTAACTTCTAAGGTATCTATATGGGAACGAAGGAAAGATAAGCAGCCACAGTATGTGGAAGTTCCTGAGATTTATAATGATACAACAATTAATTTATTGAAAGATTTAGATTTTGTCAAGGAATGTCCTGCAGCCGGAATTAATGACACGGTGGAGGAAGTGAAGGAGTTTTTGTTCCTGCAGCCGGGAAGAAAGTATCTTAAGTGTAAAGAATTGATTGAACCGTTTCTCAAGGAGTTGAAATTTGGTAATTTAAGTGCCCACGATAAACAGATTATTGTTGAAGGAGTATTAGAAGAAATTAGAAATTGTATTTTGAAAGACATTGTTCTGTTTGAGACAGGCAGGGGAGTTTCTGAACGGTATCGGGCTTTTAGACTGCATTTCCCGGAAGGCAGTTTTGACATGGTAGTTTATGACAAAGAGCAGAATCAATGTACAGTATTTGAAATTATTGATGAGATGGAAGTTCAACAGAAAAATTATAAGAATTTAATTGATGATGCAAAGATTAATGAATTGGAAAAACGCTACGGAAAGATTACAACAAAATATATTCTTTATCGTGGAGAGGATTATTTTGAGGATGACAAAATTGTTTATATGAATGTAGAAAACTATTTAAAGAGTTTATAAAAAGATATTGTTGACTGACATGTGAAAAATTAGTTAGAAGGAGGCAGAAAGATGAACAATACTCTTGAAATCAGGTGGCATGGCCGTGGAGGTCAGGGTGCCAAGACAGCGGCTTTGCTTTTGGCAGAGGTTGCTTTTAAAACTAGAAAGAATGCACAGGGATTTCCAGAATATGGTCCGGAGAGAATGGGAGCACCTATTACAGCATATGACAGAATCAGTGATGAACCAATTCGTGTTCATTCCAACATTTATGATCCACAGTTTGTTGTAGTAGTAGATGAGACATTATTAGATATCGTTGATGTCACAGCGGGACTCAGGGAAGATGGAGCAATTTTGATTAACACATCAAGAAGCAAGGAAGAAATCATTCCCAGTTTAAAAGGTTATAAAGGAAAGGTATATACAATTGATGCCAGACAGATTGCGATGGATACATTAGGAAAGAACTTCCCCAATACCCCTATGCTTGCTGCGATTGTAAAGGTAACAGGTGTCATTGATGATGACACATTCCTAAATGAGATGGAAGGATCTTTCAAGCATAAGTTCGCAAAGAAACCGGAAGTGATTCAGGGAAATATGGAAGCACTGAGAACAGCATTAAAGGAGGTAAAATAATGGCAAAGTCAGATATAACGAAATTAGGTCAGGATGTGTGCTGGCAGGATGTCACAAGAGGAAATACCATTGTAGGAAGTGGCACAACCAGAGAGTTTATTACAGGTGACTGGACAGCTGTTGCTCCTGTAATTGATGAAGAAAAATGTAAACAATGTCTTTTATGCGTACCGGTTTGTCCGGACAGCTGCATTGCTGTAAAAGACTATAAGAGACAGGCGATAGATTTAGATCATTGTAAGGGATGTGGCATCTGCGTAAAAGCATGTCCATTCGGTGCAATTAAGATGGAGGTGAAATAGTTATGCCAAAGAAAGTATTAATGTCAGGAAATGAGGCTGTAGCAACAGCTCTCAGACAGATTAATCCGGATGTCTTTCCGGCATTTCCGATTACACCATCAACAGAAATACCACAGTACTTTTCAAATTATGTTTCTAACGGATTAGTGGATACAGAATTTATCACGGTAGAATCAGAACATAGTTCTATGAGTGCGGCAATGGGTGCGTCAGCAGCAGGTGCCAGAGCATTGACTGCTACATCATCAGCCGGTCTTGCATTTATGTGGGAAGTATTAGGCGTTGCAGCATCCAGCAGACTTCCGGTAGGTCTTGCAGCAGTATGTAGAGCGTTGACAGGACCGCTGAATATTAACTGTGATCATTCTGATACTATGGGAGCCAGAGATTCCGGCTGGATTCAGTTATATGCAGAAGACAATCAGGAAGCTTATGATAACATGGTTATGGCATTTAATATTGCGGAACATAAGGATGTTATGCTTCCGATTATGATTTGTCAGGATGGTTTTATTACAAGCCATGCTATGATGAATATGGAGTTATTAGATGATGAAACTGTGAAGGATTTTGTAGGGGAAAGAGAGCCGGTAGATTATCTTTTAAATCCGGAAGAAAAGTTTGCAGTTGGTCCATATGCTGTATCTGATTATTATATGGAATCAAGAAAAGCACAGGCACATGCGATGGAAAATGCAAAGCAGGTTATCCTGGATGTGGCAAAGGATTTTGAAAAGATTTCAGGTCGTAAATATGGCTTGATTGAAGAATACAAAATGGAAGATGCAGAGTATGCAATGGTAATTATTGGTTCTGCAGCAGGTACTGCAAAAGAAGCAATCGACCAGATGAGAACTGCTGGAGAAAAGGTTGGTCTGATTAAGATTCGTTCCTTTAGACCATTCCCTGGCGCAGAAATTGCAGCATCTCTTAAGAAATGTAAGGCAGTGGCAGTGATGGACCGAAGTGAGGCGTTCTCAACTAATGGTGGTCCTGTAGGTGCAGAGACAATGCAGGCAATGTATACAGCAGGATGTACAGCAAAGGCAATCAATATCATGTATGGTATTGGTGGTAGAGATGTAACAGTAGATGATATGAAGGGCGTTTATAAGACACTCATGGATATTGCCAAAACTGGCGAGACAGGTACTACATACAGATATATGGGATTAAGAGATAAGGAGGCAAAATAATTATGGGTTACAACTTTAAAGAGACAATGAACAAGCCGGAACGTTTTGCTCCCGGTCATAGAATGTGTGCAGGCTGTGGTGCAACCATTTGTGCAAGAAATGTACTTCGTGGATTGCATGAAGGCGATAAGGCAGTCGTCGGTTGTGCAACAGGATGTTTGAATGTATCATCATTCCAGTATCCATATGTGGCATGGGAAGATAGTTACATTCACAGTGCTTTTGAAAATGCCAGCTCTACAATGAGTGGTGTGGAAGGTGCTTATAAGGCATTGAAGAGAAAAGGAAAAGTAAAAGAAGATTACAAGTTCATCTGTTTTGGAGGTGATGGTGGAACTTATGATATAGGTATTCAGTCATTATCAGGAGCAATGGAGCGTGGAACAAATTATACATATGTGTGTTATGACAATGGAGCATACATGAATACCGGTACACAGCGTTCTTCTGCGACACCAATGTATGCAGACACGACGACGACACCGGTAGGAAGTCAGTGCAATGGTAAAGAGCAGTATAGAAAAGATCTTGTAGCAATTTTGGCAGCACATGATATTCCATATGCAGCACAGACGACATTCTTTAATGGATTTAAGGACTTACATATAAAAGCAGAGCGTGCTATTTATACAGATGGTCCGGCATTTTTAAATGTCTGTGCTCCGTGTCCTACAGGATGGAAGTATAAAACCGATGAGATTATGGAGATTTGTAAATTGGCAGTAGAAACAAATTACTGGCCGCTTTACGAAGTCATAGAAGGTAAATGGATTTTGAACTATGAGCCAAAGAACAGACTTCCGATTGAAGAATTCTTAAAAACACAGGGAAGATTTAAACATTTATTTAAACCTGAAAATGAGCATTTGATTGAAAAGTATCAGAAGGAAGTTGACAGACGCTGGGAAGACCTTCAGTTTAAATGCAGCAGATAGTTGGAAATGCAGATTTCTATATTGGTACATTTGTATAAAATATTAGGAGAAGGATATGAAGTTTGAATATAACAGGGATAAAGAAACATTACTGAATGTGATGGACAGCAAAGCCAAAAAGAAAAATATTGTGGTGAAAGAGAGCCGTGACAGAATAGAGGTGGCTCTCGCTCAGGGAAAGTTTGATTCCGGTGTGGAATCAGTCCCTGTTACATTCAAGGGAAAGATAACAGAGAAAGACAATACCTGCGTAATCGAAGGCAGATTTACTTTTGGATTTTATCTTTATAC
Organism: Eubacteriaceae bacterium; assembly: GCA_910574895.1. Lineage (GTDB taxonomy): Bacteria > Bacillota > Clostridia > Lachnospirales > Lachnospiraceae > Eubacterium_G. The sequence goes on along the minus strand of CAJTDQ010000007.1, from coordinate 35,703 downwards.
CATGGTAATTGTGGCAGCAGCTTTAATTGTTGCCAGATTCCTATGGTCTGCATATAAAATGCAGACAGCAAATATGATTTTGTGTGGAATTGTGGCGACGATACTTGTAATCGTGGTGGCGGTAATTGTGGCGAAAGCAGCAAAGCCAAAGGCAATTATAGGAGGGTTTTTGAAGGATTTGAATGTAAAGTAGAATAGAGAATTTAGTGGGAAGCAATATAAGAAACTTACATCGTTAGAATAAAGAATATTACTAATGTTAATAAAATTCGGTTCTGATGCATGGAGGTCGGCTTCCTATTAAAACTAGCAGTTCTATTATCTTGTTTTTCTTTAGAGGATTTTTATAGATTCCTTCCTACCTTAAATTTCAAAAAAAGAGTTACATATATATTTGTGTTTCGGATGAAAACATATATGTAAAATATTTTTTCCTGTAATATAAGAAGTAGAATGATTTCTTGCGTGACTTTAGTAATTACAAATTGTAATTTCGTGCAGAAAGCAATAAACAAAAACTGCATTTTCGTACAGAATAGAAAACGGATACATTTCGTTTACATTTGAATGATACTATATACATGGAATTTTACAATGTTGAGAAATGGGGAATTGTATGTATCGTATATTAATTGTTGAAGATGAAGTACCAATTGCAGAATTAATAGAAATAAATTTAAAACAGGCGGGGTTTGTCTGTGAGTATGCGTTAGATGGAGAAGTGGCAGCATTAAAAATAGAAGAGAATCCTTATGACTTGATTTTGCTAGATATTATGCTTCCTAAAATTAATGGATATGAACTGATGGAATATATTGAGCCGACGGGAATACCAGTGATTTTTATTTCAGCAAAGGAGTCGGTCAAGGACAAAATTAAGGGAATTAAGATGGGAGCGGATGATTACATTGTGAAGCCTTTTGATATATCAGAAGTTCTGGCAAGAGTGGAAATGGTTCTTAGGAGATATGGAAAAGGAAGTGCGAAGCTGACATTTAAAGATATCGTGATTGATCCAAATACCAGAGAGGTAAGAAAAGGTGAAAAAATTGTTTCCCTTACACCGAAAGAATATGAGTTATTTTTATTCTTAGTTCAGAATAAGAATCAGCTGCTTTTTCGGGAAGATTTGTTTGAAGAGGTATGGCAGACGGAGTATGTAGGAAACAGCAGAACTCTTGATTTGCACATTCAAAGGCTACGGAAAAAGCTGGATTTGAAAGAGGAAATTAAGACAGTTTTTCGAATGGGTTACAAGTTACTGGGAGAATAAAATGAAGTTTTCTTTTAAAATCGTATTTGGTACATGTTTTATTATTGCTGTGTGTTTTTCTCTGGGGGGAATATTTATGATACAGAGAAATTTTCAAGTGGCATATGAGAATGCGGTGGAAAGTTATTCAAAACAGCATATTGTCAACAGATATTCTGTAGATTCAAATATACGAAATGCAATAGAATCAGGGAAAGAGTTTTCGGATCGTCTGGTCAATGAATATGCAGATAAAATGACGAATTATGGGAATGAAAAAAGAGAATTAATTATCGTAAATCAAAAAGGAAGGATTATATTTTCCAGCATTAAAAATATAGACAGAAAAATAAAAAATTATGAGCAGAGAAGGGAAGGTTATTATGAAATTTATAAGAAGGACAAAAAACAGTTCTTTCTGATTGGTTCAAAAATAAAAATATCTGATAATATCATAACTGTGATAAACCGATTTGATATGACAGATACATTTGCTGAAAGAGAAAGACAGACGAATACATTTCTTGTAATTGATTTTGGAATCATTTGTGTTTCTTTCATTATGGTATGGATATTGTCATTTTTTCTTACAAAAAATATCAAGAAGTTAAGTGAAACCAGTACATTGATTGCCAATGGAAAATATCATATCAGAACGGATATTAAAAGTAATGATGAAATTGGGGAACTGAGCAGCAATTTTGATATTATGGCAGATTCTGTGGAGGAACATATAAAGAAACTTAAAAAAGATATAGAAGCAAGAGAGCAGTTTGTATCTGATTTTTCTCATGAGTTAAAGACGCCAATGACTTCTATGATGGGATATTCCAAGATGCTTTTAGGAGACAGTCTCACAAAGGAGGAACGATTAAAGGCAGAAGAGTATATTTACAGAGAATGCAAAAGATTAAAAAGATTATCAAAAACTTTATTAAAAATGCTGGGTATTTCAGAAGAAAATATTGAATATAAGTGGATATATACAGAACTGATTGCAGAAACCATAGAGAAAATATGCAGTGAAAATATAAAGTTTTCACAGTTGACAATAGAGATGGAAGAAGGGCAGATATTGGCTGATACAGATTTACTGATTACTTTAGTTAGGAATCTTATTGAAAATGGGGATAAGGCATGTAAAGATGTGAAAAATGGAAGGGTAAAACTGACCGGAGAGAGAATACGCAAAAATATAGAGGATGGGTATAGGATTATTGTAACTGATAACGGATGTGGTATGAAAGAAGATGAGATAGAGAAGGTTACACAGGCATTTTATATGATTGATAAAGCAAGGGCGAGAAGTACCGGAGGAAGTGGTATGGGACTGAATATCTGTCAGAAAATATGCAATGTATCAGGGATTGAAATGTCCATAAGAAGTGAAATTGGTCAGGGGACACAAATACAATTAGATATTCCAAGTTATAAAGAAAGTATGGAAGAAATGGATGAAAAAGATGAGACGTAAGGCTGATAAAAAAAGATACGTTATGATTCTAGGGACTATAGCGGTTTTATGTATTGTTATAATGATGCCACAAATATATTTTTCCATGATGGATTATTATGCCTATGAAAAGGAGCATAAAATGGAAAAGATATCTTTTGAATTAAGCAGTGATGTAAAAGACATTGCAATGGTACAACGTCTGCATGAGGTGCTGAACAGTTATTACAGCGAGGAAAATATGGAGAATACTTTATTGCTGCAGGCAGATTTTTTTCAGTATGTCAGTGAGGAAGAAAATGAATCGGTTGAGGTGTCGGTTAATAATAAAAAGATAAAGTCTATTTTAAAAGAGGCAGGTTTTTTGCAATACATTCCGTTTGAAGATTTTAAGGGGGGTTATTCTTGTGTAAAAAGTAAAAGTGATAAGGGGATTGTACAATATCAATTAAAAGGGCAGAAAGAAAGATTAGAATTAAGATGGGACAGTGACAGGAAAAGGTTATTGTATCTAAAATATCATGGGGAAAATATCGGACGGGCAGAGGAGAGAGAAATATATAATTTGCAGAAGAAATATATTGAATACATGAATCTTTCTTTGGTAGAAGACTGGGTTTATAACAATCGAAGAATGATATCTAAAAAAGCACATCTATCACTGGAGTTTCGAATAGACAAGCAAAAAAGTGTCTTAGAACTTTCATGGAATATTATAGATTAGTACAGATACATCTCGGATAAATGTAAAAAGTATAATGAGGGCATATCCAAATTAGACGTTTTAAAATGTCATAGGTTTGGGATGCTCTTTTTCATTACATAAGAGCATAGAAGAAAAAATTATTTTATTAGCAGGAGGATTGAAATGAGGAAAAAAGGAAACGTGTTGGTCTGCTTGATTGTGGTTTTTGCTGTTCTTACAGGATGTGGTAAAGATAGTCCAAAGGAGACGGGGGAGAGCAGGGAACAGGCAAAGGCAATACAGGCAGAAAAAAATCAAAAAGCAATTGTAAGTCATCAGGAGAAAGGAGAACTGAAAATGCTGACAGATCATTCATTACATGCATCTTATGGAACGGAACAGGGCTGGTATTATTTTAATGACCAATATGATATAGAAGAGGATGATGACAGACTGCCGGCGATTATGTATGTAGACTATAAGACAGGAAGAGGAATGTACTTATGTAATAAAGTCAACTGTAAACATAAATCATATGATTGCAATGCAGTTCTCCCCAAAGAAATGGAAGGTGAAAAAGTACTATTTGGACAGGAAGAATATTTGTATATTGCAACATCGGAGTATGATTCATCCGGTTCCATGTCTTCGGGACAGATGTTTATTGGAGAAGGAGAAAATGGCGAACCACAGGCACAAGAAAAAGAACCTTGTATCCCGGCAATCTACCGTATGAAACTGGATGGAACAGAACGTGAGAAGGTAATGGATTTAGAAAGTGGAACAGTGTTAGAAGGTGTCTTTTTAGGAGATGGAGACAATTTATATACAATCCGTAAAAAAGTGAAATCTGAGTCAAAAGGTGCAGATACATATAATACAGGATATGACAAATTTTTGGTAAAGGTTGATATGAAAAACAAAAAAACAGAAAAGGTTTTAGAGTTAGATGAGGAAGAGACGATTCTGGGATGTGCCGAAAGAAAGGTTGTAACAGGAACAAGAGACTATGGAAAGAAGGTCACAACAGAAGAGAAACATCGTGATGATGATTTATATAAACAGGCAGACTATGTAATAAAAAGTATTGATTTGGACAGCGGGGAATCAGTTACGTTAAAGACTTTAAAAGAAAAAAATATCCATGGGGAAAAAGTCGTTGGAAACAATATTTATATTTCCAAGGATAAATCTAATAAAATTGAAGTAATTAATTGTATTACAGGACAAACAAAAATAATTAAAACAGCTGAACCGCTGTCTGTCGATGAGGTGATACAGGACAAAGAAGGCACAGATATATTGTATTGTGTTGGGTATGACTCATACGCCGATGATGATAAAGGATGGGATTATTACCTGCTCAATACAAAAACAGGTAAAATAACCAATGGAAAATTAAAAAATAATGAAAATACACCGGTAGAAATTGTAGCACAAACGAGCGATAAACTGTTAGTGAACAGTAACTACAAAAATGTAACAGAATATGTGCCGTGGGTAGGCGTAAATCAGACAGTGATTGGAGAGATGGAATATAGTTTGATTTCAAAAGAGAATTATATCAATAACAAGGCCGATTATAAAAAGATAAAGATGATAGGAATGAGTAATAAAAAACAATAAAAATGAGGTAAAGAAAAATGTTAGAAATTATTGGAGTTTATAAAAGCTATGGGAAAAAGCCAGCCCTGAATGATATTCATATAAAAATGGAACCGGGGGTTTATGGACTGCTAGGTCCAAATGGTGCAGGAAAGTCCACGTTGATGAAGATTATTACAGATAATCTGATGCCGGATAAGGGAGAAGTGTTGTGGAATGGAAAGTCTATTTTTAAGAAAAATCAGGCATACAGAAAAATATTAGGATATGCACCACAGCAGCAGGGACTGTATGATAATTTCACGGGGCGGAAGTTTTTAGGGTATATGGCGGCCTTAAAAGACATTTCTAAGAATCAGGTTGTGGAAGAAATAGAAATGTCAGCAGGAAGAGTAAATCTGACAGAGCGGCTGGATGATAAAATTAAGAATTATTCCGGTGGAATGAAACAGCGTTTGTTAGTGGCACAGGCGCTGATGGGACAGCCTCAATTGTTGATATTGGATGAGCCGACAGCAGGATTAGACCCAAAAGAGAGAGTCAGAGTCAGAGAAACACTGGAAGAAATTTCAGGAGATAAAATTATTCTTGTGGCAACGCATGTGGTATCTGATATTGAGTCTATTGCAAAGGAAATTATTATATTAAAAGAGGGAAGTCTTGTAGCAATGGACAGTCCGGTAAATTTGATTGAAAGGTTTGCAAAAGATGAGGATTTAGAACAGGTCTATATGAATATCTTTGGAGAAAACGGGGAAGAGGCATCATATGATTAGAATTATTATAGGAGAATTGAGAAAAGTATGGCAGGGGAAATCTTTCTGGATAATGATTGCCATTGCCATAGTAATTAATTTATGCTATATGCAGTTTTCTGAGCAGATATCCATTGGTTTATCAGGGGAACAGGAAATAAGTGAAGAAGCGCCCTCTTTTGCATATAAAAACTTTGATAAGCAGCTGGCGAAAGCGAAAGACAGGTGTCAATTTATAGAAGACTATAATACTGAAATTCAGGGATTACTGTTAGTAGAGCAGATTCAGAATTATAAGGCATCGGATAGCGAATTGGCATTAAAAATGGCAGAAGGAATGCTAAAAGAAAGGAAAGAGGAATATAACAAATATTTCTCGAAATGGAAAAATAAAGAATATCATCTCTATACAGACAATCTGGTAACAGAAAGTATTTTTGCAGAGAAGATTTATAAGAAATATTCTCTGGAGAAGGATTACAATGCCTATCTCGATGAGATTTTTGAGCAGGAAGAGGAAAAACTGGGAGTTTCTATATTTGCAGATAATGTAAGAGATAGTTTTTCAGAAAAGATGATACGGAAAACTTCTGAAAAATATCGGGGGATGAAAGGAACGAAGACAACCTTTTATTCTTTCCAATGGCTGGAAAAAATCAGTGAAAATAAAATGACGGATATTCTGATTGTATTAGTTATTTTTATTATTGCGATGTATCTGGTGTTTGAAGATAAAAAGAAAAATCTTTTTTCTATCATGAAAGCAACACCTTGCGGAAGAAGCAGATGTATAATGGCAAAACTTTTTACATTGGCTGTCAGTACTGTATTTGTTACATTTATCATTTACTTGTCTATGCTGATATATATCGGATGTAATTTTGGACTTGCAGGGATTCATGAATCCATTCAGTCTGCAGGTGCGTTTATTGCATGCCCGTATCATTTCAGAGTATGGCAGTTCCTTCTGATAAGTATTTTTATGAAAGGTGCAGCATTCGTTATTATCGCGTTGTTTATTTTTCTTATCAGTATGCTGTCGGCAAACTATATGATCCCTTTTGGGGCGGGCATGCTGTTGGTGATGGGAAATGTATTATTATACGAAATGTTTGCAAGTGTTGGAAAATACAATGTATTTCATTATTTAAATATTTGGAGTTTTATAAAATCAGAAAACCTGATAGGTAATTATTCTCTTCTGAATATTGTAGGGATACCGGTGTCATCAGCCTTTATGGCAAATTTTTTGATAGTGATGCTTCTGGCAGTGCTTATTTTGGCAAACATATTTGTTTTTGTGAAAGTAAGACAAATGCCGGAATATTCTAAAAAAATAAAATTAAATATTCCAATCAGCAGGTTTTACAGAAGGGGAAAAATATCAAAAAAATTGATAAGTTATGAAGCCTGTAAGATTTATAGAATCAGTGGATGTGCTGTTATGGTAGTATTGTTTGTATTGGGAATGGTATTTAGCAGTGCAAAAAGCAGTTGTTATCTGTCACCGAACCAGGAGAGTTATCGTATTCAGATGAAAGCGCTGGAAGGAAAAATGACAGATGAAAAGGAAAAGATTGTTTTAGAGAAGAAACAATATTATGATGATGTACTTGAGCAGTTAAAAATCTTAGAAGAGAAATATGAAGAAGGAAAAGTTGCACAGGAGTCATATGAAAATAGAAAACTGAGTTTGGAATCAAAGCTGGCATTATATCCCGCATTTTTACGGGTGCAGGAAAGATATGAGTATGTAAAGAGTCATAAGAATGCCCGGTTTGTTTATGAGGATGGCTACAATAAAATGATTGGAAAAATGGACGACTGGTATATTGATTTTACACTTATTATTGCTATCGTGCTTGTTATTATGCAGTCTACTATTTTTACTTTGGATAGAGAGCGTGGAATGGAAGGTCTTATCAGGGCAACGCCAAAGGGGAGGAAGAACAGTAGTTTTTATAAAGTTGCAATTGGGATAATTAATGCAGCAGTACTGATTTTTAGTTTTATGTGTCGTAATATTTATGTTGCAAACAAATTTTACGGACTTGGTTTATGGAGTGTTTCTATCTCTAATTTAAAGGGATTTGAAACATTGCCGGAGTTTCTGCCGATTGTTTTATGCATTGCATTGTTTGGAATGGTACAGCTTCTGATTGTGACTGCATTTTCTGTATTAGTCATGTTTGTTTCAAAAAAGATAGGCAGTGCAGTCTGGGCAATTGTTATACAACTGGTAGTATTGGTTGGGATATATGTTTTATACTATTCTGAACACATGACATAATAAAAAGCGTTAATGATTCCATCATCATGGCAATAAGATATATTAAAAAGGGAAAATTTATATGAGTTTTTCAGAAATTATTTCGGCTGTTGATGATTTTGTCTGGGGACCTGTAATGTTGGTGCTTCTGGTTGGAACCGGTGTGTTTTTGACATTTAGGTTAAAATTCAGACCTTGGAGAAATTTAGGCTATGCATTAAAGAGTACGTTGAGTAAAGAAGCAAGAAGCACCAAAAGAGGCCATGGTGATGTTTCACCTTTTTCTGCATTGACAACAGCGCTTGCCGCAACAATCGGAACAGGTAATATTGTAGGTGTTGCCACAGCTATGGCAGCAGGCGGGCCCGGAGCGTTGGTGTGGATGTGGTTGTCAGCGTGTTTTGGTATGTCTTCTAAGTTTAGTGAATGCATGCTTGCTATCAAATATAGGGAAGTAAATGAAAAGGGTGAAATGGCCGGTGGACCGATGTACACCATGAAAAGAGGGTTTAAAAACAAAAAGGCAGGAGCAGTACTTGGAATGTTCTTTGCAGTGTCTGCGGTCATGGCATCCTTTGGAATTGGAAATATGACACAGTCAAATTCTATTGTAGAATCGTTGAAAAGTACATTTTATTTCAATGAAAAAATTGTAGGGTTAGTATTGACAATACTAGTATTCATAATAATTGTGGGAGGTATTCAGTCTATTTCCAAGGTATCATCTGTCGTAGTTCCCATTATGGCAATTTTCTATGTTTTTGCAGGAGTCAGTGTAATATTTGTCAATATACATAATCTTCCATCCGGTATTGTTATGATTTTTAAAATGGCATTTGCACCGGAATCTGTTGCAGGTGGTGTGACGGGGACAATGACAATCAGTGTTATGAATGCCATAAGGTTTGGCGTTGCACGTGGTGTTTTTTCTAATGAAGCAGGGATGGGGTCAGCTGCTATTACAGCGGCGGCAGCCACTACAGACGACCCGGTTCGTCAGGGATATATTAATATGACAGGTACATTCTGGGATACGATTGTAGTATGTACAGTTACAGGTCTTTGTATTGCATCTTCCGGCGTACTAGGAACGGTAGGAGCAGACGGAAAACTAATACAGGGAGCGGCATTGACGATTCTTGCCTTTCAGTCGGCATTAGGAGATGTAGGAGCTGGTTTAGTAACGATAGGTATAACATTGTTTGCATTTTCTACAATTTTAGGATGGGAGTATCATGGTGAAAAAGCTTTTGAATACATATTTGGTACATATAAATACAACATGATTTATAGAATATTCTTCTCGCTCATTGTATTTGTGGGGGCAACAACAACATTGCAGATTGTATGGAACTTTTCAGATATTGCAAATGCACTGATGGCAATCCCCAATCTCATCTGTCTTTTGGCGATGAGCAAAGTGATAGCAAAAGAAGTAGAACGATTTCAGCCAATCTTGGAGAAGGAGAAAAAGGCAAACCGACTTAACAAAAAATAAGCATGAGATGTTTTATTATTAATTTTTAAAGTTATATAGGGCAGAGAATACACGATACAATTTGAAAACATTGAATAATTTAATTTATTTGTAGATAAAAAGAAGTAACAAATAAAAGCTAAAATTTGATTTCCGAATCAAATTTTAAGGATTCACGGAGGAGAAAATATAAATTTTCTCCGAAGTTGTATCCGGTGCTTTTGTATTTGTTACTTCTTTTTGTCAACACAAATATTTAAATTATGAAGTTTTCAAATTGTATCGTGTATTTTCTGCTCTGTATAAGTTCTAAACAATACAATAGAACATTTTGCTTTTTATAATTTAATAATTCCTAAAGCGTTTGCGATGGAACTTACTAAGATTAAAATTAAGAATATAGGAGCAATATATTTAATCATAACTACAAACATATTTTTAGATTTAAATTTAGCACCACCATGTGTTGCTTCGTCAATAATGGTCTGTGGTTTAATAATAAATCCGACAAAGATACATGTTAACAATGCACATATCGGCATTAATACACTGTTACTGATAAAGTCCATAATATCGAGAATGGACTTGTCCATCCATGAAATAAATGAAAGTGGTCCAAAACCTAAGCAGGATGGTATTCCAAGAAGCAGTGAAAAGGCAAAAACAACGCCACATGCGACATGCCTGCTCCATTTGAATTTATCACGGAAGATAGAAACAATAGTTTCCATTAGAGATATTGCAGAAGTTAAAGCTGCAAAAAATACTAAAATAAAGAATACAGTTCCTACAACACTGCCTATTTTCATGCTGTTGAAAACTTTTGGTAATGTTACAAACATTAATCCCGGACCTTGAGAGAGTGCTGACTGGTCTCCACCGGAAAAAGCAAATACTGCTGGTATAATCATTAATCCTGCAAGGAAAGCTATAGCAGTATCGAAAATTTCAATCTGTCTTACAGAACTTTCCAAATTATCACTTTTTTTCATATAAGAACCATACGTAATCATAATGCCCATGGCCAAAGACATGGAATAAAACAGCTGTCCTAAGGCAGCCAGAATGGTTTTTACAGAAACATCAGCCATATGTGGCTTCAGATAATAAATGAGACCTTTCATAGCACCGTCTACCGTGAGACCATAGATGGCAATAAACAGTGTCAGTACAACTAGGACAGGCATCATGAATTTACTGACTTTTTCAATACCTTTTTCAACACCAAACCATACGACAAGAGTAGTTAATGCCATAAACAGGAAAAACCAGCCTAAAGGTTCGTAAGTTCCGGAGATGAACGTGTTGAAATAGCTGTCACCTGCAGAAGCAGCGGCATTACCGCTGATAAATGCTACAAAATACTTAATAACCCATCCGCCGATTACTGAATAATATGGGAAAATAATGATAGGAATAACAGCTGCTAATACGCCTACAAAACTAAAGCGTTTGTCTAATACTTTAAATGCTCCGATGGCACTTAATCCTGTTTTTCTACCAATTGCAATTTCAGCAATCATCAGTGAAAAACCGAATGTGACAGCTAAAATTAAATAAATGAATAAAAATGTTCCCCCTCCATATTGGGCAGCCAGATAAGGAAATCTCCAAATGTTTCCTAAACCAACGGCAGAACCGGCGGCAGCCAGTACAAACCCTATTTTGTTTGAGAAGTTACCTCTCTTTTCCATAATAGTTACCTCCATGTTATCGTTAAGAATAATTATGTATGAATTATACAATATCTAATAAAGAAAAGAAACATCAAAATAAAATTAAGTATAAAGGTTTATAAAATGAAATAAAGGATGTGTTTACTTAAAAATCAAAATCGGGTATGATTGAAATGTGATAAATAAAGATATTTGGTTATAAATAATATACAGAAAAAAGAAAGGAATAGTATTATATGATTGAGATTAGAGAGTTGTTTCAGAATACAGAAAAGTATTTAAATAAGGAAGTAAGTGTTGGTGGTTGGATTCGCAGTATCAGAGATTCAAAGACTTTTGGATTTATTGTTTTAAATGACGGAACCTATTTTCAACCGATACAGATTGTTTATAATAATGAAATGGAAAATTTTACGCAAATTTCAAAGATGAATATTGGAGCGTCATTGATTGTTACTGGAACTCTGGTTGCCACACCGAATGCAAAACAGCCTTTTGAAATACAGGCTTTGAAAGTGGAGATAGAGGGAGAAAGCACACCGGATTATCCATTGCAGAAAAAACGTCATTCTTTTGAATATCTGAGAACTATTTCTCATTTAAGACCAAGAACAAATACCTTTCAGGCAGTGTTTCGGGTGCGTTCGTTGTGTGCTTATGCGATTCACAAATTTTTTCAGGAGCAGGGATTTGTGTATGTGCACACGCCATTGATTACGGGAAGTGATTGCGAAGGAGCAGGAGAGATGTTTCAGGTAACCACCATGGACCTTAGTGAAATACCAAAGACAGCAGAGGGGGATGTTGATTTTGGGCAGGATTTTTTCAGTAAACCAACGAATCTTACGGTATCCGGGCAGTTAAATGGGGAAACATATGCCATGGCGTTTAAAAAAATATATACTTTTGGTCCTACATTTAGAGCGGAAAAATCTAATACTACAAGACATGCAGCGGAATTCTGGATGATTGAACCGGAGATTGCATTTGCGGATTTGATGGATGATATGGAACTCGCAGAAGCAATGATTAAGTATATTATTCAATATGTTTTGGAACAGGCACCGGAAGAAATGAATTTCTTTAATTCCTTTGTGGATAAAGGGCTGCTTGAAAGATTAAATCATGTAATGAATTCTGAGTTTGGGCGTGTAACATACACAGAAGCAATTGAAATATTAGAAAAACATAATGATAAGTTTGAATATAAAGTGAGTTGGGGAGCAGATTTGCAGACAGAGCATGAAAGGTATTTAACAGAAGAGATTTTTAAGCGTCCGGTTTTTGTTACAGATTATCCAAAGGAAATTAAGGCGTTTTATATGAAACTGAATGAAGATGGAAAGACAGTGGCGGCTATGGATTGCTTAGTGCCGGGAATTGGAGAAATTATCGGTGGAAGCCAGAGAGAAGAAAATCTCGAAGTGTTACGGGAACGTATGAAAGAACTGGGGTTAAATGAGAAAGATTATGAATTTTATCTGGATTTGAGAAAGTATGGTACGGCAAAGCACGCAGGATTTGGATTAGGGTTTGAAAGAATGATTATGTATCTTACAGGTATGGCAAATATCAGAGATGTCATACCATTTCCAAGAACTGTGAACAATTGCGAATTATAAATTCCGGGTTATAGGGGAGTGACTTTCCTGCTGAAGTAAATATAGAGAGAATACATTCACCTCATTACTTGAACATTTATAAAAGAAAACATAGAATTAATATCTCAAGTACCGACTTCATCTTCGAAAAAATCTTGATGATTTTTTCTCAGGTAAGTCTTAAGATTTGATTTTGAAAATCAAATCTTAACTTGATATTGATTCTATGTTTTCTTTTATAAATGTAATCAAGTAATTCAAGTTCCTGTATTCTCTTTATATTTGCTTCCAGCAGTGAAATATCACTACCACTACAAACCGGAATTTTTACTATTATTTGAGATACAAAAATGATACAATAATGTTACAAAATAGAGCTATCAGGAATTATGTAAGGAGTTTATTTATGATAGAAATATTGGTTGCAGAGGATGATGAAATAATTCAGAATTTGATTAAGATAAATTTAGAAAAAGCGGGATATCTGGTGAGTGTGGCAGATGATGGTGTACAGGCAGCGAAATTAATGGATGAAAAGCAGTTTGATTTGTGTCTTTTTGATATTATGCTTCCTAAGATTGATGGTTATGAACTGCTTGATTATGCCAAAACGATGGAATATCCTGTTATTTTTATTACTGCAATGGGTACAACGAATGATAAGGTTAAGGGATTGAGATCCGGGGCAGATGATTATATTACAAAACCGTTTGAAATTGTAGAAATGCTGGCACGGGTAGAGAATGTTCTTAGAAGATACAAAAAAACAAAGGACATTATCATAGAGGATGATGTCACAATTAATCTTTCTTCTATGCAGGTGACGAAAGGGAATGACTGTATTGATTTGACACTAAAGGAGTTTCAGTTACTTGTTCTTCTCTTAAATAATAAGAATGTTGCGTTGTACAGAGAGGTTATTTATGAAAATGTATGGGAAAGCGATTATATGGGAAACAGCAGAACTGTAGATCTTCATATTCAACGTCTCAGAAGAAAATTGAAATGGGAAGAAAAGATAGAGTCTGTATATAAAGTCGGATACAGATTGAAGGGATAAGAATGAAAATATTTTGGAAGATTTTTTTATCTATACTTAGTATTGTTATTGCGATGTATGTGGTACTTGGCGGAACATTAATGTATGCATCCTTTAAGAATTCTCTGAATAGTGAAAAAGACAGAGTGTTAAGTGAAAATAAATTGTTGATGCTTACATTAAAAAATACGATTGAAGCAAATATATCAGACGAGGGGAGTACCCAGACATACATTATTGAGAGTGTCAAATCGCTGGAAAAAAATATGGGAAACGAAAAGTTTCAAATAATTTTATATAATGAGAAGAATAAAAAGATATATGGAAGCAATGGCATTAAAACTGCGGTGAACAGAGAACGATTAACGGAAAACAAGGGAGCTTATGTGATTGACAATGTATCAGGAAAGCATTGTCTGGAGGCGGTTTATGTTATCGAAGTGGATTCTCAGCGATATTATGTCAGTATTGTTAAGGATATAGAATTTGTTTATGAGCAGAGAGATAATATGAAGTGGCAGTATATGGGTATCTTTTTTACCCAGTTGATTGTATCAGCCATATTATCGTATTTTACAGCAAAGAGGATGGCACAGCCTCTTGCAAAATTAACCAGAACTACAAAAAATATGGCTATGGGGAATTACAGTATGAGAGCAGATGTTAAAGACGGTGGCGAGATTGGAATATTGACAAAGAACTTTAACGTTATGGCAGATAATCTGGAGGATAAGATTATTCAATTAGAAGATGCTGCAAGAGAAAAGGAAGATTTTACTGCAAGTTTTGCGCATGAACTGAAAACACCGTTAACGGCAATCGTAGGTTATTCAGATATGTTACGTTCTATGGAACTGGAAAAGAAGGATATTGTAGAGTATTCCAATTATATTTTTATGCAGGGAAAAAGGCTGGAAAAGCTTTCTTACAGTATGATGGATTTGATTTCAATGGATAAGCAGAATATAGATTTTTATGAGATTCATATGGCAGTGCTGATGAAGACAGTAAAAAACATGATGGCTCCGCTGCTAAAGAAGAAAGGTATTATTTATAAAAGTTCTATTGAAGATGCAAAGATTAATGCTAATCAGGAACTGTTGATTTCACTGTTTACAAATATTATTGATAATAGTAGAAAGGCTGTTACAGGAGATGGTATTGTTATGGTGGAAGGAAAAAGGAGAGGGAATACATATTCAGTTAGTATAAGAGATAATGGATGTGGTATGGAGCAGTCTGAACTAAAAAAAATAACAGAGGCCTTCTATATGATTGATAAATCCCGTGCCAGAAAAGAAGGAGGGGCAGGAATAGGAATGGCATTATGTGAAAAGATTGTGGCAATTCATAATGCGACATGGAAGATCAATAGTGAATTGGGAAAGGGAACAGAAATAATCGTTACATTTCATTGTAAAGAAAATTAAATGACAAAGTGGTAATAAAATGAGAACAGAAATGAAAAATATAATGGCAATGATAACTATTGTTTTGTTGATTTTCATTGCCGTGATAGTGCCTTTTGTATTTAATAAGGTATTTGACGGAGGAATAAATCAGCAGGTTCAATATATTGAGGATGGGAAATATGATATTGCCGGCAGCGAAGAAAAATCTGTTATGAAGAGAATGGAAGAAATTGCTGCGAGTGGAATGGAGAATGGTAAGGCATTTACAAGAATTCCAATATATATGAATGATGTACTTTTTAACAGAATTATAAGTGAATACAGAGAGTGGCGAAAATTTATTAATAAAAATATTAATATATTTGGAATTGATATGCTTTTAAGCAGGGACATTACAACGTATGATAATGTTGCATTATATTGGGATTATGAAAGTGATGTTTCTTTTTATGTGTGCAGAACTGTGGCAGGAGAATATGTGAAAAAGCAGAAATATATGATTACAATGTTTATAGACAAGGAGACATATAAAATACTCTATATGAAGATTGATAATGAGAAATTAGCCCAAAAAGTAATGAAATTTTGGGAAGACAATGATCAGAATAAGTATGATAAATATAAATTAGGTCAGAATGAAGAAAAAAATATAGATGAATTTCTTAAAAACTATTATCATATACCGGAGGAAGCATTTAATCGTGAGAAAAATGGTATTTATATTGCAAAGATATTTAAAAAACTCGATTGGGATATTTGGGAAACATCAACAGCAGGAATTGGAATTGGTATCAGAACGGTAGAGTATGTTACTGACGGATATTTTGATGACGGTTCTATGACGTGGATTAATTAATATACAGAAAAGATACAAGTTTTATGCATAGGTGATACAAGATTGCTGTAACTTATATTTCGAAAGGTAGGTTGCAGATATGAAAAAGAGAAAAAGAGTATTGAAAAGGAATGTGAAAGTTATAGGTATTATGTTTCTTGTCTCAATTGCATTAGTTATTATTGGGGCAAGGCAGGTAATGCCTACAAAAATGCCTGAGAGCAAAAGAGAAACTCAGTTTCTTTATCAAGAAGAAAAAAGACAAAAAAGTAGTGTATTACAGGATGAAGCAAATAGAATTTATAAAAATAATAAGGATTTATTACTTTTGGTAAATCGAACAAATGAAATGCCGGATACATATATTCGTCAATTAACAGCTATATGTGAAGGGCGTCTGGAGGCGGATGAAAGAATTGTAAAAGACTTAAGAGAAATGCTTACTGCAGCAGACAGAAATGGGCATTTATATTTTATTGCATCTGCATATAGAAGCAGGGAAAAACAGGAATATCTGGTACAAAAAAATATATCTGATCTGATGGCACAAGGCATGGATGAGTTAAAGGCAAAAAAACAAACTTACAAATACCAGCAGTTACCAGGGCATAGCGAACATGAAACGGGATTGGCGTTGGATATTTTATGTTCAGATAATTTAACCATGGAGAACTGGGCGCAGGCGAAACTTGCCGGAAATAAATGGCTCAGGAGAAATGCACATAAGTATGGATTTGTTTTAAGATATCCGAAAAAGAAAGAAAATATTACATTGATTAAATATGAGTCATGGCATTTTCGGTATGTTGGGAAACAAGCAGCAAAGTTTATGTGGGATAATAGTCTGACACTGGAAGAATTTTACGAAATATTGTAAAATAGCAGGAAGAGAGATTCATAAAATCTTAAGAAATTTATTTTGTTTCTATTAAGAAATAAATTGTATCCTATAAATAAGTAATCGGAAGATTGCGGGGAGCGGAGGAACTGGTATGTACAATATTTTAGTGTGTGATGATGACAAAGAGATTGTAGAGGCGATTGACATTTATCTGACAAAAGAAGGTTACAAAGTTATAAAGGCTTATGATGGAATAGAAGCAATCGAAAAACTTAAAAGTGAAGATATTCATTTGTTACTGATTGATGTAATGATGCCAAGACTTGATGGAATCAGAGCGACCTTGAAGATAAGAGAGGAGAGTTGTATTCCGATTATTATTTTGTCAGCAAAGTCAGAAGATTCAGACAAGGTGATAGGATTGGATGTAGGGGCGGATGATTATGTCACAAAACCGTTTAATCCATTAGAGCTGATTGCCAGAGTGAAATCACAGCTAAGACGTTACACAAAACTGGGAAGCATGACACAGCAGGGGGAGAAGGTATATACTGTTGGAGGATTGGAAGTAAATGACGAGACAAAGCAGGTTACGGTAGATGGGGAAAGTGTGAAACTTACACCTGTGGAATATAACATTTTACTATTATTAGTGAAAAATCCGGGGCGCGTGTATACCATCGAACAGATTTATGAGAATGTATGGAATGAAGAAGCTGTGGCGGCAGATAATACTGTAGCTGTACATATCAGACATATCCGCGAGAAAATTGAAATTAATCCAAAGGAACCAAGATATTTGAAGGTAGTATGGGGAATTGGATATAAGCTTGAAAAAAATGTAGGGAGGATATGATTTATGAAGAGAATCGCGCTGCATGTTATTATTCTGATAATGGCAGTTGTAAGTATGGTCTGTGCCGGGAAAGCAACTGTTATTGAAGAAATTGAATACCATGGAATGACTTCTGATGAAGCAAAAAATATTTATATAGAACATTATGCTTCTGGAATTCAGGAAATTTTAGGTAAGTTTTATGTAGAGATGAATGGAAAAAAACTATTAGGAGAAAGCCGGAATGCCAGGTTTCAGGAAGTTTCATTTAATGAAAATGTGAATTGGAACTTTGAAGAAACAGGGCTTTTGTATTGTGTGACAAAGGAAAATGAGATAGAAAATGTTGTTACCAATATGGATAACCCGGACAGCATAAAAGGTGTTGCTGCTTCTTTTGGTGAAAACGGACTTGGATTATATGGTGAGGATAAAGGTAAATTAGATATTCAGAGTTTTGAGGCAATGAAAAGCAGAGCGTTTGATAATATTTCAAGTTTTTATTATTACGCAGACATAACGAATGCTGAAGGGACAATCATCGATACAAAAAGAATAGTAGTTTCGTATGATGAATTGAAAAAATTCTGTAAAGAGAATCAATTAACTTTTATTATACAGACAAATGATGATTATACGAACACTTATTTAGGACAGTTAAAGCAGACCATTGAAAAAAATATAACACAAAAAGATATTGAGGCTTGCAGGAACAGAGTATTAACATATGTGCTTATATGTGGTTTGATTATTTTGTTATCAGTAATACCATTTATTATTCTTTTGGTTATAGCAGGAAGAAAAGAAAAAGATACAGATGTTGTATTACACAAAATAGATAAGTTCTGGCTGGATGCGGCATGTGCAGCACTTATTTTTGTATATTGTATGGTTGTTTCTATTATTAAAGATAAGACATGGGATGAAGGACAAAATATTTATATGCTGATTGTTCCAATAGCTGTCGTAAGTTTTATCTGGGTGGAACTTGCATTGCAGTTTTTCGAAAGTCTGGCCAGAAGACTTAAGACAAAAACTTTGCTACAGACTACATTTACCGGCAAGGTTTTTCTTAAGATAAAAAGAGCCATAAAGAAGATGGCTGATAATACGAAACTGACGACGAAGGTTGTGTTATACGGTATGTCAGGAATGATAGGAGGACTGTTTTATATTGCTTTTACAGGAATGTATGCCATGGATTGGTTTGGTGTATTTTTCTGGATGGGAATTCCGGTTGCCGCAGGATGCATATATCTCTGGAATTATTTTAAAGAAAAAGAGATTATAATAGAAGAAACAAAAAAAATAGCAGAAGGAGAAGTGGATAATAAAATTGATGCTCCAATGAAATTTAAATCTAATCAGAAACTGACAGAATCTATTAATGGGATTGGAGATGGGATCAGTAAGGCAGTTGCTTCGAGTTTGAAGAATGAACGCATGAAGACAGAATTGATTACAAATGTTTCCCATGATTTAAAAACACCACTTACTTCTATTATAAATTATGTAGATTTACTTAAGACGGATGGACTGGACAGTGAGAAAGCTTCTGAGTATTTGGAAATATTGGATAGAAAGTCACAGAGATTGAAAAATCTCACAGAGGACTTAGTGGAAGCATCGAAATTAAATTCCGGTGTAATTGAACTGAATATAGAAAATATTGATATTGTTCAGTTAGTAAATCAAAGTCTTGCAGAGTATAGCGAACGTTTTGAACAAAGTGGACTGCATGTGATTAAAAATATTACAAGAGATACCATTATTGTTCGGGCTGATGGAAGAAAGACATGGAGAGCTTTAGATAATCTTTACAGTAACGTATGCAAATATGCAATGCCAGGTACCCGCGTTTATATTGATATTATTGATGAAGAAAATGGTGCAGTCGTTTCTATTAAAAATATATCTGCCGGAGCATTAAATTTTAGTGCGGATGAATTGATGGAGCGGTTTGTCAGAGGGGATGTTTCCAGAACGACAGAAGGGAGCGGACTTGGATTGTCCATTGCCAGAAGTATTTTGGAAAGACAGAATGGAGAACTTAAGATTACGTTAGATGGTGATTTGTTTAAGGTTGAGATGAAATTAAAGAAGAGGGGTTGACTTTAAAAAAGTACAACGATATAATGGTAGGGCACGCTTAAAGGGAATAGTGTGCCCTTTTGCATGCATGTGTAATGATTTGACACATAATTCTAATAACAGGAGGTGAAAAAGGAATGCCAACATTTAACCAGTTAGTAAGAAAAGGACGTAAGTCAGCGGTTAAAAAGTCAACAGCACCAGCTTTGTTAAAGACATACAACTCTTTAAACAAGAAGATGAATGACACTGCTTCTCCACAGAAGCGTGGTGTATGTACAGCTGTTAAGACTGCTACACCTAAGAAGCCAAACTCAGCTCTTAGAAAAATCGCCAGAGTACGTTTATCTAATGGTATCGAAGTAACAAGCTACATTCCAGGTGAAGGTCACAACCTTCAGGAGCATAGTGTTGTTCTTATCCGTGGTGGTAGAGTAAAAGATTTACCAGGTACAAGATATCATATCATTAGAGGTACTTTAGATACTGCAGGTGTTGCAAACAGACGCCAGGCACGTTCTAAGTACGGTGCTAAGAGACCTAAAAACTAGGTCTAAATAGGAACGACTATATAGTCAATCACAGGTTGAATGATTTGTAACGGTTATTAGGGTTATGTTTTATAGATATCTTAAGCCGTGAGCAAGACACAACTTTAGTGAGTACCTATGATTTAATTAAAATAATTAAGGAGGGAAGCAATATGCCACGTAAAGGACATACTCAGAAGAGAGAAATTTTAGCAGATCCTATGTATGGTAGCATCGTAGTTACAAAACTTATCAATAACATTATGTTAGATGGTAAGAAAGGTGTAGCTCAGAAAATCGTGTACGGTGCATTTGAAAAGATTGCAGCTGAAACAGGAAAAGATGCTACTGAAGTATTTGAAGAAGCTATGAATAACGTTATGCCGGCTTTAGAAGTAAAGGCTAGACGTATCGGTGGTGCTACTTATCAGGTACCTATCGAGGTAAGACCTGAAAGAAGACAGGCTTTAGGACTTCGTTGGATCACATTGTATTCACGTCAGAGAAGTGAAAAGACAATGGTAGAAAGATTAGCTAACGAGATTATGGATGCCGCTAATAATACTGGTTCATCAGTTAAGAAGCGTGAAGACATGCATAAGATGGCTGAGGCTAATAAGGCTTTCGCACACTACCGCTTCTAATCGAGCTAGGGCGATGTGAATATTTAATATTAATTGATTAATATGCAGTAATGCATGACATAATAAAGGCGTAAGCCTTAAGACTAAAAAGAGGAGGAAAAAATCTTGGCTGGAAGAGAATATCCATTAGAGAGAACCAGAAATATAGGTATTATGGCTCATATCGATGCTGGTAAGACAACATTAACAGAGCGTATCTTATATTATACTGGTGTTAACTACAAGATTGGTGATACTCATGACGGTAATGCTACCATGGACTGGATGGAGCAGGAACAGGAAAGAGGTATCACGATTACATCTGCGGCTACAACATGTCATTGGACATTAGAGGATCATCATAAACCAAAAGCTGGTGCTTTAGAGCATCGTGTTAACATTATCGATACACCGGGTCACGTTGACTTTACAGTAGAAGTTGAGCGTTCTCTTCGTGTATTAGATGGTGCAGTAGGTGTATTTGATGCAAAAGCAGGTGTTGAGCCACAGTCAGAAAACGTATGGCGTCAGGCAGACACATACAATGTACCACGTATGGCATTCATCAATAAGATGGATAAAATGGGTGCAGATTTCTTTTATTCAGTTCAGACTATTATTGATCGTCTGGGTAAGAATGCTATCCCAGTTCAGATTCCAATCGGTAAAGAAGATAGTTTTATCGGATTGGTTGATTTGTTTGAAATGGAAGCATACTATTATAAAGATGATAAGGGTGAAGATATTGAAATCACAGAAATTCCAGATGATTTGAAAGATCTTGCTAATGAATGGCATGAGAATCTTGTTGAGAAGATTTGTGAATTAGATGATGACCTTATGATGCAGTATTTAGAAGGGGAAGAACCTTCTATTGATGAATTAAAAGCTGTTCTTAGAAAAGCAACTATCGCTTGTGAAGCAGTTCCGGTATATCTGGGATCTGCATATAAGAACAAAGGTGTTCAGAAGATGTTAGATGGTGTTATTGAATTTATGCCGGCTCCAACTGATATTCCTGATATTACAGGTACAGATGAAGCAGGAAATGATGTTACAAGAAAGTCTTCTGATGAGGAACCATTCTCAGCTTTAGCATTTAAGATTATGGCTGATCCATTCGTAGGAAAACTTGCATTCTTCAGAGTTTACTCTGGTACATTGAACTCAGGTTCTTATGTATTAAATGCAACAAAGGGTAAGAAGGAACGTGTTGGTCGTATTCTTCAGATGCATGCGAATTCAAGAACAGAGTTAGACAAGGTTTACTCTGGTGATATCGCTGCAGCAGTAGGTCTCAAGGTGACAGGTACTGGTGATACAATTTGTGATGAACAGCATCCGGTTATTCTTGAATCTATGGAATTCCCAGAGCCGGTTATCGAGCTTGCTATTGAGCCTAAGACAAAAGCCGGACAGGGTAAGATGGGTGAAGCTTTAGCAAAACTTGCAGAAGAAGATCCTACATTCAGAGCTCATACAAACCAGGAAACAGGACAGACAATTATCGCCGGTATGGGTGAGTTACATTTGGAAGTTATCGTAGACAGACTTCTTCGTGAATATAAGGTAGAAGCAAATGTTGGTGCACCTCAGGTTGCATACAAGGAAACATTTACAAAAGCAGTTGATATTGACAGTAAATATGCTAAGCAGTCTGGTGGTCGTGGACAGTACGGTCACTGTAAGGTTAAATTCGAGCCTATGGATCCAAACGGTGAAGAGACATTCAAGTTTGAATCTACAGTAGTTGGTGGTAACATTCCTAAGGAATATATCCCGGCTGTTGGAGCAGGTATCGAAGAAGCTGCACAGACAGGTATTGTTGCAGGATTCCCAGTACTTGGTGTTCATGCAACAGTTTATGATGGATCATACCATGAAGTCGATTCATCAGAAATGGCATTCCATATCGCCGGTTCTATGGCGTTTAAGGATGCTATGAAGAAAGGTGATGCGGTATTACTTGAGCCTATCATGAAGGTTGAAGTTACAATGCCTGAAGAATACATGGGTGATGTTATCGGAAGTCTGAACGCTAAACGTGGACAGATTGAAGGAATGGATGACTTAGGCGGTGGAAAGATCGTTAGAGCATATGTTCCATTGTCAGAAATGTTTGGTTACTCAACAGAACTTCGTTCATCTACACAGGGACGTGGTAACTACTCAATGTTCTTCGAGAGATATGAGCAGGCACCTAAGTCAGTAATGGAAAAGGTTGTTGCTGCAAACGCAAAATAGTCTGTGAGAAAATATAGTGAACAACCACAGTTAGGAAAATCTGAAAGATTTTCGAACTGATGGCTGAAGTATTACGATATTTTCGAACGATAGATAAAAATAAGGCTTGAAAATATTCCCATTATAAAATATAATGAGGATAGCCTTTTAAAGCGAATTGTCAGGGGAATGCTGTGTTTTTACACGCATTCGCACGACATCGCGATAAAGATGGAAAACTGACGAGGCAGTTTTCTAAAATTGAAATAGACCAAGAGGTCAAAAAATCATATTATATAATTTTATTAGGAGGATTACAAAAATGGCAAAAGCTAAGTTTGAAAGAACAAAACCACATTGTAATATTGGTACAATCGGACATGTCGATCATGGTAAAACTACTTTAACAGCTGCTATCACTAAAGTATTATCAGAGAGAGTTGCTGGTAACGATGCTGTAGATTTCGCTAATATCGATAAGGCTCCAGAAGAAAGAGAAAGAGGTATCACAATCTCTACAGCTCACGTTGAATACGAAACAGACAACAGACATTACGCTCACGTTGACTGCCCAGGTCATGCTGACTATGTAAAGAACATGATCACTGGTGCTGCTCAGATGGACGGTGCTATCCTTGTTGTTGCTGCTACTGACGGTGTTATGGCCCAGACAAAAGAGCACATCTTACTTTCACGTCAGGTAGGTGTTCCAAAAATCGTTGTATTCATGAACAAATGTGACATGGTAGATGATGAAGAATTATTAGAATTAGTAGAAATGGACGTTACAGAAATCCTTGAAGAATATGGATTTGAAGATACTCCAATCATCAAAGGTTCAGCTCTTAAGGCTCTTGAAGATCCTACATCAGAGTGGGGTGACAAGGTTATGGAACTTATGGCTGCAGTTGATGAATATTTCCCTAACCCAGAAAGAGATACAGATAAGCCTTTCTTAATGCCGGTAGAAGACGTATTCACAATCACAGGTCGTGGTACTGTTGCTACAGGTAGAGTAGAAAGAGGAACACTTCACTTAAATGACGAAGTTGAAATCGTTGGTGTTAAGGAAGAAACACAGAAGACAGTTATCACAGGTATCGAAATGTTCAGAAAGCTTCTTGATGAAGCTCAGGCTGGTGATAACATCGGAGCACTTTTAAGAGGTGTTAACAGAGACCAGATCGAAAGAGGTCAGGTTCTTGCTAAACCAGGTTCAGTAACATGCCATAAGAAATTTACTGCACAGGTTTACGTATTAACAAAGGATGAAGGTGGACGTCATACTCCTTTCTTCAACAACTACAGACCACAGTTCTACTTCAGAACAACTGACGTAACTGGTGTTTGTAACTTACCAGCAGGTACAGAAATGTGTATGCCTGGTGATAACGTAGAAATTACAGTTGAACTTATTCACCCAATCGCTATGGAGCAGGGTCTTGGATTCGCTATCCGTGAAGGTGGTAGAACAGTAGGTTCAGGTAAGGTTGCTACAATTATTGAATAATTAACGTTATCAATGAGTAGAGCGCAAGCTCGACATAAATAAAGAAGACCGCAGTCGTGTTTACACGAAACTGCGGTCTTCCTTTGTTTATGGGGCTCGCAGGCATTCTATGAATGCCGCTAGCTTATTGATTACGGAGTAATCAATAAGCTAGGCTTGTGCAAAAATATAAGCATTCCCGAAATTTTCGGGGATGCCTTTTTTTCGTGCTTTTGAAAGATTTTTTTGTAAAAGTGTCGTCATAAGTGTCGTCAAAATTCACCTAAAAGTAAGAAAGAGGACTTATTATAGGATTTTACATAAGAAAAAAGGGCTCTTTGTCAAGCATGGGGGTAACCCAAGTTTATAATGTTCTTTGTCAGGTATAGGGATATTTTTTATTTATACATTTTTTAGAAAATGTATAAACAACATACTATTATCATAAAAAAGGTATATTTTTTTTAGAAAAAAAAAGAAAACGATTTTCCTAAAATTTGGAGAGTTGATACCGTTAACATTATGTGGTATTGTATTGATAACATAATAGACGGAAATTTTTTTATAGTATTAATAAGGAGGTATTTATGAAAAAAGTTAAAAAACTGGTCAGTATGTTATTGGTATTTGCAATGACATTTAGTGTGGCTATTTCAGGAAAAATTACAGGCATTACCCAGGTTAGTGCCAGAGAGGCTCTTGGAAGCAATGATTTTTTGAAGGTTAACGGAACACAGATAAGAAAACAAAAAGGAACAGGAGATATTGTTTATCTAAGAGGTACAAATGCAGGTGGATGGCTTGTTCAGGAAGACTGGATGAATCCAACCAATGCATCTGACCAGAAAACAATGATGACCACATTGGCAAATAGATTTGGAGCATCAAAGAGAGATGAGTTGGTTTCAACATATGAAAATAATTATTGGACAACACAGGATTTTGATAATTGTGCAGAAATGGGAATGAGTGTTATAAGATTACCATTTACATATATGAATCTTTGTGATGACAATGGAAACCTTAAATCTAATGCTTTTGACAGATTAGATTGGTTTGTACAAAACTGTAGCCAGAGAGGTATGTATGTAATTTTAGACATGCACGGAGCATTTGGTTCTCAAAATGGTATGGACCATTCAGGAGAGATTAATGATGGAAAACAGCTATATTATAATCAGAGCAATAAAGATAAAACTTTAAATTTGTGGAAACAGATAGCAGAACATTTTAAAGGAAATCCGGCAGTTGCAGCTTATGATATTTTAAATGAACCGGGAATTAAAGCAGCTGCAACATATAGTTTACATTGGGATTTCTACAATGAAATTTACAAGGCAATCCGTTCAAAGGACAGCAATCATATTATTATAATGGAATCATGTTGGGATGCAGACAATTTGCCAAAATCTTCACAGTATGGATGGACAAATGTAGCATATGAATACCATTACTATCCATGGAATGCACAAAATAGCAGTGATGCACAGAAGTCATACTTTTCAGGTAAAGTATCAGACATTGCAAATCACAATTATGGAGTGCCAACATTTGTAGGTGAGTTTACATGCTTCGAACAGGAAGAAGGTTGGAAGGCAGCAATGTCAACTTTCAACGGTCAGGGATGGCATTGGACAACATGGTCATACAAAGTTACAGGAAACAGCTCATGGGGTATTTATAATCACAACCCTGAAAAAGTTGATATTTATAACGACTCAGCTGACACAATTAAAAATAAATGGTCAACTGTAGGAACAGCAAACGGATGGAAAAATGATAAGATTTACAATTTGGTAAAAGCATACCTTCCAGGAACAGTAACATCTACAGGTGGAAGTGCAACAGATGACAGCGACAACAACAGTACATCAGGTGTGGCAACATTTTATGAACATTCAAATTATGGTGGATGGGCAGTTTCATTGGAAGAAGGTTCATATGACTACAAAGATATTTTAGCAAAAGGAATTGTAAATGATCAGATTTCATCACTTAGAGTAAGTGATGGATACAAAGTTACAATATATGACAACCAGGGATTTAATGGAACATCAAAAGAGTTTACCAGTGATGCGTCATATGTTGGTAATGAAATGAATGACAAAACTTCATCAATTAAAATAGAAAAGATTAACAATCAGACATCAACTACAACATCATATGACACAGTTAAATTATCAGATGGAAAATATAGCATCAAATCTGTTGCAAATGAAAAATATGTTGTGGCAGAAAATGGTGGAAGTGATCCGATAGTAGCAAACAGAGACAGCTATGGCGGCTCAGGGGAGACATTCTATATTGTTAATAATGATGACGGAACAGTAAGCATAAAATCAGATGCAAATAATAAATACATATGTGCAGTATTAGACGAAGAAAATCAGCTGACACCTAGAAGTGACAGCATTGGTACATGGGAAAAATTTAAGATTTACAAAATAAATGACAGTGAATACGGCATTAGAAGTGCAGAAAACGGAAAATATGTAAAAGCTGACTTGGATAACGGAGGCAAATTAATAGCTGGAAGTGATTCAATAGCTGGAGCCTGGGAAGCTTTTAACATTGAAAAAGTCGGTGAAACAACAACAAATGATAATGTAGCAACATTCTATGAAAATTCAAACTATAGTGGATGGTCAGTTTCATTACCGGAAGGTACATATGATTATAGTGATATCATTGCAAAAGGTATTAAAAATGATGCAATATCATCACTGAAAGTAAGTTCTGGTTACAAGGTTACATTGTATGATAATGCAGGATTTAAAGGAACATCAAAGGAATTTACAGGTGATGCATCATATGTAGGAAATGAGATAAATGACAAAACATCATCCATTAAAATTGAAAAGTGGGATGGTTCATCAAGTGTTACATATAATACTGTTAAATTATCAAATGGAAAATACAGTATCAAATCTGTTGCAAATGAAAAATATGTTGTAGCAGAAAATGGTGGAAGTGATCCAATAGTAGCAAACAGAGACAGTTACGGCGGTTCATGGGAAACATTTTATCTGATAAATAATGATGACGGAACAGTAAGTTTAAAAGCAGATGCAAATAACAAATATGTATGTGCAGTATTAGATGAAGAAAATCAACTTGTTCCAAGAAGCGAAAGCGTAGGAACATGGGAGAAATTCCAAATCTACAAAATAAGCGATACAGAATACGGTCTTAAGAGTGCAGAAAACGGAAAATATGTAAAGGCCGACTTGGATAATGGAGGCAAATTAATAGCAGGAAGTGATTCCATAGCAGGAGCTTGGGAAGCATTTAATATTGAAAAGTTGGGAGATGAGACATCTTCTGCAAAAGCAACATTTTATGAAAATTCAAATTACAGTGGTTGGTCTGTAGCATTAAGTGAAGGAAGATATGATTATGGCACAATGGTTTCTAAGGGAATTAAAAATGATCAGATTTCTTCAGTTAAGGTAGCAGATGGCTACAAGGTTACATTGTACAACGATGCAGGATTTGCAGGAAGTAAAAAAACATTATTCACAGATGCATCAGGCCTTGGAGATTTTAATGATAAAACTTCAGCGATCGTAATTGAAAAAGTAGAAAAGGCAGATTTTAATAATTCAAATGCATATATTACATCCATAGCAAACGGACAGGTAGTTTGTGCAGAAAATGGTGGAAGTGAAACAATAGTGGCAAACCGTTCATCATGTGGAGGTGCATGGGAAACATTCCAGATTGTAAATAACGATGATGGAACAGTTTCATTGAAATCAATTGCAAATGGAAAATATGTATGTGCTGTAATTGATGAAAACAATCAGTTATTGCCAAGAAGTGAAAGTGTAGGTACATGGGAGAAATTCATTATTGAAAAGATTTCAGATGGAGAGTATGCACTTTACTCATTGGCAAATGGAAAATATGTTCAGGCAAACTTAAACGACGGTGGTAAACTTTTTGCTACAAGTGAAGCTGTTGCCGGAGCATGGGAAGTATTTGACATTAACAGAAATTAAAGTTAAAATTCATAATAATTAAACAATTCAAAGGCTGTTTGCGTGGACTATATATGCAAACAGCCTGATTTTGGTATATATGTTAGTAAAAAAATAAGGCTCTTTGTCAAGCATGGGGGTAATCCCTTATATATATCGTGTGTGATTTGTAATCACACACGATTTTTAAATAGTATCACAAGATAACATTATTCTGTTTCTAAAATTATCAAAATTCCTATATCCATAAGCATTTCGTGAGAGTGTGAAATTTTTTCTGTAAATTAAATATTTAAATATAATTAATAGGCCTTCTATGATAAAATTTATTATTATAGGAGGCCTTAATTATGGCAAGAGAAAGAAAAAAAGTACACAAGGTACAAATGACTGATGGCAAACGTGCCATCATCCACCAGCTATTGGATGAATATGACATTCAGACAGCTGAAGACATCCAGGATGCATTAAAAGATCTTCTTGGAGGCACAATCAAGGAAATGATGGAAGCTGAAATGGATGACCATTTGGGTTATTCAAAATCACAACGTTCAGAATCCGATGATTATCGAAATGGTTACAAGTCAAAACGTGTCAACAGCAGTTATGGTTCCATGAAAATCGATGTTCCACAGGACCGTCGTTCTACTTTTGAACCACAGATTGTAAAAAAACGTCAGAAAGACATTTCAGACATTGACCGGAAAAATAATCTCAATGTACGCAAAGGGAATGACAACAAGGCAGATTTCCGACACAATTGAAGATATTTATGGATTTGAAACATCAGAAGGATTTATTTCCGATGTGACTGATAAAATAATGCCACAAATCGAGGACTGGCAAAACCGACCGTTAGATGAAATTTATCCTGTTGTTTACATAGATGCCATCCATTATTCTGTAAGGGATGATGGAATAATAAGAAAGCTTGCGGCCTATGTAATTCTCGGCATTACAGTGGACGGGAAAAAGGATGTATTAAGCATAAGTGTTGAAGATAATGAAAGCTCTAAATACTGGTTGTCTGTATTGAATGAATTAAAAAACCGAGGCGTAAAGGACATTCTTGTTATATGTGCCGATGGTTTAAGTGGCATAAAGGAAGCCATATCGGCAGCTTTCCCAAACACAGAATATCAAAGATGCATAGTTCATCAGGTGAGAAATACTCTTAAATATGTACCTGACAAAGACAGAAAAGCCTTTGCAAAAGACCTTAAGACAATATATCAGGCAGTTAACGAAGAAAAAGCTCTTGAAGCCCCAGACAGAGTAACTGAAAAATGGACTCCAAAATATCCAAACTCGATGAAAAGATGGAAGGACAACTGGGATGTGATATCGCCTATTTTTAAATTTTCAGATACTGTACGAAAAGTAATATATACAACCAACGCCATTGAAAGTTTAAATTCAACATACAGGAAACTTAATCGTCAGAGAAGTGTATTTCCAAGTGATAAGGCATTATTGAAAGCACTGTACCTTTCAACCTTTGAAGCAACGAGGAAATGGACAACGACCTTAAGAAACTGGGCTCAGGTGTATGGAGAACTGAGCATTATGTACGAAGGCCGTTTGCCTGAATAGCATAAAAAATACCCAATATCAAGGATAAATATACGCCCGTTATAAAACGGGCGTCCTTGACATGGGTATTTTTATATGCTAGTTATATAAACAAGAGCTGCAAGCTCATTTCATGAACTTACAGCTCCATCACTTATCATAGAATGTCTATTTACAGACTTTATTTCACAGACTCCATTTCGTTTAATCACTTTAATCTTATTGTTCATTCCTTCAGTATACCCGTTTGTGTATGGGCAATCAAAACTGTTAAGTATGTATTTTGCCCAATTGGCAAGAGTGGTAAGCACTGAGTTAAATTCATCCAGTTCACTGACAGATGCAGCATTAATAAATTTACGAAGTTTGGGTTTGGCTTCAGAACTACTTTTGGAGTCCATAAAGTCATAAAAAAGTTCTTTTAAATAATAAGCCTGAGCAAGATCATTTGACTGCTGTAACATAACTTCAAGCGCATCAAGACTTTCTTCCTTCAACTTGCTTTTGTGAGCCAGAATAAGTTTACGACTGCGTTTAAAATATTTCCTTTTACTAGGATGCATGTTCCTTTGAACCCGGACTCTGACTCTTTCGGTGGCACCCGTCACCTGCTTTACCACATGAAATTTATCAATAACTATTGTAGCATTTGGCAATAATCGTTTGGCAATATCCTTGTAAACCTTGTACATATCCATGACAAAATATCTTACATCCTTTCGGTTTTTAAATTTCATAAGATAATCTTCGAGCCGGTATTGGGTTCGTGTTGGAAGAATGTCAAAAACCCTGTGTTCATTAGGTGAAGTAAGAATTGAATGAAATTTGTTTCCGCCCGAATTCCCCTTAAATTCATCAATTGAAAGGACAAGAGGAAGAGTTTTGGGTGTATCATATTTAATGTCATTAAGTCTCCTAAAGATTGATGAAGCAGATATTCCAAGTTGATTTGCAACATTTGAAACATTTAATGAACTTTTTAATAAGTGAATTGCCTCAAAGCATAAACGTGTTGTAAGCCTACAATTTTTAGGTAAAAGTGAAAAAGGTTCAGTAAAGTGTCTGTTACAGATATCGCAGTGATATCGTCTTTTGCAATAATATAATAAAGTTAATTTTCCCATGATTGGAGAATCTTTTATAACGGACGTTCTGTAATCATGAACCTTGTTAGTCAATGTGCCACAGTGAGGACATTGGCAGTCTTTACGTTTTAATTTAAAATAAATGTGATGTTCATCAGGTGTAGATTCCAATTTAGTAATAAAAAGGTCTTTAATTTCCAGTAAATTTGAAATATAATCATTATTAAGCATAGTAAAAAATCTCCTTTGTGGTTTTGTGGTGATTCTATTATAAGAGATTATTTGATCTATGCCTATTTTTTTTATCTAAAAAATCACATAATATAAAAATGGCTCTAAACCTTACCCCCAAGTAAAGTTTAGAACCGAAAAAAGACTCCGATTTGCTCGGAGTCTGCATTACCATTTTTTGATAGTTTTAACATCTTTTGCCCTTTTAGGGTCTTTCTTTATTTGAAGTTGAGCATTGATAAACTGGTCAACATCGCGTCTGCCTTCATCTGTTAACTGATAGTAATTAGTCAGGTGCTCATCAAGTTTAGGTAGATTATTTTTTCCAAACATTTCCATTAGTGGATAAAGTGAATTTTTTAAGTAAGTTTTGATGCGATTTTCATCTAATACTTTGTCAAAACCATGTGGAAGTTCAGGTAATGTTATTCTGCTTTCATCAGACCAATCCTCAGCCTGTAAAGCTGAATCTGAACATATGTCAGATACTTCCACATTAAGAACATTGGCTATTCGTAGAGCAAAATCAAATCGAATGGCTGTGTCTTTCTGAATAATTGAATATAACGTAGTTGGACTAATGGTTGTTTCTTTAGACAACCATCGCACACTTTTTTGTTGCGCATCCAGTATTTTTTTTAGTTTTTTGCCGTCACCCATTTATTGATACCAACCTTTCTATATTTTCGTATAGTATAACATGATGTACGAAAAAAGTACACAATAAATAATTTTATATACGAAAAATACTTGACATTACGAAATTCGTACATTACAATACTATAACAACCGTACGAAAAACGTAAATAGAGAGGAGGCGAGTGTATGATATACGAAAAATATTTATTAGATGTAAATGATGTTGGAACACTACTTCATTGTTCCAGTAGTCATGCATATAGAGTTATTAGAGATTTAAATAAAGAATTGGCTAAAGGTGGATATCTTGTAGTTTCAGGTAAAATACCTAAAGCCTATTTAGAACAGAAATTATTTGGATTAAAAGAATCAGAAAAGGAGAATTAAGTTATGGCATTCAAAGACAGAGGCACAGGAAAGTGGATTGCACAATGGTATGAACCGGACGTTTATGGTGTAAATAAGCAAAAGAAAAAGCGTGGATTTAAAACACAACGTGAAGCTAAACAGTATGAGTGTGAGAGAAATCTGAAGAAACACGGAAATCTGGAAATGACTATGAAAGTTTTTGTTGAACAGTATTTTCAGGATAAGGAAAATGAACTAAAGCAAAGAACAAAGCAAAACAAGAGATATATGATTGACAGTTATCTTATACCATATTTTGGAGATATGAAAATGTCTGATATAAAACCGGCACAGATTATAGCATGGCAGAATGAAATCTATAAGAAAAATCTGTCAGAATCATATATGAGAATGATTCAAAATCAGTTAACGGCTTTATTTACACATGCAACGAAAATATATGATTTGGCTAATAATCCATGTAAAAAAGTAAAGAGAATGGGAAAAGATGATAAGTGCAGCTTAACGTTCTGGACAGTAGATGAGTACAAGCAGTTTATAAGTACGGTTGATAAGTCAGATAGATATTACATAATGTTTGAAATTTTATTTTGGACAGGAATAAGAGAAGGAGAACTGCTGGCTTTATCTAAGTCGGATATTGATTTTTATAACAACAGAATCAGTATCACGAAAACGTACTATAGAGCAAATGGTAAAGATATTGTTACTACACCTAAAACAGAGCAGTCAGTAAGAGTTGTTGAAATTCCTATTTTTCTTAAAGAAGAAATAAAAGAATGGTGTGACAGACAATATGGATTACCTGACAATATAAGGTTATTTCCTATAGGATGTCGTGCATTACAAAACAAAATGAGAAGACAAATCGAAAAGGCTAATGTTAAGAAAATAAGAGTTCATGATTTGAGACATAGTCACGTTGCCTATCTTATTGATAAAGGTGTCGAGCCATTGCTTATTAAGGAAAGGCTGGGTCATAAGGATATAAGAATTACGTTAAATACTTATGGTCATTTATATCCTAACAAAGCAAGAAGCGTTGCAGATTTAATTGACAATAATCATAATTAAAAAGCCCAAGGCATAAAGCCAAGGGCTGGTTGTAACCGGGAAGATTCCCTTGCTACATTTAACTGACAATTGAATTATAGCAAGAGTTTCTTCCACTAACAAGAAGAATTTGTTTGATAGGAGGAAAACAAAAAAATGAATGGCAATACAATAAATAAATCCTCCAATGTGGAGGACACAGATAATAAAGAAATAGAGGTTATAAGGGATAGCCTAAAAAAACGTCCTGATGGAAGTCCGAGACAAACCATTGAAAATGTCATTGAGATTTTAAATAAGGACCCAATGTTAAAGGATGCAATAAGACGTAATGAACTTTCATGTAAGACGGACATTGTTAAGAAAATGGACTGGAGGAGACGTTCAAAGACTTTTACAGATACGGATTTTAACAACATAATGCTTAGAATGGAAAAGTTTTACGGTATTACAAGAGATAAAAACATTAAGCGTGCAATTGACATTGTAGGCAACAACAACCATTATCATCCCATTATAGACAAGTTGGAAAGTCTGGAGTGGGATGGAAACTCAAGGCTTAGGTATCTGCTACCGAGATACCTTGGAACAGATGAAAGTAATTACATATTTGAAGCAACAAGAATAATGATGATGGGAGCAGTGCACAGAGTTTATAATCCCGGATGCAAGTTTGAATACATGGTCTGTCTGGTAGGTGGGCAGGGAGCAGGCAAGTCAAGTTTTCTAAGACTTCTTGCAATGGAAAATGAGTGGTTTTCGGATGACTTAAGAAAACTTGATGATGACAATGTGTTTCGTAAGATTCAGGGACATTGGATTATTGAAATGGCAGAAATGCTTGCAACCTGTAACGCAAGAAGCGTTGAAGACATTAAGTCATTTTTAAGCCGTCAAAGTGAAACCTATAAGGTTCCTTATGAAACACATCCTGAAGACAGACCAAGACAATGCATATTTGTAGGTTCATCCAATAATGCTGATTTCCTGCCATTTGACCGTACAGGTAACAGAAGATTTGTACCGGTAATGGTAAATAAGGAAAAAGCATTGCATCATCCGTTGGAGGATGAGGAAAAAACAAGGGCATACATAGAACAGTGCTGGGCTGAAATTATGAACATGTATAAAAAGGGCATTAATACAAAGCTTGTATTTAATAAGAATTTGGAAAAGGAACTTATTGAATTTCAGAAGGAATGCATGCCCCAGGATACTCTTGTGGGAATCATTGAAATGTTTCTTGAAATGACGGATGAGGAGTTTGTGTGCGTTCAGATGATTTATGAGAGGGCACTGCACCACGAAAATTGCAAGCCGAAACAGTACGAATCCAGAGAGATTACGAGTATCATGAGGCTTAAATTCGCAGAGCAGTGGGAAGAGGTGAAAAGTCACAGATTCATTAAGGAAGGATATGGAACCCAGCTTGCATGGAGGAGAAAAAAGGAAAATGATTTTGAGAAAATAGAGAAGGATGATGACATTCCTTTTAAGCAGGAAACGTTGGAAAATCTTAAAACTGAATCTGATGAAATGCTGGAGAAAAAGTAAGTGACATGATGTCATTTACTTTTAAAAATGTAAATTTGTTATGTAAATTGGCTGGTTTGTAAAACAGAAAGATAAATTTGTAAATTGGAAATGACGTAAAAAAAAGAGCCAATTTACATCTGAATGACTTCAATCCCTTTATTTATGGGATGTTTTTAAATTTGTAAATTGTAAATTGTAAATTGGCTAAATAAAACTAAAAAAATAAGGTTTTTTAAAGCCGATTTACATTTTCAATTTACGGAAAGGAGATTTGTATGGTTGAAAAGATTAAGCAGATAAAAATAGATGAGGATTTATTTCGAATGATATATCAGTATTTTATATATGGTCATAAGGACGAAACGGAACTGATTAAGGCAGGTCTTAAAGATAAGATGGATAAGATGATTTTGAGAAACATTTATGTAGTGGTCAAGCAAAATTGCTACACTTGGGACGGACTTATTTCTGCCTGTGCCTTGCTTCGAACGGAGTCAGCCCTCCATTGTATGAATGTGGTCTGACATGGTTATACCACAAAAATACA
>CAJTDQ010000006.1:14810-191343 GCA_910574895.1 Eubacteriaceae bacterium | reverse complement strand
AAGGAGAAAACGATGTCACTCTATCTAATAAAGGTATTATACAAGAATGACTTGTATAAATATACAGTTAATAAAGGGTTATAGGTTACCTTTATCAACCTAAATTTATTATATAAGGAGAAACAAAATGAAATTTACAAAACTTCCGGAGGGAACCTTTAAGGAGATGCAGATGAACGCAGGAATATTGTTAGATGGTTTTACTCCGGCAACAGGGGAAATCAAAAATATTTTAGGTGCTACAAGTGGAGGAATCACTTTTACAGCAATACCTACATATTCAGATTTTGGAGAGGACATTGATAATTGTCCTACGAATATGAAAGAACTTAAAAATCTTAACAGCTGGGAAGCCAAAATGGCAGGAATTTTTATTACAGTTTCAACGAATTTGGCTAAAACACTTGTCAGTGTTGCAGATATTGACAGTGAAGACAGCACTCATGTAATTCCACGTAACAAATTGGAAAGAACAGACTTTGAAGATATTTGGTGGGTAGGAGATTACAGTGACCTGAATGGGGAACAGAATGGAGGCTTCTGTGCAGTTCATTTAATGAATGCACTATCTACAGGAGGATTCCAGATCCAGAGTACAGACAGTGGAAAAGGACAGTTTACGTTCGAGTTTTTAGGACATTATTCACTGGACAATCCGGAACAGGTACCGTTCGAAATCTTTGTAAAAACCGGAGAAACCGAAGGTATATCAGAAGTAGAGACAATAGAAGGAGAGTAAAAGATGAAACTATCAGAATTTAAAAATGAGTGTGCAGTAGATGTACTGGCAGATTTATTAGAACCGGCATCAGCAATTTGTTCTGATGCAGAATTAGTAAAAGCAGTAAGAGAAAAACGACCGATTCTCAAAATTGCACAAATTGCATTGAAAAAGCATCAAAAAGATGTCGTTGAGGTTTTGGCAATTATTAACGGAGTTTCAGTTGATGAGTTTGAGTGTACGCCTGTTTCAATCTTAAATGATTTGCTTGGTGTATTAAATGATACAGAGCTTGTTGAGTTTTTTATGCTGCAGGGTCGGACAAGGGCAGAAAGCAATTCTGGCTCTGCTATGGAGAGTACAAAGGAACAAGAAAGGTAAAGTATTTTATAAAATACTTAATATCATATCGGGAGCAGTTTTATCGTGATGAAGCATATCGTCTGTACATTACAGACAGTATTTATTATCGGGGGCAGAATAAGGCTTTGACAATTCGTTATGAGGATTTGTTTAAACCGCAGGATACCCGTTCAGGTGATGAAATTGCAGCAGATATTATTAAAAGGATGGAGCTAAAGGTATAGAGATGGATGTTTTTGATTTAGCAGTAGAAATATCAATTAATACAACTGAATATGAAAAGGGATTAAACGAAGCCGGTGATAAAACTTCACAATTTGCATCACTGATAAAAACAGGAATTAGTAATGCAGCAAAGGCAGGAGCTGCAGCGATGTCAGCTATGAAAACAGTGATTGGAGTTGTTTCAAATGAAATGATAAATACAGTCACTTCATCCGAGGAATGTAAGAGCGGATTACAGGATTTACAGTCAGCTTTTGGTGAAGCAAAAAATAATCTGATGTCTGAATTTGTTCCGGGAATGTCTGAAGTAATGGAGGGATTAACTGATATATTTGGTGGAGACAGCAGTGGTATTGACACCATTAAAGAAGGTGTTGAGAGTATAGCCATAAATTTTCAGGAAATGCTTCCTCAGATAGTAGAAAGTATATCGGAGTTTTTACCGGGTATCGTGGAGATGATTGTTGAGTCATTTCCATTATTGGTGGAATGTATACAACAATTGATTGTTGAATTAGCGAATGTCCTTACAGAGAATTTTCCACAACTGTTAGAAGCTGTGGGGCAGATATTATCGACAATAGTTTCCGCAATAGGGGAACTATTGCCGGTACTTGCAGAAACAGCTTTACAACTTATAATTCAGCTAGGAAATGGAATTATACAGAATCTTCCTGTGATCGTAAGTAAAGGTGCTGAACTTGTGTATGGATTAGCAGATGGTATCAGAGAAGGTTTGCCATTACTTGTCGAGCAGGCAGTAAATATGATTACTGAATTGACATCAGGGTTAGGCGGAATGCTGGGTACAATTATAGATGTCGGAATAGAAATTATAATTTCATTGATAGATGGCATTGTGGAGGCGTTGCCAAATCTATTAGAAAAAATACCGGAAATTATTAATAATCTACACTCAGCATTAGTGAGCAATTTACCGAAAATACTTGATGGTGGTGTGAGGATATTAGTTTCATTAGTTACAGGTATTGTTAAGACGATTCCAAAGCTGATTGAGACAATTCCTAAGATTTTTATGGCGATACAGGATGTGTTAAAGGATTTTAGTCTTTCGCAGATAGGAGCAAATCTGATTAGAGGTTTGTGGGAAGGAATGAAAAGTCTTGGAGACTGGTTGTGGAAAAAAGTAAAAGGATTATTCAGTGATATTCTTGACGGAGTATTAGAGTTCTTTGGAATACATTCCCCTTCCAGGAAATTTGCATGGATTGGTCGAATGTGTGTTGAAGGATTCAACAATGGTTTTAGTGGTTTGACAGATGGGACAGTGATAGATGAAGGATTAAGGAATATTGAAAGCAGATTAGGCTCTGTGGATATAGGAATTGCCACATCTGGCACAGAAACCCAGACTGTAAGATTATTAGAAAAAATATTAAACAAGATGGATAATGAAAGCATATTAATGCTGAATAAGAGAGAATTTGGAAGATTAGTAAGAGGTACAGCGTGAAACATGAAAAGATTAAATATGTAAATCATAATGGAGAGGAAATGATATGGGGAGGAGGTGAAAACGGTATCTTTGTGAATGCCAATACTCTGCATGATTACAAGTGGAGTATTGACAGTGACAAAAACAATATTAAAGCATTTGAGCGGGGGATTGTAGACTTTGAATTGCCAATTGTAATTGCATGCAGGACAGAGGAAGAAGGAAACTATATAAAAAATAAACTGGTTGAACTTGTGGATGTGGATGTTAATGCAAAAGAACCGGGAAGACTTTATATAGGAGAATACTATATAAAGTGTTATGTATCTGCCTCCTCAAAATCGAAGTATAACATGACAGACAGATTTGCATCTGCCTCGCTCACAATCACAACGGCATCGCCTTATTGGATTCGGGAGAAGACATATCGTTTTCATATGTATCCTGATGTAAAAGATTTAGATTATCCACATGATTATCCATATGGTTACAGTATGAATTCAATTAAGACAATAATTGTTAATAAGTTAAATAACAGTTCGTATTTAACAGCGGATTTCAGACTTGATATATATGGAGAAGTGGATAGTCCCTGTCTGTCAATAGACGGACACAACTATGCAGTAGATTGTATTGTGAATGAAGGAGAAGTATTGACAATTGACACATTCGAAAAGCAAGTGTACAGGACAGTCAATGGTAATCGGATAAATGAGTTTAAAAACCGAAACAGAGAAGAATATATTTTTGAACCGTTAAATTCCGGAATCATAAAACTGAATAATTTTGGGCGCTTTCCATATACGATAACTGTTTATGAGAAAAGGAGTGAGCCACTATGGATTTAATATATACGGATGAAAATAACAATGATTTAGGTGTTATCAAGAATTATAAGTTAGATCTTGCGTATGGCAAAGATGAAAATGATTTTGAACTTGAGATAGATTTACAGGAACATTGTGCGGGTATTAACAGTAGAATATATATTCAGACATCGGACAATGGCAGGGTAATTGGTTCAGAATATGGTGGAATTATAGACAATATTGAAGTAGATGCTGATAATGAAAAAATAGTTTATTCCGGCAGAACATGGCATGGGATATTGGCAAATAAGATTATTCAGCCGGAGAATAATCGGGATTATTATACAGTAACCGGGGATGCCAATGCAATCGTAGCAGATATGATAGCAGATTTTGATTTGGCGGATGTATTTGAGGCTTCAAGAGAGGTGTCTGATGTTGAGGTATTGTCTTATGACTTCAGATACATAGACATGTATGCAGGACTGCTTGCAATGTTAGAAAAGTACAATGGAAAATTGATTTTTAAACGTAACAGAAACGGTAAAGTAGAGATAAGTGTTGTAGCAAATAGAAATTATGCTTCAGAAGATGAGTTCTATAATTCTGAGTTCTCTTTTGTGATAAAGAGAGCAGGAAATCCTACAAATCATATGATTTGTTTAGGAGCAGGAGACATGAAGGAGAGAAGGGTAATACATTTGTTCGCAAATGAGAATAATGCAATTGAGCCATATACGATTACGGAAGAGCCGAAAATTGACAGCGATTATATTCTGGATGAGCGAAATAAGGTATTAGCCGGTTCTGATGAGGTTACGACAGTATTTGATTACCCGAATGCCGGAGCAGTTAAAAATTACATTTTGCAGACTATAAAACCTGATCACTGGGAGAAGGTGTTTGGCGAGTATGCGTATCTGGACGAACAGGGAAATTACAAGACAGCTGAGGCAGTAAAAGGTGAGGCAGACAGATATTCGAAATTGAATGTGAAACCTGAGGACTGGGAGACAAACTGTACGAAGTATTATCGGGTTGATGGGAAATATTTTGTACCGGTGGTAACAGATACTTCATCGCGATATGAAAAATTAAGCGAAGTACCTCTTGATTGGGGATATAATTACAAAAATTATTTCGAATTAGTAAATAGTAAATATGTTTCTGTCAAGGCTGTTGAGCAGAGAAAAGTTAAAACGTTAACATCAAAACCTACAAAATGGAAAACAGAATATGGAAAATACTATACTAGAGTGTGGGATGGTACAGATTATGTATACACTTTGGTTCAGGGGATAATGAAACCTGATTATATACAACAAACAAAAAAACCGACAGATTGGAAAAGCAATTATAAGAATTATTTTGTTAGAAATAGTAAAGGTAAGCATGTGAATGTAGGGCCATCAAAGAAATGGGCAAAGGGGATTGCAAAAGATGTTGTGCCAACATGGATAAAAAATACTTTTTATACAAATTATCCAAAACCGGCACCACCGCCTTTTAAAAAAGACAAATATTTGAGCGTTACGATAAAAACGTTCGCTCCCGATTTTGTTCCAAATGCTTATTATGAAAAAATCGAAAATGTAGCTGCTCCACCATTTGAGAAAGGGAAATATTGGGAATTGTTAGATAAAATGATTCTTCCGGAATGGAAAGATAATTATTATTACAAAATAGTGTATGACAACTATCAGGATCTGGCCGCTAAAGGAGTAGAAAAGTTCCGGGAATTGCTGGATGGCGACGAAATCAGTATTAATTTAAAAAATAGTATTGATTATGACATTGGAGATATCGTAGGGGCAACAGATGCATACACAGGCATTTCGGTAATCAAAAAGGTAACCAAGAAAATAGTAACAATAAAAAATAACGAGATTAACACATCTTATGAAATAGGATAGGAGGATAAAATGGGATTAGAGTTAATAACAGGTCATCGAGGGGAACAACATATAACAAGTGATGATGCAGGAGCATTTAATGCGGGCATTGTAGGAGAAAGTTGTGTTTTATCATGTGGAAAAAAGTTTAATGAGATTCATACATATGACGATATTACTATCGAAGATGGAGATATCATTTTACAGGGACGCCACATAAGGCTGCGATATGGAGAAACAGAGACGTTTACTGTTGGAAAGCCGCAGAATCCTCGTGCACATAGAACGGATTTATTATGCATTAGATATAGCATGAGTGAGGAAGGAATAGAGAGTGCTGAATTCGTTTATAAGAAAGGTCCGGAAATTGAAACAGATGGTGTGTTTATTAATCCGGAAATTTCTATCGGAGATATTCGCAAATTAGATCAAGTATCTGAATTTCCATTATACAGAGTGAAGGTACATGTTGCCGGTATTTATCAAGTTGAAAAATTATTTCAGGTTTATAAAACAACACAAGAACTGGAAAAGGAGTTTGATGAGAACATTCAGACACTAAAGGATTATGCTGATAATGAAGTCGATGAAATCAAAGTGAATTTGACAGAATATGTTAAGTTTATGGAATTAGCATCAAACAATAGAGTAGGCAGTGCGATTGCATTGAATTATGCTTTTGCTAGTGCTTTTAGCAGTAATTCTACATTCGGAAGTCAGTTTGCGTCCAATTCTTCATTCATAAATACTTTTGGAAGAAATTCCGCATTTGGTAATGTGTTTGCATCAAATTATGCGTTTGCAAATACCTTCGGCAGAAATGCTACATTTGGATATGCATTCGCATCAAATTCGTCTTTTGTTAGTGCGTTTGCTTTCAATAGTACATTTGGAATCGGTTTTGCTAATAATTCCCATTTTTGTACAGCTCTGGCAAACAACTCAAGTTTTGTACAAAAACTGGCCAGTGCATTGGCATCGGTAATGGCATAGGAGGTTTTTAATGAAACTGGAAATACTTATACCACAATATAACGAAACGGAGGAGGTTTTGAAACCGTTGCTGGACAGTATTGAAATACAGCAGAATGTTGACTTCAACGATATAGGAGTCATTATATGTAATGATGGTTCTGATATTATACTTTCACAAGAGTTTCTGGATGGTTATAGTTTTAACATTAAATATATTAAATGTGAGCATAGAGGTGTATCTGCCACACGAAACACCTGCCTGGATAATGCGACAGCTGAGTATGTCATGTTTTGTGATGCTGATGATTTGTTTTATAATGCATGTGCTCTATATATCATTTTCGAAGAGATAAAGAAAGGATTTGATAGTCTGACAAGTTTATTTATAGAAGAGACCAGAAATCCTGAGACCAAAGAGGTGGTATATATTAATCGTGAAATGGATGTGACATTCGTTCATGGTAAAGTACATAATAGAAAATTTTTGGTTGATAATCAGATTCGCTGGAATGAGACATTGATGGTGCATGAAGATAGTTATTTTAATATTTTGTGTAAAACATTAGCTAAAAATTTTAAATATATATCAGTATCATTTTATTTATGGAAATGGCGTGATACATCAGTTTGCAGGCATGATGAAAAGTATATGTTAAAAACGTATAATGATGTATTGGAAAGTAATAAAGCCTTAGTGCAGGAACTGCTTATCAGAGGATATATGGAAGAAGCACGATTTTATGTTACATCAATGATATTTGAGGCATATTACACACTTAATAAACCGGAATGGAGAATGGGTGAGAATGAAGGTTATAAAAATAAAGTTGAAAAAAGTTTTAAAAGTTATTACACGCATTTTAAAGAATTATATAACTCAACGCCGAAAAACATCAGAAATGAAATTGTTGTAGCAATGAGAAACAGAATGTATCATGAAGGACTCGTTTTGGAAAAAATAACGTTTGAAGATTGGATAAAGACAATTGAAGAAAAGTAAACGATTTTATCGGAAAGATCAAAAGGGGAAAAAGAATGAAGGAACAAGTTAAGGGAATATTGATAACTGTAGGAAGTGTAATGTCATTTTTCTTAGGAATTTTATATATTCCGGTTATGTTATTGATTTTATGCAATTTAATAGATTATATCACTGGATTATTGGCTGTAAAGTACCGCAAACAAAATGTAATAAGTTCTTATCGGAGTTTTCGTGGAATTGCGAAAAAGATATGTATGTGGCTGTTAATAGTAGTGGGGGTGATAATTGATCAACTGCTTAAATATGCTGTATATACGCTGGGATTGGAATTTCCGTTTAGGTTCCTGATAGC
Source organism: Eubacteriaceae bacterium (assembly GCA_910574895.1). Taxonomy (GTDB): domain Bacteria; phylum Bacillota; class Clostridia; order Lachnospirales; family Lachnospiraceae; genus Eubacterium_G. The sequence goes on along the minus strand of CAJTDQ010000006.1, from coordinate 183,568 downwards.
GTGTATCGTTGCAGTGTGGTTGATTTGTAACGAACTTATATCAATATTAGAAAACATTAAAGATATTGGTGTGAATATTCCGGTATTTTTGCTTCCTTTGATAAAGCATATTAAGTTGCAGACAGAAGCTAAAGCAGATATAAAAGAAAAGAGAGGGGTTGATTATGAAGATACATAAATTATTTGCAAAAAAAATAAGTTATGATTTCAGCAAAAAACGAAGTAGAAAAAGTGTAAAGTATATTGTTATCCATTATACCGGAAACAGGTGTGATACGGCAAAAGATAATGCTATATATTTTGCAACATCTAATCAAAGAGAAGCAGGTGCGCATTTTTTTGTAGATAAAAATGGAAAAGTTTATAAGTCTATCCATATGAATAGAACTGCATGGTCTGTAGGTGGTGCTAAATATGAAGACTGTTCAGAAAACGGTGGAGGTACATATTATAATAAATGTACAAATTTTAATTCTGTATCAATAGAATTATGCAATTATACAAGTGGATATCCAAGTGATAAGCAGGTTAAGTCTTGCAAAAGGTTAGTTAAATATATCAAAAAGTATTGTCCGAATGCAAAGACTATTATTCGTCACTGGGATGCGAATGGTAAGAATTGTCCGGCACCAATGTCAGGAAAGAATAATTTTAACTGGAAAAAATTTAAAAAGGAATTGGTGTGAAAACTCCCACTTACTATAAGTAAGTGGGAGTTTTACTATTATGTATTGGTTAAAACAACTATAAATAGTATAGAATAATATGTCGATTTGTGTTAATATTTTCATATAGTTAAAACAATTATAAAAAGGAGGATATAGTATGGTTAAAAAAATCTTAACATTAGTTTTAACTTTAGCAATGGTATTTACTGGTTTTGTAATGCCGACAAATGCAATTGCTAAAAACAGTACAAAGGTAGAAAAGGGCAATATGGTTTTGCCAAAAAGAACAGTTGTTTCTATAGCTGAGAGTGTTATGGAGACAGATAAATATGTGGAAGGGCAGTTATTGGTTGTATTAAAGCCGGAGTTTAGTTCTAAACAGGCAGTATTTAGTACAAGTGATTTCCCGGAGGTAAAGGCTATAAAAGTTGAAAATACAACTTATTGTGAAAAGCCGGATTCGGATTTGCTTGCTGAAGAGTTTAGGACAATTGTTCTTGTTACTTTAAAGCAAAAGACAGAGGATGAAATGATTAATGCAATCGAGAAACTGATGGAGCGTGAGGATGTGGAAAGTGTTTCGTTGAATGAGGCTGCTTCAGCAACAGGAATTCAGACAGTCCCACCTAGTGATTCCCAGTATAATAATCAATGGGCACTTGAGAAAATTGATGCAATGGGCGCATGGTCAAAGACTACCGGAAGTTCTGAGGTTAAGGTTGGAATAATAGATTCGGGTATCGATTATACTCATGAGGAGCTTGCAGCAAATATGTGGAAGAATCCAGGAGAAATACCAGGAGACGGAATAGATAATGACGGTAACGGATATGTTGATGACGTATATGGATGGAATTTTTACAATAACAACAATGAACCAACAGATAGTTTTTCTCATGGCACATTCTGTGCAGGGATTATAGCTGCTGATTTAAATCATAAAGATGTTGCCGGAATTGCACCAAATGTAAAATTAATTTCTCTAAAAGTCGGAAATGATTTTTTTTATTATGATGCCATAATAAAAGCAGTGAATTACGCATCTAATATGGGTATTGATATTTTAAATTACAGTGCAAGTGGTAAAAACAAAAATACAGCGTTTGAGGCTGCCATACGTAATTATGATGGGATATTTGTAAAAGCAGCAAGCAATGATGGCAGTAACAATGACATTACACCTGACTATCCAAGAACCAGTGAATTTACAAATATAATTAAGGTGGCAAATTCTACATCTGGTGATGTGTTAAGTTCTTCTTCTAATTATGGACAAGTTGATGTAACTTTAGCCGCACCTGGGTCGGGGGTTTTATCAACAGGACTAAATAATACATATAGATCTGGAAGTGGAACATCTTTTGCAGCACCTTATGTAGCGGGTGTTGCAGCATTAATTAAATCACAGTATCCGAAGTTTAGTACAAGTGCTATTATAGATTCAATAAAGGCAGGTGTTGATAAATTAGATTCTCTGGATGGGAAGGTAGAGACCGGAGGACGACTCAATGCTAATAAGGCATTAGAGTTTGCTAGATTTTGGAGTCTGGGCTGGCAGGTAAGATATTGTATGGATGTATATGACTACGACGATTTTAAAGAGGCAATGGAGAATGATTACTATTCTGCAGTCAGAATTTTTAATGATATCGAGATTCAGGAAGATGTAACACTGACAAGAGCAAAAAGGCTTTTTGGAGGAGCTAAATTAAAAGCAAATGGAAAGTGGCGTATTGTTATAGATTCAAAAAGCAATGTATATCTTGATTTAGGCGGTAATGTGTATGAAAATTGTGAAATAGATAATAAATCGTCTGATTTTGAGCTGGAAGGTTCAGGAGCAGTAATCCGAAATGGTGACTCTTCTTTTGGAGGAGCAATTAATAATTCCGGAACTATGACTGCTACAGGTGTAAGAATAGAGAATTGCCGGGCAACGCTCGGAGGAGGAATCTACAATACGGGAACTATGAATCTAAAGGATATGACTATTTATAAAAGCCGTGCTACTGCCGGAGGAGCAGTATATAATGTAGGAACTATGGACATTTCGGGGGGAATATTTAAGGAAAACAATGCCCAAGGAAGTGGAGGTGCATTATATAGTGGTTCAAATTCCCAGATTACTGTAAGCAATACTCCGTATTTAATTAATAATACAGCATCTTATTATGGAGGGGGAGTATATACAGGAGGAGTATTTAAAACACCGACTTCCAGTGGCTTAAAAATTACTGATAATAGTGCTCAAAGCGGTGGAGGAATATATGCACAAACAGGGGCAGAAATATCCTTATCAGGAGTATCTCCAGGAGGACCAAGTATTTCAATAAGTAGTAATACGGCATCTCAGGATGGTGGAGGAATTTATCTGAATTCCGGAGCTGAATTATATCTTCATAATGCATTTGTAGCGGTAAATAAAGCCGGAGAAGCTGGAGGCGGAATGCTTTCAAAAGGTACTTATACACATGGTTTTGCCCAGTTTATTAGCAATTCACCTAGTGGAATAGAAAATCAATAAGAAGTATCATACGTTATTGATATTCGGAGGACCGGATGGAGAGGCGTCTGCTGCATTCAGATATTTATCACAAAAGTTTACGTTTAAAAATCCAAGAATTGCAGGGTTGCTCAATGATATTGGAACAGAGGAACTTTGCCATTTAGAGATTGTTGGAACGATGGTTCATCAGTTGGTTAAAGACCTTCCATGTGATGATGCAGATATTGCCGGATTCGAGAAATACTATGTAGACCATACATTAGGTGTTTGGCCACAGGCTGCGGGGGGAGTGCCGTTTACAGCTACAGAGTTTCAGTCATCAGGAGATCCGATAGCAGATTTATTCGAAAACATGGCTGCGGAACAGAAGGCACGAAAAACTTATGACAACATTTTATCATTAGTAAAAGATAATGAAGTCTGCGAACCAATCAGATTCCTCAGAAAGAGAGAAATTGTGCATTTCCAGCGCTTTGGAGAGGCCCTCAGGCTTTTGACTGAAGAACTGGATCAGAAAAACTTTTATGCATTTAATCCAAGTGGATGTAAATGTAAATAAATAAGATAAAGAGTGGGATTTATGAGTTGTAAGAAGTAAATTCCACTCTTTTAAAATTGCTCTAGTTTTGTTATTATGAAATAAGAATATTATTTCTATATAAATAGATTTTTATTAACGATTTATATCGAATGAAAAAGGTTTACATTTGTATGGGAAATATCAGGAGGTAAAGATGAAAGGGAACAGATTAACACGAAAGATTATTAAAACAATGGCAATTACAACTGTACTGATTGTGGCAGGTGGCATAAATTCTAATGTTTGTACAAAAGCGGCTAATCAGTCTGATTTGTACAAGCTTGTATGGAGTGATGAATTTAATGGTAATAAGTTAGATACATCTATATGGAATTACAACTATGGAAATGGAGACAATGTGGCAGGCTGGGGTAATAACGAGTTGGAATATTATACAGATGATAAAGCGAACGTAAAAGTGCAAAATGGTTCGTTAATAATTACTGCAAGAGCAGAAAAAGATGAAAATGGAAAAACTATGAGATATACATCAGGAAGATTGAATACGAGTGGAAAAGCTTCTTTTAAATATGGAAAAATGGAAGCAAGAATAAAGATTCCGTCAGTTAAAGGACTATGGCCTGCGTTTTGGATGCTGGGACAGAATGAACCAAAAGGATGGCCTTATTGCGGAGAAATAGATATTCTTGAAACATGGAATACGCTGCAATTTGCCCAGGGAACAGTGCATTGGGAAAATGAATTGTTAAAGCCGGGAAGAGATACATATAATGCATTTTCTACACAGATGAAGGATAAAACCCAGTGGCACATATATGGAATGAATTGGGATGAAAAGAAAATTGAGTTTACATTAGATAATAAAGTATATGGTACATATAGTTTAAAAGGTTCAGATAAATCTGAGTTGAAAAAGGAGTTTTACTTTATTATTAATTGTGCAGTTGGTGGAAATTTAGCATATTTTGCACCGGATGAAGATTTCGTGTCAGCAGATATGATGGTAGATTACGTCAGAGTTTATCGAAGAGCCGGGGACAAAGGTACAATGACTGCAAAGTGGACAGATATAAACAGAGAATCAGTACCAAAACGTAATATTATTTTTAAGAATGGAAAAAAACAAGTATCAAAACAAACAGTACTTGATGGTGAGAACTATGTTATTCCAAAGGTAAAGAAGAAGGGATATAAGTTTGAGGGCTGGTATTTTGAAAAAAAGAAAATAAAGGAAGGTGCCAGAGCTTATAAGAATATGACAATCGTTCCAAAGTGGAAAAAAATTAAATTAAAAAAGGCAAAAGTTATTATTCCGAAACAAAATTATAAAAGATATGCCACAGTAAAACTAAGTGCAAAGGGAGCATATGACGGAATACAGGTAAAGATAGGTAAGAGATCAGACTTTGCTGAATCAAAAGTTCTCACTTTTGGAAAATTTAAGTCTGGGAAGACATACAAAGTAAAAGCACGTACTTATGCCATAGATTCCAGAGGTAAGAAAATTTATGGAAAGTGGAGCAGTGCAAAGAAAATAACTATAAAATAATGTTGGCAATTGCCATAAAATGGGGTATACTAATCGTAGTTGTTTAAAAATTAACAATAAAGAAATATATGGAGGTACATTATGTTAGTATCAGCTAAGGAGATGTTAGAAAAAGCAAAAGCAGGACATTATGCTGTAGGACAGTTCAATATCAATAATCTTGAGTGGACAAAATCAATCCTTTTAACAGCAGAAGAATTAAAAAGCCCTGTTATTTTAGGAGTATCAGAAGGTGCCGGAAAGTACATGACAGGATTTAAGACAGTTTCTGCTATGGTAAAAGCTATGGATGAAGAATTAGGAATTACAGTTCCTGTAGCACTTCATTTAGATCATGGTTCATATGAAGGATGTTATCAGTGTATTAAGGCTGGTTTTACATCAATCATGTTTGATGGTTCACACTATCCAATCGAAGAAAACATTGCAAAGACTCAGGAATTAGTTAATGTTGCACATGCTCTTGGATTATCTATTGAAGCAGAAGTTGGTTCAATCGGTGGTGAAGAAGACGGTGTTATTGGTAAGGGTGAATGTGCAGATCCTGATGAATGTAAAGCAGTAGCAGACCTCGGTGTGGACATGCTTGCAGCAGGTATTGGTAATATTCATGGTAAATATCCTGATAACTGGGAAGGACTCAGCTTTGAAACATTAGATGCTATTCAGCAGAAGACAGGAGTAATGCCATTAGTACTTCACGGTGGTACAGGTATTCCTGAAGATATGATTAAGAAAGCAATTGATCTTGGAGTATCAAAGATTAATGTAAATACAGAATGTCAGCTTTCATTTGCAGAAGCTACAAGAAAATATGTTGAAGCAGGAAAGGATTTAGAAGGAAAGGGATTTGATCCTAGAAAACTTCTTGCTCCTGGTGCAGATGCTATTAAGGCTACTGTAAAAGAAAAAATGGAACTTTTCGGTTCTGTAGGAAAAGCAGAATAATAGAAATTTATATTTAAATTAAAGAAGGAATGTGCTTTAAAGTTTAATTACTTTGGGGCACATTTTTCTTTATAGTAAAAACATGGAAAGTTAAAGTGCGGCTTGCGTTTTTTTTATATTAATTTTATACTTACTTTAGTATGTTTTTGTAAAGGAAAAAATAAAGTGAAAGTAAATAGAGAAAGCATCATATATATAGTAAGGAGAGCAAAAGAAAAAATGAAAAATGTACATATTTCAAATAGAGCATATTCTATTATCAGGTATGTAGTTCTTGGAATTGCAGCTGTTGTTTTAATTTATACTTCATACAGTTTGACGAATTCTTATCTGGATTATAAAGAAGATGAAGCCAAGTATGCAGAGATTAATGAAATGTTTCATCAGCAAAGTACTGGCAATAGTCAAAGCATGAAAAAGAAGAAAAAATCCATGGATTATTCTTCATCTCTTACGACATGGGTATGGGATTATAAGGCGATGTTACAGTATAATGATGAAGCAAAAGGTTATATCAAATTGGACGGAACGAGAATTCAGTATCCCATTGTTGAACACAAGGACAATGATTTTTATTTAAAGAGAGGTTCAGATAAGGTCAGCAATGGTGCCGGAGCTATCTTTTTGGATTATAGAACAGGTGGTCTTGATGGAAGGATGTGCATATTGTATGGACATAACATGATGGACGGTTCCATGTTTAAAGAACTGATGAATTATCGGGAAGACAGTTTTGCGAAAAAGCACCAGACTTTTGATGTTTATGTAGGTTATCGTCATTACATCTATTATGTATTTTCTGCTTTTGCAACAAAAGATGATAATGATGATGTTTATAAGTTTGGGTTTGATGATGACAATGATTATCAGAAGTGGCTCAATACGGTCTGTAGTAAGAGCAGATATAAGTTTGATAACAGACTTCCGGAAATAAATGATAAAGTAATTATGTGTTCTACTTGTGTTGATAATTCAGGAAACAGGCAGATTGTGTGTATGTATCGTGGGGAAGAAGTTGTAGATTAATGTTAGTATTGGTTAAATGTATTTGTTGAAATACGATAAAAAAAGAGTGAAAATGTAAGTTATGTTGATGAAAACTTAATTTTATTAAGAAAAAGGTTTAAAAAATTAGATAAACTAGTCTATGCTATTGATTTTTCTAAAGATATGGTGTAAATTAATGTGCGAATGAGGGAGACCTCACCGCTAAATGAGATTAAGGACAAGGGCGTTCTTCAAAATGATGATTTGGAGAAGTGCCCTTTTCTTTTGGAAAGAAATGGCTTAGGCGGAAAATATGTTAGTTAAGGAAAGGAACAAAGACTATGGGAGTAAATATTGAAAAAGTATTCGGAGAAAACGTTTTTGACGATGCAGTGATGAAAGTCCGTTTGCCAAAAAGTGATTTTGAGACAGTAAAAAAATTGATGCACGAAGGTGGAGAGATAACAGAAGATTTGGCAGATGTTGTTGCTCAGGCGATGAAAGAATGGGCTTTGGAAAAGGGTGCTACACATTATACACATGTATTCCAGCCATATGTTATTTCAGTAGGAGCTGAAAAACATGATTCATTTGCATCTGTACCGGAAAATGGAAGAATTGAGAACACATTTACAGGAGAAGAATTGTTAAAAGGAGAGCCTGATGCTTCTTCATTCCCATCCGGTGGCCTCCGCGAGACATGTGGAGCCAGAGGTTACACAGCATGGGATATTACATCACCTGTTTATATTAAAGAAGATACTCTTTGTATTCCTACAGCTTTTTGTTCATATACAGGAGAGTCTCTGGATACAAAAACGCCATTATTGAAAGCGATGCATGCAGTTAGCAAGCAGGGTGTCAGACTGATGAGATTATTTGGAAATGAAGTGACAAATAGAATCTATTCATATGTCGGACCGGAACAGGAATACTTCCTTGTAGACAGAGAAAAATATTTGAAGAGACCTGACCTTATTTACTCAGGACGTACTCTTTTTGGCGCAAAAGCTCCAAAGGGACAGGAAATGGATGATCAGTATTTTGGTTCTATACCTCCAAGAGTAAAGGCATTTATGGAGGATTTAAATACGAAGTTATGGAAACTGGGAATTACAGCAAAAACACAGCATTGTGAGGTTGCTCCAGGTCAGTTTGAGATTGCCCCAATTTTTTCAATCTCAAATGTAGCGTTGGATAACAACCTTTTAGTAATGGATTTATTAAAGAAAACAGCAAAATCTCATGGAATGATTTGTCTGCTTCATGAGAAACCGTTTGATGGTATTAACGGTTCAGGAAAGCATAACAACTGGTCTCTTACTACAGATGATGGTATTAATTTATTTAAGCCGGGGAAAGAGCCTGAAAATAATAAATTATTCCAGTTAGTGTTGGCGTGTACAATGGCTGCTGTTGACACTCATGCAGTACTTTTAAGACTGGCTGCATCGAATACAGGAAATGACCACCGACTTGGTGCAAACGAGGCTCCTCCGGCTATTATTTCAATGTACTTAGGAGATCAGGTAGGAGATGTCGTTGAGCAGATAATAAAGAATGGTAAGGCAACATCTAGTCTTTCTTCTGGCGAGATTGATTTTGGAATTAAGAAACTTCCTAAATTAGAGAAGGACCCTACAGATAGAAACAGAACATCACCGTTTGCTTTTACAGGTAACAGATTTGAATTTAGGATGGTCGCTTCATCCAATACCATTGGTGATGTAAATACAGTTCTTAATGTAATGATGGCCGAGCAGTTTGAAAAGGCTGTTGCAGCATTAGAAGGAGCAGAGGATTTTGATAAGGCAGTAGAGGAGTATACTGCTAAATTGATGAAAGAACATGCAAGAATTGTATTTAATGGAAACGGATATTCAGAAGAGTGGACAGTCGAGGCTGAAAAGAGAGGACTTCCAAATTGCAAGTCTATCGTAGATGCTATTCCATCATTGCTGGATGAAACAACAATCGAGATGTATGGTAAATTTGGGGTTCTTTCAAAGGCAGAATTAGAAGCAAGAAAGGAAATCCTTTTTGAACAGTATGCAGGAGTGAGAAACATTGAAGCCTTAACCATGGTTGATATGGCAAACAAGATGCTGATTCCGGCAGTAGTAAAATATACAAAGAAACTGGCAGACACTGTTTTGGCAGTAAAAGAGGCAGGCGTTGATGCTACAGTACAAACAGAAATGTTGTCAGAAGTGTCAGAAAAGTTAGTAGAAATGAAAAATGCAGTAAAAGATTTGGAAGACATTACAGAAAAGGCTGCAAATGCAGAAGATGCACAAACATCAGCAATTGCTTATAAAGATGAAGTTATGGCTGCTATGGCAGCACTTAGAAAACCGGCAGATGAGCTGGAAGTAATTATGCCAAAAGAAGCATGGCCAATGCCTACATATGGAGACCTCATATTTGAATTATAAAGTTCAGCCATGCACAAAAAATATCAGGGATTCACAAGTACTGCTTGCAGGACTTTGAATCCCTGATGTTTTTTGTATATGGTGAGCCAAATCAGCGAGAAGAAGCGAAGCGGAATCGAGCTGATGGCTGAACTTTATAAAGTAGAAGAGAGAGTCAGAGGTGAGCCAAATCAGTGAGAAGGAGCGAAGCGGAATCGAGCTGATGGCTGAACTTTATAAAGCAGAAGAGAGAGTCAGAGGTGAGCCAAATCAGTGAGAAGGAGCGAAGCGGAATCGAGCTGATGGCTGAACTTTATAAAGCAGAAGAGAGAGTCAGAGGTGAGCCAAATCAGCGAGAAGGAGCGAAGTCTACTAGATTAAAAGTTAGGATGTATAAAAATCGACAACAATTAATTATAATAGCTGTTGAGAACGATTTCGTCTGCTTTGTCAGACAAGTTTTGTATTGCATAAAATAAGTGAATTAGATAGAATAGTACTATTATGATAAAAGAAGGTAAGAGAGATGAAAATATTGTTTGATATTGTTTTTTTGTTAGCCGGATTTGTTTTGCTGATAAAAGGGGCAGACTATTTTGTAGATGGTAGTGTGGCAATTGCAAAGAAATTAAAGATTCCATCAATTGTAGTCGGGTTGACAATTGTGGCAGTGGGAACATCATTACCTGAATTAGCAGTTAGTTCGCTGGCTTCATTAAAACAGTCAAACACAATTGCTGTAAGTAATGTTGTGGGATCAAATATTTTTAATTTGTTAATGGTTCTGGGGATAACAGCATTATTTACTAATATTAATGTGAAAAAATCCGTTTTACAGAGAGAGTTTCCGCTATTAACGATAATATCAGCAGTATTAATTTTTTTGACAGCCGATAAACTGTGGTTTGGTGATATTCTAGAAAAAATAAATGTTTTTGATTTTAAAAATGGTAATATGCTTGTTGGCGAAGTGAGTAGAATGGATGGCTTTCTTTTGTTGGTTCTATTTGCGGGATTTATTATATGGACGGTCAGATATGCTTTAAAACAACGAGTGGCAGAAGAAGAGGATGGGGAGATATTATCCAATGGAAAATGTGCAATTTTTATAATTGGAGGTATTCTTGCCATAGTAGCTGGTGGTGAATTAGTTGTGGATAGTGCAAAAGGATTAGCTCTTGCAGCAGGAATGAGTGAGACCTTAGTTGGATTAACGGTTGTAGCTCTCGGTACATCACTTCCGGAGTTGGTAACTTCAGTAGTAGCGGCAAGAAAAGGAGAAGCTGATCTTGCTATTGGTAATGTAGTAGGGTCTAATATAGCAAATATTTTGCTTGTACTGGGGGCAGCAGCGGTAATATCGCCAGTATCGGTTACAATGATGAATGTGATGGATGCTGTGATTGTTCTGGTTAGTACAGTAATTGTATTTATCGTTTCGAATACACAGAAAACGATAAAAAGAAAAGAAGGGATACTGTTGGTATTGATGTATGCTGCATATATGATATATATTATCTGTAGACAATACTGTGTTTAGACAATTAAATAATTGAATAATATACTCTATTAAAAAAGTTGGTTTATACACGAAAAAGGATGCATTTCTGCATCCTTTCCGCAAATATATTCTAATAATAAAAAAGGGAGGGAATCGGATAAATCCGATTCTAAAAAAATTATGAAAAACATAAACAAAATGTATAGTAACTTTTGTTTATGTTTATATCATAATTTGAATTCGTGAAAAAAGAGTGTTTTCATTGTAAAAAGATTATGAACAAGATGTAAATTATCATACCCCATAAATGTAGTGTTTATGGGGGTTTTTAATTTTTAAAATTATAAAGCGCATATAAAATCTTGTTTGTAATATTATATGGAGGATGTTCGTGTCTTAGGTGGTGTTGTGAATCATGAAGCAAAGAGTTATGAAAAAGTAGAAATAGGTTTTCCTTTTATTTGTTGTAATCTGTCGAAACTCGTCGAAAGATGTTGGAGAAAACTTCTTGCTATAAGTGTTATAACAATATAAAATAATATTATCAGATTCGGATAAAACTCTTTTGGCAGCGCAACCAATACTGAGAGTTTTATAAATGTTATGCATAACACATTGTAACTAGTAGGAAGTATTTTAAAAAGAAAGGAATTAAACTATGAAAAATGTAATTAAAAAAACTTGTGCAATTGTAATGATGACAGCAATATTATTTACAACGGTAGCGCCTACATCAGTTTCAGCAGCATGTAGTCATGGAAGGAGAGGACCTGTCGAAGAATATTATTACAAGTATATGGGCTCGTCTCCCTGTAGTGGAAAATCAGGGTGCACTGTTTATGCATATATGCAATACAAAATTACTAAAAGGTGTATGGATTGTAATGCTATCTTAGTTGAAGCACCAACAGGAAAAACATATACTGAACATTCAATATTCCATAAGTAAATTAATAACACGAAGCAGCCCTCAGGAGCAATCCTGAGGGCTTATTTTTGCTCCTAAATTACCAATACTAACCAGTAAAAAATGAAAGAGTTATGTAGTATAATGTCCTTATAAAAAACTTATTGAAAAAATAGAGAAAAAGGGGAATTTAAAATGTATACTATATAGAGATGGATTAAATTTGAACAGTTGTTGTATTTTGCGCAATAACTGCTTTTTTGTTTTAAAAGCACATCAATTTGAGTATGAAAACAAAGCATTGGAGGTGCTGAGAATGGAGGGGGAAAAGTGTAAAGAGATTCAAGATAGATGTATAGATGAGATTTATCAGATTGTGAAACAATTAGATTTGGAGGATTATAAGAGGTTGATTGTAGAATATTTGGACAGTCATAAAATCAGCCCAAAAGTAGAAAAATTCTAGGTAAGTTTAGCAGCTTAAATACATATTTATAAAAACTAAAATAAGAAGAAATTGCTCTGTTGTTGAGCAGTTTTTTTTATATACATCACAATAATGAACATAAAATCACGCTCGTAGCTTACGGGTAGCCTACAAAAAGGCGGGAATCTTACTATTATAACAGGGCAAAAGTTATGAACAAGATGTAAATTATCATGCCCCATAAACCCAGTGTATATGGGATAAAGCATGAAAGAAAGTGTCGAAATAAGTCGTACAAAAATAGTTGTAATTACGTAGAAACAATGATATAGTTTCTTTCGGGGTTAAATGAGTTTTGAAGCCGTTTGGGTCGTGATGTAAAACGGTGATAGATGAAGGGAACAATTGTATGATTGGTCCCTTTTGTTTTTATTATAAAGTACTAAAAATCAAAAAAAAGTAATTCGAATTTATGAATTCTTAGGAATTGAACAAATGATTTCAGTGTGTTACAATAAATCCGTTATAATAAAGAATTAAGTACATATTTATGGCAAATGAGAAATAGGTTAGTTTTTTATTATATTTATAGATAAAAATTATTAATGATAAGTAGAAAGGAAAATAGAGATATGGCACAAAATCCAATTGTAACTATTGAAATGGAAAGTGGAGATATAATGAAAGCAGAATTATATCCTGAGATAGCACCGAATACTGTAAATAATTTTATCAGCCTGATTAAGAAAGGATATTATGATGGGATTATTTTCCATAGAGTCATAAGAGGCTTTATGATTCAGGGTGGAGATCCAGAGGGTACTGGTGTAGGTGGTCCGGGATATTCCATTAAAGGAGAGTTTTCAGGAAATGGTTTTCAGAATGATTTAAAACATACAAAGGGCGTTTTATCTATGGCAAGAACTATGATGCCGGATACCGCCGGTTCTCAGTTTTTTATTATGCATGAAACATCACCTCATTTGGATGGACAGTACGCAGGGTTTGGTAAGGTCATTGAAGGTATAGAAGTAGTGGATAAGATTGCATCTGTGGCAACAGATTATATGGATAAACCATTAGAAGAACAGAAAATGAAAAAAGTAACAGTTGAGACGTTTGGAGTAGAATACCAGAAACCGGAGACTGTATAAATTGGTCAAGGATTTTTGGCGGTTGTGAACAAGCGTAAATAAAAAATACCGAAAATGGTAATATAATAAGAAGCAACATTTAGGAGGTTAGGAAAATGGCAAAAATAACGAAAGACATGATTATTGCAGATATTATTCAGGTAAATATGGGATGCGTACCGATTTTATTAAATGAGGGAATGCATTGTATTGGATGTCCTGCATCACAGGGAGAATCATTAGAAGAGGCATGTATGGTACATGGGCTTGATGCTGATGTTCTGGCAAAGAAATTAAATGATTTTGTAGAAAGTGTAGAAACATCCGAGGAAGAAATATAATAATTGTATCTTTTCTATAAAATATTAAAATGAAAACTGATTTTTGTGTAAAAAAAGAACCTTACAATTTGTAAGGTTCTTTTTTACATATATGTTTTTTATAAAGCTACATCTCCGATGATTCCGTCAATAACATAGTAAGCTTTCATGTCTTCCGGTTTTACATAAATTGATACAGAAGTCATTGTCTTCTTACCATTTTTTGCCTTGTAATCATCTTTTACTGCTTTCTCAATTTCTTTTGTGTCAAATTCCATTCCATGGAATTGAACAAATAAGTTATTTTCTTTTTTAGTGGCAGTTTTTTTTGTAGCAGTTTTAGTAGCTGCTTTCTTAACAGTAGCTTTAGTCACTGCTTTAGCCTCTTCTTTTTTTACTGTAGATTTAGCAGGTGTCTTAGTTTCAGCTTTTTTTGTAGTCTTAACAGTTGTAGCAGCTTTTTTTACTGGCGCTTCTTCAACTTTTTTGGCTGTAGTTTTAGCAGCTGTTGTTTTTACAGCGTCTTTTTTTGCTGTTGCCATAATTTTAATCCTCCTTAAATTTAAGTAGGTCGATTCAAGTCTAGTAAAATGAGTTCGTATTTATCAACCCAATAATATGAATGTTTTTCACAAAATGTATCATACAACTACATATTAAAATATGCAATGTTTTAGAAAAAGTTTATGAAAAATCTACAAATTTGTTTCAGATATTATTAGAAAATAATAAAAATATATGAATACAAATTCAGTTAATGAAATTTATTTGTAAATAATCACAACAAAATAAATAATAAAAAAACACAATATAGGAAAAAAATGTAAAAGATAAGTAGAATAATTTGACTTTGTGTCGAAACTCTGTTAGTATTTTATGTAAAGTATATGTGTATAAAAATGTTTATGTGACAGGTAGATTGAATGAATAAATATATGAAAAAAAGATTAAAAAGAAACATATATAAACATGGCAATCTGATGATATATATTGGAATATTTGCCATAGCTTCTATTGTAACTATCGCTTCTGTTGTTAGCAGAACCGATAAAGTTGTTTTTATTGATGATTCACAACTGGCAGTTACAGAAAAAGAGTCCATCGCCATGAAAGATAAGGATACTTATAAGGTGGCAGCAAAAGATGAGAAAGTCAATACATCAACAAAGAAACAGGAATATGAATCAGGCAGTAAAGTTGTTATTCAGGTTGATGCTTTGAATGTAAGAAGTGAGGCATCACAAGAGGCAGAAGCATTGGGAATTGTCGATAAGGGTGAGATGTTTCAGATTATATCTCAGGACAGTGAATGGATTGAGATTGATTATAATGGGAACAATGGATTTGTGAAAACAGAGTTTGTAGAAATTAAAAAATAAACAAAAAGAAATCCTGAAATCAGGGTTTCTTTTTTGCTTGCTTTGCAGGGCAGTTTGTTCTATACTTATGCTATCATGTATACTAGTGATTAAGAGGAAGGAGGACATATGAATTATATTGGCTGGTTAATTGTGTTTGTAATCTTTGCAGCACTGGAACTGGTGTCTTTGGGAATGACCTGTATATGGTTTGCCATAGGTGCATTGGCAGCTTGTGTTACATCACTGATTACAGGAAACTGGATCATACAGGCATTTGTTTTTATAATTGTAACAGCAGTTGTTCTTATTTTATTAAGACCGATAGCAGTGAAGCATATAAATAACAAAGCAGAGAAAACAAATGTAGAGTCTATTGAAGGTAAGATTGGAAAAGTAATATCTGATATTGATAATATTAATGCCAAAGGAATAGTAAAAATTGACGGAGTGGAGTGGACGGCTAGAAGTCAACAGAATGAAGTGATAAAAGCAGGAACTTTGGTGAAAGTAGTATCAGTTGAAGGTGTAAAGGTTATAGTAAAAGAGACAGAGAACAAATAGCAAATAAATTATTAGGAGGAAATAGATATGCCATTTTTAATTATTATTTTAGTTATAGCAATTGCAGTTGTTTCGACATGTGTGAAAATTGTGCCACAGGCACATTCATATGTTATTGAAAGATTAGGAGTTTATAAAGAAACATGGTCTGTAGGTATTCACTTTAAGGTTCCATTTCTTGACAGAGTTTCAAGAAGAGTGAATCTAAAAGAGCAGGTTGCAGATTTTGAGCCACAGCCGGTTATTACAAGAGATAATGTAACAATGCAGATTGATACAATTATTTTTTATCAGATTACAGATCCGAAACTTTTTGCCTATGGTGTGGAAAATCCTATTGTAGCAATCAAATCTCTTACAGCGACAACACTTAGAAATATTGTTGGTGATTTAGAGCTTGATGAGACACTTACATCCAGAGAGACAATTAACGCAAAGATGCGTACAGAGTTGGATGTTGCCACAGATCCTTGGGGAATAAAAGTAAACAGAGTAGAATTAAAGAATATTATTCCACCAAGAGATATTCAGGAAGCAATGGAAAAACAGATGAGAGCAGAGCGTGAGAAGCGTGAACAGATTCTTAGAGCTGAAGGTGAGAAACGTTCAGCAGTATTGATTGCAGAAGGAAAGAAAGAAGCAGCGATTCTTAATGCTGAGGCTGATAAGGAAGCAGCAGTATTGAAGGCTGATGCTGAAAAGCAGAAAAAAATGCTTGAGGCTGAAGGTGAGGCAGCAGCAATTCTTAAAGTACAGCAGGCAACAGCGGAAGGTATCAAACTTGTTAAAGAAGCAGGCGCAGATGAGGCTGTTCTTACAATGAAAAGTTTGGAAGCTTTTGCTGCAGCAGCTGACGGTCAGGCGACTAAGATTATCATTCCGTCTGAGATTCAGGGGATTGCAGGCAGTGTGAAGGCATTGGCAGAGACAATTAAAGCATAAGGATTTATTATATAAGAAACAAATAGAAAGAGCGTCTGGGACGTTAGTGAGTTCAGGATTATGTATAATGAAGAGAGAGTTTTATGTGGAGCGAATTCTTATGAAAAAAGGTTCTATTTAAATGATAAGTTTAAAAACTTACCCGAACAGGTAAAACAGGAACTGCAGATTATGTGTGTGATGTTTACGGAAGAGGTAGGTGGGACTTTAGTTTTAGAATATGATGAAGACGGATATTTACAGTTGATTACGGATGCAAATGAAGATGATATTTTGTATGATGAGATTGGCAGCGGACTCAAGATTCATCAGATTCAGTTAGACAAAAGGGAGTTGTTAGAGGCTCTGGAAATGTACTATAGAGTATTTGTTTTAGGAGAAGGCACGTGATATGTTATTAACAGTAGACGTAGGAAATACTAATATTACATTAGGTTTGTTTCAGGGAAAGGATGTTTTCGTTACATTCCGTATGAATACACAGGCAGTCAGAACATCGGATGAGTATGGTTCGCTGATTGCTGAGATGTTGGTGCGAAAAGGAATCAATATTAAAAATATTAAAGATGTGATTATCGCATCTGTTGTGCCAAAAGTTATGTATTCGCTTAACAGTGGCATTATCAAATATTTTGGTATACAGCCGATTATTGTAGGAATAGGAACAAAGACCGGTATTAAGATAAATCGTACAGATCCAAGGGAGGTAGGTGCAGACCGTATTGTAGATGCAGTGGCAGCTTATGAAATATATGGCGGGCCCTGTATTGTCATCGACTTTGGAACAGCCACCACTTATGATTTAATTGGACCGGAAGGAACGTTTGAGGCCGGTGTGACATCTCCGGGGATTCAGATTAGTGCAAAGGCACTTTGGGATTGCACTGCGAAACTTCCGGAAATTGAGATTAAAAAGCCGGATTCAATTTTAGGTAAAGATACGATTTCCAGCATGCAGGCAGGGATTGTGTTTGGCTATATTGGGCAGACAGAGTATATCGTTGAACGTATGAAAAAGGAAAGCGGTATGAAAGACCTGAAAGTAATTGCTACAGGCGGACTGGGAAGAGTTATTTATGAAAATACAGATTGTATCGATGTGTATGATAATGAATTGACGCTTCAGGGAATGAGAATTATTTACGAGAAGAATAAGAAAAGATATGAAGATAGGTAATGTTGAAATCGAAAATGGTTTGGCATTAGGACCAATGGCAGGTGTAACGGACCTGCCATTTCGTCTGCTTTGTAAGGAGCAGGGATGTGGACTTATGTACACGGAGATGGTCAGTGCCAAGGCTATTTTATATAAGAACAAAAAGACAAAGGACTTATTGGCGATTGATGAGGATGAGCATCCGATTGGCGTGCAGTTGTTTGGTTCGGAGCCGGATATTATGGCAGAAATTGCATCAGGTGTGGCATATGGTGCCTGTGACTTTATTGATGTGAATATGGGGTGTCCGGTGCCAAAGATTGTGAACAATCATGAGGGTTCTTATCTGTTAACCCAGCCAAAGTTAGTGGAAGAAATACTGACGAAGATGGTGAAAGCCAGCATCAAACCGATTACTATTAAAATTAGAAAAGGATTTAGGGATGGAGAAAGCCAGGCGGTTGAGATTGCAAAGATTGCAGAGGCTTGTGGAGTTTCAGCGATTGCCGTGCATGGAAGAACCAGAGAGCAATATTATAGCGGCAAGGCAGACTGGGATATTATTAAAGCAGTGAAAGAAGCAGTAGGTATTCCGGTTATTGGAAACGGAGATATTTTTACACCGCAGGATGCAAAAGCTATGAAAGAATATACCGGATGTGACGGACTGATGGTAGGCAGGGCGGCACGTGGAAATCCATGGATATTTAAGCAGATTAATGAATATCTGAAAACGGGAGAACTGATAGACAAGCCTACATCGCAGGAAATTAAAGTGATGATCTTGAAACATGCACAGATGTTAATTGCGTGTAAAGGGGAATTTACCGGAGTTCATGAAATGCGTAAGCACATTGCATGGTATACCGGGGGACTGCCACATTCAGCAGAACTGCGGCGTAAATGTAATGAAATGGAAAGCTGGGACGAATTGCAAAAATTACTAGATGACAGATTATAGAAAAAAATCTACAAAAGTTGTATATATGCAGGGACGAAATGCCCATTAATAAAGGTGTATTGGTTGACAATAATGCTTTGCCCTGCTATTATAAAGTGTAAAACTTTTGATAGAGTGTTGATTGGAGGAAGTAACAATGGCAGATAGCACAAAGAAAAATATACTTACCTATGCAGGCCTGCAGGAACTTGAGGCTGAGTTAGAGGATTTAAAGTTAAATAAACGTAAGGAAGTAGCTCAGAAGATTAAAGAAGCTAGAGAACAGGGCGATTTATCAGAAAATGCTGAGTATGATGCTGCAAAAGATGAGCAGAGAGATATTGAGGCTCGTATTGAAGAAATCGAAAAAATCCTTAAAAATGTAGAAGTTGTCGGGGAAGATGATGTAGATGATACAAGGATAAGTGTTGGATGCCATATCGTAATCCATGATTTAGAATATGATGAAGAATTGGAATTTAGTATTGTAGGTTCTACACAGACAAATAGTTTAAAAGGAAAGATTTCAAATGAATCTCCATTAGGAATGGCATTAATCGGACATGAAATAGGCGATGTAGTGGAAGTAGAGATGGGCGAAGTCGTTTCTAAATACAAAGTAATCGATATTAAGACAAGAAAGTAAAATACGATAGATTGAGGAGCAGTAAAATGGCAGAGCAGAATAATAAGAATAATCAGCCACAGGTAGACGAAAAGCAGTTGTTAAAGGTCCGCCGTGAAAAGTTGGTAGATTTGCAGGAGAGAGGAAAGGATCCGTTTCAGATAACAAAGTATGATGTGACACATCATAGTATGGATATTAAGAATAATTTTGATGTATTAGAAGCAGAACATGACGAGGAAGGTAAGCTTGTAAAAGACCCGGCGAAATTAGTGTCTATTGCAGGACGTATTATGTTAAAGCGTGTTATGGGTAAGGCATCTTTTTGTAATGTTCAGGATTTAGAAGGAAATATTCAGGTCTATGTGGCTAGAAACGAAATTTGCGAAGAACCTTTTGATGAATATAAAGATTTTAAGAAAATGGATATTGGTGATATTGTAGGTATCAAGGGATATCCATTCAAGACAAAGACTGGAGAGATGAGTATCCATGCAACAGAAGTTACTCTTCTTACAAAGAGTCTTCAGATTCTTCCAGAGAAGCACCATGGTCTTACAAATACAGATTTAAGATATCGTCAGAGATATTTAGATTTGATTATGAACCAGGAAGCAAAGGAAGTATTTGTTAAGCGTTCTAAGATTATCAGTGAGATTCGCAGATACTTGGACGGACAGGGATTTATGGAAGTTGAAACACCAATGCTCGTTCATAATGCAGGTGGTGCAGCAGCCCGTCCTTTTGAGACTCATTTTAATGCATTAGATGAAGATGTAAAGCTTCGTATTTCTTTGGAACTTTATCTTAAGAGACTGATTGTTGGTGGTCTTGAAAAGGTATATGAGATTGGAAGAGTATTCCGTAACGAAGGTGTAGATACAAGACATAATCCGGAATTTACATTGATGGAATTATATCAGGCATATACTGATTATAACGGAATGATGGATTTGACAGAAAATCTTTACAGACATTTGGCAGAGGCTGTATGCGGAAGCGCAAAGATTGTTTATAATGGTATTGAGATGGACTTAAGCAAGCCATTTGAAAGACTTACAATGGTAGATGCAGTGAAGAAATATGCAGGTGTTGACTGGAATGAAGTAGAGACAGTTGAGCAGGCAAAAGAACTTGCAAAAGAGCATCATATAGAATTTGAAGAGCATCATAAGAAGGGTGATATTTTAAACTTATTCTTTGAAGAGTTTGTAGAGGAACATCTGGTTCAGCCTACATTTATTATGGATCATCCGATTGAGATTTCTCCTTTGACAAAGAAGAAACCGGAGAATCCGGAGTATGTTGAAAGATTTGAATTTTTCATGAACGGATGGGAAATGGCAAACGCTTACTCAGAGCTTAATGACCCAATTGACCAGAGAGAAAGATTTAAGGCTCAGGAAGAATTGCTGGCATTAGGTGATGAGGAAGCAAACACAACAGATGAGGACTTTATGAATGCATTGGAAATCGGTATGCCGCCTACAGGAGGTATCGGATTTGGTATTGACAGAATGTGTATGCTGCTTACAGATTCACAGGCGATTAGGGATGTATTATTGTTCCCGACAATGAAGAAGTTGGATTAAGAAAGCCAGTATTTATGGGCATTTCAGAGCATTTGATATAGATTTTGTACCAGAATTGTACCAAATTTGTACTGCATAATACGTGATAATATGTGGTTATCAGTTACAGAAGAAAATATAATATATAAAGACTTTACAGAAAAAGGACACTTTCTAAAAGAAATTTTAGGAAGTGTCCTTTTTCTGTTATGGGTGGCTAATTCTAAAAGATAATGGAAACACCATACTGTGGTCGGTAGTTTTGTATAATCATCACGATAGTAAAAGTATATTATTGGAGTGTTGGTGTATTATGATTTCAAGCGTAAAATCCTTAATCCTCGAAATTGGAAAGCAGAGGAGAGCGTGTATCAAGGATAAGTGTCGTGAGGGCGTAAGAGACTTATTTGTAATTCCTATGTGTACGGGGTAATGAATATGGCACTGTAAAAATGTAAATGCAATGTCTTTAATTATTAGTTAAGTAAAAGAGATATTTATTATGAAGTACATAATTAAAGTAAGTGTAGTAAAAGAGAAGTAATATTAAGGCTATAGCATCGATGGTATTTGCCGATAGTTTTAAGGTAAGAATATCAGATAAATCGAAAAAAACAAAGGTCGATTGCTCGACCTTTGGTGCATTAATGAATATTTTAGGATTGTTTTATGTTTTTACAGATTATTTAATATGACGTATTAAAAGTTTTTGTATCTTTTCCAGAACAACCAGAATGGCTGATAGATTAACAGATGTGAAAAATGTAGTAGAATACGAAAAATTTTCTGTTAAAAATAGAATGTTCCCCCCGAAAGCAATTATTAATAAAATGATACGCTTTATTTTAGTAAATCGAACAATTTCATCCGCATCTAATAAACGAACTTGATTACCTTCTGCTTTAGTGAAAAATAAGTAAATAAAATTTGCAAAAGATATTATTAGGAAAATAGTAATATTTTCGCAAAAGAAATTTTGAACAACCAGCAGAAAGGTAATAATGATGTTGGAAACTATATAGCAAAGAAAACGTGATTTACAATGTATTCCTCCACAATAGGAACGTAATGGTATAAACGAAATAAGAAGAAACAGCAATATATCGGTTTTTTGGACTATATATGAAAGAAATAATGCTGTTATAAAATTTATTAGTATCGTGAAACCATTGTTTAATCCATAAATGTAAATTTCCTTATCTTCGCTAATGATATTTTTTTCTATCATTTTGTTAACTAAATAATCTGCAATTGGCATAATTAAAATTTCCTCAGTTTTTTGCTGTTTTCAGGCAATTTTTCTTCATGTAGTACATACCAGCATCTCTGATTGGATGCCATTGTAGTAATAATTAGTGCAAATGCAGCACATGAAGAAAGCATTTTAACATTTGCTTTGGCAACTAAATTTCTGATTTTTGTTTTCATAATAAAACCTCCTTTTAATTTTAGTAGAGGTTATCATATATTATCTCTCAAAAATTCAAAATGTAACCAAATGTACTTTATATGTAATAATTGTACAAAAAATATGTAGAATATTGTCAAATGCGACACTATATATAGACTTAGATTAAAAAATAAATAAGTAAAATCATAATAGGACTATATATGGGAGAAGCATTATGACCTCAAATGAAGCAATTTGTAAAAGAATAACTGATTTATGTAATGAACAAAATATTACTTATTATACTCTAGCTTCTCGTGCGGCTATTCCAAAATCCACACCTAAAAATATATTGTCTGGTACAAATCCGACGGTTGCAACAATTTATAAAATATGTAATGGCTTAAGGATAACAATATATGAATTTTTTTATTCAGAGTATTTTGAAGATTGTGAGGATGATTAATTTAAGAGGGGGAGAGAGATGTTACGCTTGGCTATTTGTGATGACGATAAATTTGTTATAGAGCAGATGGAGTCGTATATAGAAAAATTAAAAGAAATATCTATTGTATATGAAGTGTATTTTTCAGCAGAAGAGTTTAATAATCATATGCTAGAAATGGATTTTGATGTATATTTTTTAGATATAGAAATTGCAGGGGCTTCAGGAATACAATTAGCTGAAAGAATTAGGAAGATTAATCAATACGCGTTGGTTATTTTTATGACTAGCTATTCGAAATATGTTACCGATGTGTTTGATGTGAACACATTTGATTTTCTGTTAAAGCCTGTAACATTTGAAAAATTTAGAAAGCTTATATATAAGGTATCTGATTATGTCTTTGTTTCTAAAACGAATTTTGTCTTTATGCATAATAAGAATCAGTATGCACTTCCATACCAGAATATTATTTATATTGAAAAAGTTAAACGAAAAGCATATATTCATACGAATTCAGGGTATACGTATGAATGTAATATGACGGTGGAAGAGATTTTGAAGCAACTTGTAACTGGGATGTTTGTTAAAATTAATCGAGGCTGCATTGTCAATTTGGCAGTGATTGCTGAAATTGTAAGGGAAGAAATTCATTTAATTAGTGGAGAAACATTATATATTGCACGAGATTATAAAATGGAGGTCAAAGAAAAACATCTGAATTATTTTATGAGAACAAGATAGCAGGTTCGTAAAACGAAATCTTATTAAGGATGATTTTGGTATTTAAGTATGGTATAATTATACCATACTTAAATACCAAGAAAAGGGGGACAGAAGATGAAAGTTGCAGTTTGTGATGATGACAGGGCAATAATTGAGCAGATTGAGGAATATATTGAAATTATTCATGACAAATCATTAGAATATGAGGTGTTTTTTTGTGCGGAAGAATTACAACGATATGTAACAGAACAGGATGTGAATTTTGATGTATTTATATTAGATATTGAAATGAAAGAAATGTCGGGGATAGATTTTGCAAAAAGACTTCGGGAGAAAAATGTAAATGCTTTAATTATTTTTATGACAAGTTATTCGCAGTATGTATTTGATGTGTTTGAAATGATAACGTTTGATTTTATTGAAAAACCTTTGACCTTTGAAAAAATGAAAAAGATATTAGAAAAGATAAAAAATTATCTAGGGATAGCGCGGAAAAGTTTTGTGTTTTCTTACAGAAAAAATAATTACAGCGTTGCGTTTTCAAATATTAGTTATTTAGAAAAAGAGGGGAGAAAAGTATGGATTTATACAACTAGTGACAAAAAATATCAGTGTAATATGACGCTGGTAGAAATATGGTCACAGTTAGATACCGAAACATTTGGTTTGCTGAATAAATCGTTGATTGTAAATATTTCAAAAATTGAAGGTATCATGGGAGAAAGTGTAGTATTACAAGGCGGTAAACGGTTATATGTAAGTAGAGATTATAAAAAAGAACTCAAGAAAAAACATTTAGATTACTTAAGGGGGCAGGTATGAGTATAATTTACGATATTGTAATAAATTTAATTGATTATTTGATCATTTTTAAATATTTCAATTGTTTCAGTAAAAAAAGAAACTTGGAAAAGAAATATAGTGTCAGTCTTTTTGGCAGTTGTATTATATTAATGAGTGTGGTTAATCAGTTTCAGAATCAGAGTGTAAATCTTATTTTATGTATATTAATGATTTATCTATATAGTCTCTCATTTTCATATAGTATTTCTTATCATATTATCCTGCCAGTTTTGTACATAGGATTTGGAATTGTGGCAGAACTAATCGGTTTTTTGATTTTAAATGTTTCAGGAGAGATGATTCCATATTCAGTTCGTTATTACGGTAGTTCTTTCATCTGTGAATTTATTCGTTTTTTGATTGTTTATGCTCTTTGTGGCATTAAGAAAGTAAAACTTCCTAAATTGGCTTTTAACATAGGTAAATTTTTAGTTATTATTCCGCTTTCAAGTATTGTCATATGTTGTATTGCTATCAATATTATTCAAAATAGTAAAAATGATTTAGTTAATATAATGTGTCTGGTGATAATTATTATGACAATTACTAGTAATGTCTTGATGTTTAAAATGTTTTTTAAAGTAATAGATACATTATCGGATAATTATGAAAAAGAAATGTTGTTACAAGAAGCAGAAGCAAAAGAACAATATTATCAGGAAGTAGAAAAGAGTAGCAGAGAAGTTCAAAAAATAAAACACGATTTAAAAAATATGTTGTTAGCGATATGCGGGAGCTATAAAGAAAAAAATAAAATTTCAGAGGAAATTAGAAAAATTGTGCAGGAATTAGATGAAAGTGATAAAAATATATACATCTAATGTGGTTATTAATACAATAATTAACAATAAAATTAGTCAGGCAGAAAAATTAGGAATAACAACTGATGTTGATATTAAAGTATCAAAAGCTGTTAGTCTAGATTATAAAGATGCAGGAATTTTGTTGGGAAATATATTAGATAATGCAATAGAAGCGTGTGAGAAGATAAGCAAGGAAGATAGATGGATTAAGATAGATATGTTTTATCAGAAGAATACATTGTTTGTTAAAGTATGTAATGGCAAAATAAAGGAGCCGGTGAATATAAATAAAAGCAGTAAACGTGATGTTCATAATCATGGAATAGGAGTATCCAGTATAAAGGCTATCGTAAAAAAGTATGATGGTTATGTAGAGTTTGTAGATAAAGGGGAAAAATTTGAGGTTGATGTGAGTTTATATGGAATGATATCTTGAAAATGAAAAGTTGTAGATGAATATAGTGCTAATAATTATAGGCTGTTATTGAGGCAGAGTATGTAGAAATATATGCTCTGTTTTTTTATTAAATATTTGTATATAGAAAAATTTATTTGGTTGATAGTAAGTGTTAAATAAGAAGATAGCTAGAAACCATCAAATGATTTTGAGATAATTATATCAAAACCTAAAGACACTTGAGCATCTTTAGACAATTTGGAGAAAACGGAGGATTACAAAATGGATCGCTTAACAGTCACGGAACATAATACCAGATTGAATCTCTGGATTCAGAAAATTAAAGAATGCCATGGAAGCGGTATGACAGTCAAAGCATGGTGAAGAACAAATAAAATCAATGAGAAAACCTACTAATACTGGCTGTAGAAAATCAAAAGCTAGGTATTTGAGGCGCTGCACTAGGAATGTAAAAAGGTTCCGGAATTATTTGGTGAGAAAAAAGATTGCTTGGGGTAATTACTCCAGTGTCTGTATGCATA
This sequence comes from Eubacteriaceae bacterium, assembly GCA_910574895.1. Classification (GTDB taxonomy): domain Bacteria; phylum Bacillota; class Clostridia; order Lachnospirales; family Lachnospiraceae; genus Eubacterium_G. The sequence goes on along the minus strand of CAJTDQ010000006.1, from coordinate 157,365 downwards.
GGAAACATTGTTGTAACCATAGACATGTGCAGAATTCGTGTTGACGTTTATAATGGAGTGGGTGAGATAACACTTCAAAATATTTTCAGGATTGTAAGTACCTATGCTGAGTGATATATCAAAAGCGAAGTATATTTATATCGTCTGTGGATATATCGATTATGAGAAAAGTCATTGACGGACTGAGTACCATTGTATAGAACAACTTTCATCTGGATTCTTTCTCAACCTCTCTGTTCCTGCTCTGCGAGAGAAAATGTAGCATATCAAGGCATTGTACGGGGAAGGAGACGGATTTGTTCGCTTATACAAAGGATTGGAAAATTCTATTGACTCAGGAATCTGTATTGTACTGCTGTTTATAGCATAAATGTGAAAAACGTTCCATATGTGTAAATCAGTCGACTGACCATAAAACTGTTATACTGAAAGACAGAATAATTCAATAAAAGCTTAATATGAGATTCCCTATCTTGGATTCCCTATCTTGCTTTGGAAAGTGTATGTTTTGTTACAAACGGCGGAATTAAAGTTTGAAAAATTTCCATAAATTCCAAATAGCTAATTGATATTGATTTGTGAGTGGAACAAAGTATAAAGTAAATAAAATCTTGAAAAGAAATTTTTCTGAACTCGTAAAAGCATTACTTATACGACGTTTTGAATGAAAACTTCCAGATGTAATAAGTTCGTTAGAACTTTTTAAAATGGAGGTAAAAATATTTGTGCTCATAAAAGCACATCGCATTGAAAACATAATAAATGCGAGGCAACATTTTTCGATTGATATGTCAAGTATTTTTTATAAATGGGGAGTATTTTATTAGTTATTTGCATCCGAAAACCTTAAGTCGACGACATTACCAGATGGGCTGATGGTCCTGATTGTAATCTATTGTCGTAAATATTAAGGGATTATAGATACAGAGGATTTACCGATTACATTGCTTTAGGATACTCCTATATCTGATAGAACGTTTGATGATGTTTTTGAAAATTTGAGATAGTTCTCTAAAACATATACGATTCCTACAAGCGAGATATTGTCACTGTCATGAGGAATGGAAATTGTTTCAAGCAGTTTCTTATTCAATACTGTTTTATTAGTTTCTAGAAGAGTCGGATGTAGAAAAACAGACGGTGAACTATATTGTTGTAAGTAGTTAGATAATTTTTCTAGTCACGAGTCAGAATATGGAACTTCTTATTATTTTCTTCTAAATTACTTAGCGTATTTTTATACTATTCGTTAAATAGTACATGGAATCACAAAATTTCTTATTTACAATCTAATCCTATAGGTTATCTTCATACTGTTCATACATAGTCAGAAATATTATAATATTATGCCGTTTATTAATTTGGAAAATAGCTATAGAGTACTTTTTATTACAGATAAACGACAAGTTATGACATTTTAAACAGGAAAGAAAATAAGATATGTATAATAAAAATAAGTGACTGTTATTTAATTGAAAAAAATAACAGAATTGTGATTGAGAGAGTGTTCTGATTCTTAAACTGTCTGTCTCGTAACGGTGAATTGATAGAGAATTAAATTCGATTTACCTAAAAAATATGTCGGATATAACTGACATAATTAATGCAGCTTTATACCTACGATGTGACAAGGTGGAAATATCAGGAAATTGGTAATCAAGTAAATTAATGATAGTTTTCAACTTATGGAATTATGGTTTTCTCGAACGAGAATATTCACTTAGGATAAAATAGAATCAAGATATGGTCATTGAACATCCAGATAGCAAGAATGAAACATATATATGTAATTCCTACACATAGAAAAATAAGTAAATAAAACTTATAACTCTTTTTAGAAGAGGTTGATGGGCGAATAGAAGAATAAAGTGTTTATTTGTTCTATTTGAAGATAATAATGAAAAATTGAATCGTAATTTCTTGATGGAGATGTTAAAAGAGTTTAAAGACCTATCAATTTATTATGTAAGAAAAAAGGATATAGATATCAAAGTATATTTTAAAGAAATTAGAGGTACTTATTGTGTAAAGGTGTTATTGCAGCAGTAGAAAAAGCTTATGTGGAACAGAAAGGAAAATAATATGAAAGTGAATGAAAAGAAATTAACATTGTGCATTTTTTATTAATGTATAATATCTATTGATATTTTATGACATAAATTTTATTTATATAGCAGAATATAAAAACGATTCGATGGCAGGAGAGGATATTATGGAAAGCGTTATTAAGTGCTTAGATGAGCATAATAGAATATTTTATAATTATGCGAATGGCAAAAAGACGATAGGTATAAATGAAAAAGCTATATTGTTTTATAAAAAAGATGATAACAGCAAATATATAAGAAGCGAAAATGAGGATATACAAATTTTAATAAATGGAATTGAATACGAAAATAATAAAAGCATTATCATTAATGAAGACGATAAAATATTAGTGAAAGAGCGTGGTGTTCTAGTGGATTCGCTAAATGAAAATGACGAAACTGTGAAATTACCATGGGGAGAACCCATGGTAAAAACATATCCATATTTCACAGGGATAAACGCAATATTGAAGGGCTATGATAAGGATGAGATGTGGGTATACAATAATTATTTTTTGATTTGGATGTATAGATTCATTCACTTTAATGAATATTGGACAGATTTCAAATTCGGAAACGAAGAAGAACAAGAATGTTTTTGCAAACAATTAAATAAAGAAATTGTAAAGCGTGAAGAGGTTGATAATCCTATAGAATTCATAAAAAAGAGCATTAGTGAAAAAAAGTATGTGTTCATTTCACTTGATATGTACTATATTCCGCAATGGTGGGGAGATGAGGAGAAAACTCATATGAAACACCAGGCGTATATAAGTGGGTATAATGATAGAGAACAAATATTTTTAGTTTCTGATTTTATGGGGAATGGATTATACCAAACTGTACAAATGAAATACAATGATTTGGAAAAATCATATTATGATTGGAAAAAAGATAAAAAAGAGTGTCACATTGAATTTGGAAATGATATTTGGTTGATTTCAGTAAATGACAAAAAGGAAGAACTAGATTTAGATAGAGTGATTGGCTGGTGCAAGGATTCATTAGAAGGAACAGATACCAGAGTGAAGAACTATTTGTGGTGGGAACAAGATCCTTGGGAAATAGCATATGGTATTGAATATTTCGAAGAATATCAAAAAGCATTAGATGAGTTTGAAGTCGATTCATGGTTTGACAGAAGACCATTACATATTTTAGACGAATTTGGAAAAGTTATGGAAAAAAGAATTCTGTATATGGTGCGAAATGGTTGGATCTGTGAAACAGATACAGAAATGAAATTGATGGATGATGTTGCAAACTATCGAAAAAATAGTGAAAAAATCCAAAACTTAGGGGTGAAATATTCTCTCAGAAGAAAAGAAAATACTCTTGAAAAGTTAAAAGAAAGATTAAGTGAAATAAAGATTGAATATGAAAATGTTGTAAGTGGGTTGTTGAAAGTATGTGAGGAGAGTAAAGCAAATGAAAGATAGTATTATGGAAAAAATAATATCAAGCATATACGCATACATAATCTTTTTTGCTTTGGGATCATCAATATTTATTGGAATTACTCATAAAGTCATGATTCCAGTGTATCAGACTTGTGAAGGAAAAATAAGTATTGATAAAGATAAGACATATATAGAGTTAGAAGGGAAAATATGTGGCGATGCAGATAACATATATTATTACGCTGAAAGAAATCAATGGGTAAAAAAAGCAAAAATGTGCGAATCAAATTTGTTAGAAATACAAAACGATAAAGATTTGCAAGATGGGCAAACAATAAATGTCGATATTCAGTGTGATAGTATTTCGCTATTTAATGCGATTTTTATAAAAGCAGGAAATATTTAAGAGGATGATAGTAATGAAAAATAAAAAATTAGGCTATTTTTCAACAATTATATTTTTATTTAAGTATATGGACAAAATGAGAATACAATACTTTTTGTTTTATATAGGATGGCTATTCCAAACAATTGTTACGATTATTACACCAATTATCTTTGGATTAATGATAAATCAAGTTGTATATTACAACGACTTGAACATGTTTTTGAAGATTGGTGCTGTATTTTTTTACATTACGTTGTTTGGAGTTGTTCTATACTATTTGATTTATGAAATGTACGGAATAATTTGGAATAAGTACAACAGAAATTTCAGGATAGAAATGTTCTCTAAATTGCAAAACCTAACTGCAATAGAAATGGATCAAATAGAATATGGTGACACTATCAATATGATTCAGTTTTGGTCAATAGAGGCAGTCAATTTTATAGTAAGAAATATTGTTCATAATATAAATAACATATTACTAATAATTGTATGTTTAGGAATAATACTAAGAATTGATGTGGTTTTAGGATTGGTTACATTAGTGTTTGTTCCAATATCTGTTTACGCATCTTTTATTGGTGGTAAAGACATTAGAAAGAATAGCGACTTAAATAAGGAGAAATTTTCAAATTATGTTGCGTGGTTATTTGAGAGAATTAATTCTTTTGTTGATTTAAGACTAAATAGTGCTGTGAAATCTACGATTGTTGAAATGGATGATAAGTTAGGTGAAATATATGATATTAATGCAAAAATTGCTGTTCATAATACAGTTGTCAATGAAATAATTGCAAACTTAAAAAATATCATATTAGTTATCCAGTATTTCTTATTAGCATATTTGTCTTTAGAAAAAAATCTTACTATTGGAACAATTACGGTTATGTTATCTTTTTTTGCAATCTTGTCAAAGGCGTTATCTGATATTGCACAGAATTATATGGATGCACAGCAAAGAATATCAGTGATAGATAGAATTAAAACGTTCTTAGAAAGAGATACGATTAACACAAATAACGATAATTTGGAAAAGTTGGAAAAAATAGATACTATCGAACTTAAAAATTGTAAATTTGGATATGATGAGAATTTGGTGGTATGTGACGTAAATCTAAAAATAGAAAGAGGTGAGAAGGTTGCAATTGTAGGTCCTTCAGGATGTGGAAAATCCACATTATTAAACCTTATATTAGGACTATATAAACCAAGCAAAGGAAGTGTTTTGATAAATGGACAAAAGATGGATAGTTATGACATTAAATCTTTCTATAATAGGGTTGGTGCTGTATTTCAAAATATAGTTCTTTTTGAAGGTACAATTATGAATAATCTTCTAATGGGGTCTAATGTTAGCGAAAAAAAGGTGGTGAATAGTTGTAAATATTCTGCATTGGATAGCGTAATTGCAGAAATGGATAAGGGCTTGAAAACGGAGTTGACAATAGGTGGACAAAACATCTCGGGTGGACAAAGACAAAGAATAGGTATAGCAAGAGCATATTTGAAATCGGCAGATGTACTTATTTTTGATGAAGCAACCTCTGCGTTAGATAAAGTTAATGAAAATGTTATTCTTGATAATCTAGATAAAGCCTTAAATAACCGAACATGCATAATGGTTACTCACAGAATAGAGAATGTAAATATGTGCGACAGAGTAATTATGCTGAAAGACGGAAAAGTAATTGCGGATGCAAGTCCAGATGAGATAAGGGAACAATGTGATGATTATCGTAAATTGTTTAATCTGGTTTAGGAGAAATATATGAATAAGAGTAAATATAGATTTCAAATCATAAAGAAATTGTATCCATTTTTTGATGGAAGCAAGAAAATAGTAATAATAAGTTTTGTGTTGACTGTAGCATTAAATGTATTATCTATACTATTTCCAGTATTATACGGTATTTTCATTGAGGATATTATTTTAGGACAGAATAAACAAAAATTGATTATTGTAATAGTGGGGTACTTATTAATTCAGTTTGTAATATCCATAATTAATTTAAGTAAAGTCAAAATAAAGTTTAAAATCAATAAAAACGTATTTGCGAAATTGAAAGTAAAGTTGTTTGAGAATTTTACGAAAATAGATTATGAGGAGTATTCTAATATAAAATCAGGAGATATTAAGGTGATTATTGAGGAAGATGTGGATAAACTCTCTACTTTTGCTGATGAGCAAACAATTAATTATTTTTGGAACATCATTCACTCTGTAATCATGGGAGTGATATTGTTAGTGATAGAATGGCGAATGGCCATATGTGCTTGCGCATTTATTCCACTAACTTTTTTGCTGGATCACATTTTTAGTGAAAAAGAAAAATATGTAAATGAAGTGCTTAATACAAATGATGCGCGATGGGCAAGTTGGTTAGACGAAACAGCAAAAGGATGGAAAGATATTAGAATTAACGAGTATGAAAGAAAGAAAAAAGAGGAGTTTCTTGAATTTCAAGGCACGGATCAATCTTACTTTGCATCATGGTTAAGATATTGGGTTACAAGAACACTTGTAATACCAAAAGTAAAGGATGATTTCGTAATACAGTTTGGAATGTACTTCTTCGGAGGTATTCTTATCTTTAAAGGATATTTTTCAATCGGAGTGTTATTGGTATTTGTTCAGTATTATGGAATGTTAGCTGGTAGTGTAAAAGCAGTTTCTGCAGCAAATGCTGAGTTACAATCAAATAAAATATATTTCGATAGGGTTATGGAGCGACTTGTAGTTGAGCCGGAAAATGTTAGAAAAAATATGGCGGAAATAGTTGATTACAATATACGCATTGAAGACTTGAATTTTAAATATTCAAATGATTCAGACTGGATTATAAAGAATTTAAGTAAAGAGATAAAGCAAGGAGATAGGGTAGCAATAAAAGGGAAAAGTGGTACTGGAAAGACTACACTTGTGAATGTGATGTTGGGATTGCTCAAACCAACATCAGGAAATGTTTTTTATGGATCCCAAAATAGAAAAAATATTTTGGAAGAAAGCTTTTTTAATAATATTGTTTATATTAGTCAAACACCAACGTTATACAATGTTTCGATTAGGGATAATTTGTGCTTAGGTGTTGAGAATGTGAAAGAAGGAGAACTTATTGCCGCATGCAAGAAGGCAAGAATATATGACTTTATTGAATCTCTTACTGAAGGGATGGAGACAAAAGCTGGTGAAAATGGCGAGAACTTCTCAGGAGGACAAAAACAAAGATTATTACTTGCGAGAGCATTTTTAAAGCATGCAAAAATCATAATATTGGATGAAGCTACTAGTGCATTAGACAAAAATGTAGAAATGAAAATTGTTGAAGCGCTAAAGAGTATAGGAAAGGATTGTACATTAATAATAATAGCTCATAATGATAATATTTTACAAATATGTGATTCAGTAATACAGATGTAAGGGACAAGTTCGAAATGATGAATAAAATAATATTTGAAAAATGGAAAAAACAAGTTGAATGCAACTCTAACAAGATAGCTATGATTAGTGGCTATATGAATTATACATATGAGCAATTGCATAATATGATACTTCACATTTCAAAACACATAAGGCTGATTAATGAAGATAAAGTGATTGTGAAAATGGAGTCTTCAATGGAGTACTGGATAACCGTCATGGCGATATTAAAAGAAGGAAAGACATTCATTCCTATTGATATTAATGTTCCAGAGGAGAGAATTCAGTACATATCAAAAAACGCAGAAACAAGTGCAATTATAGATAGAAATAAACTTGGTGTGTTTCTTGATAATCAAGAAATGGAGGATACGTCACAAATACAAACTCAAAATGGAAAAGTAGATATCGCATATATTTTATTTACATCTGGAACAACAGGAAATCCAAAGGGTGTAATGATTGCTACAGAAAGTTTATTGAACTTGACAGAGTGGTTTGGTAAAAAATATCAAATTGATAACAAAATACGAATATTGCAATTAGCAAATATATCATTTGACGTGTCCATTGAGGAGTATTTTGGGATACTGTTAAATGGTGGATGTGTAGTAATACCAGATAGAAAGTGTAAAAATAATCCAGTTGTATTTGAAGAATACATAAACAGATATAAGATTAACATAGTCCAAATGATACCAAGGATGGCAGATTTTTTGGTAGCCAATACAACAAAGATGAATAGCCTAAAACATATTATTGTTGGTGCAGAGCAGTTAGATAAGGTGACAAAGCAAAAAATAATAGAAAAGGGTTATTTATTACACAATCACTATGGACCGACAGAAGCGACAGTAGATGCACTTGTTGAAGATTGCATAATTGACGAAGAAGTGAATATTGGAAAACCAATAGACAATATGTATTATTATATAGCTGACAAAGATAACAATGAAATCATTACAACTGGCGAAGAAGGTGAACTGATTTTATTTGGAACAGGTATTGCAGTTGGTTATTACAATAATATAGAAGAAACAAAAAGGTGTTTTTTTGAGTGGAAAGGTTATAGGGCATATAGGACAGGCGACCTAGTCAAATTAAATAATCAGAAAAAAGTTGTATTTGTAGGAAGAAATGATGGGCAAATCAAAATCAATGGAAAAAGAATCGAATTAGGCGAAATCCAAACATGTGCTAAAGAGCATGTAAGCAGGATTGGTGATTGTGCTGCTTATGTGATTACAGAAAGTGACAGAAAAATAATAGTTTTATATTGGACTGGAGAGGTGGAAGAAACAAACATAAAGGAAAATTTAATGACGTATCTTCCTGATTATATGTTGCCGGTAGTTTATATAAAGTTGGATACTATACCTACTACGTCAAACGACAAAATTGACCAAGAAAAACTTCGTTTAGAATATGAAAATAAAAAAATATCAGTTAAAGATAATGCCCAATACGAAGTGAGTCGAGATGGAAAGAAGATAATTAAAATCATATCTGAAATGGCGGAGATTGAAGAGGATGTAATAATTAATAGTATGGACAGCACTCTCGAACAGCTAGGTATGGATTCTCTTGTGTTCGTGCAAATTCTTTTGGAAATTGAAGATGAATTTGACTTGGAACTAGATGATGATTTTCTGGTAATGGATGATGTTGGAACAATAAATGACATGATCCAAAAAATATTGAGGTTAAAGGAGTGTGAGGATGAATAAGGTTAGAGAAATAATTGAAAACCAAAAAGAAAACAATAAAATAGCGATTAAATACAAGGAATGTTCAATTTCATATAAGGAATTGTATGAAGTATGAAACCAGATAAGGACAAAACTCAAAAATTGTGTTTAAGACAGCAGACACAAATATGTGGAGTGAATAACTTATCTGGAGGAAATAGAAAATGACAAAATCATTATTTGAGGAAATGGGTGGAAAATACGAAAAGCAAGGCGATTACTTATTACCGTGCTTAACTGTATTTACTGAAGAAGAACAGCCGATAGGCATATGGGGACAACGACATCTGGACTATCTGAAGCAGTACCGCAAGGTTACATACACCAATCTTCTCACAAGCGGCAAGCTGAATACATACCTTGCCGACATCAACAGACAAGCACAGGAACGCTTTGAAAGGCTCATAGAGGGCTTGAAACAGACACAGGACATAACGGAACAGCTAAAGGAAGAAAACGCCTTAGAATGGGTACAATATTTAAATAACATAAGGGCGTGTGCGAGGGAGATTGTGAACGAGGAAATCATATACGCATAAAGAGTTAAAATCAGAGGGTAGGGATGAGATTTCTTACCCTCTTGTTTTTGGTTTTCTCAAACTGTGAAGGCATTGATAGTACCAACGAAACAGCATATTTTGCCTTTCGGATGGTAAAAACTTCTGTTATTTCTCATAAACGATTTAAACTTCTATGAAATAGAATATTGACAGAGTTCCAAAAGCTGTATATAATGACTGAATAAGCAGAATTAGTCAAATAGGGGGGCGTTAAAGTGCCAAAGAGCTATTCAGAGCAGGAACGGGAATATATCAGAAAACGATTGAAAGAAGAAGCGGCAAAATGCCTTGCAAGGTATGGCGTCCGCCGCACGACAGTCGATGAAATCGTGAAACGGGTTAATATTCCAAAAGGAACTTTTTATCTCTTTTATAAATCAAAAGAATTACTTTTGTTTGAAGTCATTCAAGAACAGCAGGAAACTGTCAACCGCAAGCTGTATCAGACCATTTCTGGCATTGCGAATACAGAGTTGTCAGCGGAAAAACTGACCGATGTGATATTTGAGTTCTATAAAATGACAGAGGAAATGCTGATTTTGAAATTGATTGATGTTAATGAAGTGGAATTGCTTGTGCGTAAGCTGCCACGGGAAATTGTGGAGGAGCATTTTCGGGACGATACAGATACGATTGAAAAAATGCTTGCCCTATTTCCTGTGAAAAAAGAAGTAGATATAAAAGTTCTTAGTGCCACATTCCATGCAATCTATTTTGCAACGCTGCATAAAGCAGAGATTGGTGAACAGTATGATGAAGCGTTGTATTCCTTGATTTATGGTATTGTGACACAAATTATTTAAAGAGTCTGGCAACCAGCCAGACTTAAAACAGCCCTTAAATTGACTATTCAGAGTGATTAAGTCAAACAGTATGGAGGTAGACATGATTACAGTAGAAAATCTTTCGTTTAGTTACACGAAAAATCCATTTATTTCTGGTATGAGTTTTTCTGTTCCAGAGGGTGAAATTTTTGGATTTTTAGGACCATCTGGGGCAGGCAAAAGCACATTGCAGAAAATCTTGATTGGAATGTTGAGAACATATCAAGGCTGCTGTCTGGTAAATGGCATTGAGTGTAAAAATCGTGCAAAGAATTTTTATGAGAATATAGGGGTTGATTTTGAATTTTCAACAATGTATGAAAAGCTGACGGCAAAAGAGAACTTGCAGTTTTTCTCATCATTATACGAAAAAAAGCCACGCCCGATAGATGAACTTTTGGAAGCGGTAGGTTTGGAGCAGGATGCAGATAAACGTGTAGCCGATTATTCAAAGGGCATGAAATCCCGCTTAAACTTTATAAAAGCATTGCTGCATGACCCTGTCCTGCTCTGCCTTGACGAGCCGACCAGCGGGCTTGACCCCGCAAACAGCCGTATGATGAAAAATATGATTTTAGAGGAAAAGGCAAAAGGGAAAACCATTCTTTTGACGACGCATAATATGCAGGACGCAGCCGAGCTTTGCGACAGGGTGGCATTTATCGTAAACGGCAAAATATGCGCCCTTGACAGCCCGCACAATCTGATTATGTCAAAAGGAGCGGCAACCGTAACATATACATGGGTTGAGGATGGGGAGCATAGGGCAAGCTGCCCTTTGGAACAAATATCTTCTGATGAGCGGCTGAAAAATCTGATAGCCAAAAACCGTCTGCAATCCATTCACAGCAGTGAGCCAACCTTAAATGATATTTTTATGGATGTTACGGGGAGGACGCTGTTATGAGGTTGAAAAAGCTGTTTTTATTGGATATGCGCTTTCAAGCGAAATATGGTTTTTATTTTTTATATGCAGTGTTGACTGTAATCTATATAGCAGTGCTTTCTGCGCTTCCCGAAAATTGGAAAGAAAAAGCTGCCGCAATTTTAATCTTTTCTGACCCCGCATCAATGGGGCTGTTCTTCATGGGGGCGATTGTCCTTTTGGAAAAGAGCCAGCATACAACTTGTGCATTGGCGGTTTCTCCTGTCCATGCGACGGAATATGTGATTGCTAAAGTCAGTTCATTGTCAGCCATTTCACTTGTCGTAGCAGCTATTTTAGCATTAGCCGCAAATGCGGATAATTTGCACATTGTGCTTTTTGGTACGTTTATATCCAGTGTGATATTTACATTATTTGGAATAATCGTTGCAACAAAAATTGCAAGCCTTAATCAGTTTATATTGTGGACTGTGCCAATCGAAGCCGTTTGCTTTGTTCCTGCAATTTTGCATTTATTTAAAATTACTCCTGCATGGTGCGGGTATTATCCTGTCAATGTTTGTATGGATATGGTTTCAGGGCATTCTTCGTCCGTAATAGGTTTTTGGGGCGTGGTGGCAACGACGGTAATTCTATTTGTGCTTTCAAGATTTTGTGTCTTGAAAATGTGGGATAGCATGGGAGGTGTAAAGCTATGAAAGCAATTAGATTGAGTTTTTTCCAAATGGCGGCAGCTATGCGGCGGGACATGATGTTGTTTGTATCTTGTTTTGCGCCCATCCTTGCAGGCTTTTTCTTTCGGTTTGCCATACCTTTCATAGAAGCCGCTTTGACAGACAGTTTTCATATAGCGGCAATTATTTCTCCCTATTACAAGTTGGTTGACATTCTGTTTGCAATGCTGTCATCCACTATGTTCTGCTTTGTTTCAGCAATGATTTCTTTAGAGGAAAGGGATGAAAAGACAGCCGTCTATTTATTCATTACGCCTTTAAGAAAAACAGGTTACATAGTTGCACGGTTTGGCGTGCCTTCTGCTATTGCATTTCTTGCGACTATTATTCTGCTGCCTGTTTTTAAACTGACGCCTCTTTCTCCGCTTACCATTTTATTGCTTGCGGCAGGAGGAACCTTGCAGGGCATGATTGTTGCATTGCTTGTACTGACGATTTCATCAAACAAGCTAGAGGGTATGGCAGTAACGAAGTTATCTACGCTGACTATTTTGGGTGCTGTTATCCCGTTTTTCATTAAATCAGATATACAGTATGTAATATCTCCGCTACCCTCTTTTTGGATTGGAAAAGCGATTTTAGAAAATATGCCGCTTTATATGCTGCCCGCATTTATTTTATCTGCTATGTGGATATGCTTTTTGTTTAAGCGATATTTGCGTAAAATCTAGGAAGAAATAAGAGTATAAGCATCTGCTTTATGAAAGAAAAGGATTTGACATTATGAAAACAGAATGGTTGCTATGCCCAATCTGCGGAAATAAAACAAGGTTACAGATACGGCAAGATACAGAATTGAAAAACTTTCCCCTATATTGTCCGAAATGCAAACAGGAAACATTGATTGAAGCAAAAAAATTACAAGTCATTATTATCAAAGAGCCAGACGCATAAGACGCAGAGCCGATGAACAAGTGAGTACGTTATCTGGCGGTTTGTTGGCTCTTTTTTAGTAGGATATAAGTTTGTAAAACAAACGCCCACCATAATAAAAAAACGGTGTTTTGGTGGGCGGTATTGCTATGCCCGAAAAGACTTAACAGACACTCTCCAGACCTGTTTTAAATTTGGAGGGATTTTTTTATGTCCTTTTTTCGGGCGGTAATCTATCTGCTCATGCAACGCAGAATTGACTTATACATAGCATATCGGGGAATGGCAGGAAGCCAGTTAAAAAAATCCCTGCCCATGCAACGCTACTTCTCACCATGAAACCAGAAGTAGAATCTCCACTTAACAGAATATGTATCTCCTATAACCGTAGAGGTCACAGAGCCTTTACGGTTTTTCTTTTGTCGTTTTTTATCGGAATGTGCCGCAGGGCTGTTTCTGCTGTTGGTTGTCGTTCGCCGCCTTTCCAATCTGATTTTTACATTTTCAAAAATTTCAGATTGGAGGAAAAAAGAATGGCATACAACAACGGACGGGAGAACAGGAAATGGCTTATCTGGAAAGAAGCCGAGGAAAAAATATTGCGGGAGCATGGAGTTGACGAAAACACCATTGAGCAAATCCGCACAGACGACAGGGCAGACTTCAATTCCAACAGACGGTTTTATCATTGGACAAGCAACTTTGGAGAATACCTTGAGGGGATGGCAGACAGGGAACAGAATACCGAGCTAAAGACTGTTGCTGATTTACTGGACGAAATTGAGGACGAAACCCTGTATCGGACATTGCTAACGGTGGACAGGCGTACCCTGCAAATCATCCTGCTGAAAATGCAGGGCTATTCCACAAAGGAAATTGCCCCGCTTGTTGAATTGACAACAGGGGCTATCTATGCAAGATTAGACCACTTGCGGAAAAAGCTGCGGAAGATTTTATAATCATCTAATATAGACGGTTTTTCAGCGGGCTATTGGATGGAAGATAAAATTCTCCCATCCAATTTAAGATTAAATGAATAAAATTCCTGTCCACAGGGAATACTAAAAAATTTACCCAAAATCTTGACACAAATATAGTCGCTATGATATTCTGAAATACTCATAGGAGAATTAGAAGTAAGTCAGAAATGGAGATGTCAGAATGACACCAGATAAAATATTGAATTACTGCCTTCAAAATCTTGAGGGAACAGTCTTAGTTGAGAGTTGGGGCGAGAAAGGGATTTTCTATAACCCAGACCATGTGCTGAAGCGTGGCGTTTATATATTGACGGTTAAGGAAAAGAACGGTGATAATGACAAAGGTTCTGATTTAAACAGAGAGAATGTCTACCGTGTGAATCTGGGAATACGGAAAAGCACTTTTGTGGAATTGTTTGGGACAATCCCAAAACGTCCGCCGGCGGGCGGTGTTGTAGATATGGATTATGACTTTAGCGTATTGAATGAGATACTCCCCCATCCTGTTTACGCATGGATGGCGTGGATATGTGCATTGAACCCCTCTGAACAGACATTCGAGGAATTGAAACCATATATCCAAGAAGCCTACGAGTATGTAAGGGAGAAATTTAAGAAACGAAGAAGCAATCTTGAAGATTGAAAATTAAATAGCACATAGATGGAAGAATGAAATGTCAGCCAATGGATAAGGCTGACTGCCGCCGAACGTAAGCTGCTCTTTTCGGCTGACGTATGGCAGCATGGTTTTGAATCCCAAAGCCGTTACATAGCATTGCGAATCCAAGCAGGAGAAAATACTCCTGTCATTCGTGGTGCGGTGTAGCGGCTTTTTCATTTATCCAAAAGTCAAGAAAAACCGAATCCAGAACGGAGGTGCAGGGACATAGGATTTTCTTTTCGGAGGGTAAGACAGGCATGGAAGAATGCCGCTGCACAGGAAAAATGCTCTGCGGCGTTGTCCACAGAGATAGCGAGCATCGGATTGTGTCAGCCACAATCCCAATCCATGCCTCTTGCGGGCGTGGACTTACTCAGGGAACATCCCTGAATACCCTGTTAAGAATAAAATTCAAGACTGGAGGATAAGGAAAATGAGCAGAGAAAAATCAGAAAAGGACGTGCGGAATGTCCCGATTACCGTCCGACTGAACGAGGAAGAACATGAAAAATTAAAGCAGTGCGCCGCCCCTTGCGGTCTGTCCGCAGCAGAATTTATGCGCCAGTTATGCAAGGGAAATGCCCCGCAGCCACAGCCTAAAACCGAGTTTTGGGAACTGTTAAACAAGCTCTATGAAGTGCATGACGCTTTCAAAAAGTGTGTCCCATACTATCCAACCGCTGATGAAATCTGTAAGGAGATTGAGGATTTTATCTTAGAATTGCAACAGAAAACAACTCTCCCACAACAGTTTAACGCAGAAGAATTGATGACAGGGGGCGGTCTGATATGGCGGTAACAAGCTTATGGCATGTCAAAGGGAGCATTAAAGACGTGATTGACTATATAGAAAATCCAGAAAAGACCGTGCCGAATCGGGAAATGCAGGACTTCTTTGACGTATTCTCCTATGTGAAGAATCCGTTAAAAACAAATGAGGGTGAGTATGTTTCCGCTGTCAACTGTCTGAAAGAAACCGCCTTACAGCAGATGATTTTGACAAAGAAACAGTACCAAAAGACAGGCGGATATATTGCATGGCACGGATACCAAAGCTTCAAACCAGACGAGGTAACGCCCGAACAGTGCCACGAAATCGGATTAAAATTAGCAGGGGAAATGTGGGGCGGCAAGTACCAGATAATCGTTGCCACCCACCTTGACAAAGGACATCTGCATAATCATTTCTGTTTCAACTCCGTTTCTTATCTGGATGGAAGCAAATACAATTATTTAAAATCGGAGCAGAAAAGGTTGAGAGAAGTGTCCGACCGCTTATGCCGAGAGTACGGTTTATCGGTGATTGAAAACCCCAAGAAAGCCCCCTCAAGACCGCTTTATCTGGACGAAAAGAGCGGCAAGCCGACACGCTATAACGTTTATCGTGAGGATTTAAGGGAGGCAATCAACGGGAGCAGGGATTTACAGCACATGATGAAATACCTTACCGACAAAGGATATGAGGTTGATTTTTCGGGCAGCCATTGGAAAATGAAGCTGCCGCAGTACAAACACTTCACAAGGTTAGACACGCTTGACGAGCGGCTGACCCCCGACTTCATACGGTCATATTTAGGCGGAGCTTCCCGATATGGAAACTATAAAGCAAGGATTTCCTACTCCCCGCATATGCCAGAGCAGTATAAAAACGCATGGAAACCGCATCAAAAAACCACAGGGATTTTAGCGTTGTATTACTACTGGTGTTATCAGTTAGGGATATTCCCCAAAGGCACGGACTACAAGCCGACAAGCCCGCTGATGAAAGAAGAATTGCGGAAACTGGACGAGATTACCGCACAGGTAAGGTATATGTCGAAGCATGGAATCTCCACTCTTTCCGATTTACACGCCGACAGGGAGAAAAACCAGAGTGAAATGAATAAACTGATTGCCTACCGCCAGCACTTGCGGAACAAGGTACGCCGTGCTTTACCAGCCGAAAAAGAAACACTCCGAGCCGAAAAACAGGGCGTGACGGAGCGGATAACGGAGCTTAGGAAACGTCTGAAATATGCAGACGGGATTGAAAAACGCTCTGCCCATATCGACAACTGCTTAGACCAAATCCATGATACGATTGAAAATCAGAGGTCGAATCGGCAGAAACAGCCAGTAAAAACAGACCGCAGGAGGGAGGAATCATTGCGATGAGCAGACTGTCCGAGGAAGAAATTCAGGCGATTATGGAGGAATACAAGGACGTCCCTATGGTAAATCCAGACAAAATATATCCCCCTCTGCCGCCTGTCCAGAACGTCATGCCTCTTGTCCGCATCCCAGAGCCGATGAGCATTACCGAGAAAATCGGCGGCACGGAATACACCGTCAACGCCCATTTCCGAAAAGACGGGCGGGATTTGCTTGTAATGCTTACGGATATTTTTCGGCGTGGCGCACAGGGATATGGATTTTATGATGATGGGAATTGGGGTGATGATGACGAGGAATAACAGGCAACGGAAGAATTATCGCTTTAAAGCGTTGAAGTTTAAGGGCAGATGTGGTACACTGTACCTACACTTCACAATACCGTGTCTGCTGTCGGAAAGGAGAACTTTATGAAAAGACAGCAGGAAGAATTTACGGCATTGTATTGCAGATTAAGCCAAGACGATGGGCGGGAAGGCGAAAGCAACAGCATTGTAAACCAGAAAGAATATCTGATGAAATACGCAAAAGAACACGGTTTCCCTAACCCGAAATACTATGTAGACGACGGCTATACGGGTACGAATTTTGACCGCCCAAGCTTTAAGGAAATGTCGGCGGACATTGAAAAAGGGCTTGTAAAGACCGTCATTGTCAAAGACTTATCACGCTTCGGCAGGAATTATATCGAGGTTGGCTCTTACTCCGAAATCATCTACCCCGAAGCGGGCGTAAGGTTCATCGCCATCATGGACAACGTGGACACGGGCAGCCTTGAGAGCAACGAATTTGCCGCCTTTACCAACCTATTCAACGAATGGTATCCAAAAAGCACGAGCAAAAAGGTAAAGGAAGTCAAGAAAGCGAAAGGGCTTGCAGGAGAACATCTGGGACCGCCGCCATACGGATATTTACGGAATCCAGACGACAAAACCCGTTGGCTTGTGGATGAGGAAGCGGCGGCAGTCGTCCGCAGGATATTTTCACTCTGTATGCAGGGAAAGGGAATATCTGCTATTGCTGATATACTTTGGGAAGATAAAGTATTAACCCCATCCGCATATAAGGCTTCAAAAGGATTAGAAGCGGCAATCGTGTCAGGAAACCCATACAATTGGGAATCCACCACGGTGGCGTTAATTCTTGAAAATGTGGCGTATATCGGCGTTACAGAGAACTTTAAGTCCACCCGTTTAGGCTTTAAGAGTAAAAAGCGTATCCCTACCGCAAAAGAAATGCGGACGCATATCGAAAATGCCCACACCCCTATTATTGACAGGGAACTATGGGACAAAGTGCAGCTGATACGGGCAAATAAACGCAGACCGACAAAAAACGGCGCAACAAGCATTTTTACAGGATTATTGGAATGCGCCGATTGTGGCACAAAATTAAGCCTGCGTGCCTCAAAGAGCTACTTGTACTTCCGCTGTTCCAAATATAAGGGAAACAGCAGGAGCGGCGTATGCACACAGCATTATGTCCGAGAAGATGCCCTATACCAGTTGGTATTAAAACAGCTTCAGCATTTCCTGTCCTATTTACAGCAGTTTGAAAGGGTATTTATCCGACAGCAGATTGACACTACCCTTGCGGAACGCCGATACGAATTATCCGCAAAGCAGAAACAGATTGAAAAGGACGAAAAGCGCATGGAAGAGCTTGACCGCCTGTTCCGTAAAATCTATGAGGATAATGTCAATGGAAAGCTGAATGACGAACGCTTTTATAAGCTGTCAGATGGATATGAAGCCGAGCAGGAACATCTAAAACAGGAAATCGAAACCTTGAAAGCCGAAGTCAGCGAAGCCGACACAGAAGCAACCAATGTTTCCAAGCTGATAGCCGTCACCAAAAAATATACCCGTATTGACGAGCTAACGCCCGAAATTTTAAATACTTTTGTGGATAAAATCGTAGTCCACGAATGCGAGAAAAAAGACGGGAAACGGACACAGGATATTGACATCTACTATTCCTATGTCGGGATTGTAGATATTCCAACGGA
Organism: Eubacteriaceae bacterium; assembly: GCA_910574895.1. GTDB lineage: Bacteria > Bacillota > Clostridia > Lachnospirales > Lachnospiraceae > Eubacterium_G. Next base: position 138,647 of record CAJTDQ010000006.1, on the reverse strand, counting down.
TGAAGAAATGCGGGAAATGGAACGTGAATACGGAAAACGTACCAAACGTCAAACCGCCTAAATATAGGCGTGGCAGGAGAAAATCTACGCTCCTGCCCATACATATCTATTTTTATCCTTATCTGGTATCAATCAACACTTATTATAAAACATACCATTACGATTATCTTCTTAATCAATCTCTCCATTTCTATTCCCCTTTTGTGTTTCCTATGCCATATCTTATACTTTAATTGTGATATAACAATATTTTTTATCATCATACCATAATTTACAGTCAATAACTACATATGGAAAAAATTTCTAATATTATATGTAACTATTCAGTCATGCAATATAAGCCATAGGAATTTCAAACTGATGGCTGAATAGTTACTATTCTATGATACACTTGTATATAATTTGTATATTTTCTATATTCTAAGTTTCCTTGAAATGCTATAACTTTATTTTGTAACATTTGTCAGTTTTCTACATTTTTTTACCATAACCTTGATTAATTCCTATTATTCTAGTAAAATTTATATTATGGTTATTCATTAGGAGGTAAATTATGAAAAAATTAATTAGTTTATTACTGGCACTGGTATTGACATTCAGTCTAGTAGGATGTGGTAACAGCGATGATCTCAAAGCCATGGTAGGTTCTTATGAACTGACAGGTTTAGTTGATCCGGATAAGGGAGATCTTTCTAAACAGCTTGATACTTTATCAGCTTTTGGTATCTCTATTACTTTTGAGATTAAGGATGATGGGACTGCTATCTTAAACACAAATGGACAAGAAACAAAATTGAAAGTTGATACTGATAAGAAAACAATTTCTGCAGAGGGTGAAGCCATCGAATATACTTTTGAGAATGACACAATTTCTTTCGAAAACGATGGTGCAAAAATGTCTTTTAAAAAGAAATAGCCATTACTTTCCAAAAATAATTTAAAATTAAAAGAGGTTAATCTTTTCGATTAACCTCTTTTAATTTCATTCAATATATTCTCTGCCACTTCCGCTTTTGACATAATAGGAAGTTCTTTCACATCATTCTTTGTAATCAATGTCACTACATTCGTGTCGGTCCCAAACCCTGCACCATCTACTTTCAGATTATTAGCGCAAATCATATCTAGATTCTTTTTCTCCAGCTTTGCCTTGGAATTTTCCAACATATTCTCTGTTTCCATTGAAAATCCACATATAAACTGTTCCTTCTTTCTGGCAGACATCGTGGCAAGAATATCATCAGTACGCTCTAACTCAATCACAGCCTGTCCATCTTTTTTCTTTATCTTCTCCGCCGCCACATTCTTTGGTCTGTAATCTGCTACAGCTGCACTCATAATGACAATATCCTGATTGTCAAAAACATTGTCCACTGCTTCAAACATTTCCCTTGCACTTTGTACTTCTATAACATTCACAAAGTCAGGTTTCTGAATATTGGTCTTTCCTGTTACCAGTGTCACATCCGCTCCACGGAGCATAGCAACCTTTGCCAAAGCATATCCCATTTTACCGGTAGAATGATTGCTGATAAATCTTACCGGATCTATTTTTTCCATGGTCGGACCTGCTGTAATTAAAACCTTTTCCCCAGCCATATCTTTTTCCATGGCAATCTCTTTCATAATATAACTTTCAAGCACTGCAGGCTCTGGCATTTTTCCTGCCCCAGTATCCCCACAAGCCAGATATCCACTGGCAGGCTCAATAATTTCATATCCATAATTTTTTAGTTTCTGGATATTGTCCTGTACAATTTGATTTTCAAACATATTGGTATTCATCGCTGGTGAGATAATCTTATGACACTTGCATGCCATAATAGTAGTAGTCAGCATATCATCTGCGATACCCCCTGCAATCTTTCCGATGACATTGGCACTGGCTGGTGCTACCATAAACACATCTGCCATCTTTGCCAATGATACATGTTCCACACTGAACTCAAAGTTTCTGTCAAATGTATCTACCAGACATTTATTTCCTGTTAATGATTCAAATGTAATCGGATTAATAAAATTAGTAGCATTCTTTGTCATAATCACATGAACATTAGCACCCTTTTTTACCAGACTGCTGGCAAGATTTGCAATTTTATATGCCGCAATACTACCTGTCACTCCCAAAACGACTGTTTTATCTTGAAAAATTTTTCTCATCTTTTTATCTCCTAATGCTTCAGAAGAGTTGGCCGTGTTTCTCATAATTGCTTACTCTTGTAATCTTATTATCATCATCCACAAAAACAACCTTTGGCTTATTATCTTTAATTTCCTCCGGAGTCATCTGTGCATAACTCATGATAATTACTTTATCTCCCAGATTTACCATATGTGCTGCGGCTCCGTTTAAACATATCATTCCTGACCCTTTTTCTCCGGCAATGACATATGTTTCAAATCTGTTTCCGTTATCTACATCTGCTATCTGTACTTTTTCATATTCATAGATACCTGCTGTCTCCATCAATTCCTCATCAATCGTTATGCTTCCTACATAATCTAACTCTGACTGAATAACAGTTGCTCTGTGAATTTTACTCTTTAACATATTTATCTGCATTTTTAGTCCTCCGAAATAATCATGTTATCTATTAATCTAGTCTTTCCAATGTACACTGCCATCGCTATAAGCATTGGTGCCTTAATCTCTTTTTGCTGCTGCATCGTTAATCCATTTACTGCCTTCACATAATCAATTTTTGCCATAGGCTCTGTCTCAACGTTTGCTTTCATTTTTGCCACAAGCACATCTGCATCTTTTTCTCCATCTGCAATTAACTTTTTACCCAGTTCAATGGTCTTGCTGAGAATCAACGCCGCCTTTCTCTCTTCGGTTGAAAGATATGTGTTTCTGGAACTCTTCGCCAGACCATCTTCCTCACGGACAATCGGACAACCTACAACATTTACATCCATATTTAAATCCTGTACCATGTGTTTAATAATTGCAAGCTGCTGTGCGTCTTTTTCTCCAAAGTACGCATTATCCGGCTGTACAATATGAAACAATTTACTTACTACGGTACACACTCCTCGAAAATGTACCGGGCGGCTAAGACCGCATAATTCCTCTGTAAGTACAGACATATCCACATAAGAACTGAAATCGTCATGATACATTTCTTCCGGTTCCGGATGAAAAATCAAATCTGCTCCCAAACTCTCACAAAACTTACTGTCCTTCTCCAAATCTCTAGGATAACTTTCCAAATCCTCACTTGGTCCAAACTGCAATGGATTTACAAAGATACTGACAACTACCTTATCATTATTTTCTCTCGCCTTTGTAATAAGACTTCCATGTCCCTCATGCAGATATCCCATCGTCGGAACAAAACCAACGCTTTCGCCATTTTTCTTCCATTCTTTTACAAGGGTTCTCACTTCTTTTATTGTACCAACTACTTTCATTTCAAAAACTCTCCTAATATAATTTTTCTATAATATCATCATCTATTTTGTAAGTGTGTTCCTCTGCCGGAAAACTTCCATCCTGCACGGAATCAATATAATCCTGAAATGCCCCTTTCATAATCTCCCCGACACTGGCAAACTGACGTACAAACTTTGGCACATAATCTGTAAACATACCAAGCATATCCTGATATACTAGCACCTGTCCGTCACAGCCTGCTCCGGCTCCAATACCAATCGTAGGAATATCCAGCATCTCTGTAATTTTTGTAGCAAGTTTTGCCGGAACGCCTTCTAAAACTACCATTGTTGCTCCTGCTGCCTGTACAGCTTTTGCATCCTCAATTAATTTCTTTGCCGCAGTCTCTGTTTTTCCCTGAACTTTAAATCCACCAAATGCATTGATTGACTGTGGTGTCAACCCAATATGGGCGCAAACCGGAATAGATGCTTTCACAATTGCCTCTATCTGAGGTGCAACCTCTACACCACCTTCTAATTTTACCATGTTTGCATGTCCTTCTTTCATAAGACGCCCTGCATTTACCACTGCATCATAAACAGATGTCTGATATGACATGAATGGCATGTCACAGACTAACAATATATCCTTTATTCCACGGGAAACTGCTGCACAATGATGTATCATATCTTCCATTGTCACCTGTATTGTATCGTCATATCCCAGTACTGTATTTCCCAAGGAATCACCAACCAGAATCGTGTTCACACCGACTTCTTCCATTAATTTTGCTGTGGAATAATCGTAACAGGTAAGCATTGTTATTTTTTTTCCTTCCTGTTTCTGCTGTAATACTGTATTTACTGTATTTTTCATTTCAGAACATCCTCCATTTTACTATAATCTCTATCCTCATTTTTTATCTTTGCAATTTTTAATACCTGCCTCGAAACAGCCTGATAAATATCACGGTCATCTGTCTCTAGTACTGCCAGATGTTTTTTTACTGTACTAATGTCATTTCGCTCAATCGGACCTGTTAATGCGTTATCACATCCATCATTTAAAATATGTCTGATATTTCCTTTGATAATTGGAGCAAGGGCATTATGTGCTGAATCCTCATCAAAACCACATTCTATCAGTAATTTTTCACTCAGTCCAATCAAACCAACCACCAGATTACTGGCAATAGCTGCTGCTCCATGATATTTGACTTTGTCCTCCTTAGAAATAATGCACACTGTATTTCCTAGACCCTCAAACAAAGATTTCATATCTTTTATTTTTTCTTTTGAACCTTCTATTGTGAAATAACTCCCTGAAAGCTCTTTGTAGGAATGATACTTATCACTTACTGCAAAGAGTGGGTGGATAGAAAATCCGAAACTACCATGTTTCGAAATATCCGAAAAGACTTCTGACGATAATGCGCCACTTGTGTGGCAGATAATTTTTCCACGAATATCTGTATCTTTTATCTGATTCCAGACAGTTTCAATCATACCATCTGTAACTGTTAAAAATAAGACATCACTATCCTTTACCAACAATTCTATATTACTATAACTTTTAGAACCGGTAAACTCTGCTGCTTCTTCAGCATCTTTTTCAAATTCGCTGTAATAACCCACTACTGTCTGGTTATTATCTGCTAAATATTTTCCAAGGGAAAATCCAACTTTCCCCGCACCTATAAATCCAAATTTCATGGGCATCCCTCCTTTTTAGTCAATCGCTGCCGATTGTAATTTGTTTTCAGCAAACGGAACCAAAACAGTGAGCAATTGCTCTACAATTGTTAAACGCTAGGGACAATGAGTCTCATTCATTAAGATATGAGCTGTGCTCCAATCTTTATAGTGAAAAAATATTCAATTATCATCGGTATAGTTTCATCCGAATACTATCCGCGACTAATGTATCATAATTAATGAATTAATGCAATTCTTTTAAAATCTTTTTTACTGAATATTCTCATAAAAAAGAGAAGTTACTTTCTCCTTATCTACAGCTTCTCTATTTTCTAACAGGATTCTTAAGTATATCTCTTGATAATTTAACAAATGACAGTTACGATTTTAGCGACCATAATTTTTATATTTTCTGCGCTATTTTGATATTAGATAATTTCAGAAACAAATATGCCAATAAAAACAAGCATCCAAATGATAATCATTATCCACGCAAAAATTCTCTGTCCCTTATAACTACCTGTTTCATTTTTTGTTTGTTGGTTATCTAAAACGCTTTTGATGAGTTGTCTTGCTCTATTATAATCTGAATCTGGTACATAAATCTTGCAATCTGCATTATACACTGCGCCAAGTATTTTCATATAATCACCTGCACCACAATACCTTACATCCGTTTGTATACCATTTTCATCTAAAATGCCAATAATTAAATCTACATCTAATTGGTGTCCTGTGTGATATACTTCTCTCATAGCGTTCTCCTTTTTACTTTTTATTTTGTAAAGCCAGAAATAAAAAACTACTACTCCATTTTAAACTCTTTGTCAATTTCACTTGCATTATTAATCTCATCAAAATTCTGCTTATCTACAAGTTTATCTTTAATTTTCTCAAACTTTAAATCCCACTTGTTTTCTATTTCTTCCGTTGTCATATTGCTTTTTTGCTTCTGCTTAAACTGTTCCTCTAAATGTTTTACATACTTTTGAACTGGTAATAATTTTTGATATACATAATATTCGTATTCCCAATATTCCTCTTCGCTTTCAAAACCATCCATTATATCTTTAACTTCTTCTTGATTTTCAGCACTATTCAGCATAATCTTTAATTCCTTTAGATACTCTTTTATTTCTTCTGAAGTCACATCAAAACCATTCTTTACTGCTTCAACATATAATGCATTTTGTTCTTTAACATGCTCATCTGCTTTCTCTTTTGCTTTGCTTCTAGCCGCCCCATTTAAGACATAATAATCCTCTGCCTGTTGAATTTCCTGATCTGTAACTAATATATCATTTCCTGCTGCATATACATCTTTTGCATCTACTGTATTTTCAGAACATTCACCAACAAGAGATACTTTATAATCTCCATCATTCTTTTGCTCTACATTTTCGTCATAATCTTCTTTAAGCTTTTCTCCCCAAATTTCGTTCTCATTTTCAATAAAATATCCCCTTGTCACCGATGAAGCACCAATAACTATACTTAAAACTATACTACTAATTACTATCTTTTTTCTTAGATTTTTCATATCTTCCTCCTATATTTAATTCGTTTTTAAATTTAGTTTAACGGTATTTCCACGTACTGGTATATTAGCTCCCTTACAGTAAACACTATAATTTACCTGTGCCTTACATTTGGTAGCCTTGCTATAATTTATATTTTTTTCATTTCTATCACAACAAAAGAAATCCCATGTACCATCTGACATAGCATCACATGGCTTCCATTTTTTTAAAGTATGTATGGTCTTTCCATTACCATCAATATGCTTTACTTTTCCTATACTAAATGAAGGTCGCTCTGTCGCATATGCAGTTCTATATGCATAAAACAAATCTCTATTATAAAATTTATTTTTACTGTTTTTCTGTTTGGTATATCTCTCCATATAATTAATCCAAATCATAATTGATGACCAGCCACCTTCTGGCACTGTGAATACATGGGTTGTTTTATAATTTACTACTTTACAATATGACTTCGCGAAGACATTTTCTAAAAACATATTATTAAATAATAAAGCACTTATAAGAATGAAAATGGTTATTATTTTTAACCTTATAGTTATAATTTTTTTCTGACTTTTCATATGTCTAGCCCCCCTATCACTTTCTTATCACATTTTATACTATTACCAAATATATTACAAGAAATTTTCCTCGACATTTTTCGACTTATCGCCGAATGACTTAGCATCTTGACCTTCGGTCAATCTGCGCGCGGCATCTATTTATCTATATAGTATTTTTTACGCGCGTCTCTTATTGATTTGCCAAATGGCAAATCAATAAGCGCACGGCATTCGCAGAATTATTTTTGAACTGCTTATTCTACGACTTAGCATCTTGACCTTCGGTCAATCTGCGCGCGGCATTCACAGAATGCCGCAATATAAGAAAAGAGAGAAGGTCTCATTCGTGCAAGCACGATTCGCCTTCTCTCTTTTCTTATATTAAGTCGCTCTGCTCAAAGCTTCGCGTCTATTTTGTTGTTTCTGCTGCTGTAGTTTCTTTGTCTGTTGTTTTGTCTGTTGCTTTGTCTGTTTCTGAAGCTTTTGTTGTTGGAGCAGCTGTAGTAGGAGCTGAACCTTTCTTCATCTCAACGTTTTCACAAACAACATCTCTTACTTTCATTAATAACAGATTTAACTGAATTGTATCTTTTACAGTATCTGCGCCATAATTTTTCTCTAATGTCTTAATATCTGCACCATAATTTTTCTTTGCAAAAGAATCGCCTTCTTCTTTGTAAAGTTTATCAGCATCATGTCCTTCTTTCTCTGCAATTGCAAGGATAACCATTCTGCTCTTCATAGCTTCTTTAGACTGCTTATGCCATTCATCCTCTGTCATACCTGTTACATCTAAATAAGATTTTATGTCTGTAATACCATATGAAGAATACTGTGCAACAATAGATGACTCTGCTTCTGACTCATATTCTTCTAAAGCTTTTTTATCATATTCAGATACCTTACAGTCTTCTAAATATTTCATCCACAAGCCATTCATAATCTTGTTATACTTTAATTCTTTTTTCTGATAATCTTTGTATTCTTTTACAGTTTTTAAGCCTTCTTCTTTATAATTTGTTTTTACAAATTCATCATCAAACTTAGGTGTTTCTGTTTTCTGTAATGACTTAACTGTAAAAGTAAACCAAACATCTTTACCTGATAAATCAACATCCTTGTTATCTACTTTTACTTTATTGCCATAATCCTTTGGGAATGCAAGTTTCTTTGTAAACTTATCTCCTACTTTATGTCCTTTTAATGCATCAACAAATCCATCAATCATCGGTGAACCATTTACTGTACTATTTTTGATATCCGCTGTCTGATCCTGCGCTGTTCCGCCGTCAAACGTAACTTTCTTACCTTTTACTTCAATTTGTCCTGAATAATCAAATACTACAGTTGAATCTTTTTCTACCTTACCTTTTTTAATTGTCTTTGTCGTTGCATGATTATTTAAATCAGTGTCGATTACAGACTGTACCTCCTCATCCGTAACCTTGATGTCATCTTCATATGCAGGTAACCCTTTATAATCTGCCAGCTTGACTGTTCCTAAATCTGTCTTTACAGAACCTGAGCCTGAATCTGAACTTCCACAAGCTGCTAATCCTAATGCCATTGTTGCTGATAAAGCAACTGCTAAAATCTTTTTAAACATTTTATTTTGTCTCCTCTTCTCTTTTTTGCTTAAAGTCAAAATCAGCTGTACACTTTAAGCTCGCATACAACTGATTTTACCATATCAGGTTGATTATTTAAAGTATAAATTTGAATTAACCTGTGATTTCACAAAATAATCACATTCCACTCAATACTCTACAGCCCTTCGCTAATTTACAACCTTTATCTTTAGACTTAAATAAACATTTTATAAATTATACTAATTTTTTTCCTGTTAGTTTTTCGTATCCTTCTAAATAGATATCAATGGTCTTATCTTCTACTTCTTTTGGAAGTGTCCAGTCATGGTCATTTGCCTTTAACCAGTCACGGGCAAACTGCTTATCAAAAGATGGCTGTCCATGACCTGGCTCATATACATCTGCAGGCCAAAATCTGGAACTGTCCGGTGTCAGCATTTCATCGCCAATTACAATGTTTCCATTTTCATCCAGGCCAAACTCAAACTTTGTGTCTGCAATAATGATTCCACGCTCTAAGGCATAATCTGCACACTTCTTGTAAAGTTCAATTGTGTATTCTTTCAACTTTGCAGCATACTCTTCACCTTTTCCCGGAAATTCTTTTTCTAATACTTCAATACTCTTTTCATAAGAAATATTTTCGTCATGGTCTCCAATCTCTGCCTTTGTAGAAGGTGTATATATTGGTTCAGGCAACTTATCAGATTCCTGTAATCCTTCTGGAAGTTTAATGCCGCATACCGTACCGTTCTCCTGATAACTTGCCCAGCCGCTGCCGGTAATATATCCACGAACAATACACTCAATTGGAAGCATTTCTAACTTCTTACACATCATACTGTTGCCGTCAAATTTCTCCTGTCTGAAAAACTCAGGCATATCCTTTACATCTACAGATAACATATGATTTGGAACAATATCTTCTGTCATGTCAAACCAGAACTTTGACATCTGAGTAAGTACAGTTCCCTTTTTCTTAATAATATTCTTTAAAATAACATCAAAACAGCTGATTCTGTCTGTTGCTACCATAATTAAGCTGTCACCATTATCATAAATCTCTCTAACTTTTCCTTCTTTAACTGGTTTCATTTTTTCCTCTCCTATACGTTTATCTCTGCACTCATTCCGAGTAACTCTTTATTTGCTTCAAGAATTGGATTAATTTCTTCTTTTAAGAATTCATCCACCTGTTCCGGCGAACGTCCTACATACTTGCTTGGATCCATTGTCTTTTCGAGGTCTTCCAATGACATATTAAACGCCTCATCAGCAGCAATCAACTCTAACAGATTATTGTCAAGACCTTTCTGTTTCACATTTGCTCCTGCTTCCATAGAAAGTTCACGAATCTTTTCGTGCATTTCCTGTCTGTTTCCACCTGCTTTTACAGCGTCCATCATAATATTTTCTGTAGCCATAAATGGAAGTTCACTCATCAGTCTCTTTGTAATAACTTTATCATAAACTACCAATCCATCTACGACATTCAAATATAAATCTAAAATACCATCAATTGCAAGGAATGATTCCGGAACACTCAGTCTCTTGTTTGCTGAATCATCTAATGTTCTCTCAAACCACTGTGTTGCAGATGTGATAGCCGGATTTAAAGCTGTCACCATTACATAATTTGCAAGAGATGCAATTCGCTCACTTCTCATAGGATTTCTCTTATATGCCATTGCTGATGAACCAATCTGATTCTTCTCGAACGGCTCTTCAATTTCTTTCAAATGCTGTAGTAATCTAATATCATTTGAGAATTTATGAGCACTTGCAGCAATACCTGCTAATACATTCAACACTCTTGTATCCATCTTTCTTGAATAAGTCTGACCTGATACAGGAAAACACTTTTCGAATCCCATCTTCTGTGCAATCTTATTTTCTAATTCTTTAATCTTTTCATGGTCGCCCTCGAAAAGTTCAAGGAAACTAGCCTGTGTTCCTGTTGTACCCTTGCTTCCCAAAAGCATCATATTATCCAAAATATAATCAAGGTCATCTAAATCTAACTTTAATTCCATCAGCCAGAGCGTTGCTCTCTTTCCTACCGTTGTAGGCTGTGCCGGCTGAAAATGTGTAAATGCAAGTGTTGGCTGTGCTTTGTATTTATCTGCAAACTTTGCAAGTTCATTAATAACATTCACCAATTTTTTGCGAACAAGTTTTAATCCTTCTGTCATAATAATAATATCTGTATTATCACCAACATAACAGGATGTTGCTCCAAGGTGAATAATTCCTGCTGCCTTCGGACACTGAAGCCCATATGCATATACATGGGACATAACATCATGGCGGACTAACTTTTCTCTTTCCTTTGCATCATCATAATTGATATCATCTGCATTTGCCTTTAATTCGTCAATCTGCTCCTGTGTAATGTTTAATCCCAACTCCATCTCTGATTCTGCAAGTGCAATCCAAAGTTTTCTCCATGTTTTAAACTTCATGTCCGGAGAAAAAATATACTGCATTTCTTTACTTGCATATCTCTCTGACAAAGGGCTATTGTATCTGTCGTTACTCATAAACTTCCTCCTAGTTTTCTTTATTGATTTATATTAATAAAGTGTCATTTGTGGCACTTCACACATACCTATTTATAATATCTATTGCTGATATTCGCCACGAATATCTTCTTTTGGTGGTTCCATTGGATATTTTCCGGTAAAACATCCTGTACATATGGATTTTCCACCCGATATTTCTATCAATCTGCCAATATTCAGATATGCCAGACTTTCACAACCGATAATCTGTCTGATTTCTTCAATGGTTCTATTATATGCTATCAACAATTCTTTGTTTGGCACATCTGTTCCAAAATAACATTCACTGATAAATGGTGGAGAACTGATTCTCACATGTACTTCTGTTGCTCCTGCATCCTTTAGCATCTGCACAATTCTGTCACTTGTAGTTCCCCTGACAATCGAATCATCAATCATAACAACTCTCTTGCCATCTACTGCCTCTTTTAACACGTTTAATTTCACACGCACACTGGATTCACGACTTTTCTGCTGTGGTTTAATAAATGTACGTCCCACATAACTGTTTTTCACAAAGGCTGTACCATAAGGAATCCCTGACTGCATGGCATATCCCATAGCTGCTGCATTTCCTGATTCCGGCACACCGATAACAACATCTGCCTCTACCGGACTGTCTATTGCCAGAAACTTACCTGCCATAATTCTTGAATGATATACACTCATTCCATCAAAGTAACTGTCTGGTCTTGAAAAATATATATATTCAAAAACACATCTTGCCTGTTCCTCAGGTTTTAAACAAAGTGATTTATCAGAACGGATACCATCTTTATCAATCGTGACAATCTCTCCGGGCTCTACATCTCTTACGAACTCTGCATCCACTGTATCAAGAGCGCAGGATTCTGATGCCAATATGTAAGCATTGTCTCTCTTTCCAATACATAAAGGTTTAAAACCATATGGATCCCTTGCCCCAATCAACTTACGCGGGCTGGAAACAACCAGTGCATATGCTCCCTTAATTTTTTTCATTGCATTGGCAACTGCCTGTTCTGCTGTTTTGGTCTTAATCCTCTCCCTTGCAATATGATAAGCAATCACTTCGGAATCGATCGTCGTCTGGAAAATCGCTCCTGTATATGCCAGTTCCTCGCGAAGTTCATTCGCATTAATCAGATTTCCGTTATGTGCCATCATCAATGTACCCTTTACATAATTGAGTACCAGTGGTTGTGCATTGCTCGGAATACTGTCACCTGCAGTAGAGTATCTGCAATGACCCACACCGATGTTCCCTTTCAGCTTTGCCAGATTGTCATGATGAAATACTTCATGTACCAACCCCATGCCTTTAAGTAAATCTGCTTTTCTGGGTCCATTCGTATCGGAAACTGCAATTCCGCAACTTTCCTGTCCTCTGTGCTGCAAAGCAAAAAGTCCATAATAAATGGTAGATGCCACATCATTACCATCCAAATCATACATACCAAACACACCACATTCCTCATGTGGCTTATCCAGGGACATACTTACATCTCTTTTATTCATTTTTAATCTCCTAACTCTTTTGGAATACTTGTACTAAAATGAGGGGAGTACAGATTCCAAGGTCAATTCCTCAACCTTATTTTCATATTTTTCAGTTTATTCTCCTATTGTAATACGCTTTGAAAACATACTACGGGTTCATTATAAAACGAAGAAAAGAGAAAATCAACACGGATTTTCTCTTTCATAGTGTATTACTATATCATTTCTTTCAATAATTTATTTACTACTCCCGGATTTGCTTTTCCCTGAGTTGCTTTCATTGTCTGTCCTACCAAAGCACCAATTGCCTTACCCTTACCGGAACGGACATCTTCTACTGCCTTCGGATTTTCTTCAATGACTTTCTTTACGATTTCACGAAGTGCATCCTCATCATTATCCTGTTTCATTCCGTGTTCTTCAACATATGTCTCCGGATCAATATCTGATTTAAACATTTCTTCAAAAACTTCTTTGGCTGCACCACGGTTAATTACGCTGTCTTCAATCAGTTTAATCAGTTTTGAAAGATTTTCAGCTGAAAATTTAATCTGATCCGGGTCAATGCTTTCCTCTTTGCACAGACGCATTGTCTCACCCATAATCCAGTTGCTGACCTCTTTTGGTTTATTACCCAAAGCCACTGTCTCTTCAAACAAATCTGCCAATGGTTTATATAACGTAATAATATCTGCATCATATTCCGGAAGTTCAAACTCTTCCATATATCTAGCCATCTTTTCATCTCGAAATTCCGGCTCTTTCGACTTCACTTCCTCTAACCACTCTTCACTGATAATCACCGGAACTAAGTCAGGATCAGGGAAATATCTGTAGTCCTGAGCATCTTCCTTAGAACGCATTGCATAAGAATATTCCTTTGCATCATCCCAGCGTCTAGTTTCCTGAACGACTTCCTTACCTGCCTCAATTAAATCTATCTGTCTCTCTCTCTCGTTCTCAATTGCACGTGCAATCGCCTTAAATGAATTCAGATTCTTCATTTCTGTTCTTGTACCAAACTCACTTGCTCCAACCTCTCTCACAGATAGGTTTACGTCAGCTCTCATAGAACCCTCATTCAACTTACAATCAGATGCACCAAGATACTGTATAATCAGACGTAACTTTTCAAGATATGCCACAACTTCGTCAGCACTTCTCATATCCGGTTCTGATACAATCTCTATCAATGGTACGCCGGAACGGTTCAAATCTACTAAAGAACAATCATAAAAATCATCATGAATTAACTTTCCTGCATCTTCTTCCATATGAATCTCATGAATGCGTACCTGTTTCTTTTCTCCATCATCCCCTTTGATTTCAACGTATCCATTCGTACAGATAGGTTTGTACAACTGTGAAATCTGATAGTTCTGTGGATTATCCGGATAGAAATAATTCTTTCTGTCAAACTTTCCATTGCGTGTAATATCACAATTGGTAGCAAGTCCTACTGCCATAGCGTACTCTACTACTTGTTTGTTCAATACAGGTAGTGAACCAGGCATACCTGTACATACTGGACAAGTATGTGTATTTGGTGCTCCACCAAACTCTGTTGAACAGGAGCAGAATATTTTTGTCTTTGTTGCCAGCTCTACATGGACTTCCAGTCCAATGACGGTTTCATATACTTTTTCCATGACTGCTCCTCCTAATCTCTTTCTTTTGCTATACTGCATCTTTCATAGTCTCTTGACTGTTCATATGCATATGCCATCTGAATAATATTATTTTCTTTAAAACAATCTCCGATAATCTGCATTCCAATCGGTAATCCTTTAGAATCCACACCACATGGTACACTGATTCCCGGCAGTCCTGCCAGATTTACAGAAATCGTATAAATATCACCTAAATACATTTGAATTGGGTCAGACAAACTCTCTCCAAGCTTTGGAGCCGTCGTCGGTGCAGCCGGTCCGATAATCACATCATATTTAGCAAAAGCCTCATCAAATGCCTTTTTAATTAATGCCTTTGTTCGAAGTGCTTTTAAGTAATAAGCATCATAATATCCTGAACTAAGTACAAAAGAACCTAACATGATACGTCTCTTAACTTCCTCTCCAAATCCTTCAGAGCGGGTTTTCTTGTACATATTGTGCAAATCTCTGTATTCAGAAGTACGATAACCATATTTTACTCCCTCAAATCTGGCGAGGTTTGAACTAGCCTCTGCCGCTGCAATAACATAATATGCAGGAATAGCATAATCTATCAGTTCCAAATCAAACTCTTCTACAATAGCACCTTTTTCCTCCAGTACTTTTACTGCATTTAATATAGCCTCTTTTACTTCTTTATCCAGACCTTCACCAAAATATCCCTTTGGAATACCAATCTTCATCCCCTTCACATCATCTACCAATGCTGATGTGAAATCATAGGATTCTCTCTCTACCGATGTTGAGTCTTTCGGATCATAACCTGCAATTGTCTCTAAAATTGTCGCACAATCTGTTACATCCTTCGCCACCGGTCCAATCTGGTCAAGAGAGGAACCATAAGCAATCAGTCCATACCGTGACACTGTACCATAAGTTGGTTTAATACCGGTCACACCACAGAATGAACTAGGCTGTCTGATAGAACCTCCTGTATCAGAACCAAGTGCATAAGAACACTCCTCTGCTGCTACAGATGCACAGCTTCCTCCTGATGAACCACCCGGCACATGCTCTGTATTCCATGGATTTTTCGTCTCTCCATAATAGGAAGTCTCTGTTGTACTTCCCATGGCAAACTCATCCATATTCGTCTTTCCTATTATAACTGCTCCTGCTTTTTCCAAATTCTTTACAGCCTCAGATGTATATGTCGGATAGAAGTTTGAAAGAATCTTAGAACTACAGGTCGTTAAAATTCCTTCGGTACACATATTATCCTTTATTGCTACCGGCACTCCGGCTAGAGGACCGTTCAATTCCCCTGCATCTATTTTTGACTGAATTTCTTCTGCTTTCGCAAGTACTTTTTCTTTTTCCAGCACAGTCACATAACTGTTAATATCTTTTTCAACTGCTTCAATCTGTGCAAAAGCATCAAGAACAGCCTCTTTTACTTTCACTTCGCCGCTCTTAATCTTCTTTCCAAGTTCTACAGCTGTCAAACTCATCAAGTTCATTAATTTTCCTCCACTTTTTCAAAAATCTCTGACCACTCACTAGTCAAATGTCTTTGGCACTACAAATGCCCCATCTCTTTCTTCCGGTGCATTTTTTAATATATTTTCTCTGTCATCACCATTTGTCACCACATCTTCACGGAACACATTGTTTACCGGAAACACATGGCTCATAGGCTCTACATTACTCGTATCAAGTTCATTTAACTTATCAATGTAATCAAGCATTTTTCCCATGTCTGCTTTTGCTTTTTCTTTCTCATCATCAGACAGTTCCAGTTTTGCTAAAATACCAACATATTCAATTGTTTCATCTGAAATTACATTAGCCATACTGACCTCCTTCTATAATATAATGCCATATAAAATGGCAAAATCTCACACTTAATCTATATCTTACAAAATATTGTTCTAAAAATCAATTAAAATGGGAATATTATGATTAACAGTTCAGCCATGCGACATAAAATATAGGGAGCAAAATGCTGCTTGCAGACATTTTGTTACCTATATTTTATGTCATATGGTGAGCCATAACAGCGAGAAAATGCATAGCATTTTTGAGCTGTTGGCTGAACTGTTGTTGTTTCAGCCTCAGTGAAGCCATAACAGAGAAGGAAATCCGTAGCATTTTTGAGCTGTTGGCTGAACTGTTGTTGTTTCAGCCTCAGTGAAGCCATAACAGAGAAGGAAATCCGTAGCATTTTTGAGCTGTTGGCTGAACTGTTACAATAATAGACTATTGACAAATATTGACTTTTAATCACAAGCGATATATACTTTAGTGTGGGTTGTCAATATATATATTATAACCTTTTACGAATAATAAAAAAATTGAAATGTGAGGTTGCGTATGAAAAAGACAAAAATCGCTGTGGCGGGAACTGGCTATGTAGGCTTGTCAAATGCTATATTATTATCTTTAAATAATGAAGTAACTGCTTATGATATTAATGAAGAAAAAATAAATATGATAAACAATCATGTTTCCCCGCTGGCAGACGAATGCATTATTGACTATTTAAAAAATAAAAATCTGAATCTACATGGTACAACAGATTACAGAAACGCTTTTAACAATGCTGACTTTGTTGTGATTTCCACTCCTACAAATTATGATTCTGAGACAAACCATTTTGATACTTCATCTATAGAATGTGTAATCGAAAAACTATTAGCACTAGGCAGTGATGCTACAATTGTTATCAAATCTACCATTCCTGTTGGCTATACACAACAATTAAGAAAAAAATATAATTTAAACAATATTTTATTTTCCCCTGAATTTTTAAGAGAAGGAAAGGCATTGTATGACAATCTATATCCTTCCAGAATTATCGTAGGAACTGATATGGAAAATGACTCTCTTACAAAAAAAGCCGAAGAATTTGCTGCACTTTTAAAACAGGGTGCTGTCAAAGAAGATATTACTTCTATTATCATGCAGTATACCGAGGCAGAAGCTGTAAAACTTTTTTCTAACACATATTTGGCTATGCGCGTCGCTTATTTTAATGAATTAGATACTTACGCTCAGGAAAACCACCTAAATACAGAAGCAATTATTACCGGAATGTGTTTAGATCCAAGAATCGGAAACCATTACAATAATCCATCTTTGGGATATGGCGGTTACTGTCTGCCAAAAGATACAAAACAGCTTCTGGCAAACTATAGAGACAAAAATGTTCCAAATAATATTATTGAGGCAATTGTCCATAGTAATGATACAAGGAAGAATTACGTGGTAAGCAAAATTAAAGAATATGCTCCCGACATTGTTGGAATATACCGATTAACTATGAAAGCAGACTCTGATAATTTCAGAGCATCGGCTGTATGGGATATTATGGATAAACTTCTTGACAGCGGACTAAAGCTTGTAATTTATGAACCAATTGTCAAAGAAGATAACTATAACGGCATCCCGGTAATAAATAATCTGGAAGATTTCAAAAAAACATCTAATGTGATTTTGGCGAACAGGTTTGACAAAGTCTTAGAAGATGTTTCAGAGAAAGTCTATACCACAGATATTTATTCTAGAGATTAGTGTTTCAATCAAATGAGAAAGGAAATCAAAAAATGAAATTTTCATTAGCAAATATTTCTGACAGAAAAATAAAAATATTAATTTATTTTATTTTCGCAATTACTACAGTAGTTTTGGGAACAAAACTATCGTTACCATATGTATTAGATGAGGTAGGTACAGTAGCAAACACTGCTTTTATGGCTGGCGATGACTGGTCCCTCTGTGTCCAGACAATGGGGGGATTTTACTATAAATATGGTTTCTCTGCACTATATCTCCCTCTTTATTTGATTTTTAAGAGTAATCCTGTTCTTATGTATAAATCAATGATTTCATTAAACATGTTAATCATAAGTTTTATTCCTGTAATTTCATATCATATATGCAGAAACTATCTGAATATCAAATCAAAAGTTCAGTCGTTACTGATTTCTGTTCCGGCTGTGGGCATTTCATCTATCTGGCTGTATTCTGCATATTCCCGATGTGATGTTATCTTAATATTTTTACCATGGCCGATATTACTTTTACTATTTAAGTTATCATCTACTGAAAAATCCATGAAGAAAAATATTCTTTCTGTTTTACTTGCGTTTATAACAGTATATGCATACATGACACATACAAGAGGACTTGTTCTTATTGTAGCTGCACTTTTAACAATTATATTAATGTCTGTGATTTATAAAAAACATATTGTAAACTATTTTCTATATCTACCTGCAACAGGAGTTTTTCTTGTAATTGATAAGATTTTAGCTTCTATTGTAAAACAGGGAGTCTATGGAAAATACGGAACCAGACATGGAAGTATGGAAGCATTGGATTACGAAACCCTTGGTAAGCTTTTTACCCAAAACGGAATCGTTATAGAACTGAAATTATGCATTGGATGGCTGTATAACTTATTTGCCTCAACAATGGGGCTGGTTATCATCGGCTTTATCGCAGCTTTGATTATATTATTTAAGAACTTTAAAAAGAGACAGGAAAATACCGGTGAAAACATTTTATCATTATTTTCAATTTTATGTCTGATGGGAACTTTTGCTATGGGCGCAATCTTTTTCTTCCCAAGCGCCTTTGAATTAATGAACGGCTTTGAAATCGACAGAGCCGACAGGATGGTATATGGCAGGTATACCGTAGGCGCTGTAGGACTTGTAGCATTAGTTGCGTTATATTCTCTGATTATCAAAAAAGACACAATTATCAAATGGAAATCAAAAATCCTTGCAGTTATCACATACCTGGCAATTTTTATTCCATTTATTTGGAAAGTAAGTCCTCACTTAGATAATATTCCACAGACAGACTCAAGATACTTTTTATCTTTGACCGGATTATTAAAAATAGAAAATGGAAAAACAACAGATGCTTTTCCTGATTTAACTTCTGTCTTTACTAAAACAGGAATTATTTCTTTCATAGTACTTATCTTTATTTTATTACTGACAAGCATTAATCAGACAAAAGTGCTATACAGTACATGTATTTTAATTTTTCTACTTTCTGTAATTAACTACAGTTATGTATTTATAAATGTCAGAGATAACCGTGATAATGTTGTTTATGAGCGTGTTGAATACCTTGTTAATTATATGAATGAGTTATGTAACAAAACGAACATCAATGAAGAATATCCGAATTTCTGTTATGATAAATCCGGCTATCTGGTAAAAGTTTATCAGTATGGGCTACCAAAATTCAATCTTGGAACACTGAAATACTTAACAGACAGACCACAAAATAGCTTCTTTGTACTATGCGGAAAAAACAAAATTGATACTGCAATTAAAACTTGCAATGAAGTATATGGGACAAAAGACAATTACTATACACTGAACGACTATGACGTTACAAAATCTCCAATGGATGTAGTAATCGTCAAAGGTGATGCACTGGCAGATACTTTAAAGAGCCATGGTTATGCTCTTACAAAATACAATAAACAATAAGGGAGAATAAAAATGAAACTAATTATTCAAATACCATGTTATAATGAAGCAGAAACATTGGAAATTGCACTGAATGACCTTCCGAAACATATTGACGGCATTGATGAAATTGAATACTTGATTATCAACGACGGTAGTGCTGATAATACTGTAGAAGTTGCTAAAAACTGGGGAGTTCACTATGTCGTAAACTTTAAACAGAACAAAGGACTGGCAAAGGGATTTATGGCAGGTCTGGATGCCTGTTTAAGGAATGGTGCAGATATCATTGTCAATACTGATGCTGACAATCAATATTGTGGTGCAGATATTGAAAAATTAGTGCGTCCGATTCTGGAACAAAAAGCAGATATCGTAATTGGCGAAAGACCTATTGACGATACCGCTCATTTTTCACCATTAAAGAAAAAGCTTCAGCATTTAGGCAGTTGGACAGTACGTGTTGCTTCCAAATCCGATATTCCTGATGCACCAAGCGGCTTCAGAGCATATAGCAGGGAAACTGCCATGAAACTGAATGTAGTAAATGAATATACTTATACTTTAGAAACGATTGTCCAGGCAGGAAGAACAAAAATGGCAATGACTTCTGTTCCAATCAGAACAAACCCGGAACTTAGAAAATCAAGACTTTTCAGCAGTATGTTCGGATATGTAAAACGTTCTATGGTAACAATTGTTCGTTCCTTTATGATGTACAAACCTCTTAAATTTTTTGGTTCCATTGGAATACTTTCATTTTTACTTGGGCTTGGCATTGGTGTAAGATTTTTAGTATACTATTTTATGGGACAGGGCGGCGGACATATTCAGTCCTTAATTCTTGCCAGCACTTTTATGATGATTGGCGTATTTACCTACATTATTGCATTGCAGGCAGATATTATTGCTGCTAATAGAAAAATTTTAGAAGATGTTCAGTATCATGTCAGAAAGCTGGACTATGACAGAAACAAAGATAACAATGATAAATAAATCAGGATTGGTATAAAATATGAGAGATATAACAATTGCTATTACAGCAGCAAGTTACAGCGGCAACAAAGGTGCTGCCGCCATGCTGCAAAGTTCCATCAAACAATTACACAACATTTACGGTGACAGACTGAATATTAATCTGATGTCTGTTTATCCAAAAGAAGATAAAAAGCAATTACCATTTGACTTTATTCATATTACGAGCACAAAACCGGAGCAGCTGTTATTTACAGCTTTTCCTCTGGCTGTATTATACAAGCTTTTTAAGTGGTGTCCACCCATTAAAAAGCTTCTTTTAAAAAACAAAATATTAAAAACCTACACACAAACGGATTTGGTTGTCGATGAGGCCGGAATCTCTTTTGTCGACAGTCGTGGTTTTATAATGAACACTTATGCATTTGTCTGCGCGGCAGTTCCACTCTTAATGGGTACACCTGTAGTAAAATATTCTCAGGCATTAGGAACATTTAAAAATCCATACAATAAATTTTTAGCAAAATGGATTCTTCCAAAACTAAAACTTATTTGTGCCAGAGGTCAGGGGACTTATGACAATCTTATGGGAATTGGCGTAAAAAATAATGTTAAATTATGTGCTGACGGTGCTTTTTCCATGGAAGACAGCGAATATTGGAATAATGAAGTCGATAAAATCTGCGCAAGTGATAATTTCTTTAACAACAATGTTGTCGGGCTTTCCATCAGTTCCGTTGTAGAAAAGAAATGTGACAAGATGGGAATTGCATATAAAGACACTATGGTTTCTTTTATAAACTATTTAAATGAAACCGGATACAATGTGATTCTTATTGCAAATGCGGCAAGAATTAATAGTGAAAAATCTAGAAATAACGATCTTATGGTCGGTGATGCTATTTATGCTGCTGTTGCAGACAAAAATATGGTACGCTGGTACCATAAAGAAATGGATGCAGAAGAAATTCGTGCCTATATTGGAAAATGCCGTTATCTGGTAGCTTCCAGATTCCATGCCATGATTGGCTCTCTAGAGCAAAAAGTTCCTGTTCTTCTTATCGGCTGGAGCCACAAATATCAGGAAGTACTGGATATGTTTGAACTGGGACAGTATGCAATTGATTTTTCAAAACTGGAGTTATCTGAATTAAAGAAAAGTTTTGAGGATTTTGTTTCGCATGAAAATGATATTCGGACAAAACTGGACAAAAATCTCGATGCTGTTTTGGAAAGTTCCAGAAATAATATTAAATATATCAGTGAAATCATAGACGAAGTCACAGGAAAACCTAAGAAAAAAGCAAAATTACTGGATTATAATAATCCTGATAAATATATTGGTCCTCATTTGGGATGCAAAAAGGGATATGCCACAGATGAAGCAATTCGTGCAAATGCAGCTTCCGGCGGTATGGTTACTGCTCTTCTTTGTAATATGTTGAAAAACAAAACAATTGATGGTGCATGGGTAACGAAAACTGCTTTTGAAAATGGTGAATTAACTTACAAAACATATATTGCCACTACAAAGGAAGAAATCTGCGATGCTTCATCCAGCATCTACATGAACATTCCATTACTAAAGCACCTGGATGTTGTAAAAAACTTCGATGGAAAAGTTGCTGTCGTAATGACTCCATGTATGCTCCGTGGTCTGGATGCCATCATGAAAAACGATGCTTCTTTGAAGGAAAAAATCGTAATGAAATTAGGACTGTATTGTAGCGGAAATCATTCTCCAAAGGCTACAACCCTTTCTATGGAGAAATCAGGAATAACCGGCGAAAATGCAGAACGTTTATACTACCGCCGCGGACATTGGCGCGGCACTTCGAGTGTTATCTACAAAGACGGAAGCGCAAAAGAGTTTTCATATTCCAAGACAATATGTGCCTACAAAAATGCATACTTTTTTGAAAAGGACAGTTGCATGACCTGTCAGGATCATTACGCTGAATGCAGTGATATCAGTTTCGGTGACATCTGGTTAAAAGAGATGAAGGGTAATCCAATCAAACATACCAGCTGTGTTATCCGCTCCCGGAAAGCTTATGACGCTATAAATGGGGCAATAAGTGACGGCGATATTGAAGCAACACACATCAGTGACAAAGATATGGTGCGCAGTCAGAAAAGAGCATTAGTATTTAAATTTAATCTTGCTAAAATAAAACAAAAACATTCAAAAATCAGCATGGATACCAGTGATAAATGCAAATGGAATCACAAGTTGGCTTTTAAACTGGCTGAAAAAAACAAGAAGTTTTCGGAAGAACATTATGATAAATTAGCAAAGATACCGACAAAGGTTATTTATTATTATATGTGCTTTATCCGCGTATTGCTAAGTTTTTAGGAGTGAAACCAATGAATTCAAAAAAAATCGATAAAAAGACATTCATGAGTATATGCAAAATATTATTTTTAATTTTAGTCACAATATTTCTTGCAAAATACTTTATTACCAGTTGGGATGATATTAAACAAATAGAATGGTCAAAATTCAACTGGGGCATATTCGTGCTCTCTATACTGCTCTACTTTGTATACAAAATATCATTGGCTTCTTTATGGCATTATA
Source organism: Eubacteriaceae bacterium (assembly GCA_910574895.1). Classification (GTDB taxonomy): domain Bacteria; phylum Bacillota; class Clostridia; order Lachnospirales; family Lachnospiraceae; genus Eubacterium_G. The sequence continues at coordinate 115,195 of CAJTDQ010000006.1, read as the reverse complement.
TCACCATGCTGAACCAATGCAGCATCAGTTATACTAAGGCTGTAACCAGTTATTTATACTCTATTTTGGGGAAGTATATTCCCGGAAAAGTTTTTATGCTGGCTGCAAGAATTCCCGGATATCAGGAAAATGGTGTTCCTATGCGGAAGGTAACAATATGTTTCTTTTTGGAAAATATATGTACTCTGCTAGGTGCAGCATTTCTGTTTCTGATTTCATTATTCTTTTTTCCAAATGAATTATTAGCAAACTACCAATGGGCTGCTATCGGTCTTGTTGTTTTATTTTTTATATGTATTAATCCAAAAATTATTAATTTCTTTCTTTCAAAACTTGGAAAGTTAATGAAAAAGGATGATATGGAAATTACGATTACCTACCCACAAATGATAAAGGTTGTCTTTTTATTTATTTTAAACTGGCTGGTCGTTGGTACCGGATTCTACATTTTAGTAGTTTCTCTTTATCCAAATATAGGAATCTCACAATGGCTGTATGTAGGCGGTATTTACGGATTGTCTGCTATTATTGGTATTTTGGCAATCTTTACTGTTTCCGGTCTTGGGGTCAGGGAAGGAATCCTTATGGCGGGACTATTGTTGATTATGCCTAAAGAGTATGCTGTGATTATTTCCATTGTATCAAGACTTTGGGCTACTGTCGCAGAACTTATATTAATATTGATAGCATTTATTACCAATAAAATACTTATAATTAAATCAAAAAAATCGAATCCTGCACTTGAAAATAACTCTATAAAGGAATAAGATAGATATATCAGTAAGGACGGGATTTGTCATCATTGAATGACTGTATCACGAGTCTGTGTCAAACACGTAAAATGGCTCGTGATACCTTTTTACAGCAAAGGAGGGATTGACTATGATTCAAAACAGAATAGTAAAGTATTTCGCAAAAAAAGACCCTAATATTGCCATCAAGGTAATACCGGGGCATTTCGCAACAACACACTCACATCTGAATTATTATTTAGATATGACAACGATGAAAACACGTGCAAATGAGGCTGAACGCATTGCCGTAGCCATGAAAGATTATTACAATGTAATGGGAAAACCTATTGATACGATTGTATGTCTGGACAACTGTGAAGTAATCGGTGCATTTCTTGCAAATGAATTAAGCCGTGCCGGCGTTTTATCCATGAATGCACATAAGACAATTTATGTAGTTACGCCGGAGTTTAACTCTAACGGCCAAATGATTTTCAGGGATAATCTGAAACCTGAGGTAGAGGGAAGAAATGTATTGTTACTCCTCGCTTCAGCGACTACCGGAAAGACGGTACGTAACAGTATTGAATGTATTCAGTACTATGGCGGAAAACTTCAAGGTATTTCAGCCATATTCAGTGCTGTTGACTCTGTTGACGGCCATCGTGTAGATGCACTATTCAGAGCTGAAGATATACCTAATTATGATGCTTATACCCACAATGATTGTCCAATGTGTAAAGCAGGAAAACCTGTAGAAGCATTGGTAAATGGATATGGATATAGTGAGATTTAAAAAATATAATAAGAACTATCCTCTAAGTCAATGTGACTTTTATGGATAGTTCTTCTATTAAGACCTTTTTAATTATTTTTACTTATCCCAGAGACCATCTTCTCTCAGTCTCTTCCAGTCAGCTTCAAGAATCTTAGGTTTCTTACCTTTATATCTTTTCTCTGTCATATTCAAATATTTATTATTCATTAAATCATTTAATGCTGCCTGTATACGTTCTCTGGACACACCACTGTGGGCTGATACATTTTCTACTGTTTTAGAATATGTGGCCATTTTACGCCTTTTCTTCAGAATATATAACGACTGCAATATTGCATCATAATAATACTGTCTCTCCTGATTTGATCTTGGCATCTCTACATATGAATTTGCCGAAGCTTTTAATTTATTGCTCAATGAATGTTTTACGCCATATACAATAACTTTTTTCTTAATATCTCTTAAATATTTTATTGCCAGATCAAAATGTGCATCTCCAGTAAATATAATAAATATATCGGGGGAATTCTTCTTCGCCGCTTCACGATATATTGCATCTAAAATAATAAAATCAGTAAAATCTTTGTCTACACCATCTTTTGTACTGGCTGTATGAACTACATTCTTTGTTATTTTTTCTAATCTGGATAATTCTTTCTCAATATTGCTTCCATGAAAATCACCAAAAAATGTTATATTTTTTATACTATATTCTTCTTTTAGTTCTTTATACCATTCTTCAACATTAGGCCTCATTGAAAAAATATTATTATATCCATAGTACCAATGCTCATAATCTACAAAAACCGCTGCTGAACTTTTGCTGCTAAATAATCCTTTTAACACTCTGCTCCTCCTTTCTTTTAATTTTACCTATACATTATATCAAACTTTAAGCATATGTCACGGAAAAGTTTTCGACTTTCTGCATAAAACAAGGAGCATCCTGCGTATGCTCCTCGTTTTATTATAGTTATTTTTTACAACACTATCTATTATTTCTCCTCTAGTTTTAATATTTTGTCATTAAATTCTATTTGTTTTATTCTACTAATATCTTTTAATTCAGAAAATTTGATTGTATATATTCGTTCTGTTGATATATCTCTTCCCCCTCGTCCATGAACACCTACTGTATCCTTGTTATTTTCCATGGTTTCCGTTTCTCCGTCAACCATAGTAAACTTAAATTTAAAACAATCAATTTTCTCATTAACAGTAAATATTTTAATTCCCAATGGTGATATATAAATCCTTCTGGCTCTTTCTTTACAAACAAGACTTTTACTTCTGTCTTTTAATTTAAAATCATAAGTCATAAACTCCTCTTTTGTTTTATCACTCCAATTTTTGCCATCCACAAGAACAATTTTTTTATTTGATTTCTCATCTTCAAAATTATCTGCTTCAAAAGAAATATATGCATATAACACATCTCCTACATACTCATATTTCATATTTGCACTTCCTGAACTTTCAAAATCAAAACTAAATCTCTGCTCTTCTCCAAAACCACCCACACATTGTTTTGCATCATTGATTTCTGCTTCAGGTCTACCACCATCTTTTCTAATCGAAAACACAAGGTATCCTAGCTGTGTATTCTTTTCATATAAAGTCTCTTCCAATTTTATTGTATATCCATCAATATTATAACTCTGCCCATCTTTATACAATAATTCATTGCTAATATAACTATTATTCTCTTTAAAGAAATAATCCAATACCGATTTATTAGTTACTGCATAAACACAAACATTAGTTAAAATAAAAATACCTAATACAAACGCTATTCCCCAAATATATATTTTCTTCATAAAATTTTATCTCCATTTAATAATTCTATTTCTTACCCAACCTAAATATGGTTATAAACTAAATACGCATTATGGTTTATTTCTTCATAATAATTCTTAGAGCTTCCACTTACCCCAACTGATACTCCACCAGATGAAAATCCAATACTAGGTGATATTGACTTATTTGTTTTAGAATGCCAATAATGTGTTGTTAATATTGTAGCTTTTTTACTCGTAGGCTTACATTGAAACTTAATCTGAATTTTTTCATTATCGTAATATTCTTGAACTCCCTGTCTTAAATTCCTATTCATATTAGTCCTATCTCCGAACAAATTCACCGTATACATAATACCATCTCCTTTCCCGACTATTTTCCATGCAGTAGGATTGGTTTTTGGATTATCTTTGGTCTTTATCCACTTTCCAAATATTCCTTGACCAACAAAACTTTCAGTTCGATGCGTAACTGTATGTTCACACTTCCATGACTTTGAAATGATATCTGCCCTTGAAACTCTCACTCCAAAAACATCTTTATTTCTGTAATGCGCTTCCTTAACCCATGTTGCTTTTGCAGTAACATATATTATTCCACCTTTTTTAAATTGGCACGCATATACTGTTTGTTTTAAAGCATTATAACCTGTAGGATGATCCCATGCTTCATATTTAGGTTCAGCCGCATTCACTTTTGTTGCCTTTATCCCTAATACTGTTCCCACTTTATCCAAAATAGAATCCTCTTCCTCTTCATAGTCAATATTATCCTCATTGATTTCTTCTTCAACCAGATTGTCAATTTCATCATCTTTCATATGTTCATATTGTCCTGTAACATTATTAACAAAATCATATGAAATATATACATGGGTATTTATTGACTTGTTCAATGTATTAATGGTGTCATCATCTAAATCTTCTATTTCTTCATCAAATACACCTATTTTATTTAAATCTTCTTCCACATCACTTTTTAACTTAGTAGTATAATTTTCTACATCATATTCTAATTTTTTACACAAAGCACTGTCTTCATCATAATTATCTATTAAGTTAGGTGCATCCGTAGTATAATTCTCAACCGATTCTATATTTACTTCTTCAGCCTTTATCTTATTTGTTCTTCCCCCAAAAATTGATAATACCATACTACAAATAATTACAGTACTAATTATCTTTTTCGCTTTTTCTTTCATTGTAAAATCTTCTTTTCCTCTATATTTAAACCTTATTATTTTACAATGAAAGAATAACTTCTTTTAATTTATATGAAAAAACATGATTTTTTTATAAGAAACGCAATATTTTGACATTTTTTTGCTTTATCTTCAAAGAAATATTTTTTTACAAAGAGAACATCCGAAAGTTTTCCGAATGTCCTCTTTCACACATATACTTTATATTATAACGCCTTAATTCTCTCAATTGCCTTCAGCGTATTTTCATAAGTACCAAATGCTGTCAGTCGGAAATATCCCTCACCACTCGGTCCAAATCCTGAACCCGGTGTACCAACAATATTTGCATTGGCAAGTAAATGGTCAAAGAAATCCCATGATGTCATTCCATCCGGTGTCTCGAGCCATACATATGGTGCATTCACACCTCCGCTGACATGAAATCCTGCACTCTTTAAACCTTCCATAATGACCTTAGCATTATTCATGTAATAAGCCACCTGTTCCTTTGTCTGAGCCTTTCCTGCTTCAGAGTAAACAGCCTCTCCTGCTCTCTGAATAATGTATGGTGCACCATTGAACTTAGTTCCATGTCTTCTTGCCCAGAGTGCATTTAACTTCACACCATTTGATTCTAACTCTTTTGGAATCACTGTAAAGCCAAGTCTTGTTCCGGTAAACCCTGCATTCTTTGAAAAACTTCTAAGTTCAATCGCACATGTCTTTGCTCCATCACATTCATAAATACTATGTGGCACATCTTCTTCTGAAATATATGCTTCATAAGCAGCATCATAAATAATCACTGCGCCAACTTTATTCGCATAATCTACCCATTCCTGTAACTGTGCTTTTGTGATAGTAGAACCTGTAGGATTATTCGGGAAACATAAATATATAATATCCGGTGTTTCCTTTGGTAATTCCGGTGCAAAATTTGTAGCCTTTGTACAAGGCATATAAATTACATTGCTCCACTTTTCCTGTTCAGGAAGATATTCACCCGTTCTGCCTGACATAGCATTTGTATCCACATAAACCGGATATACAGGATCACACACTGCAATTCGATTGTTTTCGGCAAAAATATCTCCAATATTACCGGAATCTGATTTTGCCCCATCACTGACAAAAATCTCATCTAATGCAATATCTACACCTCTTGCTTTGTAATCATTGTCTCTGATAGCGCTTCTTAAAAACTCATATCCAAGGTCCGGGGCATATCCGTGAAATGTAGTACCATCTGCCATCTCATCTACTGCTTTATGCATTGCATCAATCACTGCCGGACAAAGAGGCTGTGTTACGTCACCAATGCCAAGACTGATAACATCTTTCTGGGGATTTGCCTCCTTATATGCCGCTACCTTCTTTGCAATATTAGAAAACAGATAACTTCCCGGTAACTTCAAATAGTTTTCATTAATTTTGTACATCTTAAGTACCTCCTAAATTTTACATATTTTTCATATATTATTATAGTTTCACAGATAAACTGCTATACTATATTTCACATTATTTCAGTCTGCCATATCCCTGCCTCATACAACAGAATATGACATTATTCCTTATACATAACTTTCAGAATCGAAGCAGCTGTTTCCACCATGGTTCTTCCACTATCCATAGCAGATTTCTGTACGTACCTGTGTGCTTCATTTTCTGACATATTATTCTTTTCCATTAGAACTGCCTTTGCCTCATCTACAATACTCTGCTCTTCCTCGCTTCTTTTCGGCGGAGTCTTTTTTCTTCTTGAGAACTTTGCATGAATATTATCCTGCATCATTTCAACTGAATTCAAAAGATCTCTCACCTTAATGGGCATTTCAAGCATCGCAACACCTGTCTCATCTTCCAGAAGTTTTTGTCTGGATGCTATCAGCAGCATCTCAAATCTTCCTTCGACATAATCCAGTATGTGTGTATATGGCATATCAAGCATTCTATATCCACTAATGATGACTCCCTCTCCCAGAGAATCTGCCAAAGTAATCGCTTTCGCTCCAGTGCTGCAGTGAAAAACATTATCATATCCATTACGCACCAATAGATTTCGAATTGCCTTGCTGTCCTCTATCTTTGGGAATACTACTATTATTCCTGCCAAATCTGCCTCCTACATTAAATGCAGCCTAAATATCTATCAATTTCCCAATCCGTAACCTGTGATGTATATTCATTCCACTCAGCCCTTTTTGCTTTTACATATTTGTGGAATACTTCTTCACCTAATACGTTTTTCATAAATTCTGATTTTTTCATTTCCTGAATTGCTTCGTAAAGATTTCTCGGCAGACTTGCTATTCCTGCTTCTGCTCTTTCCTTTTCTGTCATTTCAAAAATATCCTGCTGCACACTGGCCGGCGGTGTAAGTCCTCTCTTAATACCATCTAATCCTGCTGCCAGACAAACTGCTATGGCAAGATATGGATTGCACGCACAGTCCGGACATCTGAGCTCTACTCTAGTACCTGCGCCTCTTGCTGCCGGTACTCTGACAAGAGGACTTCTATTTGTAGCTGACCATGCAATATATGTAGGTGCTTCAAATCCCGGTACCAGTCTCTTATATGAGTTTACAATTGGATTTGTAATAGCAGCCATACCTCTCATATGCTCCATCAGTCCTGCAATAAAACTATATGCCTCTTTGCTGAGTCCGTTTTCGTCATTCTCATTAATAAATATATTATTACCTTCCTTATCGAATAAGGACATATTAATATGCATACCGGAACCACATACACCAAACTTTGGCTTTGGCATAAATGAAGCATACAGACCATGTCTCTTTGCAATGGTTTTTACGGTAAGCTTATAAGTCATAATTCTATCTGCTGTTTCTAATGCCTCGCCATATTTGAAATCAATCTCATGCTGTGCAGGAGCTACCTCATGGTGGGAAGCCTCTACTTCAAATCCCATCTCTTCAAGATTTAAGACGATATCACGACGCGCATTTTCTCCCAAATCAATTGGTCCTAAGTCGAAATAACTTGCATGTTCATGACTAATAGTTGTCGGATTTCCATTATCATCTGTATGGAACAGGAAAAATTCACATTCCGGTCCTACATTAAATATATATCCCATATCGGATGCTTCTTTGATAACTTTCTTCAAAATACATCTTGGATCATTTTCTAACTGAGTGCCGTCTGGTTTATATACGTCACAAATCATTCTTGCAACCTTTCCCTGATGTGGTCTGAAAGGTAATATTTCAAATGTGTCGTAATCCGGATACAAATACATATCCGACTCTTCAATTCTTGCAAAGCCTTCAATCGATGAACCGTCAAACATGATCTTGTTATCTAATGCCTTTGCGAGCTGGCTTTTTGTAATCGCCACGTTCTTTAGTGTTCCAAAAAGGTCAGTAAACTGAAGTCTTATAAATTCTATGTCTTCTGTTTCTGCCATGTTCAAAATTTTCTGTTTCGTATATCCCATCTTTTACTCCTTCCAAAATGAAAATTTTCCTATTAAATAATAACAAATCAAAATACTTCCGTCAATAAAGACCGTTTGTCAGCATGTAGTTTACCTTACCTCTGTATTGATAAAAAAGAGAGCATTACTTTCCTTATTTATTCTATTGCAATTAAACACATTAAATTATAAAATAATACTGATTCATTTGATAAATAAAACAATCACATACGAAATATGGAGAAACATTAATGATAAATAAATATAAAAATCAAATTATGCTGGGGATTTTTACCAGCATAATACTTATTAGTTTTTTGGTTCTTGTTCTCAAGGACAACAATACGAAATATATTACTAAGAAAAAAATTACAGAAACTACCTCTATCACCAAAGCAGAAACAACAACGGATATTGGAGCCGAAACAACCGCATCTGAACCTGAAACTACAGGTATTACACAAAAAACTATAAAAAGAAACAGAAAGAAGTTTAAGCATAAGCTTCCTTATCGAATCAAAGTAAACCGTACTGAAAATTTTGTTACTGTTTATGCTCTGGACGAACGTGGAAAATATACGATTCCATATAAGACATTCTGGTGTTCTACCGGAGCCAAGACAGATTCTACTCCTCTTGGTACTTTTGAAATGACTGAGAGATATGACTGGCGTATTATGGTCGATGGAACATATGCACAATATGCAATCCGGATACATGGTCCGATTATGCTGCATTCTGTGCCTTACTTAACCAGCAGTTATGATTCATTAGAATACTGGGAATATAATAAATTAGGAAAACCTGCTTCTCTTGGCTGTGTCAGACTACAGGCTGGAAATATTAAATGGATATATGATAACTGCGATAACGGGACTAAAGTGATTATATATGACAGACCTAATGAAAGTCCGGCTATAAAAATACCAAAAATAAAGAAAATAAGGAAAAAGAATAAAAACAAGGGATGGGATCCGACAGACCCAAAGAAAAACAACCCTTGGCTTTAGGAGGCAGTTATGGCAAAAAAATACTACGCAGTAAAAGTCGGCTCAAATACCGGAGTCTTTGAAACATGGGAAGAATGTAAGGATAGCATTGACGGATATCCGGGAGCCCTTTATAAAAGCTTTAAAAATATATCAGATGCCTATGCTTATTTAGGTTTAGATGGAGAACAATTAAGCATTTTCACTTTAGAATCTTCTGACAAGCCTTCATCCCAAACCATTCCTGAACAAGACACCACTGATACGGATAAACCTTTTTCTACCGACATAAAAGCTGTTGCATATGTAGATGGTAGTTTTAATGTTGAAACCGGTGTATTTGGCTATGGCGTTGTTATGTTCCACAACGGGGAAGAAATTCATCTCTCGGATTCATCAGATGATAAAGAAATGGCATCTATGCGCAATGTTGCAGGTGAAATATATGGTTCTATGGCTGCAATGGAATATGCGATAGAACATAATATCAAAAATCTTTCAATATATTATGATTATATGGGTATTGCCAAATGGTGCACCGGTGAGTGGAAGACAAACAAACCCGGTACGATTGCTTACAAAAAATACTATGATAAAATAAAGCGAAAAGTTAACATAACATTCTACAAGGTAAAAGGACATTCAGGAGATAAATATAATAATCTTGTTGACAAACTGGCAAAAAAAGTTTGCGGCATTATCTAGAAGGGTGAAAAAATGGGATTTTTTTATAAGGAAGAAGAATGGGTTGAAGATAACCCGGTAGAAAAAGAAGATGAATATGTGGAAATATTTGGAAAGAGCAAAGGCCATCCAATAAAAACTTTTTTCAAATTGTATAAAGGTACATACTGGAGATTTTTTTTAGCAGGATTTTTATTTATACTTAAGAACAGTCCTGTATGGGTGCTTCCTATTGTTACGGGAAATATTATCAATATTGCTACAAACCCGGCAGCACATTCTTCAAGTGAAATTGCAATTAATATCACAGTTATTATCTTATTAATAGCATTCAACTTTCCATTAAATTATTTATTTAATGTCTGTCAGAGTACGGCTACACGTGCAGTCGAGGCACATCTTAGAAGTTCACTGGTGAGAAAATTGCAGCAGCTCTCAATTTCCTACCATAAGGAAAATGAATCAGGACGTCTTCAGTCTAAAATTATTCGTGATGTAGAAGCTGTCCAACAGTTATCCTCACAAATATTTACGAATATGCTTACAATTATGCTAAATATCACTGTAGCCCTTCTTGTGACAGTCTCAAAAAGCCTGATTGTATTCTTCTTTTTCGTTATAACTGTTCCTATCGCAGGAGCACTAATCGGTATCTTCCGCAAAGGAATAAGAAAAACAAACCGGGAATTCCGTAAACAGATGGAAGAAACATCAACCAAAGTAGTTGAAATGGTCGAGTTAATTCCTGTGACCCGCGCCCATGCACTAGAAAACGAAGAAATCAAAAAAATGGGGGGGTTCTTAAATGGAGTAGCTCATAAAGGTTACAAATTAGACATAATGCATGCTAACTTTGGTGCTGTCAGCTGGTGTATGTTTCAGGCATTTCAAGTAGTCTGTCTTGCTTTTACAGGCTATATGGCCTATCGTCACATTATTTCTGTAGGTGAAATTGCTACTTATCAAAGTTATTTTACTACGATTGTAAATCAGGTAGCAGCCATTATTATGATTCTTCCAAATATGGCAAGAGGAACAGAATCTATTACAAGTATCGGAGAAATCCTATTATCTGATGATGTAGAACAATATACCGGAAAGAAAAAATTACAACATATTACCGGAAACTTTGATTTTCAGGATGTTTCTTTTCACTATGATGATTCAAAAGAAATTTTATATAAGTTTAGTCTATCCGTAAAATCCGGTGAAACAGTTGCTTTAGTAGGTGAATCCGGAGCCGGAAAAACAACAATTCTTAATCTTTTAATCGGATTTATCAAACCGGTAGGCGGACATATTTATCTGGATGGTAATGACTTAGAAAACATCAATCTTAGAAGTTACCGGGACTTTGTGGCAGTCGTCCCGCAGAATACAATTTTATTCTCCGGCTCTATCCGAGATAACATTACATATGGTATGCCTGACGTAACAGAAGAGCAGCTAATGAAAGCAATACAATCAGCTAATCTGATGGACTTTATACAGGAACTTCCGGACGGACTTAATACGATGATTGGTGAAAATGGTGGAAAATTATCTGGCGGGCAAAGACAGCGCCTTGCTATTGCAAGAGCTTTAGTCCGTAATCCAAAAGTAATTATTTTCGATGAGGCTACTTCCGCTCTTGACAGTACCTCTGAAAAACAAATACAGACTGCCATCGAGAATATGGCAAGTACAAGAACAACATTTATTGTGGCACACAGATTATCCACCATACGAAATGCTGATAAAATTGCTGTTATCGGGCACGGAGGATGTACAGAATTTGGTACCTATGATGAATTAATGGAAAAGCAGGGCGAGTTTTATCACATGAGAAAGCTGCAGACAGATTAACACTATCTGCAGCTTTTTATTATTTTTGTCAAATCTTCTGGCTTGTCTATAATTGCCATAGGTTTCAAACTTTCTAATAATTCCCGCTCTCTAAATCCCCAACTGCATAAGACACACGGAAGTCCTGAATTCTCTGCTGTTGCATAATCCACTTCCGAATCACCAACATAAATCGCTTCTTCCCTTTTACTTCCTAACAGTTCCAACGCATGATTTACACTGTCAGGCGCAGGCTTTTTCTTTATTCCCCCTGCTTCATTCTCTCCTATCGCCACGGAAATAAAATCTTTGAAATAAATATCATTTAGTTCCTCAACTGCCGGATGTGCCTTATTAGAAACAATTGCCATTTTAATGCCTTTCTGCTGTAAGCTCACAAGCAATTTCATAATTCCAGGATAAGCCGCTGTTTTTACCTGACAATGTTTCTGATAGTATTCCAGAAAACATCGATACATTTCTTCAAATTCGGGATTACTTTCTCCCATCGGTACAGAACGAATCATCAGTTTTCGTATACCGTTTCCTACATTCTTTCGAACTAAATCCACACTATGCTTTTCAATATGAAATTTTTCCTGAACATAATTTACTGCGTCTGCCAAATCTTCAATCGTATTTAATAATGTTCCGTCCAAATCAAAAATTACAGTATTATACATTATATTTCCTCTTATAAGCAATTTCTTTAAGTTCAATTATTTTTCTAATTTATTTTTTCTTACTCCATTTATTATTGTAATTATCGCCGCAAATAAAACACCGGCAACAGGCCAGATAATCCATGAGCGTCCCCAATCCATAGTTAGAAAACTATATGCCAAATAAATCGCAGTAATAACAAGCCAATATACTCCAGAAAATGTATCATTACTCTTATTATCTATTTTCTTTTCTTCTGTGTAATCACCCTGTCCCAATAATTTGTCATAACTGTCTTTTATAATACCCGTTTTCACAAATCGATATACTCCAAATGCGATTACAACCAAAAGAACTCCTGTCATCATAATAACCAACACATCACTATCTGTGTTATTTGTGCTGTTTTCGATAGATGCCAAAAGCAATGGTATTACTGCAACAATGCACAATACCACACCAATTGCTATATTTCTGGCGAATACCGGAGCATACTCTTCTGATTTTTTCTTAACTTCAGAGAATAAATCCATATCCATTGTAATCACTTCTTTTTCAATAAACTCAAATTTATTTATTTTAATTCCATTGGTTATAAAAATTGTTACAGCAACAGCTACAACAACCAACAAAATACATAATCCAAGTATGCCTGCTGTATCTTCTGTAATTCCGAATTTTCCTGTATGTTGTGCTCCCACCAAAAACATCATAGGTGCAACGGAACAAATACATAAAAAAACACCAACAGCTATCTTTACTGATGCTTCTTTCATTACATGCAAATATTCATCTGCCTCTGTTCTGGAAACATAAATCTTTTTCTTTTCTACATCAGCATACTTTTCACTTCCATATACTTCTTTCTTACTATCTGAATTATATGTAGAGTCTTTCCTTTTTTCTTCATTCAACACTGAATCACTGGTATCATCGATTTCTTCTTTTAAAAGATAATCTGTTGTCGTATCAAATATCTGGCTTAATAATATAATCTTATCAATATCAGGTGTAGACGCACCACTCTCCCACTTTGATACCGACTGCCTTGACACATCCATCTGTGCCGCCAGCTCTTCCTGTGACCATCCTTTTTGCTTTCTAAGCAAAATAATCTTATCTGCTAACTTCATAACAAACCTCCAATTATTATTCTATCATCTTTTTTATGATAAGAAAACTCTAACATTTGCATCAAAAAACAACCACCAATCAGACTTTTCAATTTGTCAACTGGCGGTTGCATCCCTTTATTTCTGCGGAATATTTGACCTAAACAAGATAATAGTATAAATAATGTCCATCATCGCGGGTCTGCTCTATATATACCATCTCTCCGATTTTTATATTATTATAATCAGATTTATTTCTTACTATAATTGCATCTTCTATCATACCTTCATCCGTTTCACAAGTTACAAACCATTTTTGCTGTCTCATCACTGTCAGATTTTCTGAATGTACTTTTGCTATTACTTTCAACTTCAAAATCTTAGTTTTTTCAGGATTGTATATCACATCTCTTTCTATTATAAGTTCCAGCCATGATAGAAGATTCACTCCTACAAAAGCGCTGGCAATGTAGAGAAACAATCTGTATATTGTCTGTTCTTCTGAAAACATCCATGGCAAATTTAAATGTGCAATAGTTTGAAAAACAAAACATATCAATGCAAGGATAAAAAATATTATAAATCTTTTTATCCACGATTTCACCATCTTGCGTTTATATAAATCCTTAATTTCTTCCTGCTCATCTTCACTTGCAATATGAAAATCAAGATCTCTGATATAAACTACTGCCATAGACTTTCTCCTCTGATTGTTCTATGCTCTGACTTTGATATGTGCCTCTCTTAACTGCTGCTCTGTTACCTCTCCCGGTGCACCGCACATCAGATCCTGTGCATTACCATTCATTGGGAATGGAATCACTTCACGAATATTCTCTTCATCACGAAGTAACATAATCATACGGTCAACACCTGGTGCCATACCCGCATGTGGTGGAGCACCAAACTGGAATGCATTATAAAGAGCACCAAACTTCTCTTTCAAATCTTCCTCTGTATATCCTGCAATTTCAAAGGCTTTAATCATAATCTGCATATCATGATTTCTTACAGCTCCTGATGATAATTCTACACCATTACATACAATATCGTACTGGTATGCCAGAATCTCTTCCGGATTCTTTGTCTCTAATGCCTCAAGTCCTCCCTGTGGCATTGAGAACGGATTGTGTGTAAATATCATCTGCTTTGCCTCTGTATCATATTCATACATCGGAAAATCATTAATATAACAGAACTTAAATGCATTCTTTTCGATTAAATCAAGTCTTGTTCCTAACTCACTTCGAATTTGTCCTGCATAAACAGATGCTGTCTTTTCTGTATCTGCAATAAAGAAGATTGTATCAAGAGCCTTAAGATTTCCCAATTCTCTGATTTCATCCTTCATATCTTCCGGAATAAATTTATCAATCGGTCCTTTGTATGCTCCATCTTCTAATACTTCCAAATATCCAAGTCCACCCATACCAATACTTTGGGCAAACTTCAATAACTTCTCATGCTGTCCCTTTGACAACTTCTGATTAATTACAATAGCGCGAACTGTCTTTCCATGGAAAGGTTTAAATGTACATCTCTGGAAAAAGTCCGTCACATCAATAATTTCTAATGGATTGCGAAGGTCCGGCTTATCTGTACCATATTTCAGCATTGCTTCCTTATAACTGATAATTGGGAATGGTGCCTGTGTTACTTCATAACCTTCTGGTGCAAATTTATTAAATGTGTCTGCCAGCACTTCTTCACCTACTCTAAATACATCCTCCTGTGTAGCAAAACTCATCTCAAAATCTAACTGATAAAATTCTCCCGGCGATCTGTCTGCTCTTGCATCCTCATCTCTAAAACAAGGTGCTATCTGAAAATATTTATCAAAACCTGACACCATAAGTAACTGTTTGTACTGCTGTGGTGCCTGTGGCAATGCATAAAATTTACCTTTGAATTTTCTTGACGGAACAATATAATCTCTCGCTCCCTCCGGAGATGATGCACAAAGAATCGGCGTCTGAATTTCTAAGAATCCCATATCTGTCATCTTCTGTCTTAAGTATGAAATAACTTTTGATCTGAAAATCATGTTATCCTTTACTTTTGTATTTCTTAAATCTAAATATCTGTATTTCAGTCTTACGTCTTCTCTTGTCTCTTTAGACGTCATAATTTCAAATGGAAGCTGTGTGTAAGTCTTTCCTAATACATCTACTTTCTTTGCATCTAATTCAATTGTTCCTGTTGGAATCTTTGGATTGTATGTTTCCTCATCTCTATGTTCAATCGGTCCCTCTACAGAAATACAATCTTCCTTGCTAAGTCCCTCTAATAATGATGTATCACGCATTACTACCTGCATAACACCATACATATCTCTTAAGTCAATAAATGATACTCCACCGTGATCACGTATATTCTCAATCCAGCCTGCGATTTTGATAGTTTGTCCCACGTTGGCTTCTGATAATTGATCCATTGTCACATCACGATAAATGTTGTTTGTGTTTACGTCCATTTCGTTCTCCCTTCAAAATTCATTATTTATTGAGCGTTTTTGTTTTCAAGATAAGTCAAAGATTTTCTAAAAAATAACAAAAGACTCATCCTTTATCAGAACGAGTCTTTTTGTATATCTCATAGCCGTCCTGAAAACTTTTCTCTCAGGACGAACCAATTATTACTAATTTGTCCGCGGTACCACCTGACTTACTGCTTACACAGCCACTCATCGGTGAGTTAAGGGTTTGTTCAACTCTCACCTGCTGTTTATCGTTCAGCTACGGCTCACCTACTAAAGCTTACTTAATCAAACATCTATTCTGATTGCATCTCGCTCTTTCAGATTGCTGCTCCAGAGTGTTATTCACCTTAATTCATTCTACAGGACTTCCACCAACACCTGCTCTCTGTCAGCGATAATCAAAGCTACTTCTCTCTTTCAACGCCATTAAACTTGATTATATAATATGAAAATGAATGTGTCAAATATTTTTATCCTATCAACATAAATCCACATCTTACCACAAATGCCACAATCCATGCAATCATACATTGTAGTAATACTACCACAACTGCCCATTTCCCACCAAGTTCTCTTTTCACAGAAGATACTGCTGCCACACAAGGTGTATATAGCAATGTAAACACTAAAAATACAATTGCACTCTTGGCTGTAAACATTGTTGAAAGCGCTCCACCACCTAACAGCACCGTCAATGTGCTGACCACACTTTCTTTCGCTGTAAATCCTGTAATTAATGCTGTCGAGGCTCTCCAGTCCCCAAATCCAAGCGGTGCAAATATTGGTGCAATCACGCCACCCAGCATGGCAAGAATACTATCTCCTGCATCATCTACAATATTAAAATGTAAATCAAATGTCTGTAAGAACCATATTATTAAAGAAGCTAAAAATATAATCGTAAACGCCTTCGTAATAAAATCTTTCGCCTTATCCCACATCAGATGCAGTACACTTTTCGTACTTGGTAATCTATAGTTTGGAAGTTCCATAACAAACGGAACCGGCTCTCCTTTGAACTTCGTTCTGTCCAAAATTAATGCATACAAAATTGCAACAATAATGCCTGTAAAATAAAGCCCTGTCATAACCAATGCTGAATTACCTTTAAAAAATGCTGCGGAAAAGAATGCATATATTGGAATTTTTGCTGAGCAGCTCATAAATGGTGTCAGCATAATTGTCATTTTTCTGTCTCTCTCTGAAGGCAGGGTTCTTGTTGCCATGATAGCCGGAACAGAACAGCCAAACCCAATAATCATTGGTACAAAACTCCTGCCGGAAAGTCCCAATTTTCTAAAAAGTTTATCCATCACAAAAGCAATTCTTGCCATGTATCCACTATCTTCCAATAAAGACAGAAAGAAAAACAACACTACAATAATTGGAAGAAAACTAAGTACACTTCCCACACCTACAAAAATTCCATCCAGCACAAGTGACTGTAAAACCTTATTTACACTGGCCGCATTCATAGCGTTTTCACATAAAGTACTAAGGCTGCTAATGCCCATATCCATGATTTCCTGAAGCCTTACACCTATGACTCCAAATGTCAGCCAAAATATCATTGCCATAATCACTACAAAGGATGGAATTGCCGTATATTTCCCTGTAAGAATTTTGTCAATTTTTCGGCTTCTGATGCGTTCCTTACTTTCCTTCGGTCTCACAACAGTTTCCCTGCACACTTTATCTATAAATGTAAATCGCATCTTTGCAAGGGCCGCATGTCTGTCCATTCCACTCTCTTTTTCCATCTGAATAATAATATGCTCAATCATTTCTTTTTCATTTTCGTCCAGATGAAGACGCTCTACAACTTCTTCGTCTCCTTCAATTAACTTACTGGCAGCAAAACGCACCGGAACCTGATTCTTGTGGGCATGGTCATCTATTAAATGCATTATGGAATGAATTCCTCTATGTACTGCACCGCCATCTTCTCCGTCTGCCTCACAAAAATCCATTCTTCCCGGACGTTCTCTGTGAACTGACACATGCATTGCATGTTCTATCAACTCATCTACACCTTCGTTTTTTGCTGCGGAAATAGGAACTACCGGAATCCCCAATGTGGCTTCCAGTTTGTTCACATCAACAGAACCGCCATTCTTTGTAACTTCGTCCATCATATTCAGTGCCAGTACTGTAGGAATATTTAATTCTATCAACTGCATTGTAAGATACAGATTTCGTTCAATGTTTGTCGCATCTACAATATTGATAATTCCACGAGGTCTGTCATCTAAAAAATAATGCCTGGACACCACTTCCTCATTCGTGTATGGTGACATAGAATAAATTCCCGGCAAATCTACGACCATTGTATTTTCCTGTCCTCTGATTGGTCCATCCTTTCTGTCTACAGTTACTCCTGGAAAATTTCCTACATGCTGATTCGCACCTGTCAGCTGATTAAACAATGTTGTCTTTCCACAATTTTGATTTCCGGCAAGACCAAAAGTAATTAACTGTCCTTTTTCTATTTCATCACCGCGTTGTTTTACATGATAAATGCCCGATTCTCCAATATGAGGGTGTTTAGTCGAATTATGTAAACCTTTCCCCTTTAATTCTCTGTCGTTATCCTTTATACTCTCCTTTTTATCAAGAACCTCTTCTATGTCAATACAAGCAGCATCTTCTTTTCTCAATGTCAACTCATATCCCCACAGTCTATACTCAATAGGGTCTCCCATGGGTGCTGCCTTAATATATTGAATCTCTGTTCCCTGTATCAGGCCCATGTCGAGAAAATGTCTGCGCAGCTGTCCTTCTCCACCAACATTCTTAATATTTGCAATTTGTCCCTGCTTTAACTCTGAAAGTTTCATTTTTAACTCTCCTTCTGCTCTATTCTACCTTTCATACAAATAGCAGTATTTTTTACCAGTTTATCTTTTTGTATTGATTTTACTTCTTACTTATTATATTGTAATGAACAAAAGATGTAAACTAGGAGGAACAAAATGGATTTTTTGAAAACTAATTATAAAGGCCTATTATTATGTCTATGTATTGCTATTCCATCATGGTTTGCCGGAAAGGCTTTCCCAATAATTGGCGGTGCTGTGATTGCCATTATTGCAGGCATGATAATTACACTTTTTATAAAAGATAAAACTTCTTTAGAAAACGGGATTAAATTTGCATCTAAAAAAGTATTACAATGGGCAGTCATCCTTTTAGGATTTGGTATGAATCTTATGGTAATTCTAGAGACTGGAAAACAGTCACTTCCAATTATTATAAGTACAATTACAATATCATTAGTAATTGCATATATACTACACCGTATTATGCATATTCCTAATAAAATATCTATATTAGTAGGCGTAGGCTCCTCTATTTGTGGCGGCTCAGCCGTTGCGGCTACTGCCCCTGTAATAGATGCTGATGACGACGAAGTTGCACAGGCTATTTCAGTTATCTTTTTCTTTAATGTTCTGGCGGCCTTAATATTTCCTACACTTGGCTCTTTTCTTGGATTCTCCCATGATACGGGAACTGCCTTCGGAATATTTTCGGGAACTGCAGTAAATGATACTTCATCTGTTACGGCTGCCGCCTCAACCTGGGACAGTATGTGGAATCTTGGCTCAGCTACTTTGGATACAGCTGTCACTGTAAAATTAACACGTACTCTTGCCATTATTCCGATTACACTTGTTTTGGCATTTATGCGTACACGAAAAGAGTCAACACAGTCAAATGGAAATAAAGTCAGATTAAAATCTATTTTCCCGATGTTTATTCTATATTTTATTCTGGCATCTGTAATTACGACAATTGCTGTCTCTGCCGGTGCTGATATTACTATTTTCAATCCTGTCAAAGAATTAAGTAAATTCTTTATTGTTCTTGCAATGGCAGCAATCGGTCTGAACACAAATATTATTAAGTTGATAAAAACAGGCGGAAAACCTATTATTCTTGGGTTCTGCTGTTGGGTAGGTATTACCGTAGTCAGTATCGTAATGCAGCACTTTATGGGCTTATGGTAAAAAACATCCCTCTTTGGTTTATACTATTTAACCAAAGAGGGATTTACTTAAAAATCTAATTCAATAAATATTTCCCAATTCATCAATCCAATATGTCTTTTGTTCTTCATCAACAGCACCTCCCAAATGTGTTAACCAAGCATATAAGGTTACATCTCCTGTGCATATATCTGTTTCTTTTACTAAATGTCCACCATAATACTCTGTGTGCCAACCATTAAACACATAACTATCAACCTGTGGTTCCGAAAACTCCCCATATGGTTCTCCTATCTTAAATTTTCGGGTTTCCGTTTCAGCCAATCCGCCACAGTCAAATGTTACTGTGGCATATTTTTCGATGGCTGCTTCAGATGTCGTTTCCTGTACTTTAGTTTGTGTTTCTATTGTAGGTATTTGTTTCGTAGTTGGAGCTATAGGCTGTTTAGGTTTTACAATTACCTTTATTTTGTGTGTTCTTTTTCCCTCCTTAGCCTGAATCATTGCTTTTCCTGCTTTTTTTCCTCGGATTACAATCTTATTTTTATATTTTCCACTCTTTTTACAAATTTTTATTTTATTTTTTCCTTTTATTACTTTCCACTTTACCTTTTTCTTTACTTTTTTTAATTTAACTGTTTTTTTCTTTCCCTGCATTACTGTAACGCTCTTCTTCCAAGTGTTTGACCCAGTACTTTTCGCATATTGCTGTATCGGCATAACGAACGTACTCGTTATTGCAAGTATCACTGCAAAACTCCAACAAACAATTTGTTTTCTATACATTTCTATCCCTCCTTTAATATATGTGATTAACCAACAGCCTTTATATTATTATATTCGTATTCTACTTATAATCTGATAGTATCACACATACTAATCAAATAAAAGTATATTAAAAAATAAAATTGTTTTAATAATATTCATTCATAAATTCTTCTTTAAAAAAGGTCTGTACAAAAATAATTTTGTACAGACCTTTTAATTAGTAATAATTATTTTCTAAAAGAAAATAAACCTTTCTTTTCATACGGTTCACTTGATAGAGAAACAAAGGTATAACCGGTATCTTCAACTACCTTTTTTACTTCAGCTTCATCTAATGACTCTTCACTGATTACTACCGACTCCTTATCTTTATGGGAACTGGTGACTTTTTTCACCTGAAAAACATTTCTGATAGCATCATTCATATGAGACTCACACATTCCACATGCCATTCCCTCTATTTTTATAATTGTCTTTACCATAACATAACTCCTCCCTGTTCATTTTAATTCCCCACTATTTCTTTTTGCTCTTTTTTGCTTTCTTTTTCTTCACTTTTACTACTCTGACTTTAGACCACTTTCCATATACTTTTTTACCATAGAATCTAGAGTATGCCCTTGCCTTGATATAGTATTTCTTTTTAGCTTTCAGTTTCTTTAAAGTTACTTTAACCTTTTTACTGTTTATCGTCTTTGTAACTTTTTTGCCAAATTTCTTTGAAGTAGAATACTTAATCTGATATCCTGCTGCTCCCTTTATCTTTTTCAAAACAATTTTTATCTTCTTCTTGTTCTTTGTCCTTACTGCTTTAGATATCTTCGCTTTACCAATCTTTGGAATACTGAAATCCTGACCATAAAATGTTACAACCTGTGCTGTTATTTTATTAGGACAATTAGACGCATTAACAGTATATACGTATCCATTTTTACCTTTTGCTATATTTTTTCCATTTACCACAAAATTCTTAATTTTCAGTTCTTCATCTTCCACCATGGCTTTTAAAATAATTGTATCACCCGGCAGATAAGCCCCTGCGCCTTCTACATATCCACCCATTTCACTTTTGTCTTCAACATTAATATATCCATTTGTCACCGGAATATATAATGAACTGACAGCACCTTCAAACTCATCCTCAAATAAATCTCCAATATTTGATAATTTATTTTTCCAGAACCATTCATCTTCTTCGTCTTCATCATATTCATCACCATATAAAACAAAAAGTTTATCGTAAACAGTGGTTGCAAATAACCTGTCATATTTCAGTTCACTGGCATTCAATGAATAACCTGATGATGTGAAATTGTCTTTCCCTACATTATATACAAATGTATCTCCCAGACCGTCTACTCTCAGATTCGTATAAATAATACCATCTTTTACAAGTCCTATCTCAGCTGTTGTTATTGAAATGTCTTTCTCTCCAAAAGACTCTGTATATGTGTCAATAGATTTCTGTAACTTAACCTTTGAAACAGACCATTTCTGCCCATCAAAAATTAAATTCTTTGGAATTTCTTTAGTTCCATTACTTCCTAATGTGACAATTAGTTTTTTTCCTACCTGCAGTGCTCTTGAAAAAGCTCTGTTTTCAGGAATATCTGCTCCCTTTGTCCATTTCTTTGTTGTTGGCGAATACTTCATCACTCTGCTGTTCAAAGTTCCTTTTACGTCAACTCCACCTATCAAATACAGTTCTCCATTGTAAGCCGCCAATGTGCTGCCATCCAATTGATACATGTCATTTGGAATATCCGCTAATTTCTTCCATCCTTTTTCCTCTTCATAAACTGCAAGAATCTTGTCGGAAGAGTAACCTACATCTATGGATAATACTCCATAAATTTTTCTATTTGAATAAATATAATCTGTATCATTCAAAATCGTGTAATCTACTGACTGTTCATATTCTTTTCCAAACATTTTAGCTTCGAATCCGATTATGCCTTCTGTCCACATCACACTTTCTTTATTCGTCTCTTCATCTTTATATGTCAGTCCATATGATACTTCTCCGTTTAAATTTACATAGACCAAAGAATCTCCACTAGATAAAAGCTGACCACCCTGGATTATTCCTTCTATATTGGACCCTTTGTTGAATGCTTTTCCTTTTGAAAAGAAATAATTATCTTCATATATAACTTCACCAACTGTCAATTTAATGCTGATCTGTTTATTTACATACTCTTTACCATCAATAATAATATTCTTTCCATCATTTGAAATTATCTGAACTTTACGGTCATTTACATAAACTTCCGCACCATTCATATGATATCCTTTTATTTCAATCTGATTTTTGCTGTTATAGTTTACTTTTTCAACCAGCATACTCGGAGTATCTACCTTTGATAAATCCAGTGTTCCTCCGGAGGATACATTCCCTTTTAAATGCTCTCCTCTTCTAACGCTGCCTAATACCCTCGCCTTAACCTGCAATGCACTTTCCTTTGGATATGCATTTGAAACTGCTGCAATCGCTCCTGTCACATACGGAGCCGCCATTGAAGTTCCATTATAAAAATCATATTTGCCAAACTTATCTGATGAAACATTTTCTTTACTGATTCCAAAATTATCAATATAAACAGTAAAATCTCCCTCTGACTCTGCTGCAATTGCAAATACAAGTACATGTTTCTCATCTTTCCTTGTTTTTTCAGAAACCGGAATAGAAAGATTCGTCCAATAGTTTTCCTGTTCTATATACGTATCAACAATCGCATCCATTTCTACATTATCTATATTAAACTTTCCATTATTATCCACTTTATAATCTGCAATATAGAATGAAGATACTCCCAATAAGTCTTTTATATCCTGCATCTCTTCAAAATCAATTATCTGTCCTGACGGTCCACTTAATCTTAATGCCATAGCAGCATAAGTTTCCGTAGCAGACTGTTTTATTTCATATGGCAGATAAAAATAATGATAACTTCCTTTTTCTGCATTTTTAACAGACCACTCCAGAGACTTGTTTGTGCTGCTTTTTTCGCCAAAGTATTGTGTATTTGTGGTCGTAACGGTAACATTTCCATCACCATCTGAATCTGCACCATATGCAGCCTCACCAGCCCCTGCCTGATTTCCTGTATAACCATCCTTGTTAATTATATTTACAAGATTTACATTATCAAAATCGCAATAATAAGCGCAGAGTTCTGACACGTTATCGTATATAGAAGGATTAAAGCAGTTATATGAAACAGACGATAAAATATCTGTTCCAGGTGCTGCTATATCCACACTTTTCTTTCCATAGTTGGAAAAACTTGCCAGTTCATCCTTTTCATTTGACGCAGCAACAGAAATCACATAATCACTGTCAATGTTTGCCGGAATAGATTCAAACGTATCATTATCCATACCATCATTTCCTGCCGCACATACAGAAATGGCACCTTTCTCTCCCACCATGTTTATTAATGTTTTCAGAATCTCTGACTCTTCTTCACTTGCTCCTCCCCAGGAGTTATTAACTGCTACAACATTAACACCTAACTGCTGTGCTTTATATATATAATTGTAGGCTCCCACGGATTCCATTCCATATCCGGAACCTTCCTCATCCAGAATTTTCAGCCCCATAATTTTAACATTGGAGCTTTTCGCTGTTCCTTCAATACCTGTTCCATTGTCTGATTTACCAGCCATTATGCCGGAACAATGACTTCCGTGTCCATTGTCATCCATTGGGTCTGCATCACTGTTAATAAAGTCATATCCATGCTCTCCATATAATTTTTTATTGTTATATGGATTATTCCAGATGACGTCTTTCAAATCCTCATGTGTATAATCAATTCCTGTATCAACTAATGCGATAACTCTTTCCTTTCTGTCCTTATCTCCCAGAAATTCTGTGTCTGCATTAATATCTAACCCCTCTATACCTGCATTTTGTCCTTCATTATTCAACGCCCACTGATATTTATAGTATGCATCATTATAATTCAGTTTTTTAATTTTATAGTTAGGCTCTGCATACTTTATATTTTTATTCTTTTTGAGAATTGTAATTAATTCTTCTGTAGAATATTTATCCGATTTTACTAAAGACACCGACAAATCATTTGTTTCCGAAACACTTCTTGTCTTTGTCTTTGCTTCATTTTGTTCAAATATGTACGTATCTACAATTTCTATACCGCTTCCCCATGAAGTACTCATTCTGCTTTTCGTAGATGTACCTGTACTGTCATACATAATGACAGCCTGTCCTTCTGCATAATTCTTACTCTTGTTTATCTCCTGCTTTTCTGCTACTGTCAGCCTTTCACTTGCCATAACAGGATTTATTGTGCATGTCATAGATAGCGCAAGAATTACTGATAACATTTTTGTTAATGTTTTTCTTCTCATACTTTCCATCTCCTAACCTTATTATCTTTTAATCATATCATTTTTGTAATATTTGCGCTATCACTTTTTCATCAACTTTTAAAAACCCACAGATTTTTTATCTGAGATTCTATATCTTCATATTTCCACAATTTATTACTTCGTTTTAAGCTGTTCGGATCATTGATTATAATTTTTTCATCTTTAATCCCTTCTAACAAAATAAAATGTCCTTCCGTTGTAAAATCTCCCGGTCCTACGGAACATATTATCGGCTGACCTTTATTTAAATACTTTAATACAAGCGATTTATCAAGAGAAATCTCTCTTCCTTTAATTTTAAATTCCCTGCATCCTTCTGTCATCAACGTCCACTGTGTTCCCACTCCTTCTATATAATAACCGTTTTTTTCAGCAAACTTTGCTACGTCTCTTGGAGTAATATCCTTATTTTTTGTAATTCCCCTAACTACCATGGCAATACATGTTGGTGCGCATCCTGCAGTTTTGATATCACTATCCCCATATTTTTTATCTGCCCACCTGGAATCATGCTGAAACAATAATGGAATATCTCTTTTTATTTCCACAGACTTTTGCTCGCCAATAATTCCCTCACTCTGCAAACGGTCAATACCTATTATGACGCCTCCTACAATGATTGTTACCGCAATCAGAAAGATTGTAACTCTGCGAATTAGTTGTTTTCTCCTATTTCTTCTGCTTCTCACTCTTCTGTTTTTTGTTCTCTTGTCCATAATTACCTCCCCATGTTTATCATCCGGACTCACCAGCTATGCTGTTTATCCTACAATACCGCTCTTAATATAAGTAAAAGATATTGTTAAGATTTTCTTAAGAAAAAAAGAGACCTTTTACAGTCTCTTTCCGTATACTAACTATATAATTTATTGATTCAATTCAGGAATATTGGGTATTGTTGCAAAACCTTTTGCCAAATCCTCATCTGTAGGAATATAATCACTCATCACACCATCATTATATTTGCCATACGCAACCATATCAAAATATCCTGTTCCTGTAAGTCCAAATACGATCGTCTTTTCTTCACCGGTTTCCCTGCATTTGAGTGCCTCATCCATTGCAACTTTAATCGCATGGCTGCTCTCCGGTGCCGGAAGTATTCCCTCAACTCTTGCAAATTTTGTAGCTGCTTCGAATACTTCTGTCTGTTCTACCGAAGTTGCTTCCATCAGGCCATCATCATATAACTGTGATAAAATAGAACTCATTCCATGATATCTTAACCCACCTGCATGATTTGCTGATGGAATAAATCCATTTCCTAGAGTGTACATCTTTGCCATTGGACAGACATTACCCGTATCACAAAAATCATATACATATTTACCACGGGTAAGACTCGGACAGGATGCCGGCTCTACCGCAATAATTCTATAATCTTTCTCGCCTCTTAATTTTTCTCCCATAAACGGTGAAATTAATCCACCAAGATTTGAACCGCCGCCTGCACAGCCAATAATAATATCCGGAGTGATATTATATTTATCAAGTGCTGTCTTTGTTTCTAAACCGATAATTGTCTGGTGAAGAAGTACCTGTGATAATACAGAACCTAACACATAACGATATCCTTCCTGTGTTGTGGCAGCCTCTACCGCCTCTGAAATTGCACATCCTAAGCTTCCGCTTGTTCCCGGAAATTCTTCTAAAATCTTTCTTCCCACTGCTGTCTTATCCGACGGTGATGGTGTTACTGTTCCACCGTAAGTTCTCATAACTTCACGACGGAACGGTTTCTGCTCATAAGATACCTTTACCATATATACCTGACAGTCTAAGTCAAAATAAGAACATGCCATAGACAATGCTGTTCCCCACTGTCCTGCTCCTGTCTCTGTAGTTACACCTTTGAGCCCCTGCTTCTTTGCATAATATGCCTGAGCAATTGCTGAATTAAGCTTATGACTTCCTGATGTATTATTTCCCTCAAATTTATAATAAATCTTTGCCGGTGTATCTAATTCCTTTTCAAGAAAATATGCTCTTACCAATGGTGCCGGTCTGTACATTTTATAAAAATCTAAAATTTCCTCAGGTATGTCAAAATACGCTGTTGTATCATCCAGTTCCTGTTTAATTAATTCATCACAAAAAACAGGTCTTAAATCTTCATATCCCATCGGCTGTAATGTTGCCGGATTTAATAGTGGTGCCGGCTTATTCTTCATGTCAGCACGTACATTGTACCACTGCTTTGGCAATTCACTTTCTTCTAAATATATTTTATATGGAATCTTCATATCTGCCATTAAGTATGTCCTCCTTTATTTTTAAGTAAATTCGATTTAATTCCTTATGCTATAATAGCATATTTTTATTTTCAGTAAAAGGATATCTTTTTTAATCATGAAAATCTTTAAGAAAAAAAGCTGTAACACAATATTTATGTACAGCTTTTTTCTCTTATATAATTTTATTAACTTACAGAGATATCATAAAATATCTTAAAACAAACAACGCTGATAAAATAATTGTAAGTATATGGACTTCTTTTATTTTTCCGGTAAATATTTTAATTAGAGTATATGATATCAGTCCTATTGCAATTCCATTTGCAATAGAATATGTCAGCGGCATAGTAAACATTGCTAAATATGCCGGAATTGCGTCCGTAATATCATCAAATTCCATTTCCTTAATAGCACTTAATAATAAACCACCGATGAATATCAATGCCGGTGCTGTAGCACAGGCTGGAATAATTCCTACAAAAGGTGCAAATATTATAGAAACTAAAAATAGAATTGCTGTCACAACCGATGTCAGACCCGTCTTTCCTCCTACAGAAATACCGGAAATACATTCGCCATATGTTGTTACTGTAGAAGTACCGCAAATCGCTCCTCCAATCGTTGCCAATGCGTCACATAACAGACTTTTCTTTCCGTTTGGAATATTTCCATCCTCATCTAACATATTGGCAGCCTTTGCAGTACCAATCAATGTTCCAAGTGTGTCGAACATATCTACCATTGAAAATGTAATAATTAACATAATCAGCGTCAATATTGCCTTTCCTAAAGAACTTCCCTGAAACAATTCTTTAAACCCGTCAAAACATGCAAACAACGATACATCTGTAAAGTCTTTAAACTGATTTCCAAAGTCTATGGAGAATCCTTCAAATACAGTATTTCCTGTAAATATTCCAAGAATTGTTATAACAATGATACTAATTAATATCGAACCGGTAATATTTTTCTTATATAAAACTGTAGTCAGCACAATTCCCAGAAATGCCAACACAGCTCCCCAGCACGCTGTCGGATCTTTTGCAAAGGTCGAGAAATCAACCATAGATACCATCGTATCCTGATTTAACACAACAATACCTGCATCCTGAAATCCTACAAATGCTAAAAACAACCCAATACCAACAGATATCGCCACTTTAATATTCTTTGGTATTGCCATTACTACCTGTTCCCGGAAAGAACAAAGGGTAATAATTACAAATAAAGCACCTGAAATCAGAACCATTGCTAAAGCTGCCTGATAGGAATATCCCATTCCCAGCATAACTGAATATGTAAAGAACGCGTTCATTCCCATACCCGGTGCCTGCGCAAATGGCAGTTTTGCCAATACTCCCATTAACAATGTTCCTATAAATGCAGCAATACATGTAGCAAAAAATACACCATTAAATATTGGTTCATGCATATCTGTCCCTTCAAACGGTGTAGACAATATCGCCGGATTTACCATAATGATATATGCCATTGTTACAAATGTGGTTATACCTGCCAAAATCTCAATTTTGACAGAAGTTCCGTTTTCTTTCAACTTAAAAAACTTTTCCATTTTTTTATCCTTCCTTTTTCATTTATACTATCCGTTCTAAAACGGAAATAAACTGATTATTATTGACATCCAGCACTCCTCTGTTGGTAATTGCCATCTCCGGAATAACTGCCAAAGATATCTGAAGACTTAATGTAAGTAACGGATTCATAAGGGTCATTCCCATGTCCTTTATTTCCCTATATAATCTTTCAAGTTCTTCTGTAAAAACTTCAATAGGCTTCTGGCTCATTATTCCCATAACCGGCAATTCCAGAAAATCAATGTTTTTCCCCTGTGCTGCTAATGCAACTCCACCCTGTTCCTTGATAACTTTATTCAAAGCTGTTTTCATGTCATACAGGTTACTTCCTATTGCAATTAAATTCTGAGTATCCTGACCAATAGAACCGGCGATTGCCCCCTCAAATTTTCCTACGCCATCTACAAGACCTACAGCAGTAGAACCATTTTTCTCATATCTGTTGGTAACAGAACAATACATTACATCCTTTGGCAGATGTATTTCTTCATTTTCCACGGTTAAAACCCTGCTTGTCTTCTTCGTTTCCAAAGTACCATCTATGATTGTCACGATATTAGCTTTTACTTGTTTACAGTCTTCTGGTATCTCTATCATTAACTCCCTGTCTGTCATATTGTCGTGACAAATAGAATTTAAAACTTTATTGTCAAAAGAATATTTTGTGCCTGTTCTTTTTACAATTTCACCTTTCACAAATACCTTTTCTACATGAAAATCTTCTAAATCTTTCACCAAAACGAGGCTGGCTGTTTTTCCTTTCTGAATAGAACCTAAATTTTTCAATCCATATCTTTTTGCCGGATATAGTGTTGCCATTTTTACCGCAAGAACAGGTTCAACTCCTTCTTTCACGATTTGTGACAATGCATAATTCATATGTCCATAGTTCAAGATATCCTGAACAGTAATGCATCCGTCTGTAGACAATAAAATCCTTTCAGACTCTCCAACCTGTTCTAAAAATTCTTTGGCGCTAGCCGGTTCTTTTAAAGAGCCTCTTCTAATAATAACCGTCATTCCTTTCTGAAATTTTTCTGTCATTTCTTCCACGGATACACTTTCATGATCTGAAGATACACCACTGCCAATATATTTATTCAAATCATCCCCAACAACGCATGGTGCATGTCCATCTATCATTAAATTCTTATTTTGGGCATACTCTAAAATTTGTTTCAGTGTTTTTTCCTCTTTAATAACACGATTATAGTCCATTGTTTCTGCAATGCCATACATACCATAATCTTCAATCATCGTCTTTACATCTTTTAACATTATCTGACCAAAACAGTCTTCATATTCCGGCGCTGAAGGAACGCATGGTGATGCCATCCAAACGGGTGTAAACTGTGTCGTTTCCATTTCATCCATCAGATACTTTGCGCCTTTTGCTCCTAATACATTGACAGCATCATGTGGATCAAGTACCGCCGCAACAGTACCTTTTTCCATAATTGCCTCTGCCAGCGGTACAGATGACAATAAACTTAATTCTACATGTGAATGTGCATCAATCAGTCCGGGTAATGCATATAATCCCTCTGCATCTATCACTTCATACTGACCGGATTCCTGCTTTATGCCACTTGCAATCTGTCCAAAAATTTCATCTTCTATAACAATATCAGTTTGTCTTATTTCATTTTTTTCAACATCTACCATGTTGACATTTTTAATCAAGTACTTCATAATCATCTCCAACTTTTTTGAACAGAGGAAGTTTTTCTAAAAATGTGATATCTTCTCTTAATGCTGCCTTTCCCTCTGCGAGAATAGCCATTTTCGCACAAACAATTCCTCCTGCTGCCTCCACCAGTCTTTCTGCTGCAGCCAATGATTCTCCTTTTGATATTACATCATCTATAATGGCTACTTTTTTTCCTTTAATTCTTAAAGCATCACTATCATCCAGAAATACATGCTGTTCTCCATTCGTTGTAATGGAATGAACGACATCCTGAATATAAGATTTTACATAAGGCTTAATACTTTTTCTGACTACAACAAAATCTTTCATGGAAAGTCGTCTTGAAATCTCATAAGCCAGTGCAATACCTTTCGCTTCAATCGTTACAATAATATCTGCTCCGTTCACTTTTTTTGCCAGCTGTTCTCCCGCTAACGTAATCAGCTCTGTATCACTGATTACAACAAAACTGGCATATGCTGTTTCATCGTCAAAATCCACATAAGGAAGCTTGCGGTGTACACCACAAACCGATAAATCATAATATTTCATATTTTCTGCCCCTGCTTTCTATATTTACTATCCTTTTTCTCAAAAAAGGTGCAATACCCAAGCACTGCACCTTTGCAAAATTTTCTCAATATACATCTATTATAATTTATGGTAATATATAATAAAATTACTATTATCACTTAGTTTATATAATATTTTTATTATATAAGAAGGAGCGTTTATGACTTTAGAATCTTATAAAAACTTTGTTACTATTGTAGAATGTGGAAGTATCCTGGCAGCTGCCAATAAATTATTAATTGCTCAGCCATCTCTAAGCAACCAATTAAAAAATATTGAAAAAAACTACGGAACAACGCTGATTATTCGTGGAAGCCGCTCCATTGAATTAACCGATGCCGGACGGATTTTTTATCAGAAAGCAAAGCAAATATGTCAGTTAGAAGAAAACTTGAAAAATGAATTAGCGAATGAAAAGACTCTGTTTACGAACCTTTTAAAAATATCAATTCCAGCCGGAAACTCTGCTTATTTTATGCATAAGTTTTTTGACTCATTTATAGAGAAGCATCCGAAAGTTAACTATGACCTTTATGAGATTCCAAGTGAATTTGTTATTCCAAATGTGTTAAACAGAATCACAGAAATCGGTCTGATACGATCCAGTATACCAGGATATGGTTCTCTCAATATTTATCCCTACGAAAAAGAGGATATCGTTGCTGTTTTCCCTAAAAAACACAAGCTTTCTGCTTGTAATGAAATACTGGAAGTAAGTGAATTATCTGATTTTCCTTTGGCGATTCCTTTTGACTGTCTGGATATCGTCTATACAGTCTTTGGACATTATCTGTTGTCACCAAATGTTGCTATTATCACTTCTCCAAAAAATACTGCTGTAGAATGGGCGAGATCATTTGGATGTGTTGCGTTAATTTCAATGACGGAAGATGATACGGATATTGCCAAGGATATGTGTATCAAAAAAATAAACGACCCTAACATGTATATTATGAGTGCTTTTATTACACATAAAGAATCTGTTCTTTCAGATATTGCCAGAGATTTCTTACTGGAACATGTAACATCCATTTAATTATCAATGTCACAGTTTGTCTCTTTTCATGAAATCAGGATTTTCATCATAGACTATAACAAGCACTTTGAGGAGAAGCCTATGGCAAATCCAGAGCAAACAAGTTTATTTAAAAGGAGCATACTATGGCTGTGTGTATTACTGGCTGTAGTTGGTCTTACATATTATTATGAGGAAAATCTATTCAGAGATGGATGGGAAGCACTAACCGCTTCTACCGCTACCAAAGAACTACCAATTTATAACGTTCAGACAGATAAAAAACAGGTTGCACTTTCCTTTGATGCAGCATGGGGGAATGAAGATACAAAAACAATTTTAGATACACTCAAAAAATATAAAATTCATGTTACTTTTTTCATGACTGGCGGCTGGGTTGAAAGTTATCCCGATGATGTAAAAGCAATTCAAAAAGCCGGACACGACCTTGGAAACCATAGCGAGAACCACAAACATATGCCACAACTGAGTACATCCGGCATGTGTGACGAATTAAATAAAGTAACCGAAAAAGTCAAAAACCTTACCGGCACTACAATGTGTTTATTCCGACCGCCTTATGGTGACTATGACAATAATTTAATTATTCAGGCAAAAAATTGTGGTTATTATACGATACAATGGAACGTGGACAGCTTAGATTGGAAAAATTACGGTGTAGACTCCATTGTCAATACTGTGTTAAATCACAAAGATTTGAAAAATGGCTCTATTATTCTCATGCACAATGGTGCAAAATACACCGCTGAGGCATTGCCTAAAGTAATTGAAGGTTTACAGGAAAAAGGATACGAAATTGTTCCAATTTCAAAATTAATATATAAGGACAATTATCATATGGAACATGACGGCAGCCAGGTCAGTGATAAACAGAAAGAAAATACTTCCACACAAAAAGAATCTTCAAATACTTCTCCAAAAGAAAAGAAATAATAATTTTTTTGAACAATACAATAAAAGTCACAGTATTCATTGTAAAACAATACTGTGACTGTTTTTCTCCCCTCAAAATTCCTTATAGATAATCACTCGGTAAATATGATATTATAAAAACAATAAACAAATTCAACCATTGAAAAACATAGTATATTACAAAGGAGGTAAAACAATGAAATATACAATTCAAGGAGAAACATTACCAGTAGTTATATGCGAACTACAAGCAGGAGAAAAGATTATTACTGAAGGCGGCGGAATGGCTTGGATGTCACCAAACATGAAAATGGAAACTACAGGCGGTGGTATCGGAAAGATGTTTGGAAGAGCATTATCTGGAGATACAATTTTCCAGAACATTTATACTGCACAAGGAAATGATGGCATGATTGCCATTGCCTCTAGCTTTCCAGGGTCTATTAAAGCCTTCGAAATCACTCCCGGCAATGCCATGATTATGCAGAAATCTGCTTTTCTTGCATCTGAATCAAGCGTTGAACTTTCAATGCATTTTAGAAAAAAACTAGGTTCCGGTTTCTTCGGTGGAGAAGGTTTTATTATGCAGAAGATTTCTGGAAATGGTCTGGCATTTGCTGAATTTGACGGACACGTTATAGAACACGAATTAAGGGCAGGAGAACAGATTGTTATTGATACCGGACATCTTGCTGCCATGACTGAAAGTTGTCAGATGGATATACAGACTGTACCTGGTTTAAAAAACAAATTTCTTGGCGGTGAAGGTTTATTTAACACTGTAGTAACCGGACCTGGAAAAGTATGGTTACAGACAATGCCGATTTCCAATGTTGCAGGAGCATTAATCCCTTATATACCATCCTCAAACAGTTAAACTTCTCTCTTTATTTTATGATTATCTTCAATATTATTGTGTTATAATAAAGAGTAACATAATAACTTTTAATCATTAGGAGTATATATAATGAAGACTGGACTTGTACTAGAAGGTGGTGCTATGCGTGGCATGTACACAGCAGGCATTTTAGATATATTAATGGAGAACAATATTACTGTAAATGGTGCTATCGGCGTCTCTGCCGGTGCAACTTTTGGTTGTAATTTTAAATCTAAACAGATTGGCCGTACCATTCGATATAATATGAAATACTCCCGTGACCCCAGATATGTAGGGCTACGCTCTCTTATGAAAACAGGAGATTTGTATGGGGCTGATTTCTGTTATAAAGAATTACCAAATAAATTGGATATATTTGATGTAAAAACTTACAAAAAAAATCCTATGGATTTCTATGTTGTTACAACAGATATCAATACAGGAAAACCAATATATCATCTGTGTCCAAATGGTGACAAAAACGATATAGAATGGTATCGAGCCTCTGCATCCATGCCGTTAGTCTCACGTATTGTAGAAATTGACGGCGTTCAAATGCTGGACGGCGGCATATCCGATCCCATACCAATTCACAAATTCAGGGAAATGGGCTATAAGAAGAACATCGTTATTCTTACCCAGCACAATGGTTACAGAAAAAAGAAAAGCAGTAGTCTGCCATTTATAAGATTAAAAATGGGACGAAAATATCCAAACCTTGTCCGTGACATGGAAATCCGTCATGAAATATATAACCAGACATTAGATGACTTAAAGGAAATGGAAGCCCGTGGTGAAGTTTATATTATTCAGCCAAAGGAGCCTATTACCATTAAACGTACCGAACGGGATCCTGATAAATTGAAGTCCTTATATGATATTGGACGAAAGGAAGGTATGGAGCATCTTATAAAATTAACAACTTTTCTTAAATAATAAAATATCCACATGCCATTACGCACGTGGATATTTTATTCGTTTCAATACTATTCGTGATTCTCTATAAATATACTTTTGATGCTATTTTGCATCCTCCTTATTCCTCAATATAGGTTGGTGCATTCTTTGGACTTCTTCCTTTAATCACATTATGATAATATGCATATGTCATTGGCACACGATCGTTTCCCTGAACATCACCTTCTACAACCTCACCTAAAAATACTGTATGGGTAACAGTTTCCATAGTATCTATAACATTACAAATAATATAACCACAAGTATCATCAAGTATTGGCATTTCTTCTACTATCTTGAAATCTACATCCTGGAACTTATTTGTGTCCTTTCCTGAGAAAAATCCAAACTTTCCAATTAACATTGATTCAGAATCTTCAGCAATGATATTCACAGCAAACTTCCCACATTCCCTGATACATTTATTTGTATAATTGTCATGATTGATACTGATTGCGACTGTTGCAGGGGATGCTGTAATCTGCATTGCTGAGTTTGCTGTACATCCTGTAGCTCTTCCTTCATCCATTGTTGAAACTACATAAACTCCATATGATAAATTTCTAAATACATCTATATTCATATTGCTCTCCTCTCATTTATCCTGCTTATTTATATTACATAGTCCTAATACAACTTAATATTTAACTAAGTTCATATCTTTTTCGATACTCTTGGTATTTTTTATCAAATTCACTATCAGGCTCTTTTACAATCTCTCTTGTATATGCGTGTATTCCCAGACTTCCACGTCCGATTTCCTCAACACAGCCTGCCACATTTGAACAATGATCAGATATTCTCTCCAATGATGTAATAATGTCTGTCATTATAAATCCCTGTTCAATAGAACACTTACCATTCTTTAATCTGTCAATATGTCTCTTCTTTAATTCATGTTTCAAATGATCAATGACATGTTCCATGGCTTCCACAGAAAGTGCCATGTCTGTATCATTCTCTCTAAAAGCAATTTTAGCCTTTTCCAAAATGTCCTCAACAGCTTCTATCATAACCTGGATTTCTTCCGTTGCCTTATCAGAAAATTTCAAATTCTTTCTTTCAATTTTTTCTGCTGATTTAACAATACCTACAGAATGGTCAGAAATACGTTCTATATCTCCTACAATATGCAACAGTTCACTTACAACATGACTATCCTGTTCACTAAGATTCTGCCTGCCAATCTGTACTAAGTATGTTCCCAGTTCATCCTCATATTTATCTACTTCCTGCTCTGAAAAAACAACATCTTCCAGCTCTTTTTCAGAAAACTCCTGTATCATAGCACAGGATTTTCTTACTCCTGACTCTGCCTTTTCCAACATTCTGTATACTAACTTTCGACATTGTTCCAATGCGATTGCAGGTGTAGCCATTAATCTCTCATCAAGTATTTCTTTGGAATCTCCCACTTTTGAATCCCTTACAATGAAACATGCTATTTTTTCTAACAACTTTGCAAAAGGGAACAAAAGTGCTGTACACAACACATTAAAAATTGTATGAATCACTGCAATCCCTAACAAACTGGCACTTTCATTAATAAATGAAAAGTCTATAACTGCATTCACAATACAGAAGACTGTTAACCAGACTGTAGTTCCAATGATATTAAATGCCAGATGTACTACCGCTGTTCTCTTTGCATTTTTATTAGCACCAACTGCTGAAATCATAGCAGTCACGCAAGTTCCAATATTCTGTCCCATAATAATTGGTATGGCACTTCCATAACTAACTGCTCCTGTAGACGCCAGCGCCTGAAGTATTCCAACCGATGCAGAAGAACTTTGAATTACCGCAGTAAGAAATGCACCTGCCAAAACCCCAAGAATAGGATTACTGAACATTGTCAGTATCTGCTGAAATTCCGGTACATCCCTTAATGGGCTTACTGCTGCTGACATCGCATCCATTCCAAACATAAGTACTGCAAAGCCAAGCAAAATCATTCCTGTATCAGCACTTTTACTGTTCTTCTTCCTCATTAACAAGATAATTCCTATCAGTGCTAATACCGGCGTAAAAGATGTCGGCTTTAACAGACTTACAAGAACATTTGAACTTTCTATTCCTGACAAACTCAATATCCAGGAAGTTATTGTTGTACCTACATTTGCTCCCATAATAATACCGATAGCCTGTTTTAAATTCATAATACCCGAATTTACAAATCCAACGACCATAACCGTTGTCGCTGAGGAACTCTGAATAATCGCTGTTACTCCCGCTCCTAATAAAAAGCCTTTAAACCTGCTCGATGTCAGTTTTTCTAAAATATTTTTTAATTGATTTCCTGCCCTTTTTTCTAAAGCTTCTCCCATAACCTGCATTCCAAATAAAAATAATGCAAGTCCTCCAACTAAAGATAAAATATTGAATATATCCATTTTCTGTACCTCCATAAAACCACATTAATGTTTCAATGTAATATTGAGGTTATTACTAAGTAAATCTTTCGTAAATTTTTAGTAAAATACCACGTCTGATGTTTAGTCTAATCAGTTTTTTGTATTTTACCCAAAACACAGAAAATAATATACACAACTTTTTGCAAAAAATTTTATTCTTTAATCAGTTCATAATCGCCTGCCGGCGGATTATTTTTTATAATCAATTCTGTCTGTGATCCGGAAGGACAATGAATTTTTAATCCGTCCACACCTTCCTCTGTTTCAAACATTTTAGTACTCATGTGTAAAATTTGTTTTGGAAGATATATCTCTTTTATATGGCTGTCTCCAAATGCCCAGTCCTGGATCTCCTCTACACCTTCGTTAATTATAACAATATCTACATTTGAAAATAAAAAGGCACCACTTTCTATTTTTTTAACACTTCCAGGTATTATAACCTTTTCTGTATTTAATGCTCTGTTATAATCTGCCGAAAAGGCATTTTCTGCAATACCTGATACAGATTCTGGAATCGTTACCTGCTGTTTATCTCCATTATAAGCTAACAACATTCCTTCTTCATCTATAGCAAATCCATTTTCATCAAACATTCCCGATTTTTCATAATAAGCATTTGTCTGGCAGTTATAATCTAGTTGATCAGCTGCATCTTCTTCCTGTTTAAAATAATAAATTTTATTCCCATCGTCATCAATGATATAAAAGTATTCTTTTAATTCATACTGTCCAATATCATCATCAATAATATCTTCCAGTTCTTTTCTTTCATTGACATACTTCATAGAATATTGCTTACTCCCCAACTCCAAAGCATGATTACCAACCTCATACTTACCTTTTTTAGAATGTTCTCCGTAAACATCCTTTTCCTCATAATCTTTCCCGCTGAATTTTACCTGATACATTTCATCCAAATCTACCTTATACCAAGTTCCCTTTAACGATATATTCTTATAATACCCTTTGTCCGTAAAAGCATCTCTATGTCTGCATCTCACAAATATAAACATTGATAATATGAGTACAAGGATTATTCCATCAATAATTAATACTTTTTTTAACTTTATTTTTCTGCTTTTCATATCACTACTTCTTCTTTATCTTAAGTCTTTTTACTTTAGACCATTTTCCATAAACTCTCTCACCAAATTGATATCTATATGCTCTAACTCTGATATAATAAGTTGTTCTGTTTTTTAACTTTGTAATTGTATACTTCGTTTTATTTGTACGTTTTGTTTTTGTCTTTCCTGCCTTAAACTTTTTATGAGTTGCATATTGAATCTCATACTTAAAGGCATTTTTGACTTTTTTGTATTTTACTAAAACTTTGTATTTGTTTGACTTTCTTGAAACCTTCTTAATCTTTCCAACAGATTTAATCTTTGAACCACCTGTCTTTACCTCCGGAATCGGTGTTCCCTTCTTGCCATCATAGCAGATATAAGATGCATCTGCCATATATTTTCCCTCTATAAAATCTGTAGAAAGATACACTGTACTGTTTTTGTATCTTAATGCTACTGTTCCTTGGGAAAGTTTACCGTTATTCTCATCTCTCTCTGTCGAATTTGTTTCAATTGTTCGTGGTGCACTGACACTAGCCAGATGTACAATAGAAGCTCCTGTTTTTTTAGAGTTAATATTCCCTATATTCAAATCGGAATTATACTTCTGCTGATCATATGCCCAATGCGAATGCCCATTAAACATAGTCACATTTGCATATTTATTTAACAATTTTCGAAATCTTTTTTCATCATCATTTCCAAATGTATATGTTAAATCATAAGTATACCCACCCGGATTTTTCAAATTTCCTACGGCATTTGTAACATCACCATTTTCCAACGCAAAATATGAGTGAAAGAACAAATACACATGTTTATTCGCAAAGGTATTTAGATTTTTTTCCAGCCAGTTCAACTGCTGGTCTTCCAGCAATCGGCTGAATTTGCCATTATAAGACCATTTTGTCTGACTAAAGAAAATAAAAATATCTCCCTGCTTTTCATATACAAAATCGACACCATTACTGTTAATGTTTTTAATATTTTTGTCTGTTGTTTTCTTTGTATTTACATATTTATTAAAATCCTTAATTCCACCTACATCATGATTTCCCATACATGTATACACCGTCATTTTAGGATATTTATCAATTGCAGTTTTAAATTTTGTAAAGGCTTCTTTTTCACCGTGGCTGCTTAAATCTCCCGTCATTCCTAAAAAATCAATACCCTGGGCATTTACGAACTTTAATGCATTATTAAATGCAACTACAGAATCATCCTCTGAAAAGTCATGATATCTATTATAATGTACATCACTCATAAGCCCGAACTGATATATAACGTTTCCTTCATTCAACTGTTTTTCTTTTGGAATATCATATGTATAAACGGTGGTTGATTTGCTGTCAACTAACATTAACTTCTCTGCACCCTGTGGTATCACCGTATATTCAGACGGAATTTTATAAGTTGTGGTAAGTTTACTTTCTGTTGTTTCTACATCTGCTAATTCCGTAAAAGAAACTCCATTATATTTTAACTTATTACCACTTTCATCTCCCCAATACAACTGATAATCTCCCGGCTTTTCTGTGCTGACTGTTATCTCCCCATATGCAAGTCCCGGATTCTGACTGGCAAAATGATATTCAATCTTATTTTCCACCACACCTGCTGTTACCTTATTGCAGCCGGGCAGTATGCTAACCGCCAATGTCAATGCACATATGCCTGAAATAATATTTTTTACAAATCTGCTTTTCATGTTTTTCACTAACCTTTCTATGCCGCTTACTGACATAATTTTGCTACAAGCTGATTAATAATCTTTCCATCTGCACGTCCTTTAAAAGCCGGCATAACTGTTTTCATAATCTGCCCTTTATTTCCTGTTGCAAGCACATCTGCAAACTTCTCTTTCAACTCAGCCTCTACCTCATCTGCACTCATGAGTTTTGGTGCATATTCATTGAACACATCATATCTTGCCTGATATTCTTCCCTCAAATCTGTTCTATCTGCCGGACAGCTGTCAATCTGTTCTTTTACTGTCTTTAATTCTTTTAAGATAACTTTATTTACCATTTCTTCAGGAATATCTTCTCTGCATCCTGCATCAATTCCCGCTTTTTTTACTGCCTGTATCAGTGCTGAAATAGATTCCTTTCTCGCCTTATCTCTCGCTTTCATAGCAGCAATCATATCCTTTTGTAATACTTTAACATCCATTTTGTTTCATCCTCCTTACCACTTTCTATATGTCTTATATAAGTATAGTATAGTTTACAAAGTATGTCTATTACCTTTCCTGCCGGATTTCTTATTTTTATTAGTTTTTCCTTGAGACTTTGATGCTTTACTTCTTACCCTTTGATATCTGTCTTTCTCTTTTTTAAACTGTCTCGGTTTAATCAGGCACTCCCTTCCAAACCCTATCAAGTCCTCTCTTCCTGCAATATGAAGTGCTTCTTTTACCAATTCATAATTGGCAGGGTTCCTATACTGCATCAATGCTCTCTGCATTGCTTTTTCATGAGGATTCTTCGGTGTATATACCGGTTCCATTGTCCTAGGGTCAACTCCGGTATAATACATAACTGTTGACATAGTTGATGGTGTAGGATAAAAATCCTGCACCTGCTGTGGATTATATCCAATGTCCCTTAAGTATTCTGCCAGTTTTACAGCCTCTTTCATATCAGAACCCGGATGGGAACTCATCAAATACGGAACAACAAACTGTTTTTTTCCTGCTCTGTCATTGAACTTATAATATTTATCTATAAACTTCTCATAAACACAATTCTGTGGTTTCCCCATATAAGAAAGGACCTTATCAGAAATATGCTCCGGTGCAACCTTTAACTGTCCACTGATATGATGTTCTACCAACTCTTTAAAAAATGTATCATTCCTGTCTTCCATAATATAATCAAAACGGATTCCCGAACGTACAAATACCTTTTTTACCTTTGGCAGTTCCCTGAGCTTACGAAGCAGTTTTAAATATTCACTGTGATCTGTGTCCAGATTCTTACATGGTTTTGGCCACAAACACTGCTTATGTTTACACACTCCATTCTTTAACTGCTTCTTACATGCCGGATGATAAAAGTTTGCTGTAGGTCCTCCTACATCATGAATATATCCTTTAAAATCAGGCATTTCTGTTATCTTTCTAGCTTCGTTAATAATTGACTCATGGCTTCTGGTCTGAATAATTCTTCCCTGATGAAATGTGAGTGCACAAAAACTACATGCTCCAAAACACCCACGACAACTGATTAATGAAAACTGTATTTCCTGTATTGCCGGTATTCCTCCATCCTTCTCATAAACAGGATGATAAGTTCTCTCATATGGTAAATCATAAACATCATCCATCTCCTGTCTGCTCAGCGGCTCTTGAGGAGGGTTTTGTACTACATATACACCATTCGGGTAAGGCTCTACCAATGTCTGTCCATTAAAAGGATCTGTATTCTCACTTTGAATCCGAAAACTCTCTGCATACTTTAACTTGTCCTGTTTCATCTCATCATATGATGGTAAGATGATGGGCTCATATGCCAATGACAAATCTTTTGTTTTAAATACAGTTCCCGGTATATATGTAATATCCTTTACATCCATACCACTGTCTAAGGCATCTGCAATCTGCACAATGGACTTCTCTCCCATACCATAAGATATCAGGTTTGCCTGTCCATCCAACAATATCGAACGCTTAAAACTATTACTCCAATAATCATAATGTGCCATTCTGCGAAGACTTGCCTCAATCCCGCCTACTATAATCGGTTTATTCTTATATGTATGACGAATCAGATTACAATAAGTCACCACTGCGTGATCCGGACGCTTTCCGATAACACCTCCCGGAGTATATGCATCGCTGTCACGTCTTTTCTTAGAAACATAATAGTGGTTTACCATAGAATCCATATTTCCGCCCATAACAAGAAATCCCAGACGCGGCTCCCCCAGTATATTAATACTATTATCATCTTTCCAATCCGGCTGAGCAATTATCCCTACACTGTATCCATGTGCCTGTAAAACACGGCTGATAATAGCATGACCAAAAGAAGGATGATCTACATAGGCATCCCCTATTATATATACAAAATCTAGTTGTTCTATTCCCTGCTCTTTCATATCTTGACGGAAAATTGGTAAAAATGACATGTCTTTCTCCTTACGTTTTTTATTCCTTTCTGTTCTGCTTATTTAATACTATTCTCTGCCTCTTCTAAAGAATCATATCCCTGCAGATTAACTGTATTTTCTATCGTCATCTGTGCAAGATTTTTTCCATTTCTATATAAGTCTACAATGAATCGGGCATACATTTTCAATAGTTTGTCAGAATAAGTTAACAGTTCTCCTTTCAGATATGTCTCATAACTTGCATTATCTATCCCGTCTGCATCACTTGTAATATCACGTGCCTGTGATGCAAGTTTGGGATACTTTTCTGCAAAATCTTTCATCCACTCTACCTGAATCTGTGCCACCTGTTTTACAATAGCTCTTGTCTTATCTGTTTTCTGCGAAAAATATTTTTCTAATTCTTTATATTCATCCGGTGCTGTACTTTCCATCATGCGTCCATACTTCTCAGTTATCATATTCCACCCCTTCGATTTATTCTCAAGCCACAAATCTCTAATACACACCAACATGTCATCTGTCCATGTAAGATATTGACTTCTTCTCATTACATAAAAGAACGGCCAGTTGTTCTGGCAATCTGCTCTTCCCCCCTCATTTTCAACTTTATCAAATGCCTCAAATTCCAATCTGACTATCTCATTAATCACATCTTCTCTATTATATTCTGCCTTTTCCATAATCACTCCTACATAATCATCCAAAAAATTCGAGGATATATCATCCGCCAATCCCTGATTCTTTAATTCATATATAACTAATGTTGCAACAATTTCTACTGTCAATGCTTTCTGGTCTTTCTCATTAACAGACATATTATCATATTGATAATCATCCCATGCTGCTCTTTGATCAGGCATATCAGAAAGGGCACGCATGATATCCCCTATTTCAGGTAAAATCTCCAATGCCTCTGTTCCCCTTAAAAGCCATTTATAATAAGGCGCATACTTATTATTTAATATATAAATACATTTCATTGCATGCTCCATAAACTTAGCCATACACATACTTGCCGTAACATAATCCTTCCTGCCCATGGAACGGCCATAATTCACCTGCCCCATCTGTGCCATACTCGAAAGTTCTCTTGCAAGTTTTACAAGCCTTGCCTGCTTTGGCTGCTTCATAAAATCATTTCTTATGTTTGTAAATATCTGTTCATCATCTCTAAAAACTTCTCCATTCGTTACCGTTGCCAATTTATAATCATCAATTTCTATCCAATCTGATACTTTTCCCGGGCCTTTCCTATGTGCAGTATATTTCTCATAGAAGTCTCCAATCAACTGTACTCCACATCTTCCCTGCGCCATCTCAGTGTCCAACCGGGAAATTCCCATATAAGATTTCGGAAGTTTATCATATTCCTTTTGTAATCTCTCTCCAATTATATCGTAGGTACTCTTTGTTACCCACATGCAAAATCCTGGTCCAAAATCATGGTCTTTGGAAAACTCATCATCAAAACCAAAACGCTCTGAGCCTTCTCCCACAAAACCAACTGCAATCTTGTCTTCATACTCAGAGAACTTTTCATGAATCATTGGTGCACCAACTTCTTCATAAAATTTTCGTGCCAGATTTATTCCCGAAATTCCTTTCTGAATACATCTATTGCTTTCTTCCTTAACTTCTCTCATATCACATTTTTTTCTGGCACTTTCCAAATTCTGCTGCGTTATTTCATATGCAGTTCCTTTTCCCATATTTATCTCGATTTCCGGTAATGCCTCCTCATATAACTTCACTGC
This sequence comes from Eubacteriaceae bacterium, assembly GCA_910574895.1. Lineage (GTDB taxonomy): Bacteria > Bacillota > Clostridia > Lachnospirales > Lachnospiraceae > Eubacterium_G. The sequence continues at coordinate 71,125 of CAJTDQ010000006.1, read as the reverse complement.
CTCGCTGTATTTCTCCTGTTTACATTTTGCTGCGGCCATAGCGGACAAAGCAGCACTATAATGAAAATTTTTTACCTCATCTTTTCGATATGTATCCAATGATTTCTCCAAATATCTTATCGCCTCATCTACTTCTCCCAATTCTAATAGTGAAGCCCCTAAATTAGACTGAGTAACCGCTACGGCTATTTCCTCTCCATCTATTTTCTCAATAATATTAAGCGCTTCCCTAAGATGCTTTACTGACATATGAAAATCCCCCATCTCCTGATATAATAATGCAATATTATTATTCAGGCTGGCAAACCTATAATCCCCTGCCTCAATATTGTTTTCATATATATGAAATGTTTCTATGTAATAACCCAATGATTTTTCTAATAATCCTGCCGCCCTATAGGCATTTGCTATATTTTGCAGCGATGTAGCATAATCTACTGTCCCTTCGATTCCCATCTCTTTCATAACTTCAATGCAATGCTCACAAGCCTTAATCGACTTATCATACTGACTGGTATCTCTAAAAAATCCCATCATCTCATTTAATATTGTAAACTGTGCAGAAAAATCATTCTCCCTTACCGCCTGAGTCAGACTTTTATCAAGAAAAGGCTCTACTTCGTCCAATTTTTTTTCTTCAAATAATATATCTAAATAATCTAAAAATTCTTTCATGTCCATATTCACCACTCCACTATTGTACTAATTTTTGTGAACTATAGCTCACACTTAGCAACTATCCATATCAAAAACTAATGTTTTTTTATTATAGAAATCACTGTAAATACTAAAAATATTACCAGATTCGCTACTACTACACTTGCACCTGCCGGTATAGAAAAAGCATAAGAACCGATTAATCCAATCGAAAAATTAATGACTGATAATACTGCCGAACAAATAGTAACTGACAAAAAACTCTTAAAAACTCTCATAGAGGTCAATGCCGGAAAAATAATTAAACTGGAAATCAACATTGCTCCCATCATTTTTATACCGATTACTACTGTCACTGCAGTTAAAACAGATATTAATGTATTGTACATTCCTACCTGAACTCCGGTAGCTTTAGAAAAATTCTCGTCAAATGTAACTGCAAAAACTCTATGATAACAGAATATAAACATTATAATAACAATCACCGACAGACCGACACAAACAATCACATCATCCTTTGTCATTGCAAGAATGCTTCCAAACATATAACTATAAATATCTGTACTAAGCCCTGTAGTAAGAGATGTAACAATTACACCAATCGCTAATGCCGACGCTGAAACCATAGCAATCGCAGCATCACTACGCATCTTTCCATCCTCTGCCAGCCTTAGCAATAAAAAGGCCGCAATGATAACTACAGGAATTGCAAACTTCAAAGGTGCAATTCCACATGCAATTGCAATTGACAATGCACCAAAAGACACATGTGACAGACCATCCCCTATCATAGAATATCTTTTCAGAACTAAACTCACCCCTAGAAGTGCGGCACACAATGAAACTAACATTCCTCCTAAAAAGGCTCTCTGAATGAACCCATATGATAACATCTCACTAATCATCAGCACCACCTCCTAAAAACATATCAGAAATATTTGATTTTCTATATTCGGCTACTGTTCCAAAAAAATTCCGCTCTTGTTCCAAATGTAATATATGTGTCGCATACTCTAGTGCATTTTTTATATCATGAGTTACCATCACAATTGTCACACCCTCACGATTTAATTTTTTTATTTCATCATACAAATCTTTTGCAGCTGCAGGATCCAGTCCCGTTACCGGCTCATCTAAGATTAAAACATTATCCGCGGCACATAATGCTCTTGCAAGAAGTACTCTCTGCTGCTGTCCTCCTGACAATTCTCTATAACATTGTTTTCTCAAATCCAATATACCAAGTTTTTCTAAATTTCTTTTCGCCTCTTTTTTGTCCTGTGTTGAATAAAAAGGACTTTTATGACCGCTATTCAATACCCCTGACAAAACAACCTCCCACACACTGGCAGGGAAGTCTTTCTGTGCCTCTGTCTGCTGTGGAAGATATCCTATTCCTTTATTGGTTTTCCCACCTGTATTTACATTCACTTTTCCTTGTATCGGTCTTATTAATCCCAATAAAGTCTTAATCAACGTACTCTTCCCTGTACCATTTTCACCCACAATACACAAATACTGTCCTTCGTTCAGACAAAACTTTAGATTGTCTGCCACGATTCTGTTTTCATATCCAAGCGTTACGTTATCACATTCAAAAACCATATCTTTTCTCCAAACTTTATTATTTCAGTACTGCTTTCAAAGCCTGTACATTCTCCCTCATCAAATCAATATACGTTACCCCATTATCAAACTGTTTCTGTGTTATATTGTGACAGGAATTAAACTGGTACTTTTTTACCTTTGTATCATCACAAATAACATCAGCCATTGCCTGACTGCTTAACTCAAGGTAAAACACTCCATTAACATCATGAGATTTGACTTTATCTATCAAAAATGCAACCGTCTTTGCACTTGGCTCTGTATCACCACTGCATCCCGGAAATGCTGCATAATACTTCAGTCCATATCTTTGTGCGAAATATATTAAAGGAAACTTATCCGCAAAAATAATGTCTTTATGCTCTGCACCATCAACAATCGTCTGAATTTGTTCATCCAACCCTTTTATTCGTTTTATATATCTGTAGGTATTCCTCTGAAATTCTTCTGATTTCTCCGGGAAAATTTCACACAGTCTATCACATATTTCCTGCACTAAAGTCATTGCATACACCGGTGATGTCCATATATGCTCATCCACTTCGTCATGTTCATAGCCAGCGTGACTATGCCCTTCCTCTTCATGGCGGTGTTCACTCTCAGCATACACATTCTCATCATGGCTATGTTCATCGTCAACATTTGTCATGATATCTGACTGGTTTTCTAAATCAATATAATCCATCATCTTCATTCGTACTTGTGATTGATTATCCAGAGAATGTACTACTTCCTCTACCCAGTTTTCTATAGACCCTCCATTATATATGAATAAATCTGCATTATTTATCTGAATAACATCTGCCGGTGTAGGTTCAAAAGAATGATTATCCTGACCGGGAGATACCAATAACTCCACATCAATGTCACTGTTCTTACCTACAACTGCCCGTGTAAAATCATAATAGGGAAACAGTGTTGTCATAATTGTTAACTTATATTCATTTTTATATTTTTCTTGTTCTGTACTATCTTTACAACCCCACAACACAAAACACACCGCCAGACTGACAAATAAAATAATACATCTTTTTAATACTTTCACTTTTACTTTCCTTTACTATAAATTAAATAATATTTCTACTTAGCACATCTGTCACATTTTCCATAGAATACTGTCTTTTTGGGATTAATGCTAAAATGATGATCGGCATTTACATGACTATATAATTCTGACAGATGATGACACTCCATCTTAGAAACCTGTCCGCATTTTTCACACTCAATATAAAAACAGTTATCACTTTCATCTTCCATAACATACTGATAACAGGCTCCCTGCTGTTTTTCTACATTAATACGTGCCACAACACCATCCTGCTCCAATCTGTCCAAATGCCTATATATAGTAGTAATACCTACAGAACAGTTTTTTTCTTTTAAATACTTTTCAATATCCACAACTGTAACATAATTTTTACCATGATCTTTCAGACAATCTATAATTGCTATCTGCTGTTTTGTTTTATATTTTCCTGCCATAGTCTTTCTCCTTCAGCATGTAAAATATCTTTCTAATATGAAAATCTTTTTCATTTTTGCCATCTTATTCTACTATTATACATTTTTATTGTCAATCAATTTGAAAATCTTTTTCAAATTAAATATGCAAAAAAATACCGTTTCACTCCATCTTGAAATGAAACGGTATTTTTTTATCTTAATGCTGTGCCTAGAACGTTTACATTTTGTACAACTCCTGGTGACTCAATACCATTCAGCACTGATGTTACCTTTACAGTTACCTGTCCGGCACTGATATTTTCAATCGTGTAATATGCACATATTACTTCATTTAATATCTTTTCGCCATTAATATATACATTATATTTGCATCCACTATTCATTCTTTCTTCATCCTGTCCCCACACTACTCCTACTGTATTGTCTGCCGGGCAGGATGTTACCATTCCGATTACTTCGAATGATTCTTTTCCCGGTACTACAGATGTTGGAACTTCTGTAGTCGTCTGCATTTCTGTTGTTGTAGGTACTTCCGTAGTTAGGACTGGGGTAGTAGACACGTCCTCATTACCTGTCACATTTACCATCTGTGTCACTCCGGCTGTTTCCTTTCCATTCAGAGTTGCTGTTACTTTTACGTTAACATTTCCTGCATCAACGTTATCAATAACATAGTAATTGCAGATTACTTCACTTAATACTTTTACATCATTAACATATACATTGTACTTACAACCACTGTTAATTCTGTCTGCATCCTGACCCCATACTACTCCTATTGTATTATCTGCCGGGCATGATGCTACCATTCCGATTACTTCTAATAACTCTTTCTCCACAGTTGTAGTTGTTGGGACTGGTGTTGTCGGTGCTTCTGTGGTTGGAACTGGTGTGGTGGTTGGAGTCGGCGTTGTAGTTGGTGTCGGTTTATTAGGCAATGAATCAGCAACATATGTACGTATTACAACTCCTTCTGACTCATATCCATTCAGACAAGAAGTGACCTTAAATGTATGCGTTCCCGTATATAATCCTGAAACCACACATCCTGTCGCTGATGTAGTAGTTCTATCTAATTTACCATCTACATAAAGATTATATGTATAACCCTTTGATATTCTGTTTGCATCTTCTTTCCATACCACAAGAACACCCGTAGGAAATACCCAATTTGCTGTCATGTTCAGCACCTCAGAAGGTTTTTCTTTTTCATTCAAAATATCCTTATATTCTGTTTCTTCATCCACATACCCATATACTTCCAATTCTGTTATTTGTACATAAGATGCATTGTCTGTAAAATCCACTTTTACATATCTGGCTTTTTGTTTGTCGATTTCAAAACTATTATTATATTGAGCTTCTCTCTGTCCACCTGCAACCTCTGTCCAATTTTGATTATCTTCTGACACTTTCACGCTATAACCTGTTATACAAAATCTATCATAAAAAATATTTATCTTATCAATATCATATAACTTGCCTAAATCGACTTTTACAAACTGTCCATTGGTACTTTCCGTAACAAACTTTGTATTTGTTTTGCCATCTACTAAATTAGTAATAGGCATATCCTTTTCATTATAAGCACTTGATGCAGTTGCTTCTTTCTTATAAGCTACATTCTGATATGTTTCTGGCACAAATTCAAATAATGTATCTGGAGTATATTCAACCGCATACTCTATACATCTAGCTGCATTAACAATTCCGTATGGCACTTTGTTTTTTGGTGAACCATCTGCTAAATCTGTCGCCGTATTTGCCATAATTCGTTTTACATCAAAATAATTTAAATCAGCATTGATAGAGCACATCATAGCCGCTACAGCTGCCACTACAGGAGTCGCCATAGATGTTCCATTTCCATACCATGCATCTGAACCCGTTTTCAACATAAATACCGAAGACCCAGGTGCACAAATATCTTTCTGTGGACCAAAGTTTGAAAATGCAGAAATATAATTTCTAGAATCTGTAGATATTACAGAAATACATTTTTCATAATCTGAAGGATAATGATTATCTGGTTTCGTATCATTACCGGCTGCACATACAATAATAATTCCTGCATCTGTCATTTTGTTAATCGTATACTCTATAAAATCATTATCATAATATCCACCTAAACTCATATTAACTACTTTCACACCTTGCTCAAAGCAGTAATTTAAAGCTTTTGCTTCATCTTCAATGCCAAATCTATAATCTTTATATTCTTCAAAATATGAAGATGCCTGTACTGCAAGTATTTCAACAACGTCATTATTATAACAGCTTGCTACTCCTGCCATCTGTCTGTTGTTGTTTGCTTCCGCCGCTATAATACTTGCCACTCCTGTTCCATGATCAGTTTTTGCCGGCTCATCACAATCTTTTAACAATACCGGGGTATCTCCTGTTATGTCTACTGAATATGGTGAAATCACATTTTTTATATCAGGATGGTCGATCTGAACTCCTGTATCAATGACTCCTACCAACACCTTTTCATGAGAATGACTGGAAACATAATCCCATGCCTTCTTTACATTTATATTGTCTAAGTAATACTGTTTCTTAATATCTGGATCATTTGTTGCTTCCAGCGCTGTTTCTTCTACATCATAATAATCATTGCCATCCACTGCCTCTGTAATACTATACTGGCTATATGCTTCTGATGCCATGTCTACAGTCTGACCTAATGATATCGAAATTTCTGCAACATAGTCTCCGGTAAAATCCTTATACATGGATTTTATCTCACCATTCTGTGCTTCACAGACTGCATGAATTTCCTCTTCTGTCGCCTCTCCATCAAATATGGCTAAAACTTTTCCTGCCTCAAAACCATTTTTATCTCCCTTGTCTCTTTCTTCAGCTGCTTCCTCATACGCTTCCACAACTTCGTCGCTTCGGCTGTCAACTGCATTCTGAAATTCGTCTAACTGTTCAAAGTCTTCTGTGTCATAATAAGATGTCAGTGCTGAATTTAATGCTGCATTATAGTCTGATTCATTTTTGCAATCATTTACTGCCTTTGCAGCTTTCTCTCCATCTTCCAGAGCCACTTCTGCAATCTCATCTAATTTCTTTTCTGAGATGCTGACCTCTGCAATTTCATCATAAACTGTCTTGACATCCGCTTTTGCTGTTGTACTTCTGACAATATTGGCACTGCATAATGATACCATCATTGTCACTGCTAAAGTTACACTTGTTAGTTTCTTAATTTGTCTCTTCATAATTCTTTCCCTCCAATCTGATTTTCGACAATTTAACCGTACCATTTTGTACCTATTTTTTCAATAAATAAAAATACTTTTATTTACATTTTTCTCAGTATTTATAGGGGTTTTGGTCGAAATAAGTCGATAATAGTCGAGGCAAAATAAAAATGGTTTTCTCCCAAAAAAGGGAGCATCACGCTCCCTTTCATTTTCTAAAATATGTATTTATTTAACACATTCAAAAATATCATCTGTTAATTTCTTTATAATTCTTTCAACCTCAGCTACTGCATCATCCATTGGTGCTTTCTGCTTATCAATCTGCTTATCTCTTGTAGAAATCTCAACGACATTTTCATCCAAGTTTCTAGGACTGACAACTACTCTTACCGGCACACCAAGCAAATCTGCATCTGCAAACATTGCTCCAGGTCTAACCTTTCTGTCATCATAAATAACTTCTATTCCTCTATTCTGTAATGCTTCATATAAACTGTCTGCATATTCCCTACATGCTGCATCATCTGAACGTAAACAACACAAATGTACCTGCCATGGTGCAATAGTTATCGGCCAGATTGGACCATAATCGTCATGTCTTACTTCACAGATAGAAGCAGCCATTCTGCCTACACCAATACCATAGCATCCCATAATCGGATGCTGCTCTTCACCATTTTCATCTGTATACTTAAATCCCATAGACTCAGAATATTTTGTGCCGAGCTGGAATATATTTCCTACCTCAATACCTCTTGAAACAGTAATCGTATGTTTACCACATTCCGGACATATACCACCTTCCACAATCTTAGCAAGATCTGCATACACTGCATCAGGACAGTCTCTTTCCACATTAAATCCGGTATAATGGGCATCGACCTTATTCGCACCGGTTACTAAATAATCAATTCCCTTTAACGAATTGTCAAACAATACTGTCACATTTTCATTGATTCCTACCGGCCCGATAAATCCTGCAGTAAGAACTGTATCATCCTCAATCACAGCCGGATGAATCTCAAAACCTAATGCATTTGTCAGTTTTGTCTCATGAATATCTAAATCACCACGAATAAATGCAACAACAAAGCTGTCATCTTCATTCTTCTGATATACGACTGCCTTTGCTGTATTTTCAGCCGGTATATTTAAAAACTCACACAGTTCTTCAATTGTGCCTGTTCCCGGTGTTGCCACCTCTTTCAAGTCTTCCATAGGAATTTTGTTCTCGTTTTCTATAATACTAGGCGCTGCCTCTACATTTGCACTATATCCGCACTCCGGACATACAGCAATCGAATCCTCTCCTGCCGGTGTTAAAAGCATATACTCATGAGAAATGCTTCCTCCCATCATACCGGAATCAGATGCAACTACTGCAACTTCCGGTATACCGCAGCGGGCAAAAATACGATTATATGCATCATAGCATTTCTGATAATACTGCTCCAAATCTTCTTGTGATGTATGGAATGAATACGCATCCTTCATTGTAAATTCACGTACACGGATAAGCCCTGCACGTGGTCTTGCCTCATCACGGAATTTTGTCTGTATCTGATAAATCATAAACGGATATTTTGCATAACTGTTGGCATATTCTCTGACAAGCTGTACAGATGCCTCCTCATGTGTCATGCCAAGCACCATCTTACTTCCTATTCTGTCCTGAAATCTGAGAAGTTCTGAACCGACACTCTCATATCTTCCTGACTCTTCCCAAAGACTTCCCGGCAGAGTCACCGGAAACAATACTTCCTGTCCGTCAATTTTATCCATCTCATCTCTAATGATGTTTTCTATTTTTTGTGAAATTCTTTTCATCGGCGGGAACTGAGAATAAATACCATTTGCTACATTTTTGATATATCCTCCTCTTACCATCAGTGCATGACTGTCAATCAGACAGTTTGCCGGTCTTTCCTTAAATCTGTCTCCCACTAATTTTGATAATTTCATCTTTACTCTCCTTGTATATTTATATTGTCCCGTGTATAACTACACCAACCAATTAATTTTAATATACTTTATATTAAAAATCAACTTTTGTTTTATATCCGCAATATATCCCCTCATTCATTGACAATAACAGACTTCTATGACCTTGTCAAAATCAGAAAACTACTGAATACATCTAATTTTCCATATCCCCATTGTCTGCTTGGATAAGTAATCTCTCTATCCCGGTCTGCCCCTCTGATAAGATAACTTTTAATATAAGTTCCCCTCATATAGATATCATTTCTCTTCACCAGCCCCCACTCAAACATCTGTGCACAACACCCTGCAGTAAGTGCAGCTGCAACAGATGTTCCGGTTCTTCTTGTAAAACCACCTGACAATACAGCGCTTCTCCCTACTTCCGGACCAAAAACATTTACCGCCGGTGCAACAAAATCGGGCTTAACATTATTATCATTTGTAAATCCCCTTCCTGACCTTGGGAAAAATGCACCTGAATTGCTGTCATATCCACCTACTGTTATTACTCTCTCGGCACTGGCTGGGGCAGTCAATGTAATTTCCGGATTTGGCTTCAAAAAAAATGTCTCACTATTAACAAACTGTCTGAGATTTCCCCATATATTAAAATTACCATTTAAAATATTACTCCCATAAACTCTAATTGTCCAAATTCCAGGAGAGGGATTGACAAATCTCATCAACACTAACTCTTCACCATTTCCTGCCTCTACCAGACTATAATCTACATTAATGGTTGTTCCCTCCAATAAAAAGTTAACCTGCTGGCTTACCCCTTTTCTTGCCGAAATACGTGGAACACTTTCTCCCAATGGTGATATAAAAGAAACAGAAAATAAATCCGGCGTATTTCCCCACAATTCCAGCACAAATCCGCTTTCATTTTCTCCTACTCTAATTTCCACTTCATCCACATCTGTCTCTGTTACCTTTCCACTATAATGAAGTCTTTCATTGCCCTCATTTCCAGAACAAACAACTACACTCTGCCCAATATACTGTGCCAGTTCATCTACATATTGTGCCAATGGCAGACCACCGGATCTGTCTCCACTGCCGCTGCCCAGCCCCAATACAATCACAATAGGCATATTATATCTTACACGTAGTTGCCTTAAGTAACTTGCAGCCAGCATAATATCATTTTCCTGATAGGCCGGCTCATTGTTGTCTATTAAAAAATAATCTTTTAAATACTGTTTTGCCTGTTTTAATTTTACCATAGCGATGAAACTTTCCGGCGCACTTCCAACGAAGTCCTGCTGCTCTTCATTTTTTCCACAGGCAACTCCTGCCATAAATGTCCCATGTCCAATCTCATCTGTCTGTGGTACGATATCCAGAGGATTCTCACTTTGCAAAGCCCTGTTAATATCATCCATTGTATACTCACTCCCATAACTAAAGCCCTCTGGGGGAGTTCCTGCATTATCCGTCTGATCCCAGATATTGATAATTCTTGTCTGTCCTGTAGCATTGTTAAATATATTCTTTGTATAATCTATTCCTGTATCTATAAAACCTATAATTACACCTTTTCCTTTTAGTTCAAAGCCTGTCTGGTTCTGTAATCTCACAGAACCGGTAGCTGCTACCGCAGTAGAATCCATCAATCCATATAACTTAGGAATAGCATTATAAGTATTTACTGCTACTCCTAAGTTAGGTAAATTTTCTAGTTTTTCATAAATACAAAGATATCTGTCACTTACAATCTGAACACATAACCCTTCATACTGTTCCAATGCCAACTCTCTTCCTGCTCCATATTCCGCAATAAAATCCCCATATTCTTCTGACATTATAATCTCTCTACAATCCGGCATATTCTTACCCCCTTGTAATTAATCTATGTTTCATATAGAAAATGATGAAAAAAATAGGTAAGAGTTCAGCCTTCAGTTCGATTCCACTTCGTTTGTTCTCGCTACTATGGCCTACCATATAAAAAAAAGAGGGATATTACTATCCCTCTATCATCTCCTGTCCACGCATTCCAATTAACGGACCACCTGTCCCCTGTATATATTCTTCTGTAATTGTTACCGTTCCTATATGTTCATCTTTAGGAATTTCAAACATAATATCAAGCATAAACTCCTCAATAATGGAACGAAGTGCTCTGGCCCCTGTTTTTTTGTCCATGGCTCTTTTAGCAATGGTCCTCAATGCCTCCTCTGTAAAGTCAAGTTTCACTTCATCCAATTCCAACAGTTTCTGATACTGTTTAATAATTGCATTCTTTGGCTTCGTCAATATTCTTACTAACATTTCTTCGCCCAAGCCTTCCAACGTAAACACTATCGGCAGTCTTCCAAGAAATTCCGGAATCATTCCAAACTTTCTTAAATCCTCACCTGTAACTTTACTCATAACATTTTTGTCTTTATCATATTTATCAGTCAAATCTCCTAAAAATCCAATTGCAGCCTGCTTATTTAATCTCTCTTTAATAATATCTTCCAAGTCCGGAAATGCCCCGCCACAAATAAACAATATATTTTTTGTATTTACTGTAGCAAGCGGAACCATTGCATTTTTGCTTGTAGCACCTACCGGAACTTCAACCTCACTGCCTTCTAACAATTTCAGCAATCCCTGCTGAACAGATTCGCCACTAACATCTCTGCTTCTGCTGGAATCCTTTTTTGCAATTTTATCTATCTCATCAATAAATACAATACCTGTCTCTGCCCGCTCTACATCATTATCCGCCGCAGCCAGTAGTTTAGATAAAACGCTTTCAATATCATCACCAATATATCCTGCTTCTGTTAAAGATGTAGCATCTGTTATTGCCAAAGGTACATCCAAAAGTTTTGCCAGTGTTTTTACCATATAAGTTTTTCCACAACCAGTTGGTCCAATCATTAACATATTCGACTTTTCAATTTCAATTTCATCCATTGTATTGGTTGCAACTCTCTTATAATGATTATATACAGCAACAGACATTACTTTTTTTGCATAATCCTGCCCGATAACATAATCATCTAATTTTTCCTTAATCAAATGTGGTGCCGGAATTTTTTTTATATCAATTACCGGCTCTTCTTTCTTTTCCTCATTTTTCTTTTTCTTTAACTTCTGTTTATTTGGAATATCTTTTCTAAAATCCTCCGGAGACATCATATGTATACCCGGCATATTTAACAGACTCTTTAATTCTTCCTCACTGATATTTACATTCATACCAATATTCTGGAAGCTGTTAAAACTTTTCTGAAGACAGTCAGCACACACACATATCCCACCCGGCATATCTATCATCGTACCTACTTTACTTTCCGGTCTTCTACAGACATAGCAAATTTTTTCATATTCATCTTCATTGCTCTCATCACTATAATCTTGCATGTCATTTCTGTCTATATCATCACTATCTTTTTGTTCACTCTCTGTAAAGTTTATTTCCTCTGTTTCTTTTACGAAGTCTTCATTCTCAAATTCTTTATCACTCATACTGTACCTCTTAATCAAAATATACTACTTGATATATTTCCCAATTTATAATCATATGTGTCAAGGCTAAATTGACATCTTAACGTAGTTTATCACATCTTGCCCCAAAATAAAACACACAAAATATAACATTCGACATCTAATAAGCAATGCATAATAAAAGAAGTACAGATATAAAATCGAATTTGTTTGATTTTATATCTGTATTTCTTTTATTATATAGTGCGTTTAGCACGACAATGATATCCTGAAAGGATGTCATTGTGCATTGCTTATTTATTGTACATTTATCATTTTTGCGTTTAGCACGACAATGATATCTCGAAGAGATGTCATTGTGCATTGCTTATTTGATATACATTTATCATTTCTATTGATTTACATGAGTATCAGACTTTTGTAAATTTTCTATTGTACTCTTATCCGCTAGAGTAACCGTAACATCCTTTTCTTTATATTCTCTTCCGGAAGCATAAGCTATTTTGACTTTAATTTTTTCACCCGGTTTATAATATTGAACAATATTCTGTAATGCATCCATAGAATCTACCTGCTGTCCGTCAAACTCTCTGATGATATCTCCTGACTGAATACCAGCCTTATCTGCCGGACCACCCTTTGTTGTCTCATAAATATAGATTCCGGTCGGCATAGAATATGCCTCTGAAATGTCTGCTGTCACATCATATTTGCTTGTAATTCCAAGATACCCCTGCTTGTCTGCATCTAACTTCTCTCTTGTCTGTCTTGTCTCAAGATTACTAATAATATTTTTTACTGATGTAATAGGAATAGCAAAGCCCATTCCTTCCACACTGGCACTTGTTGAACCGTTAGATGAATATTTTGCTACGTTTATTCCAATAACCTCACCCTTGGCATTTAATAATGCTCCACCACTATTACCACCATTGATTGCTGCATCTGTCTGCAAAAGTTTCATTGTTTTATTTTCTATTGTAGCTTCTCTGTCCTTTGCACTGATAACTCCGGTTGTTACTGACTGACCATATCCTAAGGCATTACCAATGGCAATTACGCCTTCTCCAACTTTCAATTGGTCAGAATCACCTAATGTAGCCTTTTTAATATTTTTTAATGTATTTTGTGGAATATCCTTTAATTTCACAGCTACAACAGCAACATCCACATTTGCATTTGTTCCCTTAATAGAACCATCTACAGCATCCTTGGATTCCATACCATTAAACTGTATTTTCAGACTATTTGCTCCTTCCACAACATGGTTATTTGTTACAATTAACAATTCTGTATCTGTCTGATCTACAATAATGCCGGAACCTGCACCCTCAACTTCATATTGCTCAGTTCCTCCACCTCTTCCATTGAAAAAATAATCATAGATAGAACCATACTGATTAGACTGTTCCATAACTGTTTTACTTGTAATTGCCACAATTGATGGCATCGTATTCTCTACTACTCCGGATACATCTGTCACAACAACAGAACCGCCCGTATTTGTATTCTGTGTGGCATTTGTAGAACCAATGTCTTCATAATGTTCGTTTGATTGTTTCTCTGTACCCACTGGGTTCTGTCCAAGTTTTCCGGTATCTTTCTTTAGTAAAGCCACAATTGCTATGGCACAGCCAACTATTACAACAACAGAAATGGCTGCAACAATAATTGCAATCATCCCCTTATTATTTTTATTATTTTTTGGATTGTTAAACTGATTATTATCCTGGCTTTGATAATATCCGTTCATATTCTCTTCTGACATTTTAAAGTCTCCTTTCACATAAATTATTTAACTTCTAAAAAGAGTTTAAAGTTCATATGTGATTATTTTGTGTTCTATCTGTTAAAATAAAACGATTTATATTAATAGAAATCACTTTTTCCTTTGTCATCATAATCAAAATTTATATCCTGTGTAGTGACTTCTTCTGTAGGTTCTTCATTATTCTTTCCGATTTCTGTAGGATTATATCCTGCAGAATTTTCGCTAATTCCTGTTTTTGCTGTAATTGTATTATCTACAGCACGTACATTATCGGTTGGCAGATAATCTTTTTCACCATACAAATATTCATGAAGTTCTGTTACGTTAGCACTTAATCCACTTGCAACAACATAACTTACTCCATCAAATGTTCCTGTTTCTAACTTTGATGGAAATCCTTCACTGCCACTTAACTGAAAGTCAAATATAATAGGCAGAAGGTTGATAATCTCATCAAAAGTAAAACTGGTTAAAATAATGTTACCTTTTTTGTTTTTGCCATTTAATACTGTCTCAACCATTCCCTGAAGTTCACTAATGCTAGCCTTTTTCGCTTTCTCTACCAGTTTCATAATCACAGAACGCTGACGTGCTGCCCTGCCAAAGTCATTGCTGATTGCATCACCTGTTACAGGATCATAAAATGTAGCTTTACGGATTCGACAGTAAGTTGTTGCCTGAATACCATTTAACTTAATATTCTTTCCACTATATTTGACCGGAGGTGCATATTCCCCTGTAGAACTAATTGTACTCTTCAAATGATGATTTAACTGCTGCAACTCATCATCTGTAAGATTTACAGTAATTCCACCCAGTTTATTTATAATCTCTGCCACTCCTCCAAAGTTTACAGTGACATAGTCCTTTAAATCCAAATCTAAATTTAAATTTAATGTATTTATGGCACCTTCAGGACCACCATAAGAATATGCAGAATTAACCTTAAAATACTGGTTTATCGTTCCTGCACTATCACATATTCCAAGCATTGTATCTCTATATACTGATACCATCTTAACTTCGCCATTGGTATTATGGATGCTGACAATTAAGATGGAATCGCTGTTGGATGTATTTACCTGTCCTTCTCTGGAATCCACCCCAAACATAACAAAGTTCGTATATTCTTCTGCATAATTGTATTTTAACTGATTTGTTTTCAGTTTTTTATTATCAAACTCTTTGTCAAATACGCTGTCTGCATAAGCTTTACTGCCAAACCACGAAATAATTTTCTGTCCTACAGCAGTACCTGCCATCCCTTTGATTAATTCTGTTTTAACTCCCGGAACAAACAACACAACTGCTGCTATTATAAATAAAACACCAACGATTACTTCAACTGTTGTAGTTACTTTCTTTAATCTTCTAATTGTCTTTAGCTGTTTTCCAGGCTCCTTCGTTTTCTTCTTTGAACTCACGGCTCTCTCCTATCATACGTTTTAGTTTATCTATAACCCTTTGGATTATTCTTCTGCCAATTCCAGGAATCCTCACACATTTCCTTGATTCCGTTCTCGGATTCCCATCCCAATTCTTCTTTTGCCAAAGCTGCATCTGCATAACACTCTGCAATATCACCAGCTCTTCTCTCAGCAATTACATATGGAATTTCTTTTCCCACAGCCTTGCTTACATTTTCAATAACATCTAAAACACTATATCCATTTCCTGTTCCTAAGTTATATACTTTTACACCCGGATTCTCTTCTATTTTCTGAACCGCTTTTACATGCCCTACTGCCAAATCGACTACATGAATATAATCTCTCACTCCTGTACCATCAGGAGTTGCATAATCATCACCGAAAACATTCACATGTGGAAGTTCCCCAATAGCAACTTTCATAACATACGGCATCAGATTATTTGGAATACCATTTGGGTCTTCACCCATCAGTCCGCTTTTATGAGCACCAATTGGATTAAAATAACGGAGAAGTATTACATTCCATTCATCATCTGCCTTCTGAATATCTGTGAGCATCTGTTCTAACATAGACTTTGTCCATCCGTAAGGGTTTGTACATTGCCCCTTAGGACATGCTTCCGTAATCGGCACTGTTTCAGGATCACCATATACTGTAGCAGAAGAACTAAAAATAATATTTTTCACTCCCTGCTCTCTCATCACTTCACACATATTCAATGTTCCTGATATATTGTTCTGATAGTATTCTAAAGGTTTCTGCACAGACTCGCCTACCGCTTTTAAACCTGCAAAATGAATTACTCCAAAGATATCATTTTCTTCAAAAATTTTTCTCATTTTTGTCCTATCAGCAATATCAGCCTCATAAAATTTTACCTGTTTCCCTGTAATTTTCTCTACTCTTCTCAAAGACTCCTCTGAAGAATTACAAAGATTATCAACCACAACAACTTCATAACCTGCTTCCAATAACTCTACACAAGTATGACTTCCAATATAGCCGGCTCCTCCTGTCACTAAAATAGTATGCATATTTATTCCTCCTATATTTAAATTATTTTATCTTTATTTTTACATTCACGTCTTCCATAACCATAGTACCTTCCGGAACTTTTAGATTCAACGGAATAGAATGTTCTCCTTTATCCAGCTTGTCCACATTAATACTAGCTTTTATATCTTTAGAAGAAATATTGGATATCACTTCATTCTCTCCCTGTAATGTAACTTTTACATCATCCATTATCCTAATTTTATTTTCTCCCTGATTTTTTATTTCAATATCTGAATTTTTAATATCAAAAGTCTTTGTAGCCATTTTCCCTATTTCAATTTCAATTTTTACTGCTGTTTCCCCATTGATAGTAACTCCGGCAGGGATATATTTCTTCAAATCGAATGTCTTCGTATACTTATCTTTCGATTTTGAAATGTCTATATCTTTCTCCAATAAAATCCTGTCAATACTGTTTAATACCCCATTATCTCCGACTAATTTTACTTTATCTAAAGATAAAATCGTACTTTTAATTTCGTATCCTTTTGCGGGCTTTCCAATATTACCAATCTCAATCGGTACTTCTTTCTCTTCATCAATCTGAACTGTAACATATACCTGCCGGCTGGACATTTTTACATGTTTAGTTCTGATAATATTTCCTTTCGAATCATAAAGAAGCAATCTGCATCTATTGGTAAAATCAGTACTATTGCCTTCTAGTTCACACTCTGCCACAACTCTGTCAATGCTATTTAATATAGAGTTTGGTGCTGTAATAGAAACATTGTTCTTCGATAATGTATACTTACTCGGTACAAACCCTGTTGCCGCCTTTCCACTATACTCCACCTGTATATCAAAATTTTCCTTCTTTATCTGTTCCACTTCAACCATCAATGTCTGTACAGACTGCTTTTCAATTGTAACTTTCCTTGCTTTCGACCCCTGCTTTGCAACAACTTCTATTGGAACAGAATTCACTTTAGAAAGTTCCTTTAAGGAAGCAGTAGCTTTAAAATCATCTGCAGATAATCCACTCACTACAGACCTTTTTCCTGATATGGTAATATTCACATATTTATCAGACCTGACTTCATATACCATCTCCATATCACTTATAGCATCTTCATGTGTTATCTCCACAGGAATACTATATATCATCACTGTTTTCTCAGGGTCCGTCATATTGATAACTGTCAGCCAGATTAAAGCTGCAACGACTAACGCAACTATTTTAATGCCTACATTATGTGTTAATGAAGCTTTAATCTTCGCTATCGCTTTTTTCATTGCGCTCCCTTCCTTTCCAAAATCGTTTCTTAGGTTTTACTTCCACCTTAGCCTGAGCTTTTAATAATTCACTTTTTAATACTGCGGCATCTGCATACCTGATCAAATGTGCGTCTCTGGCAATAGAAATACTTCCTGTTTCTTCTGAAACAATAATAACAATACTATCTGTCACTTCACTGATACCAAGACCTGCCCGATGCCTTGTTCCCAAATCTTTGCTAAGTGAAACACTGTCAGACAGAGGTAGATAACAGGTAGCAGAAACTACCATATCATTTTCAACGATAACCGCTCCGTCATGAAGTGGTGTATTTTTCTCAAATATATTAATTAATAACTGACTAGAGATTTTCGCTCCAATTCTAATTCCCGTCTCACTATACTGGCTTAAATCATGGTCCCTTGCTATTACGATTAATGCTCCGGTTTTAACTTTTGCCATCTCCAGACATGCCCTGATAATTTCTTCAATCGATTTATCACTAAGCCTCTCATCTTCTATATTATTTCCAACTTTTAGTAACTTAAAGACCACATTTTTCTTTCCAAGTTCCTCCAGCGCCCTTCTCAGTTCCGGCTGAAAAATAATCACAATTGCTATGATTCCTGCGCTTAATGTCTTATTGATAATCCATAAAAGAGTGGTCAGGTGAAAAAGAGATGCGATAACCATAAATACAACAATTACTAATATGCCTTTCAGCAATGCCCATGCCCTGCTTTTTCTAAACCATAAGATAACATAATAAATTAACACGGCAATAACAATAATTTCTACAATATCGCTGATATAAAAGTCCGGTATTGTTAAATACTTTTCAAAAAAGTCTTGAACATAACTAAATATTGCGCTCAATCCTGCACTCCTTTCTAAATCCTTTCTCTATATACGATTACTTTATCTTTCTATTCTGATTTTTCTTTCTTCTCTGAGCATTAATTCTCTTCACATTCATTTCCGGTGCTGTTACATTAATTTTAGGTACAGCCTTCACATAATAATAATATTCGTCATCCTCAAACTGTGTATGCTCTGTTCTCGAATAATCCACAGAAAACACGAAAAAATGTATCACAAATGACACAATAATAGAAAAAATATTGCCGATTATTATTTCTAGCAGGGAACTTTCTGTTTTAAGCATAAGATTACCTACAAGAACAATAACAAACTCTAAAATTCCTCCGGCAAAAATAGCAATGGTCCAGGCATTATCTACGGACATTCTCTTTATAAAATATACAACAAGAATCGTTATTACAAACGCAATAATAATCAAAATCATCTCATTATTATTACTCAGCATATTAATAATTGAATTAACACTGGCAGAACTAATATTGCCATTAGACATACGTGTTAAAAGTTCTGTGTTCTCTCCTATTACGAAAATCATAAAATAAATAATTGTTCCAAATATAGCCGGAATGATGGCATACGGTGCCCATAACAAACCAACAACAACAGGTATTGCATATGGTATTTTCAAAAAAAACGCCAACGGTATAAGAACCAAAAGTGCACCCTGTTTTGGAGAAAATCTAAAGAACAGCAAAAACAAAATTAATACAATAAGTAAAATAAGTCCGCCTAATTCAACAGATACAGAAAATATATTTGCCAAAATGTCCGCTGCCAGAATCACTGCCACTACATTCCATGGAAGAAAAGCACTGATTACAGATAGCGAAAGAATAATAATCCATGAATTTAAAAGTCCCATAAATCCAATATTAGATTTAATCAATAACAATGATACAAACACTGCAAGGAATTTAATGATTGGTCTCAACATCATTTCATGAGCCCCATAAAAATTTTTAATTTTTTCTCTTAATTCGAATAAAGTTGTCATTACGCTTCCTCGCCTCCCTCTTCTAACTCATCAATAATTGCATCATATTCCTGCTCCTGAATCCGATGTAATGTTTTCAAATCTCCATTATACTCTTTTAAATTTCTTCTGATTTTTCGAAACCTATGTGAATAAAATGCATAACTGAAAATCATATATGTAACAGTCAGTGCAACATATATAATAACAAGTATAACGAGCAGACCAACAAACTTTCCTGTAGTAGTCATGCTCCCAATCATTTTATCTGCACTGAATATAATCCATAATACCAGACATAAAATATATCCTACCGTAACACTTATAAAAGAACCCAGCATTTTCATCAACATGTAATCACTTTTAAAGTATCTGCTGGATTTTATTTCTGACTTTTCATTTTTCTGCTCGTATAATGATAATTTAGTCATTAATATGATTTTTTCATTGTTTAGCATTTTCATTACCTCAACACTGCTTTAAGTAGATGGGCACAAATTCCCATAGTCTTTTTTATTTTAACATAAGCACCGTATTAGTGCAATAAAACAAACGCAGAAAAAGCGCACCGCTGGTGCGCTTTATCCTAATTGTTCTTTTAGAATTTCAATAAATTTCTGTCCTGCGTTTGGTATATATTTCCCTTTCTTATACGCAATACACATTGTCCGGATAGCTTCTTTATCACCGCCTACTTTATAATAATATGGGTGTTCTTCCAAATTATTATACTTAATTGTACTTTCGGCAACAAAAGAAATTCCAACTCCTGCCATACTCATAGCCAGACCCGTAATCGTCTGTGGAACCTGCATCACTACACTTGGCTTAAATCCGGCATTCTCAAACATCCTGTCAACCATATGCCTGATATGCTGCTGTTCATTTAACAAAATAAAATTCTGTTCCTTCATAACCTTCAGATTAAGTGATCTGTATTTTTTATCAGACAGGTTACCCTTTACAATCTCTTCTAAAGGAACTCTATAATCTTTTATCTGTTCATTAATTTCCAGATCCTTCGGAACTACCATAATAATACGTTCATCGAACAATATTTCTTTGTCAAATAATTCATCGTCAATGTCTGCATCTGACAAGAACATATCTACCTCTCCAATTAAACACCTTTCCCTAACCTCAGGAACCTTCCCCTCAATAATCTTAAGATTTATTCCTGGATAATTCTTATGAAATGTTGAGATTGGTGTAGGAAGATAACCTGTAGAAAAACTCGCAGTACTTCCAATAATCAGTTCACCTTTCTTTAAATTCAGTAAATCCGACATAATACTATTGAGTTTATCGCCTGCATAAATAACCTCATCTGCATATTGTAAATATATTTTTCCAAATTCTGTAATCTCTATCGGCGAAATACTTCTGTCAAAAAGTAATACTCCCAAAGATTCCTCTACCTTTTTAATATAATTACTCAATGCCGGCTGTGATATTCCTAATGCCTTTGATGCTTTCGAAAAACTATGATGCTTCGCAACTTCTTTGATATAATAAAATTCGTTCTGTTTCACAATAACCTCACAATCCTTTTTTTGATATTATGCTTTATTATAACTTATTTCTCCAAAAAATTCACTATAAATTTCTTCGCGGAGTTCCATAAAGTTCTGACTGTTCCTTTTTCTAGGTCTTTCGATATCCACATCTATCATTCTCTTAATCCTTCCAGGCCTGCTGGAGAACACCATTACTCTATCTCCCAGATAAATAGATTCGTCTATATCATGGGTTACCAGAATCATTGTTGTCTTCTCCATTTCCCATATTTTAAGTATTTCATTCTGCATTGTTATTCTGGTCAATGCGTCTAATGCTCCGAAAGGTTCATCTAACAGCAATACCTTTGGTCTGTTAATCAGTGTTCTTGCAATACTTGCCCTCTGCTGCATTCCGCCAGACAATTGTTTTGGCAGAGCTTTTTCAAAGCCTTCCAATCCAACCATGTGTATATGTTCATGAACCATCTGTTCTTTCACATCCTTAGGTAGTTTTTCATGTATACCAAATGCAATATTTTCTTCTAGCGTCAGCCATGGAAATAACCGGGACTCCTGAAAAATCATTCCGACCTCAACATTTGGTCTTTCTACCAGCCTGTCGCCAACGTATATTTCTCCTTTACTCGGTGTCTGTAATCCACCCAGCATTTTTAACAACGTACTTTTTCCACATCCGCTGGAACCTACAATGCTGACAAACTCACCCGGTTTAATATCCATGTCAATATTATCTAATACATTTATTTTTTCATTATCTACAAGAAAATCTTTACTTACATTATTAATCTTAACTCCAATCCCCTGATTTACCATCTCACTCATCAGTCTTATTTCCCTTCTTGCACATTCCATTTCAAAATAACATCTTCCAGCCATATAAGAAATAAATCCAATACCAGACCAATTACTCCTATCACAGCAACACCAACTAATACCTGTGCAACATTATGATACTGTCTTCCCTGCATAATCATATGTCCGATACCTGCAGATGCAGCTATCATTTCTGCTGTAACCACACAGTTCCACGCAGAACTGATTCCAAGCCTTATACCGGTAAATACCGACGGCAATGATGCCGGCCAGATTATTTTTGTCAATATTTGAACTTTGTTTTTTTCAAGTATCTGCCCTACTTCTAAATATTTATTGTCAACATTTTTAATTCCCTGAGAAGTATTTATCAAAATAGGCCAGAAACTTCCAACCGTAATAACTGCAATCTTGGGAGCCTCATCGATTCCAAGCCACAAAATAAACAATGGAATCCATGCTACCATAGGAATCGGTCTCAAAGCACCTACAATAGCACTGAGTGCTTTATTAATCCAGGAAAATAATCCTGTTATAATACCTAAAATAAGTCCGCAGCTTCCTCCAATTACAAATCCAATTAAAACTCTTCTTACACTGACGGAAAGGTTTTCACCCAAACTTCCGTTGCTGATGGACTGTACAAATGTATCCCAGATTTTATCCGGAGAAGGATACAATCGCAAATTAATCATCCCTGCATCACTACACAACTGCCATATGATAATTCCTATTACCGGAATCAAAGCAGGTGTAATAATATTTAGGAATATTTTTTTAATAATGTATTTTTTATTCACAGTTGTTTACCTCTATTTAATTGCATCATAGTAAGATGTATTAATATATTTTGTAATGTCATCTGCGGATTTGATTACACAATCATCACTGGATGTGTCAAACTGATTTGAAGAAATCAAGAATTCTACCGTAGCTTTAAAAGCAGCTATTTTATCATCTGTTATTTTTACATCTCTGTCTTCACAGTTTACAGATGCTGATGCCACATTAGCATCTACTCCTGTATAATCTGCCATAATATTAATTGCATCTTCTGTATTTTCATCAGTATATTTTGCTCCCATTTCTAAAGCTTTTAATACTGCTGTTGTAATTTCTTTGTTTTCACTTGTAAATGCTGTATTTGCTGCAAATGGATTGCAGAAGTATTTATACTCAACCTGTTTTGTTTGTTTTCCATTTTTATCATATATTCCTTTACCGTCAGCTAATCTAAACGCATAATCTTTTGACTGGGATATTCTCGGCTCCCATACAGCCGCTGCATCGATATCTCCTGTCTGTAGTACTGAAAGCATATCTGCCTGTTCTAATGCAACAATCTCAACATCTTTCTGAGTTAATCCTGCATCTTCTAAAACAATATTTAACAAATGCTCTGCATTACTTCCTAAAGTCAACCCTATTTTCTTTCCTTTTAAATCTTCAACCTTTTCGATTTTAGAATTTCTGTTTGCAATTACTGCTGTTCCTGTTTTTTGTGTTCTGTATGTTCCAATAATTTCTGCCGGACATCCTGTAGCAATTGCTGAAATGCAAGGCTGATCTCCCAAACATCCAAAATCCAAACTGTTGGCACTAAAAGCCTCCATAATCGCCGGACCCGCATCAAACATAACTAATTTTACTTTTGCATTGATATTTTCCTCTTTAAATACCTTATCAAAATACCCTTTGTTGTCTGCTACAATTGCAGAGATATCTGTATCCTGTACACCTATCGTAACCTCTTTTGTTTCGTCTTTGCTGTCTTTTCCAGAACATCCTGCCATCATAACAGCCCCAATAACTACTGTTGCCATTAATAATAACATTCTTTTTTTCATGCAACTTCCTCCTTTTACATAACTTTTTTCTTATAATGTATATAGTTTACAAAAATATTATAATTATTCAGTTATCTTTTGTCAATAAATATTATTATAATACGTATAATTATTATATTATGTTTATTCGTTTTATAGATTTATCACTAAAAATAAATGTATTAAATAATAAAATATTATATAAAAAAAAGATAATGTTATACAAAATCAATTCGTTTAACATTATCTTTTTATACTAATAAAACTTTTTACACCTGCCATTGTGGCTTTTTACCATTCAAGACTTTTATAATCTCTGTTGCTGCATTGTACGCCATACGGTCCATTGAATCATAAGAATGTGCCGCATTATGAGGTGAAACAATCAGATTATCTAACTCAAATAACTTATTGTCTGCTCCCGGAGGCTCCATCTTAAATACATCTATGGCTGCCCCTGCAATCTTATGACTTTTTAAAATATCATATAACGCATCTTCATCGACATTCCCACCTCTTGCCATATTAATAAAATATGCACTTTCTTTCATTAAACCTAATGTTTCTTTATTAATAATATTTTCTGTATCAGGTCTTAGCGGCATATGAAATGATACAAAGTCACTCTGGCTAAGCACCTCCTCCATATTTTCTGCTTCCTGTATATACTCAGGCAATGGCGTATCTCTATGCGTCCGGTAAACCAACACGTTCATATCAAACCCCAGCGCCGCCTTTTTTGCCACCAGACCGGATATACGTCCAAACCCTATCAATCCTAAAGTTTTTCCTGACACATCAATAGTCTTCTCTGTATCTCTTTTTACCCAATCACCTTCACGGGTAATTTTATCAAAATACGGAATATTTTTAGCACATGCCAGCATCAGGGCTATGGTATGCTCTGCCACAGAATTCGAATTTGCACCAGGAGTATTTGTTATTACTATACCTTTTTCCCTTGCATAATCCAAATCTATATTATCCAGTCCTGCACCATGTCTGGCTACTATCTTTAACTTTATTCCCTTTTCTAGAACTACTTGATTAAAATCTGCAGTTCTTGCAAGAATTGCATCGCAATCTCCCACATATTTACACATATTCTCAACAGAACAATCATCTAAACAGATACATTCACAATCATTTGCTTCTAAATAATTGATAGCTTTTACTGAAACTTCCTGCGGAATTAAAACCTTGTATTTCATAAATACCTCCTATCTGACTTTTGAAAAATATCATATTAAACAACTCTCCAAAAGTCAAATAACCTTTTATGAATACCTTGATATCCACAGACAAGTTTTTTTAAGTTAAATTTTTTTGCTTTTATTTTTAATTATATAATAAAACAAGCGGTCAATGAAACATATTATTTTTCTTTTCATTAAACCGCTTATTTTTTATTTTGTATTATTTTTTAATTTTAACTTTTTTAGGCTTTGACCATTTTTTCGCACCTACTGCTCTGACACGAACATAAAGTTTTTTCTTGTCTCTAAATTTCTTACTGCTAATTGTAACTTTTACTTTCTTAACAGTCTTCTTTACAAGAACTTTTTTGAATTTCTTCGTTTTTGAAACCTGAATTACATATTTCTTTGCACCAGTTACTTTCTTAAAAGTAATCTTAAGCTTCTTTGAAGCTTTCTTCTTCACTGCTGTCTTTACTTTTGTTCTCTTAAGTACTTTTGCCACTGTTGCTTTTGTTGTAACACTCGGCTTATTCGTTCCTGGTTTGTCTCCTCCAGGTACTGTTGTTGTATCATTACCACCTGGTGCTGTTGTCTCGTTGCCACCTGGCACGATAGGAGTAGAACCTGTTCCTAATTTATAATCACCATACAAATTATCATCTGCACCATCTGTTTTTACATCCGGATTCTTATCCGGTTTTTCATCAGCTGTTGCACTTACCATCTTTTGATATACACGAACGTAATCTACCTGCATTGTTGCTGAAGAGAAACTGCTGTCCGGAACATATCCGCTATCGAATGTTCCGCCTGCTGCAAGATTCAAAATCAAATAAAATCTCTGATCGAATGGTGCATAAGCATTTCCTCTGTCAGAACCTGAATACCAGTCAGAGTATGAACATTTAAAATAGCATTTACCATCACAATAGATCTTAATCGTCTCGGCTTCCCAAACAACACTATATACATGCCAGTCATCAATACCTGTTTTCTTATTACCATCCTGTGCCATATCTAATACATCTGATGTATTAATATTATTAGGCCACTGTGCACCATAATGTAATGTACCAAATACCATATCCGGTGTACGTCCACGTCCTTCAAATACATCAATTTCACCAGATAAAGGCCATGATCCATATCTTGAATCATTTGGAAGCATCCACATAGCAGGCCATACACCTACACCTGTAGGCATCTTTGCTCTAAAATCAACACGTCCATATTTTACTGAGAATTTGTGCTGTGTTGTAATTTTTCCTGATGAATACTGTGCTGTAGCTTTCTTAGAAGGATCGTTCTTCTGAGAAAATTCTTTTGACTCTTTTTTCATTAAAATGTTTAAAGAACCGTCTTTTACAGATACATTATTTCTTGTATACCACTCTAACTCCTGATTTCCCCAACCAGCTGTGTTAATATCATTTTCATCTAATAAGAAACCTTCCTCATAACCCCATTTTTTAGGATCAAGAGTGTTTCCTTCAAACTCATCATTCCAAATCATTTTCCAACCATCCGGTGTATATGGGTTCGAACTGTCTTCTACTTTAATATCTGTCATATCCGGTGGTAACTGTGGCTGATATGATGTGTATCCTTTGATTGTATAGTCAACATAATTGCTGCTTGTATCGCCGCCTTTTTTTCCATCAATCGGATAACTGATACGAATCTGTGTATCTTTCTTTACTGGCTGGAACCACAATCCAAATACATAATCCGCAAAATATCCCCACTGCTGGCTGAGAGAGTTTTCGTTATATCCATTTCCTTCATAAACCCAGCCGCTGGCTCCTGTATCAGTCAATGATATCCACTTTCCATCTACATTCACTTCATATTTGAATAAATCCAAATCTTTTTTTGTTGCATTTGTTCCATCAATCTTTGGAAGCGGAATACCTACAGATGCTGTTGCAGAAGAACTTGCATCATAAGATGTTGTATCATATGCTGATATTTTAAAACTGTTTCTAGTCGGTTCTGTATATGTAACCTTAACGTCCTGATAAATACTGCTGTCAGTTTTTTTCTGGAATCTAAGTGTAAATGACCAGTTAATATTTGTAAACCAGTATCCACCATCTCCATCTGTATAGTAACCAAAATTCTGATCCCAAAGGAATCCTGAAGCAGCATTTCCTAAGAATTTTACAAATCCTTTTCCGTCATTGTTATCTACTAAAATTGTAATATCATTTTCCACCTGCTTATATTTAATGCTGCTATCTCCATTAAATGTCCAAGCACCCCAATGTGTAGCTGATTTACCAGTAGTATCTGCTGCAATGTTTGTCTCTGTAGTAGATATACTCTTCAACTCATACTTTGGCAGATTTGTGAAGTCCATTGTATAATCTAAATCAATATTATTTGTCTTACCATGGAAACGGAATTCTGTTGTTTCTGTCAGCTTCATCCAGCAAATCCAACCTCCGTTGCCGCCACCCCAGTCCTGATATTCCCAAGCCCAGGTTTCATTCCATTTAAAATAACTAACGTCTTCAATCTTTTTCCATTCTCCGCCTGTTCCGTTTGCCTGTTTTACATAAACCTGTAAATCCTTCTCGACATCTGCGATAGAAAGCTCTTTACTTGTTTTTCCATTAAACTTTGGCATAACAAATCCAAAACTGGCTTCGTCAACACCTTCTCTTTTTATAACTGGTCCATTCGCATTGTCATAGCATTCCATTGATGTGATTGTTGTTGCAGCTGCGGAAACATTTACCTCACTGCTTATTGATAACCAATCAATCATCCCCATTGTACTCAGTACAACTGCAACTGCTACAATAACAGCTGTGATTTTTGAAAATAATCTTTTCATAACCTTTTTCCTTTCTCTTTACATTGATATAGGAGGGCAACCGCACCTCCTATATTTTTTCATTCGCTATTTATTATAAAATTGCTATTCACTCAATTCAACACCCTCATTTTTTAGTGAGTGTATTTTTTATATTTCTATAACTTTTTAGTTATATCCTTTACAACTTCTCCAGCTATTATTAATCCTGCTACCGATGGCACAAATGCATTACTTCCGGGTATCTGTCTTTTTATATGTTTTCCATTTTCCTCAGCAATTTCCTGAGGTATGAGAGCCTTTTCTTTTGAATAAACTACTTTTAGATTCTGAATCCCTCTCTTTTTTAATTCGCGCCTCATAACTTTTGCCAAAGGGCAGACCGAAGTTCTGGAAATGTCATCCACTTCAAATGCGGCCGGATTCATTTTATTTCCCGCTCCCATAGAACTGATAATATCTGTTCCACTTTCTTTTGCCTGCTCAACTAACTGTAATTTCCCTGTAACTGTATCTATTGCATCTACAATATAGTCATACTTAGAGAAATCAAACTGTTCTGCTGTTTCCGGAAGATAGAATGTCCTATATATGTTTACTGTTGCTTCCGGATTAATGTCCAATACTCTGTCCTTTGCTACATCTACTTTATATTTTCCAACAGTGCTCGTGGTTGCTATAATCTGTCTGTTAATATTTGTCAGACTAACCTTATCATCATCAATTAAATCTAAAGTCCCAATACCGCTTCTTGCCAAAGCCTCTACAACATATCCACCAACACCACCGACCCCAAAAACTGCCACTCTGGCGTTCTTTAATTTATCCATTTTTTCTTTTCCAATTAAAATTTCTGTTCTTGAAAATCTATTTTCCATCTTTCTATCCTTTTTTACTATAACTCTCCAATCTGTTCATAACCTTTATCATCTAATCTGACAATCAAAATTCCACAATTTTTCTGTAATCCTCCAGACCAATACTTATCCAGACCATGATTTAGCACATGACACATAATACCTTTATTCATTGCACCATGCCCTGCAATCAATACTTTATTTAATTTGTCTTTCTGTGGCTCAATAACTTCTTCCATAAATTCTTTTGTCCGAATACATACTTCCTTTAAAGACTCTCCATCTTCCGGTGCAATATAATTTTCAGGGTCATCAAAAAACTTACAAAAAGGATTGCTCGTATCTTTCTGGAGTTCAATTGCACACTCTCCCTCGTTTACTCCAAAGCTAACCTCTCGTAGTCTGTCATCTTTTATAATTTCTATATCTTTACTGCCACGAATCAAACATGCAGTCTCATAAGCTCTGGATAATGGAGAACTATACATAACATCAAAGTCGATATCCTGTAACTGTTCTCCCCGATATATTGCTGCTTCTCTTCCCTCTTTGCTCAATTCAATATCTCTGCTTCCCTGTAATAATCTTGATTTATTCCACACTGTTTCACCATGACGAACAATATATATATCCATACAATTCTCCTATTTTTTACAATTATATAAATTTTCCTTCTATATATATTACCACAGTATTACACGTAATTCAAAAAACAACCGTTCCACATTTTAAAATGTGAAACGGTTGCATATGTTCTATCTCAGAACTGTTCCTGAAACATTAATATTTTGTACGACTCCCGGTGACTCAATACCATTCAGCACTGATGTTACCTTTACAGTTACCGGTCCGGCACTGATATTCTCAATTGTATAATATGCACATATTACCTCATTTAATTTCTTCTCTCCATTAATATATACATTATATTTACATCCACTATTCATTCGATCCTCATCCTGCCCCCATACAACTCCTACAGTATTGTCCGCCGGAT
This sequence comes from Eubacteriaceae bacterium, assembly GCA_910574895.1. Taxonomy (GTDB): domain Bacteria; phylum Bacillota; class Clostridia; order Lachnospirales; family Lachnospiraceae; genus Eubacterium_G. The sequence goes on along the minus strand of CAJTDQ010000006.1, from coordinate 41,393 downwards.
TGGATGCAACCATTCCTATAACTTCCAATGGTACTTTTCCTGAAACTACAGTTGTTGCAGGTCCCGCTGTAGTAGTTGAAGGTGTCTCAGTGATAGTCGGCATCTGTGTTGTTGTAGGTACTAGTGTGATGGTCGGTGTTTCTGTTGTTTTTACTGGTGTTGTTGGCACTTGCCCATCTCCCGTCACATTTACCATCTGTGTAACTCCCGCTGTTTCTCTTCCATTGAGGGTTGCTGTTACTTTTACGTTAACATTTCCTGCTTGAACGTTATCAATTACATAATAATTACAAATTACATTATTTAATACTTTAATACCGTTAATATACACATTGTACTTATACCCACTGTTAATTCTCTCATCATCCTGCCCCCATACAACTCCTATTGTATTATCTGACGGGCAGGATGCAACCATTCCTATTACTTCCAATAACTCTTCATCTGCACCTGTAGTAGTTGGAACCGGTGTTGTCGATACCTCTGTAGTTGGTATTGGTGTGGTAGTCGGAATCGGTGTTGTCGTTGGTGCCTCAGTTGTGGCTGTCGGCACTGTACTTCCAACGTATGTACGAATTTCTACTCCTTCTGATTCGTATCCATTGAGACATGAAGTAATTTTAAATGTATGTGTTCCTGCAGATAATCCTGTAATTATACATATTGTTGCTGATGAAGCCGATCTGTTAAACTTGCCATCCACATAAAGATTATAGGTATAGCCCTTTGATAATCTATTTGCATTATCTTTCCATGTAACGACAGCACCGCCAGGGAAAGACCACTTTGCTGTCATGTTCAATACTTCAGACGGTTTTTCTTTTTCATTTAAAATATCTTTATATTGTATTGCATCATAATTATATCCATAAACTTGTAACTCTGTTAATACTACATATGTATCATTATTAATAAATTCTGCCTTTACATATCTGGCTTTTTGTTTTTCGAACTCAAAAACCTTACTAACCTGTGCTTCTTTATCTCCTCGTGCTATTTCTGTCCAATTTTCGTTATCTTCCGAAACTTCTATCCGATATCCTGTAGTGCTAAATCTATCATAACCAAGATTTATTTTATCAATATCATATATATTACCTAAATCTACTTCTACCCATTGTCCACTCTCATTCCCTGTAATGCACTTTGTTTTATCATCTTCATCTACCAGATTACTTAGTGGAAATGTGTCTGCATTATAAGCACTTGATGCTGTTACTTTTTTTCTATATGCCAGATTTTGATATTCTTTAGGTTCAAACTTAAATAATGTCTCTGGTGTATAATCAACTGCATACTCTACACACTTCGCTGCATTAACAATTCCATATGGTACTTTGTTCCTTGATGTTCCATCAGCTAAGTCTGTTGCAGTATTTACCATAATTCTCTTAACATCAAAGTAATTTAAATCATCATTTAATGAACACATCATCGCTGCAACAGCTGCAGCTACCGGAGATGCAAACGAAGTTCCACTATTATATCGTGTAACCGACTGGTGATTTAACATATACATATCGCTGCCTGGTGCACATATATTCTTCTGACTTCCATAATTAGAAAATGATGAAAGTATATTCTCTGAAGTTGTTGATGCTACCCCAATTACTGTTTCATAATCCGAAGGAAAATGATCTTCGCTTGTAGTATCATTCCCAGCTGCACATACTACAATAATCCCTGCAGCAGTCAGTTTATTTATCAGATTCTCTTCTGATTTATTATATACATATCCACCAAGACTCATATTTATAACTTTTGTCCCCTTTTCTGCACAGTAATTTAAAGCCTTTGCAATATCCCATGTTGCGAAGCGATACTCCTTATACCGCTCACTATAAGTAGATGCCTGAATTCCGAGTATTTCCACAACATCATTATTATAACAACTAGCCACTCCTGCCATCTGTCTGCTATTATTTGCTTCCGCTGCAATAATACTTGCCACTCCTGTTCCATGGTCATCTTTTGCCGGTTCAGCACAATCTTTCAGTAGAACAGGTGTATTACCTGTCACATCTGCTGAATACGGTGAAAGCACATTTTTAAGATCAGGATGATCAACCTGTACTCCTGTATCAATAACTCCTACCAATACTTTATCATGAGTATGACTGGAAACATAATCCCAAGCCGTTTTCACATATATATTATCTAAATAATACTGATTCTTGATATCCGGATCATTTGTTGAGCCTAGTACGCTTTCTTCTACGCCATAATAATCATTGCTGTCCACTGACTCTGTAATACTATACTGACTATATGCTTCTGATGCCATGTCTACAGTCTGTCCTAATGATATAGAGATTTCCGCAACATAATCTCCTGTGAAATCCTTATAAATAGATTCTATATCTCCATTCTGTGCTTCACAGACTGCATGAATTTCCTCTTCTGTTGCATCTCCATCAAATATGGCTAAAACTTTTCCTGCTTCGAAACCATTTTTATCTCCCTTGTTTCTTTCTTCTGCCGCTTCTTCATATGCCTCTACAACTTCATCGCTGCGGCTGTCCACAGTTTGCTGAAATTCTTTTAACTGCTCAAATTCTTCTGTCTCATAATAAGATGTCAGTGCAGAATTTAATGCTGCATTATAATCTGCTTCATCTTTATACTTATTTACTTCTTCTGCAGCTCTTGCCCCATCTTCCAAAGCTGCTTCCGCAATATCATCTAGTTTATTCTCTGAGATATTAACTTCTTCGATCTGGTCAAAAACTGTTACTGCTTTATTCTCAGCTTTTGTTGTTGTGCTTTTAACAATATTGGCACTACATAATGATACCAGCATTGTCACTGCTAAAGTTACACTTGTTAATTTTTTAAATTGTTTCCTCATAATTTTCTCCTTTTCTATTTATAATTAACAATTAAAACGTAGCAGTTAAACCATTTTTTTGCAATATATAAAAATATTTTTATCTACATTTTTCTCATTATTTATAGGAATTTTTAGCGAAATGAGTCGATAAAAGTCGATGCCGAATAAAAATGTTTTTCTGTTTTATATTTTTATAAAAAATGCTGCACAGATTACAACTTTAATCTGTACAGCATCATTTAAAAACTTACTTTATTTTTACTCTTTTTGTCTGGGACCAGACTTTTGCTCCTTTCACCCGTACTCTAACATACAGTTTTTTCTTAAATGCAAATTTTTTATTTTTAATGCTCAATTTACACTTTTTAACAATCTTTTTAACAATAAGTTTATTAAACTTTTTATTTTTTGCAATTTGAATCTGATATTTTTCTGCTCCTTTAACACTTTTAAAAGTAATATTTATTTTTTTTGCAGAGTTCTTTTTTCCCGCTGTTAAAACCTGAGAAGTCTCCAATATACTTCTTCCTGCCATCATTTTCGGTGTTGCTTTCTTAAATTGAATGGTTGTTATTTTCGACTCTCCACCGTCATTTACCGCTGTTACTCCAATGGTGTAATTACCATCCTCTGCATCCTTAAAGAATTTATCAGCATTGTATGCAGCATATGTACTACTTCCTACATATCGTCCATTAATATAAAAATTATATTGTGTTGCTTCGCTCACTCCCGCCCATGCAAAGTAATATGGAAGAGAACCGTCTCCTGCAGGTGCATGTGTCAGTCCGGTAACTGCTTCGGGTACTTTTACACCAATATCATGTGTTGGCATCTCTATTGTAGTCTGAACCGGTGCTGGTGTCGGCTTTTCTGTAATCTGTTCCTGAGTCACAGTCTCTATAGGTTTTGTTGTCATGTCTGCCCCACCTATTGCTGCATTCCTAAATAGAATTTCACCTTTTCCACCTGCATATTCAATTTCAATTACATTTATTTGCTTATTTAACGCTGACAAATAAATAACTGCTCCGGCTCCCTGAATTGCTGAACCTGATGTTTCTATTCCATTTACCATCACCTTACTAATCGCCGCCGGTACCGTTACATAAATTCCTTCTTCTGCTGCAAAGCCAGGTTTCTGAACATTTACGATTCCTGTTAATGTGTGATTTGCATTATAGAATATTGTACTGCTTCCCGAAACAGCTTTCCACTCTATATTTCCGCTGGTTGGAGCCTCTGTTGGTTTGTCTTCAGTCGGCTTTTCTGTCGGTGCAGCTGTCGGTTTTTCAGTGGTTGGAACTTCTGTCGGCTTCTCTGTAGTAGGCATCTCTGTCTTTTTCTCTGTTGTTACCTGCTGCGTCGTTGTCTCTATCGTCGGAACTTCGCCGCTTCCGAACTTTGATAAAAACGCTTTATTCTCTCTTGCAAAACTATTATTATTCTGTGCATTATCCCAATTAATAGACCATGTCATAATTCCACCCATTCCCGGATAAGCATTGTTAAGCTCTGTAAAAGCTGCCTGTAACTCAGCATTGGAAATTTGTCCGCTTCCCGCTGCATTCGCTGATGACGGAACACCAATAACAACCTGATCTGCTCTAAGCGGCGCAAACCATGTGGCATCTGTTGGTGCCACTCCAACTCCTTCTCCAACATGGAAACCATCTAATAACATTTTGCACATTGCAACGACTGCATCTTTGTTTCCCATACTGTATGATTTGCCATCCGGCGCTGTAATTGCAATAGAATTATATAACTGAACATGAACAAATGTTGTAATATCTCTCAACGTATTAATCATTGGAAGATATGAACCTGCTCTAGGATCACACCACTGGTTGATACCTGCATAATATGTGTATCCCATCTGCATGTAAAATGTTTCCGGTGCCCAGGATAAAATAAAATCTTTACCATAACTGCTGACAATCCTTCTTATGGCAGTTGTCATATTCTTTAACTGCGGTGAAGTAATCTGTCTGATATCTTTATCATTTCCCTGACTGAAATTAACTGAAGACTGCTCTAAATCAATATCAATTCCATCAAAGCCATACTCATTAACAAAGGACTTAATGTCATTAACAAACTGATTGATTGCTCCTTCTGAATTCAGAGAGAAATATCCCTCATAACCGCCAATGGATAATACAATCTTCTTTCCCTTAGCCTGCAGTGCTTTTATATCTGCCTTAAAATCATTCTTTGTATAATCTGATGTCAATCCTGAGATATTAAACTGCATTTTGCCATCTGTACTGCCTGCTGAAACCGGCTCTGCAAAAGATATATTGATAATATCCCAATTACTGTCAACATCCCTTAATTTAATAAATGGATTTCCTGAATTATGCCATGTATGGTAATAACCAATCAATACCGGTGCCTTTTTATTTTCCGGCTTTACATCTTTTGTTGTAACTTCCTCTGTAGTTACAACTGGTGAAGTCGTAACTTCACTGCTTTTTACAATATAAGATATTGTTGTCTGCCCTGACTCTCCACCTTCGTTTACAGCACTCACACCAATCGTATAAGTACCCTCTGATGGAAAGAATTTTGAATCCAGACTTACACTTTCACTGATTACTGTTGCAGCATAATTTCCATTCACGTATACCTTATAGGATTCTGCGTTTGCTGCTGCAGTCCATGCAAAATAATATGGTAAATCTGCATTCCCTGCATATGTCAAACCGGTTGGGGCAGATGGTCTCTGAACAATATTCTTTGTTGTATCATTTTCTATTGTTGTTGGCTGCTGCTTTGTTGTAGTTATCTGTGTTTTTGTTGTTGTCGGTTCTTTTGTTGTAGTTGTAATGCCTGACTTTGGCAGAGAATCCATCAATGAATCCATCGCTTTTGCCCATGCATAACCATTCGTCGCATCCCAGTTAATTGACCATGTCATAACACCACGCAACGTCGGATACGCATTTGGAGGAGTAAATGAACCTGAACTTCTCTTATAAACTAATGAATTTACTGCTGTTGATACGATACCCGGCTCAACATATCCACTGCCAGCCGCCTTTGATGTAGAAGGAACACCAATTGCAACCTGATCCGGTCTTAAGCCGCCTTCTAATAAAAGTGTAGATAACGATGTGAGGAAATCTGCATTTCCCGGATTTACGTTTGCTCCACCATATCCAATCATTCCACCTGAGTTATAAAACTGTGGATAACAAATTGTTAAAATGTCTTTAATTTCCAGTGCCAACCGATAATACGCTGTTGTAATATCGTTCGCTGATAATCTGTCCGTCTGAATATAATATGTCTCAGGTGCCATTGTTATAATAAAGTTATCACCAAAATGATTGTGGACTTTTCTCAACGCACTGGCAATATAATTTGTTCCTGATACTGCTGCTCCCTCAAAATCAATATCAACACCTTCAAATCCATATTCCTCAATCATTGATATCAGACTTGAAGCAAACTGTTCTGATGAAGCTGCATCATTGATGTATGTAGTACCTTCCGCACCACCAACTGAAATAATTACATGCTGCCCTTTTGCTTTCAGCTCTTTAATTTCCTGAATAAACTGCGCTTTCGTATAACCACCAAGTGCATTAGACAAATCTTTATCCAGTTCAAATGTAACTTTACCCGGTACCGTTGATGAATTCGCAAATGATACGCATATCATATCATAATATGAAGGTACATCTGATAATTTCAATGCAGTCGAACCATTTAAGAAATTATGCCAATAACCCGTTACCATATGCTCTGGTAAAGTTGTATTAACAGTATAGTTATTTACTGTTGTAGTTTCTTCATGACCCGGATCCGTTGAACTTCCTGTTGTCTCAATATGAATTAAATCAGCTCTTTCTTTCCAAAGCGTAAAAGCCTCGGTAGGTGTCCATGCCGCATTAGAATTATGCGCATATGTACATTCATACACCTTGCCATTATAAGAAACAATTGCTCCTAAAGCATAAGCTACATTATTTGGTGACCACGCAGGATAACTTCCTGTTCCTACTGTGGAACCTGTCGTTGTTTGTGTTTTTGTTGTGTCCGGCTCTTTTGTTGTTGTTACCGGAGTCATTGTTGTCTCATCCTTTGTTGTAACTACCGGAGCCTTCGTTGTAGTTTCCTCTTTCTTCGTTGTGACTGCCGGAGTCTTCGTTGTAGTAATTTCGCTGGAATCACTATATAAAACAGTAGTTCCTAATTCCTCGCCTGATGTAACAGCTCTGGTTGTCATTAAAATCTGTGCAATATTCGCTTTATCTGCTGTCGTAGAAGATTTCAATGTAAATGTCATTGTTGCACCGGGTTCTAATGTTTTTCCTGACCATTCAGGAGGAGTTATAATTGTATAACCATCGCCTGATGTAACCGTACCGCCGGAGCTCCAATCTCCTGTAAGTAATTCACCACTTTTTGTTTTAAAATAAAATTTAGGATAAACTACAGATTTTCCAAACTTTTCAGCCTGTGGCAACGCCGGCTTGTCTCCGCTTCCCGGAAGCGTTGCCACACTTGATTCCACAAGACTATTATTATTTTTTACTGTGAATGTATATGTGTTACCAGAAACACTAACGTCGATTGAAACGTTTTCTTTTTCAGGTACAACAATCTTTTGTGCTGGAATTGAAGAATCACCATATAAAGCCTTCTTCATTGTTCTTGTGACAGAACTTGTGCTGTCCAGTGATGCCATCCACGAAATCAGCCCACCAAGATGTTTTTCTCTGACATACTGACCTTTCGCTGCAACAGATCTCTCATTATCACAGGTAAAAAAGTAACCTGTATCTGCACTGTAATAATATGCAGCCTGTGCTGTTTCATCATAGTATTCCTTTAAGTTATATTTACTTATCAGCGAATCAATATCTCCATAAGCAAATGTTCCCGATGTCGTACCATCCGGTGCTTTCACACTGTTTGGCTCTGCAGTAGCATACAGACCCGGATTTTTAGGATCTTTACCATCCGTTTTAACGCCTGCCCAGCCTCTTGTATATGGTGCAACACCTACTACAATTTTTGAATAATCAATGTCATTGCCATATGTATCTTCCAGATACTTTATACATGTATCAACCGAAAACTGTCCGTCTTTCTGCGTTTCATGATCATATGACTCATTGGTATAAAGTGCTGTCTGATGCCCTGTATAACCATTCCATGCACCATTCAAGTCGTATGTCATCATATTTGCAAAATCAACAATTTCTAAAACTTTATCATATTCTATCTTTGACATCATTGCCGGTGATGCTGACATTGCACATGATAATTCATAATACTTTCCATCTACACTACCATAATAATCCAATTGATCTCTAATGGCCTGCATAAGAAGTGTGAAGTTTCTTGTATCGGCTTCAGAACCCTTACATCCCTTATCTATTGTAACACCATTTCCATCCGGATCCGGATTTCTGTCTGCTGTTGGATACTCCCAGTCGATATCTACGAAATCATATCCGTAATAGTGAATAAATTTTGCAATATTCTTCGCAAAATTCTCTCTTGACTCCGCCTTAGCTGCAAGCTTTGGAAAATCACCGGATCTGGTCCATCCTCCAACAGAAATACCAATTTTCATATTCGGATACTTGTTTCTTAATAAAAGCATTGCTCCCAATACTCCACTATATAAACTGTCGTACCCTACTGAATATCCTACATTTGGATTTTCGTAATCTGCCCATGAATCACAAACATTCAAATTTCCTTCTGCATCCACATCCATAAACGCAAAATTCAAATGTGTAATTAAACTACCGTCAATTTTGTCAGGTGTAAAATTTTTCTGTCCCGCATAAATTGACCACTCTCCATAGTACATAACATTTCGATATGGTACCTCTTTTGTGTCTTGTTTTGCGTCACTGGCCTCTACCGGAGCTGTATATCCGGTAAATAAATTAATTACCATAATAAGCGCCATCAAGAAACCACTGATTCTTTTTGTAATTTGCATATAATTTCCCCTTTCAATAATTAATATGCAAATGATACCATTTAGCCATTTATTACCTAAGGAGCCATTTTTTATTTTAGGTACTTATATTTATGAAACGTTTTTTTTGAACAATTTTTATTACATTTTTCCCGTTTTTTAGTCCAATTTTAATCCTTTTAATAAACTTTCTAAAGATGTTCCAATATTCTCAACTTTAGGAATGTTGTTCTTTATTTCTTCTTCCTCTTGTACACGCTGCTCTTCAAGTAAGTCCCTGATACTCAGACTTATTTTTCCATTTTCATTTTTAATGACCTTAGCCTGAACCACCTGCCCCACTTCTAAAACCTCTTTTGGTGACTTTATATGATTGGTTGAAATCTGAGAAATATGTACCAAACCGGTTACATCATTTCCTAAATCTACAAACGCCCCATAAGTTTGAAGAGATTCAACTTTACCTTCCACAACAGAACCAACTTCTATCTTAGAAACAGCCATTTCCTTCTGTGCCTTTCTGACCGCTGCTGATTCTTCCCTCAAAATTTCTCTTGCTGACAGTACCAGTTTACTTTTTTCCATATCAGCCTCAATAACACGTACTCTGATATCTCTTCCAAGCCAGACATTGGTATCTTCTACATGATTGATATCCAGTCTGCTCACAGGGATAAATCCGCGTACTCCCTCAACCAGGGCAATCACGCCTTTGTTTACAATTCCTGATACAATAACCGGTAAAATCTCACCTGATTCTTTGTACTTATAAATTTTTTCCCAGGCAAGCAATGTGTCTGTGTCGTACTCGCCATTGCCCATATAAGCATATGATTCTTCTAGTGCCTGTCCTAAATTTTCCATGTTTTCGGTTTCAATTTCTACCGCTTTCTCCGCTACATTTTCTGTCACTCTTTCTTCCATTGTTTTCTCCCTTCATATTTCTAGCAAACAAAACCATCTATAGTTAGTCATTAAATTCATACAAGAATTTCCTGTCCAAATAATCCTCTACTATCTCCAAATAATCCTCTACGGACTCTATCTTTCTTGCGATTGTTCGATATGATTTATAACTTACTTTTCCCAACTCATATTTACTTTCCCACTTATCATCCATCCTATCTAATTTATTTTCAACGGCATTAATTTTTCTTTCATATGAATAATACTGTTGTCTTCTTCCTGTTACCGTTTGGTCTAATTTAATTTTCTTAATGGCTGTCTTAATAGATTTTGCCTTTTTCTTATAGGATTTTAATGTTTTCTTTGCTGTAGTTAGTGAAGATTTTGACTTCTTTACTTTCTTAACAGTAATTTTATATGTAGCTTTAATATTTGTGCCACGGATTTTTACTGTAATCTTTGCTTTACCTGCCTTCACTCCTTTAATTTTTGTATCATCATCTCTGTATTGTAAAACCTTGGCTATTTTTGAGTTACTGCTACTCCACTCAATATTATAGTCACTCACTTTTACATAACCCGGAAAAATTCTTGATTCTAGCTCAATTGTTTTTCCCACATAAACCGTCTTTCTTCCTGTAATCAAAATACTTTTTGCATCGGTTGTTGCCATAGTAGGTATCGCCATAGTCAATGCGAAAACCATTGCTAAAAAAATTGACAAATAATTCTTCTTTCTCATCTTTTAATCCTCTCTTTCTATCTTCTTTCTTGACTCCACTCCAAAAAGTTTCCTGTATTCGCATCAATTTCAAATTCATACTCATGTTGCTCATACCAAATCTCACCTTCATAAACATAATGTCCATCATCATAATCCAGTTCAATTTTCAAGTCATTTTCTGTTGCTCCCTTAACTCTATCAAGTACCATTTTTTTCGCCTTTTCTAGACTTACTGATACATTTCCTTGAGTATTGCTCTGCATTTTATTCTGATCTTTGGAATCATCCTGACCACTATTTTCACTTTTCAATTCCGTCTGTTGTGTCTCTTGTGTTTGAAATATTTCACTGTCTTTATCTTCCTTTAGAATGGTTCCATCAGCAGCAAGGATATCGTACTCATATTGAATACCAGACTTCATATCAACGAATTTTATCTCATAAACTGCTTTTCCGTCTTCGTTTTCACGGGAAATGTGTAATTTGGAAATATCCGTTTCTATAACATTTGCATCGGTAAAGGCAATTTCTTTCGCTTTGTTTGTTCCGATATCTTTGGCATCTGTTGTTCCACATCCAACCAACAACATAATTGTGCTAATTAAAAGGCTCACTTGAAAAAATTTTTTTATCATAAGCTTTTCTCCTTCCATTTTCCACTTTTTTGTTTTGTTGTATATAGTATGCCTCACAAAGATTAAAAAAAGATTAAACGATTATATTTTTTTATTTTTTATTTTTTCATATTTTAAGGGAAGACCGAACGTAAAATTGCTTCCTTCCCCCAGAACACTTTCTACCTTTATCCAACCACCATGGGCTTTTACAATCCATTGCACCATGGAAAGACCAAGGCCCGAATGATTGCCATTTCGAAATGGAGACGCCTGATAGAATCGTTCCCATATATGTGAAAGTTTTTCTTCTGAAATTCCAATTCCATTATCCCTAATTGAACCTACCACCTCATGTTCTGTCTTTGACAGATGAACCTCTACCTTTCCATTCCTTTTACTATATGCGATAGCATTTGAAATAAGGTTCACTATCATACGAATATAAAATGTTTCATCGACCCATGCAAAGATATCCGGTTCAATATTTCCTACAATTTGTATTTTATTTTTCAATAAAGTTACCAACATTTGTTGGTCTTCTATAATCATTTCCGTTATTTCGCTAACATTGATACGTTCTCTATTTAAAGGTTGCCGCCCTTGATCTGCCCGCGATAGCAAAAGTAATTGCGAGATCATTTCTGACATACCTTTTGTTTTTTTATAAATGAGTGAAATCTGTTCTCTTTGTTTTTCAGACAGACTTTCATCTGCAAGGCAGGCATCACACTGCGCCATAATCACACTAATGGGTGTTCTCAATTCATGGGAAACATCAGATGTAAATTGCTTTTCTCTCTGAAAAGCAGTCTCCAGCTTTTCAAGCATTTCATCAAAAGTTTCTGCTAAATCATATATCTCATCCCTACTCGTTTTCTTTTTTTTATGATTTCCTACTGCATCCCCTTGTAATCCAATACGGCGGGACATATCTGTATCTTCCTGTATTCTTCTTACAGTATCCGTAATCTGTCGAACAGGCTGCAGTGTCCTTCTTGTAAAACAATATCCAAGAACCGCCATCAATACAACTAATAAAGGAAGAATAATTCCTGCAAAACGTAATGTAATTCGAAAACTTTTTTCAGCATCTGTTATTGATGTTATGCCCCTTATATAGAGTTCTTCTTGTGGAACTGATAAATCAAATACATACCAGTCTGTATATTGTTCCCGAATTTTTCTTAATTCTCCATCTGAAAATTCCGGCTGTTCATCAAAACCATATGGAACTTTTCCATACAAAAAATAATTGTTTTCATCATAAACAGAAAGATACACATTATCCTCCACAGAATAAAAATCAGAGTCAATCTCTAACTCTTCCCCCTCTAGTTCTACATCATCCAATCCATTTTCAACATGATCTCTTAATGTATCTTTCGTAGAACTAAGTATCTCTCTATTACTTAAAGAAAATAGAAGAAGTAATGCTGTACAGGTCACAAGAACCATAAAAAAAGTATATACTATGGTTAATTTAAATTTTAACGTTAGCCGTCTCATTTTCTCACCTTCATCACATATCCTGTGCCTCGCACCGTATGAATTAATTTCTGTTCAAATCCATCATCAATTTTCTTTCGCAAATAGCGAATGTATACATCAATAACATTTGAGCCTCCTAAATAATCGTAATTCCACAAGTGCTCTTCTAATCGTTCTCTAGATAACACAATCCCTTCATTTTGCACCATATACCTTAGCAGGGAAAATTCTTTTCCTGACAACTGGATTTCTTTTCCTGCGCGTAGTACCTGTTGTGTATCCAGATGAACTTCTAAATCTCCAATTGTATAGCAACTTTTAGGTACCTCTGTGGGTTTTCTTAAAAGCACTCGTATTCTGGCTAATAATTCCTCAAATGCAAAAGGTTTTACCAGATAATCATTTGCTCCTGCATCCAGTCCCTCTACTCTGTCACTGATACTGTCCTTTGCTGTAAGCAAAAGTACTGGAACGCTTTTCCTTCGATTTCGTATCGTTCTTAATACTGTCATACCATCTACTTTCGGCATCATAATGTCCAGTATAATCGCATCGTATTCTACGACACTTATATACTCCAACGCTTCCTGACCATCAAAACAAGAATCAACACTATAATGTTTTTCCTTCAATCTTTCCGATAAAATTCGATTTAAATCCTTTTCATCTTCAGCAACTAAAATACGCATATGAGTCTCCTTTTCCGCAAATAATAGTTTCACTTTGCTTTCATTGTGGAAAATACTAGTTTTAATTATTTTAATATAAAATTCATAAACACCGGCTGGTGATCCGAATAAGCATAACCTGTATCTACTATTTGGTAACCTTTCAACTCCACATTATCAGAAACGATAAATCCATCCAATGTGCATACATAAGTTTTCCCTGGAATGTATTCTGTATCATTATTTCTATTGGACTCTGGCATTTTTTTAATTGTCTCTTCATCCAACTCATCCATGGCAAATCTAACACCCTCTGGCATTTTACTTCTAGGAAACGGATATGCCCAACTCTCACAATTATCACTATCTTTTTCATCTGCCTTTAAATCATGATTAAAGTCTCCACCACAGATAATGTAGTTTCCCTTTTTCATTTCCTTTTTCATATCTCCAAACAGCATATTCAGTTGTCCCTCACGAATTTCATCGCTATTTCCATAAGCAGATAAGTGAACATTTATCAAAACCAATTCTTTTCCATTTTCCACCTTTATATGATTAATAGAATAACATCTGTCCAAATCGAGAAATTTTGAAAATCCTGTGGATATAGGAAGACTTCTTCGTAGAGAATCTGTTATTTCGTATTTTGAGTAGGATACGATTCCTGAATAAGATGCACCTATTGGTTCACTAAAAGGATAAAATAAATATGCCGAATCATAATTTACTGCAAATGTTTTATAATAATTTTTAAAAATATCGGTTATCAGATTTTCCTGATTCACATGATAACTCCTTGTGGCATCTCTATCCACCTCCTGAAACATCATAAAATCAGGTTCATATTTTAATGATAATCCTGCTGCACCTTTGATTGCATTCGCTCCACTCTCGCCACTATAACATCTGGAGTACTTCCCTCCGTCCATAAAAAAACTATAATCAGGTAAATATGCTCCAAATCCTACATTATAAGTTCCTATCGTATAAGTTTTATCTGTAGTCACTTGACTGTAATCAAAGTCTGCTGATTGCTTCTTTGGTGAATTGACTGTTAACTTTTGATTATCATCTATTCTGCTGTATGACATAAATACATATGCTACATAGATTATAACAATAGTTAATAGTACTGCAAGTAGGATTCCTAGAATTTTGAAGAACATCTTTATCCCTCGTTTGCTTTTTGCCATAATATCTCGCCCCTTTTTCATTTATACACGATTATACGAACATTTAAGTTTATAATTATACATATATTGTAATCTCCTTTTTAGTTATGCGCAATATTAAGTATTCTTTTTTGATTTGCGACAATATAAAACTTTCAAACAAAAAGACACTTCCAAAACTCTTGGAAATGCCTTTATATATACATTTTTATTTATCTAACTGTTTCATTGTCGGGACGAAATCGGTCATATTGATAAGTTCCTCCATAATCTGTTTTACTGTCCTATTTTCTCGATTCTCCAGATTGTCAATCTGTAATCAGGTCATACTATGAATCACTTTTACATCGTGTATGTGTACGATTTGATGTAAATGATGTATGCTCTTATGACTAACTTCTGATTTTATAAGAGAAGTCCTGACATTCCCGATACGGGAACATCAGGACTATATTATTTTACTCATTTTTGAAGTATAAGTCAAGTCCCTCAAATTCGGAGCGCTTGAGTTCCTTTGTCACATCGGTGTAGATATTAAGCGTGGTGGAAATATCCTTGTGACCGAGCGCGTCCTGAATTACCTTCACATTTACTCCTGCTTCACACATTCTTGTCGTGAATGTATGTCTGAGAGAGTGACAGCTAAAGTGTGGCAGCAATACCTCCGCATTTTCATCTTTCAATAACTGCTCATCATTACAGTCCCGGATAATCCGGCGGATTGCCTTGTTCAGCGTTGATTGATGTTGAGCCTGCCCGAAGCGGTTAATAAATATGAAATCGCTGTACCCGTCAATGATAACCTCGCAATGTAAATCAAACATTTCCTGCCTTTCCTTTTCCATAAGGAAGGCTTCTTTTACAAAATCAAGCATTGGTACTTGTCTGTTGCCCGCTGGGGTTTTTGTTGTATTCACATTGAAGTAGCAGCCTTTCTTGCTGTCATCGGTTCGGTGATCGTAGTAAACCAAAGTGTGATTAACATCAATAATGCCTTCTTCCATATCAATATCGCACCATCTCAGCCCGGTCACTTCACCAACTCGTAATCCCGTACCGACCATTACCGCAAATATCGGATACCAGTTTTGTGCTTTCGGCGTGTTCTTCAGATAGTCAAGAAACAAATCCTGCTCAGGTCGTGTTAATGCCCTGCGTTTTTCCGTCTTAAAAACATGGGATTTTTTCAGCTCTCTCAACACATTGTCAGACGGATTGTTACGAATGTAATCATCATCAACCGCCATATCCAAAATCTGATGAAGCACGGTATGGATACTGTCAATCGTAGAAGCCTTTAATCCTCTTTCGTCGACAAGATAATTATAGTACCGCTTAACATCAGATTTTTTCAGAGTTGAAATACGCTGTTTTCCGATATTTGGACGGACGAAAGTCTCATACATATATTTATAATTTTCAAAGGTGTTGTTTTTCAATCCCCGTTTCAGAACTTTCCATAAATCAAAAAGTTCATTTACTGTCGTATAGCGGGCTTCGGTCTTAATGCCATCGCTTTTATCTTTTGCAATCTGTTCTTCCTTTGCACGAAGATCATCTAAGTTCCTCGCATAGACATAACGCCTCTTTTTGTTTGCGTCCATCCACGAGTATTGGTAAGTACCGTTGCTTCTTTGTAATTCCCCGGTACGAAGAACTACTCTTGATTTATCCTTTCTCTTTTCCTTAGCCATAAGTCACCCCTCCTAAATATGCTTTTTACCCTTGATATAGGTATCTAATTTCTCCCGGACAATAAAAACCTGATTCCCAAGCGGCACTACAAACGGGCATTTCTTTTGCCGTGATAATTGTCTGAGCTTCGTTATCCCGATACCGGAATATGCCGCCGCTTCTTCAATAGAAAGACATTTTTTCTCCCATATTGGCTTGTCAGCATTCCTTGCTTCAAGCTTTGCCTTATAAGTCATAACTTCATCATCCATAGTAGTTCCTCCTTAAATCGAATATGCCTTTTTTTATGTACTCATCAAAAACTTCTCTTTTTATCAGCCTGCGGTTTCCAATCCACAATACAAATGGGCAATCCTCTTTGTTTGTCATCTCGTAGAGCTTATCCCGACTTATCCCTGAATAAGCTGCTGCTTCTTCGATTGATAAATTTGTTTTATACCATACAGGAACTTGGATTTTTTCCGCCTGATTTCGTTTTCTTTCCATTTGCTGTACCTCCTCGCCTTTGGTGAGTACATCATAGTAGAAAAGAAGCGATAAGCCAATTATGCGAACTGGCTTATCGCAGACTTGACAACTCTGTTATATCGAATACATATTTGCAATGTACTCATCAAAAACCTGCCGCTTTATTACCCTCCGATTTCCAATCCATAATACAAATGGGCAATCTTCTCTATTTGTCATCTCATATAATTTTGCTCTGCCAATCCCGGTATAAGCGACCGCTTCATCAATAGAAAGATTTGTTTTATGCCACAATGGGACTTCATATTTAGGCTGCTTTACCTTCTTATCATCACTCATCATTCCTGTACCCCCTTATCCTCTGAGGAAGTACGCCTTTCATAAATGATATAATCCCAACCCATATTGTCGCACTTATCGCATTTCTCCCTTTTGGAAGCCAGCGGATCAAGCCGCCTGACAATATAATTCTGTGTTTTCTTATACGCCTGTAAGCAGGCGGGACAAAGGCAGCGAATATCCCCCTTGTGCTTTTGCGGCTTATCCACCCACAAACCAAGCGCTTTCTTTAAGCCGTGATTCACCTTACGGAGCAGATATTCGCTGTCAACAAATCCGATATATTCCACAAGTTCGGACTGATTGACTGTTTTCAGTTGTTCCAGCATAACCATTGAAGGCTCTTTGAGTCCAAATTTATCGCCCAAGATAATATGGGACGGCAAATAACGCTTCTTTATAACTGATGTAAGAGCTGCAACAACCGTTGTCGTGCTTGCCTGATTGCCTTCATCGCATTGAACTACAAGAACAGGTCTTACCCCATTCTGAATTGAGCCTGCATTGTTTCCAAAATCGTGCAGATAAATTTCTCCACGCTTCACCTTTTCTTTATTCTCTGTTTGCATAGCATTGACCTCGCATTTCCAAGATTAAGTGAAGGGGAAATCTTTATCCGGATTCAAAACAACCCCTTCACTAATTTGGAATCAGTCAGCCAAATGACAACCTATTTTCGGAAAAATCCCTTAAATATTTTTTTCACTTTCTTGACCGCTGCGTTCAAATGCTTTTCAATTGCCTGATGAGATACCCCCTCCGCTCCAGCAATTTCCCTTGCGCTTTTATTTGCAACATAGCGGGCTATGAGGTATTTGTATTGCTTCTCGGTAAGGCTTGAAAGAGCCTTGTCCAACAGCTTCATCTTCAACTGATAACGATTTTCTTCGTATTCCTCTGTTATCTTCTGCTCAACAAAGCTGGGAACAACGACCTCAGAATGGAATATGCCTATAAGCTCATCGTCATATCCAAATGCGTCCTCGTTGTTTAAGCTGCGCTTATAAAACTTGCTTTCATTTCTTCTGAACTCATATATAGCCTGTCCCTGCTCATTAGACAGCAGCACGAAAGGCATATATTGTTTGACAATTTCAGGATATTTTTCAAACAGCTCTTTTTCGGTCAGCGCAGAAATGATCGCCCATTGCTCCACGCCTATGTATCCCTCATACTCGTACTTCAAATTGATAACCTTACATTCGTTCTGAAATTCTTCTTTCAGAACATCTAATTGGCTTTTTGCCATTTTCTTTACCTCCAGTCTGAATTTTCAAAAATGTAAAAATTCAGACCGAAAGGCGGTGAACGGCAACCAACGCTATAAAAGCTCAAAATATCGCAAAATATAAAAACGCACCTGCATAGCGACAAATTTCGCCGTGCAAGTGCGTTTGTTTCATTGTATTTATGGCATATCAGTTCAGTATGTGAGCCGCATTGTCCTTTTGTGGGGTAAATGCTTTTTTCAATGAAATACTTTCTGATAATACCTTTGTAACAGTTTAATATTCGCTGCTCATCACAAGCAGCGGAACGCCGAGAATAATCCAGCGCATTAAAAAACCTCCGATCCAAAAAAACTCAGAATCGGAGGGTGTAGGCATATTAAATCGCCCTGTCAAAACCTCGTTTTTTTATTTGGCAGGGTTCATATTTCTTTATAGTTCAGTTATATGCGAACTGTCAGTCCACTTATAATTGAATTGCTGTGCCATTATAAAGATGGCATAAATCAGTATAATTATATATGGAGGTGGACTGTAAGTGCATAATAAACCTGAAACGCTTGGTTGTATCATTAAGGCAGCTCGTGAACACGCCTGGATCACCATAGAAGCGTTGGCTGAAAAAGCGAATATTACCGAGCGATACCTATATCGGATCGAGAACGAGGGCAAGAAGCCGAGCTTCGATGTCCTACATAAGCTCGTCCGGGAATTGAACATTTCTGCGGATTCGATTTTCTACCCTGAGAAGCCGTCCAAAGATTCCGAGGTAGAAAATCTCCTCCGTATGCTTTCAGCTTGCGATGAACGGTCGTTAGAAGTCGTTAAAGCAACTGCGAAAGCCTTAATTGATACTGCACCCGAAAAGTAGCCGCAAGGCTGCTTTTTCTATCAGATTAAGTTTATCAAAATAACATCAAATCTGTTATCGCACTCTGATAAAATCCTTGTAAAGCAAAAACAGAGCCGCAGTTTTTACTACGACTCTGTTTCTCATTATGTTTAGTTTTTAGGAAATTTGATTGTAATTTCAGTACCTTTATTTACAATGCTGTGCAACTCAATTTCCGCATTATGCAGTTTTGCAGCGTGTTTTACAATAGACAGTCCAAGTCCTGTACCACCTATTTCTTTTGAATGACTTTTATCTACTCGATAAAATCGTTCAAAAATGCGCTCTTGATGTTCTGCCGGAATGCCAATACCCGTGTCGGTGATGGTCAGAACAGCAAATTCATTTTCATTCTTTACCCCTACAGATACCGAACCGCCCCTACAGTTATATTTGATCGCATTGTCACAGAGATTGTATATAATCTCCTGAAGCAGCTGCCTGATGCCGTTGATCAAAACAGTTTCTCCATACAGTTCAAATTTTATCCCATTGCTTTCTGCTTCGTCGGCAAGAGAATTTATCGTTTCCTCTGCTACCGCATATAAATCCACCATATCCCATTTCATATCTTCAGCGCCTTCGTCCAAATGTGAAAGCCGTATAATATCTTCCACTAATTGAATCATGCGTTGTGCTTCAGAGTAAATACGCTTTAAAAAGATGGGAATGTCCTCCGGCTTTACCATACCGTTCGCCAAAAGCTCAGCGCTTCCCGATATGGTATGCAATGGCGTCTTTAACTCATGTGAAACATTGGCTGTGAATTCACGACGTAATTGTTCCGCCTTTTCTTTCTCCGTTACATCAAGTATTAAAAGCACAATCCCGGATACTATATTGTTTGAAATAACAGGACTTGCCATCATTTGATACTGACCACATCCAAGTTCCACAACTCTTTCTGAATGTTCCCCGTTCTTCGCCTTATTAAGCAATTGGGCTAATTCCAAGCTGCGGTTTATTGACACGATATCCTCACCTATGCAAAAACAATCTGTCCCAAATAGTTTCGCAGCCGCCTTGTTGATACTCAAAACAGTTCCTCTATTATTCAGCAAAATAATTCCCTCAGACATAGCGGAGGTCATCACTTCAAGCTCATTCTGCCTTTGTTTTAATTCCTCACTTTGCCGACTAATCTCTTTTTGCTGTGTATCAATACGCCGAAACAGAGGAGAAAGTTCATCGTATCCATTATTATCTAAAGGTTTATCCAAATTTAATTCATTCAACGGCTTAACAATTTTCTTTGACAGTCTCGAAGCTAAAAAAGCTGATAAAATAATAGCAATCACAAATATAATCATAATTGGCTGCAACATACCGAGTGTAAGTATGAGCAGAGAATTCTGTGTTACTGAAAGCCTGATAACAGTTCCATCTGGCAGTCGCTTTGCGCCATAGAGATAACGCTGCGTTAATGTGGAGGAATAACGGGAACTTGCACCATATCCCTCTGAAAGTGCTTCTTTTACTTCTTCCCGTTCAAAATGATTTTCCATTTCATCAGCCTCTGATATGCTGTCATAAAGAACTTTACCATCTGTTCCTATCCAAGTAACACGGTAATCTTTTATATTTAGGTTTTTCAGGTAATCAAGTCCTTCATCTTCAACGCCCTGTGAAGCAAGATCTATTTGCATACGCAGTTGATTTTGTTGGATTCCAGAAAAATAGTCATACAGTACAGTCATAAAAAGTACGGCTGAAGCAATAAATATGCTGATGGCAACAACGAATACAGTACGAAAAATTCTTTTTGTCATAGCTTCGCCTCCATTCGATACCCAACGCCTCGGACAGTTTCTATATAACTTCCACATTCTCCGAGTTTTGTACGGAGAGTTCCAATATGAACATCGACTGTTCTTGTTTCGCCTATATAATCAGAACTCCATATTAATTGTAATAATCTGTCACGGGTGAAAACTTTTCCAAGATTATCCATAAACAAATACAAAAGATCGTATTCTTTTAATGTAAGCGTGATACGCTCGCCGCAGGCATAAACAGTATGCTCAGATTCCTTTATTTCAAGATTTCCCACCTTTAAAGTTTTTGGGGTGTTTTTTGGAGCTGTCCGCCTAAGTACAGCTTTCACACGGGAAACCATTTCCATCATTCCGAATGGCTTTGCAAGATAATCGTCTGCACCTGCGTCAAGACCGATTACCTTGTCATATTCAGTTCCTTTGGCTGTTGCCATAATAACCGGAATATCTGCGGTAACAGTATTGTTACGAAGCTTTTTTAGAATCGTGATTCCGTCATCACCCGGCAGCATAATATCAAGTATAATAAGTTTCGGCTGATCCGCTTGCAACGCACTAAAAAATTCTGTACCGTCCGTGAAGCCTTTTGCTTCAAACCCAGCAGAATTTAAAGCATATATCATTAAATCTCTAATTCCATTGTCATCCTCTACACAATAAATCATTGTCATTCTCCTTCTGCATAAAAATACCCATATTATATTATAGCATAAACCCTCCTCTTTTTCAACTTTGCTTATATGCAATGAAATTATCGTTTATCTCTCTTTCCTTCCAGTAATAGAAAACAATACCCACTTTGCAATCTCCACCGCATGATCACCCATACGCTCAAAATACTTTGCAATCATAAGAAGGTCGAGAACTTTTTCTCCGTTTGATTCAGGATTACCAAACTTTTCTATCAAATCTGTCTTTACTTCGTCAAAGAGACCGTCTACCACATCATCGTAGGTAATGACTGCATTTGCAATCTCTATATCTTTCTTCACAAAGGCGTCAATACTGTCTGTTACCATTTTGATTGTCGCTCTTGCCATATCCTGAATATGCTCCGTATTATCGGAGGGTGAAATGTTCGCCATAGTCACAATTTCTGCAATATCGCCGGAATTGTCCCCAATGCGCTCCATATCCGTCACCATTTTCAGTGCGGAGGAAATCGTTCGCAAATCCTTTGCCACCGGCTGCTGCTGAAGGAGCAGCTTCATACACATGGTTTCAATATCCCTCTCTTTTCTATCTATCTCAGTTGACAATTCGGGGACTTTTGCCGCCATTTTCGTGTTGCCCTCTGAGAGTGCTTTTGCCGCCATTGCTATGGCATTTTCACAAAGAGCGCCCATTTCAATAAGCTCTTTATGAAGCAGTTCCAGTTGTTCATCAAATTTTGACCGCATTTAACCAAACCTCCCTGTAATATAATCCTCTGTGCGTTTATCCCCCGGTTGTGAAAACATTGCTTCTGTCTCTGAAAATTCAACCAAATCCCCCAGCAGAAAGAATGCCGTATGATCTGAGATACGGACAGCCTGCTGCATATTATGTGTAACAATGACAATCGTATATTTTTCTTTCAGCTTCATTGCCAGTTCCTCAATATGCGAAGTGGAAATTGGATCAAGCGCCGAAGTCGGTTCATCCATCAGGAGAATCTGCGGCTCTACTGCAAGTGCTCTCGCAATACAGAGCCTTTGCTGCTGACCGCCGGATAGTCCCAAAGCATTTCTTTTCAGCCTGTCCTTTGCTTCCTCCCAAATAGCTGCATCCCGGAGTGAGCGTTCCACAATATCATCGAGTTTTGCTTTGCTTCTAATTCCGTGTGTACGAGGTCCGTAAGCAATATTGTCATAAATGCTCATTGGAAATGGATTCGGTTTTTGAAACACCATTCCGATATTTTTACGAAGTTCGTTTACATCAACTGAATTGTCATAAATATTCTCACCGTTATACATAACTTCGCCCGTAATCTTAACGCTGGAAACCAAATCGTTCATCCTGTTAAGTGTTTTCAAAAATGTGGATTTTCCACAACCCGACGGACCGATAAGCGCCGTTATGCTTTTTTCGGGGATTTCCATATTGATATGTTTAAGTGCCTGTGCTTTTCCATACCATAAGCACAGATCTCTTACTGTCATTATACTGCTCATAGGCTTCTCCTTTTCTTGAAATAACGGCTGACAATATCAGCGGCAAGGTTGATAAGCAGCGTCATAATCATTAGTATTGCGGCAATCGCAAAAGCTATTTCAAATTCACCCTGTTCCTTTGCATAAACATATAACGCTACTGTCAGCGTACTGCCGGAGTTTTGCAGCCCCTCAAATAATCCATATAATTCGTGGGCAAGTCCAGCTGTAAATAAAAGCGCCGCCGATTCGCCAAGAATTCTTCCGACTGACAGGATACATCCTGTGACCACCCCATCCACACAACCGGGAAGTACCACAGTACGAATTACCCGCCATTTTCCGGCTCCAAGTCCGAACGCACCTTCCCGGTAGTTCTGTGGCACGGTTTTCAGGCTTTCCTGCGTAGTGCGCATAACAGTAGGCAGATTCATAATAACAAGCGTCAGCGCACCAGCCAAAAGGGATGTTTTCATATTTAAAAACTGACAGAAGAACAACATACCAACAAGCCCGTAAATGATTGATGGGATTCCCGACAGGGTTTCCGCAGCATATTCAATCGCCGTAACAATTCTTTTATTCTTTGCATATTCCGTTAAATAAATCGCCGCCCCCACTCCAAGAGGTATTACAAAAACAAGCGTGGCAAGAATAATATACAAGGTGTTCAGAATATTTGGCAGAATCCCAATGCGTTCTTCAATATAGCTCGGTTTTGTAGAGAGCAGTTCCCAAGTGATATGGGGAATTCCTTTCACAAGAATATATCCGAGCAAAAACAATACAAGTGCCGCCGTAATTCCCACTGACAGCCACATGAGCAGCTTCATAGTAAAAATATATCCTTTTCGACTTTTGTTCACTTTGAACCCTCCTTATCCCGCTTCAAAAAGAAATTAAGTGCAGCGTTTATCAGCATAATAAAGAGAAACAGTACAAGGGCGATGGAGAACAATGCCTGCTGTTGTAACCCACTTGAATAAGACATTTCTGAAGCAACTGCTGTTGTAAGAAAACGCACACTCCCAAATAGGGATGGCATATTGGCTACATTTCCTGCCACCATCATTACTGCCATCGCCTCGCCAATGGCACGTCCTACGCCCAACACAACAGCCGCCGCAATTCCGCTTTTTGCCGCCGGAACAGACACCCGGAAATAGGTTTCCACCGGAGTAGCGCCAAGTGCCAAAGATGCGTCCTCATATTCCTTCGGTACAGCTTCCAATGCGGTTATGGAAACTTTGATAATTGACGGGAGAATCATTACCGCCAAAACAATCATTGCCGCAAACAGACTTGCACCGTCCGGCAGATGAAACAGCGTCCGAACTGCCGGCACTAATACAAGCATTCCCACAAGACCGTAAACCACCGACGGGATTCCCGCAAGCAGACTGACCGCCGATCCCATAATGGTTTTTATTTTTTCCGGAGCAAGCTTTGCAAGATATACAGCGGTCATAAAGCCGACCGGTACACCGATTACGATAGCTCCGGCTGTACCGTAAACGCTGGTTAAAATAAACGGCAGAATTCCATAGGAAGCTTTTGCTGCTGTGGAAGCCCAAACTTTCCCAAACAGAAATTTGAAAACTCCAATTTCCCGAATAGCGGGAATACCCGATATGATAAGATACACTGTAATCAGCAAAACAAATCCTACTGTAATAAGCCCCAATATCAGGAATATGCCGTGTATGATGGTTTCAAATAATCTCTTTTTCTTCATCACTACATTCCTTTCAAAATGTGAAAAGCGGCGGTTTCCTATCGCCGTCGCTTTTACAGTCCTTTATTTTACCGGTACGGCTCCTGCTTTCCTGATTACTTCCGAAGCGTCGCTTGAAGTAATGTAGTCAAAGAATTTCTGTGCTGCATCAGACAGTTTACCCTCGGTTTTCGTAACCAGCACAAAATTACGCTGCACCTTATAACTGCCGTCCTTAATTTTTGTTTCGCTGGGCGTTACGCCTCCGACTTTCAATGCTTTTACGCTGTCCTTTACGGAAGCAAGAGACGCATATCCGATTGCTGCCGGATTCCCCGCAACGGTCGTAATCACATCTCCGGTAGAGGTAAGTTCCTGCTTCAATTTGCATTGATCCTTTGTTCCCGTAATGGATTCAAAGCCGTCACGGGTTCCGCTTCCTGCTTCTCTTCCAATTAAGACAATCTCAGCGTCCTTACCGCCGACTTCTTTCCAGTTTTTAATCTCACCAGTATAGATTTTGGCAATATCCTCAATCGTAAGATCATCTACGGTATTTTCGGGATTGACAATGATTGCAATACCATCATAAGCAATAACTGTTCCTTCAAGTCCTTTTGCTTTTTCTTCATCCTTCAAATCACGGCTGGAAAGTCCGATGTCACAGCGTCCTTCCGCTACTGCTGTAATGCCTGTACCAGAACCAGTGGGATTGTATGTAACGGTAATTCCTTCGTTCTCTGCCTCAAAGGTTTCTTTCAACGAGCCGATTACTTTTTCCATAGAGGTAGAACCATCTGTTGAAACTGTACCTGTTTCCTGTTTTCCACATCCGGCAAGCATACCGAAAACACAAACTGCGCCAAGTGCTAATGCAAGTATTTTCTTTGTTTTCATAATCAAATTCTCCTTTTGTTTTTTCTCTATAATCTTTTCGATTACGGTTTTATTATACCGACCGAACATCAAATTCGTTATCTTGCGATTGTAAAAACATTGTAAAGTTGATTTTATGTAAGCCGCTTGCATTTCTGCAAACGGCTTGTTTTCTAATACTGTGGCACACCGTATCCGTAAATCTGATAATTCCCTATTGAATACTGATTGATTCGGCAGCTATCGCCGGAATTGCCTTCTACGGTGTAAACAATACCGTTTTCGACTTTTTCCACAATTCCAACATGATCGGTTTCACCATCGCTCTCCCAATCAAAGAAAATAATCATTCCGGGAACAGGCTCGGCAGATCCGTCAAGCCATTGTCCTCTGTCCTTAAACCATTGTGCGCCGTTGACGCAGCCCGCAAATTTCGGGATAACCCCAGTATCAATATAGCCGCACTCGTTAGCGCACCAGCTTACGAAACAGGCACACCATTCCACACGACTGCCAAATCCATACCAGCTCCAGTACGGTTGTAGTGGTATATTAAAATTGCAACACCTGGGACGGCAATATATAATATTAACCAACAGGAGGAAAAGCAGATGAGCAGATACTATGATGAACATTTTAAAAGAGAAGTGGCCAAAAAATATCTCAGCGGAGAGAGAACAATGGATATCGTAGAAAAATATGGAGTAACCAAATCCTCCATATACGAGTGGTCACGCAAATATGGTGAAGAATGCCCCGATACCACAGGAAACACAGAGAGTTCGGCATCAAAAGAAATACGGGAACTGAATCTGAAAATAAAAGAGCTGGAAAAAGAAAATTCCTTCCTAAAAAAAGCCGCGGCATTCTTCGCAAAAGAAATCGATTGGTGGTATATCGGTTCATTGATGACAATAAAGATGAATATGGACTCAGATGGTTATGCAGAAAATTCAGTCTTTCAACAAATGCTTATTATAACTATCTCAAAGAACGAAAAAATGACTATAGAAAATGTAAGAGAATCATTTTGAATACAATTAAGAATATATATTATGACAATAACAGAATTATCGGTCACAGGGGAATGGTCATCTTTTTG
>CAJTDQ010000006.1:0-14556 GCA_910574895.1 Eubacteriaceae bacterium | reverse complement strand
GCACAGACTTTACATATATAAGGCTTGGAAATGGCAGGATGCGTTATAACTGCAGTATTATTGATCTGTATGACAGAACAGTCATAAGTTCCGTTAATTCTGATTATATAAATACAGAGCTGGCGATAAAAACATTGGAAACAGCCCTGAGAAATGAAAGACCGGCAGAAGGTCTTATACTTCATAGTGACCAGGGATGTCAGTTTACTTCATGGGCATTTACAGATTATTGTAAAGAAAATGGCATTATTCAGAGTATGAGCCGGGCAGGATGTCCGTATGATAATGCTCCCATGGAGCGTTTTTATAATACCTTTAAAAATGAATTGATATATCAGAATATTTATTACAGTGCAGATACATTAGATGAAGCGGTAAGTCATTATGTATTTTTGTGGTACAACCATGTCAGACCACATTCATACAATGGAGGGCTGACTCCGTTCGAAGCAAGGCACAGGCAGAAATAAGTCCGTCCCAAGTGTAGCAATTTTACTTGACCACTACACTCTAAAACTCTTATTATCGATCTTAGCTCCAAGTGCCATTCCTGTTGCTGTCGAAATACCTTGACCAAGAGAGCCTGTTGTCATTTCAACACCAGGCGTATGTTTTTTTTCTGGATGCCCCTGTAAATATGAATCTATTTTTCGTAAAGTCTTTAAATCTTCCCTTGGAATAATATTTTTTTTGGCAAGAACTGCATATAGCGCTGGAGCAATATGTCCCTTAGATAATACAAATCTATCTCTATTTGAGTCATTCAATTTATCTGCACTAATGTTCATTTCTTCAAAATAAAGATAAGTTAGCATATCCGCTGCTGATAAGGATCCTCCGGGATGTCCTGATTTCGCACAATAAACTTCTTCAATAATACTTTTTCTAACTTCGTTTGCTATAATCTTTAGTTGTAAATTATTCATGCTTTTCCCTTTCGTTTTCTCTTTTACTTGAAAATTGTTAAAAACTTATATGTTACCAAATCTTGTGACTAATATTTCTGACAACGTATTAGACTGTTAGCTTGCAATATATATGTAATTCTTCGGACTCTTACTGCGCAATAAGTATTTCAAATAACAATGTGAAATCATTTTTGGTTTCGAATTCAATAAAGTTCAATTTTTTAATTTTCTCTAACATAATATTTTTTCTTTCATTTAATAAATCAATTTTCTCCAAACCAATTTCTGACCACCAATCTTCTTCCGGATTAACGGGCGAAAAAATATTATTTTCAAGAATCTCTGAATTGTCATTTGTTTTTCCTACGTTTACCTTTGAATCTTCCATATCACTATTAACATGATTAAATACTATCTGAGACAGTTTTCCTTCTTGACTAAAGTTATTATCCACAAACTCCTCAAATTGTTTTAGTGGCATTTCAACCTTACTATCACTCTCACCTTTCCATAAAACATCATCTGATGCTCCCTGGTATTTTTCTGGGATAAGTGAATACAATTCTTCATATTTACTTAGTGTTCCGGCTAGAACTCTAAGTCTGGTAGGAACACCATATACTTTTATTACGCCTCCCTTCTCTATCAATAACACCTTATCTACAGACATCGGCGCATATTTTCCCTCTTTGCATAGTTCAAAAAAAGTTGTAGTTTTTCCTGACCTCTTATTTCCAACTAAAATAACTACTCTATTATCTTTTTCTACTGCAGCTGCGTGAACTAGCATCGCTCCTTTTTCTACACATTTTTTAACTATTATATGCTCAAATAAAAGGAAAAACTCTCTATAAAAATGTTCTAAACATTCTTTGTTTCCAATGAAAAAAATGTTTTCTTTTTGTTTATCCAAAATCCAAAATGCATTTCTTTTATCTGATAACACTACTAAATAATCCTCGATAGCATATCTCTTCAGTCTTACCATGCCACTTTCCTTTGAGCAATAAGATGCAACGTAATTACTCTCAGGATACATTTCTGCAATTTCACACATTTCTTTAAACAACTCATCATCAACCATTACACAAAGATTGAAATCACTATTCTCAGTATCTTCCTCAGTTATAAATGGATATATACGTTGCTTATATTTCTCCTCTAAAATATTATTATTAAAATATACTTTAAAAGTTACATTTGCATATTTGTTCCCTTTAAATTCTAATTTAGTTTCTTTTAATATATTACTTATTATCGTGTTCATATTAACCAATTGTATTCCTATCTACCCTTCTGAAATAATTTGTATCACATTTTCTTTCTTCATAGTGTTTTTCAATGAACTCATCTGTTATAAATAGTTCATAAAGAACTCTGAATTTTCTCTCTTTTATAATCTTTAATTAAATAGCATCACTCTCTTAAATTCATCTCTTAACTTAATACTGCATCATATATATTAAAACAACGCAAAATACTTAACTATTATATAATAATCTTAATATTTCATTTTTATAATAATTTATGTTAGGAAAATAACTATTATCTTTTATTGGATTTAAGGATTCAAATACTATCATTTTTGCCAGCCACACAATCTCATGGCATACAAAATTAGGTGTAAAAGTTATTTCACTTTCCTCATTATATCCTTTTAAAAAAAACTTAATACTTTCTTCATCTGTGCTGTTTCTTGATAAATGACGAAGTTTAACAAAATCTGCTTCTCTATGTGCAAATCTTGAACAATCCCAATCAATATATTTAATCTCTCCCTCCTCTACAATTATATTTCGGGGATGAACGTCATTATGAATTAATGCTATCTTTTCATTTTTATAATAACTAACAGAAAATTTGTTTTTTAAAAATTCTTGTACACTTTCAGCCAATTTTTTATCTATTTTGCACAATGAAAACATAGTTTCCGAAAAATATTGCAAGTAATATTTTTCAACATCCTCATACGAATTTATTTCTTTCCTTTGTTGAATTTTTCCTATATATTTGGATGAATTCGAATGTATCTTAGCTAGTGTCTTACCTGCTAGATAAAAGTTTTCCTTACCTACATTATTTAAGGTATTTCCTTTTACATACTCTAAAATAATATATTTATATCCTAGTCTTTCACCATCTGCATCTAAATAATAAACTTTTGGTATGTATTTTACTAACTTGTCATATTTTTTTAAAATATATTTTTCATTACCAATTGCTTGTTTACAAGTACTATCCATATTATTTTGCAACTTAATAGTGTATATTTTATCTTTAGTTTGTACTTTAAAAATTGAATTTACTCTTCCTCCTCCAAGTTGTTCCACACCAACTATCTCATCCTTCCCAAAATGTAACCCCTTAATTTTCTTATATACATTATAAATTTCTTTTTGCATATTCGTATATCTCTTCTAATACTTTTTCATCTATGCTTGGCGTTCCAATTGATATTCGAATATATGAATCCAAGCCATATTTACTACAATCTCTAATAAGGAACCCCTTATCTTCTAAATAATCAACTATTTTTTTGTTATTATTTTGAGGAACCTTAACTAAAATAAAGTTTGAAGATGAAGGATATACATAAAATCCCTCTAATTCGCCTAACTTTGTTTTAAAGTTATTTACTTCATCACTAACTATTTTTCTAACCTGGTCATAATACTCTTTTGATTCTAAAGCTGCAATAGCTACAACCTGAGAAGTGTAAGAAATACCAAAAAGCGGTGCTGCCTTTTTTAACTCTATATTCAGTTTTTCATTGGTAATAAGCCAACCTATCCTTTCGCTTGCTAAGCCAAAAAACTTAGAAAAAGTTCTTGTAACAATTATATTTTCATATCTATTAATTAAACTCTTGATATCTAAAGTATTATCTTTATCGAATCCCCAATATGCTTCATCAATAACAAAATGGCACTTATTATATTTCTCTAATAACTCAACTAACTTTTCCTGAACAATTTTATTTCCCGTTGGCATATTAGGTGATGTAATCACTACTGCTTTAGGCTTTTCCTTTTCAATTGCATATATTAATTCCTCAACATCGTAAGCAAATTTATCTTCTTTTTTGAGTAAATAGTACTTTACATTGCCTCCAACAAGTGATATTGCATCATTATAATAGCTCCAACCTGGAGTAGGAATTAGCACCGAATCACCTTCACATAAAATCACTGAAAATATCTGCTTAATAATTTCTGATGACCCATGATTTAAACAAATATTGCCTGCAGATATTCCATCAATTTTAGCAATCTCTTCTGCTAGTCTATAATCTCCATTATGTGCATATTGGCAAAAATCCATTTCAGAAATATTCCTAATCGCCTCACAACATTTAGGTGATGGTCCCAATAAGTTTTCGTTCATAAACAAACGATATTCTCCCTCTCTAATCAATGGAGGTTCATATGGCTGTAACTCTCTAATATATTCGGGTATCATTTTATTCCCATCCTTTATCATTTACTAATTCTTCTAATACTTTTACATTTTTTTCTATTTCATCAACAGTTGTCAAAACAGGTTCACAATCTACATATTTTATCCAAAGTAAATTTTCTGGCAATGGACTAAATTTTTCATTAATTTCGTCTATTTCCTCTCCAAACGCTGTTTTTAACATTATATGAGGCAAGTTTAAACCTGCCTTAGCCATAAAATATGATGATGTATAAAATCTACTTGCTTGAATTTCTGTTGGATTTGGAACTCCATTAAAATCATAACAAAAGTCGACCGATACAATGCCATGTGGCTTACTATGTATAGCATTTATACACTTAATTGCTAATTCATCTAATTCTTTGTCTTTTCTAGTAATTTGTGCTCCTGTTATTCCTGTAACACCTGATAGTGATAAATAACTAAACTCCCAATATTTTCGCTCACGTATTTGTGAAACTATTAACTCTCCATTATTCCAAATACCTGACCAAGTTGCAGTTTTTTTACTTAATAATTCTGCTGCAGTAAAATTACCCCAACCATTAAAGTTATCTATCCAATTTACTGCAAATTCAAAATTATCTGTTGATATAGATCCTTTTCCTCCGCAACCTTTAATAGCTCTTAACCAAATTTCACCATACTTGTCCATAAATTTTTTTAAAATATCTTTATCAGTTACTAAAATTGTATCTGGAAGTTTTATTCCTTCTTTTTTCATCAACTCATATGTTTTAAACTTATCTTCATATACATCAATAATGTCATCTTCTGGTAAAAAAGTCTTTATATCTAACTCATCTCTATGTCTGGATATAGTCCATAACTCCTCATTTGTTTTCGAAGCATACAAAAAGTCTGCGCCTGTACGAGAAATAATTTCCTTTAAAAACTCTAAATAATATGGACTTTCCACACTTGGCGATAAATATGTTTCATCAGCTTCTACATTCATAATCGAATATTTATTGTCTTCTAAACCAATTATGTAATATTCTTCTGGCACTAATCTTAACGATCTACAAAAATTTATTGCTGCACCTCTCCCCGCATTTGTAACTATAATCTTTTTCATTTTCCCATATCTCCTTTTTCTTTCTTATCAGGTATCATGTAATTATACTTTTCATCTAACATTTCTTGAAACATACTTTGTCCTCTTAAATCAAAAGGTCTCAATTTTATTTCCGACACATTACTTATTGAATTTTGACTGAATGCGAATATAATAGCATCCGCCACATCTTCTGGCTCTAGACCATACAATGTATCGTCATTATTTTGTTTTATTCTGTCAATCAGTTTCGTATTTACAAGTCCAGGTTTTATAGATGTTACTTTAACATTATTTTTTCTAAGTTCTTTCTCTATTGTTGCAGTAAACATTGAAATCCCTGCTTTTGTAGCCGAATAGACCTCTCCATATCTCACACCATTATCCGCAGCCAAAGACTCTACTGTAATAATATGTCCAAATCCTTGTGCCTTCATAATTCCTGAAACATGTTTAATACAAATCATCGTTCCAAGTAAATTGACATCAACACATTCTTTTATTTCAATATCAGGTAATTCTTCGAGCCTACCAAATAAACCTATTCCAGCGCAATTAATCAAGCCATCAATATTACCATATTGTTTTTTAATAATATCTAATATTATTCCTATTTCATTGATTGAGGAAATGTCCAATTCCACTATGTCTATTCCATATTTTTCATTCAGACTCTCAAGTTTGACTTTATCACGTCCTAGTGCAATAACTTTATACCCTATTTTTTTTAACTTAACCGCTGTACATAACCCTATTCCGCTTGTTGCTCCAGAAATCAAAACCGTTTTATTTAGGCTCATTTTTTTTAAATTCCCTCCATGATATGCAGTCCATGCCCGCTTGTTTTATATAGTTCTTTGTTTTATCTAAATCGGCTCTATATCTAGCTGCTCCATCATATATTGAATATTTCTTTTCATAATCTGTATTAGTGTAGTTAACAGATAAAACATTTGCACCAAGCTTTAAGGCTTTTATTTTATTATTCAATCCAAATGAAGAATTAGTTGGTATTGAAATTCTTCTATCACGTTGTAATAATGTCATTATTGAGATATATCTCAAAGCTAATTCTCTGTCTCCAGTTTTTTCATTTGCAAAAACAGATTCCTTGTTTGGTATAAATATTGAAGTACTTATCATATTTAAATCTAAATCATTTATCAATTTAATATCATTCGCAATATCTCTAATTGTAGTTCCTGGTAACCCAATTATATTTCCGCTTCCAATATGTGCGCCGTTTTTCTTTAGCAGTTTAATAAAAGCTATGTAATCATCAAAAGAGCAATGACAATCCTTAACATCCTCAAAAACATCTTTATTAGACGTTTCAAATTTCAAAATGAATCTTTTTGCCCCCATATCCATAATTCTTTTATATACTTCAATATTTTTTATGCCTATTGCCATCTCAAGATTTATTCCATTTGCATTACAATATTCAATAATAGGCTCTAAATACTCCACATTAATTTTGTAATCTAATCCAGCCGCAAGATGTATTAAATCAATCCCATCATTCTGTGCAAATTTGATAGACTCAATGATTTGATTAACTGTAAGCCTGTATCTTTCTGTAGTTGACATGCAAGAATTACCACAGAATTTGCAAGAACACATACAGTAATTAGACATATCTATTATCCCTCTTAAGTAGACATTATTTTTATAGTTTTCCTCCCTTATTGCTTGAGCCTTTTTAAACAATTCATCATCATATTTTCCTTCTATTAAACTGATAAAGTCCTTATTCATTATTACTTCATCTACTGTTTCAAACATTTATACATATTCTCCTATTTTCATATTTGCAGATTCTACAATTTCTAGAATTTCATCCATCTGACGTTTAATTCTATTTTTTGATTTATACATTGAAAATTGATTACTATATTTTTCTGGAGTAAAGTGAACAGAGATAACATTAGCCCCATGATTTAAAGCATCTATTTGCCCATGAAATCCTAATGAACTCGAACTAGGAATATAAATATCATCTCTCAAAATCAATCTCATTAAGCTGATAAATCTCAAAGTTAATTCTTTCGAACCTGCTAACTCATTACTGTATACAGATTGTCTATTGGGCGAAAAAGCACTGCTACTGGCCATATTAGGATTTATTTTTTTTAATAATAACAAATCATTAACAACATCATTCATTGTCGTTTCTGGCAATCCAATTATTGTACCAGTTCCAACTTTAAATCCAATTTCCTTTAATTTTTCAATATTTAATAATCTATCCTGTAACAAATCATCTGGCTTAGCCTTTTCATATACATCGCTATTAGAAGTTTCAAATTTCATAATATATCTACTAGCGCCTGCATCGTATAGTTCTCTATACACACTCTTTTCTCTTTTGCCTAAAACTGTTGTCACCTCAAGGCCTTTCTTTTTTGCATATTTGATACATTCTATAATATCGTCTATTGGATCTTTACTTTCACCTGAAACCATATGTAATTGCTTAATACCATATTCGGCAATTTGGTCAATACATTCTTTTATTTCTTCACCTGACATTTTGTATCTGTATAATTCTTTATTATCCGAAGACATTCCACAATACTTACATTTATTCATACACCCATTTCCAATTTCTAAACTTGCTCTGATATAAGCATTGTTTCCAAGATTTTTATTTCTTTTTTCGACAGCCTTTATACGAATCTCCTCAAATTTTTGCTGTGACAAACATAGCATTTCTTTAATTTCTTCCTTTGTTACACTACTTTTCATAATCCTCTTACATATCTCATTTTAAATAATGAGATGAACCTTTCCCTTGTAATGACTCTGTTACTATTTTCTTAACTGTTTCTGAATTTCCTTAAATCTATCACTTTCTTTCTCGATGTTCTTTAATGCTTCAACTCGTCTATTTACATTAAAAAATCGTTCATAAATATTATTTTCCCATTCATATATCTCTTCTGTATTATCTCGCCCTTTATATTGATTGACAAAATCAATATTTTCAAAGCCAAACATATCAAATACACTATCTTCCACTGTACCTGGATATATTATTTCTGTATGATACAATGTGTGATACACTGCTATATCTGTTCCCATTTTTTTTGATAGTTCAACGACTTTATTCCAATCAATATCTGTCTTCTTAATAAACATATGAATGTCAAGATATTTATATAATGTCAAA
Organism: Eubacteriaceae bacterium; assembly: GCA_910574895.1. Lineage (GTDB taxonomy): Bacteria > Bacillota > Clostridia > Lachnospirales > Lachnospiraceae > Eubacterium_G. The sequence goes on along the minus strand of CAJTDQ010000006.1, from coordinate 5,960 downwards.
TCATCACCGCTTATGATTTTGTAAATCATTGTTGCCTCGCGATAATGATGAATACATAAAAACACAAAGAAATTCTCCATATCCAATGTTCTCACACTTGTTTTTCCATTTTCTATTCTTATAGATTTAGCCAACATCTTTTGCGCAAATTCAGTAGTATCATCATTTCCCAATCTGAAATTTATATCAACTTCATGATATGGGAAAACTTTGCTATCTATTTTCTTTACAAAAGGTACTATTTCATATGTATTTAATCTTGCAAATATTTTTTCTTTTTTTGTAGCTGGTATTATTTCATTATTTTCTACTGTACCTTGAGTATACCCCAATTTTTCAAGAACATCTGAGCATACTTTTAAATCATTTACATCAACTAACAGGTCTGTATCATTAGACATCCTTTCTCCTTGTTCATAGTACATTGTATTTAGTACTGAACCCTTTAAAAAAGAAAATCTAATGTTCTGTTTTTCAAACTCTTCGTCTATTTTCTTTATCTCTTTCTGATGAAGAATTGTTCTCTCCTTTATACTTTCAAAAGACGCCCTTAAATTTGAGGTTACTCTTCTAGGAAAGCCACCAATCTCTTGAATATTTCTATATACAACTCCACCTACTCTATTAAATAATACTGCGCCCAAAAATGCACTCCAATCCATATCATATTGTTTAATTAATGCTCTTACATATTCCTTTTCATCATCATCTAATTGATTTCTTGAACACATTAAAACTGCTTGTTCGTATGTTTTAAAATTTTTAAAATTTTTCTTATGTTTATAACTCATTCTTCTTTCTCCCTTTCATATCCTTTTTAAACTATATTCCATTGATTATTGTCATCATACTCTGCCACAAAAAATTCTAAATTATTAATGTCAAACGTTTGATATTCATCTCTAGTAATATATGAATGTACATGTCGTAATACTGCCCTATGCGATACAACCATACATACTGAATCTTTATCATTCTCTTTCACAACAGTTTTCATAAATTTCATAACACGACGATAAATCTTCATATGCGATTCTGAAACCTCTTCCAATTCGTCTATAGAAAAAGTTGACATTTTCCTCCCTTCTAAGACTCCAAAATCTCTCTCAATTATTTCTTTACATTTTATTATTTTATCAGCATCACAATCTAATAAAATTTCTGCTGTTTCAACAGCCCTGCTCAACGGACTCGAATAAACTTTATCAAAACTAATTTTTGAAATTTCTTTTTTCACAATATATGTTTTTTCCCTTCCACTTTGGGATAATGCTATATCTGACAATCCATTAATCTTACCCAAGTTGTTCCACTCTGTCTCACCGTGTCTAAAAAAGTACACTAACATTCTAATCCCTTTCTAGCAATTTTGCCTAATTGCATCATCATCTATTATTATCATTTAAACATAATATTTATATATAGTTTTTTTACCAATAATAGTTTATATTGACTGTTCAAAGTATTTATCTATATATTCAAAAAAAGGTTTCTTTTTAACTTCAGTAGAATTATTACAATACCACTCATAGGCTTCCTTAATACCTTCCTCTAAAGGTGTTATTTCCTTCATGATTTCATATTGCTTATCGACATTTAGATAATACTCGTAATCATAAAAACTAAAATAATTGCGTTGTTCAATTTCTTCATGTATATTTACACACTTTAACTTTTTACCAACGCATGCATAACACATTTCAACCCACTTCTTAATTGAAATAGTATCTCTATTTCCAACATTAAATATATGGTTCACTGGTTCTGTTTCAATAATCTGCTCAATAAATCTACTCAAATCTTTTACATGAAAAAACTGCAACTCCATTTGCCCATCTTTTGGAAGATAAAATGGTCTATCTTGTAAGGCACAATCAAAAACAAACGCCTCACGATAAACATTATTCATTGGTCCATACAAATATGGTGGTCTTAAAATATATGCATCAGGCACTGTATCATGTAGAAGCTTCTCTGCATCTATCTTATCTGTTCCATATTTGTTCCAAAATTTATTTAATCCCAATTTGCTCTCCTCAACGAATGGTTGATTTTCTGTTTCTGGGTAAACTGCACTCGAACTTATCATTATATATTTGCCAAACGAACCTAATGCACTTGTCAAATCATTAATATCTTCCTTATCATACGCAGTAACATCAATGACAACATCAAAATATATATTCTTTAATTTGTCTCCGATATTATGTCTGTCGCATTCTATCAAGTTTACTCCTTCTACTTGCTGTTTTGTATTTCGATTCATTACATAAACGTTATATCCTTTAGAAACGAAATACTCTGTTATATATTTGCTAACAAATACTGTGCCACCTGTTACTAAAATATTTTTCATTTTCTCCTCCTTAACTATTATTACATACTAATGCTATTATTCTTTTTATACATCATGTCACTTTAATATTTTTTCTATACTAGAAAATAACTCTATTTCCTCTTCAATTAATTCATTTAACTTCTCTTTAATTTTATCAATTGATTGATCTTTTCCTAAGAAAGAGTGTTTGAGTAAAAAGTTAATAAACTTCTCCCACTTATCATATAGCTCTTGATATTTTTCGGCTAAAACTAGATATTCTGTTGATAGAAGTTGATTTTCAATAGATTGTTTTATATAGAAAGAAAAGAAACATTTCCTTTTTATTGTCCAATACAGCTGGGAATAAAGATATCTCATTTTTTTCTTTCTATCTTCGACTTCATATTTTCTTATGTCTTCGACTAAATCTACTATTGTTTTTAATGCACTTATTCCATGTTTTTTATATTCTGTATCTTCTCTCGAATATTGAGTATATGAAATTTCTAAAAGTTCCCTTACGGCAGCCTTGGCATCAAGTTTGTCCCATCCATCTTCCTTAATATAGGACCAATTATTGTCAATTTCCAATCCACTAAATACTCCTCCATCTGATTGATTTTCAGACTGTCTTGATTCGTTAAAAGCTTTTAAATCTGTTTCTCCCTTATAGCACCACGGTTCAATCCAATCAATTACTATAGGATTATTATTTGCTTCATTGTAGCCTGCTACAATGAAGCAATGCCTTCCATGACTTTTTTGAAAAAATGGCAAGTATGGTACATAGTAACTATCTGTAGTAACTATTATCGGTACTCCTGAGTTAATCATCTTCTTGTTTTCTTCCCATATGACATGTATGTCTCTGTAGTCATTTTCCCTATAAACCAACTTGCTTGCTAATGGTAAAACACCGTATGCATCCTCATCAAAATGAATTGTAAAGTCACCATTTTCATCAAACTCTAACACCAATGTCAAACTTGCATTTATATATGAAAATGCATTTTCCACTTTCATATATTCCAGTACTTGTCTAACCGAATTTTGATAACAAAAAGTATCATACTCCTTGTAATACTTTTGTTCTTGCTCAAAAATATCTAATTTCATTTTTTCACCTACATAATTCTTGAATCAATATTAAACACTTGACCACTGATACCTTGTACATAATCAGACGCAATAAACACAACAAAATTCACAAAGTCTTCTAAGCCAAACTCAATCTTTAATGCACTCATTTCTTCTGCTATTTTACACTTATAAGAATTCGTTCTATTTAAATCTGTCTTTATATATCCTGGACAAATCGCATTTACACTTACATTCATTTTTCCCATTTCTTTAGCCATTGATTTTGTCAGTGCAATAATTCCTGCTTTTGAGGCCGCATAATTAGTTTGTCCTTCTGAACCTAACTGCCCTTTTAAAGATGCAATATTAATTATTTTCCCTCTCTTATCTTGAATCATTTTTTTGCCAAAATATTTGCTACAAAGAAATGTCCCTTTAAGGTTTGTATCAATCACATTATCCCAGCGTTCTTCTGATAAGAACAATACAAAATCATCATCATTTTTTCCTGCGTTGTTTATCAAGACATCTATTTTTTTATATTTATTATTAACAACTTTATACATCTCTAAAACTTCATTTCGATCTGTAATATCTGCTTTAATCATGCAACTCTTTGAATTGATTTCCTTAAGTAAAGACTCTGTTTTGTTTGCATGTGTTTCATCACTTTTATAGTTTCCTATTACAATCGCTCCTGATTTTGCAAAAGAAATAGCTAATTCCCTGCCAAGTCCCTTAGATGCTCCTGTAATCACAACAACCTTTTCTTTCATTGCTTCACTAATCATTTAACATATTATCCTTTATGAATTGTTTTAGATTTCCATAAATCTTTAACTTATTAATATTTAAGTCATTCATATCGAACTCAATATCAAATGTTGTTTCTATTTCAACTATAAGTTCAACCATCAAAAATGAATCTAAACTCAAGTCATCCATCAAGTTTGCGTTGTCATTTGAAAGAATTTTTTCAACTTCTTCAAGTTCCATTTCCACTCTTCCTACATCGTAAATTAATTCTAACAATTCTTTTTCATTAAAACTCATTTTATTTTTCCTCCTCAAAAATCCTTCTTATTTTTCCTGTGTACGTTTTTTCAAAACCATCACAAATCTCAACTTTACTTGGTACTTTATTTGAAGTAAGATTTTTTCTGCAATGTTCAATAATGGCTCTTGTTGTACACTCTGCACCTTCAAATAATACAACCTTAGCTGACGGTACTTCTCCTAGTATTTCATGTTTTACCGGGAATACTACTGCTTCCTTAACTTCTGGAATTCTAACTAATACTTCTTCTATCTCTTCTGGATATATATTCAATCCTCCACTGATAATTACATTTTTTATTCTTCCGACAATATATAAATATCCTTCCTGATCAACTCTTCCCAAGTCTCCAGTATGAAGCCAACCGTTTATGATTGTATTAGCTGTTATCTCAGGTTTTTTATAATATCCTTTCATAACGTTATGACCTTTTACAACAATTTCACCAATCTCTCCAGATTCTACACTGCCACCCTTTTCATCAACTATATCTATTTCAACATTTGGAATTGTTTTTCCTACTGAACCCATCTTTCTTATTGAATCTTTTGGCATTAAGCAAGTTACTCTTGGTGAAGCCTCAGTCTGTCCATATGTTTGAACAACTCCTGTATAATTGAAAAATGTTAATATCTTTTCCAATAATTCTAATGACATTCTTCCACCACCAAAGCATAAGTATCTTAATGTAGATAAATCATATTTTTCACGTTTGCTTGCATTTATTACCATATGTAACATTGATGGAACGCATGTGGTGTTTGTACATTTTTCTGAGTCAATCATTTCCAAGAACTTTCTTGGTAAAAATGTCGAATCATATATAACCATACTTGCACCCAAATATAAATGTGAAAGAAATTGTGAAGAGTTGCAATAACCAAAAAACATTGGTAAAACAATTAAGCATTTATCACTTTCCTTAAGTCCAAGTGATTCAATGTTTGATCTTATGTTTGTGAGCAAACTTTTGTTTGTTAACATTACTCTTTTTGGATTACTTGTTGTTCCAGAAGTATGAAGCATAATTACAACATCATCCTCGTCTTCGTCTCCCTGTGCAACATATGTTAACTTCTCATTAATTGACGTAAACTGTTGTGTGTCCACATTTAAAATATCAATTCTATATTTTTTATACTCTTGCAAAAGAACAATCAATTTTTTTTCGGAATCATTATTGCAAATAATCATCGATAATTCACAATATTCTATTATGCTTGCAAGTCCACTCTCTCTAACTGTATCCTCAATAGGAATTATCACTTTGTCATTAAGGTTTATTGAAAAATAGGCAACTACATACGAAATAGAATTACTAATGAAGATACCAATATTTCTATTTGTCGAATAATTATTTATAAGCGAAATATTACTAATTGATTTTTGATTGATACCAGATAAGGATAAAAATAGATATGTATGGGCAGGAGCGTAGATTTTCTCCTGCCACGCCTATATTTAGGCGGTTTGACGTTTGGTACGTTTTCCGTATTCACGTTC
>CAJTDQ010000005.1 GCA_910574895.1 Eubacteriaceae bacterium | reverse complement strand
TTTTGTGGTATAACCATGTCAGACCACATTCATACAATGGAGGGCTGACTCCGTTCGAAGCAAGGCACAGGCAGAAATAAGTCCGTCCCAAGTGTAGCAATTTTGCTTGACCACTACACATTGCACTTGGTAAACCAACACTCAGCAGCCTTGCTGTACTTGGTGAAATTAGTATCAGCGGAACCATGATGAAAGTAGATGAGCTGGCAAATTCATTGCAGGTATGTTTGGACAGTGGTGCAAAGAGAGTACTTCTGCCAATTACATCGGCAGCAGAGCTTGGAACTGTACCAGCAGACCTGATTGGAAGTTTTAATTTGATTTTCTATAGCAGTGCTGAGGATGCAGTTTTTAAAGCACTGGGTGTAGAGTAAGGAGGTGCAGAAATATGCCTAGCGAAGAAAAAAGAATATGGGGTATCCATACAAAAGACGACAATTTATTTCTGCATCAGGATGTAATAGCTATTGGCTGGAAGGACATGGGTGATCTGAGTTTGATTCAGGCTGACCGTGATGCCTTCAAGGAAAAATATACAGAAGTATATCCAGATGCCAAGAAGGGCAACATCGCAAACGGTGCTGGTATGTTATATCGATTTACACATGAGGTCGGGATTGGCGATTACGTTGTATTTCCATCAAAGATTGACCGTCAGATAAATATCGGTGTGGTTGAAGGTGGATACGAATATCATCCGGAAGCAGCAGAATATGTACAGCAACATAAAGTAAAATGGTTAAAACATCTGCCAAGAACCTCATTTTCACAGGGTGCACTGTATGAAGTTGGTTCAGCAATGTCATTCTTCGCAGTAAAGAATTATGCAGATGAGTATCTTGCGGCACTGGATAAGGGATTTAAGAAAAATGCCATGACTTCCGGACCAGACGAGGACGAGAGCGTTGGTGCTACAGCCGATGAGATTGTAGAGGCAACGAGAGACTTCATCCTGAAGGAACTGAGCAAGAATCTCAAAGGATATGACTTGGAGGAGTTTGTAGCTGATTTGTTAAGAGCTATGGGTTATCGTACCACAGTTTCTGCACATGGCGGAGACAGCGGTATCGATATTACAGCATATAAGGATGAGCTGCCACCTCGTATTCTGGTACAGGTAAAGAGTCAGGATAGTGATATTAAGGAAGCAACCATCCAGTCTCTGAAAGGTGCGATGCGAGAGGGCGACTATGGACTGTTCGTGACGCTGTCCAATTATACGAAGAACGCTCAGAAGTATCTGGACAGCACACCCATTATACGCGGAATCAATGGAACTGAACTTATAGATTTGATTTTGAAGTACTATCACGATCTGAGTGATAAGTACAAAAAGATGATTCCTTTGAAGATGGTGTATATTCCGGTCGCTAAGGATGAGCAAGCGTAATTAATTAGTTTGATGATAGAGATAATTGTGGAACTATCCGGAAAATCCGGATAGTTCAAATTAAGGTCGAGTGCATGGAAGTTAGGCCATTTAGCGGGACGAAAAATAGCCGTTGACCTGTTCTTTGTACGAAGAACAGACAATGTGGAGGCGATGGCAGTTTTTCGTTAAATTTGACTTTTATGTTGGAATCACTATAATAGTAGAAACGAATAAAAAAGTTGAACTTTTTCCGTGGACGGGCGAGGTTCAGACTGTGATATGGATAACGAAATGTATCAATACTTTTTTGCTACAGAATTTGTTGATATGTTTCCGCAAACAAACGGAGATATTTTGCTACAGTCTACATTAGTCTGGATCGGTTCCCGAAAACTGACATCAATCAGCACGTATCGAGCCATTGCGAAACAATTTGCTTACTAAAAAAATATAACTAAATGATAGTAATAATAAAAAGACTTTCAGGGAAATGGGATGAAAGTCTTTTTATTTTTTACCACTTATTTAACAAAAATCAATTATGCTTATCACAGGAATCAATAATATACTGTGAAACAGCATCTATAAAAAAAGTATTTGTTGGTCTTTCGGTAAGTTGCTTACCGCATACCTTATTGAGCAGTTCTCTGTTGCCAGATTTCCATATTGTCTCAATAACAGTTCTGATATTCCGTTCAACGTTGCCCGTGTTAACCTCATATTGTAGTGCAACTTCTGTATAAAGCCCCTTGCAGATATAAATAATTAATTCTGGATTTTGTATTGTTTTGCAAATACTTGTAACTGTATATTTAAATCCTGCATAGGAACCATTGGCACCCAATTGTCTAAGTAATTGCTGTGTTGGTTTCATGTAGATTTCCATGTGTCCCCCCCTATTCTTCATAAATTAGTGCAGTGAATAATTCTCTCAAACGAGAAATTACTACAACCAAAAACGAAAATATATTTTTCGCTCATTCCCCCTCCCTATTAGTAATTTAAAGGAATAATTTGTAAAAATCAAGAGTAAATTCTATTTATTTTGACAAAATTTTACATAGAAAATTCATTGAACTTCTTATTTTTCTATGTTAAATTATGTAATATACAATTTCCAAAATATGGAAAAAACAAAAGGTAAAAGAGTATGGTACGAAAATATTTAGAAGAAAATGTATTTGAAGCATTAAAGAAACGTTTAAAATTTATTTTTGAGGAATTTGATAACATTTATTTGTCCTTTTCAGGGGGAAAAGATAGTGGCCTGCTGTTAAATCTGGTATTAGATTTTCAAAGAAAAAATTATCCACATAAAAAGATTGGAGTTTTTCATTTAGATTTTGAAGCACAGTATACAGTTACAACAGAATATATAGAGAGGACATTCGAGAGTATTAAGGATGAAGTAGAACCGTACTGGGTATGTCTTCCAATGGCTACAAGAACGGCGTTAAGCAGTTATGAAATGTACTGGTATCCTTGGGATGATAAGAAGCGTGAAAGCTGGGTCAGAAAGATGCCGGATAAAGAATATGTTATTAATCTGGAAAATAATCCGATAACTACATACAAATATCGTATGCATCAGGAAAATCTGTCCAAGCAGTTTGGAAGATGGTATAGAATATCCCATGAAAATAAAAAAACAGTTTGTTTGTTAGGGCTGCGTGCAGACGAATCGGTGCAGAGATATAGTGGATTTTTAAATAAGAAATATGGTTATAAAGGAGAATGCTGGATTAGTAAACAGTTTAAAGATGTGTGGTGTGCATCTCCTCTTTTCGATTGGAGTACGGAAGATGTATGGCATGCAAATTATTTGTTTAATTATGATTATAACCGCTTATATGACTTATATTATAAGGCTGGATTAAAAGTTTCACAGATGCGTGTGGCATCTCCTTTTAATGATTATTCAAAAGAGTCTCTAAATCTATATCGAATTATTGATCCGGAAATCTGGGTCAAATTAGTTGGAAGAGTAAAGGGTGCAAATTTTGCAAGTATATATGGCAGAACTAAAGCAATGGGTTATCGCAACGTAACTTTACCGGAAGGACATACATGGAAATCGTATACGATGTTTTTGTTAGACACATTGCCGGTACGTTTGCGGAACAATTATGCGAGAAAATTTAATGCTTCAATGAACTTCTGGCATCATACAGGCGGAGGACTGGAAGAAGAGACGATCAATGAATTAATAGAACATGGATATAGAATTAAAAGGAACGGAGTATCTAATTATACAGTAAGTAAAAAGTCCAGAATTATTTTTTTGGATAAGATTCCGGATGATACAGATGATATTAAGAGTACTAAAGATATTCCAAGCTGGAAACGAATGTGTTACTGCATTTTAAAAAATGATCATACATGCCGCTTTATGGGATTTGGGGAGACAGCAGAGCAGAGAAAACGAATAAAAATGATTCGGGAAAAATACAAAAGTGTGGAGGACATAAATTATGGAATATAAAAGTCCGGTATATAATATTATTTCGGTTCCAATAGAGAAGATACAGCCAAATACATATAATCCAAATGCTGTTGCACCACCGGAAATGAAATTACTCTATGATAGTATAAAAGAAGATGGTTATACCATGCCAATTGTATGTTATTTTGATAGTGATAAAGACCAATATATTATTGTTGACGGGTTTCACCGCTATAGAATAATGTTGGATTATAAAGATATTTATGAAAGAGAAAAAGGTATGCTGCCTGTTTCGGTAATTAATAAAACTATTGATCAGAGAATGGCAAGTACAATACGTCATAATCGTGCAAGAGGAAGCCATGATGTTGATTTGATGAGTAATATTGTAAAAGAGTTACATGAGTTGGGGCGTTCAGACAGTTGGATATCAAAACATCTGGGAATGGATAAAGATGAGATATTACGATTAAAACAGATTACAGGTTTGGCAGAATTGTTTAAAGATGTTGATTTTGGAAAAGCATGGAAACCTGTAAAAGAAACAGAAAAATGAAGCCTATTAAAAGGCTTCATTTTTTGAGGTTTAAAAAATTATCTACTATATAAAAATCCAATGAGCCAATTTACGAAACTGCAAGGCAGAAATTTTACCAACAGGCTGATACACTTATAAGTGAAACCGATTGTATACATTGGTTTTACTTTCTTTTTTTGTGCAATTTTTGCAATATATAATCCGGCTTTTACCGGGCACATACCGCTTTGCTCATCCTGTTCCATTTTAGTTACGCTTCTAGAAATCCTGCCATTATATTCAATATCACCTAAAGCTGATTTATTTCTCGATTGGGTAAATTCTGTAGCAATATCACCAGGAAGAACTGCAGTAACACTGATTCCGTAAGGTTTTACTTCGTTAGCAAGTGCAGCACTGTAGGCGTTGATGGCAGCTTTGGAGACAGAGTAATACGTCTGAAATGGGATTGGAGCAATTGCGGCAACAGAACTGATATTAACAATACGTCCTTTACCAATTTGTCTCATAATTGGAAGGACTGATTTTGTCGCATAAACCATTCCAAAGAAATTTACATCCATCTGTCTTTTTACATCAATACTTTCAGTAAATTCCACAGCACCCGAGATACCAAATCCGGCACAATTTATTAAAATATCAATGCGTCTTTCTTTTTCTATGATTTGTTGTATTGCATGAGATACCAATGTTTCGTCTGTAATATCAGCGTAAATATGGATGATACCAGAGTATTGGATATTTCGTCTGCTAAGTTCATACACAGTGAAACCGGAATGCTGTAGTGCTTGGGCAGTGTAAAGACCAATGCCGGAGTTACCGCCGGTAATTACAGCTATTTTATTTGTATACGTATATTTTCTCATAATTTTCTGTACCCTGTTTTTTTATAATATACTATATTTTTTTCTTACAGATGTCATTCAGACAACACTTATCACAATAAGGTGTGGTTCTGGCAGTACAGATCTCACGACCATGATATACAAGGCGGTGGCAGAAGTCGCTGCCTTTTTCCGGTGGAATGATTTTCCAGAGTTCCATTTCTACCTTTTTTGGTTCTTTGATACCATTTACAAGACCGATACGATTGCATAAACGGATACAGTGAGTATCAGTAACAATGGCTGGCTGTCCAAAAACATCTCCCATAATCAGGTTAGCACTTTTTCTGCCTACTCCCGGTAATTTTAACAAATCCTCCATATTATCAGGGACTTGGCAGTTAAATTCATCCCGCAGCATTTTCATACATAATGAAATATCTCTTGCTTTGCTTTTTCCAAGACCACAAGGGCGGACAATTTTTTCGATTTCCTCAACAGGTGCCTCTGCGACAGCTTCAATCGTAGGGTATTTGGCATATAATCCGGGAACAATTTTGTTTACACGTTCATCAGTACATTGCGCTGCCAGCCTTACACTGATTAAAAGTTTCCAGGCATCATTGTAATCAAGAGAACAACTTGCATCCGGATATTCTTTTTCTAATCGGTTAATTACTTCTAATGCTAAGTCTTTTTTTCTCATTGGTGTTTCCTTTCAATATTAAAATAATTGAAATTATTGTATCACAAATTGATAAAAAATCATACTGGAAACAAATAAAGAAAAGTATCATAAAAAAGTGTTGACGACACATATAAAACGTGATAATATTTACTTACCAAACAAAAGACACTTAAAGTATATGTTTATAGATTAAAAAATATGTGATGTTTAGAGCTGGCATATCTATTTTAAACATTTACATAATAAAATCCCTGAGTTGATAAGTTGTTTGGAATTTAGAAAAGGAGGTAAATGCCGTTGGATGTATTTTTGCAGGAACATGGTAAGACCATATTTATTGCAGTATGTATTTTGCTGTTAGTAGGTGTTGCTTATGTTATTGGACCCATTATTAGTAATGCGGTTAAGGATGTAGTGGACAGTTATTCCTCGTCTGTGACATTCGATTCTATTGCCGGTAAGATTCCGGCAGGAAAATAGGAATAAACAGTTTTGTATTTGTGTTAAACATAACAATTATTTTATTGAAACGACAGGGAGAGAGCACATGAGGAAGTTGGCTTTGCCGGACAGAGCTTTTGGTGACTTATTAACATATATATTAGATGAAAATATAACAGATATTAATTGGAGTGGGGGACTTTGGATAAATGATCTGGAAAAAGGCAGGTATAAAGTAGAAGGTTTTGTTTTGAAAGATGTTTTTATCCAGCAGTTTTATACACGTATTAGTAATTTGATGAATATACAGTTTAATCAGAATTATCCTCTTCTAGAGGCGGAAACAGATAGTTTAAGGATATCCATACTACATGATTCTGTTACAAATACCGGAATTAGTATTAGCATTCGAAAGACTCCGGCAGTTCGAAGAATTAGGAAGGACAGATTGATTCGTGATGAATATTGTACGGAGGAAATTGATGCTTTCATGCAAAATGCCATACGAGCACACTGCACCGTGATTGTAGGTGGATTACCGGGAGTAGGAAAAACAGAATATATTAAATATTTAACAAATTACATTCCGGCATATGAAAGAGTTTATACGATAGAAGATAATTTGGAATTAAGATATTCTGCAATAAATCCAGGTAAAGACTGCGTAGAAATTAAAGTTAGTGAAAATTTTGGATATGCGGAAGCCTTAAAAGCCAGTAAGAGACAGTTGCCTACATGGGTGTTGCTGGCAGAAGCCAGAGGTGAGGAGGTAAAGTATCTTTTGGAAAATATTTCAGCAGGAGTACATTGCCTTACAACCATTCATCTGGATGATGCCGGCAAAATCCCTGATCGTTTGCGAAATATGGGACAGAACATTAATGAAAATGATGTATATTCTTTTGTTGATATTGGTGTACAGTTACAGTCAGTTGTAAAACAAGGAGAAAAGATAAAACGGAAGATTGTTCAGGTAATGTGTCTGTCAAGAAATGAAGAGAAGAATGAAAAGGTTATGATATATGAGGATGGAAAAATTTTAACAGAAAATCTTCCGGAAGATATCATGAGAAAATTTAAGATGGCAGGAATAGAAAATCCATTTGTCAGGGAGTGAATTAGTGAAAAGTAAAATTTTGAATGTGTTGAGAGATTCAGTGAAGATATTGGTGTTAGTATTGTTAATATGCCTGATATACAAATTAAATATATTCAGTATTTTTATTTGTGTGCTTGGAGCAGTTATCTTTCAAATATTTTTTGAAAAAGAAGAGAAGATTAGAAAGAAATATCTTGATAAGTTTCATGATGTGGTTTTGTATATGGAACAGATGATATATTCTTTTAAAAAACAGCCTAAGATTCGAATGGCATTGTCGGATGCACAGAAGGTATGTTCAAATCATATGAAAGAAATGATAGAAGAGGTTATTTTAAATATTGATTCTAAAATGACAGAGAACATATATGAAGAATCTTTAGAGGTTCTTAAAAGCGAATATGATTGTAAAAGATTATGGTCGTTACATGAGTTTATTATTAAAATCGAAAAGCATGGAGGGGATTATGAGAATTATATAGATATTCTTTTAGAAGATATCAAAGAGTGGGGAGATAGAGTTTCATTATATATAAAAAGTGTTGACAGAATAAAAAGAAATGTATTAATTTCTATTATTTCAACATTGGTTACTTGTGGTTTTATGGCATATCTTATTCCCGGAGAATATAGATATACTGAACATTTCATTTATCAGATCTGCACTACGACAATGATAATACTGATGTTAGCATCATATTTGTTTGTTCATAAAAAGATGAATATTGACTGGATTTTGGACAGACAGACCTTACCAAATAATATGATTGTAAAATATTATGTTCTGACAGAAAAGGCATATAACAATTATAGTTCATTATCTGTGTTGGAGAAAATGTCATATAAAAAAGCAAAGCGTACATTGGAAAAAGAAATAAAAAAGGTGTTTCCAGACTGGATTCGTGATGTAGCAATTAATCTTCAAAACGAGACAGTACAGTCCGCAATAGAAGAATCTTATGGGAAGCTGCCATTTGTGCTAAAAAGACCGGTGAGAAAGTTGCTAGTGGATTTTGAAAAGTTTCCGATAGGTATAGAACCTTACGATAATTTTTTAAAAGAATTTGATTTAGACGAAATAAAATCTTCAGTAAAAATGTTTTATTCTATCAACGAGTTAGGAAAATGGCAGTCGGATAAGCAGATAAATGCTATTATTGATAGAAATAACAAAATGATAAGTCAGGCAGAGGAGATGAAAAATAGTGATAAGATTGGTGCTTCAACAATGTTTTCAGCGATTCCTATGGTACTGGGGGTAGCTAAAATAATGGTGGATATGATATTGATGATTGTTGTATTTACCTCATCTGTTTCCAACGTAATTAATGGAGGGTAAAATGAAATTTTTATTATCAGAATTGGGGCAGTGCATTATCTATGGAATAATATTTCTTATTTTAATAGGGGGATTTTATGAATTATTGAATGTGGTTACCAGATAATAGTACATGCTTTTGACATGAGAAAATATGTAAATTGGGAAGTGAATATTAAAAAAGATATAAGGAGGTAGAAATGGAGGAGTTTATATCAGAGCATGGTGGAGTATTAATGAGTGCAATTATATCAGTTGTTTTGTTAGCCATTATTTTTATAGTAGTGGCAGTAGTAGGAAAGATGGAAGCTTATACGATAGCTTCTATTTCAGGAATGGAGTAGAAATGGACAGTTTTTTAGGAGAGCATGGTGAGGTATTGATTTATGGTGTTATTGGTTTGACAGTAGTTATGTTAATAAGTTTTATTTGTGAGAATAAGTGGAAAGATATGACACCGGATTATAAAAGAATGGTAAGCAAAAACAGTGAGAGTTTTCGAAAGCAGAATAAAGATAAATATCCAATAATTGAGGTGGATGAAATTATATATGCTGAGTATCAAACAGAAAATTTTAACTGTAGAGATTTTATTAAGGCAAAAGATTATCTTGGAAGAGATATTTCGGATGATGTGAGAATATATGGAAAAATTGATACCTTCAGGAGAGGAATTTATCAATTGAGATGTGTTGTAATGTCAGAAAATCAATTAGCGAGTACAAAGTATATAAATGTAATAGTGGAGTAAAAGTATGAAGTTGGCAATAGAGATGTTTTCAATGATTATTGCGATTACAATAGGTTGTATTCTGTTTGCATCAATTATCAGCAGTAATAATCAGGTGTGTGATGCAAGAGACTTTTATAATGTGGTAGTTAACCGGATTGAAGATAGCAATTGTAATAATGAGGTAATTAATCAATGTGTCGAGGAAGCAAAAGAAAAAGGATATGATCTAGAAGTAGAGGATTTGACGATATATAATGAACAACCCAGCAAATTTGTAAAACTGGAATATTGTGTAATGATTCCGGTGTTTGAATTATTTGGAGATAAGTTTAATAAACAGGGGGTGATAGAAGGATATGCAAGGTAAAATAAAGTGTTTATTCATTTTGGTATTTTTATGCATTATATGTTTTGCAAACAAAAGTTATGTGCAGGGATATACAGGAAAAGGAACGAAAGATAAGCCCTACGTAATAACAAAAGAAACAGAGCTTCGTGAGATATTAACTACAAAAAATGAAAGCAAATGGAAGTACATAGAAGTAAATAGTAAAATTTTTATTAGAAAAACAATTACGATTAATAGTGGGAAATTTAGATTATATGCAAAAGGAGCAGGACGAACGTTAATGCGTTCAGGAGATATGAGTGATCTGGTAAATAACCAAGGAAATCCTAAATACTGCATGATTGTCAATGGTAATGCACATGTAGTTTTTGGATACGAGGGAAGTAGTAATCAACTAATATTAAATGGTAATAAATCAAGTTTCTCAGGAAAAAAGAAAAGCTCGGGTTTTTTATATGTTGGTGAGAAAGCTCATGTAACTATTGATAAAAGAGCAGTACTTACGAATGTTAAAAATAATAAGAGTGAAAAGGGGGGAACTGCTGTTTTTAGCGTAGGAAGTCTGACTGTAAATGGAGAAATTAGTCATTGTGACGGCACAGATGGAGGTGCTATTGGAATAAAGAAAGGAAAACTTTATATTCAAAAGTCCGCAGATATTCATAATTGTTCTTCAGCTACAGAAGGTGGAGGTATTTTTGGAATAGAAGGTTGTAATATTGAAATGAATGGTGGGACAATTCGAGACTGTGTTTCAAAAGAAGAGGGAGGGGGCATCTTTGTATCAGGAAAATCAAAGTGTCAAATTGTTTCAGGTAACATTGTAGATAATAAGGCCGGACTAACTGGAGGTGGAGTTTTTTCTGGAGGTGGTGCTGCAATTGTTATTGGAAAAGAGGATGGAACAGGACCTCAAATTATAAACAATTATGCAGAAACTATTGGCGGCGGTATTCGCTGTAATGGTGGCTCTGGAAATAATAGTGGAGGGACAAGTCATTTTTATGGTGGTTGCATTTCAAACAATATAGCAGGGAAAAATACAGGCGGACTTTCCTGTGGTCCGGCAAGTACCAGCAGTGCTTCAAAAATATATATAAAGAACATGCATATTGAAAATAATAGTGGAAAAGAAGGTATTGGAGGAATGCGTATTCCCGCAAGTGCAGTTGGGATTTCCTCGAATGAGGTATACATAACAGATTGTGAAATACAGGGAAACAAAACAGACAAAAACAGCGGTGGACTACAAGTAGATGGGTCAGTTATTGTTATTAATAGTTCTATTTGCAAAAATTATAGTAAGATGAATGGTGGAGGAATTTACATTAATAATGGAACTTTACAGATAAATAGTGGGATGGTTACAGGAAATCAAAGTGGTCAAAATGGTCATGGTGTTTATGTTGCGGGAAGTTTTAAACTGAAAGAGAGTGCTTATGTAGAAAAAAATAATGAAGTTTACCTTACCAGAGGAACATATATTGATGTAATAGGAAAGCTATATAGGACAGCAGGTTTGATTGCTAAAATTAAATCTCAGATTAATGAAAATGGAACAAGATTAGTGAGAGCGAATTATAATGGCGGCAATGGTCATGGAGAATTATATTATGAGAATGGGAAAAATAGTGAGAGATATCAATGTATCAGTATGTCGCAGTCGCAATTGCTCCGTCCTAGCAATAATGTGAATGGATATGAAAAAAATTGGATTATTATTAGTGAAAAATATAAGATACATTATGAAAAAAATACAGTAGATGCCGTAATAAACACGCCAGCAGACCAGATTAAGTATTGGAATGAGAATATAAATTTAAGTCAAAACCGTGTAACAAGAGAAGGTTACATTTTAGAGGACGATAAACATTGGAATACAAAAAGTCAGGGAAATGGAACAGTATACTATCCAGGAGAAATCTATAGAGGAAATGGAAATATAACATTGTATGCTATATGGAAAAGGAATGCCATAAAGGAAATATATATAAATACAGTAAACCGGTATTATGCTATAAATCAGAGAATTATTTTAAATTCAAAGGAATTACTAAAAAAAGTAACTACAGATGATGATTTACATACAGGGAAGTCTTATAAATTGCGGGTGACGAGAATAGACAAAATTGACAATATTAATATTGCAAAAGGCGATGATATTACTACAGAAAATTATATAAGTACAGATTTGATGAATGAATATATACTAACAGTGGAGGCAACAGATTATGTAAGCGGTGTAAAATCCAGTGCTAAAATGGAGGTATATGTTTTAAATAGAGATTTATCCAACGGGCAGATAAGGTTTATTTCCTATGATTTTTTTCGTACTTTAGACATTTCTTCAAAATGGAATAAAAGATTGAAAAGCAAATTATTGGCAAGTTTACGCAAAAAAGATAATAGTGTTTATAAAATTAATATTTCAAAGGAAAATATTATGGAAATAAAAAATAATATAAAAGGCAATAACTACAACATTAATCATGAAATGAACAAAAGTGTAGTTGGAAAGTTGGGATTATGAAACAGGTAATGATAATGATTGGGATTGCAGTATTAATTCTGTTGGTGTCTCTGACTATGCTGTCAGTGGAAAGCAGGACAGACAGGAAAGATGAGTTGGATCGAGTAGTATCGGCAGCAGTGAAACAGACAGTAAAAGAAAGTCAGATTTATAATCAGAACAATATTACTTCGGACAAAGAAATGGTGGCATATTTTGTGCAAAACATGTGTACTAGTATTTCTAGTAATGGTGATTTGCAAATAGAGGTGATGGGAGTTGATTTTAAAGAAGGAATGTTGGATGTGCTGGTAACAGAAAAATTTTCATACCCAAATGGCAGACAAGGAAAAATAACCACTAGGAAATGTGCTATTTATCAATAAATATTCTGTATTGTCAGCGGAAATTGTCTTACTACAAGTTAATATAAATGTACTTTTGGTTAGTTTATACGAATACTGACTTCACCTGAAGAAAGCCACCTGGTAGTATCATCTTTAAGTTTTACTTTGAGACGGCATTTTTTATCAATTTCCATAGCAGTTGCCGGAATAGTATTATTTCCTTCAATTAAAAGAATTTCTTTTCCGAGAATCATTGAACGTTCGATATATTCTTTTACAAATTTTTTGGAAGTTAGTTCTTTATAATTTTCCATAAAATAATCCAGAAGATGTGCAATAAGCATGCTGCGTTTATTCGTTGAATCCGTCTGTTTATCAAAAACAGCAGTAGCAACGTTTTCAATTTCTGCAGGAAATCCGCCTTCAGGAAAGCATACATTGACTCCAATTCCAACAATGGCGTAATCCAGTTGTCCGGTTTCTGCATTAAATGCACCTTCTGTCAGGATACCACAGACTTTTTTGTTGTTGATATAAACATCATTGACCCATTTAATGTCAGCGGTTTTGTCAGACACATCCTCGATTGCTCTGGCAGTGGCCACAGCAGCAGACGTGGTGAGAAATAAAGATTCTTCGGCAGAAATCGAAGGACGAAGCAGGATGCTTACATAAATTCCGGTTTTTGAAGGAGAATAAAAAGATTTACCCATCCTTCCCTTACCGGCATTTTGCTCTTCGGCAATTACTACAGTGCCCTCAGAAGCACCTTGTTCAGCCATTTCTTTTAAAACAGTGTTAGTTGATGAGACAATTGGATATACATGAATATCCAGTTTGTTTTTTAAATATTGACCAATACTGTAAGAAGAAAGAATGTCACTTTTTTCAGCAAGACAGTATCCACGATTTGGAACGGCATCTATCTGATAACCACTTTTTTCTAAGGATTTTATTGCTTTCCAGACAGAATTGCGGCTGACATCTAAAGTTTTTGCTAATTGTCCACCGGAGATATAATTTCCTTTATTATTTTCTAATTGTTTTAAAACTTCATCTTTAACGCTCATTATTTTCTCTTTCTATTAAACAAATATAGTTGATAGTATATCATTGAAATAGTATGAATTCAAGATAAAGGAGATTGATTGTCAACCTACAAAAAAATAAGGTTGACAATTTGTGATAAATTACGTATTATAATTTTACGTGTAAATGTAAAATATTTACAAAATTAAATTTTTATTTTTAGAAAATGAAAAGAAATGAATAATTAGGAGGTACAAATGAGCGAGACAAAGAAACATTATTTAACGGTACAGGACATGGTATTAGTTGCGGTTTTTACAGCATTAATTTCTGTCTGTTCATGGATTACGATTCCGGCAGCGGCAGGACAGGTTCCATTTACACTTCAGACCTTTGCAGTGTTTGTGGCTGCAGGAATTTTAGGTGCAAAGAGAGGAACACTTGCAGTTATTGTATATTTGTTGATTGGTTTTGCCGGTGCACCGGTTTTTGCAGGTTTTGCCGGTGGACTTAGTGTATTGGCTTCACCGACAGCAGGGTATTTGATTGGATTTATTTTTACAGCATTAATTGTCGGATTCAGTACAAAAATTGTGAAACAAAAAAATGAAATGAAAAAGATAGTGGTGATGGCAGCTGCAATGATTTTAGGTGTTGTAGTTTACTATATTTTTGGCACAATCTGGTTTATGTTTGTGACAGAGATGAATTTGGTAAGTTCCTTAACTTTATGTGTTATTCCATTCATTATACCTGATTTGGTTAAGATAGCAGTGGCAATTATTATTATAAACAGGTTAAAGAAATATGTGCAGATTTTCAATTAGACCTCATCATTTATTATGCCTGCAGTTTTTTGAAGGAAAAGGATATAGTGGAGAGTTTGTAAAACATATGGCAGAGATACAAGAGCAGCTTTTACAGAAAAATCCAGTAATTAACATTGTATCTGGTGTAGATGATATATGTAAAAATTGTCCTAATAATGAACATGGACAGTGTAGTAAAGAAGCTTCAGTATCGGGAAACGATAAGCGTACATATGAAATGATTAAAAGTAGTTTAAAGGAAGAACAAACATGGAAAGATTTGACGCAATTAGTATATAGGAATATTATAGACAAAAATAAATTAAAACAGGTTTGCGACGTATGTCGTTGGTCTGATATATGTGAAAGCCAGTTACACAAATAAGTGTAATTGGCTTTTGGTATTTTATTACCCTTTGTATTATGTTAAACTATGAATAATTTTCATAGAAAATATAGTAAAGAAAACAAATCATAGTTTTAACAATATGGATAGAAAAGTAAAAATATGGTAAGATAAACAATGTTAAGTAAAAATCAAAGATTCCGCAACAAACTATATAACATAAAAGAAAATTGTCAGTGGGAAAGGAATGAAGAAAATTATGGAAATAAAAGAATTACAATCATACGAAGTGATTATCAATAAACATATAGAAGAAGTAAATTCTGATGCATACTTATTAAAACATAAAAAAACAGGGGCAAGAATTGTTGTGTTATCCAATGATGATGACAATAAAGTTTTTAATATTGGATTTCGTACACCAGTTACAGATGATACAGGAGTGCCTCATATTATTGAACATACGGTGCTTTGTGGTTCTGATAAGTTCCCGGTAAAAGAGCCATTTATGGAATTGGTAAAAGGTTCATTAAATACATTTTTAAATGCTATGACATATCCGGACAAAACAGTTTATCCGGTGGCAAGTTACAATGACAAAGACTTCAAAAATTTGATGCACGTTTATATGGATGCTGTATTCCATCCTAATATATATAAAGAAGAAAATATTTTTAAACAGGAAGGCTGGCACTATGAATTAGATAGTAAAGAGGATGACATTACCATTAATGGTGTCGTTTATAATGAAATGAAAGGTGTGTTTTCATCTGTTGACGGAATGGCATCAAGAGTGTCTTTGCAGTCGCTCTTTCCAGATAATGGTTACAGTAGTGAGTCGGGTGGAGACCCAGACTTCATTCCTGAATTAACTTACCAGCAGTATTTAGATTTCCATGGAAAATATTATCATCCGTCCAATAGCTATATTTATTTATACGGAGATATGGATGTGGTGGAACGTTTGGAATGGCTTGATAAGAAATATTTATCCCATTATGATTATCTGCAGGTAGATTCTGAAATCAGGATGCAGAAATCATTAGAGAAACCATGTACTGTCAAAAAAGAATATGCAATATCTGACAGCGAAAAGGAAGAAGAGAGTGCTGTTTTAGTTTCAAATTTTGTTATTGGAGATAGCTTGGATGTGGAATTGAATATTGCATTTCAGATACTCGAATATGCCATTATGAAAATTCCTGGAGCACCTCTAAAACAGGCATTAATTGATGCAAAAATCGGAAAGGATATTATCGGAGCATACGAAGATGATATATTACAACCGATATACAGTATTACAGCAAAGTATGCGAATGAGCTGGATGCAGACAAGTTCAATGATTTGATAGATAAAACATTAAGAGAAATTGTGAAAAATGGTATTCATAAAGATGCGTTAAGAGCAGGTTTGAACAGCTTGGAGTTCTCTGTGAAAGAAGCAGATTTTGGCGGTTTTCCTAAAGGATTAATATGGGGACTGAATCTTATGAGTACATGGCTATATGATGAGAAACAACCATTTGCTTCTCTTGAGACAAATAAGGTTTTTGATACATTGAGAGAAAAAATTGATACAGATTATTTTGAAAGTCTGATAGAAAAATATCTGTTAAAAAATACGCATCGTTCTACTGTAATCATGCAGCCAAAGAAAGGTCTTACAGAGGAAAAAGAATCTGTACTGGCAGAACAATTAAGAGATTTAAAAAATAGTATGACGGAAGAAGAACTGGAAAATTTAATTGCAGATACGAAGCAGTTAAAAGAATATCAGGAGACACCTTCTACAGACGAGGAACTGGAAACAATTCCGTTATTGGAGATAGAAGATATTGAGAAGAATCCTAAGCCGTTTATCTACAAGGAAGAAAAACTTCCTGCATATACAGCCATTTATAATGAACTCTTTACCAATGGAATCGGATATCTGGATATTGCCTTTGATTTCAGCACATTGCCAATGGAATATGTTCCATATGTGGGACTATTAAAATATGTATTGAGTTTCATGGATACAGATAGAAGATATACAGAGTTAAATACGGACATTGATATGAATTTGGGAGGTTTGCTTTTCAGTTCCGGGATTTATGTAAATAGTCTTGAGAAGACGGCAAAGTATCAGGTGGAAGTTCATACAAAGGCGATGGATAACAAGCTGAAAAAAGCTATCAGCATTATTCAGGAGATTATCACAAAGACAGATTTCTCAGATGAAAAGCGGCTGAAAGAAATATTAGAAGAAACAAAATCCAGGTTAAATAAAACTATTATACAATCGGGCAATATTGCAAGCAGAATGCGTGCCGTATCAGATTATTCAGAGGATTATTATATTAGAGAACAGACATCCGGTATTGATTTTTATAAATTTGTTGAGGATATACTGGAAAATTATGATACATGTAAAATAGAAGTCATGAATAAATTATCTGACACAATCAAGTATATTTTTAGAAAAGACAATATGATAATTAATTATGCCGGAAGTCAAGAAAGTTATGAAAAGGTAAAAACATATATTGCAAAATTACAGGAATGTATGTATGAGTCAGTAGATTTTAAACCGCATTTTAACGGATGGGAATTTGAGCCGACAGAAAAAAATGAAGGATTTATTACATCCGGTCAGGTGCAGTATGTATCAAGATGTGGAAATTATAAAGACGATCAGTCGGAATTTTTTGATGGCAGCATGCAGGTATTGTCTAATATTATGAGTAGTGAATATTTGTGGAATAATATCAGAGTACTTGGAGGGGCGTATGGCTGTAATTGTTCAGTAACCCGCAGTGGAGATGTAATGTTTTCCTCATACCGGGACCCGAATCTGAAACGAACCAGTGACGTTTATTTGAACGCACCTGAGTATATTGCACAGTTTGATGCCAGCGAGCGTGAGATGAGAAAGTATATTATCGGAACAATCAGTAACATGGACACACCATTGAGTGCTGCTGACAGAAGTGGAAGAGAATTTACCCAGTATATGAGTGGAACCAGTTATGAAATACTAAAAAGAGAAAGAGAAGACGTATTGAAAACAGATGTGGCAAAAATCAGAAGTCTTGCACCGAAGTTTAAAAAAGCATTGGAAAAGAATCACATCTGCGTGGTTGGTGGAAAGAGTGCTATTACAAGTGATGAAGAATTATTCAATGAAATTAAGGAACTAGGATAAGCACTGAATAAAGAAAAGCAGTAAGCTGTACATGAAGAAAGAAATAGAGGATAAATACATGGAAAAAGGATTTAAGTCAGGATTTGTAGCATTAATCGGCAGACCGAATGTAGGAAAATCAACATTGATGAATCAGATTATCGGTCAGAAGATTGCGATTACATCAAAGAAGCCACAGACCACTAGAAATAAAATACAGACAGTCTATACTTGTGATGAGGGTCAGATTGTATTTCTTGATACACCGGGGATTCATAAGGCAAAAAATAAGCTGGGTGAATATATGGTCAGTGTTGCAGAAAAGACTTTAAAGGAAGTAGATCTGATTATGTGGCTGGTTGAGCCTGATACATTTATCGGGGCAGGAGAGCAGCATATTGCAGAGCAGTTAAAAGGTATTCAGGTGCCGGTTATTTTGGTGATTAACAAAACAGATACAGTCAAACAGGATGAGGTTCTTTCATTTATAGATGCATATAGAAAAATTTTAGATTTCGATGAGATTATTCCGGCATCAGCACTTCGTGGGAAGAATGTAGATACCATAGTGGAACAGATATTTAAATATCTTCCAGAAGGCCCGATGTACTATGATGAAGATACAGTTACAGACCAGCCGATGCGACAGATTGTGGCAGAGCTGATTCGGGAAAAAGCATTACATGCACTGGATGAGGAAATTCCTCATGGTATTGCAGTAACCATTGAACGGATGAAAAAAAGACGTCACAAAGATATTTATGATATTGAGGCAACGATTGTATGTGAGAGAGATTCTCATAAAGGAATTATTATTGGCAAACAGGGTAGTATGTTGAAAAAAATAGGTACCAATGCAAGGTATGAAATCGAGCAGCAGCTGGATACAAAAGTGAATCTTCAGATTTGGGTAAAGGTGCGAAAAGACTGGAGAGACAGCGAATTATTGATGAAAAATTATGGATATAAAGAAGACAAATAATGAAATCTGCCGGTATCTTTAAACAGTTTCCATTATTTTCTTAAAGGAAATATCATGCATACAATATCCATCCTTGGAAATTATATAGATAGATTGAATTACAAGGAGGATAAGATGGATAATTTAGGCAGCTGGAGAGTGTTTGAAACGACGGGCAAGGTAGAAGATTATTTAAAATATGCACAGGAGAAAAAGGTAAACGAAGCAAGAGAGAACTTTATTTCTAAGATAGAAGGCGATAGAGATGGTAGAGACGATGACAGCAGTCGGAATGGTAATTTCCGGGACACCTATAAGTGAATATGATAAGCGTCTTGTGATTCTGACTAAAGAATTTGGAAAAATAACAGCGTTTGCCAGAGGGGCAAGAAAGCCGACAAGTCAGTATCTCGGAGGCAGCCAGCCGATGGCTTTTGGTGAGTTTACATTGTATCGTGGGCGAAATGCTTATACTGTAACAGGAATGAAGATCAGCGATTATTTCAGCAATTCCATGAGTGATATTGACAGCATGTATTTAGGAATGTATTTTCTGGAACTGGCTGATTATTATGGAAGAGAGGGCATTGAAGCAAGAGATACTTTAGAACTGCTGTATCTTTCCATGAAAGCGTTGAGCAAAGGTAATATATCGAACAGACTGGTTCGGTGCATTTATGAACTAAAGACATTGGTGTTAAATGGAGAGTACCCTAATGTTTTTGAGTGTGGTATGTGTGGAGCAAAAGATAATTTAGATTATTTTGACTTGAACCATAATTCTGTAATGTGCAGACAGTGTCATGGAAGTATCAAACAGGAAAATTTATTGGATGCATCGACAATCTATGCACTTCAATATATTATTACATCACCAATCAATAAATTATATACTTTTCAGGTAAAAGAAACAGTGTTAGAGCAAATGGAGAATATTATCGGACAATACATAAAAAAAGTAGTGGATAAAAAATTTAATTCTTTGGACTTTCTATGATGTTATTTTGAAGGCGGTAGCCAGATTGCCATGAAATTATACAAATAATATACAAGTTTTATGTAAAATTTGTATTGAAATTAAAGTCCATTGAGTTTAAAATTATTAATTAGGTATGTTATGCCGATAAACAGGAGGAGATTGAATGAAGTACATTTTAAGAAACATTTTAATATTTTCCCTTGTCCTTGTGATGGCAGCAGGGCTTACAGGCTGTGGTAACAAGGTAGGAGATATTGAATTGAAAGAAGGAACAAATGCTATTTATATAGATGAGGATGGAGCAGTAACCTATGGTGTAGGTGAGAGTTTCAAAAGTGGCGACTATGATGAAGAGGCATTAGAAAATTATATTAATGAAGAAGTTAAAGATTATAATGCCAGTGATGCAGCGTCTGTAGATAATGCAATTCAGGTAGACAGATTTGATGTGGAAGATAAAGTGGCATATCTGGTTTTAAAGATGGCTACGGTATATGATTTTAATGAGTATATAAAAGACTATAATAAAGAAGAGACCAATTTCTTTGCCGGTAAGATTAGAGACAGAGGAGATGTCAAAATTAAAGGGGACTTTGTTTCACCGGATAAGAAGAAAAAACTGACAGATAGTGATATCAAGGAAATGGGTGATAGTGAAATTTTAATATTAAATGGTCAGTATTCTGTTCAGATAGACAGTGATATAAAATATATCAGTGATAATTGCAAGGTAGATAAGGAAGGAATGATTATAACTGCAAAAGCAGAGGATGGTTTAAGTTATATTATCTATTAGAGGAAAAAATGTTTTGATAAATAGCAGGAAAGCCTGTATATGTAAAAAGAAGGAGAGAAATTATGGAAAAGACAATGGACAAAATTGTAGCATTAGCAAAAAGCAGGGGATTTGTATACCCGGGGTCAGAGATTTATGGAGGTCTTGCTAACACTTGGGATTATGGAAATTTAGGTGTTGAGTTGAAGAACAATGTAAAAAAAGCATGGTGGAAAAAATTCATTCAGGAAAATCCATATAATGTAGGTGTTGACTGCGCAATACTGATGAATTCACAGACATGGGTTGCATCCGGACATCTTGGCAGTTTTTCTGATCCGTTAATGGATTGTAAAGAGTGTCATGAGAGATTCAGGGCAGATAAATTAATTGAAGATTATATGGATGAAAATGGTATTGCGATAGAAGAATCTGTAGATGCATGGTCACATGAACAGATGGCATCTTACATAGAAGAAAAAAATATCTGCTGTCCTTCGTGTGGAAAGCATAACTTTACAGATATCCGTGAGTTTAACCTGATGTTTAAAACATTTCAGGGTGTAACAGAAGATGCAAAGAATACGGTTTATCTGAGACCGGAGACTGCTCAGGGTATTTTTGTTAACTTCAAGAATGTTCAGAGAACTTCCAGAAAGAAAATTCCGTTTGGTATTGGACAAATTGGTAAGTCGTTCAGAAATGAAATTACACCGGGAAACTTTACATTCAGAACAAGAGAATTTGAACAGATGGAATTAGAATTTTTCTGCGAGCCGGATACAGATTTAGAATGGTTTGAATACTGGAGAGGATTCTGCCGTGACTGGTTATTAAGTCTTGGAATTAAGGAAGATGAAATGAGACTGAGAGATCATGACAAGGAAGAATTGTCATTCTATTCAAAAGCAACAACTGATATTGAGTTCTTATTCCCATTTGGATGGGGAGAACTTTGGGGAATTGCAGATAGAACAGATTATGATTTGACACAGCACATTAATACTTCCAAAGAAGATTTAACATATTTTGATGATGAAAAACATGAGAGATATGTTCCATATGTTATTGAACCATCCCTCGGTGCTGACAGAGTAACACTTGCATTCCTTTGTGCAGCATATGATGAAGAAGAAATCGGAACAGAAGAAAAGCCTGACACCCGTACAGTTCTTCATTTTCATCCGGCGATTGCACCGGTTAAGATTGGAGTTCTTCCACTGTCAAAAAAATTGAATGAAGGTGCAGAAAAAGTGTTTGCAGAGCTCAGCAAATATTATAACTGTGAATATGATGACAGAGGAGCTATCGGAAAGAGATATCGTCGTCAGGACGAAATTGGAACTCCTTTCTGTGTAACATACGATTTTGATTCTGAAGAGGATGGAGCAGTTACAGTACGTGACCGTGACACAATGGAACAGGAACGTATTAAGATTGAAGATTTGAAAGCATATTTTGAGGAAAAAATGGAATTTTAATAATAGTTCAGCAATGGACAAAAAAAGAGCAAGAATTTATAAGGACTGTTTGCAGGAATTTGAATTCTTGTTCTTTTTTGTATGTGCTAAACAAAAAAAGAGAGAAGGAGCAGGTTTACCTGCGAATTCGAGCTGGTGGCTGAACTATTATGTATATATTTAAAAAAATTTTAAATGTTTTGCAATATTTTTCCAGAACCCTCCGTTTAATATGTATAAAACAAAACAAATGGAGGATATGAAGATGAGAAAATCAAAATTATTAGCTGTGTTAACAGCAACAACAATGGCAATGACAATGGCGGTACCTATGGTAATGCCGGCAGATATAACTGGTACAACAGTTATGGCAGAGGAAAAAGTAACAGAGGGGCGTTGTGGAGATAGTGCAACGTATAGCTACGACACAGACACAAAGACATTGACAATCAATGGAACCGGAGAAATGTGGGATGACACAGGATTTGCTAAAAGTTTGGGAGATACGAAAACAATAGTAATTAATAAAGGGATAACATCTATTGGAAGTTCGAGTTTCTGTGATTTATATCGTGTAGAAAAAGTAGAGATAGCAGACACAGTAAGCACAATAAAGAGCGAAGCGTTTAACGAAATAAATGGAACGTTTGTTGTCCCGGCATCTGTAACAAAAGTTGAAACAAATGCAATTCGTTGGGCAAAAAAGATTGTGGTTCAGGGAGATATGAAAAATTATGCATATGCAGCACTGGGTAACGGAGCAGATGAAATTGAAGTTGGCGGAACAGCAGATTCACTGGGATATGCTTTAGCGGGTGTATACGAATATGATGATTTTTCAGTTACTATTTCAAAAAATAATACAGCATGTAAAATCTCTAACGGCTGTTTGATGTCAGCAGATGGTAAAACTGTATATTATTATGTCTCAGGTAAAAATAAAGTAACAATACCAGATGCAGTTATAACAATTAAACCGGCAGCTTTTTATCAGAAAAATATTAAAGATGTAACATTAGGAAAAAATGTTAAAACAATCGGAGAATATGCGTTTTATAATTCATATGTGTCAAAAATAATTACAAATTCAAACCTAAAGACAATCGGAAGGTGTGCATTTGCAAGAACAAAATTAAAGGAAGCAACATTAAAGAGCAGCGTGGCTATAAAACCGGCAGCATTTGAATCAAAAGTAAAAATCTATTCTACAAAGAGTTTGAAAAAATCAAAAACAGTAGTGACAAGTGCAAAGATTACTAACAAAAAAGTCAGTGTGAAATTCTGTAAACTAGCCGGAGCCAAGGGTTATCAGGTACAGATTAAAAAGGGCAGCAAAGTATATAAGTATTTCACTACAAAGAACAGTTTTAATATAAAAACACCAAAGGCATTAAAGGGAACATACAATGTAAAATTTAGTTATGATTTAGGCAAATATACGGCTAAAGTAGAAGGAAAACCGGCTTATGTGACGGTTAGACCGTATAAAGAATTAAAGAATAAGAAAAAATCATATGGCAAGTGGAGCGAAAAAATGATTTTAAGCAAGTAACTAGGTTGAGTAATAGATAGAAATAGTTAACAAAACAAAGGCTATTCCCGATAAATAAAGGGAATAGCCTTTGTTTTATAAGAGTCGAAAATTATACAAAATAAAAATAAAGGAAGTCCTTATATAATCATATATTGAAACGATTTTATATAACATTCATCAACTTTCATAAAAAAACAAATTATCTTTGTGTAAATGTTACTATATACATTTATTAGTAACATGTTATAATCATAATATGGGAAAAAGAGCGAAATTGAACGATATTAGAGAGTGTTGTTATTTACTAAATTTAATAAGAAAATTAAAGATGCATAATTCGGATGGATTGTGCTTTTATTATGGAATGAGGTATAGCATGGAACCAGTGATAAGAATAATACAGACAGCTCAGGGAGATGAAGTTAAGTGGAGAGATTTAGGCTCTTTAGAATTGAGAGATTATTTTAGCTTTAGAATGGATACTGTTGTAGTAGACAGCAGTCAGGAGTTTCAAACACATTTAGGATTTGGTGGAGCTTTTACGGAATCTGCTGCATATGTTATGGCGAATGCAAGTGAAGAAGTCAGAGCAGACATTATTAAGGCATATTTTAATAAAGAATCAGGATTGGCATACAATTTGGGACGTACATCTATTAATGGTTGTGATTTTTCTCTCGACCCATATGTATATGTAGAAGACGGGGATGCTGACTTAAAAACATTTAATATGGAAAGAGAAGATAAATATGTTGTTCCATTTATTAAGCAGGCAGGAGAAGAAGCAGGAGAAGATATTGGTATTTTATGTGCGCCGTGGAGTCCGCCTGCTTTTATGAAAAATAATAAAGACATGAATCATGGGGGGAGACTTCTTAGAAAATATTATGGTACCTGGGCAAAATATATGGTTAAGTATATTCAGGGGATGCTTGAGAGGGGAATTAATATAAGAACTGTTAGTGTTCAGAATGAACCGGAAGCAAAGCAGTTATGGGCGTCTTGTAAATACGACCCTACAGAAGAGGCCATGCTGGCTGTAGACTATATTTATGAAGAGTTAAAAGCAGCAGGTCTTGAAGAGAGAATTAAGATTGTTATTTTAGATCATAACCGGGATATTATGTTCAGGCGTGTGCGTGAAACTCTGGCATATAAAAACGCAAAAGAAATTGTATGGGGAATTGCTTATCACTGGTATGGTTCTGATAAGTCAGAGATTCTTGCCATGGCACATGATATTTACCCAAAACAGCATTTGATATTTACAGAAGGCTGTGTGGAACTTGTGAATAATTCGGGAAGTACAAGTTCAACAGCAGGAATTGGGGCATGGAAACATGGAGAGACTTATGGACGTAACATGATAAAAGATTTTAATAATCATACAGAGGCATGGGTAGACTGGAATCTTGTTTTAGATGAAAAGGGAGGTCCAAACTATGCGGGAAATTATTGTGAAGCGCCAATTATGGTAAATACAAAGACAAATAAAATTACATATAATGTATCCTATTTTTATATCGGTCATTTTTCAAGATATATTAAGCCAGGTGCAAAAAGAGTACTTTGTCTGAATGATTCAGATAAAGGCATTTATTCAGTAGCTTATAAAAATCCTGATGGACAGATTGTAGTGGTAGTTCAGAATGAACTGAACAAGAGAAATAGGATTGCATTAGCGATTGATGGAAAAGGAATGAATACAGAAATGCCTCCGCACTCTATTACTACATTTATTGTGGAAAAATAACCCTTTTCTTATTGACTAAAAGACTTCTTATGTTATAATTGCACTGTAGGTGCGGTTGCGCCCTTTTTACGTGTGATTTTATGAGACAAAATTATGTCAACTAACGTTAAAATGGCAGCGCCAGTATATGAGTGTATGAGCTACTAAAGATGGCCATTCTATAGCTCATGACATAAATTAAATACTAATTAATTAGGAGGAAAAAAACATGGCAAACAAATGGGTATACCTTTTCAGTGAAGGTAATGCTGACATGCGTGAACTCCTCGGTGGTAAAGGTGCTAACCTTGCAGAAATGACAAGTTTAGGACTTCCGGTACCTCAGGGATTCACAATCACAACAGAAGCTTGTACTCAGTATTATGAGGACGGCAGAAAAATTAATGATGAAATTCAGGGACAGATTAACGAGTACATTGTAAAGATGGAAGAAATCACAGGAAAGAAATTCGGTGATAAGGAAAATCCTTTACTTGTATCTGTTCGTTCAGGAGCTAGAGCTTCTATGCCAGGTATGATGGATACTATTCTTAACCTTGGTCTTAACGAAACAGTTGTTAACACAATTGCTGAAAAATCAGGAAATGCTCGTTGGGCTTGGGACTGCTACAGAAGATTTATCCAGATGTACTCTGATGTAGTTATGGAAGTTGGTAAGAAGTACTTTGAGGAACTTATCGACAAAATGAAAGCTGATAGAGGCGTTACACAGGACGTTGAACTTACAGCAGATGACTTAAAGGAATTAGCTGGTCAGTTCAAGGCAGAATATAAAGCAAAAATCGGTGAAGACTTCCCGGATGATCCTAAGGAACAGTTAATGGGAGCAGTAATGGCCGTATTTAGATCATGGGACAACCCTCGTGCAAATGTTTACCGTCGTGACAACGATATCCCTTATTCATGGGGTACAGCTGTCAACGTACAGTCAATGGCATTTGGTAACATGGGTGATGACTGTGGTACAGGTGTTGCATTTACAAGAGATCCTGCTACAGGAGAGAAGAAGCTTATGGGTGAGTTCTTAAAGAACGCTCAGGGTGAGGACGTTGTTGCCGGTGTTAGAACACCAATGCCAATCGCTCAGATGGAAGAAGAATTTCCAGAAGCATTTGCTCAGTTCAAGGAAGTTTGTTCAACACTTGAAAATCATTACAGAGATATGCAGGATATGGAGTTTACTATTGAAAATGAAAAACTCTATATGTTACAGACAAGAAATGGTAAGAGAACAGCTCAGGCTGCTTTACAGATTGCTTGTGACCTTGTTGATGAAGGCATGAGAACAGAAGAAGAAGCTGTAGCTATGATTGATCCTAGAAACTTAGATACATTACTTCATCCACAGTTTGATGCAGCAGCATTAAAGGCTGCTACACCAATGGGTAAAGGTCTTGGTGCTTCACCGGGAGCTGCTTGTGGTAAGGTAGTATTTACAGCTGATGATGCTGAAGCTTGGAATGCAAGAGGAGAAAAGGTTGTACTTGTACGTCTTGAAACATCTCCGGAAGATATTACAGGTATGAAGGCTTCTCAGGGTATCTTAACAGTACGTGGTGGTATGACATCTCACGCAGCCGTAGTTGCACGTGGTATGGGTACATGTTGTGTATCCGGATGCGGTGATATCGCTATGGACGAAGAAAACAAGAAGTTCACATTAGGTGGAAAAGAATTCCACGAAGGAGATTATATTTCAATCGATGGTTCTACAGGTAATATCTATGATGGTATCATCGAAACAGTTGACGCTCAGATTGCCGGTACATTTGGACGTATCATGGGATGGGCTGATAAATATAGAACACTTAAGGTTAGAACAAATGCTGATACACCAGCTGATGCTAAGAAGGCTAGAGAGCTTGGTGCTGAAGGTATCGGTCTTTGCCGTACAGAGCATATGTTCTTCGAAGAAGACAGAATTGCAGCATTCAGAGAAATGATCTGTTCTGATACAGTAGAAGAAAGAGAAGCTGCTCTTGAAAAGATTCTTCCATATCAGCAGGGAGACTTCGAAGCTCTTTATGAAGCATTAGAAGGAAACCCAGTTACAATCAGATTCTTAGATCCACCTCTTCATGAATTCGTTCCTACAGAGGAAGATGATATTAAGAAATTAGCTGATTCTCAGGGCAAGAGTGTTGAAGATATCAAGAATATCATCACATCACTTCATGAGTTTAACCCTATGATGGGTCACAGAGGACTTCGTCTTGCTGTAACTTATCCGGAAATCGCTAAGATGCAGACAAAGGCTGTTATTCGTGCAGCTATCAATGTTCAGAAAGCACATGCTGATTGGACAGTAAAACCAGAAATCATGATTCCGTTATCATGTGATTCTAAGGAATTAAAATATGTTAAGGATATGGTAGTAGCAACAGCTGATGCTGAAATCGCAGCAGCAGGTGTAGAACTTGCATATGAAGTTGGTACTATGATCGAAATCCCAAGAGCTGCTCTTACAGCTGATGCGATTGCAGAACAGGCAGACTTCTTCTGCTTCGGTACAAACGACTTAACACAGATGACATATGGATTCTCAAGAGATGATGCTGGTAAGTTCTTAGATGCTTACTATGATGCTAAGATTTTCGAGAATGATCCGTTTGCTAAGTTAGACCAGACAGGTGTTGGTAAGTTAATGGAAACAGCTATTAAGCTTGGTAAGCCAGTTAACTCAAACCTTCACGTAGGTATCTGTGGTGAGCACGGTGGAGATCCATCTTCTGTAGAGTTCTGCCATAAGATTGGTCTTGACTATGTATCATGTTCACCATTCCGTGTTCCTATTGCAAGACTTGCAGCAGCACAGGCAGCAATTGCTAACAAATAGAATCATGAGATAGTGAAGAATTGAATAAAATTTATTAAAGATATTCCTCTATCATTATGTGAAAAAAATAATGATAGAGGTTTTCTTTTTTGTATTAGATGCTGATTATTTTGAGGGCGTTTGACAAATATAAATAATAATATAAATTTTGCATAATGGCTATGTAAATAATATAATAGAAAATAAAAGTAGAAGAACAGAAAATAAGAGTGAAAATATGAAGAATGTTATAAAAGGGAGAATTGAAAAGCTTCGTGAGAAGATGAGAGAAGAGGGAGTAACAGCATATCTGACAGTCAGTGATGATTTTCATGGTTCGGAATATGTTTGTGACTATTTTAAATGCAGAGAGTATATATCCGGATTTACGGGGTCAGCTGGTACGATTATTGTGACACAGGAAGAAGCAAAATTGTGGACAGATGGAAGATATTTTATTCAGGCGAAGGAACAATTAAAAGGTTCCGAAATTGCTTTAATGAAGATGGGTGAGAAAGGTGTATTGACTGTACAGGAATATTTGGCTGACATTTTGCACGATGGCGAGTGTCTTGGGTATGATGGAAGAACTATTAGGTCTGATTATGCAAATTCTATTAAGACAGCTCTTGCAGAGAAAAATATTGAATATAAAGAAGATATTGATTTGATTGGTGTTATCTGGAGAAAGCGGCCAGAGTTTCCAAATGAACCTATCTGGCTTTTGAAAAAGAAATATGCAGGAAAATCTAGAAAACAGAAATTGAAATATTTAAGAGATGAAATGAATCGTATTGGAGTTGATGCAAGTTTAATTGTCTCACTGGATGATATTGCATGGCTTTATAATTTACGTGGTAATGATATAAAATATAGCCCGGTGGCATTATCGTATACGATTGTGTATAAGGATAGGGCCGTTTTGTATAGGGATGAAAAGTCCATCGGGAAGCAAATAATTAAAGAATTTGAAAAAGATAATATAGAAATAGCACCATATTCTCAAATTTATGAAGATATAAAAAAATTAAAAGAACTTACTTTGCTTATAGATGAAAAGACAGTTAATGTATCTTTGAGGAATAGTATTCCTAAAGATGTATATGTGATAAATCAAATGAATCCGACTACTTTGGCGAAGACAAAGAAAAATAATACGGAAATGGAAAATGAAAGGCGGGCACATCTTCTGGATGGAGTGGCTGTTACGAAATTAATTTATTGGCTTAAAAAAAGATATAGGGCTGGTAAAATTGATAAGGTCACGGAATGGGAAGTATGCAGAAAATTAGAATCTTTCCGTCAGATGGGAGAAGGATATCTGCAGCAAAGTTTTGCTCCAATTGTAGCAGCAGGAGCCAACGGAGCAATTGTTCATTATGCACCTACGAAAAAAAAGAATATTCCTTTACAGGAGAATACATTTGTATTATTAGACACTGGTGGACATTATTTGTATGGGACAACAGATGTTACGAGAACAGTTGCGCTTGGAGAATTAACAAGGGAGCAAAAGGAACATTATACAGCAGTTCTTCGTGGGCATTTAAATCTGGTTGCAGCAATTTTTCCTTATGGTTGTACGGGTACAAATTTAGATTGTCTTGCCCGTGGGCCTTTGTGGGAAATGGGATTAGATTTTAAACACGGCACTGGACACGGTGTAGGCTATTTGTTAAATGTTCATGAAGGGCCGGTTGGAATACGTTTAAAGGAACCTGATGGAAGTACAGGAGTAGTTTTGGAAGAGGGTATGCTGATTTCCAATGAGCCAGGATATTATAAGGAAGGAGAGTATGGAATACGTATTGAAGATCTGATGTTGTGTCAGGAAAGAAATAGAACAAATTATGGAAAATTTTTGGGATTTGAAATGATGACTATGGTTCCTTATGACAGAGAAGCAATTTTGCCTGAGATGATGACTGATAGGGAAATTCGATTATTGAACTGGTATCATGCAGTGGTGTATGAAAAACTAGAGTTATATGTGAATGCGCCTGAAAAAAAATGGCTTAAGAGTCAGACAAGAAGTATTGAAAAGAAATTAAAGAACATATGATATTATAATAAATGGTTGTTATATGATATCTGACAATAAGTGATATATTCACTTGTCAGGTATCATATAACATTTTTTTATAATTTAGTAAATGCGAGAATAATAAATAGGATGCTACCAATCCATGATAAATCCATGGAGGACTTAATGCTGATACGCTGTCCGAGAAACTGTCCGATACAGGTAAAAATATTTCCTAAAATAAAGGCAGAAAGCACAGTTAGAGGGACCGATATTTTTAGAAAGGCGGCCATTGTTCCTGCAATTAAACTGTCAATGGACATTGCGATGGAAAAGAAAACGACTTCTTTAAATGATAGTTTTTTGTTTTTGTCTGCATCGGCTTCCAGGGGATTACAGTATATGTTGATGACAAATTTTATTGTTGATAGATGAAAATATATCTTTTTCTGGGTGTTTTTATGCTTTCTTACATATCTTTTTATAACAAAGTCAAAAAACTTCCATAAACCTAATAGCAGAAGGCTGAAAAAACATATTTTTTTTGTAAATGTTTCTGGTATCCAGCTGTCTAGCAGAACTCCAAAGGAGAGTGAAATTCCAAGAAAAAGGCTG
Organism: Eubacteriaceae bacterium; assembly: GCA_910574895.1. Lineage (GTDB taxonomy): Bacteria > Bacillota > Clostridia > Lachnospirales > Lachnospiraceae > Eubacterium_G. Next base: position 163,275 of record CAJTDQ010000005.1, on the reverse strand, counting down.
CAGATACCATTAGCAAGAAGTATTTGCATCCGAGACATATGAACTTGATTGGTACCATAGGCAATACTCGCAACAAAAATATCTATACATAATGCAGATACAAGAAGAATAATATTAAGCAGCATACAAAAGGCCTTTTTTTCTATTATATTCACTGTATTAATTTCGGACAGTGTAAGATAAAAATAAAAAAGAGAAAGTTAAAAGTGTTGAATATTATAATTAGAAACATTTCTGTATATGATAATTATATATTTTTTTTAGGAGGTGATTTTATGTGTACAGCAGCAACATATAAAACAAAAGATCATTATTTTGGACGAACTTTAGATTATGAAATTTCGTATGGAGAGCGGGTAGTGATAACACCCCGTAATTTTTTGTTGGACTTTTTGAAAGTAAAAGATATGAAAACTCATTACGGGATGATAGGTGTAGCAACAGTTGTAGATGGTTATCCGCTTTATTTTGATGGAACAAATGAAGAAGGACTAAGTATGGCAGGATTGAATTTTCCGGGAAATGCTGATTATAAAGAAGAGAAAAAAGGAATGGATAATGTTACGCCATATGAATTTATTCCATGGATTTTAGGACAATGTGCGAATGTAGAAGAAGCTAAGAATGTTATGATTAATATGAATCTGATAAACACCTGCTTTAATTCTGAACTTCCACTGGCACCGTTGCATTGGATTATCAGTGATAAAGAGCGGTCTATTACAATAGAGTCTGTGAAGGAGGGATTGAAAATATATGATAATCCGGTTGGGATATTAACGAACAATCCTCCTTTTGAATCTCAAATGTTTAATTTAAATAATTATATGAGTTTATCAAAAGGGAATCCGGTAAATAATTTTGCACCATCATTACAATTAGACGCATATAGCCGGGGGATGGGGGCAATAGGACTTCCGGGAGATTTATCCTCCATGTCACGGTTTGTAAAAGCAGCATTTACGAAAATGAATTCGTGTTCAGGAGATTCAGAGTCAGAAAGCATCAGCCAGTTTTTTCATATATTAGGTTCTGTAGAGCAGCAAAGAGGCTGTGTGGTTCTTGGAAAAGATAAATATGAGGTGACGCTTTATACATCCTGTTGTAATACGGATAAGGGAATTTATTACTATACGACATATGAGAATAATCAGATTACCGGTGTAGATATGCATAGAGAAGATTTAAATAGTAACAGGCTGATAGTTTATCCGATAGTAAATAAACAGCAGATCAGAATGCAGAATTAAAAACAATGTTTTTTAAAACTTTTTTTAGATAAGAAAATATATAAAATTCTTCAATTTGGGGAATGGGATTGCAATGTAGTAGTGATAAAGGTAAAATAAGTACAGGATTTGATTAGAATATAAGGAGAAGATGGATGCAGAAAAGAAATTATATTATCGGACATAAAAATCCAGATACTGATTCTATATGTTCGGCTGTTGCCTTAGCATATCTGAAAAACCAAACAGAAGAAGGAAAGTTTGTAGCGAAAAGAGCAGGTCAGATTAATGAGGAGACAGAGTATGTCTTAAAATATTTTAAGGCGCATACTCCGGGTTATCTGCCAAATGTAGGTACACAGGTAAAGGATATGGAAGTGAGACATCTTCCAGGAATGTCAAAAGAAATTTCGGTAAAAGAGGCATGGGAGTTTATGCAGGAAAATAATGCGATTACATTGCCATTAACTGATGAAGAAAATAATCTTGAGGGCATTATTTCCATGTCGGATATTACGAATAATATGATGCGGCACAATCCAACATCACTGTCAAAGGCAAAAACTCCTTTTAAACATATCGCAGAGACTTTGGATGGAGAAATATTGGTAGGGAATGAGAATTCTGTTTTTTGCAAAGGCAAGGTTTTAATTGGGGCATTTAATCCATCTCTTGTAAAAAAATATATTGAACCGGGAGATTTGGTTATATTAGGGGACAGACCGGAAGATCATCTGAATGCAGTAGACATGCAGGCGAGTTGTATGGTTATTGGCATGGGTGTGCCGGTGTCCGAAGCTATACAGAGTTATGCAAGAGATAAGGGTACTGTTATTATTACAACGCCACATGATTCTTTTGCTGTTGCCAGACTGATTGAGCAGAGTATTCCTGTAAGAGCGCTGATGGTATCGGAAAATTTGATTACTTTTAATATGGACGATTTCACAGATAAAATCAAAACGGTTATGGGAAAAACAAGAATTAGAAATTTTCCGATTGTTGATAAGTATGGAAAATATGTAGGAACAGTCTCGCGTAGAAATTTTTTGAACATTGAAAAGAAGAAAGTGATTTTGGTGGATCATAATGAGTTGTCTCAGGCTGTAGATAATATAGAGCAGGCGGAGATTATGGAGATTGTAGATCATCATCGAATTGGAACAATTGAGACAAAATATCCCATCACATTCAGAAATCAGCCGGTAGGATGTACTGCAACGATTGTCAGACAAATGTATTATGAAAAGGGGGTAGAGGTTCCGAAAGATATTGCAGGTCTCTTATGTGCAGCAATTGTTTCGGATACCTTATTATTCCGTTCACCTACATGCACGCCATTAGATCAGATGACTGCAAAGGAAATGGCGGATACTGCAGGAATAGATATTGAAAAGTTTGCAACGGATATGTTTAAGTCGGGTAGTAATCTGTCAGAAAAGACAACAGAAGAGATATTTTATCAGGACTTTAAGAAATTTATTGCCGGTGATGTTGTCTTTGGTGTTGGACAGATTAGTTCTATGGCGACAGATGAATTACAACTAATTAAAAAACGACTGGAGCCGCATTTAAAATATGAGTGTGGAAAGCACGGTGTACAGATGGTTTTCTTTATGCTTACGAACATATTAGATGAGTCTACAGAGTTGATTTGTTATGGCGAGGGTACAGCAGATGTGATAAGAAATGCATTTGGTTTGAATATTGAGGACAGTGCATGTGTTTTACAGGGAATCGTATCAAGGAAAAAACAGTTAATTCCTGCCATGATGAATGTTTTACAGGCAGAACAATAAGATTACATATTTAAAAAGTTATGTGACAGTGTTTGTTTACGAGACAGTGTTATAGCAGCAAAAATTTAGGGTAGAAAAAAATAAAAAGAAAGAGCATAAAACTATTTTAAAATAACAAAAAGTAGTGTAAAATAATTGATGGTAAAAAATACGGATGAGGTTAAGGAAGTTGAAAAAAGGATTTGATAACGAAAAATACTTAAAAATGCAGTCAGAGCATATTAGTGAGAGAATCGCACAGTTTGGAAATAAACTATATCTGGAGTTTGGTGGGAAGTTATTTGATGATTATCATGCATCAAGAGTTCTGCCGGGGTTTGAGCCGGATTCAAAATTACAGATGTTATTGCAGCTGAAGGACAAGGCAGAGATTGTTATTGTTATCAGTGCAGAAGATATTGAAGATAACAAGGTTCGTGGAGATTATGGTATTACATATGATATGGACGTGTTAAGATTGATTGATGAGTTTCAGTCTATCGGGCTGTTTGTAGGAAGTGTCTGCCTGACAAAGTTTTCAGGACAGCCGGCAGCAGAGTTATTCCAGAAAAGATTGGAGATTTTGGGAATTAAGTCGTACAGACATTATAAGATACCGGGATATCCAAGCGATGTGAATTACATCGTAAGTGATGAAGGATATGGCAAGAATGATTATATTGAGACAGAGAGACCTTTAGTAGTTATTACAGCACCGGGACCGGGTAGTGGTAAGATGGCAACCTGTCTCTCACAGTTATACCACGAACATAAAAGAGGTGTGGATGCGGGATATGCTAAGTTTGAGACATTTCCTATCTGGAATATTCCATTGGCACATCCGGTAAACCTTGCTTATGAGGCTGCTACAGCAGATTTGAATGATGTGAACATGATTGATTCATTCCACTTGGCTGCTTATGGAGAGACTACTGTAAATTATAATAGAGATATAGAGATATTCCCTGTAGTAAATGCGATGTTTGAATTGATTTCAGGAGAGAGTCCATATAAATCACCGACAGATATGGGCGTTAATATGGCAGGAAACTGTATTTTTGATGATGAGGCATGCTGCAGGGCATCTGAGCAGGAAATTGTTCGAAGATATTATAAAGCTGTCTGTGAAAAAAGACGTAAGGGAACAACAAAGGACAGTATTTCAAAATTGGAAATTCTGATGAAACAGGCAGGCGTTACTTTGGATGACAGAGCAGTTGCAGTTGCTGCAATAGAAAAAGAAAAGGCTACAGAAAATAAGCCGGCTGCAGCGATTGAACTTCCGGATGGAAGGATTGTAACCGGACGTACGACAGATTTGCTTGGAGCATCTGCTGCAGTACTTTTGAATGCATTAAAGACTTTAGGTGGGATTGATGATGAAATAAAGTTAATTGCACCGGAAGCAATTGAGCCGATACAGACACTCAAGACGAACTATCTTGGAAGTAAAAATCCAAGACTTCATACCGATGAAATATTAATTGCATTGTCTTCTACAGCGGCGCATAATGAGAATGCCAGACATGCAATGAATCAGATACCACTTCTGAAAGGATGTGATGCACATTCGACTGTGCTTTTGTCATCAGTAGATGAGAAGATGTTCAAGAAATTGGGGATACAGTTGACATGTGAACCGAAGTATGAGGAAGACGACAGAAAATATCATAAGCAGTAAAATTGTATATAAAAAATAGCCAGGCTCTAAGGCAGGAGTCTGGCTATTTTAAAATGTCATTTCAGAATAGCCAAGATTTTTGTTACTACAAGTATTAATGATTTCAGGAAGAATTGTTGTTTGACCAGCAGTTAAATGGCATAATATAGTAAACGTTGGATGTTGTCCGTTAAAACTTTCTTCTGTTTACGCATTTCCTCATCATCCTGCGGGAGTGGAGCAGAGAACGAAGACAGAAGTAATAAAATAAATTATATTATAAAATATATGCAAAATGATGAAAATAAAAACAATATGTTGACAATGCACGATTGCTATAATATATTATATATAGAATATAAAAGAATCTTGGTGTTTATGGTATAATAGCATAATATAAAGGTAATAAATATACAATGTATTTATTCATCGCGATGAGACGAGTGACGGTTCTGACTCGTCAAAAAATAAAAACTGACCGAGTGATAATTGTGGCGGAGGGATTTAATCCTTCCGCTTTTTTTATATAATAGGAAACAAGATATATTGAAGAGGCTGAAGATTATCTGCCCCAGGAAAAACGAAGAATACATTTTAACAATACAATGAAGCGATTGATGATAGCAGCGGGCATGGCGATATGTATCGTGATAGGAGGAATATATATTTTTTCTTTGCCAAAGGAAATGATTGTGGAAGCATATGCTTATGGAACAAATGAAAAAATTACAGAGATAGGAGTTACGATTACCAGTGGAATCATTACAGACAACGGAGAAATGACAGGGCATCCATTAATGTTTTATCTTTCTGGGAAAAAAATTAAAAATGTGCGGTTTTCCTGTAAGAACCAAATGATTGATTTTAGAAACTGGAAAGAAAAAAGGGATGAATATGGAGAAGCAAAGAACTTTACAGTTGATTACGGAGAAGATGAAAAAGAGTATGCATATTTGACGATAGATTGGATGCCGAATGCCACAATCAAAGAATTGACAGATAATAGAGAAAGCAAAATTGCTACGCTTTCTCAAAATTTAAGAGAAGATGTCATTGTTATGGAAATTTCATTTTTGAATGGAGAAAAAACTGTTAAAGCAATAAAGATTCATTTGCAGGATAATGGAAGATTTTTTGCAGTGTTTGGTGATTATAAAATTAAAAAAGATGATGATTTTATAAAGCGTGCAGATAGTAAAGCAATTCCGAGAAAAATTTTAACGGGTAAAAATGGTTCTATAACTAGTTTAAGTAAAAAATCAAAAAATAGAGCAAAAAAAGTTGCAAAAAATTACTATCGAAAAACAGTTTTTAAGTTGATTTCCCTGAAGGTAAAAAAACAAAGTAAAAATAAAATTGTGTTTCGGTCAAGAGTCAAAAAAGGTGGTGTACTACAGAATCCTGACCGCTCCATTAGATTACGTTTAGTGAAGGGAAAATGGAAAGTCGTTGGTGAGGGATATTAAGAAGTCTGATAAAAATCTAAATAGAGAGCAATGTGTTTTCGCAGCACATTGCTCTTTGTTATATGAATATTATCTACAACATTTCTTTATAACTCCGCATCCAATCTTTTCTCCGGAATTTCCGGAAGGCTGACTGATAAAGTCATCCGGTAACAAATGAACAACAATAGAGCGCCCGATAATATCTGCTACATCATATCTCTCTGTATAAAATACGCTATAAGCATATCCATTATTTCCTAATAGAACGGGCATATCACCTAGGTGCATAGGGTGAAGAGAATCGTCTGGATTATAGTGATTACCGGTTTGGTCAAAAGGTGGAGTACAGTTGCCTTTTTCGTGTATATGCATACCATAGAAAGCATCTGGCGCCTGTTCTGACAAAAGTGGTAAGTTATGCACTTCTATTTCAATGAGTGTTCCGCCATAAATGGTATTATGAAAATATGCTTTACCGTGAAGATAGGGATATTGATCATTTCCGTGAATATCTGCATAAGCATCAGGGCAGCAATATTGTAAAATGTCTAAAAAATTTAGTTTCCGATTTGTCATTGTGAGATTCCAGAATTTTTAGTATATTATATGCAGATGATAGAAAAGAGGAACATAATATGAATATAAAAGAAATTCTGAGCAAAGTAGACCATACGATATTAACCCAGGAAGCAACATGGGAACAGGTTAAAGAAATATGCGATGATGGTATGAGATATGGAACAGCATCTGTGTGTATACCACCATCTTTTGTGAAACAGGCAGCAGATTATATACAGGACAGATTACCGATATGCACAGTGATTGGGTTTCCAAATGGGTATTCCACAACGGCTGTAAAATGTGCAGAAACGGAAGATGCAGTGAATAATGGCGCATCAGAAATTGATATGGTTATTAATATCGGATGGGTAAAGGAAGGAAAGTTTGAAATGATTCTCAATGAGATTAACCAAGTAAAAGAGGCGTGTCATGGAAAGTTACTAAAGGTCATTGTTGAGACTTGTTTGTTGACAAAAGAAGAAAAAATAAAGATGGCAGAGATTGTCTCAGAATCGGATGCCGAGTTTATTAAAACTTCGACCGGATTTTCTACGAGTGGAGCAACGTTTGAGGACATAGAGATATTTGCAGAGCATATTTCTGAAGGAACAAAGATAAAGGCAGCAGGTGGAATCAGTTCAATAGAAGATGCACAAAAGTTTATAGAACTCGGTGCAGACAGATTGGGAACCAGCAGGATTGTCAAGATAATAAAAGAAATAAATGGCTCCAAAGTTAATTTATAAATAGACTTTAAATTTTATAATGCTTCTTGAAGAGATAGCATTAATGATAACAGGAGCAATACAGATAACAGGAGGAAAAATGAAGGCAACAGTTGTAGTGGACAATATAGGTAATGATGAATTAAAAGGTGAATGGGGACTTTGTATTTACATTGAATATAAGAATGAGAAAATATTGCTGGATGCAGGAGCATCTGGACTTTTTCTTGAGAATGCAAAGAAGATGAATATTCCATTGGAAAAACTGGAGTATGCTGTATTGTCCCACGGTCATTATGACCATGCAAATGGTATGAAAGAATTTTTTAGGATAAATAATCGTGCAAAATTTTATTTGCGGGATGGTTGTAGAGAAAATTGCTATAAGAAAAAGTGGACTCTAAAAAAATATATTGGTTTGCCAAAGGGAGTTCTGGAAGAGTATAAGGATAGAATTGTGCTTGCCCCAGGGGATTACACCATCGCAGAAGGTGTTAGTCTGATTCCTCATAAAACACAAGAATTAGCGTTGATTGGCAAAAGAGAAAATATGTATTTGAGAGAAGGTAATAGATGGCGACCGGATGACTTTTCCCATGAGCAAAGTCTTGTATTTGACACGCCGGATGGTTTGGTTATTTTTAATAGTTGTTCCCACGGTGGTGCGGATAATATCATCAATGAAGTTACAGCTACATTTCCGGACAAAAAGGTTCTTGCTTTCATTGGCGGATTTCATCTGTATAATAAATCAGAAGAAGTAGTACGTGATTTTGCGAAGAGACTCAAAGAGACGGGAGTGAAGCATGTATATACAGGACACTGTACTGGAAAAACATCTTATAAGATTTTAAAAGAAGAACTGGGAGATGTGGTGAATCAGTTGAGAGTGGGATTGGAAATGGAGTTTTAGATAAAACGTAAAATTGAGATTTGATGGAAAAGGAGAACAAAAATGCAGATAGTACCGACACTAAATTTTGGAGGAAACTGCCGGGAAGCAATTCAAATGTATGAAAAGGCATTTAATGGAAAAATCAGTTGTATGATTACATATGAAGAGGCGAATGACCCTGCATATATTCCGTTGCTTAAGGAAAATCAAAAAAATTATATATACCATTCGGAACTTGTATTGGAAAATCAAAGAATTATCATGAGTGACCATGTGGATATTGAATTTCAAACGTGCTATTCCAATTTTCTTACTATTATGTATGATACAAAAGAAGAAGTGCAAAGAGCATATGAAATCATGAAAGAAGGAAGCAAGACAATATATCCACTGGAAGCAACGCCCTACAGTTCTTGCCGAGTTGTTTTTGTTGATAGGTTTGGAATCCGTTGGGGAATTATGACCGAGCAAACAGAGCGATGAATTCCAGTTTAGATAGGTTAAGAAAGGACAAGATATGAAAATATCAATCATTGGATATAGTGGAGCAGGAAAGTCAACGCTTGCAAGGAAACTTGGAAAAATATATAACATTGATGTTTTACACTTTGATTCAGTACAATTCTTGCCTGGTTGGGAAATTAGGGAGTTAGAAGAAAAACAGCGAATAACAAAAGAATTTTTAGATTCGCATGAGTCATGGGTCATAGATGGCAATTATTCAAAACTTTTTTATGAGCGACGTATGGAAGAATCAGATATGATTATTATGCTACTTTTTAATCGTATTTCATGTTTACATCGTGTTGTGAAACGATATAAAAAATTTAAAGATAAAACACGTCCTGATATGGGAAAAGGTTGCAACGAAAAGTTGGATGTTGAGTTTATCTGGTGGGTGTTACATAAGGGCAGAGATAAAAGTAACAAAGAGCGCTATAAGAATGTTCTTTCTCAGTATGCTGATAAAACAATTGTAATCAGAAATCAGAAACAGTTGGATGCGTGGATGAAAAGCAATAGTAATTGAAATAAGACAATTTCTTTTAGATTGACAGGGAATGAAAAGTTTACATTGGAGAGAAGTATATGATTAGAATAAGACCATATAAAGCCATGGATGCTAATACAATATTATCGTGGTGCCAAGACGAAAAGGCATTTTATCAGTGGACAGCAGGAATACTTGGCAATTATCCTATAACACAAAATGAATTTTGTGCTGTTGAGTCCCTTATGCCGTTTACTGCATTTGATGAATCAGGAATCGTTGGTTTCTTTACGTTGAGAAATCCTAGTGAATTGCTGGATGAATTACGCTTTGGATTTGTTATTGTAAATCCTGACAAGCGAGGAAAAGGTTATGGAAAAGAGATGCTTCGATTGGGGCTAAAGTTTGTGTTTGAAATATATGGTGCGAAAAGAGCATCATTGGGTGTTTTTGAAAATAACCTTTCAGCTTACTATTGCTATAAAGCAGTAGGATTTGGCGACGTGGTTCTTGATACTACTGAAACATATTGTGTTTTGGGAGAAGAATGGAAGTGTAGAGAATTGATGGTAGAAAATATATAGCTTATGGTATGGAGAATTAAAATTTGAAAGGAGTAAAACACAATGAGTAAGTATGACTCTTTATGGAAATATGTACAAAGTAATAGAAATCAATCTTTTAAGTTGACATTTAAAGAAATACAAGATGTTGTAGGTGTACCAATAGACCATTCTTTTTTGAAATACAAAAAGGAACTTATAGAATATGGTTATGAAGTCGGGAAAATATCTATGAAAGAACAAACGGTTACTTTTAATAAGATTGATTAAGGAATTTTATATATAAATTACAGTAGATGAATGTAAATAGAATTTAAACTTAAAGACCAATCTGAATGTAGAGTTTATGGAGGTTGGGATACAATTTGAGGAGAATGTTATGATGAATAACAATGATAGAAAAATAAATGCTGACCGTATCTTATATGCAAATTCCACTCAAAATCTCCAAATAGAGGATGTTGTTTTATATAGAACAAGGCTATTCTTGGTCTATCAAGTAAATGGAGGTATAGCGAAATGAATCAATTGGTTATAGGAAAGTTTATTGCGCAGAAAAGGAAAAAGAAGAATTTGACACAGGAACAACTGGCAGAAAAGATAGGTGTGTCTAATAAAACAATTTCTAAATGGGAAACAGGAAAATGTATGCCAGATTATGCTGTTGTTAAAAGTTTGTGTGAAGAATTAAAAATCACAATTGCAGAATTAATGGAGGGGGAACATACTGCATTAGGAGAACACATTGATGATGAAAAAGCAAGGGTATTAGTAAAAAGTGTTGCAGAGCAATATCAAATTGATTCGCTTATGACTTTTGGTGGGGAACCACTCCTTTACCCAGATACAGTTTGTGCAATTCATTCCATGGCGAAAGAAATGAAAATACCGAAAAGGCAGTTGATTACAAACGGCTTTTTTAGTACAGATATTCTGAAAATATTTGAAAAGTATGAACTGTAAATAGCATGGAAAAAGAAAAAGTAGGATTTGGAAAGGAGAGTTTTACTATATGAACTATAAGATTATTGATAGAAAAAACTACTATCGCAAAGGAGTTTTTCGCCACTTTTCTGAAGACTGTAAATGTTCGACTTCTATGACGGCAAGGATTGATGTTACTGACCTTGTGTCATATTCCAGAAAGACAAGAACTAAATTTTATCTCAATTTTCTGTATATCCTCTCGAAAGTAATGAACTCTCGTGAAGACTATAGAATGGGTTATCTATGGAAGACAGATGAATTGATTTGTTACGATGTTATCAATCCTACTCAATACGTTTTTCACGATGATACCGAAACTTGCACTCCCGTTTATACGGAATACAGCGAGGACTATAAAACTTTTTATAACAATGCGAATGAAGATGTAGAATGCGCCAAGAAAACAAGAGAGTATGGTCTTGATATGCTTAACCATCCGAATTGGTTTGACGCATCATACATCTCTTGGCTTTCATATGATTCACTGAATATTGAACTTCCGGATGGGCATTTGTTTTTTGCGCCTATCATTAACTGGGGAAGGTATCGTGAGGAAAACGGCAGACTTGTTATGCCCGTAAGCGTTCGTCTCAACCATGCGATTGCAGATGGATATTTGGTCGCAAATGTGTTTCGCCTACTGCAACAAGAAATAGAATCATTTGTACAAAGATAATTTATCAACATCCAACTTATGAAGGAGCCTAAAATGAAAGAAATAGACCCAAAGCAAACAAAACGAGCAGCAGCATTTGATTTGTGGATGAGCGCACCAATGCCTATGGTAACATTTTTTAAATCTCTTGATGTTACAAATCTTATTAGATTAAGCAGAAAGTATGGCTATAAGTTTAATATGTTGATGTGTTGGTGCATTGGTAAGGCGGCTACGCAGGTAGAAGAATTTTATTTATTGCCAGTGGGACAGAAACTGGTACAATATGATAGTCTTGCTGTAAATACAGTTATTGCAACCAAGGATGGGGATATTAATACATGCGATATTCCTTTTTCCGAGGAACTGGAACAATTTAATAAAGATTATATGACTTTAACCAAGCAGGTACATGATACTGGCCAAGCGTTTAATTTAGGAGACGGCTATATGGTAATAGGGACATCTGCTCTTGTTCAATATGATATTGATGGTGCAGTGAATATTTATGCAGGCTTTTATAATAATCCTTTTATTGTGTGGAGCAGATATAAAAGAAAGTTTTTAAGATCGTATCTTAAAATGTCTTTCCAGTTTCATCATACACAAATGGATGGTGGACAGGCAGCACAGTTCCTTGAGATTTTGCAGAAAGAAATAAGAGATTTAAGGATATAGAAAATCGAAAGATGAGGAAGTGACCAATATGATATTTGAAACAGAGAGACTATATTTACGGGAAATGAACCAGTCTGATTTTAAAGCTTTATCTAAAATATTGCAAGATGAAGAAACTATGTATGCTTACGAGGGAGCATTTAATGATGAAGAAGTACAGGAGTGGCTTGATAGACAGATTTCACGTTATCATAAGTGGGACTTTGGTTTATGGGCAGTAGTGCTAAAGGAAACGGATGAAATGATTGGACAATGTGGTCTTACAATGCAACTATGGAAGGACAAAGAAGTATTAGAGATAGGTTATCTTTTTCAAAGAAAATATTGGCATAGAGGTTATGCAACAGAAGCAGCGAAAGCATGTAAGAAATATGCTTTTGAAGTTCTGGATGCGAATGAAGTTTGTTCTATTATCAGAGATACGAATGTTGCATCTCAAAATGTAGCTGTTAGAAATAACATGGTTGTTGTGGATCGTTGGACGAAACATTATAGAGGTGTGGCTATGCCACATAATCGCTATGTAGTTAACCGCTGATTTATATTTGATAGATTTAAGTAGAGGAAGTTTTGATTAGAACGATATGTGTCTGATGAAAATGGAGTTCCAGCAACAAATCTAGCATTTATAAAGGAATAAACATAAGAAATTTGTGAGGCATAAATATGGAAGATAAAAAACAGATAATGGCAATTGTATTAAAAAAGATTACACTTTTTATTAGTAGTATATTCTACGGCGTTATGAGTTTTTGGTGGATTGTGCTGGCAATAGCGATGATGTTTCCAGATTCTAGTCCAGGGGAGCGGGATTGGATAGAAGATTCTAGTTTGATACCTTTGGGATATGTTATGGGAATATTCTGGTTGATAGTGACAGGGATATGTGTGGTTTTATTGCAAAAGAGAAAAAGTAATATGATAATATATGTTGTAACAATGATTTGTAGTATAGGAATTACATATCTGATATTACAGAATCGATAAAAGAGTAAGAAATAGGCAACTTCGAAGTTGCGGAGGAGATATTATGCTTGAAAATATACCATCTCAATCAAATATGACTGAATTACTTGGACAGTCCTTGTATGAAGTTTGGAAAGCGTTATGTACGGCTATTGATGGAAAATATGATATGGAACAGTTGTGGAATACTGGTGGTAAGAATTGGACTTATGAGTATAAGTATCGCAGAGGTGGAAAAACCCTTTGCAGCTTATACGCAAAAAGTAGTTGCGTTGGTTTCATGATTATTTTTGGAAAGGATGAAAGAGCAAAATTTGAAGCTATAAGGGATACTCTTTCTAATGATGTTTGTAGGCAGTATGATGGGGCAAAAATCTATCATGACGGGAAATGGGTTATGTTTGAACCAATCAATACGGCTGATATTGATGATTACATGAAATTGTTGGCTATCAAAAGAAAACCAAATCGGAAATAACAATTACAGTTTTAGAACTAGAAAAATCGAAGTTTGCCGAAATAAGTTAATTGTGCTAACGTGCTTGATTATAAATGTAAAGTTAAAAACGATAGTGAAGATAAAATATGTTATATATTCCAGAAAAAATCAAGAAAATAGTGGATAATCAGATTTATACGAGAAATGAAATAGAAATGTCAAAATCGGATGTACTTATATTTTCAAAGTATGTATTAAAAATACAGAAGCATACAGTTGAAACGGATAATGAAAGAGACATTGCTGCATGGTTGAATGGTCGCATATCTGTTCCACAGATATTAGAATATTGCGTAGAAAATGAAACTGCATATACGCTTATGACAAGAGTCAATGGAAAAATGTTGTGCGATGAAGAGTTTTTATCTAATTTTGCAAAAATGATAAGATATGTGTCAGAGGGAATAAAACAGCTTTGGAATGTCAACGTTGACGATTGTCCACAAAAAGTTAGCAGACTTGATGAACGACTAAAGGAAGCACGTCGTAATGTTGAAAAATGGTTTGGTTGACATGGATAATGTTGAACCGGAAACAATGTGGAATGGAGTATCAATTAAACCACAGACTAGTTCGATAGTTATAAAATTGGAGGAGTAGTTACATGATTGTTTTAATAGCAGGAGCATCGCACACAGGAAAGACAGTGCTTGCTCAAAAATTACTAGAAAAATATAAATATCCGTATCTATCCATAGACCACTTAAAAATGGGACTTATTCGCAGTGGAAATACGACACTTACACCTTTGAGTGATGATAAGGAACTGACAGATTATTTATGGCCGATTGTACGTGAAATGATAAAGACAGCGATAGAGAATAAACAAAATCTCATTGTAGAGGGATGTTATATTCCATTTGACTGGGAAAAGGATTTTGAGAACGATTATCTTGATGATATAAGATACTATTGTCTTATTATGAGTGAAAACTATATTAAAAATCATTTTGATGATATAAAAAAATATGCGAGTACAATTGAAGACCGTTTAGATGATGAGTATTGTACTTTGGAAAGTGTGTTAGAGGATAATGCAAGAGTATTAGAACAGGTAGAAGAAAATGGTGTAAATTATATTCTTATTGATGATGAGTATAAAATAAATATTGATTTGTAATTATTTCGTTAATAACCCTAATTATTCGATGAATACTGCAAAACTTATTATCATCGTTATGTGGCAAAAAACATAGATTGAAGGAGAAAACGAGATGGCAAAGTTAGAAAAGAATTTAAGAGGAAATTTTGATGCGATATTAAAACGCATTGAAACTGGCATTATAAGTGGAAGTATGTCAGCAAAGTTAGAAGAATCCAGTGATTTTAGGGATGGAAGTTCCCGGTGTAGCGTGCGGGTGTTTGAACGATACAGTTATACTGGGGGAAATAGGTTGAGTTTGAATGTAACCTTATTTCAGGGAGAAAGTGGAAATATACATATTTCAGCAATTGCAGCAGGTGGTAGTCAGGCAATGTTTTTTAAAGTGAATACATGGGGAGAGGAAGCTTTTTTGGATAAGCTCCGGGAATTGCTATAGAATTTTGCACATAAATATAACGCAAACATTGAAAAACAAACCTTCTTATTGTAGAATTAATTGTAATGCAAACGGAAAAGAAAGTTGATTTAATTATGGGAAAATTTACAGGATATCTTATCTGTACAGACTGCGATGGTACGTTGACATATGAGCCGGGCAAGGTATCAGATGAGAATGCAAAAGCAATTAAATATTTTCAGGAAGAAGGAGGACTTTTCACTCTGGCGACAGGACGTTTTCCAGACCATGTTGATTTGTTTAGAGATAAAATTCAAATAAACGCTCCTATGGTTTCTTTAAATGGAACATTATTATATGATGTTAATAATGGTACTATGATTAATAAGTGGGGATTGCCTACAGAACAATGTTACGAGTTATTATCTTATGTGAAAGAGTCGTATGATAAGTTACATGATTTCTGGGTAAATGGAGTTTTGGCGGATGGAACTTTTGGCAGCATCAGCTATAATCTTTCTGAGCATAGGTCGGAGGATGACAGTTTGAAAAAAGCATTAGAAGAATTTCCTTGTGAAATGCTCAAAATGGTGATTGCAGGGAATGCGGAGGTTATTTTAAAACTGCAGGCAGATTTAAAAGAGAAATTCGGGCAGAGTTTTCGATTTGATACCAGTTGGCCGGAAGGTCTGGAGATACAAGCTATAGACAGTGGTAAGGGTGTGGCGGTTGAATATATGAAAACGCACCTGGACACAGATATACATACGACAATTGGTGTAGGTGATTATGAAAATGATATAACATTATTAGAGTGTGCAGATATAGGATATGCAGTAGATAATGCTATTGACAGTGTAAAGAGTATTGCTGACAGAGTTACTGTTTCTAATAAGGACCATGCGATTGCAGCGATAATAAACGATATAGAAAGAAGGTTATAGAATGAATAAAAAGACAAAAACAATTATAGGTGGTTTGATAATTTTAATTATCATTACAGCGGTTATTATCGCTGTTAAAGTTAATGTGAGCAAAAATGATAAAAACAAAGCAGCAGAGACAACTGCAGTAGAACAAAATCAGAGTGTAACAGATAATCAGACGAAGTCTGGTGATGAGAATTATGTAACAATACCGCCAGAGACAGAAGCAGTGAACAAATCTACTACAAATTATTTTGATAATATTGATGTTGTTGAGGAGACAACAAAGAAAAAAAATAAGAGAAATAAAAAAGATAAAGAGTCAGAGGCGTATCCTGGAGAAAACGATGGTTGGTCACCTTTGGTTTCGCCGGATGATTTGGAACAGTAATATAAAAACAACATATTTATATATTAGGAAATCGCAGATGCAAAGGTTGAAAAATATTTTCAGCCTTGTATTTCTATGTACATAAATTTTTCAGAAATATATGTTATGAATAATAGGAGGCTGGTATGGATGATAAGATGGTAGTAAAAACAGCAGTGAGGGTTTCCACCGTTAGTATTATATCCAATATTATATTGAGTTTGTTAAAATTAATAGCGGGAATTGTGGGAAGATCTATGGCAATGCTCTCAGATGCAATTCATTCTTTGTCGGATGTATTTGGTTCGATTATTGTAATTATTGGTGTAAAGATGTCAAAAAAAGAAGAAGATAGGGATCATCAATATGGACATGACAGAATGGAGTGTCTTGCATCGCTTGCATTGGGAGCAATATTGTTTTTGACAGGTACGCTTTTAATATATGAAGGAATAAAAAAGATATATGTAGGTGAGGATATTAGTACACCGGGAACGATTGCTCTGATTGCAGCGATTGTTTCTATTGTGGCAAAAGAGGGAATGTACTGGTATACAAAAATTGCTGCAGATAAGATTCATTCCGATGCATTAAGGGCAGAGGCGTGGCATCACAGGTCGGATGCTTTGTCTTCCATAGGAAGTTTGATTGGTGTGGCAGGTGCTATGCTTGGTGTGAAAATATTAGATCCGGTTATGGCGGGAATTATCGGATTGGTTATCATTAAGGTTTCTTATGATATTGTAAAAGAAGCTGTAGATAAAATGGTAGATAAAGCATGTGATGATGAGACTGTCAGGGCGATGGAAGAACTTGTTTTGAATGTGGAAGGTGTAGAAGGTCTGGACTTAATAAAGACACGCATGTTTGGTACAAAAATGTATGTAGATATTGAGATAAGTGCTGATGGAGATTTGCTTTTAAAACAGTCTCATGAAATAGCAGAAGCAGTCCATGACAATATTGAAAAACAGTTTGCTGATGTAAAACATTGTACGGTGCATGTAAATCCGGCAGGTTATGAACATAAGAAATTACCATAAAAAACATATAAATTGATAATATCTAGTGATTTTCAACAAAAAAGTGCATTTTTTTAAAATAGTCGGTTTACACTGGCTATTTTTTGTGTATAATATATGTTGGACCGACAGATACTTAAAAAGAAACTTATGTTTCGATTTTAGAAAGGATACTGTATTGAAACAACAAGATTTTAATCAAAAAATTGAAGAATTAGTTGGAATTGGTCAGAACAAAGATGGTCAGTTAACTACAGATGAAATTAAGAAATTTTTTGCAGAAGACAGTCTCACTGCAAAACAGGAGACAACGCTATTCTCAAAAATTCAGGAAAATAATATTACTGTAGTTTTATCTGAGAAAGATGCAGATTCTGATAGTGCAGATTCCGCAGAAGAAGTATTCGTAAACGAAGATGGTGAGGAAATGGTTGAGATTAAAGTAGATTTAATCACAGATGTCATTGAGCCAACGGACGAAGATATTGCTTCTGTTGCAGCGGACGAGGAGGATTTATTGGATCCCGCAGACGAGGATTTTGAAAACGATGAAGAGGAAACGGTAGAGTTAGATGCCGTAGATTTGCTCGAGGGTGTGGGAACAGAAGATCCGGTGCGTATGTACTTGAAAGAAATCGGTACAGTAGCTTTGTTGACGGCAGAGGAAGAACTGGAGCTTGCAAAACGTAAGACAGAAGGGGATCCCGTTGCAAAAGAAAAGTTAATAGAGGCAAATTTGCGTCTTGTAGTTAGTATTGCAAAGAGATATACAGGGCGTGGCATGAGCTTTTTAGACTTAGTTCAGGAGGGAAATCTAGGTCTGATAAAAGGTGTTGAAAAATTTGAGTATACAAAGGGCTTTAAGTTAAGTACATATGCTACATGGTGGATTAGACAGTCGGTTACAAGAGCATTGGCAGATCATGCCAGAACAATCCGTGTACCTGTTCATATGGTTGAAACAATTAACAGAATGTCAAAAATGCAAAGAAAACTGACCCTCGAATTAGGATATGAGCCATCTACAAAAGAGTTGGCGCAGGCACTGGATATGACAGAGGAAAAAGTTTTGGAAATAATGCAGATTGCGAGAGAGCCGGCATCATTGGAGACTCCTATTGGAGAAGAGGACGATTCAAACCTTGGGGATTTTGTAGCAGACAATAACGCAGTTACTCCGGAAGCAAATATTGAATCAGTGATGCTTCGAGAGCATATAGATGTATTATTACAGGATTTAAAGGATAGAGAGCGTGAGGTCATAATTCTTAGATTTGGATTGAGAGACGGACATCCTAGAACATTAGAAGAAGTAGGAAAGATATTTAGTGTTACCAGGGAGCGTATCAGACAGATTGAGGCAAAGGCTTTAAGAAAATTAAGAAATCCTGTCAGAAGTAAAAAGATTAAGGATTTTTTAGGTGAATAATTATTTCTTTATTTAGTTAATGAAATGATGAAAATTGATATTCAAATATTACGGTTTGTTTAATAAAACAAGAAAATTATATATTAAACTTAATTTTATTTGACAAAAACACTAAAATAGTTTATAAAATTAAGTAGAGATTAAGAAGGGTACAAAGATGTACATGGATAGCTCCATTCGTTTTTGTACCCTTCTTTTTGCAGATATCAAAGCAGTCAGTCAGAGTTTTCTAAATCGCTGCATATGTTAATATTTCAAGGAGGAAAGTCATGGAACAAAATATATTATTCAAAAAGGCTGAGGAAAATGGATTATATGATTCCAGATTTGAGCATGATAACTGCGGTATTGGTGCAGTTGTAAATATCAAAGGGAAACGGAGTCATGAAACAGTAATTAACGCTTTAAAGATTGTTGAGAATTTAGAGCATCGTGCCGGAAAAGATGCCGAAGGCAAGACCGGTGATGGTGTAGGTATTATGTTGCAGATTTCACATAAATTTTTTAAAAAAGTTACAAAGCCGTTAGGCATACATATCGGCGAAGAGAGAGAATATGGTGTCGGCATGTTCTTTATGCCACAGGATGATCTGACATGTAAAAGTGAGATGAAAATGTTAGAAATCATTACTGAGAAAGAGGGATTAGAATTCCTTGGCTGGAGAGAGGTTCCGGTGAATCCGGAAGTACTTGGAAGCAGGGCATTGGAATGTATGCCTCGTATTATACAGTGCTTTATTAAAAAACCTGAGGATGTAGAAAAGGGATTAGAGTTTGACAGAAAGCTTTATATTATAAGAAGAGTTTTTTCACATAGTAATGCTGGAACATACACGGTTTCTATGTCCAGTAGAACAATTGTATATAAGGGAATGTTTCTGGTAGACCAGTTAGGCCCGTTTTTTGCAGATTTAATGGATAAGAATTATGAATCTGCTATTGCACTGGTTCACTCCAGATTCTCGACGAATACACAGCCGAGCTGGAAAAGAGCTCATCCGAACAGATTCATTGTTCATAATGGAGAGATTAATACAATACGTGGAAATGCAGATAATATGCTGGCCCGTGAAGAGTCTATGAGCAGTGAATATATGAAGAGTTCACTGCAGAAAGTTATGCCGGTAGTAGATGTGAATGGTTCAGATTCTGCGATGTTAGATAATACATTAGAGTTCTTAGTAATGAATGGGGTGGAACTGCCATTAGCAGTTATGATGTGCATTCCGGAACCGTGGGAGAAAAATGATACAATCAGCCAGACAAAGAGAGATTTTTATCAGTATTATGCGACAATGATGGAACCTTGGGATGGACCGGCGTCTATACTGTTTACTGATGGTGATTATATGGGAGCGATTCTTGACAGAAACGGACTTCGTCCTTCGAGATATTATATTACAGATGACGACCAGTTAATTCTTTCATCAGAGGTGGGGGTCTTAGATATTGCACCGGAAAAGATTGTTGTAAAAGAGCGTCTCCGTCCGGGACGTATGTTATTAGTTGACACGGTCAATGGAAAATTAATTGATGATGATGAACTAAAGGAAAGCTATGCAGCAAGAAAACCATATGGTGAATGGCTCAATAATAATTTAGTTTCTTTGAAAGATATCAATATACCAAATGTCAGAGTTGAGAGTTTTGAGAAAGAAGAACGCCAGAGGCTTCAGAAGAACTTCGGATATACTTTTGAAGACTTAAAACGTATTATTCCGATGGCAAACAATGGAATTGAGGCTACAAAGGCTATGGGTAAGGATACACCATTGGCAGTTTTAAGTGAAAGAAATCATCCGTTATTTAATTATTTCAAGCAGCTGTTCGCACAGGTAACGAATCCTCCGATTGATGCAATTCGTGAGGAGATTGTAACTTCAACATCAGTTTATATTGGTAATGATGGAAATATATTAGAGGAGCAGCCGGAGAATTGTAATGTATTAAAAATAAATCATCCAATACTTACGAATACAGATATTCTGAAGTTGAAAAATATAAATGAGCCGGGATTCAAATCGGCAGTTGTTCCGATTGTTTATTATAAAGGAATTAGTATTGAAAAAGCCATTGAACAGGTATTTGTGGATGTGGATAAAGCACATAAAGATGGAGCAAACATTATCATCCTGTCAGACAGAGGTGTTGACGAGTATCACGTACAGATTCCATCACTTCTTGCTGTGTCGGCAGTACATCAGTATCTGGTTCGGACAAAGAAGAGAACGACATTGTCTCTGGTTTTAGAGAGTGGTGAGCCAAGAGATGTACATCATTTTGCAACGCTTTTAGGTTACGGTGCGAGTGCAATTAATCCATATCTGGCACATGAGACAATCAAGCAGATGGTGGAAGAAGAAATGATAAATAAAGACCCATATGCTGCGATTGATGACTACAATAAAGCAATACTCGGTGGAATTGTAAAAATTGCTTCTAAAATGGGTATATCTACAATTCAGTCTTATCAGGGTTCACAGATATTTGAGGCGATTGGTATTTCAAAAGAAGTCATTGATAAATATTTTACAGGAACGGTCAGTCGTGTAGAAGGTATCACAATGAAGGACATTGAAGACAGTGTGGAAGAACTTCATTCGAAAGCTTTTGACCCACTGGGGCTGGATGTTGATCTGACATTGGAGAGCAATGGAGAACATAAAGCGAGAAGTGGTAAGGAACAGCACAAATACAATCCTGCAACAATCCACACCTTGCAGCAGGCGACATGGACAGATAATTATCAGTTGTTTAAACAGTATACGCATATGATTGACGAAGAAATGGCACCATTCCATCTGCGTGGATTGATGGATTTCAACTATCCGGAAAATGGTGGTATTTCCATTGATGAGGTAGAGAGTGCTGAATCCATTATGAAGAGATTTAAGACCGGAGCAATGTCTTATGGTTCAATATCTCAGGAAGCACATGAGACGATGGCAATTGCCATGAATATGATTGGCGGACGTTCCAATTCCGGTGAAGGTGGCGAGTCTATAGAAAGATTGACTGTGGGAGAAGATGGCCTCAACAGATGTTCTAAGATTAAGCAGGTGGCATCCGGACGTTTTGGTGTAACTTCCAGATATCTGGTAAGTGCAGAAGAACTTCAGATTAAGATGGCACAAGGTGCAAAGCCGGGTGAAGGCGGTCACCTTCCAGGAAAGAAAGTTTATCCTTGGGTAGCGAAAACAAGACATTCCACACCAGGTGTAAGTTTGATTTCACCGCCGCCACATCATGATATTTATTCGATTGAAGATTTGGCACAGTTGATTTATGATCTGAAGAATTCAAACCGCGATGCCAGAATATCTGTCAAGTTAGTATCAGAGGCAGGTGTTGGTACAGTAGCAGCAGGTGTGGCAAAAGCAGGAGCACAGGTGATTCTTGTATCAGGATTTGATGGTGGTACAGGTGCAGCTCCTGAGAATTCTATTTACAACGCAGGTCTTCCATGGGAGTTGGGTCTTGCAGAAGCACATCAGACATTGATTGCGAATGGTCTCAGACATAAAGTTGTTGTGGAAACAGATGGTAAACTGATGAGTGGAAGAGATGTTGCGATTGCGGCAATGCTAGGAGCAGAGGAGTACGGATTTGCTACAGCGCCACTGGTAACGATGGGCTGTGTGATGATGCGTGTATGTAATCTGGATACCTGTCCGGTCGGTGTAGCTACACAGAATCCGGAGCTTCGCAAAAACTTTAAAGGAAAACCGGAATATGTCGTAAACTTTATGAAGTTTATTGCAGAAGAACTTCGTGAGTATATGGCAAAATTAGGTGTTAGAACATTAGATGAATTAGTAGGTCGTGCTGATTTACTGAAAGTAAAAGAAGGTATTGATGCTAAGAAAGCTGCTGAGGTCGATTTAAATAAGATTTTAAATACTGATTTTGCAGAGGAGAGAGTTCAGTATCTGAAGAAGAATGAATATGATTTTGAATTAGAAAAGACAAAGGATTTGGAAGTTCTGCTTCCAAAGATGAAAAAAGCGCTGGACAGCAGAAAGCCGGCAACAGTAGAAGTGAATGTTACAAATATTGATCGTTCACTTGGAACAATTTTTGGATCTGAAATTACAAAGAGATATGATGATACCTTAGAAGATGATATGTACACAGTGAAATGTTTCGGTGCCGGAGGACAGAGTCTTGGTGCATTTATTCCTAATGGAATGACAATGGAATTAACTGGTGACAGCAATGACTATCTTGGCAAAGGTTTGTCCGGTGGTAAAATTATTGTGAAACCACCAAAGGAGTCAACATTTAAGCAGGATGAAAATATTATTATCGGTAATGTGGCATTTTATGGAGCAACGAGTGGTAAGGCTTATATTAACGGTGTGGCCGGAGAGAGATTCTGTGTTAGAAATTCCGGTATGTCAGCAGTTGTTGAAGGTGTGGGAGACCATGGCTGTGAATATATGACAGGTGGCTGCGTGGCGGTTATCGGAAAAGTTGGAAAGAACTTTGCAGCTGGTATGAGCGGTGGTGTCGCTTATGTACTGGATGAGAATAATGATTTGTATAGAAAGACAAATAAGTCGCTTGTATCGACGGAAGAAATATCGAATAAGTATGATGTTCTGGAATTAAAAGGAATGATTGAGGAGCATGTGAAATACACAGATTCTGAGAAGGGAAAATTAATTTTAGATAAATTTGAAGAGTATTTGCCTAAATTCAAAAAGATTATTCCGTATGATTATAAGAAGATGCTGGAGACGATTGCAAAGATGGAGCAGAAGGGGCTCAATCCGGAGCAGGCACAGATAGAAGCATTCTACGAGGCAACAAGATAGGAGGTATAACAATGGGAAAACCAACAGGATTTTTAGATTATGAAAGAGAAGACGCAAAGGCGTTTTCTCCAAAGGAAAGAATTAAAAACTTTAATGAGTTCCATGAGCCTCTGTCGATGGAAAAGCAGAAATGTCAGGCTGCCAGATGTATGGAGTGTGGTGTGCCATTTTGCCAGAACGGCCAGGTGATTTCGGGTATGGTATCAGGATGTCCTTTGAACAATCTGATTCCGGAATGGAATGATTTATTGTATATGGGAAATATGGAGCAGGCATATAACAGACTTCATAAAACAAACAACTTTCCGGAGTTTACTTCGCGTGTATGTCCGGCACTTTGTGAGAAGGCATGCACATGTGGGTTAAATGGCGAGGCAGTTTCTGTCAGGGCAAACGAGCATTTGATTATTGAAAATGCATATGAAAAAGGATTTGCGGGAGCAAAGGCGCCATCCGTCCGCACAGGAAAGAAAGTTGCAGTAATTGGTTCCGGTCCGTCAGGACTTGCAGTGGCAGATCAGTTAAATAAGAGAGGACACAGTGTTACTGTTTATGAACGTGATGACAGAATCGGCGGACTTTTGATGTATGGTATTCCAAATATGAAATTGGAAAAGCATATCATTGATAGAAAAGTCGATATCATGAAAGAAGAAGGTGTAGAGTTTATTACCGGTGTCAACGTTGGAAAAGATATCAAAGCAGAACAGCTCCTGAAAGAATATGATAAGGTAGTTCTTGCCTGCGGTTCAAGAAATGCAAGAGATATTAAAGCACCCGGCCGTGATGCGAAGGGGATTTATTTTGCAGTAGATTTTTTGACATCAACGACAAAAGCGCTGCTTGATAATAATGGAAAGTTAGCAGAGGGTACTTTTATTTCAGCAAAGGATAAAGATGTGGTCGTTATCGGAGGTGGTGACACAGGAAATGACTGTGTCGGAACATCTATCCGTCATGGTGCAAAGAGTGTGCTACAGCTGGAAATGATGCCGAAGGCTCCGGATGAAAGATTGGAGAGTAATCCTTGGCCGGAATGGCCTAGAGTCTGCAAGACGGATTATGGACAGGAAGAAGCAATTGCGATGTTTGGTGAGGACCCTCGTGTATATCAGACGACAGTAAAAGAGTTTGTGAAAGATAAAGACGGAAACTTATGTAAACTTGTGCTTGTAAAGTTAGAATCAAAGAAAGATGAAAAGACAGGCCGTATGAATATGGTAGAAATCAAAGGCTCAGAATATGAAGTAGATTGTCAGTTGGTTTTGATTGCGGCAGGTTTCCTTGGAACAGAAAACTATGTGACAAAGGCATTTAAAGTAGACACTGATCCAAGAACAAACATTGCGACAATGCCGGGTAAGTACGCAACAAGTGCAGAAAATGTATTTGTAGCAGGAGATGCTCATAGAGGGCAGTCGCTGGTTGTTTGGGCAATTCGAGAAGGAAGAGACTGTGCCAGAGAAGTAGATAAAGCGTTGATGGGATATACAACACTGTAAGAGGAATAAGCTGTGTAAGGAAAAAGGAGAAATAGAAAAGGTGCTTGTGCATTTTTCTATTTCTTTTTTGTTCTATAAAAAAATATTGCAATCATGTATTTCAAAATATATTAATAAAATATTATGAGGATGTATTTATGAAAAGAGTAAATAATGAGTGAAAACAAACAAGTTATAAGCAATCAATGTAATTTTGCATCTGTGAAACCGGCGATGATGGAGTTGCCGTATCCTGAACTTCAGGTAACAGGACAAAATCTGAAATATGCGAATCTGCTTACAATGGATTATTGTGGAGGCGTATCAGAAATGACAGCCATTACACAATATATTAATCATGAAAGCAGAATGTCCGGTCAGCGATGTGCTTTGGCAAAAGTGATTTTGGGAATTGCGATGGCAGAAATGATTCATTTACAAAAATTAGCTGAACTTATCTGGCTGCTAGGTGGAAGTGTGGATTTTGTGGCACGCCAGCAGAATGGACAGCAGAGAATGTGGACACCGTCTTCTGTGAAAACTTCGGATAATATTGAAAAAATGATACAGCAGGATATAGAAGGAGAAAGGGGAGCTATTCAGCAATACAAAATGCATATGCAGATGATACAGGATATCCATGTTAATCGGGTTCTGCATAGAATTATTCAGGATGAGGAGTACCATATAATGCTGTTACAGGCAGCAGTGAAAATGTGCTGATGATTATAGTAGAGTAGGAAGTTATATTTATAAAAATTGTGAAAAGATGAAATATTGCTGTAGATATGGTAGAATGACTTTAAATGAAAAAATAAATTAACACAAATGAATTATAACCTGTTATAGAGCGTTTGATATGGGTTATAATTTGTTTGTGCAAATAAAATACAAAGAGGAAAGAGAGTAAAAATGGTAAAGTTTGGGATTTGGGGAGCGGGTCATATCGCCCATGCGATGGCTGGTACGATTGTACAGATGAAAGATGTTCAGATGTATGCAGTTGCATCCAGAAATTTAGAGAAGGCAGAAACTTATAAAGAACAATATGGAATGGAAAAGGCATATGGTTCTTATGAGGAATTAGCCAGAGATGATAACGTTGATGTAATTTATATTGCAACGCCGCATTCGCTACATTACGAGCATGCGAAGATGTGTTTAGAATATGGAAAACATGTATTGTGTGAAAAAGCATTTACGGCAAATGCAAAGCAGGCAAAAGAACTGATTGCGATAGCTGAAGCAAAAGGTTTGTTTTTAGGGGAAGCTATGTGGACAAGATTCATGCCATTAACGAAGAAACTGGTTCAGTTATTGGAACAGAAAGTTATTGGTGATGTTACTTTTATGACTGCGAATCTGAATTTTCCTATGATGCATAAAGAAAGGCTGATGAGTCCTGAACTTGCAGGAGGAGCACTTTTGGATGTGGGAATTTATCCGTTAACGATGGCATCTATCGTAATGGGAGATGAAATTGATGATGTCAGTGCTACAGCGATACTGACGGATGAAGGTATGGACAAAATGGGACAGTATACCATTCGGTACAAAAACGGAACAATGGCGGATCTAAATTCGGGAATGTGTTCTTTCGGTGATGGAAGCGCTGTGATATATGGTACTTCGGGACATATATTAGTAGAGGGAGTTAATTGTATACAGAGGATTAAGGTGTATGATGGTAACTGGAATGTTATAGAAGATTTAAGACAAGAAGGGCAGATTAGCGGGTATGAATATGAAGTAGAAGCCTGTGTAAAAGCGGTACAGCAGGGGAAAACAGAATGTCCTGAAATGACACATGAGCAGACGATAAAGATGATGGAAGTTATGGATGAGATAAGAGAAAAAATGGGAGTAAAGTATCCCTTTGAAGATTAGGAGATAGAAAGGAAGATAGATATGAAAGTTTTAATGTTTAATGGAAGCCCCAAAGCAAAGGGGTGTACATATACTGCTTTGGATGAGATGGAAAGGATATTAAATGAAGAAGGTATAGAAACAGAAATTATGCATGTAGGCGCCAGTCCTCAGGGTAGCTGCATGGGGTGCTGTGGCTGTAGTGAAAGCGGAGAATGTGTATATGGTGGAGAAGTTGTAGAAGCTGCAAAGAAATTACAGGAAGCAGACGGTGTTGTATTTGGCAGTCCGGTTCATTATGCATCGGTTAGTGGCAATATGATGGGATTTATGCACAGATTGGCATGGAGTGCAGGCAAATATCTGAAATATAAGCCGGCGGCAATGGTTGTCAGCGCCAGAAGAGCAGGAACAACCAGCGCTCTTGACGAGATTGCAAAAGTTCCAGAATTTTATCATATGCCATTAATTAACGGAAATTATTGGCCAATGGTTCATGGAAATACTCCGGAAGATGTTATGAAGGATGAAGAGGGATTACAGATTGTAAGAAATATTGCCAGAAATATGGCATGGATTTTAAAATGTATCGAAATCGGGAAAGAAAATGGGATTGTACATCCTGAGGAAGAGGTTAAGATAAAAACCAATTTTATTCGGTAAAGACATAAAGATTTCATCAAAATATCACAAAACATTTATTGCATATATTCAGATGAGCGTTTATACTATTACTTGGTAATGAAAGACAGTAAATGAAAGGACATGACATGGAAGAGAATAATTTAGAGAATGAATATATCAATGAGGAGAACAAAGAAGAAGTAGAGAATACATATATTGAGCCTCAAGTTCAGGATGAAGAAAAGGAAAAAAAGAAAAAGCTCAGGAAAAATAAAGGCGAGAAAGAAGAATTTAGTTTGAAAAAAGAAATTTTCAGCTGGATTAAGATTTTTATTATTGCAGTAGTCATTGCCTTTGTTGTGAATAATTGCATTATTATGAATGCAAATGTACCTTCAGGCTCGATGATGAACACGATCTTAAAAGGAGACAGAATGATAGGTCTTAGAACAGCTTACTGGTTCACAGACCCGGAAAGAGGAGACATTGCTATTTTTGAAAATCCTGACTACAATGAGAATGGAAGTCTGGCAGAAGACAAATATTACGTAAAACGTGTTATTGGACTTCCGGGAGATAAAGTGGTTATTAAAAATGCAAAGATATATATTAACGATTCTGAAAAACCATTAAATGAGTCTTATCTGCCGGAGGAGTGGTTATATGTTAATGGTGAAGACGAGGTCTTAGAATATAAAGTGCCAAAGGATTGTTATTTTATGTTAGGAGATAATCGTAATAATTCTAATGATGCAAGATTCTGGACAAATACTTTTGTAAAGAGAGATAAAATTCTGGCAAAGGCCGAATTTAAATATTGGTCAAATAAAAAAATCGATTTAGAAATGTTTGACAAAGTAACATATTAAATGGAAAAGGTAGTTATTCATTTACTGATGGATTCAGTGAAATTTGAATAATTACCTTTTTTATTAGTGTAAAGTATATGTTATAGAGGAGTCTTTTATTTCAAATCCTAATTTTCTGTATAGATTGTATGCCGGAATGTTTTCTTTACTTACGTGTAGTAAGGCACCGGTATATAGATGAGATAAATTATAAAGAAGTTCCTGTAAAAACTGATATCCATATCCCTTGCCACGATATTCTTTAAGAGTTTCTACATCGGATATAAAAATAAAGTCATCATTAAATTTAGAAATTCTGCAGTATACTATTTCTAATCCTTCATGGATATAATAATATTCAGATGAATTGTCTGTGATAAGTTCAAAGCTGCCTGAATTTTCAGGAGGTTTGAATGTGTTTAATTGGACATGCATTAACAATTCTGTAGAGACATAAGAAAAGTTATTTTTCTGTAGAAAATAGATTCCGATTCGGTTATTCGGCTGAACAGATATTTCTATATTGAAAGTTTTATAATCTTTTGAAAAGCTGTTGAATAACTGTTGTCCAATGTGTTCATGTCTTCTATCAGGGTGTACAAAAATACTGATTTCTACGCTGTTTGAATCAATGATATAAACAGATAAAAAACCTAATAATTGTTCGTTTGAATTCACATAATATAATCGGGGAGCTTCTGGAAGAATATCAAATTCATCTTCCAGACAATAGGAATGTTTCAAGTTGTCATTGTTGCAGCATCTGTTATATAAATCATCACATTGCAGTTTTAATGTATTATTTAATTGTACTGTTTTAGAAAAAATATAATTCGATTTCATGATATAATACCTCTTTTGGATTATAACAAAGTCAATAGAAAAAATATAGTATGTGTGCTATATTTATAGGGATTGCTATGAATAGATATAAAGGAGAGAAGTATATGCTTAAAATTGGTTCACATGTAGGAATGAGTGGGAAAGAGATGCTGTTAGGCTCGGCGAAGGAAGCCAAGTCTTATGGTGCAAATGTGTTTATGGTTTATACAGGAGCGCCACAGAATACGAGAAGAAAAGATGTTAGTGAATTGAGGATTGATGAGGCTCATGAATATATGAAAGTAAATGGAATTGAAGATATTATTATTCATGCTCCTTATATCATTAATTTGGGAAATACGATTAAACCGGAAACGTATGAGATTGCAGAAACATTTCTGGCGAGTGAATTGGAGCGAAGCAGTGCAATGGGAAGCAGAGTCATGGTGCTGCATCCGGGTGCCCATGTTGGAGCAGGAACAGAGGCGGGAATCGCACAGATTGTAAAAGGCATTAATAATGTTTTGACAAAGGACACAGACGTATATATTGCATTAGAGACAATGGCAGGAAAAGGCAGTGAAATTGGACGAAGTTTCGAAGAATTGGCAAAAATATATGATGGTGTGAAATATAATGAAAAACTTCGTGTATGTTTTGATACCTGTCATGTGAACGATAGTGGATATGATTTAGTAAATGACCTTAGTGGAACGTTGGAGCAGTTTGACAAAATTATTGGAACAGAACAGATTGCTGTTTTTCACATTAATGATAGTAAAAATCCTTGTGGGGCAGGGAAGGACAGACATGAAAATATCGGGTTCGGTAATATTGGATTTGATACATTAAAAGAAATTGTATATATGAAAGATTTTGAGAATATTCCTAAGATTTTGGAGACACCTTATATCAAGGATCCGGATGATAAGAAAAAGTCATATGCGCCATATAAATATGAGATTGAAATGATTCGCAAAGGTGAATTTAATCCTGAGTTACAAAATATAATTTTAAGAAATAGCAGATAGTTGTAAAATTTATACATCTCAAAATGAGGAGTACATTATTTTATAAAAAGAAGGTGATTGTACAGAATGGATAATTTAATATATAGTTTGAATGCCACAGTTCCGGTTTTTCTGGTAATTGTGGCAGGTTATATTTTTAAAAGGCTTGGCTGGATAAATGAAGGATTTATAAAATCTGCAAATAAAATTACATTTACGATTACACTCCCGTTACTTTTGATACAGGATATGATGAGTAATGATTTTTTGCAGGAGTTTGAGCTAAAGTACATACTTTATTGTGCTATTGTTACAACAGTATGTTTTATCGGAACAACGATTGGTGCAAAATTATTTTTAAAAGATAAATCTATAGTAGCAGAGTTTGTTCAGGCATCGTACCGAAGCAGTGCCGCAGTTCTAGGAACAGCATTTGTATTAAATATTTATGGAAACACAGGAATGGTTCCCCTTATGATTGTGGGAGCAGTACCGCTATATAACATTTATGCGGTGGCAATACTTACGATAGAATGTCCGTCTCAGGACACTGAGCGTAATCACACAATAATGAAAACACTCAAAGGAATTGTAACAAATCCCATTATTCTAGGCATAGTGATAGGAGTTATTTTTTCTGCATTGAGAGTAGAGCTTCCACAGATGGTGGATAATACAATCAGCAGCCTTGCAAAAATAACCACGCCATTGGCTTTGATTGCGATTGGAGGAAGTTTTGAAATAGGAAAAGCAATTGAAAAAGTAAAACCATCAGTGATTGCCACTGTATTAAAACTGGCAGGATGGCCAATAATATTTTTACCGATAGCAGTTGCAATGGGATTTCGGGATGCAAAGCTAATGGCATTGGTGATTATGCTGGGTTCACCAACTACGCCAAGCTGTTACATAATGGCAAAAAATATGAAGTCGGAAGGGACATTGACCAGCAGCGTGATTGTGCTGACAACTTTATTTTCTGCATTTACAATTACAGCAATTATATTTGTACTGAGAAGTATGGGATATTTGTAAAAATAATATAGTATCTTGGAGGTTATAATGAAGAGAGAAGAACAAAATATAAAAGATACATGGAAGATGGAAGACTTATTTCCGAGTGATGAAGTTTGGGAAAAGGAGTTAGAAACGGCAATCGGTCTCGTGGATGAATATTCAAAGTATCCTGGAAAGATTTCAGAGAATAAAGAAAATTTGCTAACCTATTTTAAATTTAATGATGAGGTTAATCTGCTTGCGGAACGTCTATATGTTTATTCCAATCAGAAATATCATCAGGATATGGCGAATGCGAAGTATCAGAAATATTCAGGTAAGGCGCAAAAACTGGTTGTAGATATTGGAAGTGTTTCTGCTTTTGTGGAACCGGAACTTTTGAGCATTGATGAGAGTACACTTCTTGACTGGATGGAAGATGAAAGATTTGCAGATTACAGAAGGTATGTCAGTGAAGTATTGAGAAGTAAAAAGCATACATTAGATGAAAAGACAGAGGAGATTCTGGCAAAAAGTAAAAGGATGGCAAGTGCTGCAGATAATATTTATGCGATGTATAATGGGGCGGATATTGATTTTCCTGTGATTACGGACAGTGACGGAGAAGAAATTAAAATCACTCACGGAAATTTTGTTCCTATTTTGTCAGGAACAGACAGAGAATTGCGTAGAAAAGCTTTTCATGCGTTATACAGCACATATGACAAGATGAAAAATACAATCGCAGCTACTTTTAATGCAAATGTAGAGCAGGCATGCTTTTATGCGGATGTGAGGGGATATTCTTCTACGAGAGCAATGTATCTGGATGGCAGTAATGTGCCGGAAAGTGTTTATGATAATCTCATAGATTCGGTTCATGAGCATATACATCTGATGCATCGTTATGTAAAAATAAGAAAGAAAGCTTTAGGTGTAGATGAACTACACATGTATGACATTTATGCACCGATTGCAAAAACACCGGAGAAAAAATATACATTTGATGAGGCAAAGAATATGGTAAAGGCAGGTCTGGCGCCAATGGGTGAAGCCTACCTTGAAAAGTTGCAGGAGGGATTTGATAACCGCTGGATTGATATTTATGAAAATGAAGGGAAGAGAAGCGGCGCTTATTCATGGGGAGCATATGGCACGCATCCTTATGTACTGTTAAATTACCAGGGAACTTTAGATCATGTTTTTACATTGGCACATGAAATGGGGCATGCACTACATTCTTATTATTCTGATGAGGCTCAGCCGTATATCAATGCAGGATATAAGATTTTTGTGGCAGAGGTGGCATCCACATGCAATGAGTTTTTGCTCATTCATGATTTGCTGAATAAAACAGAGGATGAGGAAACCAGAGCATATCTGATAAATCATTTCCTGGAACAGTTTAAGGGAACACTGTATCGACAGACAATGTTTGCCGAGTTTGAAAAAATTACACACAACATGGTAGAAAAAGGTGAGACTTTAACAAGTGATGTATTGTGCAAAGTTTATTATGATTTAAATAAATTTTATTTTGGGGATGATATTGTATTAGATGACGATATTGCTTTGGAATGGGCAAGAATCCCACATTTTTATAATCCGTTTTATGTATATCAGTATGCAACAGGAATTTCAGCAGCGATAGCACTTTCCGCAAAGATAATGAAAGAAGGCGAAGCCGGTGTGAAAGATTATATGAAATTCTTAACCGGTGGAGGTTCAAAAGATCCGATTGATTTACTAAAACTGGCAGGAGTAGATATGACTGATAAGGAGCCTATCGTACAGGCATTGAAGCTGTTTGAAAATCTTTTGGATGAGATAGAGACGATTATATAGGTAAAGTGAGTTCATAGTTTCTGCAGTCAGCAGAAACTATATTACATAATATATTCGTGTTTAATATATAATTCCGCATAAATAGATTGTCAGTGGTATTGTTATTAATGACATTACAGTTGATATAAAAATTGTCTTTGAAACAAATTTTGTATCGGCACCATATTCATCTGACAGCATCAGGGCTGTATTGGCAATCGGCATAAGGAATTCAATAAATAAAACATTAAATAGCAGACTGTTTCCTAAGAAGAAACGAAATACAGGATACAGCAATATTGGAAGAATGAACTGTTTTATTATAGAAAAAACATAAATTT
The DNA here is from genome assembly GCA_910574895.1 of Eubacteriaceae bacterium. Taxonomy (GTDB): domain Bacteria; phylum Bacillota; class Clostridia; order Lachnospirales; family Lachnospiraceae; genus Eubacterium_G. Next base: position 129,762 of record CAJTDQ010000005.1, on the reverse strand, counting down.
TCCATTCATTAAATACTTCTGAGAGTTTAATGGTGGCAAGGGTAGCACCTACCAGTATCATTGCAAGAGGAGAGGTAAGTCCGCCGACAGTGCCTACTACATCTTCAATCGTAGAAGGAAAATGAATGTCTGACACGTAGATAATAATGGCAAGAACTGCACTAATAATACCTGGTGTCAGAAGAGATTTTAGGTTAAGGGCTGTCTTTTTTGCTTCGCCATAACCAATCATAACTACACCATAAGTAAATGCGCTGAGGTTAAAGAAAATATTTAAAACAGCAGCATAAAATACGGCGGTGTCTCCCTGGGCACCACAGGCAGCCTGCAAAATAGGAAAGCCCATAAACCCTACGTTGGAGAATACAAGCATAAACATGTATGCACCTTGTCTGGAACGTACAATATTTATTGTTTTGACCATAGTTTTTACAATAATAAAAGCAATTATCGGCATAATCAGATAAAAAGTAATGGAGGCACCGAAAAGAGTTGCAACTTCGGAACCTTCAGGACGCTGTTTCATTGATAACACAGAATCTATCATCATCAAAGGTAATGTGATATCTAAAACAAAACGATTTAGTGCGTGGATAGATTTTTCGTTCAGTATATTTACTTTAAATGCAAGAAATCCAATGCATATTATTATAAAAAGTTGTATCAACTGATGAATCAGTACAGTCATATCAATCATGGTAATCTCCTTCATATGTGCAATGTATTATAATCTATAAGGTTAGTATGTACCCGAAATGTATTTTAAAACGGCAGAAAGATTCCGTCAAGACAATAAAATAAAGTAGAAACAAAAGAAAGTAAGGATAGAGTAAATGTTAAAAGATATTAAAGGAATAATTTTTGATTTAGATGGAACGATACTCGACAGTTCATGGGTCTGGGATAAAGTTGATATAAAATTTCTAGGGGACAGAGGTTTTGAAGTGCCGGACGATTATGTGGAAGCAATCTCGCCGATGGGAGCGGAGAAAGCTGCTGTGTACACCATAGAGAGATTTGGTTTATATAACGAGAAACCGGAAGAGTTGGTAAGAGAGTGGTTTGATATGGCAAAGGTTGAGTATCGGGATAAGGTAGTCTGCAAACCGGATGCGAAGAGATTTATTAAAAAGATGTATTCTCAGGGAAAGAAGCTTGTCATTGCGACTTCTTCAGATAGAGAGCTTTTTATTCCGACTTTGGAAAGAGAGGGACTATTAGATTATTTCAATGATATTGTTACGGTAAATGAGGTAGAGCGGGGAAAAGGGTTTCCTGATATTTACATAGAAGCGGCAAGGCGAATTGATTTTCCTGTGAGACAGTGTGTCGTTTTTGAAGATATTATTACTGCAATTAAGGGCGCAAAATCGGGAGGTTTTCAGGTCGTTGCAGTAGAAGATGAAAAATCTGCATATTATTCTGAAGAAATCAGAGAAATAGCAGATTTGTATATTTCATCATATCAACAATTATTATAAGTTTATGTATTGGATTTTGCCGGCATCTGTGCAAGGACTATTGCCGCAAAAATGAGTCCACATCCAATTAACTCTTTTACACCCATAGTTTCTCCTAATATAACCCAGCCGGAAAGTACTGCAAATACCGACTCCAGGCTAAGGATTAAGGAAGCAACAGTAGGGTTCATTCCAACCTGTCCGACAATCTGCAATGTGTATGCCACACCACAAGATAGGAATCCTGCGTAAAATAAAGGGATCCAAGTGGAAAGTGATGTAAAAGAACTTGTCCAGACATTGAGATTCGTTAATGAATGTTCCATATCAAATAAAAACATTGGAATGGCAGTAATGATTCCGCATACGAAAAATTGTATACAGGAAAGTTTGATACCATCTACTTTTGGAGAAAAGTAGTCAATTACTAAAATATGCAGTGCAAAGAAAAATGCACAGGCAAGTAGTAACAGGTCGGCTGTTTTAAATGACAGTGTTCCGTCAAAGCATAATAAATACAGTCCTGCCAGTGTCAATATTACACCAATCCATATGTTGATTCCACATTTTTTCTTTAAAAATAATCCAAGTATCGGAACAATTAAAATATAACAGGCAGTAAGAAATCCTGCTTTACCGGCTGAGGCACCAAGATATAATCCTAACTGCTGTACATTACTTCCGAGGCAGAGACAGAGACCGCATAAAATTCCGCCGACAATTAATGTTTTTCTGTTTTCTTTTGTTTTAGGAACATTTTTTGAAAGCCCGCTTTTATTTAAAATAAAAATAACAGGAATTAAAATCAGTCCGCCTAAGATGGAACGGATGCAGTTAAATGTGTAAGGTCCGCAATTATCCCCGCCAATGCTTTGGGCAACAAAAGCTGTTCCCCATATAAATGCTGCTAAGGCAAGAAAGAATGAATGTTTTACTTTGATTGATTTCATATGAAATGTCCTGCTTTCGTATCGTTATAATATTCAAGAAATAGTATATATGGTAAAGGAAAAAATGGCAAATAAAAATACGTAATATGGAAGAAAAACATAAAGCAGGGGATTGGGAAAATGATTTTTCTCAGATAGAAAAATTTATTTAAAAACGTGAATATCACCCGCCTAAAAATTTTTAGAAAAACGTATTGACAAAAATGAATGCTTATAGTATTATATTTCTTGCGTGTGAAACGCAACAATGCGCGAGTGGCTCAGTGGTGGAGCACCTCCTTGCCAAGGAGGGGGTCGCGGGTTCGATCCCCGTCTCGCGCTTATTTTTTTACAATAAAATGGGTACCTTTAGTAGGTACCCATTTTATTGTAAAAACGAGCCCACGGGGCTCGAACAGGTTCGATTTCTCGCCTGCCGGCTCGGTCGGTGCTTCTCCACTTCGTGGAGAGTCGTCCACCGGACGACTGTACCCCGTTTCATATTTCTTATATGCTATATAAATTTTATTATAAAAAAGTGTTGGTCTACAAAAATATCACACCTTCACTAAAAAACAAATACTTATAATTAATATTATATTTAATTATACTTTCAGTTGTAACTTTATTACATAATTCGAAAGGAGAATAAAATGAAACTTTTAAGAAAAATCAGCGCAGTGATTTGCGCAATTGCATTGGTGGTAACTTCTGTAGTGTTTTACCCAAGTAATGCAAGAGCGGAGTCATATGATTCGCTGACTTACAAAACTTTAGGAGATAATGTTGCATTTAGCAGATTATCAGATGGAATTGAGGGGATGAGTCCAGATTCACCGTTGTTGTTAGATGGGGGGATGACATTACAGTTTGCTTTTGCAGCAACAAATGAGAATGTCAAACTACAATTAAATGGGGAGAATGTTACAAAGAGTGATGAAAGAGTAATAGAATTAGGAAATAATATTGTAAAAATAAATCCGCAAAAATTTGCAGATAATTCTTATACATTAATTACAATTACGTCATCAAAGGGAACATCAGAATATGTAATTAAGAAGGGTAATCCAACTTCCAGTGGTGAAATACCGACAGGCTCAGGAGAGACTGATACAACATCAGAACAAAAAACAACACAGCCGGGACAGACGACAGTAGCTCCGGTACAGACAACTACAGCACAGGCAGCATCATCAGTACCAAAGAAACTGTTAGGATTAGATACAGCAACAGTCAGTGGTACTGATAAAATTGATAATGCAGTAATGTTTGCATGGGCAGGGGCAGACAATCCTGATAACGTAGATGGTTATGATCCATCTGTAACATCAGCAGTAATTTATATTTATAAGGATGGGACACTGGTAACAAAAATTGGAAACGCTACGAATGGTGGTGTTGTTGGAGGACTTTCTGCAGGAAATTATACGGCGCAGGCTGCCAATGTAAATTCCAAAGGAGAGGGACCATTATCAGAAGCAAAAGAGTTTACCGTTACTGGAGATACATTAAATTATGCATATCCAAAAAATTGTGTAGGACCAAAGACACCTAACGGATTAAGCCTTATCACAGGGAACCCGGAAGTACCGGCAGATAATCCTGCACAGGCAGATAATAAACTGGGAGTTGCGTGGGCACCGTCTTCACAGTCAGATATTCCTGCATATGATCCGAGTGTAGTAGGATATAACTTATACATTTTTGATGCAGCAACAGGAACACCTTACCGTAGAGCATATATTGATGGAGCTTCTACTTCTAATGTGATTTTAGAGAGTGTTTCTTCAGGAACATACTTGGTATTTCTATCAGCAGTGAATGCTGAGGGAGAAGAATCTGCTTTTGCAGCACCTTCTTTTGGACAGTCATCGAAAGTAACAGTAAAGGGTGAAAAAATAGATAATGCACAGTCATTTGATAAACCAAACCAGCCAACATTGCCATTAGGACTTACAATTATAACAGAAGGAATTCAATATGGATTCACAGTGGCATGGTCATCAGATTCAGATTTCACAGGGCAGAAATTGAACCTGTTTGTAGATGGTGTGTGTATTAAGTGTGGGATAAATGGAAATGAGCCAAGTTATTATGAAAACAGGCTGGCATCAGGAACTTATACTGTGGAAGTCAGATCACAGTATACAAGTAATAATGTAGAATCTTTTGGATTGTCAAAAACGATTACAGTGGCTGCAGATCCGGGATTGGACACAAAGACACCAGCAGAACTGGCAGACCCTTCATATCAGGAATATCAGGAGATTGAGACAACTGGACAACAGATAGAAAGCACGAATGACGCAGATGAAACAACTGTAAATTCGGTGGAAACAACAGGTGGTAGTGTAGAGACAACAAAGGGCGACGATATACAGACAACTGTTATTGTTCAGACAACGAAGGAGATTGAAACTCCTACAGGTAAGCCGTCAGTTACAAACCCAACAACAGCAAAACCAAAGAGTACTATTGCACCGAAAAATAATATTAAGGTGGGAAAAGTATCTGTAAAGAGTGCAGTGAAAAAGAAAAATGCAAAGAAAGTAAACATTAAGTTTAAGAAGGTAACAGGAGCTACAAAATATAAAATTCAAGTTTCTAATAAAAAGAATTTTAAAAGAGTTCTCGTAAATAAAACTGTTAAAAAAGTTTCTGTAAAATTATCAAGCAAGAAGATAAAGAAAGTAAAGAAGCTTTATGTAAGAGTAAAGGCGGTTAGGGTTGTATCAGGAAAAACTTATGAAGGTGCCTGGTCAAAACCAAAGCGTATTAAAATAAAAAAATAGAAAACAACTTTTTATCGCAGGCATTTTAGTGCCTGCGATTTTTTTCCTTAATGGACAAATATTGCAGATTATGTTTTAATATAATAAGAAATATATTGTAGAATGACAAGAAATAACGAAACAGGAAATGATTATGGCGATTGATTGGACAATATTAGATAAAATACAAAGTATGCTAAGTAGTGGATTTATGGATTGGCTTATGCCAAGAATCACTATGTTAGGAAATGCCGGTGCTATATGGATAGTAATAGGTGTTGTTTTGCTGATAAGTAAGAAACATCGTAAAATAGGGTTTTTAGTCCTTGTAGGGTTATTGCTTGGATTGATTATTGGCAATGGAATTTTGAAGAATCTGGTGGCAAGACCAAGACCGTGCTGGCTTGACACAGAATTTAATATGTTAATATCTGTGCCAAAAGATTATTCATTCCCATCGGGGCATACACAGGCATCTGTGATAGCAGCAACAATTATAACGCTTTATAGAAAAGAGTGGGGATGGATAGTAATTCCACTTGCAGCAGGAATTGCTTTTTCCAGATTATATTTATATGTTCATTTTCCTACAGATGTTTTAGGCGGAGCAGTATTAGGGGTGATTATCGGAATGGCAACATATTATACAGGAAATAGAATTATCAGTGCTTTTATTGCAAAAAAGCAGAACAGAGGTGAAATATTATGATGATTTCAACAAAAGGAAGATATGCTCTTCGTGTAATGATAGATCTGGCTCAGAACGGAGATGAAAATTTTGTTTCGTTAAAAGATGTTGCAGAGAGACAGAATATATCTATGAAATATTTAGAGATGATTGTGTCGATGCTTAATAAGGGAAATATGGTACGCAGCCAAAGAGGAAAAACGGGAGGATATAAATTAGCCAAGACTCCATCAGAATATACGGTAGGTGAAATTTTAAAACTTACAGAAGGTACATTAGCTCCGGTTATGTGTTTAGAAGAAGGAGCTGAAGCTTGTGAAAGAGCAAAAGATTGTGTCACGCTGCCACTTTGGAAAGAATTAAATCATATTATTGATAAATATCTTGACAGCGTTACATTAGATGATGTGATAAATAAAAGAATATAAAATAAAAGAGTTCGCAAATTAAATTGAAGCGAACTCTTTTATTTTATTTAAATTGATGATTCTGAATTGATAATCTTGCTCCACTGACATATCCACTAAAGAATAAGTAACTGGACATATCAATTGTTTTATTTCTGTATTTTACTTTTTTGTCTCCATTTAATGTTAATTTTGCTGCTTTAATACAGTCTTTGTTTAATCTTCCGCTGTCATATAAGGAAAGGGAGCGGCTTAATGAGCCGTTTCTAACAGGACCGAACTGGTATGGCTGATAAATAACCCCGCTTAAAGAGCCTGGAAAACTTTTTGATTTTATGCGGTTCATGATTACAATTCCAACAGCTTTTTTTCCGGCAAAACACTCGCTGCCGGCTTCGCTGAAAATGATTGATGACATTAATCTTAATTCAGCCTTGTTATATTTGTTTTTAACTTTAATTTTAACTTTAGCAAAAGCTGTACCAGTTGATTTTGAAAGCAGTTCGATTGTAGAAGAACCTTTTTTTAATCCTTTGACTACACCTGTCGATGAAACAGAAGCAACTTTAGGTTTGCTTGATGTGATAGTGTAGTTCTTCATTGTACTTTTCTTAACTTTAAGTATTTTATATAATTTTGTGTTTTTATTTACTTTTATTGATTTGTTCGTAGTTATTGGCTGAGTGTCAGCTTTTATTGTAAATGTAGTAGCTGTACATATAAACAATAATAACATAAAACTAAAAATTTTAATCTTCAAAACAACCTCCGTTTGTTACAAAAATGTTACGTTTGTCTTACGAATAATGGTTATACCGTAAAAAATGTAATTTGTCAACAGGAAAAATGTAACATATCACTCTCAAATCTGTACAAATATATTTGCAAAGTCGAAAAAAACAGTTTGATAAAAGAAAGATATTTACAAATTTAAAAAACAGAAGTATAATTCCTAGTGAAACAATAGGAATAAAAGGAGGAAACAATATGTATATATATGCTGATAATGCTGCTACAACAAAAATGAGTAAGTCAGCAGTGGAAACTGTTTTAAATATAATGAAGGATGTATATGGTAATCCTTCGAGTCTGCACAGTATGGGACAGAAAGCTAAGGAAATACTTGAAAAAGCAAGAAAGGATGTTGCTGATTGTATTGGAGCAGAATTTAAAGAAGTATATTTTACGTCAGGAGGGACTGAGTCAGATAATCAGGCGATTATCTCGGCAGCAGAAATTGGTCTTTTAAATAAGAAGAAACATATTATTTCGACGAAAATAGAACATCACGCAGTACTCCATACATTAAAAAAATTAGAAAAGAAAGGTTTTGAAGTAACGCTATTGGATGTACCGGAAGATGGAATTATCAGAGTAGAAGATTTTGTTGATGCAATTAGAGAAGATACAGCATTCGCGACAATTATGTTTGCAAATAATGAGATTGGGACGATACAGCCTATTGGAGAGATTGGGAGAATATGCAGAGAAAAAGAAATTATCTTTCATACAGATGCGGTTCAGGCAGCAGGCCATGTAGAAATTGATGTAAAAAAATTAAATATTGATATGTTGTCACTATCATCCCACAAATTTCATGGGCCAAAAGGGGTGGGAGCATTATATGTTAGAAAAAATCTTCCTCTTACAAATATTATTGAAGGAGGAGCACAGGAGCGGGGAAAGCGTGCGGGTACGGAAAATCTTCCGGGAATTGCAGGTATGGCAGAAACTTTGAAAGAAGCATGTAGTCATTTAGAAGAAAATGCCCGAAAAGAGACTGCTTTAAGAGACAGGTTGATTGTGGGGCTGTCTGAAATCAGTCATTCGATGTTAAATGGTGATTGGAAAAACAGATTACCCGGGAATGTGAATTACATTTTTGAGGGAATTGAAGGGGAATCTTTATTGTTGTTGTTAGATTCCAGAGGTATTTCTGCTTCATCCGGTTCAGCATGTACATCCGGTTCGTTGGAACCCAGCCATGTTCTTCTGGCAATTGGAAGACCTCATGAGGTCGCTCACGGTTCTCTGAGGCTGACAATAAGTTCTGAAAATACCATGGAAGAAATGGACTATATTGTAGAGCAGACAAAAGAAGTGGTGGAGTATCTTAGAAGTATTTCTCCAATGTGGGAACAGATTACGAAACAAAAAGAAACAAATAATGAATAAGACAATAAACGAGAGGAGTTTTTATGTTATATAGTGAGAAAGTAATGGATCATTTTATGAATCCTAGAAACGTAGGAAAGCTTGATGATGCAGATGGTATTGGTGAAGTAGGAAATGCCAAGTGTGGAGATATTATGAAAATCTATATTAAGGTAGATAATGGGGTGATATCTGATGTGAAGTTTCAGACATTTGGTTGTGGTTCTGCTATTGCCAGCAGTTCAATGGCAACTGAATTGATAAAGGGAAAGCCGGTTCATCAGGCATTGGAATTGACGAATAAGGCTGTAGTAGAGGCGCTTGAGGGGCTGCCTGCTCATAAGATACATTGTTCGGTATTGGCAGAAGAAGCTATTAAGTGTGCGATTGAGGATTATCAGATGAAAAAATCGTGTTGATAAAATCATTCAATTGGGGTAGTATGTTAGTGAAATATGAATAATGGCTATGCCGTGATGAAGGATGAATTTATGAAAGCACTGATTGCAATGAGCGGTGGTGTAGACAGTAGTGTTGCTGCCGTGTTTATGAAAGAAAAAGGATACGAGCCTATAGGCGTTACAATGAAACTTTATGATAATGAAGATTTAAATATGTCTCAGGAAAAGACCTGTTGTTCTTTAAGTGATATAGAAGATGCCAGAAGTATTGCCCATAAGTTTGGTTTTCCATATTACGTGTTTAATTTTAAAGCACAATTTAGGGAAAAAGTTATGGACAAATTTGTGAGTTGTTACAAATGCGGTATGACACCAAATCCTTGTGTAGACTGTAACCGTTATCTGAAATTTAATGAGTTAGACCGTCGGGCAAAAGAATTAGAATGTGACGTGATTGTTACCGGACATTATGCACGAATCAGATTTAATCAGGAAACAAAAAAATATGAGTTATTAAAAGGTGTGGATGATTCAAAAGATCAAAGTTATGTTCTGTATTATATGACCCAGAAGCAGCTGGCACATACTATGCTCCCACTCGGTGAATATACTAAGGAGGAAATCAGAAAAATTGCTGATAAGTATCAGTTAATTAATGCAGATAAACATGATAGCCAGGATATATGTTTTATCCCTGATGGCAATCATATGCAGTTTATTGAAAATTACACGAATGAAAAAGTTGGAAAGGGTAATTTTTTAGATATTAACGGAAAAGTAATTGGACAACATAACGGATATTATCGGTATACAGTTGGTCAGAGAAAAGGAATTAATGTGAATCGCGATGGAAAACATTATGTGCTAGAAATCAAACCGGAAACAAATGAGGTTGTAGTAGGAAGAAATAAAGATTTATTTTCAACAGAATTAATTGCTGCAGATTTCAATTGGATTTCAGGGGAGATTCCAAAAGAACCCATTCGAATTAGTGGAAGAACCAGATATCATCAACCATTGACAGAGGGAGTGGCAGAGGTATTGGATAATGGTAATGTAAAAATTACATTTGATGAGCCTATTCGTGCAATTACAAAAGGACAGTCGGTTGTATTATATAATGGGGAAATAGTTCTTGGCGGAGGCTGTATTGTGAAAACTGAAATAATGTAATAAAATCTGTATACTTGTAAATATTAATAAAAATCATTAATTTTTATAGTTTGGGTTTGATACACCCGGGAGGTAATATGAACGAGGATACAATTAAATTGCTAAAAGAGTGTAATTCCGGTTGTAAGATGGCAATAGGAAGTATGGAACAAGTTGAAGAAAAATTACATGATAGTCAGATGAAAAATATTATTGAAGAATATAAGGATAAACATAAGCAGATTAAAGCAAGGACAGTACATTTACTGCAGGATGCAGGGGAGAATGGAAAGGAACCGGGCTTAATGGCAAGTGTCATGTCTCATTTGACTACTGAAATGAAAATGACTTTTATGGGAGACAATCATCAGGCAGCGAAGTTGATGATGGATGGATGTAATATGGGGATTCAGTCTATCTGTGAATATGAAAATGATTATAGCAATGCTTCCGAAGAAGCAAAAAGGATTGCACATCAGTTGGTAAAAACAGAAAAAGAGTTTATGGGACACATGGAAAAGTTTTTATAAATATCGAATATTAGGCGAAGAAACATGAGGGAGAAGTCTTTCATGTTTTTTTGTTAGTACATAAAAAAATATAGTAGCATTACATTATAAAAATATGTAAAATGAAAATGACATTTATTTTAATTAAAATTTAAAAACCTATTGCAAAGATAGGAAAAAGATGGTATTATTTTAACAGTGATTAAAACCTACTAAATTAATAGGAATTAAAACATAAATATAATTGGAGGTATGTAGAAATGTCAGACATAAAAAAAAGTGCGTTAGAGTTAATAGGGAAGACCCCTCTATTGCTGGTGGAAAATTATCAGAGAAATGCAGATGCGACGGAGGCGGAGATTTTAGTAAAGTTGGAATATTTTAATCCGGCAGGAAGCGTCAAGGATAGAGTGGCACTTCAGATGATACAGGATTTAGAAGAGAGTGGCAGAATTAAGCCGGGAGCAACATTGATTGAACCGACATCTGGAAATACGGGAATTGGTATTGCGGCGGTTGCAGCAGCAAAAGGTTATAAAGTCGTTATTACCATTCCGGAGACAATGAGTGTTGAGCGAAGAAATATTATTAAAGCATATGGAGCAGAAATTGTTCTTACAGAAGGTTCGAAAGGAATGAAAGGTGCTATCGCTAAGGCAGAGGAGATAAAGAACGAAACACCGGGGGCTGTTATTCTTGGACAGTTTATAAATTCGTCAAATCCTAAAGTTCATAAGTTGACGACAGGTCCGGAAATCTGGGAAGATACAGACGGAGAGATTGATATTTTTGTAGCAGGCGTAGGAACCGGTGGAACAATTACGGGTGTTGGAGAATATTTAAAATCAAAGAATCCAAATGTAAAAGTTGTAGCAGTAGAACCAAAGGACAGCCCAGTGCTTTCGGAAGGAAGAGCAGGAGCGCATAAGATTCAGGGAATCGGCGCAGGATTTGTTCCGGATGTACTTAATACGGAAATTTATGATGAAATTATACCAGTTGCGAATGAAGACGCTTTTGAAACAGGAAAAGCAATTGCAAAAACAGAAGGTGTTTTGGTTGGAATTTCATCAGGAGCAGCATTGTTTGCAGCAACAGAACTGGCAAAGAGACCGGAAAACAAAGGAAAGAAAATTGTTGCACTGCTTCCTGATTCAGGAGACAGATACTACAGCACGGCTCTCTTTCAGTAGGTTATTTATGGAAATAGGATGAAAAAGAATAGATAGGAGATTACAAAAATGAGCAAGAGAAATTATAAATTTGAAACATTACAGTTACACGTAGGACAGGAAAATCCGGATCCGGCAACAGATGCCAGAGCGGTTCCGATATATCAGACAACATCATATGTATTTAGAGACTCTGCACATGCGGCAGCAAGATTTGGTCTGGCAGACGCAGGAAACATTTATGGAAGACTTACAAACTCTACACAGGGAGTTTTTGAAGACAGAATTGCAAAATTAGAAGGTGGTGTAGCAGGTCTTGCAGTTGCATCAGGAGCGGCAGCCATTGCTTATACGATTCAGGCATTGGCTAGTGCTGGAGAACATATTGTTGCACAAAAAACAATTTATGGTGGAACATCAAATCTTCTGGCACATACACTTACAAATTATGGGATTCATACTACTTTTGTAGATGCTCATAATTTGGAAGAGGTAGAAGGTGCAATACAGGAAAATACAAAGGCAGTTTATTTAGAAACACTTGGAAATCCAAATAGTGATATTCCGGATATTGATGCGATTGCAGAGATTGCACATAAACATGGACTTCCGGTCGTAGTAGACAATACTTTTGGTACACCATATTTAATCAGACCAATTGAACATGGGGCAGATATCGTAGTGCATTCTGCTACGAAGTTTATTGGTGGACATGGTACATCTCTTGGTGGTGTGATAATAGACGGTGGTACATTTGATTGGGCAGCTTCTGGTAAATATCCTGGAATTTCAGAACCAAACCCAAGTTATCATGGGGTGAAATTTACAGAGGCAGCAGGACCGGCAGCATTTGCTACATACATTAGAGCAATTCTTTTAAGAGATACCGGAGCGGCAATTTCACCATTTAATGCATTCTTGTTATTGCAGGGAACAGAGACATTGTCACTTCGTATCGATAGACATAATGAAAATACAAAGAAGGTAGTAGAATATTTATCAAATCATCCGTTGGTAGAAAAGGTAAATCATCCATCACTTCCAGAACATCCGGATCATGCACTATATGAGAAATATTTCCCAAATGGCGGGGCAAGTATTTTTACATTCAATATAAAGGGTGGACAGGAAGAAGCACATAAATTTATTGATAATTTGCAGTTATTCTCATTGTTAGCAAATGTAGCGGATTCAAAGTCTCTGGTAATTCATCCGGCAACAACGACTCACAGTCAGTGCACACAGGAAGAATTATTGGAACAGGATATCAAGCCAAACACAATCAGACTGTCTATTGGAACAGAAAATATTGATGACATTCTTGAGGATTTGGATGAGGCATTTAAAGCAGTGGAATAGTAAAATAAATGTTTTGAGAAAGGTGTAATCTATAGTGATTACATCTTTTTTTGTGTGAAATATTGTGATACTATAGAATTTGTTAAGAAGATAATGGGATGGAGGCAGCAAAATGATTAAGATAATTCAATATCCGAAGTGCAGCACTTGTAAAAAAGCTGTGAAATTTTTACAGGACAACAACGTAGAATTTGAGAGCAGAGATATTAAAGAAAATAATCCGACAGCAGGAGAATTGAAGAAGTGGCATGAGATGAGTGGACTGCCATTAAAGAGATTCTTTAATACCAGTGGATTAAAGTATAAGGAATTAGGATTAAAAGATAAGTTACCAGAAATGAGTGAGGAAGAACAATATGAACTGCTGGCAACAGATGGTATGTTAGTGAAAAGACCAATATTAGTCGGACAGGATTATGTGCTGGTAGGGTTTAAAGAAGCGGATTGGAATGAAAAGATATAATATAGATAAGAGAAACTGTATGGCCTATAAAACCATACAGTTTCTCTTATCTAATTCCGATCTGGAAACATAAACAATCTGCTCATCGGTGCTGTCAAGTGCCCATTTTATCAAATGAATACAACCATCATAGATTTCAATGCAGGTAATGCCATAAGGAGATACACAACTTCCTGTATTATAATATGGAGAGTTGCCTGTACCCATCATAGGATGATGCGTATGACCTGTAATTAATATATGCTGGTTTTGTTTTGCCCAATTTGTCAATTTCTTTTCTGTAGAGTTTTTTCTTTTATTGTTTTTTGCAGCGCTGGTAGGGTCAGGAATACCTAGAGATTCTAAAGGTTTCCATATATATCTTACAAGAAAACGGGACAAATGCCATAAAGTGCTGTTTAGAAAATCAGCCTGATGTCCATGAGTAAGATAAATATTGTTTTGAGTTTTACTTTCCAAAATGATGCCGGAATAAAAAGTTATGTTTGGAAAAAGTTCCTTAGTACACATATTATTGTCGCAATAATAGGAACAAAAATTTAAATCTGCATATCTGGAATATTTTTTTACAATGTCATGGTTTCCATAGACACTGTAAAATTTGTTTTGTTTAAAAAATTTTGCCAGAACATCAAAACTATGCTGGTGCATATCTTTAATGGCATTCATATTTCGGTTTTCCCACAATTCATCTCCATCTCCAAGCTCAATATAAGTAAAATCCCTATGGAAATAATAATTCAAAGCTGCAATATAAATAAATTCATTTTTTGTAAAATTGTCGTTTGCCTTTCCGATTCCTCTGTGGCAGTCGCTGAAAATAACATACCGGCTCTGCATGTTTAGAGGGAGCCTTAGTGCTCCCTCAAAAGCATTATTTATTCTAGAATGATATCCCATAAAGTTTTCCTCGCAATTAGAAAATTAATGTTTTTTGCATTTTTTTCTACAGCATCTTTCTTCACATTCATATTTCGGATAACATTTTTCCTGACAATGTTTTTTGTTACAATGTTTTTTTCTGCAATGTTTTTGCTTACGGCATTTTTTAAAGCGGAACAAATGTCTGAAACATGCAGGAAGGAAAAAGTACAGATATAAGATTTTGTCTACAGTACAAGTAAATGGTCTTGTTACAAAATTGTAGAGTTTACAAAAAATGCGGTCCTGCCAGAGAGAAAATGCTGCTAAAAAACGATGGAAATATCTTGGCTGTCTGCTGTGAGGAATGCCGAACATAAATGTTACGGAATCATCACATACATATAAATCGCAGTCGCTGTATGCCATACGTTCTATATTGGACATAAATGCTTCAAGCATTTCGCGGTTTTCAAAGTCAATAGTAATCTGCATTGTGAGGTCCTCGGGATTACAGTAGGAACCTACACGGAAACCGGTCAGCCACCAGTGTTTTTTTGTAAGCGAAAAAAGTTTCTGCCCTTTATAATTCAGTACCATGGAAAGAGGCAGCATTTCACTGTCTGAAACACCATAAAAGATTGTCTTGCTGAAATCTTTTGGAGCTACAATTTTATCAGCTTTGTATATTCCGATTTCTCCGCCGATATTTATTCCATATTGTCCTTTCCAAAACTCAATTAACCAGGTTTTTTTGTCGTAATAAAAGTATACCTTTTCACAATCAAATACCATATTAAAATGAAGAGCTGCATGGTCATATTTTGCCATATAACCAAATTTTTTCTGCCATGCATTACGGAGTGATGTTACGATATCGCTTTCGGGCAGATAACAAAAACCGAATGGCTCTAATAAATCATTTAATAAATGAACTTTTTTGCAGTAGTCCATATTACATATTTTCTTGATGATTTTTTTTCTCTTGTAAAAACAAAAAATGGAAAATAAAATACAAATTATTATAAGAATTCCAAAAAGTATATACATATTAACCTCTCATATGTGTTTGATATAGTATATGAAGAAAAAAGAGAATGTGTTATACTTTTAAGTAGGAAAACATATATAGAAAAGGTGACAGATTATGAAGAAAGAAGAAAAGACAAATGTAATGCGGGTCCTGGACAGCAAAAAAGTAAACTATAAAAAGCATAACTATCTATCTACAGGAGCGGTTAGCGGTATTGAAGTGGCAGAGGCATTGGGAGAAAATCCGGATATGGTTTTTAAAACGTTGGTTACTGTATCAAAATCAAAGAACTATTATGTGTTTATGGTACCGGTTGAAAAGGAATTGGATTTGAAGAAAGCCGCCGGTGTGGTGGGAGAAAAGAAAATAGAAATGCTCAAATCAAAGGATTTGTTACCTCTGACAGGATATGTGCATGGCGGATGTTCTCCGATTGGAATGAAAAAGTTTTTTCGAACAACGATTGATAAAAGTGCAGAACAGTTTGAGACCATTATGTTTAGTGGTGGAAAAATAGGATATCAGGTAGAAGTAGCATTGGAAGATTTGAAAAAAATCATTCGGTTTGAATTAAGGGATATAACAGTAGAGAGATAACCTATGATAGATAGATGTCGAGGTTATAATATGCAATGTAAAATAAGGAGCAGATGATATGAGAAGAAGCGACAGAGAAATTATAGATAAAAAAGAAATTATAGAGATAATAAGAAAATGTGATGTTTGCAGAATCGTTTTGAATGATAAAGATTATCCGTATATTGTTCCATTAAATTTTGGAATGGATATTCAGGACGGAAAGATTGTGTTTTATTTTCATGGAGCAGATGAAGGTAAAAAATATGATTTAATGAGAAAGGACAATCGTGTGACATTTGAAATGGACTGTTCTCATCAATTGGTTATGAATGATAAAAAAATGAGTTGTACCATGAAATATGAGAGTGTCATAGGAAGAGGGCGCATGGAAATTGTATCGGAAGAGGAAAAAATGAAGGGATTGCAAGTTTTGATGAAACATTATCATCAGGAAGACTTTCCGTTTGGTACGGTAATTGTTCCAAAAACAAATGTATTTAAATTAATTGTCGAAGACATGACAGCGAAAAGAAGATAAAAAGCAGAAAAATTCCTGGTTTTTTGTAAGCCGGGAATTTTTTGTTAAACTTTGTGTAAAATGACATGCAACAATTTCATGTCCCACAGACACTGTATAAATGTAAGGATAATACATAACAAGAGGTACCAATATGAATTACAAAGAGAAAGATGTTAAAAATGCAATGCGGCATGACAAAATTGCATTTGAGAGCTTGTATCGCGATATTAACACGGATTTGTGCAAAATGGCTTTGTATATGCTGGGAAATAATCAGATTGCAGAGGAAATAGTCAGTGAAACGGTGCTTGATGCTCTGATTGGCATAACAAAGTTAAAGGATGAGACTAGGTTTGAGGCATGGATACTTAAAATACTGACCAATAAGTGTAAAAGGAGAATGAGAGAAAAATATCATAAGTTTTCTGTATTCAATCCCAATGCACAGGAGTTTGATGATAGTTTAAATCAACAACTATGTCAGGAAAAAGATATAGATGCAACAACGGATGTACAGATAGCGCTATCGAAATTGCAGCCAAAAGACAGAATGATTGTGACATTATGTGTGGTGGAAGGATATAAAAGCCATGAAGTGGCGGACGTTTTGTCTATGAATCCCACAACGGTTAGAAGCAGACTCAATCGAAGTCTGGCAAAGATGAGAGAATATCTGGAGGTAAAAGAATGAGTAAAAAATATGAAGATATTGATAATGAAAATTTAAATGTTGCAGAAATGATAAGGCAGGACAGCACAAAGATAGAAAAATGTGCTGTGGACGAAGAGATAATCGGACAAATCAGAAGTTATGAAAAACCAAAGCGGAATGTTTATAAAGTTATATCCGCAGTGGCAGCATGTGCTGTATTGTGTGTAACTATTTTTGCATGGAAAAATATTGGGGTGCAGACAGACAGGCATTTGAAAAATAACTATGTAGAAGAAACAGCGATAAGCCTTCATTCAGATAAAAATGTGAAATTGGCAGGAAGTTATTCTGAAATCGAAAAAAAGATAAACAAAATTTTTGGGTATAGAAGAAAATACACAAAAGCTGAGGGGGATGTAGTTAAAAAGTCAGAAGGAACTGCGGGTAATCTGGAAGCCCTCACAGATAAAACGAAAAATGAATATTCCCAGACGAACAAACAGACTGAGAATGTAGATGAATCCGATATTGTAAAAACAGATGGAAAATATATTTATACACTGTCTTACCAGATGAATGACGATATCAAAAACCAGTCGAAAAAATATGAGGGATGTTATGATGTCTGTTGGATAGGAAGGACATATAAATTAACGGTAACAGCAGTCGATGGAAAACGAATGGAAAAAATTTCTTCTTTTAATATAGAAAGCAAAGAGGTCAAAGTATTTGACAATTTGGAAATGTATATTTCAGGAGATACACTCGTGCTTGCAGGGGGATATTTAACAAACAAAAAAGAGTCAGAAATAAGTACCTGTATCCTTATTTATGATATTTCAGACATAAAACATATTCAGTTAAAAAATGTAAATGTGCAGGATGGTTCTTACAGTAACTCCCGGTTGACAGATGGATATTTATATACAATTTCAAATTATGACTTTTACAGTTATTACGCAAAAGACTGCGTTCCGAAAATAAATGGAAAGAAGATGAAATATGACTGTGTATATCTTCCGGAAAAGATAGAAAATGAATGGCCGGAGTATACAATTATAACTGCAATAGACATTCATAGGAGTGAAAAATTTACAAGCCAGATTTCTGTTCTGGGTGGAGTGAATAATATTTATGTGAGTCAAAGTAATATTTATCTGTTGAATGTGTCCTGTGATACGACAGACATAACTAATACAGAAAAAGGAAAACAGATTCTTGAGACACAAAAAGATAAGAAAAAATATAAAATAGAGAAAACATGTGATTATACGAAAATTCTAAAATACAGTTATAAAGATGGCAAGGTAAATTATGTGGCGGCGGCAAATTTGCCGGGCTGGGCGGACGACCAGTTTTCACTTGATGAAAAAGACGGTTATCTTAGGATAGTCACTCATATTAATAATATTACATCAACAAATCTGTACCAGACACATTATGATGCAAAAAATAAGACAAAGGAAAGAGAACTGGTAGAGACTTTGGATAATGAAGAGATTGAATCTTGGAATGATGTTTATGTTCTGGGAAATAATTTAGAACAGATTGCTGCTATTAAAAAATTGGCGAAAAATGAAGATATTTATACCGCAAGATTTTTAGGAGACTATGGATATTTTGTATCCTTTGAAAACACAGATCCATTGTTTACGATTGATTTTTCAGATATGAAACATCCTAAGGTGGCAGGAAAATTAAAGATGCCGGGATTCTCAGATTATCTACAATTTTATAGAGATGATTTATTGTTTGGTATTGGACAGAATGGTGATAATAAGGGGAATATATCGGGATTGAAACTTGATATGTATGACGTAGAAAAGGGAAAAGCATCACTGAAAACAAAGTTAGTTTTGAAGGAGTATGATTATTCAGAAGCGTTCTATAATTACAAATCGATACTTATTGACAGTAAAAAAGAGCTAATAGGATTTTATGCGGAAAGAAATAGTGGTTCTTATGATACAGACTATCTATTATATACTTATAAGGATGGCCGGTTTAAAAAGGTATTCAAACTTTCGATAGGAAAGTATGTAGAAAACCTGCGTGGCATATATATCGGAGACTATTTCTATATAGTAAATCCTGAAAGAAGAATTTATGCGGTTGATTTGACGAATTATAAAAAAGTATCAGAAGTAAAAATAAGATAGTAAATAATTATTAATGATGAAATAGAAGAGTGAGTTGAATGTATGATCTTTCAGCTCACTCTTCTGATTTTTTTATAGTTGAGTAATGTTTTGCATAGAAAACAGTGTTTTGGTAAATAATTGTAATAAATATTTATTGGAGGTGTTTTATGGCAGTAGAATTTAAAAATAGTGAAACAAAAGATAATCTTATGAGAGCATTTGCAGGAGAGAGTCAGGCAAGAAACAGATATACATTTGCGGCGGGACAGGCAAATCGTGAGAAACAGCAGGCAATTGCAAAGTTATTTATATATACGGCAAATCAGGAAAAAGAGCATGCAGAGATATTTTATAACTATTTAAAAGAATTGGGTGGAGAGACGATTCATGTTGATGGTGGTTATCCTGTGGATATTACTGATAATTTAGCGGAATTGTTACGAATGGCACAGCATAATGAATATGAAGAGCATGATGATGTATATAAAAACTTTGGAGATAAGGCAAAAGAAGAGGGCTTCTTAAATGTTGCAAATGCATTTCATATGATTGCAAAAATAGAAAAAATGCATGGGGACAGATTTGGAAGATTTGCAGAATGGCTCGAAGAGAATAAACTGCATGTATCTGATGTGAAAACAGGATGGATATGTTTAAACTGTGGACATGTGTATGAGGGGCAGGCTGCACCGGAACAGTGTCCAGTTTGTCAGCATGACAAAGGTTATTTCATTAGGCTTGAGTTGTCTCCATTTACAGAATAAGAAAAAAATGTTTGCACAAAATCAAAAATGTGCTAAACTAATTTAGGAACTTATTAGGAGAAGATTAATATATAAAAATTAACCTATAAGTAAATATTTCGATAGGGTAAAACGACTTATCGAATTATTAGGAGACAAAAGAATGGAAATTTTTTATTTTAATATAACACCACTTAGAAACAAAAATATTTTTGCTGAAAAACTTAAGGAAGTTAGTTTTGAACGTTTGGCGAAAATAGAACGTTTAAAAAAACAGGATGATAAATTCAGATGCTTAGGAGCAGGGCTTTTAATTAACTATGTTAAAAACAGATTTGGTATTGATGATGATATTATGATTGCGAAGAATGGGAAACCTCATTTCACAACGGAAAAGAGGTCATTTAATATATCTCATTCAGGCAATTATGTTGTCATTGCTGTATCTGATTATAATATTGGTATTGATATACAACGAATGGAGAAAAGTAATTCTCTGATAGCCGAGAGGAATTTCTGCGCCAGTGAGTGTGCTTATATTAATGAAAATGATAATCAGGAAATAAAACGACAGAGATTTCATGAAATTTGGACAATAAAGGAAGCTTATTTAAAGAATATCGGTATTGGTTTAAGAAAACCATTAAATTCTTTTGAAATTGACTTAAGTGGAAATAATCCTAAGATTATTGATAATCCGGGATATGCAATACTGCAGATGAAACTGGATAATCTTTATATTATGGCGATATGTGCAGATGTTCGTGATAAGGAGTTCATGATCCAGGAAGTAGAGCTGTAGGATAATAAAATTTGTATAGAAAAAGAGCTGCTGTAATCAAATAAAATTATAGCAGCTCTTTTGTTTATAAATAAAATCTATTTACTCCACCGTCCTGAAGCACCACAAGGAAGAATTAATCCATTGGAACTTACGGGAAGGCCGATTTCTTCTGCTTCTACGTTACCACCAAACTTTGGTACAATGGCAGTGCTTATCATGTAGTTAAGTACTGCAGGCTGTAGTCCTGTGGTGTAAGAATTAATTAAAAAGAATAGTGGATCATCACTTAAAATGTTCGTGCATAATTCTACGAATGGGAAAATACTTTCTTCGATTTTCCATGTTTCTCCTTTAGGGCCTCGTCCATAAGATGGAGGGTCCATAATAATTCCGTCGTATTTATTTCCCCGTCTGATTTCACGCTCCACAAATTTTACACAATCGTCTACTAACCATCTCACCGGTTTGTCTGCTAAACCTGATGAGACTGCGTTTTCCTTTGCCCAGGTGACCATACCCTTAGAAGCATCTACGTGAGTAACGTGAGCACCGGCATCCAACGCGGCAAGAGTTGCACCGCCAGTGTAGGCAAAAAGATTTAATACTTTAACGGGTCTTCCTGCATTTTTTATTTTCTCTGAGAACCAATCCCAGTTAGTAGCCTGTTCGGGAAATAGTCCTGTGTGCTTAAAACTAAAAGGCTTTAGATTAAAAGTTAGATTGTTATAACCTATAGTCCATTGTTCCGGAAGGTTAAAAAACTGCCATTGTCCTCCGCCTCTGTTACTTCTGTGATAATGTCCATTATGTTTGTGCCATCCTTTATTTTTCTTTGGGGTATTCCAAATTACCTGTGGGTCCGGACGGACCAGTAAATAATCTCCCCATCGTTCTAATTTCTCTCCTGTTGAAGTATCAATAACTTCATAATCTTTCCAATTATCTGCAATCCACATTTGTCTGTTTCCTTTAAAAAAATTATTGTTTTCTGAATCCCGGATCAGTATAAAATGTTTTTCATCCGTTTAGAGCTAGGTACTCTTAATTAGATTCTGTTTCATATTTTAACATATTAAATAAAAAGACACAAATTAGAACAAAAAGGAATGGAATTATCTGGAAAAGATATGTATAATATTTGTAAAGATTATGGACAAAAGGAGGAATTTACAATGGCAAACAAATATGAAGGAACAAAAACAGAAAAGAATCTGGAAGCAGCATTTGCCGGAGAATCACAGGCAAGAAACAAATATACATACTTTGCTTCCGTAGCGAAGAAAGAAGGATATGAGCAGATATCATCTCTTTTTCTGGACACAGCAAATAATGAAAAAGAACATGCAAAGATGTGGTTTAAAGAATTAAATGGTATTGGTGATACTGCACAGAATCTTGCAGCTGCAGCAGAAGGTGAAAACTATGAATGGACAGATATGTATGAAGGTTTTGCCAAGACTGCTGAAGAAGAAGGTTTTCCGGAACTGGCAGAAAAGTTCCGTTTGGTAGCAGCGATTGAAAAACACCATGAAGAAAGATATCGTGCATTACTGAAAAATGTAGAAACAAAAGCAGTATTTGAAAAGAGTGAAGTGAAGGTCTGGGAATGCAGAAATTGTGGACACATTGTTGTTGGAACAAATGCACCTGAGATTTGTCCTACATGTGCACACCCACAGAGTTATTTTGAAGTACATGCTGAAAACTATTAAAACTTAAAAAATTTTAATAATAAAGAGTAGCGTTAGTCATTTTGATTAACGCTGCTCTTATGTTATAATATCTGACAGATGAATAAAATAAAAAACAAAAAAATTAAAATATGGAATATAAGTAGTGGAGCAAAAAAATGAATCTATATATGAAAAAAATAACTGCTGATTTTAAAGAGACAGATGAATGGCAAAAGATAAATAATAATGCGTTTCCGAAAGAAGAATGTATGGAAATAGAACAGATCATACAATTAATTGATGAAAATATATTTGAAGTCTGGGCATTTTATGATAAAGAACAATTTGTAGGTTATTGCGCGATGGTAACAGATGAAAAGACTGCATATATTTTCTTTTTGGCAATTGACAGTGAGAAACGCTCCATAGGGTATGGAGGACAGGGATTATCATTGATAAAAAAACAATATTCTGATTGCCAGGTGGTAGTGGATTTAGAGGCAATCGAGGAAGAGGCACCTAATATTACTCAGAGAAAAACAAGACGAAAATTTTATTTAAGAAATGGATTTTTTGAAACTTCATATTATTTGAAATATAGAGGTATGGAGATGGAGGTACTGTGTGCCGATGAGAATTTTAATAAGGATATATTTCAGCAGTTGTTAGATAATGTGACAATTGAGAATGAAAACTATTTACTTTATAAAAAGTAAGGAAAGGATGCTATATGTATATTAGAAAAGCAGAAAAAAAGGATATTCCACAGATAGAGACATTGTTGTATCAGGTTGCAAAAGTACACTCTGACGGACGTCCGGATTTGTTTCAGGCAGGTACAAAAAAATATACTTCGGAAGAATTAAATGAATTGCTGGAGGATTATATCCGCCCGATTTATGTTGCTGAGGAAGAGGGGAAAATATTAGGTTATGCATTTTGCATATTTCAGGAAAATCACTCAAATTTATTAACCCATATAAAAACATTGTACATAGATGATTTGTGTGTATTAGAAGGCATAAGGGGAAAAGGGGTTGGAACGAAACTATATCAGCATGTTATAAAAATTGCGAAACAGAGTGGCTGTTATAATGTGACTTTAAATGTGTGGGCGTGTAATGAGGAAGCAAAAGCATTTTATGAAAAATGCGGACTTCATGTACAAAAGATAGGAATGGAAAAAATATTATAATTAGGAGAGAATACGATGTCTAACATCATAGAGATAAAAGATTTTAATGCACCGGAGTTAGACGTATATGCGAGACTGACAGAAAATCAATTATTGAACAGGCATGAGCCTGAGAAGGGAATGTTTATTGCCGAAAGTCCTTTAGTAATTGAACGGGCACTTGATTCAGGCTGTGTTCCGATATCCTTTTTAGTAGAGAAAAGGCATATAGAAACGCAGGCAAAATATTTGATAGAACGTTGTGGCAGTATACCGGTATACACAGCAGAGTTTGATGTATTAACGAAACTTACAGGTTTTCAGCTGACCAGAGGAATGCTTTGTGCGATGTATCGTCCACAATTGCTTACTGTAGAGGAAGTATGCAGCAATACACGCAGAGTTGCAGTTTTAGAAAATGTCGTGAATCCGACAAATGTTGGAGCAGTTTTTCGCTCAGCAGCTGCATTGAATATTGATGCAGTATTGTTGACGCAGGCTTGCAGCGATCCATTGTATCGTCGTGCAATCAGAGTAAGTATGGGAACTGTCTTTCAAATTCCGTGGACTTTTATAGATGAGGAAGAAACAGGATATATAGAACAGTTGCGATGTTTGGGATTTAAAACAGCAGCAATGGCATTGGATGACAATTCAATAAGTATTGATAATAAAGTGTTGAAGGCAGAGGAACGTCTGGCGATAATTCTTGGGACGGAAGGTGAGGGGCTGGATAAAAACACAATTCAAAATTGTGATTATACAGTGTGCATTCCGATGGCTCATGGAGTAGATTCGTTAAATGTGGCGGCAGCCAGTGCAGTTGCTTTTTGGCAGCTGGGTAATAGATAATAATAAGAAAGGATAGGTATAGAAATTATTTGCAAAGGATAATTACTATACGTAAAAGAAAGAATGAAAAGAGAGGGATTTAAGTCAAGATTAGGATTTATTCTTGTAAGTGCAGGTTGTGCAATCGGAATAGGTAATGTTTGGAGATTTCCGTATGTGGCAGGAGAAAATGGCGGTGGAATATTTGTTTTATTGTACCTTGTGTTTTTGTTGTGTATGGGGGTTCCGGTTTTGACAATGGAACTTGCTATTGGACGGGCAAGTAAAAAGAGTATTGTTTTAGGATATAAAGCATTGGAAAGGCCAAAACATAAGTGGCATATTCATGGGTGGTTCTGTATTTTAGGATGTTATTTACTGATGATGTATTACACAACAGTTTCCGGCTGGATGGTTGGATACTTTTTGAAATTTTCAACAGGAACATTTAAAAAGAATATGAATGCAGAAGCGATAGGAAATGTTTTTTTAGAACTCTTATCATCTCCGGTGGAGATGGGAATCTGGATGGTTTTGACAGTAGTGTTAGGATTTTTTGTC
This sequence comes from Eubacteriaceae bacterium, assembly GCA_910574895.1. Lineage (GTDB taxonomy): Bacteria > Bacillota > Clostridia > Lachnospirales > Lachnospiraceae > Eubacterium_G. The sequence continues at coordinate 104,745 of CAJTDQ010000005.1, read as the reverse complement.
TGTTCAAAAGGATTACAGAGTGGTGTTGAAAAAATCAGCAAGTTTATGATGTCAGCACTGCTTGTATTAATTGTTGTTTTGGCAGTGCATAGTATTGTGCTTCCCGGAGCGGCGAAAGGTCTGGGATTTTATCTGATTCCAAGTATGGACAAAGTAAAAGATATTGGTTTTGGTAATGTTGTAACAGCAGCTATGAATCAGGCGTTTTTTACACTGAGTTTAGGTATTGCAGCTATGGAGATATTTGGAAGTTATATGAGCAGAGAAAATTCTTTACCCGGAGAAGCATTACGTATTAGTGCGTTGGATACGTTTGTGGCAATTATGTCAGGGTTAATCATCTTTCCGGCATGTTTTTCTTATGGGGTTCAGCCGGATCAGGGACCATCCCTTATTTTTGTTACCTTACCGAATGTTTTTGTAAATATGTCAGGAGGAAGAGTCTGGGGAACATTATTCTTCATGTTTATGACATTTGCAAGCTTTTCAACAATTGTAGCCGTTTTTGAAAATATTATTTCTTTCTGTATAGATATGTTTCAATGGGGACGCAAAAAGGCGGTATTAATTAATGGAATTATTGTTTTAATTGCCAGTATGCCATGTGTACTTGGTTATAATGTGTGGAAGAATCTGCATCTGATTGGCGGAAGGGATGTTTTAGACAGTGAGGATTTTCTTGTAAGTAATCTGTTGCTGCCAATTGGCTCTTTGATTTTTCTGATTTTCTGCACAACAAAGTTTGGATGGGGATTTGATAAATACTATGAAGAATGTAATGCAGGAAGAGGAATACGTTTCGCGAAATGGCTGAAACCATATTTTCAGTTTGTTTTGCCAATCTTGATTTTAATTATTATCATACAGGGATTGATATAATAAAGTATTAAACTTTTATGAAAATTGTGCTATGATAGAAATCGTGTGAAAAAAGGAAAGCAAATTGTCGTATTTGGAGTTCCTACAATATAAATAATGAGAGTAAGGAGAAAGAAAATGAGTACACGTATTGGAATTTTAGGTTATGGAAATTTAGGACGTGGTGTGGAATGTGCAATTAAACAGAACGATGATATGGAATTGGTTGCAGTATTTACACGTAGAGAACCATCTACCGTTTCTATTCTTACAGAAACAGCAACAGTTTGTAAGGTAGAAGAAGCAGCAGATTGGAAGGACAAAATTGATGTTATGATTTTATGTGGCGGTAGTGCTACAGATTTACCGGAGCAGACTCCGGAGTTTGCAAAGCATTTTAATGTGATAGATAGTTTTGATACCCATGCAAGAATCCCAGAGCATTTTGCAAATGTTGATAAAGTGGCAAAGGAAAATGGAACAGTTGGAATTATTTCTGTAGGATGGGATCCGGGAATGTTTTCATTGAACCGTTTGTATGCTAATGCAATTTTACCAGAGGGAAATGATTATACATTTTGGGGAAAAGGTGTTAGTCAGGGACATTCTGATGCAATCCGTCGTATTGAAGGTGTTAAGAATGCAAAACAGTATACAATTCCTGTAGACAGTGCTCTTGATGCGGTACGTGAAGGAACAAATCCGGAACTTACTACAAGACAAAAACATACAAGAGAATGTTTTGTTGTTTTAGAGGATGGGGCAGATGCAGCAAAAGTAGAAGAAGAGATAAAGACAATGCCAAATTACTTTGCTGATTATGATACAACAGTACATTTTATTAGTGAGGAAGAGTTGATGGCAGAACATAGTGGAATTCCTCATGGTGGATTTGTACTTAGAAGTGGTGTGACAGGTTGGAATAAAGAGAATAAACATCTGATTGAATACAGCCTTAAATTGGATTCGAATCCTGAGTTTACCTCCAGCGTGTTAGTCGCTTATGCAAGAGCAGCACATAGACTGAGTAAGGAAGGTCAGAGTGGATGCAAGACTGTATTTGACATTGCACCGGCTTATCTTAGTGCTAAGAGTGGAGCAGAATTAAGAAAAGAAATGTTATAGAATAGAAAATGAAGGGGCTGTAAAAAAGCCCCTTTTTTGTTAGGGAAGTGTTTTGATACCTTCTTTTTTATTAGATTATTAAATTTATAGAAAATTAAAAAATTACATGTGTTTTTACAAAAAAATATAAAACATATATGTAAAAATATTCAAAATTATTTAATAGGAAGAAAGAGTGCAAAGTTTTAGGGAAAAAGATTATCTTTTATGCGTTGCTTGCAAATATATGTTCTTTCGCAGGTGGATTTTTTATTGCAAAATGGATTCCGGGAATTTTTTAATTATTTAGAACCGATAGGAAGAGAGAAATGTACTATACTTACATATTAAGGTGTGAAGATAATTCACTTTACACCGGGATAACAACAGATTTAAACAGAAGAATTGAGGAGCATAAATCTCAGAGTGGAAAAAGTGCAAAGTATACGAGAACACATAAAGTGACAAGGTTAGAAATAGCATGGAAGTCTGAGAATAAAGTTCTGGCAAGTAAATTGGAGTACTATATCAAAAAATTAACCAAACCACAAAAAGAGCAATTGATTGTTACAAGTGATTTGGAAGATGTATTAGGCAATAAGATAGAATCAAAATACTATTTTAAAATATGAGTTTCTTCTATATAATATAGTTGGATGATGTAAGATTTTCTACTTATACAAAAATTTTCTAAAAGAGGGGTTGCAATTTGTAATCCCTTATGTTATTATTGTTCGTGCTGTGACATTGATAGCGTTGAAACGTGAGGTTGCTGCATACGAAAGATGCAGGTTTTCCGTGGAGCGAATGTCAAGTTAGGAAACTGGCGACAAGTCACTGTACAAAAATTAGTCCACCAGGGAGTGGAAACGCCGTGTGAACGTGATATAAAATATGACACACACGGAAAGGTTGTACGGTCACCGCTTGTCGTGCTAGAGTTTAAAATAGTACGAAAAGGAGGCGGCTTTTTTTATGGCACAAGTAATGAGAATTACACTGAAAGCTTACGATCACAAATTAGTAGATCAATCAGCTAAGAAAATTGTTGAAACTGCAAAGAGAACAGGAACAGAAGTTAGTGGTCCGGTACCTCTACCAACTAAGAAAGAAGTTATTACTATTCTTAGAGCTGTTCATAAGTACAAAGATTCCAGAGAGCAGTTTGAACAGAGAACTCATAAGAGACTCATCGATATCATTGCTCCAAACCAGAAGGCAGTAGAAGCTTTATCAAAGCTTGAAATGCCAGCAGGTGTGTATATTGATATTAAGATGAAGAACAAATAGTGAGAATTATCCTTGAAGGTTTTATATAGGTAATTAAACGAATGAGTTAGTTACAAAACTGTTCTAGGATGATCGCGGAATGCGATCCGCTGTAGATTAAACAGGAGGTAATTATTAATGAAGAAAGCTATTTTAGCAAGAAAAGTTGGAATGACTCAGATATTCAACGAAGCTGGCGAATTAGTACCAGTTACAGTTCTTCAGGCTGGACCATGTGTAGTAACACAGGTTAAGACAGTTGAGAACGATGGATACGCAGCAGTTCAGGTTGGTTTCGAAGATATCAGAGAAAAACTTGTCAACAAACCTGTAAAGGGAATGTTTGACAAGGCAGGCGTATCTTACAAGAGATTTGTAAGAGAATTTAAACTCGAAGGTGAGTATGCAGTAAAAGATGAAATCAAGGCTGAAATTTTTGAAGCTGGAGATAAGGTTGATGCTACTGCAGTTGCGAAGGGAAAAGGATTCCAGGGCGCAATTAAGAGACATGGACAGTCAAGAGGACCTATGGCTCATGGTTCTAAATACCATAGACATGCTGGTTCAAATGGTGCATGTTCATCACCAAGTAAGGTATTTAAAGGTAAGAAGATGCCTGGTCACATGGGTGGCAAACAGGTGACAACTCAGAACCTTGAAATCGTTAGAGTTGACGCTGAAAAGAATTTACTCTTAGTTAAAGGTGCTGTACCGGGACCTAAGAAAGCTTTAGTAACAATTAAAGAATCTGTGAAAGCCGGTAAGTAGTATTTGAAAGGAGGAACGCACAGATGGCAAAAGTATCTGTTTTAAATATGGAAGGAAGCGAAGTTGGAACAATCGAACTTAGCGATGCAGTATTTGGTGTGGAAGTAAATGAAAATTTAGTGCATCAGGCTGTAGTAAGCCAGCTCGCAAATAACCGTCAGGGAACACAGAAAGCGAAGACTCGTTCAGAAGTGAGCGGCGGTGGTAGAAAACCATGGAGACAGAAAGGAACAGGTCATGCAAGACAGGGTTCTACAAGATCTCCACAGTGGACAGGCGGCGGAGTTGTTTTTGCTCCAACACCTAGAGATTATTCATTCAAGATGAATAAGAAAGAAAAGAGACTGGCTCTTAAGTCAGCATTGACATCAAGAGTTAACGAAGGAAAATTAATCGTAGTTGATGAACTTAAGTTTGACGCTCCTAAGACAAAGGAATTTGCAAAGGTTATGGCAAACTTAAAGGCTGAAAAAGCATTAGTAGTATTAAATGAAAATGATGCAAACACAGTAAAATCAGCTAAGAACATCCCTACAGTGAAAACTGCTTTGACAAATACAATTAATGTATACGATATTCTTAAATACGATACAGTAGTAGTTGAAAAAGCAGCTGTAGCAACAATTGAGGAGGTGTACGCATAATGGCAGATATTAAATATTATGACGTGATACTTTCACCAGTTATTACTGAAAAAAGTATGAACGCTATGGCAGAAAAGAAATATACATTCTACGTTCACACAGATGCTACTAAGTCACAGGTTGCTGACGCAGTTGAAAAAATGTTCGAAGGAGCAAAGGTAGAAAGCGTTAAGACAATGAACTTAGCAGGAAAGAATAAGAGACGTGGTTATGTAACTGGAAAGACAGCAGCAAAGAAGAAGGCAGTTGTTCAGTTGACAGAAGACAGTGCAGATATTGAAATCTTTGCAGGTCTGTAATAAGAAAAAAGTTAGACGCAGAAACAAGCGTGATAATAAAGGTTTAATTTGAAAGGAGAAAGAAAATGGGAATTAAGACATTTAACCCATACACACCTTCAAGAAGAGCTATGACAATGCTTGATAATGCAGAGATTACAAAGGCTACTCCAGAGAAGTCTTTGACAAAATCTCTCAAAAAGACAGCAGGTCGTAACAATCAGGGTAAAATAACAGTTAGACACCATGGTGGTGGTTCTAGAAGAAAATACAGAATGATTGACTTTAAGAGAAATAAAGTTGACATTCCTGCAACAGTTAAGAGTATTGAATATGATCCAAACAGAACAGCAAATATTGCATTAATCTGCTATGCTGATGGTGAAAAGGCTTATATCCTTGCTCCTAACGGATTAAAAGTTGGTGATGTACTTATGAACGGTGAGAACGCTGAAGTTAAAGTAGGAAACTGCTTGCCATTATCAGCTATTCCGGTTGGTACAGAAATCCACAACATTGAGTTATATCCGGGTAAGGGTGGACAGTTAGTCCGTGCTGCTGGTAACGTAGCTCAGTTAATGGCTAAGGAAGGCAAATATGCAACATTAAGACTTCCTTCAGGCGAAATGAGAATGGTACCAATCGTCTGCAGAGCAACAATCGGTACTGTTGGTAACATTGAACATGGTCTTGTAAACATTGGTAAGGCAGGACGTAAGCGTAATATGGGTATCAGACCTACAGTTCGTGGTTCTGTTATGAACCCTAATGACCATCCACATGGTGGTGGTGAAGGACGTGCACCAGTTGGTCGTCCGGGTCCATGTACACCTTGGGGTAAACCAGCACTTGGTTTGAAGACTCGTAAAAAGAATAAACAGTCTAACAAGATGATCGTTAGAAGACGTGACGGAAAGAACATGAAATAGGAGGTAGAGACGAATGGCTAGATCATTAAAAAAAGGCCCATTTGCGGATGAGAGCTTATTAAAGAAAATTGATGCATTGAATGAATCAGGCGACAAGTCAGTTGTTAAGACTTGGTCAAGACGTTCTACAATTTTCCCACAGATGGTTGGACACACAATCGCTGTCCATGATGGTAGAAAGCATGTGCCAGTATATGTTACAGAAGATATGGTTGGACATAAACTTGGTGAATTTGTTTCTACTAGAACTTATAGAGGACATGGAAAAGACGAAAAGAGAGGTTAAATAAACCGTTAGAATTTGAAAGGAGGTCTCATCTATGGCAAAAGGACATAGATCCCAGATAAAGAGAGAGAGAAATGCTAATAAAGATACAAGACCATCAGCAAAGTTATCTTATGCTAGAGTGTCTGTACAGAAAGCATGTTTCGTATTAGATGCCATCAGAGGTAAAGATGTACAGAGTGCTATCGGTATTCTTACTTACAACCCAAGATATGCATCAAGCGTAATTTTGAAATTATTAAATTCAGCAATTGCGAATGCTGAAAACAACAATAACATGGATGTTAGTAAACTTTACATTGCAGAATGCTTCGCAAATGCAGCACCTACAATGAAGAGAATTAAACCTAGAGCACAGGGTAGAGCTTATAGAATCTTAAAGAGAAACAGCCACATCACTATTGTGCTTGATGAGAGATAAGATAGGAGGCAAAGTATGGGACAGAAAGTTAATCCACATGGATTAAGAGTCGGAGTTATTAAAGACTGGGACTCAAAGTGGTATGCAGAAGCTGATTTTGCAGACAACCTTGTTGAAGATTACAAAATCAGAACATACCTTAAAAAGAGATTATACAGTACAGGTGTTTCTAAGATTGAAATCGAAAGATCATCTGACAGAGTAAGAGTTAATGTTTACACAGCTAAGCCTGGTCTCGTAATCGGAAAAGGTGGTGCTGAAATCGAAAAGGTTAAAGCTGAAGTTCAGAAAATGACTGATAAGAAGTTATTTATGGATGTTAAGGACGTAAAGAGACCTGATAAAGATGCTCAGTTAGTTGCAGAAAATATTGCACAGCAGTTAGAAAATCGTATCTCATTCAGAAGAGCTATGAAATCTGCAATGTCTAGAACAATGAAAGCAGGGGCTTTAGGAATTAAGGCTGCTACATCAGGACGTCTTGGTGGTGCTGATATGGCTCGTACAGAGTTCTACAGCGAAGGAACAATTCCACTTCAGACATTACGTGCCGACATCGACTATGGTTTCGCGGAAGCTGATACAACTTACGGAAAAGTAGGTGTAAAGGTTTGGATTTACAACGGCGAAATACTTCCAACTAAAGAAGGGAGCGATAAATAATGTTAATGCCAAAAAGAGTTAAACATAGAAAACAGTTCCGTGGTTCTATGAGAGGAAAAGCAACTAGAGGAAATAAGATCTCATATGGTGAGTTCGGTATTGTAGCAATGGAACCAGGCTGGGTTCGTTCAAACCAGATTGAAGCAGCCAGAATTGCCATGACACGTCATGTAAAGCGTGGTGGTAAAGTTTGGATCAAGATATTCCCAGACAAACCGGTAACAGCTACACCAGCTGAAACTCGAATGGGTAAAGGTAAAGGTGCACTTGAGTATTGGGTAGCAGTAGTTAAGCCAGGCAGAGTAATGTTTGAAATTGCTGGAGTTCCAGAAGAAACAGCTAGAGAAGCATTACGTCTTGCAACACACAAACTTCCAATTAAATGCAAGGTTGTATCTCGTGAAGATTTAGAAGGCGGTGATAACAGTGAAAATTAAGGAATATGTAGAAGATTTAAGAGCAAAATCAGCTACAGAGTTAGAAGATGAATTAGTAGCTGCTAAGAAGGAACTTTTCAATTTAAGATTCCAGAACGCAACAAACCAGTTAGATAACACAAGCAGAATTAAAGAAGTTAGAAAAAATATTGCCAGAATTCAGACATTAATCGTTGAAAAGGCAAACGCTGCTGAATAGTTACAGGTTAATCCCTAATTGAGAAAGGAGAATTGTTGTGGAAAGAAATTTAAGAAAAACACGTACCGGAAAAGTTGTCAGCGATAAGATGCAGAAGACTATCGTTGTAGCTGTAGAGGATCATGTAAAGCATCCTTTATATAACAAGATCGTTAAGAGAACTTATAAATTAAAAGCTCATGACGAAGAAAATACAGCCGGTATCGGTGATACAGTAAAAGTTATGGAAACAAGACCATTATCAAAGGATAAGAGATGGAGACTTGTTGAAATTATTGAAAAGGCTAAATAGTCTTTGTAAAGATTAAAGGAGGAATACAGCATGATTCAACAGGAAAGTAGACTTAAAGTTGCTGATAATACAGGCGCTAAAGAATTACTTACAATCAGAGTAATGGGCGGATCTACTAGAAGATATGCTAATATCGGTGATATTATCGTTGCTACTGTTAAAGATGCAACACCAGGCGGAGTTGTTAAAAAAGGTGACGTTGTAAGAGCCGTAGTAGTTCGTACTGTGAAAGGCGCTCGTCGTAAAGATGGTTCATACATCAAATTTGACGAAAATGCTGCTGTAATTATAAAAGAAGATATGTCCCCAAGAGGAACTCGTATTTTTGGACCAGTTGCTAGAGAATTAAGAGATAAGAAATTTATGAGAATAGTTTCTTTAGCACCTGAAGTTTTATAGGAGGTATGCATAATGTCAGCTATGAAGATTAAAAAAGGTGATACAGTAAAAGTTATCGCTGGTAAAGACAAAGGTAAAGAAGGTAAAGTTACTGCTGTGAACGCCAAAAAAGGCACAGTAACAGTGGAAGGTGTTAATATGCATACAAAGCACACAAAACCAAGTGCTCAGAACCAGAATGGTGGCATTGTAACACAGGAAGGACCTATAAATGTATCTAACGTTATGCTTGTTGTAAAAGGACAGGTAACAAGAGTTGGATTCAAAGTAGAAGATGGAAAGAAAGTACGTATTGCCAAGAAAACCGGCAGCGTAATTGATTAATTTAAGAGAGGAGGTCCAGAAAGTTGAGCAGACTTAAAGAAAAGTATTTAAACGAGATTGCGGATGAAATGAAAAAGAAGTTCGAATATAAGAACGTAATGGAGATTCCAAAGCTCGACAAAATTGTTATAAACATGGGTGTTGGCGAAGCGAAAGAAAACGCTAAAATCTTAGAGACAGCTGTAAAAGATCTTGAGACAATCACAGGTCAGAAGGCAGTTGTAACAAGAGCTAAAAATTCAGTAGCTAACTTCAAGTTAAGAGAAGGACAGCCAATCGGATGTAAAGTTACTCTTAGAGGAGAAATGATGTACGAATTCTTAGATAGATTAGTAAATCTTGCACTTCCTCGTGTAAGAGACTTTAGAGGTGTTAATCCAAATGCATTTGATGGAAGAGGAAATTATGCTCTTGGTATTAAAGAACAGATTATCTTCCCTGAAATCGAATACGATAAGGTTGATAAAGTTAGAGGTATGGACATTATTTTTGTTACTACAGCTAACACTGATGAAGAAGCTCGTGAATTATTGGCATTATTTAACATGCCATTTGCAAAGTAATTAGGAGGTAGACCCATGGCTAGAACTGCTATGAAAGTTAAACAGCAAAGAAAAGCTAAGTTCTCAACACAGGCTTACAACCGTTGTAGAATCTGTGGTCGTCCACATGCTTATTTAAAGAAATACGGAATCTGCAGAATCTGCTTCCGTGAATTGGCATATAAAGGACAGATACCAGGCGTTAAGAAAGCAAGCTGGTAAGAGAAAATTTGAAGGAGGAAATAAACTATGACTATGAGTGATCCAATCGCAGATATGCTTACAAGAATCCGTAATGCAAATACTGCAAAACATGATACAGTAGATGTTCCTGCATCAAAGATGAAATTAGCTATTGCTGAAATTCTTGTAAATGAAGGATATATCACAAAGTATGAAGTTTTAGAAGAAGGAAACTTCAAGACAATGAGAATCACATTAAAATATGGTGCAGACAAGAATGATAAGGTTATTACAGGAATCAAGAAGATTTCTAAACCAGGTCTTCGTGTTTATGCTGGTAAAGATGAGTTACCAAGAGTTCTTGGCGGACTTGGAACAGCAATCATATCAACAAACAAAGGTGTGATTACAGATAAAGAAGCTAGAAAAGCAAACGTAGGTGGAGAAGTTCTCGCATTCGTTTGGTAATAAAAGCAAATAAAATTTAGGAGGTAAGGCGAAATGTCACGTATAGGAAGAATGCCTATCGCTGTACCGGCAGGAGTTACTGTTGATATAGCAGAAAATAATAAGGTGACGGTCATTGGACCTAAGGGAGAACTTGTAAGAGTATTACCTGAGTCTATGGACATTAAGAAAGACGGTGATGAAATCATCGTTACAAGACCAAATGATTTAAAGAAAAATAAAGCATTACATGGTCTTACAAGAACACTTATCAACAACATGGTTGTTGGTGTAACAGATGGTTATGAAAAGAAACTTGAAGTAAATGGTGTTGGTTACAGAGCACAGAAACAAGGTAAGAAATTAGTACTTTCACTTGGTTATTCACATCCTGTAGAAATGGAAGATCCAGAAGGTATCGAGACAGTTCTTGACGGACAGAATTTAATCATTGTAAAAGGTATTGATAAAGAAAAAGTAGGCCAGTACGCTGCAGAAATCAGAAGTAAGAGAGCACCGGAACCATATAAAGGTAAAGGTATCAAGTATGATTATGAAGTTATCAGACGTAAAGTTGGTAAGACTGGTAAGTAATAAAGGAGTGTAGAAAATGGTTAGTAAAAAATGTAGAAGCGAAGTTCGCGTTAAGAAACATAACAGACTGCGTAATCATTTAAGTGGAACTACTGAATGTCCACGTTTAGCAGTTTTTAGAAGCAATAATCATATGTATGCTCAAATTATTGACGATACAGTTGGAAAGACTCTTGTAGCAGCATCTACAGTAGAAGCTGATGTAAAGAAAGAGTTAGAAAAAACTAATAACGTTGATGCCGCAGCATATGTTGGCAAAGTTATTGCAGAGAGAGCAGTAGAAAAAGGTATTAAAGAAGTTGTATTTGACAGAGGCGGCTTCATTTACCAGGGTAAAGTTCAGGCATTGGCAGACGCAGCTAGAGAAGCTGGTCTGGAATTTTAGTTGAGGAGGTAACACACATGAGACGTGAATTAATTGATGCAAGTCAGTTAGAATTAGAAGAGACAGTAGTATCAATCAAACGTGTTACTAAGGTAGTAAAGGGTGGACGTAATATGCGTTTCGCAGCTTTAGTAGTAGTTGGTGATAAACATGGACACGTTGGTGCAGGTTTAGGAAAAGCAGCTGAAATTCCTGAAGCAATTCGTAAAGGTAAAGAAGATGCTATGAAGAGCCTTATTACTGTTCCTATGGATGAAAACAATAGTATTCCATATGATGTAATTGGAAAATTCGGAAGTGCAGAAGTACTTCTTAAGAGAGCAAAAGAAGGTACTGGTGTTATCGCCGGTGGTCCTGCACGTAGTGTTGCAGAGCTTGCTGGTATCACAAACATTCGTACAAAGTCTTTAGGTTCAAAAAACAAGCAGAACGTAGTTCTTGCTACAATTGAAGGATTAGCTGCATTAAAGACTCCGGAAGAAGTAGCTACACTTCGCGGTAAAACTGTAGAAGAGATTTTAGGCTAATAAGGGAGGTAATTAAGATGGCAGATAAATTAAAAATTACTTTAGTAAAATCAACAATTGGAGCAGTTCCAAAAAACAAAAAGACTGCTGAAGCTTTAGGACTTACAAAGCTTAACAAGACAGTCGAAATGCCTGACAATGCTGCAGTCAGAGGTATGATTCAGAGAGTTAGACATTTAGTTAAAGTTGAAGAGATTTAATTAAAGATAAGGAGGTGCGACAATGGATTTATCAAATTTAAAGCCTGCAGAAGGCTCAAAACACAATGATAATTTCAGAAGAGGCCGTGGACATGGTTCAGGAAATGGTAAGACAGCCGGAAAGGGTCATAAAGGACAGAAAGCTCGTTCAGGAAGCCCTAGACCAGGTTTTGAAGGTGGTCAGATGCCATTATACAGAAGAATCCCTAAGAGAGGCTTCACAAACATTAATACTAAGGATATTGTTGGTATCAATGTTACAGCGTTAGAGAGATTTGATAATGATACAGTTGTTACAGTAGAAACATTACTTGAAACAGGTGTAATCAAAAATGCCAGAGATGGCGTTAAGATTCTTGGCGATGGTGAATTAACGAAAAAGCTTACAGTAAAAGTAAACGCTTTTAGTGAAGGCGCTAAGGCAAAAATCGAAGCGGCAGGCGGAACTTGTGAGGTGATCTAATATGTTAGAAACCTTAAAGAAAGCATTAAAAGTTAAAGAAATTAGAAAAAGATTATTATACACATTTCTAATGCTAATCGTTGTAAGGCTTGGTTGTCAGATTCCGATTCCATTTGTGAATGCAGATGCAATCAGTGAAATTATGAATCATTTTGCAAATGAAAACTTTAGTTTCTTCTCAGCGATTACAGGTGGTTCTATGGAGAAAATGTCAATCTTTGCATTGAATATTACTCCATACATTACAGCATCTATCATTATGCAGTTATTAACAATTGCGATACCAAAACTTGATGAACTTCACAAAGACGGTGAAGAAGGCAGAAAGAAAATTGCTGAAATTACACGTTATTTAACAGTAGGTTTGGCACTGATTGAATCTACAGCAATGGTTGTTGGATTTGGTCATCAGGGTATTTTTGATACAGATACTGTAAAATATGCTGCAATGCATGACATTAGAAAATGGGGTGTTATTGTAACAGGTATCCTAGCAATGACAGCAGGTTCAGCAGTTCTTATGTGGATTGGTGAGCAGATTACTGAAAAAGGTGTAGGAAACGGTATTTCTATCGTTCTTACAATTAATATTATTTCAGGTATTCCAAGTGATATTTCTAACTTATTCAAGAACTTTGTTCTGAAAGAGGGAATGTCAATTGGTGGAAGATTACTTGCTGCATTAATTATTATCGGTGTAATTGTTGCGATTGTAGTGTTGGTAATAATACTTCAGGATGCAATCCGAAAAATTGCAGTGCAGATGTCACAGAAGGTACAGGGAAGAAGACAGGTAGGCGGACAGCAGTCTAATATTCCATTAAAGGTTAATACAGCTGGTGTTATTCCAATTATCTTTGCTTCATCTTTATTACAGTTCCCTGTAGTAATTGCTTCATTCTTCGGTAAAACTCCGGAATGGACAAATTACCTGAGCCAGTCACATTGGTGTAATCCGGCACAGCCTAAGTATTCAATTGGTTTCGTAGTATATATCTTATTAGTTATATTCTTCGCATACTTCTATACTTCAATAACATTTAACCCACGTGAGGTTGCTAAAAACCTTAACGACAGAGGTGGATTTATACCGGGTATCAGAAGCGGTAAACCAACAGTAGAATATTTATCAAAGATTTTAAATTATATTATTTTAATTGGTGCAATCGGACTTATTATTGTTGCTGTTATTCCAATTTTCGCATCAGGTATTTTTGGTGCTAATGTTGGATTCGGTGGAACATCTATCATCATTATTGTAGGTGTTATTATTGAGACTCTTCAGACGATTAAGTCTATGGCAACAGAGAGAAGTTATAGTACAGTTAAAGGAATATTCTAAATATTATTTTTAGGGGACAGTTTTGCTGCCCCCTAAAACTACTATGTATCAAAAAGGAAGGAATCAAACTATGAAGATTATCATGCTTGGAGCTCCTGGTGCCGGAAAAGGCACACAGGCAAAGATGATTGCTGAGAAATACAGCATACCACATATCTCAACAGGAGATATTTTTAGAGCAAACATTAAAAATGGAACAGAATTAGGAAAAAAAGCTAAGTCTTATATGGATCAGGGACAGTTAGTTCCGGATGAATTAACATTAGACTTAATTATGGATAGATTTAAAGAAGATGACTGTAAGAATGGATATGTTTTGGATGGATTCCCAAGAACAATTCCACAGGCAGAAGCTTTGGATGCAGCATTAAAGGCTGAAGGAGAAAAAGTTGATTTTGCTATTGACGTAGATGTTCCGGATGAGAACATTGTTAAGAGAATGGGCGGAAGACGTGCATGTGTGAATTGTGGAGCAACATATCATATTGTGTACAGTCCAACAGAAGTAGAAGGTAAATGCGATAAGTGTGGAGAAGAACTTATTGTAAGAGATGATGATAAACCGGAGACAGTTCTCAGCCGTTTAGAAGTTTATCATAATCAGACACAGCCGTTGATTGATTATTACAGCCAGCAGGGCATCTTAAAAACTGTTGATGGTACAGTTGATATGAAAGATGTATTCAATGCAATCGTAGATATTTTAGGAGCATAATTATGCCAGTAACAATTAAGTCGGAAAGAGAGATAAACTTAATGCGTGAGGCAGGGAAGATTCTTGCCAGAGTTCATGAAGAGCTTGCGAAGGAAGTGAAAGCAGGAATGTCTTCTTATGAAATCGATAAGATATGTGAGGAGATTATAAGAAGTTACGACTGCATTCCTTCATTTTTGGGATATGAAGGTTATCCGGGAAGTGTATGTATTTCAATTAATGATGAAGTAGTACACGGACTTCCAAATAAAGATAAAATTATAAAAGATGGTGATATTGTCAGTCTTGATACAGGAGTTATCTGGAAAGGCTATCAGTCAGATGCTGCAAGAACTCTTGCTATTGGCGAGATAAGTAAGGAAGCACAGCAGTTGATTGAGGTGACAAAACAGAGTTTCTTTGAAGGCATTAAGTTTGCAAAAGAAGGATATCATCTCTATGATATATCAGCAGCTATAGGAGATTATGCAGAAAAATTTGGATATGGCGTAGTCAGAGAATTGGTAGGACATGGTATTGGAACAGAGATGCATGAGGAGCCGCAGATTCCAAACTTCAGACAGAAGAGAAGAGGAATGAAACTTCAGGCGGGAATGACATTGGCAATTGAGCCGATGATTAACATGGGAAGACCTGATGTTGCGTGGACAGACGATGATTGGACGGTAGTAACAGATGATGGTTCGCTATCAGCACATTATGAGAATACGATTCTCATAACAAAAGGTGAACCAGAAATCTTATCACTCTAAAATATAGGAGGAATATAAATGTCAAAGGCAGATGTAATTGAAATAGAAGGAAAAGTTGTAGAAAAGTTACCAAACGCTATGTTTAAGGTAGAACTTGAAAATGGTCATATTGTGCTTGCGCATATTAGTGGAAAGCTCCGTATGAACTATATTAAGATTCTTCCAGGTGACACAGTAACGATAGAAATGTCTCCATACGACCTATCAAAAGGGCGTATTATTTGGAGAGATAAATAAATTTTAAAAAAGTTCTTGTAATAATTTCCTATTCGTGGTAATATAGTACTCGGACTTTTTTGTGGAAGGAGGATTTTACTGTGAAAGTTAGATCATCAGTTAAACCAATTTGCGAAAAATGCAAAGTCATTAAAAGAAAAGGAATCGTAAGAATAATCTGCGAGAATCCAAAACACAAACAGCGTCAGGGCTAATAATAAGTTTTTGAATGACAGTGAATGATTTTTATTATTCACTTGTTTGTGTGTTTGTAGTTATTTTAACTACAGTGAGCATGCGGCTGCAGTAACTCTAGTGTTACATAGTATCTAGTGTGATAGAGAGTTACTATTAAATATGAGGGAGAATTCCCTGATCATTCTAAGTAATTTGCTGAAACTTTTAGAATGAATAGAAACTTTAAACTATGGATTTTTAGAAGCGTACACATTTCAGACGTGGAGACACGGGCTACGCTATTTGATGATTCATACAAATTAACTAATGGAGGTTATACACATGGCTCGTATTTCAGGTGTTGATTTACCAAGAGAAAAGAGAGTTGAGATTGGCTTGACTTATATTTATGGAATCGGTATTTCAAGTTCTAAGAGAATTTTAACTGAAGCCGGCGTTGATCCAAGTACAAGATGTAAGGATTTAACTGACGACGAAGTTAAAAAGATTAGTGATGTTATCGATGCAAGTCAGACAGTAGAAGGTGATTTAAGAAGAGAAATCGCTTTAAACATTAAGAGATTACAGGAAATTGGATGCTATAGAGGCATTCGTCATAGACGTGGACTTCCTGTTCGTGGCCAGAATACAAAGAATAATGCCAGAACAAGAAAAGGTCCTAAGAGAACTGTAGCGAACAAGAAAAAATAGTAGAAACCCATAAGGGAGGTTAGTTTAGAAATGGCTAAGAAAGTTACAAAGAAAGTGACAAAAAAGCGTGTTAAGAAAAACGTTGAACACGGACAGGCACATATCCAGGCATCATTTAATAATACAATTGTTACATTGACAGATGCTGAAGGAAATGCTTTATCATGGGCAAGTGCTGGCGGTCTAGGATTTAGAGGTTCAAAGAAATCTACTCCTTATGCAGCTCAGATGGCAGCAGAAACTGCAACAAAAGCAGCTTTAGTTCATGGTTTAAAATCAGTAGATGTTATGGTTAAGGGTCCAGGATCAGGTAGAGAGGCAGCTATTCGTGCGCTTGCTACATGTGGTCTTGAAGTTACATCAATTAAGGACGTAACTCCAGTACCTCATAATGGATGCCGCCCACCAAAACGTAGAAGAGTCTAATTTAGGAGGGAATAGAAATGGCAGTAAATAGAGTTCCTGTTCTTAAAAGATGTAGATCACTTGGTTTAGATCCAATTTATTTAGGAATAGACAAGAAATCAAATAGAAATTTAAACAGATCTAATAGAAAGATGAGTGAATATGGTCTTCAGCTTAGAGAAAAGCAGAAAGCAAAATTCATTTATGGTGTATTAGAGAAGCCTTTCAGAAATTACTATAAGAAGGCACAGAAGAAACCTGGACAGACAGGTGAAAATCTTATGGTCATGTTAGAGACAAGACTTGATAATGTAGTATTCCGTATGGGATTTGCAAGAACAAGAAAAGAAGCTAGACAGATTGTTGACCATAAACATGTTTTGGTAAATGGTAAGCAGGTAAACATTCCTTCATACCTTATCAAAGTAGGAGATGTTATTGAAATCAAAGAGAACTGCAAAGGTTCACAGAGATATAAAGACATCATTGAAGTAACTGGTGGAAGAACAGTCCCAGCATGGGTTGAAGTTGACCAGGATAATCTTAAAGGTGAAATCAAAGAACTTCCAAAGAGAGAAGAAATTGATGTACCTGTAGATGAAATGCTTATTGTCGAGTTATATTCTAAGTAAGATTTATCTTATTTATATATATTGTTCCCAGTAGGTATAAGCAATTCCCAATAAAGGAGGGGCTATTAGTGTTCGATTTTGAGAAACCAAATATTTTAGTAGAAAAATCAGATGATGGAAGATATGGTAAGTTTGTAGTAGAACCACTTGTGAGAGGTTATGGTACAACGCTTGGAAATGCATTAAGAAGAATTATGCTTTCATCTTTGCCAGGTTCTGCAGTAAGCCAGATTAAAATTGACGGAGTTCTTCATGAATTCAGTTCAGTACCTGGAGTGAAAGAAGATGTCACAGAGATTGTTTTAAATATTAAACAGCTCGAGATTAGAAATAACAGTACAACAGATGAACCTAAGATTGCTCATATTGATGTTACTGGAGACCAGGTAGTTACAGCTGCTGATATCCAAACAGATTCTGAGATAGAAATTTTAAACCCGGATTTGGTTATTGCAACACTTAACGGTGGTGCTGATAGCAAACTTAGTATGGAATTAATCATTACTAAGGGAAGAGGTTATGTAAGTTCAGATAAGAATAAGAATGATAGCCTGCCAATCGGCGTAATTGCTGTTGATTCAATCTACACACCAGTAGAAAGAGTAAATATGGCAGTTGAAAATACCCGTGTAGGTCAGGTTACAGACTTTGATAAACTTACATTAGATGTATTTACAAACGGTACATTAGATACTGATGAAGCTGTAAGTTTAGCATCAAAGGTTCTTTGTGAACACTTAAAATTATTTATTGACCTTTCAGAGACTTCAAAAGATATTGAGGTTATTGCTGAGCCGGTTGACGATGAGATTGATAAAGTGTTAGAAATGAACATTGATGAATTAGAGTTATCAGTTCGTTCATACAATTGTTTGAAGAGAGCAGGTATCAATACAGTTGAGGAATTAGTAAACAAGACTTCAGATGATATGATGAAGGTTAGAAATCTTGGTCGTAAGTCGTTAGAAGAAGTACTTGCTAAGTTAAAAGAACTCGGCCTTGGATTGAAACCAAGCGACGAAAACTAATAAACAAAGTTTATTAGCATTATGGAGGTAAGAAAATGGCAGGTTATAGAAAACTTGGAAGAACTTCAAGTCAGAGAAAAGCTTTAATTAGAGGTCAGGTTACTAGTCTTTTAAATAACGGCAAGATTGTTACTACAGAAGCAAGAGCTAAAGAAATCAGCAAAGTTGCAGAAGGTCTTATTGCATTAGCAGTTAGAGAAAAAGATAACTTTGATGAAGTTGAAGTAACAGCAAAAGTTGCCCGCAAAGATAAAGATGGTAAGAGAATCAAAGAAGTTGTTGACGGCAAGAAAGTAACAGTTTTCGATGAAGTAAAGAAAACTATTAAAAAAGATCAGCCTTCAAAACTTCACGCTAGGCGTCAGATGAATAAGGTTCTTTACACAGTTACTGAAAATAGTACTGGAAAGAAGAGAGATTCAAAGAAAGTTGATTTGACAAATAAGTTATTTGACGAGATTGCTCCAAAGTATGCAGACCGTAAAGGTGGCTACACAAGAATCGTAAAGATTGGCCAGCGTAAAGGTGATGCAGCAATGGAAGTATTATTAGAATTAGTTTAATTTAACAATTATAAAAGCGTCATATAAATAAAAAAGAGAAGTATTCGCCGTACTTGTACGAGCGAAAGCTTCTCTTTTTTATTTATTGTTGGCATTTTTCAAATGCCGACGCTTATTGATTTGCCATTTGGCAAATCAATAAGATAGAAGCTTTTCAAAGAAAAATATTCATATTGCGACAATTTTCGAATGCCGTGTGAAGATTGTGCGTTAGCACAAGATGCTAAGTCGCATAGCTTATAATTCGTAAAAGCTATGTTATTTTGCGAACGGGTCGAAAAATGTCGATGGAAAGTTCTTGCAATATATTTTGTAATGGCATAAAATGCAATAAAAAAGTGATAGGGGGTATAAACATATGAAAAGTCAGAAAAAAATTATAACTATAAGGTTAAAAATAATAACCACTTTCATTCTTATAAGTGCTTTATTATTTAAGTGAAATTGACAAAGAGTTTAAAATGGAGTAGTAGTTTTTTATTTCTGACTTTACAAAATAAAAAGTAAAAAGGAGAACGCTATGAGAGAAGTATATCACACAGGACACCAATTAGATGTAGATTTAATTATTGGTATTTTAGATGAAAATGGAATACAAGTGGATGTAAGGTATTGTGGTGCAGGTGATTATATGAAAATACTTGGTGCAGTGTATAATGCAGATTGCCAGATTTATGTACCAGATTCAGATTATAATAGAGCAAGACAACTCATCAAAAGCGTTTTTGATAACCAACAAACAAAAAATAAAACAGGTAGTTATAAGGGACAGAGAATTTTTGCGTGGATAATGATTATCATTTGGATGCTTGTTTTTATTGGCATATTTGTTTCTGAAATTATCTAATATCAAAATAGAGCAGAAAATATAAAAATTATGGTCGCTAAAATCGTAACTGTCATTTGTTAAATTATCAAGAGATATACTTAAGAATCTTGTTAGAAAATAGAGAAGCTGTAGATAAGGAGAAAGCAGCTTCTCTATTTTCTTATATTGCGGCATTCTTCGAATGCCGTGTGAAGATTGTGCGTTAGCACAAAATGCAAAGTTGCATAAAATTATAATTCGTAAAAGTTAATACGAAGTAAAAGTTTAACTGTCTAATGTGCAGTTAATAAAAGTATAAAAATGAATATTGGTAGGTAGACAATGAAACACATATAATATATAATAAATACATTATAATAACTATAAAAAATAGTAAATTAAAAATAAAAGGATTAAAAAAAGAAAAACACGTTAAAGACAGATTACAAAGGGGGATTTTATGTTTCATGTAGCGATATGTGATGAGGATAAAAACGATATTGAATATATAAAGAAGACTATTATAAAATCGGGATTACATAAAAGTGAAGTGATATTTTACGAATATTATTCAGAAGAAGAATTTTTAATGGTAATAGAAGAGGGAACGAAAGTAGACTTATTAATATTAGAAACAAAAATAGATGAAAACAAGGTAGCAAAAGAATTTAGGAAGAAATATTATAATACAACATTAATTTTTTATGCTTCTATAAATGCATTATCTCCTGAAATTATAAAAGTTTGTCCTTATAGATTTTTGTTAAAAGAATATTCCGATAAAGAGCTTATCGAGGAGTTTAAAGATATTATTACTTATCTTAAAGAAAAGAAAAGGACACCTATTATCAGTGGGTATGATGGTTATAGCCATCTTCAAATAGCAATTGATGAAGTGATGTATATATCTATTGCAAAACGAGGTAGTCATGTACATGTTTATGATGGTGTATTAAGTAGGGATAGAGATGTAATTTTTTGTAAAAAGAAAGTAGAAGAGTTGTATGAGATATTAAAAGATTATGATTTTGCTTATGTTCATAACAGTTATATTGTGAATTTTAAATTTATAAAAGAGAGAACAAAAGAAGAAATACAATTAATGAATGGGGAAATCTTATCTGTTTCCAGATCAAGAACAAGAGAGTTAAGAAACAAAATGGAATTATACTTAAACAAAATAAATAGAAAAGAATTTTAAAATGTTATACAAAATAGACTTCATAGTGTTAGTTCCTTATTAATGCTATGAAGTTTTTTGTGTAAGTTAATGAATTAAAAGCATCATGCAAAAACAGTACAAATAAAATACAAAAAATGCCTAATATCTTTCTATTTATAATAAACAGGTATAATCAAATTACTATATAAGGTTGTGATAAAAGTAAGGAGGATAAAAGTTATGAGATTAAAAATCAAATGTAGAAAAGTTATAGGATTATTGTTAGTTGTTAGCTTATCTATTGGAATGTTTGCAGGTCATAATACTTATGGAACTTGTTTAAACCCCTATGAAAAGATATTAAACGAATTAAAAGCAACAAAACAGAGTCGAATAAAAGATAAAAGTTCGTATATTATTTCGGCAAAAGATAATACAAGTTATAATGAAATAAAAGAAGATTATAAAAACATCATAGTTAGAGAAAGTGATAGTTATAATGAAAAAAATAATATCTTGTTAGTTAGTGTGAATGAGGAGCAAGCACAAGCATTAGAGACAGAAGATGGTATCATAAGAGTTGAGAAAGATTTTTATGTATCAGCAAGTGGAAGAAAAACAAAAGTTAAAAAAAATAAAGGAATTGATTCTAAGGTTGCATGGAATTTGCAAATGATTAATGCAGATAAAGTTGAATCTATCTCAGATAAAAAGGTAAAGGTAGCTATTATTGATTCTGGAATAGATGGGATATCTGGAATTAATGTTAAGGCTAGAATTGATTTGACGGATAAAGATGGAAATCGCAATTCGTTTATGGAAGATTTTACCGGACATGGCACGAGTGTTGCAGGTATAATCTCAGGGAACGCAGGTCAGAATTCGGTACAAGGGATTAATTCAAATGTAGAATTATATTCAGCAAAAGTTTTAGATGATAAAAATGTGGCACCAATAAGCAGAGTAGTAGAAGCAATATACTGGGCTATTGAACAAAAAGTAGATATTATAAACTTAAGTTTTGGAACAAAAGTTTATTCTAGAGTATTAGAGCAAGCAATTGAAAAAGCATATAAAGAAAATATTATATTAATTGCCGCAGCAGGAAATTCGGGAAATGAAGTTGAATATCCTGCAGCATTTAGACAAGTAATTGCTGTAGGAGGAATTAATGCTGAAGGTGAAATAAGCGATAATAGTGTAATAGCAGAAGGAATAGAACTAATGGCACCTGGGGAAATGGTGAAAACCGTAGGTGCATTTGGAGGTGTTACTGCTGCTGATGGGACAAGTATGGCGACGCCTCATGTTACAGCGATTGCTTCTATTTTGTTGGAAAAAGATTATGCTGTATCAAATGAATTTATTAGACATTTAATGAATGTTAGTGCAAAATCTATGGGGATAAAAGGAACTGGTTATGGAGTTGTAGATTTAAAGTATGCGATTGATAATTATGATAGAATTAAGAGAGATTATAATAATGATAAATCAGAGATAAAAAAGAGTTATAATAAAGAACAATTGCAGACTTTTGATAAAGATAATTTAGTAGAAGCAAGATGGATACAGGATAAACACGGATATCTTGTACAGATAGCATATGACAGTAATAATGTATATTTAGAGGATTGGGAAGTAAATCGAATAAAAATTGGTGCAACTCAGATTGATGATATTTTTCCATCGCATTATGGACAGGCGGATGATTCTTCTTTTTTGCATGGATATAAAAATTATGTAGCCAATTATATATATCTAACACATGCAGCTTATGAAATATATAATGACAGTTATACTAAATATTTGAATGGCAACACAAAAGTTGCAGGGGCAAATGTGACAGCTATCAAGGATAGAATCAGTAGGTTTCCGTGGTCAAATTATCAAAACAATACAAATTGGAAAAAATCTTTAATGGTTTTTGGTATGGCATTGCATGTAATAGGGGATGCTTATGCACATAGATCATTTGCAAAACAAAATGGGGTTTATGTACATATTAAACATAATACGAATTGGTCAATAAGTGCTGATAATCATTTATATTATCCAGAGCGAGAATTAGGAGCAAGAACTGTAATAAATAAAGCATTTAAACAATATTTTGATACAGGAACTACTGGAACATATAAACAATTTGTACATAATAATTATACAACATATAAATTGGATCAGTTATATACCTTTTCTAAGAAGACAACAGAAAGTGAGGGAGGATCCGTGTCAAAAGACGCAACAACATTGAAAAATGCTTCATATGGAGATTAAACAAAAAATATAATAGAAAAAGAGTAATTGTTTAATGAAATAAATTTCAATGTGGGGACGTTTAATTTATAAAATAGAGAGGAGAAAAGAAACCATGAAACAAAAATATCTATTAATTATTTTATCTTTTTTACTATTAAACTTATGTCCGTTATGTGGAATTAAAGTCTATGCAGAAGAGGGAATTAGAATTGATGAAACAAATTTCCCGGATTCTATATTTAGGACAAATATTAGTAATGCAGATAAAGACAAAAATGGGCTTTTATCAAAAGAAGAGATAGAAGGTATTACAGTTATTTATTTTGACGGAGGAGATTATACAGGTTATAAAAAACTTCAGTCTTTAAAGGGAATTGAATTTTTAACCAATTTAAAAACTCTTTATCTAAATTCTACAGGAGTTAAGAGTATTGACCTAAATAAAAATAGTAATCTTGTTAAGATAAAAGTTACAAACCAGATAATACAGGAATTTAAACTTCCTGAGAGCAGTAAACTTTCAATATTAGAGACCTTTAACAGTCAATTGCCATCAATGGATTTTAGTGGGCAGCCTGAGTTAAAACAAGTGTCATTATCAGTACGTGGAGAGACAATTGATTTTTCTAAAAATCGTAAGTTGGAAAGTGTGATGTTGACTGGAATGGTAACAGAAGGTAGTATTGTTTCTAAGGGTACAAAACATATTAGTCAGGTTAAAACAGTAATTATTGGAGATAATGACAGAATAAAGTCATTGAAATGCGATTTGCCTAAGTTATCGAAGTTGGATATTGGTAAGACTCCTGCTCTTAATTATGTTTCTATCAATAACAGTAAAAGACTAAAATCTTTGAAAACAGATAAAATGCCTAATTTAAAACAATTAGAAATAGTTAATTGTGGACTAACAAGATTAAAACTGACAAAAAATAAGAAGCTTGAAAAACTAAATTGCAGTAAGAATAAATTAAAAAAAATAAGCGTGACAAAAAATATAAAATTAAAATTACTAAAATGCAGTAATAATAAAATCAGCACTTTAAATTTAAAGAAAAATAAGAACTTAAAAACTCTTTCATGTAATAAGAATAAAATTCGTAAAATATATATTCAGAAAACAAAATTAAAAAGAAAGAATATTAAATGCGATAAAAAAGTTATTATTATAAAATAGAGACAGGAGTTATGACCAAGGAAAGCATGGTCATAACTCTTTTCTTATATGCAAAAAATTTTCCCCTAGTATTTTGTATCACTTGCTAGTATAATATAATAGGTTTACACGAAAGAAAGGGAAAACACTAGTATGATAGCTTTAGCAGTGATGGACAAAATAATTGATTTTATGTCTAATATATATTCACCGGCAATGGCTGTTGCCGGAATTGTTACAATTTTCATGTCGATATTGACGATACAGGATACGCCTTATATAATCATTAGTTTATTTTTTACAAGAAAGTTTAAACCGGCGAAAAATAATCATAAGTATGCTGTTTGCATTCCGGCAAGAAATGAAGAGGCGGTTATTCATAACCTGATTAAAAGTATTAAAAAGCAGGATTATCCTCAGGAACTGATTACAATTTTTGTAGTTGCTGATAATTGCACCGATAATACAGCACAGGCAGCCAGAGATAACGGAGCAATCTGTTATGAGCATTTCAACCCGGATGAGAGAACGAAAGGATTTGCCTTAAAGTATTTATTTGAACAGATTGAAGCAGATTATGGAATACAGTCTTTTGAAGGATATTTTATTTTTGATTCTGATAATTTGTTAAAGAAAGATTATATTTCCAGAATGAATGAGTCATTTGATGCAGGAGAGAAGATTATTACATCTTACCGAAGCACAAAGAACTGGACGGAGAGCTGGATTGCTTCCACATATGCCATACATTGGCTGCGTTCTATTAGGTGGAGACACAGAGCACGTTCTGTATTACATCTTGCAACAAACATTCAGGGTACAGGATTTATGTTCTCTAATGAAATTGTGAAAGATGGATGGAAATATACATCTCTTACAGAGGATCGTTCTCTGACAGCCGATTGTGTTGTAGAAGGATATGAAATTTCCTATAATAATGATGCAGTTTTTTATGATGAGCAGCCAACAGATCTCAAAGTGGCTCTGCGACAGCGTTTAAGATGGTCAAAAGGACATTTGCAGGCTTTTGCAGAGAGTGGATGGGGATTGTTTAAAAATATCTTTATAGACAAGAATACGAAACACAAAGAAGGCGATAAATGGTACAATTATTTATGGAGAACCATAAGGCATAGATTTATGTCCTTTGACACATTTGCTCAGCTGATACCGAAAAATGTTATTTATGTGGCAAAATGGATTATTACGAGATTGATTCTTTATCCGTTTGTTGTATGGAAATCGGGTGCTGTAATGTGGATATTTGGAGGAGACAATTATATAGCAAACTTAGTGAAACAGTTGGTTGGAAATATTGATATTACATTGGATGCAGGCTGGAAATCTTATCTTTTAAGTTTGCTGTTAGTAATATGGTCGAGAATTTTTTACAGGTTATGCAGATATATTATTAATATATGGATTGCGGTGTATATATTTATTATTGAATATAAGCGGATGCCAAAGTTTAGTATATGGAAGAAGATTTTGTACTGCTTCACATGGCCGACATTTGATATTATCGGAAGATATACTCAATATATTGCATTGTTTAAAAAAGTTGAGTGGAAACCAATACCTCATAATAGTAAGGTGACAATCGAAGACTTAGAAGAATAAAGATAAAATTATAGAGTAATAACAAAAAGCTCCAAACCTAAATATTGGTTTAGAGCTTTTTTAGTTAATTTTTTAAAGTTTTAAAATAATCATATTTTAAGGTTAAATCATTTTTTCTAATAATATTGTGGACGAGTTCACTCGTTTCATCCCGCTTCTTTCTGGATAATTTGCCTTTATTCAGGATTTTGTCGTTATCTACGTATACATTTCCATCATACCAGGAATAATCGCTAAAAAAGGCAATACCTTTGTAGTTTTTTGCAAGAGCATTCGTGCCGAGATAATAATTGCTGTTGTAATCAATACCAAACAGATTTAATACAGTTGGCAGAATATTCATCTGCATTGTGACCTTATTAATATTTTTCGGCTGCATATCACTGCTCCAGATAAAAAATGGAGTATGGTTAATTAAATTCCCCAGAGTATTTTTGTTTTTATCGAGTACTGTCTTATCATTGATTGTATATAAGTAATGATCCGAGTAAGCAACAATGACAGTATTATCATAAAGGTTATTGTCTTTCAAAGCCTGAATCAGAAGACCAACCATATAATCCGTTTCGCCGACCATAAGTTTTGCTGTTTCTTCTTCTGACAAATCAGGAATATTGTCTTTGCCATACTTCATTTCAGCAACAAGTTGGCCAACTTCTTTGGTAGTAGTAAATGGTGTGTGTGGTGTGTAAGTAATGATGTAATCAACAAATTTTTTGTTTTGCTTAAACATATTGTCATAAAAGGTTTTGTTTAAAATCAGCTCACGGTCCAATTCATAGTCCAAAGTATCGTATTTGGCAATATCCTGTAAACCAAAATAGTTATCATATCCCCAGGCTTTGTAATTAATGCCTCTTGAATAAAATCCGGATGTATTCATATGAAAGGCATTTACGGCGTAGCCCTCTTTTTTAAACAACTTTGCCATGGTGTAATCAAAAGTGTTCGTATTTAAAGTATATACATTTTCAGTATATGATACTGGTGTTGTAAATCCGGTATTTACTGCAAACTCAGAATTAAATGTAGAACCACCGCCGGTGTATATGGAATAATGGTCTTTAAAATTAATAGAATTCTGCATCAGTCCATATAAATTTGGTGTAGTTTTTTTTGTTAGAAGCCAATTATCCATTCCTTCTAATTGAAGAAAAATAACATTTTTGTCTTTAAAAATTCCAGTGTATTCGTCCGGTTGTTTTGTATCTTCTGCTGTATAGATTTTATCTAAAAATTCTTTATCTTCAGAATTGATATTCTCTTTCGGTTTTAAAAATGTAATATAGAAATTTCTAAAAGAATACTCATATAATCCTGAAACGCGCATGCTTTTGTTGCTGTCACTGTAAGAGTTATAAATATTTCTTGGATTTCTAAAACTGCTCCATTTTAAGTTGGAGTTGGCAAAACCTAAGCAGAGCGGTGCCAGTAAATGCAGCACAATAAAAATCAGAAAGATGACGCCAAGTCTTTTCGGACGAAATACTTTTTTTTCAGGAGCTTTCTTAAATACAACTACTGCAATAATCACAATGAGAATTGCCAGAACATAAATCAAAGGGTTAGCATGAATAATCGTATCCCATATATAAGAACTGCCTTCTCCTGCCATTAGCATTAAATTAAAACTAAAATAAAACGAGGTGAAAGAGTAATAAATAGCGTTTGTTAAAAATAAAATAAAAGATAAACTAAACAGAGTCCAATAGGCTATTTTACTGCCAATTCCTCTCAGACATGTTACAACACCAAGAAACAAGAAAATCCATACCAGCGTGAAAATATTTGGTGCAGGATAAAATGTAGGGAAATAACCTATTTTGTATCCGAAAATTCGCGTAATAATATCCATTAATAGAAATGGAACTGCCAGATAAATCGTATATCTGTGTGTTACAATGTATTTTTTTATACTATAAAAAAAGTTTTTGATCGTATGACTCATTTAATGCCTCCTAGTAATTTTAACATGAATCTATTTTTATCAGTGATATTGACTTGTAGTTAAAATTTTATCAATGTTATCTTTCCATGAATAAAATAGCACAAAATCCAGTAGAAATGCAATACTTTTCCATAGCATGTAATGTAAGTAATATGTTATGTAAGTTGCAAAATCTTTATAAATAGAATAAAATAATTGCGATACCCAATACACAAGGAGCAGTAGTCATGGATATACTAAAAATTAAAAACTTAATACATGATTATATTGATGAAGAAGAGAAAGAAGTTGTACGAGCTGTGGATAATGTCAGTCTGAATGTTGAAAAAGGACAGTTTATTGCTGTTCTGGGGCATAATGGTTCGGGAAAATCTTCTTTAGCAAAACATATCAATGCACTGCTTTCTCCTACGGAGGGAACGATATGGGTTGACGGAATGGATACCAGAGAGGAAAAACATCTTTGGGATATCAGGCAGACCGCAGGTATGGTATTTCAAAACCCTGACAATCAGATTGTGGCAACAATGGTAGAGGAAGATGTAGCGTTTGGTCCGGAAAACATGTGTGTGCCCACGGATAAAATATGGAAGAGAGTGGAGAGAGCACTTGGGGCAGTAGGAATGACTGCCTACAGGAAAAAGTCACCTTTGAAACTATCCGGTGGTCAGAAGCAGAGAGTGGCGATTGCAGGTATTATTGCTATGGAGCCGCAGTGTATAGTTCTTGATGAACCTACAGCTATGCTTGACCCGGTAGGAAGACATGAAGTAATAGAGACTTTGCATCAATTAAATAAGGAAAAAAATATTACAATTATATTAATTACCCACCATATGAATGAAGTGGTGGATGCTGATAATGTATTTGTAATGGATAAAGGTAAAATTGTTATGCAGGGAACACCAAAGGAAGTGTTCTGCAATGTGAGGAAAATTAAAGAAATTGGTTTAGAAGTACCGCAGGTGACAGAACTGGGATATTTGTTAAAGCAAAGTGGTTTAAATATAGAAGATGGAATTTTGAGCGTGGAAGAGTTAATAAAAGAAATAGAAAAGGTAAAACAGGTGGAAACCATACAGGAAGTTTGACACAGGAAGTTATTTGGAGAAAGAGAATGTCACTGAAATTGGAGAATGTCAGTTATGTTTATGAGCAGGGAACAGGTTCAGAAACAGCGGCGATTAAAAATATTAATTTAGAAATCAATAAGGGAGAGTTTGTTGCGATTATCGGTCATACAGGTTCTGGGAAGTCTACATTAATTCAGCATTTTAATGGATTAGAAAAGGCAACAGAAGGATGTGTATATTATGACGAAAAAGATATACAGGGCAAAGGATTTGACTTGAGAGGACTTCGATGTAAGGTCGGATTGGTATTTCAATATCCGGAACACCAGTTGTTTGAGGAAAGTGTAATAAAAGACGTCTGCTTTGGTCCAAAAAACAAAGGGCTTTCGAAAGAGGAATGTCTGAAGAAAGCGAAGGAAGCCTTGCAACTGGTTGGAATCAGTGAGGAACTGTATGACAAATCGCCTTTTGAATTGTCAGGAGGACAGAAAAGAAGAGTTGCAATTGCAGGGGTTCTTGCGATGGAGCCGGAAATATTAATATTGGATGAGCCGACAGCAGGACTGGATCCGGCGGGTAGAGATAAAATATTGAGATGCATTAAAAAACTTCATGATGTCAGGGGAATTGCTATCGTGCTCGTTTCACACAGTATGGAGGATGTGGCAAATTATGCAGAGCGTATTATTGTCATGAATAAAGGCAGCATTATGTATGATGATACACCAAAGAAAGTTTTCAAACATTATAAGAAATTGGAAAAAATTGGACTGGCTGCTCCGCAGATTACCTATATTATGCATGAGTTGAAAGAAAATGGACTGGAAGTGGATGCTGGTATTATTAATTTAGAAGAAGCAAAAGATAACATTTTGAAGAGTTTAGGAAGGTAACATGGCGAATATAACGATTGGACAATATTATCCTGAAAATTCAATAATACATAAATTAGACCCCAGAGTGAAATTATTTGGAACGATGGTCCTGATTGTGCTTTTATTTATGATTAAAAATGTTTGGGGATATGCTCTTTTCACGGTTTTTATGGCAGCGATTATAAAGGCATCTAAGGTACCTTTTGGTAAGTTGTTAAGGGGTGTCAGAGGAATTTTATTTATTTTGTTATTTAGTGCTGTATTGAATGTATTCTTAACGCCTGGACATGTCCTGGTAGAATTCTGGATGATTACCATAACAAAAGAAGGAATAATAAAAGGCGGGGTTATTGCAGTCAGACTAATTTATCTGGTAATCTGCACATCTATTATGACATTGACAACGACGCCGAATAATCTGGCAGATGGACTGGAGAAAGCATTTGGATTTTTGAAAGTAATAAAATTTCCTGTACATGAGATTTCGATGATTATGTCTTTGGCATTAAGATTTATTCCGACTTTGATGGAAGAGACGGACAAGATTACGAAAGCACAGAAGGCGAGAGGAGCACAGTTTGACACGGGAAATATTATACAGAAAGCAAAAAGCCTGATTCCTATTTTGATACCGTTGTTTATTTCCTCTATTCGAAGAGCCTTGGATTTGGCAACAGCAATGGAGGCAAGATGTTACCACAGTGGAAAGCGAACGAAAATGAAACCTCTGAAATATGTGAAAAGAGATTATTTTGCATATGGAAGCTGCTTCGTGATGATAGCAGTAGTACTTGGGGCGAATTATTTGTAGGAAGAATGACGAAGAGATCAAAGTTGGATTTTTAGCAGTTTTGGATGATGTGGAGATAGAAGATGAAAAGAGTCAGATTGATTATTTCATATGATGGCACTAATTATTGTGGTTGGCAGATTCAGATAAATGGAATAACGGTAGAAGAGGTTATTAATAGAGAATTAAGCAGCCTGTTGGGAGAAGATGTTGCAGTGATCGGTGCCAGCAGAACAGATTCCGGTGTACACGCTGTGGGAAATGTGGCAGTATTTGATACGGAAACAAAAATTCCCGCAGAAAAGATTTCTTTTGCACTCAATCAAAGACTGCCGGATGACATCAGAATCCAAAAGTCTGAGGAAGTGTCTGAGGACTTTCATCCAAGATATTGTGACAGTACGAAAACATATGAGTACAAAATATTAAACCGAAAGTTTCCGGACCCTTTAAATAGATTATATACTCACTTTGTTTATATGCCACTTGATGTGCAGAAAATGAAAGAAGCAGCAGAATATATTGTGGGGGAACATGATTTTGCAAGTTTTTGTTCCTCAGGGAGTCAGGTGAAGACAACAACAAGGACAGTCTATAATCTGGATATTACGAAGGATGATGATATTATTAAAATAAAAATCAGTGGAAATGGTTTTCTTTACAATATGGTACGAATTATTGTAGGAACGTTATTGAAAGTGGGGCTGGGTATATATCCTCCGGAACATGTAAAAGAGATCATTGAAGCAAAGGACCGGTACACAGCAGGTCCAAAAGCTCCGGCAAAGGGGCTTACATTGGTAGGAATAGAATATGAAAAAAATAGTTTGACACGATAGTTTATTTATTGTATAATCTGCTTTATTATGACGTGTTATGCACGTTGGTTTTTGTGCCCTAGCCAAAGCCCCGGTACGGACATGAGGACAAATTAATTTAGATAAGCAAAATTTCAGGAGGTAAACCAATGAAAACATATATGGCTAGTCCAGCAGATATTGAAAGAAAATGGTATGTAGTTGATGCTACAGGATATACATTAGGACGTTTGTCATCAGAAGTTGCTAAGATTTTAAGAGGAAAGAACAAACCGCAGTTTACACCTCATATTGATACAGGTGACTATGTAATCGTAACAAACGCAGACAAGATTAAAGTAACAGGTAAGAAGTTAGAGCAGAAGATTTATTATCATCATTCAGATTATGTTGGTGGTATGAAAGAAACTACTCTGAAAGAAAAGTTAGAAAAGAAGCCTGAGAGTGTTATTGAACTTGCAGTAAAAGGCATGCTTCCAAAAGGACCTTTAGGAAGAAGCATGATGAAGAAGCTTTTTGTTTACGCTGGTGCTGAGCATCCACATGCAGCTCAGAAACCGGAAGAATTAACATTTTAGTTAATAGGGAGGAGAAAATAACATGGCTACAGAAAAGTATTATGGAACAGGTAGAAGAAAAAGCAGTGTTGCCAGAGTATATGTAATGCCTGGTAAAGGAAATATAACAATTAATAAAAGAGATATTGATGATTACTTTGGTCTTGAGACATTAAAGGTAATCGTACGTCAGCCACTTGAGTTGATCGGTGCTGTTGATAAATTCGATATCAAGATTAGTGTTCACGGTGGTGGATACACAGGACAGGCTGGTGCTATCAGACATGGTATCGCAAGAGCATTAGTTCAGGCAGATGCTGAAAACAGACCTGCATTAAAGAAGGCTGGATTCTTAACAAGAGATTCAAGAATGAAAGAAAGAAAGAAATACGGTCTCAAAGCAGCGAGAAGAGCACCACAGTTTTCAAAGAGATAATATTGCGTGCGAACGCATGGAAAGGCACAATGCAAGTTTACTTGCGATTGTGTCTTTTTTTGCGTTCATAGGCAATGTTGAGATGACCGAGATGAAACGAAGTGTAATCGAGGTTTTAGCGAGACATTGTCACGCAATATATAGTAAATCATTTAAGAACTTTCGAGTTTACTCAAGGGGCTTTTCGGAGGCTCTTTTAAAATTATTTCACAACATACATAAAAGAGTTTTTTGTTGACAATGATAAATAACAATAATATATTTTAATTGAAAAGAAATCATGATAGTGATACGCATGATTGTTTAGAAGTTGGAAATGGTTCTCGACACACTCTGGAAAGAGTACCTGAGATAATGGATACACTGCCCATCTTAAATAATTATGCTTTTTACATTTTATAAGATAAGTACCAACAAGATAATGACTTGTTGTAGTTTTATTCATTGTCAGGAAGAGAATAGAAAGAAGGCTAAAGCAATGATATTAAGTGTAAGCCGCAGAACAGACATTCCGAACTATTATTCGGAATGGTTTTTTAATAGAATAAAAGAAGGTTTTGTGTATGTCAGAAACCCGATGAACGTACATCAGGTAAGCAGGATTGATATAACACCAGAGATGGTTGACTGTATTGTTTTTTGGACAAAAAATCCGGAACCAATGCTTGAAAGGCTGGATGAACTTGCCTTATATAATTATTATTTTCAGTTTACATTGACCGGTTATGGAACGGACATAGAATGTAATGTTCCCAACAAAAAAGAAAAGATTATTCCAATATTTCAGAAATTATCAGAAAAGATAGGAAGGCAAAAGGTAATATGGAGATATGACCCTATTATTTTTAATGAAAAATATACTCCAGAATATCATTTGAAAGCATTTGAACAAATTGCTGCAGCACTGAAAGGATATACTGAAAAGTGTGTTATTAGTTTTGTTGACACATACGCAAAAAATAAGAAGAATATGAAATTAATGGGTGCATATGAGGTTGATGAAAATGAACTGTTAGAATTTGCAAAGAAAATGGCACAAATTGCAAAGCAGAATGAAATGATGATAGGAAGTTGTGCTGAAAGTATAGATTTGGAGCAGTGCGGTATTGAACATAATTGTTGTGTAGATAAAAAACTTATAGAAAACATTATTGATTGCAGACTTAAAGTGAATAAAGATAAGAATCAGCGTGATGAATGTGGCTGTATGGAGAGTGTTGAGATTGGCACATATAATACATGCAAAAATTACTGCAAATATTGTTATGCAAATTATAACGAAGAAAGTGTCATAAAGAATTGTAATAAATATGACTCTGAATCGCCTATATTGTGTGGTGTTCTTGACAAAGATGACAAAATAACAGAGCGAAAAGTAAAGTCATTGAAAGAAAATCAATTAAGCATAAAAGATATAGAAGGAATTCTTCATGCATAAATTCCTTTATTCTGCAAATCCTAACAGAAAAGAGGAGGATTAGAGTATGGATTGGGATATGGTTGTATGTTACTGTATGAATGTTACCAATGGTATGATTAAGGAAGCAGTAGATAATGGTGCAAGTACTTTAGAAGAAGTGCAGATGGAGACTGGTGCAGGAACGGTATGCGGTACCTGTTTAGATAATGTACAACGATTGGTAGAATCACTGGTAAAAGAACGAGATGAGAAAAACAAATAAAATACATCATTTAATTTAAAGAATTCCCTTTTTGTTAGATAAAATGTATCTGACAAAAAGGGTTAATTTTTTGTTTTCAAAGAGTTTCTTTATTTTAAAGTAAAGGAGACCATTAAATTCCAAGTGCTGTATAAACTGATTTTCTCACATCAAATATACGTTCTTCGAGAAAATCAGGATAATCCCTGAACCATTTTATATTTAAAGGAGAAGGGTGTGGAAGAACAAAAGCAGGCTTTCCTTTGATTTCAAGATTTTGAAATACAAGATCTGTTAATTTTCCGTCAGGAAAAAAATATTCTGCAGCATAACTTCCGATAATAATATAAAGTTCATTTTGAACGAATTCTAATTCCTTAGAGAGCCATTTTTCAGCACAGCATTTCGGCGGTCTTTTATCTCCTCCACCCGGATTTTTGCCTGGATAACAATGGGCTAAAGATACAATATAGAAATTGTCGGGATTATAAAAAACGTCATCTGAAATATTGTACCACTCAGACCGGAGACGTCTGCCGCTGGCATCGTTGAAAGGTTTTCCGGTGTTGTGTACAGTGCGTGATGGAGCCTGACTGATTTGCATAATTTTAGCATTCATATTTCCAAACAAAATAGGATGAGGTTGAAAGCCAAAAGCAGACTGACAATGTTTACAATTGTTAATCTGCTTTTGTAAATTTATAAATTCCTGTAAATTATAGTCTGATGCTTGATTGAAAGATGACATAGTGAAAATTCCTTTCCTTTTTTTGGGTTTTCATTATCTTCAGTAGAAAGGTTTCAGTTGACTGTAGAAAAAACTGATATTTTTCCAGTTTTAGTTTCGTCCTGATTTCATAATGAATAAAGTGTATCATAGAGAAATATGCCTGTAAAGCATTATGAGATAAACGTCATCAAAGTTAGAAAAAAATATAAAGATATGGTAGAATAAGCAGAAGATAATACTAGAAAAATATTTTTGTGGAAAGAAGCACAGCAGAATGAATCAGGATTTAACTACAGGAAAAATCACAACAAAATTAATGAGATTTGCATTTCCTTTAATGTTTGGAAATGTCCTACAACAGTTTTATAATGTGGCAGATACCTTAATTGTAGGTAGATTTCTTGGAACAAATGCATTAGCAGCAGTAGGTTCTTCGTATACACTCATGACATTTCTGACGTCCATTCTTATTGGACTCTGTATGGGAAGCAGTGCTTATTTTGCGATTCAGTTTGGAAAAAAGGACTATGAAAATTTGAGAAGAGGGATTTTTCAGTCCTTTCTTCTCGTGGGAACACTGACGATTGTATTGAATGTTTTGGTTTTTGTAAGTGTTGATTGGATTATAAATATATTACAGGTGCCGGCAGAAATACACAGACTGATGCGGGAATATCTCTTATTTATTTTTATAGGAATTACAGCCACATTTCTATATAATTTTTTTGCTAATTTATTACGTGCGGTTGGAAATTCAGTGATACCGTTAGTATTTTTAGGTGTGTCGGTTGTTTTAAATATTGTATTGGATATTGTGTTTGTTATGATATGTCACTGGGGTGTTGCAGGAGCGGCAGTTGCGACTGTAATTGCACAGTTTGTGTCAGGGATGGGAATAACAGTATATTATTATATGCGGTTTCCGATGCTTCGTGTAAAAAGAGTGCATATAAAGTGGGATATAGAGATATTAAAGGATATTTTTAACCTATCTTTTTTGACATGTCTTCAGCAGTCAGTAATGAATTTTGGAATTCTTATGATACAGGGATTGGTTAACAGTTTTGGAACGATGGTGATGGCGGCTTTTGCGGCAGCAGTAAAAATAGATACTCTTGCGTATATGCCGGTACAGGATTTTGGTAATGCATTTTCCACTTTTGTTGCACAGAATCATGGTGCAGGTAAGAAAGAGCGCATAAAGAAAGGAATTAAAAGTTCCGTTATTTGCGTATTTTTGTTTTGCACCATAATTAGTCTTATCGTATGTGTCTTCGCAAGACCATTGATGAATATATTTGTAGAATCTCAAAATTTGGAGGTGATACAGACAGGGATAACATATTTGAGGATTGAAGCAGTATTTTATTTTGGAATAGGAGTACTGTTTATGCTTTATGGATATTATCGTGCAATTGAAAAACCTGGAATGTCTTTGGTTCTTACAATTTGTTCGTTAGGAACCAGAGTGGTTTTAGCATATATTCTTTCGGAAGTTACCATTATTGGGGTAACAGGAATCTGGGCATCTATTCCTATTGGATGGTTTCTGGCAGATGCAGTTGGAGTTATATATTATATAAAAATAAAAAAGAGAAGGTTGTAATTTTATGCAAATTTTTCATTAATTTGTAAATACTATTAATGAGGAGGTGCATATGAACAAACATAAACCAAAGCATATAGGAATTATTCCCGATGGAAATCGCCGCTGGGCTGTGGCACATAGCATGGGAAAACAGGATGGATATGAATATGGATTGAATCCGGGACTTAAAATATTAAAATGTGCAAAAGAGTACGGAATTAAAGAAATCACTTATTATGGTTTTACAGTGGATAATTGCAAACGCCCGAAGGAGCAGGTGCAGGCATTTAAAAAAGCATGTATAAAGGCGGTAGAAATGCTGACGAGAGAGGGTGCGGATTTGTTGGTTATTGGCGATACGAAATCAAAAAGTTTTCCAGAAGAGTTATTGCCTTATACAACACGTACCCCAGTAAATGGTGGTGGAATTCGCGTAAATATTCTTGTCAACTATGGCTGGAAATGGGACTTATCGCATATGAAAGAAGAAGGACGACCGTTTTCATGGGATATATCACGGATAGATTTAATTATACGTTGGGGAGGAATGAGAAGGCTGTCAGGATTTTTACCTATTCAATCTGTTTATTCAGACTTTTATGTGGAAGAACATTTATGGCCTGATTATAAAGATGAAGATTTTTTTAACGCATTGGATTGGTATGGCAGACAGGATGTGACTTTGGGCGGATAAAACGAATGCTCCTGAATTAATTCAGGAGCATTTACTTTAAAGTTTTATGTGATTTTAAAGGACTGTCACATAGGCAGCCTGAGGACCGGATTTACCTTCCGTTGTTTCAAAACTTACGCTTTGTCCTTCCTCTAAAGACTTAAAGCCCTCTGTTTCAATAGCTGAGTAATGAACAAAGACGTCTTCCTTTGTATCATCAATTGTAATGAAACCATATCCTTTTTCTGAATTAAACCATTTTACTTTACCTGTACTCATTTTAGTACCTCCTTATATTATTGAAAAAGAAGACACAAATGTATAAAAAAATCATTGTATATTTGTTTTTTGTACATAAGTGATAATACAATTAACTAATACCAATGATACTCTGCAACTATATTATTTCTTTTACTTAATTAGTATATCACAAATTGGAGTAAATGTGTAATATAAATTAATATAGTTGTAATTGAAATTTATAAGAAGTCGTGTTATACTACTCCCAAGTAAATAGGAAACTGCCACCGGGTAGTGAGTGAAAACACTCGTTGTACATCATTAGGTCTTTGAAGATGTGCAGGGGGTGTTTTCTTTTGGAAAAAATAATTATAAAAATGGTGCTGTTTTTTTATTACAAATAAAAACAAGGAGTGAGCAAAATGATAAAATCTATTAAAAACTTAACAAAATTTGAATCGGGGTTATGGATTTTTTCTCTAATAGTGGTAGCTGGTTCTTTTTTTATAGGTGGAACAGATAATTATTTAACGTTGACAGCATCTCTCATTGGTGTGACAGCTTTAATCTTTGTTTCAAAGGGGGATGTAACCGGACAAATTTTAACCGTGGTTTTTAGTATTATATATGCAATTATTTCTTATTCCTTTGATTATTATGGTGAAATGATAACCTATCTTGGAATGACAATGCCTATCGCATTGATGTCTGTAGTATCATGGATTGGAAATCCTTATGATGAAAGAGAAGTAAAAGTAGCGCATCTATCAAAGAGACAGATTTTGAAAGTGTTTATTTTGGCAATGATTGTGACTTTTCTATTTTATTTTGTACTGAAATATTTTGGGACTGCAAATTTAATTGTAAGCACGATATCTATTACAACCAGTTTTCTGGCATCATTTTTCATGTATTTAAGAAGTAGTGCATATGCTTTATCTTATGCAGCAAATGATATAGTACTAATTATTCTCTGGATTATGGCTTCTATAGACAATATTTCGTATTTACCAATGATAGTATGTTTTGTAATGTTTTTTATCAATGATATGTATGGTTTTTTTAATTGGAGAAAAATGAAAAAAAGACAAACAGAAAAATAAAGATAGAAATCCTTTTTCTTGATTTCAAATAAAACTAGGGATATACTAACAAAGGAGAAGAAGGAGTATAGGAATGCCGGGAAATAGATTAGCAGAACAAAAAACAAAGATACAAACGTCAGAGACTTTTCTTGTCAGTGCTGTTTTAGCAGTTTCGGGAGGATTTCAAGATGCTTATACATATAATGTGAGAGACAAAGTGTTTTCCAATGCACAAACAGGGAATGTAGTTCTTATGAGTCAGCATTTTATGATGGGACAATGGAAAACAGCGTTAAGTTATCTTTTTCCGATTCTGGCTTTTGCATTGGGAGTGCTGGTTGCAGAACAAATTCAAAGTAAATACAAAAATTCCAAAAGGATTCATTGGAGGCAAATTGTTCTTATATTTGAGATTATTATCTTATTTTCTGTGGGATTTATGCCATCGAAGTGGAATCTGATTGCAACGATGCTGGTGTCTTTTACCTGTTCCATGCAGGTGCAGACATTTCGAAAGATGAACGGATATGGATATGCAAGTACTATGTGTATTGGTAATTTGCGAAGTGGAACAGAAAGTTTATCTGTGTATATAAGGGATAGGAATAAAGAATCTTTGCAAAAAGCTGTTTATTATTATGGAATAATCTTTGTCTTTGCTATTGGTGCAGGAATTGGAGGAATCATGACGATATGGTTTGGGTTTAGGGCGATATGGATGTCAAGCGTATTGTTAATTATTTCATGTCTGTTGATGATACGTGAAAAGTTATAAAAAAGTGATGAATAATTTATTATTTAGAGAATATCTACAAAAAATACAGTTGTTTATTAGACGATTATCATATTGAAATATGATAGTCGTTTTTGTATAATAAAATTAATTGAAAGGTCGGAAATTATGTTCCTAGAAGGATAACTATTTATCTATAGGAGGAACAGATATGAGAAAAAATTTATCAAAACTATTGTCTGTATTTTTATCAGTGACAATGGTATTTTCGTCTGCCATTTTTACGAATATTTCCGTAAAGGCAGATATGACAACAGAGCAGATGGTAGCCAGTGCACAGCATAATCTGGCACTGAAGAAAAATGTGGAGGTAGCTCCATCTTTGCAGGAAGGTAATACAGGCTGTCTTACTGATGGAAAGTTTACTCCAGGTGGGGAACATGCGGCTACTACATTTGGAAAAACTGGAACATATTATCAAATTGATTTAGGAGATGTATATGATTTAGCAACTTTAGATCAACTGGTAGTAGGGTATAAAGAAAATAGTGATGGCGATACTCCTGTAAAAGGATATAAGATTCAAATTTCTGCTAATGGTCTGGACTTCACAGATGCAAAAACAGTACAAGGAACACATGTAAAAGATGCCTGTACTAATAATAATCTGATTGAAGTAACTTCTTTAGCGGATGCGGAGGGAACAGCAGTTAGATATATCAGATTATATTATCTGGATTCTTATACATGGGGAATTCAGGTAACAGAAATTGCAGTTTTAGATGTTGATGAAAATGCCGCAAAAGTTGAAGTGGAAAAATGTGACGATGCAGCAGGTGTTACATTTACATCGCCTGATTATAATACAGTTTGTTTTAACATTCAAGCAGGACCTAATCAGGAAGATTATAAATACATTGTATATTTAGAAAACTATTTAGGAAGTACGATCCTTGCAACAGGAGTAGATGCTGGAAAAGATTATGTGATTGGAGATGTGTTTGCAAATGTATGTTGGGTTAGAGTAGTAGCATGTCATAATGGAGCGGCATCAGAGGGAATAGTAAGTGATACCATTAATGTTGGTGATATAGGAAATTTATTCCGATTAAACAGAAATGTTTCCTATGCTTATGCAGGTGCCCATCCTGCAAGTATTTGTGAAATATCAAGTATATATGAAGGACATTCACTTTCCACAGCTGCTACAGCTTTAGATGGAATATTAAAACCAGGTGAAGGTTCTGATGTGGCTTTAAGAACGGCTGCTGGTTCTTCTCAATACTTTGTTATTGATTTGGGAGAATATTATACTCCTTCAGAAATGAATGAAGTTATCCTTGCTTACACAAACAAAGGAACATATGCACAGGATGTGAAAGTTGCGTTTTCTTTTGATGGAGTTAATTATACCGAGGTAGGAAGTAAACTGGGTTATGAATATCATCAAAAGGGTGCAGGCTTCTGTGCTATAAACAGAGTACCGCTCAGTAAGGTAAGTGGTTGCACAGATAAGGCAGTCAGATTTGTGAAAGTAACATTATCCGGAGGCGGAAATTATGGATATGTTATTAATGAAGTGGGTGTGATTGCAAATACGGATGAGCCAACAATCGTGGGTTCTAATATTTCAGAAGCGGCTGATATTATTGTAGATACATCTACTTTAGAGAGGATTACATATTCAATTGTGGCTGGTGAGGAACAGGCAGATGCAACTTATATAGTTACGTTAAATGGAGAAAGAATTAATAGTGAGGCAAAAGCTGGTGTTGAATATGAATATGGTGGTATAGAGGCTGGAACTTATGAAATTAAGGTCAGTCATTTAGAAGACGGATGGTTATCAAAGGGAATAACGAAGAGTGTTGTTGTAGATGGGTATATTAACTATGTTAAAACATCATTGAATCTTGCGTTAATGAGTAAGCATAGTGATGTAACGGCTACATGTGACAATGATAATTATAGAGATAATTATTTAACTGGCTCTCAGGATATCAGTGCAGGTGTATGGGCTTTAAATAATGGTGTTTATACGGATTATGCTCATCATTCAGGATATCTGCAGACAAGACCGGACAATGATGAGGCAAACATCATTTATGATTTAGGAAAAGAATATAATAAAAATGATATTCATTCTGTAATTTCTATGTATGAGGCAAATAGCAATGCGGCAACAGAATATGAAATCTATGTGTCTTCAACAGGCGAAGAGGATACATATGAAAAAGTATTTTATGTAAAGAATGCAAAATTAAAAACATTTCCTAATGAAACAAGACCGGTATTTGGAAATGATGTATTAGACATGACAGAGTATACACAGGATACGATAAGATTTGTTAAGCTGCATATTATTACAGGAAATTATGGAAGACATTATAATGCTGACGGTAGTATCAACTGGGGTTCTGATGGATACCATTTATGCGAACTCGCGGTAATGGGAAAAGAGTCTCTTCTTCCGGAAGCACCAAAGAACGTTTCAGTAAGTTCACCAGAATATGACACCATTGTAGTTAAATGGGAGGATATTGCTGATGAAAATGCAAAATATAATATTTATATGGATGGAAACATTCTGGTAATGAATGAACCGGCAGGAGTTAATGAGAAAACACTTACCGTTGCAGCAGGAACACATAAAATTGCAGTAAGTGCTGTAGTTAACGGAATGGAACGCAGTTCAGAAGAATATGAAGTTAATGTTGAGACAGAAGTAACGACACCTGTGCCAACAACATCGGCTCCAACCGAAAAACCAACAGAGCCGGTTACAATGCCTCAGGGTGAAAACAATAATCCTACTGTTCCATCAGGAGTGAATCCTTAAAATTTGATTCGGAAATCAAGTTTTAGTTTTAATTACTTACTTCTTTTTTCTATACAAATCCGTTTATGAAATTCAATGTTTCCAAGTGTATTTCTTTTATATCTCCTCCCGCCACTACAAATCGCAAGATTATAAAGTGTAATTGTTGTGGCAGAGACATTTCGCTGCCAGAGTGATGTATATAGAAAATACATCACTTTTCCACAAAACATATTTAAGATTTACATATATAAAGTATGATTCTTTAAGTTTTCCCATGTATTTTCAATATACTATTCTGCCTTGTAATACAAATTTACATATATTAATTCTTATTTTTTGTAATAGATATGTAATATATATTCATTTGCCATAAATTTCAAACACTTTTTACATATATGTTTTGTTGGTTAAAAAAGATATATATGTAAAATATTTTTACTTGCCACATATTTTCAAAATTTTTACATATATGTTTTTCGGTCTGATAGAAATATATATGTAATATACTTTTACCAGTTATTGATATTAAACATTCTCACATATATATCATGTCAGGTCTCCATCCCTGCAAAACCAAATTTATCAAACAGGAAAGGATGGGCAGATTGCCCATAGAAAATCCTTGCTTCGCATGTCGCCCACCTCGACAAACCAGAATTAATAAAAATGTATGTTTTCTCTGATTGTGTCTAAAATATTAATGAGTAAAAATATGGTTACACATGTAACAATAAGGAGATTCATATGAAAGACAAAATATTTGGAGTTTTACAGAGGGTTGGAAGAAGTTTTATGCTTCCCATTGCCATATTGCCGGTGGCAGGTCTTCTGCTGGGAATTGGTGGTTCATTTACAAATGAAACCACGCTAAAAACTTATGGTTTGGAAAATATAATGGGAAGTGGAACAGTATTTCATGCGATTTTTCAGGTAATGAATGATGCAGGAAATATTGTTTTTGCAAACCTGCCAATATTATTTGCCATAGGTGTAGCAATCGGTATGGCGAAGAAAGAAAAAGAAGTGGCGGCACTTTCTTCAGTAATTGCATTTTTTATCATGCATGCATCTATTAGTGCGCTGATTACAATTAATGGTGGAGCAGAGAATATGCTTCAAGGTGCGGTGGCAGATGTGTGTGGCATTACATCTCTTCAGATGGGTGTATTTGGAGGAATTATTGTGGGGCTTGGAACAGCAGCTCTCCACAATCGGTTTTATAAAATTGAACTTCCACAAGTATTGTCCTTTTTTGGAGGAACAAGATTTGTTCCAATTATCAGTGCCTTAGTATATACATTAGTCGGAATCCTGATGTTCTTTATCTGGCCGGTTGTACAGTCGGGAATTAATGCAGTGGGGGAAGTTGTTTTAAATTCAGGATATGCCGGAACATGGGTATATGGATTTATGGAAAGACTACTGATACCTTTTGGTCTGCATCAT
This sequence comes from Eubacteriaceae bacterium, assembly GCA_910574895.1. Lineage (GTDB taxonomy): Bacteria > Bacillota > Clostridia > Lachnospirales > Lachnospiraceae > Eubacterium_G. Next base: position 61,519 of record CAJTDQ010000005.1, on the reverse strand, counting down.
GTATTTTATATACCATTCTGGCAGACAGCTGTTGGTGGGACAATGGAAGTTGGTGGAAAATTAATCGAAGGTGCCCAGAATATTTTCTTTGCACAGTTAGCCGATCCTGCAGTGAAAGAATTTGCAGTATCTGCAACAAGATTTATGTCAGGAAAGTTCCCTCTAATGATATTTGGGCTACCGGGTGCAGCGCTTGCCATGTATAAGACTGCAAAAACAGAAAAAAGAAAATTAGTGTCAGGATTGTTGTTATCAGCGGCACTTACATCTATGATAACAGGTATCACAGAACCGTTGGAATTTACATTTTTATTTGTAGCACCGCTTTTATATGGTATACACTGTGTATTTGCAGGACTTGCTTATGCGTTAATGCATTTCTTTGGAGTAGGTGTTGGAATGACTTTTTCCGGAGGATTAATTGATTTGTTCCTGTTCGGTATTTTACAGGGAAATCAAAAGACAAACTGGATATGGGTAGTAATTGTAGGTGTTTTCTATTTTGTTATTTATTACTTCCTGTTTAGTTTTTTAATCAAAAAATTAAATTTAAGAACACCAGGACGTTTTGATGAAGATGAGATAAAGCTTTACGGAAGAAGTGATGTGGAGGCAAAAAGACAAAATGATGAAAATGTACCGGTTGTAGATGAATTGTCTGCTGGAATCTGTGAGGGATTAGGTGGAAAAGAAAATATTTCAGATGTGGACTGTTGTGCAACAAGACTTCGAATTACCGTACATGATGCTACACTGGTGAATGACTCCAGACTGAGACTGACAGGAGCATCCGGAGTGGTTCATAAAGGAAATGGTGTACAGATTATTTATGGCCCCAAAGTTACAGTTATAAAATCAAATTTTGAGGATTATCTTGAAAGCGGGGCAGCTGCAAAAACTGTAAAGAGCAGGGTAAAAACATCGCAGAATATTGATAAAGAACACACATCAAGGCAGGACAACAAAGTGGAAAAAGATAAAGAGGCTGTTACAAAACCGAATAAAGAAAAAATAAGGGAAACAATTATCATTGCAAGTCCAATGACAGGAACAGCCGATAAAATAGAGAATGCTCCTGATGAAGCTTTTTCAGGCAAAATGATGGGAGATGGGGCTGTTGTAACACCGAGTGAACCAATTGTAATGTCACCGGCAGATGGAGTTGTCAGTTTTGTGTTTGACACGAAACACGCTTTGGGAATTCATACTGATTCAGGGCTTGATATTATAGTGCATGTAGGAATTGATACAGTAAAATTAAACGGAAAAGGTTTTGAAGTATATGTGAAAGGTGGAGACCGGGTTAAAAAAGGCGATAATCTCATAAAACTGGATTTGAAATATCTGAACCAAAATGCACCTTCCATGGCATCACCGGTACTATGTACAGAGATGAAAGAAAACCAGCGCATCAGACTTTTAAATAAGGGAAATATCCATGCAGGCGAGGAGTTATTTGCCGTTGACATTATGGAATAAAATATATTGTAACAGTTCAGCCATCAGCTCAAATGAGCTTTGCTCTTTTTCGCTGATTTGGCTCACCGCTGTATTATTGTAACAGTTCAGCCATCAGCTCAAATGAGCTTCGCTCTTTTTCGCTGATTTGGCTCACCATATGATACGAAATAAATACAGTCAATTGCCTGCAAGCAGTCATTGTCTGTATTTATTTTGTATCGCATGGCTGAACTGTTACAAAATATTAATAAAATGTAAAAGTTTTGCAAAAATAAATATTTATGATTGATTAATAATACCCTGTCTTTTAAAATAGACAGGGTATATTGTGAAAAGGGATTCTTATATAGAAATAAATCAGCATATATTAGACATTGCTGGAAGAGTAGAAAGGACTGAATAGTTAATGACAAAATTTTTTGTAAAAAAACCATTTTTTGTAGTCGTGGCGGTAATTATTATATTAATCATCGGAGGTGTAAGTCTTGGCAACATGAATACTGATTTGATGCCGGATATGGAAATTCCATATATGATGGTTATTACCACAGAACCGGGAGCATCACCGACTAAGGTGGAAAATGATGTGACAAAGCCGCTGGAAAGTGCTTTAGGCACAGTAAATGGAGTGGAAAATATTATCAGCAGTTCTGCAAATAATTATAGCATGGTTATGATAGAGTTTGCTGATGATACAGACATGGATTCAGCACTGGTCAGAGTGTCGAAAGTTATTAATACAGTCAATCTGCCGGAGGAATGTGGAACTCCGAATTTAATGGAAGTCAGTATGGATATGATGGCTACCATGTATGCCGGAATAGATTATAAAGGAAAAGATATCAAGGAATTATCTGATTTTACTACAAAGACACTAAATCCTTATCTGGAGAGGCAGGAAGGTGTGGCAAGTATCACTACCATGGGATTAACAACAGATTCTATTGAAGTAAAATTAAATAAGAAAAAAATAGATAAAATTAATGATAAAATTTTAGGAAAGACGAATGATAAACTAGCAGATGCCAGTGAAGAAATAGAAAAAGCTGAACAGAAAATAAAAGAAGGGGAAAGCCAGTTAGAGCGTCAAAAAGAAAAACTGGATTCTAAGCAGAATGATACAAATAAGAAACTGGCACAGGCACAGGTGAAACTGGCAGAAGCTCAGGCAACAAAGGCAGCGTATCAGGCAAATCTAAACAGTCTGAGAGCAAGTGAAAGTGCCTTGAAAGCAGAACAGAAGGCATATAAAGATGCAAAACTGGAAGATACATATCAAAAAGCAGATAAAATGTTTCAGACCTTCCACAGTCAGTTAGAAAAGCTAGCACAGACAGCAGGAGTTACTGTTCCGGACAGTGTAGAAGCGGCTGTGAAAAATAAACAGTCTTTTAACGAATTTGCCTCATGGATAAAAAAACTCGGGTATGGAGAACAGGTAAAAGAATTGTCATACGATAGGCTGAAGCAGATGTATGATGTTGTGAAAGTCAGACTTCCACAGATAGACACAGAACTGGCAAATCTGAAAACGAAAATTGCTGCAGCAAAAGCCGTGGTAGAGCAGATTGAGAAACAGATGGAAGGTATGGATAAAACACAGTCAGATGCAATATCCGGTGGGTATTCTGCAGCAGCAGGATTTGGAGCAGGGCAGGCACAGATGGCATCTGCTAAGTCCGGCTTAGATTCTTCCAGAAAAGAATTAAAAGATGCGAAGGACAAATTAAAGGACTCAAGGCAGGCAGCGATAGAAAGTGCCAATATTGACACATTACTTTCTCTCGAGACTTTATCTCAACTCATATATGCACAAAATTTTGCTATGCCGGCAGGTTATATTGACGATAAAGAAGATAATCAGTGGCTGGTAGATGTAGGAGATAATTATACAAGTAAAAAGCAGTTATCTTCTATGGTGTTGACGAAACTGCCCGGTATAGGAAAAATCAGGCTGTCTGATGTAGCAGACGTAACTATAGTAGATAATGCAGGAGAGAGTTATTCAAAGATTGATGGAAATCCGGCTGTTCTTCTTGCTATTTATAAATCCAGTACAGCAAATACAAGTGCAGTGGCAGATAATATATCTGAGGCTTTTGAGGAATTAGAAAATAAATATGATGGTCTTTCATGTACTGCGTTAATGGACCAGAGTGAGTACATTAATATTATTGTAAAAGCAGTACTGCAGAGTATATTACTAGGTGCACTTCTCGCAATTCTAGTACTTGCATTGTTTTTAAAAGATGTAAAGCCGACATTAATCGTAGCGTTCAGTATACCGTTTAGTGTACTTTTTGCCGTTATTATCATGTATTTTACAGGAATTAATTTAAATGTAATGTCATTGGCAGGTTTATGTCTTGGAATTGGTATGCTGGTAGACAATTCAATTGTTGTTATGGAGAATATCTACAGATTAAGAAACTTAGGAATATCAGCGCCGCGGGCGGCTGTACAGGGAGCAAAACAGGTAGCAGGGCCAATTGTTGCATCAACACTTACTACAGTGTGTGTATTTTTGCCAATGGTTTATGTAAAGGGAACTGTCAGCGATATGTTGATTCCTTTTGCTTTTACGATGACGTATGCGTTGGTGGCATCTTTGATTGTGGCTTTAACAGTAGTGCCGACGATAGGGGCATCTATCTTAAAAAATACGAAAACAAAAAAACATAAGTGGTTTGATAAAGTTCAGCAAATATATGGAAGAACATTGGAAAAATGTCTCCACCATAAGTTAATACCTATTGTACTTGCAATTGTATTATTTGTTTTATGTGTTGTACAGGTATTTCGTACAGGACTGGTTATGATGGACGATATGGTAAGCAATTATATTTCAGTCAGTCTCGTTATGGATGAAGATACCGATAAAGATACAGCATATGAGACTGCTGATAAAGTTATGAATGCCATTATGAAAGTAGATGGTGTGAAAAAAGTTGGTGCCATGGATGGAAATGCAGGAGCTGCTACAGGTTTAACAGGTGGTTCTGCTGATAATTACAGCCGTTTTACATTTCAGGTGATTGCAGATGATGACATATCAACAACAAATGAGTATCAGCGGATTATAAAAAATATAGAGAAGAAAGCAAAAGATATTCCATGCGAAGAGCTAAATGTGTCTTCATCAGCACTTGGAGGCATGAATGGAATGATGAGTCAGGGACTGGAAGTGCGTATTTATGGAGAAAACCAGCAGAAACTCATTTCTATTAGCAAAGATGTTATAAAAATGTTGGCAGACATCAAAGGAACAGAAAACACAGATAATGGAATTGGAGATGATACAAAACAGCTTCATTTAACAATTGATAGAAATAAGGCAGCAGAATATGGATTGACCGTTGCAGGCATTTATCAGCAGATGTCAGAAAAAATTACTACAGATAAGACTTCTATATCAATTACATCCGATAATAAGGAGTATGAGGTAAAGATAGTAAACGAGAATAATAAACCGGATTATGACAATCTGCTAAATACTACAATTAAGGCAACAACAAAAGACAGTGAAGGAAAGGACATTACAAAAAAATATAAGTTATCTAAATTTGCAGAAGTTACAAAACAGGATGCATTAAAAGAAATTAGAAGAGAAAATCAAAGAGACTATATTTCTGTAACGGCAGAAGTAAAAGACGGATATAATGCTACACTCTTATCAAGAGAATTAGAGGAAAAGTTAGAGAATTATAAGATTTCAGAGGGATATACTGCAGAAATTCAGGGTGAGTCTGAGCAGGTTATGGAAATGATAACCCAGTTGGTGCTTGCATTATTATTAGGATTCTTATTAGTTTATCTTGTTATGGTTGCACAGTTTCAAAGTTTATTATCGCCGTTTATTATTATTTTTACCATACCATTGGCATTTACCGGTGGTATGATAGGACTGATGATATTTGGACAGCAGATTTCGGCTATGGCATTGATGGGATTCATGATACTTATGGGAACTGTCGTGAACAATGGAATTGTGTTTGTGGACTATGTCAATAAATTAAGAATTCAGGGAGTAGAGAAACGGACGGCATTGGTAGCTACAGGGAAGACCCGTATGCGACCGATATTGATGACTGCTATTACAACAATCCTCTCTATGAGCGTTATGGTATTTTCTCAGGATGCAGGAAATGCGATGCAGAAAAGTATGGCGATTGTAGTAAGTTTTGGTTTACTTTATGCTACGTTTATGACATTGTTTATCGTACCGGTGCTTTATGATGTATTATATCGAAGACAGCCAAAAGAAATTGATGTAGGTTCAGATAATCTGGATGAAGTACCGGACGAGGCGGCAGAATTGATGGCCCAGATGCAGATAGAAATACAGAAGAAAGAAAAATAGGAAAATGGATTTATCGTTTCCTTGAAATAAGTTATGGAAAAGTAACATAGAATGTTATAAAATAAACTGCGGGAAATATCCGAGGATATGATAAAAAAGAGAGGATAAAAGGATGTTAGAATTAGTGGAAATTTTAAAAGTAATCTTTCTTGGAATTGTAGAAGGAATTACAGAATGGCTGCCAATCAGCAGTACAGGACATATGTTGTTGGTAGATGAGTTTATTAAGTTGAATGCAGACGAAAGTTTTAAAGAGATGTTTTTCTTTGTGATACAGTTAGGAGCAATTCTGGCAGTGGTCGTATTATTCTGGGGTAAGATGTGGCCTTTTAAAAAGAAGTCTACAAATGATGGAATCAATACAGTTGGAAGTGTTCTGAGAAAAGATGTCTGGTCATTATGGTTTAAGGTAGTGGTAGCATGTATTCCTGGTGCTGTAGTAACGATAGCTTTTGACGATTTTATTGAAGAACATTTACATACACCAATTGTGATTGCTATTACATTAATATTTTATGGTGTTGCTTTTATTCTTATCGAAAGATGGAACAAGACTAGAACACCAAAGGTTTCGGGACTTGCGGATATTACATATCAGACCGCATTTATGATTGGATTGTTTCAGGTCTTATCCATTATACCGGGAACTTCCAGATCGGGTGCAACTATAATTGGTGCATTGCTCATTGGAGTGTCACGTGTTGCAGCAGCAGAGTTTACATTTTTCCTGGCAGTACCCGTAATGTTTGGAATGAGTGCATTAAAGATGGTAAAAATGGGGTTCGCAATGACAGGAGAAGAGGCGTTTATTCTGATTTTAAGTATGATTGTAGCTTTTGTTGTGTCTGTTGTAGTTATCAAGTTCTTAATGGGGTATATTAAAAAACATGATTTTCAGATTTTTGGGTGGTATCGTATTGTACTTGGAATACTGGTATTAATTTATTTTTTATAAAATAGTGTTTCAGATTTATGAAATTATGAACATATATTTAAGTTTTATTTAAGATTTCTTAAATAATCGGGGGATTTTACCACAGATATGTTTTCGTATGCTATACTGTAAAAAGTTCACAATAATATGAAGTCATTGAATATATTAAGGTGCAGAGGAGAAAATAAACTGTATAGGAAAGTAGGGGTTTATGACAAATTACAATCAGAAAATGGAAAAAATTGAATCGAAGGATGAACTGGCAGCAAAACGTAAGAGAAGAATTGTAAGTATTTTGGGTCTGCTAATATTTTTTATATTATCAGCAGCCATTGCTTTTCCATTTATTAAGTTTTTTAAAGAACCGGAAATGTTTCAGAATTGGGTAGCCGGATTTGGAATGTGGGGATGGCTGGTATGCATCAGTGCTATGGTATTGCAGATTGTCGTTGCTATCATTCCAGGTGGTGCGATGGAGATTGGAGCAGGATATGCATTTGGAACAGTTGAAGCAACAATTCTTTGTACTCTTGGCTCTATTATAGGATGTGCAATTGTTTTCTGGTTTGTAAAAGCATTTGGCATCAAGTTTGTTGAGGCATTTTTCCCAATAGAGAAGATACAGAATCTAAAGTTCTTACAAAATGAAAAAAAGCGTGATGTTCTTGCTTTTGTGATATTTTTGATTCCGGGAATGCCAAAAGACCTGATTTCGTATTTTATGGGTTTTACCAATATTAAGTTATCAAGATGGCTGGTAATATCTACTGTGGCAAGAATTCCGGCTATTATTGTTTCGGCTATGGGAGGTCAGGCATTAGGAAAGGGCCAATACTTGGCGGCGTTAATTGTACTTGTAGTAATTGTGGTTGTGAGTGCTGTTGGCACGATTGGATATAAAATACTATGTAATTATCATAATAAAAAAGAGGGATGAGTAATACAATGTAAAAACCGGTAGAAATCATATGGTTTCCACCGGTTTTTATATTACAGGTTTTAAAATATATAAAAAATGCACTATTATAAAAAATGACACCACATAAAAAAAAGAGAATGTTGTAATAAAAAAACATATGTTATAATCAAAATAATGAAAAATTTCGGACGGATTACAAACAAATGAATATCGTAGGAGGTTAAATGATGAGAGGATTATGGAGAAAGGCTTTGACCATTGACTTAGCTTTGTCATTAGTCACTGTTCCGGTAGAGATGGGACAGCCTACTGAAGTGAAAGCGGAACAGCTTGGAAGCCTTGCAACAGAGGTTACAGGCACATGGTCTTACTGGGATGGAGAGAAGGACGTTGTACAAACAAATAAGATGCTGTTGGATAAACTGCCAACAAGGGCTAATCAGGGAACATACAGATTTACTACCGAAAATTATGATGCAAATAATGGTGCTATAGACATCGGTGGATTTTCTACGTCTATGTTATGGAATTATAGCACATCACCTTTTGGTGAATGTGTTTATGCAATACCTATGGCATATTGTGGAACTGCAGACGGTATGCTTTTAGCAAAACCCTCCACATTGATTGATAAGCAGACATGGACACAGACGGTAATGATGTCTATGAACAATCTGGGGACAATGTCAGATTTTGTTGTGGGAACAGATTATTCCTTTACAAATACAAAAGTAGATAAGTCAGATGAGTGGTCTACAGACGTTGTTATGGAGAATCCGTCGGACTCATCACAATATATGAAAACAACTATAGTTCAAGGCAGCCCGTTTGGATATTTTCAGTTAAAGGGAAGCACGAGACTTACAGTGCAGAGACCGGCAAGAAATCTTCCTAGTGCTATAGTAGGGTATAATGGTACATCTATTGCAGATTCTACTATGCTTATTATAAGGGTTTTTGATAATGCAGACCAATTGACAGGGTATGGTGATTATGATTACTATGGAATATATCTTCCGGAAGGTGCAACGGTAACACAGGCAGATGCAACAGCAAAATATGCTGATAATAAAATGGGGGATTTAACAGTTACTTTTGCAAGTGAAGATAAAGCATATATGTCAATTGCATGGCTTTGTGAAACAACAGGTCAGAAAGATGCAGATGCAAAAGCAATTGCAGAAGAATATGCACCTTATGCATATAACTTTATTACAGATACAAAGACATCATTTACATATGATGCAGGTATTGTTACAACTACATACAAATATACTGTTGATAAAAAAGCAGAGAGTACAGCAGATGGTACAATTATGGGAATTATGCCACATCAGTATAAACATATGAGTGATTATACATATCTTAATAATACTGCTAGAACGATTCGTGGAACAATGAAATTTTTAGTGGGAGATACATATCAGACGACACTAAAGTTTGGAGGAATTCTTCCTTCACTTCCAGGAATAGAAGAGGCTGATAAAGCTACTTTACAGGGATATGTAGATGAGTTTATGGAGAAATATGGACCGACAGATGATGGTGGACTTACAAAAGAGAACTACAGTGTTAATACATACGACACCGGGAAAAAATTAAATCGTGCGGTGCAGGCAATGGAAGCAGCAGAGGAATGTGGAGATACAGCAGCGGCTGCCAAAATACTGGAAGGGATTAAAAATGAGCTGGCTGACTGGTTTACGGCAGACGGTAGTGAAGAGGATAAATACTTTTATTATGATGAGGGGACAGGAAGTTTGTTTGGTTTCCCACAGGCATATTATACTGTTGATGGAATGACAGATCATCATTTCCATTATGGTTATTTTATTAATGCAGCAGCGCAGGTAGCAATGCGTGATCCTGGATTTATAAAACAGTACAGCAATATTATAAATGAAATTATTGGTGATGTAGCTACATATGAGGAAAACCATAAAGATTCCAGATACCCGTTTTTAAGAAACTTCTCTACATATGAGGGACATTCATGGGCATCCGGTCATGCAAATTTCGGTGATGGAAATAATCAGGAATCCAGTTCAGAGGCTATCAATGCATGGGCAGGTCTTATTCTATATGGTCAGGCAATGGGAGATGAAGAGTTGACTGAACTTGGTGTATATTTATATGAGACAGAAGTATCATCTGTAAACTGCTATTGGTTCGATATTGATGGAGATATTTTAGACCCTAAGTATACAGAAGGAACAGGTGCATCTGCTAAGTATATTCAGTCCTCTATGGTTTGGGGAGGCAAATACACATATTCTACATGGTGGACAGATGAGCCGCTGCAGGTACAGGGTATTAATATACTTCCTATGACAGCAGCATCATTCTATGCAGCAAGAAATAAAGAATATATTATTAATAACTGGAAGACTGCAGTGAGAAACGAAAATAGTTATGCCGGACTTTCAGAAAAACAGACAAAACGCTGGAACGAAATCTGGAGTGAGTATCTGGCAATGGCTGATCCGGCACAGGCTATGGAATATTTTGATGATCAGTGCGATCCGGAAGCAGGAGAATCAAAAGCACATGCTTATCATTGGATTATGGCAATGGATAAAGCAGGAACACCAGAACTGGATATAACCAGTGATAATCCGTTGGCATGCGTCTTTAAAAATGCAGATGATGAAATGACTTATGTGGCATATAATGCATCTGATATAGAGAAGACTGTAACATTCTCAGATGGAGCGGAATTAGTAGTTCAGCCACATTCAATGGCGGTTGCAGGAGATGGTCAGATTTCAAGTAAAGCAAAATATAAAGTAGAACATTATTTATCTGATGGTAATGATGGGTTTAATTTAGTAAATACCGAAATCAAAAGTGGAAAGATTGGTGCCGCAGTAACAGCAGCAGCGAAAAAATATCCAGGGTATGAAATAAATACATCTATAGAAGGTACTGTGGCAGAAGGAATTGTTGTAGAAGATGGAAGTCTGGTATTGAAACTGTACTATGATGTGGCAGAGATTAAAACTACAACGCCATATGAAGATGATAACAAGTATACTTCATTGGGAGATTCTAATGGATACCCAATATCTTATACATTACTTCGAGATGATTTTGGAGCAGGCGTTAAATTATTAGATGCAAATGATACATTCTATATGGAATATTCGGGAGAATATACAGCAGATAACACACAAGCTTCTGTTAATAGAACAGACAGCAGTGCTTTTACAGGAGTGTTTAAACTTTCGGTGAAAAGCACATTAAAGCCGGATTCATATAATACTGTAAAATTAGTCAGTGGCGGTAAACAGGTATATGTATTAATAAAATATGGCAATCCGACAGAGGCACCGGATTTATCTGATTTTGAAAGTAATGAACCAATTACAACACCGGATCCGGACAAACCGACAGAGGCATTGGGATTAATTTTAGGAACACCATCTGATAATGTTGTGTCTGTAACTTTCAGAACTACAGAAGAGCAGAATGAAAAAGGACAGGTTTATAATATTTATGTAGATGATGTGGCAAAATTATCAGGAGTATCTGCTGGAACATATATGATTGACGGCATTGAAGCCGGAAATCGTAAAGTGACAGTAAAAGCTGTTTTGAACGGATATGAGTCACAAGGTATTTCAGATACTATTAAGGTACTTGGTGAGGTAATTACTGATGAACCGGGAACGACTAAGGATTCACATGATGATACGACATCAGGTGATGATATAACAACTAAGGATTCACAGAATGATACAACACCTGTTGTAACTACAACAAATGATTCACAGAAAGTTACAACATCAGTGAAAACAACGACTAGAAAAGTAACAGTTAAAAGAGCTAAGATTAAGAAAGTAAAGAAACTTTCAAAGAAAAAAATCAAACTGACATTCAAGAAATTAAAAGGAATTCGTGGATATCAGATAAAAATCTCAAAGAAGAAGAACTTTAAGAAAAAGTATACAATTACCCGTGTTGTGAAGAAAAACAGAAAAGTATACAAAATTAAAGTAAATGCAAAGAAATTAAAGAAAGCTAAAAAGTTATATGTGAAAGCCAGAGCTTATAAAATTGTAAACAAAAAGAGAGTTTTTGGAAGATGGAGTAAGCGTAAAGCAGTAAAACGTTAACAGATAAAATAGACCATAGATACTATACTGATTGCAAAGGTAGAGTGTCTATGGTCTTTTACATAATAATAGAAAAAGAATATACAGATTTTTGCTTTTTTATCCGAAAAATCACCTTAATATTTTACAGAAATCTTCATAAAATATATATTAAAGAAAAATCGTGTTTTTTCTTGTGTAATCTGTAAGAGATTGTTATAGTAATATAGGTTAAAAAATGACTTGAAAAATATGGTGAAAGGAGAAGGTTTGGGTATATACCTGAACCAGACAAAAATGAGGAAGACAAAGATTGTATGTACATTGGGACCGGCTACTGATAATGATAAGGTACTGGAGGATTTGATTCTTAATGGAATGAATGTTGCTAGATGTAATTTCTCGCACAGTACTTATGAACAACATAAAACAAGAATGGATAAAATAAAAGAAATTCGTAAAAAGTGTGATAAACCGGTTGCTATTTTATTAGATACAAAAGGACCGGAGATTCGTACAGGAGACTTTGAGAATGGTACTGTCCATGTGTCAGCAGGACAAACCTTTACTTTGGTGCAGGATAAAAATTATATTGGAAACAATGAAAAGGCAGGGATAACATTTCCTGATTTATATAAGGATATTCAGATAGGAACAGTTATATTAATTGACGATGGATTAATTAAGATGGAAGTAACGAAAATAGAGGGAACAGATATTATCTGTCAGGTAAAAAATGATGGAAAGATATCCAATCATAAAGGAGTGAATGTTCCTGATATTCATATTAATATGCCATATATGAGTGTCCAGGATAAAGAAGATATTTTATTTGGAATCAGAGAAGATGTGGATTATATTGCTGCATCATTTACAAGGACAGCAGAAGATGTAAAAGAGTTACGAAAGTTTTTGGATGAAAATGGCGGCAGTGATATTCATATTATTGCTAAAATCGAAAATAGTGAGGGAATATTAAATGTAGATGCCATTATTGAAGAGGCAGATGCAGTTATGGTTGCCAGAGGGGATATGGGTGTAGAATTACCGGAGGAAGAAGTGCCGATTATTCAGAAGATGATTATAAAAAAAGTTTATGAGGCAGGGAAACAGGTTATTATTGCTACACAGATGTTGGAGTCAATGATTACGAATCCACGTCCTACGCGTGCAGAAACAACTGACGTAGCAAATGCAATTTATGATGGAACAAGTGCAATTATGTTATCAGGAGAAACTGCTGCCGGGAAATATCCGGCAGAGGCAGTAGCTACTATGGCAAGAATAGCAGAACGTACAGAAATGGATATTAATTATAAACAGAGATTTTTAAATAATCATAGAAAACAGAGAAGCGATATTACGGAAGCTGTATGTCATGCAACTTGTATGAATGCTTATGATTTAGAGGCAAAAGCGATACTGACGGTAACAAAGTCAGGAAGGTCTGCCAAAATGATTTCAAAATACAGACCGGATTGTATGATTATTGCAGGCAGTACCGAGGAAAAGGTTGTAAGACAGTTAAATATGTCCTGGGGAGTATCTCCGGTATTAATTCAGGAAAAAGAACATGTATTGGAACTGTTTGATTATGCAGTAGACGTGGCAAAAGAAAAGGGACTGGTAACAAAAGACGATATTGTAGTCATTACTTCCGGAGTTCCTCTTGGAAAGTCAGGAACTACAAATATGATAAAAGTGCACACAGTCGAATAATGGATTTTTTGTTGACACATTAAGGTTTTGAGTGTTAAAGTATTTATGGAGTTAAATAAGGCTTATGGTCATTGCCATAAGTCTTTGTTTTTCAGAGTGTTTTAGAAAGGAGAACGAAATGGATAGTTGTGACAGTTATGAGCGAAGTTTGACGTATAAAATTGTTTTGAAAAAAACTGATACATATTATTCGTTTAGTTCGAAACAATAAACAGGCAGACTTCCCGCATATACAGAACGTTCCTTAGACAGGCAGGAGTTCTGAAAGGATAGTTCCTTAGGATATGAAAAGGAGGTATATGAAAGTGGAAGAGAAATTCGAAAAAGAGATACAGGAAAAAGAAATAGAGAAAAGTACTTCTAATATAATAGAAGAAAGTGTACATGAAATACCGGAGAGAGCTAATTATGCAGAGGAACTTCTGCAAATTATACGTAGTGATGAACCGTCATTAAATAAACTAGACCGATTAGATGATTATCATGAGAATGATATTGCAGCAGCACTTGAGTATCTGGAGAGTGAAGAGAGGGGCAGACTGTATTCACTTTTGGGAGTAGAGAAAGTGTCAGATATTTTCTCTTATATTGATGATCCGGCAGAATATATTGAAGAGTTACAACCGGAAGTGGCAGCCAGAATTCTTGGAAACATGGAGGCTGACGATGCGGTTGATATTCTCGAAGAGTTAGAGGATGACACCAGCAGCGAACTGATTGAGTTAATTGATGAAGATGCAAAGAAAGACATTGATTTGATTCAGTCTTATGACGAGGATGAGATAGGTAGTAAAATGACTACCAATTATGTCAGCCTGACACTTGATCTGACGATAAAACAGGCAATGAAAAGGTTAGTGGAGCAGGCTGCTGACAATGATAATATTACGACCTTGTATGTTAAAAAGGAAGATGGCACATTTTATGGCGCTATAGATTTGACGGACTTAATTGTAGCAAGAGAATATGTAGAGTTAGAGTCTTTGGTTACTACATCATATCCGTATGTTCATGACCATGAGACAGTGGATGACTGTATTGAGGAATTAAAAGATTATTCCGAAGATTCCATACCGGTACTGGATAAGGATATGCATATTCTCGGTGTTATTACTTCTCAGGACTTGGTAGAAGTGGTAGATGAGGAAATGGGTGAGGACTATGCGAAGCTGGCCGGTCTTGCTGCGGAAGAAGAATTAGAAGAGCCGCTTGGACAGAGTCTGAAAAAAAGAGTGCCGTGGCTTTTAGTACTTTTAATGTTAGGAATGGTAGTTTCATCTGTGATAAATATGTTTGAAACAGTTATCGTCGGTCTGCCGATTATTGTAACTTTTCAATCGGTGATTCTTGGAATGTCCGGTAATGTTGGGACGCAGTCGCTGGCTGTAACTATTCGTGTTTTAATGGATGAAGAGTTAGAATTTAAGCAGAAGATTGGGTTTATCTTTAAAGAAATCCGTGTAGGGTTATGCAATGGACTTATTGTTGGCGGAATATCGGTTGTATTTACGGGCTTGTTTATATGGCTTGCAAGAGGGCAGCAGATAGGCAGTGCATTCGCAATTTCAGGCTGCATTGGTGGAGCATTGGCACTTGCTATGTTGATTTCAAGCTTTGTAGGAACAATTATTCCGATTATACTGGATAAAATCGGTTTTGACCCGGCAGTAGCATCCGGCCCGCTGATTTCAACGATTAACGACTTAGTAGCTGCTGTAACATACTATGGATTGGCATGGATACTTTTAATTAGTGTAATAGGAATGTAAAAAAGTCCCCATATTGGGTGGTATTCCCTAAGGATGTTTTTTCTTCAAAGACAAAATATAATGATGTGATTATGTAGACAGTGTAGCCTTGGGGCTACGCTGTTTTGATTTTCTGATTGGCTGTCCTGTCCTGCATATGCTCTTGGAACAGTTCTTCCATTTCTTCTGGTGATGGTTCTCGGACAATGCCTACGCCATTATAATATATTTTTAAATTCTGGTGGCGTTTGCCGTCAATATATTCTGGCTTGGACACAACAATCTTTTCAATAAATTCGTGTACGATTTCTGGCGTTAATTCCGTAAGCTGCGTGATGCATTTTACCTTGTCAATAAACCGCTGAAGGCTGTCGCTTTTGTCTGTTTCTGTTTCAAGGTACTGCTCCATGTTGGGGATGGCGGATTTTATCTGCCTCTGTTCTTCCTCAAACGCCATCGACATAGTAGCGAACCGTTCATCAGAAATCTTCCCATTGACATTATCCTCATAGATTTTCTGGATAAGGTGGTCAATCTCAACTACGCGTTTTTTGGCTTTTGAAAGCTCCTTCCGCTTTTGGGCAAGTTCCTTTTTCTTCTCATCTCCGAAAGCTGTCATCTGTTTTCTGGCAAAATCTTTTTCAAAACTCTGCACATACCAGAATACCCGCTGCATACTTTCTAATGCAATCTCCGCCACAACTTTTTCACGGATATAGTGGGCAGAACACACATTTGAGTTTCTGCGGTAACTGGAACAGAAGAAGTATGCGTGTTCCAGTTTGTAGTTGTTTTTTGCGCTGTAATACAGCTTTTCCCCGCAGTCCGCACAGTAAAGCAGACCAGAAAACATACTGACAATCCCACTCCTTGTCGGTCTGCGGCGGTGTTCCCGAAGCTCCTGCACAAGCAGGAAGGTTTCCTCGTCAATAATGGCAGGGTGGGTGTCCTTAAATATCTGCCATTCCTCCTGCGGGCGTTCCAGACGTTTCTTATGCTTGAAAGATTTTCTAGCTGTGCGGAAATTGACGGTGTCCCCAATATATTCCTGCCGTGAGAGGATGTTTCCCACGCTGTCGGCTGACCAGTGGTACGGTATGGCGGGCGGTCTGCGGTATGCTTTCCCAATGCTATTCCAATATTCCGTAGGGGTCATCACTTTGTCTGCCTTCAGTTTTTTTGCTATCTGCGCTGGTCCAAGCCCCGCTATGCACATATCAAAAATCCGCCGCACAATCTCAGCCGCAGGCTCGTCAATAAGCCATTCTGTGGGATTGTCTGGACTTTTTCTGTATCCGAAAGGCAGGTTGAATGTTAAAGGCTTGCCTGACATTCCTCTGTTTCGGAACACGTTCCGCACTTTCTGGCTTGTGTTCTTGGCGTGCCATTCATTGAATAAGTCCTGCATTGGGACAAGGTCGCTGATGCCTTTTGCTGTGTCGATATTGTCCATGATGGCAATATAACGCACGTCAAGGCGTTCAAAATCTTCCTCCAGTAACTGCCCGACAACAAGGCGGTTGCGCCCAAGCCTTGAGTGGTCTTTAACGATAATCGTCCCAATTTTCCCCTGCTCGGCTAAGTCCATCATCTCCATAAAAGAGGGTCTTGTGAACGTGACTCCCGAAAATCCGTCGTCTACAAAGAAGCGGGGATTGCGAAATCCGTTCTCTTTTGCATATTTTTCCAGTATGGACTGCTGGTTTTTGATGCTGCCCGAAAGCCCGTCCTGCTCATCGTCACGGCTTAAACGGCAGTATAAAGCTGTTATTTTTTCTGGCTGATTGCTCATATTTCTCCTTTCCCCAGCCAGACATGATATGAATTGTAGATGTCATTATCATACCATATCTGGCAGAATACTTCAACGCTTTAAAGCCTTAATTCGAATGCCGATTATAGTTTTAGGAGAATGCGCTCGGCTTTTTCCTGAATGCTCTCAGAAGCGGCGGCGTTAAAATAGGCATTGACTGTATAAACTGTGCCGTCTATCTTTTTCTGGAAATTGAGTGGATGGGGATATTGTGACCTGCGAAACCATGCTAACCGTTCTTCTTTTGTCATGGATGCAAGGCAGTCCGTAATCCCATCAATCATCTGACGGATGACAGTTTCTTCTGAAAATTCTTCTTTTTCTGTGTCGCTAAAAAGCTCATTCATCGAAATGATTCCTCCCTCTTGCGTTCTGTTTTAACGGTCTGTTTCTGTCGGTTTGGACGTTGGTTTTCAATCGTGTCGTGGATTTGGTCTAAGCAGTTGTCGATATGGGTAGAGCGTTTTTCAATCCTATCTGCATATTTCAGCCGCTTTCTAAGTTCCGTTATCTGTTCTGTCACACTCTGTTTTTCGGCTCGGAGTGTTTCTTTTTCGGCTGGTGTAGCACGGCGTACCTTGTTGCGCAAGTGCTGGCGATAGTCAATCAGTTTATTCATTTCGGTCTGGTTTTTCTCTCTGTCGGCGTGTAAGTCGGAAAGAGTGGAGATGTTATGCTTGGACATATACCTTACATGTGCAGTAATCTCGTCCAGTTTCCGAAGCTCCTCTTTCATCAGCGGGCTTGTCGGCTTGTAGTCAGTGCCTTTGGGAAATATCCCCAACTGATAACACCAATAGTAATATAATGCTAAAATCCCCGTGGTTTTCTGATACGGTTTCCATGCGTTTTTATACTGCTCTGGCATATGGGGAGAGTAGGAAATCCTTGCTTTGTAGTTTCCATATCGGGAAGTTCCGCCTAAACATGACCGTATAAAATCGGGTGTCAAGCGTTCGTCAAGGGTGTCTAACCTTGTGAAATGCCTATACTGCGGCAGCTTCATTTTCCAATGGCTGCCCGAAAAATCAATCTCATAGCCTTTGTCGGCAAGGTATTTCAACATGTGCTGTAAATCCCTGCTCCCGTTGATTGCCTCCCTTAAATCTTTCCGATAGACGTTGTAGCGTGTCGGCTTTCCGCTTTTTTCATCCAGATAAAGCGGTCTTGATGGGGCTTTCTTGGGGTTTTCAATCACCGACAATCCGTACTCTCGGCACAATCGGTCGGACACTTCCCTCAACCTTTTCTGTTCTGATTTTGAATAATTATATTTCTGTCCGTTTATGAAGGAAACGGAATTGAAACAGAAATGGTTGTGAAGATGCCCTTTGTCAAGATGGGTGGCAACGATAATCTGGTACTTGCCGCCCCACATTTCCCTTGCTAATTTCAACCCGATTTCATGGCACTGTTCGGGCGTTACCTCGTCTGGCTTGAAGCTCTGGTAGCCGTGCCATGCGATATATCCGCCTGTCTTTTGGTACTGTTTCTTTGTCAAAATCATCTGGTGTAAGGCAGTTTCTTTCAGACAGTTGATTGCGGAAACATACTCGCCCTCATTTGTTTTTGACGGATTTCTCACATAGGAGAACACGTCAAAAAAGTCCTGCATATCTTCATTCGGCACGGTCTTTTCTGGATTTTCCACATAATCAATGAGGTCTTTCAGCCGCCCTTTGATATGCCATAAACTCGTTGTCGCCATATCAGACCGCCCCCTGTTCCATCAATTCTTCTACGTTAAATCGTTGTGGGAGAGTTGTTTTCTGTTGCAATTCTAAGATAAAATCCTCAATCTCCTTACAGATTTCAATGGCATAAGGAAAGTAGGGAACACACTTTTTAAACGCGGCGTGTACCTCATAAAGTGTATCCAGCAACGCCCAAAACTCTTTCTCTGGCTGTGGCTGCGGGGCATTTCCTTTGCATAACTGGCGCATAAATTCTGCTACGGACAGACCGCAAGCGGCTGCGCACTGCTTTAATTTTTCATGTTCTTCCTCGTTCAATCGGACGGTAATCGGGACATTCCGCACGTCCTTTTCTGATTTTTCTTTGCTCATTTTCCTTAATCCCCCAGTCTTAAATTCCTTTCTTTGGGGTATTCAGGGGCTGTCCCCTGAGTTAGTCCATGCCCACAAGCGGCATGGATTGGGATTGTGGCTGACACAATCCGATGCTCGCTATCTCTGTGGACAACGCCGCAGAGCATTTTTCCAGTGCAGCCGCCATTCTTCCATACCTGTCTTACCCTCCGAAAAGAAAATCCTATGTCCCTGCACCTCCGTTCTGGATTTGATTTCTCTTGACTTTTGGATAAATGAAAAAGCCGCCACACCGCACCACGAATGACAGGAGTGTTTTCTCCTGCTCGGATTCGCAATGCTATGTAACGGCTTTGGGATTCAAAACCATGCTGCCATACGCCAACCGAAAAGGGCAGTATACGTTCGGCGGCGGTCAGCCTTGTCCGTTGGCTGACATTTCATTCTCTAATTTATGTGTTTATTTATTTTTCTATTTTCAAGATTACCTTTTGCATTTCTTAATTTCCACAATGAGTGCCAAATTGAGACATATCCCTACAAAATCAAAAAAATGGGGAATATTTCTACATTTCTAATATCGTTCATGTTACCCTTTTCCCGACAAAAATGAAAACTATCTATTTTCTTCCTCTACTTTGCAACATTCCAATGCTTGGTATTCCTGATTCAATTCCCTGAGCAATTCTTCCTCGCTTGGCAAATATAACTTATATTTTGAAGCAAAAATCTGTGTTTCTTTTTCGGGCAACGTATATTTAACCACAGATTCACTTTTATCTGCACATAATACAATACCAATTGGCGGGTTATCTCCTTCGTTCATAAGCTCTCGCTCATAATAATGGACATACATCTGCATCTGCCCTAAATCCTGATGTGTCAAATCCCCAACCTTTAAATCTATCAAAACAAAACATTTCAAAACATAATTATAGAATACAAGGTCAATTCTAAAATGCCGCCCGTCAAAAGTGATTTGCTTTTGTCTGGCAACAAACGAAAAACCTCTCCCAAGCTCCAAAAGGAATTTTTGCAAATGAGTAATCAATGCCTGCTCCAAATCACTTTCATAAAAATCATCATTTGAACTTAAACCAAGAAATTCCAGAACATATGGGTCACGGATGATGTCTTCTGGTTTCTTTGCAGGCTCTAATGTTTGGATTTCATCTGCAATCTGTTTCTTGTTTTTGCTGGATAATAGCCTTTCATAGAAAAAAGAATTTATCTGCCTCTCAAGCTGTCTGGTACTCCATTGTGATTTTGCAGCTTCCTGCATATAAAATTCTCGTGCATTATCATTTTCCACTTTTATCAAAAGTCTATAATGTGTCCAGCTCAATTCGTCACGCAGTGCGTGACTATTTGGAAACATCAAATAAAACTGCCTCATATATTTCAAATTTGTCACTGTAAACCCTTTGCCGAAATCCTGTGTCATTTGTTTTGACAATTCTTTTATCAAACCTGCCCCATACTCTGCCTTTTCGTTGCCGCCTTGTTCCTCTATGATGGATTTTCCTATATTCCAATACGCTTCAACCATTACAAAATTGGCTGTTTTATAGACTTTATTTCTTGCTATATTCAATATATTCTTAATTTCATTATAAAATTTTTCGTTCATTTAAAATCTCCCATTTGACCGCATAATTTTTTGCATAACAAATATCTATACTCTTTCTGTTTCTATCAGTTTCTTTATTTTCTTTTTGTATAAATTAAGATTTCCATAATCAAAGTATTGTATAGATAACAAATATATATTAAATGCTTCTATAAAATCATCTGCATCCCCTTGGTTCTTCAAACTTACATTTAGTTTTTTATGTTCTCTCTCTTTTCCCTTAGTCCAATCTATTATTTCAAATTCAAATGCACATTCTTTTATATCATGCTTCATCGTAAGATAATACACGTTATTTTCAATATGAAGTTCTAAATTTATCTCTCCGTTTGTATATAACAATTCAAGATACAAATCCAATATTTTTACAACACTCCATACCAATTCATAATATGTATGTAAATCATATATTTCTGGCGTTTTATATTCATGTTCCAGTTTATTTCTCATAAAATTTAATTTATTAATAGTCTGAATAGGGAATAATCCTATATTAGCTAAAAACTGGGTCTTCTTTTCGAACTTCAAATTCCTTTTATCAAAAATTCTTTTTAGATTTATGCTCTCAAAAAACATATCCATTTCACAATCTAATGCTCTTTTTAGATTCGAAACAGCATTTACAATTCCTTCTTTCGTTTCAGATGCAATTGCATTTTCAGCAAAATATAGAAATTCTTCAGATGAAATATCATATATAGGAATACTTATCTCCGAACCATTACTCCCATCACGCTCTATTTCATTTGTCTGTAAAATAAATTGAGCCATATCTTTCAATTTTGTAATACTTTCCATCTTTTAACCTCATAAAATCTTAAAATGTTTCAAAGCATCCTTTGTTGTTTCCACTTTCTCCGCTGTCGTATGTTTCCTCGGCTTTTTCAATGCCTCTACTGCATCAGGAACATCATACATTAGCAATCCTAAACTCCTCTTTACCTTTGCTTTATATGCGATATGTACCTTGAAACCATATTTCGCTTCTATATACGTTGATTACGCTTGTCAGGTTTTTTGTGGGGGCAATACAACCGTTGCAGTACATGGTATGGGTTATAGAAAATCCTTTTTTCCCCCAACTCTCAACAAAGACCGTCCCTTCAAGATTTTCAAGGCAGTAATTCAATAGTTTATCTGATGCCATTCTGACAACTCCATTTCTGGATTAGTTCTAATTCTCCTATAAGTATTTCAGAATACCATAACGGCTGTACCCATGTCAAGATTTTGGGCAAACTTTTTAGTATTCCCTGTGGACTGGAATTTTATACGCTTATTTTTTGGTATGAGTTTTCGTGGTAAATTTATCATGTTTAAATGTTGGGTATTGTTCATTTGTTACATAGACTTCCGATTTTAGAAAAATAAAAACGGTGAACCTTTATCTTTTCATGGGTTCACCGCCTTTATGTGTGTTTGATAAAACATTATTTTATATTTTTCTCATAGTACTGCGCCATAAGTTCAACGGCATCCTGCGGCACATGGATTGCTTCAGATATTTCTTTTGTGGATTTTTCTTCAATGCAATATTTCTGGTAAATACAAGCCGACATTTCACATGCCTGTGCGATGAGCGTCCCGATTAATTCCTGCATCAGCGAATGGAATTCTTCAACATATGGGCTTGGGTTTAATTTTGATTTCTCCATCAGTTCCATCAATTTTTCTTTCTCGCCCTCATTTGTGCCAGGTTTGACGTTTTCCCGTATAAAATCTAAAATCTGTACCTTCTCTGGCTCCTCCATCTTGGCATATATCCAGACAATCGCCACGAGTTCTGTCGGTGTATCGGATGGCATTGGCGGTAATTGTATATAATCCTTTTCCATTTTAACTATTGTCTCCTATTGTTTTTCGCTCATTAACTATTCAGCAGTTTCCTTTCCATCCCCGCTGTAAAGGACTTCTATCATCATTTTTGCTCCCAGTTTAAAACCGTCCGAAAACATCTGGAAGAAGTCAAGGGGAGCAGTTTCAAATTGTTCATCCATAATTTTAATAAATTCCTTATCAAGAGGGTTGCCAAGTTTTTCAATGAAACCCTTGTAATTGTCCATATGCTTTTTTCTGATTGCTTTATATTCTTCCAAGATGGGGCGGTATTGTTCTATTAAACAGATTTCCCCGTTATATAGCTGCTGCAATATTGTATTCATAATTTCACCTACTAAATGCATCCATGTATGCCTAAAGCATTTGCAGGATTAAATAGTTTCTTTTTGCGCCCGGTCTGAGCATATTGTCAAACTCTCCGTAAACGTCCCAAAAATCCACCAATTCCTGCGTCAGCTGCCTTGACAGTTTCCTCGTTTGTTTCCCACTGTTAAAAATGTTGCCGATTAGCCCTCTGGCGCAGGGATATGCGCCCATTCTCTTTCGTATTTCGTCATTGCATTTTTCCAATGCCCTTAACACTGCCTGACGTGAGAAATCCCCATTCAAATTCTCCAAAAATAATTCAGACAAATAAGTATTTTTCTTCTTGTCCACGGTTTACCCTCCTTAAGCTGATTTATTTTTGTTGGGGTTCCGAATATGGAACCTTCCGACAACTAAATATTACTGCAATAATAAAAGAAAATCAAGGGAAAGAGTTCGACGGATTATGATAAAGTTTGACAAACTATGGGAAAAGGCTGAAGCGAAAGGGATTTCAAATAATGCCCTCCATGAAAAATATAATATCAGTAAGGCGCAGCTTTCCAGATTGCGCCACAACGAAGGGGTGACAACTTGTACGGTTGACCGCCTTTGTAATATTTTAGAGTGCGATATCAGCGATATTATGGAACATATACCAGATGATAATTTTTTTTAGCCTTTATGGTTCCGAATGTGGAACCTTATAGCCTGCTTTTTTTCCTGCGATAATAGAAAAAAAGTAAAGAAGGGCTGACATGATTAAGTATGACAAACTTTGGGAGACGGCAGAAAAAAGGGGCATCACAAAATCAATGCTGACGAAAAAGTATAATGTGAGCAAGGCTCAGCTTTACCGTTTAAGATACAATCAGCCGGTAAGCACGAATACGCTTGACCGCCTTTGTAATATTTTAGAGTGCGATATCAGCGATATTATGGAACATATACCAGATGATAATTTCTTCTAAATGGTAAATTTCTTGCTTATAATTATGGACAGGCGGATAAGCGATTTTTGTTTATCCGCCTTGATTGCTATAAGACAGAACAATTTGTCTATCTAACATATTTTGCCATATAGGTATTTTGCAAAGATTTTTTGTTTATCAGATTATCTGACGTTTTCATAAATCATTCGTGAACAGCAATAAATATTTCCCTAATAGCAACACAAGTAGGAACATTTCTATTGCCTGGCTATATAGTTTTTCAGATGCAGAAAGAGCAGGGGGTAATTTCTTCCCTCTGCCCAAATCTTTTCTTATGTGTAAATAAGCTCTTTATTTACAATCTCCCTTGCACAAGCCAATATGTTGTTCATCTTTCCTGTCCATTCTAAGGCGTTTTCTGCCTTTAGCTGTTCCGTTATGCCCTGTGCCTGCTTCATGTCCTCTATGAGCCTGTGGGAGCATTCCTGTGCCTGTTCATTGATGTCGGCGAGGTAGGCGTTCAGTTTGCCACTTGTGAGAAGATTGGTGTATGTAATTTTGCGGTACTGCTTTAGATAGTCCAGATGCCGCTGTCCCCATATTCCTATTGCATGTTTTTCTTCGGTGGATACAGTCAAGCGTGGTATTAGATAATCTCCTTGCTGTTCATATTCGCCGCCTAATCTCTCAAAGATTGATTTTGCCATTTTGCAATTCCTCCGTATGATTTGAATTTTCCTACAATCCAATCATTCTGGCTGATTACGAAGTCTTTGGATTTAACATCCTTATAGAATGTCAACCTTGGAGGACTTTTTTATTTCTGTTTTTCACAATTTTATTTGTTATTTTTCCAGACTCTGACAGATAATTCTTTCTATCTGCTTCTTTTGATACCAAGTCTTACAATAGGCCAGATGACACATGCCAATGCAGTTCCGGCAAGTGCAGCATACAACTGTGTTAAAGAGTAAGTGGTAGCAGCTATTTTGTACATCTTTGGTGCAAGATTTAAACCAAAAGTAGGAAGTATCCATTTAACAATAGTAAGAGTCATCACACCCCATTTGGCAAAGGAGCCGGCTACCAGACTTAATGGTAACAGATTCAGCTCTAATTTCTTGCATCTTACAGCCCAGACAAATAGGACCATTACAATATTTCCAACCATAATAAATGGTAAAATCATAGGTACTGCAGCGATAATAGGAGACTGTGTGATGATAAATGATGTAATCGGTGCTATCGCAGAAATAATAATTCCACTTAACAGTCCACAGTAAAGAGTGTCAATAATAATTATAAGATTAATTAATCCTCCTGTAATTGGAATAGTTCCCGGGTTTTTAAATAACTGTACGACAACACAAAGTGCAATCATAATAGCAGTAACAGTAATTGTTCTAGTTCTCATCTTCATTTTTGTATAATTCCTCCTTCGTTATTAAGTGTAAATATTTTAAGAAATCGGAATGTGAAGGCTTTTCAAATTCAGATTCTTTTTTCTGTTGCTCTAATGCGGCAGTAGCTTTTTTTACATCGGCCAATACACCGGCACCACCCATACAGCCACCGGGACATGCCATGCCTTCTAAAAGGTAACCATCATACTTTCCGGCTTTTGCCAAGGCAAGCATTTTTTTGCATTCTTTTAATCCTTCGGCTTTTACAGTTTTCACTTCCATATCCGGTTCGACACAATTGATAGCGTTGACTACCGCAGCAGCAACACCACCGCTGGAAGCAAATCCTTTTCCTAAAGAACTGGAAGTTTTTATCGGTTCTTCCACTTCTAATTTATCAAATTCGATTCCTTTTGCATCAAAGATACCGGCCATTTCTTCAAAGGTTAAGACAAAGTCGATATCGCTTCTTACAGAAGTACGGCTTGCCTCTAATTTTTTTGCGGCACATGGTCCAATGAATACGACTTTACAGTCAGGGTGCTGTTTCTTCGTCATACGTCCTGTAAGAACCATAGGCGTTAAAGTCATGGAAATGTGTTCTGCATATTCCGGATATGTTTTCTTTGCCATAACAGACCAGGCAGGACAGCAGGAAGTACCAAGCCAGGAATGTTTCGCCGGAACTTCTTTTAAAAAGTCTACAGCTTCCTGTACAGCACATAGGTCAGCACCGATAGCAACTTCCACCATGTCTTCGAATCCTACAGTTTTTAATGCTGCACGAACCTGCTCCGGTGTGACATTGTCACCAAACTGCTTCACAAAAGAAGGAGCGATAGCAGCATAAATAGGCGTATCGCTTTTCAGTGCTAAAACTGTCTGAAATATCTGGCTTTTATCAACAATCGCACTAAACGGACAGCTGACCAGACACATACCACAGGATACACACTGGTCATAGTCGATATCTGCCCGTCCATATTCATCGGATTTAATTGCATTCATACCACAGGCAGCAGCACAAGGACGCTCCTGCTTAATGATTGCATTATATGGACAGGCGCTGACACATTTACCGCATTTAATACATTTTTCCTGATCAATGACAGAGCGCCCGTTTTCCATATGAATAGCATCTTTCGGACAGACTTCGATGCAAGGATGTTCAATGCATCCCTGACAGCCATTTGTAATTAGGACACGTTTTTCCGGACAGGAATGACATGCGAACTTGATAATATTAATTAGTGGTGGGTCATAGTATTTTTCATCAATGGCAGTGGCATCAATTCCGGCAGATAGTGGAGCATGTTCTGACATATTTCTGATAGGAAGGCCAATCGTTGCACGAAGGCGTTCTCCAATAATGGCTCTCTCAAGAAAAATATTGTCATAGTTTTTTCCAATTTCACCGGGAATGATTTCATAAGGAAGATCCTCTATATGAGATAATGGACGATCTTCATATGCCATTTTGGCAATTTCCATAAATACTTTATGACGAATCGCTGTTTTATTTGAATATATTCCTCTCATTTTTTCTCCATTTCTGTAACGATAAAAATATTACATAAATTATAACATAGCAATCCTAATAGGTACAAGCAGAAAATAGTTAAAAAATTAACAAACTCATTTTTTAAAGCAAAACTCATTTTATAATTATTTATTGTTTGTGACAAAAATTGTTTTTTCAGCAAAATTTGACAGTAATTAAAATTTTTGCTTGAAATTTTTGGATATGAAGTTGTATTATATGTGTTGGCGATAATGATATTTAATAGAAAGATAAAGAATGACCAAAGGTAAATTGGTCAGGTGAGGATTAAGTAATGTCAAGAACATATGAAGAAAAGAATCAGGGTAATCCCCTGGGAACAGAACCAATAGGAAAATTACTTCGAAAATTTGCTGTTCCTAGTATTATTTCTATGGTAGTTATGTCTCTGTATAATATTGTAGACCAGATTTTTATAGGACAGACAGTAGGAGAATTAGGTAATGCTGCTACGAATGTTGCATTTCCGTTAACGACGCTGTGTATTGCTACAGCATTGACTTTTGGTATAGGTGGTGCGTCCGGATTTAATTTGAATCTTGGTGCCGGTGATGAAAAGAAAGCACCATATTTTATAGGAAACGGCACAACAATGATGTTTGTCATTGGTCTGCTTTTAACATTGATTACAAGCGTGGCAATGAAACCACTGTTGTTGTTTTTTGGCTCGACCGAAAATATTCTTCCATTCGCAGTTGAGTATACAAGAATTATTGCGATTGGATTTCCGGTAGGAATTTTATCTGCAGGCGGTGCCCATTTAGTAAGAGCTGATGGAAGTCCAAAATTTTCTATGGTATGCAATCTTGTTGGTGCAGCCATCAATGTTGTTTTGGACTATTTATTTGTAATTGTCTTTGACTGGGGAATGTCCGGAGCGGCAGCAGCGACTATTATCGGACAGTTTGTGGCAGCCGTTATGGTAGTATGGTATTTACTGCACTTTAAGACAATCAAGTTAAAGAAAGAACATTTTATGCCGAAAGCAGGTGTATGCCTAAGAGCATGCCATTTAGGAATGGCACAGGGTCTAAATCAGCTGGCAATTATGTTGGTTCAGGTTGTTATGAATAAGACATTAACGCATTATGGGGCATTGAGTGTATATGGTGCTGATATTCCTTTAGCATGTACAGGTATTGTAATGAAGGTTAATCAGGTTTATTTTTCTGTATGTATTGGTGTGGCACAGGGGATGCAGCCTATTGCAAGTTTTAACAGAGGTGCCGGAAAGATTGACAGAGTAAAGAAGACATATCGTCTGGCGTTGATTTGTAATACTACAATTTCATGTATTGCATTTGTTGTATTTCAAACGCTTCCAAGACAGATTATCAGTATTTTTGGCTCAGGAAGTCCGGAATATTTTCAGTTTGCAGAAAGTTTTTTCAGAATTTTCCTGTTTATGACCTTTTTAGATGGAATCCAGCCGATTACATCTACTTTTTGTACAGTTATTGGCGAGCCGAACAAAGGAACTTTTTTGTCTCTTACAAGACAGGTAATTTGTTTTATTCCGTTGATGTTGTTGTTCCCGGCAGTATTTAGTTATTTGGGTGGTGCATCTTATGGAATTGAAGGTGTTATGTATGTAGCTCCGGTCTCGGATTTTCTGGCGGCGGTATTGTCACTAATCGTTATAAAGAAGGTATTTAAAAAATTAGGATAATTATTTACAGATAAAGCTCTCTAGTGTAAAATATAAATATAAAAATAAAGAAAAGGGGAGCGAAAGAATGATTCAAAAGAGAAGCATTGGCATGTGTATTGTTTTAAGCATTATTACATGTGGTATTTATGGTTTGTATTGGCTTGTAGTTCTGACAGACGACACCAACAGAATGTTGGAAGATGCACAGAACGAAACATCCGGAGGTATGGCACTTTTATTTACAATTATTACCTGTAATATTTATGGTCTGTACTGGATGTACAAACAAGGTGAAAAGATTGACAGAATCAAGACTGCAAGAGGGATTCCTTCGAGCAACACAGGTATTTTATATCTGATATTAAGTTTCTTTGGTCTATCAATTATCTCATATGCATTGATGCAAAATGAGTTAAATAGCATTGCATAAGCACATTATGAAAAAACAGTATATATTGGAGTTGTGAGCAATTCCATATATACTGTTTTTTTGTGATTTATATTTTCTTGGAAAATTTCCTTATTTTTACTGTACAAAATGGAATATATTGTGCTATAATTCAAAAGGTGGACACAAGATATAGTGTTTTGGCAAAATGATACATATTTTGCAGACTGCCTGGATTTAGGGCAGATGCACAAAAATTATATATTTATTAAGGATTATTGCATCAAAAAAAGGAGAGGAAAAAATGGATGTAAAAGTACAGAAGGTCATTAAGAGAAATGGGGAAGAGGTATCGTTTGACGTTAATAAGATTCTTAACGCTATCAGAGCTGCAAACAAGGAGATTGAGCCGATTTATAAGCTGAACGAATATCAGATTGCAGCTGTTGGAAAAAATGTTACAGCACAGATTGAAGCTGCACAGCACGCTGTATCAGTGGAAGATATTCAGGATATGGTAGAACGTGGAATTATGGAAATGCGTGGTTATGAAGTGGCACAGAAGTATGTAAGATATCGCTATGTACGTGAATTAGCCCGTAAATCAAATACAACTGACGAAGGAATTTTGGCTCTGATTGAACAGTTGAATGAAGAAGTAAAGCAGGAAAACTCTAATAAGAATCCTACGATTAACTCTACACAGAGAGATTACATGGCCGGAGAGGTTAGTAAGGATTTGACCAAACGTATTTTACTACCAGAAGAGATTGTGCAGGCTCATGAGCAGGGGATTATTCATTTTCATGATTCGGACTATTTTGCTCAGAAAGAGCACAACTGTGATTTGATTAATTTAGAGGATATGCTTCAGAATGGTACATGTATTTCTGAAACAAAGATAGATAAGCCACATAGTTTTTATACAGCATGTAATGTAACGACACAGATTGTGGCGCAGGTAGCAAGCAATCAGTATGGTGGTCAGTCATTCTCGCTCGCACATTTAGCACCTTTTGTTCAGGTCAGTCGTGAAAAGATTACAAAGGAAGTACTGGCTGAGCAGGAAGAAATCGGTGTACAATACACAGACGGGCAGATAAAGAAGATTGTCGAAAGAAGATTAAAAGATGAAATCAACAGAGGTATTCAGACGATTCAATATCAGTTGATTACATTAATGACATGTAATGGTCAGGCACCGTTTGTTACAATGTTTATGTATCTTGATGAAGTTCCGGCAGGTCAGACAAGAGATGATCTTGCAATGATTATAGAGGAAGCATTAAAGCAGCGTATGCAGGGTGTAAAGAATGAAAAAGGTGTATGGATTACACCGGCGTTTCCGAAGATTATCTATGTTTTAGATGAGGATAATGTAACCCCGGATTCACAGTATTGGCATATAACAGAGTTAGCTGCAAAATGTACAGCAAAAAGAATGGTTCCGGATTATATATCTGCAAAGGTTATGAAGGAAATGAAAAACGGAAATGTATATACATGTATGGGATGCCGTTCTTTCCTTACAGTAGAAGACAGTCAGCGAAATGCTGACGGCAGCCACAAGTTTTATGGACGTTTTAACCAGGGAGTTGTTACGATAAACTTAGTAGATGTGGCATGCTCTTCTAATGGAGATATGGATTTATTCTGGAAGATATTAGACGAAAGACTGGAGCTTTGTCATAGAGCGCTGAGATGCAGACATGAGAGACTTCTCGGAACACCGTCAGATGTGGCACCGATTCTTTGGCAGAATGGAGCATTGGCACGCCTGAAGAAGGGTGAAACTATTGACAAATTATTATACAATGGATATTCAACTATTTCTCTTGGTTATGCAGGACTTTATGAGATGTGTGTAAGAATGACTGGAAAGTCTCATACAGATCCGGAAGCAAAACCATTTGCAATTAAGGTTATGCAGCGACTGAATGACAAGTGCAAAGAATGGAAGGAAGCAGAGAATATCAGTTATTCTGTATATGGAACACCGATGGAATCTACTACATATAAGTTCTCAAAATGTTTACAGAAGAGATTTGGTGTAATACAGGGGGTTACAGATAAGAATTATATTACAAATAGTTATCATGTGCATGTAACAGAAGAAATTGATGCATTCAGTAAATTGAAATTCGAATCAGATTTTCAGAAATTATCACCGGGTGGAGCTATCAGTTATGTAGAAGTTCCAAATCTTCAGGATAATATCGAAGCAGTTATTGAAGTGATGAAGTTTATTTATGACAATATCATGTATGCAGAGTTGAATACGAAGTCAGATTATTGCGAATGTTGTGGATATAATGGAGAAATACAGATTATCTCTGATGAAGAATCAGGCAAACTTGTTTGGGAATGCCCAAGCTGTGGTAACAGAAATCAGGATAAGATGAGTGTAGCCAGAAGAACCTGTGGATATATTGGAACACAGTTCTGGAATCAGGGAAGGACACAGGAGATTAAAGAGAGAGTGCTGCATTTATAAGATACAGAACAATAGGATTTAATAATAGTTTCTAGTGAATAATAATGCTAGAAACTATTATTATACCAATTTTTAAGGCAGGATTGTTTGGCGATGATAAAGTGAATTGGGTATAATTAGTAAAAAGAGAAAAGGAGTGATGATAGATAAAGTTGAAAAAGTATGTAATGTTGTCTGTCATTTTTAGTTTTATAATAGTAGCAAGTGGATGTGCGAGATCAGTAAATAAGTTAAATGAGCAGGAAAGAGATTATAGTGTGGCAGTAATGCGAACACCAAAAACTGATAGTTTATTTAGAAAAACAAAAATAGAGCTATATGACAAAGACTTAAAGTTAATCAAAGTGAACAAGTATTTATATGGAGGTGTTGGTAGAACAAATTGGGGATTGCCTTTTAAAGAAGGAAAATATGTTTACGAATTAAGCCTTGGTTATGGAGTAGATGAAGAAGACTGCAAGGTTTTACAGTTGAATAGTAAAAATGGAAAAATTAAAGAATATAAAGTGTGCAAACATGTAAATGACATATATGTTGATGGAAGATACATATATGGAATCGCTAATCTTAATGGAGACACAACAGTTAGTAGAACAACCATTAAAGACAACAAAATAGAAGAAATAGAAGTGAAAAATGAGATGTGTATGGAATGCTGCATATATAATGGGGTTTTATACAGATTAACGGATTGGAAAAATGGAAGAATATTTTTAGCCGAAGTTGATTTTGACGAGAAAGGCGCATCAGTTAATAAAATAGAATTGACGAAATATATTGACGAAGATACAGAGCCTTCATCATTTTATGACTACAAGGATAAGCTTTATGTACCTGCTAAGGAAAATTAGCTGTGCATTAAAAATAATAAAGTTAAGAAAACTAAAATATAAGTTTTAGATAATATAAATCCACGATTATTAAAAGGTGTAGGAAAGTATTTGTACATGGCAGTATCCTCATTGTTTGCAGAAAATGATAATTCAAAAATTATTAAATACAATATGGATTCGGATAAAATTGAAGCAGAATATAATATTAATTCATGCATTCTTCAGTTTGATGTTGTAGGAACTGACTTGTATGTTATAAATTTTGATAATGAATTAGTAAAATATAAAATAGAAAA
Source organism: Eubacteriaceae bacterium (assembly GCA_910574895.1). Taxonomy (GTDB): domain Bacteria; phylum Bacillota; class Clostridia; order Lachnospirales; family Lachnospiraceae; genus Eubacterium_G. The sequence goes on along the minus strand of CAJTDQ010000005.1, from coordinate 29,090 downwards.
GGGAAATTTAATAGAAAAAAATAAAATAGAACTAGAAGTGGGAGACGAAGAATATTTATCAGCTATGTATGCAAAATAAAAAGGCGATTTGATTAAGAATTGAATATTTAAGTAAGATGTGAAAAGGGTTAAGGGATAAAAATGATTTGGTTCCTTAGTCCCTTTTTTATTGAATAATGTTTTGTTGGTAAAAGAAGATAGAGTAATTAATCAAATCATAAATTGGTTTAAGACAATGAATTTTTTAATATTGTTTTTTTGTAATAAAATTGTTTCATTCTTGCTTTTGAAATGTTATAATAATATTTAGTTTTTAAGTACGGGGAAAAAATATGATAATTAAACATTTAAAGGAACACTTTTTTAAGGAGTTAACCAAAGAAGAACACTTGGAAAAGATAAAGGAGGGGGCATTACCATATAACCGCTTAATGTCATATTATAAGTGTGCCATTATGGAAGTGGAAACGAAATTTAAAGTTTTAAATGAGCAGTTTTCTTTGAAATATGATGAAAATCCTATTGAAACGATAAAGTCCAGATTGAAATCTCCCGATAGTATTATGAAGAAAATGAAAAAAAAGGGAATACCTATGAACACGGATGCTATTGAAGAGCATATAACGGACATCGCAGGAATCAGAATTATCTGTTCTTTTGAAGAAGATATTTATAAGATGGCAAAACTTTTGCTGCAGCAGGATGATGTAACTTTAATAGAACAGAAGGACTATATTGCAAGTCCAAAAGAAAGCGGGTATAGAAGTCTTCATCTAATTGTAGAGGTACCGATTTTTCTGGAGGATGAAAAACGTCCAATGAAAGTTGAAGTACAGTTTCGAACAATAGCTATGGATTTTTGGGCAAGTCTGGAACACAAATTGAGATATAAAAAAGACATTAATCCTGAGTTAATGGAACAATTGGCGAAAGATCTGACAGAATGTGCAGAGCAAAGTGCAGATTTAGATCATCGAATGGAAGCCATTAGAAAAAGAATCAAAAAGAAAAAATAGATATAAAAGAAGATTAAAATATTCTAAATGAAAGGTTATGGGATGAACGGATTATCATTTTATCAGGAGAGATTAAAAGACGAAAAGGCAGTCTATTTTACTGAAGAGTATTATGATATTAAGAGGGATGGGACTGTAGATGTCAGTGAACAGTTACAGAAAGCTATTTATTCTGTTGTAGAGCAGCAGGGTTACGGTGTTCTTTTTGTGCCGGAAGGAAAATACCTACTCAGCAGGACAATCTATATGCCAAAGGCAGTAAGAATGATTGGATATGGAAAGAACAGACCGGAGTTTATTTTAAAAGACAATGCAGATGGTTTTGATATACCTCATCCTAAGCAGAAAGGTGGATTTAAATATCTGTTCTGGTTTACCAATATGATGCAGGAGGATGAAAATCTTATTGAGGATGCGAATCCGGGGACTTTTTATAGTGCGATATCCAATATCAACGTAAGAATGGGAAAAGGAAATCCTTATGGAGTAGCATTTCGTACACATTATGCCCAGCACTGTTTTATTAACCATATTGATATTTACGTGGAGTCCGGAATGGCTGGAATCTATGATGTAGGTAACGAGATGGAAGACATTTATATTAATGGTGGGCAGTATGGAATTATTACGACAAAATGTTCACCGGGCTGGCCCTTTGTTATGGTAGATACCAGATTTTGTGGACAGAAAGCCGCTGCCATAAAAACAAGAGAAGCCGGACTTAATATTATCAGGACTCATAGTGTCAATACATCAAAGTTTATTGATGTGGAAGAAGGATATTTTGAAAAGCTTATTATTGAAGATTCCGTTTTTGAGAATATGGATATTTTGTTAGATATTGCTCAGGAAAAAAACGAACTTACCCAGATTAACGTAAAGAACTGTTATTTGAAGACAGTAGAAAATATTGTAAGGTTTAAAGATACAGACAAGAAAATTGGCAGTGAAGATAATCCATGCAAATTAGAAAAATATATACATGGCGTGGTGGTCAGCGATGAAAATCCGGAAAAACAGTTTCATGATGAGATATACCGTTATTCCAGAGAGATTGATTATGATATTTTAAAAACAGATTTGCCTGCACTTTCTCCGATGGAGCGGTGGATAAATGCGAAGAAAGCAGGGTTGCAGGGAGATGGGGTTACGGATGATACAGCAGCACTAAAAGCAGCCATAGAAAAGTATGAAGTAATTTATTTTCCACAAGGGGAATATATCCTTACAGATACGATTGCACTAAAAGAAAATACTGTTTTCATTGGAATGAATCCGGCTTCAACACAGTTGATATTAAAAGAAAATGCAGAGAAATTTACAGGTTTTGGAAAGGTCAGACCGTTTATTAAGACATCTAAAAAGAAAAATATTATGTTCGGGCTGGGAGTGAACACAGGAGGAAAAAACCCGAGAGCCTGCGGCGTATACTGGCAGGCAGACAAGAACTCCTATATGAACGATGTAAAGTTTTTCGGAGGTCATGGAAATCTGGTAAAAGGAACAGGTGCATTTGAAATGCCTTATGATGAAGGCAGGGCAAGAGATGCAAGATTAGACAGAATCTGGGATTATCAGTATCCGAGTCTTTTTATATACGGCGGAGGCGGTATATTTAAAGACATCTGGTCTGCCAGTCCATATGTGACAGCGGGAGTGAAAATACAGAATACAGAGGTTCCTACAAAGATATACTGTTTATCTTTGGAACATCATGCACGGTGTGAAATCAGAATGATAAATGCAAAAAACATTACGATATATGGATTTCAGAGCGAAGAGGAAAAGGCAGAAGGAGAGTTTGCTCTCCCGATAGAACTTCACAATTGTGAAAATATTACATTTGCATCAACCTATTGTTTTAGAACTGTATTTGTACAAAAACCATTTCCTTATTGTGTGAAAATATGGGATTGTAAAGACATCAGGTTTTTAAATGTACATAATTATTCTCAGATGAAATACACAATAGACAATTTTTTACTGGATGTGAATTCAGGTACAGAGATAAGACCTTGGCAGGCTTCACGCATTGAGATAAAAGGAAATGCAGATAAAAAACAAAGACTGAAAACAGAGACCGGAGAAGAAGACAAAAATAAATACAGTGTGGAGTTATTATATTCAGGATTCCGGTTCGCAGATGGCGGGTGTTGTGATGGAAGAGGAAATTTTTATTTTCTGGACAGTATGGATAAGAAAGTTTACCGTCTTGATGGAAAATCACTGAAACTTTCCATGATTTTTGAATCTCCATTTAAAATTAATTCTCTTGGATTTGATACGAGAGACAATATCATTGTAATTGGTGAGTATTCTATTCCAATGGAAGCTACATTAAATGGAAAAGAGATTGTGAACCAGCTTCCACCTGACAGTTTTGGTACTTCTTATGGATTTTGGTATGACAATCGTGCAAGTGTTGTAGCATTTACGATAGATAAAGACGGCAATATTGAAAGACTGGAGAAGATAAATATCGGAGATGTGGAACCGGAGCGGGTATTGTATCCGGGAAACCGTTGGAGAGACAGTACAGATTTTGGCGAGGTGTGTGAGTATAATCCAAGAAAAGCATTTATTGCACCGGATGGCTCTACGATAATACCATGTCATTACGATTTGATTCGTGCCAATAATCTTTCAAGATCAAAGCCGGGACGCAAGTTGTATTCTGTCGATGAGATGTACAAGCGTGTCTGGCAGTGTGACATTACAAAAGAAGGGATACTGACGAATCCGGTGCCGATTATAGAAGAAGGGGATTTTAAGGTTCGTAAGTTTAACCATAAAATATATGTAGGAGATGACAATATCAAAGTGTACGAAAATGGTAAGTTGTCAGAGACGATCTGTCTTCCAGAGCGTCCTACTACTTTTGATTTTGGAGGCGAAAAACGAAATAATTTGATTGTAACTACAAGGCATGCAGTATATTTAGTTAAGAAATGTTAGAAGGAGAAAGACATGAGAAAATATTTAATTGCAACCATAATCATATTGATGGCAGCCATGTGCTTTGGCTGTGATAGCGGTAAAACAGATAATAAAAAAACTACTGTTATTTCAGATGAAAAGACAGGAAATCAAATAAAGTATATTACTGATGGTGATGCGGTAACAGATGATGCTGTTTTAGGAAAAAATGTTTATGTTTTTGATACAGAAGACAAAGCAGAAGACATACAAAGTAAAGTGACAGAGATTTTTAAAAAACAGGAGACAAACCAGTTTGGTGACGAAAGATATGCTCTTTTATTCAAGCCGGGTACATATGATAAGTCGTTGCTTGTAAATGTGGGATACTACACGCAGGCAGCAGGTCTTGGCATTTCACCGAAAGATACAAATATCAATAAACTCTGGGTAGATGCAAACTGGATGTATCACAATGCTACATGCAATTTCTGGAGAAGTGCAGAAAATTTTAGTATCAATGAATATTGTATGTGGGCAAATTCTCAGGCAGTTTCCCTCAGGAGAGTAAATTCCAGTGATGGAGTTGTTTTAAGTGACGGAGAGGGATGGTCCAGTGGTGGATTTATTGCAGATTCTAATTTTGACGGAATGGTTTCATCCGGCTCCCAACAGCAGTATTTATGTAGAAATAATCAATGGAGATTCTGGGAAAATGGCGTATGGAACATGGTATTTGTGGGAGAGGACCCGTCAAGCATACCATCAGGCGTTTGGCCGTATGCCCCTTATACTACGGTAAAACAGGCACCAAAGGTTCAGGAAAAACCATATATCTGTTATGATGAAAAAAATGGCTATGGTATTATGGTTCCGGAAATCAGAAAGGATGCACAGGGAATATCATGGAAAGATGGAGTAAAAGGAACATTTTATAGCTTAAACACATTTTATATAGCAAATCCAAAGGATAATGCTGATACTATCAACAAGGCATTAGAAAGTGGAAAACATATTTTATTTACACCGGGTATTTATAAGTTAGAAAAGGCATTAAAAGTGTCTAAGGAAAATACAATTATGTATGGAATGGGATTGGCTACGCTTGAGACGGCAGATGGAAATGCATGTATGGAAATTGCGGATGTCGATGGCATTAAGGTTTGCGGGCTCTTATTCGATGCAGGAGAAAAAGAATCAGAAACTCTTTTGAGAATAGGAGAAGAGAAAACAGATGTATCTCATGCAGATAATCCTCTATGTTTCAGTGATGTTTACTTTAGAGTAGGCGGTGGAAAATATGCAGGAAAGGTTAAGACCTGTGTTATTGTAAACAGCAATGATGTAATAGGAGACAATTTCTGGGTATGGCGGGCTGACCACAGTACGAATGTAGGATGGGATGTCAACACTGCTCCAAATGGCATTATTATTAATGGAGATAATGCCATTATGTATGGATTATTTGTAGAACATTTTCAGGAGTATCAGACAATTTGGAATGGTGACAATGGAAAATTATATTTCTATCAGAGTGAAATGCCATATGATGCACCAAAGCAGAAAGCATATATGAGCCATGATGGTCAAGTGAAAGGGTATGCATCCATTAAAGTAGATGATGGTGTAAACAAATTTGAAAGTTATGGTATCGGTGCTTATTGTTATAACAGAGATGCAGATATAGAGATTTTCAGTGCCGTAGAAGTACCCGATAAGAAGGGGGTAAAATTACATAATACATGTACTGTAAAATTAAACGGAAATGGAAAGATTTTGCATGTTATCAATGATAAAGGTGATGCTACAGAATTTGGTGGAAATGCATCCCGTATTATGGAATATGAAAATGGATTGATACAATAAGGTGTTTATTAATTAAAAGTTGAATTTTGCAAATATAAGGAGGTTGAAATGATATTACAAGAAACTTACACATTGGCAAATGGGGTGAAGATTCCGAAGATTGGGCTTGGTACATGGCAGATACCGGACGGAGAAGATACATATAATTCGGTAATGTTTGCACTAAAAAACGGTTATCGTCATATTGATACTGCGAAAGCGTATGGAAATGAGGCAAGCGTAGGAAGAGCAATAAAGGATTTCGGAATTGCAAGAGAAGATATCTTTGTGACAACAAAACTTCCGGCAGAATGCAAAGGATATGATATTGCAAAAAAATGTTTTGAGGAGTCATTGTCAGATTTAGGACTTGGATATATTGATTTGTATTTGATTCACGCACCATGGCCATGGGACAAAATGGGAATGGACTGCACAGAAGGAAATATTGAAAGTTGGAAAGCTTTAGAAGAAATATACGAGAGTGGAAAAGCAAGAGCGATTGGAATTTCCAATTTTGCACCGGAGCATATACAGCCGATACTGGATAATTGTAAGGTAGTTCCTATGGTAGACCAGATAAGTTTTCATGTAGGAAACAGACAGGAGCATATTGTAGCAAAATGTAAGGAGAACAATATACAGTTGATGGCATACTCACCATTGGCTACAGGTGGGTTGGTAAATGATGAGTATGTTGCAAAGATTGCTGAGAAATACAATGCAACAATTCCACAGATTTGCGTGAGATATTGTATCCAGAAAGGTGCAGTAGCAATTCCGAAATCAACAAAAGAAGAGAGAATTATTTCAAACGTACAGGTTGATTTTGAAATTAGTGACGAGGATATGGCATATCTGGATAAAAAATAAGGTATCTCATGGTATAGATAGTATTTTATTCGTATTAAAATATGAATTATATTTATCTAATAAAGAAGAATTACAAAAATTAGTTGATAATATTTTAGAAAAAAGATAAAAAAAGGGGCTATCGTACTAGAGTTTTTAGTGTGATATGCCCCTTGTATGTATTTTTAGAGATTTTACAATATGTTGTTTTTATACTGTCCAGCCGCCATCTAAGGTGATAATCTGACCGGTCATGTATGGGCTGGCTGTAAGGAGAGCACAGACGGTCTTTGCAACGTCAGCCGGTGTTCCGAGACGTCCGGCAGGAATCTCATCTACGATTTGTTTTATATCTTCGTCGGTTAGGTGAGCGTTCATTTTCGTGTCAATAATGCCACAGGCAATAGCATTTACCTGAATATTGGAAGGAGCCAGTTCTTTGGCAAGCGCTTTGGTAAATGTATTGACGGCCCCCTTTGTTGCAGAGTATGCTGTCTCGCAGGAAGCTCCGCAGCTTCCCCAGACAGAAGAAATATTAATGATTTTCCCACTACCTTCTTTCAAAAAGACTGGAATTACTGCCTGACTAAGAGAAATGGCAGATGTAACATTTGTATTCCATATATTGTTCCAGGATTCTCGTGTCAAATCCTGTAGTAATCCGATAATAGAAATACCTGCATTATTAATTAAAACCTCTACCTGAAATTGTTTTTCTTCTATATAAGTAAGTAAACTTTTTGCAGTATCAAAATCTGATAAATCACACTGAAAAGGAAAAAAATTATTTCCAAGCCGCAGAGCCAATTCGTCAATAGATTTTTCGTTGCTGTAATAAGTACCTATCACAGAATAGCCCTGAGTTATTAATAGTTCTGAAATGGCGGCTCCAATTTCCCCTGAAGCGCCGGTTACGATTGCTGATTTTTTCATGATAATCTCCCATTAAGTGTTTCAACAAAAAATAATATTCTACGTATAAAATACCATAGATAAAAAAGAATTGCTACAAGATGATAATAAAACTGGTTGACATAGTTTGTCTGCAATGTTATGATTGTAATAAATTTGTAACATTTAGGCTATAAAAATAAATAACGGAGGCGTATAAAAATGAGACGCTATAATGTGGAGAAAATTATTAGTGGAGTGCTTACAGTAGTGATGACTACAACACTTGCACAGCCAGTGTTTGCAGAAGAATTAAATACTGAAATACCAAGCGCAGGTGCTACTGTTGCGATAGAAGAATATATAAATAATGTTGGAAGTGAAGAAGACTTGTCAAAATATCTTCCGGCGCCGGAGCAGAAAACACAGCCTGTACAAAAGGTAGAAAACAAAAACGAAAGCAAAGAAAGTAAGATGTTTTCAGATATTGCCATTGCCCGTGTGAGTGGTGGTCGGGAAGATTATGTAAATGTCAGAAAAAAGCCGAACGCAAAATCAAAGCGTGTAGGTAAGATATATAATAACTGTGGTGCAAGAATTGTTGAAACAACAAAAAGCGGATGGTACAAAATTGTATCAGGAAACTGTAGAGGTTATATTAAGGCTGAATATTTTGTGACAGGAAAAAAAGCACAGTCAAATGCGTTAGATAACGGATATGTATTTGCAAATGTAAAAGATTCCGGTGTACATGTAAGAAAATCAGCCAATACTAAAGGAAGTATTGTAACGAACGTTTACCACAATGAAAATTATGTTATTAAAAAATTCAGTGATGATGGTAAATGGGTAAAAGTGAAAATCGGCGATGGTGTCAGTGGCTGGGTATCTTCCGATTATGTAAAAGTAAGTGTAGATATGGAAACAGCAATCACCAATGCTGAAGAGAAAGCAAAGATTAAAGCACAGAAAGAACAGGAAGAAAGAGAACGACAGGCACAGTTAGCAGCAGAGGCTGAACAGAATAAGCAGTCTGATAACAATGATGAGCCGGCTCAGAACAGTAATATAAACGCAAACAACAACAGCAATAATAGTAATAATACATATACACCACCAAAGACAAATACACCAAAGCCAACATCGAAGCCATCTTATGGCAATGCATCAGGTTCCGGTGCGTCAGCGGTCGTAGCATATGCAAAACAGTTCCTTGGAAATCCATACGTATATGGAGGTTCCAGTTTAACAAACGGAACAGATTGTTCAGGGTTTACAATGTCAGTGTATGCACATTTTGGCTATTCATTAAACCGTTCATCTTATACTCAGGTATATAATGGAAGAGCAGTTTCTATGAGTGCATTATTACCGGGAGACTTGTTATTCTACAAATATAACAGTTCTACAATCAGCCATGTAGCTATGTATATTGGCGGTGGACAGATTATACATGCGTCAACACCATCTACAGGTATTATTATCAGTGGAATGGGTTCACCATGTGCGGCTAGAAGAATTATAAATTAAAAAACAAATATAAAAAAAGCTATTATGATGAAACCACTTTCATTGTGATAGTTTTTTCTTATTTTATACGTATATATTTCAATATGTTGTCAAGAACTTATGTAGAAAATGCACAATTTCATTACATGTTTACAAAACATTTGTTCTTTTTTGATTCGACAAAGATTTACATAAAAAAACACGAAAAAAGGTTAACAATGTTAATAACTCGGTTAATAACCCATATTTTCGAGAAAAATTGCAGAAAAAAATATGTTAATAACTTGAGTTTAACACAATTATGTCAATATTCGTCGAAAAAGGAAAAAAGGCATAATATTGTGTAAATTGCACAATAACTTAGTTAAAAATATAACTAATGAAAATTTTGTGTTTTTCATTGTTAAACATATGCAGAGTATGGTATAATTTAGGTACTAGATAAGGAAAGGAAGTGGTACCATGAAAATTAAAATTTTCGGAAAAAATATTGAAGTTACAGAAGGCATCAAAAGTGCTATTGATGAGAAACTAGGTAAGTTGGACAAGTACTTTGCAGAAGAGATTAGAGCAGATGTAACTCTCAGCGTGAACCGAAACGATCACAAGGTGGAGGTAACAATTCCTGTAAAAGGCAATATTATTAGAGCGGAAGAGATTAGTGAAGATATGTATGCTTCTATTGACATGGTTGAGGAGACAATAGAGCGTCAGTTAGTAAAGTATAAGAACAAACTGATTGATAAGAAAAAATCATATCGAGATAATTTTACAGCGGACTATATTGATGCTGATTATGAGGATGACGAGGATGCAGTTAAGATTGTAAGAACCAAAAGTTTTGGTGTAAAACCTATGGATGCAGAAGAGGCTTGTGTACAAATGGAATTATTAGGACATAACTTCTTTGTTTTCTTAAATGCAGATACAGATGAAGTAAATGTAGTTTACAAGAGAAAAGGTGGAACATACGGATTAATTGAACCGATTTTCGACTAAAAGAATATTTATAAGGTGGTGCTAAAATGGCACCGCCTTTTTTCTTTTTATAGTAAATTTATGCTTGTTCATGGAAAGTTTACAATATTTACAATAATATAAAATCTAAGATGTTGAATTACTATGACGAAAATGGTAATATATTGATTAGCGTGTGAAATAGATTTCACAAATATATTAGAGGAGATTACCATGAGTGTAATTAGTAAGATTATAGGAACACATAGTGAGCGTGAATTAAAAAGACATAATGGGACTTTAGAAAAAGTTCTTGCATTTAAACCGGAAATGGAAAAGCTTTCTGAGGAACAGATGAAAGCAAAAACGGAAGAGTTTAAGAAGAGATTAAAAGAGGGCGAGACATTAGATGATATTTTGCCGGAGGCATTTGCTTTGGTTAGAGAAGCAACAAAAAGAACTCTTGGGACAGAACATTATCCATGCCAGATTTTAGGTGGAATTATCCTTCATGAAGGTCGAATCGCAGAGATGAAAACAGGTGAAGGTAAGACACAGACATGTTTACTTCCTGCATATCTGAATGCATTAGAAGGAAAAGGTGTTCATATTGTAACAGTTAATGAGTACCTTGCTACCCGTGATGCGGAATGGATGGGACAGGTTCACAGATATCTGGGGCTTTCCGTCGGCTGTGTGCTGGCAGATATGGAACACGAGGACAAGAAGGCAGCATATGACTGTGATATCACATATATTACAAATAATGAACTGGGATTTGATTATCTGCGAGACAATATGGTTGTCTACAAAGAACAATTGGTTCAGCGTGGATTATCATACTGTATTATTGATGAGGTCGATTCCGTTTTAATTGATGAGGCAAGAACTCCTTTGATTATTTCGGGACAGAGTGGAAAGTCTACGAAGTTATATGAAATGTGTGACATTCTGGCAAGACAGATGGAGCGTGGTACTGCAAATCCTGAACTTAGTAAAATGGATGCCATTATGGGTGTTGATATAGAAGAAGATGGAGATTTCCTTGTAAACGAAAAGGACAAGATTGTCACACTGACACAGGATGGTATTGCAAAGGTTGAAAAGTTTTTCCATATTGACAATTATGCGGATGCAGAGAATCTTGAGTTACAGCACAATGTGATTTTGGCTCTGCGTGCACATAACCTGATGCATAGAGATCAGGATTATGTAGTAAAGGACAATGAGGTTTTAATTGTAGATGAGTTTACCGGACGTATTATGCCGGGTAGAAGATACTCTGATGGATTACATCAGGCGATTGAAGCAAAAGAGCATGTAAAGGTAAACCGTGAAAGCAAAACTCTTGCTACAATTACATTTCAGAATTTCTTTAATAAGTATGAAAAGAAAGCAGGTATGACAGGTACCGCTTTAACAGAGGAAAAAGAATTCAGAGATATCTACAGTATGGATGTTGTTGAAATTCCAACAAACAAACCAATTGCAAGAATTGATAAAAATGATGCTGTATTTAAGACAAAACGTGGCAAATTAAATGCAGTGGCAAATGAAATAGAAGAGGCATACAAAAAGGGACAGCCCGTATTGGTAGGTACAATCAATATTGATTCTTCAGAAGAGATTAGTACAGTGTTAAAAAAACGTGGTATTCCACATAAGGTATTGAATGCGAAGTTCCATGAGATGGAGGCTGAAATCGTAGCAGAGGCTGGACGCCATGGGGCAGTAACGATTGCCACAAATATGGCTGGTCGTGGTACTGATATTAAACTTGATGAAGAGGCAAAGGCAGCAGGTGGATTAAAGATTGTTGGTACAGAGAGACATGAATCCAGACGTATTGATAATCAGCTGCGTGGTCGTTCCGGTCGTCAGGGAGATGTCGGTGAATCAAAATTCTTTATCTCTTTAGAAGATGATATTATGAGATTATTTGCTTCTGAAAAATTGATGTCAATCTTTAATGCACTGGGAGTTCCGGAAGACGAAGAATTACACCATAAATCTCTTACCAACACAATCGAAAGAGCACAGAAGAAGATTGAAGGAAATAATTTTGGTATTAGAAAGAACCTTATGGAATATGATAAGGTAAACAATGACCAGAGAGAAATAATTTATGCAGAAAGAGCAAGAGTGCTCAATGGCGAAAATATGAGAGATGCCATTATCAAAATGGTAAATGAAGTCATTGAATCTCAGGTAGATATGTTCATCCGTGATGACCAACAGGCAAAGGACTGGGATTTGGCAGGACTTGCTCAGTCATTATTTGAAATTATTCCTTTTAAACTTTCTATGAAACAGGAAGAAATGGAAGACTTAAATAAATCTGAATTTAAACAGATGTTAAAAGAAGAAGCATTGAAATTATACGAGGCAAAGGAAGCAGAATTCCCAGAGCCGGAACATATCAGAGAGTTGGAAAGAATTGTTCTTTTGAAAGTTATTGATAGAAAGTGGATGGATCACTTAGATGACATGGAACAGTTAAAGCAGGGAATCGGGCTTATGGCTTATGGTCAGAAGGATCCTGCGATTGAGTATAAGATTCAGGGCTTTGAGATGTTTGGATTTATGATTGAAAACATTAAGATAGACACAGTAAAGACTTTGTATCATATTCAGGTGGAGCAGAATGTAGAGCGTGAAGAGGTAGCAAAGGTTACCGGAACGAACAAGGATGATGACAGCGGAGTGAAAAAGCCAAAGCAGAGAGAAGAGGCAAAAGTTTATCCAAACGATCCATGTCCTTGTGGAAGTGGTAAAAAGTATAAAAATTGCTGTGGCAGAAAAGCATAAGTGAATTTGTGTTTTTTATAAAATAAATAAAGGTGTTGCCGTACAAAGAAAATATTTCGTGCGACAGCACCTTTTTGAAGATTAATGTTGAGGTATTTTTGTGGTTGAATTAGAGCAGTACAAATACGAATGGAGTCAATATGAAAGCATGGTAAAGGAATTAGCAGATTCGTTTCATATTGATATCAGACAGGCGAGAATTGAAGAAATTGAACAGATGATGGAAGAGGCAGGATTTTGGGACAATATAGAAAAATCAAGTGAAATCATGAAAGAGTTAAAAATGCTCAAAGGCAGTCTGGAATTGATTGACCATCTTCAGAGTCAGTATGAAGACTTAGGTGTTTTAATAGAGATGGGTAATGAAGAAGAAGATCCGGATATGGTGGAAGAGGTGGAAGCAGAGTGGAAAGCCTTTGTAAAAGAATTTGATAAGGTAAAAATTGAGACGCTTCTTTCCGGTAACTATGATAAATGTAATGCGGTTCTGAAGATTAATGCAGGTGCAGGAGGAACAGAGTCCTGTGACTGGGCAAATATGCTTTATCGTATGTTTAACAGATGGGCAGAATCAAAGGGATATAAAACAGAGGTTCTTGATTTTCTGGACGGTGATGAGGCTGGACTCAAATCAATTACATTTCAGGTATCCGGGGAAAATGCCTATGGTTATTTGAAATCAGAAAAGGGAGTACACAGACTGGTAAGAATCTCTCCGTTTAATGCGGCAGGAAAGAGGCAGACATCATTTGCATCTCTAGATGTTATGCCGGATATTGAGGAGGATTTGGATGTAGAAATCAGTGATGATGATATTAGAATTGATACCTATCGTTCCAGTGGGGCCGGTGGACAGCATATTAATAAAACATCATCAGCCATTCGTATTACTCATTTTCCAACAGGTATTGTCGTTCAATGCCAGAATGAACGTTCCCAGCTGCAGAATAAAGACAGGGCAATGAAGATGTTAAAATCAAAGTTGTATATATTAAAGAAACAAGAAGAGGAAGAAAAACGTTCCGGTATCAGAGGTGAGGTAAAGGAGATTGGCTGGGGAAATCAGATTCGTTCCTATGTTATGCAGCCATATACTATGGTGAAAGACCATAGGACAAATGAAGAGGTTGCAGATGTGAGCAAAGTATTGGATGGATATCTGGATCCGTTTATTAATGCTTACCTGAAATGGATAAATCTTGATAAAGATAATGAAATTAGTTGATAATTGTATGTAACCATGCTAAAATCTACAAGTATAATTTTTAAAGGGAGTTGAAATACTCTTTCATATGACATTAGGAGGAGAATATGATTAAAGTTGCAATATTAGGATATGGAACTGTGGGTTCAGGAGTATTTGAAATAATAAATGAGAATAAGGATTTAATTACAGCCAATGCAGGAGAGGAAATTGAAGTTAAGTATGTGCTTGACTTAAGAGATTTTCCTGGCGACCCTTGTGAGAGTGTTTTGGTTCATGATTATAATGTGATATTAAACGATCCGGAAGTGGAAGTTGTTATCGAAGTTATGGGTGGACTAAAGCCTGCATATGATTTTGTAAAGTCAGCATTAGAAGCAGGAAAGAGTGTTTGTACATCAAACAAGGAATTGGTTGCAAAGTATGGCGCAGAATTAATCAAAATTGCTCAGTCAAATAATAGAAACTTCTTATTTGAAGCTGCCGTAGGTGGTGGTATTCCTATTATCCGTCCAATTAATATGCATATCACAGCAGATAAGATCTGTGAGATTACCGGAATATTAAATGGAACAACAAACTATATTCTCACAAAGATGGATAAAGAAGGTGCTGATTTTGACAGCACATTAAAGACGGCGCAGGATTTGGGATATGCAGAGCGTAACCCGGAAGCTGATATCGAAGGCTTTGATGCTGTAAGAAAGATTGCGATTCTGGCATCTCTTGCAAAAGGAAAGACAGTAGATTTTGAAGAAATTTATACAGAGGGTATTTCAAAAATCACAGCGACTGATTTTAAATATGCAAAGGCTATGGGACGTTCTATTAAATTACTTGGAAAGTGTAAAAATGAAGATGATGCAGTCGTTGCATCTGTTGCTCCAAGATTATTAGCACCGGATCATCCATTATACAATGTAAGTGATGTTGTCAATGGTATTCTGGTTCGTGGAAATATGGTAGGAGATTTAGTATTTATCGGCAGTGGAGCCGGTAAACTTCCAACAGCCAGTGCAGTTGTATCTGATGTGGTAGATAGCGTAAGACATCTCAATGTTTCAACAACGGTAATGTGGGATGAAGAAAAATTAGAGTTAGAGGATTTCGCACAGTCAAAGAAACAGTTCTTTGTAAGAGCGAATGTGTCAAAAGAAGAAGCAGAAGCAGTATTTGGAAATGTAGAATATGTTGATGCAGGAATTGAAGGAGAAATCGGATTTATCACATCGAAGATGAGCGAAGAAGATTTTGACGGAAAAGCATACAAACTTGGAAAAGTTATAACAAGAATCAGAGTCGAGGCGTAAGCCGGCTCTGATTAGTTGCGTTTTAATATTATACATTATATAGCAGCGTAAGAATAGAATTCATAATATTTTATAAGTAGCATTGTAGCAGAATGGAGTAAAATATGAAATATATAGTTGTTTTAGGTGACGGTATGGCCGATGAACCAATTGAAGAATTGGGAGGAAGAACACCATTAGAATATGCAGATACACCAACCATGGATAAAATGTCAAAACAGGCAGAGGTTGGTTTAGTACATACAATACCGGAAGGAATGAGTCCTGGGAGTGATACAGCAAATTTATCTGTTTTAGGATATGATCCAAAAAGATATTATACAGGTCGTTCTCCATTGGAGGCATTAAGTATCGGTGTAGATATGAAATCTACAGATGTGGCACTCCGATGCAATATTGTGACTGTATCTACAGATGATTTACCATATGAAGAAAAGACGATTATAGATCACAGTTCCAGTGAAATCGGTACAGAAGATGCTGCTGTATTATTAGAAGCAGTACGCAAAGAGTTAGAAACAGATGTGTACAAATTTTATGTTGGAACCAGTTATAGGCATCTTACGATATGGGATCATGGAGAAGTTGTAACACTTACTCCACCTCATGATGTATTGGGACAGAAAATTGGACAGTATCTGCCACAGGATGAAATTCTTCGCAAGATGCAGGAGAAAAGTTATGAAATATTAGCAAATCATCCAATTAATATTGAGAGAATTAAGAAGGGATTAAATCCTGCAAATTCTTTATGGTTCTGGGGTGCCGGAACCAGACCTTGCGTAACTTCTTTTGAAGAGAAGAATCACAAAAAGGGTGCAATGATTTCAGCAGTAGACCTTTTAAAAGGAATTGCTATAGGAGCAGATATGAAAGTCATTGAAGTAGAAGGTGCGAATGGCGGACTGGATACCAATTATGAGGGGAAGGCAGAAGCTGCAGTAGATGTTCTTCTGAATGAAGGATATGACATGGCGTATGTGCATGTAGAAGCCCCGGATGAAATGGGACATCAGGGAAGTGTAGAGAGAAAAATAAAGGCAATAGAAAATCTGGATTCCAGAGTTATTAAAGTGATAAAAGATGCATTGGATAAAGCAGGAGAGGATTACCGTATGCTTGTTATGCCGGATCATCCAACACCAATATGCGTGAGAACCCATACCAGCAATCCGGTTCCATATATGCTTTTTGACAGTACAGATAACAAAGATAGCACATTGGATTATAATGAAAAATGTGGTAAGGAAAGTGGTTTGTTTATGGCAAATGGATATGAAATGATGAATTATTTACTATCAAAGTAGTTGACTTAATGCAGAATTTACATAAAATATAAGATGAAGCAATAGGAGGCAAAAAATGAAAGAGACAAAGGTTGTAAAATTTGGTGGAAGCTCGCTTGCTGATGCAAAGCAGTTTAAAAAGGTTGCGGATATTATATTAGAAGACCCGACAAGACGTTTCGTAGTAGCATCAGCACCGGGAAAGCGTTTTGTTGAAGATATAAAGGTTACAGATATGCTGTATAACTGTTATGAACTTGCATCAGAAGGAGAAGAGTTCGAGGAACAGTTTCAGTCGATAAAGGATAGATATAATGGAATTATTAAGGAACTGGGTCTTGCAGATTTCTCATTAGATGAAGATTTTGAGACAATCAAAGGTGCATTTTCACATATGGCGGGCAGAGATTATGCAGCCAGCCGTGGAGAATTTTTGAATAGTAAAGTTTTGGCAAAATATTTAGGTTTTGATTTTATCGATGCGGCAAAATATATTTTCTTTGACGAGAGAGGAAATTTTGACTGGGATAAAACAGCAGAGAAATTAACTCCAAAACTTGCAAAGACAGAGTATGCGGTAATACCTGGATTCTATGGTTCTATGCCGAATGGAACAATTAAGACATTTTCCAGAGGCGGTTCAGATGTTACAGGTTCTATTGTGGCAAGAGCAGCAGATGCAAAGATTTATGAAAACTGGACAGATGTTAGTGGATTTTTAATTTGTGATCCTAGAATTATCAATAACCCGGAGGCAATTAATACAATTACCTATGCAGAACTTCGTGAACTTGCTTACATGGGAGCTACAGTTCTTCATGAGGATGCAATCTTTCCGGTAAGAGCAGCAGGTATTCCTGTAAATATTAAAAATACAAACTGTCCAAAAGACAGGGGAACAATGATTGTTTCAGAGACAGCAGAACCTTGCGAGCATATTATTACAGGTATCGCAGGAAAGAAAGGCATGTCCGTTATTAATATAGAAAAAGATAAAATGAACAGCGAAGTGGGATTTGGTAGAAATGTACTTCGTGCTTTAGAGAAGAGTAATGTAAGTTTTGAGCATATGCCTTCCGGTGTTGACACGATGAGTGTCGTGATTCAGACAGATGCATTGGCTGGTAAAGAAACAACAATACTGGATGAAATCCGTTCCAGAGTTCATCCGGATCAGTTATTTATCGAAAGTGATCTGGCATTAATTGCAGTGGTCGGCCGTGGTATGAAGAGTGCCAGAGGAACAGCAGCAATTCTGTTTACAGCATTGGCAGAAGCACGTGTAAACATTAAAATGATTGACCAGGGTTCATCTGAACTTAACATTATTATTGGTGTTGCGGATGAGGACTTTGAGGTTGCAATGCGTGCAATTTATGATGCATTTATTGAAGTGAAAAAATAAGTTTTTGAACTTCTTGACAGAACGATAATATAGTATTAGTATGTAAAAGAATAATTTAATATAAATTCTTCGGGGCAGGGTGCAATTCCCTACCGGCTGTGTTTGCAGGTGCATAAGTCAGCGAGCCGCAAGGCATGATATGGTGTGATTCCATAACCGACAGTATAGTCTGGATGAGAGAAGGTAAGGTAATGATTGGATTGATAAATGAATATCAGATTTTAATGATATTTGTGTTGAGTAATCATTACAATTTTGATGTGCTATAGGCCCCGGAATGTATCCGGGGTTTTTCTTATGCATAAATTAGTAAAAAAAATTTGACTTGGAAATTTAGAAAAATGATTAGGAGATGAAGATAAAAATCATGACAGATAGAGATTTTATGATGAGAGCAATTGAATTGGCAAAAAAAGGTAAGGGCTGGACGAATCCTAATCCTATGGTCGGAGCAGTAATTGTTAAAAACGGAAAGATTATCGGGGAAGGGTATCACGAAAAGTGTGGGCAGTTACATGCAGAACGCAACGCAATAGCATCCCTTACAGAATCTGCGGAAGGTGCAACCATTTATGTAACCTTAGAACCATGTTGTCACTACGGGAAGACGCCTCCATGCACAGAAGCTATTTTAGAACAAAAAATTGCAAGAGTGGTGATTGGCTCAAGAGATCCTAATCCAAAAGTGGCAGGGAAGGGTGCTGAAATTTTGCGCAGAGCAGGCCTTCAGGTACAGGAGGACTTTATGAGAGAAGAGTGTGATGAATTGAATCCTGTTTTCTTTCATTACATTACAAATAAAACACCGTATGTTGTTATGAAATATGCAATGACTGCTGACGGAAAAATTGCGACGAAAACAGGAGCTTCAAAGTGGATTACAGGAGAAGAAGCAAGAAATGAAGTTCAACGGATGAGGCATAAGTATATGGGAATTATGGCAGGCATAGGAACGGTACTTGCAGATAACCCGTTGTTGAATACTCGTATTGAAGGGAAAAAAAGTCCTGTTCGTATAATATGTGACAGCAAATTAAGAATGCCTCTTGATTCCCAGATATGCAAAACAGCGAAAGTATATAAAACAATTATTGCTTACAGTGTTGGAGAGGAAGATAAAGTAAATCAGCTCCTTGAATTGGGAATACAGTTGATTCATTGTCCGGGTAAAAATGGGAAAGTTGATTTAGTTAAATTGATGGAGTATTTAGGCGAACAGGGGATTGACAGTATCCTTTTAGAAGGGGGAGGAACTCTCAATGATAATGCGTTACAGGCAGGGATTGTTCAAAAACTTATGGTTTTTGTAGCACCGAAACTGTTTGGCGGAGAAGAGAGTAAAACTCCGGTGGAAGGAGCAGGAGTCAATGAACCGGCAGAAGCAGTCGGAATGAACTTGAAAGGTGTAAAACAAGTCGGTGAGGATTTGCTATTGGAATATGAAATGAGGTAAAAAGATGTTCACAGGAATTATTGAGGAAGTAGGGAAAATAGAACATATCAGTCTATATGGAAATTCAGGGCAAGTTGCAATTAAAGCGATGAAAGTACTAGAGGGAACAAGGATTGGAGACAGCATTGCGGTCAATGGAGTATGTCTTACAGTGACTTCTTTACAGCCGGACGGTTTTACAGCAGACATTATGGCAGAAACTGTACGAAGAAGCAGTCTTTCTATTGTAAAGAATGGAGATAAGGTAAATTTGGAACGTGCCATGCCTACAGATGGAAGATTTGGAGGACATATTGTTTCAGGGCATATTGATGGAATGGGAACAATAACCGCATATAAAAAAGAAGAAAATGCTGTATGGGTCACGATTAAGGCTTCTGAGAAAATATTAAAGCTCATTATAGAAAAGGGTTCTATCTGTATTGATGGAATAAGTCTGACAGTGGCAACGGTAAGTGAAGGAGAATTTCAGGTATCGGTCATTCCACATACCGGAGAAGAAACGACGTTGTTGAAAAAGAAAACAGGGGATGTGGTTAATTTAGAAAATGATGTCGTTGGAAAATATGTTC
Organism: Eubacteriaceae bacterium; assembly: GCA_910574895.1. GTDB lineage: Bacteria > Bacillota > Clostridia > Lachnospirales > Lachnospiraceae > Eubacterium_G. The sequence continues at coordinate 9,066 of CAJTDQ010000005.1, read as the reverse complement.
AAAAATTATTGGGATTAAAGACAGAACTGCAAAGTAATCAGGAACAGGGAATTACGATGGAGTTTTTAGAAAAGTATGGTATATAGAGGAGGTTCATATGAATTATCAATATAATACAATTGAAGAGGCATTGGACGATTTAAGAAAAGGAAAAATTATTCTTGTAACAGATGACGAAGATAGAGAAAATGAAGGTGATATGATTTGTGCGGCTGAATTTGCGACGCAGGAGAATATTAACTTTATGGCATGTCATGCCAAAGGTCTTATCTGTACTCCTATGAGCGCCGGGATGGCAGCAAAACTTGGACTGCCACAGATGGTATCAGAAAACACTGATAATCATGGTACGGCATTTACGGTTTCCATAGATCATGTGGATACAACAACCGGAATTTCAGCGGCAGAGCGTTCTTATACAATGATGAAGTGTGTAGATGATAATACAAAACCTGAGGATTTAAGAAGACCGGGGCATGTATTCCCATTGGTTGCAAGAAAGGGTGGAGTTCTTGTAAGAAACGGACACACTGAGGCAACAGTAGATCTGATGAGATTAGCAGGACTCAAAGAATGTGGAATTTGTTGTGAAATTATGGAAGATGACGGAACAATGATGCGGACACCGAAATTGTGGGAACTGGCAGAAAAGTATCATTTAAAGTTTATTACAATCAAAGAACTTCAGGATTACTGTCGTATACATGAGAAACATGTTGTTCAGGAAGCAAGTGCGAAGATGCCTACTTTATATGGTGATTTTCAAATATATGGATATGTGAATGATATTACGGGAGAACATCATGTGGCACTCGTAAAAGGAGATATTGGTGATGGAGAAGATGTGCTTTGCCGTGTGCATTCAGAATGTCTTACCGGTGATACATTTGGTTCCAGACGGTGTGACTGTGGGGAACAGCTGCAGAGTGCTATGCAGCAGATTGAAGAAGAAGGCAGAGGTGTCCTTTTATACATGCGTCAGGAAGGCAGAGGCATTGGACTGATAAATAAATTAAAGGCATACGAATTACAGGAAAAAGGACTGGATACTGTAGAAGCAAATATTGAACTTGGATTTGATGCAGATTTGAGAGAATATTGGGTAGGTGCACAAATTTTATCGGACCTGGGAGTGAAGTCACTGCGCTTATTGACAAACAATCCGGACAAAATATATGGACTTGAAGGATTTGGATTGACAATTAAAGAGAGAGTGCCTATTGAGATTGCACCTCAGCAGTATGATTTTAGATATATGAAGACCAAGCAGCAGAAAATGGGACATATATTTAACAAAATAAATTTATAAATGAATCAGGAGGAAAAGAAATGAAGAATATTCAGTTACTAGAAGGAAAAGTTGTAGCAAAAGAAGGAATGAAAGTGGGGATTGTAGCAGCCAGATTTAATGAGATTATTGTAAATAAACTTCTGGGTGGCGCAGTAGACGGACTGGTTCGTCATGGTGTAGAAGAGAATAATATTACAGCAGCATGGGTTCCGGGTGCATTCGAAATTCCTGTTGTTGCATCAAAAATGGCGCAGTCCGGAAAATATGATGCAGTCATCTGTGTAGGAGCCGTGATCCGTGGTGATACAACGCATTATGACTATGTATGCAATGAAGTATCAAAAGGTGTTGCTCAGGTTGGGCTTAACACAGGAGTTCCGGTATTGTTTGGTGTGATAACTACTGAAAATATTGAACAGGCAATTGCACGGGCAGGAAGTAAAGCAGGAAATAAAGGTTATGACTGTGCTTTGTCGGCGATAGAAATGGTAAATTTGATGGAGCAGATGTAAAATGGACATTACATTAGTGTTTGATTATGACGGAACACTTCATAATACACTCAGGATTTATGAAAGAGCTTTTCGCCAGTGTTATCAATGGCTTGTATCTGAAGGACACGTGGCAGAACAGTCTGTTTCAACAGAGAGGATTTCGGGATGGCTTGGAATGAACAGTAAAGAGATGTGGAATTCGTTTCAACCGGGACTTCCAGCAGATATTAAAGAGAAAGCCGAAAATATTATAGGGGCGTCCATGGTGGAACAGATTATAAACAATAAAGCATCATGGTACAAAGGAACTGATTTTGTATTGGACGAACTTAAAAAAATGGGTTATAATATGGTGGTTTTGAGTAATTGTAAAACAGCCTATAAAGAGGTGAATTGGAAACAGTTTTCCATGGCACAATGGTTTTCTAAATTTAATGATTGTGAGACTTTTGACTTTGCACCCAAAACAGAAATTATAAAAACAGTGAGAAAAGAAAATCCTGGAGAGTTCATTGTTATTGGTGACAGGGATAGTGATTTTGATTGTGCAAGAGCATGTGGTGCAAAATTTATAGGTTGTCTATACGGATTTGGGGAAGATGGAGAATTACAGGGGGCAGATGAAGTAATTCATTCAATTAATGACTTACCTGATAAAATTAAAATGCTAAGAGAATATATGTGCGAAACAAAGGAGAACAAATAATGAAGAAAATATTTGCAACAAAGAATCTGGTACTGATGGCTATATTTTCAGCATTAGCAGCAGTGTTAATGCTTTTAGAATTTCCGTTGCCGTTTATAGCTCCTTCTTTTTATGAGATAGATTTGAGTGAAATTCCGGTGTTGATAGGCTCGTTTATTATGGGACCAGTGGCGGGTGTGATTATTGAGGCGGTGAAAATATTGCTGACTCTGCTTATCAGAGGGACAGATACAGCATATGTTGGAGAACTTGCGAATTTTATAATAGGCTGCTGCTTTATAGTGCCGGCAGGTGTTATTTATAAGAAAAATAAAACAAAAAAATCTGCATTAATAGGTATTGCGACAGGAACAATGCTTATGGCTGTGGCTGGTGTTGTTATTAATTACGCAATTTTAATTCCGTTTTATGTGAAAGCATTTGGTATGCCTTTAGATCTAATTCTTGATATGGGAGCAAAGATAAATCCGTTAATTTCCAATAAATGGACATTTGTATTAATTTGTGTGGCTCCATTTAATATTGTAAAAGGAATTATTGACAGTTTGATTACAGCTCTTGTTTATAAGAGGATAAGTACATTTATCAAAGGTATTGGAAATAAAAAATAAAGAATAGCATTTGAAAAACATAGGAATATTGTTTATACTTATCAGAGTGAGCAGTATTCCTACTTTTAATATACTAGGAAATTTCTAAAAAAATGAATTAAAAAAGCTCATGGAGGCAATATGATTTTTGAAACAATGTCAGAAGAAGAGACATTTGAATTGGGCAGACAATTAGGCAGAGGTGCGAAACCCGGGCAGATTTTTTGTCTGGATGGAGACCTGGGTGTAGGGAAGACTGTCTTTACGCAAGGATTTGCAGATGGATTAAACATTGAGGAGAGCGTCAACAGCCCTACATTTACGATTGTACAGATATATGACGAGGGAAGAATACCACTATATCATTTTGATGTATATAGAATCGGAGACCCGGAGGAGATGTATGAGATTGGTTATGAAGAATACTTTTTTGGTGAAGGGGTCTGTCTGATTGAATGGTCGAAATTAATTGATGAATTGATTCCCAAAGAGGCAGTTAAAGTAATCATAGAAAAGAATCTGGAAAAAGGATTGAATTATCGCAGGATTACGCTCAATGGATATGAAAGCATAGATAATACAGGAGAGAGTATATGAGAATATTAGCGATTGACAGTTCGTCAATGGTAGCAACAGTGGCAGTCACAACAGATGGGGTGTTAAATGCAGAATACACAATTAATCATAAAAAAACGCATTCTCAGACATTACTGCCTATGATTGATGAGATTTGTAAAACAATTGAATTAGAAATGGAGAGTATTGATGCCATTGCCATATCTGGAGGTCCCGGTTCTTATACAGGGCTTAGAATCGGCAGTGCCACAGCGAAAGGTTTTGGTCTGGCATTAAATAAGCCAATTATCAATGTTCCTACAATGGATGCACTCGCATACAATATGTTTTCTTCTCAGTATATCGTCTGTCCTATTATGGATGCAAGAAGAGGACAGGTGTATACCGGAATTTACCGTTTTGATGGTACTGAGATGGTAACTATTAAAGAACAGTGTATTATTATGATAGATGAGCTGATATATGAATTAGATAAAATCGGCATGCCGGTAATGTTTCTTGGAGATGGTGTTGATACACAAAAAGAAACAATAGAGACGAAGATGAGTTCAGAACATTATTATGCACCAGCGTCCATGAACAGGCACAAAGCATCTGCTTTGGCGTCATTAGCTGAGATTTATTTTCAGGATGGTAAATATGAAAATGCAGGTAATCATAAGCCGGAATATCTGAGATTGTCTCAGGCAGAAAGAGAATTAAAAGAGAAGATGTCTAATCAGGATAAGTAAAAACAGAATATAAGGTTTATAGATATAGGAATGGTGCAGGCATGATTCAGATAAGAGAAATGACACTGGCAGATGTGGGACAGGTATATGATTTAGAAAAAAGTATATTCTCCATACCCTGGTCGAAAGAATCTTTTGAAAGCTCTTTGAAAGGAAAAGACACATTATTTATTGTAGCTGAGAAAGAAGGAAAGATTTCAGGTTATTTGGGGATGTATTTCATGGGAGAAGAGGCGGATATTTCTAATGTTGCTGTTTCAAAAGAATGTAGAAGACAGCATATTGCACAGTCCATGTTAGAATATATTCTCACTCGGGCAAAGTCCGGAGGGGTACGGAATGTAACATTAGAAGTTCGTGAAACGAATGTGGCAGCAATTCGTTTATATGAAAGTATGGGATTTCGTGAGGCAGGAATTAGAAAGAATTATTATAAAGAACCAATAGAAAACGCATTGATTATGTGGAAACAAAATCTATAAAGGGAATTACTTTCCACTATTATTTTTTTCTGTAAAAATGTAAAATGATATATATTTCGTAATCATTAACAAATGGTTATAACTTCGAGTACGTCATGTAAATTGTGACAATGATCTTTGCATTAGGAGGAAAGTATGAGAGTATATAAGGATGAACGCTTAACAGAGCTATATTGTAATAAGTGTGGAAAACAAATTAAGATTGAAAATGAAGTAATAAGAGAGGGCAATTTTTCTGTAGACTATCGGTGGGATTATTTTTCAGGCAAAGATGGAAGAAGACATAAATTTGATTTATGCGAGTCTTGCTATGATGAAATTATAAAAAGTTTTGAATATCCTGTTGAGGAAGCAGATTATAATGAATTCGTTTAAGTTGCCCGCCAGGAGGCAGGAATGTTAGATGTTTGTTTATTAGGTACAGGAGGGATGATGCCTCTTCCAAGAAGATGGCTCACATCTTTGATGTGTCGATATAACGGAAGTAATATATTAATCGATTGTGGAGAAGGAACTCAGGTTGCGATTAAGCAGAAAGGCTGGACCTTTAAGCCGATTGATGTCATTTGTATTACACATTACCATGCAGATCATATTAGTGGTCTGCCTGGGTTATTGTTAACCATGGGAAATGCAGAGAGAACAGAACCACTTACCATGATTGGACCAAAGGGGCTAGAACGAGTGGTGAATTCTTTAAGAACGATTGCACCGGAACTTCCTTTTGAAATTCATTTTATTGAATTAAATAATAATACACAGACGATTCAATTTGAGGAATATAGAATTAATGCATTTAAGGTAAAACATAACGTTACCTGTTATGGATATTCTATTGAAATAGACAGAAGTGGAAAGTTTGATGCAGAAAAAGCAAAGAAATTAGATATTCCTATTAATAAGTGGAGTGTTCTGCAAAAAGGTGAGACTGTGGAATGGGAGGGCAATCTTTATACTCCTGATATGGTTATGGGTGCACCACGAAAGGGATTAAAGGTAACATATTCTACAGATACCAGACCTGTGGACTCTATTGTTACCGCAGCAGCAGGGGCAGACTTGTTTATTTGTGAGGGAATGTATGGTGAACCTGATAAAGAAGCTAAGGCGATAGAACATAAACATATGACATTCAAAGAGGCTGCTACGATTGCAAAGACAGCGGCACCAAAAGAAATGTGGCTGACTCATTACAGTCCGTCACTGGTGAAACCATGGCTCTATATGGATGAGGTAACGGAGATTTTTCCGAACGCAAAGGCAGGGAAAGATGGAATGTCTGTAGATTTACGGTTCGAGGATTAAGTAGAGGTGTTATTTTGAAAGAGGTAAAAATATTAGCGATAGAAAGTTCCTGTGATGAAACGGCAGCTGCAGTTGTTGTAAATGGCAGAGAGGTATTGTCCAATGTGATATCTTCCCAGATTGATTTACATACACTGTATGGAGGAGTTGTACCTGAAATTGCTTCAAGAAAGCATATTGAAAATATAAATCATGTGATTGAGAAAGCTTTATCTGATGCAGAAGTTACTTTAGACGATATTGATGCAGTGGGAGTTACTTATGGGCCGGGACTGGTAGGAGCACTGTTGGTAGGAGTAGCAGAAGCCAAAGCAATCTGTTTTGCAAAAAATATTCCACTGGTAGGAGTACATCATATCGAAGGACATATTTGTGCTAATTATGTAGAAAATAAAGAACTTGAACCACCATTTGTATGCCTTGTTGTTTCGGGAGGGCATACACATCTTGTAGTGGTTGAAGATTATGGCAAGTATAGAATTTTGGGAAAAACCAGAGATGACGCAGCAGGAGAAGCGTTTGATAAAGTAGCAAGAGCGATAGGTTTAGGATATCCGGGTGGACCGAAGATTGACAGAGTGTCTAAGGAAGGAAATCCTCATGCCTATGAATTTCCGAGAGCAAAAATTACAGACAGTATCTATGATTTCAGTTTCAGCGGCTTAAAGTCTGCTGTGTTAAATCAGTTGAATGTCTCTCAGATGAAAGGTGAAGAAATCAACCCTGCGGATATTGCGGCATCATTTCAGAATTCTGTTGTAGATACACTGCTTACCAGAGCGATGCTTGCCATGGAAGAGACAGGAATGAAAAAACTGGCAATTGCGGGAGGAGTGGCTTCTAATACAGCCATTCGAAAAGCATTTCAGGAAGAATGCAAAAAAAGACAAATTGAATTTTATCATCCATCTCCTGTTTTGTGTACAGATAATGCAGTGATGATTGGTTCGGCAGCGTATTATGAATATATGAATGGTGTAAGGCATGGATGGGATTTAAATGCTATACCAAATTTGAAATTAGGGGAAAGATAATAAAGGATTTGTATTAATGGAGAGAGATATGAGAAAAGTGACAGCGATAGTACTGGCAGCAGGCAGTGGCAGCCGTATGAAGAGTAGTACAAAAAAACAGTTTATGGAACTAAAGGGAAAACCGATTTTGTGGTATTCCCTTTTTGCATTTGAAGAATACGGTGTTGATCAGATTATTCTGGTTACTGGGAAAGAAGATATTGAATATTGTAAAAAAGAGATTGTTGAGCGATATGGATTTGAGAAAGTAACGGATATTGTGGCTGGTGGAAAAGAACGTTATGAGTCGGTATACAATGGACTGGGGAAAGTCACGGGAGATATTGTATTAATACATGATGGGGCAAGACCGTTAATCTCGCAGGACATCATAGAGCGGTGTATAGAAGGTGCAATAAAGGATGGCGCATGTGTTGCTGGGATGCCGGTAAAAGATACCATTAAAATTATTAATGATAATAAGATAGTAATTGATACTCTGAATAGGAATTGTTTGTGGATTACACAGACTCCTCAGAGTTTTATGTATGAATTGGTAAAAACTGCATATGATAAAATGCAGAAAAGTGATTTTGACAATATTACTGATGATGCCATGGTGGTTGAGCAGTTTACAAACCATAAAGTAAAGTTTGTGGAAGGAAATTATTCTAATATTAAGATAACAACCCCGGAAGATATTTTGGTTGCAGAATCGCTGTTGAAACAATAAGACACAACAGTTCAGCCAAAAGCTCGAATCCGCTGCGCTTCTTCTCGCTTTTATGGCTCACCATATACAGAAAAATAAGGACTCAAAGTCCTGCAAGCAGTCCTTGTGAGTCTATATTTTTCTGTGCATGGCTGAACTGTTGTAAAAAATGTAAAAAAATTGTTGACAGTGAAAAAAAATAGTGATAATATAGTCAAGCACGTCACAAAAGACGTGTCACGGAGAGGTGTCCGAGTGGTTTATGGTGCCGGTCTTGAAAACCGGTGTGGTTAGTCCCACCGTGGGTTCGAATCCCACCTTCTCCGCTTATATATTGTTTATTCTTGGTTGAATAATAATATATATTTTTTATAAGTAAAAAAGAAGTCAACTACTTGGAGAAGTACCCAAGTGGCTGAAGGGGCTCCCCTGGAAAGGGAGTAGGTCGTTAATAGCGGCGCGAGGGTTCAAATCCCTCCTTCTCCGTTTGAAAAGCTTCTTTAAAAACTTTTAAAAAAGTTCAAAAAAGTTGTTGACACAAAACAGAGGTTATGATATATTAGACGAGCTGTCGCAAAGACAGAGAAACTTCTGAAAAAAAGAAGAAAAAAGTTGTTGACAAGAAAGTCTGCCGGTGGTATACTGAGTAGGCTGTCGCGAAAACGACAACAAAGAACATTGATAATTGAACAGCAACCATCCCTGAAAATTCAAAAAATATTTTCAGAGCGAACATTGTTTATGGTTTTGATAAATTCGAAACGAAACGATTTCCAAAAACAACAGTAATGGATGAATGGCTAACGTCATTCTGACAGAACAAACACTTTTAACGAGAGTTTGATCCTGGCTCAGGATGAACGCTGGCGGCGTGCTTAATACATGCAAGTCGAACGAAGCACCTCTCCCGTTGATTGACCTAGCTTGCTAGAGATTGAAACAATTGAGGTGACTGAGTGGCGGACGGGTGAGTAACGCGTGGGTAACCTGCCTTGTACAGGGGGATAACAGTTGGAAACGACTGCTAATACCGCATAAGCGCACAGTATCGCATGGTACAGTGTGAAAAACTCCGGTGGTACAAGATGGACCCGCGTCTGATTAGCTAGTTGGAGGGGTAACGGCCCACCAAGGCAACGATCAGTAGCCGACTTGAGAGAGTGATC
>CAJTDQ010000004.1 GCA_910574895.1 Eubacteriaceae bacterium | reverse complement strand
AGTTTTTAATTCCATATTTGTCATCAGGCTTGTAAAATCAGGTCTTTTTGTTATGCATAAATTTGCATCTAATATTCAAAAACTTATTTTCTCTTACCTATTGACTTTTGATAGTTGGTCTTTCTTTTGTCATTCCTTTGACTATAATAATCAGCAACACAATTACCTGTGTGCTATGTTTAGAATTGTATACTACCTTGATGGCTCTGTTACGCAATGTTGCAAAAAAATAAAGGACTGTAATTCTAACGATTAAAATTCGTCAAACTACAATCCTTCTTCGTATGCTTTTAAAACCCTTTATATTTTATCATTTGAGAAGATATTCTCTTTTTTAGACTTATGCCACATTAATATTTATCATTACTTTCTATATGATGATATGCCTATGCTATACTGTCCCGGTGCTAAATCTTCAATTATTTTCTGTCCTTGATAAACTTCATTTGTTTTACAATACGCCGAATCTATTATTCCACTGCTCGGTCCGCCTTTTTCACCTTCTCTATATAAATCTATAACAAATGAGAATTCTGTGCCTGCATTTTTCCCAGCATAATCATATGTTCTTTTTATGGTATAATTTACCATCACATCATACTGCCCATTCTCTTTTTTTATCATACTGTAACTCATATCAAGAACAAGATATTTTGCATGTACATAACTAACTTTTGTAAGAACATTGTTTACCCATTGTAATTCATCTTCCATATATCTATATTCCCTCTTTTTATCATAATCTAAATTTATATATACTTTCTTTGGGTCTCTTACTCTTACTTTACACTTATATTTTTTCTTTCCTACTTTTGCTACAATTGTTGTTTTCCCTTCACTCTTTCCCTTCACCAATCCTTTTTTCGTGACTGTTGCTATCTTTTTATTCAGGCTTCTCCATTTTACTTTTTTCTTATTATTCTTCAATTTCAATCTAGAGGTCTTACCCATCATAATTGTTATGTTTTTCTTATTCAACTTCGGCTTCGGGGTACGTTTTGCCATTACATTCATTTGAAAACTTCCCATTACTAAAGCCATGCACAACGTTAATACTATTATTTTTTTTACTATGCCTTTCATATTATATCTCCCTTCAAAAATTAATAATCATATATAAATACTATCAATTTCATTGTATCATTTCAACATATAATATTATTTATTTTTAAAATCCGGCATTTTTTCCACATAGTTTAATGAAATCACTTGTCCATCCTACTATTGTGCGCTCACTGTAATGCATTTCCATAGACACTCCCCCAACTGTTTTTTTATTTTCAAATAATAATTTGCTTATTGCTTCTATCCTAGTATCTCCGTTTTCCATTTCTTTTGTCTCTTTAAGAGCTTTCTCTATTGCATTAACAAATATACTAGTTTGAATAGATTTCTCTTCTTTAATTTGAGGATACCGCATAATCATCTTTTTTACGATTCCATACCAATAATATTTAGGTCTGCTCATTTACTTTTTCTCCATTTCCTGTGATTTTATTTATTCTTTTCTTAAACCTAATTGTTCCGCAGTCTGCTTGTTTAATTTCTCTCTAAGTTTCTCCTTTTGTTCTTCTGTTAAATCATCCCAACAATATTCCTTTCCCTGATAATTCACATATATTAGTACTTCCATACTTTCTCCTTTAGCTTCCTCGTTACATTTTATGAATTCTCTGCTTGTCTGTTTGTGTTGTAATTTACATTACATACAAACTTTTTTCTTACATTTATCTTTAGTTTACATATTGTGTATTAACTTATTTAAGAGAGATATTTAAGACTATTCGAGTGCTTTTTGTTCTTATAGAGTACACACTTTGTGTTCTTTTGTCAAGCACATTTAGTGAACTTTTTATTGTTTTTTTTACACAATTTGTGTATACTATATCTAGGAGGTGTGTATTATGGAATCATTTTCAGGCATACTAAAACATTTAAGAAACAGAGAACATCTAACACAATTAGAACTTGCAGATAAGTTGGGTATCGCTAAAAGTACTGTCAGCATGTACGAAAACGGAAACCGGGAACCTGATTTTGATACATTAGTATGTATTGCGGATTTTTTCAATGTAGATATGAACTATCTTTTAGGAAAAACAACAGAACATTCTTATTACTTAAACCAAGAAACACAACAAATTGCGCAGGAAATCTTCGAAAATGAAGATTTAAAAATGCTTTTTGATACTACAAGAGACTGCACACCAGAAGATATGAAAAAAGTAATATCAATGATTAAAGCTTTTAAGGGGGAAATTTAATATAAGTCCTAATTATTGGACAGACCAACCTCTATAATAAATTTACGAAAAGAGGTGATTCAAATGAGAAGTGATAATTTTAGAACAATAGTACTGGATATGCCTTTGCCTATTAAAGGAACTATAGGATATGACCCTGTTGAGGATTACTATACCATCTATATAAACGCACGACATAGTCAATGCCAGCAGCTATTAAGTTACTTTCATGAATTAAGGCATATTGAAAAAGAAGATTTAAAGAGAAACAATATAAATGTAGGGTATTTAGAAACAATCTCACATTAAACTACATTGGAGTAAAAATAAAGAAACAGCAAAATAGTTATTTTGAAAAAGAAACCAGCCCTTACGGACCAGTTTCTTCATCTATCACCGTTTTACATAACGACCAAAACGGTTTCAAAACTCATTTAACCCCAAAAGTAACTATATCATTGTTTCTACATGCATACAACTATTTTTGACCGACTTATTTCGACACACAACATTATAAAATACTTATAAACTAAGGTAATTATGCCAAACGGCAATTACACATAATTCCCCTCCGGAGGGGAATGAAATCAGACCCCTATATCAATAAATGATATAGGGGTCTTTTTCGTACCTAAAAATCATACATTTTACTAGAAGGAGATAACAGATATGCGTATAGGGGCATTATATATCAGAGTTTCCACAGATGATCAGATAGAGTATTCTCCGGAGGCTCAAATCAGACTGGGACTTGAATACGCAAAAAAGAATAACATAGTTATTCCAAAAGAGTTTATTTTTCAGGATGATGGAATATCTGGCAGAAAAGCTGCTAACAGACCGGACTTTCAAAAAATGATTACACTCGCCAAAAGTGAAGCGCACCCTTTAGATGTAATTATTGTTTGGAAATTCAGCCGATTTGCCAGAAATCAGGAAGAATCTATTGTTTATAAGAATTTACTGAAAAAATCTAATGTAGAAGTCATTTCTATTTCTGAGCCGATACCAGATGGCTTTATCGGTGAACTTGTACAGCGTATTTTTGAATGGATGGATGAATATTACTCTATCAATCTGTCTCAGGAAGTTCTAAGAGGGATGACCCAGCGTGCCATGAAGGGACAATATAACACTGCTCCTCCTTTAGGTTATAAGATGGAAAAGGGCATACCTGTTGTTATTCCGGAACAGGCAGAAATTGTCAAAAAAATTTTTTATATGTACGTAAATGAACGATTATCTTTTTTTGAAATTGCAAAAAAACTAAATACATTTGGATATAAAACCAAACGTGGTGGAAAATTTCAAAATCGTACTGTAGCTTATATTATTAGAAATGAGTTTTACATCGGAAAAATTGTTTGGAATAAGATTAAACAACAGGGAGATTATGAAACTTTTATATCTGAGAAACTTTTCAATCAGGCAAAAGCTATAGACAAGAACGCTACCAGAAAGGGAAAAAGCCGTCCAAGCAGTACATACAAACACTGGCTTTCCGGAATGTTGGTATGTTCTTCTTGTGGTAGCAGATTAGTCCGCTCATATACAAACAAAACCGGTTCATCATCATTTCAGTGTACAGCATACAATCACGGAGCCTGCACTACCTCACACATGATATCAGAAAGCAAACTTACACCCGCTATTCTTGACGGATTAAAAAAGGTCATTGATGGAGCAAACATCTCATATACAATTAAGTATACTGAAACCGATGAGATGGATTCCGAACGTAAGATGCTGGTAAAAAAAATCAATTCTATAAAAGTCAAAGAAGAACGTATCAAAGAAGCATATCGTGACGGTATAGACACACTTGAAGAATATAAATTAAACAAAGAAATTTTGAAAAAAGAAAAAGAAACTCTAATGGAACTTCTTAAAAAATGTCCTGAAGACAAAAGTTCTGAAGAAAACAACAACTTATTTACTAACAGTATTAAATCTGCCTATGATATTATCTCTGCTCCAAGCTCAACAGCTACACAAAAACATGAAGCATTACGAAGTGTTATAGATAAAATTGTCTACGACAAGAAAAATGATATTTTGTCATTACATTTTTATCTCAATAATTAAAATTATTTACCTCTTATAATACGTTATGACAATCCGGTCCTCCGTACTGACTAATGATAACTTGTGCTGTTTTTGGATTTCTTATTTTAATATCAACAGGATACTGTAATCTTTTTTCATATACAAACATTAGCAGTTTCCTCCTTCCCAAGGCATCGGACCTTTATTCCATTCCCAATAATCTTCATTACTTACCTCATAAAAAGTGAGCGGACCAAACTTGCTAGTGTACTCATTCCACGCTTCTTCCCTAACTGCCTGTGCCTTGTTATAGTACTCGATAGCTTCCTTACAGCTGGGATGTGTATCTAAAAATAATCTGGTGTCATCTAAAGCAAAACTTGCCTGTGTAATGATTTTCATCAGGCCATTTCTATCCATATTCATCATTTTCCTCTACCTCCTAGAAACGGTTTATCCAATTGCTCAAATATCGTTCCTCGTTCTAGTCCTTTTTCCATACAATAAACATCTTCCCATTTCTGCCATGGCACAAACGCCATTCCCGGTGCCATACGATCTACAGGTTCTGTTCCTCTGTCACAGCCCTCCATTTTTCCACAACTACATCCCGGTTTGCTATGCATCATATCCTTTTTCATTTGGTGTTCTTCCATATTTCTATTATTTGTATTTTTGTTCATTCCACAATTCATCCCATTTCTGTTCATATTACAACTGGTATTTCCCACCATATTTCTATTCATATTGCAGTTAACATTTCTACCCATATCACGGCTCATGTTACAATTTGAATTTCTATTTGCATTTCTATTCATGTCACAACTCATATTTCTTCCTGCATTTCGATTCATATTGCAATTTGTATTTCTGCTCATGTTTCGATTCATACCGCAGTTCATACCATGGTTCATGTTGCAATCCATTCGCTACTCCTTTTTCTTCTTTGTTTTACATTATTAGTGTATGCCACTATTCTTCCATTGTTAAAAATATTCCATATATTTCCATAGCCCAGCCATCAGCTCGAAAATCCTACGGGTTTCCTTCGCTGTGGTTGTCCACCATAAGATATAAATGATAAAAATTAAGTAGTCTGCAAGCAGCCTATTGATATTTATCATTTATATCGCATGGCTGAACTTTAAATATCATATTGGTTTTTGTCAAAAACTGGGGTATACTTGTAATAGAATTTTATTTTACTATTATAAATGTCATTAGAAGAAATGACAGAATGGAGATTTATATGAGAAATTGCTTAATTGCCCAATCAGGCGGGCCAACCGTTGCCATTAATTCCAGTCTTGCAGGAGTAATTCAGGGTGCTATTGACAGTAAACAATTTCAAACTGTTTATGGCTCACTCAATGGAGTTCAAGGGCTGCTAAATGGAAGATTAATGAATTTATCCAAAAAAGTCGAAGAAACCCCAATGTTTATTGAACTTTTAAAAAAATCACCTTCTATGTATCTGGGTTCCTGTCGTTATCAGTTACCTGATTATAATGAAGATGACGCACCTTATGCATATATATTTAACCAATTTGAGAAACATGAAATTGATGCGTTTTTCTATATTGGCGGAAATGATTCTATGGACACTGTGGACAAGTTGAACACTTATGCTAAGGCTGTTGAAAAGGACATTAAGATTATAGGTATTCCAAAAACAATAGACAATGATCTTTGTGTAACAGACCACACTCCGGGATATGGTTCAGCTGCAAAATATGTAGCTTCTACACTATTAGAGATAGGTCATGACACATCCATTTACCCAATTAACAGTGTTACTATTGTAGAAATTATGGGGCGGGATGCCGGCTGGCTGACTGGAGCTTCAGTCCTTGCCAGAAATGAATATAATTTTGCACCACATTTAATTTATTTACCGGAAACTCCTTTTGTAGAGCAGGAGTTTATCGAAGATGTAAAAGCCGCCATGGATCGGTATAATAACGTAGTTATTGCTGTATCTGAAGGCATCAAAGATAAAGACGGAAATTATGTCAGTGCCACAACAGCTGTAGAAGATACTTTCGGTCACAGCCAGCTCAGTGGTACCGGCAAATGCCTTGAATACATTATAAAACAAAATATTCAGGTCAAGGTACGTTCTGTAGAAATTAATATCTTACAGAGAAGTGCTGCTCATATGTCTTCTATTACAGATATCGGAGAAGCTTTCCGACTGGGACGCCATGCTGTTGATATTGCTTTAAAAGGAAAAACCGGTGTGATGGTAACTGCCATTCGTAAAGGAAATGACCCTTACAGCGTAGATATGGGAGACACTGATGTAAAGAATGTTGCAGGATTAGTAAAACACGTTCCCCGTGAATGGATCAATGAACGTGGTAATGATGTAACACAGGAATTTATTGATTATGTATATCCATTGATTCTGGGTGAGCCGGTTGTGAAGTATCAGAGAGGAATTCCTGATTATTTAAATGTATCACATCTGTTTCCAAATAAAATTGATGAATAAAAAAACAAACTACTTTCGTATATAATAATAAAAAGTAGCAATGAAATCTCATTGCTACTTTTATTTTAACTGGCCCACAAGGATTCGAACCTTGAAATGCTGGAGTCAGAGTCCAGTGCCTTACCATTTGGCGATGGGCCATTGTCTCGCGACAGAAAATATTTTATCACAATAGTTTCTAGAATGCAAGTACTTTTTTCCATATAATCTCAAATATATTCTATCTATGTTGTAGTATTCTTTTTATTTTAGTTTTTATGCGCCTACTCCAAAAACTTCCACATATTTTCTTTGCATAATTCAGTTGCCTTTCATCAGACATCTGTACTTCCTCATTGTCAATAAACACAGACTCTGCCACGCCGACAATCCAATTAAATGGAATTTTCTCCCTTAAAAACCGATTATCACCACAAATCACATAATAATCACTTTTAGCTTTCACGATACGATGTAAAACATATTCGCCTGTAGGGCGTTTAAATAATACAATATCATATTTTTCCAATGGTTTTGTAAGTGGAACAACCTTCACCAAATCTTTTCCCTGTCTGAGCAGAGGCATCATGCTGTCACCAACAACCGTCGACAAATGAAAACCATTCCTTACAATACTTTCTTCAATTGTCATTCGATAATCCCCGGTTTCTTTAATATTTCTATAAATCTGTCTACATCTTTTTGAGCCAATTCTTCTTCTACCTCATAAACTTCTAGAATAGCTGCGATTAATTCCTCTCTCGTCGTCCCTTCCACAAGTTTGTCCCACATTAATTCTCCAGTTTCATTAAGTTTTACCATTCCATTAAATATCTTACTCGCTGAACCTATTGCGATTACCACCGCCTGAGTTCCCATCTTTTTTTTAATAAATCCTTCTCTAACTTTCATCTAAATCTCCTATCATAACGAATCTTTCATCTCGAAATATTGCCATTTCTACCTCTAGCTTATCTCAAAATTTCAGCGTTTCTATTTCATTCCCTCATATGCAACTCTCGCCGCATCTTTTTTCATATTACATCCCATTTGATACATTGGAATATTTTCAATCAGTGTATTAACATAATCCATCGTTTTTAACAAGCCTTCTGCTTCTCTTGGACGATATATCTGATTCATTAACATTGGCAATGCATCGCCGCCATCCATTTTACAAATATGATTTTGTTTATCCTGATGCAGAAAACAAATTGCTTTCAATTTTGCGTTTCTATTATTAGAGATATGATGCTTTCCATCCCATGGTGTTCCATAAGCGTAAATTCCATCGTGCTCAAATCTTAGCAACGGTTTATCATCATTTATCATAATGACTTCATCACCAAAACATTCTCTCCACAATCTGGTATGTGTAGATTTTCCTGTTCCGCTTGGTGCCGTAAACAAATACGCTTCACCTTTATATTCTAGCACACTTCCGTGACACAATACTACATTATAATCTACCGCTTTTTCGCAGAATTTACGATATACCGCAGTATGCTCCAAATATGATTTTGAATAAGATATATCATCCTCCGCATGCTGTCTCTCGTATTCCAAATCATCATCGGTTGCCATAATTTCAAACAAAGGCTCTTCCTTTGAAAGATACTCCTTACAAACCTCTCCAAAATACTGTCCTCTATATTTTACTAAAACCGGGATTCCTCCAAATTTATAAACATTTCTCATCTAAAATTCTCCAGTTATTAACTATTTATCACTTCAAATTTCTTAGTTATTAACTACACTCTCTGCTGTTTCTTTATACTACTTTTGCCCCGCAAGATAATTTGCAAACTGCTGTGCTGTTCTGCCTGAAATACCACCATGACTTAATTCCCATTTGTTAGCCTCAGCCTTAATCTCATCATCCGACAATGTCACCCCTGCACGTTTACATAACTCTACTGCAATATCAAAATATTCTTTCTGAGTAGGCTTGGAATAATTAATTGTCACACCAAATCTATTTACCAAAGAAAGCTTTTCTTCCATAGTATCGGACTGATGCATTCCATTTTGTACTTTCACATCACTTCTGTCGCTCCAGTTTTCCTTTATCAGATGACGTCTGTTAGATGTGGCATAAATCAGTATATTTTCAGGTTTCGTTTCAACACCCCCCTCAATAACTGCTTTTAAAAATTTATATTCCACCTCAAAATCCTCAAAAGACAAATCATCCATATAAATAATAAATTTATAATTTCTATTTTTAATTGTGGCAATGACATTAGACAAATCTTTAAACTGATGCTTATAGATTTCAATCATCCGCAGACCTCTGTCATAGTACTGATTTACAATCGCTTTAATGCTGGTAGATTTTCCTGTTCCACTGTCTCCAAACAACAAACAGTTATTTGCCTTTCTACCTTCCACGAATGCCTCAGTATTATCAATCAGTTTCTTCTTCTGAATTTCATAACCAACCAGGTCGTCCAAAGTAACCTTGTCCATATTGTTAATTGCCTTAAACCGGAATGGGGTTTCATCTGTAATCCGAAACGCCTTATTAAGACCAAACATTCCCACACCATAATCTTTATAAAATTCCGTCACATATGCAAAGAATTCATTCTCGTCCTTTGCTGCTTCCAGTCTCTTACTTAATGAGCGGACTTTCTCACTTACATTTTTGTTGTACATAAGCTCCGGTTTGCCAATAGCCTGATAATTCTCTAACTGGCAAAAGCAGTCGATTCCCAATTTATTTTCCATCTCTGAAAAATCATAATCAAACAATATCTGAAACTGTTTAAAATCATTTTTTGCAAAATGATTTACACTGCCATTACTTGCGCCAATCTTTTCACATGTAATACTAAAAGGATTCTCATCCGTTATTAACAAATATGTCAGATAATTATGCCATAAATTATCATTAAAGCCATAGTCTGTAGCAACCTCTAAGATACGTTTTACCTGTTTGTATAAATGCGTAATAATTTCACTCTTTTTATTTTCAGACAATCCCTGCTGTTCATCTGCCTGTTTATATTCTTTAATAATATTGCTTAACTCCATTAAAATCGAGTCTTTCGGCATATCGCCATATATAATCAGCTTTGATACAATATTGTACATTTTCTACCTCGCATTATGTAAACCTATTATCTATACTATTTCTTCTTATATTATAAACGGATTTCATAATATGGCAAGTCAAAAGCATAGCTTTCAAGAATGAAACAAACAAAAAGGAAATCACTGATTTGAACGAAAACATTCTCACTGTGATTCCCTTTCTATTTACCTATGAATGTAAAACATCCATAAAGGACTTATCGTCCGTAATTCTTATAAACCTGTGCTGGCATGGAATGTTCTATGAATAACATCATCCTGCTGCTCTTTTGTTAATTTAATGAAGTTTACAGCGTATCCTGAAACACGAACTGTAAGCTGTGGATATTTTTCCGGATGAGCCTGAGCGTCTAATAACATTTCCTTCTGTAAAACATTAACATTAAGGTGATGTCCGCCTTCTGCTGCATAACCATCTAATAAAGCTACTAAATTGTCAACCTGTTTTGTACTTGCTGCCATTTTAATTTCCTCCTATATTATATCGTATTTGACTTCTACCTATTATGTGAAATCATTTTGCTCTAACTTAGTTTTGAGCGAATATCTCTTATTCCATCTAAAATAATCTTTCTGCAGGAAACAGCCATTTCCTTTGTGGCAGGTTCTATTTCCGGAATAGGATACTCTATGCCTAACTCTTCATATTTCATTTTGCCCATATCATGATACGGAAGAGCATCTATAGATTTTAAATTGCGAAGCGTTCCAATGAACTGCCCCAATTTAAACAAATACTCTTTATTTATCGTAATGTGCGGAACACATACATGACGAATCCATATATCGATTCCCTTAGAATCAATGTACTGGGCAAATTTCAAAATATTATCATTTGGCCGCTTACATAACTTCATATGTTCCTCTGGGTCAATATGCTTTATGTCTAGCATGACCAAATCTGTGGATTCTAACAATCTATCTACTTTCTTTAGGTACTCTTCATTATCAGGCTGAAATGTTGTTCCTGATGTATCTAAACAAGTATGAATTTTTCTTTTCTTACACTCTTCAAACAGTTCTGTCAGAAAATCTATCTGAACCATCGGCTCACCACCGGTACAAGTAATTCCACCAGTTTCATAAAACGGCCGTTTCTTTTCAAACTCCTTTAAAAGATCATCTACTGTCATCTCTTGACCACCGGCCATTTCCCATGTATCCGGATTATGACAATATGCACATCTCATAGGACATCCTTTAAAGAAAACAACAAATCTTACTCCTGGTCCGTCTACTGTACCACAGCTTTCAAGTGAATGAATAATACCTGTTTTCATATAAGAATACTCCTTGTATCCGATGCTCCTGCTTTCACAAGAGCATCGTTAAATTTTACTTATTACTGTTCTGGCTTGAATCCAGGAATATCGATGTCACCAGCGATAACCTTATCATCTTTACCAAGTGCATCAGGGATGATAGTAAATGTATTTGAAATACCATCCTGTGCATTCATGAATGGAATCTTAGATACAGATGCAAGTGATGCAACAGCACCGTTTTTATCTCTACCATGAAGTGGGTTAGCACCTGGTGCGAATGGCTCTCCTGCTTTTCTTCCGTCTGGTGTATTACCTGTAGCTCTACCATATGTTACATTTGATGTAATTGTAAGGATAGACTGTGTAGGAATACCATCTCTGTATGTGTGGTTCTTTCTAAGATATCCCATAAACTTATTAACGATTTCAACGGCAATTGAATCAACTCTGTCATCATCGTTACCATATTTAGGGAATTCTCCATCAATTTCATAATCTACAGCAAGGCCATCTTCATCTCTGATAACTTTAACCTTTGCATACTTCATAGCTGAGAATGAGTCAGCTACGATAGAAAGTCCTGCAACACCTGTAGCAAACCATCTCTTTACATGAGCATCATGTAATGCCATCTGAATTGCTTCATAGCAGTACTTATCATGCATATAATGAATAATATTTAATGCATTTACATATACACCTGCTAACCATTTCATCATATCATCAAATAAATCCATTACCTGATCATAATCAAGGTATTCACCTGTAAATGGTCTGTACTTAGGTCCAACCTGTTTCTTAGTCTTTTCATCAACACCACCATTGATAGCGTAAAGAAGACATTTAGCAAGGTTTGCTCTAGCTCCGAAGAACTGCATTTCTTTACCGATTCTCATAGAAGATACACAACATGCAATACCATAGTCATCACCATGTGTTACTCTCATTAAGTCATCGTTCTCATACTGCATTGATGAGTACTCGATAGATAACTTAGCACAGTATCTCTTGAAGTTTTCCGGAAGTCTTGTTGACCAAAGAACTGTAAGGTTTGGCTCTGGAGCTGCACCTAAGTTCTCTAATGTATGAAGATATCTATATGACATCTTTGAAACCATGTGACGTCCGTCAATACCAACACCACCGATTGACTCTGTTACCCAAACTGGGTCACCAGAGAAAATATCATTGTAATCAGGTGTTCTTGAGAATTTAACGCATCTTAACTTCATAATGAAGTGATCTACGAATTCCTGAATTTCTTCCTCTGTGAATGTTCCGTTAGCTAAATCTCTTTCAGCATAAATGTCAATAAATGTAGATGTTCTACCAAGTGACATTGCAGCACCATTCTGATCTTTAACTACTGCTAAGTATGCAAGATATAACCACTGAATAGCTTCCTTAACATTCTCAGCTGGTCTTGAAATATCAAAACCATAGATATTTCCTAATTCTTTTAACTGCTTCAAAGCTTTAATCTGCTCTGAATATTCTTCTCTGTCACGAATAACTTCTGCTGTCATAACATCAGAAGTTGCTGCCTTCTGTGCTTCCTTATCCTCGATAAGTCTGTCAACACCATAAAGTGCCACTCTTCTGTAGTCACCAATGATACGTCCACGTCCGTAAGCATCTGGAAGACCTGTAATAACGTGGCTTGATCTACAAGCTCTCATTTCCGGAGTGTAAGCATCAAATACGCCGGCGTTATGTGTTTTTCTATAATTTGTGTAGAAATCTACTACTTCAGGATCTACTTCATAACCATTGTCTGAACAAGCCTGCATAGCCATACGGATACCGCCGTTTACATGAAGTGCTCTCTTGAATGGTGCATCAGTCTGGAATCCTACGATTGTTTCTTTATCTTTGTTAAGATATCCCGGTCCATGAGCTGTAATACCTGTAACAACCTTTGTGTCCATGTCTACAACTCCGCCTCTTTCTCTTTCCAACTTCTGTAATTCAAGTACCTGTTCCCACAAATCTGTTGTGTTCTGTGTAGGTCCTGCTAAGAAACTAGCATCACCATCATATGGTGTGTAGTTCTTCTGGATAAAATCTCTGACGTTGACTTCTTTTTCCCAAGCGCCACCATTAAATCCTGTCCATTCTTCTCTCATCTCTTTTTTTCCTCCTAAAAATAAATGTAAAGCTTAAAATTTTATATATTTAGTGAATGACTAACGAAACGTAAGCAAATCTTCAACCGGTTTCCTCTTTGGAGCTGCCGGTTCCTGAGCCGGATACCCTACAGCAATCAAAGCCATAAGTATCTGTCCTTCGGGAATATCTAAGATTTCTTCTGCCTTGTTAATGTCATACAAGCCCATTATAACTGTTCCAAGACCTTTGTCATGAGCAGCCAGACAAAATGTCTGTGCAGCAATACCATTGTCAAATGCCTGCCAGTTATCCTCTCTGACAGTAGAATAACTGCCATCTCTTTCATAACCAGAGCGCTTATCCACAATAGTAGTTGCAACCAATACCGGAGCACTGCCTATAATCCCCTGATTATGTTCAGCGCAGCATTGTTCTGCTAAAAGGCTCTTGGTTTCCGGGTCCGTTATGGCAATATAACGGGTAGTTTGAGTGTTTTTCCAAGAAGGAGCAAAAGCTGATATCTGTACCAGCTCCTCAATGGTGTCTTTAGAAACATCCTGAGGTTTAAATTCTCTGATACTTCTTCTTGTCTTTATGCATGTAACCGCATCCATAAGCATACCTCCATAAAATAGTAGTTAGTTTATTTCGATAAGCTAAAGTGCCCTTTGCGTCAAAAAGACGCACTTTCACACATAAAACGTCATTTTCACTAACTGTGAATAATATAACACTTTATAAATGGTTTTGCAACGATTAACACAGAATATTTTCATGAAAAAATTAATCGTTTCCACACTTTGTAAAGTATAGGAGATTTTATCCACTTTTCACTATAAAATTTGTATATTTTTTCCTTTACATTTTTTATTATAAAGATTTTATTTGTTTTTTCTGTTGCATTTGCAACATGCTCTCAAATTTGTTATACTTTACAATATAAGCATAATTTTAATATGGAGGAAATTTATATGACAAGAACCCATTTGTTTCATAATATAGAAGAAACAGAGCATGATTCCATGATGCACTGTTTCAATTCGAGATTAAAAAAATATTCATCCGGAGAAATTATCTGTTTCTATAGTGAACAGGATATGGGCATCGGCATTGTAGAGAAAGGCTCAGCATGTGTAGTCCACAGCCTGCCTAACGGTTCACGTACTATTCTTGAAAGTATGGAAGAAGGAGATATCTTCGGACAATTATTTTATTTTCATGCAACAAGAAATAATATTACAGTGGAAGCTACAAGCAATTGTACGATTCGTTTTATTAATTATGAGCATTTAATTAAGCGGTGTAAAAACGCCTGCGCTCATCACAGCCAATTAGTCAGCAATGTTTTACAGATGGTACAGGAAAAAACGCAGCGTATTTGTGAGCATTTGGAAGTTTTAAGCCAGCGCTCTACACGTGAACGCCTTTTATCTTACTTTGGCATCCTGTCTGCTCAAAAAGGAAGTAACACTTTCGAATTACCTTTTACTATCAGTAATCTGGCAGATTATCTTTCCGTAGACAGAAGTGCCATGAGCCGGGAACTCGGGAAAATGAAAGATGAGGGACTAATTCAGATGGACAAAAGAAAAGTGACATTGCTCTAGGCAATGTCACTTTGTTTCTTTTACTATTTCTATTTTTCTATATCTTCATTAATACTCTGAACTTTATCCTTATCAGGGAACAAAGCGTTAAGAATAATGCCGACTATCGCAGCTATAGCTAAACCTGATAAACTAATTGCTACAGTTCCAACTTTAAAATTAACTGAACCGTCTATACTGTTTATCACGTCTGCTCCCATTCCTGAACTAAACTTAATTCCAAGAGCACAAACAACAATAACCGCCGCCACAATAACATTTCTGCTCTTTGAAAAATCAACCTGTGCCTCAACCATATTACGAATACCAATAGATGCTATCATGCCATAAAGCATAAAAGAAATTCCTCCTACAATACCAATTGGCATAGCATTTATTATTGCTGCAAATTTTGGACAGAATGAGAATAATATTGCAAGGTATGCTGCAATTCTCACTACTCTTGGATCATACACTCTGGAAAGTGCAAGTACACCTGTGTTCTCACCATATGTTGTGTTAGCAGGTCCGCCAAACAATGATGATAAGGATGTCGCAAGACCATCACCGATTAATGTTCTGTGAAGCCCCGGATCATTAATATAATCCTTACCTACTGTAGCACTAATTGCACAAATATCACCGATATGTTCCATCATTGTTGCAATGGCAATTGGAATCATTGTAGTCAGAGCTACTGTAACCTTTGCTGTATCAGCAAAATCAACACCACCAAATACTGTTCCACTCCAGTCAACCGGAAGACCAATCCATGCCGCATCAATGATTTTCTGTGTATCCACTGGTGTAATAAAACTTAAGCCTGCTAAATTTCCTAATAATAATGCCACAATATAAGCACCAATTACACCAATCAGAATAGGAATAATCTTTGCCATTCCTTTTCCCCAGATATTAAATCCAATAACAATGCAAAGTGCTACAATAGCAAGTGGCCAACATGTAGCACAGTTATTTAATGCTGATGGTGCTAAACACAACCCAATAGCAATAATAATAGGTCCTGTTACCACTGGTGGAAAAAGTTTCATAACTTTTGAAACACCTACCAGTTTCATTACCAATGCAAGTATCAGGTACAATAAACCTGCAAATACAACACCTAAACATGCATATGGAAGCATTTCTAAGTTTCCACTTCCATCTGCATTCAATGGTGCAATTGCTAAATATCCACCAATAAACGCGAATGAAGAGCCTAAAAATGCAGGCACTTTAAATCTTGTAAGTAAGTGGAATAAAAGTGTTCCAAGTCCGGCCATAAGAAGTGTTGTCTGAACATTCAGACCTGTTAAAAGTGGAACTGTTACTGTGGCACCAAACATAGCGAACATATGCTGAAATCCAAGAATACCCATTTTTCCATATCCCAGTTTCCTTGCATCATACACTGGTTCTCTGCCAACGTTAATTTTTTCGTTTGACATTGTCAAATCCTCCCTTTTCTTTTGGTTTTTTTGCAAATTCTTTTGTCAAAACTTAAATGTCACGTTCAAATACCTTAAACGATTTAATTTTATCAAAATATCATCTTAATTACAACAAATTTTACTTCTGGCAAAAAAGTACCTGGCAAAGAATCCTAAAACTCTAATTCTTTGTCAGGCACTTATTCTATTTCCACTGTAATCGATGAAGTTCCCCTTCCATCTGCATTCCTGCAAAATTATTCTGACGCAGTCCTTCATACAAAACAACTGCTACAGAATTTGCAAGATTTAAAGAACGAATTTCCGGATTCATCGGGATACGGATGCATCTTTCTTTATTCTCTGCCAGAATTTCTTCTGGTATTCCTGCACTTTCTTTTCCAAACATAATATAATCATCCTGTCCCAGTTTTACATCACTATATCTGTTTGGTGCTTTCGTTGTTGCATACCACATTTTAATATTCGGATTTTTTTCAAGAAAATCTTCGTAACTATCATAAATTGTCACATCCAGGTCTTCCCAATAGTCCATACCTGCTCTTTTCAGAGATTTCTCATTAATTCGAAATCCCATAGGTTCTATTAAATGTAATTTCGTCCCGGTTGCACAACATGTTCTGCCAATATTTCCGGTATTCTGTGGTATCTCCGGTTCCAAAAGAACAATATTCATATTCTTCCTCTTTCTGTCTATTCTTCGGCATGAGTAATCTCCAAATGCCGGTAACTTTTATTTTTGAAGTCTTTCTACGAAACTCCTTACTCTGCCTAAAGCAATCTTTAAGTTTTCCAATGAATATGCATAAGATATTCTAAGGAATCCCTCGCCACAGTCGCCAAAAGCCGTACCCGGCACAACTGCTACTTTTTCCTCTTCTAGTAATTTATTGGCAAACTCCTCCGAAGTCATTCCAAATTTTTTAATACTAGGGAAAACATAAAATGCTCCATATGGTTCAAAACATTCCATTCCCATGTCTCTTAACTCGTGTACTACAAATCTTCTTCGCTGATTATAAGATTCGCACATCATCTGTACGTCTTTGTCTCCATTCTTCAATGCATCAACAGCAGCATACTGGCTGTTCGTCGGTGCACACATGATAGCAAACTGATGTATTTTTAACATCTGTGCCAAAATTTCTTTTGGTGCAGCTGCATATCCCAGTCTCCATCCGGTCATCGCATAAGCCTTTGAAAAACCGTTAATGACAACCGTTCTCTCTCTCATGCCCGGCATTGATGCGATAGATATATGTTTTCCTTTATATGTAAGTTCTGAATAAATTTCATCCGATAAAACAAATATGTCCTTCTCCACACAGACCTTTGCAATCTCTTCCAAGTCCTCTTTTTCCATAATTGCTCCTGTCGGATTATTCGGAAACGGTAATACCAGCATTTTTGTCTTGTCTGTGATTGCATCTAACAATTCCTGCTTTGTCAGGCGGAACTCATTCTCTTCCTTTAATTCAATTACCTTAGGTACCGCATAGATAAGCTGTGCACATGGCACATAAGAAACATAACTCGGCTGTGGTATCAGCACTTCCTCTCCGGGATTTACCATTGCCCGCATAGCAATATCAATGGCCTCACTTCCACCAACTGTAATCATTACTTCATCATGATAATCATATTCAACATTTATTTTTCTTTTTAGGTAATTACAAACCTCTATTTTTAATTCTTTTAATCCTGCATTGGACGTATAAAATGTGCGTCCTTTCTCAAGAGAGTAAATTCCTTCCTCTCTGATATGCCATGGTGTATCAAAATCCGGCTCTCCAACACCCAGTGATATAGCATCTTTCATTTCGCTGACAATATCAAAGAACTTTCTGATACCCGATGGTTTCACTTCCTTTATTACTTCTGACAACGGGTCTCTCATTATGGTGTCACCAATATCCTTTCTTCTGTATCTGCTAAAATTGTTCCGTAATCTTTATATTTTTTTAGAACAAAATGTGTTGCTGTGTTTAAAATACTGTCTAATGTAGATAATTTGCTTGTAACAAACTGTGCAATTTCTTTCATAGACTTTTCTTCGATTATTACTGTAAAATCAAATCCACCTGACATCAGATATACAGCTTTTACTTCATCATATCTCATGATACGTTCTGCAATCTCATCAAATCCTCTGCCTCTTTGTGGCGTTACTCTGACTTCAATTAAAGCAGTAACTCTGTCCTCACTTGTTTTATCCCAGTCTATCATTGTGTAATATCCACATATTATTTTTTCTTTTTCCATATCGGCAATGGCATTGGCGACTTCCGCTTCCTCCATCCCCAGCAGGATGGCGGCCTCCTTTAGGTCAATTCTGCTTTTGTTTTCAATTAATCTTAAAATTTCTTCTCTCATGCCATTTCTCCTTTTCGATTCAAATAATTATATATTTCATCACCTCTTGGAGGTTCTAGAAATCTTCTCTCATCGCCATTCATAACCACTCTGTCCCTGCCGGATGTTATATGCCCTATCACATCCGCATAAATCCCCGCACTTTCAAGTTTTTCTACCAATGCTGTTCCATCCTTTACAGCAATCAGAACTGCACCTGTCCCATCTATCATATATGGATTATAGTCAAATACTTCCGCAATTTCTATAGTTTCCTGCCAGACAGGTATTTTTTTTATATCTATCTCTATTCCCAGATTTACTGCTGAAACCATTTCCCATACAGCTGCAAAGACGCCTCCATCAGATACATGATGCATATATAAAATATCCTGCTCCTTTGCAATATCTGTAATCTTTTTTATATCTGTAAACTCAGATATTTTCAGGCAGTCATCCACAAAAGTATCATGAAACTTTTCTCTCAATCTGCTCTCGTATAACTTTGCCATGAGAGAGGTTCCCCCAACAGCAAGTGTTCCTGCCATTACAATATCCGTGTTTTCTTTCATATCCTGTAAGGAAAATATTTTTTCTGACACGCCGGTTACATTAACATATATGAGCAATTCATCTACATTTCCTGCATAAACATCACACTTCTGAATCGTCAATTTTGTCTCTGTAACAGCTTCATCAAAACTCTTAATAATTCTTCCCAATTGTTTCTCTTCAAAATCATTTGGAATATTTATTTGTAAATGAACATACTTCGGATTTCCACCACTGGCATAAATATCATTTAATGTTTTTTGAAGATAATATCTCTCACAACCCGGAAACCATTTTAATATGCAATTAGAAGACATTACCATTGTAACATCTTCTATCGCCATATGTGCTCCATCTATGCCAACCTGCAAATTCTCAGATTTGTCACGAATCTTCTTTAGAACTGAACGCTTATATGCTATTTCAGAAATCTTTCCTGTATGCATAGATACACCACCTTATTTATTCAGATTTTTTCTTTTTATCCCCGTCATTCTTCTTTTTCTTATCATCAGGACTTTGCGTTGTCGGCTCCGGATCTTTTTTCTTATCTTTCTTAGTTCCCACAATCTTTGTTGTCGGTGCCATCTTATAGGTACTTGTATGCATTAATTCTTTGCTTACCTGTTTACCGTTTTCATATGTTACCTTGTATAATTCTGCGACATATCCTACATGTCCCGGTACAGTTTCTTTATATCCTTCTTCCTTTGAAGGATCTTTCTTTGTTGTAGTAGTCATTGGCACGGTTTTTATCGTCTTACTTACATATTCTACCTTATGACCTGCTTTTCGGGTATCATGACCATACACATTGAATGTAACAGCTCCCTCACTGTAATGTCCCTGAATATAAATCGGTGCATCAGTATTATTCTCAAACACCAAATCTTTATAATCGCCTGCCAATGCGGCATCTGCCGCTAACGGCACATAAGACACTGCCATAGAATGAGGATATCTTTCAACAATCTTTAACTCTGCATTAATTAACGCATTGTACAATGTACTGGATACCTGACAGATTCCTCCTCCAAGACTGTCAACTACACTTCCCTCAGAATAAGTTCCGGCCGGATGCCAGCCATTATCCTCTGTCCATGGCGCCAGCTGCTCATTACAGGAAAAACTTTCTCCCGGATATATTACATTGTCACTCAGCTTTTGTGTTCCATTCTTTATATTTAAATTTCTATTTACCACTCCTGCTGAGAAATAAGTCGTATAAGTTCCCATCGGTTCATTAGAAACCTTTTCACAATCCTTTGTTGTGTATTTTGGTTTCGCAATCTTTGTTGTTGCCTCAAAAGCAATCTCTGACTTTTTGTCCCAGTCATTCTGAATATATGATATAAACTGTTTTACTGTCTTACTATAATTTACCACACATCCCTCTACCTCAGGAATAATCTGAAATCCATGACCGGTAGCTTTCAAAGATGCATTTTTCGCCTCTACATTGTACGGTTTACATAACGCTTCAAGATTTTTCTTGAAATCCTTTTCTTCAATACCTATTTCAACATGAAATGTTTTTCCCTGTTTCTTTAAATCTATGCTGTCCTTATATCTCCTGATGACATTTCCCTGTTTACCGGCTCTCATTGCCTCACTGACAACGGATTTATTTTTCCATGAATATCCTAAATCTTTCAGTGTTGTATTTACAGTATCCTTATTAATCTTTAATGACACAGCGGCATTTATTCTTGAATTTACCACATCTTTAACAGCCTTTTTTACTTCTTTCTCTGTCATATCACTGACATCAATATCTTCAATATGGATTCCTTCTTTTACTACGTCTTCTGTATCTCTTGAAGCGGCAGATACCTGAATGGCACCAAATAATGCCGCCATAACAACAAGCATTATGCCAATCTTCCTTATCTTTTTCATTTTTCCTCCTCCAAACATCCCTTATGTATCATTTGAGTAAAATCATTTTTAATCAGTGTCCATTAGAAACTTGCAATTGTTGTTACAACTAGCGCCGCAACTAACACCAATGCAATAGCTCCTGCAATAATTTTCTGATTCTTTTTGCTATAGAAAAAATTCATTTATCTCACCTCTAATCAATTATAAAATGTGGACTTTCCCACCATATACTTTCAAAGTATATCACAACTTTTTCTTTTGTCCTAGTCAAAAATTCTACCTTTTTCTGACAGAATTTTGTCTATTTTTCTGGACGCTTCGTTTTTCGACAAACCGTCTACGTCAAAATCAACCGTAAGATTATGATAACGTATCAAATCCAGCAGATATTTTCTTTGTTTGTCCGTAATCGCCTGCATTTTCTTTACTTTATATGAAAATTCATATGGTTCAAAAAGCTGTGGGTTCTCTTCTCCGAATTGTTCCATAAGAATAAAATATAACTGTGATGTAACACTGGCATCATTAAACGCTCTATGATGATTCTCATCCTCAATATTATAATATCTGCACAGATAATCCAACGCTCTGCTCTCTAAATGCGGTAATACTTTGCGTGCTATTTTCAAAGTATCTGTTCCACTTTTCTGAAACTCTAAATTTAAGTTCATGGCGTTTTGTTTCAAAAAACTATAATCAAAACGAATGTTGTGTCCTAATAACAAATCATCTCCTGCAAATTCAATAAACCTGGGTAAAACCTCCTCAATTGTCGGTTTTCCCTTTAACATTTCATCTGTAATTCCGGTCAGTTCTGTAATTCTCCATGGAAGCTTTACTCCCGGATAAATTAACTCAGAAAATCTCTCTACTTCCTTTCCGTTTCGAACCTTTACTGCTCCAATCTCTATGATTTTGTCCCATTTTGGTCTAATGCCGGTGGTTTCAATATCCACACAAACATAGTTTTTTATCATTTTTTCCTCCTGTAATCAGTACTATATCCTAAAGTTGTAAATATGTTGTAACATCAACTGTACTTGCTGCTTTTGTTAATGCATTTCTGTTTAGATAATCAAATAATATATACCGCCCTTTTAAAACTTCTATATGCGTCATATGTTCTATCTGTTTCGAAGAATAGTTTACATAATTTTTTAGTTTTTGTTTTAATTGCGGATGACAATAAATTTTATGAATTTTCTTTTTAGAATCCTCTAAACTTTTTGCAAACACCGGACGGGTTTTTGCATTCTCTCTCAAATAAAAATCCAATGTCAACAGTTCTTTCCATGCAAAGCTGTCTTCTTCTGTCAAATTTAATTCTTCCATGATAAAATCAAGAAGCAATACATAACGGTTCACTCTGGAATGCTTCAATCCACCTGCGCTGTATTTTTTATAATATCTTCCCAATCGTTCATACATGTCAAATGGAGACTTGAAAAACTCTTCCAATTTTCTTATTGTCTCTGAAAATTGTAAACTGTTATAATATATTTCAACAACTGTCTCAATCTCTTTTAATCTTAAAATCTCATCAAAGGTAAGCCATTTTGTTTTTAACACTTCATAAGGCGGACGGTTGCTGCAAACAATACCATACTCCTTTGCCTCTTCTGATATTCCGGCACCATTCAATACTTTTAAAAAACCTAATTGGAGCTGATCAGGTTTCATGGCATACACTGTGTTGAATGAATTTTTAAAAGATGAATAATCCTCATAAGGCAGACCTGCAATCAAGTCAAGATGCTGATGTATATTTTTGTTCTGCCGTATCCTGCCTGTAATACTTTCTATTTTCCCAATATCCGTTTTTCGATGAATCGCCTGTAATGTCTCCTCATTCACAGACTGCACTCCAATTTCTAATTGTATTAACCCGGGTCTCATATCTGATATCAATTCCAGTTCTTCTTCTGTCATCAAATCTGCTGCTATTTCAAAATGAAAATTGGTGATGCCATTATCATTTTCCTTAATATACCTCCATATTTCCATTGCATGTTTTGGATTACAATTAAAGGTCCTGTCGACAAATTTTACCTGGGATGTTTTATTATCAATAAAAAACCGAAGTTCTTCTTTTACTAAATCCAAATTTCGAAACCGGATTTTTTTATCAATAGATGACAGACAGTAGCTACAGGAAAACGGACATCCCCTGCTCGTCTCATAATATATAATTTTATTTTCAAAATCTTTCATATCTCTATACACAAAAGGTATATCAGAAATATCCACAGGCTTCATCATCGGATTTGCTTTTATCTGTCCATCCTCTCTATATACAAGTCCGTTAATATCTTTCCTTTGTAATTTTCCCTCATGATAATTGTCCAGAAATTGTTTCAATATCTCTTCACCTTCACCACACATCACATAATTAACGTTTGCATTATCTGACAATACCTGCACTGCATTATAAGATACTTCCGGTCCTCCAACCCAGATATCTTTCTTTGTGCAGACAGACTTCAAATCGTTAATTACCTGCATCACCTGATGAATATTCCAAATGTAACAGGAAAACCCTATAATATCCGCCTGTTCTTCATAAATATCCGAAACAATCTCTTCTGTATATTGATTAATTGTATATTCTTTTATTTTTATCTCATGCTCATTCTTCCCATATTTTTCAGCATACTCTTTCAAACTGTATACTGCCAGATTGGAATGAATGTATTTGGCATTTACTGCCACCAATAAAACTTTCATGTTATGCTCCTTTTTTCCACTATTACAACAATAGTTCAATCTTTTCTAATTGTCAAAAAATATCTTATTTTTCTCTAGGTAAAAATGTTTTTATATGTTAAAATCAACTTAAATTATCAGTACGTTTAAATTTATGCTGTAGTTCTCTGCAGCGGATTGGAGTTTTTTATGAATTTAAATGATTACAAATTAGTATGGGCAGATGATTTTGATTATGAAGGACAACCTGATTCCGAAAAATGGAGCTATGAAGTAGGAAACTTTCAATGGCCAAATAACGAACTACAGGCATACACAGACAGAACCGGCAATATTTTTGTAAAAGACGGAAAACTGACCATTCGCTCTGTCAAAGAACAGGACGGAGAACGGGAGTATACTTCCGCCAAAATTAACACCAGAGGAAAAGCAAGCTGGCAGTATGGATATTTTGACATCAGAGCAAAGTTTCCCGGAGGAACCGGTTCCTGGCCTGCTATCTGGATGATGCCATATAAAGAAAAACCGCCAATTCCTGACTGGGTTCCAAAACGGGAAGACGGCCGTCCTGATTTTGATAATTTCACAAAAGAAGACTGGGAGAGATTTCCCAAAACTCCCCCTGAAGACCGCTGGCCTGAATGTGGAGAAATAGATATTGTAGAACATATTGGACGCAGACCGAATTTATTACTGTTTAGTCTGCATTCAGGAATGTTTAATCACAGAATGAGCGAACCAAACCCATTTTCTAATCATAAGGAATATGATTTTATTCCTCCTGATGAATTTCATAATTACTCTATGGAGTGGACACCGGATTACTTTGAGTTTTTCGTAGATGGCAAAACCCAGTTTAAATATGAAAGACCTGATGTTCCAAATGACCAGATGCATCATGCCTGGCCTTTTGATAAACCATATTTCTTAATTATGAACACCGCTGTCGGTGGAGGGCTTGGCGGTCCTGTAGACGACAGCCAGTTGCCATATGTTTTCGAGATTGAATACGTTCATGTATATCAGAAGAAATAAAGTAACTATTCAGCCAGTAGCTCGAAAATCCTTTGGATTTCCTTCGCTATGGTTGTTCACCATATGATACAGAATAAATATTTCAAATTCTCTGCAAGCAGTTATTTGTTATATTTATTCTATATCGCATGGCTGAATAGTAACAAATTTATTTTATTACTTGACAAATACCAGATGTTGGTTTAAAATCATCAATGCGGTAGATGATACGAGGTATCGCAAGCCTGGTTAGCTCAGTTGGTAGAGCAGAGGACTGAAAATCCTCGTGTCTCTGGTTCGATTCCGGAACCAGGCATACTTTGCGGGTGTAGTTCAGTGGTAGAACACCAGCCTTCCAAGCTGGATATGTGGGTTCGATTCCCATCACCCGCTTTTTTCATGCCATAAAGTCAAAGGCTGATAAAAGAAGATGTAAAAAAGAGTAGGTAAAAGTTCTCTATCCCACTCCCATAAAATATATTTAAAAGTTATCCCCCTCATTAATCTATTTAATATCTTAATTTCAATGTATCAAATAGGATACAAATAAGCAACATTTTCCATTTTAATAGTCTTTTTAATTTTTATAAGACTCCATCTCTCCAACATTCTCCGAACACTCTTTAAACAATTTCCCATAATAAATAATATATCTTACAAAAGCATATACCATAACCATCATATTAATCACAATCAGTCTTACTACAATTCCATCACTCATATCAGGAATCAGTAATATTGCAAGCAAAATAAGATATGTGGCAAAAGTGCATACTTTGCCATATATCTTTGCCCCCTCGATTTTATGCCCTTTCTTTATTAGAAGAGTGCCTGCTAATGCCATATATCCTTCTTTTATGATATACAACACAATCATTGGCATCATAATTTTATATTTAAACATAAGGCTTAATATAATTGCCCCAATCGTCACTTTATCTGCAATTGGATCAAGCATTTTTCCCCAGTCCGTCACCATATGAAATTTTCTGGCAATTTTTCCATCAAAAAAATCGGTAAGTCCTGATACAACAATAATGGCTATCACCGGCCAATAAGGTGCACCATCCAAAGACATATAAAATGCCCATACATATAATACTGCTAAAACAATTCTGAAATATCCCATAATATTAGGAATTGAAAAATACTCCTGCCAAAAACTTTCTTTCATAATAATCTCCATCTAAAACTCTTTATAAATAAAACTGACGCTGACGCATGTCCAGACATTATAAAGTATCCCCATATCCACATAAAAATAATATATTTAAACACGATTTTTACAACAAAATTTGTGCACTCACTATTTTTCTCTCTGTATATAAAATACTTTATTTAACATACAATATTCAGTATGACCTGTCTGATTTCATTCTTTTCAAAATACCTTATTTTTTAATCCTACATAAAATTTTAATTTGACTTTACTTTGGTCCAAAGACTGGCACAGTATTCTTTTATTTCCTGTTCCTGATATCTGAATTCTTCATTTTTCGGATTAGATGTATCTGGTGCACATCCCGGATTCCCCTCATATTCTTCATCTCTATAATACTCGTACACCGATTTTACTGCACTGTCATATCCTATATACTCTGTATTTTGTATTGCCACATCTTCCTGTAAGAAAAAGTCCATAAATTTATGTGCCAAGTCTATATTTTCACAATGCTTTGTAATTACCATTGCATCTGTCCAAACATTACTTCCCTGCTCAGGAACAAAAAATCCCATGTCATCATTCTCAGAAATGATATACGCACCATCACCTGAATATACAACAGCCATATCCTTATTTCCGGAAATCATATTATCCATAACATCATCTCCAACATAAACAGGATTCATTGTTTCCTGCTGCTCTATTAACCATTGATACGCTTCCTTTAACTGCTTTTTATCATGTGTATTCATAGAATATCCCAGTGCTTTCAAAGCAATCATAAAAGAATCTCTTTCTGAATCATACATGTATAGTTTCCCTTTGTATTTTTTATCCCGTAAGATTTCCCATCCCTGTTTTAAATCTTCTCCGGCAACCTTATTTTTGTTATATAAAATACCAACCGTTCCCCAATAATACGGAACTGTATATTGGCTTCCCTTATCAAAGTTGCCATTTAATAACTCCGGTATTATTTTGCTTTTATTTGTAATCTTAGTCCAGTCAACTTTTTGCAGATATTTTTCTTTTATCAATCTCTCTATCATATAATCTGACGGAATCAGAATATCATACTCAGAACCGCTCTGTAATTTCGTATACATCGTCTCATTAGAGTCGAACGTCTCGTATACCACCTGACAGTCATTTTCTTTTTCAAATCTTTCGATAAGTTCCGTATCTATATATTCTCCACTATTATATACACGAAGAACATTCTTCTGATTCATTCCCATGAAATTATTAATACAGAAAATTATCACGACAACCGCGGCTGCCACACATCCTGTGAGCAATACCTTTTTTCTTACACCCGATTTAGCATTCTCCATGACTATCTGTCCGCTGCGTCTCTTCTTAAGAATTTTTGGAATCAGTTCTACCAAAACCAGTACCACAACAACCACTAAAATTAGTATGGTTGAGAGTGCATTAATCGTTGGGTTCGTTCTTTTTGTCATATTATAAACAACAATTGATATATTCGACACACCATTTCCGGTGACAAAGTAAGATATCACAAAATCATCAATGGACATCGTAAATGCCAGTAACATTCCTGCAAAAATTCCAGGCTTTAACATTGGTAGAATTACTTTTGTCAATGCCTGATAAGGCGTTGCGCCTAGGTCCATCGCCGCATCTGCCAGATTGTGATCCATAGCTCTGACTTTTGGATAAACACTGACGATAACATACGGAGTACAAAATGCAATGTGTGCAAGCAGCATCGTAATATATCCCCGCTCCATTCTCGCTGATGTAAACAAAATCATCAAACCAATTGCCGTAACAATTTCAGGATTCATAATCGGCATATTATTCACATTTAACAGCCACTCACGCAGTACTTTTTTACTCTTTGAAAGTCCAATTGCCGTAATTGTTCCAAGAATCGTAGATATCAATGTAGCAATCAAAGCAATTGATACAGAAACGTACACTGCTGAAAGAATGTTACTGTCTGTCACCAGTTTTTCATACCATCTCAAAGAAAAACCTGAAAAACTAGTCAGTGACTTTGAAGAATTAAAAGAAAAAAACATCGTAACTAATATCGGCAGATAAAAAAACGCAAACATTAATCCAATATATAACTTCGGTCCAATTGAAAGTTTTCTCTTCATCAGGCACCTCCATTATCATCCGGAGCAATTTTCTTTACTACTCCCATCATTACCAAAATAACAATTGCAAGCAACACGGAAATCGCACTGCCGAAATTCCAGTCACCCACCGAAATAAACTGATTTTCAATCAGGTTTCCTATTAACACAAACTGATGCCCGCCCAGCAATACCGGTATAACAAATGTAGATATGGAGAGTAAAAATACCATTGTAACACCGTTTATTACTCCCGGAAGGGACAGTTTAAATATCACTTTTGTAAATGTTTTCAATCTGCCGGCTCCCAAATCATTTGCAGCCTCTACCAAAGAATAATCCATTTTCGCTAATGATGTGTGAATCGGAATCACCATAAAAGGCAGTAAATCGCACACCAGACCCATTAAAACAGAAAAGTTGGTATACATCATATTTACCGGATTTAGCCCTAATAGTTTTAACAGAGAGTTAATAATTCCATTATCAGACAACAGACTAATCCATGCATATGTTCGAAGCAGAGTATTAATCCACATAGGAATTGTGACAAATAATATTAAAATCCCCTGTGCTTCATCATTAAACTTCGAGATAAAATATGCCATAGGATATGCCAGTACAAAACAAATAAGCGTTGTCAACAGACCCATCTCCAGTGATTTTACAAAAACACTCACATAGACCGGATCTAATATTTTCTTAAAATTCGCCAATGTAAAATGAATGGTAAGCAGTGAATTGTCTCCTGTTGTTACAGAATACAGAACAATTAAAAACAATGGTAATGCAATCAGCAAAAGAGACCATATCACGTAAGGCTTTACCATACCTTTATAATGATTCATAAGCCCTCCTAATTCTCCATCCTATGCATTACCTGGATATCAAAAGGATCAATCGTTAAACCAACTTCCGTTCCCGTTTTAATATCCTCTGTTGTATGTACCTTATACTTTCTCATATCTGTCTCCACAAGATATTCATAGTGCACACCCATAAAAACTTTTGAGACAATAGTCCCTCTGACCTTTCCGTCTTCCGGAGCTACCACATCCATATCTTCCGGTCTGAGTACGACCTCAATCTCCTCATTCTCTTTAAAGCCTTTGTCGACACATTCCCACTCTACATTATCGAAAATAACCATACAGTCTTTTGGCATAACACCTTCAATAATATTGGACTCCCCAATAAATGTCGCAACGAACCGGTTCTCCGGTTCATTATAAATATCCATTGGTGTTCCAATCTGCTGTATCACACCATCATTCATAACAACAATGGTATCTGACATAGACAGAGCCTCCTCCTGGTCATGCGTAACAAAAATAAAGGTAATGCCAACTTCTTTCTGAATCTTCTTAAGCTCAGCCTGCATTCCCTTTCTAAGTTTTGCATCTAACGCTCCTAATGGTTCATCCAAAAGCAGTACTTTCGGTTCATTTACCAACGCCCTTGCAATCGCCACTCTTTGCTGCTGTCCACCGGAAAGACTTGTAACATCTCTTTTCTCAAAACCTTTTAAACCTACAAGCTCCAGTATCTTCGTCACTTTTTTTTCAATCTCTTTTTTATCCGTTTTCTTGATATTCAAGCCAAACGCTACATTATCATACACATTTAAAAAAGGAAATAGCGCGTACTTTTGAAACACCGTATTCACTTCCCGCTTATACGGTGGTACTTTCGCTATATCCTTTCCATTAAACAGCACCTGCCCATGGCTTGGCTCCTCAAATCCACCAATAATTCTCAATATGGTAGTCTTGCCGCAGCCACTTGGTCCTAACAGTGTGAGAAACTCATTCTCATAAATATTTAAATCTATGCCTTTTAGTACTTGATTATCATCAAAATTCTTTGACAGATTCTTTAACTCAATAATCTTTTTTCCCATATTCTTCTCCGATCATAACAAAGAGTCAGCATAAATATATAAAACATTTATCTTATTGTCAAGTTCAGAGAATAGAATCTATAACGTAAATTTTTCCAACTTTCTGCCAAGAATTAAATACACAATAAATAGTAATAATGATATTACGGTCACCACAAAACCTAATTTGATAAATGGTGAAGTATACTCTATTCTGACAGTATGATTTCCTTTTGCTATTTTTACCCCTAAATATGCCACACTGGAAGAAAAACTATCTGTTTTTTTACCATCTACATACACAGTATATCCTTTACTGTATGGAACAGATATCTGTAGTATTTCGTCTTTGTCCGCCTGAATCGTTCCTGTAATCAGATTATTATTTATTTTTACATTTTCCAATGTGTTTTTCTTTAAATTTTTAATGTTTTCTAAATATTTGGAAATCGGAACTGAAACTGCATAAGCTCCATCAAATGTATATCGTCTTTTCTTTTTAAATCTTAATTTGAACTCTTTTTGGGACTCTTTGGAATATCCAAGATTTAATACACTTCCATCTTTATGAAAATAACTTCCTGCATAATCTCCAATAACCCTCATATGTCCGGTTCCATATTTCCCCTTATATAACGCAGATGTCCTGTCTACATCAGAATCTTTTGAACGTATATTTTTAAATACAATATATGTCTGGCTGTCCGGTTCGCCATCAAACTGATATTTTACGACAGCACCTCTTTTTGATTTCATTTTAAAGTTTTTTATCTTTATATTTTTCTTTTTCCTTACGCTAACCGGAATAATTTTAGCACCTGAAACCGTACTGTTATTTTCAATACCATCTACCTTTTGATCTACTACTGCACTGGTTAATAATGCCTGTTCTCTCTCTACAGGATTTAACTTATCATACTGTTCTCTGGTCATATATGATGAATAAGTAATACCTAATGGTAAATGACATGCGTTTG
Source organism: Eubacteriaceae bacterium (assembly GCA_910574895.1). GTDB lineage: Bacteria > Bacillota > Clostridia > Lachnospirales > Lachnospiraceae > Eubacterium_G. Next base: position 185,800 of record CAJTDQ010000004.1, on the reverse strand, counting down.
CATATAAATAGACTTTTTTTCCATCTATTGTTTTTTCTTTAATTTTGTAGAAACCAAAAGGTGCATCCTGCTCATAGTTTACATAATATTTCACACTTGCAAGAGATAATAATCCGGTTCTTCTCTCCAGACTCTTCATTACATAAGTTTTGTAATAATCAGAAATACACGTAGAAACAAACAAATCCGTCATCCCTGAAGGAACAACACTCCAGTAAAAACATGTCTGTTGAAATCCAAAAAACATAGATTTATTTTTTATATCCCTCTCTCTTTCTATACGATAAAAAGAATTATCACCCACTGACTTCATCATCTGTGCCGAACGTGGACCCATGTCTCCTTTGAGATATCCTCTCTGAACATAATCCCAGCACCGGAAATTTTGTCCTTTATCGAATATAGAATGACAGTTAAAAGCTATATTTACCAATGCTGTTAAAGACAAAAGATATAAAATATATTTTCCATACTTCTTTTGTCTGTATACAAGATAGGAAACAGTTACCCCAACGCACACAAAACCCAACATCGCTGCAACATAAAACATTTGTGCATTGTACTGCCTTTCTGCATCATATATAAGATAACCACATATTGCAGCCAATAGTATAACTGCTATATACATATTCACTCTTTTAACATCTTTTAAGTCATCTATTGCATACACAAACATCATAACTAGGAGTAATGCCATAGCATAACTAAAACGCATTGTGGAGTAGGAAAATCCATTCATTACTTTTCCAACATACGGAAATACCATCATCAAAAGCAATACTGCAAATCCTAACAAAAGTTTTCTGTCTGTCTTTTTCCAACGTGCAATTAATACACATAATGCAAATACTCCTAAAATTCCGATTCCGGGTACTGCCCAGTTATTAAAATCTGTATAAGGAACTGCCAGGCTTTTTAGTAAAGAACTGTAATATTCACTGTTAAACAATATTGGTGGCTGAGCCAATTCCGCACTGGTTCTTGCATTACTTAAAAATGCATATACTGCCGGAAATAATATTACCGCTGACAATGCGACTCCCCATATATAGGACAAAATAATTTTCCCTGCACGTAAAAAGAACTTTTTCACTCCTTCTGATCTGTATGTACCTATCTGTCTTATAAAAAAATAAATTGCTGCAATTACTGTATTCATATACATAAAGTAATAGTTGCTGGAAAAAGACAATGCAACAACAATAACTAATGTACCTATTTTCTTATCTTTTATTACTTTCTCTACACCGGCAATTAGCAACGGAAGATACATTATTCCACAGAAAAACATCGGATGTCTGATTCCGCCAATTAATGAAAATGCACAAAAAGCATATAAAAGTGATGCCGGTATTACAGCACTCAGTTTTGTCTTCCCCAAAGTCTTACACAAATATGCCACACTGATTCCACTCAAATACATTCTCACAAATATTAAGACTTCATACATTCTTTCCAAAGAGTTTTCCGGAAAAAATACTGTTAATAATGTGATTGGATCTCCAAACCCATAATAATTAAGTGTTCCAATCACATCAAATCCCTGTCCGATTGTATAATCTACCATAGCAAACTTTCCGGTCGTAAAGAATGTTATTAATGCATTTCTAATATACTTTAATGCCACAATATGCTGTGACAAGCCATCTACCTTCCATATAAATGTTCTGCCTGCAGCCGCAAAAATACTGTCTAACCATAAAGCCAGACAGGCAAATAATGCAGTATAAACTACTATAAATATACAAATTTTCTTTCTTCTTGTGTTAATCTTTCGTTCTTTCATACTAGTGCTTTTCCTACCTTTCATCACTTTTCTATCACAATGCCTTTTCTTTGTCAACACTATATTGTTATACGAAGATTATTTCACATTTATTTCACAATTAATCATATTTTTATAAAATTTGTATAAAAAAAGAAGTGAATAATTAAAACTAAAATTTGATTTCCGAATCAAATTTTAAGGATTCACGGAGGAGAATTCATTTAAAGAATTCTCCTCCGTAGTTGTATCCGATGTTTTAAATTATTTACTTCTTTTTTATATCTACAAATGTTTATGAAATTCAGTTTCCAAGTGTATCCTTTTATCCTCTATTCTGTGCATCTACCAGATTCTTACTATGATAAATCTCTCTCAATCTCGGCTTTTCAATCTTTCCTGTGGCATTTCTTGGAACCTCTGCGAAAATCACCTTTCTAGGTCTCTTATATCTAGGAAGTTCTTTGCAGAACTCATTAATTTCTTCCTCACTGCATTCTGTATCCGGATTTAACTCAATGATGGCAGCTGAGATTTCGCCAAGTCTTTCATCTGCCAGACCAATTACAGCCACATCCTTAATCTTTGGATATTTACTTAAGAAATTCTCAATCTGAACAGGATAAATATTTTCACCACCACTGATAATAACATCTTTCTTCCTGTCTACCAGATAGATAAATCCATCTTCATCCTTTTCTGCCATATCTCCGGTATAAAGCCATCCATCTTTCAGGCTCTCTCTTGTTGCTTCCTCGTCATTATAATAACAAGTCATTACACCCGGTCCTTTGACAATTAATTCACCAACATCCCCCTGTGTTACCTCATTGCCGTCAGGATCTACAATCTTAGCTTCCCATCCATAACCAGGTACACCAATTGCTCCTACTTTATGTATATTTTCCACACCCAGATGAACACAACCAGGCCCTATAGATTCACTGAGACCATAATTAGTGTCATACTGATGCTTTGGAAAATATTCTTTCCAACGTTTTATTAAACTCTGTGGAACCGGCTGTGCACCAATATGCATCAGTCTCCACTGCTCTAACTCATAATCTTCCATTTTGATATCGCCCCGGTCAAGAGCCAGTAAAATATCCTGTGCCCAAGGAACAAGCAGCCACACAATACTACAATGCTCATTAGACACTGTTTCCATAATCGTCTTTGGCGTAACACCTTTTAACAGTACTGCCTTACCGCCTGTAAGGAAACTTCCAAACCAGTGCATTTTCGCCCCTGTATGATATAATGGCGGAATGCATAAGAATACATCATCCTTTGTCTGTCCATGATGATTCTGTTCAACCTTTGCAGCATGCATCAGGCTCTCATGGTTATGTAGAATCGCCTTTGGAAATCCCGTTGTACCTGATGAAAAATAAATTGCTGCATTATCCTTATCTGTCAATAATATTTCTGGGGAAAGAGAAGAACAGTTATTTACCAAATCATTATAATCTTCTGCAAATGTAGGACAATCTCCTCCTACATAAAATAAAATTCTCTTCTCATCTATCTCATCAACGATTTTTTCTAAACGACCGATAAACTCCGGTCCAAAGAAAAGAACGTCCGACTCTGAAAGTTCTAGGCAATACTTAATTTCCTGCTCATCAAAACGGAAATTCATTGGCACTGCAAGAGCACCCGTCTTTAAAATTCCAAAATAAATTGGAAGCCATTCCAGACAGTTCATCATCAGTATCGCTACTTTGTCACCTCTCTGAATTCCACGGCTTAACAATAAATTGGCTACACGATTTGCTTTTTCATTAAATACATGCCATGTAATCTCTCTACGATACTGCTGGTTTACATCCGGCTGAATCAACTCGTACTCACGCCATGTCACTCTTTTCTTTTCCTGTATATCCGGGTTAATCTCTACCAGTGCCACATCCTCTGCAAACTCTCTGGCATTTTTTTCTAATATCTCTGTAATTGGCATTTTTTATCCTTCTTCCTTGTTTATAATCAGTTCCTATTAAAAATTGTATCTATGTACATTTTTACTTCGTCACTTTAAAGTTATAAACTATTATAAAAAATATGGTGTAATAAGTCAACAATGCTATTTTTTTATAAATCCAAAAATACGATTGGCATTTTCACCTAATATTAATCTTTTATCATTATCTGAAAGCCCTGATTGTTGAAAATCTTCCAGTGCCTGTGTCTGGTCGTACCACGGACTGTCTGTTCCGTATAAAATCCTGTCAACTCCATGATTTTTTACCATTCTGACAAACTGTTCATTTTCTAACTTAACAGGGAACTTTCTGTTCAGGACAACTGCTGTATCCAAATATAAAGGTAAACCTATGATTTTATCTTCTACCTCATCCCACATTCTCCAGCCTCCCATATGAGCCAGAATCAGTTTTTCCGGCTGAATATGTTTCCATAAATCCAATACCATATCCGGCGTACAGTGTATCGTATCCGGAAGTCCTACATCCTCTCCCGCATGAACAATAATTCCAAGCCCTTTATTCGCCGCATAATCCAAAATATAAAGGTATTTGTCATCATTAAAAAATGTATGCTGATAATCAGGATGTATCTTTATTCCTTTTAATTCCATTGCAACAATGTCATTAATAATCTCTTTATAGTTTTCACAATCCGGATGAATCGCCCCAAAGTTAAAAATCCTTGACTCGTCCATTTTTTCATTTAATTTTGCTGACAATCTGTTAATCTTTTCCGGTTGATTCACATTCGTTGCGACAGGACACACTACTGACAAATCCATCCCCGCATTCTTCGTACTGTCAGACAGTCCCTGGTAAGTCGGGATTCTGGCACACTTTACCTTAAACCCCTGTCCCTTTACAATATCCTTTTCCATATGGGCTATTGCACTCTCTGCAATTTTTTCCGGAAATGTATGTGTATGAATATCTATTATCATTTGATTTTCCTTCTTTCCAAATATTTTCATCAAAAGCCTTACCGGCATACGTTTCTGATAGGAACTTTTGTATTTTCCCACATTTTTCATAGAAACTTTTGCATTTTCGCCTAATATTCGCTTCTATATAGTATATCAAGTAGTTATTACCCACACAATATGATATTAATGACAGAGAAGTCTATATGAAAGGTATTGATGCAAGTTATCATTATGAAGGATACAACACCTACCAGACTGAAAATTTGAAAAGGAGTCACCACTGAAGATGACTCCTTTTTTCTATGCTATTTCATAGCCACGCTCAAACGCCGCCACATTGATATCAATTGTCTTTGGTGGAACGGTGTTCTTAATTACCTCTATCCACTGCTCCTTTGGAAAATCCATATGTTTCGCTGCAATTCCAAGAATAATCACATTAAATACTCTTGAATTTCCCATGGCAAGTGCCTCTGCCTGAGCATCTACAGATATTACCTTATACTGCTCTGACAGGGATTCAATAATACCTTTTGGATATTCTGCCGCACCTGTCACTACCGGCATCGGGTCAATTCTCTGATCATTCACGATAATGACACCATCTTCCTTTAAGAAATGTGCATAACGTAATGCCTCTAATCTCTCAAATGCAATCAACACATCTGCTGTACCCGGTTCAACAATCGGCTCTGCCACTTTCTCGCCATATCTGACATAAGTAACAACGCTGCCGCCACGCTGTGCCATACCATGGACTTCTGATAATTTTACATCATATCCTGCTGCAACAGTGATACCGCCTAATATTCTACTTGTAAGGAGAGTACCCTGACCGCCAACGCCTACAATCATAATATTTTTTGTCTCTGCCATGATTATTCTCCCTTCTTTTTCAATTCAATCGCACCGAACTTGCAATTGCTCATGCAAAGTCCACAGCCATTACACATTGTTTCATCAATTGCCACTGTTCCATCTGCATTCTTTGTCATTGCCGGACATCCCGGAACCAGACACTGTCCACACTTCACACATTTTTCAGGAATTGTATAGCACTTACCCTTTGGAACAAAGGATTTTAATAATGCACAAGGAGACTGGGAAATAATAACAGAAACCTCGTCACGTGCCACTTCTTCTTTTACAACCTTTGTCAGTCTGTCCACATCAAAAGCATCGACAACCTCTACATGCTGTACACCTAATGCCTTACATAAATCAACCAAGTCTACCTGATATGCTGCCTCACCGGATAATGTCTTTCCAGTCGCCGGATGATCCTGATGACCTGTCATACCTGTCGTTGAATTGTCAAGGATAATCACAGTACCAGTTGATTTGTTATATACCATATTCATAAGGGAATTTACACCTGTATGAAGGAATGTACTGTCACCAATTACAGCTACCCAATTTTTAATATATTCCTTGCCTTTTGCTTTTTCCATTCCATGAAGAGTGGAAATACTAGAACCCATACAAAGTGTTGTATCAACCACGCCTAATGGGTTTACTGCCCCTAATGTATAGCATCCAATATCGCCTGCTGCATGAATTCTCAATTTCTTTAGTACGGAATATGTACTTCTGTGAGGACAGCCCGGACACAAAATTGGTGGTCTTGCCGGTGCCTGTGCAGGTTGTTTTATGTTAACCTTTTCGCCGAGAATCTTTTCTCTCAGCATATTTGCACTGTATTCACCCTGAATTGTGAATAAATTCTTTCCTTCACATGCAATGCCCATTGCCTTTACCTGCTCTTCAATAACAGGTTCTAATTCTTCGACGATAATCAATCTGTCTACTTTACTTGCAAATTCTTGAATAAGCCCTTTTGCCAAAGGGTGTACCAGACCAAGTTTTAATACTGATGCATTTGGCAATACTTCCTTGACATACTGATATGGAATACCACTAGTAATAATTCCGATGCTTGTATCATTATATTCTACCTTATTAATATCTAAAGTATCTGCGTCTTCTGCCATTCTGTTCATTCGCGCTTCTACTTTTTTATGCGCTGTAATCGCATTTACCGGCATCATAACATTCTTCTGGATATTTCTCTCATAAGGTTTATCTTCTATCTCTACTCTGTCTTCGAGATTTACCAACCCTTGCGAATGTGCGAGTCTTGTCGTTGTTCTTAAAATAACAGGAGTGTCGTATTCCTCTGACAACTCAAAAGCTCTCTTTGTAAATACTCTTGCCTCCTCGCTGTCTGATGGTTCAATAACCGGTATCATAGCGGCACGGCCTACCATTCTTGTATCCTGTTCATTCTGTGAACTGTAAATACCCGGGTCATCTGCCACAACTACTACCAAACCACCATTGACTCCAATATAAGCATCTGAATAAAGTGGGTCAGCAGCTACATTGAGACCTACCATCTTCATCATGCACATAGAGCGACTTCCTGCCATAGATGCACCAATCGCCACTTCTGCTGCAACTTTTTCATTTGGCGCCCACTCTGCATAAACGCCATCATATTTCACTACGTTTTCGCTTACTTCTGTACTCGGTGTTCCCGGATATGCAGATGTCACTTTAACCCCTGCTTCGTAAGCACCTCTTGCTATGGCTTCATTGCCCAGCATAATCGTTTGTTTACTCAAATCTGTTTCCTGCCTCTCATAAATATTTCAATTACTGATTTCTAATATTCTATGTTGGAAAAACCATATCTTTCCACGCAGATTTTATCGAAAATCAGCACTTTATTGTCATAAAAAGTATTATAAATTATTGTATGTTTTTAGTCAATAAAAGAACGGGCAGCTATTCCCGTTCTCTACTTCAAATACATTTTCTGTTTTGGCAGCAGACTCACTGCAATCTCCGTCATTTCTTCCGGTGTCTCTTTCATTCCGTCTCTGACCCAGTTTTCCACTACTGCAATACAGCCGAAAACAATATAATAACGATAATATTCGTATTGTTTCAGACTCTTATCTATATACTTATCCTTCCATCTGAGCATATATTTATTATGTATATACTGACCCAACTTTTCATATCCGGTCTGATTCTGCATACTAAACGATAAAATATCTGCCTTTGTTTTATCTTCATAAAAATATTGAAATAGAAGTGCAAAAAAACCTGCCGCATCTCCACCTTCTGTCTTTTCTACAATTTTCTGCAAATCTGCACATATTTCCTTCTGAAGCTGCTCTAGTGTGTCTACCGGGTCCCTGTAATACTGATAAAATGTAGCTCTCGTAATATCTGCTTTGTCTGCTAATTCTTTAATGGTAACATTTTCCACATTTTTCTTTTTTAACACTTCAATCAACGCCTCTTTGATTGCTTTTTTTGTTCTCCTGATTCTTCTATCTGTCTTTTCTAAATTTTCCATTTCTGCTCCAATCTCCATGCCTTTATCCAAAAAGCAGACACGCTCTTCTACACGATATTAATTTTCTGTTTACTGAAATAATTATACCTTTTCTGCCAATAAATGTACATTACTTGTGACATGACAAAACAATTTTTTCAGTACAATCCTCACATTAATTCTCAAACAATCTTTTCATCACCTGATGAACCGTAGTAATCTCTTTCTGTTCATAGCTGTTTCCACCACAGAACAAAAGTCCGTTATCCACGTCACCCTTTGCAGCGTGAATCAACCGCTCCGTAATACAATAAGGAATTTCTGCAGGGTTACATTTCTTTAAACATCCAAGACATTTCTTTGGTGAAATTTTTTTTCCATTCATAACTTCTGCCATAAACTTATTCTTAATAGCTCTTCCCGGCATTCCTACCGGACTTTTCACAATCGTAATATCCTCTTTTTCTGCATGAATATAGGACTCTTTATATCGGATATCTGCATCGCACTCATCAGTTGTCACAAAAGCAGATGCTACCTGTACTCCATCCATTCCAAGAGAAAGAGCATGATGAATGTCCTCTTGTTTTGAGATACCTCCTGCCAATACAATTGGAATATACTTTTTATACTTTTCCCTGTATCGTTCTACTACTTCCTTTATCTGCAACACTTCATTATCATAACTGCTACTCTCGTATTTTATTATTTCTTCTTTTGAAAAGCCCAGATGTCCACCAGCCTTAGGCCCCTCAATCACAATCATATCTGCTGTTGTCTTATATTTCTTATCCCAATATTTCAGAATAACCTCTGCGGACTTTCTCCCTGAAACAATCGGCGCAATTTTTGTTTTATAACCTTTCACAAACTCCGGCAGTTCTACCGGCAGCCCTGCTCCTGAAATAATAATATCTGCACCGCTCTTTACCGCCTCAATGACCTGCTCTTTATAATGATTCAAAGCTGTCATAATATTAAAACCTATAATTCCATCCGGAGAAATTTTTCTTGCTTTTTGAAATTCCTGTCGGATAGCCCTTAAATTTGCTTTTAATGGATTCTCATAAAAGTCTTTTTCTCTATAACCAATCTGTGCTGTAGATATAATGCCGACACCACCTTCATTCGCTACTGCTCCTGCAAGATTTGCCAATGAGATTCCAACGCCCATTCCTCCCTGAATTACCGGAATATCTGCTTTTAACTCTCCTATGATTAAAGGTCTTAAATTCATTACATTCTCCTAAATCTTTTATATCGTTCTTCTACGATTTCTGCCTCTGTAAGTTTCATCTTTTCTGCTAGAAACATTTGAATTTCAATATCTAACTGTTCTATTACACTTCCCATATTTTCTACACAATAATTATCGGGTTCACTCAGAACCTTTTCTATTACATTTAACTCTTTGATATCATGTGCAGTCATTTTCATGGCATCAGCTGCCTTATCTGCCAGTTTTCCATTTTTCCACAAAATACTGGCATATCCTTCCGGAGAAAGTACAGAATAAACCGAGTTTTCCAACATCCAGACTTCATTTGCTACAGCTAACGCCAGCGCACCTCCGCTTCCTCCTTCACCTACGAAAACAGATAAAATCGGAACACAAATCCCAGATATCTCAAACAAATTTTTTGCGATTGCTTCGCCCTGTCCTCTTTCTTCAGCCTCTATTCCACAAAACGCTCCCGGCGTGTCGACAAAACAGACAACCGGTCTGTGAAACTTTTCTGCCTGTTTCATAAGCCTTAATGCCTTTCGATATCCCTCCGGGGACGGCATTCCAAAATTTCTTTTAATATTTTCCTTGGTACTATGACCTTTTACCTGGGCAATCACCGTCACCGGCATTCCATGAAACCGGGCAATCCCCCCCATTACTGCACTGTCATCACCATAATACCTGTCTCCATGAAACTCTATAAAATCATCAAAGAGATTTTCGATATAATCCTCTCCTGACGGTCTTTTATTATCTCTGGAAATCTGAACCTTTTCCCAAGCCGATAGAACGCTGCCCTCTGCCCCACATTCTTCGTGAACTTCTTCCTGTCGCTGATGATTCCTTATCTCATTATTTTTTATATAATGCATAGATACAATTTCACTGAGTGTTTGCTTTATCTTATTTCTTTCCAGAACCATATCCACAAAGCCATGCTCCAACAAGAACTCCGCTCTCTGAAATCCCTTTGGAAGTTTCTGTCCGATGGTCTGCTCTATTACACGGGGCCCTGCAAATCCAACTAATGCTCCCTGCTCTGCAATAATCACATCTCCAAGCATTGCGAAACTTGCCGTAACTCCTCCCGTCGTCGGGTCAGTCAATACAGAAATATATAAATTTCCACTGTCACTATGGCGTTTTAATGCCGCCGAAGTTTTTGCCATCTGCATTAGGGAAACAATGCCTTCCTGCATTCTGGCTCCACCCGAACAGGAAAAAATAATCATAGGAAGATTCTCTTTTGTAGCTCTCTCTACGGTTCTCGTAATTTTCTCCCCTACAATACTTCCCATACTTGCCATCATAAATCTTCCATCCATTACTGCAACTGCTGTCGGATGTCCATGAATTAAAATTTTTCCTGTGATGACTGCTTCATCTAACTTTGTTTTTTCTTTAATATCTAATAATTTCTTTTCGTACTCCTCATCCTGCAAAGGATTTTCAATCTCCATTCCCTCAAACCATGATTCAAAACTTCCCTTATCAGCAATCATTCGGATTCTTGTTTTCGCATGAATTCTAAAATATTCTCCACATTTCGGACATACATATCCTTTTTCTTTTACCTCTTCTGAGAGAACCATATTTCCACACTTTTTACATTTTGTAAACAAGCCTTTTGGAACATCCGGCTTTGGAATTTTAATTGTTATATATTCATTTCTCTGTTTTTTGATTCGTTTTTGTAATTTCAACTTACAGCTCTCCTGTCTCTGTTAAACTTTTCAATAAAATCTACATCAAAATTTCCTGAAATAAATTTACTGTCATTGATAATCTCATACTCATAATCAATATTTGTGTCAATTCCCTCTATCACGACTTCTCCAAGGGCACTTCTCATTTTGTGAATTGCTTCTTCTCTGTTCTCTGCATAAACAATTAATTTTGCAAGCATAGAATCATAGTACGGTGTAATCTCACAGCCTGAAAATATTGCAGAATCCACCCTTACACCATTTCCACCGGGAAAATGTATTTCTTTGATTTTGCCGGGACACGGTCTGAATCCTTTATCCGGATTTTCCGCATTAATCCGGCACTCTATGGAATGTCCCTTAATCACAATATCATCCTGCGTAAAAGGGAGTTCCTTTCCATCGGCAATTTTTATCTGTTCTTTTACGATATCAATTCCCGTAATACTTTCTGTAATCGGATGTTCAACCTGAATTCTTGTGTTCATTTCCATAAAATAATATTTTCCGGTTTTCTCCAATAAAAACTCTATCGTTCCTGCATTTTCGTAGCCTGCTGCCATCGCAGCTTTCACAGCCATCTGTCCCATTTCTTCCCGAAGTTCTTCCGACAATGCACAAGACGGTGCTTCCTCAATAATTTTCTGATGATTTCTCTGCAATGAGCAATCCCTTTCTCCAAGATGAACGACATTCCCATACTTATCTGCCATAATCTGAAATTCTATATGTCTTGGATGCTCAACAAAATGCTCAATATACATTGTATTGTCGCCAAAAGCCATCTCGCTTTCCTTCTGCGCAGCCATAAATGCATTTTCAAAGTCCTCTGCTGTATAAGCTACTCTCATACCCTTACCTCCACCACCAGAAGCTGCTTTGATCATAATTGGATATCCCACATGCTCAGCAACACTTTTTCCTGTGGCACAGTCGCAAATACCGTCATTGTTCCCCGGAATTACAGGGATTCCCGCATTTATCATAGTATTTCTTGCTTCTACCTTATTTCCCATTTTTTCTATCACATCAGACTTTGGTCCTACATATGTAATATTGCATTTTTCGCACAACTTTGCAAAAACAGGATTTTCCGACAAAAATCCAAATCCCGGATGGATAGCATCTGCTCCTGAAGTAACTGCTGCACTGATAATACTTTCCATGTTCAGATAACTTTCACTGGATTTTGTTTCTCCGATGCAGATAGCCTCATCCGCCAACTGTGTATGGAGCGCTTCTTTATCTGCCACAGAATAAACTGCAACAGTCTGTATTCCCATTTCCCTGCAGACTCTTATAATTCTTACAGCGATTTCTCCTCTGTTTGCAATTAACATTTTTTGTATCACAAAAATCACCTCGTTTTCAACTAACCAACCATAAATGTAAGTTCTGCAACAGCCACCGTCTTTCCTTCTACACTGGCTGTTGCCTTTCCTATTCCGACCGGCCCCTTTTGCTGAATAATCTCTGTTTCCAGCTTTAATTTATCTCCCGGAACTACCTTTCCCTTAAAACGGCATTTATTAATACCACCAAAAAAAGCAGTTTTTCCTTTGTTTTCTTCCATGCTTAAGATTGCGACTGCTCCTACTTGTGCCAACGCCTCAATCGTCAATACACCAGGCATTACAGGCAGGTTTGGAAAGTGACCTGCAAAAAAATCTTCTCTGTAAGTTACACACTTGTATCCTACTGCATATTTTCCCGGCTCATAATCTTCAATATAATCAATCAGTAAAAAAGGATGTCTGTGTGGAATAATTTGTTTAATTTCTTCTATATTTAACATGAAAAACTTTCCTTTCCCTCTTCATTACTCTATAACAAAAAGCTTCTGACCAAACTCCACTGCCTCTTCATTATTTACGCAAATTTCTTTAATAACGCCATCATATTCTGATTCGATTTCGTTCATTAATTTCATTGCTTCCACAATTGCCAGTACCTGACCCTTTTTAACGACATCTCCGACAGAAACAAATGGCTCTTCTCCTTCTGCAGGCGCCATATATACAGTTCCTACCAATGGAGAAGTTACCGTCTTTACATTCATATCTGTCTCTTCTATAAAAACTTTTTCCTCCGCCTGTGGTACAACAATATCTTCTTTTATATACTCTTTTACAACAGTGCCACGTTTTCCTTTAACAAGTGACAACATCCCACCATCATCTTCATATTGAAATTCATCTATTTCAGAATTAGAGACTTCCCTAATCAATTCTTTAATATCACTAATATTCATCTGCTTACGCCCTTTCCTCTGAATATTTTTTGATTGCAAGAGTTCCATTATGTCCGCCAAATCCTAATGAATTCGACAAAACAAAATTTACATCCTGATAAACTCCTTCTCCCATTACATAATCTAAATCACATTCTTCACCCGATTCCTTCAATCCTACCGTCGGATGAATATAGCCATCTTCTATACTCTTTACACATGTAATAAACTCTACACCTCCGGCTGCTCCTAACAGATGCCCTATCATAGATTTTGTTGAATTTATTTTTACATTTTTTGCAGCATCGCCCAATGCAAGTTTAATGGCTCTTGTCTCAAACAAATCATTGTGATGCGTGCTTGTTCCATGAGCATTAATATAGTCTACCTGTTCTGCAGTCATTCCTGCCTCTTTGATTGCAATTTCCATTGCCTTTGCAGCGCCGCTTCCATCCTCTGCCGGAGATGTAACATGGTATGCATCACAAGTTGCACCATATCCGGCCACTTCAGCCAGAATCGTTGCTCCTCTTTTTTTTGCATGTTCCAATTCTTCTAAAATAACAATTCCTGCACCTTCTCCCATAACAAATCCACTGCGATCTTTATCAAATGGTATCGATGCCCTGTTTTTATCTGTACTCTTAGTTAAAGCAGTCAAATTCGTGAATCCTGCCACACCAAGAGGAGTGATTGCACTCTCTGTTCCACCGGCAATCATCACATCTGCCTCTCCACACTGTATGGAACGATATGCTTCTCCAATAGAATGGGTTCCCGTTGCACAGGCAGTCACAACATTGATGCACTTTCCTTTTGCTCCATAAGCAATTGCAACATTTCCTGCTGCCATATTTGTAATCATCATCGGAACAAGCAGAGGTTTTACTCTGTCGCTTCCTTTTTCCAGCATTTTTTTATGCTCCGTCTCCATATCACTCATTCCACCAATACCGGAACCTACACTGACACCTACACGATATGGGTCTTCCTGCTCCAAATTAAGACCTGACTGCTCAATTGCCTCTTTTGCCGCACAGACAGCGTACTGGGAAAAAGGCGACATGCGCTTTGCAGATTTAAAATCCATTCTTTCTTTTGGCTGAAATCCTTTCACCTCTGCTGCCAGTTTTACTGCGTAATCTGTTGTATCAAACTTCGTAATCTCATCAATTCCTACTTTGTCTGCTTTTACACCTTCCCAAAATTCTTCTACACTGTTTCCAATCGGTGTAATAGCTCCCATACCTGTAACTACCACTCTCTTCAAACCAATCACTCTCCATTCTTTTACAATATAACAATGCTGCATCAAATAATTTTCAGCAGAATTGTTACCGGATTAAATTACCATTCCGCCATCAATATGAAATACCTGACCGGTAATATAATTACTCTTATCACCTGCCAGAAAGCCTGCCAGTTCTGCCACTTCTTCTGCTTTTCCAAACCTGCCAAGAGGAATCTTTGAAACTGCCTGCTCTTTCACTTTTTCCGATAATGCACCTGTCATATCTGTTTCAATAAATCCCGGCGCTATCGCATTTACGTTCACATTTCGGGAAGCAAGTTCTCTTGCCATAGATTTCGTAATTCCAATTACCCCCGCTTTGGCTGCTGAATAATTGACCTGTCCTGCATTTCCTGCCACGCCGGAAACAGAAGACATGTTAATTATCTTTCCGTGTCTCTGTTTCATCATAATTCTGGAAACAAACCTGATACAGTTAAATGTTCCTTTCAGATTTGTGGCAATCACATCATCAAAGTCCTCTTCTTTCATTACCATTACCAGGCCATCTCTTGTAATTCCTGCATTATTGACGAATACATCAATACTGCCATAGCGTTTATGTACATCCTCTATCATTCTCTGGCACTGGGCAAAATCAGCCACATCACACTGCACAGCCTCTGCCCTGCCGCCTTTCTCTTCAATTTCTTTTACAACATTCTCTGCTTTCTCTTTAGAACCTGCATAATTTACAATAACTGTCATATCCATGGACGCCAGTTTAAGTGCAATTGCCTTTCCAATTCCTCTGGATGCCCCGGTTACTACCGCAATTTTCTCCTGTATCATTGATACCTCCTGTAAACAGTGCAGACATACCTGTATGTCCGCAGCCCCTAAATCTCTTCTAATTTCTTAAAATCCTCAAAATTGTTAATATTGATACATGAAACTGTCTTATCAATTTTTCTCAAGAACCCGGCAATTGTTTTTCCCGGACCAATCTCAATAAATGTATCTACACCGTCTTCTATCATATTTCGTACACTTTGTTCCCATCTTACCGGAGAATATACCTGCCTTGCCAGCAGTTCTTTTGTTTCATCAATATTGGTTATGTATTCACCGGTAACATTTGTTACATATGGAATTGTCAGAGGCTGTAATGAAATGTCCTCTAATTTCTCTGACAACTGTTTTCCTGCATCTTTCAAAAATTCTGAATGGAACGGTCCGCTTACATTTAATTCCAGGCACCTTCTTGCTCCGGCTTCTTCCAATACTTTCATAGCATCATAAACTGCCTGTTTTTTTCCTGTAATAACAATCTGTCCCGGGCAGTTATAATTTGCCACAGACACATCCTCTATGCCGGCTATTACATTGTCTATCTCATCTGCTGTCATTCCAAGAACCGCAGCCATTGTTCCCTCACCTTGTGGTACTGCCCGGTTCATTAAAATTCCTCTCTGCCTTACCACCCAAATTGCATCTTCTGCTGTCATACCGCCGGCTGTAACCAATGCTGCATATTCTCCAAGACTAAGCCCTGCAGCTACATCCGGACATATTCCTCTTGATTTTATTTCCTCAGTCATAGCAATATATGTAGTAACCAATGCTGCCTGCGTATATTCTGTATTATTTATCTTTTCATTTTCCTGAAAACAGATGTCAGAAACATGAAAGTCTAATACTTCATTTGCTTTGTCATAGACTGCTCTTGAAACTTCACTTTGATCATAAAAATCCTTTCCCATGCCTACAGTCTGCACACCCTGTCCTGGATAAACGAATGCAATCTTATTCATTTCTAATTCCTCCATATATCAGTTCCTCTGCATGACGGATACTTCTGACAATCAATTCCCTGCAGCTATATTCTTTTTTCACAAGACCCGCTATCTGTCCTGCCATAACACTTCCATCAACGACATCCCCCTCTACAACGGCTTTTTTCAGCCCACCCAAAGTAAGCAATTCTAATTCCTCAAAGGATGCTCCCTGATTTTCTCTTTTTATATATTCATTAGACATTTTATTTCTAAGTACTCTTACCGGATGTCCTGTTGTTCTTCCTGTCACCTTAGAATCAATATCCTTTGCCTTAATGATTTTATCCTTATAATTTTGGTGTACTGTACACTCTTTGGTTGCTACAAACTGCGTGCCCATCTGTACTGCCTTTGCTCCTAACATAAAAGCTGCCGCAATACCTCTGCCATCGGCAATACCGCCTGCTGCAATTACCGGAATGTTCACTGCATCAACGACCTGTGGAACGAGAGACATCGTTGTAATCTCTCCGATATGTCCTCCTGCTTCACTACCTTCTGCAATGACAGCATCCACACCACACTTCTCCATCATTCTTGCCAAAGCACAGCTGGCAATAACCGGAATTACCTTGATTCCTGCAGTTTTCCAGTCCTTTATATATTTTGCCGGATTTCCTGCACCTGTAGTAACTACTTTTACTCCCTCTTCAATAAGAATTTTTGCAATCTCATCTGCTTCCGGGTTCATCAGCATAATATTTACACCAAACGGTTTATCTGTTAATTTTTTTGCTTCCAGAATCTGCTCTCTGACCCACTGCGCCGGAGCTCCACCTGCTCCGATAATACCCAATCCTCCTGCATTAGAAACAGCGGCGGCCAAATGAAAATCGGCCACCCATGCCATTCCTCCCTGAATAATCGGATATTTTATTCCTAATAACTCAGTTATCTCTGTCTTCATAACGAAAACCTTCCCCTTATTCCTTATGCGCCTTAATATAATTTACAACATCTCCAACAGTTTTAATCTGCTCTAAATCTCCCACTGGAATTTTTACATCGAACTCATCTTCAAAAGACATTACCAGCTCAAACAAATCCAATGAGTCTGCTCCCAAGTCTTCGTTAAAAGTAGCTCCCTCAACAACTTTGCTTTCATCAACTCCTAATTCATCAACAATTAATTCTTTAACTTTGTCAAACATTTTTATATTTCTCCTTTATAATTTTTATCCGGCTGTGCCGGTTATTAACTTTTACAAAATTTTTAAGTACTTCTATAAACATTACTTACTGTGCATAAGCAATTTATCCTTTCTATTCCTGCTTTTTTCTACACAGACATTTCCTATATTTCAAGATAAGTTGCCGCCAATGTTACTCCTGCTCCAAATCCTGACATAATAATCTTATCTCCTTCTTTCAACTTCCCTGTCCGGAAAAGTTCATCCAGAAGTATCGGAATACATGCAGAAGATGTATTGCCATATTCAGACACATTCATTGGAATCTTATCTAAAGATACCTTTAACCTTTTTGCAATTCCCTGAAGAATTCTCGAATTTGCCTGATGTAAAACAAACATATCTATTTCATCTTTATTGATTTCTAATTTTTTCATCAATTCCTGTATACACTCCGGAACCTGCTTTACCGCAAAACGGAAAATTTCCTGTCCGTTCATCTGTACATATGTATTTTGTATCTGATTCCAATGACCCTCCCGAGACTGTTCACTTATTTGTTTGTTTCCCTCACCCTGACATATTAATTTGTTTTCTGTCTCATCTATCAGTCTTTTTCTATATGCAAACCCATTGTCACAGGTAAGCGCAGCTCCCATAGAACCGTCTGCGTGCATCACAGTATCAAAAACTGCCTTATCGTCTTTTTTCAAAATAGCCGCGCCGGCACCATCTCCAAAGAGAATGCATGTTCCTCTGTCACTCCAGTCCACAATCTTAGAAAGTCCTTCTGCTCCGATAATCAGTGCTGTTTGAATCAGACCTGTATCAATATAACTCTGCGCCGTATTGTAAGCCATAATAAAACCGGTGCAGGCTGTATTTATATCAAAGCAAAAAGCGTTTACCGCACCTATTTTATCCTGAACATAACAGGCTGTATTCGGCAAAATCACATTGGAAGAGACAGAAGACACAATAATCATATCTATTTCATCACATTTGATTCCTGCACACTCCACAGCTTTTTTTGCAGCCTCCACTGCCATGTCTGCTGTAGTCTCATCCTGCATAATATGTCTTTTCTTAACACCGGTTCTGTCAGTAATCCATTCATCACTTGTATCAATATAATTTGTCAAATCTTCATTGGTGAAAAACTGCTCTGGAATATATGATCCTGTACCTATTATCTTTCCAAACATCTGCTGTCTCCTTTTTCAAATTGTTGCCAGTATATCTTTTTCAAAAATTACGGTCAATAGATTTTTCCAATCCTTTACATCCATAAAAAAAGATGTAAGATATCAGACATTTCATTTTGTTTTGTCTAATATCCAACATCTTTTTTGTATTTGTAAATTTCAGTTTGTCGAGGTGGTTCGAGTATAAAAGGATACACATGGAAACTAAATTTCATAAACATTTGTAGATATAAAAAGTGTCTGAAAATTAAAGTACCGACTTCATCTTCACCGAATATTTGGTAATTAGTAAAGCAATGCACAGATATTTCATAAAATGAAATATCTGTCGTGCTAAGCGCACTATAAAATAAAAGAATCATAAATGAGGTTTCGTAAACGCTCCCCATTTATGATTTTTTTATTTTACATTGCTTTTTAGATATCGCAAATTCGCTTCAGGTAAGTCTTAAAAACTGATTTTGAAAATCAGTTTTTAACTTTAATTTATCAGATTCTTTTTATATACAAATCTATTTATGAAATTCAATGTTTCCAAGTGTATTCCTTTTATATCTCTTCCCACCACCACAAATCGCAAACTTATAAATTGTAATTGTTGTGACGGCAGCATTTCGTTGCCAGAGTGATGTGTACAGAAAATGCACCATCTTGCCACAAAACATATTTAAGATTTACATATATAAAGTATTTATTCTTTAGTTTTCCAATGTATTTTCAATCGTTTTTTCCGATGTATTATACGAAATTACATATATTAATTCTTATTTTTTCGTAGTAGATATGTAATATATATTTATCTGCTATAAATTTCAAACACTTTTTACATATATGTTTTCCGGTTTGATAATAAAATATATGTAATATACTTTTATTCATCATCCAAGCCCGGATTTCGATGTAAAATCCTCTAGATACATCTGATTCGTCACCAATTTTAAATATTCCCACATATATGCCAGGGCTTCATCCCCGCAAAATTAAATTTGTTAGACGAAAAGCATGGACAGACAGCCTGTACTTTCACATTTGACAGATTCGGGTTTGTAGAAGTTGAGACATTTCACTGCTGAAATAATACGGACAGAGAATATAGGAACTTGAGAGTCTTGAATACATTTATAAAATAAAAATAATATTGAATATTAAGCGGACATTTGATTCACAAAATCAAATGTCCAGACTTACCTGAGAAAAAATCATCAGGATTTTTTCGAAGATGAAGTCGGTGCTTAAAATATTCAATATTATTTTTATTTTCTATAAATGTTCAAGAATCGAGGTGAAGATATTCTCTGTCTGTATTTCTTCAGCAGGAAAGTCACTCCCCTACAAACCGAAATTTATTTCAAATGTTCTTTTACCGGAACTTCTGTTTTCTCGTTATAACAATCAAACAATTCTTCTAGCTCATCTGTGTTCTGCTTCTTTGTAAACAGACTGACAATCGGAACTATAACCAATCCGCCAACCATTGCAATAACACCTGAGTTAATAGAAGACTTAAATATATAATCAAGAACAGTTCCCCATCCTGAAGTATCAATTCCTCCAAGTGTAATTACTAACTGAACGACTGCAATTCCGCAACCCCAGACAAAGCACACAACTGTCGCCGCTTTTGTTACACCCTTCCAGTATAATCCATAAAGAAATGGTGCAAGAAATGCTCCTGCAAGTGCTCCCCATGAAACACCCATCATCTGGGCAATAAATGTTACTTCCGGATGTGCATCTTTAAAAATTGCAATCACTGCCGATACGAGAATAAAGAATACGATAAATAATCTCATAATACTTACTTGTTTCTTATCTGACATCTCTTTCTTTGATGCCGGCTGAATTACATCAAGCGTAAATGTTGAACTCGATGTAAGAACCAGTGAAGAAAGAGTTGACATAGAAGCAGACAATACTAAAACAATAACAACCGCAATAACCAATGCCGGCAAAGTTGAAAGCATTGTTGGAATAATTGTGTCAAACAACGGCTTTCCTGTCATCTCATTCATAACAACCTTATCACTGTATAATCTGCCAAATCCACCTAAGAAATAACATCCTCCCGCAACAATAATTGCAAAAACGGTAGAAATAATTGTTCCTTTATGTATATCTTTTTCACTTTTAATAGCATAAAACTTTCCAACCATCTGCGGCAATCCCCATGTACCAAGTGATGTAAGTATAACAACGAACAATAATGCCAATGGATCCGGTCCTAAAAAGGCAGTATATGCTCCTTTCCATCCTGCATCCCCTGTTACACTTGCAAGACTCTTTGTAGCTTCAATAAGACCACCGTTATCTATAAGCACTGCACCAATTACAGCACAAATACCAAACAGCATAATAATTCCCTGAATAAAATCATTAATGGCGGTTGCCATATATCCGCCAAAAATTACATAGATTCCTGTAAGAACTGCCATAACAACAATAACAACCCAGTAAGGAATATCAAATACAAGGCCGAACAAACTGGAAAGACCATTGTATAAAGATGCTGTATATGGAATCAAAAATATAAACACGATAACTGATGCTGCCACTTTCAGTGGTGTAGACTTAAATCTCTTTCCAAAAAAGTCCGGCATAGTCTTTGCATCAATATGCTGTGTCATAACTCTTGTCCGTCTTCCAAGTACGTTCCATGCAAGAAGCGAACCAATAAAAGCGTTGCCAAGTCCTGCCCATGTAGACGCAAGACCAAAATTCCATCCAAACTGTCCGGCATATCCTACAAAGATAACCGCCGAAAAATAAGATGTTCCAAAAGCAAAAGCTGTAAGCCATGGACCTACAGAACGTCCTCCCAAAACAAATCCGTTAACATCTGTTGCATGTTTTCTTGTGTAAAATCCTACAAAAATCATCACTGCAAAAAATGCAACAAGCATAATTGAACATAATGTCTCTGTCATAATGTTCCCTCCATCTTTTTAATATTTTTATTCGTCGCACTTTAAACCGTTACGCTTTAAAGTAATAAAGCGATTATACTATAATAGTACATAATATGTCAATATTTACTTTTTTTGTACTTGTTCCTGTCTTTTTATTGTATTAATAGAATCAATAATTTCATATAATCTATATAAGAAAAAAGAGTTTGTTTTTCTACGAACATTTTTGAAAACAAACTCTTTATTATATTAAATTAATGCAATTCCTTAATCCAGCATCTTCTCCGTCTGTGCTCTATCTTATCAAATCTCTTCCATAATGAATGAACTTTTATATTATCTTCCAACATAGGTCCGGTCTCTGCATATTTCATTCCATCTTTAATCGCAGCCCTCAGTATCTCCGTTACTAAAACAGCAGGCAGTCCTTTATTCTTGTACTCATCTAACACACCAACCAGATATAATTCTAATGTTTCCGGTTTAGAAAATGGGGCATATAATAATCTTGCCCATCCAAAAGGAAACAATCTGCCACGTGATTTTTTGGAGGCCTGTCCCATAGATGGAACTGTCACACCAATACCTACCATTCGTCCATTTTCATCTACAATTAGAGAAATAAATCGTACGTTTACCATCAGAATAAACTGTCCAACATATTTCTTAATCATTTCATCTGTTAAATCTACCTCTCCGTAAAGCACTTTTGCAGTATCATTAATCACTGAAAAAACGTTACCTATATACTTTTTAAGCTGTAGACGGTTTTTCAATTTTACAACCCTTAAATTATTTTCCTTTAGAACACGTTCCTCCATCTTTTCAAAAACTTTCGGAAGTTCTTTTGGAATATTGATTCTATTCTCAATCCAATCTACTGATTTTCCATAACCAAGACGTTCCATATGTTCTTTATAATATGGGGCATTGTTGATAGTAATAAAAATACCATCATACTCGAACCCCTCAATTAACATACCTTCCTGATCCAAATCGCAAAATCCCATTGGTCCATGAACTGCATCAAGCCCTTTTTCTCTTCCCCAGTCCTCGACCTGTTTAAACAGTGCCGCTGATACCTCGTAATCATCTATAAAATCTACTCTTGTGAATCGAATTCTTTTCCTATTCCATTTTTCGTTCGCTTTATGACTGATAATTGCACCTATACGTCCGACACATTCGCCATCTTTATATGCTAACCACTGTCTTGACTCTGCATATGCGAAAGCCGGATTTTTCTTTGGATTAAAATTAGCCATCTCATCTGAAATCAAATCCGGCATTGCCTGCGGTACATCCCGATACATTTTTTCATTAAAACCCGCAAATGTACGCAAGTCTTTTCTTGTCTTTACTTCTTTAATTACTATCATTTTTTATCCCACGTTTTTTCATAATTTATTTATTGTATATTAGCGATTTTCAATCTCCCGAATCATGTCTACTCTTCTCTGATGTCTTCCACCTTCAAATTCAGCATCAAAAAACTCGTCCAAAATCATTTTTGCCAATTCTGTACCGACAACTCTGGCTCCAAATGCAATGATATTTGCATTATTATGCTGCTTTGTCAATCTTGCAGAATATGGCTCACTGCAAACTGCTGCAATTACTCCAGGCACTTTGTTTGCTGAAACAGAGATTCCGATTCCGGTTCCACAAATAAGCACACCATAGTCTACTTCTTTGGAAACAACTGCACGTCCCACTTCTTCTCCTTTTGCAGGATAATCGCATTTTATAATCTCACCATCTTCATCGTAACCGGTTCCATAATCAACACATTCGTAACCCTTTTCTGACATATACTGAATTAATTCATTTTTCAAATCAATTGCCGCATGGTCACAGCCAAATCCTATCTTCATTCTTATTTCCTCTTATTTCCTATTATTTATATATATTTTTTTAATGTTTTTATTTTACATAATATGTCGACTACTGTCAAATATCATTCATTAAATGCATAAAGAAAAAGCAGGAGATTTTCATCATCCTGCTTTTTTCAATGCCGGTGACCGGAATCGAACCGGTACTGTGTTGCCACAACAGGATTTTAAGTCCTGCGCGTCTGCCAGTTCCGCCACACCGGCATATCTGAGTGGGCAGAGAAGGATTCGAACCTTCGAAGGCGGTGCCAACAGATTTACAGTCTGCCCCCTTTGGCCACTCGGGAATCTGCCCATAATAACTAAGAAAGCGATTGCTGTATTAAATATAATCGAATCGGGCTTGCTCGAATGAGATTATATTTAATGCAGAAGTCATTTGCGAAGCAAATGACAGTGAGCAAACTTGTTTGCGAACTGCTTTCTTATTTTAGAAAGAAGTGCGAACTACTTTCTTCAAATGGAAATTTTTCCTTTAACAATATACATTTATATCATACTTAAACCAAAAGTGCAATTAATTTTTTTAATGTCCAACGAAAACTTTGACATCTTTCCTTATAAATAATATACTATTGTTAATTAATCAATAAAGGAGTTTCTTATGAGACAAAAAAAGAGATCAAAAACTCGTATTTTATGGGGTATTATCTTTGTAATCGCTCTCGTCATCTGTCTTATATCAGGCTATAAACTTATCTCCTATTTTTTAAGCAATGGCGGAGATACAGACAAATATCTAGAAGCAACAACTACAAATTTTGATTCCTCACAATTTGCAGAGAATCATAATATTAACTGGACGAAATTAAAAGAAGATAACCGCGATATTTATTCGTGGATATATATTCCAAACACAAAAGTAAATTATCCTGTAGTTCAGTCTTCAAAAAAAGAACCTGATGACTTTTATTTAAACCATAATATTTATAAGAAATATGAATTTGCCGGAGCAATTTATAGTGAAAAACACAATACTCTTACATATTCAGATCCGGTAACAATATTATATGGACACAATATGAACAACGGTTCTATGTTCAAAACGCTTCACAAGTTTGAAGAACCGTCATTTTTTAAGAAAAATAAATATATCTATATTTATATGCCAAACAGGAAATTGACTTTTAAAATTTATGCTGCATATGAATATGATGACAGACATATCATTAATTCTTTTGATTTCAGTGACAAAAAAATTCTGAAAAAGTATCAAAAATATACA
The DNA here is from genome assembly GCA_910574895.1 of Eubacteriaceae bacterium. Classification (GTDB taxonomy): domain Bacteria; phylum Bacillota; class Clostridia; order Lachnospirales; family Lachnospiraceae; genus Eubacterium_G. The sequence continues at coordinate 161,187 of CAJTDQ010000004.1, read as the reverse complement.
TTAAATCCTGACTCAATGATAAAAAATACAAGAAAAGTTTCTTTAAACACAAACAGTAAAATAATTACATTAAGCACTTGTACAGACGGTGCAGAAAACACAAGATATTTAGTACAGGGGGTTCTCATAAAAGATGAGCAAACAAATTAAAAAATACGATGAATTATATAGTAACATTGAATTAGTTCCGGATGAAGCAATCAAAGATACAGATGATCCTCAGGGATTTGACGTAGACTGGGATTTAGTAGAAGAAAAATATCAACAGCATCGCCATGGGCATCACCACCACAGCTCCGGACATTCACATCACCACTCTTCCCATTCTGAACATTTATCTGACAGTAAGGAGAAGAACCAGAAAGGTAAACAGAAAAAAACTCCAAAGAAGAAATGGAGCAAAAAAAAGAAATTTTTAATTGGAATTTTAATTTTCTTTATATGCCTGATTATTGGGGTGATTTCAACATTTTTTATATTAAGATATTTAGGAAAACAGGCAATGCTGAACTATGACAACTTAAATATTACTGTTCCTGATGGGATTGATTATGATGATAATGGGCGGATTATTTATTACAATGGACACACATATCAATTTAACGAAAATATTGCCAGTGTGCTATTTATGGGTATTGACAATCGCGAGTTAAAAGAAAATGCTATTGCGGGTACAGCAGGTCAGGCAGATGCTTTATATTTATTTACATACAATGCATTAAATGGTGAAATTAAAGTTCTAAGCTTAAACCGTGATACAATGACTGATATCAGCAGATACGATGCGGGTGGAAAATATTACGATACTACCACTACCCAGTTATGTTTAGCTTATGCATATGGAGATGGAAAAACCCTCAGTGCAGAAAATCAGGTCACAGCAGTCGAACGTCTGCTATATAATGTTCCTATTAATGCATACTATGCGATTAATTTAGACGCAATTAAAATCTTAAATGATGACATTGGTGGGGTAACATTGACACCGGAATATACCTTTGGCAGTTTTGTAAAAGGACAACAGACTACTATTAAAGGTGATATGGCAGAAGAATTTGTCAGACACAGAGATACAAGTTTATTAGACGACAACCTGAGACGTATGGCATGCCAGAGATTATATATTAATTCGTTTGCAAATCAGATTGTTCCTGCAATTAAAAAGGATTTACAGGTTCCGATAAAACTATATCAACATTCATCTGATTATACTGTAACAAATATTAAGATGCCGATACTTACTTACTTAGCTTCATCACTGGCTACTAAATTCACAGGTCTTAATATGAAAATAACGAATGGTAAATATATAGATAACCCTACTGATGCAGCTGCTCAGTTTAAAATTGATAAAAAACCATTATTTGAAACTGTATTAGACTTTTATTACACAAGAATAGATTAAAATATTAAAAAACAAAAAAATATTGATTTTTCTCTTTTATTGTGTATAATTGTATAGAGTGTTTATTAATTTCGATGGAGGTATATATCATGAAAAAAAGTATTTTAGTTTTAATAGCTACATTAATATTGACATTTTCATTTGCTACTACTTGTTTTGCAAAAGTTAGTCCAGCCGGAACTGTAAAACCTACTGAAGAAGAAACAACAGATGGTGGAAGTTCAGTACCAAACAATCCAAACGGTTCTGATAAATCACCAAAAACTGGTGTTGAAACAGCAATTCCTATGATTGCACTAATTACAGCAGCAGGTGTTATGCTCGTAGCCAAAAAAGAAAGTGCAAAAGCAAATTAATTATAAAAAAAGTGATTTCTTAATGAAATCACTTTTTTATTTTTATATATTTATAAAACCGCTCAATTACGAACTACTTATTTTTATAAACTACAGAACTATTTCCTTTTACTGAAATAGAAAGATTTCCACCATCAGCGTTTACCATAATTCTTCCACAATTATAAAATTCCCGGCTGGTCTCTAACAATCTTATCCATATGGCACTATTATTTCCCAACATCCACACCGGTATCTGAAGTATCTTATCTTCATCAGAAGTATTAACTGCTGTCACAACTGCTTCATTCTCTAAAAATCTTCCATAACAGATGATATCTTTGTCCGCTATCAAAGGCATATAAGAACCAATTTTCAGTACTTTATTCTGCTTGTGTAAACAGATTGCCTCTCGATAAAACTCCATAATCTCCAAGTCTTCTTTTCCCCATGGGTATGTCCTTCTATTGTCAGGGTCTGTCCATCCACATACTCCTGCCTCATCCCCATAATACAATGTCGGTGCACCGGGCAGTGTCATCTGCATTACAACTCCCTGTTTAAATATTGCCTTGTCAACATTTTCACCGGCAGCCTTTGCACCTGCTGTTCCGGTTCTTCCTACCATTTTATTTGTTCTTGTCATAAATCTGGAATGATCATGATTTGATAATTCATTCATCGCTACCAGTAAAGACTGATTCTGCATTCTTGACATCTGGTATTGCATTGTTTTATAAAAAATCTCTCCATTGCCACGCATATCCGGATTAGCATTGTCAGAATGTTTATCTACCCCTGTCAAAAACCATGTAACCGGATCCATAAAGGCATCGTAATTCATTACAGTATCCCATTCATCTCCCATCAGCCATGAATGTGCATCACCATAATGTTCTGCCAATATAATAGCATCCGGATTTGCCTCTTTCACAGCTTTTCTGAATCTCTTCCAAAAACTATGATTAAACTCTGAACTATGGGATAAATCAGCAGCAACATCCAATCTCCAGCCATCCACATTAAAAGGTGGAGAAACCCACTTTTTAGCAATTTCCAAAATATAATTACAAAGTTTTTCACTGCCCTCATAATTTAATTTTGGAAGTGTATCAAACCCCCACCAGCCTTCATACTCTCCATTATCCGGCCAGTTTTCTCCTGTAAATTTAAAATAAGAATGATAAGGACTCTCCTTGCTCTCATATGCTCCTGTCTGATAATCACTATTTCCCCGATATATCTCTTCCCTGTCTAACCATTTATTAAATGAACCGCAATGATTAAATACACCATCTATAATAATCTTTATGCCACGCTCATGGGCCTTCCCAACCAGTTCAATAAATAACTGGTTACTTGCCTCAAGATTTTCCAAATCTGTTGTACGTACCTTATATCTTTCGGCGCTTTTATTGTCTGTATCATACATGTCTACAGTGTTTCCACCATCATTTAAAATCTTTCCGAAATGTGGATCAATATAATCATAATCCTGTGTATCATATTTATGATTGGATGGTGACACAAATAGCGGATTAAAATAAATTACTTCAACGCCTAATTTTTGTAGATAATCCAGTTTATCTATTACCCCCTGCAAATCTCCACCATAAAATTGTCTGGTGCCGTCTGCTGCAGGTATTTCATTCCAGTCTTTTATCGCTGATACACCTTTTCCAATATACACATACTCATTATCGACAACGTCATTCGATGTATCTCCATTACAGAATCTATCCACCATAATCTGATACATAACAGCACCTTTTGCCCAGTCGGGTGTATCAAATCCTGATGTTAATTCAAACTTCCCTTCTTCTGGCACTTCACTGCTAATGCCAAGCATATTAAAATATATTACATCCTGACCATTGAAAACTTTAAAATAATAGGAATACATTTTTTCGGAATCATCCAGAACAGCCGCATAATATTCAAACCTTTCCTCTGTTTCCCTTAACTGCATATTTTTTTCTTCCCCATTAACGCATACAAAGGCACCTGTTATAGTGCCTTTTTTTGCTCTGAGGATAATCTCATATGTTTTTTCTTCCCTTTTATAACGACAAAACTGCCTTGTTCCGTCATGAAATAATAAATCCTGATGAATCATTCTCTATACCTTCTATACTTCATCGAACAGTGCTTCAAATTCTTCCTGTCCAATCTTTTCTTTTTCTAATAATAAATCTGCAGAAGCATGTAATTGTTTTAAATGTTTACCAATAATCTCTTTTGCCTTGCTATAACAATCCTCAACAATATTGCGGACCTCTTCATCGATTGCGGAAGCTGTCGTCTCACCATATCCTTTAGAATGTGCCAGGTCTCTTCCGATAAACACATCATCCGAATCATCATCATAGTTAATCAGACCTAACTTCTCTGAAAAACCATATTTGGTAACCATTGCTTTGGCAGCTGCCGTAGCCTGCTTAATATCCTGAGAAGCACCTGTTGTAATATCATCTAATATTAATTCTTCTGCAATACGTCCTCCCAGGCTGACCATTATTTCCTGTAACATCTTTCCTTTTGTCAGGAACATCTCATCCTTTTCGGGAAGAGGCATTGTATATCCTGCCGCACCTGCTCCGGTAGGAATAATAGATACTGTATGAACCGGTCCTACATCCGGTAATACATGGAACAAAATTGCATGACCAGCTTCATGATAAGCAGTAATTCTCTTTTCCTTTTCAGAAATTATTTTGCTTTTCTTTTCCTTACCAATACCAACCTTAATCATTGCCTGATTAATTTCAGCCTGTGTAATAAATGCTTTTTCTGCCTTCGCTGCCAGTATCGCTGCTTCATTTAATAAGTTCTCTAAATCTGCTCCTGTAAATCCTGCTGTAATGCGGGCAATCTGTTCCAAATCAACATCATCTCCCACAGGCTTATTCTTAGCATGGACTTCCAGAATCTCTGTTCTGCCCTTCACATCCGGTCTTCCTACCATAACCTTTCTGTCAAAACGTCCGGGTCTCAAAATCGCAGGGTCCAGAATATCTACACGATTTGTTGCTGCCATAACGATAATACCTTCATTGACACCAAAACCGTCCATCTCAACAAGCATCTGGTTCAGTGTCTGCTCACGTTCATCATGTCCACCGCCCATTCCGGTTCCTCGTCTTCTTGCCACTGCATCTATCTCATCAATAAACACAATACATGGTGCATTTTTCTTTGCCTGTGCAAATAAATCCCTCACACGGGATGCACCCACACCTACAAACATTTCCACAAAGTCAGAACCCGATATTGTAAAGAACGGTACACCAGCCTCACCGGCTGTAGCCTTGGCAAGCAGTGTCTTACCTGTACCCGGAGGTCCCTCCAGCAACACACCTTTCGGAATTCTTGCTCCTAAATTAATATATTTTTTCGGCTCTTTTAAGAAATCTACAATCTCTTCAAGCTCTTCCTTTTCTTCCTCAAGTCCGGCAACCTTCGAAAAGTCCATATTTTTGATTTCAATCACCATTCTTGCACGGCTCTTTCCAAAATTCGCCATCTTGCCTCCGCCGCCACCGGCATTAGCATTCATCATCATAAGTACCACAACAACTACAACACCTAATAGCAGCATTGGTAATATCGTAGTTAAAAAAATACTGTCCCTGTCGACATCCGGAATATGTGGCTTTAATGTTACATTACTTTCTTTTTTTATTTGCTCTACTTCTTCTATAACTTTGTTTACATCCGGTACATACACAACCTTAGACTCATTATTCTTTAAATGTACCACTAATTTTCCTGTTGGAACCTCTTTATTCTGTTTAATTGTTAACTCTTTTACACTTCCAGCCCTAAGGTCCGCCAGAAAATCACTATATGCATAATCACTTTTTACAAAATCCTTGCTAAAACTATAGACTAAATATATTAATAGCAATATAAAAACTACTAAATATATTTTCCCTAATCTGCTCTTATTATTATTCAAAACTGCCTCCTCAAATGCAAATATTATAATTCTACAATTCCAATATATGGTAAATCTCTGTAACTCTGGTCGTAATCAAGACCATAACCGACTACGAATTTATCCTCTATCTCAAATCCAACATAATCTACCTGCACATCATCTACTTCTCTTCGTTCCGGTTTATCCAATAATGTTGTTATCTTCAGGCTTGCCGGTTTTCTCTCTTTTAACATTGGAATTAATCTGCTTAACGTATTTCCTGAATCAATAATGTCTTCCACGACAATGACATCCCTTCCCTCAATACTCTCATCAAGATCCTTGTTAATTTTAATATTTCCTGAACTCTCTGTTCCTGAGCCATAACTGGAAACACTCATAAAATCAAGTGTAATCGGAACAGTAATTCTTTTTGCCAGCTCACATGTATAAAATACACTTCCTTTTAAAATGCAGATTAATCTGATTTCTTTCTTCGCATAATCTTTGCTAATCTGAGCTGCCAGTTCACGAATTCTTTTTTCTAACTGTTCTTCACTGATATATTCCGTAATCTTATGTATCATAACTCTACTCCTTATCATATGCTATCTTTATTATATTTTTTGTTTCATCGGAAACCTTAAAGTATTCACTGATTCTATATCCTACAATCCATACAATATGACTTCCATCAGCCAGTAATAATATCTCATCACGCTTTGCCCTTGGGACTTTCTCATCAATAAAATAGTCTTTTAATTTCTTTTTTCCGCCTTTTTTATCTATGATAATGTAATCGCCCGGCTGACGATTTCTTAATAGTAACTTATTTATTTTATCATAATCAAACCATTTCGTATACATTAAATCGGGTACATTCTCTTTGTTTATACTTGATTTCTCAAAAGAAACAGAAAATTCTTCTACTTGATTTATTTTATTGTCCTCTAATAAAACCTGCCCGATTTTTTTCTTTGGCTCTTCCCTCTCTCCTAATTCTATTCCCTGATATCCCTTTTTAATAATGAATGAACATGGAATCTCTATTTTTTTTGAGACACTGTTATGCAATAACGAGATAACCATGTCAATATGTGTCGCTGTAATGTCCTTTAAACTACCTGTATTGTTAAAAATCCACCGCCTGACAACCTCTTTTAATATAACAGATGGTAAGTCCTTTGATTCATTCAAAATAATATTATTTTTTACATAATTCTCATAGGCCTCATCTGTCTGGCATTCAATATAGTCATATACCTCCCTGAGACTTTGTGCAGTATTTACAATGTGTTCTTCTGCCTTACTGTTAATATTCTCCTTAATATAGGGTAATATATCCAATCGCAGCTTATTTCTGCTATATTGTGTCTCTTTATTTGTACTGTCTATACAATAATCTAAATGATGTTTTTCTAAATATCCTTCTATTTCCTTTCTTGTCAGGCAGAGTAATGGTCTGATAATTTTCCCCCTTTTCACCGGAATTCCAGTCATTCCCTTTAATTTACTCCCCCGAAACAAATTGAATAACACCGTCTCACTATTATCATTAAGATTATGTGCCACTGCAATTTTATTTGCACCGATTTCCTCTGCCACAGACTCGAACACCGCATATCTTTCTATTCTTCCGGTTTCTTCTTCTGACATCTTCTTTTCTCTGGCAATAGCTGGAATATCAATATGAAATATCTTACATTCTACGCCTAATTCCTCTGAAATATGCTCTACAAATTCTGCATCCCGCTCTGCCTCAATCCCTCTTATTCCATGATCGACATGTACTACAGTCAACTCGATTCCCAAATCCTCTTTTAATGAATTCAGCAAATGCAGCATGCAGACAGAATCAGCACCTCCTGAGACTCCCAGTATGACGCTGTCACCATGTTTAAATATATTATTTTTATTTACAAAATCTAACACTTTTCTCATCATATCCATATGATACTTGATGCTGGTTTTTCTGTCAAATTCCCAGGCTTATCAAACCTTTTCCCATATTCCTGTACAAATAACGGTCATATCATCTTCCGGCACTCCCTTACATTTTGCTAACGCCTGACTCAGCACACTAATTGCCATCTGTTTCGGATTTGCAGTGTGAATATCCATAATAATTCTTCCCATCGCCTCCTCTTTATCCGGACAGTCTAACGCATCCACGATTCCATCTGACACCATAATTACAAAATCTCCATCATAGAGTTTTTTGGTAATGGTCTCCATATCCACCTCTTCCAGCACTCCCATAGGAAGTGATGTGGACTTGATACATTCTACCCAGTTTCCTCTCTTTATATAAGTACATGCTGCACCCAGTTTTAAAAACTGGCAGATTCCTGAATACTGGTCAATCAAAGCCATGTCTACCGTTGCCGGCTCCTGCCATTGATTTCCCGTAAGCATAATTGAATTTGCTAATTTTAATATCGTGCTTTCTTCAAACCCGCTGTCAATCATTTTTTCTAACAAGTCAATTACAATCTCACTATATTTTTTTGCCCGCTTTCCGGAACCCATTCCATCACAGATGCTCATAAATGTCTGCCCGCTGTCTAAACTCATGACAGCAAAATTATCTCCGGAATAATCTTCACTCCCTTTTGTCTGTCTGGCGGTTCCGCTGATTGTCATAAAATTTACTTCCTCAAACAAAACATATTCATTATATTCCTCTGTCACATCAAGCAGACATTCTTCCGACAGCCTAACTTTTTTTCCAACGGCTTCCGATATTACACTCTTAATAATATCTGCGGGAATATTTGATTTCTTTCTTTTTTTTGCATAAAGTCTTACTTCTAACATTCCCTTGCTGTTTTCATTTATAAAAATTTTCCTTGCGACAATTTTTTGCTCTCTTAACTTATGTTTTATATAATCATCCATTCCAAACAATGCTCTTTTTTCTTCATAAATGGGCTTGGTATAATTTTCCATTAATTTAGCCATCTCATTGAACTGCACTGCCATAGCCTCTCTCGTTTCCAGCATTTTGTTGTACCAAAGATAATTGATTTTTGCTCTCTCTAAATATTGTATTTGTCCATTTTCGCATCCTCTGCATGCGCTTTGAGCAATTTCCCTGGATACAATTCCCTCCACTGAAACATTATAATCATAATCTATGCCTGACATTTTTTTAATTTCCGATGCCAGATTTTTAAATGCTCTGGATGTTCGCATAATGCATTCGTTTTTCACTAACTGCTGTTTGTCTATCTCCTCCTGTATCGTCTTTTTCTTTGGCATGTAATTTAACAATTTATCAACAAAATAAGAAAAAATCACCGACATAGACCATGTCAACATAACGATTGGTGCTAATCCGTATAACTCTACTTTTACCATTCCATTTAGTGACCAGTCCAGCGCTTCCATAAAAACTGTAGTTATTGTAGCGATGAATGCTGTTATGTATGGATTATAATTTGTGCATAATCTTCTATACTGTGTAGCACATATTCCTGTAGTTATCATGATTGTTCCATATTTCATTGCTGCAAGCCAACCGCCATTTGCAAAAATCGTATAAATCATCATTGGCAACGCTATTATAGGAAGTCCTTTTACCTGACACAATGCTGCATACCAGCTTTCTCCCATAGAATAATATCCAAGCATTGGCAGTGTGCATAACACCAGACCTATCATTAGTAATAGTATTGGTTTCAATATCTTCTGCATAATTTGCATCCTCCCTTACTGTTTTCTGCATGGTAGTATACAAATTCATTTTTTAATTTTTTGTCAAAATAATGTCTGAGAATCGTTAAACATTTCGACATGAACTTAAATAAAAAATGCACTCAAAATGTTAATTTTCTTTTTAACATTTGAATGCATTTTTTATGATTCTTATTCTTCCGGCTTAAAGATTACTTCATTTGGATATAACAAACCTAAATTTCTTGCCATCTCCTCAACATAATCATCGGTTTTTACATACTCTTCTTTGTCCTTTAATTCCTCTGACAGTTGAAGTTCTTTTTTATACTGGGTTTGTAATCTTCTCTCCTGCTCCTGTAAGTCTTTTAAAGTATTATATTTTTTTATCATTTGAGCTCCCATAACAATACAAAACGCCATTACTACTGATGAAATAGCTATAATCATCCGTTTGCTATGTATACGTCTTCTGCGTGCGGCACTTAATCGCCTGGTTGCTCTTTTTTGATTCCCTGATGCCATTTATTTTTTCCTTTTTTTGATTTCTTTTTAGTACCTGTCTTTAGTTTAATCAATTTCACTATTTTTTTCAATGGTTTCACGATAATTCTTATGGCTATTCTAATTTTCAATGCCAAAACATCTATTATTTTCCTTCCAATAAACCATTCAAATGCAAACATTGTTCCCATGGTTAATATAATGGAAAAAAATCTTGGTCTGCCATAATTATATTTTAAATAGATATTAAACATAAAAATCGCAGCAACCATCCAAAAAATAATATCTTCTATAATAATACGTACAATACCAACATAGAATATTCTTCTTAAAACCCGTATGACATCATAACAAAGAACCAATACCAGTCCTCCGTAAACACTCATGACAATCAGCATACTTTCTTCGCTAATCTGTAAACTCATTACCGAAACATCCTCTTAACAAAAGATTTTCCTTTTTCTCCATATGCTTTAACATCGGAATAAGCGATGCTGTCTACATTCCCACCTACATTGACTTCTCCCTTTTCTATACTTAGTTTTGTCACTTTTAAGTCACTTCCTTTAATATGTATCATTCCAAGGGTCGATTCCAATAATACCTGATTTAAATCGAATGCCACAACGTCTTTGATCCCAGTCAGACTCATTTGTTTTCTATTGTCCAATGCCAGTTTATGTGTTTTTGCAATATTATTTTGCTCCATATGTGCCTCGAAATATTCTTAATATAAAACAATATATTTTAATAGTACAGGATTTATTCTCTTTTTTGAAATATTTGTCCTTTTTATTATTTACCGGTACAATTTCCTTTTATCATAATTCTTTATACATTTCTGCTGCCTCATCTTTTTTTACCGTTTCTTTAACACTGACAACTTCAACTTTTACTATTCTTTGTCCAAACTGTATTTCTATCTTATCGCCAACTTTTATATCCTTCGAAGCCTTTGCCGATTGTCCATTTACCAGCACTCTTCCTGCATCACAGGCTTCATTGGCTACAGTTCTTCTCTTGATAATTCTTGATACTTTTAAAAACTTATCTAACCTCATAAATATCCTCCCAATATATACATCAATACTTTTTGCCTTTACATAAATAGGACTGTTACAAAAGTAACAGTCCTGATTATTTCAACTCTAAATATTTAAATTAGTTTAATTCTTTCTTTAAAGCTGCACCAGCTTTGAATTTAGGAACAGTAGCTGCTGCGATTGTAATCTTTTCCTTTGTTGCAGGATTGATTCCCTGACGCTCAGGTCTCTTTGTAGCTTCGAAAGTACCAAATCCAACTAACTGTACTTTATCTCCATCTTTCATTGCTTTTACTACTACATCTGTGAATGCTTTCACAGCTTTTGCTGCATCTGTCTTTGTTAAACCAGCTTCGTTTGCAATAGCTTCTACGAATTCTGTCTTGTTCATCGTAATTCCTCCTTGATAATTTGTACGATCGCTTTCCTCGCGTATCTATAAAGTATATACTCCATTTTGTAGACTTTGTCAAGGAAAATCCACCTTTTTATGGGTGTTTTGGGCATTTTAACAAATAGAATAATCAATGATTTGCATATGCTTTATGCCTCCATCTGCCTTCCTAAAAATGCTGCTGCCACACCTGCCAATTTCTGTTCGGTAACACTAACGTCCTGCTTTTCATTTTTGGACATAATAACAACACTGCCAATAATATCTCCTTCACATATTATTGGATAGATTACCTGACCTGCTTCCGGAGCACTCTCTCCTTCAACAACCGGAATTCCTTTTTCAATTCCGCCCTCCGTGGTAAGATTATCTCTCTCATTAATCAACTTTTCTAGTTGTGTACTAATGTTCTTTCCCAACAATTCCTTTTTTGCACCACCTGCTACTGCAATAATCTGGTCTCTATCACTAATTAAAATCTTATAACCTGAAACCTGTGCAAGGCTTTCTGCATACTGTTTTGCAAAGCTATCAATCTCTCCAATTGGAGAATATTTTTTTAATATAATTTCTCCATCTCTATTTGTAAAAATCTCCATAGGATCACCTTCTCTGATACGCAGTGTTCTCCTAATTTCCTTGGGAACAACTACTCTTCCCAAATCGTCTATTCTTCTTACAATTCCTGTTGCTTTCATTTTATTTCCTCCATTTACATCTTGTAGCTGATATAATCCTAGTATTTGTAAAGGAAGAATTATTATTCATATTTTTTCTATATTTCCAATGTAATATCACTTCCGTTAATTTTATCCTTATTTACTATTATTTTCCTGTCAATTCTTTCTTTTATTTCACGAACATGCGAGATAATTCCAACCAGTCTGTTACCTTCTGTAACATTTGATAGGGAATCTATCGCCTGATTCAGAGACTCTTCATCTAAAGAGCCAAATCCCTCATCCACAAACAACGTATCTATCTGAATACCTCCGGCGTTCGCATGAATCTCATCAGACAAACCTAATGCCAATGCCAAAGATGCCTTAAAGGACTCTCCACCGGACAGGGTTCTTACACTTCGTTCGCTCCCATTATAATGATCAATTACATTTAATTCTAAACCACTTTGACCTTTTAAATTATTTGAACTGGCTGCTCTCTTTAACTCATATTGACCTGAAGACATCACCATGAATCTGATATTTGCCCTCTGGATAATTGTATCAAAGTAATGCATCTGAACATAAGTCTCTAATAATATCTTCTCTTTTCCTGAAATATTTCCATTGGCAGTATTCGATAATGATTTCATCATATTCCACTGTTTCTCAACCTCTTTCAATGCTTGAAACTGTCTGCCAATCTCATTTTGAGATTTTTCATTGATATTTACTCTTGATTTCGCTCCGCTTACAGTCTCCAGATGCCTGTTTCTTCTTTTTTCTATTGCTCTCCTCTGCTCCTTAAGTTCCTCTAATGATATCATTTCTGTATTCTTTAGTTGATTTTCAACCGTTTTGATTGTATTGTTTGCTTTTTCGATATCCGACTTGCATTCTTCCCACTGATGTTCTGCCTTCTTAAATGATTTTTCTAAAGCCTTTTGTTGTTTTTCCAATTGGTTAATATATGCCTTTGCCTTAGATTTACTCTCAAACTGTAACGTCTGTTTTCTTTCCTCTAATATTGTTTCCAAAGATTTTATATTCATCTTGTAGTTTTCAATCGTCTTGTCAGTACATTGATATTCACAATTTGATTTTAAATTAACATTGTTTATTTTTACTGACTTGTGGGATAATGCATTCTTTAACTTTTCTACCGCATCTTCTAATGTTATTTTCCCCAATATTTTTTCAATATGTATTAAGGTTTCTTTTTCAGCCACTTCGACTTTCATGCTTTGCTTATGTGCCTGCTCACTTAATTTCTTTGTCTCTTTCTCGTATTGCTCCACCATTTCTTTTGCCTGTTCTACCTGCTCCTTAGATGGTGCGTTCTCTGTAAGTTCTGCCGGGTTCGGATGCTCCATAGAACCACATACAGGACACGGCTTTCCCTCTTCCAGTTTTGCTGCCATGATTCCTGCCTGTTCATTCATAAAAGTCTGTTCCATATGAATATATTCTGTTCTTTTTGCTGACAGTTTTTGATTCATATCCTTATATTGACATTGCAGGTCAAAAAGACTCTTCTTCTCCTGACTCAAACCATCTATGTCCCTCTTTAATGAAAACATTCTCTGAAATTCAATGTTTTCCAATTTCTTTTGGTTATCCGACAATTCCTTTAATATGCTGTCTAACTTATCATATTCCCCTAATTTCTCTGTCAGTTTCTGTATCTCGAAAGAGAGCCGTTCTCTTTCCGGGCTCAACGCTTCCTGTTTTTTTAATTCTTCCTCTAAAATAATTAAATTTCTTTCGTTTTTTTCTAAACTTTGAATCGCTTTCTCTTTTTGTTTTAACGCCTTGCCTAGGGTATCTGCTTTTCCTATTTTCTCATCAATCTGAGAAATTTCTTTATCTAAAACCCTAATTTCTTTATTGTCTCTGGAAATGATGCCTTTATCTTCTTCAATAATTTCGTTAATTACGTTCCGTACCTCTTCGATACCTGCCTCTGTTTTGTTATCCCTCATCTGCTGCCATTTCACGCTGAGCGGGCTGTCATGATCACATTGTATTCCCCTAATATATTGGGCAATACTCTTATTTTTATCATCATATAAATCATGTAGTTTCTTGGAATTTTCTTTTAGTTTATCCTGTAGGGTTTTGTAAGGCATCGTGTGAAATATTTTTCTAAATATTTCCCGCCTTTCCTCCGTTTTTGCTAATAATAATTTTAAAAAATCTCCCTGGGCTATCATCACAATTTGAGTAAACTGGTTTTTATCCAGACCAACAATCTCCTCAACAGCAATTGTTACTTCTTTCATTTTTGTAATTGGCGGCTTGCCATTAAAAAATGTCAGAACTGCATCTGCATTCTCCTTTGTTTCACCATCTCCTCTCTTTGCCGGACGCATATAGTCAGGATTTCTTCTAATTACATATTTCTCACCCTTATTTTCAAACTCCAATTCTACAAAAGTCGGTGTGTCCACCTTTGCATACTTACTGCGGAGCATGTTTTTATCTCTGTTATTACCGCTTGCCTCGCCATATAAAGCAAAAACAATCGCATCAAAAATAGTGGTCTTTCCTGCCCCGGTATCTCCGGTAATCAGATAAAGCCCCTTGTTACCAAATTTGTCAAAATCTATTTCTACCTGTCCGGCATAAGGTCCGAATGCCGACATCATCAGTTTGGTTGGTCTCAATCAGTCCACCTCCCATACTTTTTGTATCATTTCTTCTATGAATGCCTTTTGTTCATTTGTCATTGGCACATTATTCTGGATTTCATAAAACTCTTCAAATAAATTTAAAGGCGATTTTTCTTCCATTTTTTCAGTTAACATAACTTCTTGATTTTGTCTTGTTCTTTGATTATCATAGTCAAGTTTCATAATATTCGGATAAATTGTTCTAAGTAATGCCAATGCGTTGACTTTATCTTCCTCATCTATCAACGTAATATGAAAATAATCCTCTGTATTCATATCCTCATAAAATGTTTTCGCAGTCAGTTCATCATAAGTACCTTTCAAATCCCGCATATCATGTAATGGTTTGATGCCTATTTTCTGAAAATTTATTTCTCCTTTTTCTACTATATCAACAATCAATGCATTCTTATGATGATGCACCTCTGAGAAAGAGTATTTTAATAATGTCCCTGCATATCGGATGTTTTCTGAATGCACATGCTGTGGACCGTGTAAATGCCCCAGTGCCACATAATCAAAATCTTTAAAATGCCAGGCGTACACTTCATCAATTCCGCCAATTGTTATATTTTCTGATTCGCATCTGTCTGCTCCACTGACATATTGATGTGCAATCAAAATATTTCTTTTGCTCTTATCTAAGTTTATATTTTTCATTACTACTGCCATCGCATCATCATATGTGATAATCTCCTCTTCTTTATGTGCATGCTTTACTGTAGCAGGTTTTATAAAAGGAAGCATATAAACACAGATTTCTCCATATTCATCTTTCACTGCAACCTGTTCTACCTTCCCATTATATGGCTTTGCCATGTGGATTCCTGCCTGGCTCATAATATCAGAACCAAATCCAATACGTTCTGCACTGTCATGATTTCCGCTGATAACAAAAGTTATAATTTCTCTCTTTGATAGTTCCGTTAAAAAATCATTGAGTAAAAGAACAGCCTCTGCCGATGGCACAGACTTATCATAGATATCCCCTGCCATCAGCACAGACTGTACATTATGTTCTTCTATTATATTTAATACCTGTTTTAAGACATACTTCTGATCTTCTATCATGGAAAACTCATTCACACGTTTTCCAAGATGAAGATCTGCTAAATGTAAAAATCTCATAGTTCTGCTCCAAGAGTAGCTGCCATAACTGCCTTAATCGTATGCATTCTGTTTTCTGCCTCATCGAAAACTACAGAATGCTCTGATTCAAATACCTCGTCTGTTACTTCCATGCAGTCAAGCCCAAACTTCTCATAGATTTCTTTTCCAATCTTTGTCTTCAAGTCATGAAATGCCGGCAGACAATGCATAAATACCACTCCTGCATTTGCATTATTTATTAAATCCATCGTCACTCTATACGGAAGAAGATCACCGATACGTTCTTCCCATACTTCATCCGGTTCACCCATAGATACCCACACATCTGTATAAATTGCATCTGCCTCTTTCGTTGCTGTCATAGGGTCTTCTTCAAATTCAATCACAGCTCCTGTCTCTTTTGCAATCTCTCTGCATTGCTTTACTAATTCTTCATCCGGCTGATATTTTTTCGGCGCACAGCCGACAAAATGCATTCCCATTTTCGCACAACCTACCATTAATGAATTTCCCATATTGTAACGGGCATCACCCATATATACAAACTTTAATCCTTCTAATTTTCCAAACTTCTCTTTTAATGTAAGAAAATCTGCCAGAATCTGCGTTGGATGAAATTCATTTGTAAGACCATTCCAGACCGGAACTCCTGCATGTGCAGCAAGTTCTTCGACTAAGTCTTGTCCAAATCCTCTATATTCTATTCCATCAAACATTCGTCCTAAAACTCTTGCTGTATCAGCAATGCTCTCTTTCTTCCCAATCTGTGAACCTGATGGGTCTAAATATGTAACGCCCATCCCCAGGTCGTGGGCAGCCACCTCAAAAGAGCATCTCGTACGGGTACTGGTTTTCTCAAAAATGACTGCAATATTCTTTCCTCTTAAAACATCTACCAGCTCCCCAGCTTTCTTCTTTGCCTTGAGCTCTGCAGCAAGGTCAATCAATGCTCCTATCTCTTCCGATGTAAAATCTAATAACTTTAAAAAATGTCTGCCTTTAAAATCCATTGTTTCCTCCTATATTATCTTAAGAATCTAAGTTAACTTCTTTTGATTCCGTTTTTATTTCTTTTATATACTCTAGTATTTTAATACGGTTTCTTCATTTATTCAATATAGAAAAAATATAGACCTCTGATATATTTCTGCAAAACCAGAACAGATACGTAAATTCTATGTCAAATAGTCTTTTCTGTATCTGCTCTGGTTTTCTAAATATAATCGGTCCAGCTTTATTTTTCTTTTGTATTTCTCATTTTAATCCATGTTTTTCTTTTCTTTCTTTTTCCGTAACTGATACCATCTACAATTCTTACTTTTTCTATAATACACCATGTTCCTTTTTTTAGTTTTCCCATTAATGTGTATTTTCTTGACGGTTTATTTCTCTCTTTTACACCTTTTTTTGTAGTTACCACGTCATATGGACAATAACTGTTTACTATTCCCTCTGCGATTGCCTGCCCCATTTTCTTATAATTATATATTTTTACATCATCCGCATCATCAATAAAACAGCATTCCACCAGCATAGCAGGAGCTTTCGTTGCATTCAAAAACATTAACTCCGGCCTGTATTTAATTCCACGATTTCGAAATCCTAATCTTGCTATAGATTTGCACACTTCCTTTGCAGATTTTATAGGTCCCAGTTCCTTACTATATACCAGTACCTCGACTCCTCCTGTCTCTCCATCTCCCTTTTCATCATTTCTTCCATTATTAAAATGAATCGAAACATCTAAATCGGCTTTGTGGGCATTACACTTTTTCACAATTTTTTCTAAAATGTCGATTTGACTTTTTCCATCATTTACAGTGCAGTCATATACTTTAAACCCAAACACTCTCAAATATTTTATAACTTGTTTTAATACCTTTCTATTTTCCTTTGACTCCTTTATCAGACCTACAGCACCACTTCCAATCTTTCCATCCGGATTGTGCCCTGCATGTACATTGATTGTCCACATATAGTATTACTCCTTTCAAATTTATACAAAATCAAAGTTATTATAAAATATGCAGAATCATTGATATTGTTATTTTGTCAGAAGCCCATGTAAACTCATTCCGGCTGATTTCCTGTTTCAGTCTATATATTTTATACAATCATTTTTACGACATCAAAATTATAATCCACCAACAGCCAGTTGCTGCGAAATAACTGCATAATCTGCCAATAAGATGCTCCTCTCAAATTATACTCATATATTAATTCCAGTTTTGCGCTGATACTTCTTGGGTCCTCAAACCAGACTTCATGTTCTACCCCATTATCTGTATAGCGAAAATACGGACTCATCGCCACCTCATCAAACTGTATCTCTGCTCCTTTGCTAATCGCCAGCTGGACTGCCTCTATATTTCCCAATGTTTTTGCTTTTGTAACTCCTTTCTCATAAGGAAGCGGCCAGTCATATCCATAATTGGGGATTCCCATATTAATTTTTGTCGATTCAATCTCTGTCACTGCATAATCTAACACCTGGCGCACTTTATTAATTGGCGCAACTGCCATTGGAGGCCCATAAGTATAGCCCCACTCATAAGTCATTACCAAAACACTATTGGCAATCGCTCCCAATGCCGCATAATTCTTACCCTCATATAACAATCCCGGCTGATCAGCACTTACTTTTGGAGCAAGATCCACTGACACAGAATAACCATTCGCATTCATCGTTTCCGTAACACTTCTCACAAACTCTACAAAAGTATCTCTATCTTGTGCTTTTATATATTCAAAATCAATATCTACTCCTAAAAATCCTTTTTCCTGCATTGTCTGAAGCAATTCCCCAATCAAAGTATTTACTGCATCAGGATTGTTAATGACTGCTGAGATTAATTCATTACTAAACTTACCGGATGCATCAAAGGGAGTAAGTGTCAATATTGGTTCCGCTCTGTTTCTCAATGATGCCTCTATCATAAAAGTATCATCCAAAGCCGGTGAAATCAGATTTCCCTCTCTTGTAAAACCATATGAAAACACTGCCAGTTCTGACAACGATGCTAACGTCTGCTCTAAAACATATTGACTGATAAAAGGATATGCGAATCCTCTGAAATATGCACTCTTTCTATTTTCTCTGATTCCTCCATCATCTATTAATAAAGCCTGACCCACTGCCAGTCTGTACGGAGCCACCAGCTGGTTATCATAAATCAACGACTCTACACCGACACCAAACTGTTCTGCGATTTTATCTACATTATCTCCTGCTGTTACTACATAAATCTGCATAAAAAACACCTGCACATATTTATTTAAATATATGCAGGTGCATTATTAATTAGAAAAAATCTAACTTTACTTTTTTCCCAAAAGCTTCAGCTACTTTAATAATAAAATCAAGACTTGGATTATATTTCCCACTTTCCAACCGTGAAATATTTGATTTTTTTGTTCCAATTCGTCTAGCCAATTCTTCCTGAGTAAGATTTTGTTCAAGCCTGGTTTTAATGATGAGCGAAACCAATTCATATCTCGGTCCTAATTTCTCATATTCCTTTTTAAATTCTTCATCCTGAAATAATCTTTCTCTTAAATTCTCCATGGAAATACTCGACTTATCCATTTTCTCTCCTCCTGATAAAATCATCCATATATCTCTTAGCTCTATCTAATTCTCTTTTAGGCGTTTTCATGGTCTTTTTTATAAATCCATTTAATAATATTATCTCTTGATTATAATATGTAAAATAGAATATCCTTGCAATATCATTTGAAAACTTGATTCGTAATTCATACAAACCTTTATACTTTTTCCCTTTAATACTTTTCATATATGATCCATTTAACCGTGTTCCATATTCCTGTAATATTTCTATATCATGAAAAGCTTTTGCTCTCAGCTTTGGTTCCAAATTTATCAGGAATTCCTCAATAGGGCATCTCCCGTTATTTTTTATATAATGCCTAACTTTGTAAATATTAATCTCCTTTCTCCTAAGTTATCATATGTGATAACCCATGTCAATATATTTTTATTCTTTATTGCACCGTGTAATATATTCTATCGCATTTATCCACATAATGTATGAATAAACAATTAACTTTTTGTAATATCTTTCGGCTTTTTTGGTGTATATGGCTGTGGAGTTTTTCCTGTAATATCCCGGATAATTATAAATGGCGTCAATTCATCATCCTGTCCTGCCGGATTATCTTCAATATAATCTGACAATTCCTCATCCGTGATTTCTTCTAACACCCCTGATTTTCCAAGTATATCAACACTGATATCATTGGCATCCACTATCATTGCCGGTATTCCGCATTTTTCGTATATCTCATTACATACCCTGTCAGGTTCCCTAGGCATAAGTACCGCCATATTATGATATTGTTCAAAAGCGGAATGGCTGTAAAATCCATCTATTCCAGATGTCTCTTCACCTAGAATCTTATAAAATATCCCTCTTTTCCCAACAAGTTTCCCAAGCAGTCCCACAGCTCCTGCCAGAAGAATTTTCCCCCAGCCATTCATATCAACCATCAACTGTAACTTGTACGGTTCCGTAATTCCTATACCACTCACTGTCTTTTTTCCAAACCGGCTGATTACTTTCGTAAACCGGGATACATGAACATCTTTCATTTTTTTAATATTTCCCTGACATATGGAAATAACCTTCTCACTGATACTTAATATGTCTCCATTTTCTATAAAAGGCACGACATATTGTCTGATTAATTCAATATAATCCTCATATACTTCAATAAAGTGTGTCTTTATTCCATAACGCTCATATACTCTTCCATTTACTTTTACTGTTCCGCGGATATAATACTCAATCTGTCCTTTTTTATGATAATTCTCCTGTTCATTTAAATTTCCTTCATAAAAATATTTTGCCATGACCCATACTCCTTATACTCATATAAAATTTTTATTTCATACAGAGCATATCAGGAAGATGTCATCAACTTTCAGAAGAATTGTGTTATACTTGTAAATAATTTTTCTGTTCTAATGAAAAGTCCCTGCTACCAGATGTAACGTCATCACTCCATCAAAATCATATTTCCTGCTTTTTGTCGAAACCTGAATACTTCCTATTTCAATAACCGCATTCAAATCTCCAACAGTCATTTTTTCATACATTGCATTTTCTGTATAATAAACACAGGTGTCACTCTTCATATTTAATGAACTTACATATTCTGCTAATATTTTTTCAGGATTTTTATAACTTGATTTTAATTGTTTGTTATAAGAATAAACCTCGATTTCCAGCAACTGACCCGTAACACTATGAACGCTCATCTGTATCATCAGATCATCCGTTTCCAGCCTGACCTTCCAAAAACCGTATAATATTTCAGATATTTTATTGATTCCTGCCGGATCATTCGTGAATAAATTTGCACTAATTTTTTTATAATTCTTAATCTGTATAGAAAATATCTTTTCTGCCCACGCTTCTCCTTTATTAATTGCCTGATTCATTGATAACTGCCCTTTTACCGGTTCATGAGTTCTTCTATTTTGTTCATATTTCATGCTATACACTACTTCAACTAATTCTTTTTCTGTTAAATATTTCTTTTTTAATTCTTCTTCACTATTTGCACGGAATATCGTTTCCTTACTATTTAGCTTTTCATTTAACACCCCTGTACTATGGGTGTCTAATCTTTGCTGCATAATAAACAATCCCCCAACTGATACCAACAAAGTAATTATAAAAACCAATATTATAGAAACCTTATTTTTCATCCTTTTCACCGCCTTTCTGGCACATTATAAAGAAACTGACTCTGCATCCTTTTCCTTGCTCGCTTTCGAAATACAGACGGCTGCCATGAATCTCCACAATTTTCGCTGCCAGTGCCAGACCCAGTCCTGCTCCATGTTTTCTCCTCGAACGCGACTTATCAACCATATAAAAAGGTTCAGTAACTTTGTCCAGTTCTTCTTCTGCCAGTCCTGCTCCATTATCCTCGATAGCAATTTCATAGCGTTCTTCCTTAATTGTTCCTGACATCTTTATGAAATCTGCATCTGCTTTGATTGCATTATCAATCAGATTAAACAATAACATCTTTAACAAATCATACTCTGCCTTGATATATGCGTTTTCAATTTTCGTCTCAATTATAACGTTATTTTTCTTCAAAACAGGCTGCAGACTTTTTAAAATCTCTCCGAGCACTTCTTCCGCTCCCATATCCCACAACATAAATTTCTGTTTATTTAAAATTGTCAAATCCATAAGTTTATGGGACAAAGCTTCTAAATGCATCCCTTCATTCCATATAAACCATGCTGCTTCTTTTATTTCTTTTCTGGACATATCACGCTGGTATATCATATCCGCATATCCAATGACTGATGTTAATGGCGTTTTCAGTTCATGAGCAAAATTTTCGACAAACTCTTCTTTGCGTTCTGACTGCTCAGACAGTTCCTTCATTCTGTCTTCCACTGCATTTGCCATCACATTAAAACTTCTGGATAATTTTCCTATTTCATCATTTCCTCTTATATGAATTCTTTCACTATAAGAACCCCCTGCCATTCTGTTTGCAGCCTCGGTTATTTTTTTCAGAGGTACTGTCACAATAACAGATAAAATAAATAAAAGTATCACACCTGTTCCAAGAGCGATACCATAAATTTTATAAAACTGCTTTTGCAGACTTTTCTGTTGCTCCAAAACTCCTGATATATCCGTTTTCGTGATAAAGTAAAATCTATGATTTTGGTCTATCATACTACCTATAAGCAAATAATAACGATCCTCTTCCTGATAATATTTATAATTTTGTGTGCTGTCAGATAACTCTTTTATAAAAGATTTATTTATATTTTGTATTTTTGAGTATAAAACTTTTTTATTATCTGAGTAAAAGGCTGAGACTGCCTCAACATCCTCTAACAATCTTTGTAACGTGACTTTGCTGTTTTTTTGTAATAATTCTTCATACAAATTCTCATCAGAAAGTAAACGGGTCTGAATTGTAAATTTGTCATATTGATACTGACTGATAACCAGATTTTTTTCTTTTTCCAGATTTTCTTCAAAAGAATAATTCATAAAATAATAACCGGAAAATAAAAATGTCATACTAAGTACGATTGTTCCACACAGAAAAATTTTTGCAAAGAAATGCATATTAATCCTCCAATCTATATCCAATGCGAAATACCGTCTTTATTTTATCATCCCAGTGAAGTTTTCTTCTGATTCGCTGAATATGTGAGTCTAAGGTTCTAGTCTCTCCTGTAAACGGCTCATTCCAGACCTTCTCATAAAGCTGCTCTCTATATAATGCTATATTTTTATTCCTTACCAATTCTAAAAACAAATCATACTCTTTCATCGTAAGTTCTATGACCTGTCCATTTTGAAATACCTGCCTTGAAGCCATATCAATACTTACGTTTCCAATAACAATCTGTTTTGCGCCTTTGTCATATCTGCGTAACACAACCTCTACCCTTGCCAATAATTCCCCTACTTGAAAAGGCTTAACAATATAATCTTCTGCCCCTAATTTCAATCCTTTAATTTTATCCTCAAGGCTTCCCTTTGCAGTAATAAAAATAACCGGTGTATTTGTTGGCTTTAGATACTCAAGCAGTTCATATCCATGCACTTTAGGAAGCATAATGTCAAGAAGAACTAAATCAAATTTTTCTTTCTCAATATATTCTGCCCCCTGTGCTCCATCAAACGCACATCTGCAATGATATCCTTCATCTGTCAGGCTTTTATAGATTAAATTTGCAATTGCATTATCATCCTCAACGATTAATATCTTTACCATGTATATTTCTCCTCAATATTTTTAAATGTGTATAATTTAACACAAAGATGTGTCTAAATTGTATTATTGACTATTGATGTTAGTCTGCACAAATTTTTATGGGAAGGTATAGAATGCTTTCACTCTACCTTTTAGAAAAAAGTAAGATAGGGAATGACTCACATGATTCATTCCCTATCTTATTCAAAAACTTCTTACTTAAACAAATAATAATACAGCTGTGTCAAATATCCCTGAACCGGAAATGTCATTGCAAATACCAATGACACAATTGTCATCAATTTAATTAAAATATTAATAGATGGCCCGGAAGTGTCCTTGAACGGATCGCCTACGGTATCTCCTACGACTGCTGCCTTATGTGCTTCACTGCCTTTTCCTCCGGCAAACCCGCCTTCAATATATTTCTTGGCATTGTCCCATGCTCCACCTGAGTTTGCCATAAAAATAGCCATCATAACACCACAGACTAGCGCTCCACATAACATTCCACCCAAAGCTGCAGCTCCAAGTAAATATCCTACTGCAAGTGGTGTCACAACTGCCATAACTCCCGGCACAATCATCTCATGAAGGGCTGCCTGTGTCGAAATACCTACACATGACTTGTAATCGGGCTTTGATGTACCTTCAAGAATTCCTTTATCTTCTGCAAACTGACGACGAACTTCCTCAATCATTTTGTTTGCAGCTTTTCCTACAGAACTCATTGTAAGTGCTGAAAACATAAATGGGAGCATTCCTCCAATTAACAGTCCAACGACTACAGAAGCGGATAATATATTAATACTTGGCAGGTTTGCAACCTGAGAATAGGAAACAAACAGAGACAATGCCGTAAGGGCTGCAGAACCAATCGCAAATCCCTTTCCAATCGCTGCTGTTGTATTTCCGACTGCATCTAATTTATCTGTAATATCCCTGACACTCTCATCAAGTCCAGACATTTCTGCAATGCCACCTGCATTATCAGCAATCGGTCCATAAGCATCTACTGCAATTGTCATACCTGTTGTCGATAGCATACCAACCGCTGCAAGAGCAATGCCGTACATTCCAAGAAACGCATAAGATACAAGAACACCAGCCACAATAAACAAAATTGGAATAGCTGTAGACTTCATGCCAACAGATAACCCGCTAATAATATTGGTAGCAGAACCCGTCTGCGAGCTGTCCGCAATCTGCTTAACGCTCTTATACTTTTCTGATGTGTACATTTCTGTAACCTTACCAATAGCTGTTCCTACTACCAGACCTGCCAGTACTGCCAGAAAAGCCCTGAACTGTCCAAACAGCCAGTAACTTAATGCAGCAGAAGCAGCGATTTCTATTGCAGTTGCAGTATATTCCCCGATATTTAATGCTCTCTGTGGATCACTGCCTTTTTTCCCACGGACAAAAAATGTAGCGACTACAGATGCTAATACACCGATAGCTGCCATGACAATCGGAAAGATAATACGTTCCATTCCAAAATCATCATCACCTGCTACCAGAGATGCCACTGCTAAAGTAACTACAGAAACTAAAGCTCCTACATAACTCTCAAAAAGGTCCGCACCCATTCCGGCTACATCACCTACATTATCACCTACATTATCTGCGATAACAGCCGGGTTACGTGGGTCGTCCTCCGGTATGCCTGCTTCAACCTTACCTACTAAATCTGCACCTACATCTGCGGCTTTCGTATAGATACCGCCACCTACTCTGGCAAAAAGCGCAATAGATGATGCCCCCAGACTAAATCCCGTCAGAATGCTTACAGCTTCTTCTGTAAATCCAGTCGTATGCATTACGATAATCAATATTACACTCAATCCGAGAATACCAAATCCTACGACACAGAGTCCCATAACAGCGCCACCGGAAAATGCGATTGAAAGAGCTTTGTTCGTTCCCTTTTCTTTTGCAGCATTCGCTGTGCGGACATTTGCCTTTGTTGCGACATTCATTCCTACATACCCTGCCAACGTGGATAACACTGCGCCTGCAATAAAGCAGACTGCAGTCAGCCAGTCAATTCCAAATCCAAGAATCACAAAAAGTACAACGACAAATACAATTAGAATCTTGTACTCTGCAAACAGAAATGCCCTTGCACCTTCAGCAATCGCTCCGGCTATATCTTTCATCTTATCATTTCCCGCATCGCATCTGTTTATTTTCACAGTCTTTAGTAATGCAAAAATAACAGCGATAATTCCTGCCGCCGGAGCTAAATAAATTAAATTCTCCATCCTTTTCTCCTTTCAATTCCCTGTAAAACAACTTTCCTTTTAAAAAAGTATGATATGTTTGTTAAAATTATAACAAAGTTTTCAAAATTTTCAATACCGTTCCATTATTGTTAATATATTACAGGTTTTTTTCTATTGAAATAAAATATATTTTTCACATTTTAGAACAAAAAATTCATTTCGTTCAATATCTTCATAAAATTATTTTATATTTTTTAAGTGTGTGCTATAATAAATGCATATTTGCAAAGTATTTACTTTACAAAATTAAATTTGACTGAAAAATATACGAAAGGAGTACTATTATGAGACACGAATTAGATCATATTGATGAACAAATTATCAAATTACTTCATGACAATGCCCGCACCCCCTTAAAATCAATAGCAAGTCAGGTATTTTTATCATCTCCCGCTGTTTCGGCACGTATTGAACGTCTGGAGCAGGCCGGAATAATTACAGGTTATACTGCAAAGGTCAATCCCGCAGAGTTAGGATATCATATTAAAGCTTTTATTAACCTCGAAGTTAATCCTGATCAGAAAAAAGACTTTTATCCATACATAAAAGAATGTACAAACGTTGTTGAGTGTAATTGTGTAACTGGAGATTATGCGATGTTAATAGAAGTAATGTTTAAAAGCACAGAAGAGTTGGATCACTTTATCGGTGACCTTCAGACCTTTGGAAGTACTAAAACACAAATTGTTTTCTCTACTTCAGTAGAACATCGTGGCATTCCTATGCCAAGGGATAATTAAATTGTATGTTAACGGGATGTTGTTCTAAACTCACTAGTTCACATCCCATTTTTTGAAAAATATTATAGGGAGATATTATGCATTATCAAAACGAAACGAACTATATTATATATTTATTAAAATGTGCTATTGAAAAGGAAACTCCAAAAACTCCGGATACAACAATAGACTGGAATATCATATATCAACTAGCAAAAAAACATAAAATTATTCCTATTCTATGTTTCGCTATTATAAAGTTGCCAAAAGATTATATTCAGACAATTGAACATATGGAGTCATATATGTTGATGTATAAACAAAATTTAGTCTTAGACGCAAACCGTTCTTATGAGACAGAGCGTCTTAAATCTGTTTTTAATTCGCAGAAGATTGACTTTATTTTATTGAAAGGAAGTTTCATCAAACATTACTATCCTGACACTTTTATGCGCCGCATGAGCGATATAGATATTTTATTCCGTGGTACTGATTTTAAAACTCTTGATACCATTTTTGAAACCCTTGGATATAAAGTTTTGCAAAAAGGTGCCAAAGATACTGCTTATATCAATCCTGTCAATAATATTAAAATCGAAATGCAGCCCCATTTAATAGATATGGGATACTCTGAATGGTATGAATATTTACAAGACATTTGGGAAAAATGTTCGAATGACAAACATGAATATAAAATGAATTTAGAAGATTTCTATATCTATCATATTATTCACATGGCAAAACATTTTAAAAATGGCGGTATCGGACTGAATCATATTCTGGATATACACGTAATGAACCTGACTTTTAAACCGATGGACTGGAATTATATAGAAAACGAGTTATTAAAAATAAACCTATATAAATTTAATCTGACAATGCAGGCTCTTGTAAGTTATTGGTTTAATAACAAAAATACCATAAACTTTTCAAAAGAAGAGATGGAAATAATTGCAGAATATGTTTTTGCCGGTGGTGCTTTTGGTACAAAAAAACAACAGGAGACAAATCATATTGTTACGAGAGGAGATCATAAACTCTCTTATCGTAAAAAACTTTTTCCTAATAGTACAATAATGATAAACTATTATGGTGAGTTTTTAAAAAAACACAAATACTTTTTACCTCTATATTGGATACGACTGAATTTTACACGTTTATTAAACTATAATAAAAAAACGAAGCAGAGCATTCACCATATGTCCTCCATTACAGAATCAAATATTTCTAAAACTGAAAAAATATTTCATATATGCGGATTGAGTTAACATTTGTCTATATAACAAAGGAAGTTCCGTCACTTGATGGAACTTCCTTTCGTTATTTATTTTCCAATTTTTTTACTAAGAGAATTTATTTGTGCTTCTTTCTCCTCTTCAGTTTTTGTTTTCTTATTGCTCTCTTCTTTTAATAAAGCTTCTCTTTCTTCCTGTAAAGCCTTTCTCTGTTCTTCTGTCGTTTCTAACTGAATCTTCTTTGAAACACTCCGCTCTTTATTTCTAAATTCCTTATCCGATACGTGACCATAAGTTCCATAAGAATTACCATAACGGCCATAACCATAGCCATATCTGCCATAATATCTGCTTCCATATCCTCTACGGTAACCATAGCCATAGTGTTTTCCGTATCCATAATGCTTGCCATATCCATAAGCAAGGTTCAACTTACCTTCTGTATTATTTAATACACAACCAAGAATAGGAACTCTTGTATAAGAAAACTCCTGTAAAGTATCAATAATTTTATTTACTTTAACAAAATCTTCCTTAACTACATATACCATTGCCTCGCTGTATTTCGCCAATATCGCCGCATCAGACAACTCACTACATGGTGGAGCATCAATAATAACATAATCAACTACATCTCTGCTCTCTTCAATAAAATGTTTCATTTGTGTAGAATTGAGATACTTAGGGACATCTTTTGAGGACTCACTTGGCACCAATGCCAGCACTCTCGTCCCTTCTATATTTACAATAGCATGACTGCTTTTAATTTTCTTTTCCAGAAAATCTTCCATCTTATAACTATTAATCTTCTGGTCAATCATACTATGCAAAGACGGCTTTCTTAAATCTCCGTCTATAAGCATAACTTTCTTCTGACTCTTAGAAAGTGAATAAGCAAGATTTAATGCAAAAGTACTCTTTCCCTCACCATCTAATGTGCTGGTAACAAGAATAACTTTGTAATCATTTTTTTCTAACTCCTTCTCGCATCTTGAGTTAATAGAACGCATTGCCTCTAAATATCTGAAACCTACTTCCTTATTTAAAATAGAACAATTTTTTAAATTTTTATTCTTTCCATTTAAAATTATCCCTGGTAAACTGCCAAGAAACGTTACATTCAACTGTTTTTCAACATCCTCTTTATTTCTAATTGTTTTTACAAAAAAGGCATAAGCAATACTTGGAATTACTCCAATAAACATTCCAATTAATGCGAACATAATAGTATAATCCATTGGATTATACGGATTCATTGGATTATCAACAACCACTGGTTCTTCCAATACATCAAGCTGGGTGTCTCCAATTACGAAATCTGCCACACTGCCATAATTCTTTAGCACAGATTGAATCACTTTATAATTCATTTCCGCATCTGAACCAGACGCAACAATACTTAAAATGTTTGTATCTGGTACCGCTGATACTGTTATGACCGACGGCATGTAATTTACTCCCAAATCCTGCTTTATAATTTCATAAAATAACTCATTATTAATTAAATAACCAAAACTTACACTTAAAATAGAAGCCAATTGGCTGTTATTTGTATAAGTCTTATCCTCCGAACCATCATATTGTGGTGCAGTAATAGAAAAAGTAGCCTTTGTTTCATAACTTGGAACATAATGTTTTTTATAGCTCCTGTAACCTAACACTGCAAAAACAATCATAAAGGCTACCATAATCCACCATAATTTTTTAAAAGCCTTTAAAAAACTAGCCACAATCTGGGAAAGGTTTATTGGTTCTTTTCCATTATTAACCGATTCATTATAACTATTCGTCATAAACTTCTACCACCCTTTCCTCTAACATATGAAATACACTATTTTTATCCTTCATCTTTAAAACTTTATAATCATTTAATACACATCCCAAAAATTTACATTCTGCATCATTCATGACATTAATACAGTTAATAATATCCCTTTCATAAGAAAAATCCTGTCGTATAACCAAAAGTGATAAATCTACTAAATCGACTAATGCTTCCGTATCTGATACCATTGACATAGGCGGCGTATCGATAATTACATAATCCGCCATTTTTTTACATTTCCTGATAAGATCTTTCATAGCTCCTGATTTCATAAATTCATAAGTACTTGAATGTCCTTTAATAGGCATAATTAAGTCAATTCCAATGTCATCATGATACATAACTTCATCTAAACCACATTCGCCCTGAAGAAGTTTAATCATATCTACCACTTCTGTTTTTGGAATATCCAACATCTTATACATTGCCGGTTTTCTCATATCTGCATCGATAACAATGACCTTTTTACCTTCTTTTGCTAACGACAATGCTATGTTTAAAGCTACTGTAGATTTTCCTTCATTTTCACAAACACTGGATATCAAAACTGTGTTTTTATTTTGATTTCTTTCATTCTCATACTCAATTCTAATTCTAATATTATTAATTGACTCAATAAATTTTGTTGTTATAATCGGGCTGGTAATTAAAAGAGCCTTTACACTCTGAACAATTTTCGCCTTTACCGTACGATTTTTTCTTTCATGGTAAATAGTTCCCAATAGGTTTGTCTCCAGCTGTTCTTCCACCGCAGCTTCTGTTTTAATAGTTCTTCTCATAATACTGAGTGCTGCCAAAAGTAACATTGTAAAAAAACCACATATTATTCCCATAGTAACAGATTTTTTTCTTGGAGTTAAGGAATTATCCGGATGAGTAGCAACATTTGGAGCCTCCAATTGATCAAAAACTGCATCTGAAGTAAGATATCCTGATAACTCAGAATAATTGTCCATGATTGCCTGAATAGCCCTGAAGGAGATAATTGGATCACCTGTTGTCACTAAAACTTTCATAAGGTTTGTCTCCTCAATTAAAGAAACAGACATAGTTATATCCAAATCTTTCAAATGTAAATCACTCCTTATCCTGTTTTTCATAATATCTGAATTTAATAAATTCTGAAAAACAGTAATAACACTTTGTGCCAGACGTTTATTTGTATAAACATATCCTGAACTCTGCTTTGGTGTTACAACATAAATCGAAGAACTTGTGTATTGAGGAACAAAACTGGATTTAATATAAGCATGCGTAACTATTGTACCCATCACAGCGACTATCATAATAATCCAGAATCCTCTTATTAAGTCTTTTAATAAACTAAATAAATCGATATTTCTTAAATTAATTCCTTTTTTCATGACTATTCCTCCACCATGACTGTTAAGTAGGCAGTTCCTTCGTTCCCATTATGATCGACCACACTATACTCTACAGTATAACATCCAACCTTATTTGTCTTTACAGAAGAACTCTTTATTTTAACGCTACCAATTTCCATGCTCTTTCCATCAATGTCTTCTACTGACTTTATAAAGCTTTTTGCATCAAACTCTTCATCCTTTTTAATATACTCAATATTTTTCTTCAACTGAATGGTCGGACTGATATTATTTTGCTGTTTTATAATAACTGTTGCCTTTAACTTAACAGTGTCCCCCAGACTGTTAGTCACCTGAGCTGTAACCGTATTGTCACCAGAAATATTTGTTGAAATATCGCTGGATAATATCTTGACCTTATTACTGATATCTCCATCAATTATATCTTTTGCACCAATAATATCCTCTACACCTGTATCAGACCCGGTTTCAAGGCATAGTGGTTTTTTTAATACGAATCGTGGTGATGTATAATCAATAAATTTTACTTTTCTAGAAGCCTTTGCAACATGTCCTCCCGAATTAGACACAGCATATGTTACATTACAAATATGTTCTTTTTTATCAACAAATTTGGAAATTGATTCCACAACAATTTTATTTGTAATATCTCCATCTTTTGCATCTTTTGCAATAACTCCTTTTAAAAGAGCTTTTTTATCTTTCACCGATACTTCTATTTGATTCTGGCTCATTTGAATAACAGGTACTGTACTATCCACATTACTTTTATCTTTGTACCAAATCGCTATATAAATTATTATAGATATAAGGAATAATGTCATTATTCCATACTTAACATACTTCATAAAACCTCCAATAGAAAAACTTTTAAAAATATATTTTATCAAAATAGAAAGCGTCTGTAAACACACAAACTCGTCCTAGGCAAGTGAAACTTCATGCTAACCATCACTTTTTTCTTTTTATTTTTCTTTCTACTCTTGTTAGAAAATCAATACCAATGACCTTATCAACACATTCTTTAAATCCATATCCTTTATTAATATGTTTAAAAAACTGCTTTCTCCTTCTATCAGCTATTGCACTATAATACGTATTTACATTATGTTTTTTAATAAAGTCTTCTTCCACACTATCTATCATAATACAAGACTTGATCTCTTCTATTTTGTTTTGACCTTTTAACGTATGGACAACAACTAATGAAGTTCCCTGTTTATTATAGAATGCACTATTATATTGTTCTATTCCCCATGCATCTGCCAGTGTAATATCACTATTTCTATCAATCCCCTTGTTTGCACAGTTATAACATGACGGTCTCAACATAATATCCTGAAGAAAACTCTTGATCCAATAATCTGTATTTCCATCATTTGAGTAAATCTTGCCAGACTCAAACTCAATTTTCATACCAAACTTTTCCCAATTTAAATCTTTAGAGCGAAAATCTATTTTCTTTATTTGACTAGTTTCATTACAAAATGTTCTTATATCGTCCAAATATTTTTGAAACAATTTTTGATTTGGAACACCATGACATATAAAATCAACCAAAATTAGCTTTTCGTAATCCTTGTCCAAATATTTTTTCAGTCCCGAAACCTGGCATGGTGTACCGCAAAACAAAACATACTTATCATTTTTTATATTTTCCTTTATCTTTTTATAAACATCATTTATGTTGCTTTGAATATATTTTGACTTTAGCAATTTTTTTAAATGATTTATGTCTGACACCTCTATATGGTTCAAAATATTATTTTCTTCGAATGCAGCACCATATACTACTCCACCATTTGTTAGAATATTCTTTGCCAATTCATAAAATATACCACCGGAAGAGCTCTTTTGAAGTACTTGCTTATCTTTATTTGAAGCAACATAAACATTATTAAACTCATTCTTACATCTTTTAACGTTAAGTTCAGGACAAACTTTATTACATAACCCACATTCTCTGCACTCATCTTGATTCACAATGGGATAAATAAACCCTTCTTCATCCTCTTTCATTTCAATACAATGAAATGGGCATATATTAAAACATGCCGCACATCCTGTACACTTTCTCTTATCAGAAATATTTATCATTCATATACTCCTATTTTTTATTTTATGTAATCCTTCATATATTTTTTTTAAGAGAGAATTTTTACTTACGATATATCGAATTCTATCTTTTTTTGTAAATGCAGAACACTGACTCAAATGATTTTTCATATTTTTCATTTCATCAACTAAGCCATGATTATATGCAAAAATAAAACACTTCCTACTGTTCCAAATATCTATTTGAGTCAATAATTGTTTTTTCACACATTCCTCTATCTTCATCAGTTTTATAGTACCTGTTCTATTTAACGTAAAACCTTTTTGCAACTCTAACTGTTTATGTATGTCTCCTGTATGTGAAACAGAATTTTCCCGAACCAAATAATCCATTAAAGGTTGTTCAATAATTTCTACTTTATAAAAATAAGCCACTGGTAATAGTATCTGAAGATTCTGTCCATAAGGAGATATAAATATCTTCTTATTATTCAGTTGCTTAAATAACATCTCTGCTCTAACCATATATGACCCGGGCCAGTTATAAGCATGCTCAAATAAAAGTGCATTAAATAATCCCTGTTTCCCGATATACTCTTTGTCATTGGCAAAAAGATTTCTTGTACCGTTTTTTTCATTAAGAAAATATCCATTGTTTAAAACCACACCTAATTCCTCATCGGCTTTAAAACATTTAACTTTTTTACTAATGTTATCATGGTATAAAATATCATCGACATCATAAAGCATAATATACTCTCCTAATGCTGATTTTAATCCATTGTTAATCGCTGCAGCAGCACCGCCATTACTTTGATACAGATACAAAAACTGCCATCCTTTTTTCTCTATTTTCTCTTTATAACTTAAAATAATTTTTTCGCTACCATCCGTTGAACCATCGTTAATTACAATTAACTGTACTTGCTTATAATCCTGATTCATTAAACACTCAAAACACTTATTTAAATATGTTTCTCCATTGAAACAGGGAATCATCACTGTAACTAAATCTTTAATCATATTAAACCCTCAATGCTCTTTTTATAAATGCGTGAGCTTTCAATCTTTCTTTCTCAATGCGCTTGTTTGAATTTGTGTAATCACAATTAAATAATTCTTTACTATTATTAATATCCAAATTGTGAATCCCTCTATGCTCTACTCCCAGTAATTCCTGTATCGTTGCCATTCTGGAATTCATAGAAACCTCTCCAGCCATTAAAGCTCTATCATAAATAACCACCGGCTTATTCATCTGATAACCAAATATAATTCCATGAAAAGAATCAGTACATAACAAATTACAATGTGCCATCAAATACAAAAATTCTTCTGGTGAGGTACTATATTCTTTTTTTAAACCCTTCTGATTCATTCTGATAACCGGAAGGTTGTATTTTTCTGAAATTTCTTTTACGGATTGATTGACGTTTTCAGAATTTTCTCCTAAATAATATGCTAAAATATAGTTATCGTATTTTAACCATTTTGGTCGTTTAGAAATCTTTAACCACTGCTTTTGGGTAAATAATAAAGTCGGGTCTAAAACAACCTCTGCCTCAATATCAGCCAACATTCTGATAATTTCTCTACCTTGTCCTTCTCTTACCGAAATAGAAGGAATTTCTTTTAACCATCTCTTATAGTCTTCTTTTCTGTCATCAGGTATCTCATCTACACCAAAACTTGCCGCATAACTAACTCTTTGATTTTTCTGTGCGAAATCCATAAATTCAACATGAGAATTAAATAAATAATGTGGATTCCAAACCTGATCACTTCCACTGACAAAATAATCATAATATGCTGCAAGATTTTTAGGCACATTATCCTTTGAGATAACAAAAGGGCTAATATTTATATGACTGCGATTAAACTTATCAAATATCTTTTGTCTATACCACTCATTAAACAAACTTTTATTTATAGGAAGATAGTAAGCTGCTGTTCCTATAAACCATTTAATTTTTTTCTTAAATTGCGTACTTTTTTTGTATTCGGCTTCTGCTTTTGTATAATTTTTAATTGTATGTACCGTTTCTGAATAACTTTTTAAAATCTCCTGCAATGCATAATTCTGCAGTCTGTTTCCAAAGTTTTCTCCCCCAGTAATCGTAAGAATTGCTGTTTTCATCATTTATTCACCTATTTTTTTATTTTTTGTATTTCTACCCAAACTTTCATCAATATATAAAACAGTGTATAACTATTTGTTTTATATGCTGCTTTTGCAATACGATGAACCATTGTAGGTTTATTTGTCATATATACCGATTCTTTTATTATCTCATCACTATATATTTTTTTAATGTTATTAACTGACTCTTTAACCCCAATTTCATGGTTGTTAACAATATAATATGTAGGTCCTATCAATTCATTAGATAGCGCTGTACATAAATTTTCTTTACATTTATCATATACATTATATTTTTTATATAAATTGATACATTTTTTTAACCGGTCTTCCGCCAGTTCCCATAATATCCATTCGTCTCTGTTTTTTGTCAAAGAATTTTCAGCGTCCTGATAATATTTATATAAACATTCCGGTATTACACCAATTGTATTTACATATTCCAGATACTTAATATTAAATAGGAAATCTTCTGCATACGAGACCTGTTGTTCAAATAAAATATTATTGCTTGTAATAATGTCTGCATCATATAATTTGTTCCATAATGCCCCATAATAAACACTGTACAAATACTCTGACATTTTAAGAAGATACTCATCGATACTTAACACAACATTGTGTTGATACGGAGAAAAAACATTCTTTTCCCGATTCTGAAAAATAGATTCAAACCCACAAACTACCAATTCACACTTACCATTAACTTTTCTTTCATACATTTTTGAAATTGTTTCAACATCAATATAATCATCACTATCTACAAAAAATAGGTATTTGCCACGGGCAATTTTAATTCCATCATTTCTAGCACTAGAGACTCCTTCATTTTTTTTATTAATTAAGATAATTCTGGAATCCTTGTTCTGCATTTCTTCGACTAAATCATCTGTTTTGTCTATGGAACCATCATTCACCACAATAATCTCCAAATGACGGTATGTTTGTCTTTGTATACTCTGTAAACATCTTTCAATATAATTCTCCGCATTAAACGCAGGAACTATAACACTTATTAATTCTTCTCGCATATCTTTCTTCCCAAGCTTTAACTCCATTAAACTCTTTTTACATTTATGGTACGTATTTTTACGAAACACTTCGCAATTTTCTTTCGAAGAATTTCCACACAATTACATACAATATATAGAATGATACAATAAAGTAAGATTAGAAAAGGCCAGAATATCACTCCCATATCTTTCATAATAATCTCTAACTCCCTAAATCTGTAAGGAATTAAAAGACTATGAGAATGAATTAAATATATTCCTAAAGTATATTGGCCAAAACGTCCTATAAATATTCCAATCCTTCCATTGCACTTTATTGTTAAAAAAGAAATAAATAACGCTATTGCCTGAATATAAACTATTGGATTATTATATGAAAATAACTTCCATGCCATATTCCCTTTTCCTAAATAAACTAAGAATAACGCAAGCAAGAAATTTACTCCCCCTGCCAGCATATACAAGATGTGCATTTTTTTACAGTCGTTGATTATGGGTTAAACCAGATAGGGATAAAAAATAGATATGTATCGGCAGGAGCATAGATTTTCTCCTGCCACGCCTGTATTTAGGCGGTTTGACGTTTGGTACGCTGCGTATATTCTCGTTCCATTTCCCGCATTTCCGCATCCGTGGGGATGTCCACAATCCCGACATAGGAATAGTAGATGTCGATTTGCTGTGTCCGTTTCCCGTCTTTTTTCTCACGCTCATGGACTACGATTTTATCCACAAATGCGTTTAGGACTTCGGGCGTCAGCTCGTCGATGCGGGTGTATTTCTTGGTGACGGCTATCAGCTTGGTGACATTGGTCGCTTCCGTGTCGGCTTCGCTGACCTCGGCTGTCAAGGTTTCGATTTCCTGCTTTAGCTGTTCCTGCTCGGCTTCATATCCGTCCGACAGCTTGTAAAAGCGTTCGTCATTCAGCTTTCCGTTGACATTATCCTCATAGATTTTGCGGAACAGGCGGTCAAGCTCCTTTATCCGCTTTTCGTCCTTTTCTATCTGTTTCTGCTTTGCGGATAACTCGTATCTGCGTTCTGCAAGGGTGGCGTCAATCTGCTGTCGGATAAACACACGCTCAAACTGCTGTAAATAGGAGAGGAACTGCTGGAGCTGTTTCAGAACTAATTGTTTTAATGCGTCCTCTCGGATATAGTGCTGTGTACATTCCTTTGCCCTGCTCGTCCTTTTATACATGGAACAACGGAAATGCTCATATCCGTTTGCTGTGGCTAAGCTGAGTTTCGCCCCGCAGTCGGCACAATAGAGCAGCCCCGAAAAGATACTTGTCGTTCCGCTTTTGGTCGGTCTGCGTTTGTTCGCCCGTATCATCTGCACTTTTTCCCACATATCCCTGTCAATGATGGGCGTATGGGCGTCCTCGATATACGTCCGCCTGTCCTTTGCGGTTGGGATGCGTTTTTTGCTCTTGAAGCCTAAACGGGTGGATTTAAAGCTTTCCGTCACGCCGATATATGCCACATTTTCCAGAATGGATGCAATCATAGACGTTTCCCAGTTATAGGGATGTTCCGATTTTTTTGCAACGCCGATTCCCTTTGACACCTTGTAGGCTGACGGGGTAAGCACCTTGTCTTCCCAGAGGGCTGTGGCAATGGCTGACACGCCTTTTCCCTGTATACAGAGTGAGAATATCCTGCGGACAACTGCCGCCGCTTCCTCGTCCACAAGCCAACGTGTTTTATCGTCTGGATTCCGCAAATACCCATAAGGCGGTGCGCCCAAATGCTCGCCTGCAAGCCCTTTCGCTTTCTTGACTTCCTTTACCTTTTTGCTCGTGCTTTTGGGATACCATTCGTTAAAAAGGTTGGTAAAGGCGGCAAATTCGTTGCTCTCAAGGCTGCCCGTGTCCACGTTGTCCATGATGGCGATGAACCTCACGCCCGCTTCGGGGTAGATGATTTCGGAGTATGAGCCGACCTCGATATAGTTCCTGCCGAAGCGTGATAAGTCTTTGACAATGACGGTCTTTACAAACCCTTTTTCAATGTCCGACGACATTTCCTTAAAGCTTGGGCGGTCAAAATTCGTACCCGTATAGCCGTCGTCCACGTAGAATTTCGGGTTAGGGAAACCGTGTTCTTTTGCGTATTTCATCAGATATTCTTTCTGGTTTACAATGCTGTTGCTTTCACCTTCCCGCCCATCATCTTGGCTTAATCTACAATATAATGCCGTGAATTCTTCCTGCTGTCTTTTCATAAAGCTCTCCTTTCCGACAGCAGACACGGTATTGTGAAGTGTAGGTACAGTATACCACATCTGCCCTTAAACTTCAACGCTTTAAAGTGATAATTCTTCCGCTGCCTGTTATTCCCCGTCGTCATCACCCCAATTCTCATTATCATAAAATCCATATCCCTGTGCGCTGCGCCGAAAAATATCCGTAAGCATTACAAGCAAGTCCCGCCCGTCTTTTCGGAAATGGGCGTTGACGGTGTATTCCGTGCCGCCGATTTTCTCGGTAAGGCTCATCGGCTCTGGGATGCGGACAAGGGGCGTGACGTTCTGGACAGGCGGCAGAGGGGGATATATTTTGTCTGGATTTACCATAGGGACGTCCTTGTATTCCTCCATAATCGCCTGTATTTCTTCCTCGGACAGTCTGCTCATCGCAATGGTTCCTCCCTCCTGCGTGCTGTTTTAACTGGCTGTTTCTGTCGGTTTGACCGCTGATTTTCAATCGTGTCGTAGATTTGGTTTAAGCAGTCATCAATGTGTGCGGAGCGTTTTTCAATCCTGTCTGCATATTTCAGCCGCTTCCTAAGCTCCGTTATCCGCTCCGTCACGCACCGTTTTTCTTCCCGAATTTTTTCTTTTTCGGCTGGTGTGGCACGGCGTACCTTGTTCCGCACGTGCTGGCGGTAGTCAATCAGTTTATTCATTTCGGTCTGGTTTTTCTCCCTGTCGGCGTGTAAGTCGGAGAGGGTGGAAATGTTATGCTTGGACATATACCGTACCTGTGTGGTGATTTCATCTAACTTCCGCAATTCCTCTTTCATCAGCGGGCTTGTCGGCTTGTAGTCCGTGCCTTTGGGGAATATCCCCAACTGATAGCACCAGTAGTAATACAACGCTAAAATCCCCGTGGTTTTTTGATGTGGTTTCCATGCATTTTTATACTGCTCTGGCATATGGGGAGAGTAGGAAATCTTTGCTTTGTAGTTCCCATATCGGGAAGCCCCGCCTAAACATGACTGTATGAAATTGGGGGTTAGCCG
This sequence comes from Eubacteriaceae bacterium, assembly GCA_910574895.1. Lineage (GTDB taxonomy): Bacteria > Bacillota > Clostridia > Lachnospirales > Lachnospiraceae > Eubacterium_G. The sequence continues at coordinate 121,840 of CAJTDQ010000004.1, read as the reverse complement.
CTCGTCAAGCGTGTCTAATCTCGTGAAATGTTTGTATTTCGGCAGCTTCATTTTCCAATGGCTGCCCGAAAAATCAACCTCATATCCCTTATCGGCAAGGTATTTCATCATGTGCTGTAAATCCCTGCTCCCATTGATTGCCTCCCTTAAATCCTCCCGATAGACATTGTACCGTGTGGGTTTTCCGTTCTTTTCGTCCAGATAAAGCGGTCTGGATGGTGCTTTCTTGGGGTTTTCAATCACCGATAAACCGTACTCTCGGCATAAGCGGTCGGACGCTTCCCTCAACCTTTTCTGTTCTGATTTTGAGTAATTATATTTCTGTCCGTCTATGAAAGAAACAGAGTTGAAACAAAAATGATTGTGCAGATGCCCTTTGTCAAGATGAGTGGCAACAATTATCTGGTATTTATCGCCCCACATTTCCCCTGCTAATTTTAATCCGATTTCGTGGCACTGTTCGGGCGTTACCTCGTCTGGTTTGAAGCTCTGGTATCCGTGCCATGCAATATATCCGCCTGTCTTTTGGTACTGCTTCTTTGTCAAAATCATCTGTTGCAAGGCGGTTTCTTTCAGAGCGTTGATTGCGGAAACATACTCGCCCTCGTTTGTTTTTAACGGATTCTTCACATAGGAGAACACGTCAAAGAAGTCCTGCATATCTTCATTCGGCATGGTCTTTTCTGGATTTTCCACATAATCAATGAGGTCTTTCAGCCGCCCTTTGATATGCCATAAGCTCGTTGTTGCCATATCAGACCGCCCCCTGTTCCATCAGTTCTTCTACATTAAATCGTAGTGGGAGAGTTATTTTCTGTTGCAGTTCTAAGATAAAATCCTCAATCTCCTTACAGATTTCGGCGGCGGTTAGATAGTAGGGAACACACTTTTTGAAAGCGTCATGCACCTCATAGAGCTTGTTTAGCAGTTCCCAAAACTCGGTTTTAGGCTGTGGCTGAGGGGCGTTTCCCTTGCATAACTGGCGCATAAATTCGGCGGTGGACAGACCGCAAGCGGCGGCGCACTGCTTTAATTTTTCATGTTCTTCCTCGTTCAATCGGACAGTAATCGGGACACTCCGCACAACCTTTTCTGATTTTTCTCTGCTCATTTTCCTCAATCCTCCAGTCTTATTTTTCTTTCTTCGGGGTAAACAGGGGATGTCCCCTGAGTAAGTTACGCCCACTTGTTTTGTGTGGGCGGGATTGTGGCTGACACAATCCGATGCTCGCTATCTCTGTGGACAACGCCGCAGAGCATTTTTCCTGTGCAGCAGTATTCTTCCATACCTGCCTTACCCGCCGAAAAGAAAATCCTATGTCCTTTCCACCTCCGTTCTGGATTCGATTTTTCTTGACTTTTGGATAAATGAAAAAGCCGCCACACCGCACCACGAATGACAGGAGTGTTTTCTCCTGCTCAGATTCGCAATGCTATGTAACGGCTTTGGGATTCAAAACCTTGCTGCCATACGCCAGCCGAAAAGGACGACTTACGTTCGGCGGCAGTCAGCCTTATCCATTGGCTGACATTTCATTCTTCCATCTATGTGCTATTTCATTTTCAATCTTCCAATTCCCTCATGGGTATTTCAGAATACCATAGCGGCTGTACCCATGTCAATACTTTGGGCAAACTTTTTAGTATTCCCTGTGGACGGGAATTTTATTCATATAATTTTAAATTGGGTGGGGAAATTTTATCCCCCACCCAATAGCCCGCCAGAAAGCTGCCTTTATTAGCTGGTTATAAAATCTTCCGCAGCTTTTTCCGCAGATGGTCTAGCCTTGCATAGATAGCACCCGTTGTCAATCCCACAAGCGGGGCGATTTCCTTTGTGGAATAGCCCTGCATTTTCAGCAGGATGATTTGCAGGGTACGCCTGTCCACCGTAAGCAATGCCCGATACAGAGTTTCGTCCTCAATCTCGTCCAGTAAATCAGCAACCGTCTTTAGCTCGGTATTCTGTTCCCTGTCTGCCATCCCCTCAAGGTATTCACCGAAGTCGCTTGTCCAATGGTAAAACCGCCTGTTGGAATTGAAGTCTGCCCTGTCGTCTGTGCGGATTTGTTCAATGGTGGTTTCATCAACTCCGTGTTCCCTCAATATTTTTTCCTCGGCTTCTTTCCAGATAAGCCATTTCCTGTTCTCCCGTCCGTTGTTGTATGCCATTCTTTTTTCCTCCAATCTGAATTTTTGAAATGTAATAATCCAGATTGGATAGGCGGCGAACGGCAGCCAACAGCGGAAACAGCCCTTCGGCACATTCCGATAAAAAACGACAAAAGAAAAACCGCAAAGGTTCCGTGACCTTTACGGTTTAGAGAGATTTTAGTTCCAATATGTAGAAATATGACTTCTACTTGCAGGGTACAAAGCCCCCATGTACTGACGAGGAGTTTTTTAACAGGCTGTCCGCCCATCCCCGATATGATATATGTAAATAGAATTTGCTATTTGCAGGCAATAAAAATCCCTCCAAACTTCAAAAAGCGAAGTCGGAGGGTGGTCAGGGTATGACGAAATAGCCCACCCGAACATCGTTTTTTTTATTTGGTGGGCTTGTCCTACCTATGATTATAGAAAGAACAAAATATGTAAAAAATATCATTACATAAATAGATAATATATCTATAAATTTTGGCAAGCACTAAAATAAATGAATTTCTTTAATAAACCAATACCCCGCTGTGAACAGCGGGGTATTAACTCTCGTGATAATCGCCAAATATCCACGCAGACACATTTGCTTGAGTCGTTTCTTTCTATTTAGCTTTTATAATAATGGTTTTTACTGGCTTGGAATTATAAGTGAGAGTAAAATTAAAATTCCTGCCGATAGAGAGCAGTACAGAACCATTTTTTTTCTTTTTCCCTATATCATGTATATTTAAATTTTTGCCGATAATTTGGAATGCAAAGTCTTTTGGCACTTTTTTAAAATATACATAATCTCTATTTGAAGATTTGATAATGTACCATTTATTCTTAGTGCATCTTTTTTTAATAACTTTCTTAATTCCGACAGGGACATCTTTAAGCTGGCAACGCTCAATATCAGTATACTCTTTTTTCTTGTGAGGTTTCGTATTTTCAGTGGGGTGTTTTGGAACAAAACCAAGCATATCTTTCAATATTTTATTCGCTTTCTTTTTTGGTATCCGTTTCAGCCTGCTAATATCTCCAGCTTTATTTCTCAACAGACGTATATCAATTGTTCCATCAATATCCACGAAGCTGTATTCAAAAGAACGGTCAGCCCTTTCATCAAAAAAAATACGGATACGCTTATTTTTATAAAAGAACGCATCATCTTTCTTTATAATACCTAATTGGGCATATTCAGAAACATGCTTACTAGATGGCGTACCCTTTGCAGATGCAGCTATTGGCATAGAAACCATGAATATAAAAATAAATATTGTAACTATTGAAAAAATTGTTTTTCTTTTCATTTGAAATTATCCTCCTTTATCCGCTCTTTATGGCATACCAGTTTCAATACCATGTTTCCATCATAAAGCTATTTCTGTATATGAAACTTGCGAATGGTTGTATAAAATTTTCAGTGAAATATTCCGTTCAATTTCAAGCAATACATAATTTTTAGTTGAAGTACCCATATCATATATTTGTAAAGTCCCGCTATGGCTGTCAGCATAAATCTCTGGTTGGAAAGCATAATTGGCAGTCAAACCATTAAAATAAACATATTGATATTCCTTGTCATTAATCACATACCATTTTTCATCATCACAAGAATTTATGGCATCTATAACCTTATTCGGAAGTTCTTCTTTTGCTAATCTGGTTATCACACCCGTATGCTGTTCTTCCGTCTGCCCATCCAACTCGCTATCTTCAAAATCACTAAGGATTTCATCTGCTTCTTCTTTTGTGAGATACTCAATTTTTTTAATAGAATTATTTTTTGACCGTATTAACCGTATATCAACGGTTCCTTCCTTATCAAAACTGAAAGTTTCAAAAGATTTGTTTTCCCTTAAATCCATGAATATGCGGATGCGCACGCCTTGGTAATAATAAGCTCCATTGATAACTGTAATTCCATGATGTAAATACTCACCATCTTCGATTTCAGTTTTTTCCAAATAATTTTTTTTGTCTTCCGTAATGTGGGCTTTAGACATTGTACCAGCATCAGTACCTGCCACTTTAAAATCATTTTGTGCAAATACTGTAATCGCGCCTGCTAATAAAACCACTGTGCAGCCTATGCTTAAACAAGTTGCTTTTTTAAACGTCATGATTGCCACAATCCTTTCTTGTATGGCGTTCTTTCCAAATCCATTTGAGATAAACGACCAATGATACTGCTTTTCCGCCAAATCTACAAGCGTCGTAACATATTCCTTTTTTGCTGTTTCTCCCAAAAGAGCAACCACTTTTTCATCACATGATAATTCAATATCACGGTTGAGAAGCCGATACATTATCCAAACGAAAGGATTGAACCAGTGTATGCTCACCACTATAAGGATAATTATTTTCCAAAGATTATCCAACCGTTTTATATGTATCATTTCATGCGTAAGGACATATTTTATTTTCGTGTTGTCCGAAAGTTTAAAAATTTTCGGGAATATAATTTTAGGTGACAAAACTCCATACGTTAAAGGTGTTGAGATTCTGTCCGATACCAATAACTTTACACGTTTAGGAATCGTTGTCACTGACCTGAAATAATCATCGCTTTCTTTTGAAATAGGTAATGCTGTCCGTATTTTTTGATATTCTCTCCAATATAATACCCCGAAAATCACAAGCATGACTGCCATACCTGCTGCCCAAACAATCGTCATCCATGCGACGTTGTTTAAAGATAATGCTACTGTTGTATCAGTAATTGGTTCTTTTAATGTTTCTGTTATAAGCGGACTGTTGGCAGTATTATAGTGACTGATGCCACTATCCGCTAATTTTGTCATAGGTGAAGCAAGTCCATAATGCATCGGTAAGTCAAAGGGTATCAGCAATCTTAGTATTGCAATATTCCACAACAGCACAAAAAATTTTTTCGGCAGCCTGTTTAAAGCAACAAAGCGCAAAATAACAATCAAGATAATCAATATACTGCTTGAGATGCTCATTTTAAGCAACATACTTTTCACCTCATTTCATCTGGTTTATCAAATTCTTTAATTGCTGCAGTTCATCATGTGTCAAGGTTTTTTCAGACAACAAAGCGGCAAAAAATTTTTTCTTAGAACCGTCAAATACCCTTTCAATCAATTCCGCTGTTTCATATGCCTGTACGTCTTCTTTGGAAATCATTGCCTTGCAGATAAATTTAGGTTCAATTCTTTCGATTGCGCCTTTCTCTATACATTTTTTTATCACCGTGTAAGTTGTATTCCTATTCCAGCCAATTTCCTCTTTCAGTATTTTTGAAATCTGTCCTGCTGTAATGTTTCCCTCTTTCCATAATACTTCCATCACTTTTAATTCTGAATCAAATAACTTCATCCTCATTCTGCACCTCCTAAAATGACTATTGCAATAGTTCTTTTTGAGTATACTATCACAATAGTCATGTGGTGTCAACTATTCAAATAGTCATTTTGTTATATTATGAGCAACTATGATATTTCAAAAAATCAAAAACCTATTCTGGTGTTTTTTATCTAACCTTTTTTAAAGTAATTGCCTTATGTAAGGCAAAGGAACAGACAAAGGATTAAGTCCCTCTGGTTTCCTTTTGCCCTGCCCTGCTAATAGTTTGGCACTCCGTAGCCGTATATTGAGCCACTCCCGACTGGATAGCTCTGCTGTTTGCAGGCATCCCCAGAGTTACCCTCCACGGTGTAGACCGTTCCATTCTCGCATCTCTCCACGATTCCCACATGGTCGATTGAGCCGTCGCTCCCCCAATCAAAGAAAATAAGGTCGCCTGCCTGCGGCTCATAGTTCTTATCCTGCCATTGCCTTTTGCCCTTGAACCAGTTTACACCGTCCGAGCAGAGGGAGAATTTCGGGATGATGCCGCTTTCCAGATAGCCGCACTGGTCGGCACACCACGATGCGAAGCAGTCAGAGAAGATGTCCTATACCAGTTGGTATTAAAACAGCTTCAGCATTTCCTGTCCTATTTACAGCAGTTTGAAAGGGTATTTATCCGACAGCAGATTGACACTACCCTTGCGGAACGCCGATACGAGTTATACGCAAAGCAGAAACAGATTGAAAAAGACGAAAAGCGCATGGAAGAACTTGACCGCCTGTTCCGCAAAATCTATGAAGATAATGTCAACGGAAAGCTGAATGACGAACGCTTTTACAAGCTGTCAGATGGTTATGAAGCTGAGCAGGAACAGCTAAAACACAAAATCGAAACCTTGAAATCCGAAGTCAGCGAAGCCGACACAGAAGCAACCAATGTTTCCAAGCTAATTGCCGTCACCAAAAAATATACTCGTATTGACGAGCTAACGCCCGAAATCTTAAATACCTTTGTGGATAAAATCGTAGTCCATGAATGCGAGAAAAAAGACGGGAAACGGACACAGGATATTGACATCTACTATTCCTATGTCGGGATTGTTGATATTCCAACGGATGAAGAAATGCGGGAAATAGAACGTGAATACGGAAAACGTACCAAACGTCAAACCGCCTAAATATAGGCGTGGCAGGAGAAAGTCTATGCTCCTGCCCATACATATCTATTTTTATCCTTATCTGGTATCAATCAACTGTCATATATCCATTTGGGATTGCCCTGTATTTTGCCATAGTCCTTTACCTCCTGAAACATATTATAAATCATTACGCAACGTAACAAGCAAGACTTTTTCGGAAAATTTTTAGGCGGCAATTTTCTGCCGCCTTTCTGTACTTATGCAAAAACAATTTCCTCGTTCACAATCTGTCTCGCACATGCCCTTATGTTATTTAAGTGTTGTACCCATTCTAAGGCATTTTCTTCCTTTAGGCGTTCCGTTATGCCCTGCGCTTGTTTCATGCCCTCTATGAGCCTTTCAAAGCGTTCCTGTGCCTGCCTATCGATGTCGGCAAGGTATGTATTCAGCTTGCCGTTTGTGAGAAGATTGGTGTATGTAACCTTGCGATACTGCTTCAGATAGTCCAGATGCCGCTGTCCCCATGTGCCTATCGGCTGTTCTTCTTCGGCGAGTACAGTCAAGCATGGTATTAAGTAATCTCCTTGCCGCTCATATTTGCCGCCCAGTTTCTCAAATAATATATTTGCCATTTTCTATTTTCTCCAGATAAGATATTCACTCCACGTTGTTATGTCTACTGTCTTAAACAAAATTTTGAGTTTTCTCCTTATCTGGTTTCATTCATATCATATGTCTTAATAAAGTTTCCTGTAAAATATAAAAATATCGCATATATTAATGAATACCCTCCATTTACATTAATGACATCTTTATCAAAAGCAAATCCGTAAATACAAGTAATGGCAAACAAAGTTATTATAAAAATTGAATATTTTCTTTTATCTGCTTTAAGTAAATCTATTACAATATTTAAGTAAGGTGCAACTAACATTAGTACAAGATACACTGTCATAAACCAATATTCATTAACAGCAAGTATTGAATACTTCATTATATTTTTTACATTCAATATCTCTCCACCCTCAATGGCGAATATTATGTATATAAAAAATGAGTAAAATATTACCTCTCCCAAAAGCATCAAAAACTTATTTAATTTAAAATTAATCGTAAAATATCCTGAAATCAAAAAGAATACATTCACGGCCACAACAACAATGGAATTTATAAAAACTAATAAATAATTCATCATATTGTTACAGTCAATTCCACTATTCAAATTGCTGTTTAAATGCAAACCGCTAACTACGCAATGATGAATCACAATCATAAACATAATCAACACTCTCAGGCATTCTACATTATTTAACCTTTTGGCACGCATATATCCTCCTTTTTTATTTTAAACTCTACGAAAAATTTTTCGTAATTTATTTAATATTTTCAACCACAAATTCACTATGATATTTGCTCTGTGAAATCCAATAATGCTATTAAAAATTTTAAATAATCTTTTATTTCTATACTTATTAATATTTCCATTTAAACTAGGTCCATTATCAACGGCCTCATTAATTTCTCTTTCAACAAGCTCAATTTCTTCCCTATTTGATAAAACAAAACTTTCGCCCTTTTGACTATTAACAAGTATCACCGAAGTGTTTCCATTATCTGCTGTCTGCAGCTCTGTTTTATTCAACCCAATAAAATCACCAATAGAAATATCTCCGACTCGTTTCTTTTGCTTATACTCACAATGATAACAGCTGTCCCTTAGTATGGAACCATTTAAAAACCCTGTAAAATATTCATCTTCCCAGCTGCTTAAATTTAGAACTGTTTTTCCATTTTCATGAAAACATAGATGATAATTTTCATCCCATTTATTACTTCTAAAACTAAAATTATCATATGAAAAAGAAGCTTTTTTTTGTAAGTATTCTACATGCTCTTTCCATAATAATTGTGATACACTTCCATGACAAATTATATCCACAGTAATTAAATTAGGATATTCCCCTCCTTTAAGCGAGTTATAAAGTCCTGCAATTTGACACGGCAGACCTATATATAATATCTGCTTACCACTTTCTAAATCTTGCTTCACCTCCAAATATGTATTTTTCACATAAGAATAGACATACTTTGACCCTTGAATCTTATTTAAATCAGTGCTATTGGTAATGCGGCAAATACTTACTTCTTCGTTGTCGTCCAACATGGCGGAATATACAATACCATCATTCTCTATTATTTTCTCTGCAAACGCAGTGCCAATTCCTCCTGATGCACTTCTTTCTCTTTTTTTATTATTTTTTCTCCATGCTGCAAAACATTTTTGTATGTCCTTCAATTGTACTTTTTCATTAACCTGACATACTCTTTTACATAAATTGCATCCAATACATTTATCATAATCTATATGTGGTAAAAATTCACCAGATTTATTGTAAACTAATTTAATAGCATTTTTAGGACATAATGTCGAACATACTCCACAACTTGTACATTTTTCTAAATCACATATTTTCATATTATTTTCTCTTTATCATTGAACAGATTTTTCTTCTTTCTTCTTTATTTAAATAAACCATAAAGTTAACTATATAGCCTAAGACTCCACTTACTAAACAAGTAATTATAAACCTTGTCCATGTATTAGTAGTAATCATATTATTTATAAAATAGAACAAAATTAATGTTATTATATTTGCAAAAATTCCTTTAATAAGCGGTCCATAAAAAGTCGTGTATTTAACTCCTAGAACATGACTTGAATAAAATGGAGTAAATAATAATGTTTTCAAAATCATAAGTATTCCGCTTATGGACGCAATAGCAAACACACCCATACTTGTTGTTCTTAATAGAATGTAAACAATAACAACATTCAGCACTCCTGAAATCACATTAAATAAAACAGGTACTTTAAGTTTTACAGTAATAACATTAATTGAAAATAACGGATGTACAAAAACATCTATAAAATATGGCATAACAGTTAAAATAGATAACAATTGAACATTTCTTATTTCTGCTGCAGATAAAGTAGGTACCCACAGTTTAAAAAGGCTAGTTCCAAACGCCATCAGTCCAATAATTGGAACTGCACATAAAAATCCACAGATTTTCATTGCCATTTTCGTTTCCTTAATAAACTTTTCTGTATCATTTTCTGCGTACGTAATTGTTAATTGTGGTGTAAATGTACCTGAAATTGTTCCCACAAAACTCATCACACTCGTCGGCAAGGTTTTTGCAATAGAAAAGAGACTCATTTCTTTTGCACCAATAAAAATATTTGTCAATAATAGGTCTAATCCCGTAAATAGAATTATGTTTAACTGTTGTACAGAATTCCAAATACTGTTTTTTATCAAAGAACCTACTAGTTTAATATCAAACATCTTTATATTTAATTGTAATTCTGGGGTTAATTTTCTTTTATAATAATAATTCAATAAGATACAATATATACCACAAATAAAAGTAATTGCACCGATATAATATACATGTGGTGAAAGTACAGAGAATACTAAAAACAATAAAATCACTTTTATTATTCCACTTTCCATATTCCTTAAATTCGTTAATTCTAAACGATTTCTTGCAAAGGTTGATACACTAAACACATTTGTTGGTAATTGTATTAAAAACAATGCAAACAAGAAAATCCACAATAACTTTATATCTGTGACATAACCACTTGGAACATTTACTATCTTTTCCAAATAAGCTATACACAATATAATGGGTATTGCCAATATAATCGAGAGTATAATATTTGAAATAATCGCGGAAGTATAATACTTATTCGCATTATCCTTATTCCCTCCATATAATTCAACTGTAATATATCTGTTAATCATACCACTAAGGGCCACTGTAATTACAGACAGATAACTCATAAAATTATTCGCTAGTCCCACAAAACCATACACTTCTGTTCCAATATACCGCACAACATAAGAAGTAACAAAAAACGATACTCCCAAGCTTAGTACATATGCGGCAATCTGCGATATCATATTAATTGATAATTGTTTCTTATTCATAATCTTCTTTTAATTCCTTTAATAATAACTCTTTTGATTGATTTGTTATGCTTTCGAGATACTCTTCTGCATTGTTTATTTTATCGTTTATGTTTCTATGAAAAACATTTTCATCATTCACAATAATATCTAGTCTTCCGATAGTTTTTAAATATTCATACAATCTTCCATTTTGTGATTTTTTAGATTTATTGCTAAACCGTTTCAACACATATATTTCTTTCATGAATCTCGTAGCGAATACTGTAGCATGATACGAATCTGTACAAACTATTTTTGCATTTTTTATGAGATGTAAAAAATCTAGAGGAGATGTATCAATAATATATTCATAATCCTTTCTATATTCCTGCATGCTTTGTGTTATTGGCAATATATATACCTTATATCCCGTCTCCAATTGCATTGCCTTAACGTAATCCCAATAATCTCTATCACCAACAAAGTAGCAAAGTATATAGTCATGTTCCAAATCATCTAAATTTATTCTAGAATATTTTTTGATATCTTCATTCCATTCTTCTATACCAACTAATAATGTAGGATCAACAACCTTTGAAACCTTCTTTTGGGTAATTTTTTCTAATTCAATTCTGGAACTTTCCTCTCTAACTCCTATAAAGTGATATTTACTCAACATAACTCTATAAAACTTCTTATAATACAAAGGTATTTTTTTCACACCAATACTTGTTCCAAAAGAGATGACCTTTTTATCATTATCCACGTAGTCAAACAGCATATGTCTATTTAAGAAATATGGATTCCATATCTGGTCTCCTCCACTAATAAAGACATCTATTTGTTCTTTCGCTTTTTTTGTTTTTTCACCTGTTGTTATACTGAAATGCTTTCCTTTATAAACATCAGTAAAGAACTCTTCAAATTTTTCCCTTTGCTGTTCAATTTCTTCTTTATGACTATTATCAGATTTTTTTCTTAAGCTTTTCTTTGTATTTAATCTAAATATCAGCTTATTCATAAAAGTTGCAACGTAATCATGATAAGAATGTGTTTCTTTTCCGTGTGGATACTGCATAAAGACCTGAAATTCTTCTTTCTCTAAAAATTTCTTTAAAGAATACGCCTGTAATACTGTTCCATAATTATTTCCCAAATACCATGTTGCGATTAGTACTTTCTTCACTTTATTTTCCTTCCTCTGTAATATTATTTATTATATTTAATACAGAAAACTGCTGCTTATAATTATATTCAACCTTTTCTTTCTTTTTAATCCACTGTATGTCTTCATCTGTAATTTCAGTAAAATAGCGCATATAGCGTGGATCATAGAATTCAAAATCTAAGATACTCTGATTATTTGTTAACAATCTTTTATTATAGACTATTGCCTCATATGGACGAAGAGTCAACGCCGTCTGCCCTCCATCTGTTATATCAAGTAATACATCAGATTCTAAACTCTCCACCACCATCTGTGAATAATCTTTTATCGCACTGTAATCTTCTATTGTCACTCCAGAATAGTCACCAAAGAACTGGTATTTACCAATTTCCTCCTTTGATGCAAATAACTCTATTTTGATTTTAATTTTATTGTCTATAAGTTTTTCAACACAGCTCTTTATGATTTCTCCCCTTGTTTTAATTGTCCCACCAAAATAAATATCATTTTTTTCAACCATATTCTCATATCCGTCAATCTTTGCATATGGTGTAAAACATTTTGTTAATTTATCGCTTTTGTTGAGATCCTCTTCTTCAATTGTATAAGCATAATCCACCAAATCCGTATTTAGTAATAACTCTTGTGCTCTCATCGCGGAAAAGGTTCCAAAGCTGTCAACAAATATAATTCCTATTTTTGCATGAAACCTCTTCTTTAAATTTTCTAAAAATTGTTCACTATATTCATCTCTTAATCCTGCATTAAAAAATATTACATTTATTTCATCCTTTTTGTTCTTTTTAAATAATAATTTTACTTTTTTATATACTGTATATAATTGTTCACTATATCCTTTTAATCCAATTTCTCTTAGAACCTTCCTAAAACCTCTACTAATAAATGTATAACTAGAATAGGGATTGTTTATAAAGTAAATGTTCTCTACTCCGATAACATCACTACACATAATTTTATACATTTCGCTATAAGAAGATTTTTCTCCAACAATAATAAACCTTTTCATTTTACTTTCCTCAATACAACTTTCTAAGCCATGTAAACCTTTTATGTTTTTGTAATTTTACGATTAAAATTGATATTAATACTGTAATGATTAATGTGTATATAAATCGTACCATACTACAAAATGTTCTGTGCAATATATTATAACATAATACTGAATAAGTAAAGTCGACCCAGCAATGTGAAAGATATACCAGTACTCCCACTATTCGTATACTTTTATATATTTCTTTATCCTGTAAAAGTATCTCCTTTGCAACCTGTAATAGGAAATATGTAACTGGAACACTAAAAAGAACTCCCTCATATGTTCTGGCAACACCAAAACTCCTCAATAAATACATTTCCATAAAAAGACCTATTATAGAAACAATTAACAATAACAGGGACTTACTTAATTTTTGTTTTGTCTCATATGCAAGAAATCCCAATAATATAAATACCAACCCAAAGAAAATACCATTACGAGTAGTAATAAAAATTTTATCATATTCTCTGATGAAATTCTGAAACTCAAAGTTTTTTATTACTCCATAATAACTCGTGTCTAACAAACCTAATATGTATACACCAATTGCTATAATCAAACTTTTTATTGTTCCTATTTTTCTCACAAGCAATGCTGCTAATACACCTGCAATCATTACCGATGGCAAATACCATAAATGTAAATATGAGCCATCAAAAATGCATTTTTGAAAAAAAGATAACAGCGTCTGACTTTCTGCCTTAAACCAGAAAATAATACAAGGCAGATAGATAATTGTCCATAAGAAATACATGAACAATATTCTTTTTGCAAACTTCAAAATTTGTGTTTTATATTCTAAATTACTTGTCACCCTATCTAATTTCATTTTCAAAAAAAAGCCAGAAGAGCAGAAAAAAAACGGAACTGCTGCTCTAGTTAAAACTTTATCAAATAAAAAACTAACATTTTCACCAAACATTGCGAATGGTGTTAAATGTATGGCAACTACACACAATGCCATCAATAATTTAACAACATCTATTCCATTATAATTCTTTCGTTTTTCCATTCAGTCCTCCTTATTGAAAACCTCTTATTTTTCGACTTGTAACCCCAATAAATCTATATAACCCTATACAATAAGAAACCATCAATAACTTCAATTTTTTTATAAAATCCAAATGATTGTTTTTCAAAACATCTTTTGCATCTTTTTTTAGTATTTTATCTATTTTTCGCTTCTCTGCACCCTCACAATTATTCTTTAAAGCGAATTCACAAGTGTCTCTAATATACTCTTCTAACGCTCTGTTATAATACTTCTTATTCCCATTCTTTTTATGAAACTCCATTGCCTGCTGTAATGCTTCCAAAGAATCCAAATTTTTTATACTAAAAGAAACTCCTGTTATGCTGTTATCTCTTTGGTAATAGAAATACAGACATTCGGAAAGATAATAAAGTTTATCAACCTTACAAAATATTTTATATGTAGTATACTCATCTTCTCGTGTTTTTCCATATGGATACCTAACATCATCAAATAAAGAGATATCATATAATTTATTCCATGCACCCCAGCCAACTGCGGCGGCATATAAATATTCCATCATTCCATCTCGGTCTAATAACATGTCTTCTTTTGTTGTCCAATGTTCATTAAGGCTTTTATCATCAAATTCCCTCAAAAATCCACAGCTGGATACCTTACAGTCATTCTCTATACATGCGTTATACAACTTTTCAAACATAGTAATATCTATATAATCATCACTATCTATAAATCCAATCCATTTTCCTGTAGCCACATCAATTCCTTTATTTCGGGCATCCGATAAGCCTCCATTTTCTTTATGAATTACTTTAATTCGACAATCCTTTTCTGCCCATTCATCACATTTTTTTCCTGAACTGTCTGTCGAGCCATCATCTACCAAAATGATTTCAAGATTCGTATACGTTTGATTCACAATAGAATCAACACATTTATCAAGATAATTTTCAACATTATAGACTGGTACTACAATCGTTATTAACTCATTCATATTCTCTATACCTTTCTTTTATTAACATCTCTCAAAAATTTCTTCCCAAGCTTTCATACTTTCTTCTATACTGAAAAATTCTCTTCTATCTTTTGTCTTGTTTTTATACTCTGATAATTTTTCAGGGGTATTAACCATTTCTCTAATACCAGCGCAAAGTCCGTTTTCACTGTTTTCTACCAACAGACCATATCTTCCATTATCCAAAAGTTCTATCGGACCTGTACACATTGTACTCACAACCGGTGTTCCAACCACAAGACTTTCTGCTACTACAAGACAGTAGGATTCATGTATGGAAGCACACACAAACAAGTCTGCTTCTTTAATATATGGATATGGATTTTCTTTAAAACCTAATAATTGAACATTATCCTTCATATCTAACTCGCTAATTTTTTCTTTAATAATATCTTCTTCCGGTCCTTCTCCAATAATATTCAACTTAAATTTTAATCCCTCATCCCTTAATCCTGCACACACTGTAATCAATCTTGCAAATGCTTTTTGAGGCATAAATCTTCCAATTGCCAGAATATTAAACTCATTCTTTTGATACTCATCAGGAATAAATTCTACAGATTTTTTATCTATATCCTCTATATCAATGGGATTATATATATAAGAGACTCTTTCTGCAAATCCATATTTTTCAATAAATTTATCCCTGCAATCTTTGGAAACACCAACAATCTGGTGGAATGGTCCAAAAAATTCTTCTACCTGTTCTTTATTATAATAAGTAGCTGTAGAAATGTCTTTTGTGACATCCATATGCTCCCAAAGTATCTTTATAGAATCCGGATTCGTTGAGCCACCAATCAATGTTGCTGCAAAAGCATCGCCACAGGCAATCTCAATATCATACTTCTTATGTACAAACATTCTATAAACCATTTTTCTAGGAAGCCTGTCACACACAACTCTCACAAGATGATCATAAAATTTAGAACATGTTTCCTTAAATGGCATATTTGCTTTTTTATGTATGCGTTTATCTAAAAACTGACTATAATATCCTCCGGGAAATCTCCTCATAACTGTAACATCATATTTCGAAAAATCCATATGATTTACCACATCTAAAACGACCTTATCCAGTCCTCCCTTTCCCAGAGTATCAATATAAAATAAAATCTTTTTCATAACTTTCCTCTATACACGCTTTGTTATTTTATGTAATGTCTTTTCTTTTACTTTATTATAGCAAAAAACATAAAGTAGTATTAAAATATTTGCCAATAAGTGAAGTAAAACTAAATCAAGTACATTGCCTGCATATCTATAAAATGGTAAACATATACACAGCATTACGTCAGCAATTTTATAAGTAAAAGGTTGTAAAAGGTAAAACATTAAACTGTTTCTTCCTATATATTTTAACAAACCACATGAAATATACTTACAAAGTACAATCACTCCTAACGAACCTGCAAAAGATGCCACAACTGCAAGTCCCATATTTCCATATCGTATATCAGAAATACCAAATATATTTCCTGTAATGTTTAAATTCCAACAGCTCAAAATAAATGCTATTGCCATAGAACTTATTCCTATTAAGATTAATTTTAGATTAGCAGAATTTTCTATAAAATTAATAATCCATTCCTTAACGAGTATTCCAATGCAAATGTAAAAAGCAGTTAATGGAATTAAATCTATTTCCCATACGAGAACTTTGCCTACCCCATAATAATATGCTGTAGCTGCTCCAAGCCAAACTAGCATTAAAACAAATATGTGTGTTCTGTTTTTGCACAATTTTAATATCCAATAAAGCAATAATTCTGTAACAAACAGGCATGGTATAAACCAATAGACAGGATCATAAGCCCCCACACGATAATGCCAAAAAATTCTTGGTATGATATTTATCCACGGAATCTGAATTCCTGACATTCCTAAAACCAAACAGGTATTCTGAAAAACAGTATACAGTACTACTGCAAGACACCATGGAAAAACTAACGTCTTTAATTTTCTTATAAAAAATTGTTGAAACGTGTATTTACTGGTATTGAAAGTTATTCCAGACAAAATAAAAAATAGTGGCATATGAAATGAATAAATAAAAGCCATCAGAATCTTTGGACAAGAATAATGTCCTATTCCTACAAGTACAATAGCCACTGCTTTTGCTATATCTATCCATTCTATTCTCTTATTCATCCATATCCTCCTTACTTTTAACATTTTACAGCATTAAATCTGTGCTTTATTTTTTTATATAAATAAACATATATTAAAATTAGGATATTATTAATTACATGCAAAATAATTAAATCCATTATGTTTTCAGTATATGTATATGTATAAAACGGTATCGCCTTAAATGCCAATACCAATAATATGTCTGCAATTTTATATGATATTGGCTGTGCCAAGTAAAATATAAGACTATTCTGTCCAATAAAACTTATCAATTTACAATGAACAAATGTACATAAGATAATAACTCCAATTGATAATAGCACTGCCGCACTAAACATTAACGGAACAATTCCATACCTGCCTCCTGCAATATCAATAGGTTCTCCAATAATATGAACATTAAGAAATCCCAGCAAACTTCCACTTATAACACAAATCAGACAAATAAGTAACTGATTAATACGTTTCACTCTCTCAAATACTTTCAGGTAATATTTTTGTATTAAATACCCTATTAATACAAAAGCACAGGAAACCGGCAATAAATCAACTTCCCACGGAAGTACTATATTAACAAATTTTTGGTACAGATATGCACATACACCCAACAAAATTACAAATCCTATCAAACCTTTTTGCGACTTAAGAACTTTAAGGAGCCAATATAACACTACTTCTGTAATAAAAAGGCATGGCAAAAACCAATATACCGGATCCCATTCTCCTGCCCGTATATTGAAAATCAGTCGGAGTGGAATTGAAGATATTTTATTTTGATTCGCAGATATACCTATAACTAAACAACACTCTTGAAATGCAATATTAATACATACTGCCAATACCCAAGGTATCAAAAATGCTTTTGCCTTTCTTAAAACAAATTTTCCAAATGTATATTTCTCAACATTTAAAGTACATCCGGATAAGATTAAAAATAAAGGCATATGAAAAGTGTATATCCAAATTAACAAATTTCCCGGGCAGGAATAATGTCCTACCCCCACAAGGATAATGGCAACGGCCTTTGCTATATCTATCCACTCTATTCTCTTTTGAACATGTGTCTCTATTTGCATTTTGCTATCCTCTTCTCAAATTCATCATAATAATTTTTTCTGTCAAATGCAAAAGTTTCTGTCAATTTCGTATATGCTTTTTGGGCAAGATTTTCTCTTATATCATCATCTTCCCTCATTTTAATCATTGCAGAATATAACTGTTCTTCAACCTCTGTATTCTTATCAACGATAATAGAGGTCTCCGCATCCAGTATCTCGATAAGTCCTCCGGAATTTGTTGTAATAATTGGAACTCTCATAGCCATTCCTTCCAACGCCACAACACCAAAAGGTTCTTCCCACATAGACGGTATCACCAAAACATCTGCCACTGTATATATTGACGGCATATCTTCCGGAAAAATATATCCTGTAAAAATTATCTTTTCTTCTAATCCTTCAGCTTCTTTTAAAAGTTTCTCGAAATATTCATCTTTTGCTATCTGGTTATACCATCTGCTGCCTACAACCATTAACTTACAGTTGGGATTTTCCCTGCTTAATTTTTTAAATGCTTTTACTAACTCCAGGATTCCTTTTTCCGGACAAACACGTCCTGTATACATATAAACAAAATCACTTTCGCTAATATTATATTTTCGTTTCAACACTTCTGTATTTGATACATTTTCTTTATTAAACTTTTCGAGATCTACACAGTTATAAAAGACTTTCATTTTATCGTTTGGTGCCACTTGCATAAAATGCTCTTTTAAATATTCACTTACTGGTAAAATCACCTCTGCCTTATCTGCAATAAACTTACATAAGTACTCCGGTTTTGTTGTTCCATCAATATCATTATGCATATGATAAATCATATGGTTTGTCCCATTTTTAGCATGATTATATATGTCTTCGAATACCTGCATATTATTTTCTATCAGAATCACATCATAATTATCCCGAAAATATTTATGTATTAATGCTTGATTATACGGAATAAATCGATAGTTGCGTTTCAACAATTTCAAAAATGCATTTCTTGCTTTACACCAAAACCATCTAATCGGATGAATGTGTATTTGGATAATTTCTGCATTATTATATTTAATTTTATCAAGTTTGGGCGACTCTATTGTATATATATCCATAAAGTAATCGCCACTCTTTTCGTTTCCTTCTATAATTTCTGTTGTCAGCACCTCACCTGCACCACCATCAACTGCCGGAACCGGAACAAAACCCGCCGAAATTACCGCCATTCGTTTCATATTTACCTCCCAACTATATAATAACCTCATAACAGGATAATATATTATGCACACAGTTTCTGCATTTTATTTGCCCTTTTCTATCTCAATACTCTTCTTTTCATATCTCCAATTCTGACATACATATAAAAATACCAGGGATTTCCGGTTTCTACACTTTTATATAATCTCTGAAGATGTGTCGGATTATCTACATCTTTATACAATCTCTCTGTAAAAGGACATTCCTTCAATATTTTTTTCATGAGTGTCCTCTTTTCTTTTCCTTTTAAATTCTCATTCCATATTATATTTTTAATAATGCAGTCCGATAAATAATGTAAAACATTCATATTAAAGAGCTTTTTGTTAACCTCTTCATTTCCCACATTAATGTTTTTCATTATTGTAACAAAATAGTCTATGCCTTTTAATCTCGCCAGATTCCCATTGTGTAACAAACTTGTACTTCTTTGCAAATATTGATATCCTACATAATCTATATAAGATACCTTATCTACATCTTTAAGCAACTCCAGATTATAAACAAGGTCTTCTCTGTCTATAATCTTACTATCTGCCAATATTTCAGATTGATCTATCACCGATTTCCTATAAAGCTTATTCCATGCATATCCAAAAGACATTTCTGTAATTGCAGTATAAAGATAATCTATCATCATATCATGGTTAAAAAGTTTATTTCCCCATGTACATACTTCTAAAATCTTCCCTTTTTCATCTATTTTTTCATAGCCATATATAACAATATCTGATTGGTCTCTTTGTATGGTTTCTACACATTTTTCCACCACATCTGCTTTAATCACATCATCACTGTCTATATACATTAAATACTTTCCTGTAGCTATTTTATATCCTGCATTTCTCGCTGATGATAGTCCGCCATTTTCTTTATGTACAACTACTATTCTGTTATCCTCTAATGCAAACCGGTCACATATTTTTCCACTATTGTCTTTTGCTCCATCATCTACAAGAATAATTTCTATATTTTTATATGTTTGATCCTGCACCGACTGGACACAGGCTTCTAAATATTTTTCTACATTATAAATTGGCAACACAATTGATACTTTTTCCATTTCCACCTCTAATACATTTATCTAAATAGACTCTATCATTTATCTCTCTGTTAAAAGTTCTTCAATCAACTTTTCCCACTGTTTAGCCACATTATCAATACTAAATTTATCTGTTTCCACCAGTGCATTGTTAGAAAAACTTATTCTTTTCTCATTCTGTTCTATAAGTACATTAATTCTATCTGCCATTGTTTCTATATCAAAACAGTCAACCAGATACCCATTAACTCCATCCTCAATAATTTCTGCTGGTCCTGCCGGGCATCGAAAACTGACACATGGTAATCCCATCCTTTTTGCCTCAGTAAGCACCAGACCAAAACCTTCAAATCTGGAGGTTAGAACAAACATTGCAGATTGGCTATAATACTCATTTATATTTTTAACATTACCTTTTAAAATAACATTTTCTTCTAAATGATATTCTTTTATTTTACTCTCTAAGACCTTTCTGTCTTCCCCTTCACCACAAATTATCCATTGCCAGTCACTATGTTTCTGAAAGATTTTTTGCGCTACATCCAGCAATATATCAAAACCTTTTTGATACGTTAATCTGCCAGCGCTTATAATTGTTTTGCTCTCATATTTATATTCTTTCTTTGCTTCGTCCTGTTCCATTGGGTTATAAATTCTTCGGAGTTTTCCTCGTATTTTTAACTCCTTTTCATAATATCCCTTATCCTCATCTGTAAGCACTACAATAGCATCTGCCCGTTTTGCAGCCAACTTTCTGGTTATTTTCCTATAATTCCCGTCAGGATTCTGATAATAATTAAATTGCTCCCATGAAATTAATTTTACTTTTGTTCCCCACAACGCAGGAATAGAATAAAGCTCTAATATTCCATCGATATCTACCAGAATATCTATTCTCTTATCCTTTACAAATCTCCTAATCTTTTTTATATAACTTAGTATTTTTTTTCCACTAACTTCATTTTGAAATAATTTATATCTTTTAATATTTTGAGCAATATCAAAAAATGAATTTTCCTGTTTCTCCCATAAACTAAGAAAACATATATTAAATTCTTCATTTTTTGCCAATTCATTTGCAACAACAGAACCCACTCTTTCTGTTCCACCACTTCTAGTGATGTCTCCCGAAAAAAAACAAATATTTTTCATAAGTACTCCTATACTATAAAACTTGCTAATTTCCAAAGTTTATAATTTCTAGTCTTAAATGCCTTTTCAATATCTTTGTTAATAAATCTTCCCTGTTCCTTATAACCTGTTGGTCTAATTTCGTCTAACAATTCACACGCAAGTATAAATGCAGCTTCAATAACGTCCTTCTTCATTAACGATATTCTTCTATATAATAATGTAGACATATGACCTTTAACCAGATTATATTGAATATCATCATTTTGCAATCCATTCTTTTTTGCCTGTTCCAATACATATTCCATAACCCAGTAATGATCTACACATTTTCTACTATGACGTGCCTTTAAAGTGATTCCTTCCGGATTAATCCTATATGCATAAACAATATCTTCCATAACAACCATTTTCTTGCACATTCTATACAAAATCATGCACACGATTGTATCTTCAAACCATACATTTAATGGAAATCTCAGTTCACTAAACATTGTTCTTTTATATATTTTAGCCCAAGGGTATCCTGGGTTACACACTATATCCCTAGTATCACTATAGATTCTACTCTTTAGTTTAACTTCATTACGACTTAATATATTTCCATCTACAAATGAATAATGGCCTGCCTGCACAATATCTGCTTTTTCCTCAATTATCTTATCAAGCATCGTTTCAATACAGTTTCCCACCAGATAATCATCTGAATCTAAAAACATGATGTATTCACCTACGCTGACATCTATTCCACTATTTCGCGCTCCTGAAAACCCTCTATTCTCCTGATGAATCAAAACAAGATGTTCATCACAAATATTTTCTACAATTGAGCGTGTTTTATCTGTGGAGCCATCATTGACAATTATCAACTCATAATCATACTTGGTTTTTTGTTCTATTACCGATTGAATACACTGTACAATTGTTTTTTCCGCATTATAAGCCGGAACAATTATCGATAAGTCTTTTACTAATTTTTTATTTAATTTATCGGAATCCATATCCGGCCTTTCACTGCAATCGTTAAGTATCTTCCAAGCATTTTTTTCAGACAAATGACTTTTCCCTCTGTAAAATTTTCTCGCAATGCAATAGTACATTATTAGCAATTCATATCCTATGTTAGTAACTATCTTTGCTAAAGATTCATGTTTTAATATCTTAAAAAAAGTATTATACATACGTTGCTTCATATTACTTACCCATTTCTATATATTATTTTCATCATAATTATAACTTTGAAGTGCCATCAACTGCATTATTGGAAATGTTGTAGCCTCATGTCTAACCCAGGAACCGAAATCAGGTTCAAAAACAACAGAACCAAAGAAATATGCCCCAAAACACGATAAAACTACTACCATTTTATTATTAATCTGTTTCAAATTCCTAATTGTCCTAAATAAATATATTAAAATAAATATCTGATAAACAAAAAAAGGTGCATAACCAGGACTCTTAACCAAAAGCTCTACAGGTATCATCATTCTTACAGCATTAATAATATAATCGAACATAAATATCCCAAAATTATCATTTACTTCAATAGGATTATATATAGCCGAGTTAGCTCCCCCGGCTTCTCTGATTGTGCTTGTGGAATTATCCCTGATATTTAATGCATCTCTATAATCCTCATAAGAAACAAACTGACTTATATAAAAAAATATAAAAACGCCTGCAAAACACAAGACCACTGTAAACGCAATAAGCATTTTTCCTATTTTTCTTCTTTTCTTCAGCCCTACAAAGATAAAATATAGAAAAATACTCATTGCTGCCATAAGTATATAATAACTTCGAAAATTAAGGCTTTCCCAATAATAAACCAACGCACATCCTATAATTTTTACCAGTGTGTTTTTTATAGGCAGACTAACAACTATATAGATTGCAAAAAAATACATAATCTGAATCATCTCTTTATTTATAGTAAAAACATAAATATTAAGAACGCCTGTAGCCATCAGTGTAAAAAGAACTTCTTTCATTTCCATTTCCTGCACTTTAGATACCATAAATATAATCAATGGCGTCATAATCATTCCATAAAAGATAGAAAACTGATTTACATCGGTAAGATTTAAAACATTAATCTTTGCATGAAACTCCACAGCATCCTGATATCCTGTCCATGCTCCCATGCTTCCATTATCTGTCAACATGGCTACCATTCTCCAGCTATCAAAAAAGTATCTGGGTGGCAAGAAGTATATATATATAATTTTTGCCAGTATTGCTACTGGTATAATAAGCTTTATCGCCAAATCTCTATTTTGTTGTCTGATTTTTCTTTGCTGCAAATCCAATTTCAAATCCTCTTACTTATCTTTTTTGTTTATACATTGTTTTCAAAGGTACCTTACAAAATATATGCAATATTATTGCAACGACATATGAAAACAAGACACTGGTAAACATATATATTATCGTCCCATTATTCCTTAATATTGTTTCTGTCACTGCACTGATAACAATACCGTGAACAATATAGAACTCATAAGATATTCTGTCAAAATGTTGAATTATATTTTTTAATTTTATGTTATGAATGTAACTTCCTAATTTATAAAAAAGTAAAATAAGAAATTGGTCAATACATATCATTCCATAAACAGACAAAATTCTCTCATAAAAAACTGTTTCATTTAACAGTTTTTTTCCGAAAACTGTAGCCAATACTCCAATTAACAAGATCATTAAACTGATAATCATACTTTTATAGCTCTTACTATAAGCCAATATTTTATCTCCAACGATATACCCTGTTCCATATACAAGTACTGCTATAATACACCAACTTAAAGTATGATTCCCAAATAGTCCGATATCTGTAACATACGCTAAAATCATTTGTAGTACAATCAATAATGTTACAACAGCCTTTAAGAACATTCCACTTCTCATTTTTACCCATTGAATCAACGGGGTAATCAAATAGCAAATCATGATAAGCGTAACAAACCATAGATTAATAGAGCCGATTGTTGCAACCTTAATCCCTTGCAGATTAAATGCATATAAAAGAATATGCTCCGGATAAAACTGATGCCATAACAAATATTCAATCAGAATATCTATGGCCGCAAAAATCCATAATGGTATTAAAATTCTTAAACATCTTTTCTTAAACCACTCACACCAATTTTTTATTTCTTTTTTTCCAAATAAAAATCCTGAAATAAATAAAAACAGAAATACTCCTGAATTACACACCTGAATAATTAAAGCCACACCAGGAAATGTTATTCTACACAATATATGATCAATAATTATCATAAACATCGCTGCTACTCTTATAAATTCTATTGAAAAATCCCTCTTATTCATCTCTATTAAACTAATATAACCCCTTCAAATCTTTTCTATTATCCTGTTCGTATAACCTACATTTATTTTACGTTTCTAATACCTCTTTATAAAACGCTTCCAGCCATTCTGCCTGTGCTTTAATATCAAATCCTGCTTCTACTATCTGCTGATATGTATCATATTTTTCAAAATGGTATGCTCTGTCTAGTGTGACATCAGCCCATTTGTCTACACTGTCCTCCAATGCCACAACATCTACATTTCCGGTAATGTCACACTGAATCGGAACCTTATCTGAAATAACACATGGCAAACCTGCCGCCTGTGCCTCCACCATCGTTACAGGAAGTCCTTCAAACAAGGATGGTAGAAGAAACACATCAAATGTCTGAACAACCTTGTCCACATCTTCACGTACACCAAGAAACTGCACACAATCCGTAAGGCCAAGACTCTCCACTTTATCACGTATCTGATTTTTTAGAGCATCATCAGCTTCTCCACCGCCTACCAGTAACAGCACTGTATTACTGTCTTTATCATGTACAGCCTTAAAAATATCTATTAAAAAACCATGGTTTTTCTGAGGAAAAAATCTTCCGACATGACCGATTACTTTTTTTCCCTGAATTCCCAGTTCTTCCCGCATGGAATCCTGAGTCTGTCTGTCATATCTATATTGCAAGCCATCTACCGCATTCTTCATCACAATCACTTCATTACGATTTTTTCTGCCATACAGCCAGTCACCTGCCTCCACGCCACAAGCAAACTTATGCGTGTTGTAATATTTTAGCATGAACCGAAAATAATATCTGACTATTAGTTTGGGATTAATCCCCAACGGTCTGTTATGAGAATGTGAAATTCTCACAGGTACTCCCATTTTTTTTGCCACTTTTAATGGCAGATAACTTCTTTCCTCCAAATTACTGTGTATAATTTTGTATTCCGGATGTTCTGTTAAGAATTCCCTTACTTCTTTTTTATATTGTCTGAATTTTCCCGGATACATAGGGCACATATGATAAACTTTTCCGCCAAGACGCTCTATCTCATCTTCATATGCTGCTCTATAATCCCTATTTGTGAGAAAATCAAACTTTATAACCTCACGGTCAATCTTTCGCATATAGTTCATTATCATAGCTTCAGCACCGCCACGGTCCATTACCGTATCCAGTACAAGTACGTGTATTGGTTCCATATTATCCACCCTGCCTAAATTTAAATCCCTAACCTGTTCGTTCTTTTCCTGCCGACATTATTCGTTCAATGCCGCCATAATTTTATCGATAGTATTCTATATGATTTTTATATATTAATCAAGTTTTGTCTAAAAAATAATTCTGTACTTTTTAACTGACAATACTTCCGTCTGCCACATTTTCTCTTACTACTACTCCGGCACCAATAGTACAGTTATCCCCAATATGCACACCTTTGCATATCACCACATTTGTCCCTATCCAACAGTGTTTGCCAATAACAGTCTCGGCCACACTATATCCCTGTTCTTTAATCGACTCACTTTCATCCCTGAATCTGTGATTATGATCATATACATGACTATTAGAGCCAAATATCGTACCTTCCCCAATGCATACACGTTCTAATGCATTCAGAGAACAGCCATTATTAAAAAAGCAGTTCTT
Organism: Eubacteriaceae bacterium; assembly: GCA_910574895.1. Classification (GTDB taxonomy): domain Bacteria; phylum Bacillota; class Clostridia; order Lachnospirales; family Lachnospiraceae; genus Eubacterium_G. The sequence continues at coordinate 95,484 of CAJTDQ010000004.1, read as the reverse complement.
ACCTATCTCAATTTTGCCTTTGCCTTCAATAGCAATATGAAAATCATGTCTCCACGTAGTTCCCTTGCCAATCTGAAGTTTTCTGCCAAATACAATTTTATATACTATCTTTTTTATCATTGCCTTTATATGGCACCAAATCTTAATCATCTTCATTTTAAATACCTTTATCTCCCAGCGAATCTTATTCACATGTTACTTTCTATCCTTTAAACGGCTATTTAACTGCTCAATGTAAAGTTCCTCATACTTCTCTACCAGCCAGCCACTATTAAAATGATTAATTATAGCATTATAAGCATGGTCCACAATTCTCTGCTCTATTCCCTCTCGCTCCAGTCTTCCTATTACCTCTACAAACTCTTCTAAATTATTGCAGACGTATCCTGAATGATTGTTGCGAATAACATCACGGTTTCCTACTACATTACTTACAACACATAGTTTTTTCATATACATCGCTTCAAGTAATGATATAGGAAGTCCTTCATATCTCGATGCAAGAATAAACACATCATAACTTTTTGCATTGCTTAGTGCCTGACCGTTTTCTAACCATCCGGTTACTTTAATGTTCGAGCTGGTCAACTTATCCCTTCTCTCACCATCTCCTATCCAGACAAACTGAATATGAGGAAGTCTTTTTGCAATCTCATTAAACAAGGTTGGATTTTTTTGAAAATCAGCTCTTCCAACTGTATAAACTGTAAACTTGTGATTTTCTTCCCTCTCAACTTCTTCTGCAGAATCAATTAATTTTTGAATCTTATTAATATTAATTCCATTACTTATAAAAGTAGATTTTTTAGCAATCTTACTGCCCTGCTCCCATTCACTTTCTCCACATGCCACAGTGATGCAATTTCGTTTTCCACATATTTTCTCAATAACTTTATAAACCTTTCTTTTTAATCCGGAAATATCCTGCATCAAAAAGCTGTAACCATGAGGCGTAAAGAACATTGTATATTTTCTGCCACTAAAGACCATACGTCCGATAGCTCCCGCCTTCGATGAATGCAAATGAATAATATCCGGCTTCACATCCTTTACAATTTTTTTCAATTCAATACAGGCTCTTAAATCTTTGACCGGATTTAAACCTCTTGTAAAGTTTTCTACTTGCACCAAAGATACACGTTCGTCAAAATAACTCTCATAATTCTCTGGTGTTTCACTCCTAATTCCAAGCGCAATGGTTACATCAAAGTCTTCACACATTCCATTTGCCAGTTCTACTAAATATGTAAAAACACCACCACCCATAGCTTCCACAACATGTAAAATCTTTCTCTTTTCTTTCATTTGTATACCCCATCAATCCTGTTTATTATACTAAAATTTAAATGTGTCTTTTAATCCCTTCATCAATTTATCCTTATCACTCAATTTAAGAAGTGTTCCATCTTCCATTGCATATCCATCCGGTGATGCATTCCCCTGATATTCACCTGCAACACCAGGCCACTCAATTCCTAAATCAGGATCATTCCATGCAATACCACCTTCATCTCCCGGATGATAAAAATCCGTTACCTTATAGCAAAACTCAGCTTCATCGGACAATACTAAAAATCCGTGAGCAAAACCTGCCGGAACATAAAACTGCTTTTTATTTTCCTCTGACAAACGAATTCCAAACCACTCCCCATATGTTTCAGAATCTCTTCTCAAATCTACTGCCACATCGAAAACTTCCCCTTTTATTACTCTGACAAGCTTTGCCTGTGGAAATTCTTTCTGGTAATGTAGTCCTCTCAGTACTCCTTTTGTACTCATAGATTGATTATCTTGAACGAATTCTACATCAATCCCTGCTTCTTTCATATCATTCTGATTATAGGTTTCCATAAAATATCCTCTGTCATCCCCATGAACTGTTGGCTCTATAACAACCAAATCCTTTATATTCGTTTTTGTTACTTTAATCTGTCCCATAATCTTTATCTCTCCTTCATATGTTTATCAATTACTATTCCATTATTTCTCGAATATATCTTGCAACCGCATCCTGCCATGTTGGCAATGGTTCAAATCCTTTTTCTTTCAATTTGCCCTTTTCCATTCTACTGTTAGATGGTCGCTTTGCCTTGGACGGATACTGTTCACTTCCTACGGGAATTATTTCTACATGGTTATATTTATCATCTATCTTACCAGCCTGTTTCATAATTTCTACTGTAAAATCATACCAGCTGATAAATTCTCCCTCATTTGCTGCATGATAAATACCATATTTATCGCTTTCTGCCATATCAACAAGCAATCGTGCCAAATCATAAGTATATGTCGGACTCCCAACCTGATCATTTACAACTGTTATTTTATCATGTGTTTTTCCTAAATTTAACATTGTCTTTACGAAATTTTTTCCATTCTTTCCAAAAACCCATGAGATTCTTACGATAAAATATTTCTCCATTATTTTCTGAATAGCAATCTCCGCCTCAGCCTTTGACTGACCATAAACATTTAATGGATTCCTTTCATCTTCTGTTTTCCAAGGTTCTTGACCCTGTCCGTCAAATACATAATCGGTACTTAAAAATAACAGTTTTGCATTTATTTTTTCGCATGCTGTTGCAATATATTCTGTTCCCGTTTTGTTTACCGCAAAAACTTTCGAAATATTCTCCTCATCCTCTGCAGCATCCACTGCAGTCCATGCCGCACAATGAACGACTACTTCTGGAGACTCCTTGCTGAATAATCTGTTTACAGACTCCTCATCTGTAATATCCATTTCTTCAATATCTACACCGATGGCTTCATATCCTCGTTTTTCTAATTCTTTAACTACATCAAAACCTAATTGTCCTTTTACACCTGTTACTAAAATCTTCATTATTACTCCTACTATTTTATAAAAGGGAGAACGAAATAATCTTTGTCTCCCCTTTAGTTGTCTATTATTTTTCTAAGCTCTGTCTTTATCTACATACATTTTTTCAAAATAATTCTGATACTCGCCGCTTATAATATTCTCCCACCAGTCTTTATGGTTTAAATACCAGTCAATTGTCATCTTAATGCCGTCCTCAAACTTCGTTTCCGGAAGCCATCCTAAATCATTATGAATCTTTGTAGGATCAATGGCATATCTCATGTCATGACCCGGTCTGTCTGTCACAAAAGTGATCAGGCTTTCCGGTTTTCCTAACTGCTGTAGGACTGTCTTTACCACTTCCAGATTCGATTTCTCGTTATGTCCTCCTACATTGTAAACCTCGCCTACCTTTCCCTCACGCATTACTAGATCTATAGCAATACAATGGTCTTTTACATATAACCAGTCTCTTACATTCTCTCCCTTTCCATATACCGGAAGACTTTCATCTGCTAAAGCTCTGGCAATAATCAATGGTATCAGTTTCTCCGGGAAATGATACGGACCGTAATTATTACTGCATCTTGTAATTGTAACCGGCAGACCATATGTTCTGTAATATGCCATTACTAACAAATCTGCTCCCGCCTTTGATGATGAATATGGTGATGATGTATGAATTGGTGTATCTTCCGTAAAGAATAAATCAGGTCTGTCTAAAGGCAGATCACCATAGACTTCATCCGTTGATACCTGATGGTATCTCTTAATTCCATACTTTCTACATGCATCCATTAATACCTGAGTTCCCATTATATTTGTTTTCAGAAATATGCCCGGGTCCTCTATAGAACGATCCACATGAGATTCTGCAGCAAAGTTTACTACAATATCCGGCTTCTCCTCTTCAAACAAATTCTCCACAAATTCCTTATCTGCAATATCTCCCTTTACAAATCTAAAATTAGGATTTTTCATTGCATCTTCTAATGTTGCAAGATTCCCTGCATATGTTAACTTATCCAGACAGATAATTTTGTCCTCTGGATGTTTTTCCAATTCTAAATAAACAAAATTACTCCCGATAAAACCGGCTCCGCCTGTCACAACAATATTCATAATAAATCATTTCTCCTTTTCTATAATTTAATAACTTTAATAATATATTATAAATGTCTATATTTTATCATTTACCGCCATATTTTGCAATTAATTTAAGCATTTATCAACAGTATTTAATGCCTCTTCGACTACATTATGCATATCATAGTACTTATACATTCCCAGCCTTCCTCCGAAAATTACATCCGCTTCCTGTTCTGCCAGTTTTTTATACTTTGCATAAAGTTTATTGTTTCTGTTGTCATTCATTGGATAATAAGGTTCATCCCCCTTCTGCCAATCAGACGGATACTCCCTTGTAATAACAGTTCCTTGTATAGAACCATTCTTTTCTCCCTGACATAAAAATTCAAAATGTTTATGCTCAATAATCCTTGTGTATGGTACATCATACTCGGTGTAATTAACCACTGCATTCCCCTGATAATTATCAACATCCAGCTTCTCAGTTTCAAATCTCAAAGAACGGTACTCCAATTCACCATAACAATAATCAAAATATTCATCAATCATTCCCGTAAATACAACTTTTTCTGCCTGTTTCATTAATTCCTCTTTTTGTTCAAAAAAGTCGGTATTCAGTTTTACTTCCACACCCTCCAGCATTCTTTCAATAATCTGTGTATATCCACCTGTTGGTATCCCTTGGTATCTATCATTAAAGTAGTTGTTATCATAGGTAAATCTTACCGGTAGTCTTTTAATAATAAAACTTGGCAGCTCCCTACACGGTCTTCCCCACTGTTTCCCCGTATATCCTTCTATCAGTTTTTCATATATATCCTTACCAACCATAGAAATTGCCTGTTCTTCCAAATTCTGTGGTTCTTTTATTCCTGCTTCTTTTACCTGCTCATCAATCTTATTCTTTGCCTCCTCCGGAGTTTTCACTCCCCACATACGGCTGAACGTATTCATATTGAAAGGAAGATTATATAGTTCATCCTTATACACCGCCACTGGTGAATTAGTATATCTGTTAAACCCAGCAAATTGGTTGACATAATCCCATACTTCTTTATTGTTCGTGTGGAATATATGTGCTCCGTATTTATGCACCTGAATTCCATCCATATTCTCTGTATAAATATTTCCTGCGATATGAGACCTCTTGTCAATAACTAAAACTCTCTTCCCTGCCTTATTTGCCTCATGAGCAAAAATACTTCCAAAAAGACCTGCTCCTACTATTAAAAAATCATACATACTCATATCCTTTCATTTTCTTTTAACAAATACTCCAGTAACTCTAACCAAATCTCCAATTGTTTCCCAATCCGTTTACAGTCACCATCAGTTCTGTGATAATAAAATCCTATAATATATAATAGATAACAACCATATATAACATCTGTATCTGACATATATTCTTCCAATATTCCCTGATAGCTTTCATATAATTTTATCGTTTCACTGGAATCATTACTTTTCCCCAAGATTGATAATTGTGTTAAATAATGAAAAACATCAATATAAGCAGGCATCATTCTTAAACAATACTCAAAATCGAAACTGTTTAGCTCCCCATTCTGATAATAAACATTCCACGGAGTATAATCTCCATGACAAAATGCGACGGGCAGACCTTTCTCTTCTGCATATGTTTCAATCCATTTTACTGCAGAAAAAATTATTTTTTCTGCAGTCTTTCCTAATTTCATTGCATTATCTTTTAAATATTGAACTAATATATAAAATTCAGATAATTCATATCTTACATGGAACTGCGTTTTTTTCACAATATTATGAATAAATTCAATCTGCTTTCTGCCAAATTCCAATCGAACCGGCTGCCCTAAAGGTTTGTTTGTTGATTGTACAAAAATTTTTAAATCTCCAAATTCCCTTTCCCCCAAGACCTTCGGAATATTATTAATACCTTTTTCCTCCAAAAATTTTAATCCATCAATTTCCCTTGAGAAATTTTCCATAACTTCCGGTTCCTTTGTTATTTTCCCATAACATAAGATTTTCTGATTGTTATATATTTGAAGTGTCACTTTATTATTTTGTTTTGTAGTTGTATCGCCCATATATGCTGCTATATATATATCTTCCTCATTTACAATACTTTTCAAATATAAACGTATCTGGGAGTGAAAAGATAATTTTCTTCTATAAACACCAACCTTTCCTAAACCAACTTTGCTTCTGCAACAAAATCTTATACAGGACTTTAATGCCTTTCCTTTTATTGTAGATGGTTGATACATCTCTAGTGCAGGTTCATAATTGTCTTCCGGAATTATCCATACTTTATCACTGTGAGTAAAACAGATATAATCTTTACCATTTTGATCATATACAAACAATTTATCTAATAAATCTCTCTCAAACATACTCCACCTTGTCTTGTACTTTCATATCAATTACTATACCTTTATGTCTTTTTTAATCGTTTATTTTATCCATTTCGTGTATATCCAATATCCTGTTTCTATCCCAATCATATTCATCATAACATCTTCTGTTTGTACCACCCCGCACTTTAGAAACAGTTGAATAAGTTCAATCAATAAGCTTACCAAGAAACCTAAAGCCAGACATCTCTTTGTGCTTTGTAAAGCCCCCACAGTCTTTGGTGCTAAAATCCCAAAAGGAATAAACATTACACCATTGGCTAAAGCATATAATATTATATATCTAATTCCTCCCGGTGTATTAAATGGTATCAAATCAATAACATTAACACTTCCAATTTTTCTGCTGAAAATTGTTATATCAAATAAGATCATTAAATATGCTGCTAATATTATCACATCTCTTTGTTTGATTCTTTTTATACGAATTCCTTTAATTTTTTCGAAAACCTTTATAATAAGAAATGCAATAACTGCCACCAGTACTCCTGCCGGCAAAGCCTGAATAACTGTTGTAAACATTTGAAATATATTGATTAATAATTTATCCCCTATTTGATTTACATAACATATTTCCATCGTATGGTCACTCTCTTATCTTCCATCATCTGTAAGTTCTTCGATTTTCTTCATAAAATTTATTGGAGAAAACTCATTCTGATATTTATAGTCAATCTTTTCTTTCTTTTTTATCCAGTTTATGTCTATATCTTCAATGTTATCAAATACTTGAATATACTTACTATCATAAAAAGGTAATTTCTTAACAAGCTGATTGTTAGTTATAAGTTTTTTGTTATAAAGTACAGCCTCATAATATCTTAATGTCACTCCAGATTGTCCCGGCTGAAGTACCTCTAAAATACACTCATATGATTGAATATGTTCCAATATTTCATCATATGTCTGCATATTATTATAATGTATATCTTCCTTTATCTGGATGTCTTTATCAACACCTACAATATTAAAATCACATTTAATTCCACCACTTTGTAACTTATCCCATATTTCATGAATGATTTCTACCCTGTTTTTCTTATTCATTCCTACAAAATAAACACTGTTTTTCTTTACTTTTTCCACTATGGGAACATCTCTCTTGCTATACAGACACATAGTATGTATTGCATCGATTCTTCTTGAATCTTCATAATCGAATGTAAATGTATAATCTTTATCTAATTGTTCAATATTATCTTTCATGTATTTTGACATGAGCCCGGATATCGGATCAATATAATATAATATATAGTGAACATTATACTTTTTCTTTAACTTATTTAGCCATGCACTGTCATAATAGTTAAATATGCCATTTCCCAATATTATATAATTTTCGTCCTTGCTCAAATCAATATGAGATAAAGTAAAAAACCTATGCCAGATACATTTTAAAGGCAGATTAACCTTTATATTTATTCTAAAATATAACTGTAACGCTTTTCTGACAAATTTATTTTTGCATATAATTGGTTCTTTCTTATAAGAAAAATTGTCTTTTTTATATGTCTCTAAATCTCTCAGCATTTGTTTACTTGTCAAACTTCCTGGAGATATAAGATAATATTTTTTCATAAATATCTTTAATTTCCTTTTCTCTGTGCTGCTATACAATAGCTTTTCTCATCATAATATCCTATCCCTACAAATGCAATAATAACTTCATTCTCCGGAATATTATAGATTCCCCTGACTTTTGATTCATCTTCATTAAACTTCCATTGGTAAATACAATTACCAATATTGTGAATACATAAGGCTTCTCTTAAATATCCTAAATAAATACCGCCATTAATATACCATTGGTTATATTCATCTACACTAAAGTGGGACATTTTAGCAGTTACTACTAAATAGTTTGGCGTTGTTCCTCTTATAGGCACATTTCCCGGAATAATACTATCTACTGTTTTAATTTCATCCTTGTCCAATGTATAATAACATGAAACAGGCTGTCTGTTACATGCTGATGGATATAAATTTGCCAATTTAAGTGCACTTTTAATATCCTCTTCTTTTACCTCTATATCTAAATAATTTCTAATACTATGGCATTTCTTTTTAAATGCAATTATTTCGTCTGGATTATCACATCTAATTTCTTCTTTAGAATATATAACTCCACCTGCCTGATATTTATTTAAACTCATATCAACAGTACACATGCTTTTAATTTTCTCAAACCATGTTTCAATATCCTCAATATTTTCGTTCACACTTTTTTTATACTCAATATAACGAGCCATCAAGGCATAAGCCTCTTTAAATCCGAAACGCTCCTCTGGAAAACCATTCAGCAAATAATTCTCCATTAGTTTGCATATTCGTCTCGCTTTTGCCTCGCCAAAACCTTCTTTAATATCCTTATATCCTAATCCTTTTTCAATACTATGCACCGCTACTGCCAAAACATAATCCGCTCTCTCCACTTTTATCTGCGGGTCAACAATTTTTTCAGAACAACGCATATACGTTTTTACCTGTTCTTTCAAAATCTTTATTGTCTTATACTGATGCCATATTTCCTGAAGATATTTTTTAACCTTACTCATCACTATTTATTCCTTTCTCCTTGACTAAATTCACAAAACAATATTTACATTTTTGGTAAAGTACATTTATTCCTAACGGAATAACAATTCCTACTGCAGCATAAACGATCCACCATATTCCTCCACTTCGAAACACAGGAAATGATGATAATTCTAAAACAGAATCCTTGTAAAACCAAATCTGAAAAAGAGTAACAAACTTAAATGCAAAAAAATGCATACATAATATTGGTAGTGTATTCCTCCCAACATACGACATAACTTTTGTAATAGATGCATTTTTCCTTATTATCATGGCTAGGTTTAATATTAACACCCATCCGGCACACGCTGATAGAATTAAGATAAGCGGATTATGGTACTCATTATTTGCATAAGAAATATTGCCATAATGCCTGCTTACAAATACTACTGCAATACAAATTAACACAATAATAATTCTGGTCCAAATATTTCCTGCCAAAATTTCATTATTTTTTTTATATACACAAATCATATAACCTATTTCATATAATATCAGGTTCGTACATACTATTCCTATCATAAGCATGCAATTTTTCTGTGACAAATAAAATCCTGCCAATAAAAAAATAAATGCCATAACAATAATTATTATATTCCTCTTATTTTTATCAGCAATTTTAGATACGATAAAATGTAAAGCTGCACTAATCATCACAATAAAAAACAATGCTTTTAAAAACCATGTAGCTCCTGCCAGTCCGCCGGCGCCTCCATTAAATACTACATTCAAAGATCGTGAAAAAATAGATTTAAGACTATACATATTTTTTACTGTATGGTCTGCCTTAGACAATCCATTCAACTCTACAGGGCTTATATAAATATGTAATTTTATAAACATATTATTCAAAAAAAGACAAACAGCATTAAAAAATATAAAAGGAATAATCAAGCTTTTTAAACGTTTGACAGACAACTGTCCAATCCCTTTTATATTCTGGGTAAAATAATCATTTACCAAATACCCGCTTATCATAAAAAAAACACCTACATGAAATGGCTTTAAGTACTGACCAAAGGGACTGTCTGCATGCCAAAGAACAATTATTAAAATTGCAAGTCCCTTCATTATATCTATTACTACATCTCTCTGTTTCCTTTTCCTTTTCCTTTTCTCAGTCTATCCGGAACCATCCGCCACATTATTTGTATTGCTTCCTTAAATTCGAGTCTTTTAAAATGTATCAAAATTATCATCGCATTTGATGCAATAACACAAATAAACATCTTTATGACAAACGCTAAATATCCCTCTCCTTTAATAAAACCGCATAAAATAAATGTGACTGTAACAATAACTGAATCTATTAAAATATATTCCAACATTTTAAAAATCTGTTCCAAGCATCCCCGCCTAAATATATTAGTAAATACATTATGAATCAACCAAGGAACATTTACAAATAGTGATGCCAATATTGTAGAGATTATGATTCCATACAGGCCTATATGACGAACCAAAATCAAATTAATTACCAGATTAACGATGGCTGCAATTAAAGGCCGGAACCTGTCCTCGTGCCATATTCCTCCCGCATCTTTGTATGTTTCTAATGCTCTTATCATCTGCAAACTTAAAAAATAAACACAAAATAAAATCACCATTGTAAATGGCAAAACATATTTAGAATCACCAATCCACAATTTCATAAACGGTTGATACAAGCACAATAAACAACTTCCACAAAATGCCACTATCCAAAATACAATAAACTGGAATGTTTTAAAATCTGCATAATTTTTTTCCTTTGTTTCTGTTAGAATGCTATTACCAATACCCGCAGTAATGGAATTATAAAATATTGTAATAAACCCCATTACACAATTTATAACATAATAATAATTATTATATACCGCCAAACTTGACAATCCTAAAAAAGCCGATATCACAATAGAATCCGCAGAATTTAAAAGTACATTTCCAATTTTATTTGTAAACAAATCTCTTACTCTCTGATTAATCTGTTTCACAACATCCTTATCAAGTTTACCCTTTGGATGATAGTTTGGAAACATTTTATCTACAATAACCGCACTTACAACATTGCTTACCGCTTGTAAAAACAAAGCAATAAACAAATAGTAATAATAATTCCTGAACAACGCCAATGCCAGAAACTGTAAAATATATTGCACGCTATTCGTACAAAGCAAGGTTCTGCTGGACACATAGGTTCTCTGATGTGCTGTTAATAAACATGTTTTATATCCAAACAACCAATATGACAATACTGTTGCGCCTAAATTTAGCCAATATAAGATATATACATTAATCCCCAGTGGCACAGTTCCTGTTATCAACTTTGGTATTGCAGGTGTTAAAAACAATCCTATTAATAAAATGACCAATCCAATGATACGATAATATATTTTATATAACCGCATTAATGCACAAATAGTAACCTCGTCATCTTCTGCAATAGGTTTGTACATACTAAACACCATAGCACTTCCAACCCCAAGTTCGGCTAAATTAAGCACTGACAATATAGAAATAAACAAACTGTTGAGTCCTATATATTCCATACCTAAATATCTTATCATTGCTGTACGTAAAATAAATGGTATTACAATTTGATATAATTTCAAAATACCGCCAAAAAATATATTTTTTGATGCATTTTTCGTTCTATTTATCTTCATAAACTGTCTCCTAATGTTCTAATTAGAATTACCTATACATGAAACATATTTTAAATTGTCTCTAATATTTTTGTTATTTTTTTATACAATGCATTAAGTTTCTTGTCTATGAGTTCAATAGATATTTGCTGTTTCGCAATTAACTCATTTTTATTTTCAATAAATTCTATTGTTTTATCAACAGCTTCTTTTGTAGACATCGTTTTTCCATGTATTACATAATCATATTCTAAGCTATTAAATAAACCCTCAAATTTGGTGCTATATGAAAACGGAATCGTAGGAACTTTCATTGAAAATGCACCAATTGTAGCATGCATTCTAGCACCTGAAAACACATCCATCTCAGACATGTATCTTTTGGCTTCCATTGGTGTATCGAAAGGAGGAGCTACTATAACCTGAGGATATTTTTCCTTTAAAATATTACATGCCTTAAAATCATTTTCCACACTATCATATACCGCGGAAATAACATGCGGAATTAAATGAATCTCACAATCTTCCTCCTCAAGAATTCGTTCTATTAATCCTTCTATGTACTGTCTGTAATCTACCTTTAATCCAAACTGATTATCTCCTGTATAACCACCATTCATTAGCAGACCTGAGACATTAATTCCTATTTTTTTTCTATTACTCATCTGATGATTTTTATCATCAGCAGGTAATACAAAAGCAATATCTGTATAATAATCCATTTTCTTTTTTGTAATCTTCTCCATCCGCTCTGAGGAAGTCATATCTCTCGCACACGCATAATAAGATTTTTTTACTATTCTTTTTGCCCATTTTTTTATAAATAAATTATAATATGGTCCATAGGTTTGAGGTCCTAATACTAAAGGTACATTATTTCTTATAGTCATCTCTTTTGTCAATGAGACTTTTACTGCTCTTTTTATTCCATATATATCCGAAAAACTATCTCCCTCAGTAAAATCAAATACAATATCACAATTCTTTATCTGAGCATTTAAATTTTTAATATTTTTTATACCATTTAACGAAAATGGGCGAATCTCAATATTTAGTTTTTCTTCATATCCAACAATTTTCTCATTTTGTAAGTACGAGAATACTATAATCTGCATCTCTTCCTTCACACACTTATTTAATATTTCTAAAAACGAATATGCAAGAGCTGAACACCCTTTGTTTCCACTTTGAAATGTCAATCCAAATAATCCAATCGTTTTCATCCTGTTCTCCTTACTTTATAATTAATTGTACCTAAAAGCAGCGCCCACGAAATTGGTGGAATCTGAGATATCGGTCCTCTTACTACATATGTGTTTATCATCAAACCTATCGTTATAGCTGCAAGTATTATGACCATGTCTGTATATTTTTTATCTTTTTTTACAATCATCAAAATATTAGATAAGAAAAGCCAGATTAACGCACATACACCAACTATTCCGGCTTTTGGCAATAATGTATAATACCCATTATGTAATAACGGAATCTCACCGGAAACAACAACATTTGACCATGTATATGGCACATATGCAATCTCCACACCTTTTCCGAGTCCCTCTCCAATTATTTCAAACAATACATTATTATTTTCCCACTGTTTTTTTGCCTGTTCTATCTCATATCCACGCCAGTTCTCCATTGCATCTTCTGTCGAATCAAATGTTTGACTGCTATTAATCTCCTCTGCTGAAGAATTAAACTTATCCATTAACTGATCCCACGTAGACTGGGGCATAACTTTACTTAAGATAAATACACCTATACAGACTACGAGTAAAAACGTAACCATCTTCTTTAAATTATCCTTGCGCTGCTTATCTTTTATCATCGAAAATATAAATAGCATAATAATAGAAGCACCAGTTTGTATTATAGCTATTCTTCCCAAACATAATGTAATTTGGACAGCCATAAAGAATCCCAACACTCTGTCAAGCCATTTAGAAACACAAACCTCTTTGCTGATAATTTTTTTAAAGAAGAAAACCGCAAAAACAACACAAACTTCATAAATATTATTTTTTCCAAAACAGGATCTCATTGCATCAAAACCGGTCAACGCTTCAACAGAAGACAATGCTTTTAGAAACGACATAAATGAAATAAGACCACCATAAACAATCATAGTATTAATCATTGAAAATCTTTGCTTATCATTAAATCTCTCAAGATAATATCCTAAAATTATAAAAACAATTGTAGGAAGAACATAAAATATGTCTCTTGCTAAATTCCTTGTTCCATTCAGTATAAATCCCATGCACCCTGAAAAAATAATCATAATGCTATAAATCCATAAACCATTAACGTTTGGAACAACAATTTTTTTGCTGATTCCCATTATGTAAATAACCGCAGCCGTAACAATAAAAAATATTATTTTTTCAGACAAGCCAAAATATCTCGCCATCATTAGTAATACAATAGGCCAATATATTGTCTTTATACCCGTTAAGCTAATTTTTACTTTAAAACTATAAACATCTACCATAACTATCCTCTATGCTTCTTATTAAAAAAAGCATTCTGTTTTTTTCTTGATTTCTTTACCATTTTTAATTTCATTCCGCAATATCCACTATACTTGTCCAAATAATACAGCCGGCTTTCTAAAAACATGTCTAATCTCTTTTTTGAATTTCCTTTTTTCGATTCTATATGATTATGAAATGCCTGTTTCTCTTTAAGGTAATAAATATTACGCTTGGATTTTTGAACTGCTTTAGCTAGAATAGGTTCTTCACAATATAAAAATACATTCTCATCCAAAAAACCGATTTCTTTTATAAAACCCATATCTACAAAAAAACAGCACCCTGATACTTTTTCACAATATCCACTTCTTTTTCTTTTTACTACATATGGAATATTTTTTGACAACTTATTTTTAATAAGTTCAATTAATAAAAAACTTTCTTCCAAAAAAGAAATTTCTCTCATAGGATTTTGATGCTGCCCCCTGGCATTAACCACATCTGTTCCAAGTACGGCAATGGAACTATCTTCTTCCATTTTATCAACTGCCTTTGATATATAATTTACATCATGAATTTCAACATCCGGATTAATAATCAAAGCATATTTGCATTGTCTTTCTTCTGCTTTTCTCAACCCGATATTATTACCAGCAGAGAACCCTCCGTTTTTTTTATTTAGAATAATATGCACGCCATTTTCTTCACCATATTTTATTAAATAATTATTTTTTCCATCTGTCGAACCATTATCTACAATTACAATTTCTAAGTCTTTATAATCCTGTTTTCTTAATAATTCTGAACATTTAATGCTGTCCTCCAGGGTATTATAATTTAAGATAACTGCCATTACTTTACTCATTGTTCACTCTTTCTATCTGCAATATGCTTTAATTATTTCTTCATATATCGCTTTTCCTTTATGCTCCCAAGTATATTTATTTCCATCTTTATGGGATTGTTCTCCCAATCTCACTCTTACATTCTTATCTGCTAATTTGATGATTGCATCAGACATATCATCCACTAACTGTTCTCTCTTCCCCCTCTGTAAAACAATCGCATTTTCATTATTAAAATATCTCGTATATCCTCCCGTATCTACACATATTAACGGTTTTGCCAAAGCCATAGAATCAAATGCGACTGTTACCGCTCCTTCTTTTAAACTGGAATTCACAATTACATCTGCCTCTTCCATCCGTCTGAAATATTCTTCCATAGAGACTTTACCTGTCAAATAAATATTATTTCTCATCTTTTTATCTTCAATAAGAGAATTAAGTCTATCCCAGTCTGCCCCCTCACCTATAATCTCTAACTGTATTTCACTATTAATTTGATGCGCTTTGGCAAACGCTTCTACAAGCACATCAAATGCTCTCCATGCATCCAGTTTCCCAACAACAATATATTTTGTTATATTGTTGTTTTCTTTTATATGCGTTTTATCAACTTTGTTCATCTCTACGGCAACATCTGTAAACAGAATCGCTTTATCCCTATATTTCGCAGGAACCGCATCATACATATTATGAGACTTGCACAAAATAAGATTTGCATTTCTACATCTTTTATTAAAGCCATAATTTAGTGGCAAAGACCTTACTATCATACGTCTCACAAACTCTATCAGTCTGGATTTCATATTATAATGCTTCGAATATTCTGCCGGAATAGTATCCACGCCACCTGTAGGGCCCCATATAAAAAACTGTTTCATTCCATATCTGCTTGCTTTCCACAAAGAATTTCCATATGTAAGTAAGTGATAAATTTCAATATTGTTTTCCAGCATAGTTTTCTTTACAATGCGATTTGTAAGTGTCTGCCAAATAGTATAATATGTTCTAACTCCATGCATTCCCCTCTTCCAAAAACGCAATGGTTTCGGTAAATCAAAATATATAAAATTAATATTATATTGTTCCTTATGTGTATTCATCCATTGTTCAATGTTTTGTTGGTTACTTTTTCTGGTCAACACCCATAGTTCAAAGTTTTTTGACATCTCTAGCACCCAATGCCATCCTACACCGATCTCTGATCCCAGTCCCGGCTCACATGCATATGCCGATACAAATACTTTTATTTTATCCATTTATTTCTCCAAATTTTCCGAATATTGTTCTAACAAAATTTTTATCGCTTCTCTTGCCATTTCTTCCGGTGTCTGTTCTGCACTAATCACTCGAAATCTTTTACTACTGTCTGCCAGTTTCCGATATACCTCTAGTTGTCTCGCAATTTCTTCCTTTGTAAGTTCTTGTTTTCTGGAATAAATAGTCTCCGGATCTGCATCTAATACAAAAACAACTTTGGGCTGAGGGGTCAGTCTTACAAAAAATTTTCTAACCCATGTAGGCAGCCCTAATTTTGTCCGGAGTGGATCGACGATAAAATCATAACTATATCTGTCAAAAACAGAAAACCTGTCATAATGAACATCATTCCTTACACACTTCTGCCAGCCGAGAATATAATCTAGTGTATAATAAGCGATTCTTACTAAGGAACTTATTGGATTGGCCGGTTTATTTCTATGTGGATCACTCCAATTCGTATCCTGTTCCATAATTCCTGCTTTTTCTCCTACAGCTCCTAAATTAGGAAGTATTGTTGGGCGAAAATGATAAACATGGCATCTTTCATCCGTTTCATCATTTACATAGTAATAGTTTAATTCTTTAATTAATGCATCCAAGAACGTTGTTTTTCCAGTCCCATCCGGAGCCAGAACAGCAAAAGCCCTCACATACTTTTTATACCTAAATATAATCCTGTCTAACTTTTGCCAAATAAAACGAATCTTTCGGACTCTTGTTCTCCAAAATCTCTTCTTGTTTACATATCTTTTCAAATATTTCGTAAGTAAATCTGCTTTAGAAATCAATGTATCAAAGTTATTTTGTTTAATGTATTCAATTAACTCTTTTGCAAACTGCTCTGATGTTACTTTTGCTAATTCTTTTTCAAATTCTTTAGGTTGATTTTGAAATGTATTATATATACATTCTCTGTATGTTTCTTTCAGTTTAGGCTTCTGATATCCAAATTGTTTATATATCAAAAGCATTATACCTTCAAAAAATTCATCTAACACACAAAATCCACGATACCACTTTGTATGAGCATACAACTCTTCAAAATCATAGATTTCATACCCCCTGACCAAATAACCTCCTATTAAGTCAATATGAATTCCTACATGTGTGTTTGTCCCCATTCCATGCATACAATGTAGTCTGTCAAAAACTGCCTCATCATAATATTTTGCACCGTTACATTTATATATTTTTTTCAAAATATTTTTCGCCTGCTGCAGTTTTTTAGGCTCGACTATAATATCAACATCTTTGCCAATATTTTGTTCAGGAAGCATCTGATAATTTCTCAAAACAAAATATCTAATGCCGCTTGATTTAAATTGTTCTACACACTCTAAGAAAATTTTACCACATGTTTCATTCCACATATATACTACCTCAACTTATTTCGTAACTTGATTTCAATTTTTCTTATTCGTTCTTTTCCTATTATCTTAATTCCTAAACTCCGAAGCATCCTAAGAGTCGGTCGTATTACTTCAATCCATATCTTATTATTGCCGCGCTTTCTTTCCCTTTCACTCAGCCAACTATTGGAACACATATGAATAGCACAGGTTTCTTCTGTCACTCTGAACTCTGTGTCACTAAGTTTCTTAGGATAAAAAACCTCTCTATTAAAAATATCAAAGCCATCTACCTGCTGTCTGTCCCCACCCAATATCAGCCCTTTTTCTTTCATAATATCAGTAAGAATAGATACATTTGCTATATTATCAAAACTCCCGTCTTTTTGAACAAAATCATGATTTTCATAATATTCCAATAGTTTTTTTATATTATTATTATTAGGTCTGCTCGCAATAACTGCAGTCCCCAGGAAAGCTCTTCTCTCAAAGCCCATAAATCCATTTTCTGCAACCGAAACTGGGAATGGCTTTAATACCTGTACATCTGTATCCAAGTAAACTCCACCATATTCATACAACAATTTTGCCCTCGCATAATCACTTACAAAAGCATATTTCTTATTTTCATACGCCTGCTTTGCAAAAGAACACTGTTTATAATCAAAATTATCTTCATTCCATAAACGCAGTTCATATTTCGGAAAATATTTTTTCCATGTTTTTATGCACATTTTTTCTTTATCCGGCATTTCTCCTCTGCCGAACCAACAATAATGTATTACTTTTGGTATCTCCATTTTACTTCTCCAAATACAACTTTTCTATCTGCTTTGCAGACATAATTGTCTTACTTAAATCCATTTCCTCTGCAATCCGCTTATTGTACCCTATAAGTAAATCCTTGTTTTCCATTATCCGCAAAATTCCTTGCTTCACCCCTTCTACCGTCGGCTCTACAATCATTCCAAACCTTCCGTCCTCTAACAAGTCTTTTGCCCCCACATTTTTACTCACAATAACCGGTACACCATAACTTAATGCCTCTAACACTGTAAATCCAAATGTTTCATTCCACACACTAGGCATAATAAGTACATCCGTCTCCTCAAAAATCATCCCCAGCTCTTTGTATTCAAAATGTGGATTCACAGTAATATATGGCACAGATAAATCTGCCTCATTATACATTGTCAAATGAAAACTTCTTTTTCCCTCTATCCACAGTTCATCTAACGCCTGCTTCATTATGCTATATCCCTTAAAATTTTTAGCCGGAGCAAGATAAGTGATTCTTAATTTTTCATTGTTAAAGCTCTTAATCCGCCTATAATCTTTAATGTTTCGATGTGTAATATTAATTACACTTCCCTGAACACTGTCCGGTAAAAACTTTCTATAAACACTTTCTGTTACAGTACTGTTAAAATGAATATAATCGACCATTTTCAAAATATTCAGATAATAATTTCTTAATCTTTCATATCTTTTCGTCTGCTCTTCTAAAAGCTCCTTCCCTAATAGTTGATTTATATTTTGAGCTTCACTAAACTCACTTAAGTCCTCTTCTTCATTCTTCATATTAATATGAATCGACTGCATTTTTCTGCCTGAATCATTATTAAAGAATTCATTCCTGTGAGCAGCCCGCATTTTTTTTACCAAAGACATGTCCTTCACATTTCTGTAAAATCCTGACTGCAATATTCGAATTTTTTTCATAGACAATGCACTTTCATTGCACCTGCCGCATTTTCTGCAATCCCCATCACAGATTTGTTCGTTTCGGAACAATGTCACTTTCGGACATATCCCAAAATAATCATGCGTGGTAAATACAATTTTAATCCCCAATTTCTTTGCTATTACTACAAATTCACGGTGAAGCCCCATCAACGTATGAATATGTATTGCATCCGGGCAGTACATTTTTAAAAATTTCTCATATGGTTTGCTGTCAGGACATTTCTTTGTAAATTGTTTCACATCAACAATCCCCTCATCCAAAGGCACAGGCAAGGGATTTATTATCTCAAAACTATCTATTAAGTATTTGTTTCCGTTGTCCTTTACCAGTTTTTTTCCTTTTTTTAAACGCACAAAATGACCAGAAAAGCTAAATGCTCCTGGCCACATCATTGCTACATCATGTCCTGCCTCTTTTTGAGCTAGCAGTAAATCTATACAATATTTTGTTAACCCTCCACTTCTATACGGTGGAAAACCCAATGCATAATGTAATATTTTCATTTATAACCTCTTTAACAGCTTATCTCAAAAACAGTTCCTCATATTTGTCCCTTATATATTCCCATCTATAATATTTATCAATTCTTTCCTTCGCCTTCTCCCCCAATTCTTTTATGTCTTCTGTTGTCATAGTATCTGCTGATTCTAAAGTTCTCGCAAGCAGTCCATATTCGTGTGTCCAGTATTTTGCTCCCCACTCAGCGACTTCTCTGTTAAAACTAACATCATACAGCAGATTTAAGTCTGTTCTTCCCAAAGCCTCTAATAGACTTGGATTCGTTCCGCCCACAGAATGTCCATGAATATAACCATAAGCATTTTCTCTTATCTTCTTTAACAATTGCTGATCATAAACAGTCCCGACAAACTTAATTCTGTTATCCCGGTCAAATCCTGTCTTTTCTTTTAATTCCTCATAAAATGAATTATTATAATCTGTAATAATAACTAAATCTTTTTGAATCTTTGATTTAACAAATTCCCTTAAAATTATTTCGAAATTATTTTCCGGCACAAATCTTCCAACAATCAACCAATAATCTTTTGTCTTAATATCAAACTTGTCAAACCAATCCTTTACTTTTGGTTCATCATCCTGTAATAAAGATGCACTAGTCTCTGCACCATATGCTATAAATGTTGTTTTAGGAGCATACTTTTTATAGTCCTGTTGAATATATGATTCAATACCCTGACTGTCACAAATCAATAAATCTGCATTCTTGACCATAAGTTTTTCAGAAACTTTCCAATATCTTCTAATAGAAGGTCTCCACTTGGCTCTTTTCCATTCGTGACCATCAGGATTTACATATAACCTGCCTCCGAGTCTGTGAATTTCTCTTTTCAGTCTGCCAATAAAAGGTCCTATTCTACATGCAAGAACATATATAATAGGATCCTTTATATTATATTTCTTTATAAACTCCAAACTGAATTTAATAGCATCAATATCATAAAAAATAGCTTTTCCTGGTCCGGATACCCTCTGCCTGATATCAAAACAATGGGCTCCATTGTATTCATATTCTCTGTTAGCTTCATTATAATCATTATCATCTACAATTCTTGCCACATGATATTGTATTTTTTCACTTCTTCTGTATTCTGTTAATTTGTCAACAAATGTCTCAAATCCGCCATATCTGGTAGGAATCCCTTTACATCCCACGATAAAAACGTGTTTCTTTGACATATCCTTAAAACTTTCTTCCATTGTTTACTCTTACCTTAAAAATATCCTTCTTAACTGTGCTGTCATCTAAATTGCACCACTTTACTGTGAACCACCTCTTTTCAGAACCACTAATATTGTCTTAAATATAATCCTGATATCTAAACTAATGCTCCATTTTTTTATGTATTCATTGTCAAGTTTTACAATTTCTTCAAAATCAGTAAATTCACTACGTCCACTTACCTGCCACATTCCTGTAAGCCCCGGTTTTATTGCAAGTCTGCTCTTGTGGTGCAAATCATACTTTTCGTATTCATCCAACGTTGGCGGTCTGGTTCCTACCAGGCTCATATCACCTTTTAACATACTCCAGAAATTCGGAAATTCGTCAATTGATGTTGCTCTTAAGAAATATCCCAAGCCTTTTTTACTTCCATCCGGACCACTTCCGATAATTCTCGGATCATTATCCAATTTAAACATTAACCCATCCATTTTATTCTGAGCCATATATTCTTTTTTTCGCTCTTCTGCGTCTGTATACATTGACCGGAATTTATAAATTTTAAAAACTCTTCCGTTTTTTCCAGCCCTCTCCTGCCCGAAAAATATCGGGCCATGCGGATCTGCAATCTTAATGGCCGGTGCAACAAAAATAAATAGAACTCCTGTTATCAGGCAGCCCACCAGACCTGCACATATATCAATCAATCTTTTTACAAATAATTGATATGACGATATTACCTTAATGCTGGTAGTCATAACATCTACATCATTCAAATGTCCAAATTGTACGTTTGGAACACCATTTCTGAAAAGATCAAGTTCCACATGAACCGTTACTCCCATTTGCAGAAATTTATCTGTAACACGCTCTATAATATCATTTTCGCTTACCGCTATACAGAGCAAAACACTATCCACTACATTTCTACATGCATATTCATAAACGTCTGTTCCCTTGACAACAACTGGAATCCCCATTACCTGTTCCTTATCTGAATTTTCTTCTTTTAAGGCAATTCCGATAATATTATAGTTCTTATTGGGACCATTAAGTAATTTATTTATCGCTTGTTCAATTCTATCTTCACTAGCTAAAATCAACAATTTCGGTTTATTATTGCTATTTTCTAACTCAATAACCTGATAAATCTTTTTCAGAATAATATGTGTCAGGTACATCGCTATTATATTCATAAAAAAGAAGCCAACCAAAATCACTCTGGAATAGTTGCCGCCTCGCTGTATTACAAACAAATATGTAAACATAAGACCTATCATCTCTACATTATATATCATTACAACTTTGAGCTCTTGAATATACCCTCTTCTGAGAATGCCGGAATAACAATTTGTAAAAAAAGCAATACAAAAATGAAGTGTCATTACCAATATTACCATTCTACGATATTCAAACAGCTCATACATATTACCAAATCCTAATCGCAGCCAGTAAGCAAACAAAAAAGTAAAGTTCATACATAGTAAATCTACAAGTATAAAATCCCAATGCTTAAGCCAGCTATTTTTCTTTAAATGCATTCTATTTCCTCTCCCTCTTTTTTTATTCTTTCCCCCATAAATACGTTACACACTAATTTTATCTTATTACTATTTAAAAGTAAATAAAAAAAATGTTTTTTCCAGTATTTTGTCGTTTTATGTTTTCCATGTGATTTTTACTGAATTATGTTGCTGTTTTTGTCCGTTTTGTAAAATTTTATGACTTAACTGTTAAATATTTTTTTAGTTATTGCATTTATTAATTAATAAAGATAATATTAATTTTATTATTTTATTTTTAAGTTAGGAGTAAATTTTATGAATTGGCGAAATAAGTTTACAAATTTTATGTATGGAAGATACGGTGTAGACCAGTTTTCACGTTTTATAATATTAATAGTCTTCATACTATGTGTTTTATCAATGTTTATTCGAACACAAATTTTAAGCCTACTCATTCTTGTATTAATTGTTTTTACTTATTACAGAATGTTTTCAAAAAATATTTATAAAAGAGCTGCAGAAAATGAAAAATATCTCCAATTTATAAGCAGGTTTAAAAGAAAAAACGGCAGCACCACATACAATAATACTCAGAATGCAGAACAAAAAAAATATTATAAGTATTTTAAATGCCCTGGCTGTTCCCAAAAAATCAGAATTCCAAGAGGGCATGGAAAGATTGAAATTAAATGTCCTAAGTGTAACACGAAATTTATTAGAAAAAGTTAATCATTAGCAGATGTGGAGTAAAGTATGTTTGGTTATGTGCTTATCAATAAACCCGAATTAAAATTCAAAGAATATGATATATACAAAAGTTATTATTGTGGTCTGTGCCATACTTTAAAGAAACGACATGGCATTGTGGGACAGATTTCTCTGACATATGATATGACTTTTCTAACACTACTGTTAACCAGTTTATACGAACCTGATATTACCGAGGAGAGACATCGGTGTATTTCACACCCTCTCAGCAAACATCTTATGGTATCCAGCCAATATACAGACTATGTTGCCGATATGAATATTATTCTCGCCTACTATAAGTCTTTAGATGACTGGAACGATGAGCATAATATTTTCAAACTGGCATATTCTTCATTACTAAAAAATAAATGTAAACAATATGAAAAGAAATCCCTTGCAATCTCTAATTTATTAAATCAGCTGCAGGAATATGAAAAATCCGGCGAGACAAATATAGACATTGTGGCAGGTGCCTTTGGAAAAATCATGAGTATTGTATGTACACCACGGGACGATCAATGGGCACCAACACTTGAACGTTTAGGATTTTTCCTCGGGAAATTTATTTATATTCTTGATGCATATAAGGATATCAAAAAAGATATCAAAAAAAATAACTATAATCCTTTTAAAAACATTTGTAACGAACCGGATTTTAATGATAAAATAGAAAAAATGTTAACAATGATGATGGCTGAGTGTTCTAAGCAATTTGAATATCTTCCCATCTTAAACAATATCAATATTTTAAGAAATATATTATACGCAGGAGTTTGGACAAAATATTATGAATGACCCATACAAAGTTCTAGGCATTACAAGAAATGCAACTGACGAAGAAATAAAAAAAGCATATAGAGACTTGAGCAGAAAATACCATCCGGATGCTAATGTAAACAATCCAAACAAGGATAAAGCCGAGGAAATGTTTAAATTAGTTCAGCAGGCATATGATCAGATTATGAATGAGAAAAAATATGGCAGTTCCACTTATGACCACAGCGGATATGGCGGTTCTGCATATGATCAGAGTGATTTCGGTGGCTTTGGCGGATTCGGTGATTTTGGAAGCTTCGGTGGTTTTGGTGGCAGCACATATAATAGTAATTCACAAAGCACTGACCCACATTACACTGCCGCTTCTAACTATATTAACAACGGATATTATCAGGAAGCCTTAAACGTTTTAAACAATATTGAAAACCGTACAGCATACTGGTACTTTCTCAGTGCTATTGCAAACAACGGTGTAGGAAACAATGTTTTAGCACTGGATTTTGCACAAACTGCTGTCAGTATGGAACCGGGCAATATGACCTATCAGCGTCTTTTGCAGACTTTGGAAAATGGAGGTTCATGGTATTCGAGCCAGCGTTCCGCTTTTGGTGGCGATTCAGACAGCATGTTCTGTTGCTCTAATCCTTGTGCAACATTGTGTCTGTTAAACCTTTGCTGCCATCCGTGTTAAATTCCGGTTTGTAGGGACGGACGAATACCAAAGGAACATACCTGTAAACGAAATTTTATAAACATTTGTAGATAGAAAAAAGAGTATTGATTATTAAGCAACGACTTCATCTTCGAAGAATGCCCGATGCATTCTTCGAAGGTAAGTCTTAAAATCTGATTTTGTGAATCAGATTTTAGCTTAATTTCCAATACTCTTTTTTCTATACAAATCAGTTTATAAAATTTAATGTTTACAGGTATGTTCCTTTGATATCTCGCCCTGCATCTACAAACCATATATATTAAAACCATGACCGATAAAAGTATATTACATATATATCTTTTACCAAACCGGAAAACATATATGTAAAAATCTTAAAAATATGTAGCAAACAAAAATATTTTACATATCTGCAACAAAAAAATAAGAGCTAGTATATGTAATTCAGTAATATAAGGCAGGATGGGATGTTGAAAATACATGAGAAATCTCAAAGATTCATACTTTATATATGTAATTCTTGAATGTGTCTTGCGGAAGGTAATGCACTTTTGGTACACATCACTCTGGCAACGAAATACCACCACAAATCGAATTTTTGAGAAATTAAATTTGTAGACTAGTACAAATTGTGGCGACAAACTAATCCTTATTTCGCTTGTTTATTTTGTATCCGGCGGAAACAAGGATTTTCTATGGGAAGAAAGCCCATACTTACCCATTTGATAAATTTAGTTTTGTAGTGGTAGAGATATTTCACTGCTGAAAGCAAATACGGAGAGAATACAGGAACTTGAATTACTTAATTACATTTATAAAAGAAAACATAGAATTAATATCAAGTTAAGATTTGATTTTCAAAATCAAATCTTAAGACTTACCTGAGAAAAAATCATCAGGATTTTTTCGAAGATGAAGTCGGTACTTGAGATATTAATTCTATGTTTTCTTTTTAATAAATGTTCAAGTAATGAGGTGAATGTATTCCCTCTGTATTTGATTCAGCAGGAAAGTCAATCCCCTACAAACCAGAATTTATTCTAAACCGTAACGCAACAACTCTCTTGTATCATTCCAGCGCTGTTCATCAGAACTGTCCCCTAATACTACACTGATACATTCTGCACTATCTTTTTTACCCACAGAAACCAGGCATTTTCCTGCACTATCTGTACTTCCTGTTTTCAATCCCATGCAATAAGGATAGTAATAACTGCTGTCTTTGTTCAATAACTCATTCGTACTTTTCCATGTTTTACCGAGAGTATCCGACTTATAACTTCCCCTCTTGCAGATTTCGGCTATCGTTTTATTGCTATATGCCTGTATCGCTATTTTAGATAAATCACTGGCGGTTGTGTACTGCCTGCTGTCATCATAGCCATCCGGCGATGTAAAATGAGTATTTTCCAGTTTCATATCCCTGACATTTTTATTCATCTCCAGAATAAATCTCTCCACACATTGGGCATCTGTAAATTTTTTGCCTTCATTGGCAATATTATTCGCAAATATTTCCCTGCCGGCAGCTTTTGCCAAAATATAAGCTGCATCATTACCTGAACAAATCAACATGCCATTCAGCAATTCCTCTACTGTCACAACCTGCCCCTTAGAAAATCCTGCTTTACTAGAATCACCTGCTATCATATTTACCTCACCACCCACTACTACAGCGGAATTTAGATTCATAACCTGCAATACAGTGAGTGCTGTCATTAGTTTCGTGGTGCTGGCTGGACTTCTTTTTTCATTCATATTCTTACCATATAAGATGTTTTTTGTCTTTATGTCAATCAACACTGCCGCCTTTGCTTTCACATCAGCACGAAATGTACTTGTACTTTCTTTATATTCTACCGGATGCAGGTCATAATCTGTCCAAGGATTTCTCTCACTGATAACATAATTATCATGTATAAAATCCTGTACAACCACCTGACTCTGGGCAGCCTCTCTTACTTCTTCGCTCTTTATTTTTGATTGTTTACCTGCATTTAGTCCAAAATCTGCCGTGAAAATAATTAAAATCACTGCAATGACCGCACTAAGCAGCAGGCGCATTCTGCTCTTCATGGAACATCCTCCCATCAAACCTGTAAACTAGTATAAATCTTCCAGCGAAAATATAGGTTGTTTAAAAGTAATACTTTCCCATTGTACTTCTGCTGTAACAGTATTCTCCGTTTTCCAACTTTTATACGTCTCTTCAGGTAAATTTTCATTTGCAAAAGCCATAACATTTTCAATTTTTTTAGCAATTGCCTGCTTTTCAAAAACAATTTTCAATCGTTCTTTACTGATTCCGATTTTAGACAATAACTCTCCGTTTGTTTCTTTATAATAATTGTCCAAATCAATTCTTATCTGTTCCTGCTCTTCCTCTGACAAATCAATATTATACTCTTTGCAGTAACTATAAATACATTCCCTTCTGCAAATCTCATCTAATACTGTGCTTTTCACCAGAGCTTCCATTGTTACACCTTTTTTCGTTTTCTTGTTCCAATCAAGCTCTTTTCCCTCTGTCAGATAATAAGTTTCATAGGTTCCCTGTGCAATATAAGCATAATATCTGGCTTCATCCAAATATACATCAATTTCTCCCGCATGAATTGCCACTGTATCTTCTGCACTTTTCGTAGTCGGCTCCTCGTTTCTGGAATTCCCACCACATCCTGTAAAGCAAAAGCACAAAACTGACAGCAAAAAAGCGACTGACACCAATCTTCTAATCATGCTTTTTCTCCCTTCCTCTATTGTAATGTAGATAAAGATTCAATAAGTTTTTCTGCCAGTTGGATTACGCTTTCATTTCCCTGTTTCGGCGAATACTCAAACCCCGGTGTGTCTCCCGGAATAAACTTCAATCTTCCTTTGTACTCTCTTACCAATATCGGTATGCGGGCAGTATCTACCTTTGCCTGATTCCACATGGTAAGTTTTATTTTCTTTTTATTTCCGGATATTTCCGTAACATATGCCTTGTGAGCTGCTGCCTTTAGCAATACCACCTGCAGCAGATTTTCCACCTGATTTGGAATATCACCAAAACGGTCAATCAGTTCATCCTGCATGTCTTCGTATTCTTCTAAAGTTTCAATTCCGGCAATACGTTTATATACATCCATCTTAATAGATTCATTTTTGATATAAGATGCCGGAACATATGCATCGCAGACCAAATCAACTTTTGTCTCAAAGCCATCATCCACCTGATTTCCTTTCAGAACTTCAATCGCCTGATTCAGCATTTTGCAATACAAATCATATCCTACATCCTCCATATGTCCACTCTGCTGTGCACCAAGAAGATTTCCTGTCCCTCTGATTTCCAAGTCCCTCATGGCAATTTTCACACCGGAACCAAGCTCTGTAAAATCTCTGATTGCTCCCAGCCTTTTTTCTGCTATTTCTGTTAAAATCTTATTTCTGCTGTACATTAAAAATGCATATGCCATACGGTTAGACCTTCCGACACGGCCACGGAGCTGATACAGCTGGGATAATCCCATTTTTTCTGCATTGTGTATAATAATGGTATTGGCATTTGAAATATCCAGTCCCGTCTCAATAATAGTTGTTGATACTAAAACATCAATATCTCCATTAACAAAATCATACATGATCTCTTCCAGTTGTCTTTCACTCATCTGTCCATGAGCAAAAGCAACATTTGCTTCCGGCACCAGATTCTGTACTATCAATGCGACATCGCCAATATCCTGGACTCTGTTGTGTACAAAATATACCTGTCCTCCCCGTGCCAGTTCCCGATTGATTGCATCTCTTGCTATCTCTTCGTTGTATTCCATTACAAACGTCTGTATCGGCATTCTATCCTGAGGTGGTTCCTCCATAATGCACATATCTCTGATACCAATCAGGCTCATGTGGAGCGTTCTCGGAATCGGTGTGGCCGTCAAAGTAATTACATCCACACTATTCTTCAATTCTTTAATCTGTTCTTTGTGCTTTACACCAAACCTCTGCTCCTCATCAATAATCAGCAGTCCTAAATCTTTAAACTTTACATCCTTTGACAAAAGTCTGTGAGTCCCAATGACAATGTCCACATATCCCTTTTTCAAATCCCGGATATTCTGCTCAATATTACTTTTTGTCCGGAACCGGGACAACATTTCCACTCTAACAGGAAAATCTTTAAATCTCTGCTTAAACGTTTTATAATGCTGCTGCGCCAGAACAGTTGTTGGAACAAGATATGCTACCTGCTTATTATCCTGAATTGCTTTAAATGCTGCTCTGATAGCAATTTCTGTTTTTCCAAATCCTACATCGCCACAGATAAGTCTATCCATTATCTTAGAGCTTTCCATGTCTTTTTTCACTTCATTAATAGCATTTAACTGGTCCTCTGTCTCCTCAAACGGAAACATTTCCTCAAACTCTTTCTGCCATTCCGTATCTTGAGAAAACTCATATCCTGTACCGTTTTGTCTCGCAGCATAAAGTTCCACCAATTCTTTTGCAATATCAGCAACGGCCTTCTTAACTCTTTTTTTCGTCTTTGCCCATTCCTGTCCGCCCAATTTATTTAATTTCGGCGGCTTTGCCTCACTGTCAGCATATTTCTGTATCATGTCCAGCTGAGTGGCCAAAATGTATAGACTGCTGCCTCCTGCATATTCAATTTTAATATAATCTTTTACTACATGATCTACTTCTACTTTTTCAATACCTTTGTATATACCAAGTCCATGATTCTCGTGTACTACATAATCTCCTACATTCAAATCTGCAAAACTGGATATCACCGTGCCGGCATGATTATGTTTTTTCCGTACCTTCTTCTTTCTCTGTCCAAAAATGTCTGTGTCAGAAATCGCCACAAACTTTATCATTGGGTAAGTAAAACCTTTTCTAAGGCTTCCTCTGACAATCATCACTTCCCCTTGTTCTACCTGACGCTCTCTGTTTTGCTCATAAAAAGCACTGATGCCAAAATCGCGCAGATCCTCTGCCAGCCTCTTTCCTCTGGTTGAAGAAGATGTTACCAGCAGTACTGCATATTTCTGCTTTTTGTATTTTTTCAAATCCTCTACAAGCATCTCAAACTTGCTATTATACGGACTGATATTTCTTGCAGAAACCTCCACAAACTCATCTGCACCAAAAGATTTTAATTTCTGTGCAATCGCAGTAAACAATACTTTATTTTTATGATTCATCTCATCTAAAATCTGATTTTTATCCCAGATGATATCCGTCTGTCCGGCTAACACATATCCTTTTTCAAGCCGATGACTCATGCTTTCCCGGAACTCAGTCTCTACTGCTCTTAACTGTTCTTCTACTCTCTGAGGTTCATCAATAAAGAACACAGCCTCCTTCAAATAATCCATCAGGCTGACTAATCCGTCACAAAAATAATTTACATAACTGTCAAGTGCTACGCTGTGAGGATTGATGTCAATATTCGTCAAAAACTCTCCGACTGTATTTTTCAGGTTATTCGCCTCTTCGGTATGAAATTCTTTTCTAAAATTCTGTATCGACTGATCCAGTTCACTTTTTATTTTGTGAATCCCTTCTACAATAGATTCCTTTTCCAAAAGATATTCACTGGCAGGATATATTCTCACACTCTCTATATTTTCAATAGAGCGCTGGCTGTCTATATCAAAGCTTTTAATAATATCTATCTCATCATCCCAAAAATCAATCCTGTATGGCATATCATCCGTCAGGGTATAAATATCCAGAATGCTGCCTCTGACTGCAAACTGCCCCGGACTGTCTATCTGTGTCACGGATTCATAACCCATTCTCGCCAATTTCGTCTTTAAGGCATCCATCTCTACGACACTGCCTTCTGTAATTTCTATATAGTTGTCTTTTATCTGCTCTAAAGGCTGAATCTTGTCTAAAAATGCATCTGCCGTAACAATTACAGTAAAAGGTTTATCTTCTAAAATCCTCTGAATAAATTCTAATCTCTGCTGTAATATATAACTTCCATGCACATCTGCACTAAAGAAAATCATATCCTTCGCCGGATACATAATAACATCATCTGTAAAACCTTTTAAATCCTCATATAATTCTTTTGCCTTTATTGCACTAAAAGTAACAATGACTTTCTGCTTATAGCCATTGCTTAATCCATTGATAAAATGAGCCAGCTGGGAGTCTGTGCATCCTGTAACCTGACAGGATTTGCTTTTCGACAAGCAGTCCCTGACCTGCTCATACTCATTTAATTGTAAAAGTGGATAATCAAAAAAATCCATATCACGCTCCACGAAATTAATCTATTTCAAATCATCGCATATCATCCAATTTCGCCAACTAGTTAAACTTATTCATCGCTGTCTGCGCACCATACATAATCAAAACTTCAACTGCTGACGCCGCTTCTCTTATCGCATCCTCTGCCAAAAGCCTTTCCCCTTTGGAGAACTTTCCAAGAACATGTTTTACCAAATCCCCTTCATTGGCACCCACACCTACCTTTATCCTGGTAAATCCATCCGTTTTTGCATGGCTGATAATACTTTTCAGACCATTATGGCCTCCTGCACTTCCTTTTGTACGAATTCGAATCTTACCGGTAGGAAGACTGATATCATCTGCAACAACGATAATATCTGACGTTGCATCCAACTTATAAAAATCCATTACCGCCCTCACAGATTCTCCACTAAGATTCATATATGTCTGCGGCTTTACCAGAACCACCTTTTCTGAGCCAATCTGTCCTACACCGCACAATGCTTTATGTCTTTTCGTTTTTACTTCTATACCCATCTGTGCAGCCAATTCATCTATCACATCAAATCCTATATTATGTCGTGTTTTGTCATATTTTTTTTCTGGATTTCCCAGTCCGATTACTGCATACATTTTTACATTCCTTTTTTGATTTTACTCATAATTTATTTCTATGCTGACAGATAGATTATACCATTTTCTTATCATTGTTCCAACCTGTTTTTATTATGATACAAATACTTGCATATGTACTTAAAATTCATTACCAAAAGAATGATTTAATCAAAAAATCCCAATAGATATTTCTATACAGTTAATATCTATCAGGATTTTTAACACTTATACTTTACTCATATCAGAAATCAGTTTTTACTTTTTTCTTTTCAGAGATTTTAAAACTTTCTTTCTAACTTTTTTATTCTTTGCAGTAATTTTAACTTTCTTTCTAACACTCTTTGCAAAAACATTCTTTGCTATCTTATTTAATTTTTTACCTTTAAAGATGATCTTTTTAAGTTTCTTACTGTTGATAAACGCCTTCGCATTAATCTTTTTCACCTTTTTACCAAAAGTAACCTGTGTAATCTTCTTACATTTTGCAAATGCATTTTTTCCAATGGTTGTAACCTTATTTCCAATCGTCACTTTCTTAATTGATTTACAATTATAAAATGCTTTGCTTCCAATGCCTGTAACATTCTTAAATTTAATTGTTTTCAATTTCGGACAACTTGCAAATGCACTTGCACCAATTTTCTTGACATTTTTACCAAATGTTACTTTTGATAATTTTTTAAGCTTTCTAAATGCTTTTGCACCAACCGCTGTCGCATTTAAAACATAACCATGATACTTAGCAGCAGCTGGAATAGAAGCTGTCTTCATACCTGCTTTATATTTTGGTGCAACACCAGTTACTGTAGCCTTACCCGATGTTCTTGTAACATTTGTAACTTTATAAATATACTTACCAATAGTATATACACCGCCAACTTTCACACCATATGTTTTATATACATATGTCGCATCATCATCCTTTACATTCGGTCCTTTCGGATCATCCGGCTCATCTGTTGGGTCCTTCTTTCCATTTAGCCATTTATCATAACAATAATCCTGCTTCGCCTTATAATCATCATCTGTCATATTCCAAATAGAAGTCGTTGGATATGCCTTGTCTTCTGTCAATTGATCTTTCTTAATGTTCTTTTCTGCATCCGGGTCATTTGTAGGTGTTGTTCCTACCTCTTTCACAATCTTATCCTCTGTGATGGCCGGTTCACTTCCAATATTTCCATACTGTTTTTGTACTTCATAATAGTCCGGTAATGAGCGGGAGGCTTTATTACTATAATTTAATAATCTTTGAATTGCATATCCGCCTTTTACATCTGCACTACCCTGTCCTGCACCAGTTCTAATTCCTGCTGTAGTTCCATTAATAATATGATTGATACCTACTTTCGGTCCGTCTCCTGCCGCAATTTCCGTAATACATGCATTTTCAATCAGTACATTTGGTGTATCCGGCACTTCAATAGCACTATCAAGATAGATACTTGCTCCATTGGTGTAAATAAACACATCATATACACCCATACCTACTGCATAATGATTTTTTACATTATTCGTTACTTTATATGCTGCATATCCCTTCTTCGTACCGTTATGCGACATCCATCCGTCCTGGCTCTGTGGATCATAACATTTTTCATTCTGTAAGAAATATGTTTTTCCATTTTCTCCACGCCATAATATATCATATTCCTGGAAATGCTCAACAAATAATCCATAGCAGGTTACATCATCACCATTAACTACAATACCGTTCTTCGCTGTGTTATCATACCAGCCGGTATTATCTCCATGGTCAGCTCTCCAAATCCATGTGTGGTCAACAATAACATCATTACTGTTTATTACTTCACAGCTGGTACATCTTCCAAGATCGCCTGTTCCACCAACTCTATAAAATACATCCTGTATTACAGATGGGTTATTTTTATGGTTCTTGTTACATCCCTCTTCTCCCACTGTCAGTAATGTTTTTGAATAATTTCCTGCATCAAGAATCAAACCACAGATAGCAAGTCCTCCAACATCAGCTGTTTTTATAGCAGCTTCTTTATTATCAGGAATAATTGTTGCCATACCAAGACCTAATAATATTGTATTAGGCTCATCCACCTTTATAGGCTTATCGACATGATATATTCCCGGCTGGAAGATAATATTTTTTCCAATTTCTAACTGATGATTAATCGTATCAGCTGTGTCTTCATCAGGATTTGCAATATAGAAATTTTTCTCTACATCTATGCTTGTTCCTTCACCAATATTATTCTCACTCCAACTGATGCCTGTAGCATTCTTTCTTAAAGCCGGTACAAATACCTTGTATCTGTCAGATGCAGTATCAAAATACAAAAATGGTTTTTCTCTGATTGCGTCTGTTTTCTCAATAACAGTTGTACATCCTCTCTGATTCCAGTTTGTATATCCATTATTATTTATCAATGATGTGCCGGCACTAAATTTTTTAGAACTATTATCCTGACACACTTCTTTATTTACACCATCACATCCCTGAATCACCTGATTCCAGTTTACACCGTAAACTCCACCCTGCTTTCCACCTTCTTCTACAATCGTTTCATCAAAATCACTGTTTCTATAGTAGTACTGCTGCTGTGATAATGATCCAACCTGTTTGGCAAATTTACAATCAGCAATATATCCACCACTACACCAGCCATCCCACTGCCACTGGAAATGAGCCTTTCTTAATACATTTAGTCTTCTTGCCGGTGCCGCCTGGGAAACACCCCACTGGAACCATGCATTTACATCACCATTATTATTTTCAACATCTTCAATCTGAACATTTTCAATTCCTACCCAGAAATTACATGTTGCATTATTTCCGGACAATGCTGACGGAGTATTTACATTATATAACTGCGTATCCGTCGGTGTTTTACCTAAACCGTGTATATATGTATAATATCCGATATTTACCATGCCTGCGTCAACATAATTTCCCGGTTTATAAGCCAACGCAAATCTGTTTTTACCAAACTGATTATATCTCTGTTTTACAAAAACACTCTGTGTTGTTTCCTGTATTTTCTGAGGGTCATCCGTCTCATTAAATACATATGTATTTTGACCGAACATTGAAATTTCAAGCGAGGAAAGATCTGAGAACTCACTTTCTGTTTCAGAATTTGCTGCCTGAATCTTATAATAATTATTAAATTTCGAATTACTATTCGGCGATTCCTCTACATAAGTAGTATCTGTTATACCCGCTTTCACCAGTTTATATTCTGCAAAACGGCTGTCTGCTCTATAAACATTGTAACTCGATGCATTATTCGCCTTATTCCATGATACAACTAACTTTCCATCTTTCTCCTCTGTTCTTACGTTAGAAGGTTTCGATGGTTTACGCTCTTTCAACGTTACTGCGTACGCCATTTTACTGTCTGCATACACATTATCATCGTAATTTGTGAATGTACGCACTTTAAAGAAATATTTTGTATTTAATCTTAAATCTGTTACATTTAATGTTGTTTTTCCGGTAGTGCCCGCCGATGTAAAAGGTCCTGCCTCACCGGTTGAATAAAGAACTTCATATCCGCTAAACAGACTCTCACTGACACCTTTCCATGAAACAGTTACACAATCGCCCGATATATCGGAAAGAGTCACTGCCTTTGCTGTCTTTGGTTTCGTATCTGTATGTAAAATAAATCTTTCATTTGGAGAAGGTTCCTCTCCGTCATTAAGATTTGTCAATTGCAGTTTTCCATCTTTTACTGTAAAATACTTATCATTTGCACTACTTTTAAAACAGATTGTCCCATCTCCCTGCGGTTCTATCTGTACAGATTCCCAACCACTTGGATGATCCCATTTATCCATCTGAAAGACATTATTTTCATCTGCCTTCCAACTGGTATTTGTCTGCTTATTAGTAAAGTTTACAACCTTTTTTTCTCCATATTTTCCATAAAAGATTTTAAATAATCCATTTGCCGGTACATCTTTTCCATTTAATGCTGTAATACATTCAATAGGATCACCTTTTACTCCATTTATTGTCACTAATTTACCCGTTGCTTTATGCACAAAATAAACATCAGCATTTATCGTTGCCTCCACCGGATCATCAATCGTTTCCGTAGTCATTGATGCTGACTCTGCTGCCATTACAGTTGCAGGCTGCGACATTGTTGTCATTCCAGTAACTGCCAACATTAAAGCAAGCATAAATGAAAGCGCTTTCTTTAAATATCTGCTCATATTAAACTCCTCCTATTTTTTCACATATATTAACACTGAAACAATATATATATCTATATATATTGTAGCATTTTGTACACTTTAAATTCAATGTAAAAAACGTTTTTGAGCAATATTACCAATTCTCATAATCTATTTTTGACAGTATGGATAAATTCATTGTTGTTTTTATATAATTTCGCTATATTTCTACTTTTTTATAATAAACTAAATAAAAACATTTTTTAGGTTATTTTATGTTTTTGTCCAAAAAAGACAGGTCAAAGTTCTCTGCTTTGACCTGTCTGTTTCATTTATTCTATTTTACTATTCTGCCAAAGCTGAATCGTCCGGCTCTAATAACGCTTTTTCATACGCTTCTAAAACAAGACTCTGAATGGAATTGCGGGTACCTGAATTAATCGGATGAGCAATATCTCTATACTCTCCGTCTGCTGCTTTTCTAGACGGCATCGCGATAAACAAACCTTTCTCACCTTCTACTACTTTAATATCATGTACTACAAATTCATCATCAATAGTAATAGATACCACAGCTTTCATCTTTCCCTCTTTTGTCATTTTCCTAACCCTTACGTCTGTTATGTTCATATATTTTTCCTTTCTTTATAGACTGTATCTAAAATTTCTTTCATTAATAACCTTTAGTTCATTTTCATCCCCAAAATGTTCTCCCGGATTAATGGTACTATGACTCTCAACAATACAATTCTCTACAACCGTATTATCTCCAATATAAACATCATTTAAAATAACCGCATTTCTTATAACACTATTATTTCCAATATATGCCTGTTTAAATACAACAGAATTTTCAACTGTTCCATTAACGATGCATCCACTGGAAATAAGACTGTTGCTTACTTTGGAACCCGGATTATATTTTGCCGGTGGAAGATCCTCCACTTTTGAATATACATCAGGATACTGTTTAAAGAAGAAATCCCTTACCTCCGGTTTCAAGAAATCCATATTTGTTTTAAAATATCCCTCTACACTGGATATATTATTCCAATATGATTCTAATGCATAAACATAAATCTTTTTGGATGATTTATTTCGGATAATAATATCATTAACAAAATCATATCTGTCCTCTGTTATACATTGTTCAATCAACTGAATTAATAATCTTCTTCTGATTATATAAATACCAGTTGAAATAAATGTACTTCTGCTCTCAATTGGTTTTTCAACAAAATCCGTGATTCTTCCATTATTATCCGCTGTAACTACTCCATATGCCGAAACATTTGCCCCCTCGCCCATTTCTTTACAGACAATGGTAATATCCGCACCTGTCTCTACGTGCTTTTCCAAAACCTTATTATAATCCATTTTATAAACAGCATCTGCTGAAGCAATGATTACATACGGCTCATGACTCTTTTTTAGAAACGCAATATTCTGTGCAATGGCATCTGCCGTCCCACGATACCAGAAACCATTGTCTGATGTAATAGAAGGTGTAAATACATACAAACCTCCTTGTTTTCTACCAAAGTCCCACCATTTGGACGAACTCAGATGCTCATTTAACGACCATGCATTATACTGAGTTAATACAGCTACTTTCTGTATATGTGAATTTGTCATATTACTTAATGCAAAATCAATAGCCCTGTAACTTCCAGCAACCGGCATCGCTCCAACCGCTCTTTTTTTGGAAAGTTCTTTCATTTTGCTATTGTTTCCACCTGCTAAAATTATTCCAACTGCTCTCATTAAATCTCACCTGCCTTAACTATATAGCCGCCTGATGGGAGACTTCCGTCAGGATAATCTTCGGGTCCTGTTTTTCCTGAAATTGCCACATTTTTTCCAATAGTGACATCATTCGGAATCTCACTTCCTTCACCAATAACAGTCAACTCACAATTATATACTTTCTGACTCAACTGGCTGTCTGCATACTCTCCGATACCGATTGTGCAGCGTTCCCCAACTTCCACATTTTCAGCTATGATTGTATTATATATTTTCGTTCCATCTTTTATTTTACATCCCTGCATAATAATGGAATCATGTATTTCAACGTCTTTTCCTATTTCAACATTAGCACTAATAACAGAATTATGGAGATCTCCCTGTATATCACAGCCTTCCCCAATAATACTCCGCTCTACACTGGAATCTGCCGAAACATACTGTGGCGGAAGTGCATCATTCTTTGTATATATCTTCCAGAACTCCTCATATAAATTAAACTCCGGAACAATATCAATTAATTCCATGTTTGCTTCCCAATAAGACTTCAGGGTTCCTACATCTTTCCAATAGCCATTATATTCATAAGCATATATAGGATTCCCTTTTTCATGGATATATGGAATAACATGCATTCCAAAATCACACTTCGGCTGGTCTTTTAAGTGTATCAACGCTTCTTTCAATACCGGCCAGCTGAATATATATATACCCATAGATGCCAGATTACTCTTTGGATGCTCCGGTTTCTCCTGAAACTCTGTAATCTTATGATTATCGTCTGTTACAACCACTCCAAATCTACTTGCCTCTTCCATAGGAACCGGCATTGCTGCAATCGTCACATCTGCATTGTTTGCTTTGTGGTAATCCAGCATTATTTCATAATCCATTTTATAAATATGGTCTCCTGATAAAATCAAGACATAATCCGGATTGTATGATTCCATATAATCTAAATTTTGAAAAATCGCATTGGCCGTTCCTGTATACCATTCCGTATTTTTACTTTTCTCATAAGGCGGTAGAACTGTAACCCCTCCAATATTTCGATCCAGATCCCAGGGAATTCCGATTCCTATATGAGCGTTTAATCTTAATGGCTGATACTGTGTTAACACACCAACAGTATCAACACCCGAATTAATACAATTGCTTAGCGGAAAATCAATTATCTTATATTTTCCTCCAAAAGCAACTGCCGGTTTTGCTACCTTTGCTGTAAGTACACCCAGACGACTTCCTTGTCCTCCTGCCAGCAACATAGCTATCATTTCTTTTTTGATCATGTCCTATACCTCGCTGCTTCTATTTAGTAATAAAATTATATCATTAAACCTCGCTTAATAAAAGGGTTTTTATGGTCGTTTAAAGACTTTTTTTATACATTTTTTCCTTATTTTTCGACTTTTTTCTGCATGTTTTGTTATATATGCACAATATTTTTGTAAAAATTTGTCACTTTTTAATTTTGTGATTTTTTTAACATAATAAACTTCGTTTGTTTTATTCTTTTCAGACTTTAAAAATCTATGAAAGAAGTGTATAATAATTACACTTTATTATATAGGAGAATTATTATGTACAATTTAGATTTTGATGCTCCTTCCAATCTTCATTTTACCGGAATTGGCGGCATCAGTATGAGCGCACTTGCAGAAATTATGCTTTCAAGAGGTTTTTCTGTAACAGGTTCTGACACCAGAGAATCTGAAATCACAGACCATCTAGTTTCTTTAGGTGCCAAAATATATTATAACCAGACTGCCGATAATATTTCATCAGATATTGATGTTCTAATTTATACGGCTGCTGTAAAACAGGATAATCCTGAATTGACAAAGGCAAAGGAACTTGGCATTCCTCTGCTTACGAGAGCAGAATTTCTAGGACAGATTATGTTAAATTATCCTATGGCTATTGGTGTAGCAGGTACACATGGTAAAACTACGACCACCTCAATGCTATCTCAGATTATGTTAGAAGCTGACACTGATCCTACGATATTAGTAGGTGGTATTATGCCTGCCATTCATGGAAATACACGTGTTGGACATTCAGACAAAATGATTACAGAGGCCTGTGAATACACTAACAGTTTTCTGTCCTTTAAACCAAATATGGCTATTATACTAAATGTAGCTGCTGATCATTTGGACTTTTTTAAAGATTTAGATGATATCAGACATAGTTTTAGAAAATATGCTGAACTGGTACCTGCGGATGGATGTCTTATTATCAATAGTGATATTGAAAATTTAGATTATTTTACAAATGAACTGACCTGTAAGGTTATTACTGTAGGTTCCAATCCTGATAAAAGTATGTACAGCCCGGCAAATATTCAATATGACGAATTTGCCAAAGGTTCTTACGATTTACTTATAAATGGAGAAATAGCTTTTCACGTTTCATTAAATGTAACCGGTGAACATAACATCTACAATTCTCTAGCTTCTATTGCCGCTTCTCATTTTATGGGAATCAGCGATAAGGATATTATCTCAGGTCTTATGGCATATGGCGGAACAGACAGACGTTTCCAATATAAAGGAAAAATCGGCGATGTGACAATTATTGATGACTATGCCCATCACCCTGATGAAATCATTGCTACAATACGTACCGCAAAGCATTATCCGCACATAAAGATGTGGGTAGTTTTTCAGCCCCATACATACACTAGAACGAAAGCTCTGCTCTCAGAATTTGCTGAAGTTTTAAAAGAAGCAGACTCTGTAGTTTTAGCAGATATTTATGCCGCCAGAGAAAAAAATACCATTGGAATCAGTTCCAAAGATTTATTAAATGAAATCCAAAAACTGGGAGGCAGTGCCTGCTATTTCCCAAGTTTTAGTGAAATAGAAAATTTTTTATTAGAAAATTGTGCACCGGGTGATTTGTTAATAACAATGGGTGCCGGAGATGTTGTCAAAATAGGTGAACATCTTCTTGGAAATTAACTTATTAACATTCCACAAAATTTTGTTGATAACTTTCAATAAGATTTTGTGGATTTTTTGTTTACATAACTTACTTTAATAAATCTCTATTTATGGCTTTAAAACAAAGGAACTTCGACAATTTCTGACAAGTTGCGACCAACAGATATTAACACTATTAACATTATTAACATTGCCGGTTTTCCCTTTAAAAATGGGCATTTCACCCAATTTGTGACGTTGCATTTTTATATTTTTATGCTATACTTTTCCATACGAGTTAGGGCGATTGTTTTTCGCAAATATATTACTTTCGGGAAAAGGGATTTAATATGAGCAAGTTAGTTTTTGATAGAGGTAATTTTGCAGATTTTACCTCAGTTTCGAATGTTTTCATCGACGAATATATGCCAAAAGCAAATGGTGAATTTGTGAAAATTTACCTTCTACTGTTACGTCTTGTTAATACCGGCTGCAGCGACTTGTCTACTACTATGATTGCGGACAAGTTTAATATGTTAGAGTCAGACGTTATCCGTGCATTAAAATTCTGGTCTGAACAGAATCTATTATCTCTGTCTTTAGACCACTGTGGTAACATTAATGGTATTCGACTGGAATCGTCCCATTCTAACAAATATATCGTTCGGGATATTTCTAACAAAGCAGAATCATTTAATGACACTTCTATCGAAGTGGTTCCTGAAACTCTTGCTACAGCTTCCGGCGAGACTGTACCCGCAATGGTTCCAACACCAT
The DNA here is from genome assembly GCA_910574895.1 of Eubacteriaceae bacterium. GTDB lineage: Bacteria > Bacillota > Clostridia > Lachnospirales > Lachnospiraceae > Eubacterium_G. The sequence goes on along the minus strand of CAJTDQ010000004.1, from coordinate 54,450 downwards.
CCGGCACTATTGTTCCCGGAAAGAAAAAATACACTGCAAAAGAAATTTCTGCTTTTTCTGAAAATGAGAATTTTACGCAGTTAACTTTCCTGGCTCAGACATATCTCGGAAAAACATTGAATACTTCTGATATTCATAGTATTTTATACATGTTAGATGGTCTGAAGTTAGCACCCGATTTCATTGAGTACATTATGGAAACATGTATTTCATCGGGTCATAAATCATTAGCATACATAGAAAAACAGGCTGTAACTTATTTTAAGAAAGACATACATAGTGCTGAGGAAGCAAAGACTGATTCGAAACTGCGTCAGGATATCTGCAAAAGCATTTACAAAGTTTTTGGACTTGCTTCCAAATCACCTATTAAAAAAGAAATAACTTATATTACAAAATGGAAGGAAGATTTCGGATTTTCGGATGACATTATCTTAGAAGCATGTAACCGCACAATGGAGCATACTCATACCGCAAGTTTTCCTTATGCCGATAAAATTTTATTTGGATGGTCAGAAAATAAAGTCAGCTCAATGGCTGATATTGATAAGTTAGACAAGCTTCACTCTGAAGATAATCAGAAAAAATATAGTACCCAGGTTTCTGCAAAAAAAGTTGGACGCCCCAAAAATGCAAAATCTTTTGAAAGCAGTAACTATAATCATAGCAAATTGGAAGAGCAGATTCGGAATAGCCGTGACAAAAAAATTCATGCTATTTTATCAGAAAATAAATAAATACACGCCCGTGTATATAAAAAGGTTCAAAGGCTGTTTTGCAAATAAATGGAGAATTATATGGGATTAACTAGAGAACAATATGATATTATTTATAATAAATACAATGATAAACGCTTAAATAACAGCATGAAGCAAAATCAAAGACTTCAGGACATTTATAATAAAATTCCTGAAATCAAAAAATGTGATTTAGAAATCAGTTCTCTTGCTATTAATGCAACAAGAACTGCATTAGGCGGAGATACTTCTCTAAAAGAAAAACTTAAAGATAATATATCCATTATTAGCGAAAGAAAAAAAGCTCTCCTGCTATCAAATGGATACAGCAGCGATTATTTGGATCCCATCTATGATTGCGCTTTTTGCCAGGATACAGGATTCATCAACGGTAAACCTTGTGAGTGCCTTCAAAAAGAGATTTCTGATTCGCTATATACTTCACCAGATCTAGCAGATGTATTAAAGAAAGAAAACTTTGATACCTTTAATTTTGATTACTACTCTGACGATTTTATCGATGAAGTTTCAGGAGTTTCCGCTCTGGATAACATTGAAACTGTAGTTGATTATTGTCAGTATTATATAAAACACTTTGACAAAACCTCTGACAATCTGTTATTCTATGGTGGCGCAGGCCGTGGGAAAACATTCCTTATCAACTGCATTGCCAAAGAATTATTAAAACAGTCATACACTGTTTTATATTTGTCAGCTGTGGCATTTTTTGATTTGTTATCAAACATTACATTTAACAAAAGCACGTCTTCTGCATTCGGTCAGATTACCATGCATGAATTATTACAGTGCGACTTATTAATCATTGATGATTTAGGCAGTGAAATGGCAAACTCTTTTACTGACTCTACATTATTTGATTGCCTGAACGACAGACTTATACACCAAAAATCCACCATTATTTCAACCAACCTTACTCTAGCGGATTTAAATAGAAATTATTCTGACAGAATCTATTCACGAGTTCTTGGCGGATATACAGTATTTAAGATTTTTGGTGATGATATAAGAATAAAAAAACAAATAACTAATTAACACTTTTTTACACATGGAGGAAAACACAAATGGCTATCGAAAAATTCATTGAATCAATTCCTGTTGGACCACTTGCTATCGTTGCTTTATCAGGAAGCAAGGCTTTGGGCGAAACTGTGGACGCATATATTTCTGACTGGAGAAGCGAAAGAATTGAAGCAAAAGAATCACCTATTACTTTCAAAGGATATGTTAAAGACTCCTATCTCTTGGATGTAAGCACACCACGTTTTGGAACTGGTGAAGCGAAATGTACTTTGAGAGATACAGTACGTGGAACAGACCTTTACATTATTGATGATGTGACAAACTACAGTATTGAATACACAGTTTGCGGTCAGAAGAACCATATGTCTCCTGACGATCATTATGCAGATATCAAGAGAGTAATTGCCGCTGCAGCCGGAAAAGCCAGAAAAATTACCGTTATTATGCCGTTCTTATACGAAAGCAGACAGCATAGACGTAGTTCCAGAGAATCAATGGACTGTGCAGTAATGCTTCAGGAATTAGTAAATATGGGTGTTGACAATATTTTGACTTTTGACGCTCATGACCCTCGCGTAAACAATGCGATTCCTATTAGTGGCTTTGAATCCATTATGCCGACATACCAGTACATAAAAAATCTTTTAAGAAATGTAGATGACCTTATTATTGACGATGACCATCTTATGGTTATCAGTCCTGACGAAGGTGCCATGGGCAGAGTTGTATATTTTGCAAATGTACTTGGCATTAACATGGGTATGTTCTATAAACGTCGCGATTATACTCAGATTGTCGATGGTAGAAATCCGATTGTTGCACATGAATACTTAGGCGAATCTGTAGAGGGTAAGGATGTGTTAATTATTGATGATATGATTTCATCCGGTGACAGTATGTTAGACGTTGCAAAACAGTTGAAAAAGCGCAAAGCAAACAGAGTGTTTGTCGCTTCAACTTTCGGTCTTTTCACAAATGGTCTGGATAAGTTTGATCAGGCATACAAAGAGGGACTTATTTATCGGGTTATGACTACAAACTGCATTTATCAGACACCGGAACTTCTCTCCAGAGAATGGTACATTAATGTAGATGTAGCAAAATACACAGCATTATTTATCGACAGATTAAATCACGATTCTTCTATCAGCGATTTATTGGATCCGTATGATAAGATTCAGAAACGTGTAGAAAAATATAAAAATAGATAATATATCTTAAATTTCAAAAAAGAGGCTATCCACTTTAATGAATAAAAATCATTAAAACGATAACCTCTTTTGTTATGATTTTTCAATAGCCTTCTTCTATACAAATGTATACTTGTTGGCTATTGCTCCATTTTATGCCTTCAATAATCTTGAAAACATTCTCTTTGCTCGTTTTTTCTATTTGAGTTACTATTTTACTTTGATCATTCTTTCTCATTTTTCCCTGAGAATTTATTAATCTATGAAACAATTTCTGATGAATAAAGATTTTTATTTTACATTTCCATTAACTTTATTATTTCGTCCTTTTTATTCATCTATAAAATTTTAACTTGCTTTAATTTAGTCTTACTCCTTTCCTCTTGGTATAAGATTTTCTATTTTTATATTAATCTCTTTTCCTCCATCTCCATTTTTTATACTAATCACACCATCTTTGTACGTTGCTGATAATATACCCGGAATAAAATTACCTTTGCCCAATTTGTAGAAACATCCTTTCTTTTTATTAAACATATTCTCAACTTTTAAGTATGTAATGCTATTTTTATCTACAAGATATCCAACATAATCATATACCTCTATAATTGGCGTTTGATATTTCACTGATTTCTGTCCTGTTTTTTGATTATAATAAATACTCTCCCATACATTACTTCCTAAACTCTTTTTCCCTCGAATTATTTTATCTGATATTTTTTCAAATACATATCCATTAGCTCCTTGAATTCCTTTATCTATTAATGCCGTTCCTCCATTATTATAAATAAAATATTGATACTTATATTTAATATTTTTATCTGTATAATCTGTAATATCATATACAAATATATAATCAGCATTCTGTATAATTCTATCTTTATTTGTCATCTTCTGAATATCTTTCCATTGAATTGTATTACTTATTGATTCTACTATATTTTCTTCTTTAACTGATGTCATATATAATTGAGTTTCATCACTCACATTACCACATCCACAACATAGAAAAACCATAAATAATACTAGTATCATTTTTTTCATAATATTCTCCTTTCCATCCTTCAACTCTGATTGAATTTTATTTTTTATACATAAAAAACTTATGTTGTATACGATGTACACCATCATTCCTAAATTTACAAATATCATGCTTTCTAGTTATTTTTACTTCTTTTCCTGAATAAGATTGAGCTCTATCGGCAAAATAAACTGCACCATTTGTTGGATCTCTAATTTCATTTAAGTAGGCTTTAACCACATATTTTATTATTTCATCAAAATATTTCTTCTCATATGCCCCAACCCCTTTTCCATCGTCCAAATATTTTTTCATTTTTGTCCCCTGTGGATTTTTTATTCCATAAAATTCTTTAGGTGTCAAAATTTCATTCAATGTCCATCTTTTCCACCTATACTTATTTATGCGATTCATTGCTACATATGCACACGAAACCGCCTCTACACTGCAATGTGAACTCAAGCATTCTCCCGTTACCATTCTAATTAATTTTTTTACTTTTGATTTAAAAAATCTTGTATGAGGATATTTTGATGACATTATTTTATTGATAGATGTACTTTTTCTATATAATTTTTTGTATTTCGCATATGTTTTCACTCCTAAATATACCAATATTGCCCCAGCAACACAATTGCCATGTTCATCAGTATATTTAATCGGATTACTACTACAATAACAGTATAAATTACTTTTTGCTACTATATTACCACTGTCTAAATATTCCACATCATCCGCATTTAAAAATCTGCCAATCCCCGCATCATAATACCTGCTCTGCAGATAATAAAATCCACTCTCATCATCACGGTAATATCCCCTGTAAGTGATATGGTTCAGATTATACGGCGTCTCATATCCTTCATAACACATCTTACCGGTAACATTTCCCCATGCATCATACGAATACCTTGCAATCTCCGCTCCTCTCGAATCAAGCAGTCCAATCACATCACCCTGCAGGTTCTTCTCATAGTACACCCTCGTTTTCTTAAGACTGTTATCCATACCGGATATTTCCGAATACTCGAAACCTGCCACCTGATTGTTAGCATCAAAGAAATACCACACATCATACTTCTTTCCCGTAGCCTTATACGTAACCGTCTCTCTTATCAGTCTGTTCTCATCCCACTCATAATCCGTGGATATCTTTTCCGTTTCCTTATGCGTCCTAAGACCATCTTTATTATATTTATATCTTACTTCCAAACCATTGTCCAGAACAATCTTCTCCAGTTGTCTTCCTGACGTCCACTCGAACTCCATTCCGTTCCAGTATTCCAACGGATTTCCAATACCATCGTAGGAAATACTGTTTCCATTATAAGATGTCACCTGATCAGGCCACTGTATATTTTCATATTCAGAATACTTTACACTTCCCTGTACAGATATTTTATTTCCATTTCCATCCAGCGGGTACTTCCAGTCCGCATGGATATTTCCTGTTGTATTGTAAATATACTCATGACACTCATTTGTACTAAAATCTTTTTGACCGGTAAGTCTTCCATGGGCATCATATGTATACTCATAAAGTGTCTGTCCGCTCTCTTTGATATTTGTAATATTTCCTGCCAGATCATAAGTATATTCAAACGCCTTGTCTTCCGCATAAATATCCACATCAAAGGTTGTCTTTGTATTCGACACCTCTTTTTCCGTCATCTTTAATATATTTTTGTTATAACTATCCGAATAAAGGGTCGATATGGCATTCTTTCCCTCATTTGATGTTTCTGTGGTAAATTTATCATTATTAAACAGCGTGTTTGACGCAACACTTTTACTTTCATCTGAATTGTCTGTTTTGTAAACCGATATATATGTGGTGTTGCTGCTTTTCAAATTTTTAAATGTATATTCTGTTTTTGTTGTTGTCACACTTCCGTCTTCATTTTCTGATGTTGTAACTTCCTTTGTAAATCCATCACTTCTTACTACTTTTGCCACATTATCCTGATAAGTATATGTATACACAACTTCTCCAGAACTTCCTGTGCTGTCTGTCAGTTTTAAAATCTTCCCTTCATTATTGTATTCGATTACATAACTTGCGTTTTCGCTTGCATTATAATATATCTTATCTTCTGCTGCCACTTCGGTCAGGTTTCCTTCCGCTCTCTTAAATGTTGTTGTGACAGTTTTTATACTCTGGTTATTACCATATGATGTAACATTTTCTTTTTTGTCAATAACACCTCCATCTTGAATACCTGATGTATCTCCCTCTGTTCCCGCATGGTTTTCCACAACTCTTTTCCCATACTGGATCAGTTTGTCATTACCTACTTTCAGTTCTGACATTTCTCCATTCTCATAAGTCATGGTATACTTTGTAGACTGGTCACAGATAAACGTTACGTTTCTGTCTGCATCATAAGTATATGTAATGCAGATAGTCTGTTCACCATTTGGGTCATACGCTTTGTCATATTCTTCTATGATTGCGGTATTGTTCCCTTTCTCGTCATAGAAATATTTCATTGTTTTATTTAATGTTGTGCTTCCATAATCCATTTCAATCTGTCTGATATTTCCACGGTAAATATTTGTAATGTATGTGGTAGTTACTCCGTCTTCCGTCTCGGAATACTCTCTGTCAAATAAACCCTTATGTACCTTTGCTGCTGCCGCTTTTGCCGGATTAGTATGGCCTGATGTCTTTCTCGGATTTTTGTCTCCGTTATCATTTGTTCCGTCAAAGTCTGAATCTTTCAGATATGGATCTGTTCCTTCCTGATATTCCTTTATGTCTGTCCAGCCGTCCCCATCACTGTCTTTTCCTTCCTCATTCGCCACCGCCGGGTCTGTCCCTAAAGTAAATACCTCATAGGAATCCGGAAATCCATCCTTGTCAGTATCTAAATCATATATCTTGTTGCCTTCTTCATCTACACCTGTGACCTTATTCCACAACGTCTTTAAATCCCAGATTTCATAGCCATCTTCCAGCCCATCTCCATCAGTATCTATCGTTGTCTGCTCATAAGTAACTGTTGTCACATCATTTCCATTCTCATCCTTTGACGTCTCTGCCATCCTGCCAAAAGAAACAATATTTGTCACTTTTGCCGTTCCATCTGCATAGGACACACATAATCTTAAATCTACTGTATCCTCGATATCTTTTACCGGTAACGACAATGTATTGGAAACTGTAGTATCTGTTGTAATATAGGAAAAACACTTCTCTTTTGCTTCCCTTTTAAATAGTTTTATCCCTCTGATATTATCATTTGAACCCGTATCATCCTCTGACTCTGATAGTTTTACTTCAATTGTTTTTTCCTCATCATTATACTCCGCTTCCATAGATACAGTTCCATCATATCCCTGTAATTCAGAATAAGTAATATCTAATGACATTCCATAACTTGTCCAATATTTGTCTAATACTGTTTCTCCATACTCATCCGTATTTCCATATATTCTAACTCCTGTTCCTTCTTCTTTTGCCGTCAATACAAGCCCCGTATTTTCGATACTTCCACTTACAATCCCCTGTGCCCATTCTGTTATGTCTATTGCCTGCATTGTCTTATTTACTCCGGTACATTTCACTTCTCCCCACACTTTTTCACTCATTGAGGGCTGATTATTCCATGTAATTGTGGTATCATTCCACTTTTCTTCCGGATTTCTTACTTCTACAGTAGCCGGCATAAATGAAGTGTCATTTTCTCTAAAACATAGATGAGCCTGTTCTACATAAGCCTGATTTATATTCCTATGACTCGTTTCAAAATATGGGGCATCCAATTCAAAATATATATAAGCTCTCTGTTCACTTCCTTCATACGGCGGTCTTGTATTACATTTATTCTCTATTGAAAAAATGTCACCATGAAGATTAGAATTAGCAATATACTGCATGCTGTTTACTAAAGCTGTTTTCATTTTTCCAAGTTTCCACACAACACTTGGATCTACAGTTATAGGATATTCTGCTTCTTTCAGATAATTTTTATCTACAATTACTTCCAATCTATAACCATTATCTTCTTTCATCAGTTCATATTTAACTTCTTTATACAATATATTTCCGCTTGCATCTATAATATTCGGTGCTTCAATATACGCCTTAACGTTTTTTTCCTCAAGCAGATATATTCTTCCAGTCGTTTTATCATATGCAGGTTCTAATCCATTCAAATCCAGCTGAAACGAAAATCTATTATTTTCTGTTTCTTCATTTATTACGATATCTTCTTTCACACCATTGTTTAAAGAAGTATAGATGTACTCTACCCGTCTGTCTTCTGTTGTATATGTCAGCTTATTTTCTTCCGTTTCATCCATTGCTACTTTTTCATCTTTACCCAACTCTGGACAGAAAGATATTGTGTCCCCCTCTTTCTTTAAAATGACTGGGGTATCATTTCTTATTTCTTCTGGAAAATACTGCTTTGAGTCTCCTTGTTTATTGACTTTTACATAAGCATTCTGATGTTCTTTTCTTATGTTTTTTAACTCTTTCCTATCAATATTGCTTAGCGTTGTTAGGCTGCTGTCATAATCTATCAGTTCCCCTTCATTTTCATACCTTACATTTTCTCCATATATCTCTAGTTTTTTTGACCCATTACTTAATAAATATGTATTGGAATTTTCCGTCCGTTCATCTACCAATTCCTTTACAACTGTTACTTTTTCTTCTATTCTTTTGCTTTCCTTTGCTCTCTCCTGTGCTGCATAAATGAATTGTGACATCATATTCAGATTTATTCCTGTTGTCACTAATGCCACGATTAGTAGTAACGATAACACTTTTCTTTTAATCTTTCGTACATAATGCTTCTGTTTTTTCATAGTTATTTCCTCCTTTTGTAATCACCGTTTTTTTCATTGTAACTTTAATATTTCTAGGGCGGAAATAACTATTGGTATACATTTGTCAATATTTTCTATATCAAAACGATTTTATTTGCGTATTATATAAAAATAAAAACCATAAATATAGAATTTGCTTAATTCTCTATCTATGATTCTTATTTATATTTTTTTTTTACAGTTTTATGAAATTATGCTTCAATCCCAATTTATCTGCCATAACTTTTTCTCTTGTATGGCAGGAGAACAAAATCACCTGATCCATATTCTCCGACATAAATTTCAATGTATTACCCATACGCTTGTTATCATACATAACAAAAGCATCATCTAACAAAATCGGTTTCTTATCTTTTTCAAAAATAATGTCTGCTGCTGCAAGCCTCAGTGCCATATAAATCTGCTCTATTGTTCCCTTACTCAGTCTTGAAGCCATTATCAATGCTTTCCTGCTGTTTACGGAGATGTTCAATCTTTCATCAATCGTCAGTTTGTCATACTTGCCATTTGTTATCTGTGCCATATAATAGGAGGCTCTCTCATTTAATTTCTTACCAAAACTATTTCGTATCTCGTTAGCAATTTCTTCGATATTTTTCTTTGCCTCTTCTATGGCATCAATCTCAATCTTTGCATTTTTAATATTATTGAGCCGCTCCTTGAGTTCGTCAAGACGTTTTTCTGTCTGAATATCATTTTCTTTCTTCTGCTCCAGAGCCCATCTTGCTTTAGATATAGAATCATTCAATTCTCTCTCTTTTTCTTCAATTTCCTGAATATCCTGACTATAATCCTGTGCAGTAACTTCCTTCTCTTCTTCCTGTAAAATCTGTTGCTGTGTATTATCTAACGCTTCCTTTTTGCTATCTAACTGGCGTTTCATATATAACTCTTCATGCTTTGCTGCTTCAAGTTTATCCAATACCAGTCTCAACTCTTTCAAAGCCTCCAGTTTTTTCATTTTACGTCTTTGATTGAAACCATAACGAATAATTGCAAAAAACAAAAACATTGCAGCGACTCCCAGGCATACCGCCGGACGAATCCAGTACTCTTTTAAAGCCAGAAACTCAATATTACCTACAGTAAATCCAACTGCTGCCCCAATGAATGCGAGTGCTAAAATAATAAATGTAATTGGCATGCTGCTGCGATGAATCACTTTATCTGATAACGCTTCCATTGTTTCGCTGCTGTCTACACCCTTTTCTAACAACTGCTTTTCCAGCTCTGCCTTATGTTCTTTTATCTTGTCTAATGTGGCTGTATTTTTTTCAACTTCCGCAGTATAACTCATTACATCCTGATACAGTTTGTCTTTACGCTCATTATGCTTTGCCAGTTCCTCCAAACGTTTTTTATCCAACGTAGAAAGTTCCTTTTTTCTGTCGACCAGTTTATACGCAGCCTCTTTCTTTTGTTCTACAGACGCAATTATGTTATGCTGTTCTCTCTCTGATACCTCCAATTGTTCTTTCACATTCTTCAGAGTTTTTTCTATAATTTCCTCTTCGCCAATCTTATTCTCCTGTATAATCTTTTTCTTCTGACTGTCCAAATCGGCAAAAGCTGCTTTAATATCAATTTCCATAGACTTCGTGGTTCCCAGATTCGCAGCATAGTTTTTTAATATAACTTCCAACTCCTTATCTGTAACACTTCCCAATTGACTGATACTAATCGTATTATAATAACAGCTTTCATCTAACCCCATGAACAGACGGTCAATCTCACTGGAAGAAAGTTCTATCCCCGCATCTTCATTAATCACTTTAAAAGTTTTATTCTGTCGATTAAAGTTTCTTTCAATTCTATATGTAATACCTTCATTTTCAATCCGCATCATGCCCTGATAGTTAGATGGATCTTCCCAAGGTTCATATTTACTGTACAAATCCTTTCCGCTGGCTTTTCCCCTCTGTTTCTCTATCCCAAAGAGCATACCTCTGATAAATGTATGTATCGTGGTCTTTCCGGCCTCATTTTCTCCATAAATAATATTGAGCCCCGGCTCCAACGGCATATCCTTATGATGAAATTTTCCAAAGTTTGTAAGTTGTATATCTTTTATAATCATGTTTCATCCTCCATAGCGTCTAATAACGCTTTAGCGCCATAATAAAGAGTCTTTTTCTCCCGTTCATTCAAATATCCTTTATCAAGATATCTTTCTATAAACATTCCTAAAATGTTATCGTGATTATCCTCATATAGTTCTTCAAAATCAAAATCCGGAACAGTTTCATCCATAATAGAAACAATATTTCCTATCTGTTCAATATCTTTTTCCTTGATTTCAAAATCCGGATCTCTATAACCATTAAAGGTAACTTTAAACATGTTCTCCTCGCCATTCTCTGCCATCATATCAAACAGTCTATGGCGGATTTCCATGTTTGTCACTTTCGGTGTTACGGTAAAATCAATTTCTTTATAGATACGTTTTGCAAAAGGAACAAACTCCAGCTCCAAGCCATATTTGTTTATTTCCCCGTATATATATCCTCTCTTCCCAATATCATTCATATCAATCGGCTCCAAAGAACCACAATACGCCATTCTGCTGCGCTCATCCATTTCCGGTTTGTGTATATGCCCCATTGCAACATAATCAAACCCTGACATCGCAAGTTTTTTCTTATTAATCGGAATATGTTTCTCATCTCCTCCATGAGCAACTAAAATATTCAATTTATTAATATCATCTACAATAATGTGGTCATACAGATTCTCTTCTATTTCTGTTTCATGGTAACTCAATCCATATACACACGTATTGATTTCATCAATATTAACTTTCTGTATGTTACGTTCTTCTAAAAAAATTACGTTTTCGCTCCACTGAAAACCTTCATAAAAAGAGCCTTTTTTTATCGCATCATGATTTCCCGCACAAATAACCACTTTCGTATCCGGTATCGTGGACAATAGATAATCAACTTCCTTTATCTCTCTTAACAACGGCTGCCTATGAAACAAATCTCCTGAAATAATCAACAAATCCACCGGATCCATTTTTATCTTTTTAATCAGTTTTTCAAATGTTCCCCATATTTCCTCTCCCCGATTTGCAGCCCATTCCCGCTTGCTTTCAGGGTGTGCTCCCAAATGAATATCTCCTGTATGAATGAAACGCATTGTTTCCCTCCTAATGCTTTCATCAGAAGTGCCTGCACTTATCGTTAAAGCACAAACAGATTGAATTTTCAATCGTCCTCCTGATTTTTATTATTATGAATCGTCCTACTAATCCATATATTAGTATATCATTTATAGAAAGCAGGGTCAAATTATGCCTCAATCTTTACAAAATCCAAATATAGGAATAAAATAAGTGATGATTGGACAATTTATATGATATACAAGGAGGATTTTATGGACGAGAGAATAAAAAAACTGGCATACAATCTGGTAAACTATTCTGTTAAAGTACAACCGGAAGAAAAAGTATACATTCATTATATTGGCAGTGCCACCAAAGATTTGGCACGGGCTTTGGTTAAAGAGACTTATGCAGCAGGCGGTGTCCCTTTTGTGCATTATACAGACCCCACTCTACAAAGAGAAGTATTATTAAACTGCACAAAAGAACAGATGCAGCTTATGGCGGAATTAGATGCAAAAGAAATGTCAGAGATGGACTGTTATATTGCAGTACGCGGTTCTGATAATATTGCGGAGCTATCAGATGTTCCTGAAGAACAAATGCATTATTACGAAACTATTTATCAAACCAAGGTACACCACAACATTCGTGTTCCAAAAACAAAATGGGTGGTGTTGCGCTATCCAAATTATTCTATGGCACAGTTATCTAACATGTCGCTTGAAGCATTTGAAGATTTTTATTTTGATGTTTGTACAATGGACTATGGCAAAATGGGAAAAGCAATGGAAAGTCTCGTAAATCTTATGAATAAAACAGATAAAGTTCATATGACAGGTCCTGGCACAGACATTACTTTTTCTATTAAAGACATCCCTGCAATTCCATGTGCCGGTAACATGAACATTCCTGACGGTGAAGTATACACTGCTCCAGTCCGCGATTCTGTAAATGGCACGATCAGTTATAACACACCAAGTGTGCTTCAAGGATTTACTTTTGTGAATATCAAGTTAACTTTTAAAGACGGTAAAATCATTGAAGCTACTGCCAATGACACTGAACGTATCAATAAAATATTCGATACAGACGAAGGTGCAAGGTATATCGGTGAGTTTGCAATTGGTGTAAATCCGTATGTAACAAAGCCAATGAAAGATATTTTGTTTGATGAGAAAATTAAAGGTTCAATTCATTTCACACCAGGTAACTGCTATGATGAAGCTCCAAATGGAAACAAATCTGCTATTCACTGGGATTTAGTCTGGATACAGACTCCTGAATTTGGTGGTGGAGAAATTTATTTTGATGATGTCCTGATTCGAAAAGATGGAAGATTTGTCATTCCGGAACTAGAATGCTTAAATCCTGAGAACCTTCAGTAAAACTTCTTATAAGATTTAAATAAAAATGCACGCGGTAACCTGCCGTGTGCATTTTTACTTATACATTCAATTGTTCTTTTATATTACTTATTATTATAATTTTCTTCAAAGGTCCAAATCTTCGCCCCTTTGTCATTTACTACCAGTCCATAGGTTTCTCTTGCCGCATTCTCCGCAGCCCTCAGATTTCTATAAATTCCTTGAAGTTTTCCATAACCATATACAAAGAATCTCTTACCTTTTTCTTTGACAAATCCGGCATGAATCTCTGCATCACCATGGAAGTTCACTTTTCCTAAATGTCCGATTCCCAACGTCAGTTTGGAATCCAGATTATTCGTAAATGCCAACGCAAGTTCTTTCATTTTCACATCATCCATATAATAACTGGATTTTGCAATTGCCTTCTTTTCTTCTGTATTATTCAGTAACTGCTCTTCATCTAACTTTTTGTTGTTTTTCCATCGCTGAAAACTAATGACTGATTCTGTAATCTCTACATCGGATAAAGTAACCCCTCGTTGCTGATAGGTCTTAACAACTTTTAAATCCTTATCTACAATAACCAGCACCTTCATCGGAAATCTACTATATTTTTTGTTCATAGAGGTATCCGCCATTCCATATACGAGATTGTCCCCTATATAGCCACATACAGTTATTTTCTTACCATCTTCCTTAATTTCCTGCTTTTTCCCATTGGATAAATCCACAATTGTTATGCTGTCACTTCCATAACGGGTTCCGTTCGTATTATACGCAATGATATCTCCTGCACCATTTACTACGCAGCTGCCATCCTCAATATTTTCAATTAATGTTCCCCATTCTTTTGTTTTCAGATTTGCAAAATAAATTGTATTCGATAGCATAATATATATCGTACCATCACCTTCATGACACAACTCCGACATTTCTTCCCTCAGGATTTGTGCAGGCTCTGTACATGGTATAAATACCCTCTCTTCTGAAACTGTATCTTTCCAATTATAGTGCATTACAGAAATACCGTTCTTTCCTGTATGAATGTCACTCGGACTATATCCGTATACCATATAGTCTAAATCCCCATTATCATTGACTTTCATAACTCTTGCTTTTGTTTTATATAAAGTTTCTGTATTTTTTGCCTTTAACTGAAATGCCGGCCGGATTGCTTTACTCAATATATCCATTACATAAACATCACCGTTTATCTCGTATGCTACAAATTGTCCGTTTTCACTTTCTACATGATGAATTTCACTTTGTTTTTGTATTCCTAAATCAATAAATCCATTACCTACATTATTCTCATTACATTCCCAGACCTGATTAATCTCTCGATTATATGCCAATATATATGTTTTTCCTTGAAAACTCCATACTGTAATTGTCTCTGCAACATGATATTTTTCTTCTTTTTTCTGTGCATTGGTGGCTTTCATATCATATGTCAATGTATATGTGCCTGCCTGACCACTATCCTTCACACAAATATCTTTTATTGAAACATCTATTTTCGTTGTTCTTTCAGGTCTCAATGTCTTCCAAATCAGCATGCCAATACTGGAACGAATCGTTACCTGCCCCAAGCTGTCACTGGCATAACGGGAATCCGGCTCTAAATATGCTGCCAGTTTCACACCTTTTTCCTCACTAAAGGTATCATCACTAAACTTTTTTGCAAACGCAATCTGCTTCGGAACTACTTCTTCATTCATTACCATCGCTCTTGTATAATAATTTATTTTTTCATGTTTATCTGTAGCAATCGTAAATTTCAGAAAATACTCTTTTCTCTCTTCCATAATTGTACTTGCTTCGTATGTGATGGATGCTGCTCCTTTTTTCTGATTCCATTTTTTAATATCCCCGTTATCTATCAACTTTCCTTCTTTTAAATCCTTCAATTCATAAGAAATGGTTTTCAGTTTATTGCCCCGCAGATTAATTTTCATAGAGACAGTATGGTTTTGAGTAATCGGTATGATCATATCACGCATATGACTTTCTTCCATATCCATTGTATAACCTTCTATTTTACCTATATTTTCCTCTCCATATTGTACATGAATTTCTGGTACAGCTTTGGTACTTGTCTTTGATTCTTTATTAACTCTTTTATCATCTGACTGTTTTTTCTGAAATACCATAGCTGCTGCAACTGCCACAATGATAACTGCTATAATTGTAATAACTACTACTATTCTTTTTTTCATATTCTGCTTCAAGCCTTTCTCTATTATTTCTCTCGACCTTTAGGCACTGAAAGGGCAGTTTTTTCACTGCCCTTTTTTCATTAAATTATTTATTCTTTGAAACCTTTTCTTTTATGACTTTATCTTTTGCTGCTGCTTTTTTTGTGTTCTTCGTTGTTCGCTTGACTGTTTTCGGAAATTCAAACACTACAGACTCAAAACCTCTCAGCGGCATCTCTATCCGATAAGGCATACCGTCACATTCTTTTTTGACCGCCTTATATTTTACCGTCTCTGTTTCTCCTGTTTCAGTCGTCAGCAGTCTCTTATAGGTTCCTGCTTTCGGAACACCTACACAATAATCCGGGCGTTCCACCGGTGTGAAATTACAAACAAAGCCAATAGAGTTTTTGTAATCCGGCTCTGTTGTCTTTCTGATAAAACTGAAAATACTTCTGTCTGCATCATCTGCATTAATCCACTCAAAAGCACCATATCCTTTGGTTTCTGTATAAAGTGCCGGATATTTCTTATACATATGAAGTAACTTCTTTACATAATTCTGCATGTCTTTGTGTTCCGGTTCATCTAAAAGATACCAGTCCAGACTTCTCTTTTCAGACCACTCCTGAAGTTGTGCAAACTCCTGCCCCATAAACAACAGCTTTCGTCCGGGATGTCCCATCATAAATGTATATGCTGTTTTCAGATTCTTAAACTTATCTGACGGATAGCCCGGCATCTTGTTTAACATAGAGCATTTCAAATGTACGACCTCATCATGAGATAATACAAGAATGAAGTTCTCACTAAAAGCATAGGTCATTCCAAATGTCATCTTGTTATGATTATTTTTCTTAAAATATGGGTCTAGTTTTGTATATTCCAAGAAGTCATGCATCCATCCCATGTTCCATTTATAAGAAAATCCTAAGCCATCTTCCTCCGGTGCCATAGTAACCTTCGGCCATGCTGTCGACTCTTCTGCAATCACATAAGCTCTCGGATTTCTGTATCGCATGATGCTGCTAAGATGCTTGAAAAACTCAACAGCTTCTAAATTTTCATTTCCACCATGAATATTTGGTATCCATTGTCCATCATTTCTGCCATAATCACGGTACAGCATAGATGCCACCGCATCTACCCGGAGTCCGTCTATATGATATTTTTCTACCCAGAAAAGTGCATTGGCAATCAGGAAATTACTTACTTCTGTCTTTGAATAATCAAAAACCTTTGTTCCCCAGTCCGGATGTTCTCCCATTCTGGTATCTGCATATTCATACAGCGGTGTTCCATCAAAAAATGCCAATCCATGAGCATCTCTTGGAAAATGTGCCGGAACCCAGTCAAGTATCACACCAATACCAGCCTTATGAAAAGAATCCACCAGATACATAAAATCCTGAGGCGATCCATATCTGGATGTTGGCGCGTAGTAGCCCACTACCTGATATCCCCATGAGCCGTCAAATGGGTGTTCTAAAATTCCCATTAACTCCACATGCGTATATCCCATATCAACGACATATTTGACCAATTCATCTGCCATACGTCTGTAATCGTAAAATCCATCTTCATCATCCGGTCCATGAAATTCCTTTTTCCATGAACCCGGATGCACTTCATAGATAGACATTGGCTGTTCATAATGGTTCTCTGATGCTTTTTGACGTATCCATTTTGCATCATTCCATTGATAAGAATCTATATCTGCCACACGTGAAGCATTATCCGGACGAACCTCTGCCCAATTACCATATGGATCTGCTTTATACAATGTATCTCCTGTCTGTGTGGAAATTACGTATTTGTACATTGCTCCTTCGCCGACCTCCGGAACAAACAATTCCCAGATACCTGAATCATTCTCCATCTTCATATTATGGTCGAATCCAAGCCAGTCATTAAAATCACCAATGACAGCAACATTTACGGCATTTGGTGCCCACACTGCAAAGTGTGTTCCTTTCACTCCGTCTACCTCTGTTATATGTGCGCCTAATTTCTCATAGATTTCATAGTGAGTTCCTTGACCGAACAAATAACAATCATCTTTTGTTATCGCTTTTTTGTTTCCCATATGGTTTTCCTTCCCGCATGCCATTACGCCGCCTTATAGTTTTTGTTTTCTATACTCTGTTATAATTAATTAAACATCCTTTTAAGATAATGTCTCTTTCATCATCTGTCATTTCACCGAGTTTCAATGTAAATGATTTCATTTCTTCACCAACAACATATGCAGGTATTTCTGTTGCTTTATTTCTTACTGCCTCTGCAATATTTGGAACAAAAATATAATCATCTTTCTTAAATGGAAGTTCTTCCTGCTCATATATAAATGGAAGCATTCCCCAGTTAATCAGGTTAGAGCGATATCTCTTTGTTGCATACTCCTGTGCAATATTCGCCCATCCGCCAAGTACCTTCTGACAGGATGCTGCCTGTTCTCTTGCAGAACCATCACCCGGTTTTACAGCATAAATTGTACTTCCAATACCAATCGTTTCTTTGCTGATTGGATACTGTGGAAGCTTTTCCTTAATTAATGACGTACATTCATGTACTTCCGGTAAAACCTCTCCCGGACAGTTTCCTGCTTCTCTTGCCTTTTCTGCCTTCTGAACTTCTTTTGCCTTTCCAACATATTCAGGATCCTTACGAGACAATGCAAACTCTGCAAGTCCTAAAGGATTCGAACGATAAGATGATGTCTCACCAGATGGAATCAACTCGTCTGTCGTTGTTACCGGATCATGAATCTCTGATACCACTTTCAATAATAAATTATCTGTCAGTGAAACCATTTCAGGCCAATCCTTAATGTTTGGTCCAAACTGAATTTCTGTTTCCGGATCAGCCACACCTTTTGAATCAAATACTCTGTTTTCGTAAATACTACTGTCAAAGTGATATTTACGTCCTTTATATTCTGTATCTAAATCTGTAGCAGATGTTAAATATCCTTTATTTGCCGCTGTGGCTGCAATAGAACGTGCATCCATAAGGGCAACCGATGAAATCTGTCCATTCTGTAGTTTACTTCCTTCTCTGTTCGGGAAGTTTCTTGTAGAATGTCTGATACTGAATGCGTTATTGGATGGTGTATCTCCCGCTCCAAAACAAGGTCCACAGAACGCTGTCTTCATAACACCGCCTGCCCCCATAATTGAAGCTGCTGCACCATTTTTAATTAACTCCATGTATACCGGCATAGATGCAGGATAAACACTTAATGTAAATTCATCTGCACCGATACTCTTTCCTTCTAAGATATCAGCTGCTGCACAGATATTTTCAAATCCACCACCTGCACAACCTGCAATGATACCCTGATCTACATATAATCTGCCATTTCTGATTTTGTTTGTAAGCTGATAATCAACCTGTCCATCTAATGAAACCAATGCTTTCTTTTCAACATCTCTTAAAATATCCTCAAGGTTTGCATTAACGTCATCAATGGTATATGTGTTGCTAGGATGGAACGGCATTGCAATCATTGGTTTAATCTTTGACAAATCTACATAAACCATTCCGTCATAGTATGTAACCTCTCCCGGATTTAATTCTTTATATTCCTCTACTCTGCCGTGAATATCGTAAAACTCTTTAATCTCTTCGTCAGTTCTCCAGATAGATGAAAGACAAGTAGTTTCCGTAGTCATTACATCCACACCGATTCTGAAATCTGCACTCAAAGATGAGACGCCCGGACCTACAAATTCCATGACTTTATTCTTCACATAACCTTTATCAAATACCTCACCGATAATCGCAAGTGCCACGTCCTGAGGACCTACACCCTTTGCCGGCTCACCCGTCATATAGATACCGATAACTTCCGGTCTGTTAATGTCATATGTCTGTGAAAGAAGCTGTTTTACAAGTTCCGGTCCTCCCTCACCCATTGCCATCGTACCAAGTGCACCATAGCGGGTGTGTGAATCACTTCCTAAAATCATCTTTCCACCGCCTGCAAGCATTTCTCTTGCAAACTGATGAATTACTGCCTGATGTGGTGGTACATACATTCCACCATATTTCTTTGCACATGTCAGTCCAAACATATGGTCATCTTCATTAATTGTTCCACCTACTGCACATAAACTGTTATGACAATTTGTCAGCACATATGGAATCGGGAACTTTTCAAGTCCTGATGCTCTGGCTGTCTGAATAATTCCTACAAATGTAATATCGTGGGAAGTAAGTTTGTCAAACTTTATTTGAAGCTTGTCCATACTTCCTGATGTATTATGTTCTTTCAAAATACCGTAAGCGATAGTATTCTTACCAGCCTCTTCTTTTGAAAGATACTTATCACCTAATTTACTTTTTAATAATTCTTCACTACCTTCTTCAATAACCTCAGTTCCATTGATAAGGTAGGCTCCTCCATTTGATAATTTAACCATTGTCTCCTCCATGTTAATTTACTAACTAATCAGTCTATTTTATTATATATAATTTAAGGGTGCTTTTCAAGTAAAGCATGCGTTTTGATATTAAACAAAACTTCTATTTTGTCTAATTTTGCTTTCATATATTTTATTTGGTATACTATGATTAAATTTATACTAAAATGTATACATAAGAAAAATTTAAACCGCATGATTTTATAATGTGGCGATACATATTATGAGAGGAAATTTATATGAGAATTGCAATAGTCAGCGATGTACTCGGAGAAGAAAATAACGGCACTACTATAGCTGCCATGAATCTGATACGTTCCCTACGTGCAAAAGGGCATGAGGTCCGTATTATCTGTCCTGACACAGAGAAAACCGGGGAATTCGGATATTACATTGTAAAGACACTGAATGTAGGTCCGTTTAATGGTTATGTGGAAAAAAACGGTGTGAGCATTGCCCGTCCTGACAAAAAAGTCATTAAGGAAGCTCTTAAAGGCATTGATGCAGTGCATATTATGGTTCCATTTTTGACCGGATGTTATGTAGCAAAATATTGTCATAAACATAACATTCCATTATCTGCCGGATTTCACTGTCAGGCAGAAAACTTTTCAAATCATTTACATTTAATGAATGCCCATCGTTTTAACAATCGCGTCTACAAAATTTTTTATAAGCATCTCTATCAATATTGCGATGCTATCCACTACCCTACACAATTTATCTGTAATACTTTTGAAAATGTTGTAGGTGTCACACCACACCATGTAATTTCTAACGGTGTCAACTACCAGTTTAACCGTGGCATTCCAAAATACAAGAAAGATGACGGTTTATTCCGTATATTATATATTGGACGATACAGCAAAGAAAAAACACATTCTGTTTTATTGAAAGCAGTAAATAAAAGCAAATACCGTAACCGTATTCAGTTGATTTTCGCAGGAGACGGTCCACAAAAGAAAAACATCCAAATGTATGCAGCAAAACATTTACCGGTGCAACCTATTATGAAGTTTTATTCCAGAGATGAACTCTTAAAAGTGATTGGTTCTGCAGACTTATATGTACATGCTGCTGAAATCGAATTAGAAGCAATCTCCTGCTTAGAAGCGATTTCCTGCGGACTTGTTCCGGTAATTAATAATTCGCCCCGCTCTGCGACGAAATATTTTGCATTAGATGACAAAAATTTATTTAAGTGCAACAATCCAAAGGATTTAGCTGCCAAAATTGATTACTGGATTGAACATCCAAACGAAAAGGAACAACGCAGTCTGGATTATGCGGACTTTGCCACACAATGGCAGTTTGATAAATGCATGGACCAGATGGAACAAATGATACTTTCTATTATTTAAGGTGATACATATGAAAACAATTTATTATGAAGATGAATTAAATGATGACTTTGCCGCAACACAGGGGATTAAAACCAAACCTCTACCAAAAGATTATAAATGGATACACAAAAGTAAATTGTGGAATTCTTTTGCAGATATTCTTTATTTTTTGATTGTTTATCCTCTGGTAAAAATCTTTAATACTTTTATTGTAGGTTTGAGAATCAAAAACAAAAAAGTGATAAAGAAGTTAAAGACCGGCTGTTTTTTATACAGCAATCATACACAGCATATTGACCCACTAATTTCCGCAACAGTCTCCGGATGGGGACACCGGACTTATTTCATTGCAGGCAACGATGCTTTTTCTATCACAGGACTTCGACATCTTGTGGATATGCTTGGGGCAATGCCTATCGGATATGACATTGCCAGTATGAAAAAGATGATTCATACCGTTACCAAAAGAATCCAGGAAAAATCATGCATTACAATTTATCCCGAAGCTCATATCTGGCCGTATTATGTAGGAATCCGTCCTTTTAAAAGTGCCAGCTTTGCTTATCCTGTAGCTTTGAACGCACCTGTTGTTGCCTCTGTCGTTACTTACCGAAAACGCCACTGGCCTTTTCGATTATTTTTCAGGTCGCCTGCTATTACTGTATACTGCAGTAATCCAATGTACGCTAATCCTACTCTAAGTAAAAAGGCCGCAAAAGAAGAATTGAGAAACAGGGTGTTTCATTGGATGACGGAAACGGCTCAGAAATATAGTACATATGAATTTTGGCAATATAAGAAAAAATCCTAGAATAATAAAGAAGCTGTTGCATTTAAGCAACAGCTTCTTATTGGCTATTTTTTTATTTCTTTTTTAACTTCTTAAACTGCATATATTTCACTTCGATTCCTGCAAGGACATCTTCTAATTTCAAATTATATGCACCTTTATCTAACTTCACTTTACACAGTTTCTGTGTAATCCAGTTACCATCTGTTCCGTTAGTCTGAATAACTACCATCGTCTCACCATTGGCATTCACATTGACTGTAGACTGTGCCAGATTTGATTTTGCAAATGAAATATTTACAATAATCGTATACTCTGCATCTTCTTCTACAATCATCGTTGCTTCCTTACCACAGTCAAACATTACCTTGTTATCCTCTGCCAGATTAAACTGCTGATATTTTGCCTCCTCTACAGGAACTGATGGATAGTATTTCGCTACATCAGTATCAACTAATTCTCTCTCAATAACAGGAGCATTTAATATAAAGTTGCAGATATTCATTGTAGCTCTCTGAAGTTCTCCAACGGTAAGTGTTCCTGCTTCCACAGAACTCTCGGTATTATCATTGTTTGAATTTACTTCCGCACCATTATTATTTACAACCATGTATACATCATTCTGCGAACGAACCATATCTCGTGTATCCTGATTGGATTCCTCGCCGCCTGTTACTACATCGTTCATCTTTGCCCACCAGTCTGTCATAACAATACCTTCGTATCCCCACTCACCACGAAGTACTGTAGTACAAAGATCATAATTAGATGCTGCCCAATGTCCGTTAATCGGATTGTAACTCGTCATCAGTGTCATTACTGTTTTTTCTTTAACTGCCATCTCAAAGGATTTTAAATATATTTCTCTGATGGCACGTTCTGAACAAACGGCATCTATCTTAAATCTGTGTGATTCCTGTCCATTCAATGCAAAATGTTTAATGGTTCCCCATGCACCTCCGTCTTTAATACCACCGGTAGATGCTACGGACATTGTTCCTGATAAATACGGATCTTCTGAATAATACTCAAAATTACGCCCATTTAAAGGATGTCTATGAATATTTACACCAGGTCCTAACAAAGTGTCAACCTGATTTCTTCTCAATTCTTCACCTTCCATTGTATAGAGTTCTCTGACTAATGGCACGTTCCATGATGATGAAAGTACAGTACCAATCGGAAGCTGAACTGCCTTACCATCATAACGAAGTCCACTTGGTCCATCTGCACAGCAAGCTGCCGGAATTCCATAACCAAACAAGGCATCTGATATTCCACCAAAGGCTGATGCTGTACCCTGTGTTACACGTGGGTTACTCATTCCCTCACCTCTGACAATCTGTGCCATCTCCTCTACCGAGAGCTGTGCGGTAAACTCTTCCAAACTATTCTTTCCTGCCTGAACATCCTGAAGGGTAATTCCTTTATCCCCTGTAATCTCCATTGGTTTTGGCAGATTTTCTTCTATTCTTTTTGCCAAATCCACTGTAGGCTTCTGAGACGGAACATATTCTTTCTCAAAGGTTCCATCTTCCTTCCTTGTACCCGGTCTTAAAATTGTAAGATTCTCATCATTCGGACAGCAGATTTCTGACAACTGTTCTACTACTTTCAATTCATTTAATTGATATGTATAAACATCTTTAACATTTCTTACACTATTACCAACATAAATAACATAATCGCCAGCCTCTAAAACATAACATGATTTATGTCCTGTAACATTGCTGTCATCATAAGATGCCATATCATTTATAGAAACTGAAATATCTATTGTCTGACTCTTACCCGGTGCAAGTTTCTCTGTCTTTGCATATGCGCAAAGTTCTTTTGCCGGCTTTCCAAGCGCTCCCTGCGGTGCACTATAATATACCTGAACTACTTCTTTTCCAGAATATTTATCACCAGTGTTCGTTACCTTAACCTGGATTTTAATCTCTTCGTCATCTTCTTCCACAGACAACGTCTCAATATCAAATGAAGTATATGAAATACCATATCCAAATTCAAACATTACCTTTTCCGGTGCAAATGTTTCAAAATATCTGTACCCTACATAAATATCTTCCTGATAAAGATTGGTTAATGGATTTCCAAAATTGTCTGCTGACGGATAATCTTCTAAATTCTCTGCAATCGTATCCGGAAGTTTTCCACTTGGTGTTTCCTTGCCGGAAAGAACATCAACAACCGCATTTCCACCTTCCATTCCACCGGACCAGACATATGCAACTGCCTTAATCTTTCCATCAAACTGCGAATCATTCATCCACTTCATATCAATAATATTAGATACATTTAAAACAACGACTACATCATCAAATGCCTCTGTAATATTTTTAAGATTTGTAATTTCTTCATCAGTTAAAAGATAGCTGCCTGCTCCATTATAGTTATCTTTATCCTCACCGGCAGTACGCCCGATGATATAAACAGCCTTATTGGTAACCGCTGCCTGTCTCTTTGCATACTCTACGGTAATATCCATATCTTTCTGAAACCATGGTTCAGCAGCCCAGCCGCCTCCACCATTATCAAACGGATGGTCCTTCAGCCATTCTACATAATCGTTTGCCAGTTCTTCATTTATATGTAAATCACTTTTCTTAAAACCTTCAATAATATTTGTGGCATATTCAACCTGAACAGCCCCTCCTGAACCGGTTCCACTTCTGTAATATTCTAACTGCGGTCTGCCAAATACTGAAATTTTGTCTTCTTTTGTAAACGGAAGTACACTATTATCATTTTTTAATAATACGATACCTTCCACTGCTGCCTCGCGGCTCTTTTCGGCAAATCCCTCTACCGGAATTCCTCTTAAACTTTCGCTCATTTTTGTTATCCTCCAAAGCATATTGTTTTTAACTTCTCAATATATTTTTGTTATCAACAAAACTACGTTTAAAACGCACTTGCCATATAAGCCCACTATAACATATGATTTTCCTAAATACCATATTTTACAGTCAGAAAAATGTTTTTATTGCGTCAATTTTTATACAGACATAAAAGTTGTTTTATATGTATTTTCCCCTTATAAAAAGGTGCTTTTTAACAAAAAAACATATTTTTGTAACGTTTTTATGAAGATGTTTTTATTTATTTTCTTTAAAAATTTATGTTTTTCCTGTTATAATTTTTTCTTTATTGCTTTAAAGTACTAAATATTGTAAAATTGTTATATAAAATTATGTAGCGAAGAAAGGAATAAATACAATGGGAAAATATTTTCAAGAAGATATTGAAACTGCCTCTCGTGAAACCATTGAGCAGTGGCAGAATGACGGACTATTAGATGTTGTAAAAAGAGTATATGATAACGTACCTTTTTATAGAAAAAAAATGGAAGCAGCAGGTGTCACCCCTGATGATATTAAGAGTGTGAAAGACCTTCCAAAACTTCCATTTTTAACAAAAGATGACTTAAGAGATGCTTATCCATATGATTTATTAGCAATTCCTCTAAAAGACTGTGTTCGTATTCAGTCAACATCCGGTACAACCGGAAAGAGAGTTGTTGATTTCTATACACATGCAGATATTGACAAATGGGGCAATGGTTGTGCCCGTGCCATTGCAGCAGCAGGCGGTACAAGCGAAGATGTCTGCCATGTTTCTTATGGATATGGACTTTTTACAGGCGGACCTGGTTTAAATGACGGCTCCCATAAAGTTGGATGTTTAACTCTTCCAATGTCATCCGGTAATACAGACAGACAACTGCAATTCATGATGGATTTAGGCTCTACTATCCTATGTTGTACACCAAGTTACGCCTCTTATCTGGCTGAGTCAATTCATGAGCGCGGTATACAGGATCAGATTAAATTAAAAGCCGGTATTTTTGGCGCCGAAGCATGGTCAGAAGAAATGAGACATGATATAGAAGAAAAACTCGGTATTAAAGCTTATGATATTTATGGTCTTACGGAAATTGAAGGTCCCGGTGTTGCTTTTGAGTGTGAGGCACAGGATGGAATGCATATCTGCGAGGACTATTTCCTTCCGGAAATTGTTGATCCGGACACTTTAGAACCTGTTCCGGACGGACAAATCGGTGAACTGGTATTTACTAGTTTTGCAAAAGAGGCATTTCCTCTTATCAGATATCGTACCAAGGATATTACATACATTACAAGAGAGAAATGTAAATGCGGACGTACTCATGCACGTATTCACAGACTCATGGGAAGATCAGATGACATGCTGATTATTAAAGGTGTAAATGTATATCCATCCCAGATTGAAGAAGTACTTATCAAACAGGGCATGCCTGCTAACTATCAGCTCATTGTCGACCGCGTAAACAACAGCGATACTATGGAAGTTTTAGTAGAAATGACACCTGAAATGTTCTCTGATACTATTGGTGCCATCGAAGTCAAGGAAAAAGAAATTGTTGCCGCATTAAAGAGTATGCTTGGCATTTACGCTAAAGTAAAATTAGTAGAACCAAAATCTATTACCCGTTCTGAAGGTAAAGCGGTACGTGTCATTGACAAACGTAAAATTTAACATCTTTTTATAGGAGGTAAAAATATGTATATTAATCAAATTTCAGTTTTTATAGAAAATAAACCCGGTAATCTCGCAAAGTTTACAAATTTTATTGCAGAAAACCAAATAGATATGAGAGCCTTTGAAATTGCAGATTCCAGCGATTTCGGTATTATCAGAATCATCGTGGATAAACCACTTGATACTTTAACATTACTGAAGGACAATGACTGGATATGCAATCTAACACAGGTTATCGGAGTAAAAATTCCTGACAAACCGGGAGCAATGGCACAGGCTATGAACGTTCTTGCCGAAGCCGGCGTCAGCGTTGAATACGTTTACACATTCCTTGCCAGAGGAACAGACGATGCTCTTATGATTTTCAGAGTGAAAGAAAACGACAAAGTCGCTGCCGTTCTTAAGAAAAATAATATAAAGCTTATTTCACAAGAAGATTTATTAAAAATGTAATAATTATAATTCAAACAATTATAAAAAGAAGTCACACAAAATTTTGTATGGCTTCTTTTTTTATAATTATTTCTTACTAATTTTTTTGCATACAGAGTACGTATAGTTTCTTCTTCCCGAAAATTTTCCTAAGACGGAATTCTTCATAGCAATTTCGTGCAAAACTTTTAATCCATCTTTTTCTTCATTCAATTTTTTTGCACTCTTAAAATGTTCAATCGCTGCCTTTGTAATATTTCTGGCATTTTCCGGATTCTGCCAAAACATATCGCAGAAATACGCAATCAACTGTGGATTCGTCAATTTATAAGTGTTTCTTGCTACAGACATCCTTGTAGTGATATCTTCCTTCGCCTGTGCATTCTGTATAGAAACTCCATTACTACTGCCGAGCAGTGCCTTCACTGCCACCAACTCTTCCTTGCTGAAACTTCTTTTTCGGCTTTCCCAACTTGCACTATTTGTAATTTCCTTACACAACGCTTCTGTCTTTTCTTCTTTTTTCTTTTTATTTCCAGAGACTGCATCTTCTATTAACTGTTTTGCTTTCTTTGTATCACTTGTATAAATACGTTTCAGAAGACTATGAGCCCTTTCTCCATACCACTGCCATGCACCTACGGTTATAGTTTTTTCTCCTTTGAACTGCGGAAGGCCATTTCTTGCCGCAACATAATTCCCTGATTCATTATGGGCAATCAATGCAGAAATAGTGTCAAATAATGAATCTCCTGTCTTATGTATACCTGCATTCAAAATCTTTTGCAATTCTGCCTCTTGTATTCTTTTCTGTTCTTCTATGTAAGCGTCATACTCAGCCTTTGTCATTGCACTATCCCACAATATTCTAATATCCACATCTTTTACAGATACCCAGCCTTCTATTGTCTCTGTTCTTTGAATACGAATCTTTTTATAGTCATTGGAAAACCCTATCACTGGATAAACATTTCCTTTATATCCCATCCCCACTGCACTATTGGTATTTTTTGCACTGCTCCTCAACTTTACATTTGATACTTTAATAAGTGCCTCAATACCATAATTATCTAATAATAGATTTTCCACCTCATCGTCTACCACTGCATTTTCCTGCTTTATGTATCCTGTAATCTTTCCTGATTTTACTTTATACCATTTATCTATGCTCTCGATTACTACAACAGGTTTTTCATCTGGCACATAACCAACTGTCTTTGATTTGTTTTCCGGTCGTTCCTTTATTTTCACAAAATCATCATCGTCATCTGATGAAACAACTCCTAAATGGGTTATCATTTTTTTGTATTTTTCAAACTTCGTTAACTTTGATTTTTTATTATGATGTTTTACTATTTTCTTTGCTGTATCTTTGTCTATTGTAAATGTAGTACTTTTCAATACTTTATCTGCTGTGTTAACTTCCATCAGTTTGTTTTGCACCAGAATTTTGTCATCTCCATGTACTGCCACTGATAGTATTATTATCATTGACATTGCAATGCAAAATAGTTTTTTTCTCATTTATATTCACCTCTAGGAAATATTATAACGCTGCTTTAACTAAAATGTAAAGTAAAATGGTATTCCAAATTCTTCATAAAACTGATCAACTTTGATTTTTAATTACAAAGTCAATCTCTCCATTCATCCCCTTTATCAATCTATCAATAGTTTCTAAAGAAGGATTAGCATTTCCATTTTCTATCTTACTGATATCCCCCTGTGCAATACCTGTTTTTTCTGATAATTCCCTTTGTGTCATATTTAACATATCCCGCATAGCAATTAGTCTGGATGCAAATCTTTTCTTAATATCTAACGTATGAACAATATCTGTCTCAATACCATTTTCCCATAATTCATCTGCTGCTATATCCAGTTCATCATTCCAATATACACCATAACCTCCAACATCAACTTTAACATTACTAAACAGATCCTCATTATGTTCTAACTCTTTAAATTGAGGATATATTGTATATAGCTGTCTAATATTATATTTTTTTTCAACTCCATTTTGAAATACAATCAACAAACCGAATTGGGGAAGTGCTTTAACTCTTTCTATCTTTTTCATAATTATAATTCCCTTCTGTCAACAGGTTCTAATACTCTAAACACCTGACTATTCCACATTTCATATAACTCTTCTCTATAATGCTCTATAAATCTTTTAATTTTTTGTTGACATTTTAGAGGTATATCTCCTTCAAACATCTCTGTAGTCTCAATCATGAACAATCCCACTCTTTCACCATATATAGCATGAATATGCGGAGGATTATGTTCTTTTTGCCTCAAATACATCCTTAAAATTATACCTTCAAATCTTGCTATAACGGGCATATATCTTCTCCTTTTATATATTATACTTTAACAATATAGGATATATTCTATATTGTCAATTTAATTTTTATAAATACAATAAATTCTTCTATTTTATAAACTTCTATGGGTATATTTCCCATTTTTGTTATATAATAACGATATAAATTTATAAAAAACAGGAGGTATATGCAATGTTAAGAGATAAAGTTGCAGTTGTTACAGGCGGAACGAGAGGCATTGGTTACGCTATTGTAAAAAAATATTTAGAAAATGGTGCCAAAGTTATTCTATTCGGTTCCAGAGAAGAGACCGTAAACAAAGCACTGACGTCTTTAGAAAAAGAAAATAGTTCATGGGATGTTTCCGGATATTTTCCTAATCTTATGAACGCCGAAGAAGTAGAAAAAACAATTAACCAAATAAAAGAACAATATGGAAGAATTGATATTCTCGTAAATAATGCCGGAATATCTGACAGTACCAAAATTGATGATTATACAGCGGAGCAGTTTTCAAAAGTTATGCAGTTGAATGTAAATGCCATTTTTAATGCTGTAATGCCAGTATCAAAAATCATGAAGGAACAGGGCGGAGGATGTATCTTAAATACAAGTTCCATGGTCAGCATCTGTGGTCAGCCAAGTGGTGTAGCATATCCAGCGAGTAAATCTGCAGTAAATGGTCTGACATGGTCCTTGGCAAGAGAATTGGGACCAAGCAACATTCGCGTCAACGCAGTTGCACCTGGAATCACAAAAACAGATATGGTTGCAGCACTGCCTGAGCAGATGATACAGCCACTGATTAATGCAATCCCATTAAGAAGAGTTGGCGAACCTGAAGATGTAGCCAACGCATTCTTATTCCTGGCAAGCGATATGGCTAGTTATGTAACTGGTGAGATTTTATCAGTAGACGGAGCAATGAGAAGTTAAAAAAAGTTCCCCCCACTCTCGGGAAAGCCCGTTACTTCATCACTCGCGCTTCTTATTGGATCTAAAAGATTCAATAAGCACGCGTCAGTCCCAAAATATGACTGACGCTCCTCGAAATAAGAACAAACCGGTTTTAAACAAATTCATGCAAGCATGATTGTTTAAAACCGGTTTGTTCTTATTTCGACCGCGAGTAACGCTTTGCTCGTTGTTTCGCGATTATTCTACTGTATATGGCATTAATGCGATATTTCTAGCTCTCTTAATTGCTGTTGTAAGAGCTCTCTGATGTCTTGCACATGTACCTGTCATTCTTCTAGGAAGAATTTTACCTCTTTCAGATACAAATCTCTTTAATGTAGCTACATCTTTATAATCGATTGCCTTATTTTCACTTGCACAGAATGCACAAACTTTTTTTCTTCTACGACCGCCTCTTCTTCTCATTGGAGAATCTGGTCTTTCACTCTTATTATATGGCATAACTTGACCTCCTAATTTAATTAAAAGTTAAATGGTAAACCTGAATCATCTACATTGTCAGGAATATTCATAAACCCATCTCCTGCCGGAGCTGTTGGCGCTGATGCTGCAGGTGCCTGAGCAAATCCTGCATTATTATCAGATGCTGCCTTACTCTCTGCAAATTCCTGATTCTCTACTACTACTTCTGTAGTATAAACTGTTTTACCATCCTTGTCCTGATAGCTTCCTGTCTGAATACGACCCTCTGCTACAATCTTTGTTCCCTGATGAAAATACTTTTCTGCAAACTCACCACTTCTACCAAATGCCACGCATCTGATAAAATCAGCTGTCTGCTCTCCATCTCTTCTAAATCTTCTGTCTACTGCCAATGTATATCTGGCAATAGCTAACTGACCATCACCTGATGTTGAATATCTAACTTCAGGATCACGGGTCAAACGACCCATAAGTATCACCTTATTCATATTATTTTCCTCTTTTCTATCAAATTATGCTTCCACTGCGATGGACATAAATCTGAGGATGTTTTCCATAATACGAAGCTGGCCTTCTATTTCGCTTGGAGCCTTTACATTATCAGTTTCAAAAGTAATGAAGTAATAGTAACCTTCTGACATCTTCTGGATTTCATAAGCAAACTTCTTCTTTCCAGCATCATCGATGTTAGTGATTGTGCCACCAAACTTTTCAACAAGTGCTTTTACCTTGTCAAGTTCTGCAGTTCTTCCTTCTTCTTCAAGTTTTGCACTAATAACAACTGTCATCTCATATTTGTTCATGCTTTTACCTCCTTTTGGTCTCTGGCCTTTCCTTGTCACTGGAAAAGCAAGGAATAATTTATATATATCACGAAACACCATATTAGCATAAAAAAGCCCTCTATGCAAGGACTTTTTTACACAATTCTTATTCAAGATTTAGTTTCTTACTTAACATTACATGGGTAATAAATGTACATATCACAGCCAACACAACCTGTTCAACTATCATAAATATCAGCAGCGGCTGGAAAACCGCTTCTCCAATCTCTGCATTATTTATGGCTTCCATATTTCCTCCGAACATAATTACCATGCAGATTAATGAAACAACCTCAGTAATAATCTGGAATACTATATATGTTGCCAATGCACCTGCAATACGATTTCTTGTCCACGCCTGCCCCACGCTAAAACATGCATATCCCATAGCAATATAATTATATGCTGCAATCAACATAGCCACTCCAATTATAATTACATATTTCCACAAATGCTGTTTATTAAATTCTCTAACAATATAAATGATATCCTGTCGCAGATCTACAAACAAACTTGTGTGTCCCAAAAATAGGATAATAACAATTCCAAATATAAATACAGCAGATATAATGACCCAAATATAACTAACAATAGATTTACTTGCTATATGTTGTCCTACAGTAGCAGGTAATGTAAAAGACAAATATCCCTCATTTTTTAACATATTGTCGTAAAATCTCTTCAAAATCAGAATAAATGTACCGATTATCACACCAATAATTCCCAATACAAATGCTGTTATAGTTACAAAGCTTAAAATATTGATAACCACATTATCTAAATCAAAAGCATCCTGAATTTCAATAACAAGTTTTAATAACACTGTTACTATAAAAACAATTAAATACATCGCTCCAAATGTTCTTGCTGTGGCTCTAAACTCATTTTTTATTAACTTACCTAACATCTGAACACCTCCCTGAACACTTCATCTACTGATTTCCCATACTCCTCCCGAATATCATCAACACTTTTATGCATTACCAGCTCTCCATCTTTAATCATGACAACATCATCCAAAACTTTTTCTATATCTGATATAAGATGTGTTGAAATTATTACTGTAGATTCCGGATTATAATTTGTAATGATAGTATTTAGAATATAGTCTCTTGCTGCGGGGTCTACACCTCCGATTGGCTCATCTAAAAAATACACATCTGCATTACGACTCATAACCAATATTAATTGTACTTTTTCTTTTGTTCCTTTTGACATTGTTTTTAGTTTATCATTTGGATTAATATTTAATTTGCTCAGCATATCATATGCTCTTTCACTATCAAAATCCTCATAGAAATCAGAAAAATAATTAATCATTTCTCTAACTTTCATCCAATTGTTTAAATATGTTCTCTCTGGCAGATAGGATACTCTTTTCTTTGTCTCCACTCCAATCTTATTTTTATTAATAGTAATATCCCCACTTGATGGTGTTAAAAGACCATTTGCCAACTTAATCATTGTCGTTTTACCACTACCATTTGGTCCTAGCAATCCTACAATCTGTCCACTTTCTATCTGTAAACTAATTCCTTTCAACGCTTCTTTTTTTCCATATTTTTTCTTTAAATCCTTACATTCAAATAAAACGCTCATGATTTATCTCCCTTCTGGATAAATTTAATAATCTCATCTTTGTCATATTTTAATTCAGACATCTTACGAATATAGTCGTCTGTTAAATCCCTTGTCCGGCATTCTCTTATCTGAACTAATATATGCTCATCATCTGTCACTATCCTTCCCGCCGTACGATTGGTTATGATAAGTCCCCGATTTTCCAATTCTGCCATTGCTCTCTGCATCGTATTCGGATTTACTGCAGCTATCGCTGCCAGCTCTCTCACTGATGGTAATTTACTCCCCATCTCATACTCGCCGGAAATAATTTTTTGCTCAATCTGCTCTAACAACTGAGTATATATCGGTCTATCATTCTTAAATTCCCACGACATCTTATCCCTTCTTTTTGTATTATTGTATTAGTCACTTAATACAATAATACACTTATATTCATATTTGTCAAGATTTTTTAAACATATTTTCTCAGGCGCGCTAATTTCTGTTTTTTCATACATAAGAAAAAAGCAAGTGACTGCGTAAGCAGGCATTTGCTTTTCTTGATGCAATAAACCGAATTGTTTCGATTATTCTGATATTGTTTTTTTAACACTTTTCTCAAATGCTTTTCTTGGTACCATTACAATGCGATTGCAGCCCCTGCACTTAAGTTTAAAATCTGCTCCAACCCGAATAATTTCCCATTCGTTCGTCCCACAAGGATGACCTTTCTTTAACATTACAATATTTCCAATCTGATAATCCATTAATTTACTACCCTTCCTATACCTACGACATGCCCTAAATTATTATAATTTATCGGCTGTCCGCCTTTTTCTACAACTCTTGCATTCCCTGCATACATTGCAACATGATAAATATTTAAAGTCCTTCCCGGAGTACTGTATTGAACTGCACTGTCGTAGTCTCCATAAAAAATCAAATCACCAGGTTTCATATAGTCATATCCTAAATATCCCATATATACAATCTGATTTTTACTCTTTAAATAATCAAATAAATCTGCTGCACAAAATGCCTGTGTCTTACTTCCCAGTTTCTCCTGATAATCCTTATAAGCTTTATATCCTTTCCAAACCAAAGAGGAACAGTCGTAAAATCCATCCTTCATTCGTTTACTCTGGCTGTACTTCCAATTATTCACAATATAATCGGCTCTTTCAATAATTTTTTTCATTCCCTTTGCAGCCACTTCTACTCTGAAACCAAAAGAATAATTTCCTATTTTCGCATCAACGATCGTAACGCCTGCTCCCTTTCCAATAACGGTTCCATCTTCTTCCATAGACGCAATAGATTCACTTCGACTGGAATATAGAGGCTTTACCATGCCTATTCCCTGAATGTTAATCTTAGCCGATTTCCCTTTTACAATATATCCGGTGAGTTTATGGAATGTTGGATTATATACTGTATATTTTACCTTATATGTTTTTCCGTCGACCTGCGCTTTAATCGTTCCACTTGATGGTGTATTTCCCAATACTGCCAGCTTACTTCGATATGATGTAGTCCTTATGTTGGGAGCTGATGACGTATCCCATTTTACAACGCTGTATTTTGATAAACCTGAAAATGAAACATACTGTAATCGCCATGAACCTGCATTCTTTCCCAAAACAACAAGATTTTTTGTATTAATTACGGGGCTTGATACATAAACCTTTGTAGCGTACTCTTTCACTTTACCGTTTTTATATGTAACTTTAGCAATTACTTTTGCTCTGCCACTGTTAACAGTTCGTGCTTCTGCAATAATCTTATTACCTTTTATTTTTTTCGGTCTGGATAACACTTTTTTATCTGATGTGTACCAAACACATTTTTTAATATTACGTTCATCTAAATTAGCTATTTTAAATCGAATTGCCTTATTCTTTGCCCATACTATACGCTCATATCGGATATTATTTTTCTTAGTAATTCTTCTTATCGCTGTCTTTCTTTTGCTGACACTATTTTTTGCCGATTCTATATTCGATTTATCTGCAACTACGGTAACAGTACATTCCGTTGATGCTTCATTACTTTTTAAAATAATCTTCGTTTTTCCCGGGTTATTTCCAATAATTAATCCATTTTCATTTACCGTAGCAATAGACTCATTCTGGGAATGATAATGCACTACATTTGCTGAAGCTGCTGTCAACTGAAAATTCCTTCCTTCCACAAGCGATACGGAATAAACATTTGGTGTAATCTTCTTGGATGTATCTGGTATTGTAACACTGCACGTATAAGTTTTCTTCTTATAAGTGGCTGTAATTCTCGCTGTTCCATAATTTAATGCTGTTACAACACCTTTGTCCACAGTTGCCGCAAACTTGTTCGATGTACTCCAGTTAATTTTCGCATCAGCGGGTGCATTTACTAACGTTATCTTTTTGATGTTCCCCTTAACTAACAACAAACTGGTATCCGACAAACTGTAAGTCGTTTTCGCCTGTAAAACATTTACCGGAAAACTTAGGGCAATTGCCAATAATAGTGTCAAAAGTTTTCTTAGATATTTACTTCTTTCCTTCTTTCGTTGTCTCGTTTTCTTCATTTGATTTCCATTCCTCTATTTCTCTGATTCCTGTATCCTGATTTTCCTCATAATATATCTCAATGATATCATTTTGTTGAATAAACACAAGCGTTTCATCATCGGAAAATTTTTCCTTATAAACGTTTCCCTTTGTATCTGTAATATATACAAATGTTCCATCTGTAACATTGACATATTTAATATCTTTAACTGTCACGAATTCATGTGCATATTGTTCAGAAAGATTTTCCTTTTTTATCTCTGTGATGATTCCATTTTCTTTCATTAATTTTCTATACGTGTTCAAAGTATCTTTTTGTGTCGTACCAGTTGCAACAATACTATATTTTTTCACATCTACTAATGCATATTGCTTTACAAGATTTCCTTTATCTTTGAGCACCATAAAGTATGTTGGTCTTCCATCAATATTTATTAATGAAGGAAATGCAGCATCATATCCCAGATTCTGTACCTGGCCTTCTGCTGCTTCCATTGCAGAAAACTCTTCTGCTCCCGCCACATTAAAGTAACTTGCTTTTCCTGTCCTTGCATTCACCATTACAAATCCAATATTTGAAGAATCATCAATAACTGATGTCACACCGGTATAAATCCATACGTCATTATCAATTACTTTATAGCCATAGTCTTCTGTTGTCTTTTTGCAGTCTTTCTGACCAATAATACTATTCCAAAAACCATCTGACAACATTCCATACCAATTATATTTTCTTTCTATTAAATCTCCATCATATACCCTGTCTACCCATCTTGGTATCTCGTCTAAATCATACTTCTTGCAATCTCCGGTACACGGATCACAGATAACAACTCCATTCACATCAAAACCACCAAACAGACCTATCTTTGCAGTCATTGTCGGGCAGATGTAATAAGGTTTTCCTTCTTCGTCTAACTCAAAATAATATCCTTCAAAGATCGCTGTTGGATATTTGAACCTAAGATGTCTCTGCAAATTATCATTGAACCATCCTGATGGTGTATATTTAATAGGCTTTTCTAACTTAACATAGTCAGCTTCAAAATCCACTGCATCAACCAATACATATCCCGGAATTCCATTTTTTCTATTATTGAACCACTTGAAAAAACCTGCATATTCCAAAGACGCCACTTTCATTGGAGCTCCATCTAAGGCTATCTGATTATAATCTCCACTGATTTCATACTGGCTTACTACATCCGACAACGCTCCAATAGCTCTTTGTCCCACTACCTTGGCACTGGCAGTATCCATCAGTGCCACATCTGTTATCGTATCCGTCTGCTTTACTGTGTCCTCAAATTTTGTATTGTTAATGTCAATAAGAGAAGAATATCTGCCTGCATTAAAAATTTTTGCAGATATAATGCTGCCTATCACAACAAATAAAACAGCTAATATAATTAAAGCTCCCAAAATCTTTGATAGAATATTGTATCGAAACTCCAATTTTTCTTTATCCGGTATACTTAACGTTAATGCTAAAAACAAAACTGCAAAAAATCCCTGAAACTCCCAAAACTCCATGGAATGAATATTCAGCGATGGTAAAAACGCATAAAATGCGGCAAATTCCAACACTGCAATAATTACCAATGATATTAAAATCTTTTTAACAGGAATCCTTCCCTTTGATATAATGTTTCCCATAAATCCACTTGCTCTATACATATACTTTCTCCTTATAGCAAAAGATTTCACAATATCTGTGAAATCTTTATAAATTTGTATCTGCTATTTTTTTAGTCTGATTTTTGTTTTGTTACTCCATCTGCCATACACAGTTCTTCTACCACTCTTTGCCATAGCTCTGACTCTGACATAATATTTCTTGTATGGCTTTAATCTCTTAAATGTCCATTTTGTTTTCTTTACTCGTTTTGTAATAGTATTTTTCTTTTTAAACTTCTTATTCACACAAATCTGCACCTGATAAGAAGCTGCCTTTCTTATCTTTTTAAATGTAATTTTAACTTTTTTTGCTGTGGCTTTCTTAACTGCCTTTTTTATTTTTCCTTTTGCCAGTTTTATATTCTTTGTTGTGACAGATGACTGTGTAGTAGTCTCCCTGTCCGTTGTTGATACTACTTTGGTTGTCGGCGATTCTGTAGTCTGCGCCTCTGTGCTCTGTACTTCCGTTGTCTGTGGCTCTGTTGTCTGCGCTTCTGTACTCTGTACTTCCGTTGTCTGTGGCTCTGTTGTCTGCACTTCTGTTGTCTGCGCTTCTGTGCTCTGCACTTCCGTTGTCTGTGGCTCTGTTGTCTGCGCTTCTGTACTCTGTACTTCCGTTGTCTGTGGCTCTGTTGTCTGCACTTCTGTTGTCTGCGCTTCTGTGCTCTGCACTTCCGTAGTCTGTGGCTCTGTTGTTGGTTCCTCTACGAAATATTCCAACTCTGCCTTTTTCGACACAAGACTTTCACTCCCCAGCATATGTACCGCCTCGACCGCTACAATATGAGTCCCTGGAGTAAACCTTTCAGCATAGGCTGATACATTATATCTAGTTGTAGTAATTGGTGTATCATTTATTTTCTCTCCGTCAATATAAAAATTAAACGTAGCAGAAAGATCCGAACCCCATGACCATTCAAAACGCATTTTTCTATTTGTTTCTTTCAAGTCAGTGGGTACGGGAGGTATCCTCGAAATACCAGAGTCTGAAACATAAAATTCTCTGCTTATTTCCAACTTATCATTTCCCATTGTCATCCAAAAATGAATTGTATATAATCCTGCTTCCTGAAAAGTAACTTTCATTTTCTGCTCTTTTGATGTATTAATAATTATTTCACTTTCAAAGGTACTAATAGCTTTCCAAGTATCTCCATCATCTGAATATTGAAAATCTGTCACTTCTGCAGGTCCGGTAATTTCTATATGTCTTATCCCTTTAAAAGATGAACCTGAAACATTATTCGGATAATAACCTATCTTAAATTCTTTAGATGTTCCTATTTTATAATTCGTTGTCTCTATGGACGAATTACTAATTCCAATATTAACCGGCCAGTCTACTGAACCACTACCATCTCCACCTGCTCCAAAAGCCGGTACTACCGCTGTAATCATTAATGCTATGATTGTTATAATAGAAATAATCTTTTTTCTGTTCATATGCTTTCCCCTTTCTTCTCTATCTTTTAGCATAACATATTCATTTTGCAAATTCTACTATAATAGTAAAAAACCGTTCGATTACTCGAACGGTTTTCTAAGAGGCGACAACCAGATTTGAACTGGTGATAGCGGTGTTGCAGACCGATGCCTTACCACTTGGCTATGTCGCCATATATTCAGAACTTCTTTATTATAACAAGGGTTCTGTTTATCGTCAAGAATGAAATCACTCCTAACGGAAATGACTCCTACGGGAATCGAACCCGTGTTACCGCCGTGAAAGGGCGATGTCTTAACCGCTTGACCAAGGAGCCATATCTGAATACCTTATGTATTCACAGCGTTAGTAGTGTACCAAATGAACATTGTTTTGTCAACACATTTATACACTAAAAATTCCTGTTATGAACTGCTGAATCATATTATTGTCGTAAATCAGACTTAAAAGCCCATTTTCTGCAATCGCTTTACATACTTCCTGACCCCAGTCTGTCGCACTAAATGCTGTTACAACAATACATAAAATCCAAATAATAATTACTGATTCAAACAATCCGATAATCGCTCCACCAATGGCATTAAAGGTCTTTATCACCGGTAATTTTGCTACAATATCTAATAAATGCACCAAAATCCTTACTAATATCGTCAGTACAACAAATAACAATATAAAGGTAATTGCACTTAAAATCATATCAGCTAATGACTCACCAATATAACCTGCAAAAGAGTTTACTTTTAATGAGGCATAACTCTCTTTTGTATTATTCTCATTTAATGAAACCTTTATCTCTTTCGGAAGAGGCAGGTTATCAATAATTTTCTTTTGGGCGCTGACTCCTGACTGGGTCACATTTTCTGCAGTAGCTTCAACATTATCTTTTATATACTTTTCTATCCCTGTCTGCACACCTGTGTATATTGGTGTGTTTTTTAATAATTGTTTTACTGGCGGTGTTAACAGATTTACAAGCAGCAATACAACAATTACCGAGACCAGAGAAAATGCCATCTTTAACATTCCTCTCTTTAATCCAATGGCAATCATTGCCACCATAAACAAACCAACTGATATTAATAATATATTTCCCATGTTCCCTCCAAACCTGAACTTACAGGTTTCTTTTGTACTCTCTTATTTTAATTTTACTTTTTGAATCTTTGACCTTGTCATAAACAAAAATGTCCGCGAGCCATCTACCGGTATAATTCCATTTATTTCACCTTTAAAGATGGCCTTAAATTTCTCCACACCCTCAAATGAGATTATCTGACAATTCATATCATCATATATTAATACATTATCTCCGGAAAAATCCACGTTGTCATACTCCATTTTTATTTCTGTTTTCATCTTACGTTTTCCGCTCAGATCATAGACCTCAATGCGATATGGATACTTACTGTTATGATTTTCTAAAATAAATCCTAAATACTTTTCACTATAAAATACTTTGTGTATTTCATCTTTTATCTCTACTTCCTCATCCAGCTCTGACTGTTTTCCTATCTTATATACTGAGAAAATATTTTCTCCTACTGCAATTGCTTCATTGTCAGATAAGAACTTTACAATCGGTACAATTGTTTCTTTATATTGTGTATGTTCTCCTGCTATTTTATTTGCAGAATTCTTTCCTGAATTGGAAAAGTTATAAAAAACAATTCTGTTGCCCATTGCTCCATTATGAATCGTAATATACGATACCGCCATTTTTTCTCCATCATCTGATATAGAAAAATCCAACGGATATCCATTTTCATCTAACAATGTTTTATGAGAAACTAATTTATTTCCTTCCTTATCAAAAACTTCAATATGATTGGCATTCTTATCTTCTAACAAAGCTGCCACAACACCTTGATTCGCTACTTCAACCTTAATAATAGGAAAACTTGTCGTAATTTTTCCCTGTTTTCCATCTTCGTTATAAATGTATATATCGTTACTGTTTTTATCTGCCACCGCAATATAATCCTCACAGATATCTACGATCGGTGTCTTCATCTGATATGATTCATCCCATACAGTCCCTTCATCATCTATATATGATATGCCGTCACCACTATACTTTATGACAAAATCCTGATACGATAGGTATTTACTATTTGAACTGCTGTCCACTTTTATATAATTTAAAACTTTATAATCATCATAACTATTGTAACGTTTATACAAATAAATAGATAAAACGACAATGACTACAATAATAATACCCAAGCCAATTCTAACAGTTACTCTATTTGTATGCGCTTTTATAAAATCCCAAATCTGTGAACCTGGAAAAGACTTTTTAAAATTTCTTACTTTACTTGAATTTATTCGTGCCACAATCCCACTTCCTATTTTCAAATCTATAACGATTATACAATAAGTTGACGATTATGGCACTATCTTTTTTATGGCAGTTTTATTTTTTGACCTTCGATAATTTTATAATCTTCATCAATATCATTATATTTTCTAATTTCCTCCACCATTTGACTGGTTCCATATACTTTCATGCTAATATCATACAATGTCTGACCTTTTTTAACAGTATAAGTTGTACCAGTCACATTATTGTTTACAGGTTTTTGTTTTGATTTTGTAGTCATTTTCTCTATCATACTAGTCGTCTCTATTTCTGTACTCTCAGGTTCCTGCGTAACTGGCTCCGTTTCTCTTCCTATTGTTGTTGTCTGATTAACAGTAGCCAATTGTGTAGTAGCATCCTCACCGTTTAACATCTGATTTACTACTCTTGCCTCTTCGTCCATACTATATCCTGCTAATGTCTGTTTGATATTTTTTAATTCTCCATAATTATTTAACATTACCACAGTAGATAATAGTAAAGCTACAATCAATAATCCACTGATTCCATATGCGACACGTCCCTGTTTTACCGTCTGACCTTCTTCTTTTAGTATCTCTCTAAAACTTTTTGACTCATTCGTTGGTTTTTCTTTTATTTCTACTTTATTGTTTTCTACCGGCTTCTCTTCTCTTTTTTCATTATTCATACTCTTCATATATTTTTTCATTTTCTCATTTTTTTCATAATAGATATAGTATCCCTTTTGCTTTTCGAGTTTTCCACGTCTGCACATATAGAAACTTTCATCGTTCTCTGTTCTATCACTTAAAAAGCAAATTTTGTCATTACCAGCAAAATTGTCCATATGCAGCTTTCTAATTCCTTTTAGATCGTCCCTCACACGATACGGAACTGACACAAACCAGCCAACAATATCCATACGACCAAAAAACTTTTTGATGTCTTTATATATATCGGACCAGATATCATCATTAAATATCAGACTATTCTCAATGATATCACGCACTTCTACCATTGCTTTTACAAACACATATGTATTATTTTTCTTTCTTTTTATTTCCCCCAGTAAAACTCCATATTTAATATCATCCGGGTTTTGTGTTTTTTTTCTGAGAAGTGTCATTACATTATCTTCGATATAAATTTTTTGGTTTGAATCATTCTCCCCCATCTGGCGTATGTTTTTAGGAATTATTACATTTTCTTGCTCCTGTGACTCTTTACTGCTATATACCATCTCTATCATGGGCCCCCTCCTTTTCTAAAATACGTCCCAATCATAGCACAGCCGTCTTGTTTTAATTTGTCAAAACCATGTATAGATTCCAAAAACTTTGCGACAAAAAAGACACTGCTTATACAGCAGTGCCCTCCATAATACAATATGTCTTTTATAGTCCCACAACCTGACGAAATACCTCTCCGATAGGCTCATTAATAACCAAATCTGCCCTCTGTTCTTTTTGTGTTCTGCCTTTATTAATTAACACAAGTTTCTTTCCTTTAAAATAATCCACCAACCCCGCTGCCGGGTACACTG
The DNA here is from genome assembly GCA_910574895.1 of Eubacteriaceae bacterium. GTDB lineage: Bacteria > Bacillota > Clostridia > Lachnospirales > Lachnospiraceae > Eubacterium_G. The sequence goes on along the minus strand of CAJTDQ010000004.1, from coordinate 11,787 downwards.
CCAAAGATGTTCCTCCTATAATAAGTACCTCAGCCTGTGTAATAGCCTGTACAGAAAGTTGTATTGTCCTTTCATCTAATCCTTCCTCATATAAAACGACATCCGGTTTGATGACCCCTCCACACTCACATTTCGGTACATCTTTCATTTTATATATCTCATCAAATCCATAAAACTTCCGACACTTTTGACAATGGTTTCTATGCACAGACCCATGCAGTTCATATACCACTTTGCTGCCTGCCATCTGGTGCAATCCATCAATATTCTGTGTTATAACTGCCTTTAGTTTTCCCCTCTCTTCTAATTTTGCCAAAGCTTTATGGGCATCATTAGGTTTCACATCCGGCAATAACATTTTATTTCTATAAAAGCGATAAAACTCTTCAGGATTCTTTTTATAAAAAGTATGGCTTAATATAATTTCCGGCGGGTAATCATATTCCTGATTATATAGTCCATCAACACTACGAAAGTCCGGAACTCCACTCTCTGTAGAAACACCCGCCCCTCCGAAAAATACTATATTATCACTTTCTTCAATTATTTTCTTTAACTCCGCAATTTTCTCATCCATCACAAATATCCTTTCCATGAGTTCATATCATATCAACCTTTTTATAAAACAAAGTATATCATTTTTATCAGCTTTACTCCACAATGAAATCTATATTGGCTATCGTTAATTTATCTCCAGTATGAATCGGCTCAAGATTGTGAGATGATATTTTTTCACCATTAATAAATGTACCATTTGTCGAATTTAAGTCTTCTACATAAAAATCATTTAACTCTTCTACTATTCTCATATGTACTCTGCTTACTACTGCACTGTCAATACAAAAATTACAACTATATTCACTTTTTCCAATAATGTATGGAAACTCTGCAGGTTTAACTTCTATGGGCGTTTCCGTACCAATTGCCTTTAAAACAAGTGATGGTGTCACAAACTGGTTCGTCAACAACATTGTCCTGTCTTCTCTTTGATTATATGGCTCTTCCTCTTCTGCCATCACGAGCATTTCATCTTCTTCCAAATACTCTTTTAAATAATTGTCTTCTTCTATTTCATCTGTTGTTTTATATTTATTTTTCTTTCCAAGCCATATTTGTATGGTTTCTAATATTCCTTTCTTCTTATGTTGCTCATCCGGAATATTAACTTTTATCTTTGTATCTGTCTTTGATTGTTCTTGCTCTTTTTCTTTTAACTTTTTCATATTCTCACAAGCACACTGCAATATATCATGTAAAGTAAAATCCATAGCAAGAGTTAATTGCTGTACCCCATAAGCTATTTGAACCACTTCCTTGTCATTATGATTTATATATTCTAATAATTTATCAAATAAATCTCTGATTTTTAATTGAAACTCCCCATGCTCTTCTGGAATGTAGCAAAATTCATATTTACCTGTCTGTCGGTTAAAAAATATTAACTCCACATCAAATACAATATTATTAATATTCAATAAATATTCACTTATCTTCTCTGATAAGATTTTTAAATCTTTGATAAAACAATAAAGTTCCTTTCCAGACATCTGTTTTCTGGCAAAAAGGTCCGACAATCTAATTTTTGAAGAGACATTATATTTGATCAAATACTCATTATTCATTTGTTCCATCATTAATGGCACAATACCATCAATATGGTTTTTTATAATCATCTGCAGCCTATAGTCATTTTCGTCAATACTAATTCCCTTTACTATCATCAAGTTTTTGTTTCCATCTTTTATATATGATATTTCCATTAGTTTTCTTCCTTTCTCATATCCATAATTGCCCGTGCTGCATATAAAATTTCTGCATTCATTGTTTTCTGTACTACCAATATCTCTTCACTATTACTATTTAATATATATTTTAAAAACTGCATGTTTTCATTCTTTTTTATATATATTTTGATTTTAAAACTATTTTCCGTCTCCGTTCTTACCATTTGTGGGCATAATGCAAACATAGATGGCATTACATTTTTACCACAATAAAACGCATGTGAATACATTCCACTTCGAATACTAACAATATCATGCATCCAAAATGACATAAAAATAAATGATGTAATAACAAACATAACAATTGGTACAACAATAGATGCCTCTACTGTTATCATGCCATATTTTACTGTTTTCCACTTACGATACATATATTTCTCCTAATATTATCCATACAATATCTCCTGCCAACAAAAACGGAACAAATGGTACTGTGCTTTTTATATTTAATCTTTTAGTTAACAGCATAACCATTGAGAAAACACAACAGATAAATAAGGCTAAAAACAATATTTTTACAACATCTTTTGCATGTAATATTCCTGTCAATGCTAACATTATGAATATATCACCATACCCTATCGCCTGCTTCGATATGAATGAAATCAATAGTAATACCATACACAAACATAAACCCTCTATAAAAGGCTGTACCTGAAACTGTGATAAATGAATTTTTATTATAATTGCAATTAAATAATTTATAACACATATATTTTGATAAACTTTTTTTGTTTTTATGTCCACAATTGCACATCCAAGTAAAAATCCACTGCTCCATATTTTAAATAACACCCTTAGTTTATCCTCCCGAACATCTGCTGCAAGGTTTTCTGTTTCCCACTTCACTTTTATCTATAATAATAATATTTCGTAGCAGCCCACTACACATCAAACTACTATGAAATTTATCACCATCTTCTGTTACAAATATATCTGTTGCCAGCGTTTGTTTATTTCCTAAACATATAGCACACCTTTTATATTTTACTCCATAACAATTTCTTTCTTCATCCAGTTGACTATAATTTATTTTTCTTATGCTCAATGACAAATGACTACATTCTTTTGTCACATGATACACCTTTCCGTTTTTTGTTATGTAAACTAACTTTTGTTGCTTTGTAATATCACAACCTGTCCAGTCTTTTACCCTGCATCGTTCCGTTATTTTTATCTTCTTCCCTATCCAAGGAACTTTATAAACAAATCCTGATATAATATCTATGACATCTATCTGATTCTCTTTTACACTTAATTCATTAAAATTTACTTCTTTTTCTAATTCTCTTGTATACTGTTGATAATTTGTAATTTTACCCACCGTCTCTTTATAAAATTTTAATTTTGCCATAGCCACAGCTGTATTATTTACTTTTATCTGATATGACAACTGCTTATTTAAAAGTGACATATAGCCCAGAATAGAAAATGCCATTAATAAAAACAACGTAGTCACAATAGCAGCCTCCAAAGTAATACTTCCAGAGGAGGTAAATAAATATACCCTTTTTCCTTGGGACATTTCGGTTTTTTCCATTCTTTCATTTGTTTTTGGCCTTTGTACTCGGAGAGAACCACATCCTAATAAATTATTATCACTATGTACAACAGGTTGGAAAAAGGGCATATCTATTCACCTCCTCTAATATTGCATTTTACTTTCCACATAAAATTTATAAGTACCTATTTTTTCTCCCAAAAAATTTATTATAAATGGCATAGAAATGAACAGCGGTTCCGCCTCATATTGTGCTTGTATCTGAAAACCCGAAAAACATTGATTCATCTTAAACGACTGGTTGTAGTTCTTTTTTATATTTACCTGAATAAGATCCATCATTCGAAACGCAATTTTGCTCATTCGTTCCTTCATGAGCAAAATATAACAAAATTGCTTATAATCTATTGCCGACTTTTTTTCTGACCCTTTTGTTTCATTACAAATCAAATTATGAATCCCCGTATTCCAATTTTTATTATTTTTGATAACATCGATTTTCTTTCCACTCATTAAAATTTTCACATCATGAATTGCTTCTGCTAATGCCCATGCCTCAACCAATACTGCTTTTATTACCGGTTCTAAAAATGGAAGCCCTATTGCAGTAGTTGCAGACGCGGCAATTGTAGAAAGTTTTGTCATTTTATCTTTATCTGTAAGAATATAAGCCAAGGTTGTTATATTTCTAATTCCTGCCATCTGCTCTACGGTAGTCGCTAAATTACTGTGATCCGTATCCTTTCCTGCAATAATATATTCGAGTTCATACTTTAAATCAGTATTGTTTTTGATACTGCAATAATTTCCAAATTTCATTCCTCCATATAAAATCACCTTTGCTTTATCTATTGCACTGCATGACAAATCAGTTTTGTCTGTTTCTTTATTTGATGGCAGATCTGAATCTGATATAGCAGCCGAAGAAATATTAGAAGAATCGTCAATTACCATTGACAGAATACCTCTCTCCAGAAAGCGTTTTGCACTTTCATAAATACCTTTATTCTTTTTATCCTCTTCTGATATCACATTCACTTTCAATTCTTTTATCTTTTTTTGAATTTCTTTTGAGATATCTACCCATTTATCCTCAAATCTGCTAGAATCCATAAGCTCTTCTTTCTCTATCCTGTTCTTTATTTGTTCTAGTATATTAAGGTTAAAATCCATATAATCATTACCCTGAATCTCCTTATATTCTTTAACAATATCTTCTCTTTTTTCTTGATAGGATTCTATCATTTCAATAATTTGATTCACTTTTTTAAGAAATTTTGTTCTCTTTCTTTCAGTTGCAAATTGATTATTCATATTATTATTTTTCATGTTACATAATTCATTATTAATATCATCAACGATTTTACTAATATCCGAATTTTCTTTTACATTAATCATATCTTCGGCCGTATCGTTTCTTTCTTGATAATCATTATTTTGTGAATATAAACTAATCAACTTATTTACTGATTTTGTGGTAACTGCATATTTCATATAAGATAAAATCTGCGCTATGAATGTTTCACCACCATTATGTCCTACATACTGCACTTGCCTGATTTTAATGTCTCGAATCCGTGTAGCCATAATATTTGTTGTAGTAAAATTCAAATCTGCCTGTTCTATATTAGCTTGTATGTATTCCATTAGCTGCTCCTTTAATGTTTTTTCTTCCCATACAAGTAATATTCCATAATCTTTATACACCTGCCTGGCATATCCAGCCAAAACAGAATCTGATGCCAAATGTGTAAATGCCTTACATTCTGTCTGCACTACATTAATTCGTGTAGACTCTATAATAATACAAACAAGTAATAAGACACTTATAAGCACCAAACTTAAATATATTGTAATACTTCCTTTTTTCATACTTAAAATGCTTGTATCTGTGTTTTAATTGATGTGTATATACTATTAGCTACCCCACTTATTTGATTTTTAAACACAAACGCCAACCCCACTAAAACTAATATAATTAACACAACTTCAATAACACCCATTCCACTCTCATCATTTAATATTTCTTTTATTTTTTCTTTCATTTTTCTCCTCTCTCAAAAACCCATTGACATAAACGCTGGTACCATGATAATTACAATAGAAATAAGTAACATTATTACCATAGGGCCTAACAACTTTGTAGAAATTTGTCCTCCACTTTTTAATATATTATTCTTTTTCTCATTCATCGCCTCGTTCAACTCACTTTTCAAAATAATTGATAAGTCCTTTGTTCCTCTACGCATATTCTGCTCAATCAGACCTGCCAGTTTTATAAAACAATGTAATCTGCACCTTTCACCATACTCATTTATTGCCACACTTTCCGATACACCACTTTTTATTTTATTCCAGCACATTATTAATTCTTCATATGCGTAACGATAAAGAGACTTTTGCTCTTTCTTTTCCTCCTCATAAGCTTTAACCATTTTCTCGATAACACCTTTCATGGACAGTCCCGTTCCATAATATAAAAGAAGTTTACTTACAATTTCCGGATAGTCATTCTGCATCTGCCGGTCTCTTTCTTCCACCTCCTTTTTTAAATCAATATCTTTTAAAAGAAATAATAAAATTGCAACAATAAACCCCAATGGTAATATAAAACTGCTGATTTCCGATGTAATCTTCTGATATTTAATTTTTTCCCCGTCTATTTTTTTAGGAAGTTCTACTCTTTCCTGATGCATCTGATTTTCATCTATGTATGTTTGTAATTTATCCGCTCTACTGCTTTTTTGCACTGGCGGAAAAACATTTGCAGCAAAACTATAATCGTATGTTGTTTTGTCCAAAGTCATTGTTGCTGTCAAAATGACCATTTCGCCCTGTGGTGCTATATTTTCTGATAAAGTTCCATCATAATCAATCTTTTCACTGTCACTAATACTCCATGAAATCATTATCTGTTCCTTACCGATACCTGTTACAAGATTAAGTTTTTTATTTACACGATTTAAACTTTTGTTTTTATCTAAGACCTTTTTTAATAATTCATTCTTTCTTTTTTGAAATATGTCTTCTATCTGTTGTTTTGTATATTGCTTTCTTGCAACATAGATTGTTACTTGTTCTTTCTGTCCATCTTTATCCTGTAATTCAAGACGATACTCTCTATCCTGTGAAGGACTTCTAGTAACTGCATCGATATGTCTCTGCTCTGTTTTTTCAGAGATACCTACTGCCAATGTTAGTAAAAATGCTATTTCTATTACAACAATACAGATAGAAACTTTTTGAACATGATACAAATACACGTCTCTTTTAATATCTTCCCTAACTATTAATTTTCTGAATGCCTGATTGACTTTTAAATTTTTCTCTAATACCCTTTTAGGAATATGATCCACAATAAACATGGAAATTCCATAGAGAAACCAGAGCTTATGTCTTTTCTTCTGAATATTTTTTCTTTTTTTTATCTTATATCTACACAACATAAGAACGAAAAGATTTAAAATCACGATTCCAACAAATGCAATAATAATCAATGTTCCCCCCCCTATTCCTGATTTATGGAGCGTATAATTTTTTCTCCCCAGATATATGCTGCTACGTATGCTGCAATACATCCTGTCATAATCAATCTCCCAAATAATGTTTCATACATAATATTTAGAAATCCTGGGGATGTTAGCGTAATATAAACGATTATAAAAATAGGAATGATTGTCATTACTTTCTGCTCCATACGTTTCTCTGTTATCGCTGCATATATTTCTTCCCGGGTTTCTTCTTTTAAGACAATGTCATCTGTAACATTTTTAATAATTTGTGTCATATTTCCACCTGTTTTTTTTGAGACACAGAATACTTCCGCAAATACTTTTGCATTTTTCAATTTTATTCTATTTGCAAAATCTCCAATCACTTTTTCTGTTCCGACATTTAATTTCAACTGGGATATCATGATTTTTATTTCACTGCATATCACACTGCTTTTTCCATACAACATTCCCATATCTTTATAACTTGCCTGTATCGCATTTTCTACAGAATATCCTGTTTTTAATCCATCAGAGATGGAAATAAGCATATCTTTAAACTCTCTCTCCAAAACATTTCTCTTTTTTTCTAGTATTTGTTCTTTTCGTTCTCTATATAGAACCGCCGTTATTGGTGTTAAAATAAATCCCGCCAGAAAATTTCCATAAAAAATTCTTCCCACAAAAAATATTACCAGTTCAATAACTATAACATTTAATATCTTTTCAATCTTTGAAATTCTCATTACATATCCCCCACATCCATTCCATAGTCTTTTAGTTTTTTTGTGTTTTGTAATCTGCCTGTTTTTATCAATCCTTCACTTTGCAATTCGTATATTTTGTTCATCTGAATCTCATTATTTACATACCCCTGTACTTCGTTTACTTCAACAACTTTCCTTGATTTATCCGGCATTCTGGACAGATGAACAATAATGTCTATTCCTGATGCTATTTGTGCTCTTACCGCATTCAGTGGTATTTCCATTCCCATTAGTACCATCGTCTCCAACCTTGCCAGCATATCCTTTGGGGAATTTGCATGACCAGTACTCAGAGAACCATCATGGCCACTATTCATTGCCTGTAGCATATCCAAAACCTCATACCCTCTTACCTCTCCTACAATAATTCTGTCAGGACGCATTCTTAATGATGTTTTTATCAAATCCCGTATAGTAATCTCGTTCTCTCCCTGACTGTTTGCCTGCCTTGTCTCTAATCTCACTATATTTTTTATGTTCTTTAACTGTAGTTCAGCCGAATCCTCTATCGTCACTACCCGCTCATCCGCCGAAATAAAATTTGATAATACATTCAAAAATGTCGTCTTTCCAGAACCTGTTCCTCCACTTACAAAAATGTTATAACCGGAGACTACTAACTTTTTAAGAAAATCTGCTGCTTCTACTGTTATCGACTTCCACTTTATTAACTGTTCTATAGTTATCTGCTCTTTTGCAAATTTTCTAATTGTAATTACAGCACCATCCAAAGCAATTGGCGGAAGTACTACATTGACTCTGGAACCATCTGACAGTCTGGCATCAGCAATGGGATTTGACTCATTAACTCTTCTATTTGTGTTACCAACTATCTGTTGAATAATATCATGTAGTCTCTGGTCAGAACCAACACAGCCACTATAGCGCTCAATTCTCCCCTCCTTTTCAATGAATATATGATCTTTACCATTAATCATAATCTCCGTGACGTTTTCGTCTTCGAGTAAATCTTCTATTACTCCTAAACCTCTTATTGAATTAAATATATCCTGATGAATTCTAATCCTCTGTTCAATGGTAATATATTTATATTCAACTTCTCTTTCTATCACCCGGTCTATTATCTCATGCAGTTCCTGTTCATCAGCCTCTCTCGTCATATCAATAGACTGCAGAACCTGTTCACGTATCTTTTCTTTGTCTAAATTCACTATGCCGCCTCCTTTAATATAGAACGTACATAGTCTCCAAACTCATTCCACAGATATCTGTCAAGAAAACTCTCATCCTCTATATCCATATGTAACCGGGGCATGTTGACTTTAATAATTTTATCAATTATTTCACTATTTTCGCTTCTTACTAAATATTCTTCAAATGCTGATATTTTCATGGAAGATACCATATCATTTATTGTCGGCATATATACCTTACTGCATATGTCCAAAATTGAAAAAACATCTGCCACCACACTGCTTAAATCAATAACAATCTTTTCATACATACCAGTAGCTGCGACACTTTTGATTAATTCTACCCAACCTCCAGTATCAATATTTCGTAAATCTTTTGAATAAACTAAAGGTGGTATATAATCTAACTGGTGTATTGTGTTTACAATTGCTTTTAATTTTATAGGTAATATATCCGGACTTTGTTTATAAAAATACATTAAATCTGATAAGTCTCCTTCATAACTCTGATGAAAGATTTTATCAAAGGCTGAAAATTCCTCCATATTTATATATAAAGTTGTAAAATCGTTTGCCAGAATCTGTCCCAACGTTAGGGACAAAATTGTCTGCCCTATTCGTTTGACAGGCGAATACACAGAAACTATTTCTACACTTTGTGAAATATTTGTTACTATATTTTCGCAATTATGTACTTCAACAAAATAATCTAATACTTCTCTTATAATTCTCTCTGACGATTGATATTTATATATTGATGCGTATCCAATATATTCTGAAAAAATTTTACCATTTGACAGCAATATAATTTTTTCAATATCCTCATCCTCTAACTTCTTTTCCATATCAGTTACGGAGATAAGTAAAATATCAATATGATGTTCTTTCAAATATTCATATAGTGCACTTTTATTTGTAAACGCTACTGTTTTAAAAGGCATATTTTGTTTTTGATGAATATACTGCATTAAACTATCAGCATAACCTGACTCTAAATCATAAATTGCCAAAATACCTCCACCCACTATATCACTTCCTCTCTCTTGGGATTGTTCTCACATTATATAAAACCTTTTTAATTTTGTCTATACATTTTTCGTGACTTTATTTATATTTTAAAAAATGTTACATTTTTGGCAACTTGACACATTCTTATTTCATGATATACTTCTATGTAGTATTAAAAACTACGTGTTGTGGTTTTTGTCGATTTTTGGAAGCTTGGAAGGAGATTTATATGGGTAAAAGAACAAAACTATCAGACAGAGAATTACCTGATTATTCAAAAGGGGAAGAAATCTTCAATATGGTTTCCCACATTGTAGGTGGTGCTTTAGGTATTGCGGCCCTGGTATTATGCATAATTACTGCTGCCAAAGCCGGCAGCGCCATTGGTGTGGTTTCCAGTTGCATTTATGGAACAACGCTGATACTGCTTTACACAATGTCCAGTGTTTATCATGGGCTCCGTCCCGGTATGGGCAAAAAAGTGATGCAGGTATTAGACCACTGCACAATTTATTTTTTAATTGCCGGAAGTTACACCCCTGTTCTACTTGTTGCAATGAGACCCAAATATACTATTCTTGCATGGACACTATTTGGTATTGTTTGGGGTTGTGCTATTTTAGCCTGTACCCTGACTGCTGTTGACTTAAAAAAATATAGTATTTTCTCTATGATTTGTTATCTTGCAATGGGTTGGACCATTATATTCTTTATCAAACAGACTTATGATGTAATGACTTTGGGTGGTGTTCTTTTCCTTGTAACTGGAGGTATTGCATATACCATTGGTTCCATTCTCTATGGTCTGGGCAAAAAAAAGAAATGGATGCATTCTATTTTCCATCTCTTTATCATTGCCGGAAGTGTTCTTCACTTTTTTGCAATTATATTCTATGCATTATAAACTTGAAACTTTTTATTAATAAATCTTATATGAAAATAAGAAGTGCCACATTTGCCAATTACACAAAGTTGGCAAATATGACACTTTTTAGTTGCAATTCTTTTCTAATAATATCTTTTTCTTCTGCGTCTTCTATACATTTCATTTAGTAACAAAACCATTATTATATCCTTTAACCACTGGTCATCAGGGTATTTTGTGCATTTATCTCCTTCTGTACATTCACTCTCTTCCTGTTTTATCTTAGCAAATATTCTATTAACTATCTGTAACACACCTAATTTATCCGGATATTCATCAAACATCATACTTCCGGCAAACTCTTGTCTATCGCTCTCAAATTCAACAAGTTCCTGTATTCTGGAAAATGTCAGAGGATACATTTCTTTTACATAATCAATGTCTCTGTCCTCTGCCATTCCCCATTGTCCATAATAAATGCCTGTTACCGCATTTCCCTGAACGTAAAAGGGTACGTATCTGTAATCCATAAGCCATCCTATTCGTTTATCATTTTATAATATTCAATATGGCTTATATGCGTTCTTGTTTATAATTATTTTTACAATTTTATCTTAATTTCTTTATCTGATTTCTCGTATGGAATATAAGCAACCCCTGCTGCAGCCATCATTCTCTTAGATGCTTTAACCGCTGATGTATCACCATATTTATCATCACCATAGATAACTGTTTTGATACCACACTGGATAATTGCTTTTGCACACTCGTTACATGGAAATAATGTCACATAGATTTTTGCACCTTCCAAACTGCCGCCACGATAATTTAAGATGGCATTTAACTCGCTGTGTGTTGTATAAAAATATTTATTATCATATGGATCATCACTTTCTCTATTCCATGGAAATTCATCATCGCTGCATCCAATTGGCAGACCATTATATCCCATAGACAAAATTTTATTATCCTGGCTGACAATACATGCACCTACTTGCGTATTAGGGTCTTTAGAACGTAATGCTGATAATGACGCTACTCCCATAAAATATTCATCCCACGCTATGTAATCCTGTCTTTTACTACTCATAATTTCTCCTTATATAATAAATTTAGGTTGATAAAGGTAACCTATAACCCTTTATTAACTGTATATTTATACAAGTCATTCTTGTATAATACCTTTATTAGATAGAGTGACATCGTTTTCTCCTTGA
>CAJTDQ010000003.1 GCA_910574895.1 Eubacteriaceae bacterium | reverse complement strand
CACTTCTCTTTTAAAATGTTCATCATAGTATCTGCTCATCTGCTTTTCCTCCTGTTGGTTAATATTATATATTGCCGTCCCAGGTGTTGCAATTTTAATATACCACTACACCCTATGCCATACTGTTTATCTGCATTCAGAGAATTATATGTCCTGGTAATTGATATGTCTCCCAGAACGGTCTGAACAGTCATATCTGAATATGTCTCTGAAAAGTTTCCAGTCGGGGCATAGACACCGTCTGTTCCATAGTATCTTCCTGCATCACGATAATCAATAGTCAGATATACATATGTTGCTTTCTGTTTTCCGTCTCCATCTGTTATCAGGTTGTATTTTTCACTATAAAATGTATCACCTGTGTTTTCTTCTTTTGCCCGCAGTGCCAGTCCGTAATTCAGTGTTTCTCCACTAACAACTGCTCTTGCCCAGTCTGTCAGGTCTATATAATGCTGGGTATATTTTACTCCTGTACACTGAAACTCTGCCCATACTTTATTTCCCATTTCCGGATGATTATTCCATGTCAGTGTATCTGCACTCCATTCTCCCTCTATGTTTCTGATTTCTACTGTTCCCGGTGTCCATGCTATTAAACTTCCCTGATACGGTGTATATCCGTTTGTTTCATACTCGGTAAGTCTCAGGGTTGCTTTCTCTATATACATGTCTTCTAAATGCTGGGGATGACCTGCTACGGCACTTCCTCCCAAGATTCCGCTCGTATCTATGTAACAGTATTTTTCTGTTCCCTCGTATGGTCCGACATGATTGCACTTATTCTGAACTTCCATGGCGGAGGTATTTTTCATGTTTATACTTGTTGTATATGGCATATTTGACAATGCCGCCGTAGGTATATATGATTCAAACCATACTACTGTAGGGTCAATTACTACCGGATACTGTGCTTTTTCCAGATATTCCTTATCTACAACCACTCTTAATTCATATTCATCTTCTGTTATTTTTTCTAATTCATAACCTACTTCGCTATATGTTCTGTTTCCTATTTTGTCTCTGATATCCGGTTCTTCAATATATGCAATCTGTCTCTTTGTCTTTTTATCGGTGAACCTGATTGTCTTGTCATACTCCGTCTCTGACAATTCAAGTCCTTCTGCATTGATCTTAAAGCAGAATATATTGCTTTCCGGCTTTTTGTTTAATATAATCTCTTCTTTAACACCGTCATGATTTGAGAGGTATCTGTATAATATTTCCCTGCTCTCATCTTCGTATGTGATTTTGTTCTGGTTCGTTTCTTTAATTTCTATATCTATGTTTTCTGTCTCTGTTGTTTCTGCTGTTTTATTTTCTATTGTATTATGATTCTCTTTTTCTGATGCTTCTCTTCCGTCTTCCTGTATCACCGGCATGAACCGGATTACATGCTCATTCTTCTCCAACAGTACTCCGGTGTCTTCCAATAATTTTGGAAAATATTGCTTTGCATCTCCTGCCTTATTGGTATAGACATATTGTTCTATCTCTTCTTTGTCTATTCTTGGTATGTTTGATACCTGCTTTTTTAACTGTTTTATCTCTGCATTTGTCATCTTTTTTAGCGCCGGGTTATAGTCAACATACTTTCCGTCCTCTTCATACCGTATATCGTCACTATAATACTCCACACGCTTAAAACCATTGCTTAACAGATATGTGGATGAATCTGCCGTTCTTAGATTTTCTAATTCTCTGACTACTGTTGGCTCTTTTTCTTTTTTTGAGTCTTCTTTTCCCTTAACTTCCGTTGTTAAAGTGCCCTTCTCTGCTTTCATGAATTCATGAAATGATTCCATGTTTACTCCTGTGATTACCATTGTCACTGCAATTATCACTGATGTTGTTTTTTTGAATAGTCTGTACTTCATATTTCTCCCTCCTATGAATTACTTTATCCTGTGTTTCTGTTACCTCCTTCTATTGAAAAATCCCCGGACATTCACCGTATTCATAAGTCAGATTCTATCTGATACATCAATCCGGTTCTGTTCGGGGATTTGTGTTTTATTAATGTTTTTCATAATACAATCGTCCGTATTCTCTTTTCTTAATTGTATCACTGCTTGCTTTTTTTTACAATATTTTCCAGTAATTTTCTCTATATCTCAATGTTTTATAACTATTAGTATTACAGCATCTCCTCTATCCTTAATAACTGGTTATACTTTGCTGTTCTCTCACCTCTGCATGGCGCACCCGTCTTAATATATCCGGTATTTAAAGCAACTGCCAAGTCTGCAATGGTTGTATCTTCACTTTCTCCTGAACGATGAGACATAATTGCGATAAATCCTTTATTCTGTGCCATCTGAACAGCTTTAATAGTCTCAGTAACACTTCCAATCTGGTTTGGTTTAATTAAAATCGCATTGGCACTGTTCTCTTTAATTCCGCGTTCCAACCTTTTTACATTGGTAACAAACAAATCATCTCCTACCAGTCTGACTCTGGAACCGATTGCAGAAGTAATTTTGCTCCATCCTTCCCAGTCCTCTTCATCCAAGGGATCTTCAATAGAAAAAATCGGATATCTGTCTACAATATTTTCCCACATCTTAATTAATTCATCTGTAGAATATTTTTGGTTTTTCTTTGGCATTAAATATTCCCCTGTTTTTTCTCCCTTCCATTCAGATGCTGCCACATCTAAAGAAATCTTAAAATCTTCTCCCGGTTTATATCCTGCCTTATCTATTGCCTCAACAATCATATCCAGCGCCTCTTCTTCTCCTGATAAATCAGGAGCAAAACCACCTTCATCTCCCACTGCAATAGATAATGAATTTTTCTTTAATATTTTTTTGAGGCTGTCATACACTTCTGCACACCATCTCAAGCCTTCCTTAAAGCAGCACGCTCCTACCGGAAGAATCATAAACTCCTGCACATCAATATTGTTGGATGCATGCGCTCCACCATTTAAAATATTCATCATAGGCACTGGCATCTTATTTCCACAAATACCGCCAATATATTTATAATCCGGCAGTTTTAATGCTTTCGCACATGCTTTCATATTTGCCATGGATACTGCAAGGATTGCATTTGCTCCTAGTTTCGCTTTATTATCAGTCTTATCCAATTCAATCATAATACGGTCTACTTTTTCCTGATTGAGAGCATTCACACCCTCCAAAGCCGGAAATATGGTCTCATCAATGTTTTTAACCGCCTGCTGTACTCCTTTTCCAACATATCTGTCGTCATCATCTCTTAACTCCACAGCCTCAAACTGACCGGTAGAAGCACCGGATGGTACAATCGCATTTCCGGTAAACAACTCTCCTGCCTTTCCGTCTACCTTTACTGTCACTTCTGCTTCTACTGTAGGATTTCCTCTGGAATCCATTACTTCTCTTCCCTTGATATTTACTATTTTTAAGTATTTATACATAAAAAACCTCCCAATGTACTTTTTCATTATTTTGCACATTTGAGAGGTTTTTATCCACTATATTTCATTCTATATAAATTTTATTCATATTCTCTACTTTAATAATTTTTTAATCTTTTATATATTTACCAAAAACTTTTTTTGCCAGATTCTCATAATCTTTATATGTAACCGGGTCATACCACTGAATACTATGCTCTCTTAACATATCTTCCGAATAATGTGTCAGTCTGTATGTATATTGCTGCCTCACAACATCTTCTGCTAGTCCCCAGACATAATGATTTACTGTTGGAACGACCCCTGCTGACTTTTTAATAATCCTAGTTCCTTTACTGTCTTTTCTTATCGTAAGAGTTGCCATGCCACCTAACAGAGTCTCCCACTTCTGCTGTCCCGATGTGTAATTTCCCAACGAATAATAGCAAAGTGCCTTGTTCCCATTTGACGCTTTCAGCCATTAAATTTTTTCGCATACATGAGGATGCGTGCCAATAATCAGGTCTGCCCCGGATTCTACCATCATTGCCGCCCATCTCTCCTGTTCCTTTGTCGGTTCAGGCTGAACATATTCCTGTCCCCAGTGCGGCAGTACTATCGTAAAATCTGCTAATTTCTCTGCCTTTTCTATATCTGATTTTACCTTATCCCAATGTTTATCATCCATCAGATTCACCATATAAGAATACTCATCCGGTAATATCAGATCATTTAGTCCATAAGTATAATTTAAAACAGCAAACTTAATTCCTTTACATTCATAAATCGGAATACTATGATACTCCTCTTCATTTTCATTGAGACCTACCATCATAATTTTATCTTTATACTTTTTCCAAAACTTCATGGCATGTTTCATTCCATCTACTTTGGTGTCTAAAGAATGATTCGATGCACACTGTACAATATCAAACCCTGCATCTATGACAGCTCTTCCCATGGAATCCGGTGTATTGAACAATGGATATCCCTGATATTCAAATTGATTTCCACCTAACATGGTCTCCTGATTAATAATCGCAATATCGGCAGCCTTAAAGTCTGATTTCATTTTCTCAAAAACAGAACTGAAATCATATTTTCCTCCACCATTTCTTTTAGCTGTGGCTAATACAGAATCACTGACCAGATTATCACCTACTGCGATAATAGAAACCTCTATCGGTTTTATCTTCTGCTTTTTCGTTTCCGACTCTGTATTGAAACTTTCGCCTTCTTTTGGGTTGACATTGTTCTGTACCACTTCTACAGATTTATTATCTCTTGATATCAGTATTGAAACACCTGTTATCACCATAGCTGCTATTATCGTCAATAACACACTACAGACAGCAATTCGCTTTCTATTTAGACGCCTTCTTCTATGGTATACTGAGTGATATTTTTTATAGTTTTTTCTAATGTTCTTTCTTCTGTTTTTCATTTTATCTCCTAAATATATAAGTATTCGTGTAATCCGTTTCATTATTCTCTTAAAAATATTGTAGAATGAACCCTAAGAAAAGTAAATATTCTGACTTAAAAAAATAAAAAGTCCGATTATAAATAACCTATACCGGACTTTTTTATTTACACATGGCTCATTACCATTGCATATATTATTTAATAATTAATGACTTTCCTGTCATCTCTTTCGGCTGTTCTAATCCCATCACTTCGATTAATGTTGGAGCAATGTCTGCGAGACATCCCCCTTCTCTTAATTTCCAAGAAGGATCTGCATTAACTAAAATAAATGGAACAGGGTTTGTCGTGTGTGCTGTGTGTGGTGCACCTGTCTCATAATCTACCATTTTCTCTGCATTTCCATGGTCTGCACAAATAAACAATACACCATCTACATCTTTTACTGCTTCTACTGCTTCACCAACCAGGCTGTCTACTCGCTCCACCGCCTTTATTGCTGCCGGGATAACACCTGTATGACCTACCATATCCGGATTCGCGAAGTTAATAATAATGACATCATACTTGTCTGATTTAATTGCCTCTACTAAATCCATTCCGACTTCCGGAGCACTCATCTCAGGCTTTAAGTCATATGTTGCAACATCTTTTGGTGAATTTACCAATAATCTGAATTCGTCTGTATTCGGATCTTCCACACCTCCATTAAAGAAGAATGTTACATGAGCATATTTCTCTGTTTCAGCCAGACGTAACTGCTTCTTTCCATTCGCAGCCAAAAACTCTCCGAAAGTATTTTTAATTTCTTCTTTTTCAAATGCAATGAACTTATTCGGAATTGTTTCATCATAATCTTTAAAGCAGACAAATGTTGTATTCAAAAATTCTCTTTCAAATCCTTCAAACTTGTCATCACAGAATGCTCTTGTTAATTCTCTTGCTCTGTCAGGACGGAAGTTAAAGAAAATCACAGAATCTCCATTCTTTACTAATGATAACGGTTCACCACTTTCATCAGTAATCACTGTTGGAAGCACAAACTCATCTGTCTTATCATTTGCATAAGAATCAGCCATTGCCTGCACTGCATCTGTAGCCTTTACACCTTCTCCTGTAACTAAAGAATCATATGCCATTTTTACACGATCCCAGTTGTTATCTCTATCCATTGCATAGTAACGGCCTGACAATGATGCCACTTTTCCTACACCAATTTCTTTCATCTTTGCTTCTAATTCAGCAACATAGTCCTTACCGGATGCAGGAGGTGTATCTCTACCATCTAAGAATGCATGGACATAAACTTTTTCCAATCCATTCTTCTTTGCCATTTCCAATAAACCATATAAATGTGAATTATGACTGTGCACACCACCGTCTGATAATAATCCCCATAAGTGTAAATCAGAATTGTTCTTTTTGCAATTATCCATTGCCTGAAGCAACACTTTGTTTTCAAAGAACGTGCCATCTTCAATATCTTTTGTAATTCTTGTAAGATCCTGATAGATAATTCTTCCTGCACCAATATTCATATGTCCTACTTCTGAGTTACCCATCTGTCCCTCCGGAAGTCCTACTGCCATTCCTGATGCATTTCCTTTTACAAAAGGATACTCTGCCATTAACTTGTCCATCACCGGCGTATCTGCCATAGCGATAGCATTTCCTTCTGTTTTGTCATTCAATCCATAACCGTCTAATACCATTAATACTACTGGTTTCTTTGCCATTATCTGCCTCCTATAATATCAATAATGCAGAACACCAAAAGAACAGTGTCCTGCATATTGAATATATTATTTATTGTAATTAACTATCTGTCCAAACTCAGGTTTCAGGCTTGCTCCACCTACTAAACCACCATCAATATCAGGTTTTGCAAGCAATTCTGCTGCATTACCGGCATTCATGGAACCGCCATACTGAATTCTGATTGCTGCAGCTGTAGCATCATCATAAATTTCTGCGATACATGCTCTAATAGCTGCACATACTTCTTCAGCCTGATCAGAGGTAGCAGTCTTTCCTGTTCCAATAGCCCAGATTGGCTCGTAAGCAATCACTGCTTCCTTTGCCTGTTCTGCTGTGACATTCATAAATGCAATCTTAATCTGCTGACGAATGAAATCAATTGTGATTCCCTGTTCTCTCTGCTCAAGAGTTTCACCACAACAGATAATTGGTGTGATACCATGCTCAAATGCTTTCAGAACTTTTTTATTTACTGTCTCATCTGTTTCAGCAAAGTATTCTCTTCTTTCTGAATGTCCGATGATAACGTATTTTACTCCGATGTCTGTAAGCATGTTTGGAGCAATCTCACCTGTGTAAGCACCACTCTCTTCAAAATACATGTTTTCAGCACCAATATTAATATTTGTACCTTTAGCAGCTTCCATTGCTGGAACTAAATCGATTGCAGGTACGCAGAATACTACGTCTACTTCATCATTTGCTACTAATGGTTTTAACTCGTTAATCAATGCAACTGCCTCGCTAGGAGTTTTGTTCATCTTCCAGTTGCCTGCGATAATTTTCTTTCTCATTGTAAAATGTCCTTTCTACTTGTCATTTGCTGCTACAACACCTGGTAAATCTTTTCCTTCTAAGAACTCAAGTGATGCTCCACCACCTGTTGAGATGTGAGTCATTTTATCACCAAATCCAAGGTTGTTTACTGCTGCTGCTGAATCACCACCACCGATAATTGTTGTAGCATCTGTTTCTGCTAATGCTTCTGCTACTGCGATAGTACCACCTGCAAGACATGGATTTTCGGAAACTCCCATAGGTCCGTTCCATACAACTGTCTTAGCACTCTTAACTGCATCTGCAAATAACTCTCTTGTCTTAGGTCCGATATCAAGACCTTCCTTATCATCTGGAATAGCATTTGTTGGTACAATCATTGTATCGATTTCAGCATCGATTGGATTTGGGAATCCGTCTGCTGCTACTGTATCGATTGGAAGTAAGATTTTCTTTCCAAGTTCTTCAGCTTTTTTCATCATATCAAGACAGTAATCAAGTTTTGTATCATCTACTAAAGAGATACCAACATTTCCACCCTGAGCTTTCACAAATGTATATGCCATACCACCACCGATAATTAAAGTATCACACTTTTCAAGTAAGTTATTGATAACATTTAACTTATCAGCAACCTTTGCACCACCAAGAATAGCAACGAAAGGTCTCACTGGATTGTTTACTGCATTTCCTAAGAAATCAATTTCTTTCTGCATTAAGTATCCAACTACTGCTGTATCAACATATTCTGTTACACCAACATTTGAGCAATGAGCTCTATGAGCTGTACCGAAAGCATCGTTTACGAATACATCGCAAAGTGAAGCAAGTTCTTTTGAAAATGCTTCCCCGTTCTTTGTTTCTTCTGCTCTGTAACGAGTGTTCTGAAGAAGTACAACATCACCATCATTCATAGCTTCTACTGCTGCTTTTGCATTTTCACCTACTACGTTATCGTCTGCTGCAAACTTAACTTCCTGACCTAATAACTCTGAAAGTCTGACTGCAACCGGTGCAAGTGATAACTCCGGCTTTGGTTCTCCCTTTGGTTTTCCAAGATGTGAGCAAAGGATAACCTTTCCTCCATCATTAATTAATTTTTTAATTGTAGGAAGTGCTGCTACAAGACGGTTTTCATCTGTAATCACACCTTCTTTTAAAGGCACGTTAAAGTCACAACGAACTAAAACTTTTAGTCCTTTCACATTGATGTCATCAACTGATTTTTTATTAAGCATACTGTGCTCCTTTCATATGAAAAGAGGTCCGGGCCATCAAAGCCGGACCCCTTTTGGATCTAATTAATTTTCTGCAATGTTCTATGCTAACTCTGAGAAGTATTTGATTGTTCTAACCATCTGGCTTGTGTATGAATTTTCATTATCATACCATGAAACAACCTGTACTTCATATGTGTCATCATCAACTTTAGCTACCATTGTCTGTGTAGCATCGAATAATGAACCATATCTCATACCAACGATATCTGATGATACGATTTCATCTTCATTGTATCCATAAGACTCATTAGCTGCTGCCTTCATAGCTGCGTTAATTCCTTCAACAGTAACATCTGTTCCCTTAACAACTGCTGTTAAGATTGTTGTTGAACCTGTTGGTGTAGGAACTCTCTGTGCAGAACCGATTAATTTTCCGTTTAATTCCGGAATAACTAATCCGATAGCCTTTGCAGCACCTGTTGAGTTAGGTACGATATTCACTGCTGCTGCTCTTGATCTTCTTAAGTCACCCTTTCTCTGAGGTCCGTCAAGAGTCATCTGGTCACCTGTGTAAGCATGGATTGTTACCATGATACCTGACTGGATAGCTGCGTATTTGTTAAGAGCATCAGCCATAGGTGCTAAACAGTTTGTTGTACATGAAGCAGCTGAAATAATTGTATCTTCTGCTTTTAATGTCTCGTGATTTGTATTGTAAACTATTGTTGGAAGATCATTTCCAGCTGGAGCTGAGATAACAACCTTTCTTGCACCAGCATCAATATGAGCCTGTGCTTTATCTTTAGATGTATAGAAACCTGTACATTCTAAAACAACGTCTACATTAAGTTCTCCCCAAGGGCACTTTGAAGCATCTGCTTCAGCGTAGATTTTGATTTCTTTACCATCAACGATGATAGAATCTTCTGTAGCTGAAACTGAATCAGCTTTTTCATATTTACCCTGTGATGAATCATACTTTAATAAATGAGCTAACATTTTAGGACTTGTTAAGTCATTGATAGCTACTACTTCATAACCTTCAGCACCAAACATCTGTCTGAAAGCAAGACGTCCAATACGTCCGAATCCGTTAATTGCAACTTTAACTGCCATTTGATTTTTCCTCCTAAATAAAATATAAAGAATAAATTTTGTTAACTTTCATTAACCTAATGCTTATTTTACATAATTAATTTATAAATATCAAGGTATTTTTATGGTTTTTCTTGGTTTTTTGTTAAATTTTTGTCAATTTGCAACAGTTCAGCCATGCGATACGGCTTAAATATAGCAAATTGACGGCTTGCAGGCAATTTGTTATATTTAAGTTGTATCATATGGTGAGCCATAACAGCGAGAAGAAGCGCAGCGAATTCGAGCTGTTGGCTGAACTGTTGCATCGTTTGAATTTAGATTGTATACTTAGCCATAACAGCGAGAAGAAGCGCAGCGAATTCGAGCTGTTGGCTGAACTGCATTCCAGTGCAAATAAATAAATTGGAGAAGATTATGTTTTCAGATTATCATGTTCACAGCGGTTTCTCTTTTGACTCCGAAGAAACATTAGACAATATTATTACAAAAGCCATTTCGCTTGGCATGAAACAGGTTGCCATTACAGACCATCAGGATTTCAACTGGCCTGTTTCCGGCGAAAGTCCTTCTATTCCTGCTGCAGATTATTTTTCTGCAATTGATTCAGCAAAAGAAAAATACGTTGGACAAATCCAGATTTTAAAAGGCATTGAGCTTGGTCTGATGAAAGGCACAAAAACCCAATGCCAGAACCTGATTGCTTCCAATGCGTTCGATTTTGTAATTGGTTCCTGTCATATTGTGGACAATATGGACCCATATTATACAGAATTTTGGAAAGAGCGAAAAGACAGAGCAGCTTTTGAACTTTATTTTTATACTTTATTGGAAGGTCTGAAAATGTTTGATTCTATAGATACTCTTGGACATATGGATTATATAGTACGATACAGTCCGAATAAGGACACGAATTATTCTACAGCTGATTATACGGATGTGATTGATGAAATTTTAAATTTCATTATTAATAAGAACATTAAATTAGAAATTAACACTGCAAATCTTGCAAAAGGATTTACTTTTCCAAATCCTCATACAAACATTATTAAGAGATATAAAGAATTAGGCGGAGAATATATAACCATTGGTTCTGATGCCCATAAGGCATGTGATATTGGATATGGTTTTGATAAAGTTGAAAATCTCATTATTAAACATCACTTAAAAATATTTACTAAATAAATTTATTACAAAGGAGCTTCCGCTTTAGTGCGACAGCCCCTTTATTATTTACATAGAACGCATCTGCATTACGTTTTCTTTTAATCTGTGAATCGTATAATCTATCTCTTCTCTCGTATTATCCGCACACAATGTTAATCGAATTGTACCATAAATATATTGGTCCGGAATACCAATCGCTCTAATCACATGAGAAGGTGAATCATCTCCTGCCGAACATGCAGAACCTGCCGATACACAAATTCCATCATTATCCATAAGAATTACTAAAGATGTTCCATCAATTCCTGCGATTGTGAAATTTGCATTTCCCGGTAACCGTTTTGACATGTGACCATTTAACTTGACATATGGAATCTCTCTTAGCACCCGATTAATTAAATAGTTTCTTAATTCTATTTCTCTTTCCATTCTCTGATTTAGATTTTCCATAGCTTCTTCTACAGCAGCTCCCATTCCTACAATGCCTGCAACATTCTCAGTACCTGCCCTTCGTCCTTTTTCCTGTCCACCGCCAAAAATCAGAGATTCTACATTCTCCGGATTCCTTATATAAAGGAAACCAACCCCTTTTGGTCCATGAAATTTATGGCTGCTGGCACTTAACATATCAATGTTCATCTCATGTACATTAATCGGTACATGCCCAAATGCCTGAACTGCATCTGTGTGAAATAATATCTTTCGTCTTCCTGCAATTCTCCCAATTTCTTTTATCGGCTGTATTGTCCCGATTTCATTGTTAGCAAACATAATTGATATTAATGCTGTATCTTTTCTGATATGCGATTCCAACTCATATGGGTTTACGAATCCCATTCTGTCAGTGCCTACATAAGATATATCCATACCTCTCTTACTTAAGTTTTCACATTTATTTAAAATCGCATGATGCTCTATTTCAGATGTTATAATATGTCTTCCATATCTTGCAGCATTTTCCAGAACCCAATTGTCTGATTCTGTTCCTCCTGATGTAAAAAAAATATTTTCCGGCTTTGCATGAATTGCAGATGCAATGGTCGCTCTTGTCCTTTCCACCATTTCTTTTGACACTTTTGAAAAATTATATATTCCGGAAGGATTTCCATACATTTCATTTAAGTATGGTTCCATTGCGTGTACTGCCCTGTCGCATATTTTTGTTGTTGCCGCATTGTCCAAATAAATCATGGTTTACTCCTTTTTAATATTTGATAGTATTTTTTCTAATATTTAGAATAGATTGTATAAACAAGTATTTTTTGTGATTATATGTCTGTAAAAAAACAAATTATCAAAGGTACGATTGTACTTACAACCGCCACTTTAATAAGTAGAGTTCTTGGTTTCTTATATAGAATATTCTTATCAAACCTAATAGGTGCTAAAGGCATGGGAATTTTTCAATTGATTTTTCCGGTGCTTGGTTTTTGTATTGCTCTTAGCTGTGGCGGAATCCAGATTGCCGTTTCCAGATTTGTCGCTGAGAGCAAAAATAAGGCAAACAAGTTTATGATTTTAATCAGTAGTCTGATAATGTCACTGATGCTTTCTTCTCTGACAACTGTGTGCCTTTATTTTTATGCACAACCAATTTCGATACATATTATTAAAAATGTACAATGCTATGAATTGTTAAAGTACGCTTCTATTACTATACCACTGGCAACATTTCATTCCTGTATTTCAGGTTATTATCTTGGAATGAAAAAAACTTTTGTTCCAGCTGTTTCATCTATTATTGAACAGATTGTAAAAGTTGCATCCATTTTTATTATCGGATTAGTCTGTGTCGGAAATCATATAAAAATCACGCCAATGATTGCAGTTTACTCTATGATTATTTCCGAATCATTTGGTGTAATTTTTTGTATTATTGCCCTTACTGGTGAAAAAAGTTATTCTTTTAAAGTCAAAGAACTTTTTTCATCTATGAAGAAATTATTTTCTGTTTCGTACATATTAACCATTAACAAAATAATGATTACCTTTTTACAATGTTTTGAAGCAATTCTTGTTCCAATTGTATTAACAAAGAGTGGTCTGTCTTCCGACAACGCTCTTAGTATTTACGGAATTCTTACAGGAATGGCTTTACCGGTAATATCATTTCCTTCCGCAATTAATACCTCTGTTTCCACAATGATTCTTCCGACAATTGCAGGTGCAAATACCAGTGGTAACAAATTGCAGGTGAGAAAAACCACAGAAATTTCTATATGGTTTTCTGTGGTAATGGGTATATTTTTTATAGGATTCTTTTTATATTTTGGAGATTTTATAGGCGGGACTGTTTTCGGACATTCTCAAGCAGGTGAATATATTAAAATCCTGGCATGGCTCTGTCCTTTCATGTATCTTTCTATTACGATGGGGTCCATACTACATGGATTAGGACGAACCAATGCTGCTTTTGTTCACAATGTTATTGGTACAGCCATCCGTCTTGCCTGCCTTTGGTTTGTCGTTCCACGAGTTGGAATTGCTGGCTACCTTTGGGGATTATTGGGCAGTGATTTATTAATTACTTTATTGCATGGAAGATATATAAAAAAAGATATACATTTCTCTTTTGATTGTGTCGACAATATCATTCGTCCTGTCATATGGGTTCTTTGTAGTATGGCTGCCGGATGGCTCGTAAAATACATTTTAAGTTTTTCATCATTTCATGGAACGGTCTTTCGTTTCATTTCATCGGGAGTCAGCGGATTGGTGCTGGTAGGAGTATTTCTATACTTTTTGCTTCGTAGAATGAAAGAATTGAGAACTGTACAATAACTCTTTGAAAATTCCGATTTGTCGAGGTGGGAGAGATATTTCGCTACCAGAGTGATGTATATAGGAAATACATCACTTTCCCACAAAACATATTTAGGATTTACATATATAAAACATGATTCTTTAAGTTTTTCCATGTATTTTCAACAGACTATTCTGCTTTATAATACGAATTTACATATATTAATTCTTATTTTTTTTAATATATATGTAAAATATTTTCATTTGTTATAATTTTTAGAAACTTTTACATATACGTTCTCCAGATTTTAAAAAATATATATGTAAAAAGTTTTTACTTGCCACATATTTTCAAAATTTTTACATATATGTTTTTCGGTCTGATAGAAATATATATGTATATCAAAGCAATATACTTGGAAACATTAAATTTCATAAATTGATTTGTATAGAAAAAAGAGTATTGGGAATTAAGCTAAAATGTGATTTACAAAATCAGATTTTAAGACTTACCTGAGAAGAATGCATCAGGCATTCTTCAAAGATGAAGTCGGTGCTTAATAATCAACACTCTTTTTTCTATCTACAAATGTTTATAAAATTTCGTTTCCAAGTATATTCCTTTGGTATTCGTTCGCCCCTACAAACCACAATTTACTGATACTGACTGTTATACAGGTTATAATAAAAACCTTTCTGTTCCAGCAGCCCCTCATGACTTCCCTGTTCAATAATTTTTCCGGCATTCATTACCAAAATAACATCTGCCTCTTTAATTGTAGAAAGCCTATGAGCAACAATAAATGTTGTACGCCCCTGCATCATTTTATTAAATGCCCGCTGAATACGGATTTCCGTACGGGTATCAATCGATGAAGTCGCCTCATCCAATATCAGCATAGGTGGCAGATTTAACATTACTCTTGCAATGCACAAAAGCTGTTTTTGTCCCTGTGAAAGATTTCCTCCATCCTCTCCTATAACCGTATCATATCCTTGTGGTAAACGTTTGATAAAACTGTGGGCATGACTCTGCTTTGCCGCCTCTATAATCTGATCTCTTGAAGCATCAGGATCTGCCATAGCAATATTTTCTGCAACAGTAGCATTTCTAAGCCATGTTTCCTGAAGTACCATACCATAAGAATCTCTTAAACTTTTTCTTGTAATATCCTTAATATTTTTATTATCAACTTTAATTTCCCCTGTATTTACATCATAAAAACGCATCAACAGATTAATAATTGTAGTTTTTCCACAGCCGGTCGGTCCAACAATTGCTACTCTTTGTCCCGGCTCAATATGAAGATTCAAATCTTTAATCAATTCTTTATGCGGTTCATAAGAGAAACTAACATCACATATATCTACTTTGCCCGAAACGTCTGTTAAAACAGTATCTTTTGTTTCCGGAATGTTGGCAACCGGCTCTTCTTTCATAACAGAAAATACCCTTGCTCCACAGGCCAATGCATTCTGTAGTTCCGTGACAACTCCTGAAATTTCATTGAAAGGTTTTGTATACTGATTTGCATAACTAAGCACCGTCATCAGTCCACCTACGGTAATGCCTCCTGTAATAATCGCCTCAAGTCCACCACTGATTGCAACACCCGCATACACAATGTTGTTTACAAAACGGGTACTTGGGTTTGTAATAGACGAGAAAAAGGTTGCTTTCACATTAATATTATTTAATCTGTCATTCGTATCGTCAAACGCCGACATCATATTCTCTTCCTGTCCAAATGCTTTTACAACCTTAATTCCACCAAACACTTCATCTACAATTCCGGTCTGCTCCCCACGAATTTCTGACTGTTTCCGAAACATATAATACGTTCTTTTCGCAATAAAACTTGCTACAAAGAATGAAACCGGTGTAATGCATATAACAACCAATGCAATTTTCCAGTCTATCTGTATCATAAATACTAATGTAAAAAGTATTGTAATAATCCCAGTAAACAAATTAGAGAATCCCATTAAAAGTCCGTCTGCCAGCTGGTCTACATCTGTAATTACATTATTAACAATATCTCCACTGGAACGGGAATCTATATAACCTACCGGCAGTTTCTGAATTTTTGCAAACACCTCCTGCCTGATGTCACGGATAACATTGAATGTAATACGATTGTTGCATAATCCCATAATCCACCATGCGATAGCTGCAACGATTGTACATACAAAAATCTGACCAATCACCCCCTCTAAACCATCAAAGTTTACTTTTCCCTGTGCAATAATTTGGTCTGTTCCATAACCAATCAGTCTTGGAATATAAAGTGACAATACCACATATACCGATGCAAAGATTACTGATGCCAAAATCATATACCAATACTTTTTAATTCTTGTAAGCAGCTCTCTCATGGCTGATTTTTGTGAAATAATATTTTTCATTTATCTGCCCTCCTTTGCTGTCTGCTTAAACTGAGACTGATATATTTCTTTGTAAACATCACAATCTTCCAATAATGTTTCATGCGTGCCTAAGCCAACAACTTCTCCATCATCTAATACAATAATCTGGTCCGCATGCATAATGGAAGACGTCCTCTGAGAAACAACAAAAGTTGTTACACCCTCTATCTTTTTTATTTCTGTTCGAAGCCTTGCATCGGTTGCAAAATCCAATGCCGAAGAACTGTCATCTAATATAAGAATTTCCGGCTTTCGAACCAAAGCCCTTGCGATTGTAAGTCTCTGTTTCTGACCTCCTGAAAAATTTCTTCCGGCCTGTGCTACTTCGGTATCCAATCCCTTTTCTTTTTCCATAACAAAATCATAACTTTGGGATTTCTTTAATGCATCAATCAACTCTTCTTCTGTGGCATCACTCTTTCCCCACAAAAGATTGCTTCGTATCGTTCCCTGAAAAAGAAGAGATTTCTGCGGAACAACACCTATCTTCTCCCTCAGCGCTGACTTTTTAAATTCTCTGATATCAGAACCTTCAATTTTTACAACACCTTCTGTCGCATGATAGAACCCCGGAATCATATTTACCAAAGTTGTTTTTCCACAACCGGTTCCTCCGATTACACCAATTGTCTCACCTGCATTTACCCTCAGATTTACATTTTCAATAGAATTATCTCCTGCCCCCTCATATTTTAAGGAAACATTATCAAATTCAACTTTTACGGTTTTATCTGCACCCTCTGTTAATGTACCATAATCTAAATCTGCCGGTATATCAAATATATCATTTACACGTCTGGCACAGGCAAAAGCTTTTGTCAGATTGATGATAAGACTTGCCAATTTTATCAGCTCTACCAGAATCTGGGACATATAATTTACTAAAGCAACAACCTGTCCCTGCGACATAGAGCCGGTCTGAACTCTCTGTCCGCCAACCCAGAGAATTGCAATAATTGCAAAATTTACAACAATATAAGTTGCCGGATTCATTAATGTAGATATTCTTCCAACAAAAATCTGGAACTTATTTAAAATTGCATTCTCTTCATTATAATCTTCAATCTCATCATTTTCCTGATTAAACGCCCTGATAACTCTTGTTCCACTTAAATTTTCACGTGTACTGGACATTACTTTATCAAGCATTCCCTGTACCCTCTTGTAAAGAGGAATTGTAATCAGCATAATTCCATAGACAATTACGGACAATGCGGGAATAGAAATAACAAATACCATTGCTGTTTGCACATCAACTGTAAATGCCATAAGCATGGCACCAATTACAATAAACGGTGAACGAAGCAGCAATCGAAGCACCATATTTACCTGTGTCTGAATCTGATTAACATCTGCTGTCATTCGGGTAATAAATGTTGATGCACCATATTTATCTATCTGCGTATATGACAGACTCTCAATATGCCCAAATAAATCATGGCGCAGTTTTTTTCCAAACCCTGCTGATGCTTTTGCCGCAAAATACTGTGCCGTAATAGAAAATGCCAATCCTACAATTGCTAAAATTAAAAGGACACCTCCCATTTTCCACACATATGGTATATCCCTTTTTGCAATTCCTGAATCAATAATAGAAGCCACCACCAGTGGAACCATTAAATCAAAACATGCCTCCAACATTTTAAATAATGGTGCTAAAACAGACTCTTTCTTATAACTATTCAAATATTTAAGTAACCGAAACATATTTTTTCTCTCTTTATCTTTATTCTTCTTTCTGAAATTTTTAACTCTTCATTCTTAACTGTTAATAATTCCCTTTTTCCTAGACAAGTATACGTTACAATTAAAAAAAAGGCAAATTCTGGTTTATAGGGGAGTGACTTTCCTGCTGAAGAAATACAGACAGAGATTATCTTCACCTCGATTCTTGAACATTTATAGAAAATAAAAATAATATTGAATATTTTAAGCACCGACTTCATCTTCGAAAAAATCCTGATGATTTTTTCTCAGGTAAGTCTGGACATTTGATTTTGTGAATCAAATGTCCGCTTAATATTCAATATTATTTTTATTTTATAAATGTATTCAAGACTCTCAAGTTCCTATATTCTCTGTCCGTATTATTTCAGCAGTGAAATGCCCCAACTTCTACAAACCTGAATCTATCAAATGTGAAAGTATGGGCTGTCTGTCCATGCTTTTTCGTCTAACAATTTTAATTTTGCGGGGATGAAGCTCTGGCATGACATATATGTAAAAAATGTGGCAGGTGAAAATATATTACATATCTACTACGAAAAAATAAGAATTAATATATGTAATTTCGTGTAATAAAGCGGAAAAAACGATTGAAAATACATCGGAAAACTAAAGAATAAATACTTTATATATGTAAATCTTAAATATGTTTTGTGGCAAGATGGTGCATTCTCTGTACACATCACGCTGGCAACGAAATGCCGCCGTCACAACAATTACAATTTATAAGTCTGCGATTTGTGGTGGTGGGAAGAGATATAAAAGGAATGCACTTGGAAATATTGAATTTCATAAACAGATTTGTATAGAAAAAGAATCTGATGTATTAAAGTTAAAAACTGATTTTCGAAATCAGTTTTTAAGACTTACCTGAAGCGAATTTCTTCAGAAATTCGGTGAAGATGAAGTCGGTACTTTAATTTTCAGACTCTTTTTCTATCTACAAATGTTTATGAAATTCAGTTTTCAAGTGTATTCCTTTTATATTCAGACCACCTAGATAGACCGAAATTTATAAAATTATTGATTAAATTTTATTTTCACTTCTCCCATACCACAATCGACATCTATGTTCCTACCTGTACCATTAGATAATTTTACAGATTGGGATAATCCTTCATATTTTTCATTACCCAGTTCTATTTCACCGGCACCAACTTTTAATGTATAATCGAACTCTCTATAACCATTATCAAGATCAGCTTTTACCTCTCCCATGCCACAATCGACATTCATATTATTCACCGAAATATGCTCTACATCAACTTCACCAACTCCCACACCAATATTACAGTTTTCTAGTTGGCTGTGTTTTATCTTTCCTTCTCCTGCCCCTACATCAATTTTAAAATTTTCTGCATAAACACCACTGCACTTCATCTCACCTGCTCCGATAGATACATCCACACTGTTTAATTTATCCTTTGGAATATAAACTTTGACCTCTCCTCCATGATTTGTAGAAATACCAATTCTTCTTGATACGGAAATCTTCAAAATACCGCCGCTTACTTCATACTTAACATTCAATGATTTTGCATTATTTTGTATTCCAAATCCCTCTTCATTCCATTGACTTATTTCTACTTCACCATACTTTGCTTTTACTTCCATGGAATCAATTTCGTATTCATTTTTTTGTAATCTGACAGTTGATTCTTTGTTAATTGTATTCATATCGTCATCATAGTCATTAAACCATTCCTCCAAATCAAATGACAGCCTGTTATCTATAACATCAGACTGAACTACCTCTTTTCCACCATTCGCAAGACCAATTCCCACAAAAACAATACCTACTACCGCTAATATACCGCATGTAATTCCTAATATTTTAAACATTTTCTTCATTATGCCTGCTCCTTTCCGTTCCCAAATAGTCTTTTACAGCCTTTTACAATGCCGATAAACAGCCATGGCAAAAATCTGACACAAAACAGAACTAAAGGAATTATCATAATAAGAGCCAATGCAATCAGGAGTAATCCTGTTCCAGCCAACACCATTCCTCCTGCAAAACTACTTGATAAAAATGCTGCTATAACTAGTGCAATCCCTGATACACCAAATCCAAACACCAAGGCTCCTAACGTTACTAATGCTGCAAAAAGACATGCAGCGGCAGCAATCACAAACCCTATCCAAAACGGAGAAGATATTGCCAATAGTATAATCGCAACAATTTTTGCATCATTATTTTTTACCTTCTCACCTGACGGCTGAGCATTCTTCTCATTAAAATTATTATTCCTGTTCTGATTTGAATTTTGCTCCCCTCTTCTATAATAAGGTACATACTCATTTTTATCAGATTTCATATCTGCATTTTCATTAAAATATTCTTCCGACTGTTCTTTTTGCACAACTTCTTCAATAATCTGCTTTGCAATATCCTCAGGTGTACCCATTGACTCCGGCACTAACATATCATCCTGTATCTTTGCATCAGCAAAATAATCTTCATAATAATTCAATGCATCTGTTTTTTCATTTTCAGGGATTTTTGCCAGCCGCCTTTCCAATTCTTTCATAAATTCCTTTTTAGTCATTGTTGCTACCTAGCCTTTCTTCATTATTTCTTTTAAGCGTATCTTTTCCCAGCAAAATATTTGATATCTTTGTAGAATAATTTTTCCACTCTACTTTGTATAAACTTAATTGGGCACTGCCTTTCTCCGTGAGTTTATAGTACCGTCTGTTTCTACCATCAATTGCCTTGTCATAAGTTTCAAAGCACTCCTCTTTTTGAAGGCGTCTGAGAACAGGATATAGTGTAGACTCAGATATATCAATAACACTTCGCACATCCTGTGTAATCTTATATCCGTACGTGCCTTCTTTTTCTTTTGAAACAACCGACAATACAATGGCATCTAATAACGTTGAACCTGTATTAAAAACCATTTTGTCCTCCTTATTTTTCTTTATACAATATTATATAGCATATAGTATTATATATGTCAACATTAATATCTTTATTCTACGATTACATTTTTTCTATTTTATTTAATTTATGATGCCAATATTACTGCGTATTTTCACTTGACCGTCCCCTACTTGCAGTGCTATTATTTAAGATGGTTTACAAAAGTCAAATAAATGTACAAACATATTTACTTGACTTCTTGCTTGCAGAAATAAATAAAAAGAGGTATACGAAAATGAGTAAAAGTTTTGATGATTTACTTGCGCAGGTTGCAGAATGTCCAAAGAAAACCGTTGCTGTAGCGTGTGCTCAGGATGATGCTGTATTGGAAGCTGTAAAAGCTGCAAAAGACAGAGGAATTGCAGATGCAATATTAGTTGGTGATGAATCCAAAATCAGAACCATTGCAAGTGTTATAAAAATGGACTTAAGCACTTACAAAATTATTAATGTAGAAGATACAATCGAAGCTGCCAGAACAGCTGTCAAACTGGTTCACGATGGTGAAGCTGATATGTATATGAAAGGTCTGATTGATACAAAATCTTTCCTTAGAAGCGTTTTAGATAAAGAAGTTGGTCTTAGAACAGATAAGACTTTGTCTCATGTATGTGTGTTTGAAGTTAAGGGCATTGATCATCTTCTATTCTTATCAGATGTTGCTTTCGTCCCTTATCCGGATCTTGACACAAAGGCAAACATTATCAGAAATACTGTAGAAATTGCTCATGCATGTGGTGTTGAGTGTCCTAAAGTTGCTCCACTTGCTGCTGTTGAAGTTGTCAATCCAAAGATGCCTTGTACAGTAGATGCTGAAGCTCTTACAAAAATGAATGAAGCCGGAGAAATTGAAGGCTGTATTATTGACGGACCACTTTCATTAGATTTAGCAATTGATTCACAGGCTGCTTTCCATAAAGGAACTACTGACAGAAAAATCGTTGGAAATGCTGATGTATTATTATTCCCTGATATTCATGCAGGTAACATTACATACAAATGTTTAGTTCATACAGCGGATTGCAAAAACGGTAATATTTTAACAGGTACAAGTGCTCCTGTTATCCTTACATCACGTTCTGATGAATTTGAAGTAAAAGTAAATTCTATTGCTCTTGCTGCTATCGTTGCTGAAAAGCTGAAATAAACATCCTCAAACAGTTTATTAAACAGTAATTAATATAAAGGAGATTTAAAATGGCATATAAAATTTTAATTATTAACCCTGGTTCTACTTCTACAAAGATTGGTGTATATGAAGATGAAACACAGGTTATGGAAGAAACATTAAGACATTCAACAGAGGAAATTGCACAATATGCTACAATTTACGATCAGAAAGATTTCCGAAAAGATGTTATTATCAGCGTTC
Organism: Eubacteriaceae bacterium; assembly: GCA_910574895.1. Lineage (GTDB taxonomy): Bacteria > Bacillota > Clostridia > Lachnospirales > Lachnospiraceae > Eubacterium_G. Next base: position 276,120 of record CAJTDQ010000003.1, on the reverse strand, counting down.
TAAAAGAAAAAGGCGTTGACTTGAATGATATTGACGTTGTTGTCGGCCGTGGTGGTTTATTAAAACCAATTCCGGGTGGTACTTATGAAACAACACCGGAATTATTAGAAGATTTAAAAATTGGCAAGCAGGGACAGCATGCTTCAAATCTTGGTGGTATTCTTGCAAAAGAAATCGCATCAGAAATTAATGTCCCATCATATATTGTTGATCCGGTAGTTGTTGATGAATTACAGGATGTTGCAAGATTATCAGGTCATCCTGAAATGCCACGTATCTCTATCTTCCATGCTTTAAATCAAAAAGCTGTTGCAAAGAGATATGCAAAAGAAACAGGAAAAGCCTATGAAGACCTTAACCTGATTGTTGTTCATATGGGTGGCGGTGTTTCTGTTAGTGCACATAAAAATGGAAAAGTTATAGATGTTGCAAATGCATTAGATGGCGATGGTCCTTTCTCTCCGGAAAGAGCTGGCGGTCTTCCATCAGGCGCACTTATGAAACTTTGCTTTAGCGGTAAATACACGCAGGCAGAAATTGGAAAAATGATTAATGGCAATGGCGGATTCAATGCCTATGTTGGAACCAACGATATGAGAGATCTTGTAAAGATGGCTGAAACTGATGCAAATGCCAAATTAGTAATGGATGCTTTCCACTATCAGTTAGTAAAAGAAATCGGCGCTATGGCAGTTGTACTTGGTGGCAAAGTTGACCAGATTATTTTAACAGGTGGTATTGCTTACAATGCAATTACTCAGGACACAATGAAAGAAGCTGTAGAATGGATTGCTCCTGTCACTGTATATCCTGGAGAAGATGAATTACTTGCTCTTGCCCAGGGCGCTATCAGGGTTATGAGTGGTGAAGAAGAAGCTATGAAATACTAAGGAGTATTTATGAACAAAAAACTATATAAATCATCTAGGGATAAAATGTTATCCGGTGTTTGCGGTGGTATCGGCGTATATTTTAATATTGATTCTACACTTGTCAGATTACTTTGGGCGTTTTTAACCCTCTGTTCCTGTGGTACTGGAATTCTAGCCTATATTGTTGCTGCAATCATTATACCCGATGATGAAATCATTCAGTAAATAAAAAATGCTGTTGCATTTACAAGTTTTTAATCACTAATGCAACAGCATCTTTTTATCTAATTTTCTACTACAGCTTCTTCCTCTTTATGATTCCTGTTCAGCAAATACTGAACGAATGTAATTATACACATTAGCATTAGACCTGCGAAAGCGATAATTTGCATCGTGTACATCGTTTCATATTGAAACTGCGTCACTGATGTAACAACCCCTCTGTCTGACAAATAATAATGACCTATCTCATATATTCCCATTCTCTTTGCTTCATTAATTCCTGTGGTTCCTCCCCACATGATTGCCATAACAAGCATCGCTAAAAATGGAACAATACATAATTGTGGATATACAACAGACCAGGTCTTTGTATAGATTCCTATAACAACTCTGATTATTAAACATATTGCAATTAAACTAAAACATATAATCATAAACTCTCTCCTAATCTATTGTAATATTTTCACCTGTAAGCCCTATAAAGTACCCAACCTTTCCACTATCCGGATGTGCAATGGACCACTTGTTTGTAGATCGAAGTCTGGCATTTTCCCCTTCTCTTACCGGTTCAAAATCAAGAGCGCCATTTGTTCCCTTAGGCAGAACCACAACACATCGGAATCCATCTGTCTGTGCATTGCAAGGTGCATAATGTAATGTCGTTCCGTAAATTTCCACAACCGTTCCCTGTGGAATAAGAAACGCTTCCATATGTGCTGTATTATAACTTCCCTCCTCTGACACATCCTGCAAACATCCCAGAATTAATATCAAATCCGTTGAAGCAATATTAATTTCAGAACACCTATGGTACTCTACTGCATTTAACTTATGATTATTCCCATTACAATATCCAATCTGAATCGGTAGTCCTCCATAACCTTTTATTCTCAACTGCTCCATCTCTTCCACAACATCTTCAAGTTCTGAAACAGACGCTGCATACACAGTACTTTCAGGTATTGGTATCTTTTCCATAACTTTAAGAATTCCTTCTACTTTAATATTCTCTAAAATTCTTCCATACTTTTTAAATTCTTCATCCTTTACATGATTAATTTTCATTTCTCTGATTCCTTTCCGTACTTTTTAACACAAACCAGTTTATTTCTATATAAAACAAACTGGTTCTTTATAGAACCAGTTTATCATATTTTAATACCAGTGGCAATCTTTTTTATTCAACTACCTTTTATTTTTCTTCTGCTAAAAATCGAAACTCTGCAAATGCCGGATTCATATAACTCTTTGTATATTCTACTACATTATAATCTTTATCCGCTCCTTGATATTCGATTTTAAATACTGCTGTCCCTCTTTCAATATCAAGCAATTCAGCTACCTTTTCATTGGCTTCGCAAATCACAAGATTCTGTATAAAATGTATCGGCATATGTTCCTTTGTGTCCATATAATCATACAAAGATACCTTTGAAAAATCAAAATTCTCAATATCTTCAAAATCTTTTTGAGGAACATATGTATACTCAATGGCAAATGGCTGGCCATCTGCTAAACGCACACGATGTAATCCATAAACATTCTCTTCTTTTCCTAATGCCAATTTATAATTTAAATATTTACTTTCTGTTATTTCTCCCAATCCTAAAACCTTACTGCTGGTATTCATTCCGGACTTTCTAAGCATAGCAGAAACACCAGTGTTTCCTGTTGCCGCATTCATATAGGACAAATCAATCTTTTTATGGTCCCTCTGTGCTACATAAGTTCCTGCTCCTGGTTTTCTTATAAGATAGCCAAGCTCAACTAATTTATTGATTGCCCTTTTCACTGTCATTCTGTTGACACCATATGTCTCCGCCATCTTTCTCTCACTAGGGATTGCTTCACCAGGCAGATACTTTTTTTCTTCAATCTTCTTTATAATAATATCTTGTAATTGAATATATAGTGGCATTCTATAATCCATAGGCAGCCTCCTTTATCTTTTCTTCTATTTTTTTATTTCCTTTCTCAAACTCTACCCAATCCATATTCATAACCGAATGTAGATACTGCAATATATTTCCGTCTTCATCATAAGTTATTCCATGCTTTTTTATCAACGCCGTCATTTGATCTACTTTCAATGTTTTAGACTCAAATTCATTGGCATATACAATTTCTATTACTTGATCTTCTTTCTTTGGAACTCTTCCATATTGTGTTTTCAATATTTCAAACAAAGAATTTTCCTCTAAATCATATTTTAATAATTTATCTGCAATTACCTCGGGAATATATGAGTATTCTATGGCAATAGGAAAATCCTCTTCTTCTCTTACAATTTTTCTTACTCTTGTAATCTTATAAACCGATGTACCAATGGGTAATTTTACCTTTTTATATAACTCCTTATCTAATTCAATAATCTCAAAAGAAATTAATTTATTTTTCACTTCCATGCCGATGTCACTTAACTTATCGCTAAATGACTTAATTTCCTGAAGATTATTTTTTATTCTGGTATGTCCCATGTACCTTCCACTTCTCTCACGAATCTCGATAATACCTTCTTCTTCTAAAATATGATATACTTCTCTTATAGTAGCTCTCTGTACCCCATATATTTCTGAAAGTTCTCTTTCAGACGGAAGCTTATCCCCCTCTTTGTATTTTTTTTCAATGAACATATATTTTATTTCATTGGCAATAAATTCATCTTTGTTCAATAACTTCATATTTTCCGAACCTTTCAAGCAAATATAATACTTTTTCATTCCAATTTATTATCACATATATAAATCAGTATAACATTTTTTTCTATAATATTCAAAATGCTTTTTCCTACAATTTCATCTTCTGTAACGCTTTATAAAAAACAATTTATGAAAAGCCCCCGTCATATGACGAGGGCTAAAAGTAGATTACTATACTTTTAGAGAAAATCTAATATTTACAAGAGCTCAATAATTTGTGACAAATCATCAATTATTTTATCTGCTCTATTCTGCTCATAATGATATCTGTCATCCTTTTTCGCAAAGGTTGTAATATTTGCACCTTTTGCTGCCTGTATACCATATGTAGAATCTTCTATGGCGATACATTCTTGTGGCTCAAATTGAAGTCTGCTTAATGTATAATGATATATTTCAGGATTCGGCTTGCTCTCCTGAAACATTTCTCCACTTACAATTACATCTACATATTTTTCTATATTGATTTCATGGATAACATATTGAATCACTTCCATTGAAGAGGATGATGCTATAGCTACTTTATATCCTCTTTGTTTCAGTGTACTCATAACATAGTCAATATCCTTATCCTTAATATCTTTATAAGAATATGGATTTTCTTTTATATGTTCTTTATAAAAGCCATCAAACAAGTCATATACTTCCTCTTCATCCTTATGGTCATTCTTTGACTCATTCCACCATTTTCCTAAAAGCTGTTCTTCCATCTTTGCAGAACACCCTGCCAGTCGATTAAACTCTTCATCTTCCACAAAAATATTATTTGCTTCAAGAAATTTTTGAAACCAACCCAGATATAACGGCTCACTGTCTATAATAACACCATCCATATCAAATATAACTGCTCTAATCATTACGCCTCCTATGTTGGTATACGATTCTATCTAAAAATTCTCATCCTCATCATTAGAATCTGTAACTAATTCATTGCAGTATATGAGCATATCTTTTGCTCCTGCAATCGCTTCTTCTATCACCTGTTTTGTAGATGTGTTACTATCTGACATAACAATTGATATAACAACTGCCAGATTAATTCCTGTAACCACATGAACTCTCTCACTCTTAATCATTTGCATCGCATTATTATTAACACTTCCACCAAACAAATCTGTCATAATCACAATATCATCATCTGGATTTTCTTCTATTATTTTTTCAAATTCTGGTACCGGATCTTTACATTCATCTGTATATGCATTAACAACTGTAAGATTCTCCTGTTCACCAATTAACATGTTTAATGTTGTATTGATTCCATAAGCCATATATCCATGTGTAGCAATAATATATTTTCTCATCCTTTTATCCTTTCCTTTCTACTTTACTTCGCCTTCTACAATTGCAATACCTGCACTGGCACCAAGGGCTGATGCCCCAGCGTTAATAAACATCATAGCTTCCTCATAGTTATGTATTCCACCTGCAGCTTTAATTTTCACTTCATCTCCTAAAATACTTTTCATTAATTTTACATCATTGATATCTGCACCTTTAAAACTTCTTCCTGTAGAAGTTTTAAGATATGCCGGTTTTGCTTTCAGGGCGATTTCGCATATTTTCTTTTTTGCTTCGTCATCGCCATCTAATTTGCACATTTCAACAATCACTTTATCCTCTATATTATTTTTTCTGCAAAATTCTGCAATTGCTGTCATTTCATTTTCTATTGTTTCAAAATCTCTCGATTCCACTGCTTTCTGATTTAAAACATAATCAATTTCAGGCACACCCATCTCTGCCATTTTTTCAAAATCCTTCATCTTTTCCTCTAAAGACATTATCCCCTCTGGAAAATCAATAGCTCCTGCTAAAATAATATCTGTACCTTTTAATATCCTTAATCCTTGTTCATATGTTTCCGGTTCTTCATGATCAAAGAATACACATCTAAAATTATATTTTTTTGCCTTTTCTAAATACTCCTCATATGTATCATTGGGATCATCTATATAATCAATATACTTTTCTACTGCCACTTGTCCATCCTCCTATCTACTACTACTTCAAAAGTTCCAAAACCTCTTCTTCCGTAACACACTTCATAACCTTATCAGCCAATGCCTTACACTCCTCCACATCACAATCAGAGATTATCTTTCTAGTTTTCAAAACACTAGTTCCACTAACACTAAATTCATCCAATCCAAAAGCAAGAAGTAATGGAATCAGTTTAGAATCTGCCGCTGCCTCGCCACACATTCCAACCATAATACCTTCCTTTTTACCACATTCAATAATCCTCTTAATCGCCCGAAGCACTGCCGGATTATAAGTAGAATACAGATACGCAACCTTTGCATTTCCTCTGTCAACTGCCATGGTATATCCCGTAAGGTCATTGGTTCCAATGCTGAAAAATGCCGCTTCCTTGGCAAGCGCATCTGCCATCATGCATGCTGCCGGTGTTTCCATCATCACACCGATTTCAATGTTCTTATTGTATGCCACTCCCTCTTTGTCGTATTCTTTCATAATATCAGCTACCATAACCTTTACCTGGCGTAATTCATCCACACCTGTAACAAGTGGAACCATGATTTTAATCTTTCCAAAAGCACTTGCTCTTACAAGAGCTTTTAATTGAGTTTCATAAATATCTTTACGTTTCAGACAAAAACGAATCGCTCTAAATCCAAGGAATGGATTCTCTTCTTCCTCCAGTCCAAGATATGGAATCGCTTTATCTCCGCCAATATCAAGCGTTCTGATAATAACAGGCTTTCCCTTCATTGTTTCAGCAGCCGTCTTGTATGCCTCAAACTGCTCTTCCTCTGTTGGAATACTGTCTCTGTCCATAAATAAAAACTCTGTTCTGAAAAGTCCGATTCCTTCACCATCACATTCAACTGCTTTCTTCGCATCTTCCGGTTTTCCAATATTACATACCAGCTCTACCCTCGTTCCATCCTTAGTCATACTAGGCTGTCCCGCATAGGCTTTCAGCAACGCCTTTTCATTCTGATGCTCCTGATACATTTTTTCGAATCTTGTTACTGTCTCCTCATCCGGATTCACAACTGCCTCTCCACTGGTACCATCCAGAACCACTTCATCGCCATTTTTCACAATGCTGCAGATATTCTCAATGCTGAGAACTGCCGGAATCTCCATTGCTCTTGCAAGAATTGCCGAATGAGAAGTTCTTCCACCTACTTCCGTAAGAATACCTGCGATATTATCAGGATTAATGCCTGCCGTCATAGATGGTGTCAAATCTCTTGCCACTAATACTGTGCCTGATGGCACCTGTGAAATATCAACATCCTCTATTCCCATTAAAATTTTAAGCATTCTCGTCTTAATATCTCTAAAATCTGTGGCTCTCTGCTGAAGCAGCTCATCAGGAATCTGCGCAAACATTTCTGCTGTCTGTTCCAGCACCTGATCCACTGCCATTTCTGCTGTAATCTTTTCATTGAGCATTAATGCCGAAATCTGCTCTTCTAGCATTGGGTCCTGGAGCATCTGTATATGACCTCTTAAAATGTCCGCATCTTTCTTTCCAACTGTTTCATCCATCCTTGCTGCCATTTCTGTTGTATCAGCCACAAACTTTTCAATGGCTTTCTGCAGTCTTGCAATTTCCCCATCCATATCTGTGACTTTCTTTGCTTCCACATTGATTTCATGCTCTTCAATAAGAACTGCTTTTCCTATTCCAATTCCTTCTGATCCTGCAATTCCTTTATACATACCGCTTACCTCTTATTCTCCAAAATTCTGACCTGCCAGCTCTTCAATCTTTGCAATTGCTGCTTCTTCATCTTCTCCGTCACATTCAAATGTAACTTCTGCTCCATTCTTAATACATGCTGATATAATGTTAATCAGACTTTTGGCATTAATTCTCTTCTCCCCGAATACTAATGTTACGCTGCTTGAGAATTTTACCATTTCTTTCGCTATAATTCCTGCCGGTCTCATGTGTAGTCCTTCTACGATATTAATTGTATATGTCTTACTTACCATTTTTTGTCCTCCTATTATGTCTTATTATATATCAAGGGAGCAAAACTCGCTCCCTTGATATCTCTTTTATATTTATCCTAAGAATCCAAAATATACACCAATACATCCAAGTATCATGGAACCAACAATAAGTATCATTGGATTTATCTTTTTCTTAAGCAACCAATAGAATCCTAATGTAGCACCAAGTCCTAACATACCTGGCATAATACCATCAAGTATTTCCTGTATCGTAGAAACAGATTCACCTGTACCTATTTCTAATGGTATTGTTGCATAAAACATGTCTTTACTCATAGCACCAATTACCATAATACCTATGATACCTGCTGCATACATGATTTTGTCCATCAGTCCACTCTTTTCTGCCTGTGCCAAGAATGAAAATCCCCATTCATAACCTTTTACAGCTCCAACAATTCTAAGTGCAAATGCCGGAATATTGTAAATTAAGAAATAAAGGATTGGTCCTAAGATACTTCCTGACTGTGCCAATGAAATACCAATTGCCACTGCGATGACTCTGATACACCCCAAGAAGATAGAATCACCGATACCTGATAAAGGTCCCATAAGAGCCGCCTTTACAGAATCAACTGCTGAACCATCAATCTCACCCTTTGCTACTCTCTCCTCCATGGATACTGCAATACCACCAACAAAAGGGGCAAGCTGTGGAGTGATGTTAAAAAATCCAACATGACGTGTCAATGCTGCCGCATAACCTTCCGGATCATTCTTATATATTTTCTTTAAACAACTATTAATCATCATACAGAATGCCAAATGCATCTGTCTTGGATAGTTCCATGAATATTCCATACCAAGAGCACCCTGATTGCATGACATCTTTATCATATCTTTTTTTGTAATTAATCTCTCATTATCTTTAGAAGTCTTCATCGTCATCTACCTCCTGATTTCCTGAATCTGCCATCGCCATTACTGGTTGTTTTCCTTCAAGGAATCCAAACTTAACCATTACAATAACAACTGCAATAATAGCAACACCTAATACCGGGATATTTGCGTAAGCGATAAGAACAAAACCTAAAATAAAGTAAGGAATCAGTCTCTTGCTTACAATCATTCTAAGAAGCATTGCAAATCCCATTGCCGGAAGGATACCTGCTGCAACACCCATTCCATCTAAAATAAACTGTGGGATAAATCCAAGTAAATCCTGAACTTTGTCAGCTCCTAAATAGAATGCCGCAAATGATAATGTGAATTTCTCAATCGTTCCGACCATTCCCATTAACCAGTGGGTTCCAACAATCTTCTTATAATTTCCTTCTTCTGCCCCCTTATCAGCAATCTTTAAGAATACAGGTATAACTGCTGCAATAATGTTTCCAAGTCCTAATGACAAGGTGGCAATTGGCATAGCCAGTGTAACTGCCGCCTCAACACCTGAACCCATCTGAATTGCAAATGCTGTAGCCAAAACACCACCAACGTTTACATCTGGCGGGATATAAGCACCAACTGAAATTGCTCCCATAAACAACAATTCCAAACTCGCACCAATTGTGATACCTGTCTGAATATCTCCTAATATAGCTCCAACTAAAACACTTAAAACTAATGGTCTAAATGTATAGAGTGTACCAACATTATAATCAAGAACGCCCCATGCCGATACAAGACCTATTAATATAGCTTTTATTAACATGACATTTCCTCCTATCTAAATTTTAGAATAACGAAATGTAGAAATATCTTTTGTATTCCTACCATATATTTAATTTTTCCTTATGTGTGCCTCTGCTATTTCATAGCTTTTGCAACATCAATTTTTGCATCATCCGCAAGTGCCCGAATTTCACATTCAACACCTCTGTCCATCAATTCTTTCAGTATTTTTTTCTCTTCTTCCTCAAGGAAAATCTGCTTACTAATCTGTGTAGTCGTTTTACTTTCCTTTGTGTTTCCAAGATTAATACTTGTAATCGTCGGACATCCATCAGCCAGCTGTTTTGCTTCCTCAATAGACTGAACGACAATAATCAGTTTATATTTATCTGTTACTCCGCTGTTAATTGCCTTTATGGAATCTTCCATATTTTTCATTACAAGCTTAACTCCACTAGGTTTACCAAGTCTTAATGTTGTTTTCCAGACTTCGTCATTCACAACCATATCACTTGCTACCAAAATACAATCAGCTCCAACTCCGTTGGTCCAACTAAATGCCACCTGCCCATGTAATAAACGATGATCAACTCGAACTAATTTAATCATATGTTTTCTCCTTTCCAGAAGCCTTAGCGCTGTCGTTTGCTTTGCTTCTTTATATTTATCTCACTGCCTCATTTATTTATGTAAGACAGCTTCATTACATCGCATCATATTTTTAATATTCAAATTGACGATAATAACGACGATACTTCAAATTATGTTTTGTATAGGTTTCATAATAGCTTGCCGTTCTATCTGTTAAAAGTGCTGTGACAATCATTGGAGACACAATTGATCTAAATTCTTTATCAATTCCATCTAATGCAAACTCAGCTAAATCAATCACAACAGATTCTTCATGACCAATTGTTTTTAAGAAACGTTCCACTCTTGTATCCTGTGCGCGATACTCATCTTCGCCTTTCACAACAAAAACCGGAACTCCTTTTTCCACCAACTCTAATGTTCCATGGAAGAACTGAGCTGATGTTACCGGACGTGTCCTAACCCACTGCATTTCTTCTAATATACACATTGCAAAAAGAATCGTCTCTCCCCATGCAGCACCGCTTCCACAAAAAATGCTATATGGTGCATTATAATATTTTTTTGCGATTTCCTCTGCTCTGCCATCAAACTGAACTCTAATATCTAACAAATTTTTAAATATACCTTTTAAGCCATCAGCAAATTCATTGTATCTAGGGAAATCACCCTTATTATAAAGAATTCTAAATGCAAGAAAATCAAACAATACATACGAATATTCACACATTCCTGTTGTAACATTTGCTTCTATAACTGTCTGTGCTATCTGTCCAAGTTTACCTTCCTTTTTTGTAAACGCAACAACATGTGCTCCCGCTTCAACCATCCATGTAGCAGCTTCTACAATCTCTACTGTGTCGCCACTTGCACTTGCTGTAATTACAAGTGTATCCTTTGTTAATTTTTTAGGATGAACTGTATTTGCATCCGCTGCATTTACCAATTCAATATCAATATCACTATATTTTTTTACTTGATACTCAATCGGTCCCAACTCAAATTCGGTTCCTCCAATTCCTAAAAGAATAATATTTTTAAATCCGTCATTCCAAATCTTATCAGCAACGGCTTCAACTTCTGCGCGTTGCGCATAAATCTTTTCACCCTCTGACAAATACTTTTCAGCATCGAACTTTGGCAATACTACCTTCTCTAAAACTTCTGCCATTTTCTTTTCTCCCTTTCTTTCATATTCTTCTTTAGCCAATGGCTATTATTTCATTACGAGTCAAAGCAAAATACTCTGTATACAGTGTGCACCCTGTGGTTCATTATGTATCCCACTTGATGTTTTTACTATACCAGTTCTCCTTATGATATGCAAGTACTTTTTTATATTTTTTTCATATTTTCTTTTTCTTTTTTATGCAATTTTATCCAAAAACGTTTTCATTTTTTCAAAAGTTATAGTACTTTTTCACTATTTTGTTTATCTTTTCTCGTAAAAATATATATATTGCCCAATTTTTCTTGTTAATTCCTATATAATAAAAAACTTCCCTTGTTCTCTCCATTAAAGAAAGATCAAGGGAATTAACGACCATTTCGCTATATGACTATAATTTTTCATTATGAACTTCACGATAAACTTCCATAGATTTTCCATCTGCCTGTTCCGGCTTTTCAAAGTATTCTCCATTCACACATTCCACTGATAACAATCCGTGATACTGATTCTTTTCAAACACCTTGATATCTTCCGCCATATTTCTTTTACCATCTCCCCATGCAAGATGGGTTGTTTCTTTCTCTATATCTACATCTACAAAATGTGCATGTATCACTTTATCACCAAACATATCAAAATATGTCTGTATTGTGTCTTTTGCTCTTGCCATAGCTCCTGTATCAAGACATACTTTTAATGCTGGTCTGTCTACCTCATCAATCAGCTTCTTCAATTCCAATGCAGTATTAGCAATCAAAGATTCTTCCGGTTGTAGTGCCTCAATTGCTAAATTCATATTTTTATCTTCAGCATAATCCGCAACCTTTCTTAACATTATTGCACTTCTTTTGTATGCCTTTTCCACACTCTCACTTAAAAATCCCCATCCACTGGTTACAACTACCTGTTTCGCTTTAATTTCACAAGCCACATCAATGGCATTTTTAAAATAATTTAATACCCTTTCCTGCATATTCAAATCTTTTGCTGCCATATTATTGGGTTTAGGATTTGTCTGCTCTGGACATATACCGATTACCTTTATTCCATACTTTTCCTCTAAGTCTTTTAATTTCTTCACACTTTCATATCCGTTATGATCCATAAAAAAGTGTTGTGGACCCGTCCAGATTTCAACATATTTATATCCATTTTTCTTTGCACTTGCAAAGAAATCTTCTAATTCGAAAAACCTATGATGACAATTCATTGCTGCTAATTCTATTTTCTGTGTATTCATTTCTATTTCCTCCGGTTTCTTTATTATAGGAAGGAGGGACGGAAAAATTTTTCCGCCCCAGTATTAGACAATATCTATATATTTTAATATTCAAACTGACGATAATAACGACGATAAGCAAGATTATGCTTTGTATATGTTTCATAGTAACTTGCCATTCTATCTGTCAAAAGCGCTGTTGTAATCATTGGTGAATAGATTGGTCTGAACTCGTTATCCACTCCGTCCAGTGCAAACTCTGCAAGATCAATAATTACCGCATCTTCATGCCCAATCTTCTTTAAGAAGCTCTCAACTCTAGTATCCTGATCACGGTATTCATCCTCACCTTTAACTACAAATACAGGAACTCCCTTTTCTACTAACTCTAATGTTCCATGGAAGAACTGTGCCGATGTTACCGGACGCGTTCTAACCCATTGCATTTCTTCTAAAATGCACATTGCAAAGAGTAATGTTTCTCCCCATGCTGCACCACTTCCACAGAAAATACTGTATGGTGCATTGTAATATTTCTTTGCAACTTCCTCAGCCTTAGCATCAAACTGCACTCTGATATCATAAAGGTTTTGGAACACACCTTTCATGCTGTCTGCAAATTCTTTATATTTAGGGAAAGAACCCTTATTGTTCATAATTTTAAACGCAAGGAAGTTAAATAACACATATGAGAACTCACATCCACCTGTTGTAACATCTGCCTCAATTACAATTTTTCCTTTTTCTGTCAGGAACTTTCCTAACTTTCCTTCTTTCTTTGTAAAGGCAACTATCTGTGCTCCCGTCTCTACAATCCATTCTGCTGCCTCAACAATCTCTACTGTATCACCACTGGCACTTGCTGTAACAACAACTGTGTCCTTTGTAATATTCTTTGGATGAACTGTATTTGCATCTGCTGCATTGTATGCAGATATTTCAATATCGCTATACTTCTTTACCTGATATTCAATTGGTGCCAACTCGAATTCTGTTCCACCAATACCAAGAAGAACAATATTCTTAAATCCATCTTCACAAATCTTATCTGCTGCTGACTCCACTTCTTCACGCTTGCCGTATACGACTTCACCATCCTTAAAATATTTTTCCTTGTTAAACTTTGGTAAGATTACCTTTTCTGCAACTTCTGCCATTTCCCTTTTCCTCTCTTTCCGCGACAATCCATCGCTTTTTTACTTTCCTTTTGGAATTTTATTCATTTCATTTTCACAGTAGTTTAGGATATACGCAACGTGCACTTTGGTTCTATCGCTAATCCACTTTGTACTTTCAATATACCAGTTCATTTTGCAGAATGCAACCTTTTTTTTCAATTTTTTCAAAAAATTTTTTTGCTATAATTTTGCTATCAATAAAACAAGAATTATAACAATACCTATTACTAAAAATATGTGTTCAAAAAGATAGAGAAAAACCTCCATTCCTATTTTCGCCAAAGCATTCAATACCTTCTTCATATTTTCCTCCCTTTATTCTGTCTTATTTTTTATCCTATCGTCAAATTCCTGCACCACTTTCCGCGCTTATAAAAATATGTTGCAATAAATATTTTAAGTAAATATGTTGCCTCCGTACACATATATACAATTTGAATTGGCCATCCGGTACAATACGTTACAATCGTACTAATAAAAAATGGTCCATATAAATTAAATAATCCATCCAGCAACAATACAGCTTTTACATCTCCCCCTGCTCTTAAAATAAAATACACTGTAAGACCATAACCTTGTCCCCAGCTAAATACAGCCTTTGTTCTAAGAAGCGTGGTTGCCATACCAAATAAATTCCCTGTAAGTGAAAATAGCATTGGTACAAAATCAGATATGGCTATTACCACCAAGCTGCACAGTAAGCTTACTGACAGCCCTAGCACAATTAGTTTTTTAGACTCTTCCTTTGCTTTTTCCATATTTCCGGAACCGAGTACTTTGCCTATAACAATTCCTGCTGCATGTGCACATCCCATAAACGCCACATTTATCAGATCAAATACATTATCAACAACAGTTACCGCAGGAATATATGCCTCATTTACTACACAATAATTTCTAAATACCAGAGTTAATGCAATTGCATAGATTCCTTCATTAAACATAAGAGGGATTGTCTTTTTCATAATTCCTAGCTTTACATTTCTGCTTAATGTCCCATAGCCTTTTGTAAAAATTTCTTTTCCATTGTTAAATACCAATACCATCACCAATAATGTAACACATTCTATGCATCTGGAAATTAGCGTTGCTGCCGCCGCACCACTTACCCCTAAAGCCGGTGCGCCAAACTTTCCATAAATCAATATGTAATTTAACAATATATTGACTCCAACAGAAAGAATACTTACATTCATCGGAATACGCTGCTTTTTAAACACTCGGAATAACACAGCACTAATCTGATTTATTGCAAAAGGTATATAAGACCATTTCACCACGGCTACATATTCTAAAGCCAGATAAACAATATTATCTCCTTTTACAAAAATTCTGATTAATGTTTCTGGCATCACTGTCAAGGCAGCCAAAAATATTAATGCGACTACCACACACGCCTGCAATCCGAACTTATAGGTTTTCTTTGCTTTTACAATATTCTCTGCACCATAATACTGGCTCATGAACATACTGATTCCACTTGCAATTCCAAAGGTACACAAAGAAAATATCATAAACACTTTATTAGATACTGTAACAGCACTAATTGCAACTGATGATACTTTCCCAACCATCATCGTATCACAGATGTTTAAAATATTTCCTGTTAATGACTGTAACATAATCGGAAGTGCCAACGCCATAAAATCTAATATAAATCTTCTATTGTTGTTCCTGTTTTGCTTTATATCTTTCTTCATATTCATCGGTTTTTATTTTTATTGCCTTTTCAAATTCATCAAAAAACGGGTGACATCTAAAATTATTTTTTTCTATCGTCACATTTGCACAAATATACTGAAATAACACCACTGTAAATAAAGGCGTTACTTCCGGAATAACATCTGCTGTAACATGTAACACATTTTCTGCCACCTCAACTTCTTTATTAGTTACTAAATATGTATGTCTTATCACTTTCCCTGTCGCTTTAAAAATATCATACATTCTATCTGTTTTGGGATTTGTATCAATAAAAAATACAGAATATTCCGGCGTCAACTGCATATTAGGACCATGGACATACTCTTCACTTTCACAGTATAATACTGGGATTTTTAAAGTTTCACCAAATTTCAGACTTGCTTCTCTAGCAATTCCCATATTCGCACCATCTGCCACAATAATTGCACGATCCATTTGAAACAACTCTTTATAATACTTTTTGGTAAACTTTACGGCCTTCTGATATGCATCTTTGTTGACTTTACAGCAGACATTAATATCCTGCACAATTTTAGTATATTCTTTTTCGGAAATACTGCCTTTACAGAAGGCTGTTTCTAATGTAAATAACATAAGATATTCTATCAGCGTCGTCATTCCCAATGTTACATATCCTACTGTTTCATTACCTACACCATATTCTATCAATGTGTCCACATAATCTTTCAAACTGCCGTTTATATCACCTGTTAATGCCACTGGATGAATACCATTCTTTTTCATGTCTACTACTGCTTCAATAATATTAGTACTGCATCCACTTTGAGAAATAACAATCATAAAGTTATCTTTTACCAATTTTTTTCTGTAATTCATATATTCTGTTGGACTAAATACAGTAACTCCTACTTCTAAATATTTACTCATAAACAGTTCCGCTGTAAGTGCTGCATTAAGAGAGGAACCCGATGCTATGATGCATATATCCTTTTGATCTGATTCTAGATATTTATCAACCAATTCTTTTGTCAGTTCCTTTCTTATTCCAACATTTTTTAACATTACTTCATTTGATATTTTTACATAATACTGCATATCCTTTTCCATATATTTCAACTCCCTTTCTTATTTACCATGCACCTTTATATCCAATCGTAACGCTACTGTTTTTTGCACCTTTTATCATACTATCCTTAATGGACAATCCTTCTGCCATTCCATATAAAAAACCTGCAATAAAACTATCACCTGCCCCTAAAGTATCTACTACCTCACAAGGTTCTATTCCATGATAAACAAATTCTTCTCCATCATAAGCAACACTTCCTTCTTCTCCTCTGGTAACAATCACCATTCCACAGATTCGCTCAAAAATATCTTTCATAAATTCCTCAAGTTCCATATTCCCCTCTTCAAAAGAAAAGAATGCATAATCTAAATACGGCCCCACCACATCTATAACTTCAGAGTCTAATTCTGTAGAAAAATCCATAGCTGTTATTGCTCCAAGTCTTTTCAATCGCTCAAAATAACTTTCTGCATAACTCCAAACACTGCTCACTACAATATCACATTCTGCCAGTCTGTCTAATTCTTCTTCTGTTAAAGTCAATTCTGGTAATACTCCTTCTTCATACTTTCCAAATACTCTTTCCTTATCAATTAAATCAATATGACTAATTGCAGTACTTCCCTCAATGGTTTTTACCATAGAAACATCCACACCTTTTTCATTCAACTGTTCCTTTACCCATCTTCCATATCCATCGTTTCCTACAACACCTGCATAACCAGCTTCTCCCCCTAACCTCTTAATATATACTGCAACATTCACTGGATTACCTCCAACATGCAGTTCTCCAATGTTGTCATACATATCTACACAATTATCACCTACTGCTCCTATCTTTACCATAATCTATAACACCTCTTTATCACAACTCTGCTATTTCTTAAACTTTATTCCTCTGTTAAATTCCTGCACCATTTCTTTTTTCTATAAAAATACGTGGCAACAATTATTTTTATAATATAAGTTGCTTCTGTACATAAATATACAATCTGTATTGGCCAATTTGTTCCATAAGAAACAATTGTGCTCATTAAAAATGGTCCATATAACATAAATAAGCCATCAATTACTAATACTGCTTTTACATCTCCACCGGCCCTAATAATATAATAGATTGTTTCACTATATCCTTGTGTCCATCCAAACATCGCTTTCATGAGTAATAATGTAGTCGCCATTGTAAAGACATTTCCTGTCAATGAGAAAAACCTTGGCAGGATTCCAGAAAGAGTACAAATCAGCACTGCCCCTGTAATACTTGTTACAAGACATATAGCAATTAATTTTTTAGAGGTACTCCATGCTTTTTTCATGTCCCCACTTCCAAGAACCTTACCTATTACAATTCCTGCTGCTACAGAACAACCATAAAATGCTACATTTAGTAAGTCAAAAACATTATCTACTACTGTTATCGCTGGAATATATGTCTCACTAACACGGCAATAATTCCTGAAGACTAAACTAAGAGCAATCGCCCACATACCTTCATTAAACATCAGTGGAATGGTCTTTCTGATAATCTCTATCTTCTTTGCAAGATTTAATTTAATATTATTTGCCGTAAAAATTTCTTTTCCATTATGGAACAATATTAGAATCATAAATAAAACACTAAACTCAATATATCGGGCTGCTGTTGTTGCAAGTGCTGCCCCTTCAATTCCTAATCTTGGCATTCCCAATTTTCCATATATCAGCATGTAATTAAACATAATATTCAACCCTACAGAAATAACACTCATAATTCCAGGAATATTTTGTTTTTTGAACACTCTGAAATATACAGCAAGCATTTGGCTTAATGCCATAGGAATATAAGACCATACCACAATTTTTATATATCTTGTACCTAAATATAAAATCTCTTTTCCGTTTACAAAAATATGTATAAAAAACTGTGGAAATAACACAATTGCAATGACAAATATTGCCGCAATGATAATACATACTTCTAAACCAAATTTTAATGTATTTTTTGCAAATCCAAATTTTTCAGCACCATAATACTGACTCATAAACATCATAATTCCGCTGGTTATTCCAAAGATAAACAGTGCGTATATTAAATATGTTTTATTTGCTACAGTTACAGCACTTATCGCTTTATCAGATATTCTTCCTACCATAATTGTGTCACAAATATTTAAGATAGTTCCTGATAATTGCTGTAGCATGATAGGAAGTGCTAAAACAAAAAACTCCTTCAGGAATACCTTTCTGCCGGATGGCATAATTTCACCTACTTTCATTTTTATTTTTGGTTTTATTTACATTCCAATTCTTGATATTAGTATACCAGTTATGTTATACTATTTCAAGTAAGAAGTTTTTATTACATATTTATGATGAAATAAATAATCTTTACGCTTATAATTTAATTACAGTTCTTTCACTATTTATATACTACAAGGAGGTATTCAATGAAAATATTAGCAAGCGATTTTGATAACACTCTATTTTTTCGCGATTTCCGCAACGATGGCGAGGGTTATATAAAAAAAACCGATATAGAAAAGATAGAAGATTTTCAGGCAAAAGGAAATCTTTTTGGTTTATGCACCGGTCGTGCACTCTTTGATGTTTTTTTCGATGCCAAAGATATTATTAGCTTTGACTTTTATATTCTTGCATCTGGAGCAGTTATTTTAGACAAAGATTATAAAACTTTACACAAAGCTGTCATTCCTTTTTCTACTATAAAAGACATGTATTTACTTTTTAAGAATAAATATAATTATAGTCCACTATTTGTAACAGAAAAAAGTTTTTGTTGTATTCAAAAGAAAATTTATAATGTGGATACAGATATTTATCAGTCTATAGACGAAATGGATGATTTAGAATTTATCGCTATTTCTTATGTTTTAAATACTTTGGAAGAATCATATAATCTACGTACTGAACTTAATTCAAAATATGGAGATATTATTGTAGGTTATCAGAATTCTACCAATGTTGATATTGTTTTAAAAGGAAATTCTAAGGGAACCGGGATTGAACTTATTAAAAAATATTATAACCTTGATAAAATTTATGGTATCGGAGACTCCTACAATGATCTGCCTATGTTGCAAAAAGTTGATGTTCCTTTTACTTTTCATTGTTCACCAGAACCAGTAAAACAACAAGCTGCTTATTTAGTAGACGATATTGCACAAGCCATAGAAATTATCGAACAGGAAAATTAGTTTTATCTCAAAAACTGTTCTTCTAAATAAACTTTGCCCAAAGCTGATTATCATCGCTTTGGGCAAAGTTATCTACCTAGAACTTTCTTTTTTGCTCTCTTTTTCTTACACCTTCTCCTGCTATCTTATATATGGTTGCAAATACCGGAACACCAATCAACATACCAAGAATTCCAAAAGTACTTCCTCCTATTGTTACTGCTGCCAGCACCCAGATTCCCGGAAGTCCTAGGGATGAGCCCATAATCTTTGGATAGATTAGATTTCCCTCAACTAACTGAACAGCCAAAATAATGATAATAAACACTAGCGCTTTTACTGGTGAAACAGTAAGCATCATAAATGCACCAATCCCGGTACCTACATAAGCACCTACTACGGGAATCAAAGCTGTAAAACCTATCAGTGTGGAAATCATAGCCACATAGGGCATTCTAAATATCAACATTACAACAGCACACATTGCACCTATAATCACTGCATCCAATAGTTTTCCAATAATATAACTATGAAAGCAATCATCCATAACATGAATATAACCAGACATTTTTTCTGTAATCTTCTCTTTCAAAACAACGTTAGAAACTCTTTTTATCTGTGCCACAAGCTTTTCTTTACTTGTTAATATATAAAAAGAAAAAATAATCCCCATAAGAATCGTAAATACAATTGATGCCACAGAACTTGCTACATTAGCTACTGTAGTAACTGCACCACCTACTCCTGTAAATAAAAATTTACTTGCTTTATCAAAATAAGCAGTCCAATCTAAATCCTTCAATGTATTTAAGGCATTTTCCGGAATTAATTTTTGTATTAATTTATTTTGAGAAACATCGTTAACCAAAGACGGAAGTTGCTCTGTAAATGTTGTAATACATTTCACTAATTCCGGTATAATCATATAAATAACCAGCACTACAAATCCTACTGTAATTACCACAGATAAAATCATACAAATAGTACGTTTATATTCATTAATTTTTCCTTTAAAACCATTTGGAAAAAAAGACCTTTCAAAAAATCCCATTAACAAATTAATCATATATGCCAGACATATACCAATAATAATTGGTGTAATGCTGTTTAATACAACCCCTAACGTATTCATCACAACTTTCCAGTATATTGTGCAAAGATATAAAATAAACAACGTTACGCCAATTCTAAAACACTGTTTCCATTCTAGATTCATTACATTCTCCTTATACTTATATTATTACATATTGAAAAATCCTTATTCCTCATTTTTCCATCTTTATTCTATATCATATCAAAAGAGTCCCCTTTTGTAAAAGGAGACTCCCATTTATTTTCTATATTCAATTTTATTATCTATTATACAACTAAGAAGAACTTAATCAGGAATATTAATGAAATAACATATGTAAGTATAGATACCTCTTTTGCTTTTCCTGTAAATACTTTAATAACTGTATATGAAATAAGTCCTAAACCAATTGCATGTCCAATAGAACCTGAAATAGGCATTGCAAGAAGCATAATTGCAACTGGAACTACCTGTGCAATATCACTAAAGTCAATGTTCTTTAATCCTGTAATCATCAATACACCAACGTAAATCAATGCTGCTGATGTAGCTGCCGGTGGAATAATTGCTGCAACCGGTGCTATAAAGATACATGCCAAGAAAATAATACCTGTTGTTAAAGCTGTAAGACCTGTACGACCACCTGCCTCAACACCAGAAGCTGATTCTACGAATGTAGTAACTGTTGATGTACCAGTCATAGAACCTGCAACAGTACCTACTGCATCTGCAAGTAAAGCTTCTTTCATCTTAGGCATCTTTCCTTCTTTATCTAACATTCCTGCACGGCTGGCTGTACCTACTAATGTTCCAATAGTATCAAACATATCAATAATACAGAATGTGATAATCAATGTAACAACTGTAAATACTCCAACATCTAATAATCCACTAAAGTTAAACTTAAACAATGTTGTACTTGCCATATCACCAAAAGGTGGTAACCATGATGCTGTTTTAAGACCTTCAAATGGATTTATCTTAAAGAAGATTGCTTCTCCTGCCCAGTAAACCACACTTGATATCAACATTCCAAGAATAACTGCTGCCTTAACACCCTTCTGTGCCAGAATAATAATTACAAACAATCCAATAAACATTGTTGCAACTGTTAAGACCATTGGATTATATCCATCAGCCATATTACTCTTTGCAAGGCTAGGTGTTAATGCACCAAAGAAATCTCTCATTACATAGAAACAATTTCCTTCTGAATTATATACACCTGCATTGGACCCTAAACCAATGTTCATTAACATCAAACCAATAGCTGGTGCAATACCAAGTCTGACCCCAAGTGGAATCGCCTCAACAATCTTTTCACGTACATTCAATACAGAAAGAATTAAGAAAACCACACCTTCGATTAAAATAATACAAAGGGCAGCCTGGAATGATGCAACATAGGTCATACCTGTAATTGCCGCAATATTGGCAACTACAACAGCAAAGAAACTGTTCAGTCCCATACCTGGTGCCATAGCAAATGGTTTGTTAGCTACAAATGCCATAACAAACATACCAACTGCTGAAGCAATACATGTTGCAAGGAAAACACCATTCCAAAGTTCCACACCCTCTGCACCAAAACCTGTTAATAAATTAGGGTTCAGCGCGATAATGTAAGCCATTGTCATAAATGTTGTTAATCCTGCAACGACTTCTGTTCTGACAGAAGTATTGTTGTCCTTGAGTTTAAAGATTTTTTCAAACATTTTTCCTCTTTCGTATAGCTCTGCTATACTTTTCCTTTCTTATTATTTGTAACAATTCAGCCATGCGATACAGAATAAATATAACAAATGACTACTTGCAGACAATTTGCTATATTTATTCTGTATCATATGGTGAGTAGCCACAGCTTGAAAATCTGTAGGATTTTCAAGCTGATGGCTGAACTGTTACTGTTACTCACTATTTAATTGTAACAGATTTTAACAATTTTTTGTACTTTTTTTTTCATTTTTTTAGGAATTTTGACGAAAACTTTTTTCCTCACCTTACGAAATGCCTGCTTTCCAACTTTCTTTAACTTTTTAGAACGAATAATAATCTTCTTTAACTTCTTACAATTATAGAAAGCTTTCTTTCCTATGGTTCTGATATTTGCGCCAATGGTTACTTTTATTAATCTCTTACGATTCTTAAATGCCTTATTTTCAATTGCAACAACTTTATAAAAACTCTTCTTATAAGTTACTTTCTTCGGAATAGAAACTTTCTTAACCTTTTTATTAACTGTAGATACAACAGAAACTGTCTTTTTCTTTGTACTCTTTATTTTATAAACCAATTTTCCGACTTTAAACCTGGAACCATTTTTTACACTAGGATTATTATTCGTAGCTACTATATCTTGTTTTGTTGTTGTAGCCATTCCAGTAGTTGTTTCGGAAACTTCCGTAGTTCCTTGTGGTTTTGTAGTTATTTCTTCTGGTGTATTTGGTTTCGGTGTTGTTGTTTCATCCGGTTCTATTAACGGCTTTGTTGTTGGTGGTTCCTGTTTGCTGTAAGTAATAGAATTTGACGCCTTACTATATCCACTCTTCATATAATATTCACTGTCTGCTTTTGGAACTGCAACAACATAATATGTATATCTTCCTGAGCTGGTAAGTTCTGCATCTTCATAACTTGTACTAGACACAATGGCAATCTCTGCCTTTGTTGCCGTAGGAGAAGTTCTATAAACTATATATTTCTCTGCATTATCTACGGTATTCCAGTTTACTGTTACCTTGTCACCACTTAATGTAGCTGAAACTGTTGGCACATCTAACTGCTCCTTCTGGTCTGCTCCTCTTCCATACAATTTCACTTCCCATATAGAAACTCCATATCCACCAACACGTTTTGTTGAGTATATTCTCACATATCTTGCATCTGTCACCTTTGCGAAAGATATAGATTCAAGACCTGAACTTCTATTTTCATCCCCATTCTTCTGTCCACCGTTACCATTTGTTCTGGTAAATACTGTGGTCCAATTTTCATTGTCTGTTGATGTCTCTATTACATAATCTTTTGATGCGGCTGTCTCCCAGTATATCTTGATTCCACCGATTGTTTCTACTCTTCCCAAATCAATAGTCAAATACTGTGGATCCGCTGCCACAGATTCCCATCTGCTGTTATAATCCTTATCAATGATCTTATCTCCTGTATTATTTCCCTGAACAGAAGATACATCAATTACCTTCGCTCCATCTAATGATATTTCCGGGTATCCTGTCAAATCTGCCATTGTAAGATCATCTGTTGGTGCTACCGGTGGCTTTGTTCCCTCTTTGTATATCTTGATATAATTAAAGTTAAATCCACCATCTACAAGCAATAGTTTCATCTGATAACTTCCTGCTTTCAAATGAACAGTTTTCTCTGATTTAACATTTTTCCAGCCTTCAACAGCATTACTTAAAGGTGTCGTAAGAATATAATCGCTATCATTGTCTGTGGTTAACTTAATTGCACTATTCTTGTTTCTGTCAGTACATTGAACTCTGTATTCTACAACATAATCTGCTTCCTCGTCTACTTCGATGTTATACACGAGAGAATCCCCATCATCAATCCATCCAATGTAGCCGCCTTCCTCATTGCCAGTTGTAGGTTCGCATCCAAAGTTTGTATCATAGTCTTCTGCCTCAATTACTCCTGGAACTGAATTAACTTTATCCCTGCTTTCGTAAGGCACATACTCGGTATCTTTTGTTTTATCCTCATTTTTTGTTGGATCTACAGATACCAATGCATGTTTTGGAACCTTTACGCTTCCCAGACTTCCTTTTGCATTCACAAAATTCACTGTAATTGTCTCATCACTTGGATTCCATACCTGTGCTGAATATGTAGTTTTACCGTTTATAGTCTTTTCAAATACCTGATAAGATGTGTAATTATTACTCCATACCTCTGTACAAATATTTCCTTTTGCACACATATTCTGTATGTACCAGTAAGAGTTAAACATCTCATCTGTTGACAGCACACCACCTACATAATCTCCATTATTATTCAGATGTGATGTATATTCATCTGACCAACGTTTTGCTGCTCCCTCTGCATCACTCAATGACATATAAGGCCAGAGAATATGATACCAGCCTTCTAGATCAGAATTACCTTCTGCTGCGACTTTCTTCTGATATGCTTTCTGCACCTCTTCGTACTCTGTCCAAATCTTTCCTGCAACTTCTTTGTCACATCCCATATATGTAATAGCTGGTGTAACTGGCAACATATGGATTCCCATAATACAGCATGGATTTCCAGAGAAGTATGTTCCATTGGTATAACCCAGTCCCCAAACCATTCCAATATAAGGAATACTGTTTACATTACTGTCACCATAAGCCTTAACACCATAATCTGCAGCCCAGTTATGACTGTCATTTTCTGTTCCTTTATCAATATTGAACCAGTACTGCTCAATGGCATTCACTTCTGAAGTATATCCCCAGATACCTGCATTTTCATACTTTTTATTTCCAGTAACTAGTCCCCAAAGGTATAATCCAGCCCAACCAAAAGTTGCCTCTGATGCAGACTCCTGATTATTTCCACTATTATTGTCTCCATATCCACCAGCCCATGAGTGTCCTTCATACACATCAAAGTTTCTCATAAATGGAAGCATCGTATCATCCTTATCCGGATTCATACAATCTCTGATAAGCAATTCTATCATTTCTCCATAATCCTCTACAAAAGTAGAATCATAAGATGCTAACACTGCTGCTGGGAATATAAAATATGCCCAAAGGAAATGATGATCAGATAAGTTAATTGCCATACCATGGTCACCACCATCACCGCTGACTGCTCCCCAGCTTGTATGATAGTACATATAATATGGATAATCCTCCTCACCATCATAAGTCAACCAGTTCTGCATAATCTTCTTTAATACATCAATTAATTTATCTCTTGTTTCATATTCTCCTAACTGTTCTGCAATCAATATACCCATTGCGATTGGATGAGACTTCTTACCCTCCCAGTATGGATCTGCTACCCAGTATGACTTTAATGCACTATCTGTAAACTGTTTCAAATATGCATACATCCATTCTTTATCATAACTACTTGATTCATTTGGTGTGGTATACTGCGGAATAATTCCATTGAATTTCTGGCTATATGAGAAGCTGTTTCCTTCATGAATACGCAAATCACCTCTACTGGATGTGTAAATTAAAGCTTTATTATTTACTTTCGCATAAGTATCATTTGAATATTTCCACTGATGTGGCATCATACACATTAAAGTTGTATTTGAAATTCCTGTACCTGTTCTTTTCTGTGAAACTGTAGTCTTATAATCTGTTGTACAAATTCCTTCTGCCTCGTCATAATTATAATCAACTACTGTATCTGTTACATAAGAATATGCGTAACTGTACATATATTCTAACTGTTTGACTGCATCACCATCTCTTAGTGATTCCGGATCAAAAATCTTATCCACTTCTGCCTTACTTGCAAGTAATGGAATGGCTTCTTCTACTGCCAACGCTCCAATAATCAGATAATTCTGGTTACTTCCAAGCTTAATTTTTAATTTATTACCTACTTTTGTAACGGTAGAATTTGCCGGCATATATACACCATAGTAATGATATTGCTTTTTATTTCCATCTCCTGGTGCTTCACTTTCATTTTGTGTTTCCACAGCAAAATGATCCACTGTTACTGACTTTCCATCTTCTGTGATAATTTTATTTCCATCCTTATCCATAAACTTAATCAGATTATTTACATTTAATTCAACAGAATTTGGATTTGCAAATGTGGTGTATGCGTAAGGTGATCCCTTAATTAAGGTACTTAACATCTTTGCTGTATCATTATCACTATATTTTACATCTACAGACCAATCTCCATATCCATCTAATTTTGCACTGGCCTTTCCTGTAATATCAGCTGAATTTACAGTAAGATCAAAATGTCTGCTGTCAACACCCATACCACCATTGTCTGCACGATTGTATAATCCGTCTGTATAATACATTGATAATCCTGTTGCAGAATATTTATATGCCATAGGAAGTGCCGGCATAACGTCACTGTACTGCGTATATATAATAGAAGTCCACCAGTCATTGGAAGGAATTGGTGTACT
Organism: Eubacteriaceae bacterium; assembly: GCA_910574895.1. Taxonomy (GTDB): domain Bacteria; phylum Bacillota; class Clostridia; order Lachnospirales; family Lachnospiraceae; genus Eubacterium_G. The sequence continues at coordinate 249,458 of CAJTDQ010000003.1, read as the reverse complement.
TATTTTTGATGATACATACTTTGGCTCTCTTGGCTGCAAAAGATTTGCATCATCTATCACATAACTTCCTTTTCCTAAAGTTACCACTTTCTTCTCCGGAAGTTTATCGATTGTATTTGTTACTTTTTCATCCCCTGTCTGATATTCGTATACCTGTAATTCTCTAACAGAATACCCGGAACCACGTCCCATAAGAATGCCCTGCATTCTTACATATCTGACATTTTCAGCATAGAATCTGATATCCTCATCTTCTCCTTTTCCTTGGAGCTGTCTGTATACTGTCTTAAAATTCTTTCCATCTTCTGATACCTGCAAATCCCAGATATTTCCATGCTCTACCTGCCACTGTAAAAGTACACGGCCTAAAGTATATTTTGCACCAAGATCTACTGTTAGACTTTGATTACATTTACTCTGTACATTATCATCACCTTCTGATAACCAGTATGTATCATAATTTCCATCTACTGCATTAGAGCCGTCCATAGGTGTAGATGCCCACCAAGGTGTTGCATAAGATGTTGCCACTGTCTTTTTTCCTAAAGCAATATTTTTTGCATCAGATACAGGCTCATTACAATTTTCATTGCCAATACCATAGATTTCTATTTCCCTGATAGATGCTCCCCAACCGGATTTTTTATCTGAAGAACCAGCCTGAGATTTGCTATAGTTAATCAGCACTCTCACGTAACGTCCATCTTTCTGTGTCAATTTATATCCTGCGACATCATCTGTACTAATCGTATCCTGATAATATGTATAGTCTACTGTTCCATCATCACGAAGCACCTGCTTTTCTGTACCACCATTTCCGCTGGTTGTCTCGTAAACTTTTATCCAGTTAATTTCATCATCAGATACAAAAATCTGATATGCCACACCGTAACTTGCATTATTCTGCCAGTTAATAACGACCTTGCTTATATCAGCCTTTCCCCCCCAAATCTACATCTAACCACTGGTCTGCAAAATTTGCTGCTGCTCCCCACTGTGTACCAAGCCTGCCATCAGTAGCAAAAGTTGCTACATCTCCACCATTCGTAGAGGAAGCATATGCCGGTCTGCCCTCTGACAATAACCACGGCTTGCTACGATCTACTGCTTTGGTAGTATTGCTGCTTACACTGATTCCACAAATACTCAGCGATAAACAAAGCATGATTGAAATTACTTTTTTCAAAATCTTTTTCATATAACATTTCTCCTTTTCATAATAATTCGACACTTTTCTATCTAATATATCCTTAGAATATCATAGCAAAAATCAAAAATCCACAGAGCTCAGAAACGTTTCTAAATTCTGTGGATTATACACAAAAAAAGTATTTTTATCTATGCAAGATTTTTGTTTTTTTATTTTGATATGTTTTTATATTTTTTGTTTTTTTTAAAGGGAAACTATACAAAAAAGTCTTTAAATATTACCTTTTTCAAAAACCGACTTTTCTGCGAATAAAAATATTTTTATTTAGATTGAAAATAATTCATTTTTCTCGTTATGTTTACGTATTTTTATATCGCATAACTAAACTGTTATTCTATATGATATCATCAATCTCACACCCCACACCTTTTGCCAACTTTATTACTGTTTCTACTTGAGCTTTTCGAATATCTTTCACTCCCTGCTCATATGCCTGCAAAGTTCTAAGACTGGTACCACTTTTTCCTGCTAATTCTGATTGTGACATTCCTGCCAGCTCTCTCTGTTTTTTCAATACATTCTTTCCCGTGTCTTGTAGCCCATCCAGATAATCATATAATTTTGTAATATCCATCTCATGATATTTTGAATACATCTGATATAAATCTTTATATTCTATCAATCTGTGTATTTGCTTAAAACTAAGTCTGCTATAATTTTGATATTGAATAAGAACCCAGCCACACCAATAGTCTGCACTTCTTGAATCTGTAGATATTCTATTTCTATTCTCTCTTAAGTCATAACCTATCTCATCTGCAATATCTCTGACTAACTCTATTCCTGACTTTCCTGCTGCATATTTGGGATTTGTACACTCTATCTGCTTTGCAACTCCGGAACATATCATCATATCTAAAAACTCGTCACCATCCAGACTACAATGATTTACGGCATAATCGAACATTACTCCAAATGTTCCTTTCATCCCTCCAATATACTCATCATTCATCCTCTCATACCACTCCTTTGCTCTCATTCCATACTATCTTTCATAATATCTCTAATGAAAATACCTGATAATACATCCGTTTTTATTTCTTTATATCGAGAACGTGCCTGTTCATCCCTGCGGCACTTTTTTCTGTAATATATATTATTATCTGCATATTCTGACTTTTCTTTTAAAAATCGAATTCTGTCAAATGCTTTCTGACTCTTTAAAACAATCTGCTCCCCTAGTTTTCCTAAATGCATTGCCTGCTCTAGTCTCTGTATGCTTATTGTATTATTTAAAAAATCCTCTGCAAATCGAAAATAAGAATCATCTGCTCTATATCCTTTAATTACATCATAGCTGTTAATATCTACATTGTAATTCTTAATCAAAAACTCTTTTGCTATAATTTCCATATCACTATTTCCATTAAATGTGCGATTTTGGACTAAAACAGCAAGCCAGTGAAGTACGGAAAAGTTCTCATGATTAAGATCTAATACTTTCAAATCTTTTATATCTAAGTCATACGCATTGGCATATCCATCTCTCATTAAATCACATGCCCATTCTTTCGCTAATTCTATGGATTCTGTACAATAAAATCCCTGTCCATAATCATTATGGATTTTTCCTAATCCATATTTAGGATTTGCAATTATTTTATTACTTCCGTGATATATAATCATGTTATTCCTCCTTTTTTTATACTACCACAGTAGTATGGTCGTTTCAAGAAAAAAGATTTCCTCTAAAAATATAAAGTTATGATATTAACAATATTTAGTCATTAATACCATAACTTCTTAGAATTACCTCTTTATAATTGTTTTTTTGACTTTAAATGCACCATTTATTACATACTTCTTTCCACCAACAAAACTGTACATTTCATACTTATATTTCTTCCCCTTTACCAGTTTTATTTTTTTCATATCTTTCCTAATATTAAATTTTAACTGTTTTTTAGTGATATTCGTCTCTGAAATAGAACACAACTTTTCACATTGTCCAATGACTTTGTTTCCTTTTTTGATTACTAAGCCATATTTTTCAATAAACTTTCCTCTTGGATTAAGTAAATTTTCACAAATAATCACATTCTTTTTTGTAATCTTATTTATTCCCTTGGTAAATGATGCATCTTCTAATGTTTTAAAAGAACCATAAGTGTCTACTCTTCCTTCATTTTTCCGTTTTCCCAAACTTTTTGTCACAACATATGCATTATACTGATAATTACAGTTGGGTAATAAATTCAATTTCCCTTGATTTTTTAGATCAAAATTTATGCTTAACTCATCTGTCTGCTTGTTAACTTCCTTCTCAACAGTTCCTACAATACAGCCAAAACAAGTCACTCGCACTCCTGCTTTCACAATTTTATCACTTCCATGACTTGCAATATTCACTTTTATTTGTGCATTATCTTCCACAATATTCTGCTTCATCGTTGTTAATTCTATATTTGGTGTTACAAACCAATAGCCATTATCATAGTCTTTTAACTCGCCACCATTTTTACATATTGCATGATAATGCACATAGTATTCCTTCCCTGGCTGTAACTCTATTCCCATATCTTTTTGCACATTATAAGACACATGCACCCACGGCAAGTTGCTATCTACTATCTTTTCAACTTTCCCAACTTGCTTTTCTTTATAATCTTCATATATTGTCATTTCTATCTTATTTATGTCATAAGAATAATTTTTACACTTAGTAAAAAGAATAGCATTATTAGGCGTAATAACATCATTCCTTTTTCCAATAACCGACATAGCTGGCGGTTCCAACGCTAATATATTCTTTTGAAAATTTATACTTAATAACAATATACATACTATTACAATACCTATTTTTTTTAAATTATTATTTTTCATTTAACATTTCCTCTATTTTCATTTTTATTTCATTTGCACAATCTTTACAAAAAAATTTATCCTTACTATATGTTAGTATATTCGTTTCTGCCAATTCTCCTCCCATTACACACATTGAATCACGTGGATTAATTGCACATTTACTACATATGTCAGGGCGCACACACTCTCCCTTAGAATTTTCCTCATGATAATGATCTATTCCTCCTAAAACATGTGCTGTCTCATGTAGTAAAGTATATATTGAACTATTAATAAATGATTTTTCTTCCATATATCCTATCATACAAATTCCTGCCGGATTACTTATGCGAAAACTTCGCTCCCATTTTTCTTTTCCTTCATTATCATCAAACAATCTATGTCCCGTCCACACTATAGGAAAACCAGTTTTTTGATACTGTCTCCCGATAAATTCTATTAATAGTCTATATTTATATGTACAACATGGCTTATGCTCTTTTAAATCATATGGGCATGGCTCATTTATCAATTGTTCAAAAGTTCTTGCCTCCCCTTCTCTACTCATCATTTCATATTTACATTTATCTGGTGCAGAAGTAAATATATCAATATGATTATCTAGAATTACTCCGAAATAATCTTTATAATACTGTGCCACCCAGCCTGTAACTCTTTTTACTAATTCTTTTGCCTTTGCCTCACTTCCGTTTCCATATTTTACAACAAATCCATGGTCTAAGAAGTTGTCCATCCTCAAATAATATCCTTTAGTAACCTCTACCTTTACCATTCTAGAATTATTAGATGTATCATACTCATTCATAGAATTATTATAATTGGCTGTAACCTTAATGGTATACTGTCCCTCTTTTTCCGGATGCCATTGAAAAGAAACTGTACTATTCTCTTCCCCATCCATAGTAAATGTATTCACACTATTTGTATTCACTACATTATTATTTTCATCTATTATTTCTACAAAAGTTTTTGTATCACTTATTTTAGAATATCTATTTACTAGTTGTATATTAAATTGATACTGAGATAATGGTGTTATAACCTTTGATACTGATGTAATTCCTTTCACATACACATCCGGTAGTGTATATCTGGTCGATGCAACGGAAAACTTCCATTTACTTTGATTAGTTCCTACATAATTTCCAAATACCGCATTTGCTCCAGAAGCAGTACTTCCACTCCTAATTGTCAAAGCTTTCAGATCATCTAACTGTTTTGACATAATTCGATATGTTCCACTGCCATCATTGTTCTTTACAACCTTATATTTAACGGCATTTCCTGAACCTCCTTGCCAAATATCGGCATTGATAGGGCTGGCAGACGCATCCTCCGCATCCAGAAAACCATTTGTTCCATAATATTTATTTGCAATGGTATAATATCCACCACCGATATGTTTTACAATCCACTGCTGTTTATCGGTGTATGTCTTATCATATTGAAAAACATTATCTGTATTATAATTTGCAGCCAAATACTGTTTACTATTATAATTTTCTAAAAAATATGTATTGTTTCCAATAGATGTATCTTCTGTATATTCTATTTTTATAGAAGGCCGTTTCGATGCTGTCCCATAATTTGCTGAACAAAAATCTTTTCGTTTTGTATCACTACTATTTGGTATTAACACTACACCCTTTTTACATGTTTGTCCACCTTCGCCTAATTCATTCTTCAACCACTTCTTTACTAGAGATGTAATATTGAAATCATAAAACCCTGAACTATTTATTTTCACAGTATCTAAAGCAGTTCCACTCTTTCCTGGTCTGTTATTCCATGTAATCCCTTTACTGGTCCATGCTTCCTTTGTATCATATGCCACAACCTTTGATGCATATGTCGTTCCTGACCCCTCATAAACTCTTAGACTTGCTTGTGTAATATTATTGGAATTAATATATTTATATTTGTCTATAACATCTGTCTGAAAATACCCATGCCCTGTTCCATAACTTCCACCTACTTTTCCTATCTCAATCCATGCATTTGTTTTAAAATTTTCATTTGCTTTAGCACTATAGACTGGTGCATCTTTAATATCCTTAATAGGAGATACTGATGGATCAACTACCACCGGATAAATCGTATTCGAACTATTTAAAAATCCAGAATCCAAAACATATGTAAGTTGATAACTATCTTTACTCACTTTTTGAATTTGATAATAATTATCAAAAGAAATGTGTCTATTACCTTCACCATTTCCAGGATATGAATCTTTAATAAATATTTCTCCCAATGTAAAAACAATTTCTTTCGTTTCATTATTAACAAAATCTATTGTTTTTCCCTTCATCGAACTTGGAGAAATTCCTTTTGCTGTTACCTCAAAATCAAATTGATAAATCCCTCTATTTTTCTCTATATAAATATTCTCTTTCACACCATCATTTTGTGGAATATACTGTAAGCTATATCCTTTTCCAAAAATATCTGTATATTCAGCCACTTCTTCTTTTTCATTTTGAAACTCAAAAGACTTTGTAACTACTTCAACTTCCTTCTTAACATACGGTTGAAATTTCAATGATACTCCATCTGCATTTTCTACAGCTATATCCTCATCATTCTTCTGAGGAATATAAACTTTTATATCATTTTCAGCATTTTCATATGCGTATGTGTCACCATGTTCTGTCTTTTTTATAGATTTCTTAAAAGAATTATTAATAAATTTCACTTCATGGTTCTTCTTATCATAATATTTTATTGGATTATCAAAAATATGTAATGTTCTTTTATTATCCTTTTCAATAGTTGTTATAGAATACAAATCTAATCCATCTACAGAATCAATACCTTTTAATGTCGCTGTATCTATCTCTGCATTTTCTTTGAGTTCTACTGGAATATCAGATAATTTTAAATTCGCTTTTATCTGCTTTAATTTCTTTTTTACCTTACTTTTTTTATTTTTGATACTATTTATCTCATAAGAATCTATAGCATTTACTTTTAGGGTTGTTCCTAGGGAAAATGTACTCGTTATAAGAACCATTACGGCTAGAGTACAAGAAATAATTTTTTTAATACTTGTGCTTTTCATTTTTTCTCCAATCATTCATTATATTTCTATACTAGATAGTAAAATATAACAACCATAAATCCCCCCAACAATTTTCAATTATATCCTGTTTTTCAATAATAGTACTCAAGGGACGTCCCAAAGTTTGGAACATCCCTTGGTAAATCTAATTATTTATTAGCTTCTGCTGCCTTGATTGCCTCTGTAAGCTGTGGAACTATTTTGTTTAAGTCACCAACAATACCGTAATCAGCTACGTCAAAGATTGGAGCATCTTCGTCTTTATTGATTGCGATAATTAAGTCAGATTCTTCCATACCAGCTACGTGCTGGATAGCTCCTGAAATACCAATTGCAAAGTAAACCTGTGGACGTACAGTCTTTCCTGTCTGTCCTACCTGTCTATCAACCGGTAACCAGCCGTTATCTGTTACAGCTCTTGAACAGGAAACTTCACCACCGAGAACCTTTGCAAGGTCTTCAAGCATTTTGAAGTTTTCTGCGGAACCAACACCACGTCCACCGGATACTAAAATCTTAGCGTCCATAATATCAACTGTCTCTGTAACTGCCTTGATTACTTCCTGAATCTCAACATATTTGCTGTTTTCTTCTAATTTTGCATCAAAGTTAATTACTTCTGCCTTAGCACCTGCCTTAGGCTCAGCCTTCTGCATAACACCTGCACGAACTGTTGCCATCTGTGGTCTGTGGTCAGGACAAGCGATTGTAGCGATTGTGTTTCCACCAAAAGCTGGACGAGTCATAAGTAACTGATTGTGCTTCTGCTCTTTTCCTGGAATTGGGTTAATTGGGAAATCACCAATCTCTAATAATGTACAGTCAGCTGTTAAACCTGTTGCTACTCTTGCAGAAACTGTAGGACCTAAATCTCTACCGATTGCTGTAGCACCAACTAACATGATTTCTGGCTTGAATTCATTGATTACTGCTGTTAAAGCCTGTGCATATGGCTCTGTTCTATATGTTTCAAGTGCCGGATCATCAACAACGATAACCTTATCAGCACCATATTCTGCTAACTGATCTACAAGACCGCTAACATCTTTTCCAAGAAGTACTGCTGTAACTTCTGTTTCTAATGGCTTTGCAAGTCTTCCTGCTTCTCCAAGTAACTCGAATGCGATACCGCTTAATTCGTTATCTACCTGCTGAGCGAAGACATATACGCCTTTATAATCTTCTAAATTAATGTTCTGCATAATTATAATCTCCTCTCTACTAAATAACGTGTTTTGTTAATAATTTGTCCATGATGTAATCTACTGCCTCTTCCGGTGAATCTGGAGCAACCTTTTCGCCTGCACCCTTTCTTACCTTATCAGAAGCCTTAGCAATCTTTGTAGGTGAACCCATAAGGCCTAAATCTCCATCATTAACATCAACTAAATCTTTTCTTCCCCAAGTTGTTATTTCTGCATCACATGCATCAAAAATTCCACCCGGAGTCATGTATCTAGGATCATTTAATTCTGAAAGAGCTGTAATAAGAACCGGCATCTTTGCTTTTAACATATGATGTCTGTCTTCGTACTGTCTCTTAACGATTACGCTGTCTCCCTCGATTTCAATACCTTCTGCATATGAAATAACCGGAAGTCCAAGATGTTCAGCAATCTGTGGTCCAACCTGAGCTGTATCACCGTCGATAGCCTGACGGCCTGTAATAATAATGTCGTAATCTTCAATATTTCTAATAGCACCGGCAATTGTTGTAGATGTTGCCCAAGTATCAGCACCACCTAAAACTCTGTCTGTTACTAAAATTCCATTGTCAGCGCCCATAGCCATAGCTTCACGAAGTACATCTTCTGCCTTTGGAAGTCCCATTGTAAGAACTGTAACTTCTGCGCCGTACTTATCTTTTAATCTAAGTGCTGCTTCAAGACCTGCCTTATCATCTGGATTCATGATTGTAAGCATTGCAGCTCTATTTAATGTACCGTCCGGGTTAAACTGTACGCCACCCTTTGTATCAGGTACCTGCTTTATACATACGATAACTTTCACGATTAGTACCTCCTATTACTTTAATAAGTTTGCAGAGATTACCATACGCTGAACTTCTGATGTACCTTCGTAGATTTCTGTAATCTTAGCATCTCTCATCATTCTTTCAACGTCATATTCTCTGATATAACCATAACCACCGTGTAACTGAACAGCCTTCGTTGTTACTTCCATAGCAACTTCTGCTGCATATAATTTAGCCTGTGCTGCTTCTACAGAATATACCTTCTGAGTAGCCTTAGCCATAGCTGCTTTGTATACTAACATCTTAGCAGCTTCTACCTTTGTAGCCATATCTGCTAACTGGAACTGTGTATTCTGGAACTGTCCGATACTTCTTCCGAACTGCTTTCTTTCCTTAACGTACTCAATTGTAGTCTCTAAAGCACCTTCTGCAATACCAAGAGCCTGAGCTGCGATACCAATACGTCCACCATCAAGCGTATGCATTGCAATACCAAAACCTTTACCCTTAGCGCCAAGTAAGTTTTCAGCTGGAATACGGCAATCTTCAAAGATTAATTCGTATGTAGCTGAACCGCGGATACCCATTTTCTTTTCCTTTGTACCAAAGGAAAATCCAGGTGTTCCTTTTTCAACGATAAATGCTGAAATTTCTTTCATCATTCTACCACGTTTTTCAACTTTACCTGTTACAGCGATTACGATGTAAACATCTGCATATTTACCATTTGTGATAAAGCACTTAGAACCGTTTAATACCCATTCATTTGTAGCTTCATCGAAAACAGCCTTTGTCTGCTGTCCCTGAGCGTCTGTTCCTGCACCCGGCTCTGTAAGACCAAAAGCACCTAACTTCTCACCCTTTGCAAGTGGAGTTACATATTTCTTCTTCTGCTCTTCTGTACCATATGTCATAATCGGATCAATACAAAGTGATGTATGTGCTGATACGATAACACCTGTTGTACCACAAACTTTTGATAATTCCTCAACACACATTGCATATGTCAAAGGATCACATCCCTGTCCACCGTATTCCTTTGGAACCGGAATACCAAGGAAACCATATTTTGCCATCTTTTCAACTGTTTCTACAGGGAACTGTTCGTTCTCATCTGTTTCCTGAGCTAAAGGCTTCACTTCTGTCTCAGCGAATTCTTTGAAAAGAGTTCTAGCCATTTCATGTTTCTTACTTAATGTAAAATCCATTTCTTATTCCTCCATGTATATATTTTTATTTACTGTGCATCTACTGGTGTTTTGGTTCTGTCTGCATTGTAAACATAGAATCCCTTACCACTCTTAGCACCAAGATTTCCACCACGTACCATCTTACGGATTAATGGGCAGGCACGATATTTGCTGTCGCCTGTTTCATTATAAAGAACATCCATAATTGCAAGACAGATATCTAAACCGATAAAATCTCCTAACTCTAATGGTCCCATTGGATGGTTTGCTCCAAGTTTCATTGCTGCATCAATACCTGCTATATCTGAAACACCTTCCATTTTGATAAATGCTGCTTCATTAATCATTGGAATTAAAATACGGTTTACTACGAAACCTGCTGCTTCATTTACCTGTACAGGTGTCTTTCCAATTTCTTCTGAAATCTTTTTAATCTCTGCAACAGTTTCTTCCGGTGTATTTACACCTGCAATAACTTCTACAAGTTTCATTCTATCTGCAGGATTAAAGAAATGCATACCAATCATTGGACGTGTAAGACCATTTCCAATCTCTGTAATAGAAAGAGATGATGTATTTGAAGCAAAGATACATTCCGGTTTGCAAATTTTATCTAATTCAGAAAATGTTGTTTTCTTTACTTCCATGTTCTCAAATGCAGCTTCAACAATTAAATCACAATCTGCACAAAGATCTTCCTTAAGTCCCGGTGTGATACTGTTTAAAATATCATCAACCTTCTCCTGTGTCATTTTTCCTTTTTCTACAAGTCTTGCATAACCTTTTGCAATCTTGTCTTTTCCACCTTCAGCCCATTCCTGCTTGATGTCACATAATGCTACTGTGTATCCATCAATCTGAGCAAAAGCCTTTGCGATTCCCTGGCCCATTGTACCGGCACCAATTACTCCAACTTTCATCTTTTTTCCTCCAAGATTAAATTTTATTTTTTATCCACGATACGCTCGATTACGTTCCGTGGCTCATTACAATTAACAATTCTTAAAAGGTACAACCTTTAATTTCTTTTCTTTATCTTTCTCAAGGAAGTTACCCATTCCGGCTTTTTGATCTTCTGTTTCAAAACAGCTTCCAAATAATTTTTCCTCGATTACGATTGCATCATCCATTGTAGCATCGAGACCATCATTAATAGCCTTCTTGCATGCTCTGACAGCGATTGGTGCCTGCATAGCGATACCTGCTGCCATCTTCTTTGCAGCTGCCATCAATTCTTCCTGTGGGTAAACTGCATTTACAAGACCAATTCTGAATGCTTCATCAGCTTTAATATTTCTAGCTGTATAAATCATCTGTTTTGCCATACCTGGTCCAACAAGTCTTGCAAGTCTCTGTGTTCCACCAAATCCCGGTGTAATTCCAAGACCAACTTCCGGCTGACCAAAGATTGCATTATCTGAGCAGATTCTGATATCACAGCTCATTGAAATCTCACATCCACCGCCAAGAGCAAATCCATTCACTGCTGCAATTACAGGAATAGGAAATGTCTCTAACTTTCTGAACACATCATTTCCTTTTTTACCAAATGCCTCACCTTCTGCCTTTGTAAGTGTAGACATTTCTCCAATATCAGCACCGGCTACAAATGACTTCTCGCCGGCACCAGTTAAAATCAATGCTCTTGTCTCGTCAAGATTTACTGCATCAAGTGCAGCATCTAATTCTTCAAGAACCTGACTGTTTAAAGCATTTAACGCCTTTGGACGATTGATAGTGATAACACCAACATATCCATCCTGTTCATATGTAATAAATTCCATATTACTTCTCCTTTTTAATTATAATTATAAAGAAAACTCTAGTAAACACACAATAAACTGGCTTGAAGGCAGAAATACCCTCAAACCAGTATATTTTCACTTAGTCTCTTTCAACGATTGTTGAACAGCCCATTCCACCACCGATACACAGTGTAGCAAGACCCTTCTTAGCGTCTCTCTTCTGCATTTCGTGAAGTAATGTAACAAGGATACGACAACCTGAAGCTCCTACCGGATGTCCAAGTGCGATAGCTCCACCGTTTACATTTACTTTGCTCATATCAAACTCTAAATCTCTTGCAACTGCTACTGACTGTGCTGCAAAAGCTTCGTTTGCTTCGATTAAGTCCATATCTGCAACTGTTAAGCCTGTCTTTTCCATAACTTTTCTTGTTGAAGCAACTGGTCCAACACCCATGATTTCAGGTGCAACACCACCAAGTGCTCCGCCAACAAATGTAGCCATAGGTGTAACACCCAATTCTTTAGCCTTTTCTTCACTCATAACTACAACTGCAGCAGCACCATCATTGATACCTGATGCATTACCAGCTGTAATAACACCATCAGCCTTACCTGAACAGCATCTTAATTTACCAAGTGATTCAGCTGTTGTACCAGCTCTTGGTCCTTCATCTGTATCTACTACAATATCGCCTTTTCTGTTCTTAACAACAACTGGTACGATTTCGTCTTTGAATTTTCCTTCTGCCATAGCTTTTTCACATTTCTGCTGTGAATTTGCTGAGAATTCATCTAATTCTTCTCTTGAAATATTCCACTGTTCAGCTACATTTTCAGCTGTAATCATCATATGGTAATCATTGAATGCATCTGTTAAAGCATCATTTACCATTGTATCTACAATCTTATTATTGTTCATTCTATATCCGAATCTTGCCTGCTGTAATGCATATGGAGCCATTGACATATTCTCCATACCACCTGCTACAACAATATCAGCATCTCCTGCCTGAATCATCTGTGCAGCCATGTTTACACAGTTAAGACCTGAACCACAAACAACGTTTACTGTAACTGCCGGTGTTTCAATAGGAAGTCCAGCTTTAATTGATGCCTGACGTGCTACATTCTGTCCAAGACCTGCCTGAATAACACAGCCCATATATACATGATCAACTGCGTCTTTTGGTACGCCTGCTCTCTTAAGAGCTTCTTCAATAACAATAGATCCTAAAACCGGTGCCGGAGTTGTGCTTAACGCTCCACCCATTCTACCGATTGCTGTACGACATGCGCCTGCAATAACTACTTTCTTTGACATAATATCAATCCTCCATATATAAATAATTTTTTAAAAGATTTCAACTTTGTTATAATTTTAACAAATTATATTTTCTTTGTCTAGTACAATAAACAAAAATTTTGTCAGAATATTTGTTTCTCCTAAACTTCCCTGTATTCATCATATTGTTCTCTGGAACTGTCATACTGACCTGTTGCTCTATCGCCCTGTGTTGTATCACTGTCTTTAGGTGCCTGACATAATGCAACATACAATTCTATATCTGTCAGATATACATATGGTGTTACATAAAAAATTGCCAAAACACCGCAAGTAAAGGCAGTCAATAAATACCATCCTAAGAATGAAAGATCCAATACAAAAGCATCTGTTTTATTATTGTACATCATATTTTTTGTTCTGCCAAATGCTTCACTCATATCCATATTGGGATTCTCAGCCAGAAGATATGGTATCATTCGATATTCATACGCTTTTACGATTCCCGGTATGACAAATAACAGCGACCATAGTGAAATAAACAAATTTCTGCAGAACATGATTTTTACAATATTCAGATATCCATCCGTAAATCCAAAAGCAATCTCACCAAACTGAGGGTTATCTTTTCTATTCTTCAGCATCCATCTACGGCATCCTACCTCTATCGGTGCCAAAACAAAAGCTGATATTGCGACTGCGGCTATAAGAATGATAAAAGCTAGTATCAAAATCATTAATATTGTAGTGTATGAAAGACTATTTATAAACGCTATTATTTTTCTGACAATAATTTCATAAGAGCCGTAGATGCTATAACCGAAATCATTTCCCAATCCATCAGAAATAACATTATTATGAATATTAGTCATTCTTTTATCCATAAAATCACTCACATTAAAGACACTGTCTACTCCTGTACCTCCCAGGCAGATAGACAGTATCAGTCCTACCAGCACTGCTCCCCAGTAATTCTTCTGTAATATCTGCTTTGCACTTGTTTTCAATTCTACCCTGCTCCACATTGCTTCATTTCTCCTTTTGTCTCTTTTTAAAATAAGTCCGCCTACTAATATATAAGCGGACTTTTAAATTTATGATTTTATTTAATCTCAACTAACCAGCCTTCCGGTGCTTCGATTCTTCCCATCTGGATTCCTGTCAATGTATCGTATAATTTCTTTGTAACCGGTCCCATATCATCCATCCCACTAGGGAAACAAATCTCTTTTCCATGGTCAACAATCTTTCCTACCGGAGAGATAACTGCTGCTGTACCACAAAGACCACATTCTGCAAAATCTTTTAATTCATCTAAATAAACTTCTCTTTCCTCAACTTCAAGTCCCAAGTAATCCTTCGCAACTGTCATCAGAGAACGACGGGTAATTGAAGGAAGAATGCTATCTGATTTCGGTGTAACTACTTTATTATCTTTTGTAATAAATAAGAAGTTTGCTCCACCTGTCTCCTCAACCTTTGTTCTCGTTGCAGCATCTAAATACATGTTTTCATCATAGCCTTCTGCATGAGCTGTCATGATTGCATGCAGACTCATTGCATAATTGAGTCCTGCCTTAATATGTCCTGTGCCATGTGGGGCAGCTCTGTCAAAATCGCTTACCTTAATTGTCAGTGGTTTTACTCCGCCTTTAAAATAAGGTCCTACTGGTGTAGTAAATACTCTGAACTGATACTCTTCTGCCGGCTTTACACCAATAACAGATGAGCTGCCAAACATATAAGGTCTGACATATAATGTCGCGCCGGAACCATATGGTGGTACATATGCTGCATTCTCTTTAATGGTCTGTACGACTGCATCTACAAATCTATCCTCTGGGAATACCGGCATCTCAAGTCTTCTGGCTGAATCAGCCATACGTGCCGCATTTAAATCAGGACGGAATGTGACGATACGTCCATCCTCGGTTGTGTACGCCTTCATTCCTTCGAAAATCGTCTGAGCATACTGTAATACTCCGGCACATTCGTTAATGACTACGTTTGAATCCTCTGTTAACTGTCCATCATCCCATTTGCCATCTTTGAAGTTTGCCACAAATCTCTTGTCAGTATCTACATAACCAAAGCCAAGATTTGCCCAGTCAATGTTTTTCTTGTCCATCTTTTTATTCCTCCTGTATTTTCATTATTAGAAAAGGACAGCCAAAACTGTCCTTTTCTTAGCTTAAGCCTTATTTTATTATATCACTATTTTTTCTTCGGTCAATAAAAGTATTTCAATTTCCAGTCTTGACAGCAAAGTTATTTCACGCTCTGCCACTGATACTTATACATTGACACATCATAATCATCTATTGATCTCTTCTTTTTCTTTCCCAAAATGAGGCATTTTTTCTCCAGACTATCCGGTAATCTAATACAGCCCGATATATTCACGCTATCATCTAATACCTGATAAAACATAATTCTTGTATACTGATACCCATCCTCATCTTCATTTTCCATATCCCGGTAAGTATATTCCCAAAGATTATCCTTTACTTTTTTGCACTGATTTTTTACATCCATTAATCCATTCGATGAAAATCCATCTGCGTCTGAATCATATAATACCGCTGATACCTTTGCCTCTTTATCCCATTTATCAGGCATTTTAAAATAAACTGTTTTTTTTGCCGCTTTACTATACATATCTCCATTGAATGTAAGAATCTGTTCATAATATAGCAACTCTTTATTCTTATATTCCGTATCCAGTATCTTCATCGTGTTTTTACATTTTTGTGTTATCGGAATTTTAATTTCAATATACTCATCTCTAGAATTGTAACACGGAAAACAAAGTGTATAAATGACTTCTCCGAAATCAACCTTTTCTATTCTTAAGGCATCATAATCTTTCATCACAGCCTCTTTTATCTTTCTGATTTTGTCCGCTGAATCAGTCATATGAATACGCATATCCTGTTCCTCTTCCAACTCAATTCTATCTATCTCATCTAAAGGTATTTCTTTTAAAGTCTCTATCTCATTTGTATACACTCCTAAACTTTGAGACAATTTTACAACCTCTTCTTCTGAATAGATTCCTATATAATCCCGATGAATTATCTCTCCATTTTTTAACTGATAAGAAATCTCTACTTCTTCTACATAATCTCTATCACCCTCGTATGTGACATGATGTGTACTCATATCAATTGGATATGTCCCTTGTTTCTTTGCCATTTCCTGCTTTATAATTACTTTATGTGCATCAACTACATTATCTATAAACGTTCTTTCACTAATATAATTTTTTCTTATATCCTTTCCATCGACATGGTAACCGCCTTGGCCATCCAGAGCAACACTGACCGCCTGAACATCCTGAGCATCCGGCACTCTTTCATCATATCCAAATGCTCCTGTAATAATTACCACAACAAATACCACTGCCACTACCACATCAGCCGCTCCAATAAATAAACTGGATAAGAAATTCGAAACTCCTCTATGATAAATCAAATGCAGAATACCTGCTGTCAAAAATGCCCCAATACAGAGTCCCACAAAAAACCATACATACTGACTTTTATAGGATTCATTGCTGCTTCCACCAATTTGTGCAAAAATCCAGCCCATTCCAAATCCAACCGTAAATCCTGAAAAGAATTTTATGACCTGTTCTACCATTGCAAATACAAATACATTCTGAGCAGTCTCTGCCTTTCGTTTTTTACTCAAAATATAGCACACACCTGTTAGTATAATAGAAAAAACAATCCACCAGGCAATATATAATGTTTTCTCTCTTTCCCAAATACCTGCAAATGGTGCGAATACCGGACTTAACAACGTATAAAGAGAAAAATTCACATTCTCCTCTATCCCAAATCCCGGCAATATAGTTGCCGGAAACATATTACATATCAAAATGCAGATTGGATATACTCCGTTAATTACTAAAAAACTGACAATTACATCTACTACCGTACCACAACACAAAGACAACACAGCAATAAAAGAAACAATTCCTGTTACACCTAACACAAGCATTGCTACCATTTTCATAGAACTTATAAAATATTCGCTTTTCATTGTAAGCAATGCTCCCATCGTTCCCATTATTAGCAATGGCACTATCGTTTGTACCAGCACTGATATGTACCGGGTAAAAAACAAAGTTCTTCTGCTCATTGGCAGACTGCCAAATAAATCTACACATCTTTTATTATGCATATAAGAAAATGACACAATGGCAAATACCGTTGCAAATATAACCGCCACCAGAACAAATAATGTTCCAACAACATTAAGAGCCGACATATCAATTACTCCGTCTGAAGTGAACCTTTTTTTATTTTGAAAAATAACTAATATTTCTATCAACGGAAATGTAATAAAAAGCATTGCCGCATAGGCTATGGATATTCCTTTATATCTCTTCATTGTCCATCCAAACATACTTAAGGCCTTTTGTTTCCAAGTCAAACATATATTATTTTCCATATCCAACGCCCTCCATTTCGTTTATAAATACTTCTTCAAGTGTTGACGGCATCACTTCAATAAATGCCGGTTCCAGTTCATTTAACTCTTTCATAATTAAGTCTAAATCACCCTTTGCCATAATTACAAAATAATTTCCAACCTGACTGATAATTTCTCCATGAATTCTATTAAATACCTCTTTATCAGGAGCTTCTGTGAAGGCTAGCTGAATCTTGTGCATTTTATTTTTTAATTCATCCGTCTCTTCATTTGTTACTAAAGAACCTTTATGTAATAATACAATCTTGTCACAAATATCATCAATTTCACGTAAATTATGAGAAGCAATAATACAGGTCATATTTCTGTCTGTAACATTCTCAATAATAATAGTTTTTAATGTTTTTCGAATCACCGGATCTAAACCATCAAAAATTTCATCTAAAAACAGATACTTTGGACAAGTAGCAAATGCAAGAATCAGAGATGCCTGTCTCTGCATACCTTTACTCATATTAATAATTTTCTTATTTGTTGCAATAGGAAACATAGAACACAATTTCATATATCTGTCCTCATCCCAGTTCATATATAACTTTCTATATAATGCTGCCATCTTTTCTACGGTACTGTCATTAAAGAAATAAGGATAATCTGCAATATAAGCACATCTTTCTTTAATTTTATGATTATCAAAGGCATTTTCACCATCAATAAATACACTGCCCTCATCCGGTTCATATACACCTGAAAGCGTCCTAAGCAATGTACTTTTACCACTTCCATTGCTTCCTGCCAGTCCAAAGATTGTACCTTCTGATATTTCACACTCTAAATTATTTATCGCTACTGTTTTATCAAATCTTTTCGTCAGATTTCTTATTTCAATCATTTCCATTCCCTCCGTCAGTTACTTCTTTTACCATAGAAAGCATTTCCTCTTTCGTAATACCTCTTTTATATGCGTAGTCTATGGTCTGCTTTAAATCCTTTCTGGCCTTAATCTTCTCGGCTTCATTCTGATCTAATTTATCTGAAATAAAACTTCCTCTTCCAACTGTGGAATAAACGTACCCATCCAATTCTAACATTTTGTACGCTTTCTGCACAGTATTGGGGTTAATTCCCAGTTCAGTCGCCAATGTTCTGACCGGAGGTAACTTCGTATGACTTTTTAATACACCTAATGATGTCAGCCTTACTACATCATCATATAACTGCTGATACACAGGTGTTCTGGAACTGAAATTTACTGTTAACATATTGTTCCCCCTTTCTCTATATTTTTGTATTTATTGTATTAATCTAAATAGTACATGAAAATTATATAAAAAAAGCAGCTGATATGTCAACTGCTTTTTTCTATTCTTTTTCTCTACTCTAAACTATCTAATAATGCGATAATTGTATCTACCGTATCAAAATTATCTTCATTGCGTTCGTCATATGGGATATCAATATCATATTTATCTTCCAGTGTTACAATCAGTTCCATAAGTTGTTTTGACTCAAGGAACTCTGCAATACTCATATCCTCATCATCCGGATCCCACAATGGATTTATCTCGCATATAATTTCTATAATATCATCACGCATAGCCTCTTCCTCCTACTAAATATTTATAAGAAATTAAACACTCATCTATATTTATCATATTATGTCCTACTGTTCAATATATTACTTCCATTTTTCTAAAAATTCTTCCTCACTTAATATCTCAATTCCTAATTCCTTAGCTTTTTTATTTTTAGAAGAATTCGACATAACATCATTATTAATAAGATAATTTGTTTTTGAAGTAACCGAACCGGTAACTTTTCCACCACGCTTTTCAATATAATCTTTTACCGCATTTCTATTTGGAAATTTTTCCACACTACCTGTCACAACAAATGTTAGTCCTTCCATCGTCTGAATATTGTCATTCTCTTCCGGCTTTATTATATTTACCTGTTTTAAAAGCCGGTCTACTCTCAAATTATTTTCCTCATCTGAAAAATATGCCACAAACTTTTCAGCCATCTTATCGCCTATATGATTGATTTCTACTAATTCCTCTTCTGTTGCATTTCTTATTTTGTCAAAATCATTAGAAAAATACTTACAGATAAGTTTTGCATTTGCTACACCTATATTTGGAATTCCTAAGCTATACAAAAAAGCATGTAATTCTACTTTTCTTGCATTCTCCAAAGATTCCATTAAATTGTCATAAGATTTTTTTCCAAAGCCCGGAGTATTGACGATTTCTTCTTCATATCTGTCAAGTTGAAAGATATCTGCAAATTCGTGAATATATCCTGCATCAATAAACTTTTCCAGTGTCTCTTCCGACAATCCGTCAATATTCATTGCATTTCTCGAAACAAATAATGTGTATAGTTTAATATGTTTCGCCGGACATTTTTTATTTGGACAATATAATGTCTTTACTCCATTATCATTCTTTATTTCAGTGCCTTTTCCACATGCCGGACAAATATCCGGAATATCTTTGACTCCTGACTTTGTAAGATTTTCTGATATTTGTGGAATAATCATATTTGCTTTGTATACTTTAATTTTATCACCGGCACCTAATTCTAATTCTTCCATAATACTAATATTATGAACACTTGCCCTGGTAACTGTTGTTCCCTCTAATTCCACCGGTTCAAAAACTGCAACCGGATTAATTAACCCGGTACGGCTCGGACTCCACTCAATATAATCAAGAACTGTCTCTGCCTGCTCATCTTCCCATTTAAAAGCAATACCATTTCTCGGAAATTTGGACGTCGCTCCAAGAGATTCTCCGTATGCGATATCATCATACAATAAAACTAATCCGTCTGATGGATAGTCATATTTCTTTACCTTATCTGAAAAATATGCCACAGCCTTCTCCATATCAGCTCCTGTAACTATCTTTCTCTCTACAACTTCAAACCCCTGATTCTCCAGCCACTGAAACTGCTGTTCTATGGAATTGTGAAAATCTACGTCCTCTGCCTGAATCAATGCAAAAGCAACAAAGTTAACATTTCTGCCGGCTGTCACCTCACTGTTTAACTGTCTGACGGAACCGGAGCAGAGATTTCGTGGATTTTTATATTTTGCATCCGTCTCTTCTATTTCTTCATTAATTTTTTTGAAGTCTGAATACTTTATAATTGCTTCTCCGCGTAACGTCAGGCTGCCCTGATGCGGGATATTAAGCGGCACGTTTTTAAAAACCTTTGCATTATTGGTAATAACTTCTCCAACCTGTCCATTACCTCTCGTAACTGCCTTGACCAGTTCTCCTTTTTCATATGATAAGACAACCGTCAGTCCATCCAGTTTCCACGATAAAAGACATTCTCTTTCTCCCGCAAACTCCGCTAATGCTGTCACCTCTTTTGTCTTATCTAAAGACAGCATCGGACTGTCATGATGCTCCTTAGGAAGTTCACTGACAACCTCATATCCTACATGAATCGTAGGACTGTTTGCCATCACCATTCCGGTCTCTTTTTCCAATTCTGTCAATTCATCATACAGCCTGTCATACTCCAGATTTGACATAATCTCATTTGCATCCTGATAATATGCTTTGGATGCTTTATTTAAAATTTCTACTAATTCTTTAATCCTGACTGTTTTATCCAATTTCTTTCCTCACAATCATTATCTTTTTTTATCAGATTAATATTTCATCATTTGTGAAAGTTCTTCATCCGTAACGTTTCGATACTGCCCCCTAGGCAGACTGCCCAAATGTACATTCATAATTCTAATCCGTTTCAGTTTCTGCACTTTATATCCCAAAGACTCACACATACGCCTGATCTGTCTGTTCAGTCCCTGTGTCAGAATAATTTGAAATGTATGTTTATTTACTTTTGTAACCTTACATGGTCTGGTCACTTGATTTAATATCTCAACACCAGAGGACATTTTAAGAACAAATTCATTGTCTATTGGTTTATCTACTGTTACTACATACTCTTTTTCGTGGTAATTTGCCGCCTTTAAAATATGATTTACCAAAGTGCCGTCATTTGTCAAAAGTATCAGCCCCTGAGAATTTTTATCCAGACGGCCAATTGGATATATACGTTTTGAATAACCGATATAATCTACGATATTATCCGGATTTCCTGCATCTGTCGTACATTCAATCCCCACCGGTTTATTGAAAGCAATAACAATCTGTTCTTCTTCTCTTGTAACGAGCTGTCCATTTACTTTTACAATATCTTTCAATGTTACTTTCTGCCCCATCACGGCTGTCTCATGATTGACAGTAACCTTTCTGCCTTCAATCAGACGGTCCGCCTCTCTTCTGGAACAAAATCCTGAATCACTTAAAAATTTGTTCAACCGGATTTCTTCTGTATTATTTTTTTGTTGTTTGAATCTTTTTTCTGTCATATTATTGTCTCCCGACAAGATAATTTATATTTATATTTATCTTTACCAAAATATTTTACACAGAAAAAGAATCTGTTGCAACAACAGATTCCTTTTAAATATATTTTTATTTTTGATTTTGTTTCTTTTTGACAAATATTTTTGTAATTATATAAACAATGATACCTACAGCCGCACCTGCAAAAGTTATTATACTGACAATTCCCCAGTTTGCTCCACTGATTCTAGTTATATCAAATCCATCTGATGACTGAATTCTCTGGAATAAATACAAAAAGTCTGTAACAATGGCAATACCAAAAATCAAAACACCATTTAACACTGCCATAATGTTATCTGATTTCTTTCTTGTTACCGGTCTGTCTAATTTTAAATCGACTGCATTAGATATCAATGCTATCACATATACCGTCACAACCGTTTCCGGTATCATATATGCTGCATTATAGACCAAAGAATAAATCGCTCCACCTACAGTCGGAATAGATACTCCTGCCCACACAGTACAACCAACAATCACATGACAAATCAGCCTAATCACACATACTACAACCGTACCGATTACCAATACTCCTGTCTGATGTCTGTTCCTCTTAAAGATACCAAGCAGCCCTAAAACTGTAAATGCTCCAATATAATCTAACATTACGATTGCAATCCCTGCCATCGCTGAAGTTGCATAGGATAGATTGGAAAGCCCCATAAGTAACTGTAACAGACTATATGCAAAACCGGTTACAATACCCCATTTTAAACCATGTCTGTATCCTGCCACGATAATTGGTGCCATGCTGGCTGCAGTTACCGAACCGCCAAAAGGCATATCAATAATTTTAATAAAGCTTAACACAAAAGCCATTGCAATTAAGATAGCACATTCTACAAGTTTTACTGATGTCTTTGTTTTTTCCATAAAAAAATTCCTCCTTTGATTACAATAATCGCCAGAGAATTTCCTTTATAAAATATAGCTTCCTTACGACGGTACTAACCGTATCAAGTAATGAGGGTCGATATACATCTCTCAGCCAATCAAGGCACCCCTAGCGAATGTATTTTGTTTTATGTGTGATAGTCTATCTGCTTTTCCAGCATTTGTCAAGAAAAACAATATACTTTTATTTAATCCTTTGTGTGTGATTTTTATGTGACAATCAACAGACTTCCCTTTCCCACGGATATTGTTACTTCTTTTCCTATAAATGAATTACTTGTTCCCGTAGGATTATCCGGTGCCAGCTCAAAATCATGCAACAAATACATTGCATCTTTTATATTCACCTTGTGCGCAGTTCCACCCAATGCAAAAATAGAAAATCCATTTTGACACTCTCCTGTTAGTTGTATATCTCCGTCTGTAATAACATGAAATGTGTTTGTACTATCTATCATCTCAATAGTTGCACCTTTTCTGGAAGCATACAGCATGGTCTGAATATTAGACAATGTATGGTCGATTCTTCCACCGGTCCCGCCATACAATTTTATTTTATCATACCCCATTTCCAATGCTTTTTTTACTGCCAGCATCATGTCAGTATCATTTTTCATAATTTCATGCTGAATCACATTATTTCCCTCTGGAACAAATCCCAGAGAATCAAAATCTCCCATAATCATATCCGGTTCAATATTTCGTTTTTGAAGCCATAGTAAGCCTCCATCTGCTGCGATTACATAATCATTTTCTCTTTTTAAAAAATTAGTGCCGGAATTGTCCCCGGCACCAACGATATAACATATTTTCTCCATCTATATTCCTGTCACATTCCTTTATTCATAATTGTTTCTATTTTTTATCTCTATTCACCGCTGTAGTCTGAGCCACTGTAGTCACTGACTGCGTCTGCTGCGTGGCAGTCTCTTCTTTTTTCTCTGTCACTTTTAACTTATCAAAATATTCCTTTAATCTTGGGTCAGAAGCTTTTGCATCCTCAAACTCTTTTTCTACATCCTTTAACAACTGTTGTACATCTGCATCTTTTGTAACTTTCTGCATATATTCCTGTATTTCTTCTCCACTGTCATTCTGAATATAGACATTTCCCGTTTTCGTATCTCTTACAACGTACAATCTGTCAATGCAAGGAACTGTTGTCTCGATGTTCTTAATTCCCATCTGATAATATGCGTAAACTACATATGTATTTTCATAAGGCCCTTCCTTTGTGTAACATTCAATTCCACTATATCCTGATACATAAGCCCTTTGCTTTACACTATTGATATCATACAAATTTCCTACATATTGTGCAATTGTCTCTGCACGTTTCTCATTATCCTCAATTAGAAATGCATTCAAATAATTCTTTACAACATCAGATATTTCCGGGTATTTTTCATCCTGTAACGGATTCTCAGCCATTGCCTTTTCTTCTTTTGTTGGTGTACTCTTTACAAAATAAATTATCGCCGCTCCAACACCAACTACTAAAACAACAGCCACAATTGCTGCAATAATCATATCTATCCTGATACTTGATTTCTTCTTCTGATTACTTACCTTTTTTACAGTCTGTCTATCCCGTTCAACTTCCTTTAGCAAATCTTCCAACTCTGATTTACTTAACTTGTTTTCATCATTTGCCACGTTACACATCTCCTTCATCTTTTTGTTTCTCTAATAATATCAAAAACACTATTAAAATTCAACTTTGTTAAAAATATATATGAATTTCATATTGCCTGATTCCGTCATCTGGGGTAGAATAGATAAGAATTCATTTGCACCTGTAGTCTAATGGATAGAACATCGCCCTCCGGAGGCGACAATACCGGTTCGAATCCGGTCAGGTGCATTATATTGAAAAAGACTCCAGAATTTTTTTCTTCTGAAGTCTTTTTATTATTCAGTTACTCCTGTCTCCAGCCGGTAAATATAAGCATGATCAGATAAAACCTCAACCGGATCCAACTGTCTTCGGTTCACATCTTTAATCAAATCATTTATGGTCTCTATAGAACATTTGATATCAGGAATTAATATGAGTTCATGAATAGAACTTGGTATAATATACACATCGCAATTATGTTCTACAGCAAAATCTTTAATTGCTCCGGGATATGTAATGCAGACTGCTCCATTCAATTTCATTGTATTGGACATAACATACATGTTTAAATCATCTATTTTGAGGCTTTCTACCTCTTCCCTTACAATCCCTTTTAATTCTCCATAGGTGTATTCTCCGTATTCAGTGTCCTCACTGATAAAATCATCATCGTCATACTCATCATCATATGTATCCACCCATTCTTCATCTCCCAAAATGTCATTTAAAATCATTTCTGAAACAATATCTTCCATCCTTCTGACTACAACCGGATAGTTGTTCCACATATTTTGAAATGCAATATCTCTTAATTCTTCCGGTGTTATTTCCCAACCTGCAATATGCTGATTGTAAATCAGCGCTGTTGCCTGTTCTTCATCATCCTTTGACATAAGAATATAAAATACAATAGCTAAATCTAAAAATTTGAAATGCGGAATCTTTGAAAGAAGTGTTTTATTCATTTCATAATTGACAACCTTATAATAAATCACTTCTTTCATTTTTTCCAAATCAGATATATCCTGAACATTTACATCCGTCTTAAAATTATCTATACCACGAAGATATATATCAAAAATTTCTTTGCAAATACTTTTAACGGTTCGTCCCTGCTGAAAATCTTCATAATAATTCTGCAGATAAACTGTCGGCGTAGCCTTCTCTTCATTTCGCACAATACTAATCGCCTTCATTCTTACATTGTTATTCTTTAATACATTTCGAACAACCACAATGCCATCATCCAGTTCTTTTTCTACAATCTCTTTTACACCCCTTTGTACCTCCTGAACAAACCCCTCATAATTCATACTTTTATCCTCCATACGAATTACGATACGTTACCTAAAGTATATGATTAATGTGTATTCATTATATTACTTTGCAAAACATTTTTCAAGTATCATATTGTATTTATTTGTTTCTAATTGCTTCAATTGGTTTTTTAGATGCAATTCTATAAACCGGTATAAAACTTGCCACTGCTGCAACTGCAATACTAATAACCAGCAATAATCCTACTTGTCTGAAACCAAAATTTAAAATGGTAATCAGTATTCCAACTTCTTTTCTCATAACGCTGTTAATAACAGATGTAAGTACTCCTGTTGATAATACCGCCAAAGAAAAGTTTATCATCGCAATAATAAAACTTTCAGAAAAGAATATTTTAAATACGTCATTACTTCTAGCTCCGATTGCTCTTAGTATTCCAATCTCCTGCTTTTTATAAGAAATACTTGTCGCAATAAAGTTCGACAACATAATTACTGCAAATATTGCAAAACCGAGTCCTACATACAAGAAAACTTTTGATAAAACTTTTAAAACCTCATCAACAGTGTCTAGCTCATAAGTTACGGAATTCTGCATTTTGTATTTCGTATCTCCCTTTGCTGTATAACAATATTCCACTAAATCACGGATATCTGATTTCAATTTTGGCATAGATGCCACTGCGAAATTATATTCCCCATCTTTATCTGTCCAATTCTTATGATACATTTTGTCCGGTAAAATATATACTTCATCCTCAATATCTGCAATTCCGACAATCTTCCATCCACTCTCTGTTGCATCTTCATCTTCATTATTATATTTGCTGTAACTTAATGTAAAACTTGGGTTCTCTTTCAAATAAGTAACAATTTCTTTTTGAGTCAGGCGATTTTCATTATGATACATTGAGCCTTTTGATATGATTAACTCTTTCTCACCAAGAACTTTTTTCTCACCATTAATCCATGTAATCTTAGATAAATCATAACCGGATAACTTATCTATATACATGCCGCCTGCCATATAGTTACCACTTTGTACATTCATATAAAACTGATTCATTTCAATGGCTGTGCTCTTCTGAGACTTCATCTGTTCCAGTTTTTCTTCTCCCACGATAGCTACACATGAAATACTAAACTGCTTTATTCTCTCTAATTCTCCAGACAATGCAACTGTTGTCAGAAGCTCAGCTGAAGATTTGCCTGTTGGATTCTCTATAATAGATTTATATCGGTTAAAGTCAACTTTTGTATCTATAATTCCTACAATCTGATACTGTTCATCTCCCACTTTAAGATTTTTTCCTACTAATTCCTTATAAGAACTGATTTTTTCCTTATTCCCCTTATCATCAACATAGCCTGCTTTTTCAAATGTTTTATACATATACTCACTTATTGCAATCTCAGCTTTATTACCTTTAGGCAATCTGCCTTCTGCAACTTTATATCCCATTTCTTTCAATTCCGACTCATTAATTCCAATATAGCCTGAAAAGCCTGTTGGATATAATTCAATATCTTCTCTCTCTGTAAGTTTTACATTTGTATCATAATTCTCCAAAACCGGAGTGCCACTAGATGGTACATAAACTCCCTTGTATTCAACACCTGTCTCTTTACTGATTTTTTCAACATCCTTCCCCGACAATTTATAACTCCAGTCATCCCAGTATCCATAATCACCATCTATATATTTTGACTTTGTTACAGAAGCATAAGATATCTTTGTATCTGTTATCGAATTTGTACAAGTCTTAATATGATCGTAATTACCAAAAGTATCTGCCAATGCAAACATTGAAAATGCGGCAAAAGATAATATGATTGTAATTGCAAGTCTTATTTTTTTATATTTCAGACTGCTCGCTCCGATTTTAAAAGCATTCTTAAGCGGAAGTTTTGATTTTATCAGTTTGAAATCTCCCTGCTTTGCTTCAATTTTACTTTCATCTGTTTTCCCAAACCCAACCTTACGATTATCTCTGATAACTGCCTTTACATCCTGCTCTCTGCCTTCCAGATAAGCATTTATCATTTCTCTGTCTTTTTCTGTCAGATGATAGTTTCTTCTGATAATAAATTCATCTTTTCCAAATACGATACCTTCATCATTTTCTTCAGCATCACTGATATCTTTTCTTTCTACATCAGACAGAATGTTTCCATCTGCAAGTTCGATAATTCTGTCACCATAGTACTCTGCAAATTCTCTGTCATGAGAAACGATTACTACAAGCTTTTCTTTGGACAGTCTTTTTAATGTATCAAATACCTGTTTTCCGGTATTTGAATCCAAAGCTCCTGTCGGCTCATCTGCCATAATAATTTGTGGATTTTTTACTAAAGCTCTTGCAATTGCTACTCTCTGTTTCTGACCACCTGATAATTCGTTCGGTTTTCTGTCTCCAAACTCTTCCAGATCTACTTCTTTTAAAATTATATTGATTTCATCATCTGTAGCTTTTCTTCCCTGCAGTTCTATTGCCAACGCAATATTTGCTCCAACTGTGAAATCTTCCAATACATTGTATTCCTGAAAAATGAATCCTACATATGTATTTCTATAAGAATCAAAATGGCTCTGTTTAAATTCCTTTGAAGAAACTCCTTTAATTATAATTTCTCCATCGTCATATTTATCTAATCCTCCCAACAAATTCAAAAGTGTTGATTTACCACTTCCTGATTTACCAAGAAGAAATACCATTCCTTTTTCCGGAAACTTAATAGATACTCCTTTTAATGCCTCTACAGACACACCCTTTTTTGTCTTATAGACTTTTTTCAACTCTTTTGCTTCAAGCATTCTTTATTTCCTCCCTTTCTTTAATTGTACTATTTTAATCAACACAATTTGTATTATATATACTAGGACAATTATTGTCAAGTTTTTATTACAATTATTATTTAATTTCCTACTATATAAAATAGAATATCCTTCATTTCTTAACAGAAACAAAGGATATTTCTTAAGATTTTATGAAATTGTTATCAATATAGGTCTATACATCCAAATCCGATATTCCATCTTCTCCAACTGAAACACCTATCTTTGTTACATAGACCTCGTCCCCATTCTTTTCAAAAAATATTTTAAAATATTCACATTCAGAAACTCTCTTGCCATTTTCCAATTTTCCTTTATAACTAACATCCATCCAAATATAATTTTTTTCCCAGTTTTCTTCATATGTATTACATTCTATTTGTGTTATTTTTATTCCTCCCTCTTCCATCCAATTAGCATGAATACAATCATAAACTTTCTTTCCATATTTTTCATCGATATTTGATTTTTTAATATCTCCAATCACACAACTTTTGACTATATTTTCAATTTGTATTACATCTCTTGTTCGAGAATTATAGTTTTTTATATTTAATGATATGCATATTAATATAATTAAAAATATAACTATTAAAATAATTATCCAGACTTTTTTTCTAGACATAAAATTTTCCCTCCCCTTTAATGTGACAAATTTCTACATAATCATAATATCCTCCATTCAATGGGGTTCTGATGGATTTTTTTATATGACTATCACTATGTGCTGCATATTCAATCTTATTACTTTTTACTTTACTTATTATTGCTGTATGTGTAAACTTTTTTTTCCCTTTCGCATGAAAATATATTATATCGCCTACTTGAGGTTTATTGTTTTTAATATATTTTTTAATAGACTCGACTGATACATTACAATTTATTCTCGTTGTTTTCGCTACAATTGTCTTTTTTATATAGTCTCGTTGTTCCAAAACTACACTCCAGGAATGTGTAAATTCATATCCCCATTCAGTATTATAACAATACCAGCACCAAGTCATTGGGATTCCGCCTTGCCATAAACATTGAGATGCAAAATTAGTGCAGTCACCTCTTTCTAAATAAGGGAACCTTTTATTGTACCCTGAATAACTAGTTGATGAAAAAATCCACCATCCATTTTCCTTCGCTTTAACTTTCCAATACCTCTCCATATATTTACGAGCATCACTACGGTTATATTTAAATTTTATTTTCTTCCTATTCGACTTTTCCCCTGTGTAATCTACACGATTAATTGGATTGCTATTACAATAAATATATAAATTATCTTTATATATATCATTTCCCTCTGTTCCTATCATCATTGCACCATCTGCATTAATAAATCGACCTATTTCAGCATCATAATACCTACTCTGTAAATAATAGAATCCTGTTTCTTCATCTCTGTAATATCCACGATATAAAATATGATTTAAATTATAAGGTATTTCATTTCCTTCTACATATGTATGACTTGTTATATTTCCCCATGCATCATAAGTATAACTTGCTATCTCTGCTCCTCTTGCATCAAGCAAGCCTATTACATCACCTTGTAGATTTTTTTCATAGTAAACCCTTGCCTTTACAATATCATTTGTAAGATTAAGATAACTATATTCAAAACCAATTATCTTTTCATCCACATTGTACAAATACCATATATCTACTATGCCATTTGTCTGATTATAAGTAATTGTCTCTCTTAAGAGCTTATCTTTATCCCATTCATATTTAGTTGTTGCCTCTTTAGTTACTTTCTTTGTACGAAGTCCATATTGATTATATTCATAACTAGCAGTACTATTGTTTGTTAATGTCACTTCAGAGAGTTGACGTCCCCTAGACCAAGCAAAACTTAATCCTCCTATATATGTTAGTGGATTGCCAACATTATCATATGTAATTGCATAACCATTATAAGAAGTAAGCTGATCTGACCAATTACTATTATTGTAATTATAATGAATCGTACTCCCATTATTATCCGTTCTGTTTCCACTACTATTTATCGAATATACAGTTTTACCATAAATATTCCCATCAGTATTATAATCATAAGCCACTTCTTTTAATGTTATATAGTCTTTTTCATCTGTAAGCCTTCCATGTGCATCATATGAATATTGGTATTTAATATCATTACCATCTTTTATCTCAGTAATATTTCCAGCTAAATCATAAATATAATTAAAATTTTTGTCTGCTACAGTCCCATATACATTAACATCAAATGTTGTATTTGTATTACTTACTTCATTCAGTGTACTCTTTACTACATCTGCGTTATATTTATTAGAGCGAATTTTCTCTTCGGTCTGTTCATCTAAATTTGTAATGCTTGATACATCAGCATTATGCAATATTTTGGTTCGAATATTTCTCTCATATTCACTACCATCTTCAGTAATTTCCGTTTCTGTCAATGTACTGACAATATCTGTATAAGTTTTATTTTGATTTTTTATATCTTTAAATCCAAATGAAGTTTGTTTCGTGTTAACACCCTGTTCATTTTCAGAAGTTTGTATTGCTTTTATGAAATTGTCACTCCTGGTAAATGTCTGACCTCTATCTGTATAAGAATAGTTCCATACGACTGGGACATCTTCTTTAGCGCTATAATCTTCCAATTTCAAAATATTTCCTTCAGAATTCAATTCTGTCACATATGTTGCTATCTGATTTGTATTATAAAATACTTCGATTTTAGTTGCCTTTGACGTAGTATCATTTTCTGCAACCTTATAATTTGTTGTAACTGTTCTTACAACTTGATTATTTCCATACGTATCTGTATGTTCATTTTGAGTAATAATTTCACCTACAGATATATTCTCTATACTTCCGTCTTCTCCTGAATTATTAACAATCTTTGTATCATCATAATCAATTAAAGTTTGATTTCCGACTTTAAGGTTTGCTATATCACCGTTTGAAGTATAACCCATTGTATATTTGGTTCTTTGGTCACAAATAAAAGTAACCTTATCATTCTCATCATATGTGTAAGTAATGCAGATTGTCTGCGTGTGATTTGGATCATAATTCTCATCATATACCTCAATGATTGCTGTATTATTTCCTTTTTCATCATAGAAGTATTTTAACGTCTTGTTTAAACTGGAATCACCATAATTTGCTGTTATCTGTTTAATATCTCCCCGATATATATTAATAATATAGATATTTATAACTTCTTCAATTGTTTCAGAAAACTGTTTATCATAAAGCCCTTTATGAACCATTGCTTCTGCTGCTCTCGTCTGCCTCGTATAATCATTTGTTTTTCTTGGAATAGCATCCCCTCTGTCATTTATCCCGTCAAAATCAGAATCTTTAAGCCATGGGTCTGTTCCTTCCTGATATTCTTTTAAATCTGTCCAACCATCTCCATCACTATCAGTTCCTGTTTCGTTTGCCACCGCTGGGTCTGTCCCAAGGGTAAACACTTCATAAGAATCTGGAAAACCATCCTTATCTGTATCTAAATTGTATACAGGGTTTTCTTCTGTACTCTCTGACGTCTCTGTATTCCATAAGGTTTTGAAATCCCAAATTTCATATCCATCTTCAAGACCATCTCCGTCAGTATCAAACGTTGTCTGCTCATATAATACCGTTGTAATATCATTTCCCACCTCATCCTGTGTTATATCAGTATTTTGTTTAAATGATACTATGTTTGACGGTTTTACTGTTCCATCCGAATACAATATGCATACTCTGTAATCGATTTTACTACAGTCGGACTCAATGCCTATTTCTGCATCTTCTGTAATATCCGTTCCCTGATATACACTTACAAATTTATTTCCATCATTCTTTCTTGCAAAAACTTTATATCCTTTTACTGTTACTCCCTCATCCAGTGCATTTGTATCTTCAATGGATGCTTGAAATTTCCCAATCTCACTATCATACTCTATTGTCACCTCTATTGATGCATCATACTTCTCAAAATCCCTGTAAATAACATCAATACACATAAAGTTGCTTCCCGGCTGAATCGTACCATAATAAGAACACTGCGTGCCTTCTTCTGCTGCTTCCAGTACTAGTCCATAATTTTCTTTTTTTCCATCAGCAATTGCCTGAACCCACTTTGTGATGTTTACGCCGTGGTTTCTTCCATCTACTCCTTTATTCCATGTCGTTGCAATTATTTTGTTACTTATTTCTGGCTGAGTATTCCATGTGATTGTATTAACATCCCATGCACTCTCTACACTTTTTACATCTACCTGCACATTTTCTTTACTTGCTACTTTTTCACCCAGATACAGATATGAATTTTCAATATATTTTCCACTGATTTCAGGAGTTCCCACTAGCCAGTCTGTTCCACCTATTAAGTTTGACGTATCTATATACACGCGACTACTTCTTGTATCCTGTTTTTCGTTATATACATAATTATTTTCCACAAGCAGAGTATTTGCCAGAACAACATCGTCACTTCTTCCCGTTACGCTGTTTACAATTGTCGTCGGAAGTTTTGTATTAAACCATACTGCCGTAGGGTCAACGGTTATCGGATATTTTGTATTCTCATCATCCAAATATTCATTATCCACTACTATCTTAAGAAATGTATTCTCTCCATTATTATGAAACTCATATTTAACTTTTGTATAATCAACATTTCCCTCGCCATCTATAATATTAGGAGGTTCAATTCTTCCTATCTGAATTTTTGTTTTTTTATCCTGAATGCTTATTTCTCCGCTTCGAAGTAATTTATAGTCTATATTTTTTCCTTTAAGTAAATATTTAAATACATTTGTTTCTGGTCTGTTACTTAAGACAATATTTTCCTTTACACCATTCCTCAATGAAATATACTGGTACTCCACATTTTCATCTGTTGCTGCATACCTTATCTCATCATTATTTAATTTTGCTTTGAAAATATCTTCGTTATCTGTACATAGTGAAAACGATAATGAATATTTATCTTTACTCATTACAATTTCACTTCCATCTTTATATTCAGCAGGAAAATACTGCTTTGCATCTCCACTTTCATTTACATAATCGAATTCATCCAAATTATTTTCAGCCACCGTATTTTCCAACTCATTTTTATCTTCTTTGCTTATCTTTGATAAACTTGTATCATAATCCTTTAATTTTCCGTTTTCTTCATATCTTATGTTTTCCCCTAGTATTTCCAATTTCTTTGAGCCATCACTCATTAAATAGGTATTAGAGCTTTCTGTTCGCTCATTAACCAATTCCTTTACGACTTTAACTTCATCTCTTTGGTTGTCTTCTACTTTTTTTGCTTTCTGTGTTGCAAAAACAAACTCTTCCATCATATCCAAACCAAGTCCTGTTACCAACATTGTCATCACAAGAATTAATGACAATATTCTTCTTAATACTTTTTTGTTTACTTTGTGTTTCATAGACCTTCTCCTCCCATTTCATTATTTATTTTCGTTCTATAAAACAAACGCACCAAACTTCTATTTCTGCTTCAGAAGTTTGATGCGTTATGCTTTCTAATTATGTGTTTTTCATCATATTTTCATCCACCCAATATCTATTTTCAGTTTATTATTTTTTCCGGTTTTTTCAACATCTTTTTCACATACTTTTCCAGTTATAAATATCAGCGATAAGATTTACATTATCCATAGTTTATAAATATAAAAAAAGTCTAGTTTTTCATTACTTATACTTTGATATACCTTGTGCCACCATAACTATTATAATCTAACAATTTACGATTTGCAGCGGTTCGAGTATAAAAGGATAAACTTGGAAACTGAATTTTATATACAAATTAGTTTATAAAATTCAGTTTCCAAGTTTATCCTTTTATACTCGAACTACTCCACAATCTAAAATTTTTATTGATTCTGCTTTCTGATATTTGCCCTCTTTCGAAGTGTCGGATCAAGAATCTTCTTTCTAATACGAAGACTCTCCGGTGTAATCTCCAGCAATTCATCTGTATCAATATATTCCAATGCCTGCTCCAGACTCAGTTCTTTCTTTGGAACCAATCTCAATGCTTCATCAGAGCTGGATGTTCTCGTATTTGATAAATGCTTTGTCTTACAAACATTTACCTCAATGTCCTCTGCTCTTCCCGTCTGTCCTACGATCATTCCTGAATATACTTTCTCACCCGGTCCAATAAATAAAGTTCCACGCTCCTGTGCATTGAACAATCCATACGTAATTGCTTCTCCTGCTTCAAAAGCTATCAGAGAGCCCTGTTTTCTGTACTGGATTTCGCCACGGAAAATATCATATTCGTCAAATACTGTATTGATAACTCCATTTCCCTTCGTATCTGTCATAAACTGTCCCCGATATCCAATTAATCCACGGGATGGAATTCTAAATTCTAAACGTGTATAACCGTCACCAGTCGGAGCCATTCCCTGTAATTCACCTTTACGGTTACTTAGTTTCTCGATAATTGCACCGGAAAACTCATCAGGAACATCAATGTAACAAATCTCCATAGGCTCTAACTTTTTGCCACGTTCATCTTCTTTATAAATAACTTCTGCCTTGCTGACAGCAAACTCATAACCCTCACGTCTCATATTTTCAATTAGAACAGATAAGTGCAGTTCTCCTCGTCCGGACACTTTAAAGGAATTCATATCCTCTGTCTCCTCTACTCTCAAAGAAACATCTGTGTTTAACTCTCTCATTAATCTGTCTCTGATATGACGTGATGTTACATACTTTCCTTCCTGACCTGCCAATGGGCTGTCATTTACCATAAACTGCATTGAGATTGTCGGATCAGAAATCTTCTGGAATGGAATTGGTTTCGGATTTTCCAAAGAACAAATCGTATCTCCTATACTAATGTCTGCGATACCGGAGATTGCCACAATAGCACCAACTGTTGCTTCCTGAACCTCTACTTTGTTTAATCCCTCAAATTCATACAGCTTACTAATCTTTACACGTTTTACATTTTCCGGATCATGATAATTGACTAAGGTTACGTCCTGATTTACCTTAATTGTTCCATTATCAACTTTACCAACACCGATTCGACCAACATATTCATTATAGTCGATAGTACTGATAAGCACCTGCGTGTCAGCCTCTGCATCACCTTCCGGTGCCGGAATATAATCAATAATAGTCTCAAATAAAGGCTTCATGTCCTCTTCACCATCATTCATATCTAATTTTGCAAAGCCCTGTTTTGCTGATGCAAACACAAAAGGACAGTCTAGCTGTTCTTCATTTGCATCAAGTTCAATAAATAATTCTAATACTTCATCAATAACCTCTTCCGGTCTTGCTTCCGGACGGTCAATTTTATTAATACATACAATAACAGGAAGGCTGAGTTCCAATGCTTTTTTCAACACAAATCTTGTCTGTGGCATTGCTCCCTCAAAAGCGTCTACCACGAGAACAACACCATTTACCATTTTCAATACACGCTCAACTTCTCCACCAAAATCTGCATGTCCCGGTGTATCTATAATATTAATTTTTGTATCTTTGTATGTTACGGCTGTATTCTTAGAAAGAATTGTGATTCCTCTCTCTCTTTCCAAATCATTAGAATCCATGACTCTTTCAGCTACTTCCTGGTTTTCTCTAAAAACACCACTCTGCTTCAATAGTTCATCAACTAAAGTAGTTTTACCATGATCTACATGTGCAATAATCGCTATATTTCTAACATCTTCTCTTATCATCTTTTATCCCTTCCTTACCTGGCTAAAGTGCCTTACCTATTCTACCACAATCTTTTTATTTTTCAATGTTTTCCTTATATTGGGTCTCTTCTATTTCGCCCCAGACAGCTTTCCCACTGGTTGCATCCACTACCTGATTTTGAAAGTTTTTTAAATCACTTTTCTTCATATTAATATGAAGATTTACATCCTCTCCATACTCTTCCTCTGCTGAAATATTCATCTGTCCCATAATATATTTAATCTTTCCAATACTGTTATAATCGCATCTCAAATCAAAGCTGACCCCCTCACATACGCGCATTACAAGTGCATTTTGTATACCAACTTTTGCTGACTGCCCATAAGCACGAACCAGACCTCCTGTGCCTAACAACGTACCTCCAAAATACCTTGTAACTATAATTAAAGTATTACGAATATTTCCATTAACTAACACTTCCAGTATTGGTTTTCCTGCTGTCCCTTGTGGTTCCCCATCATCACTGAACCTTTGTATTTCACTATTTCTTCCTATTATAAAGGCATAACAATTATGTCTTGCATCCCAATGTTCTTTTTTAATTTTTTCTATATACATCAAAGCTTCTTCTTCGCTTTGTACCGGCAGTACATGTGCTATAAACCGGGACTTTTTTTCTATAACTTCTCCCTGTCCTGCCCTCTCAACAATAAAATACTCTTCCATAAAATTTCCTTTTTCCTAATTACTCAAAAAATTTTATCTATTATCACTGTAAACATAGCATTTATTATCTTACCATACATTTTCCTGTATATCCAGATTTCGCCTTATTTCCCCTTTATTTAATCCATGAGTTTTGATATAATTGAACGGAATAGGAGGTTTTGTATGAATTTCGGATACAAAGAGACCATTGATAAACAAAAAGATTTAGTATCAATACAGCGAAAAGTAATCTCTAAATCTTTGGTAGGAACATTCAAATTTTTCTTATATATATTTGTGCTTTTTATTATAATAGCAGGATTTTTATTACTTGGCATCATCCACGGAATTATAAAAAGTGCGCCGTCCATAGATGATGTTTCCATTGTACCATCGTCGTATTCTACTACTGTTTACGACTCTAAAAACAAAGAGATTGCAAAATTAATTACGACAGGTTCTAACAGAATTAAAGTTTCTCTGGATCAGGTTCCTGAGCATTTACGCTGGGCATTTATTGACACAGAAGATGCCCGCTTTTATGAGCATAACGGAATTGATATTCAGGGTATCGGCAGAGCTGCTTTTATTGCAGTTACTACAATGAATCCATCAGAAGGTGCCAGTACGTTGACACAGCAGGTGTTAAAAAACAACGTATTTACCAGCTGGACGAATGAAACTTTTATGGCTTCTGTAAAAAGAAAGATTCAGGAACAATATCTGGCAGTACAGCTTGAGAAAGTCACATCAAAAGAAACTATTTTAGAGACATATTTAAACACAATAAACTTAGGTTCTAACACATTAGGTGTTCAGGCAGCTTCTCTAAGATATTTTAATAAAGATGTCAGCAAACTGACGATTTCTGAATCTGCTGTCATTGCTTCTATTACACAGAATCCTTCTGCACTAAACCCAATTACGCATCCTAAGAAAAATGCAAAACGTCGTAAGAAGGTTCTGAAGAATATGCGTGCCGCAGGACATATTTCAAAAAAAGAATATAAAGAGGCACTCAAAGATGATGTTTATTCAAGAATTCAGAAAGTAAACAACAAGTTAGAAAAGAATAATAAAAACATTTATACCTACTTCGTTGACGAAGTAATCAATCAGGTTATGGAAGATTTACAGAAAACCAAAGGATATACGTATACTCAGGCATACAATGCAGTATACAGCGGAGGTCTCAAAATCTATTCAACACAGGATTCAAAGATTCAACAGATTTGTGATGAAGAAACTTCCGATGATTCCAATTATCCTTACTCTATTTATTATTCTATAAACTGGGCATGGTCTGTACAAAATCCAGACGGAACAGTAGATAATTACGATGAAAGTGATATCAGCACATATCACAAAACGGTATTAGGAGACAGCAGTTACCAATTAATTTACTCTTCAAAAGAAGCAGCTAAAGCTACTGTAGAAGAATACAAAAAGCATTTAAAGAAAAAATATTATAAAAAAGGATTAAGTAAGAAAAAAGGATACACTCAATACGAAACACTCTACTAT
This sequence comes from Eubacteriaceae bacterium, assembly GCA_910574895.1. GTDB lineage: Bacteria > Bacillota > Clostridia > Lachnospirales > Lachnospiraceae > Eubacterium_G. The sequence continues at coordinate 210,816 of CAJTDQ010000003.1, read as the reverse complement.
AATCCACAGCCTCAGGTTTCATTTACGGTAATGGATCAAAACACAGGATATGTCAAAGCTGTTGTTGGAGGACGTGGAAAGAAAAATGTTAGTTTATCTTTAAATCGTGCAACGGACTCTACGCGCCAGCCGGGTTCAACATTTAAAGTGTTATCAGCTTATGCGCCTGCCATTGACACTATGGGATATACTCTCTCTACCACTATTGTAGATGAGCCATATAGTTACTCGAATGGCCGCCCGGTAAAGAACTGGTATAAAGGATATCGTGGAACTGTAACTGTGAAAAAAGCAATTGCTGATTCTATGAATATCTGTGCTGTCAAAACATTAACAGAAATAACACCACAATTGGGCTATGATTATTTGTGCAATTTCGGTTTTACAACACTGGTAGATAACCGTGTAGAGAAAGATGGTTCTGTCACATCTGATATCCAACAGGCTTTGGCTTTAGGTGGTATTACAGATGGTGTTACAAACTTAGAAATGACTGCCGCTTATGCTTCCATCGCAAATTTAGGAACATATACCAAACCGGCATTCTACTCTCTGGTAATTGACAGCAACGGTCGTGTTATCTTGGATCGAACAAGACCACAGACCCGTACTGTTTTAAAGGAATCCACTGCTGCACTTTTGACAGAAGCACTGGAAAGCGTAGTAACATCAGGTACCGGTACTGCCTGTAAACTATCAGACGGTATGCCTGCTGCCGGCAAAACAGGTACAACATCCAGCGAATATGATTTATGGTTTGCCGGATACACTCCATATCTTACAGCATCAATCTGGACCGGATATGATGAAAATAAATCTCTTTCCGGTGACCAGGCTTTCCATGAACGCCTGTGGTCAAAAATAATGTCCAGAATTGATGAAGTTAAAAATTATAAAAAGAAAGATTTCAAGCGTGGTAAAAATGTTCATTCTGTAGAAATCTGCGATTCTTCAGGAAAAGTTGCAATCAAGGGTGTTTGCCCGAAAACACATACGGAATATTACAAATCAGGCAGCGAACCTGGAAAATGTAACTGGCATTCAGGTAATTACTCAAATAATTATGATTATACAAAAAATAGCCGAGAAAATACTACAACCAAGGCCAACTCCAATGGAGTCACAAAGAAATCTTCTTCTGAATCAACAACGCAGAAAATAAAATCCGGCAATGACGAGCCTACACAAAAACCTGCTCAGACCAAAAAAGTGCCGGAAAATAACAAGAAACAAAGTACACCAGAAAATCAATAATATATTTTTCCAAGCAAGGAACTTTATTAAATAGAGTGTCCCCCAAAGGGGAAATCCTTTAAAAAGCAGAATCCGTGTCAGCTAATGCTGACACGGATTCTGCTATCTTCTTTTATATAAATATGTAATATTTCGCATTTGTTATAAATTTTTAATGCTTTTACATATACATTTTATCGCTTAGGCAGAAAATATATGTAATTTGTTTTTACCTTCCGTGAATTTGGTAATTTAACAACAAAAAGGGACTTTTACAGTCCCTTCTCGCATTTATTATCTTGAATTTTGTAATTAGCAAACACCTTGAGCAATCATAGCTTCTGCTACTTTTTCAAATCCGGCAATGTTAGCACCTACTACGTAGTCACCTTCAAAACCATATCTCTTAGCAGCATCATCTATATTGTGATAAATGTTTACCATGATATTCTTTAACTTAGAATCAACCTCTTCAAATGTCCATGAAAGTCTTTCTGAGTTCTGTGACATCTCAAGAGCTGATGTGGCAACACCACCTGCATTTGCAGCCTTACCACCAACGAACCATACTCCGTTTTCCTGTAAGTATTTTGTTGCATCAATTGTTGTAGGCATGTTAGCACCTTCACAAACACATTTGCATCCGTTTGCTACTAACTGTTTTGCATCATCAAGATGTAATTCGTTCTGTGTAGCACATGGAAGAGCGATATCACATTTAATCTGCCATACACCACGTCCTTCATGATATTCAGCTGAAGGTCTTGCTGCTGCATATTCAGTAAGTCTTGCTCTCTTAACTTCTTTGATTTCTTTCAAAAGATCAACATCGATTCCTTCCGGATCATAAATCCATCCAGTTGAATCTGAACATGTTACACATTTCGCTCCCATCTGATGAGCCTTCTGAATAGCATAGATAGCAACGTTACCAGCACCTGATACAACAACTGTCTTTCCTTCCATTGACTCGCCATGGCACTTGATTAACTCTTCTGTTAAGTAAAGTAATCCGTAACCTGTAGCTTCTGTTCTTGCTAAAGAACCACCATATGTAAGTCCCTTACCTGTAAGAACACCTTCATATACTCCACGGATTCTCTTGTACTGTCCGAACATATAACCGATTTCTCTGGCACCTGTTCCGATATCACCGGCAGGAACGTCTGTATCTGCTCCAATATATTTGCAAAGTTCTGTCATAAAGCTCTGACAGAATGCCATTACTTCTCTATCTGATTTTCCCTTAGGATCGAAATCAGAACCACCTTTACCACCACCAATTGGAAGTCCTGTAAGTGAATTCTTGAAAATCTGCTCAAATCCTAAGAACTTGATAATTCCAAGATTTACTGATGGGTGAAGTCTTAAACCACCCTTATATGGTCCGATAGCTGAATTAAACTGTACTCTGTAACCTGTATTTACCTGTACCTGTCCGTTATCATCTACCCAAGGAACTCTGAACTTGAACTGTCTTTCTGGTTCACAGATTCTTTCAAGTAAAGCTTCCTTTTTAAATTTTTCCTCATTTTTTTCAATTACAGGTCTTAATGATTCTAAAACCTCATCAACTGCCTGTAAAAATTCTGGCTCGCTAGCGTTCTTCTCATGAACTTTTGCTAATACCTCGTCTACGTATGACATTTTGTAGCCCTCCTTAATATATTTTTCTTAATCCATGTGTAAACCGGCAGATATATGCGCTCACTTTAACACACTAAAGAGAATTATATATTAATTTCTTAATTATATCAAGCAAAAGAGGTTCTAAACTTAATTTTGTAAGGCAATTATTTTATTTGCTTTATTTTCTTAACTTGAAACTTAATAATTACAATATTTGGATAAATTATATTGTTGTTCATACTAAAATAATCTTTTATACTATTACAGTTCATGAATATTTTTATTTTATTTCATTTTAGGCTTAAATATAAGCGATGCCAAATATCCTAAAATAAGTGCTCCTGATATTCCTACTGCACTGGAAGTGAAACCTCCTTTAAACAATCCAAGAACGCCTGATTCACTGATAGCTTCTTTCATTCCTTTCCAAAGGTTATTTCCGAATCCAATCAACGGTACTGTAGCACCACATCCTGCCCATTTTGAAAATGGCTCATATATTCCTATTGCTCCAAGTATAACACCAAGGCATACTAATCCAACCATAATTCTTCCCGGTGTAAGTTTTGTTTTATCAATAAAAATCTGTACAATGGCACAAATCACACCACCAACTAAAAAACTTTTCAAAAAAATCATCTGTTTTATCCCCTCATTTTATTTATTCTATTTCAAACTAACTTCATTCAATTTTTTAAGATATTTGTAATATGATTTAACATGCTTCTATCTGTACAAGGTGTGCAATTCCCGGTACACTGTTTCCTTCATTAAAGCTAACCGGTGACATTAATGCACCTGTTGGAATAAATAAGACTTTCTTCCATGCTTTCTTTTTTAACTGTTTAAAGATATAAGATGTAAGCACTGTTGCCGCACAGCCGCATCCACTTCCACCTGCATGAGTATCCTGACTGCTTGCATCAAACATCTCAATTCCACAATCCATATGGACTTTTGAAATATCATATCCTTTATCTCTTAACAAATCTAATAGAATTGTCTTTCCTACAATTCCTAAATCTCCTGTTATAATTTTATCATAATCCTCAGCTGTCGTATTAAAGTCTTTAAAATGTGTATAAATAACATCTGCCGCTGCCGGAGCCATACATGCCCCCATATTCTGTGCATCCTTTACACCATAATCAACAATTTTTCCTGTTGTAATTCCTGTTATCTTTGCGAATCCCTTATCCTTACTGACAATCACTGCTCCTGCCCCGGTCACAGTCCATGTAGCTGCATATGGTCTCTGATTACCATAAGCCAATGGGAAACGGAACTGTCTTTCAGCACTTGCAAAATGACTCGATGCAATTGCTATAACATTATTTGCATTTCCCCCTTCTACTGTAATTGCGGCAACGCTGAGTGCTTCTCCAATCGTAGAACATGCACCATACAAGCCAAAAAACGGAATTTCAAATTCCAGAATCCCAAATGTTGTAGCAATTAACTGCCCCAGCAAATCTCCTGCGAAAATATATCTGATATCTTCCTTATTCATATTTGACTTAAACAATACTTTTTGTATTGCTTCTTTTTGTAATAAACTTTCAGCCTCTTCCCATGAATCCTGCCCCAGCATTGGATCCTGTTCTACCACATCAAACTGTTTTCCAAGAGGTCCTTCTCCTTCTTTTTCTCCAACAATGGATGCTCCCTCAATGATATATGCCGGTTCATCAAAGGCTATACTTTGTTTTCCAACGATTCTACCCATATTATCCCCTTTACCTTTTTTGCAATTATTTACTTTTATTTTCTCCTGAAATTGACTAATTATTCTAATAATCAAATTAATATTTTATCATTACAGTTTAACGTTTTACTTGATTAAATTGTCGTTTTTTTATAGAATAATAGAGAATTTTATTTTTGAGAGGAGAAAATTATGACAACATCAGAAACTGGTATTTTAATTTCTATCGTTATATATATGATAGCAATTATAGGAATCGGTATTTATTATGCAAAAAAGAATAATGATGCCGGAGATTTTTATTTAGGCGGAAGAAAACTAGGACCTTTTGTAACTGCCATGAGTGCTGAAGCCTCAGATATGAGTAGTTATCTGCTAATGGGACTTCCGGGGCTTGCATATTTATCAGGTGTCTGCGACGTTTTTTGGACAATCGTAGGTTTAGCACTTGGTACATATATTAACTGGCTCATTGTTGCCAAGAGACTTAGACGATACACTGCAAAAATCAATGCAATTACAATTCCTGATTTCTTTGCAAACAGATATCGCGACAAAAGGGTATTAAACGGAATCGCCGCTTTAATTATCATTATTTTCTTTGTACCATATACAGCTTCAGGTTTTGCTGCATGTGGAAAATTATTTAATTCATTATTTGGAATCAACTATATGACTGCAATGATAATCAGTGCCATTGTAATTATTGCCTATACAACATTAGGTGGTTTCCTCGCAGCAAGTACAAGCGATTTTATTCAGAGTATTATTATGTCTATCGCATTAATTATTGTTGTTATTTTTGGAATCAACTCTGTAGGCGGCATTGAGCAGGTAGTTACAAATGTAAAAGACCTTCCTGGTTTCTTGAACTTTAACGCTACATTTGATGCTGCTACCGGCACATCTTCACCATATGGCATTATCACAATTATATCCACTCTTGCATGGGGTCTTGGATATTTCGGTATGCCTCATATTCTTTTAAGATTTATGGCAATTGAAGATGAGAATAAAATAAAATTATCTCGACGTATTGCAAGTGTATGGGTAGTTATTGCCATGGCAATTGCACTATTTATCGGTATTATGGGATACAGTATGTCAAAAGCAAATGTCATTCCAGCTTTGGAAGGCTCTGCTACAGAAACTGTTATCGTTCAGATTGCAAATGCTCTCAGCCAGAATGGTATTTTCTTTGCAATTATTGCCGGTGTTATTCTGGCAGGTATTCTTGCTTCAACGATGTCAACTTCAGATTCCCAGCTTCTTGCTGCATCATCCAGTATTACAGAAAACTTAATGGATGGTGTGTTCGGAGTGAAATTATCTGATAAAGCAAAAGTTATTGTTGCAAGATGTTCTGTTATCGTAATATCCATTATTGCAATATTCTTTGCAGCAGACCCTGACAGCAATGTATTTACAATTGTATCTTTTGCCTGGGCAGGATTTGGTGCAACTTTTGGACCAATTATGTTATTCGCATTGTTCTGGAAACGCTCAAACAAGTATGGTGCAATTGCCGGTTTATTATCCGGTGGTGTAATGGTATTCGTATGGAAATTCGTTATCAGACCTCTCGGCGGTGCCTGGGACATCTATGAATTACTTCCGGCATTTATTGTTGCCTGCATCTTCATTGTTGTAGTAAGTTTACTTACAAAAGCACCTGAGCAGGAAATCATTGATGAATTTGAATCTATAAAAAAAGCATAAATCGAATACCTGAGAAATTCCGGTTTGTAGGGGAGTGACTTTCCTGCTGAAGAAATACAGACAGAGAATATCTTCACCTCGAGTCTTAAACATTTATAGAAAATAAAAATAATATTGAATATTTTAAGCACCGACTTCATCTTCGAAAAAATCCTGATGATTTTTTCGAAGGTAAGTCTGGACATTTGATTTTGTGAATCAAATGTCCGCTTAATATTCAATATTATTTTTATTTTATAAATGTATTCAAGACTCTCAAGTTCCTATATTCGCTGTCCGTATTATTTCAGCAGTGAAATGTCTCAACCTCTACAAAACTTTCCACCGGATACAAAATAAACAAGCGAAATAAGGGTTACTCTGCTCTCGCAATTTGTACTAGTCTACGAATTTAATTTCTTAAAAATTCGATTTGTGGTGGTGGGAAGAGATATAAAAGGAATACACTTGGAAACATTGAATTTCATAAATAGATTTGTATATAAAAAGAATCTGATGAATTAAAGTTAAAAACTGATTTTCAAAATCAGTTTTTAAGACTTACCTGAAGCGAATTTCTTCAGAAATTCGGTGAAGATGAAGTCGGTACTTTAATTTTCAGACTCTTTTTATATCTACAAATGTTTATGAAATTCAGTTTCCAAGTGTATCCTTTTATACTCAAACCACCTCGACAAACCGGAATTTGATGTAACAGCCCTATTTCTTATACGATTCCACATGCCTTTAAAATCATATAGATAATTCCTACAACCCAACTCGAGAAAATACCATATAAAATTACCGGACCTGCTATCGTAAATATTTTTGCACCGACACCGAAAATCTGTCCTTCCGCCTGAAACTCAATAGCTGGCGATACCACACCATTAGCAAATCCCGTAATAGGCACAAGGCATCCTGCACCACCCACCTTTGCAATCTTAGGATAGATTCCAAAACCTGTTAGCAGTACGCTCTCCAATATCAGGACTAATGTAGTCCAGCTGGCAGCATCCTCTTTTCCTATGCCAAAATACATAAAGATTTCTAACCATACCTGACCCATAACACATATCAACCCGCCAATCCAGAAAGCGTTGAACATATCTTTTATCAGATTATTGTTTGGTGTTACTCTCTCCACATACTCATTATATTGTTTTTTTCTCTCTTCACTTTCCATACTCAACCTCTATTCTCCTACTTTTTCACCCAGTTATTTCCAAACTGAATTAACGCTGCTGCTACTTTTCCCAGTGCAATTGATAATACAATAAAACTTAACCCCATTTTAAGCTTTACTCTTCTGGAAAAAATTGCTGTTCCATTTAATGCTTCTGCCAAAGACACCGCAAGACATCCTACAAATACTCCCTGTGCCAGTCCCATAATCACCTGAAATCCTTGTGAGAAATTTGCTCCAAAAGGAATATCTATAGAGAATATCCAAAATAAATTCCACCATATTCCCCCTAAAATAATAGCACTTTCATATATTCTTACATACTTTGCGGTTTTTGTCTTATCTGCCATTCTGGTTACAACTCCTGTGGAAGAAATCAACGCAAATACCGCTCCTGATATCACAGCACCACCACCGATAGATGTCAGTGCCATAATAATATACTTCAATATCATCATTTTACATCCAACTTTCCATCTTGTCTGTTATGCCCATCTATTAATGCCTGATTAATCTCTGTCTCATATTTTCTCATTTCCACCTCTATTGGAGTAGGATCCTTAGAAAGTTTCTTTGGACCAAAATGATTATAAAATGTAAGAATTCCCAATCCTAAGCCAAGAGAATATCCTACCTCCATAATTGTTTTTCCTGTATTTTTATCTCCTGTAAGCAGTTCACATACTTTCTCAAACATACTTCCAATGGAAATATCATTGTTAAAAGACATAATTGAAAATCCGGCACCAAAAAATAAAATCAGGCAAATTACAATCACCTTAAGAAATTCCAGCCATTTAATATCACTATTCGCTTTCTTAAATTCAATAATGCAGTCTGTTTCTCCAATACTCTGAACATCAACATTCTGAAACTCCTGATCTACTATCTCAAATATCTTCATAATAGATACAATATATCTGTTCTTTCCATTGGAATTGTCATTTAATAATTTTATAGGTTTTAGTCTGTTCACTACTGTTTTATTTTTGCATTCTAATTTTGCCACGTCACCAATTGTTACATAATCATTGGTAACTTCCACACATTGGTCCATTTTAATATACAATGTATCGCTCATAAAATCACCTATATTAATACAGCAATTTCTTTTTTATTCGTCTCTTTGTCCTCTGTAAATGCAAAAACACTAAAACCTGTAACTGCTAAAACAATTAGTAATACAAACATAATCCTTAATATTTTCATATTGCACCTCTTTTTTCTATTCATAACATTGTCAGTATCTCCAAGAACTTCTCCAATATTCCAATTTTTAAAAATTAATTTGATTTTTTAACTTGTTTAGTATTTTTTTCTCCAATCTGGATACCTGTACCTGTGTAATTCCTATCTCTTTAGCTATATCAGACTGTGTTTTATTTTTATAGTATCTCAAAATAATAATATTTCTTTCTTTTTCTTCCAGCGTATCTAATAACTGCTTAATCAACACTCTGTCAATAACCAGATTCTCATTGTTCGTTTTATCTACCAGTTTATCTAATATGCTGACACCATTTCCATCGCTGGAACTATCTACTTCCTTATATATAGATTCAACACTTCTCAAAGACTCTATTGCTGTAACTACATCTTCTTTTGATAAAGAGCATATCTCGGCCAACTGTTCAATGGTCGGCTCTAAATGATATGTTTCCCTGTATTTCTCCGTCTCAGCAATAATTTTATTTTGATTTTCTTTGATAGACCTGCTAATCTTAATAATACCATCATCTCTTAAAAACCTTCTTATTTCCCCTGTAATCAAAGGTACTGCATATGTGGAAAACGCCACATTATATTCCAAATCAAATCGGTCTATTGCCTTCAGCATCCCTATACACCCAATCTGAAACAAATCCTCTCCCTCATATCCACGATTTAAAAATCTTCGAACGATACTCCATATCAGTGCAGTATTATCTGTAAGTACTTTATCCCTGGCAGTTTTATCCCCTTGGTGAGCCTGTTTTATTAGGGTTAATGTATCCATACTACCTCAATCTATTCTTATTATCTCTAATTTTTTTCGTCATAAACACCGTGGTCCCTACATTTTTTTCAGATTCAATATGTATATTGTCCATGAACATTTCCATAAACATAAATCCCATTCCCGAACGCTCTAATTCCGGTTTTGTCGTATACAGAGGTTCCTTCGCCTTTTCAATATCATCAATTCCCACACCCTGATCTTTAATTTCAATCTGTAACAAGCTGTCGTCATTCTCTTTCTTAAGATTACATTTCATAAAGACTTGTCCCTGCTGTTCTCCATATCCATGTATAATAGAATTCGTCACTGCCTCTGACACTGCTGTTTTGATATCATTCATTTCTTCAACAGTCGGATCCAGCTCTGTTAAAAAAGCTGCTACCACCATTCTTGCCAATCCCTCATTCTGAGATTTTGCATCAAATACGATACTCATATTATTTTCCATAAATTCCTCCTAAAATTCAGCCAGATTTATCATTTCTGTTTTGTTAACAATTTTATACAAGCCTGAAATGGTAAGAATTCTATCAATAGCGTTGTTTATGTTTGTAACTGTAATATTCCCGCCTCTGGTCTTTATTAACTTATACCTGCCCATAATTACGCCAATTCCCGAACTATCCATAAAATTTGTATTTTTAAAATTAAAAACAATATTACGAATCTGATTAGAAACGATATACCAGTCAGACTGTTCTGTAATCACCTTCGAATTATGATGATCTAGTTCTTCCGGTAAATAGATAAACAAATTCTCTCCTCTTACTTCATATAAAACTTCCATATAATCCCCCTTAAATTCCATTTTTCGTCATATAATAGTAAAGAGAAGGACTTACCTGTCCTTCTCTTTCGTATATTTATAACCACTATATTATTCCTCTGGTTCCTGACTGTCTTCCGGCAGCTGGTTCTTTGCTCTTGTATAAAAATCAGAGTCCGGATAATCATCTACAATCTTCTTAAAGTATTCCTGACCTTTCTGCTCATTGCCGTCTCTTGTATAAGCATATCCCAGATAATACATTGCTTCATCATTGTCTTTATTTGTTTCCAGACATTTCTCAAACTGTTTAATGGCTTCTTTATAATCACCGTTTCCATAAGCAGTCATTCCAGCTTCAAAAGCTCCCTTTTCAACTTGTGATGAAAGCTGTTTACTTAACGCCTCATATACTTTTGTAAATGGAGCAGAGTCCATTTTCATCTTACCATCAACTTTTTCTAAAGATTTTGCACTCTTATCATAATCTTTATCTAAATAATGCTGCACCGCTTCCAAAAGATTACTGTAATTCGTGCTTAATGTATTTCCTGTATCCGTATACTGTGACAAACTTGTTTTTAACTTGTCTCTGTCAGCCTTAATTGTATCTACCTGATTCTGAAGCTCAGATATGGTAGAATTCTTAATCGCAATCTTCTGATTATACTCAACTTTTGTATCATTTACTCTGTCTGTAACACTTGAAATCCTCGCAGGTGTTACAATAAAGTACACAAGTGCTGCTCCCAGCAGAATACCGATGATAATGTGAAGAATACTCTGTGCTCCTGTCAATGCATCTTTAAAGTCTGTTTTCGGAATGATGACATCATTACCACTTAAATATGGTCTGTCTACCATTCTTCCCCTGAGGCTTCTTCTGCGCTCCATTCTCCTATCCGGATTATTTTTCTTTTCTTCCTCCAGATAATTATTTATCTCACGCAGATATCTGATACTAAGCGGATTGCACTTATCTATCTTCATACATTTCTTTATCGTACGTTTTGCTCTCTCATACTGACCATTCTTTGTATATAAAAGAGTCAGTAACTGATATGCCTTAATAAAATTCGGATTCTGATTCAAAACCTTCTTTAATTGAATTATCGCCATATCATCCGTGCCGCTTCTGGCATAGTCGAGTGCTACATTAAACTTCTTAATTGTATGGTTTAATTCATCAACCTTACCTTTTTCCTGCTGGATTGCCACCAGATACTTATCTGCCGGGTTATTGTCCGGCTGAATATTCGTACTCATTACCCACTCTGAAAATGCCTGTACTGTCTCTCCCATCTCAAAGTATACCAGCCCCAGCAGATTTCTGGCATCAATATTTCTCTTATTTAGCTTTACACATCGCCTGAGAGTATCTGCCGCCCCTGCCAAGTCACGGTTCCTTGCTTTGGTAAGACCTGCATTATAGTAAGTATTGGACAATCTCACGATTCTCTTGTATACGCTTACGTCCATACCACACTGACTGCAATAGTCACTGTTCGTAAGAACGCTTCCACAATTATAGCAAATCATTTATCTTTCCATCCTTCGCCTATTATTCTTCTACCTTTAGTTCGTTAATCATCTGAATCATTACATCTGTAATGTCAGAAATATTGTTGTTGTATATCGCATCCTCTGCTTCCTCAATTTCAAGGCTGGGATGAAACTTTTTGATTTCTTCTTCAAAATTAATCATATTCGTACCTCACTTTGCTGTGTTTCACTACATATCACTGGCACTGATTGTCTATTTCAATCTTGCCAGCTGCTCTTTTACCTGTTCCATCATCTGCTCATACTTCGCTTTCTTCTCTTTCTCCTCATTAATTTTCTTCTCCGGAGCTTTACTTACAAAGTTCTGATTAGAAAGCATACCGTTTACACGGGCAAGTTCTTTTTCTAACTTCTGTACTTCTTTTTCCAGACGTTCCTTCTCTTTTGCAATATCTACAAGCTCAGCAAAAGGCATATAGATGGTAGCCTTTGGAATCACTACTGATACTGCATCGTCTTCGATATCTGACTTATCTGACTGAATAACAACCTCACTGGCATAACCAAGTGTTGCAAAGAATACTCTTCCGTTTTCAAATATATCACGGATATCTGCATCCTCTGATACAACAAAGACCTTTGCTTTCTTGCTCGGTGCTACATTCATCTCTGAACGGATATTTCTGATAGAACGGACTGCCTCTTTAATTGTCTCTACTGCTGCCTCTTCTTTTGCAAAATTGTATTCTTCTGTATATTCAGGCCAGTTAGAAATCATGATAGACTCTTCCTCTTCCTGTAATGTACAGAAAATTTCTTCTGTGACAAATGGCATATATGGATGAAGAAGTTTTAATGAATCAATTAATACTTTCTTCAACGTCCAAAGTGCTGCCCCTTTTGTGTCATCACTATCATTGTACAATCTTGGCTTAACCATTTCAATATACCAATCACAAAATTCTTCCCAAATAAAGTTATAAATTTTGTCGGCTGCAATACCTAATTCGTATTTATCAAGATTTTCTGTCACATCTTTTGCTAATGTGTTAGATTTTGACAAAATCCATTTATCTGCATCTGTTAAGTTTTCCGGCTTATTATTTAAGTTAATATTTTCTTCTGGAAGATTCATCTGAATAAATCTGGAAGCATTCCAAACCTTATTTGCAAAATTACGTGATGCCTCGACTCTCTCCCAGTAGAATCTCATATCATTACCCGGTGCATTTCCTGTAATCAATGTAAATCGAAGAGCATCTGCACCATATTTATCAATTACTTCCAATGGATCAATACCGTTTCCTAATGACTTGGACATCTTACGTCCCTGATCATCACGAACAAGTCCATGGAACACTACTGTATGGAATGGAAGCTTGTCTGTATGCTCCAATCCTGAAAATACCATTCTGATAACCCAGAAGAAGATAATATCATATCCTGTTACCAAAACATCTGTCGGATAGAAATAATCATAATCTTCTGTATTCTCCGGCCAGCCAAGTGTACTGAATGGCCATAGCGCTGATGAGAACCATGTATCTAATGTATCTTCGTCCTGCTTAAAGTGATTCTTTCCACACTTTGGACAAACTGTTGGTGCTTCTTTTGAAACAACAACTTCTCCACAATCCTGACAATAATATGCCGGAATTCTATGTCCCCACCATAACTGACGTGAAATACACCAGTCACGGATATTCTCCAGCCAGTTAAAGTATGTCTTGTTCATACGCTCCGGAATTAATTTTAAATCGCCATTTTTTACAGCTTCCATTGCCGGCTTTGCCAACTCTTCCATTGCCACAAACCACTGTGGTTTAATCATCGGTTCTACTGTTGATTTACAACGGTCATGTGTTCCTACACTGTGAACTAAATCTTCTGTCTCTACTAACAGACCCAGTTCGTCTAAATCTTTCAAAATAGCCTTTCTGGCATCAAAACGGTCCATACCTGCGTATTTTCCACCGATTTCATTGATTGTTCCATCATCATTTAACATATTGATTTCCGGCAGATTATGGCGTTTTCCAACTTCATAATCGTTCGGGTCATGTGCAGGTGTAATCTTAACAACACCAGTTCCCTTTTCCATATCTGCATGTTCATCCGCAATAACAGGAATTTGACGACCAGTCAGTGGTAATTCCACCATCTTTCCAATCAGGTCTTTATATCTGTCGTCTTCTGCGTTTACTGCTACAGCACTATCGCCAAGCATTGTCTCCGGTCGGGTTGTTGCAATCTCAAGGAAACGACCTTCTTCCCCAACTACCGGATAATTAATATGCCAAAAATGACCTGCCATATCTACGTGCTCTACTTCTGCATCACTGATAGATGTCTGACATACCGGACACCAGTTAATAAGTCTGGAACCTTTATAAATTAATTTTTTATTAAATAACTTTACAAATACATCCTGTACCGCATCTGAACATCCGTCATCCATCGTAAAACGCTCTCTGTCCCAGTCTGCTGATGAACCAAGGCGTTTCAACTGGTTAATGATACGTCCGCCGTACTCTGCTTTCCAATCCCATGCTTTCTCTAAAAATCCTTCACGTCCAAGATCTTCCTTGTTAATTCCCTGCTCTTTTAAGGAATCAATAATCTTTACCTCTGTAGCAATCGATGCATGGTCTGTACCCGGCTGCCATAATGCATTATATCCCTGCATTCTTTTAAATCTGATTAAAATATCCTGCATTGTATTATCTAATGCATGTCCCATGTGAAGCTGTCCTGTAATGTTTGGTGGCGGCATCACAATCGTAAATGGTTTCTTGCTTCTGTCTACTTCTGCGTGGAAGTATTTCTTCTCCTGCCATTTTTCATACAATCTGTCTTCAATCTCTGCCGGATTATAATTCTTCTCAAATTCTTTCATCTTTTCTCTCGCTCCTATTGTTTTTTGTGGGAAATCTGTATTTAAAACATATTAATTTCCTCGTATGTAAGAAAAAGAGCAGCTGTGCTGCTCTTTTCTTATGTATTGGTAGCACATCAAAGGGCGAATCATCGCGGTACCACCTTTGTTTATCTCTCATCATATCTTTTAACGGGGACGAACCGGTCATAGCTAATGAACATCACTGTTCTTTCTCACCATAACTGCTCAGAAACTACCTTCATAAACACTTCTCCGAAAGGCTTCCACCATCCCTTTCTCTCTATAGAAGGTTATTTATTACTCCTTTTCTTCACGGCATTTTGCATATAAAAATATAATAAAGAGTTTATAGGTTTTTGTCAACCGTGGATTATATTCTTGCATATGTCAGACTAAATACCGCCTTCAAAAATATTAGACTAAAACAATTCAAAACTCACGCCTTCTGTTCCAACTTCTGTAAAAAGACTATCTTCTATAATTAAAGGAACGGAATAAAGAATGAATGCATATATTATAGCTATTAATATTATCATTCCATATTTTTTAATTATATTAGTTTTAAACACAATTTTGCTAATGGCATTAACACCTTTTTTAGATTCATGTTTACATATATCATTATTACTGTCAGTTTTTAGTTTTTTTATTTCTGCATATGTAATACGAGTTACCAATACAATAAAGATTATGCCTGTTAAAATTAATCCTAATGCACCAACTCTATATAGAATTATACTAATCGGTTTAAAATTTAAATAACTATAACTTTTCCCATATTTATTATACACCACATGTGCTCTTGCCGTTTTTTCCGCAAGCATTAATGCAAACCCTTTTGATGAATATAATATTGAAAAAATAATATATAAAATTATGTCAATTAATATAAGAATTTTTTTCTTCTTCATTTTTTCCTCTTTTTCCATTCATTTGTATAAACTTGATTATGCTCCCAAAAATTATTGCAGTATATGTACAAATTATGAAAGATAATATTTTTTTGAAATCTTTATGGCAAAGAGACATAAAATTACTCCCCCAAAAAAACTATCACCTTCATAAATCCAATAATATCCATTTTATATAAAAAGGTGAGTATATCCATAAAATTCATTTCTCTTTCGCTGAGTTCTTGTAAATATTTCTTACCATCTACTCTTTTTCCTCATAGATACTATAACCACCACATGCATATGGAACCTCAAAAATTATACCTATTTTATTGCCTATAAAATAAAAACTACTATTATCCATATCATCTAATAATTCATCAATACTCTTATTTTCTAATACACCACCATCATTTTTTAAAGATGTTTTTCTTTTTGTGACATGTGAAAAAGCCTTCTGTTCAAACAATTTTATTCTTTCTTTGTACGCATCTAAACTTATTATTTTCTCCGCTTCCAAATCTAGATTTACTGCAAATGCCGATATACATGGGTGTGCTGCTTCTCCATTATAGTAGTCATATGTAAACAAAATGCTAAACTTTGTATCCGTTTTCGTTTCAATGGAGTACTCAAATGTATGAAATTTACCACCGGATGATAATCTATCTAATTGTCCTTTGACAGCATTAACCAATATTCCATTAAGCTTTTGCTGTTTATTCTTGTTCTTTGAGTAAACAATTTGGGGCATTTCCAAAGAAAATTTGTCAATCATGACAGTTTCTTTTTCTACAAGATAGTTATTATCTTCAACTTCCAAACTACTTTCTCCATTGATACTCAGATGAACTATTTCCACACTTATACAAATAATTAATACAATTAAGATTAATATAATATATTTTTTCTTTTTCATAAATACACCTTTCTTTATTTTTTAGATAACACACAAACTCATATTAAAATTACTTAAAAACCTTTTGACACTTTTTAAAGTATTTCTTCCTATTATCCAATCCATATTGCCCTCCATTTACAAGATATGTTACGTCTTCTACACTAGTAGAACTATTTATTTTTTCATTCATCCGCTTCATATCCCACCAATAAGTAGATATACTCCACAAATATTCTTTTTTCTTTAATATATATGAAGCTCCTTTTGTTTTTATCTTTTGATCCTTCACTGAATCAGCAAATTTGCTTTGATTATATTTACCTGTAACCTGGATATATCCTACCCCTCTATACTTATATCCATCTCCTTTCCTATGATTTCCCAAATCATTCCTATAATCATACTTCGAACAATATTTCTTTTGATAACTTTTTGGTGTCCATCCTGCCTCTGATGGATATTTTCCCTTCTGCGATTCTTGCATACACTGACTAATAAAATGACAAATTATTAATCTATAGTTCATGTTATACTTTTTTAATGATTTATTTAATTTCTTAACTACTAAAACTTTTCTAGCAGATTTTGCCCACCCCAACTTTTTCAACTGACTTGGTTTGATTTTATATGTTTCAAATTGTCGTAATGTATCCCATGCCTGGGCTGGATAATACTGTCCACTGTTTATAGGGCTAGAGGCATGTCCACTCGGATCTACATAGTTCACTGGATTCCCTGCACAATAAGCATACAGATTCCAACTATCTACATTACCTTCTGTACCTCTATACGTATCCTGACTTAAGAAATTTCCATTACCTGAGTCATAATACCTGGCATTTAAATAATACAGTCCTGTTAACTCATTATACACTCCACCTGTATAGCAAATTTCATTATCAACCTCAGATGCAACTCTCTCTTCTGTCTCACCAAAATCTGTATAGTTATATGATTTTGAACAAATTCCTGTGTTATCTACCAGATTTGTAACACTCCCCTGTACATCCTTGGAATAGAAATGTTCCCTCTGCTTATTACCATCATATCGAATCGTTGCAAATGCATTATTCTGATTTCCAATAATGTTCTGACTTGTCTTAACACCATTTTCATCTGTTGTATAAAGAAGTAAACTACCTTCATAATAATAACAGATTGTCTCCGTTTCTTCTTTTCCACTGTCAGTTACTATAATATCATTCTTCTTGATACGCTGACCTGCACCATTATATTCATTATACTCTTCTGATACTTTTGTGCCATTTTTATCAATTCTCACGTGGATTAATTGATTCTCAACATCATATTCATAAGATGTTGTAGTTCCCGCCTTACCATCAATTGCCTCTACTTGATTTCCCTTTTTATCATATCGATAGGAATAACTGTATGTTTTTGCATTTTTCCCATCTTCTGATTCGATTCTTGTCGCAGATTTCAATTGATTAAGTGAATTATAACTGCTGTATGTGTAATTACCGGTTACCTCTGATTTTGTCTGATCCACTGTATAAAACTCTGAAACACCTTCATAGGTTCTATTCCCTACACTGTCATACTTGTAAGATGATGTCGTTGTTTTATATGTAAGATTGTCTGTTTTTTCAGACTTTGTAAGCTGATTAAGACTGTTATATGTATAACGAATCTCTTCATCTTTTACATTATTTGCATAATTAAATACTTCATGCTCATATGTAATATTTGAATTTTTATCATACTGATAATCATACTGCTCAAGAATGGTATTGACATCCGTACTATTACAATACTTCATCGTTGTTACTCTGTCAAACACATCATAAGTATAATCTCTCTCAATATAGTCTGAACCCTTATTTAAGAAATTCTCATAATCTTTAATTGTCTTTATCTTACCGTCATTATGATAAACGTACTGGCGGATTACGGTTGTTTCATCATTTGAAAAGAGTCCGTCAATCTCTGTTATCCATTTATCTTTATTGTAGACAAACTGAATGCCTTTAAGTTTATCTGACTTATTGTTTGGATAGTATATTTTTTCAATATTATCATCCACATTATATACATATTTTAGTTTTGAAGCATTGATTGTATTTACATCAGGTTCGCTGCTTGCGTTTACCTCTGCTATAGATATGTTTCTTCCATATGAATCATACTCATAGTAAGTGTATCTATATGGAGTTCCTGATTTTGAGTCAATAGATTTTAGTATATTTCCCTCCGAATCATAAGTATAATCTGTTTGACTATTAACATTTTTGTTGTTTAATGAATTATACATCGATTTCTTAATCTGGTTTCCATCTATATCATATTCATACCTTACACAAGAACCATCCGAATAAGTTTCACATGTAAGCTGACCGCTTTTATCATACTCATATGTGGTTTCAATACTTCCATCATTCGTTTCATCTTTTACAGACATTGTCTGACCGGAACCATTTGTCGTTGTTTTTGCAACAGCTCCATTTGCATAAGTCACAGTTTCTACAACTGACTCATACGATCCATCTGCATCTTTCTTAAGGTTATCATAACTATAAGTACCTTTTACACTTCCATCTGTTGTAACTTTGAGAATCCTTCCCTGCTCATCATACTCATAATATGTAATATTGCCATTTGCATCTGTTGTTGATTTCAGATTTCCTGATTTGTCATATTCATTCTTTGTAACAATAGAATCATCCCCTACCTTAAATGATGAACCATCAATCTCAGGATTTACAATCGTTGCTGTTAAATTCCCCATCTCATCATATGTCGAAACAGACAGTTTACCCTTTACTGCTAAATCCGAATTTGACTCATCTGTTCCACCTGCATAAGTTGTATAAACTTTTCCACTTTTATCATAGGTGTAGTCTGTATATAGACCATTACTCATTTCTCTTACTGTCCTGCCCAACGAATCAGTATATGTTTTTCCTACTATTTCACCTTTTTTGTTTGTGGTTGTCACAATACTAGCATTATTCATGACTTCAAGTGACAGCCCATTGTTTCTGCTTAAACTGCCATAAGAATACGTGATATTTGACACTTTTGACTCACCTTCAACAATGAGTTCTGTTTTTACAGCACGGTTCATAGAATCATAATTATACTTTGTAACTCTGCCTTTTTCATCTTTTTCTTCTAAAATGCTTCCGTTATTGTTATATTTATTTTCTGTTTCTGTTATACCTTTTTTTGATATTTCTATCGTTTTAACAATTCTGAGAAAATCATCATATTCATACAACATAACCACTATATCTGTACCTATTATGAGTTCCTTGATTTCATCAACTTTTATATCTTTTTTTGAAAGCTTTTGCAGTAATTCTTCACCGATATCTGTCGAACTTGTAACCTCTAGTGTTACATTTCCTATTTCGTCATAGAAATAGGCCGAGTTTTCTTCTACTGTTCCTTCTTCCAGCTCTTCTGTCAATTCATCTCCATCAGATGTATATGTAGTATTTTCATCAGAAACCATTAATGCTGTCTCTTCAAAATTCTGAGAGTTTACATCTTTTCCTAACAGTTCCTGACTAGTTGTTACTTCTCCATCATCTCCATAAGAATACAAAGTTATTACATTTGTTATATAATCGATTTCCTTTACAACATTTCCAAAATTATCATACTCATATGCTTCATTTGCTGTCACTACACCATTGGCATCTGTTGTCTTCATAGTAACTGGCTGATTTTTTACCACATCTGATACTTTATTATTATAGTCATATGTATATTCTGTAATAGAACCATCTACATCAGTACTTTGTATTACATTTCCATAAGTATCATATTTGTTACTTTCCTTAGTTGTTACTGCTTTTTGTACCACAGTATTTCCTTCTAAAGCATAATATGTCTGACTATCAACCATATCCGTAAGAAGCGTTTTATTATTTTTGTCATATGAATATGATGATTTATTTCCAGCTGCATCTGTTTTTTCAGTGAGTAGTCCGGATAATGTAAAATAAAATTCTTCTTCATTTAATTTAATGCCATTATTATTGAACTTATTAACTTTTGTTTTCGGTCTTGTGATAATTTGATTTTCCGTAAAACTATATTTCTCAAACTCACCGTTTGGATATACAAATCTACTAATAGAACAATCTTCAAACTCTATTTTATATTGGTTTCCTTCAGCATCAGTAATGATATCAAGTTTTCCATCTTTATACGAATATTTATATTCTATTTTTTTACCATGTTTACCATTAAATATTGCTTTAACCAAGTATTCATTTTCATATTCATAACTATAACTATATTCTGACTTAGTCCCTGATGCAGCTACTATTCTGCTAATAAAACCTTTCTCATTATATAAATACTCAGCCTCCTGTCCCTTACTTGTTTCTACTGTTTTAATGCTTCCATCTTTTGTATTATATGATATAAATACAAAAGTTTCATTTGCATCTTCAATTAACAAAAGCCGTCCACATTCATCAAATCTATAGGTCTCGCCATTCTTTGTAGTCACTTTATAATATGTATCTATTTCTAAATCTTTTGATTTCTTAATCTCTTTTCCTGATTGGTCTATTGTTATTTTTGTAATAGATCTATTTAAAACATCATCTTCTATTTCTAATGACATATCTGGTGTTTCATTACAAGTATACTTATTCTCTGACTTTGTAAATGTATAAACAGCCTCTGTTCCATCTATAAAATACGCCACATTATCTTTTTCAGATACATACATATCATAAGATTGTCTCCATCCATATCCCATAGATGATTTACATTCATTTTTGGAATTATAAACACGAGTAATATTTACCGGAAGCTGTGGTGCCGGAAGAGAAATATCTCCCTGACTATATGAAAAATTTCCTCTAGATAATTCTATAGTTCCAACTCCATTTGGTGTTTTTACAGATGAATACTGATACATACTATTCTGCCCTGTTCTATATTCAACAATATCGGATTTCATTGTTGTTGAACTAATTTCCTCTGAATAATCACTATACTGTACCCCATTATTTGTTTTTTTCACAGTTCTAAGTTTATAGTAATATGTCGTCCCTTCATTTCCAGATACTTTAATAGAACCTTTTGATTCATAAGATTTTATAAAAGTTTTTTCACCTATAACAACATTTGGTGTAGTTGACCTATATACCTGATAATTAACATCATCTCTAAACTTTCCATTTTTTGTTGAAAATCTAAGAATAGTGTTTCCACCAATCTGCTCTGTAGCATACACATCAACAGGAGTATAATCGTCAAGTTCATAATCCACTGTTTCATAATAATAATTATACGTAACTTCATCTGATGTATTTCCTGCCTTATCAACTCCTCTAACAGTAATTCTATACTTACCCTCTTTTGTAAAATCACCACTCTGAAGCATAGCTTCTCCATCGGCTGTTAATCCTAAAGTTCTATACTCTCCATCATCAATCTTAACCTGCACTTCTGCTAAATTATCATCATCTATTCCATTCCACTTAATTGTAGGTATTTTATTACTGCTATTCAAAAATCCCGTTTTCGGCGTAACTTTTACAGTTCCCCTCTCCGGCTTCGTAACATCCCTATAATATATAATCTCCTCTTCTGATTCATTTTCTGCCCTGTCAACAGCAGAAATTACAATACTGTTCTCTCCCTCTTCTACACTTTCCAGTTTCACACTGCCCTTACTTTCAGTAAGTTTCTGTTCTTCATCATTTACAAACAGACTATAACTTTTCAAGGTACTGTCGCTGATTTCATAATTTAATACAGGCTTTTCAGAAGAACCATCATACTTATTCTCATCTGTATCAGGATTAACTGACATTTTAATTACCGGTGCATCACAGTCATATGCATACTGGTATCCACTATAAGAGCTGATATTTCCCGCCTTATCAACAGCCCTTACATGAATCAGGTTCACCTTCCCTGATTCAAGTCCTGTGATATCTCCAGAATCATTATTCTGTGTTCCAATAGTTCTATAAGCTCCATTATTTATACTAACCTGAACGCATGACAGATAAGTCTCCTTAACATTCCATGTGATTTCCGGTTCCATTTCACTATACTGTCCGTTTCCATATCCCGGGTCTAAAGACAGACTCATTATCTCCGGTGCAGTCTTATCAATATAAAAAGTCGCAGCCTTTCCTGTTCCTTTGATTCCACCTTTATCCACTCCTCGCACATAAATCTTATATTGTCCTTCAGCCAGAGAAGCGACACTTATTGTCTTTGTTCCTGAAGCTGTTGTACCAAGTTTTGTACTATCCGAATAATATACAACATCTGTACCTGATGCATTTTCAATTCGATACTGCACATAACTTAAAGCCTGTGAAGATATTCCTGCCCAGTTTACTTTCAGACTTTCTCCTGCACGAAGGTATGTCCTTCCCGCATCTGCACTGCTGACTCCGCTTACAGAAGAAGCAGTCGTTGGTCCATCATAATAAGTCACTGCCAATTTCGGAACTTTGGCTGTATCTGTACTTCTGGCTCCATAAAATTTGACATAAGATGATGCACTTTCATTTTCGAGCCGGAATAACAGACCATAATTTTTATTTCCATCGCCTGAACCCTTAGCAACGTTTCTTGCCCATGATGTTA
Source organism: Eubacteriaceae bacterium (assembly GCA_910574895.1). Lineage (GTDB taxonomy): Bacteria > Bacillota > Clostridia > Lachnospirales > Lachnospiraceae > Eubacterium_G. The sequence continues at coordinate 187,813 of CAJTDQ010000003.1, read as the reverse complement.
AATCAATTACTTTCTTTGCTCCGGATGTTCCACTGGCTGTAAAGGAAGCAAGCACAGCACTCGTTCCACCCGGCTGGTTATTCCATGTTACAGTCTTACACTTAAAATCAGCCAATGCCGGTCTGATCTGTATCTTTGCACCTTTTGTATTTGCCCCATTTTCATAAATAGTTAATTTTGCACTCTCAACATATTTATTGGTTACTCTATTCGTTAATTCCATTGCACGGATATAACTTCTAAAAAGCCCCTGACTTCCTTTTCCTACAGAGAAAGTCTTTACTCCACTGGAAAAATAATTTGTTCCACCACTTGACTTTAACACATATACATCCGGCAAATCACCAGTTCCATTCCATGTGACAGAAGGATCAATTGTTACCGGATATACTCTTTCACTACTTCTAAGATAGTTTTCATCTACTACAATTTTTAAAATATATTTATTTACATTTTTCTTTTTACTTTCCAATTGTTCCAACTCATAGTATGCATCCTCACTATATCCCTTATCACCTGCATCATGCATTACAGGTGCCGGTATTCCACCGATAATATTGTCTTTGTCTTCATCAATAAATGTAATTCCACCACCAACATCATCCAGTCTTGCCATCATATTTTCTACAGACATCACAAAAGAAAAAGTGTTTGTATCTGGCACACTCTCTAGTATTATGTCTTCTTTGAGTCCATGCTCTAATGACTGATATGATAATGAGACATCTTTATTTGCATACTCATAATTCGCTTTTACTTTTTTCTCTTCTTTTTTCTCCGTAACTATATTGGTTACTTCCTGATTTTCTATCTCTACTGCTCTTGTTTTATTTTCAAACATAGTATCTTTCTGAATCTTTTCGTCTGATACCGGTGCAAAAGATACCCTGTATTTATTATTTGTTAATAATACTGGGGTTTCTTCTTTCATTGTTTTTGGAAGATACTGCTTTGTATCTCCTGCTTCATTTACATACTTATACGCTTCTGTGTTACTGTCTGAAATAACTTTTGACTTTCCTGCTTCTTCTTTATCTGATTCATCCATTTTTACAAGTTCAGGATTATATGCTTTTACTTTTCCATCTTCTTCATAACGGATGTTATCTGAATAATATACAGTCTTTTTCATTCCATTGTTCAACAAATATGTATTGCTGTCTACTGTCCGTTCGTTTTTCAATTCTTTAATTGCTACTGGTTCAGCTTTTCCTTCATTATCAGTATTTATGTTTTTTGTTTCTACATTTGTTTGTTCCTGCCTTGCATTCACTTGAACATTAAAATTGCTGGCAATAATTGCCAGCGCTAATAATACTGAAAAAATTTGTTTTGTTTTCTGATAAAAATATTTCTTCATTCCTTGATACTCCTCTTTTGTATTTTTATTCCAAAAGATTGTATCACTGTTTTATCTCTTTTTATGATTATTATGAAGAATGTTGTTATTTTACTAACAAACGCACAAATATGCTATTTTTTAACTATTAATCTCAACAATATATTCCTTCTGACACTTTCTGATATAATCAGACTCTTTTTCCTCATCCCAATCAGACTGAATCTCCACCTTTAACTTGATAATTTCTGCCCGCAAGCGATTAATAATCGTATCTGTCACTCCGTATTTATCCTGGTCGATTCTTAATCTTTTGTTATTATCTGTCAGCAAATCACACATTATAACTGACTCCAGCGATTCGTTCGCCTTATTTAACCGGTACGCACACCGAAAGGCTGCCGCTGCCTGTTCATATTCAAACAGTCTGGCATATGCCACACCTAAATTATTATAAACATCACCATAAAACCGCTCCGGCAGTTCATTATTAATTGCCTTGCTGAGAATATTATTATAATAATTGATTGCCATATTATATTTTTCTGTATCCATCAAAATATCTGCTTTTGCTTTCCAGCGTTCTGCTGACGTTTTCGAACAGAGTGCCTCTAGATGATTTTCCAGTTTTTCTGCCAGTTTATCTGTGTAGTACTCTGAATTCTTAATTACAAATGCAATCTTTTCCCCAAGTTCCCCACCATTGGCAATAATCTGTCTGATACCTGCTGCAATGTGAGTCTGATCCAATTCCTTGTCAATATATTCTATCAACTCTTCACTAAAAAACTTGTCATCAATCAAGTACAGATAATTGTACAAATAATAACTAATCTCTTCGATTGAATAAATATTTTTATTTACTTCTTTTATGTAATAAGGCTTATCTGAATGCTTTGTACATAATCTAATATAATTCATAATATCTCCATTCTGCCGTTTTCTGATAAACAAATTGTCACGAGAACACACTGTCTCTTTTTATTCTCTCTTTTTTACTGTAATGTAATTTCCCTAGTCAGTATCATTCCCGAACTTTTAAAAAACTCGCCAAAACCTAAATCACTGATTTTTATTTCAAATTTATTTTCATCTATATATTTAAAATCCACCTGAATACGTGTAGTGTTTGGTTCTCTCTTTGGAAATTCTCTTAAATCCATTTTAAAAGTCTCATTGGTATGTGTAATCAAATCCTGTATTTCAAAGACTGCCTGCGTTGGCTTTTCCATAATACACTCAATTGTCGAACGGGCATTATACCAGTAGTCTCCAATATTAGAAAGGATAATATTACTGTCCTTTCCTTTGTACTCTAAAGCCATCGTAATCTTTACTCTGGTTCTTCCTTTACATGAAATTAAATATTTATCCAGCATAGAAGGTAAAAAAGTCTCCTTCGCTCCGTAAGCTGCTCCTTTTACAATCAGGTTATTTCCTTTAAAAACACGCCTGTTTCTACATATCAGCTGTAATGTTTTCTGCCATCCGTCTTTGTAAAAGCCTTCTCCGGACAGGTACACTCCTGATACAACGTGCTCTTTTAAAAATTCCTCCAAATAGCCTGCAAGAATTTCATCTGATGCCCCTGCATCTTTTTCCACCATCTCCAAATTAAGCATCTGGCTTAAATCCTCCACTGCAACGTCTGCCACATGTGGTTCTTTTCCTTTTATTACTTCAAGGCGCCTACATATAAACTGATGTCTGTTCAACTCTAAAAACAACACTTTATTAATCCAGATATCCTTGTTCTGATTCAGACTATAATATACAAAACTCTCAGAATGGCTGATAATTTTCACTTCCTCATCGCCATAGCCAAGTCCTGCTAAAACTTCTGTTATTCCCTTCAATATCGCAGGATTGATTTCTTCAACTGTAACTAATATATTTTTTATTAATCTGCCATTTCCCTCATTAATTGCCAGTTTCAGCAAATAAGAAAAGAATACAATCATTACCTGATGAAGTTCTTCCTTGTCGATATCCTGCTGAAACAAAAATGGTAAATCCCTATATACTTTGCTGTTCGCAAGCCGCTTTTTATTGACCGCTTCATCCCCTGCTGACCATTCATTTAAATCACTGTTATAGCAGACCACTGCCGGTATCAGATAATTGTCCGCAGTTCCCATGCTGATAGACTGTGGATTACCTTTATTGTCAATATATGCTAACTGTGCATAATCTCTGGAAAAATCAATTCCAAGTATCATCTCTTTCGCCAATGTTTTTCCCTCCTTTTAAAATCAGTGTTCTCCTAAAGTAATTTAAACACCTTACGTCCTGCATCTTTATACAATTCATAAGACTGCATCATCTCTCTGGCCGCATCATCTCGTCCTACATCTTTACAAATCATCATACCGTTAATCATTCCAAACCGGCTTTCATCATTGTATGTATTCTTTTCTGTAATCCGGATAGAAGAATTATCTACGACCTTTCCATATGGGAACTCATCAGAATATTCTGTAATACTGTAATCAATCTTCTCGCCATAGAACATAATAATATTCTTTGTAAATATTCCCTGATAAATACTTTTCATTTCTTCTGTTATTTCTTTACTCTTCCCAAAAGAATTTTGTATTCTGTATGTAATATTCACCCTGTGCTTTGGATTGGTTCTATAATCAATAATTGTTTTGTCTACCAAATCAAACGGAATTTTAAACCACTTGTTAAATTTCTTATAAAATTCGAAAATAATGCCCTCTTTTACCAGCCCGTCAATAAGCACGTCACATATCTTTATCTGTCTCTCTGTCAACTCTTCTCTCTTTGATAGTTCCTCGACAAATGCAATCTTACAGATAAGTGGTGTGGCCAGTCCATTATCGTATTCCTGTTCTAATATCTCCCAGATAATATTTGGACACTGGACTTTTTTTATAAAATAATTATATGTTACATATGTATAAAATCCCTTACGAATCACAGTTGCCGTAGACCCTTTCAGATAAGACTCATAAATATCATAAATCTTATCCTCAGTATTTCCTTCAAATACGTATTGCACTAATAATCTTTCCGGCAATGTATTATCTTCCAGCTCCTTTGCCTTCATTGCGAGATACAGTTGATACAATTCCAATGTTCCTGTGCCATAATACTTTCCAAGGTATAATAACACCTTGTCCTCTCTACAGCCATTTCTAAAAATTTCTGCACACATCTCTGTGACGATTTCATTATCCTGATATTCTTCCAAATCAACATAATACAAACAGATTTTTTCCAACAGCTGACGTCTGATATTTCCATATCCATATTTTTCTATATATGGATAAACAGTATCCAAAAGATTTTTTTGTATTAAAATCTCAATCACTTTCACTCTTGACTGCATGGAAAGTTCTTCCATATCCAACTGTAGAATAAAACTATCCATATCTCCCTGGTCAAAACCTTTATAGTAGTAACTTACAATAAATTCTTTCAAACTCCATCTGAATTGTTCTGTCAATTTATCAGACTCTGCAATTTCTTTTAACTGCACTGCTTTTCCGGGATAATCCGCCGGTGCTTCCATCACACTTTCTAACTGCATTAACTTCGTCATGAGATTGCTTCCCTCATTCGTTATATTTGCACGGACCTCCATCTTCTCCAGTTCATATCTGATATCAGCCAGTATTCTTCCCTGTCTATCCATAAAAACAATAATCGGTTCTGCCGTATACAAATTGATATATGCTTCCCTGTTAATAAACGGAACAGACTGAATGATATCTACCTCTTTGTGAGACACAATGACACTATTTACATTCTCATTATTTACGGTAATGCGATAAGTGTGCAGAATCTCCGGCATATATCTTGAGAGTTCTCCTTCAAGAAAACTGTCCGTTAATACATGGGAATAAATTTTACTCAGATGAATATTATTATTTCCCTGCAATAACTGCTCCGTAACATACTTTTCCAAACCACTGTGATACTTAGCATATAACTCATCCTGCATGCTTATATTTTCAATCATATTCGCATAGAAATAATCCTTGTTATACATCAGAGTATCTGTTCCATAAGAAAAATATTTGTATGCCGCCTTATCTAACGGAGCATAACTACCGGTATCTATAGAATAAATATAATATTCATAAAGGTTTGTAATTTTTAACTCTCTCTCAACACCTTTTCTAAGCCATACAGCGTAATCATCACAGTTCTTATTACTGTTAATTACAGCACTGCAAATACACGCTAAGACATCATCGCTCTTCGTGTCATCATATATCCTACTGAGAATATTAATATATTTTACATCAAACTCTCTCTCGTCAATAATAACATCTGCCGCCTGCTTTGCCAGTTCGTCTCCAATCATATGATATCTGCCGGCAAAATTTAAAACCTGCAATTCAAATCTGTTTACTACACGCAAAAGTTCCGGCTGCTGGTTTAAAACATTTGCCGCCTCAAAATACATAATCGGACTTTTACACCCTTTGCTGAACATCCTTTTAATTAATGTATATTTTAAACTTGGATTTTCATCATATCTGTCGTCCATCTGGAATAAAAGCCATAATAACTGCCACCTGTCATGACCACCTTCGTAATACTCTTCTATTTCCTTTTTCACCTGCTCTGTATAGCTGTTTTCATTTCTATACAATGCCTTAATATACAAATAATAGCAGTATGCAATAATATTTCTGGATGTATTGACGGATACTTCTGCTGCCACCCGTCTCAGATATTCTCCTGCCTGCTCCTCGTTTCCATTCAAAACAGAAACCTGTGCTTTTGCTAAAAGACCTGTTACATCACACTTATTTTTCATCAGTCTCTGCTCAGCGATATTTATTGTTTCATTCATCCACCGCTTTCCGTCTATTTTTCCGGTTCTGAATTTCAAATAATTTTTTACTAAATATAAATCACTTTTCTTACATCTGATATAATCATCTATCTGATTTTTTGGATTTACGACAACGACATCAAAAGTCACCGTCTCATTCGCAGTCCTGAATATAATTCTTCCCGGATTACTGCCGCCATGCAATTTCAGCGCATTGATAAAATACTGATATTCGGCTATCTTTCCATTAAACTGCTCTCCGGATATTTTCTCCTTACAGTTATAGAAAAACTCCCCAGCTACTTCTACATCAATATCCACATATCCCCAGCTGCTTCTTGCAATCTGCAGAATATCTCCATAGTTTTCTGTCAAATCCGTATATTCTTTAATTTTATTCTTTATACTGATTTTTACACGTTCTTTTAATCCCATACCAACCAGAAACTCTTCTAATGCGATATTTCTGTTAGAGTTTCTCATTACCTGCTTATATAACGCAATGGCATGATTGTCATTCTTTAAGAAAAACTCAACAAAATCCTTTGAGATAAATAAAATCAATGCTTCATCATAACTTTTTTGAACTAAATTTACAAACTGTTCCAGATTCGTAATTTTTCCGATAGATGTATCAATTTCCTTTTGTTTCACTGTTATGGAAAAAGGAATCGCATAATCACCTGCCGTAGTTACGACACTGATCGTCCCACTGCATATCTGCCCCGGAATCAGATTCCTTCCATCTGCAATATAATGAACCTTATTACTCACTCCATTAAATTGATTGTACTCAAAAGATAAATGACTGTCTGTAGAATACACAATTCCTTTTACTGCCATTCCGTTTTTTCCTTTGATACTGATTTCACCCTCTTCCGTATCTCCGGTCTCGAGTTCCACCGCTATTTTATTCTCAGATATTTGTGCATCCGGCGTCTCATAGACAGCATTTCCTGATGCCAGTTTTTCGATTATTGCTTTCAATTAAAATACCTCGACATATATTCCTTTATTTCTTTCTCATATCCTAAGTCACCCGGTTCATAGAATTTTTTATCTTCCAGTCCATCCGGCAGATACTGCTGTTTCACATAATGATTTGGATAATTATGTGGATATTGATATCCAATTCCATGCCCCAGTTTTGACGCCCCCTTATAATGAGAATCCATCAAATGTACCGGAACTTTTGCGGTAACTGTATTCTTCACCGTCTCCATCGCACTGAATATTGCGTTGCAGGCTGCGTTACTCTTCGGAGAAGTTGCCACATAAATAACTGCCTCCGACAAAATCAATTGTGACTCCGGCATACCTATTTTATGTACAGCATCTGCCGCAGCTGATGCCACTACTAAAGCCTGAGGATTTGCCATTCCAACATCTTCCGCAGCACAAATCAAAATTCTCCTTGCGATAAAATCTACGCTCTCTCCTGCATACAACATCTTCGCTAAATAGTAAACTGCCGCATCCGGGTCAGACCCCCGCATACTTTTAATAAAAGCAGATATGGTATCATAATGATTATCTCCACCCTTATCATAACGCAGTGCTCTCTTCTGGATACACTGCTCTGCCACCTCTAAAGTAATATGTATCTTTCCATCTGACTTAGGCTCTGTAGTAAGAACGCCTAATTCTACTGCATTCAGTGCCGTTCTTGCATCTCCATTGGATAATCCCGCCAAAAACTCTACTGCCTCTTCATCAATTACTGCATTGTAAATGCCCATTCCATTTTCTTTGTCTTCTACAGCACGATGTATCAGTGTTTTTATATTCTCTTCCGTTAATGGCTGTAGTTCAAAAACAATCGACCTCGAAATCAGAGCTGTGTTCACCTCGAAATATGGATTTTCTGTTGTCGCTCCAATTAAAATAACTGTCCCATCTTCCACAAATGGCAGCAGATAGTCCTGCTGACCTTTATTAAATCGATGTATCTCGTCTACAAAAAGAATCGTTTTCCTTCCATTCATCGCCATGGTCTGCTTTGCCTTCTCTACTACACCTTCCATGTCCTTCTTCCCTGCCACGGTAGCATTTAACTGCATAAACTCTGCACTGGTAGTATTCGCAATTACCTTTGCCAGTGTTGTCTTTCCGGTACCGGGTGGCCCATAAAAAATAACAGAGCTGATTTTATCAGCCTTAATTGCTCTATATAAAAGTTTCCCCTTGCCGATAATATGTTCCTGACCGACTACCTGCTCTAACGTCTTTGGTCTGAGTCTGCTTGCCAGAGGGGATTCTTTCTCACTATTTATATTTCTTGCATAGTCAAAAATATCCATTGTTCTGCCTCTTTATCTAAAAAAATATATTATTATATACAAATATACATACTCTATTTTATTCTATCACAAAAAGCTGCCGATTTGTATCATATCTACAATTTTCTCCCTGCTTTTTTTGAGTAATGGTGTCCGGATTTGAGAAAAATGCAATTTTATGGTAGAATAAACATCTTCGAGCGTGTTTTTAAACACCAAAATAAAATAAAGGAGGAGGATTTATATGATAAATATCAACAGAGAATTTGACGAGGCAAAACTTATGCCACAAATCAATAAGTATGCTGACAGGTGTATTACCAACTCCTGTATTGACCCTGATTTGTATGAAGAATACAAAGTAAAACGCGGACTTCGCGAAAAAGGGGGGAAGGGTGTTTTAACCGGTCTTACTGAAATTGGTGATGTTCATTCATTTGAAGTTGTGGATGGTGTGACAGTCCCTTGCGAAGGCCAGTTATTTTACAGAGGAATTAACATTGAGGAGATTGTAAAAGGATTTATAGAAGAAAAAAGATTTGGTTTTGAGGAAGTAACATATCTTCTTCTCTTTGGAGAATTACCGAATCAAAAGCGTTTAGAAAATTTTAATAATGTTTTGGCAGAATACCGGACACTTCCTACTTCTTTTGTAAGAGACATTATTATGAAGGCAACGAGTTCTGATATGATGAATCAGTTGGCAAGAAGTGTTTTATCCCTGTATTCCTGGGACGACAATCCTGATGATACTTCTGTACCAAATGTTCTTCGTCAGAGTTTAAGCCTTATATCCAGAGTTCCCTTGATTTCTGTATATAGTTATCAGGCCATGAGACATTACCACTACGGCGACAACTTACATATTATTAATCCGGACCCTAAACTTTCTACAGCAGAAAATATGTTAAGATTATTACGCCCGGACAGTTCTTATACAGAACTGGAGGCTAGAATATTAGATTTAGCTTTAGTTTTACATGCAGAGCATGGTGGTGGAAATAATTCTACTTTCACAACCCATGTTGTATCTTCTTCCGGAACAGATACTTATTCTGCTATCGCCGCTTCCCTTGGTTCACTAAAAGGTCCGAAACATGGTGGTGCAAATATCAAGGTAAAGCATATGTTTGACAATATGAAAGAAACGATTGATGACTGGAATGACGATGAAGAAATTAAAAGTTACCTGCGTGGCATATTAGACAAACGCCTTTATGATAAATCCGGTCTTATCTATGGTATCGGTCATGCTGTATATGCAATATCCGACCCAAGAGCCAGACTATTAAAAAGCTTTACAGAAAAACTGGCGATTGAAAAAGGACGTACTGATGAGTTAAAACTTTATGAAAATGTTGAAAGACTTGCACCGGAAATTATTTCTAAATCTCACAACAGACAAAAAAGAGTCAGTGCTAATGTGGATTTCTACAGTGGATTTGTTTATTCCATGTTAGGACTTCCTGATGAATTATATACTCCGCTTTTTGCAGCTGCAAGAATGGCAGGCTGGAGCGCACACCGTCTGGAAGAGATTATTAACGCCGGAAAGATTATTCGTCCGGCATATAAGAATGTGGCAAAGAAAACAGAATATGTGTCACTGAGCAAAAGATAGAAAAGAAGCTCATATTGACTATTTATAATAATCGTCAATATGAGCTCTATTATTTTTTAACATATCTTTGATTTCTACTTCTCGGTTTGTCCGGAACTGTCATCTCTACCAGTTTTAAATCCAAAGCCGGGTTCATGTAATTCTTTCTAAATGTTTCTTTTGAGGCTATTCCCAATTTGTTCATAATAGTAATGGCAGTGTATGGAACATCATACTCCATCACATTTAGCATTTTCTTTACATATTCAGATACCATTTCATTTTCTTGTTCTACCTGCCCAATTACCTCATCTAATATTTTATCTATTTGTTCCAACATAAATTCAATAAAATAGTTAGAATTCGCTTCTTTATTGCATATATCAATTGTAGCATAATATTCATCCTGAAATTTTTCAATCTGACTTTCAATTGGAATATATTCAAAAACAGATTTCCATTTTGCTAATATTGCTGTATGCCAAAGCCTTGCCATTCTTCCATTACCATCTGAAAACGGATGTATAAACACAAATTCATAATGGAATACTGCCGATAATATTAAAGGATGTATCGTATCTTTCTCACGCTTCATCCAATCAAATAAATCTTTAATCAATCCGGCAACCAAACGCGGTGGTGGTGCAACAAAAATACATTTATCCCCACTAAACACCCCTTCATCTCCTTGTCTGAAAGTTCCTGATTCCTCAACAATATACTTGGTCATAATTGCATGATAATCCTTTAAGTGTTTCACACTATATGGATTAATTTCTGACAACTTTTCATAAGCCATATAAGCATTTTTTACTTCCTGTATTTCTCTTTTCTCTCCGAGTACAAGGTGATTATTTATTACATCTCTTACTTGTCCAAGTGTTAATGAATTTGCCTCAATCTTCAAGGATGCGTATATTGACTTTATTTTGTTATTCCGACGTAAATGTGGCTTTGTTTCTAAGTCATGCATAAAATTAATTTCTCCTATTTTTTCCGATATAGAAGAAACATAAGACAGCATCTTATTTGTTATTGTAAAAGGTGGTATATATTTATCCAATTTATTCTCCTTCTAATCAAAATAACTTACTTATTATCTTGCTTATTATCTTACTTAATTATACATTAAATTTTATAATAAATAAAGTGTCGCTTGCGACCCTTCGCGCGCGAGCGGTTACGTTAGCATAACTACATCTCCGCGAGCTGCGCATCCTTAGCGGAGCGTATTTATTCTATAGGAAATTCAGAGAACTTTCCTATAGAATAAATAAAGAGTTCGCAAGCGAACTCTCTTGCAAGGCGTAGAATCAAAAGAATATGTACCATTCTGCGCCTCTGCTATTCTGAGGGACATTTTTTATCAGACAATCTCATAATGTCGTTTTTCCTAACTCATACAGTTCATCCGGACATATATCCTGCCCATCCGGCCATACAACAGTATAACCATCTGTAGTTACACATTTAAAATATTCAAAAGACCGTAGTTTGCCATACCAATCACCCTTTATATACTGCTCAACATCAAAGCATTTTTTCTCCATTATCAAATGTTACCAATATCTTATATTCACAAGTTGCTTCTACTTGGATTGCAGTTGGTCTTAACATAATAAACTCCTCCACCTCTTATAGGTACAAAAGTACTCTTACCGAAACTGATTTGTTTCTTTATCATATTCGTAACCAATCGTCGCTAACTTACAAACCAGTTCATCTTTATTAACATCTTTTGCCCTGCAAAATTCTTCCAAGTCAGAATAAAAATCCCTTAGATTTGTATTCACAACGCTCAACAGCATTACCAGGTCTTTTGGTAAATCGCTCATAACAATCTCCTGTTCTTTTCTATAATAATCAATAAAATCTTATCTATACTTTGCTCCCCAGATTAAATAGCCGATAATCACACCTACGCCAATGCCTATCAGCATATGTACAATACGCATAATATCCATCTCTTTTGGCTCATTAGTAACTCCTGCAGCTTTCTTCTGCTTACGGTTAAACCGCACAATATCCACTGCAATCACAATCGCACCAACTAACGAAATAATAAAAGTAAAAAATGTCACTATCAGTGCCTGTATCATACCAAACACTGCAACCATAACAGAAATAAATGAAATAATTGCTGAAGGTGCTGTAATTGCCATCGCAATCTTTCCTACTGTTCCCGGTGTATACTTCTCATATCCGGTATTCGCCTGTTGATTCTTCTGTCCTTTATACATATAATTATAATTCATTTGTTTTTTGCTCATAAAAACTCCTCATTAGAAAGCAGCATTAAACGCTGATACTCCCAACGCACTTAACACTCCCATAATAACTCCTGCAAGCAGAACTCCTCCCATACAGGCAAGGACACTCTTCTTAAAATCCATATCTAAAAAGCTGGCTGCCAAAGTACCGGTCCATGCTCCGGTACCGGGAAGTGGTATTCCTACAAATAATAATAATGCAACATAAAGACCACGCCCTGCTTTTGCTTTTAGTTTCTCTCCACCACGCTCACCTTTATCAAGACACCATGAAAAAAATGGTCCGATAAACTTTTTATCTGCTCCCCAGATTAATACCTTTCGTGCAAAGAAAAATATAAAAGGAACCGGCAGCGTATTTCCAATTACGCAAATAATATATGATGGCGTCATAGGCAGGCCAAAGACTGCTGCATACGGAAGCGCCCCTCTTAATTCTACAATCGGCACCATTGAAATTAAAAACACAATTAAATATTTTCCTAACATAACTTCCCCTTTTCTTGTTGTATACTTCCAACAGTATAACATTGGCACTATCTTTTCACAACATGTTTCGCTGAATTTTCATATTTACTTTTACATTCCTATTTTATTGATTTTTACTGATGACCTTTGCACTGTCGATTTTATCAATCGTTACAAATTCATAACCTTTCTTCTGCAGTTCGTCAATTATAATAAACGCTGCATTTACAGATGTTTTAAAAATATCATGTAAAAGAATAATATCCCCCGGTTTTGTATTCTTTATAACACGCCTTGCAACAATACCTGCATTTTGGTCCTTCCAGTCTTCCGGATCCACACTCCACAACACGATAGACATATCTGTCTCTTCCAACAGTCTGTCATCCCAATCACCATAGGGCGGGCGAATATACTTAGGTGTTTTTCCTGTCACTCTTTTAATACACTTATTTGTCTTTTCAATTTCCTCTTTAGAAGTTTCGTAATTACTTCTTTTCAAATCAATATGTGAATATGTATGATTTCCTACAATATGTCCCTCTTTACTCATTCTCTGGACAACATCTTCACTGTACTGAATCTCCCTTCCCGTCAAAAAGAACGTAGCCTTAACACCACGTTCTTTTAATCCATCTAATAGTATCTCTGTATATACCGTACTCGGTCCATCATCAAAAGTAATCGCAACCTTTGGTTTTTCACTCATCTGGTCACTCGCCACCCCTGCCTGAACAGCATCTCTGCTTTCTACCTTTTCAAACTTCTCAGGTTCTTTTACTTCACTTCTTCCTATATACCATACAGTAATGTTTAAAACAACTAATAATAATAAAATTAAATTCTTTTTCACAACAAATCCATAAACATTTATTAGTTATTCTATGCGTAAAACTTTTCTTTCATTCTCTCAAACAGTCTTATTTTGCTGCTCTCATTGCATTCAAAATCGCTATCACACAGACGCCGACATCTGCAAACACCGCTGCCCACATTGACACAATACCCATTGCCGCCAATAAAAGTACAATTACTTTTACTGCCAATGCAAAAACAATATTCTCTTTTGCAATGGCAAGGGTCTTTCTTGCAATTTTAATTGCTTTTGCGATGCTTAAAGGGTTATCATCCATCAGCACAATATCTGCCGCCTCAATCGCCGCATCGCTTCCCATTGCTCCCATTGCAATTCCAACATCTGCTCTGGCGAGAACCGGAGCATCATTGACTCCATCTCCTACGAAAACCAAACCGTGACTTGTTTCAAGCAGTTTTTCAACATGCGTAACTTTATCTGCCGGAAGAAGTTGCGAATATACCATATCCAGATACAGGCTCTCAGAAATCTTTTCTGCAATTTCCTTTCTATCTCCTGTCAGCATGACAATATTATCAATCCCAAGTTCTTTCAGTTTCTTTACTGCTTCTTTAGAAGTACTCTTAATACTGTCTTCAATTACTGCATATCCAAGATATTGATTGTCTACAGCTACATGAACAATCGTACCAGCCACCCCTGTCTTTTCACAATTTATCTGAAAAGCTTCCATCAGTTTTTCATTTCCTGCCAAAATTGTACTTTCATCCAGAACTGCCTTCACGCCTTTTCCGTGAATCTCTTCTATTTTAATCTCTCTCTGTCTGTTTTCTATTTCATAATAAGTTTTGGCATCTCTTACTTTCAATTCTTCTTTCAAAGATTTCGCAATCGGATGATTAGAATACATTTCTGCAATCGCCGCCATTTGTAAAAATACAATGTCATCCGTCTTTGACTGAATCTTTGTCACTTTAAATTTTCCCTCTGTCAAAGTTCCTGTTTTATCAAAAACCACTGTACTGCATTTGGCAATCTGATCTAAATAATCACTTCCTTTTATCAGCACTCCTTTTGTAGATGCTGCACCAATGCCTGCAAAAAAACTCAGTGGCACAGAAACTACCAATGCACATGGGCAGGAAATTACCAAAAATGTTAATGCTCTGTAAATCCAGTCATTCCACACACCATAAAAATCCGCAATATCTGCTCCCATAGCAACATTTACAAGTGGTGGAATCACTGCCAATGCAAGTGCCAGCCCTACAACAATCGGTGTATAAATCTTTGCAAATCGGGTAATAAATTTTTCGGTTTTTGCCTTTTTACTGCCTGCATTCTCTACCAATTCCAAAATTTTAGAAACTGTAGATTCACCAAAGACCTTTGTAACCTGTATCGTCAAAGCACCACTAATACTAATAGAGCCGCTTATAACAGATTGCCCTGACATTACTTCTCTCGGCAGGCTCTCTCCTGTGAGACTGGATGTATCCAAACTCCCCTGCCCTTCAATGATTGTTCCGTCTAACGGAATTTTTTCTCCCGGTTTTACGACAATCACATCTCCTACTTTCACCTTATCAGGATTTACCTTTTCCATGCTTCCATCTTTTCTTAAAAGGTTCGCATAATCCGGTCTGATATCCATTAACTCTGTAATAGACTTTCTAGACTTATCCACTGCATAGTCCTGAAACAATTCGCCTACCATGTAAAACAACATCACTGCACATCCTTCCGGATATTCGCCTACAAAGAAAGCTCCAAGGCTTGCAATAGACATCAAAAACTGTTCATCTAACGCTTTTCCCTTAAACAGATTCTTAATTGCATTTACCACAATATCTCTAGCAGTTACCAGATAAATTAACAGGAAAACAATTAACTCTATCGTATCTCTTGTCTGCTCTCCAAATGATTCAAACAACCCCGGAATATGAAAAATAACAAAAGCTGCAATAAATACTGCAACACCGGCAATTGTTTTTCTTCTGTCAATTTCTATGCCATCTTCACAACAATCGCATCCATGTCCATGCTGGTGCCCATGTCTATCATGATTATGCTCATATGCACAATGTTCATCATGACAATGCTCATGATTATGATGATGTCCACCAATATCTGTATGATGCTCATTTTTTCTATTTAGAATTTTTTCCATTAACTGCATATCTCTACCTTCCCTTTCTTCTTAATTACTCCATAACATGTTCCAATCCACCATTTAATATGGACTGAATATGATTATCATCCAGTGAATAATATATTGTTTTTCCTTCTTTTCTATACTTAACCAGCCGCATCTGTTTTAATATTCTCAGCTGATGCGATACTGCCGACTGTGTGAGTCCCAGACTCTGCCATATATCACATACACATAATTCTCCACTGGATAATGCATATAATATTTTTATTCTGGTAGAATCCGCAAACACCTTAAAAAACTCCGCCAGATCACAAAGCGTTCCTTCGTCCGGCATATTAACTGATATCTTTTCTATCACTTCATTATGATGATGTTCCCCACCACAATTTTGTATTTTTTCCTTCATATCACGCTCTCCTTTTATAACATATGAACAACTATTCATATATTCATTATATTCTAAAAATATAATTTGTCAACATTATTTTTATATGCATTTTAAAAGCCATGATACGTAAGATTATTTTATAATCTCGCATATCATGGCTTTCCATTTTATTTTATTCTTTCCACAATTGTTTTCCTGCCTTTATTTGTTTTTCCAACTCTTTCGAATTATCCATATATCTTTTATATCCTTCAAAATCGTATCCCAGTTTTTCCTCTTCCTTTTCTCCCCGATGGTCCTCTAATTCATAATTGTCTGTTAAATATTCTCCCAGATATTTTGTAAATTTACTCGCTCCATGATAATTCAAATGCTGCGAATCATTCCCATCGACTTTCCAGTCAATTCCTATTTTCTCAAAAGTACTTTTCTCATTGCAGTCTAAAAAAGAAACATCATATTTTTCTGCGCACCTCTCTATAACATTGTGTTTTTCAACAGTCCATGTAGGGTCCGGCGTCCTTAAAAGAAGAACTTCCATTTTTTGTTCCTGACAAAATTTAATTGTTTTTTCTAAATATTCGTAATCTATCTCACTGTACTGCTCCGGCATATCTTCGCTTGACATATCCGTTCCATCAAAACCTTTTTTATAAGTTCTCACCAATGCATTAAATCCTCTGGTAGATGACTTATTTTCTATATAATTTAATTCCGTAAACTCTTTCCATCTGTCATGAAACATTGTCATCGGAAAAAGGTATTCTACAATATTTGCTTCATCATCATACTCGCAATACTTCTGTGCCATCTCAATTTTGTTTTTTCCAAAACGCATATAATCATAACATAGTCTGAAACGCTCTTCTTTTTTGGGATTTTTTCGTGCTCCTATTTGTATCTCCACCACTACTAATTTAGGATTCTGTGTTTCACATGCTTCTTTTAACCAATAATATGTACCAATCATCGGCTCATGAATAATAGACAGGTTATAAGAGCAAATCCCCTGTTTTTTATATAATTCCATAGGATTAATCGCTGCTGCACTGACACTCGGTCCAACTACCAGTACATCTACTGTATCTTTTTCCAACTCATAAAATGAATTTGTAGTGCTGTCACTATCCCATCTCCATTGTACATAAGTCGGCACAAAAATATTTGTAACAATTATCATTAACAACATTAATACTAGTAAAAATGTGAACATCCTTAGAACTTTTGAAATCTTCTTTATCATTTTGTATTTCCCCTTAATTTCACATATCGAACTTCTTCTACCTATCTGGTATAACCAAAATAGCATAGCTTTTTATTAATTTATAATAAAAAACTATGCTATGATTTTGATTTCAAAAATCTATCACATTTAAAATCTTATTTTACAACTAACTGGTTATTGTCCACATCAAAGATTATCGTATCACCCATATTAACTTTACCCTCTAAAATAACCTTTGCTGCCAATGTTTCCACATTCTTTTGCAGGTATCTCTTTAAAGGTCTTGCACCATACACCGGATCATAACCATTGTCTGCAACATACTTTTTCGCTGCATCTGTCAGGCAGATTTTCAAATCTTTATCTGCCAGTCGTTGATTCAGATTTGCAACAATCAAATCAACAATGCCTCCGATATTACTTCTTGTCAACGGTTTAAACATTACGATTTCATCCAGACGGTTTAGAAACTCCGGTCTGAAATGTCCACGCAAATCATTCATTACCAGTTCCTGATTTTCATCTTTAATATTGCCTTCCTCATCAATACCCTCTAACAGGAATGACGAACCAATATTAGAAGTCATAATGAGAATCGTATTCTTAAAGTCTACAGTTCTTCCCTGAGAATCCGTAATCCTGCCATCATCTAACACTTGAAGCAATACATTGAACACATCAGGATGTGCTTTTTCCACCTCGTCAAACAATACAACAGAATATGGTTTCCTGCGCACTGCCTCTGTCAGCTGTCCTCCCTCATCATATCCTACATATCCCGGAGGCGCTCCTATGAGACGGGACACACTGTATTTCTCCATGTACTCACTCATATCAATTCTTACAATATTACTCTCATCATCAAACAGACTTTCTGCCAACGCCTTTGCCAGTTCTGTTTTGCCTACACCTGTAGGACCAAGAAATAAGAAGGAGCCAATTGGTTTGCTCGGGTCTTTGATTCCTGCTTTGGAACGGATAATCGATTCTGTAATCTTTGTCACTGCCTCGTCCTGACCGATAACTCTCTTGTGCAGTTCTTCGTCCAGATGCAGTGTCTTATTTCTTTCTGTCTCAGTCAGTTTTGCTACAGGGATACCGGTCCAGCGGGATATAATTCTTGCAATCTCCTCATCCGTTACGCTTTCCCTCACAAGAGACAAATCCTTCGCACCTACTTTTTCTTCTTCTGCCTGTAACTGCTTTTGCAAATCAGGCAATGTACCATACTGTAGCTGTGCAGCCTTGTCCAAATCATAATCATTTTGTGCTTTTTCGATATCTTTCTTTACCTGCTCTACCTGTTCCCGAAGTTCTTGCAGTTTGTTGACAGAATTTTTTTCATTCTCCCATGTAACTTTCTTATTCTGGTACATATCACGAAGCTCTGCCAACTCTTTTTGAAGTTCCTGTAATCTGTCCATGCTTAGATTATCATTTTCCTTCTTCAAAGCTGCTTCTTCAATTTCCAGCTGCATGACTTTTCTTCTCAGTTCATCTACTTCTGTCGGCATGGAATCCATCTCTGTTTTAATCAATGCACATGCCTCATCTACTAAGTCAATCGCCTTATCCGGCAAAAATCTGTCCGTAATATATCTGTCAGACAATGTTGCCGCACTGACTAAAGCACCATCCTGAATTTTTACACCATGAAATACTTCATACCGTTCTTTGAGTCCACGCAATATCGAAATTGTGTCCTCCACAGTAGGTTCACTAACCATAACCGGCTGGAAACGTCTCTCCAATGCCTTATCCTTTTCGATATATTGACGATATTCATCCAATGTTGTTGCACCAATGCAATGTAACTCTCCGCGGGCAAGCATCGGCTTTAACATATTACCTGCATCCATGGCACCGTCCGTTTTTCCCGCTCCTACGATTGTGTGCAGCTCATCAATAAATAAAATAATCTCTCCATCACTGCTTTTTACATCTTCCAAAACTGCTTTCAGACGTTCCTCAAACTCTCCGCGGTATTTTGCTCCTGCCACCAATGCTCCTAAGTCTAAGGAAAATATCTTTTTGTCCTTTAATCCATCAGGAACATCTCCTTTGACAATACGCTGTGCCAGACCTTCCACTGCCGCTGTCTTACCAACACCCGGCTCGCCAATTAACACCGGATTATTTTTCGTCTTTCTGGAAAGTATACGGATGACATTTCTTATCTCTGAGTCCCTTCCGATAACCGGATCCAGTTTTTGGCTTCTTGCTCTCTCTACTAAATCCTGTCCATATTTTCCTAATGCATCATATGTCCCTTCGGGATTATCCGATGTGACACGCACATTACCTCTTACTTCCTCTAACACACCAAGAAATCTTTCTCTTGTAATTCCATACTCTTTAAAAATTTCTTTGACTTCTTTATTGGGTTTTGCAATCAGCATCAAAAATAAATGTTCCACGGAAACATATTCGTCTCCCATTCTCTTTGCTTCATCTTCTGCATGTATCAGAACATCATTGAGTGCCTGACTCATAAACATATTACCGCCCTGTACCTTAGTGCGCTTTGCGATAGCCTGTTCTACTCTGTTTCTAAAATGCTCCGGCTGTATTTCCATTTTTTCAATCAGTTTCATAATCAGGCTGTCATCCAGATTTATTAACGCATACAGTAAATGTTCCTGATCAATTTCCTGATTTCCATATTCACTGGCGATTTTCTCTGTATTCTGTATCGCCTCAATGGACTTTTGTGTAAACTTACTGATATTCATACAATTACCTCCATTATTTGCTATAACCTGTATTGATAAATAATAGTCATTGTTATGTTAACTATTAACTGTCTATGAATATACTACCTAATTATTATATTTTAACCATTAATTATTGAATAATTTGTTACTTTTCTGTTAATATCTGTATTTTATATAAGTTTTATAAATTGAGCAGGCTGACTCCTGCCCGATTACGCAAATGAAGAGCCGAAAGAAAATACCTTCCGGCTCTTTTACATACAAATAGTTACTTGATTATTCATAATTATTTATTCTCTGTCTGTATTTCTTCAGCAGAAAAGTCACTCCCCTACAAACCGGAATTTGTGTTCACTGCCACTACAATTAATCTGCCATCCTTTCCTGAACCATAACAAGTTGACAATGTTATCATCTGCTGTCCATACTTTGGTTTAATTCCTGTAGTATACAAAGCTTTGTCCATCAGCGCTGAAAGATTACTTTTGAAATTCTTTCGGTTCGGTGCATCTACAAAATTATACCATTCATCACTTTCCTTCAACGAAACAACAGCAAAAATATGATATATATTATTTCCACGTGCTGTTTCAAACTCAATTTCAGGATGTTTTTCACAATATTCAGAATCAACATATTCTTTCAACGAAGCAAACAACTGACCATTTCGCATATTATGTCCATAAATAATACAATTATCGCTGTCCACATTACATCTTGCATCTAAAAATGGAGTCCCTGAACTGCTATACTTCTTTTCGAAGTTCATATATAAATACTTCTTTGGATCATCCGGTGTATGCATAACAGGATAATCAATCGGTGTATCCTTTATACAAACCCAGCCAAGACACTCATTATTCTTTTGGAACAATGCAGAAAGATTTCTTCCTATGCTGCTGTCATCAGCAATCTCCTTTGCTAATTGCTGAAACTGATGTTGTGCTCTTTTATGACTTAGAATCTCACGACCAATAAAAAATGCGCCAACTAGTATAATTGCTAGCAGAATCAGCAAAACAAGTATTTTTAATCCTTTAGAACGCTTTTTTTTCATCATCATTCTCCTTCTTTGAAACCCATTTATGTTAAGCACACTAGAATTTTTATATAACTAAATATTTTTCCATGAAAATCATTCCATCAAACCTAAAGTATCCCTTCCTGCAAGAGAAGCCGCCCAGACTGTATCTTTACTAATCGGTGTTATATTTTTCTGAGATACAAAATACTTCTCCAGAAGTTCATAAAAGTCTTGAGCCTCAATCTCTTTATTCTCTTTGAAAAACTTTTTGTTATCCGCCCGAGTCATGCCATCCTTATAACTTCCATAAAAAAGTAATAAATCTTCCTCAAAATCCTCCGGCACTTCCTCAATGCCATAAGTCTTTTCATTACACTTAATTTTTTTGTCTTTTAACTTCTTTTCCAGAGACTGATATATACCTGTAGCTGCTGCAGTATAATCATGAGCCACTGAAACAGCTTTGATATTTTTAAAACTTGTATTATTCAGCATGGAGTGATAATTCGGTTCAATATATGCACTGATTACACCCGGAGAATATATTCCATCTGTCTGGGTTTTATCAAAAAACTGCTGCCCCTCAATCAATTTTGCTATGGCATCACCTAATACTTCACTTTCCATATTATGTTTTATGAACCATCCGGTATCTTTGCCAAACTCATATATATCATACGCCTTATCTGCTTTCACATCATCCGCCTGCTCTTTCTGATTAAAGACAAACATATCAAAATCCTGGGACTTTAATAATTTCTTCATATCACTGTAATCAACAGTTCTAATCAATACCGTGTCATACTCATAACTACCATTATAGGACTTGTTTTCCTTTAAAACAATCTGCTTATAGGGTTTTATGGAATCGATACAGTATGCTCCTGTTCCAAGCGCTGACTGCCCCTTTTTATCAGACTGACTGATAATAGGAATATTAAAAACCTTTATATTATCACTATCAGCACCTGTAAAGGTAAATACCAAACTATCATCTCCTGCTGCTCTTATATCTACTATTCTGCTTAAAAGATTTGTATAAGCAGTATGATTTGCCATGAACCATTTATAAGATTTTACGACAATATCAGCATCAAGCTTTTCTCCATCACTAAAAGTCTTATCCTGTTTCAATTTCACAGTCGCCTCTCTGCCTTCCTTTTCAAAAGTAACACTTTTGGCATTACAATAGAAAATTTTGCAGTCATTATTAATACTGATTAATGGCTCATAAACAAGTTTCTTTAATACAGCATCTGCTTCATCATTGTGGGTATAAGGATAAATATCTGCAATAGAAGCAGATACCCCCACGCAGAATGTAGCTTCTCGCTCCTCTTTTAGATTAACTTTCCCGGAATCCCCCTGAAAAATCAAATGTGGATTATCCTCTTTACCTATAAACGCAGCTATAATCAGCCCTATTGCAATACACCATAAAACTACTGCAAAAATAACTACAAACATTTTAAATTTCTTCTGTCCCAATTTCTTCATGTCCTTAATAAAGAATAAGGGGAAAAATCCCCTTATTCTATTTCCTTTCTTCTTTTCTTATTACCAACAATCACAACAATTGCACCTGTCATTATTGCCAGCATAATTGGTAATAATGCCCACCAATATCTGTCATCTAATCCGGTCTGAATCTGGTCTGCTTTTTCTACCTGTGTAAAACCAAGGTATGCATTTTTATGGTTGTAACCATCAAACTCATATTTCAGATTATAACAATTCTTCTGCTTTCTTGGAACTGCCAATGTAATCACAGGCGTAATACCTGTTGTAACCTCATCCTTATCACCTTTTTCAGTGTCAGGTGAAAGGATGTTAACCTTCTTATCTCCAAATATAACAAAGTCAAATGCCTTTGTAAAGGAGCGTTCTTCCGGTTTTTCCATCGTTACACGATATTGATATGGCTCATTATTCTCATCAAGAACCGGAAGGTTTTCGAATATGAATAATCCTCTTTCATCTGTTACTGTCTTACCACCCGGATATCTTACAAAGTCGGACTCTTCATCAGAACCGTCTTTGTACTCAAGATAAACTTCTTTATCTTCAAATATCTCTTCATTATCGTCAATAATACCATCAGCATTTGCATCTTCGAATACGATACCTGCGATACTTCCTACACCATAAGGAACAATACCTGCATCAAGAGACTCTACTGAGAATCCATGAGAAATATTATATCCTTCTATATTGTAGTCCGAAGGTGTTGTTTCATCTGCTTTGTCTGCTAATACAATTAACACCTGTTCATTCTCTAGATAACCTGTCTTTTCGTTCAAGTCATTCTTGTTACCTTCACCATCCGTATGGAAAATAGTAACTCCATACCTGCTTGGAAGATTTGGAACTTTCACACGATATCCATAAACCACCGGTTTTTCATCTTTATAACCATATAATTCAAGATTATCAAATCGGTATGTACCATCTTTGCCAGTCTGAACTGTTACAAAAGCTTCACTATCCATTGTAAGCCACTGTCCATTCTGAAGATATAACTTTTCAAGTGTAATATCAACACCTTTCGCAAAAGTTTCTTCGTTACAGATTCCATCATGGTCTTCATCTATCCATACAAGACCTGAAATACTATGATTATGCTTTGCAACAAAGCCAGCATTATTCTGATCACGGACAATCGCTTTGACAACATCATAACCTTCTATAACATATGGTTTATTAGGATTTTCTTCCTTATCTTTCTTCTGTGCCAGAACGATACAGCCTTTGAACAATTCTTCACGACCATTATCTTTTTTAATAATCTGATAATTGTCACTGCGAAGTGCACTGTCACCCGTACCTTCATTCATCTGATACTTCGTCGCCAGTCTGTCTTCATGATTGATAATGTACAATTCATAACCATACATATAATTATTGCCATCTTCAGTAACAAATGTATCAAGATTTTCAAATGCATAATTACCACCTTTATCTGTTAACGTTGTTGCAAAGAATTCTTCTGTCTTCTGCTCTGCATCCGTTTCTGTTGTAGATGTCTCTTCCTTATTCTGGTTTTTGTCTGATTCTGTATTGTTTACTTCGTTCTGGTCCTCTGCCTTTTTGTCTGGTGCTGGTTTCCATTCTCCATCCTTATAAACAAAACGCTTCAAACCTATTTCGATGTTTTCCAACATATTGTCTTCATTATCAATCAGACCATCATAGTTGACATCATCAAATACGGAACCTGTAATTGCTGCTTTCTCTATGATTGTATATCCTGCATTGTAATCTTCAAGATTTTCTGCAAGAACCACATTGTAACCTTCTGCAAAGTAAATTTCATCAATACCTTTTACATTATCCTGCTCAGTTACCTTATGCGCTACTACAATCTTTCCATCCAGCATTTCCGGTAATTCAGTATCTGCCTTAATTATCTGTCCACTCACAAGTAAGAAACTGCTATCACCATATCTTGTTACTGCATAGCCGTCCGGATCTTTGATAATCCATACATCATATCCATACAGTTGATTGGCATCCTTTTCCTTCTTATGTGTCTCAAGATTATCAAATGTATAATGACCATTTTCATCTGTTACTGTCGTGCTGATAAATCCTTCTTCATGAGTAGGTATCCATTCGCCATCTTCATAAACAAACTGTTTCAGTCCTACTTCGAAATCTTTGACAAATTTGTCTTCTTCATCAATTTTGCCGTCATAATTGATATCATCAAATACCGTTCCGCTGATAGAACCTTTCTGTTCTTTCATATATCCTGCATTATAACGATCCGGATTTTCTGCAAGAACCACATTGTAACCTTCTACGAAATAAATCTCGTCAATTCCCTCTACATTTTCCTGTTCGGTCACTTTATGAGCTGTTACAGACTTGCCAGCAAACATTTCAGATAACTCCATATCCAGTTTTATAACCTGTCCATTTACAAGTAAGAAACTGTCCTCTCCATATCGTGTTACTGCGTAGCCTTCCTCATCCTTCACTACCCATACTTCATAACCGTACAGTTTATTGACATTCTCTTCTTTCTTGTGTGTTTCAAGATTATTAAATACATAATGACCTTTTTCATCTGTTACTGTTGTACTGATAAATTTCTCATCATGTGTAGGAATCCATTCTCCATCTTCATAAACAAACTGTTTCAGTCCTACTTCGAAATCTTTCATGAATTTATCTTCTTCACCAATGATGCCGTCATAATTGATATCATCAAATACTGTTCCACTGATAGAACCTCTCTGTTCCTTCATGTAGCCGGCATTATACTTCTCAATGTCCTCTGCAAGAACCACATTGTAGCCTTCTGCAAAATAGATTTCATCAATTCCTTCTATGCTATCCTGCTCTGTTACCTTGTGGGCTACAACTGTCTTTCCATCAAGCATTTCAGATAATTCAGTATCTGCCTTAATAACCTGTCCACTGATAAGCAAGAAACTGTCATTTCCATATCTCGTTACGGCATATCCGTCCGGATCTTTCATAATCCATACTTCATAACCGTACAGTTTATTGACATTATCTTCTTTCTTATGTGTTTCAAGATTATCAAATGTGTAATGACCTTTTTCATCTGTTACTGTCGTGATGATAAATCCTTCTCCCTGTGTTGGAATCCATTTACCTTCCTCATATACAAACTGTTTCAGTCCTACTTCGATACCCTTCATGAATTTATCTTCTTCGCTGATAATACCATCATAGTTTACATCATCAAATACTGTTCCACTGATAGAACCTTTCTGTTCCTTCATATATCCGGCATTATACTTCTCAATGTCCTCTGCAAGAACCACATTGTAGCCTTCTGCAAAATAGATTTCATCAATTCCTTCTATGCTATCCTGCTCTGTCACCTTGTGGGCTACAACTGTCTTTCCATCAAGCATTTCCGGTAATTCAGTATCTGCCTTAATAACCTGTCCACTGATAAGTAAGAAACTGTCATCTCCATATCTCGTCACAGCATATCCGTCCGGATCCTTCGTAATCCATACTTCATAGCCGTACAGTTTATTGACATTCTCTTCCTTCTTGTGTGTTTCAAGATTTTCGAATATGTAATGACCTTTTTCGTCTGTTACTGTTGTACTGATAAATCCTTCTTCCTGTGTTGGAATCCATTTACCTTCCTCATATACAAACTGCTTCAGTCCTACTTCGATATCCTTCATGAATTTATCTTCTTCACCAATGATACCGTCATAGTTTACATCATCGAATACTGTTCCACTGATAGAACCTTTCTGCTCTTTGATATATCCGGCATTATAATCACCGACAATCTCTGCCAGTATTACATTATAACCTTCTACAAAATAGACATCATTGATACCTTCTACATTATCCTGCTCTGTCACCTTGTGGGCTACAACTGTCTTTCCATCAAGCATTTCCGGTAATTCGGTATCTGCTTTGATAATCTGTCCACTGATAAGTAAGAAACTGTCATTTCCATATCTTGTTACAGCGTAACCATCCTTATCTTTAAGCACCCACACTTCATAACCATAAAGTTTATTTTCTCCGTCTTTCTTGACGTGTGTCTTAAGGTTACCAAATGTATAATGTCCATCTCCATCTGTTACTGTTGTTTTTATAAATTCTTCATCCTGTGCCGGAACCCATTTTCCATCTTCGTATACGAAACGCTTTAATCCTACCTCAATGCCTTCCCATAATTTTTCATCTTCATCCATTATTCCATCATAGTCAGCATCTTCAAATACAGTACCATTAATTTCGCCTTTTCGTAAAATAGTATATCCTGCATTGTAATCATTCAGATGTGTTTCGCGGACAACATCATATCCTTCAACAACATATATATCATCCAGTCCATCCTCTTTTGCAGTGTTTGTCTTTCTTGCTACAACCAGCTTGCCGTCAAGTACCTCACTTAATGTGGTATCTTTCTTTATAATCTGACTGTCTAAAAGCACCGCACTGTCATTCTTTCCATGGTTCATCTGGTATCTTGTTATAACATGATCTTCCGGTGTCTCCATTACCCAAACTTCATAACCATAAATACGTTTCGTACCATCATCCGTAG
Organism: Eubacteriaceae bacterium; assembly: GCA_910574895.1. Taxonomy (GTDB): domain Bacteria; phylum Bacillota; class Clostridia; order Lachnospirales; family Lachnospiraceae; genus Eubacterium_G. Next base: position 160,666 of record CAJTDQ010000003.1, on the reverse strand, counting down.
TAAACGTAGCAAGATTATCGAATTTGTAATTACCGTCTGCTTCTGTCACTGCTGTTGCAAAATATTCTGTTCCTTCATCCTGTGCCAATGTCCACTGTCCGTTTTCAAAAACAAACCGTTTCAGTCCAACACTGATGTTTTCATACTTTGCATCATCCTTGTCAATAATACCATCAATATTCTTATCGTGGAAAACACATCCTTCAATGCTTCCCTTCGCATAATCAACAAATCCAAGATTGTATCCATCTCGTGGAGAACCGACTGTACAATCATAACCTTCCACAATATCAGAACGTTCCGGATCAATCTCAGGTAATTTATGAGCAATCATTGTATTACCATCTTTTAATTCATCCGCATCCAGATTTGGATTGCTCTCTGCCTTGATAATCTGCATATTACCTGCAACCAATGCACTGTCATTTTTATCTTTGTTTGCCTGGTAATATGTTGCAGCCATCTCCTGACCTTCATCATTGACCGGCATTTCAAGCAGCCATACCGTATATCCATAAAGAACCGGTTTATCTGCTTTATCTCCGGTATCCACATGTGTTGGTAAGTTCTCAAAAGCATAATATCCGTCTTTATCTGTAACTGCCACTGCAAAGTACTCATCATTTGGTGCATCTGCTTTTGGTGCTTTCACCCATGTGTTGTTTTCAGCATCAAACTGATAACGCTTAATACCAACCTTTACACCGCTGAGCAGTTTGTCAGAAGTTTTACCGTCTCCCTCAGCAGGCTTATCGTATTTACCATTATCATTTTTATCCTCAAAAGCAATACCATCAATCATTGATGTTTCATGAGCAACATATCCCATGTTATAATCGCTGACAACTCTGCCCTCAGCAATATCATAATCTCCGATAATATTTGCACTGGAAGGGTCATCTGACGGATTTGCAGGTATAACATAACCATCCATTTCTTCCTTTATCGTTCCTGCATAAGGACGTTTAGCAAGAGTCTTGGTAATATTATATTTTGCTGATGCTTCCTTAATCAAAGCATTGCTGTCCGATACTTTTCCATCTGCTTTATGTTTTGTAATGTGATATCCTTTTGGAATCATATTCACTTCAAGTTTATATCCTGCCAGATAATTTTTGTGTTCAACATTGATCTTTGTCGGTACAGCAATCTCATACCTGCCATCTGTACTTGAAGCAGAGATAACATCTGTATAAATAACCGGTGTTCCTGCATTATCAATATGCTGTTTCCATTGACCATGATCATAATAGTAAGCTGTTGCTTTCACAACAATGTCGTTACCGTTAAGAGCTGCCTTCAATTCATCAGTGAATGAATCAACCTTTCCGTCTTTTCCACTATTCATGATACCGTCATAATTATAATCTTCAAATGCACAGCCTGTAATTGTTGCGTTTGGATATAAATGATATCCTGCATCCAGCTTTTCATAAGCCCTTGCTGTAACTAAGTCATAATAATTACCCTTATATGCTGCTACATGTGCCAGTTCTCCTACTTTCTCAGCAGCACTGATTCCATTTATATTTTCAGAATCATCTACTTTTCCACAGTGCTTAGCAATAATAATGTAATCATCATCCTTTGTAAGTTCTAATTCCTTAAGGTCACTGCCTCGCTGTATATCCGGATTATACTGTCCATACAATGTAATTCCATACACTGAATTATCCGGTTCCTCAGCCATGTATACCTTATATCCTGCCAGATAATATTTACCATCTTTATAGATATAAGAATCAAGATTATCAAACAGATAATCACCCTGAACATCTGTTGTGCAGACAGGTCCTGTATATGTAGTATCTTCTGTCCATTTACCCTTTCCATCTGATACACTTTCCAGATAATAACGTCTTATTGTAACTTTTTCTTCTGCCATTCCATGTTCAGAATCGTCCATGATACCGTTATAATCGTCATCCAGCCAAACTTTACCGGATACAGAACCCTGACGGAATTCTACGAGACCTGCATCATTTCCCTTATAATCTGTTACCTTATTTATCTCAAAGTAACCCAGATTATTATGAATTAATAATTCTTCCTGATTCTTAAGAGCTTCTTTGCCATACTCTTTCTCAACATCTTTTGCAGGAATTTTCTTTGCAGTAATGATAAATTCATCCTCTGCATTTAATATAAACTCGCCATTCTCTGTCTTCCACAAATCACTATCTACATCGGTATCACAGGTTCTGTACTTTGTAATACCATAATGTAAGTCTTCAATATCTGTATTGACTCTTATCTTATAACCTACAATACATTTCGTGTCATCTGACATAACTGCCACTGTTCTCACTCCGGTGAAACTGTAGACACCATCAGCATCTGTGATTGTAATTGGCGTATACTCATTATACTTGTCAGCATTTTTCAAATTATCTTTATCAAGATGCTCCCACTTGTTGTTATAGTAAACGTATGGTACAAGCTGTAACTCAACATCAGCCATACCCGGCTCATCTGTTTTGTTACCCTCTGCATCTGTATACTTGCCACGCTCACCATCATAGTTCTTATCATTCCATACAACACCGTCAATCTGAGCTCTGTCTTCTGTTGTAAATCCTGCATCATACTTGGTAATAATAAGTGCCTTTGAAATATCATAAGTCTCATCTTCCATAGTAATCTTATATTCATCAAGACTGTTTTTGTCAGCTACTGATGCAATGATTACAGGTTCTTTTGTAAGATATCTGTAATTATCTCCACGAATTGGTAAATCACTGTCCGATACTCCATCGTTCATGTAGTACTTTGTTGGTACAAAACCTTCCGGCACCGTACTCATATCGACTTTCACCTTATATCCACACAGATACTTGGTTCCTTCCTCATCTGCTGTTTCATCTGTATAAGATGCATCAACAATGAACGAATATGAAGAACCTAAACTTGTAGTTTCCGCAAAGTGGTCATTCAAAAGATTCCACTTGCCATCCTTATAATAGTACTTTTCAAGTACCAGCTTCACATTATCAATACCCGGTTCTGAAACAATATATCCATCTTTATCAATGTACTCATTTCTAATACCATCATAGTTTTCATCGTTAAATACATATTTTCCGATAGCACCGATACCTGCCGGTACATAACCAAATCCTAATCTGTTGTAAGTACCATACTGACCATCAACACATGTTCCCATGTTATAGTCCGCTGATGTCGGAATAATGGCAAACACATTTGTTGTATTCTGATTGAGTTCCTCGTTATAAAGCAGATCATTATCCTTTTCATATTGAAGAGCCCTTGTGCTGATAGTAACCGGTGACGGCTGGATTACATCATTGACCTTCTTTGCATCAGCCACAGCAATATAACTTCTATATGGATACAATGTGGTCTTAAAGTAACCGTTTTCATCCGTATATAGCATCTTAATTTCCAGACCGTTTTTATCATATGCCGGTACATGTGTACCATCTGCCTTGACTTCATAAATATGAATACCTACATTTTCCAGTTTCTGCTCTGCGTCATCCATTTGTCCATTAATACTGTCTGACTTTGGCTGACCTTCTGCATCATACTGGATATCCATCCATGCATATCCGCCATATGAGAAAGATGGTGCAACACCTAAATCGTAAGATGTCATCTTCTCGTCATATTCAGCATATGTAGATTCATCTTCACCTATGGCATCAATCTGAATAGGCTCTGTTGTCTGAATTGTGAATGATTTCACTTTCGCTCCATCACTTGGTTCATCACCTTTTCCTGCTGCTCCCAAATCCGGAAGTACATCATCTTCACCCGGACGATATACCTTGATAGATGTTCCGGTAACACCAAGACTTCTGGTAGTCAAAGCGTATTTTTCATATTTACTTCCTTCAGGGAATGTATAACGCAGATTATACTTGCCCGGTTTGATATTTGAAATAATGAAGTAACCATCATGCCCATATGCATCTTTTTCTGTTGTATAAGCCATTGGTCCATATGGTGTATAAATCGGTGAACCCATGCTGTCCACGCTGATTTTTCCGCTATTTTCATTAATAACAAGATATCTTCCATCTTTTTCTACAACTGCTTCACCTAAACGGTTTACCGGATATCCCTTTTCTGTAAGAAGTTCTACTTTTACATCATTAATACCCGGATCATCAATCTCTCCATCATAATCAAGGTCTTTTGTTGCCTTATTTAATAACCATCTGCCATCCCTCTGTATATATTCACCTTCATCCGTAAACTTCGCATTATAACTTTCATCTAACCATACATAATGTCCGATATAACCTCTGTCGGCCGGAGCTGCTGTATAAACACCTGCATATGGTGATTCAACTGCCTTATCACTTCCTGACTGTGCCGAGAAACTATTCCAGCCATCTACATCCGCTGTTGCATTCAGAATATTTTCGGAATCTTCCGGTGTGTATTTCTTGCTGAGCGGCATATTCAATGGTGCCTTTAACCTATATGAAACAGATAATTTTGTATTTGATGCCAGAAAATAATTATTTAATGGCTCTACATAAATCGCCTGTGCATGCTTTTCTAACTCGCTGTACTCCTCCTTATTTGTTGTCTTTAATCTTAATAAATCTGACAATCTGACGAAATACTTGCATTTTTCATTAATAGCGGCTCCCGATTCACCTCTTATCTGATTATAGAAAGCAATGGAACTGGTCTGACTGACATCCGGCAGTTTCTCAATTGGAATCTTCACAATCTTAGAACCACTGTAATTAAATGGTCCAACCCAGACATGAACATCATTTCCATCTTTCAGTGTTCTTGCTTCGCTTCCGGTCTGTGTCTTTACTTCGATTGATGCAAGATTCAGCCATCCTCTCCAGTCTGTACCTCTTGATGCAGCATAACCACTTGTCTGTGCAACCAACTGTGTGTCACCAACAAACGGAAGTACATCATAGATAACCGGCTGCTGGAATCCCTTACTTGTTCCCTGTGTATCCGGATTAATAATCGAAGATATAAAGTCATAGTTGGTTCCTTCCGGTACGAGAGAAGGTCTGTCTCTTCCATTTCCCTGTTCATTCTGACCAGTGCCATATTCTGAGAAAGATCTCTTCGTACGGTTAAATGCATTCGTTCCACTAAATCCAATATTGTTTACTGATACTGTAATTGTATTTTCAACATTACTTTCACCATTATCATTCACATCACGGACATCTATCTCGTAAGCATAGTTAACAGCTTCCTCTGACGTTGGAATATGTGGTACAAAAGCTCCCGGTTTGAATCCATAAGCCTTACAGCTTAAAAGTTCTGTTGTCGTTGTAAACGTATCCTCTGTAGATACCGGAACCATAAATTCTATTACTATTCTTTGTCCCGGTGCCAGATGTCCCTTAGATGTCCAACGCATAATGCGCCTCTGTCTCAGATATTTAATACCTGCAATCTTATCATACATCGCCATTGTAACAGATGTAATATCATGCTTATCTTTTGGAACAACATTTCCCTTACCATCCTCTACATGCCATGTCCACGCTGCCTGACTATCCTTAAATGACACATTTGCTGTGCAATCAGGAGATAAAGTACTCTCCCATTCCTCTTCACCATATTCTACTTCGTGATATTTTTTGTATATCAAAGGATCTTTGCTTTCCAAAGACATATCAATATTCTGAATAATAGGAAGTACTGCTACCAACTGTGGATTTGTTGCTGTATCTTCTTCAACTTCTCCTACATTTGTCTTCTCAATCTCCTTATTTGATAGATTCTTTAACTGTAACTTATACTTGAGCATATGTGATGCATCATTGATTACAATATCATCACTCCACTTATATTCGCTCTTACCCTCCTGATTCTTTCCAATCTTGAAGTATTGATTATTCATATCAATCTCAATTACAGGTAATTCACGTGCAATATAATAACCTGCTCGGGAGCGCATGGAATCTACACAGTATTGTGTATCATCATATCTTGCCCATCCTGTAGCAAAATGGTTTACATGTCTTCTCGTTGCACTCAAATGACTGCCTGTCAACATAATAAATGCTGCATTTCCAATCTTAGCATCCTCTGAGTATTCTCCGTTCTCATCAGGCTCTGATGTGACAGATTCAGGAAGCGGTTCTACATTTTCATGTTCCGGATCAATTTCATTCATTTCCTGATTTCCATCTTTCTCAGGGTCTGCATCAATTGCCAGACGGAATCCCTTAGGCACTGCATAATTACCTGTCTTAGATGAAACCACATAACGAACCTGATATATCTTCTGTCCCAACTCTGAACGCTCGCCATAAAGTTTCAATGATAAATCACTGATATCAATAACTGTATTTTTATCAATATCTACACCCGGACGCTCTATTCTATTCACATGTTTATTGTAAAGTTCTGTAAGATTTATCCACTCTCCTTCCCACATGTTATTAATATTCTTATATGAAGCACTATCTGCAGCATTTTCTGCATCTTTACTGCACAATGCATACACCTGCACATCAAGATCATTTTTTAATCTCTCTCTATAAGCTTCATCTCCTGCAGTATCCGGAATCTCCCATACACCGGTTCCCAATGCATAAATACGCTTCGTAATAGTGTCTTCTGTTACCGGAGCCTCTTCTGTTGTTCCTAACAGAGTAGATCTGAACGGAATTCTCCAGTCTACAATGAACTCTCCAACAGCTCCACCCTCATTCACTGCCTGATCCATATATACGGATAATTTTACTGCACTCTTAATAATCGGATCGTCTACAACTCTCTGTACACCTTCTACCAAATCCGGATTATCTATCTCCGAACGCTGCACGGAAGTATCCAAACGCACTGTGGAATGTGGTTTCATAAGAGTTACAATTGCTGATTCATCCTTAGTATACTCATCTGTATAATCCTTATCACCATCCCAGTCAGTGTTCGTTTCTTTGTCGTCACTCACCATTTTTTCATAAGTGATTCCGGCGCCATCTAATTCTGTTAATAAATCAAAATCTCCATCAGCATTCATTGTCTTTAAATAGTCACCATTCACATCATCCATAGTAACATAACCATCTGCTTTGAACTCTTCATCCCATACCGGATCTTTCCAGTAATCATCTGTAAAATCAATTTTTTCTGTATCAAGTATATTGTTTCTTACCGTTGTCTTAACTCCGACTACAAGTGTATCCTTATATCCGAAATATCCAGGCATATGTTTACCCCGAATATAATCATCATAATTTGCCGCTGTAATATCATCGGCATAATCTCCCGGCGTACGAACTTCAAAGATAATCGTTTCTTTTTGCTCATCGTTGATAAAGTGATTTAATACCTTGAATTCAAATCCCAAGTCTTCTGCTTCATCTATATTCATTCGAACAGTTTCTCCATCTGCCTTTTTAAATAGCAGATATACATCACTGCCCTTCAATGATACAGTTCTTACAATAGACGGTAATACAATTGTAACTTTCATCTTACCATGAGACATATTTCCATGATGATAATAATCTTCCGTTCCTACACTGTCTGCACCATTTACAACCTTCACGTTAAAGTACAAATCATTCAGATATTCTACCGGAATATTCTGAGATGGATAATAATCATAGATTCCATTCTGCCATTGCGGAGAACGTCCACCAAGATTATCTACTGCCTCTGCCACGTTCTTAGATACAAAAGTTTTATTTTCTATTACAGGATATTTCAAACGGATTCTGCTTGAAGTATGAACCCCCATATTCGATGTATCATATCCTCCATCCAAATCACTGTCTTCTGCTTTCAGATGCAGACTCTCCCGCAAGTTTGGATAATCTTCCATATCAAGCTCTCTGCCATCAATTTTAATCTTCTTTCCGTCTTCAATATACCGCTTAACACCGCCTTCATCCGTAGCATTAATTGCAGAATCTGTTCCCATATTATTCGCTGTCGGCACTTTTGGTAACATTGCCTTGATACTTGTTTCTGCACTGTCTCTTCTTGTATCAGGAATTGTTCCTGCCCATCCGCCATGCACATATGTGCTGACAAACGGTCCTCCAACAAAATACGGATTCTCTCTGGCAGCATTCACTGCATCAGAATCTATTAAGAATTTAAAGTAATCCAATTCACTGGATACAAAAGTATGGTTTGACTGATACTGATCACCGAGTCTCCTATCCTCTTTTCCATCCTTTGTCGCAATATCCGAACCGTCCTCTGTAAAGAACTTAAATGAAAATACTCTCGCTGATTCGGAGTCAATCTTGATTTTCTTATCACTTCTTACATCCGGCTCAGCCTTCTGCTTAAAGTTTATCCTGTATCTTCCCTCTACTTTACCATCTTCTCCTGCCAGTTCTATATACTCAACAGTACACTGATAAAGCTCTTTTTCATCCTGATACTCTTTTAATTCCTCCAGACTGCCTCCATTATAATCTGCACCTTTCAGTGTCCAGTCCAGTTTTTTCTTCGCATTTTCTTCATTATTATGTGTAAATAAATCACCATTGACATCCTTTGGCACAATTCCTGCCGGAAGAATCTCTGTGATAACCGGATAGAATAACGTACCCATATTACCACCATCAGTAGCATATGTATGTCTTACCTTAAATGTTTCACGATAGTGAGTCGAATAATAATCATACCACATATGATCAGGTGCCAATGTGTTCAGCCAGTATTTATTCTCCACATGAATGTTTACTGCCGAGCTGTCTCCCTGCGGGTCCACATAATAATCCGCGGCTTTGTTTCCTGCAACATTATCCTCTCCGATAGTAGTCCATGTTCTAATCATCGGTTTTCTCATATGTGCACGGGTACCTGTATTGGCATATGTATTGCGCACTCCATTCGAAAATGCCTGTCTGTTATCCGTCGGTACACTGTCTTCTGTCACACCCTGCGTTGATACTTCACGGTTTGTAATATTCATACCATTAATATATGGTGTGTTCGGCGAACCGTTCCAGAAGTATTTTGAACCGTCAATACACTGTTCCGAACCGGAATGGGTATGAACATAATAGACATTCCACATAAAGTCCATTCCGTTTTTCTGTGTACTTATCGGTGTCGGCATTCCTACAAGATAATTGTTTCCCCAGAGTGTTGTCGTATCATAAACCTGATAATAAAGGTTTTCTTCTGTATCCACTGGTTTTACCATTACTTCGTCATACCAATATTCATCTTTCGGTGTAGCATATACATGAGATGGTATGTCAACTCTCATTGCATAACCACTCTTATCTCCTCTGTTAAACCACTTGCCAAGTGTTTTCTTAACAGTAATCTTAAGTACCCATGAAGTATGTTCTTCCGCTGTATAATATGCATTCTTGCCTTCATAACTATCCCCTGTCTTATTCATAACAGAAGTACTAAGAAGTGGATCTCTCATAATATTTGGTGTCAGATATCCGTCTGCACTGCCAGGTTTCTGAACTACTTCTACTGTAACATCACTGGCATCAATCTTTTCATATACCGGATTTGCAGATGTTCCTTCCCGCATAATCTCTGCTGTAATATCGCTGAAATCCGGTGTACCGTCTTTGTTCAATTTTGGCTCTATTCCCTGTGGCATAATATATGTAAATTCTATGCCTCCGGTAATATCCCAGTCTCCATAATTATATGCTCCGATACGTGATGTGAAGTACTGGTCATATTCTAATGTCGTAATCGTATCGTCATTGATTTCTCTTGTATAATCTCTTAAATTTGTACATCCGCTATACCAATAATCAGAATTGTAATGATTATCCCATTTTCCATCTCTATAATTGGTTGGAAGATATTCTTTTGATTTGAGATAATTTTCATCTCCAATCATCTCTGAACTTGCAGCCAGCCATGCTGTCTGCAGATGCAGACGGGACTCTGCCCAAAGTACTGCATCACTATGTTCTCCCTGCCAGTTTGCACTTCTCACACGAAGTGACATCAAACGACTGTACCAATCTCTTGCATTACCGGATATGGACTGACTTCTATAAGATTCACTTAACGGCAGTTCGTCATGTTTTCCGTCTGTACGTGTTGGTACATAATATGTTCTCTGCTGATTATTTGCCGTTCTGATATCTTCATCCTTCAGATATCCGTTAGAGCCATATATTTCAGTTCTTCCATAACTGTTTCCATCTGCTCCACTGCCCGGCATAAACGCATCTGAATCTTTCAGATATTCGTATCTGTCAATATTTTTATTTCTTGTTCCGCTGACACCGACATCATGATAAAGATAATTCATATCCATCATGTCATTCTGGTTTTTAAACTGTATACTTAAACCATTCACCGCATTAGCATATGGATAAGAATAATTATTTCCATCCCAAGAGTAACCTGTATAATAACCATGTGTCCACTGATAGTATTCACCCATCTTCGGATAATAATCTACAAATGTCTTTGTGACAGAATCTGTGCCTGTACGTTTCGTATATGCTAGAGGAAGATTCTCTTCTCTGATTTCTGCTTCGTAGTAAACTTCTAAACGCTCACCGATTTCCAGACGTGAACCTTTTTCAAACTGTATTGCATATACATTGTAGTTAATCGGTGTAGAAGTACTATTGCCGGATTCACCAAACGTCAAATCTGCAAATGCATGACCTCTTCCCTGATAACATCCATCTGTATTACTCTTTTCTGTAACAAAGTCTCCACCGTAATCAGCAACATCTTCGAACCTTTCACGGGTAATCGTATAATTTGGAATATCTTCTTTCAATTTTCCATCCGCATCATACCATTTTACTTTAATATTATTTGTATCCAGACCGGAAGTAGTGATATATTCAGGAATCTTATCGAAAATAACAGGCTCCAATAACGCTCCCTGTGGTTGTGTCTGTCCTTTTTCATGGTTAATAACAGTTGATTTATACCATACTGTATCTCCCGGACGATAACCCTTTACCTGCGCTGCATTTTCATCGTATTCTTCTCCTGCCACGTCCACACTGTTAAATATCTGAGTGTGCAGGGTAACAATTGGTCTTTCTCTTGTTATAACATTTGTTATGCTGCCATTTCCTACGACTTTGGCAGTTCCTTCATATATAATATCTTCTGATGTACCATCTTCTATCGTATTATTGATGTTTTCGCTATGTGAATGTACCAGTTCAGAAACAGCTGTTATTCCAATCGTAAAGTTATCATCTGCTGTCTTTGTCTGCTTTTCTGCATCATTTCTGATATCACGGTATCTTCCAATACCTCTGAACTCAAATGGTTTCTCACTTGTTGCAAATACAATTGGTTCTGCTGGTATGTCATCATATGTCCACTGAATTTTTACAGCATCCTTTAGTAAACGGCAGCCGTCGTTCTTCTGCTGCTGTGTCAGTTTATCTCCTTCAATAACCTTATCTTCTGACAACCATACTTCTGCATATTCACCGTCTGTATAAATTCCCTTGTCTGTTCCAATGTCATCAAAGAAACAATACTTGACAGCAGCGTTTCGGTTTCCGTCAGGATTCAGTTTTTCCGGATATTTAAATACTGGTTTTTCTACTAAATCAAAGCCTTTGAATAACCTTCCATCTTTTCTGTTGTCAGATAAGAACGAAACTGTATACGTCGCAGAACTTAATGTATGCAGTGTATCATTATACACATCTGATTTATCTGCTCCTCTGAGTTCGATAATCATTGGACGTTCATCGATATGAGGATTTGTATCTTCATCTTTACCCGGCAAATCATAATCATCTACATACTTCAATGTGAGATCCAGACGATTATCAAAAAATCTTAATTTCGTTCTGATATCTGCATAATAGGTGCTCTCTTTGTCATAGAAAGAACCATAATAACCATTGCCATTTCCACGATAATATGTAGCCTCCTCCGCATTATCGATATAGAAGTCTCCTGATGCACGATTATCTGTCTGACCGTTTTTATGTAATATTCTGTACTGTGAATATGTGTGCTTTGGATGCCCATACACATATATTCTTTCTTTTTCATCGTCATTGATAACCTTGCCTTCAAAAGGATTAATTTCATGTGTCAACTGAGTTACCACAACAATTTTAACTTTTTCGCCATTATTTAATTGGTTATATGCATCACTCTTTGACAAATCGCCACAAGATATGTCTAACCATTTATAATTGGTAACTGCATTCTGACTATCTTTACAATAACGTTTTTTCTGTTCAAACGTAACTGTATTGCCATCTCCCAAAATAGCTTTTGCTGTAATATCTTCCTTTGGAATCTCAGAGTCATTATCTAATACATACCATCCTACGATACGCTGTCCCTTCGGTGCTTTAAAACGGACATCCGGATGGTATAAAGGAATCAGACTATCCGCATCTGCTCCCACAGTAATCTGATATTCAACATAATCATCCGGTAACAGATGCTTTTTATCGACTGCGAGTTCCTTATTTCCATCAATATCATAAGCAAAAGTACTGTCTCCTGATTTCAGCGTTGACTGACGCTTCATGTCAACTACCATGGTACTTACCAGATTATTTACAATATAATAATCTGTCTTCTTTGTTCCCGATGCATCATTACCTGTTCCTGTATCTGTTCGATAACCATATGGCCATGCATCACTCTCATTTGTCGTAAACTTAACACCTACATGATTTTCATTATGTGTTGTTGAAGTATAATGATTTGCATTGTTTATAATTGTAGGCTTTGAATCGAATGTCCAGCTGTCATTCTCTATATCTTCTTTATGCCTGTCTACATATACACCATCATAAGAGAATGTAGGACTTGCCTTCTCTATTGTAATATCACTCAATGATTCTCTGGATGGATTCAGGAATTCTCCGCCATCGAGAATTTCTTTTCCGATTCCTTTAAATTTGACTACAAATTTTGAAATTTGTTCATGATAATATTCTGAAGACCCGATTTTTGTATTATTTGGTGCAAAAGTATTCATCTTATCAAGATTGTCCCTGATATATCCATTCACATCAAATATGTACTGTGTGCCATCCGCATTCTTTTTAAAATATTTACTCTCTCTTAATGCCTCAATCTCAATTTTTGTGTCATCTAACTGCAAATATTCAACATTAAACCATGTTCCCTCTATAAACTCTGTTGGAATATAAATATTTTTCAGACGGTAGTTTTCATTCATTGTATTTGTAACTGCTGCACTATCAATCTCTGCTGAACGATTTTCTTCGTCATCCAAATCTTTACGGTTCCAAACTCTTACGTCAAATTTAGCTGTCGTCGGCGTCTTATTATCCTTCTCATAATCATAAATCGTATCACCCGAATGATTTCTTGTAATCGTATATCCTCCCTGGAAAGGAATTCTGTAAGAGGTAATTAACGCTTTGTCATTATATGTATAATACGGAGCATCACTCTTCTGCATATAAGAAGCACTCTGCATATTATTCCAGTCACATTTCTCTCCGGAATTGATAATATTATCTGCCGTTACTCTATATACATCACCGCCTACATATATATCAGGGTCTGTACTAGAACCATGATCATATGAATCAAATAATCCTTCCCGACCTTTTAGTTCAGCCGCATAGTCCACATCACCCGGCATATTTTTCATATGTATTTCGTATTTTGTTACATATTCATTTTCGCCTAGTACAATTGCACCTTTTGTTTCTTCTATTTCTGAATCCGGATAGATAATCGGAATCTCATAGAACGTTTTATCTGCATTTGAATGAACCACATGCTGGTCACTTCCCTGAATCTGTTCCGGTCTTTCTGCATTCACATCTTCTTTGATAAGATCAGCACCTGCGATTTCAATTGTATCTGCTAAATTTTGTTCATTGCATGTACCATCTTCATTTAATACTGCTTTTTTCTTATATACGACAATCTTATCAATGTACTGTTTTAAATCCTCAGATATAAATATCTTCTTCGTAAGGAAACCAAAATGACCTGTCTCCTTATCCGGTCTCACATAAGGCAGTGTATCTGTCAATGTCAGCTGGTCTGTAAAAGAACGTTTTCCTGACCAGTTGTATGGATCATTATTAAGCGAATGACCGCCTGCATGTCCCATTCCGGTATGTGCATTATAACAGTCATGTGTACTGCCTTCTTCTGCCTGCCAAAAACTTACAACATACTCATTATATTTTGAAAATTTTGCACGCTCGTCTGTCTCCTGAGCAGCCTTTGTGTGTACACCTTTTTGTACATTGTTAACCGCCGGATATACATAAACCTTTGCTGTTGAAAACAGATGTGAAGACTTATAATTACTATAATCATGCCATGATGAACCGCACGGATCATAATAATCCTGATATGACCATGATGAGCGGTATGCAGAACCTATGTCATTCCATCCATTTGCTCTGCCCTGATCTGTTCTTCTTTTTGCTTTGGCATATGGACGCTCTATCAGATTTCCAATGTCCATTTTGGTTGAAGCTGTTGCATCTGCCATACCTGCTTTGTAGAAACGTCCCGTAACTTCAAACATATATTTTGTCTGTTCATACCATGTTCCATAATCTGCATTTTTAGCAACTATCTGTCCATCTTTCTCTTCTGAAGCATCTCTGTTAATATTTAATGTAATAGTAATTTTATCTACAGGTTTATCTACTTCATAATCAATTAATGGGCTTTTATAAATTCCATAATCATCGTCTAATTTACGAAGGTCTACCCTGTAATAACTGTCTTTTTCTGTACTTCCCGTAATCTTTTCTACAGAATCTTTCCAGTCTGTAACCGTAGTCCATGTATCATTATCATCACCGCTTCGATGTATCTTTACCGACTCCAAATATTTATATGCCTTTGGATGTACTTTCATATAATAAGCATCAAAAGAATCTGATGGCAAATCAACGGTCATCTGTACATCTGCCGCTGTATTCATAGACTGCGTATAGATATAATCATATGGATAACATCTGTATGTCGGATAACCATATACTTCCATATCATTTAATGAATGATGATGTGCATCACTTGGATGATTTGTTCCTGCATTTAAATACTGTCTAAAATCAATCATATAAGAGCCAATTGCCTTATAACCGATATCTAATTCGTCATCATCCGGCCAATGATTACTCCAACCATAACCACTATGCCAATCCTCTGCTCTAACATGCTCATAGGAGTCACTGACCTCATCAAAACGCTTTCCATTATCCTTGTTATCCTTATATCCTGCAACAATTGTTGTATCAAAATACATTTTGCTGATATAAGCCTGTGCCGTATCATGACTGTTTAATACATATTCCGACTTTTCTCCACGGAAACCACAGAGATAATTTGTTCCATTCACGTCCATCTTATTCCATGAATGAATTGCAGAATCTGAGAATCCGTAAAGTGTGATTCTATGTTTCTTATCTGCAGGAGCATCCGGATTTGCCTGAAATCCTTTTCCTGTAATAATAATCTTTTTCAGATTTGGAATATTCATTCCAAACTCTGTAAATATCTTTTGCTCATCAATATAGATATCACCATTTAAAACAATTCCCTCTATAATTGTGTCGTCATCTTTTGATATGAGCCTTCCTTCCTCATAATCAATAACAAATGTCTTTCCTGCATTACTATCCGCATCAAAGAAAGTAATTGTTTCTAATTTCTCGTACTGTTCTATCAATTCCTTACTGATTCTAAAACCTGTTGTATGGAATCCCGTATTTGCCTCTTCTCCCTGCTTATTATCATTTACAGGCACGTCAATTGTTATATCAAAATCATCCAGTTTTGATATATATGGATTTCCCACATCAATCGTATAAGTAAAATCTCTGTCATAAGGAAGACCTAAATACTTGTCGTTACCATCTCTATTATCGTTAGAAGTTTTTGTGGTACCATCAAATTCATAATAGTGAAGATCTGCATGAATATCCGCATACGGTCTCTGTACATACAAACGATCTGTTAGACTTACGGTTCCTTTCGTATTTCCCTGTCCACGGATTGACTCGTCTTCCGGTGTAAATGTCAATTTTGCATCCAGATAATCAACCCAGTTTGTATCTCCATTTAACTGAATTTCCATTTCCGGAGTGTCCTTAACACCACCACCATAAAACTCATCCATGTCAATAACCATATATTTTAAATATTCTATTTGACTATAATCTTCAAGTTTTATCGTAACAGCGCCGTCTTTTACTTCTAATTCCTTAAACGGAATTGTAACATCAGCATTATCTTTACTTGAATCTTTATCCCAGTTATAAAGTCTTATCTGCTTTATGTCAGCAACATTTTTAAAACCGGAAATCGTAACTGTCTTTGTTAAAAATCCTCTGACATTAACATCTTTTGTTGTTTTATTTCCCACACTGCCGGACAAATCAACAGATATCTCTGATTTGCCTGCCGGAGAAGGTGTAGCATTACCGATAAAAAACTTATATCCTGAATTGTCAATACCTTTTGGAACTTCAATCTGATGTATTGTACTCTGGTCTGCCGCTCCACTGGCTCTGTTTTCCTTAGACTCAATATAATCGCTGTCTTTAAGCCACTTTCTTCCATAACTGATACCGCGGATAACAGGATTAATATTTGCAACAATCATTGTTGCAGGATCTGTTGCTTTTACATTCAAATCCTCATCTTTATATTTTGTTTCAAATGTGCCAACAGGTTTTATTGCATTCGCAGCATTACCATTCGGCGTAACCGTATTAGCCGTTCCTTCCAGAACAACATAAACATCCTTATTATCTTCTGTCAGATTTATTTCTTTCTCAAACTTCTTTACATTAACTGAAACAGACAGAATCTCGCCCTTATTTTCCCACTTACTTCTATCTATATAATAATTTCCATCATCATCTTTTGAAAAATCAGAAACAGCAAGCACAATATCTTTATCTGTATCTGCACTTGTATGTAATGTAATATTTTCGATTTCTGCAATTTCATCTACCAGTCGCTTTGATAAAATAACTTTATCTGTAATAAAACCTTTCACAGCTTTTGTCGTGTCATTCACTGTTGCAACTGTTCCTGTAGAAAACATGCCCGGAACTATCCTTGAAACACTGTCGTTACCTAACTGATAATAAAAACCATAACCCGGAACATTTACAGGAACTGTTTTAGGATCATCATACTGGTATCCATTTTCTGTTTTCTCAATTACCTGTGCATTTATCTGAGGTTTTGCTACAATCGCCTGAATATCAGCCTCATCTGTTGCAAGTTTTTTCGGTGTCTTTACATATCCTGTGTCGTCCTCTGCCATAGATGTTGGATTCCATATCCATTTTTCGTATGTAGTATCCAATTTGTTATTATATACTTTTCCTTTGCCGGCAACACCATGCACTGTAATTCTTCCATCAAATTCTTCACCCGGATCAATACGTTTCTTAAATCTTACTCTGAACCGGTTATTATATACACATTTCTTACCCGTTGCAATGACACTTTGCTCGTAATCCTTTATCAGATTTCCTATTTGCAAAGACCACGCTTTCTGCTTATCATTCGATAATGTTTCATCCGGCTCCAACTGACCTAGAGAAACGAATTCAGAAACAGGTCCGCCACTTCCTGCCAGATCATCATATGTCAGAAATTCAAATTCTACTGTATCGTCTTTCTTGAACCAGTCTGTTAATTCCGGCTCTTTCTCTCCTTCGGCAAGGTTAAATAAAGCTGAGATTTTTGTCAATCCAAAATCTTTATCATGGGTATCATTCGCCATTCCGTTAAAAATAGGAATATTTCCTGTGTTTTTGAAATGTCCCAGATAATAATCCGCTTCATCATTAATTGCTACAAATAGTTTATCCTTCTCCTCTTCTACTTCTTCTCCATTTACTATTGTTTTATCCACAACAAACTTTTTATGGGTAAAACTATCTTCCGGCTTAATAAATCCCCATGTATTATGATTCGTAGTTTTTGTCCAAGTATAATCATTTGCAAATGCAATGGTATTATAGACTTTAATATTCAGACTATCCAGCTTACTGGATGGAATGTCCGTTGCCATTGGAAGGGCTACATAAAATGTTGTATGGTCATATTCAGAGCCATCATCATGTATCTTAGCTCCTACTTCATTATATATTTTTTCATATTTACGAAAATAGATTCCGCCATCCGGCTTAAAATAATATGGAATCTCCTCTAATTTCTTTCCATTCTCATCTTTGATATTTGTAAAATGGGTCATATCCCATTTGGACATTGCTTCCTGTCCTTCGGCAGTAGCTTCCAAGGCTGTAACGTCATAAATCATAATACCGCCCTTGCCAGGAACACCTACCATATAGTTTTCTCTCTGTATACTGCTTTCAAAATCATCATTCTTGATTGGATTTCCATCATTATACAGGAACTTTGCAGCCTCTTCTGGATGGAGACCACTGCTCCAGCCATCTACCGTTCCCATATTCGTAGGCACTACCATCTGAATACTGGTTGCGCTATAATTTGAATCCTGATCTTTCGATGTATTTTTTACAGTTACTTTGTATGTAACATAATTATATCTATCCCAAATAACATTCTTAGGCTTTACTCCTTCTATTGTTGGTTCCCACTCCAGGTTACAACAAATCATTGTAAATATTGCTTTTGTATCTGTTGTGGTGGCTGCTGTTTCAAACCAATCATAGTAAATCTTATCATTGTCTTCACACTCCGCATATCCACCACCAAGTCTTACCAAAGCTGCTGTATTTTCCGGCATATGTCCATCAAAATAGAGTTTCGTTTTAACAACTGCCTGAGTACCACCAGTCAGTTCACCAGTTCGATATATCTTGACACTGCTTCCCCAATATGATGTTCCACTAACATATCCGTCCCAAAGATCTGCATCTTCCGGCGAAAACTGTGCCATTACTCTTACCAGTTTTGAATTTTCTTTTTTAAAATCTTCATCCTTTAATTGCTCTATCTCACTTTGATCCAGCTCTATCAGTTTGCTTCCTTCAACACGAAATACCGGAAGCTGTAATTCAAAGTACATTCCTCTGGCTGTACCACGCCCATTTTTCAAATCGGCTGTCAGATCTACCGTAATTCCATTTTCAACCCCACGCCCAAGTAAAGCACTATTTTTATTTCTAAGATTCTCCGATAAATCACCCTGCTCTCCATCAGTCGTATGTTTGTTCTGATTAATGCTGCTTCCTCCTGAATAATATGTCATTGTAAACGATAATTCCGGTTTTTCTCCCATAACTTCGTTTCCATCTGCCGCATAAGCCATTGGAATCGGCTGTCCAAACATTGATGTTATCATTGATAACACTAAAATCCATCCTGTTATTCGTCTGATTATCTGTCTCATAATTTTTTGTCCTTTCTCTTTTATCTTTAAGCATCCATTTGCGTGATTATTTCCTGTTTTTATTTAGTAAGCATTATTTATACTAAAAACTAATTTATGCTTTTTATTAAAAAAACATTTTTCTATATTATTTTAACTCTCTTGGCGTATTTTTACAATAAAATGGTTTTTTTAATATTTTTTTAGTAATTTCGCACAAATATCTCTATTAAAAAACGATACAATATTCCTTTTTTTCGTTATTATTATTGTTTTTTTATAGCACAACGTAAAAATAATGATTATTGACTATACTTTGTAAAAATTATACTGCAAACGTAAAAAAAGCCTGACAAGTTAAAACTGACTTTCAGACTCCTTTTGTTTTGGCATATTCAATTCTAAATATCTAATTTTATATTAAATACTATTTATACTTTTTCTTATAGATAATGTTCCAATACTACTTTTATTCCAATAAGTATCAGAATAATTCCACCCGCAATCTCCGACTTTGTTTGATATTTTGCTCCAAAAGCATTTCCAATAAAAACTCCTATTACCGATAGAAAAAAAGTGGTTACTCCGATAATAAGTACTGCCATCCAAATCGATAACTGTAATTTATTTCCCAGAGTTCCAAAAGTAACTCCGACTGCCAGGGCATCAATGCTGGTAGCAACGGACAATGTAATCAATTCTTTCAATCCGATTGCATGATTACAACATTCCTCTTCTTCCCGGTCTCCTACAGACTCTCGAATCATATTTGCCCCAATAAACACAAGCAGCACAAATGCTACCCAGTGGCTGTATGCATTGATATACTCCACAAAATTAACACTTAATGCGTAACCGAGTAACGGCATTGCTGCCTGAAATCCTCCAAAGAACAATGCAATGATAAAACATTGCCTCAAATCTATTACTTTCATTTTCAGACCTTTACAGATTGATACTGCAAAAGCATCCATCGAAAGTCCGATTCCAATAAAGAAAATGTCTACTGCTCCCATATGTCTACTCCTTAGTATGCTTTTCCTGTTCCACAATTTCTTTCAATGCCTGATACAGCTTGTCCATTTCCTCATCCGTTCCTATTGTAACTCTTAGGTAATTATCTATACGTGGTTTATTAAAATATCGTACAAAGATATTTCTTTTCTTTAATTCTTCAAAAATAATTTCAGCTCTTAACGTATTATGCTTTACAAACAAAAAGTTTGTTTTTGAATCAGTAAACGTAAATCCTAATTCAGACATTTTTACTTTTGTTTCTTCTCTTGTCTTAAGAATTTTTGCAACAATGTCCCTGAAATACGCATCGTCTTTTATTGCCGCCACTCCTGCATCAATACTTGGCATATTCATTGTATAAGAATTATATGAAAACTTTACTGATTTTAAAGCAGCAATCAATTTGTCATTACCAATCGCATATCCAATACGCATACCAGCCATAGCTCTTGATTTCGAATATGTACGTACTACTAACAGATTATCATATTTATTCGTTAGTTCCAATGCTGTCACGTCACCAAAGTCCGCATATGCCTCATCCACAATCACAACGACATCCTGATTTTCTTTTACAATATCTTCGATATCTTCCAGTTTCATTTCCACCGCTGTCGGTGCATTTGGATTAGGAAAAATAATTCCTCCGTTTTCCCCAATATAATCCTCTTTTACAATTTCAAAATTATGATTTAACGGTTTTGTTACATAATCAATCTGAAATAAATCTGCCCACACATCATAAAAAGAATATGTTATATCCGGAAAAACAATTGGTTTATCAGAATTAAAAAAAGTTAAAAATGCCATTCCAATTACATCATCAGAACCTACACCTACAAATACCTGATTGCAGTCCACCTGATAATAATCTGCAATCGCTTCAACCAGTTCTGACGCATCCGGGTCCGGATATAATCTAAGCCGTTCTTTATTTCCACTGTTTAAAGCCTCCTCTACCATCGGCGATGGCGGATACGGACACTCATTTGTATTTAGTTTTACCACATTTGGGGTCTTTGGCTGCTCACCAGGTATATATGGTATTACTTTTCTAATGTTCTTTTCCCACTCGCTCATTTTTCCTCCTAAAAATTATCCATAATACAATTATCACACCTGCTCCTGCAAGCCCTCCGATTGTATCAATTATCACATCCATAACTTTCGGGCTTCTTCCATCCACAAAACCCTGATGCAGTTCATCTGTTGCTGCATAAATCAAACATATCACTGTTGGAATCAAAACAATCAGATACTTTTTCATATTCCGTATTCTTTCAAAAGATAATAAAAACAGACTCCACAGAACTGCCAATATTCCATACTCGCCAAAATGTCCTGTTTTTCTAACAACAAAACTGACCTTATTAAAAATTACATTCTGCTTATACATGGAAAAACTATTATATTCCGGTTCAATAATACAGACAACCTTCATAGTAATTTCATCGCTAAAAGAACTGGATTCAACTCCATCTGCTGCCGAAAAACCAAATATTATAATCATCCACCAAAGGATAAGAGCAATAAGAAAACCTCTTACTGCCCATCTTACTGCTATTTTCGTATTCATTTATACTGCATGACCTCTTCTTTTAATCACTTCAATGACTTGATCTACGTATTTCTCAGCCAGTAAATCAGTCTTTGCCTCAACCATTACTCTAATGACCGGCTCTGTTCCGCTCTCTCTTAACAGAATCCGTCCATCTCCTCCTAATGCTTCAGCAACCTTTGCCACCTCTGCCTGTACTTCCTCATCAGCCCTTGCCTCCGGCTTACTGATAACTTTAATATTCTTCAGGCACTGTGGATATATCGTCACCGGACTGGTTAATTCCGACATTTTCTTTTTCGAAGAAATCATAACCTCCATCATTTTAATTGAGGTCAATATACCATCGCCTGTTGTAGCATACTTGCTAAAAATAATATGTCCTGACTGCTCTCCGCCTAAACGGTAGTCATTCTTTCTCATACAGTCATATACATATTTATCACCTACATCTGTCTTCTCATAATTGATTCCTACAGCATCAAAAGCTTTGTACAAACCGATATTCGACATAATTGTAGTTACAACAGTATTATTATCTAACTCTCCATTCTGTTTCAGATATACACCACCTATATAGAGAATCAAATCACCATCTACGATATTGCCCTGTTCATCCACACATAAACATCTGTCAGCATCACCATCATATGCGAAGCCTACATCAAGATGTTTTTCCTTAACAAACTTCTGTAAAACTTCAATATGTGTAGAACCACATTCATTATTAATATTTGTTCCATTTGGCTCATTATTGATAACAAACGTCTCAGCTCCCAAAGCATCAAAAACACTCTTTGCAATCGCTGAGGCACTACCATTCGAACAGTCCAGCCCTACACGCATATTTCTATAAGAATGTTTTGCAAGAGTCATAAGATATCCCATATATCTGTTTCGTCCGGCAAAATAATCAACGGTTCTTCCAATCTTGTCTCCTATGGCATAAGGAATAGAATCAAAATCATCATCCAGATATTTTTCAACCTCATCAATTATTTCCTGTTCCATTTTCTCGCCTTTGCCATTAATAAGTTTCAATCCATTATCATAAAAAGGATTATGACTTGCTGAAATCATAATGCCACAATCAAAATCTTCTGTTTTCACTACATATGAAACGCTCGGTGTGGTAGTAACATGTAACAGAAATACATCTGCACCTGTAGACGTCAGTCCCGCAGATAGAGCATCTTCAAACATATAACTGCTTCTTCTTGTATCTTTTCCAATTGCTACGGAACATTTATGATATCTGCCATAATACCAGCCTAAAAATCTACCTACTTTAAATGCGTGCATTGCTGTTAAATTAACATTTGCCTCGCCTCTAAAACCATCGGTTCCAAAATATTTACCCATTCTCTAATTCCTCCGTTCAGAATTTATTCAATTAATTATATAATATTAATGGGGGTTTTACAATGTTTTCCTAAAAATTGATTGGCGGATATCGTCGCTAAAAGTCGATGGAAATTTTACACAAAAAGACCTGATAATGTTATAATCAACCCGTGGGTAATTACATATAACTTTTTGGGGGAAGGTGAGAATATGAAAATTGCCGAAGATACGCTGTTATTACAAGAAACGGAACAGCTGCTCATTGAGATTGAAGATTTACGGCAGAAATTAAATTACGAGCGGCAGCAACACAAGCACTGGGAAGAACTTGCTATGTTATTTCATGATGCACTTTGGAATGAATTGAAAAAAGTAAATCATAAAAAAACATAGAAAGCCTCTCCTGAATAAAACAAAAGATAGAGGGAGATAATTTGAGAAATTGTTTGAACAGTTTCTTTGAAATCGTCTCCCTCTATCTTTTTATTTTACCACACTATACAGCCTCTTATTTTCTATAACAAACTCTTTATTGCATACATCAAGTGCTGCTGCTTTATGCGTTATAATAATACATGTTTTCTGATTCAATGATTTAATTCTCTTCAAAACATTCTGCTCTGTCTCAGCATCCAGTGCTGAAGTCGCCTCATCCAGCAAAAGTATTGGTGCCTTACTAAGTAACGCTCTGGCAATTGCCAGTCTCTGCGCCTGTCCCTCAGAAATTCCCAATCCCTTTTCGCCTATCACTGTATCAAGCCCCTCCGGAAGTGTCTGAACAAATTCTTTAATATCACTAATCTCTAACGCCTCATTGATTTCTTCTTCTGTTGCACAAGGATTAATCAGCAGAATATTCTCTCTCAGCGTTCCGCTAAAAAGATAGTTTCCCTGAGGTACATATGAAAATAGTCCTCTCGTGTCAGGACCTGCCTCCACATATTCTCCATTATCTTTATACAACCGGATATGACCTTCGTTTGGCTGAAACACGCCAAGAAGCATCTTCATAAGTGTACTCTTACCAATACCGGAAATGCCTCTGATTGCCACAAAATCTCCTTTATTAAACCATGCTTCTCCCTCTTCGAGCACACTCTCTCTTCCATAATTAAACTGAATCCCCTCAAATCCCGCTTTCTGAAAACACTCATAAAATTCCTTTACAGATATCGGTTCTCTGGAATTTTCTTCTGCCTCAATATCTTCTATCTCCATAATACGCTCAGCAGAAGCCAGTATCGAATAATACTGTGGGACTACCTTTGTAATATTTACGAATGGTGTCTGTATCTGTGATATCAACTGCAAAACTGCCGTAAGAGTTCCATATGTCATTGTATTTGCACACACCTTTAATGCACACCAGACGAGTGCCAGCAGATATCCCATATTGAATACAAAAGAAAATCCCGCATTGGCACAAATACTAATACGCCTGCGCTTCATCTTTGCATTATAATTTATAATCTGAAGTTCATTACCCTTTTTTCCAAACGACTCTTCGACTCTGAAAGTTTTTACTACTAATATGCTCTCAATAGCTTCCTGAAAAAAAGAGCGAACTCTCCCGTCGGTTTCCTGGACTTCTTTATGTAAACTTTTTAATTTTCCCCGAAATAACAACGTAACAGCCGATATCACAACACCTGCCACAATAAAGACCATTGTAAACTTCCAATCAAAAATAATCAGCACTGCAAAAGCTCCTACAAACTGCGTTATAAAATAAAGCATATTGGGAACAATGGTGGTAATCCCGTCAGTAACAATTTTAATATCACTTGTCATCCGGTTCATTAGTTCACCACTATGATAAGAATTAATCCTGTCATATTTTTTTGATAAAATTTTATTAAATAAACTTGTACGCATCTGCATTTCCATAGAAGCCTGAACCTTGATTGTAAGGCTTTGAGCAAATATCCTGAGAAGAAGTCTTCCTGAAATAATCAGCAAAATTGCTATACCGAATAAAATTATCAGATTACGGTAATGAGTAAATTCTAAATCTGTCTTTGCATTTGCCGCTTTCTGCGCAGCGTCTATCGCATATTTACTAACCAAAGCCAAACCTGTACTTACCAATGCTAAAATCATATTTGATATACTTAAAATAATAATCTTAGGTATTTGTTTTTTTCCATTTTTAATTATCCAGCGTAAACTGTTTGAATCTTTCATCTACTTCTTCCTTAATATTTTTCTCTTAATCTTACCTGCAGTACGTCTTAAAATTTTATAGCACATTCTAATATACATTGTGTTGGTCCAAAGTAAAGAATATAATTTATAAGCTTTTTCTGTCATGTTATATGACTTTCCATTTCTTTGGAATGCAGAAACAACTGCAATAATCTGCTCTTGTGCAATGTTACATTCATTCACATACTGATTATCACCACGCATAACATAATACTGTCCATGTCTGCCAACCAGTCTGTGCAACACGTATTGCCCATTTTGCCTCTGATAAAAAATAATACTGTATTTCTTTAATGGAAAATGTGGTTTCGTCAAAGTAACCATATCCTTATTGCTTCGAAACAAAGGACGCATGCTATTTCCTTTTGGCGTGAAAACTACTTTTCCACCATGTTCCATTTGCTCTTTCATAATAGGTGCTATTTCATCTATAGAAACTAACTTATTCAAACAAATCCTCACTTTCAACTTTTAAGATAAACGCTTCTACATCCTCAACAGCCAAATCTCTGTCAATCCCATATTCTGCAATCAGGTCCTCAACCAAATTCTCTTTACTTGTACCTTCTATCAACCTTTCAAACAAAAAGGTTCCTGTATCATTTAAGCTCATCATTCCATTAAAATCCAAGGTTGCCTGTCCGATAGGAACAACCACATTATTTCCCGCTACATTTCTTAATATAAAACCTTCTTTAATCTTCATTTATACTCTCCTAATCTTTTCGTATGCAGTGATGACTGCATCATCACTAATATTACAGCCCATTTTATATATTGGATTATGTGTCAAAACCTGTCCAATTTTTTCTAAAGCCAGATCCATTTTATCAGCCGTCTTTAACGATCTTACCGTCTGTCTGAAAAACAAAGGAATTGCCTCCTTTACATCCAGAGGTTCTATCCAATTATTCTCTGAACGTTCGAGAAAAACAATTGCTCCCAATTTTACTCTGGTGTTTACATTAATATTATGCTTCCCACTCCACGGTGTCCCATAGACATACCATTCACCCTCTTCAAATCTGAGAGACGGCTTGTCGTCATTTATAATAAATGCCTTGTCCCCAAAATGTTTCAACCATAACTCGGTATGCGTTGACTTACCTGTACCACTATTCGCTGAAAACAAATATGCATAACCATCTACTACAACAGCAGAAGAATGCAGCATGCATCCATTGTGTTCCAGTAAAAATCTATGAAAAAGACTGCCTGTATACATATACTCTATCGTTGTATAATTGGAGTGTGGCAAATACTCCCGGTAAATCTGTTCGTAAAAATCATGACCGAAGTCAATAACGCCATCGGCTTCTTCCTCCCGCCATTCTGTTTCTGCCCTATACGGTATTGCTCTTTTCATCGTTTCCTGATGATATGTTGTCATCAGTATTTTTAACCCTGCAATATCATATCGTTCTTTTACAATTGTCAATCTTGGATCATCGTTCATTTTCTAACCCCATCATCTCTACTATATTTTTTTGAATTTTATTTGCTCTTTTTCCCTGTACCAGTTTTCTCTGCCATTTTAATATTCCGCCGCGCTCTCTTGTATTTCTTATAAATCGTTCTAAGTATGCTGCGGGCAGTAAAATGGCAGGCTTTTCTTTAAACCATAAACTATACTCCCTCATATGAGAATAAGAAGGAAATGCCCATCTGAATATTTTTATTAAACCAATCCCCTTCTGTTTGGAAATCTGTACAGAATCTCTTATAACCGCATCATGCCCAAATACGCCGCCTGAAATAATATAGTTTTCTACAGTTTCCATATTATTCGAAGTATAATTCATTTTACCTGTCTCCAATCCAAACCATGTCCTGCAAATAGTATAAAGATTCATGGCAAACTTCTCAAGATGTATTTCTTCTAAATCATCCCATAACGCTTCCATGTTTATCTCTTTCCTGTAAAATTCCATCAACACTGCTAAATCAGTTATCATTCTGACTCCACAGCCACCTTCACAAAAGTGTTTTGCCATATGATATATTGCATATACAATTTTATAATGTGTGGAAAACTCATGCGTATATTTTTTCAGGCATACACTTTCATCAACAGCTTTTTCAAAATACTTTTCATAATTAAAAGTTCTATTAAAACTGCCTGCATATCCGATACTGGTATGAATCTCAATAATTGTATTTTTTATCTTATAGTAATGAACCTTATCATTACTTCTTTCGTATATTAATCTGCCTCCAAGTTCTGATAATATCCTATCAGCCTTATCTATATCGTTTGGGGATATCACCAAATCCATGTCACTCATAGTTCTAAATTCACTGTTCTTATAGCATTTTGCGTAAGACATCCCTTTTATAATAATATGTTTTATGTTTTGTTGATTCAACTCTTTTAACACCATCTCAAATACTGTGGTCCGCTTGGAATATATCATCATTTCCGCAAAAAAGCCTTTTTCGAACGTTTCTAATATCTGTTGTGGAACATTTTTCTGATTCATCAGAGCAGCATATATCAATCCCGTATTTTTGTGTAACTTACATAACTCCACCAGCACATTTTCTTCTATGCCAGACATATCTATTTCTTTATGAATGTCTGTTATGCTGTTGGCAATCAATTGTATATATATACGCTCCGTCTGATTCATTTCCTCTTCGCTCCCATAAGTTAAGAACACCTATGTTCTTTCGTTCATAGGTGTCGTTAAAATCTTATTTGTAATATTTATCATTACCATAGCCGTATCCGTACTTTCCTTTATAGTACTTGCCGTAATATCCACCATAGTAACTTCCCTTTCCTTCAGGGTCTACTTTATTTAGAACTGCTCCCAAAATTCTACAACCTGATCTCTTAAGCTGTTCAATCTGTTTTTGAGCATATTTGTAACTAACATTTGCCTGTGAAACTAAGAAAATCACTCCGTCTGTCTGCTGTGCCACAATGGCAGGATCAATTACCTGTCCTATCGGTGGTGTATCTATAACAACATAATCATATTCTTTCTTTGTTATCTCAACCAATGCAGTAAACTTTTCATTATTCAACAATTCCGCCGGATTTGGAGGAACCGGTCCTGATAATATCATATCGAGGTTCTCTACATTTGTTGTATATTTTACGCTATCTAACTCTTCCACTCCGGACAAATATTGTGTAAGACCTTTAATCGCTTTATTTATCTTATAACGTCCTATTAAAACAGACTTTCTAAGATCTGCATCAATAAATAATACCTTTTTCCCAGTCTCTGCTATTGATACTGCAAGATTAAATGACACCATAGATTTTCCTTCATTCGGAACACAACTTGTGATTGAAATAACCTTAACATCATCTCCACAGAACTGCACATTCGTTCTTAATGTCTTATATGCCTCTTTTGTCTTAAAATCTAAATCTGAAATCTTATCTAAATTTACATTTAATAACATAAGTTCTACTCCTTTTCCTCTCCGTCCTCTATATCAGTTTTCTTCTTTTTCTTGTCTTTCTTTTTTGTTTTCTTCTGCGTTGCATATCCATAGCCATAACCATCTCTGCTATGGTCTGAACTCTTTAAAGGAATCGCCGCAAGAACGCTGACACCAAGTCTGTTTTCAATATCATCAGGAGTCTTAATTGTGTCATCCAGAATATATAATATAATAATTACCAAAAGTGCGACACCAAAGCCAACAATAAATCCAATCATCATGTTCTTTTCAACATTCGGATAACTTGGAGCTGTCGGAAGTTTTGCCTCATCTACTGATCTTACCGGTTCTAAACCATCCATGATTACCTTTAATCTTTCATTTGCCACTTCTCTGACCTTATCAGCAATCTTCTTTGCAAGTTTTGGATCTGTACTTGTAACAGCAATGTCCATAATTCGGGTATCTTCTTCTAATTCAACAGAAATCATAGATGCAATCGCTGAAGTACTCTGCTCCAGATTTAATTCTTTTTTTACTTCCTCTAATACCGGGTCTGTTGTTAAAAGACTCTCATAATCCTTTGCAAGATATGTAGAGAGTGCTACATCCTGTGAAGTCAGATATCGCTGATTCTCATCCTGCTTATTCAGTATATATACCTTTGTTTTGGCTACATATAACTGATCAACAAAATACTGGGTATAAACAAATGCCATACCACCTACTAAAATTCCTACCAATATAATAATTGTCAATCGGTTCATGATTGCACTAAATAATCCACGAAGGTCTATCTCTATTTCATTCTTAATGTTTTCGTTATCCATTGTAATCTCTATATCCTTTCCAATTATAAGTATTGTCCTGATAATATTTTTTTCGGGTTATCAATTAATAACCATTTCAAATAATCATCATTATATCTTTTTCTTAAAAATCTGATACATTTATCCCAATATACATTTCTATGACCCAGACTATGAGCATCTGTAGCAATGAAGTGTAAATAATCGTTATCTATTAATTTTTCTACAAATTTTACATCCCTCTCAAAAACGCTGACTGCATTCACCTGCAGATATACTCCCATCTCTATAAGATGACTAAGATTTTTAGCATGAATCTTTTTAAACGTAGAATGTAAACATGCATATCGTTCGCAATGTGCAATAATCGGATTGTATCCACCATTTAATAAATTACTGATATATTTTAACATCGTTTCGTATTGTACTGAAGGATAGAACTCAACCAACACAAATCTTGTTCCTGCCAATGTGTTTATGACTCCTTCATCCAATAGCCGCACCATGTCATTGCATGCCATAATTTCATTTCCAAGGAACAGCTGCAATTCCGGTATTTCCCTCTTTGCCAGTTTCATTAACTGCCCAAAATGTTCTCTGACCAGCTTGCTCTCAGGCATGCACTCTCCTATATGAAAATGAGGTGTCAATATAATATTTCTGACTCCCTGCTCATATTCTTTTCTCAACAATTTTAAAGATGTTTCAATAGAATCTGAACCATCATCTACCTCAAATAAGATGTGACTATGTATATCTGTAATGCCTTTCATAGCACAGCACCTCCCGATTGTCACAGTTGTGGATTATTATATCAAAAAAAGTAGTTTGAGTAAAGAAAAAGTATAACCTTTAGGTAATGAGAATTTTTCCCATAAAAAATAGAAGTAATATTCACAACATCCGATATTGTTTTCCTGAAATCACTTCTATTTTTAATTATTATATAATATTAAAATAAACTGTATTATTCTTCCACCTGTGCAAGCTTTGCTGCCTGATCTGCCGCTACACAGTTATCAATAATCTCATCAATATCACCATTCATAATACTGTCTAATCTATGTGTCGTAAACTTAATTCTATGATCTGTTACACGACCCTGCGGAAAGTTATATGTTCTTATTTTTTCAGAACGGTCTCCTGTACCTATCTGGCTGCGTCTTGCTTCTGATTCTGCGTCCTGCTTTTTCTGGCACTCCAACTCATAAAGTCTTGCACGAAGAACCTTCAACGCCTTATCCTTATTTTTAAGCTGTGACTTTTCATCCTGACAGGAAATCACGATACCTGTAGGAATATGTGTCAGTCTTACGGCAGAATCAGTTGTATTGACACACTGTCCTCCGTTACCGGATGCTCTGAACACATCAAAACGGCAATCATTCATATCAATCTCTACATCCACCTCTTCTGCCTCCGGCATAATAGCAACAGTCGCTGTTGATGTATGGATACGTCCACCGGACTCTGTTACCGGAATACGCTGTACACGGTGTACACCACTCTCATATTTCAGTCGTGAGTAAGCTCCCTGTCCATTTATCATAAATACAACTTCCTTAAAACCTCCAATGCCGTTTTCATTTAAAGAAATCATCTCTGTTTTCCATTTCTGGGTCTCTGCATACATACAATACATTCTATAAAGTTCTGCTGCAAACAGGGCTGCCTCATCACCGCCGGCTCCGCCTCTGATTTCCACGATAACATTCTTGTCATCATTGACGTCTTTTGGTAAAAGAAGAATCTTTAACTCTTCCTCCATCTGTGGAATTGATGCCTTTGCCTCATTCATCTCTTCCTTTGCCAGTTCTTTCATTTCTTCGTCTGACTCTTCTTCCAGAATAAAAAGGCTGTCCTCAATCGTCTGTTTTGCATCTTTATATTTCTTATATAATTCTACAATCGGTGCCAGATCACTCTGCTCTTTCATAATTTTTCTAAAATGCTCCTGATTGCTGACAACATTTGGGTCATTTAACTGCTCCATAATCTCGTCATATCTTTCTACGATGATGTCTAATTTGTCAAACATTTCTATTCCTTCCCGGCAATCACCATACGGTCATTGCCTGATAAATCTTTCAAAACCTGTATATCTGTAAAACCATTCTCTCTGAGCAGTTCAGGAACAGTCCGTCCCTGATCATAACCTATCTCAAGAAAGATTTTTCCATTCTCGTTTAAATAATTGACTGCATTTGTGCAAATTTCCCTGTAAAATTTTAGTCCGTCAGTACTTCCATCCAACGCCAGACGCGGCTCATGTTCCCTCACTTCCTCCATCAACGTTTCTATGTCACTGGTAGGAATATATGGTGGATTTGAAACAATAATATCATATGTTTCATGAATATTTTCAAACAAGTCACTTTGCACAAAAGTAACTCTGCCCTCATTTCTTATATTGTTTTCCCCAGCCACCTTTAAAGCCTTCTCTGAAATATCAACAGCTGTCACATCTGCATTCGCACACATTCTGTCTACTGACACCGCAATACATCCTGAACCGGTACACATATCTAATACTTTTACATCATTGTCTTTGATATAGGAAACCACCTGTTCTACTAACAACTCCGTTTCCGGTCTTGGAATCAGCACATCTTTATTTACTACAAATTCCAGATCCATAAACTGCTGATAACCTGTAATATGCTGAAGTGGAATGTGTTTCACTCTCACAGATACAGCATTCAAATATTTCTGCGCCTGCTCCTCGCTGACACTTTTCTCCGGCTCTAAGAACAAATCCTGTCTGGAAACTCCTAATACACTCTCTGCCAAAAGCCAGCTGTCAATCCTGCTTTCTGCAATTCCTGCGGCATCCAGTTTTTCTATCGCCTTTGCCACAACATCTTTTACTAAAACTTCCAATTATATCCTGAACCTTTTCTGTCTTTTTTATATTCTTTTGGTAAAGGCTGCTTATCTACAGGCATAACCTTTCGTCTGGAAACTCTTTTGATTCCATTGTCATCCAGATACTGCTCCCAGTCAAAAACTGCCTCTACCGCCTCAATCGCCACTTCGATCATATCGTCTGTAGGCTCTTTTGTCGTAATTTTCTGCATCCACATTCCAGGCATACTCAATACATTTATAACTTTATTATTCGAAGAGCCTGCTTTCCTGATAAATTCATAAGACAGTCCTGCAATTACAGGCACTAAAAGAATTCTCGTAACATATCTCAGCCAGACAATATCTGTTCTGATAAGTATAAACATAACAATACTGATAATTAATACTACCAGCAGAAAACTAGTACCACACCGCTTGTGATATCTGGAACTTTTTCTGACATTATCAACAGTTAAAACATGCCCATTTTCAATACAGTTAATGCATTTATGTTCTGCACCATGATACATAAATGTTCTCTTAATATCATTCATCAGAGAAATCAACAAAAGATATGCAATAAACAGAATCATCTTAACGACTCCCTCGATAACTGGCACATGTCCCGGTGTAACCCAGGATACATATCTCTCCATAATATCTGCAATAAACAAAGGAAGCACCATAAATAACCCTATGGCAATCATAATGGAAAATACAACTGTAAATCCCATAATAACTTTTTCTGCCTTATCACCAAACTTATCTGTAAGCCACTGTTCGAATTTATCCGGCTCGTCTGAATAGTCTGCCTCATCATCAAAAAACTTTGCAGAAAACGTAAGTGTCTTAATTCCAAGAATCAAAGAATCAATAAAACTAAATATTCCCCTAATAAATGGAAGCTGAAACAACTTACACTTACTTGTAATCCCCTTAAATTTCTGCGTATCTACAACAATCGAACCATCTGACTGTCTCACTGCCACAGCATACCGGTCCTTATTTCTCATCATAATTCCTTCCATTACCGCCTGACCGCCGATGCCGGAAGAACAAAGTTTGTTATTTCTCATATCTTATCTCCTAATGTTTCATTCAGAAATACCTAAACTCCTAATTGAAACATAAACTCAAGATTAAATGTTTCTTTCAATCATTCACCTTTGTCAATGTAAATATTATTTTACAACGAAAATAGGTTGAGAATCTCTTCTCAACCTGTTATCCTCAAAAAATTATTTGATACCATATTTCTTATTGAACTTATCAATTCTACCACGTGCTGAGATAGCTTTCTGCTGTCCTGTGTAGAAAGGATGACATGCTGAACAAATTTCAACATGAATGTCTTTTTTTGTTGAACCTGTTACGAATGTGTTACCACAGTTACATGTAACGGTTGCTTCATGGTAATCTGGATGGATTCCTTCTCTCATTACATTCACCTCTTTAAAATTTTTTATGCTTATTGGCAACGCCAATCCGTTTTTACTCAATAGCCTTGCAATTATAACATAGATATATATTAATAGCAAGCATTTTCGCAAACTATTATTTTTTCAGTTCAGCCATGCACACAAAAATATGGACTCATAAGGACTGCTTATAGGACTTTGAGTCCGTATTTTTCTGTATATGGTGAACCATGACAGCGAGAAAAAGCAAAGCAGATTCAAGCTGTTGGCTGAACTGTTGTATCTTTATTTCCACAAAACACGATAAATTATATGTTTTTTATCTGTTATAATTTGTACGTATTTTACCTACTTTTTCTATAAATTCTTCGTTGCTCTTCGTTCTTGCAAACAGATTCAGTATCTGTTCTACAGCATCTTCTTTTCTCATACCATTCATTTCGTTCCGAATAATATAGGATGCACCTAGTTCGTCAGCGTTTAACAGTAAATCTTCTCTTCTCGTGCCGGACTGTGTAATATCAATCGCAGGAAATATTCTCTTCTCTGACAATTTTCTATCAAGAACCAGTTCCATATTTCCTGTTCCCTTAAATTCCTCATAAACAACATCATCCATTTTGCTTCCTGTATTTACCAGCGCTGTAGCTAAAACTGTGAGGCTTCCGCCTTCTCTCATATTTCTGGCTGCGCCAAAAAATCTTTTCGGCATATGAAGCGCTGCCGGGTCTAAACCACCTGACAGTGTTCGTCCGCTTGGCGGAACCGTCATATTATAAGCTCTTGCCAGCCGGGTAATACTGTCTAAGAGTATAATTACATCCTTCCCATGTTCCACTAAACGCTTTGCTCTCTCGATAACCATTTCCGACACACGCTTGTGATGTTCCGGAAGTTCATCAAAGGTCGAATAAATAACTTCTACATTATCTCCCTGTATCGCCTCTTTAATGTCAGTCACTTCTTCCGGTCTTTCATCTATTAACAATATAATCATTTCCATTTCCGGATTATTCTTAAGAACTGCTTTCGCAGTCTCTTTTAACAAAGTCGTCTTTCCTGCTTTCGGTGGTGAAACAATCATTCCACGCTGACCTTTTCCTATCGGACTTACAATATCTACAATACGCATTGCTGTACTGTGACCGTCCGTCTCAAGATGCAGTCTCTCATTTGGGAATATTGGTGTCAGTTCCTCAAAATTCGGGCGCTTTAAAACCTTATCTAAACTTTCGCCATTTACCATATCTACATAATATAATGCACCAAACTTCTCATTTTCTCTTTTTTCTCTGACCCTTCCGGTTATAAAATCTCCTGTTTTCAATTGAAATCTCTTAATCTGGGATGGTGCCACATAAACATCATCCTCTCCCGGTAAATAATTATCACACCGGATAAATCCAAAACCATCAGGCATAACCTCTAATATTCCTGTTCTCGTCACACCATTTTCCTGTGGTACTTCATCTCTATGTTCAAGATTATCACTATGATGTCTCTTTCTATGTCTGCCATTCTCTCCGGTATTTTTCTGTTCTCTGGCAGTCTCCTGTTTATCTTCATCTGAACCCTTAACAGACTCTTCTGTTTTCTCAGATTCTTCTTTCTTTTCATTCCGCTGTGTCACTTCAAGAATCATATCAATTAATTGTTGTTTTCTAAGTATAGAAACAGACTTAATTCCATTAGCCTTTGCTATCTCTCTCAATTCACCTACCGGTAATGCCTGTAACTTTTCTCTCATAAAAACTCCTTCCTAAGTTTCTTTATTCAATTACCTTCTATGGAAATATAGGGGATATCCCTTTAGAATGTATAGAAATTTTACTATGTCATATTTTAACATATCATTCTAAAAAAGAATAGTGTTAATTTTCAAACTATGATATCATGTATATAACAGTTCAGCCATGCGACATAAAAATCAAATGTCCAAAAACTGTTTACAAAATTTTGGACATTTGATTTTTATGTCATATGGTGAGCCATAACAGCGAGAAAATGTGAAGCATTTTCGAGCTGTTGGCTGAACGTTCGGATAAGCCATAACAGCGAGAAGAGCGAAACAAATTCGAACTGTTGGTTGAACTGTAAAATTCTAATTTGGAGGATTAAAATGACAACTGACGAAAAAGCATTAAAATTACATGAAGAGTTAAATGGTAAATTAAGCACTGAGGCAAAATGTCACGTAAACTCACGTGAAGATTTATCCCTCGCTTATACTCCCGGCGTTGCAGAACCTTGCAGAAAGATTGCTGCCAATCGGGAAGATGTATACAAATATACATGGAAAGCAAATACTGTCGCTGTAGTCTCCGACGGAAGTGCAGTTCTTGGTCTTGGCAATATCGGTCCGGAAGCTGCGATGCCTGTTATGGAAGGCAAAGCTGTATTATTTAAAGAATTTGGCGGCGTCAATGCCGTTCCTATTTGTCTTGACACACAGGATACTGATGAAATCATAGACACCGTTATTCGTATTGCTCCCGGTTTTGGCGGCATTAATCTGGAGGATATTTCAGCTCCAAGATGTTTTGAAATCGAAAGCAAATTAAAAGAGAGACTGGACATCCCTGTTTTTCATGATGACCAGCATGGTACTGCTATCGTTGTTCTGGCTGGTATTATCAATGCCCTGAAAGTAGTCGGAAAGAAAAAAGAGGATTGTAAAGTAGTCATCAATGGTGACGGTTCTGCCGGTATCGCAATCTGCAAACTTCTTTTAAACTATGGTTTCAAAGATGTCACAATCTGCGGATTATATGGTATTCTCTCAAAAGATATTGAAGATTTAAACTGGGCCCAGAAAGAAATGGCTGAAGTTACCAACCTTTCCGGAATGAACGGAAAATTAGCTGACGCATTAGTTGGGGCTGACATTTTTGTTGGTGTTTCTGCACCAAACATGGTTACAGCTGAGATGGTACAGACAATGAATACTGATGCTATTATGTTTGCCATGGCAAATCCTGTTCCTGAAATTATGCCTGATGTGGCAAAAGCTGCCGGTGCGAGAGTCGTTGGAACCGGACGTTCTGATTTTCCTAATCAGGTAAATAATGTTGTAGCCTTCCCAGGTATCTTCAAAGGAGCATTGGAAGGCCGTGCAAAACAGATTACAGAAGAAATGAAACTGGCTGCTGCTCTGGCTATCGCTTCATTGGTACCCGATGAAGAACTAAACGAAGAAAACATATTACCGGAAGCATTTAATCCAGTTGTTGCAGATGTTGTAAGTCAGGCAGTAAAAGATAATATATAAAGATATTCTTTTATACATTATTACAAGGAGGTAGTCAAATTATGAATTATGCTGAAATCAAAACTTATGACGTGGCAAATGGTCCCGGCATCAGAGTTTCATTATTTGTCAGCGGCTGTCATCACAGATGTCCCGGCTGCTTTAATGAACAGGCATGGGATTTTAATTACGGAAAAGTTTTTAACGACGAAACGATAGATTATATTATTGATACTTTAAGTTTTGGTGCCTATGCCGGTGTGACATTCTTAGGTGGGGAACCACTAGAGAGAGTGAATCAGCGTGGTCTTATCCCTCTTGCAAAGAAAATAAAAGAAACTTATCCCGATAAAACAATCTGGTGTTTCACCGGATATGAATTTGAAAAAGATGTCATGGCTCATATGTACAAAGAATGGGATGAAACAATAGAGCTGCTGTCCTATATTGATGTTTTAGTGGATGGACCATTTATTGAATCCCTGAAAAATCCAAGCCTTGTTTTCAGAGGTTCTGAAAATCAGCGGCTGATTAAAATACCGGAAACTTTAGAACGTGGTGAGATTGTACTTTGGGAAAAACGACTATAATCTTTTTCGACCTGAGAACTAAAAACGCAAAAAACATTTGGAGGAAACATAAAGATGAATATAAAAAAATTGAATGAAAACGCTGTGATTCCAACCTATGGTTCAGAATACGCAGCGGGGGCTGATTTATATGCATGTATTGATGAAGCTGTCACAATTGAGCCTGGCGAAACTGCTTTTATTGGAACCGGTATTGCCATGGAAATCCCAATGGGCTATGCAGGATTTATTTATGCCAGAAGCGGTCTTTCCTGTAAGAAAGGACTTGCTCCTGCCAACAAGGTTGGAGTCGTTGATGCGGATTACCGTGGTGAAATTACTGTCGCTCTATATAATCATGCATCAGAAAAAAGGGTGGTTGAGCCACAAGAGCGAATTGCCCAAATGGTAATTGCTCCATTTTTGAAAGTTGATTTTGAAGAAGTGAACGAATTATCTGATACAGTCAGAGGCATTGGTGGATTCGGTTCTACCGGCAGTAAATAATTTATACAATGATAAAAAAGCAGCCTTGCGAATTCACTCGTAAGGTTGCTTTTTTATAAGTATAATACGTTAAATTTAATCTGTTTTTACTTCTTTCGAACAGTAAATTTCACAGTCTTTACAGCCACATTACCACGTTCACCATTAATCTGATCATCATATAATAAATATGCTGTAATTTTAAGTTTCTTCCCTTTATATTTCTTCAAATCAAGTTTCTTAAAGCAAAAAGCTCCTTTTTTATTAACTTTAACCTTTTTGATTTTTTTCCCCTTCGATGTCATTAATACTAATGTTGCCCTCTTCTCAGTTACTCCGGTAATTTTTTTCGTCGTACTTTTTATTTTTTTTACTTTATTAACTTTTAGTTTCTTTTTAAAATTTTGAAATAAAACCTGATTGTTAATCC
This sequence comes from Eubacteriaceae bacterium, assembly GCA_910574895.1. Taxonomy (GTDB): domain Bacteria; phylum Bacillota; class Clostridia; order Lachnospirales; family Lachnospiraceae; genus Eubacterium_G. Next base: position 122,094 of record CAJTDQ010000003.1, on the reverse strand, counting down.
ACCAATTCGGAACATGTGATGGTAAATTCTTTTTGAAGACTTTTTCACTGATTTTATTATTAAAAAAAGTAGAATATTCAAGGTTAAAGCTTTTAAGTTTTTTTAAACTTGGAAGCCTGGTTATCTTATTTTTATCTGCATATAAAACCCCTATTTTTGTCAAATTTTCTATCCCATCCAAGTTTGTCAATCTATTCTTAGATACAGATAAATTTTGTAGTTCAATCAAATTTTCAATTCCTGATAAACTCTTTAACTTACAATTATTTGCACCTAGCGATTCAAGTTTTGTCAATCCACTAATTGATTTTAAATTGTCCAAACTATTGTCTGAAATTCCTAAACTTGTCAATTTCGTCAACTGACTTACAATGGTTTCAAGTTTGCTGTCTGTTACTCCACAACCACTTATATCCAAACTTTCTAATTCAGTCAGATTACTTACAGTTGTCCAATCTTCCAGTTTATTTCCTCTAATAGACAATTCCTTCAATCTAGACAAATTCTTAATCTCATTAACATTCTTTAACTTGCCTTTTCCAATACTTAATGTTTCCAAATTGGTTAAATTTTCAACTCCCTTAAGATTTACTAATTTATTTCCACCTATTTTTAAATCACACAAATTTGTTAAATTCTCAATCCCATTAAGAGTTGTTAATTCAGTATCATCCCAAATTGCCAAATATCTCAAATTTGTTAAATTCTCAATTCCTTTTAGCGTTTTTACTTTTCCATTCACTGAAAATCGTATGCTAAGACCATATAAGCTTGCTACTTCATCTTTTGTAAATTTGCCATTACTCTTTTTTTCCAGTTCATATAATATTTCTTTATATAAACATTTATCCGGTATTCCTTTATCATTATTTGGAATTATTTCGCTTTTGGCATGAACAACATTCTCTGTAAGAAGAACTGCTATAACTAATGATAATGACAGTAGCATTAAACACATGCTTTTTAGAACTTTCACTCTACCTTCTTTCATAGTTTCCTTCCTTTCTATTTTTTTATATTAATTAAACGTAGTTATTGAAACTTTTATTGCTTTATTAATATTTATTTATATTTCCACATTAGCAAATGCTTTCCTACATGTATTAATGCAATAGTTTAAAATTATTAACATAAAGCCTTTCACCAAACAAAAAAGTATGCTCAAAACTTTTATTTTGAGCATACTTCTTCTATTCAACTAAAAAACCATTTGCGTCAAATCTACAAGACTTTCCGTTTATTATTAAAGTCTCATTTTTTGCCCATACGCCTGGTGCCTTTTGATATTTTGCTCTCCTGTCCGGCCCACTAGCATAATACCATGGATTATTTAAACATATATGTATTCCATTTCTATCTCCTTGTGTTGCTTTAGGATAAAAATATGGATTAGCATAGATACTTGACAAATTTTTATTAACATCATATAAATCTTCCATTCCCCAAACATGTCCCAATTCATGACCTAAAACTTTATTTTTGTCTGTTTGTGAGTATTTTGTAATATTTCCAATAACCATTTCTGTAGTAACTCCTCCTGGTTCATAATGCCCATTAGAGGGCAATGTACATACTACATACGCCGCTGTATCTGCCGCAATATTAGGATTATATGAAACTTTCATCTGTGCATTTTTTGATTCAGTTTCTTTTATACCTATAATTCCATCCCACATATTAATTCCACCAACTATAGCTGTAGAAAAATAACTTTTTACTGTACTATTTGCCCAATAATAACTAACTATCTTCCCATTTGGATGATACCAATCACCAATAGCAAAATGATAATATCCTCCCGCTTTCTGTTTTGTGTACATTTTTGCCCAAGGTGTAAGAGAATGTGCAAGTACATTCGATGAGAACATAGTTATTCCAAACATTATTGTAATTATAAAAACATATAGATTCTTGTATTTTTTTCTCATCCTTATTTCCTCCCATTTCTTATATCTTTATCATACTAGTTATTTTTACTCATCTTAATTTCTTCTAACTCTTTTAAATTCGGTAACTTATCCATATTCTTAATCATATTCGAAAACTCTTTATCAAAATCTTCTTTACTCAAAACAACAAACCAACCATTTTCAATCAAATCATTTGAAAGTATAATATCTTTCTGAACAAAATATTTTTTCTTAACTTTATTCATTGCGTTTTTATTCCAAATAAAATAATCATTATGTAGTATCACTTTATTATGTTCTATTGCCATTATGTCATAACATGAATCCGATATATAAACATCTGCATGTTTTTCCTGCTGAAAATTATCATCAGGAGCCAGTTTCTTTTTTCGTTCTTTAAACTCATTGTCTAAATTTTGTGTAACAAAAATATATTCCATTCTGTCTCTAATCACAAAAGAACCATCAAACACTGTAGATAATGAATATGGATAATAAACTTTTATAGTATTTCCTTTTATAGGAGAAGCACCATAATATTCATCTTTTATCTTTACTTCTATTATTGAACTTGGAAATGGCCCCCACTTTTCTCCATGATTATCAGTCCATTCAACTTCATATTCTTTTGTACTAACTACTTCCCCACTAAATATATAATCCGAATTTTTTATATTATTTTTCAGATCAAATTGTTCAATTCCACTACATTTTGAAAAAGAAATACCATTTTTTATAGGAACTTCCTTCCAAGTTGCTACTTTCTTTTCCTCATTAACTTTATCAGTGTCAACTATTTTTCCATTAACAGCTCCTAGAAACATAATTGCTACTAACATAATCATTGTAATGTGTTTCTTTTTCATATCATCTGTTCTTCCTTATTACTAAATAATTTTTACCTTTTTATTGTAGATAATTTTTATAGTTTTTTAAAGTAGTCCTTGTTGACCAAACTCCCCAATACTTCTTTCCCTCTATCACTTTATACGCTCTAACTTTTAAATAATATTTTTTATTTTTCTTAAGCCCTCTTACAATTACTGAATTCTTATTTTTTCTAATTTTTATCTTTTTTATATTTTTAGTGAGTTTCTTGTTAGTTCCAAACTTTATCTCATATCCTGTAACATTTTTTTGCTTCTTCCATGTCACCTTAATTTTTTTCTTTTTTAAAATCTTCTTTACATTCTTGACTCTTACAGGCTTTTTTACTTTTATAATTTTATTAATTTTCAGTTTTAATTTAACACTTACATTCATAAACTCAGCTGTAAAATAATGTTCACCATTGGATAATGTTATTAAATATTCTTCTTTTAAAATAATGGTTGTCACATTTTGAAATTTACGGATTATATAACATGAGTCTTTTAATTTTTCTCCTTTGTACCACAACCCCTCAAAAAGTTCAAGATAATATTTATACGAAAACATTCCCTCAGTCAAATTCACAATTGCAGTACCACTTCCTGCCCATGCCCCAAATGTAAAATAAGCATCCGTCAAGTTAACTTTATGAGTTACAATATGTAACTTTAACGGTATAATGGCTTTAGCAAATACCGCTTCAAAAGAATAGTCACCATCTTTCAATGTCTTTAAATATTCTTCTTTCAATGTAATAATAGTATTTAGCCCAGATTTCATAACCGTAAAATGTGACTTATCAACCATTTTCCCTTCATATTGTAGTTCTTCAAATTCATCAAACTCTACAATATCTAAATTTTTTGTAAGATAATCATCACCTATACTCACTGAAGAATTCCCTTTTCCCTGCCATACTTCAAATGTTAAATAACCATCAATAAATGTTACTTTTGACGGAATAGTGTCAGCCTTAACATTTAATGTAAATAAACTTATTGCTCCTAGTAAAAAAATCATTATAAGTTTCTTCATAATTAAACCTCCTTTTTATCCACATAATTTTTTACACGATCTCACTTTACTTATATGATATATTATTATTTTTTATAATGCAATTATAATTTTTCGACTTTTTTCGACATTTTTCGTCTTGTTCAGTTCCAACTAAACATACAGTTAAAATCCGATTTTACAAAAATCTTATTTTTTCTTCCCCATAACAATATCTATTAATCTTGCCAGCGGTTCTGCTGCATTCCGTACTTCCTGATATGTATTCGTCTGAGCTCCGACCTCTATTAACATTGACTGTTTACACAAATCAAGATTATATTTATAAGCATTTACATAATTGTGTCTTGCAAATCCCGGATAATATGCCTCTGCATTTACTTTCATCTGTAATGACAATGCCAGATTCTCATATAAATATGGATTATAAAGATAATCAATATTTCCTGTAGTTTTAAACCTTGACATTCCATTAAAGAACATTACCTGTGCAGTTTTCTTACCATTAATTTCCGTAACTAATCTCGTATCCTCATTTACTCCATCTCTATGTATATCCAGAATCAAACTGATTGACGGATATTTATCAAGAATTTTTTTCACTCCTACTCTTGACTGGTCATAAGCTTCGTTTCTATCCAATTTGCCATCCACAATATCATAAGCAGATTTATCATGTATGACATTATATCCAAACTGATCTTCCAGAATTCTTGCCAGACGGTCGCCCACTCCAATGATTGTCGTAGATTCATTTCCATTGCTATTGCTGAACTCTTCCTGAGAATGTGTATGATAAATAAGAATCTGTGGTTTTTTATTATTTCCTTTTATTTTAAATTTTTCATTCATCGCAGCCTTAATCGGCATATCACTTTCCTTGATAGACGTTGCGGCAGTTATAATATAAAACTTATTAATAACACTATCGAAACTACCTATATTATTTGCAGTATATAACTTACCTTTTAATTTCGGCATTGGAACGATTACATTTGCCGCGGCTTTCACAGGTTTTGTTTTTTTCTTTGGCTCTTCCTTCTTTGGTTGAGCAGTCGTCTCTTCTTCTACATACCCTGCATTCTCATATATTAAATTTACTACCTGCTGATATCCCGGGTCACTCGTATCATAAGTATACTCACTATGATTTATATAATCAGAAACAATCTGGTCCAATACTTCCTTTTTTGCTGCCTCTGTCATCGAACCGTGATTTTCTACATACAGCATATACCGGCTCATAACGCTGCCATTTTCCACAATCTCTTTTGCCAGCATTTTTGAAGTGTCACTGATTACCTGACTGCTGACTTCTTTCGCCCTGTCTCCCGTAATCAGATTTACGCATTTTATTGCAATGTAAAGGCATAGAATAATAATAATTCCTTTCATCACTGATTGAATCAGCGACTGTGAAATCATCATGTTCGGAAACAATATTCGATTTGTATTTTTTCTCATTCCTCTTTGCACCGGATTACCTCACCTTTGTCCCACTTATATAATATATGTGAGGTTCTTTTACATTAGAACAATGCCTGTCTGCAAAATTCATTTAATCCATGTGCAATTGTAGTACTTAAATTTTGAACAATTTCATCTACATCCTTTGGCGTGACAAACATCTGCTCTGTCTCTTCCGATAATAGTTCTTCAAACAACTGATACTTTTCCTCATTTGTATAATCTTTAAATAAATTCGCTACACAATGATTGTTTGTCTTGGATAAGATTTTAATCAGATTCTCCATCGTATCATTTACAATTGTAGCTCCGCTGACTACCATCGGAACCCCTATTGCAATTACCTTTTTCCCAAGGCTTTGCTGATTCAATCCTTTTCTCTGATTTCCAATTCCTCCTCCCGGTGTAATTCCTGTATCTGTAATCTGAATGGTTGTAGTAATTCTTCTGACATTTCTCGCAGCCAGTGAATCAACTGCAATTACGATATCCGGATTTACCTCTCCTACAATTCCTTTTACTATATCAAATGTCTCCATACCGGTCTGTGCCAATACTCCGGGAGCAATACAGTAAACCTTTTCGCTTGGAAGAACTTCTTTTACCGTTCTTGGTCCAAGAGCATCCGGTGTAGCCTGCATATTTCCCAATCCAACAATCAATACAGATTTCACATGATCTTTTTGAATTACTTCTAATAAATGTTCTGCCAGTTTTGATGCAATACTTCTGCGTTCTGTTTCTTCCGGAGCTTTCAATACTCTTGATTCCATAGTGATGTAACTTCCTACCGGTTTTCCCATGGATTTTGCTCCCTGTTCATTGACAATATCCACGACTGTTGTATTCATATGAATGTCTTTATCATAATTATTTTTTATTTCCACGCCTTTTATTTCTACATTTCTTTCAAACCGTTCTCTCTCTTCTAATGCTAAGTCTGTATAAATGTTCTTCATATAGCCTCCTAATGTTATACTTTCATGAATTTAGTATTGACAATATATCTCATTTCTACTAAAATATTTTTTGATGTCTGCGTCGTAGTCCGCATATTCCAAAGGACGCAGGCTGTGAAACAGATTTCCAATCTCTCTCAACGGAAATCAAATTTTTTAATTATCGCGGAGGTAAGAAAAATGGCTAACATTAAGTCAGCAAAGAAAAGAATTTTAGTTAATCAGACAAAGTACGAAAGAAACAAAGCTATCAAGTCAGCAGTTAAGACTTCAATCAAAAAAGTTGAATCTGCTGTAGCAGCAAATGATAAGACTGCTGCTGATGAAGCTTTAAAAGCCGCTACAAAGGCTATTACAATGGCTGGTTCAAAAGGTATCTACCACAAGAACAATGTAGCTAGAAAAGTTTCAAGATTAACAAAATTAGTTAACACAATTGCATAGTTTCTATGAAATTGTAAAATAAAAAGAAGTTGTAGTTTTCTCTACAACTTCTTTTTATTAATCTCAAGTACTTTTTCTACTATATTTTATCAGAAGCATCTCCACTCCAATATTTTCATCCAAGACACCTTTTTTAATCATCTCTTCTGTTTTAACACTTTCAGTTAATGCCGACTTTAACTCTGCCACAGAAAAATTTCGACTTTGATTAATACTTTTACTGGCGATAAATCCTTGAACTCCCATAGCACTTGCAATCTGCTCTCTGCTCATACCTCTGGCGGATAAATCTTTTGCCTGTAATATCAGATGAAACTGCCTCGCAACCATAAAAAGAATACGCATAGGAGGCTCTTTCTCCGCAACCAATTCATAATAACAGTCTAAAGCCTTCTTTTGATTTTTTACTGATATTGCATCTACCATATCAAAGATACGGACATTTAATTGTTTAATACAGACAGCATCAATATCTTCTTTTGCAATAACATCTTTCTTTAAATCATAACTGATCAGTTTTTCAATTTCTCTAGACAATACTTCCATATCCGTTCCAACATTTGCGATAAGATATGACATATTTGCATTAGTAATTTTTTTCCCGTCACGGGCAAAAATTCTGGCAGCCCACATCGCTAAATCTTTTTCTGTCTGACGGTTAATCTCACAGATATGTCCGTTAGCTTTTACAGCCTTGTACATTTTACTTCGCTTGTCAACATCATGTTCCACAAACAAAAATACTGTGCTCTCTGGTATTTTACTCATGTATTCTGCCAATTCTTCACCGCCGCTTTTAAACAAACCGCTGCCGTCCATAACAATCAGTCTTCGCTCTGCAAAAAACGGAAAGGTCTCCGCCGTATCTATCACTTCATTCACATCAAAGTTTTTACCTTCATAAACTCCAAGATTCATTGTATCGTCGCCTGCAATTGCTTTGATGAGCTGATTTTTATAATTTAACTTTAAATACTCTTCTTCTCCACAAATTAAGTATACACTCTTAAATTTTCCTGTCTTTATATCATCTGTAAGAGTCTTCATGCTGTACCTCTAATTAATTTATTGCATCAAAAGTTTTCTAGACTTTTAATGTAATAAATATAACATTTACTACACCAATACGCAATAAATTGTATGTTTTAACCGCAAGAAATTTAAGAATCAAATAACTAAAAATAAAAAGCAGTTGACTTTTTATCGGGTAACTATTATTATATTTTTAAAGAAGTTGGTTTGTACCGTCTGACATTTTTGTCTCAAGGCGGGGTTCTCGCTTCTTTTTTTATAAATTAAATTCGATACTGTCTTCCTTTTTTATATTTACAATATCATATAAATATAATTTACCATTCTTGGTTTTCCTTACAACTAATGTGGCTAAATAAATATTATAATATCGTATAAGATTATCCTCAGATACTACTGGTAATGCAAATCTTGATAAATACCTGTGCCATCCATATTTTGCTTTATTCTTATTTTTATCTTTATAATTAGGTGTTTCACTTGTTTTTCTAGATATCTTGACCATTTCTTCTACTCCCTGTACTGCATTTGCTTTTGCTTTTGCATAGGCACCATGTGTCTTCTTTGTATCCTCTGAACCTTTATATTCATCCGGGAAATCGGAAGCAATATGTATTAATTCTTTTGTTTCTGCTACTTCAATTATTTTTCCAATATAACACTTCAAATATTTCTCAACTTCATTCCACGGCAGTTTCTTCTTTCCATAAAATAAAATTTGATTAATAACTACTATTTTTCTTCCTTTTTTATCTAATGCAAATTGTACCGATTTCTTTCTCATTTTTACCTCCTGATTTCAATATTTCATCTAATCTATTACACGTTCAATCTCTATTGTCTCCCCATCACTACTTACTGTAATACAACCATTTTCATCTGTTCTGAATATCTGACTTCCGCTCTGCTTTAATCTTTCAAGCGTTTCATCTGACGGGTGTCCGTACATATTCTTTTCTCCTACAGATATCATGCTATACTTTGGTTTAGTCCACTGCAGAAATTCATCTGATGTAGAATATTTTGAACCATGATGCGCCACCTTCAATACTATATAACCATAATCTAATGATGTCCGCAGTTCTCTTTCCTGCTCTGATGAAATATCCCCTGTAAAAAGCATGGAAAATTTATTATATTTCAAGCCTAATACTGTAGAATACCCGTTTCTATTATCTGCTTTTGTCTCATCACAAGGGTGAATACACTTCAATTCTACCTTTCCAAATCTCATGAAATCACCTTTTTTGATATACAAAACTTTTACACCATGTTCTTCTGCTATCAGCACCATCTGTTTATAAGCATCATCTTTTCCCACAATATCAGGGAGTACCAGATTCCTTACTTTCACTCCATAATGATCTGATTGCTTTAACATCTCAATTAAACCACTAATATGATCTGTGTCTGCATGTGTCATTACTGCATAATCTATCTCTGATATACATTCTGCTTTCAGAAATGGGATGATTCTATTCTGCCCAGCCTTTTTTACATTGGTACTTCCACCATCAATCGTAACCACAATATCATTTGGCATTCTAATGACGATACCATCCCCCTGCCCAACATCCAGTGTACTGATTTCCAAAACTTCACTTTTTATAAAAAACTTTTTCGCCGGGTAAAAACAATAAATCAACAAATTCATTAAGAGTACAACAATTCCTAAAAGAATAGAAAACTCCCTTCTCCCCTTAGTACTTTTTTGATTTGCCATGTACTCCTGTATCTCCATTCCTTTCTTTGGAATTTCGATTAATTTCTTTTCACGCTCAAGTTGATATTTCTTTCTTCTTTTCTCTAAATAGTAAATAAACACTGTAATAACCATATAGTAAAAACAAACGATATATAAACCGGTTTTCCCCACAATCACATTCGAAAATGGTAATTTTAAAACTACATTACACAGTTTTTCATAAAAATCTAACACATAACATTCTGGCAAAATAACTATTTTCGCGATACCTGCTCCAATGAACGAAACCAAAATCCCGGCAGCTCCGGACGTTACAACCACACTCATCAGAGGGATAATAACTACATTTAACAAAAACGAATATGTAGGAAGAGAATAAAAGTGATATGCAATTATCGGGTTCATACATATGCTTACTGTTAAGCTGCACAAAATAGCATTTCTTAGTTTCTTCCCGCTTTTTTTTACGAAAGATTTCTCCTCTTCACTTTCATCCAACTGAAAAATATACACAATCTTTTTCCATATAATTACAATACTTATAATTGCTGCAAAAGACATCTGAAACCCTGAATTCCACAGTACAAACGGATTTCCAATCAGCAATAATATTCCTGCTAACGAAATTGATGTTATATAATCATAACTTCGTCCAAGCACTTCAGAGAACATCTTTAATCCAAACATTACTAAAGCACGCACAGCAGCGATGCCAAGTCCTGATAATATTCCAAACATTACTACTGCTGTTACGGAAACTGCCATAGACACTCCAAAACTAAAACGCCTTCGAAATAAATTATAAAGAAACATTCCGATAATGCTGATATGCAGACCGCTGATTGCCAGAACATGCGAAATTCCTGACAGTGAATATAATTCCTTTAACTCTGCACTCATTTCCGATTTATCTCCCAAAAGTATGCCCTGATATATGATACCTTTGTTATTTAGAGCTTTTAAAATCCCCTTATTGCCATTGCATATAACATCCAATTTATCCGTTATACTATTTTTAAATTCATATAATTGCTGCCTGATAAAATCATAGGCACTGTCTATAATCTCTATTTCTGCTGCGTTGACTGCTATATACACTCCAAGTGTCATATAATATTTTTTACTATCAAAATTTCCTTTATTTCTTGCTGCAGAAAACTGTTTTAGTTCTCCGTTAACCTTCACAATATTTCCTATCTTTACTCCATGAATTTCATCTGTATAGATTATTACATGACGATACACATTACCCTTAATTTCTACGCAATCTAAATATAATGAAACTCCATACTGCGTCTTTAATATCTTACTAACTCTTCCTGTTATCCGTATCTGCTGCTCCACGAAACGATATGCTTTGTCCCTCTCTTCTATTTCATGGCTTGTTAGCAAAAACCCCATTACACAACCTAAAAAAATCATCACGAATACAGCCACCTGTTGTTTCGTGATGATTTTTAAAATAAACAATATTATAGGCAATAGCCAAAGTATGCCTGCCATATTATACACAGTTATAAATTCTCCAAGTACAAAAGCCAAAAACAAAATAAAAATTGGTCTTTTTATAACTGTTCTCCTTTTATTTAATTTCTATATTTTCTATCTCTTCTATTTCCACGTTTCCCACTTGTTCTATAATATCCAGATTTCTGATAAACGGATGTTCCAGAGATATTTCATTCTTATATTTTATGGATGTTTCCCCTTTTACACTAATTTGAACTTTGTGTACTTCATCCAATTCCGATAAAGTATTTACAATAGAATAAACAACCATTTTTCCTGACACCTGACTCTGCTCTGTTAAGAAGTTCTCGTCAAAATCAACATAGCAGATGTTATTTGCCGTAACGACACTTAATACCTTTACTTTCGGGGATACTGTAAATGTATACCCCTGCATTTCAGGTCCCTTGATTAACTGATTGAGAATAAACTGTTCTTTTGTGCGCTCTCCATAAGAAGCATTATACAATTTATATTCTTTCAGTGCTGTTCCATCTTCATTTGCAAAATACATTACAAAATCCATTGCCGGTTTTTCTTTTTGATCTCCAATATCTGAAACAAAATCTGATTCATCCATTGCATTTAAAAATTTTCCATCTTTCCCTTTACAAGGCTCATTATTGACTGTAAATGCAACATACTCCACATCTTTAATTTTGACTAAGGTCAGCACAACTGCTGCTCTGCACAACAATTCTTTTTTAGGACTCAATTCATAATACTTCTCGTCAAAATCAATCTTTGCAATTCCATCTACAATACTATATCCCTGCACAGATACTTCCTCAGGAATTGCACTGTTATTGCCTTCTAAATCCCCTGACTTCGTCAATCTTCCAAGTAACTCTTCAACAAGCTGCTCTCCTCTATCATTATTATTCTGGTATTTTTCTGTAACCAGTTTCTCATTTGAGATATAATATATATCCATGCCTGATGAATTGTCTTTATGATCATCTCCACAGCCTGTACACACTGAAATTATTATACTTATTATTAAACATATTAACCATCGCTGTTTTTTCATAAATGTACCCTCTATGCTATATACTTGAGTGGAATTCTCACAATAAACGTTGTTCCTTCCCCTTCTTTACTGTGAATCTTAATCGAACCATGATGTTTCAAAACAATGTCTCTGGTAATCGCAAGTCCCAGTCCGGTTCCTCCGGTTTGCCTTGCCCTTGCTTTATCTACTCTAAAAAATCTTTCAAACACTCTTTCCTGATCTTCTTCTGATATTCCAATACCGGTATCAATCACTTTCAGATAAAAATATTGATGATCAGAATTCAGAGATGCAGTAACCGTACCATCTGTATTATTATATTTGATAGCATTCTCTACCAGATTCGTTGCAACACTCGCAAATTTTAATTCATCAACATCAGCAATAACTGGTCTGAAACTCTCAAATACCAATTCAATATTTTTGCTTTCTGCAATAGGCTTTAAGCGTTTCAATACTGTTTCCAAAATCTCATTAATATTTACTGATGAGATATTAATCTCTGCATCTGTCTTTTCCATTTTAACTAAATCTAATAAATCCGTTATAATCTCATTTTCTCTGTCTATCTCTTTGCAAATATCCTGTAGAAATTCCTGATACAACTCTTCAGGCACTCCTTCATTTCCAATCAGCGACTCTGCCAGTACTTTCATGGATGTCAAAGGAGTTTTTAACTCATGAGACACGTTTGATACAAATTCCTGTCTTGATTTATCCTGTGTATTCATGCGTTCCACAAGTCTGCTGAACTCGTCACTAATCTGTGCTACTTCTGTATATTCTTTGCTGTTCTGTTCTCCTTCCACTGCTCCCAGCGTAATACTTTTAATTGTTTTATGCATTTTTTGAATCGGTCTGTTAAACAATACCGAACAGCCCCAGGCTGTAACTAGTGCAAATATTGTAAGCAGAATATCAATAATCAGCACATAACGCTCCACTGCCTCCTTATAATCTACCACATCATCCATGGAATAATGTATGTAAACGGCACCTACAATACTGGATTTTTTATTACTGTCTGTAGTTATTGAAGGTGCAGCAATGACTAACGGCTCTGCAAATTCTACATAATTTTCCTTCTCATTTTTTATAAATATGTTTTCTCCATCAATACTTTTTATAACACTTTCCGATATGCTGGTTTTCCCCAGTTCGCTGCTGTCTGTATCACTTACCACAATATACTGGCTGTTTATGACCTGTATTCTGCAGTTATACTCTCCTGCCAATTGTGCAATCTGAGCATCCACAATCTGTGATTCATTATTTTGATCCAGATATCCCTCGCTTACAATACTATTTTTTAACATTGTATTATTTGCTTTAAACCGATCAATTTTTTTGTCAGTATATTCACTGACTGCCACATTATAAATAAAAATACTCGAAATAATAACAGGTACAATAACTAAAAGTGTCACAATCATAAACACTCTGAATCTAAGACTTTTTATAAAACTTAAAATATTCTCATATGATTTTTTTTTCATTTATCTATCCTTGAAAATAATAACCCATGCCCCATTTTGTGTGTACATACTCTGGTTTTGCCGGATTTTCTTCTATTTTTTCTCTTAATCTTCTTACATTTACATCCACAGTTCTGGCATCACCCGGATACTTAGAACCCCATATAATTGTAAGCAGCTGCTCTCTGGAATAAATCTTGCCCGGATTCTCAGCCAATAATTTTAAAATATCAAACTCTTTCACTGTTAATTTAATTTCACTGTCATCTATGTATAAACGCTTTGCTTCAACATCCAGTTTCATTTTACCTGAAGTAATTACCTTTGGCGCAGCCGGTACAGCCGCAGCTTTTCTTTTATTTCTGCGTACAATGGCCTTTATTCTCGCCTTAACTTCAAGAATATTAAAAGGCTTTGTAATATAATCATCCGCACCATACTCCAATCCCAGAATTTTATCCATATCCTCACCTTTTGCTGTAAGCATTACAATCGGCATGTCTGAAAATTCCCGAATCTGCTGACATACTTCATACCCATTATATATTGGAAGCATCAGGTCAAGTAACATAATATCATATTCATTCTCTTTTGCCTTATCTACTGCTTCCTGTCCGTCATAAGCACAGTCTACTTCATATCCTTCCTGCTCTAAGCTGAATTTTAGACCTTTCACTATTAATTTCTCATCATCTACTACCAAAGCCTTCATGTTATTCCCTCTCTATTCTATTGTAATCAAATCTTTTATATTGCTATAAGTAGAGTCACCTATGCCTGAAACCTTTTTAATATCTTCTTTCGATGTAAATAATCCATTCTCTTCCCTGTACGCTATAATAGCTGCAGCTTTGGCTTCACCGATTCCCTGTAACGACATCAGCATTTTGCTGTCTGCCGTATTAATATTTACCAAAGTCTCACTCATACTCTGCTTCTCTTTATCATTGCTTTCATGTTTTTCATCATACTCTTTTTTTGTCATAATATAAATATCCTGTTCATCTGATACAGTTTCTGCCAGATTCAACGTTCTTTTCTCTGCATCAGATGTCATCCCTCCTGCCATATCCACGGCCTGATACACTCTGTCACCTGAATGTAATACATATACTCCCGGTTTTTTAACTGCTCCATGTACATATACTACAATGTTTTCAGAAGTTTCATCCTGTACACTGCTATCCTGTTTATTATCTATATCTTTTTGTGTTATTTCATCCGATAATGAAACATAGTCCTTTTTTTCTTTACAAGCTGTTATGAAAGAACAGATAAACAGCATAATAAATATTTTCAATATTAATTTTTTAATCATTCATGCTCCTTTCGGAGTTTCCCCTATGAATGCTTATATAATTGTACAAGATAAAATTCCACTTATCAATAACCTTTTTATTATTTTTGATATTTTTATTTATGGAAAATAAAAATACCTGCAATCGAAACCAAAGCACCTACTACTTTTTTCCATTCAAAAGGTACTTTCTCTACACCAAACAGACCAAACACTTCAATTAAATATGCCACGATAATTTGAGATACCACAATTAAAAGAACTGCCTGGGCAGGTCCCAGTGAATCCATACTTTTAATAACTGTCAATGTAATAAAAGCTCCAATGACTCCCCCTAACAGCATATATTTGTTCTCTATATGGAACATTCCCATGACATTTTGTCTTCCGGTTATGAACCAGGCGATAATGCAAACAAAAAAGGCAGTCAGCTGCACCCATGAATTGGCCGCCCACATACTACTGCCTTTTGTTACTCCAGTATTAAATACTCCCTGAACACTCATAAGTGCTCCTGAAACTAATGCGATAATAATTCCCCACATATGAACCTCCTAAAATAATCTTCTTATTTTAGAATTTACAAATATTTGCTAATTATACAGTTTTTTTCTGAAACAATATGGAGATACTTGTTCCCTTTCCTACGACACTATCAATTTCTATCTCTGCTTCATGCTGTTCTGCAATATGCTTTACAATCGCCAACCCAAGACCGGTTCCTCCTGTTTTTTTAGAGCGTGCCTTATCAACTCTGTAAAATCTCTCAAAAATTCTTTCCTGCTCCTTTTTAGGAATTCCGATTCCATCATCCTGAACCTGAAGTACAATCTTATCCTCTTTTCTAAATACCGATACTATAACATGTCCTCCATCCTGATTGTACCGGATAGCATTGTCGCAGAGATTGTATATAATCTCCTGAATCATGTCCCGGTTCGCCTCTATAATTCCCCGTTCCTGATTTTTATGTATTACAATATCTACACCATGTTTCTTTGCGTTCATCTGCAGCATTTCCACACAATTCTCTGCTTCTTCTGCAAGACTGACTGTTGTGGTTGCCATTTCGCTATCCATAACATCCAACTCTGACAACTCAATAATATCGTTAATTAAAGATAATAACCGAATTGAACTCTTGTGAATTTCTCCCGCAAATCGTCTTACATCCTCTTCTTTTGCCATTCCATTTTCTATCAATTCTGCGTATCCCGAGATAGATGCAAGAGGTGTCTTAAGTTCATGAGACACATTTGCGGTAAAATCCTGACGCATATTCGCACTTTTCTTTAAAGCTTTATGCTGGCTGTGTATTTTATCAAGAAACGGTTTGATTTCTTCATAAGTAGCTGTAATTTCGTCATCATCAATGTTCTTTGCCAGCAATTCAATTGGTTCTACCAGCCTTCTTGCCAACATTCTTGCCACAAGAATACATATTGCAACAGCCAGCAGCAATTCCACAATAAGAATAGGCAGTATATGCTTAAAAAACTGCCAGATGCTTCCAACCTCTTTCGCAACACGGAGTATTTTCCCATTGTTCAGTCTCTCTGCATAATAATATGTATTTTTCGAAAAAGTATCAGATTTTCTGATTTTTTTTCCAGTACCATATTTTAATGCTTCTCTTATCTCCGGACGGTTCACATGATTATCCATGTTTCCAATATCTGCATTGCTGTCATATTGAACTTTTCCATTTTTATCAATTACTGTAATTCTTAAATTGCTTATCTTTGGATCAAAATCCTGCTCAACATACTGTAATACCGCCTCCGTAGTATTTAAAATATGAACATCTGTTTTCAAATCCTCCATAACCTGCTCACTAAAAACATTGTAAAAGGTTACTACAGTTATAATCATTGTAAGAAACATCATAGCGGCTGATACAATTGTCATTCGAATATATAACTTTTTTTTCACTTACTTTTCCTTTCTGTAGTTCATTGTATAGCCTACATTTCTAACAGTCTGAATTAAAGCACCTTTATCCCCTAATTTTTTCCGAAGAGTTTTTATATGCATATCAAGAGTCCTCGATTCCCCCTCATAATCAATTCCCCAGACTCTGTCCAATATTCTGTTTCTCTGAAGCACAATCCCGGAATTCTGCATAAGCATTTTTAATAATTCAAACTCCTTATACGTAAGTTCACAAACCTGACCATCAATGGATACCTGATGTTTTGCATCATTTAATACAATGCCGTCAAACTCCAAATCACTATCAGTTTGAAGATTTGCCCTTCTCAACATCGCCTTCACTCTGGATATCAATTCCATAATTCCAAATGGTTTGGTCATATAATCATCTGCTCCCTGATCTAACCCTTTTACTTTATCCATTTCTGTTGTCTTTGCCGTCACCATAATAATCGGAATCGCCGCAGTCTCCCCATGTCCTCTCAAATCTTTTACGAGAGACAGCCCGTCTCTGTCCGGAAGCATAATATCCATAATAATCAAATCAGGATATTCCTTTTCCAATCTTTCTTCAAACTTCTTTGCATTTCCGAAAGTATACACATCATATCCGGCATTCTTTAATGCAAACTCTTCTATCTCCGCAATATTTTTATCATCTTCCACAATATATATTTTCTGCATTTCGTACTGTTCCTTTCTTTATTGTTCAGAAATTCCCTTTAAAACTTCTATGTAACAATAAATGGACACGTTTCCATGTCCATTTTATTTACTGTTATATTATTTTTTCTCAGGTAAAATTGAATAAGCAATATTAACCGCATGATCAGCGATTCTTTCATAGCCTATCACTAAATCTGTAAAAATCAAACCTGACTCAATAGAACATTTGCCTTCCGACATTCTTGCAACATGTCCTTCCTGACATTCTATCTTCATTCGGTCTATTTTATCCTCTAACTTATTAATTGCCTCAAACTCTGTATGGTCTTCTGAAACAAATATTTTAATGGAACGTTCAAAAATTTCTATCACTTTGTCAAACATTTCGGACATTTCGGAAATACATTCCTTTGAAAACTCAATTTTTTGATTTTTCTCTTTCATTGCATCGTCCATAATATTGACTGCATGATCTCCAATACGTTCTACATCAATTACTACGTGGAACAATCCACCTAAACGTTTTCTGTCTTCCAAAGGAAGTCCATATCGGTTTGCGTTTACCATATATTCTGTGATTCTATGGCTTAAGAAATCTATATATTTCTCTCTTGCATATACGTTTTCAGAACTTTCATAATTTTTATGTATCAATGCATCTGATGCCTGCTTCAAATTAACTTTTACCATATCAGCCATACGTTCAATTTCCTGAACAACTTCTACAACCGCTGTAGCTGAATTGGATACTCCTGTCACATCAATATGTTTCAGCACCATCTCATTATCAT
This sequence comes from Eubacteriaceae bacterium, assembly GCA_910574895.1. Taxonomy (GTDB): domain Bacteria; phylum Bacillota; class Clostridia; order Lachnospirales; family Lachnospiraceae; genus Eubacterium_G. The sequence continues at coordinate 104,011 of CAJTDQ010000003.1, read as the reverse complement.
CTGATTCTTCTCCTGCTCTTGCATGAATAATCTTTTTAGATAGACTAACAAGCAGCTTCGAACACGGCAGTAAAATAATACACTGAAATGTTTTAAAAATCGTATCGGCATTTGCAACAAATCTTTTATCTGAACTGCTAATAGCTCCTATCATATCGACAATCGGTCCTGCCGCTATTATCAGCAACACTCCGATTACAACCAATCCTATCACGTTAAACATAACATGGATAAGAGCAGTTCGCTTTGCATTTCTATTGGTATTCATTGCTGCCATAACTGCCGGCATACATGAACCAATATTTGCACCCAATATAAAATATAAACATGCCAGATAATCTGTTCCTCCTGTAACCGGATTAACAATAATGTTTGAACCCGCCAATAAAACTAATACACTGACTGTCACAGATGAACTCTGAACAACCGCTGTAAAAACAAGTCCAACCAATACCGCAATGAACGGATTACTTAAATAACTAAATAAATTCATCAGCTCAGGAATTTCCTTAATGCCATGCAATGCTGATGTCATATAATTTATTCCGAGAAATAATGCTCCAAATCCAAAAATTACTGCTGCTATCTTTTTCAGCAATGGTTTTTTACAAAAAGAAAGTATCGCCGCACCAATAAAAATGATAAAAGGTGCTACTTCTGTAAGTTTTAAAGAAACCAGCTGCGATGTAATGGTCGTACCAATATTTGCACCAAATGTAATTCCTACAGACTGTTCCAAAGTCATAATGCCTGCATTAACGAATCCCACTTCCATAACCGTTGTGGCTCCGGATGACTGTATAAATGCTGTAAATAATGCTCCGCATACTACAGCTATGTACTTATTCTTTGTACATCTGTCTAAGATACCTCTTAATTTTCCACCTGCTGCCTGCTGCAGACTATCACTCATGTACTTCATTCCAAATAGGAAAAGTGCTAATCCGCTAAGTAACTCTGTAACTAATAAATACATATACTTATTTCTCCCATAAACCATAGTATTTCATAGATCGTTCGTTTTTCATTTTTCATTTCCATTTAACACCATAACAATCCAATGTAAAGTCTATGTAAAATTTTAACACAGATTTTACATTTTTTATACATCTTTCTACAAACAGGCTCTCAGTATATTTATCATCTCATCTACATTTTCTTTTGTAATTACAAGCGGAGGCAGCATTCTCAGCACATTTCCACCTGCCGAAATAACAAGCAGTCCTCTTTCTATTGCCTTATCAATTGTCTCCCGCACCGGTGTTGTAAGAACAAGTCCCTGCATCAAACCTTTTCCACGTCTTACCGTCACATTGTCAAACTCTTCTACAATTTTCTCAAGCTGCTCTTCAAAGTATGTTCCTACTTCCTGTACATTTTCCAGAATATTGTTTTTCTCGAAAATATCCAAGACCGTTCCCACTGCTGCTGTTACCAAAGGATTTCCACCATATGTCGTTCCATGGTCGCCCGGCACCAGTGAATCGCAGCACTTCTCTCCTGCAATAAATGCGCCAACCGGTACACCACAGCCCAGGGCTTTTGCAGATGCAATAATATCCGGTTTCACATCGTAGTTCTGGAATGCGAACATCTTTCCCGTACGTCCCATACCACACTGTATCTCATCACAAATCATCAGAATATCATTATCATCACAAATTCTTCTGATGCCTTCTATAAACTCTTTTTCTGCCGGATATATACCGCCTTCACCCTGTACCGGCTCTAATATAATGGCACAGGTTTTCTCATTAACTAACGCTTTCACACTATCGAGATTATTATATTCTGCAAACTTAATTCCCTCTATCATCGGTCCAAACGGTTTCTGATAATTTGGATTCCCTGTCAGTGCAAGAGATCCCATTGTTCTTCCATGAAATGAATGGTTCATCGCTATAATTTCATGGTCTGTATGTCCATCTCTGTCATATGCATAACGTTTTGCCATTTTCATAGCACCTTCAATTGCTTCAGCACCACTGTTTGTAAAAAAGACCTTTTTCAATCCTGTAACTTTTACAAGTTTTTCTGCTGTTTCAATAGATGGTGTATTATAAAATAAATTTGATGTATGTGTTATTTTATCAATCTGATTTTTTAATGTTTCTGTATATTCTTTGTTTCCATATCCAAGACTGGAAACACCGATACCTGATGCAAAATCAAGATATTTCTTTCCATTGACATCATATATATATACACCCTCTGCTTTATCTACTACAACTTGAAATCTATTATATGTATGTGCCAAATACTGTTCTGCTTTTTCCATATATTCCATATTAAAACCTCCCACACTCTTTATTTGTTATACTGGTTACTTTTTACATCTTTGTATGTGTATAAAACTTTTCCTGCTCATCTCCCAAAATAGCTGTTCCAATACCTTTATTTGTAAATATTTCAAGAAGAATACTATGAGGAATACGGCCATCCAGAATATGTACACGGGAAACTCCATGATTAATTGCCTCCATGCAATTCTTGATTTTCGGAAGCATACCTCCGGCAATAATGCCTTTATCGATTAACTCCTGTGCCTCGGAAACAGTCATTTCGGATATGACTGAACCTGTATCTTCAATATCCATGTAGACACCTTCTGTATCTGTCAAAAATGCGAGTTTCTCTGCTTTGACAGCTTCGGCAATAGCACTGGCCGCATCATCCGCATTGATATTATAACCGTGAAAATCTTCATCCAAACCTATAGGACAGACAATCGGCAGGAAGTCTTTCTCTAACAAATCTAATAAGATATCTGTGTTCACCGCTGTGACCTCTCCTACATATCCAATATCCTCTCCTGCAGAAAGTTTCTTTTTCACAGTTAATAGATTACCATCTTTGCCACTGATGCCAATCGCTCTTACACCTAACTGCTGCACTATCTGAACCAACTTTTTATTTACGCTGTTTAATACCATTTCTGCTGCATCCAGCGTTTCTTCATTGGTCACACGGAGTCCGTTAATAAACTCTGTCTCCATACCGAGACGGTCAATATGTTTACTAATCGCCTTACCACCGCCATGCACAATAATCGGCTTAAATCCAACTAATTTCAATAATGTAATATCCTGTATGACACTGGACATAAAATCTTCATCAAGCATAGCACTCCCGCCATACTTTACAACAATAATCTTTCGGTTAAATCTCTGGATATAAGGCAGTGCCTCTATCAGCACATCGCCCTTCTCTATCCATTTTTCCATATGCAAATTCTGTTGTCCCTTCATTAACATTTTAACTTCCTCTTTTCTTTACATGTTTTCGTCTACTACACTAACTTCTATAATCTGCATTTATACTTACATATTCATGCGTCAGATCGCATCCCCATGCCGTTGCACTGTATTCACCCATCTTCATATCGCAGATAGCTGTCACTTCCTCTTCCGACAAAATTTCTGTGGCTTTTTCCTCACTGTAATCTGTTGCCATTCCATTTTCCACAATCTTCAGCTTTCCTGCCTTACTCTCAAAATAAATATCTACTGCGTCCGGATTAAAGCGTGCTTTAGAATATCCCAATGCACAAAGAATTCTTCCCCAGTTTGCGTCATGTCCATAAATTGCCGCCTTAGTAAGACTGGATGTCACAACTGATTTTGCCAGTGTAACTGCCTGTTCTTTTGACTCTGCACCAACGATTTTCACTTCGAACAGCGCTGTTGCTCCCTCACCATCTCCTGCTATTTTCTTTGACAGGAAAACGTTAATCTGGTGAAGTACTTCTATAAATTTATGGTAATCCTCATTTTTTTCTGTTATCTTTTCATTGCCAGCCAATCCATTTGCAAGAAGTAAAACCGTATCATTGGTCGAAGTATCTCCATCCACAGAAACCATATTAAAAGTATCCTTAATATCTTCCTTTAATGCTTCTGTCAGGAGTTCCTTAGATATATTTATATCTGTCATAACAAAACCAAGCATTGTGCACATATTTGGATGTATCATGCCGGAACCCTTACACATTCCTCCAATTGTGCAGGTCTTTCCTCCGATTTCCACCTCATAAGCAATCTCTTTTGGAATAGTATCTGTCGTCATAATTGCAAGTGCCGCATCATGTCCGCCATCTAACCCGTCGCTAAGTTGTGGTACAAGCATATCTATTCCTTTTGTTATCTTATCCATAGGAAGTTGTGCACCGATTACTCCGGTAGATGCTACTAGAACTTCGTTCTTTCCTATGTTAAGAGCATCTGCTGTAGTTTGTGCCATATCTTCACAATATTCCATTCCCTCAGAACCTGTGCATGCATTGGCAACACCACTGTTACATACGACTGCGTGAACTTCCTCACTATTTTCTACGATATCCATATCCCATTTTACAGGTGCTGCTTTTACCTGATTGGTCGTAAATGTACCTGCTGCCACACATGGCGCTTCACTGTAAATCATCGCCATATCTTTTTTTTCTGTATTGCTTTCTTTGATGCCCACACGCAGTCCTGTTGCTTTAAATCCTTTTGGAGCAGTTACTCCACCATCTATTTTCTTCATAATCTCTCCTTGCTGTTACAATTATTTTTCACCAAACATTTCGTGCTGTCTTGCTCTTCTTTTATTATAAACTCATTTTTTATGGGAACATTGGCACCTGCTGCAGTCCTTCATTCTCATCAAAACCAAACATAATATTAAAATTCTGTACAGCCTGTCCTGCTGCTCCTTTTATCAGATTATCTAAAGCTCCCATCATAATAATACGACCGGTTCTCTCATCAATTTTAAAATTCACATCAACGAAATTACTGCCTTCTACCCATCTCGTTTCAGGTGTTTCATCCTTTTCTAATACACGAATGAAATATTCATCTCCATAATACTTGTCATAAACAGCTTTTACTTCGTCATATGTAACTTCTTTTTTCAAATCAGCATAAGCAGTCACTAAGATACCTCTCTGCATTGGAACAAGGTGTGGAGTAAAATTAATTAACACTTCCTCACCAGCCGCATATCCTAACTGTTCCTCTATTTCCGGTGTATGTCTGTGTGTTGTAACTCCATACGCCTTAATATTTTCATTTACCTCACAGAAAAGATTTGGAACTTTTGCACCGCGTCCTGCACCGGATGTTCCTGATTTCGCATCTACAATAATGGACTTTGTATCAATGAGCCCTTCTTTTACCATCGGATAAATGGACAAAATGCTGCAGGTTGTATAACATCCCGGATTCGCAATAATTCTAGCGTCCGCTACCTTATCTCTATTGATTTCACATAATCCATACACAGCCTCATCAATAAACTGCGGACTTTTATGTTCAATTCCGTACCATTTTTCATAAGTAGCTACATCTTTAATTCTAAAATCAGCACTTAAATCTATAATCTTTACCTTATTTAATATCTCTTCGTTTACCAGAGAACCACAAAGCCCCTGTGGAGTAGCTGTAAAAATAACGTCAACTGCCTCTGCCAGTTCCTCCATATTATCATCGAGACACTTTGCATCGACTATCTGAAACATGTTCCTAAAAACTTCTGAATATTTTTTATCTACATAACTTCTTGAACCAAACCATACTACTTCTGCTTCCTTGTGCTGCTGTATTAATCTGACAATCTCAGCACCTGCATATCCTGTAGAACCAATAATACCTACTTTTATCATATTTACCTCTCTCTGTAATACTTTCTTTCAAATGTATTTTAGTCTTTTGCGTATTAAAATACAAGCCATTTTATGTTACTGTTAGTAACTATACACTCTTTCTGCATAATATGCAAGTTTTATACATAATATTTGCATAATTATACATTTTTTTATATTTTTTCTTGCTTTTTATGCATAAGTGTTGTATAGTATCAACTGTTGACAATATGCCGCAAGTTTTTGCTGCATTTATATAAAGAAGAAAAGAATATATTTGGAGGATTGTAAAATGGCAAAGGAAAAAGTTATTTTAGCTTATTCAGGCGGACTTGATACAACAGCTATCATCCCTTGGTTAAAGGAAAACTATGATTATGAAGTTATCTGCTGCTGCATCGACTGCGGACAGGAAGAGGAATTAGACGGTCTTGAGGAAAGAGCAAAATACTCAGGTGCTACAAAATTATACATAGAAGATATTACAGACGAATTCTGTGACGATTATATTGTTCCTTGTGTCCAGGGAAGCGCAGTATATGAAAATAAATACTTACTTGGTACTTCCATGGCAAGACCGGGTATTGCAAAAAGATTAGTTGAAATTGCAAGAAAAGAAGGCGCTACTGCTATCTGCCACGGTGCTACAGGTAAAGGTAATGACCAGATTCGTTTTGAGCTTGGTATCAAAGCTCTTGCTCCTGACATTAAGATTATTGCTGCATGGAGAGATGACAAATGGGATATGGACAGCCGCGAATCAGAAATCGAATACTGTAAGGCACACGGTATTGACCTTCCATTTTCAGCAGACCAGAGTTACAGTCGTGACAGAAACTTATGGCATATCAGCCATGAAGGTTTAGAATTAGAAGATCCTGCAAATGAACCAAATTACGATCACCTTTTAGTTCTTGGTGTTTCTCCTGAGAAAGCTCCGGATGAAGGCGAATATGTAACAATGACTTTCGAAAAAGGTGTTCCAAAATCTGTAAACGGAAAAGAAATGAAAGTTTCTGATATTATCCGTGAATTAAACAGACTCGGCGGAAAACACGGAGTTGGTATTGTAGATATTGTTGAAAACCGTGTTGTTGGTATGAAATCCCGTGGTGTTTATGAAACTCCGGGTGGAACAATTCTTATGGAAGCACACGACCAGCTTGAAGAACTAGTTCTCGACCGAGCTACTATGGATGTTAAGAAAGATATGGGTAACAAACTTGCTCAGATTGTATACGAAGGAAAATGGTTCACACCACTTCGTGAGGCTGTTCAGGCATTTATTGAATCTACACAGGAATATGTTACCGGTGAAGTAAAATTCAAACTTTACAAAGGAAACATCATTAAGGCCGGAACTACTTCTCCATATTCATTATACAGTGAAAGCCTTGCATCATTTACAACAGGTGATTTATATGACCACCATGATGCTGAAGGATTTATCACATTATTCGGTCTTCCACTAAAGGTTAGAGCAATGATGGAAAAAGAAAATGGAATTGAAAAATAAAAAACATATTATAAAAAACTTGTCTCCATTATGGGGACAAGTTTTTTTATTTACACTTGTTCCATTTTATAGTAAAATAGAGAAGATTATGGACAATAATATTTTGTCGCTTTTCGGAGGATAAAGATGAAAACTATCGACGTAGTGGTTCCCTGTTTTAACGAAGAAGCAATGCTTGAAATGTTTTACCGGGAATCAGAAAAAATTTATAAAAATATTGAAGGCTATCGTTTTACGTACATTTTTGTAAATGACGGCAGTAAAGACAAAACTCACTTGCTTTTAAAAGAATTAGCCGGAAATAATGACAATGTAAAGTATATCTCATTTTCCAGAAATTTTGGAAAGGAAGCCGCCATGTATGCAGGACTATGCAATACTACTGCTGATTACATTATTGTAATGGATGCTGATTTGCAGCACCCTCCGGCACTCGTTCCTAAAATGATTTCCGAAATCGAAAAAGGATATGACTGTTGTGCAGCAAAGCGTACCAGTAGAAAAGGCGAATCGAAAATTAAAAGTGCATTTTCTGCTCTCTATTATAAGTTAAGCAATCGTTTTACAGACGTTCAGTTAGTACAAAATGCTGTTGATTTTAGAATTATGAGCAGACAAATGGTAGACAATATTATTAAATTATCTGAAGTACAGCGCTTTTCAAAAGGTATTTTCGAATGGGTCGGTTTTCAGACCAGCTGGATTCCTTATGAGAATATAGAGCGTCCCGCCGGTGAGACAAAATGGAGTTTTAAAAGTTTATTTAAATATGCTTTAACAGGAATTACATCCTTTTCCATTGCTCCATTAAGATTTCTAACCTGCTCCGGACTTTTTATTTCTTTTCTGGCATTTGTTATGATTATTGTCACACTGGTCCGAAAGTTATTTTTTGGTATTGAAGTTTCAGGATACGCTTCTTTGATGATTGCTGTTCTTTTTATGGGCGGTATTATTGAATTATCATTAGGAATATTAGGAGAATATATTGCCAACATATATCTTGAAGCAAAAGACAGACCGATCTATATTGTTCAGGATTCTAATATAGAGCATACAAAATAATCTTTAAGGAATAAGCATATGAAAGAAATTATAATAAAAATACGTGATTCTTTATTAAAACATTGTGGTAACAAGCAGCTTCGTACTTTAATTCGTGGACTGATCAGTTATGAAATGATTTCCTATATCTTTTTCGGTCTGGGAACTTCTATAGTAGATTATGTTGTTTTCTCAGCAATTACAGCTGTAGGCTGTGATGAATTAATATCCAATATTATTTCCACGATATGTGCCATTATTTTTGCATACATTACAAATAAACTTTGGGTATTTAAAAGCAGAACCACAAGTTTTTCTGCTATAATACGGGAATTTATCAAATTCACCAATGCCCGTATTGTCACATTAGTTATGACGGAAATTATATTGTTAATATCCAAGATGATAGGCGGCAATCCTTATATTGCCAAAGCACTCTCTATGGTTTTAACAATTGTTTTAAATTATATTTTTAGTAAACTATTCATTTTTAACAAAAGGAAGGGGACACAAAATGAAAATGAAGAAACAGAGTAACTTTTCATTTACAAAATGGTGTAGTGATAACAAGCTTTACTTTTTAGCATTTATCCTACCTGTTATTTCAATGACTGTTGTGTATTTAATTAAAGGTGTATTTCCATTCGGAGATGAAATGTACCTTAGAAGTGACTGTTACCACCAATACACACCATATCTTGAAATCCTGCAAAACAAATTGCGTGGCGGCGGAAGTCTTTTTTACACCTGGGAAATCGGTTCCGGTATGAACTTTCTGGCAATCGCTGCTTACTACTTATCCAGTCCGTTTAATCTTTTAACAATTATTTGGCCTGGCAATATGGCAGACTTCGTAAGTTTTTCCATTATTCTAAAAATGGGACTTTCAGGATTTGCTACTACTTACTATCTGACAAAGAAATTCCATAGTAAAAATATAAACGCTGTAATTTTTGGTATGATTTATGCCCTGTCAGCATATTTTGCAGCATTCAGCTGGAATATTATGTGGCTTGACTGTATGTGGCTGCTTCCATTTATTATTCTTGGTCTTGACCGTTTAGTAAATGAAAAACGTTATAAAATGTACTGTATCGCACTGGCGCTAGGGATTTTCTCTAATTATTATATTGGAATTATGCTGTGTATTTACAGTGTTATCTATTTTATATATTTACTTTGTGTTTCTGATTTTGATTCCAATGTCGGACAGTTAAAGGCAAGATTACTTGCTTTTAAAGACTTTGCAATCTATTCTATTTTAGGTGGCGGTCTGGCAGCATGTGTGATTCTTCCGGAATACTTTAACATGCTTATGACAAAATCAGCAGATACATCATTCCCGGAAGCCTTAGAAGAATATTTTTCTATTCTCTATATGCTGTTCCGTTCATTAATCTGCATACCTGTAGCAGACTTAAAATATCCACATGACCCGAACATTTATTGTACTGTGGCTGTATTTATTTTAATTCCACTATTCTGGTTATGCAAAAAAATCAGCATAAAAGAACGTGTCGGCAAAACAATTATTGCCGTTATTATGTTATTAAGTTTTAATTTTAACATTCCAAACTATATCTGGCATGGTTTACATTTTCCAAATAGTCTGCCGTGTAGAGAATCATTCCTCTATATTTTCCTTATAGTCACAATGGCTTATGAGGCTTTCATTCATATTCGGGAATTTAAACCGGCACAGATTATCGGCTCTGCCGGAGCCTCTGTCGGTCTGATATTAGTATTACAGGAATTATTTAAAAACACCGGTTTCTTTAGTGAACTGGATGTAGATACAAGTATCATTAAGATTATTTACTTTAGTATTTTCTTTATTGGTTTGTATGTACTTTTATTCTTCTGCTACAGAAAATATCATGACATGAAAGCATTCTTTACGTATTTATTAATACTATTGGTTTTCTGTGAGTTAACTTTAAACATGAGCGTTACAGGTATTCCTAGTACTTCTTCACGTAGTGGATATTACGAAGCAAGAGCTACCTATGACGAGTTAAACAAAGCTGCTGAAGATATGGCAAAAGCTGAGGGAGTTAATTTCTACCGGACAGAAGGAGAATATCATGCTACAAGAAATGATGGCGCCCGTTTCGGTTATGACAGTGTTTCAACATTTTCATCCGTGGCTTCTGCCGCAATACAGGATTATTATGATGAAATTGGTATGCAGACATCATTCAACGCCTACTCATATTATGGGCACACACCATTAACTGCTGCAATGCAGTCTATTAAATATGAATATGCAACCGGCTCCTGTTCTCTTCCAAACAATATGACACTTGTTAATCAGAAGACTTATAAAACAAAAAGTGGTCAGAGTACATTAAAATTATATAAATATAATAATACACTTCCACTTGGATTCATGATGAACACCGGTACTGAAGCCAGCTGGGATAAGAAAAGCGGAAATCCATTTGCTACACAAAATAACTTTGTACGAACAGCTGTAAATGGTGGCAAAAATATTTTCCATCAGTTAAAATCATCTGCTGTTGGAACCTTCAGTGCCAAGTATGCTTTAGAGGCAAATGACAAATACACACCGGATCCAAATCAGAAGACTTTTGATGTTTACTTCTACTGTACAACATCATCTGAAACGCTTACTGCTACTGTAACTAACGGCAATATTATCGAAGAGCAGAACGGTTCGACTTCTACTACGACGACCAAATCATTTTCTTCAACAAATCAGAATTATATCTGTCATTTAGGAAATGTAACTGCTGATTCTACGATTACAATTACTGCAGGCGATGGCCAGGCAATTTCTGCATGTTACGCATACGCCTTTGATACAGAAGCATGGCAGGAAGATTTTGCACTTTTAAACGCAAATCCATATACTGTTACTGAACGCACTGATACAAAAATCAGCGGTACAGTTACTGCATCACAACAGGGTATTATGTACACATCAATCCCTTACGACAAAGGCTGGAAGGTTTCTGTTGATGGAAATGAATCTGCAATTACTCCTATTTGTGATGGTGCGTTTATCGGCGTATTAGTAGATGGCGGTCAACATGAAGTAACATTTAAATATACTCCACAAGGATTTGGAAGTGGACTAACAATCAGTATTTTATGTCTGCTTGCATTCTTAGGATTAATATTCAAAGATAATATTACAGCATTTATCATGACAGCTGGCAAAAAACAAAAGAAATAAATTGCGGTTTGTCGAGGTGGTTTGAGTATAAAAGGATACACTTGGAAACTGAATTTCATAAACATTTGTAGATATAAAAAAGAAGTAAGTAATTTAAAACACAGGATACAACTACGGAGAATTCTTTATTTGAATTCTCCTCCGTGAATCCTTAAAATTTGATTCGGAAATCAAATTTTAGTTTTAATTACGTACTTCTTTTTTCTATACAAATTCGTTTATGAAATTCAATGTTTCCAACGTGTATCCTTTTATATCTCTTCCCACCACCACAAATTGCAAACTTATAAATTGTAATTATTGTGACGGCGGCATTTCGTTGCCAGCATGATGTGTACAAAGAGTGCACCATCTTGCCACAAAACAGATTTAAAATTTACATATATAAAGTTATTTATTCTTTAGTTTTCCAATGTATTTTCAATCGTTTTTTCCGCTTTACTATACGAAATTACATATACTAATTCTTATTTTTCGTAGTAGATATGTAATATGTATTCATCTGCTATAAATTTCAAACACTTTTTACATATATATCTAGTTTTTAGGTAGATATATATGTAATATACTTTTATTAATCAGCCAAGTCCGGATTTTGGTGCAAAATCCTCTGGATACATATGATTCGTCACGATTTTTAAATATTCCCACATATATGCCAAGGCTTCATCCCCACAAAATTAAATTTGTTAGACAAAAAAGCATGGACAGACAGCCCGTACTTTCACATTTGACAGATTCGGGTTTGTAGAAGTTAGGGCATTTCACTGCTGAAAGCAAATACAGAGAGAATACAGGAACTTGAATTACTTGATTACATTTATAAAAGAAAACATAGAATTAATATCAAGTTAAGATTTGATTTTCAAAATCAAATCTTAAGACTTACCTGAGAAAAAATCATCAGGATTTTTTCGAAGATGAAGTCGGTACTTTAGATATTAATTCTATGTTTTCTTTTTAGTAAATGTTCAAGTAATGAGGTGAATGTATTCTCTCTGTATTAGATTCAGCAGGAAAGTCACTCCTCAACAAACCAAAGTTTATCTATTTGCATATACTTCCAGCAAACTACTGGTCTTTGTATTTTCTACATCTTCCGGCACAATATCCTCCCATTCCGATGTATTGAAATCATAATCTGTATCTTTTAAGAAAGAATCATATTTCTTTTTAAATACAGCCTTTTTTGCGGATTTAATCATTTCTGCTTTATTCGCTGTAGTCTCATCTTTCATATAATTATCAACACAATAAATGAGATAATAATCCGTTCCATCTTTTATAACTTTACTCGTTTTTTCTTTCTTTACATTAAATGCTTCTGATTCCAGTTTTGTCTTTACCTCATTTTTCTTAACAATTCGCTCTACCGAATCATCCTCACTAAGCTGTTTTGCTTCTCTGGCAAAATCTTTTTTCTGCGCATTTACATCTTTCGCTATTGATGTAAGTTTTGAAACAATCTCCGTTTCTGAAGTGTTCTCTGATGACATTCTGATATATTGTATTTTCGCTACTCTTGCATCTTCCTCACTGATATCATCTCCAACAGTTTCGGTTGCCTTATTATATACTTTATCTGCCAAATAGTAATTGGTATACACGCTTATAACCACATCCATATCCGAGTCAAAATATTCTTTTTCCTCTTCACTTAATGACCCATAATAATCTTCAACCATACCGTTGATAGACTTCATATCTTCCTTATCCAGTTTTACTCTCTCGGTCTCTGCCATAGCTGAAAGGATATATTTTACAGAAATATCTTCTTTGACCTTTTCCATAATAAAGTCTTTTAAAGTTGTATCTTTATCAATTTGTGCTTCCCAGTTAATTTCACCACCAAAATCTTTTTTATATTTATTCACATAATTCATAAATACCAGCTTGTATTCATTATCTGAACAGACAAGACGGTCTACTTCAAAAATTTCATCACTGTGAAGTCCTAATATTTTTCCAAGAATAGGAGTATCACTGCTTACTTTACACCCTGAAAACAGCGTTGCACTCATAACTGCTGTTAAACCTAATACTGCTATCTTTTTTTTATTTAATCGGGTCATGTTTCCTCCAAACTGAATTATTAATACACCTTTGGGTGTTACTTTACTACATCCTCATAATATCTTCCAATATTGTATTTACATTTTCTGCAATATGTTTTGCTGCATGTTTCACTTGAGCATCTGACGACTGCATGGCATAACTATAATAACTATGTTCAAACATGTCTATATCGCTATACCCTGCTCCGAAAACAACAGTATCTTCTTCTGATATATCATAAACATGCTGTACCAATGCGATTGCTGTCCCTTTTGTAACAAGCGGTCCTGTAATAAATGCCTGATTCGAATTCGCAATATTAACATTCACTTTTCCTGCCCATTTTGTATAAATATGTTCATACGTTTTCTCATCAAAACCTTTTTCTGAACAAAGTGTGATTTTTGTAATATCCCCCTGCGCAACTCGTATATTCTCTATTACTTCCGGAACAATTCCATTGCACTTCAAATACTCCATAAACTTTATATCACCACTATTTGTAACTGTTCCTCTGTCTGTAGAAAACAAAAGTTTTATATCATCAGCAAACTCTTCCTTTTCCATCTCTGCTACAACATCAAAACATACTAGTCTGTCAATTGGCGTTTTACTTATTATTCTATCCTGATAAATAATAACACCGCCATCATTACAAATATATATAATATCATTTTTCACTTTACCAAAAAGTGATTTTACAGAATCATAATTAAGTCCCGTCGCAACTGCAAACTTAATATTCTCGCGCTGTAATCTTGAAATCAATTCAATCGTCTCTTCCGGTACCTCTTTAACTCCTTCTTTTATAAATATATCTTCTAATCCACATACAATAAAATTAATCATTTTGCCTCCTAACTATTGACGCACTTTTATTTCTTCATATGAGCCTTTGCAGATTCTTTTCCATATATTTTCTTTCCTGATACTTTCCTATATGCCACTACCTTATAATAATATGTCCTGCCTGCCGTTACTTTTGTATCCACAAAAGATACTGATGTCTTCCCTTTTAATGTTTTCTTCTTCTTAAATGTACCATTCTTACTTGTACTTCTATATAAGATATATCCACTGGCTCCTTTTATGGATTTCCATGATATTGTTAATCCTCTTCCTGTATTTGTGATGAGCGGTTTCTTAGGCTTTCCAGGAACCGGCTTTGCACTTACCGCTTTAGATCTTGGGCTCTTATATTTTTTCCCATTAATCGTTTTATAAGCTTTTACCTTATAACTATATGGCTGCCCTGTCGTCAGTTTTGTGTCAGTATAACTATAAGTTGTTCCTGCAGGTTTCGCAATAATTTTATATTTTCCCTCTGCATTTTTCTTATATAAATAATATCCGGTAACTCCCGCTTCCTGACTCCATTGTATTTTTACTGAATTATAATTTTTTGAATTCGCCTGAATTGTAGGTTTCTTCGGAGCTGTGAGATTGTTTACCTCAACCGCTGCGGAACTCATACCACCATTCGCTGTATATGCCCGAATGGTTGTCGTTCCTGCATTCACTCCTGTAATGTTTCCAGAAGAATCAACGGACGCCACAGCCGGATTGTCTGACACATAATAAACTGTGTGACCTGATGTTACAGATACCGGAAGTTTTATTGTTGCTCCTTTTGCAATATCTTTTTCTTTATATAGATTTACATATGCTGCCGAAACATATCCGGTAAATGCTTTTCCATTTTTTGTTCCCTTTACCTGATACCAATAAGGATTACTCAGCCAGGTAGTACTAAAATTCATATCTGTCATAACACCTTTTTGTACTGTGACCTTATCATTTTTATTCAATGTCATTGATGTTTTATAGGTTGTACCTGGTCCTTTTCTTAAGTTTACATTAGAAATAATGTATCCACTCTTCGATTGATTTCCTATCGTGACTTTTGCATTTTCAGAAGGCATACTTTTATATACTGGAATCACAAATGTTTTCGCAAGGTTTGTAATTCCCATCTCTAAATATGCATCACTTGTAATCGCCGCCTCTGATGCAGCACCATAAATATTTGTCATATACTGATGCTGGTACAAACCATACTGGGAATTTTTATTCACATTAAACCTTTGATAATAAGTCGTATCCTGTCCACAATTAATATATTTTTCTCCAATATAAGCAGCTCCGCCGTTAATTGATTTCATCGGTGTATTCCAAGGTCTTCCATAAGAAGTATCAGAACTCGCCCATTTTAATCCATTTGCAATAGGATTCGCACTGGAAAACGCCCCAATATTATAAAAGTTATATATTCCTGTATATTTTTTTGAATACTCTCCATTAATACTGCCGCTGGCACCCATACCTGCATATCTCTCATGCTTCTTTGTACCGATTTCCTGTATAATTTTTGAAGCAATATAATAGGCACTCACTTTACTTTTTTGTGCTGCTTCCAAAATTTGTTTTGAATACTTTATGTCTGTTGACTTATATTTGGCTTTTGTTGTTATATACCCGATGTCTGTCTTATGCATAAACGTATTATCTAATATCGCCTCGACACCTGCCTGTGTCTGACTGGTTGAATCATAAGACAATTTTTCAAACATATAAATATGTTTTTCATTTAAGAAATTCCTTGGGTCCATAAAATAAGCAATCGCATTTTTTGACGCAGTTACCCAGCTGGAACCATCCTTTGGAATATAGTATCCACCGGATACACTGTAATCTGCCGGAGCTGTAGACTTCAGATATTTACTGAAACTTTTTTCAATAAGACTTCTATTATCCTCATACTCCTTTTTTACAGCTGTACTAAACTTTATGCCTGTATTATAAGGAACAAACTTCCATTTTGGATATTGTTTATGCAGAGTTCTCAAATATGGCTTGTAACTTTCCGGAAAGCCACTAATACTTGTTTCAAAAGCATCCGCACCCTGAACTCTTGTATAATTTATAGTAAAATCTGCACACAAACCTAAGACTATAGCCATAACCATAGTCACAGATATTATGTACTGTAATATTTTCTTCTGTACTCTCATATATCCTCCTATATCAGGTATACCCCTCCATTTGTTCCTTTGCAAAGTAATAACAAAAACCTGCTGCCTATCGTCTTACTTTTACTCCTTTTGTTCCTCGTTTTCCAATCTTTAACTTACGAAGTTCTACTTTCTTTCCTTTATATTCTACCACCTCGTTATCTCCTACATCAAGAAGGTAAACGTTGGAAACAAAATCATCAGGATTTAATTTAATTCCCTTAACACCCAATGTTGCTTTTTTCATCTCAGGAACCTCTTTGATCGGAAATCTTAAGAAAATTCCATCATTCGTCTGTAGTACAAGAATCTCTCTCGTATATTGCAGCTCTGTATCCGGTACATCTTGTGCAATCATATCCATCTGCCCGAACTCCATCTGCTCAAAATCCAATGGTTCAAATTCGTCTGAACCGCCGGAAAGCATAACGGGCATCCCTATATCTTCCTGTACCACTTCCCGCTCGGACACTCTTGTAATCTTAACAGACACGACTTCGTCATCTTTTCCAAGTTTCGTCGCTGCTATCGTCTTTCTGTTCGTCTCAAACTCATTACCGTCGACTAACTTAATCATTCCATTTTTCGTTGTAAACAGTAACTTTTTATTTTTTATCATATCAAAAGATAGTAATGCAACAATACTCTCTCCCTGACTCGAATAATTTCCGAGATTGTCAATCGGTACTCCCTTTTCCCTGACTTTCTTTGTTGGAATTTTATGAACTTTGATCTGATGTACATTACCATTATCCGTAAAAATGCAGATACTGTCAGTATTCATACAGTTAAAGTAATACTTGTTATCCCTTGTAACAGACTCGATATTTCTGTCAAAGGCTGCCGGCTCTAAAAGCTTCGCATAACCAAACTTATCCTGAACAAAAACAACTTCCTGCTCTATAAAAGCATTCTCATCATAAACTGCTTCTTTTCCATCTTCTATCACAGTGCGCCGTTCTCTGTTATATTCCTTTTTAATATTCTGAAGGTCCTTCTTAATTGCACGTGTCATCGCACGTTTACTGTTTAAAATTTCCTCATAATCGGCAATCTGGTTTACTAACTCTTCATATTCTTTTTGAAGCGCCATGAGTTCCAGACCAATTAATTTTGCAAGTCTCAAATCAAGAATCGCCTGTGCCTGACGCTCTGTAAAGCAGAGATTGCCCGCCAAAATTTCTGACTCCGGATTCTTGAATTTTATTCCCTCTGTCTTACCTTTTACGAGACATTCTTTTACCTGCTTCTGACTCTGGCATCCTCTGATAATCTCAATAATCAAATCTATAATATTTGTTGCCTTAATCAGACCCTCTTTAATTTCTTTCTGCTCTAATGCCTTATTCAGCAATGTCGTATATTTGCGTGTGGCAAGTTCATACTGAAATTCCACATTATAAGAAATAATCTTTTTCAGTCCCATAACTTCCGGTCTGCCATCCGCAATTGCAAGCATATTGACTCCAAAAGTATCTTCTAACTTTGTCTTCTTATAGAGCATATTTTTGAGTTTCTCAACATCTGCTCCTTTTCGAAGTTCCAGCACAATTCGAATACCGTCTTTATTAGAAGCATTGGAAATGTCAACAATATCATTGGTCTTTTTTGTCTCTACCAAATCAATAATATCGGAAATACATTTACCAATTCCCGCTCCAATCATCGTGTATGGAATCTCTGTAATGACAAGTTTATCCTTTTCTCTGCCTTTTCCTTTTTCAAACTCCAGTTTTCCACGAAGTTTAATTTTTCCTACACCTGTCTCGTAAATATTTAACAGTTCTGACTTGTTTGCCACAATACCCCCTGTAGGAAAATCAGGTCCCGGCATAATCTGCATCAACTCTTCTGTCGTAATGCTGTTTTTTTCCATATATGCAATGACTGCATCCAGCACCTCTCCCAGATTATGTGTCGGAATACTGGTCGTCATACCAACTGCTATACCTTCTGCTCCATTCACCAAAAGATTTGGCACACGAACCGGAAGTACCTGTGGTTCTTTCTCTGTCTCGTCAAAATTTGGTATAAAATCTACAACATCTTTATTCAAATCTGCAAGGTATGCATCTTCGGTAAATTTCTGTAACCTCGCCTCCGTATAACGCATGGCTGCCGCTCCGTCTCCCTCGATAGAGCCAAAGTTTCCATGACCGTCAACCAATGCCATACCTTTCTTAAATTCCTGTTCCAGAACCACCAATGTCTCATAAATAGAACTGTCACCATGCGGATGATACTTACCCATCGTATCACCGACAATACGTGCTGACTTACGGTGTGGTTTATCATGAGATAATCCCAACTGGTCCATTGCATATAAAACACGTCTCTGCACCGGTTTCAACCCATCTCTTGCATCCGGAAGGGCTCTGGCACAGATAACGCTCATGGCGTAATCAATATAACTTTTCTGCATCACTTCAGAATATTCTGTTTTAATAATCTGCTCTGCCATTTTTACCTCCCTAGATATCTAAATCTGCATCTTTTGCATGTTTATAAATAAATTCACGTCTTGGTCCTACTTCACTGCCCATCAGCATGCTCGTCACATCGGACGCCAGTCTTGCATCTTCTATTTCCACCTGTTTTAATATTCTTCTCTTCGGATCCAATGTCGTCTCCCATAACTGTTCCGGATCCATTTCTCCAAGTCCTTTATAACGCTGCAATGTGAAACCATTGTGTGTCTTTCTATACTTCTCTAATGCCTTATCATCATATAAATACTCTCCTTCACCCCGTTTCGGTACGACCTTATAGAGCGGTGGTGTTGCAATATATACATGACCATGTGTAATTAATTCCGGCATAAATCTGTAAAAGAATGTGAGAAGCAGTGTGTCAATATGGGAACCGTCCACATCCGCATCCGTCATAATAATAATTTTGTGGAATTTTAACTTCTCAATATCAAAATCATTTCCGTATCCTTCGGAAAATCCACAGCCAAATGCATTAATCATTGTTTTTATCTCTGCATTGGCTAATACCTTATCCATAGAAGCCTTTTCCACATTTAATATCTTTCCTCGTATCGGCATGATTGCCTGTGTCTTTCTATCTCTGGCAGTCTTTGCAGAACCTCCCGCAGAATCTCCCTCCACAATAAAGATTTCACAATCCTCTGCCTTTCTGCTTTCACAGTTTGCAAGTTTTCCGTTACTGTCAATCGAGAACTTACTCTTTGAAAGCATATTTGTCTTCGCTTTTTCTTCAGACTTTCGAATCTTTGCCGACTTTTCTGCACAACTGATAACATTCTTAAGTGTTTCTAAGTTTTTATCAAAGTACAGTGTCAACTGCTCCCCTGCAATGTTCTTTGTCACTTTCTCTGCATCAGGGTTGTCCAGCTTTGTCTTCGTCTGCCCTTCAAATCGTGGGTCCGGATGTTTACAGGCTACCACTGCCACCAGACCGTTTCTTACATCTGCTCCGGTAAAGTTCGCATCTTTTTCCTTTAAAGTACCAAGCTCTCTTGCATACTGATTTATGGTCTGTGTCAATATCGACTTAAATCCTGTAATATGCGTACCGCCTTCCTGCGTATAAATGTTATTACAGAAACCTGAAATATTCTCCGTAAACTCATTGATATACTGGAATGCCACCTCTATTTCGATACCATCAATGTCATTCTTAAAATAAACAATGTCTGTTACCTTTTCTTTATCCTTATTCATGTCAGCAATAAAAGCTTTGATACCATCCGGTTCATGAAATGTAACCGTCTCTTCTTCTCCGACACGCTTATTTTCAAATATAATTGACAGCTCCGGATTCAGATAAGCCGTCTCATGAAGTCTGCTCTTAATGGACTCTGCCTTGAAATATATTTTTTCAAATATCTCTCCATCCGGGAAAAAGTTTACTGTCGTACCTGTATCATTCTTTCTGCATGTACCTGTTTCTTTTAAGTCATAACAGATTTTTCCCTGTTCATATCTCTGATTATATACTTTTCCATCACGCTTTACATTGACTTCCAGCCACAATGATAATGCATTTACTACAGAGGAACCAACACCATGCAGTCCACCAGAGATTTTATAATTTCCGTCTCCAAATTTTCCTCCGGCATGCAAAGTCGTAAATACAACCTCAACCGCCGGTCGTCCGGTCTGCTCATTGATGTCTACCGGAATACCTCTTCCGTTATCTTTAATCGTTGCTGAACCATCTTTCTCCAATGTTACTGTAATTTCTGAACACTGTCCTGCCAGATGTTCATCTACAGAATTATCCACAATTTCGTATATGAGATGATTGAGTCCTTTTGTCCCCACACTTCCAATATACATTCCCGGGCGTTTCCTGACCGGTTCCAGTCCTTCTAGTACGGAAATACTATTTCCATCATAATTATTTGCCATTTCTAACCTCACTTGATATAACCTATTATAATTATAACTTGTTTACATTTTGTATCTTTTCTCAAATATACTCTTATTTTATTTAACCTTTTTTCACTTGAAAGAAACCATTCCCGAAATGTTTTCTCATCAAATAATCTTTTCCTTCAAAATGTGCAAAGTCATTCAATCTCTCGATATGAAATGTTTCCATTTTTTCATCATACATGATATGGGTAATACTGCAGTTTTCAATCTGTCTTCCAAAAGTAAGCCACTTCGCATAATCTGCACCCACCAGTCCTGTGAGCAATGCCCTGAGAACTCCACCATGGGTTACCACACACACATTTTCATAAGGCTGCTTTGTCAAATCTTTTAACGCAGCAAATGCACGATGAAATACCATCTGGCAGTTTTCCCCACCATCAGGATAAGGGATATCCTCTGTCATAGTCGCTCTCTTTGCCAGAAAATCACCATACTTTTGCTTCATTTCCTCATCGGACAGTCCTGTCATTCCTCCAAAGTCTGCCTCCTGCCATCTTTCATCTATCACTCTTGGCTTATCCAGATATTGATTGATAATATCTGCTGTCTCTTTCGCACGCAGTAATTGACTGGAATAAACTGCTTCGATCCCATAATTTCTCAATCTCTCTCCTGCCAGTTCTGCCTGCTCTCTTCCCTCTTTTGAAAGTTCCACATCTACATTACAAAGCCTACTGTTTTGTCTGCCATGCCGTATTAAATAAATATTCATCTGCAACCTCTATTCAATATACATAATCATTCCAGGCCCCAGTTTTTCTGTTGGTCTGGCTATAAACCCATACTTCTTGTAAAACTCTTCCCGTCCGACTGCACACATCAGGTCAAGCATAATCTCTGTATCCGGCAGTTTCAATTTCTTTACGTAGTCAATCAGATATTCCATAATCTGTTGTCCCACACCGCTTCCCTGGTAATCCGGAATGACAATCAAGTCCTGAATATAGCAGATGACTGCACCATCACCTACAATTCTGCCCATCCCTACAGGTTGTCCATCATCAAAAGCAACAACGGTAAACAGACTTCCCTGGACGGCTTTCTCTGCCTGCTCTCTCGTAAGTATTTTCCAGTTAACAGTCTTACGTAACTTCAAATATGTATCTATGTCTAATTGATTCTCTTCTAAAAGCATATCTTCTCATTTCCACTGATGTAAATTAATAATATTTGTCAGAGCAAAAATGCACCCACTCTAACTAATATAGTATACAATATATTGGGCTCTTCTTCAAGATTTATCACCAAAACTTGTGTTTTATTCATCTATATATTTTTTATTGAAAAAGAAATTTTTAACAACTATTTATTTTACTTCTTTGGAAATAATAAAAGTGGGAGTTTTGATATGAAGCAGAGATTTGAATTAATTTATCGAATTACATTTATAATAATTTGTGCCACAGGAATTTTTATTCATTTGGACTTAAACGACAGAAATATTAATGCCCATGAGTTTAGTTTCTTTACTTTATGGAGCAATATTTTTTGTCTGATTTTTATGATTATTTTATTAATCAAACATTTTCTCGGAAAAGATACCCGTTCCAGGCTATTAACATATTTTAAAGGAATGGCTTTATCTTCGATTGTCTGTACATTTTTAGTTTATCATTTTTCAGAAAACAAAATTATTTTATCTTATGATACGATAACATCCTTAGGGCTGCCCTTAGAAAGTATACTTGCACATTATGTTGTTCCTTTCATGTTTATACTTGACTGGATAATATTCCAGCCAAAGGGATTATTTGAATGGAAACAGATAATTACATGGCTGGCGTTTCCTTTGGTTTATATTATTTGTTTTTTTACCAGATGTCATTGTAACAGACCGGAAGAATTTATTGATGTTCCAAAATATCCATACTTTTTCTTGGATTATGATTGCCTTGGTATCGGCAAATGCTGTTTGTATATTGCCTTTTTAATGATAGTTTTTCTAATAGTTAATCTGGTAATTATTCTTTTGGATAAGTCTTTATACGATAAACAACGTGCAAAAAAACAAAATAAAAAACAGTGAACAATCTCCTGATTTATAATCAGACCATCGTTCACTGTTTTTTATTCCTGTTCTCTCTGAATTACTTCTTCTATCTCATCCAAACTATGAATAACATAGTCAATGTTCATAGATTTTGGATACCCGGTTTTCTTAGGGTTATACCAGCAGGTTCTGATACCTGCATTAATCCCTCCCTGTATATCAGAGCTGAGACTGTCACCTATTATAATGGTCTCTTCTTTTTTAATATCATCAATCTCTGAAAAACATTTCTCAAAAAATCTTATATCCGGTTTATTGTATCCTATCTTTTGAGAAATAAATATCTTTTCAAAATATTTTTCCAGTTTTGCTCCTGCAATTCTTCTATCCTGAACTGTTGCAGTTCCGTTGGATACAATATATAAGCGATACTTTCCATATAACTTTTCAAGCAAATCCAATGCTCCATCTACTAAAGAATATTGGTTCCCCAACAACTCTTCATACGTCTTCCATGCTAATTCACTGGAACATTCTGCTCCAATTTCTTCAAACAAAACTTCAAACCTGCCAAGCAACACCTGCGCTCTGGTCAGTTCTCCCTTCTCCAGCCTCTTCCAGTGCATATCATTAATCACACTATACCGGTCCAATATTTTGTCCGTATGTTCAACACCTAACTTTATAAACGTTTCTGATAAAGCTGTTCTTTCACATTTATGAAAGTCTAAAATTGTATCATCTAAGTCAAATAATATGTTTTTTATCATTTGGAAATTCTTTCTTGTTTTTATCTGATTCTCTCAGTCAGTCCTACTTTTTTCTGAACTTTTCTAAGTGTTTTATTTGCAAAGTACGCTGCCTTCTCATCATTCTCCTTAATTACTCCATTCAGATAAGTCTTGTCTTTCTGAAGCTCATAGAATCTGTCCTGCAACGGTCTTAATCTGTCTGCCACTGTCTCTCCTACAGCCATCTTAAAGTCTCCGTATCCCTTACCGTCAAACTCTTTTTCTACCTCTTCAACGGTCTTTCCTGTAATACAGGAATAAATATTAATTAAATTCTGAATACCAGGTTTCTCATCAGAGTAACGAATCTCCATATCAGAGTCTGTAACTGCCCTCTTGAATTTTCTTATAATCGTGTCAGGATCATCCATAAGCAAAATGCTTGCATTTGGATTCTCATCTGACTTTGACATCTTTCTTGACGGATCCTGAAGGCTCATAATCTTTGCAGTAGACTTTCCAATCAAAGGTTCCGGTATCGTAAATACATCTCCATATATGCCATTAAATCTATTCGCAATATCGCGGGTTAATTCCAAGTGCTGCTTCTGGTCCAGACCTACCGGTACTACATCTGCCTGATACAAAAGAATGTCCGCTGCCATTAATGCTGGGTATGTAAACAGCCCTGCATTGATATTATCAGAATGTTTTGCGGCCTTATCTTTAAACTGTGTCATTCTGTTCAACTCACCCATATATGTAAAACAATTCAATAGCCATGCAAGCTCTGCATGTGCTGATACATGTGACTGAAAATAAATACAATTCTTCTCCGGATCAAGTCCTGCTGCCACATATAATGTATATAAATCTCTGGCTCTCTTTCTCAATTCTGCCGGATTCTGTCTTATTGTCAGAGAATGTAAATCAGCAATTGCGTAAAAACATTCGTATTCTTCCTGCATTTTCAGCCAGTTGTCAAGAGCTCCTAAATAATTTCCCAATGTAAGTGTGCCTGTTGACTGCATAGCACTGTACGATACTTTCTTATCTCCTAACATAACTACTCTCCTTTATTTCTACATATTTTAATATCATACCACTTTTTTATTAAAAAGTGTACTAAAATATACTTTTTACTGCCCATCGCATTTTTGTGGACTTTGCTCTTGGATTTCTGATACATTCTTCTCTTCCGGGTCTGATGACCTCCCTTGCCACCTCACTGTATACTCCTGCATTTTTTAGTGATTTAAAGGACTTTTTCACTAACCTGTCCTCTCCCGAGTGAAAGGTTAAAACTGCCACTCTTCCTCCAGGTGCTAGTACATCCGGAAGTTTTTCCAGGAATTCATACAATACTTCAAACTCGTTATTCACATCAATTCGAAGTGCCTGAAAAACTCTGGCACAACACTTTTTCATTAATTCCTCTTTATCATTATTAGACATATTCCTCGTTTCTTTTGACTGCGAAACTGCTTTTTCTACTACATTTTTCAACTCTAGTGTTGTCTCTATTTTCTTTCTTCTCCGTTCTTCAATAACTTTTTTCGCAATTTCATAAGCATATGGTTCATCAGAATTTTCTATGAGCATCCCCTCTAATTCTTCTAATGATATTCTATTCAAACGCTCTGCAGCCGAAACACCCTGATTTGGATTTAATCGTAAATCTAACGGTCCATCATATTTATATGTAAATCCACGTTCCGGATTATCTATCTGCATCGAGGAAACACCCAGGTCTGCCAAAATAAAATCGAATGGTCCATATTCTTCTGCCACTTTATCGATATCTTTAAAATTAATATTTACTGCCGTAAAAAGCTCACTGCCAAATCCTTTATCCGACAACCTCTTTTTCGTTTTCTCTATTTCAATCGAATCAATATCAAGACCATATACATGCCCTTTTCCTTCCAGTTTTTCCAACATTTTGCTCGTATGACCACCATACCCCAATGTTGCATCCAGTCCTTTTTGTCCTGGCTGTATTTCCAATAAATCCAATATTTCCTCTACCATAATAGATATATGCATCCCTGCCGGTGTACTTCCTTTACTAATAACTTTTTCAATCGTGTCCTTGTATTTATCAGGATTATGTTCTTTATACTTTTCAGCATAAGTTCTGGGATGCGTCCCCTTGTACCTTACACGTCTCTTATGCGGCTTATTCTGTTCTATATCACTATTGCTTTTTGTCATATTATCCATGTTACTGCTGATTCATCCTTTCTACTGACATTCCAACTTTCATTCATTATATATTTTTATCTTTACAAAAACAACCTGCCCCTTGATTTTTTATATTGAATTCATTAATATGATTATAGAAATTTTTCGGAGGTTACCATGGAAAAGATTACAAGTTTTACAATTGACCATTTGAAATTATTACCCGGACTATATGTTTCAAGAAAGGACCGGGTTGGAGCTGAAGTCATTACTACATTTGACATTCGTATGACGAGACCGAATTTTGAGCCTGTTATGAACACCGCAGAAATTCACACAATAGAACATCTTGGAGCTACTTTTTTAAGAAATGATGAAGAATTTAAAGATAAGATAATTTATTTTGGTCCTATGGGATGCCGCACCGGTTTTTATATGGTACTGGCAGGAGACCATTCTTCCAAAGAAGTTCTTCCTCTCGTTACAAGAATGTACGAATTTATGAAAGATTTTAATGATACCGTCCCAGGTGCATGTGCCAAAGACTGTGGAAACTATCTGGATATGAATCTGAACATGGCAAAATATATATGTACAAAATACTACGATGAAGTCTTGACAAATATCACAGAAGAAAGACTCATATATCCACAATAAATAAAATAAGAATTCCCAGATTGTGCATCATCCATAACCTGGGAATTTTATTCTTATACAAATTCTATTTTGTTTTCACACTTTTTACTTTACTCCAATCAGAATAATACTTTTTGTTTTTTACAATCTTAAACGTTCTGATTCTAACATAGTATTTCTTTTTTGATTTCAGTTTTTTTATTTTCTTTATAGTTATCCTATTCCTCTTTATCGTCACTGCCTTTACTTTAGATTTAAAGTTCTTCTTCGTACTATACTGAATTACATATCCATTTGTACCTTTTGTTCGTTTTTTCCATAAAACTTTAATAGATTTTCTGCTACTTTTTAATTTCGTTATTTTTACACCTTTAGGTTTCGAAACCTTTTGCATTTTCTGTGTTGTCTGCTCTTGTGTCTTATCCGTTCCTGTAGTCGTACCATTCTGTTCATTATTCCTAGGAATAAAACCAATATATGGGTACAACTCTTTTGAACTCATCAGATATCTGGATTCGCCAATCTTTCTTAACCATTTATCAAAAAATTCTTCGCTGTTCTGCACTCGTGAATCTCCCCAGCCACCTTGAAGTTCCCACATTTTCTGTGCATTCCAATCCTGATTAATATAACACAATGCCTTAATATCATTTTTTTCTATATACTCAAACATAGGCTGATACCAGTTCGTCCATGAATCGCCCTCATGAATGGTTCCTTCTTCACCTAAGATGCAGACTTTGCCATTATCGCAACAATTTTTTGTCGGATTCTGTGGCTGCCATATCTCTTTTGGCGCAGCTTCTGCAATCATAACCGGCTTACTATGTTTTTCTGCAAATGCAACAGCTTCATCTCTTCTTATATCTGCCGCTTTTTCCTGATATTCATGCTCCCACGCAAACCAGCTGATTCCTACCCAGTCCACATACTCATCACCGGGATACCAGTTTTCTAATGTCATATACGGGTTGTTCAGATAACTCTCTATTTGTTCTTTATCATATCCGCCCTGTCCTGTAACATCAGGCCAGATATTATTTTCACCCAGACGGAAAAACGCTGCTGAATGCCATACAAAAGATATGTTATCATTTACACCATTTTGCAATTTCCCACCTGGAGTTGTATCGCGCACAACATCAACGAAACGTTTATATGCAGATTTATATAAGCCCGGTGCATAAACATTCCACGGACCATCAAACTCGTAACCGAAACGAACATATACAGGCTTTTTAGAATTCTTAATATAATATGCAAGTTTTTTTATATTTTCATCATACTTTCCATTTGCAATTCCTAACAGCATAGTACTATCTGACGCCCAAATTCCAAGATTCAATACGGTATTATCATATCGTCTTGCCCAATCCTGAAAATCCATTCGTCCTGCCTGATTGGATCCGGTACCTTGATAAGAAGATGTCATTGCGGACAAATCCCCTAAATTTGTATAAATCATCATTCCTGCCGGAACGATTTTGCTGCTTTCTATATAATCCGCTGTTTCATCATCATCCTGACCAATAAACAGCAGTGTTTTACCATCAGGAGGAACAAATTTATTTTTATAAGATGATATGTTATTCTCATCTGCCTTTATTCCATAGGCACTAAATAGTTGTGTCATCAGCACTAAGACAATCATTGTAGAAATAAATTTTTTCATTTATAATTCCTCCTTATGAAGAATCCCCCGAACATATCATATTCGAGGGATATAACTTTCTTATATTTTACCTTGTTTTAACAGATTAAACAACTATTTATTCAACTATTTTAATTTACCATTTCAAACTTCCACTGCTGATTTGGCTGTGCAAAATAATCCCACTGTATCGCATTTCCACCGGCCTCTGTTGACCAGCCTCCTACTTCAAGACACTTATTGCTATGTTTGTTAATCAGGAAGGAATATCCACCATCTACGGGTGTAATATACCATCTCTGGTTATCAGTATTGTTATTATCCCAAATGATAGCATTACCACCGTTATCTTTGGACCAGCCTCCCATGTCAACTGCCTTTCCATGAATTGCACTAGTCAGAACATATGTAGAATCATCTTTGTTAAATGATACTTCCCATGTCTGTGCCAATGAACCATTTCCTGTCCACTGCTGAACATTTGTGCCACTTGCAGTATTAGAACCGGAAACATCTAAGCAAAGACCACTGTGACGGTTAATAATACGATAACGTGCTTTTTCAACTTTTATGGAAGAAACCTGATCATTCCAATCACTTCCAACAAAAGCAGTATCTGCTGTGATAACCTTAGCTGCTCCTCTAAAATTATCGTCTGCATACATAGTCACTTTATAGCCCCATGGACATTTAATAGATGACAAATCATCATTCTTAAAACCTTTTGCCTGTAATGATGCTAAATTAAAGTTTCCTAAACCAAGGGATGCTGAACGTCCGCCATAATTTGCATCCTGATAAATAACTACATCTCCGGATGCCGGATTAATACTTGGCTGATTTCCTGTATTTCCCTGATTTCCTGATGAACCACTTCCATTATGATTATATGTGTAGCTTTCTGTATCTTTTACAAACCCGGATGTATTGCAGTAAGTAAACCAATATTTTACAGAATCACCTGATTTTAATCCATTGATAGTATATGTAGCTTTGGAACCTGACTGTGTCATTCTCACATTCTGCTGTGCTCCACCATTTACGGAATAGTGAATATCAGTCCACGAAGAATCATTTACATACGCTGTAGCTGAACCTGCTCCTGCAGAATTCATTCCCATGCCACTTGCAGGTGGATTCCCTGTATTACCTGTATTTCCAGTGTTACCGGTATTTCCGGTATTACCACTTCCTGTATTATGATCCACATTACTTGATGATGAACTATTGAATGATGGATTTTCCTGATATACACGAATATAATCTACTTTCATTTCCTGAGGAAATGCACTATCATTCACTGCAAATCCCGGCCAGTTTCCACCAACTGCTACGTTTAACAATAAATAGAACGGTCTGTGAAATTCTTCTGTTCCACCAGCATTATTTTCAATATACATTTCATAAATCTTATTTCCGTCTACAAACATTCTTATATACTGACTGTCCCACTGTAGCCCATATGTATGATATTGTGTAATATCAAAATTTCCTGTATTCTTTCCATAATCCGAATGTCCATTGCAATCCCAATGACACGTAGCATATGTTCTATTTTCTGCATTAATTGCTTCCATGATGTCAATTTCACCACATGCAGGCCAGCCCACACTTCCAATATTTGCTCCTAACATCCAGAATGCAGGCCAGATTCCCTGACTGGATGGCAATGCCAAACGTGCCTCAACATATCCGTACTTAAAAGTAAATTTTCCATTTGTATTCAACCTAGCCGATGTATAATTTTTACCACCATAGGATTCCCTTTTTGCCCTGATATGCAATGCTCCGCCGGAAAC
The DNA here is from genome assembly GCA_910574895.1 of Eubacteriaceae bacterium. Taxonomy (GTDB): domain Bacteria; phylum Bacillota; class Clostridia; order Lachnospirales; family Lachnospiraceae; genus Eubacterium_G. The sequence goes on along the minus strand of CAJTDQ010000003.1, from coordinate 74,163 downwards.
ATATGCATTATCTGTTCTATTGGTATAATATTGAAGTTCATTATTTCCCCATCCACTTGCTCCGGTTCCTATTTCATAACCCCATTTTGAAGTGTCTAAAGATGAACCATTAAACTCATCGCTCCACACTAATTGTGAACTTGTCGTTGGTGCTGCTTTTACTTTCTGCTGTGGCATTGTAAACGTTATAGCTGTTACTGCCATTGCCGTAGAAAGTACAAATGTTACTGCCTTTTTCATTAACTTTGATATCATAACATACCTCCTTATATCTCTATTCCGTTTCAAAGTTAACTTTAGTATAAAGGAAATTAAAAACATAAAAAGGGTTCAAATTATAGAAAAAGGGTTCCATTTTATTAAAAGTATTTTTAGAACTGTAAATATTATAACTTTAACTGTATCATTTTAACTGCCACCAATATCAAAATATGAATAGGATAGAATAGATAAAAGAAATACTTCCATTTGTATTTACCCGGCTTTTCATTATAAAAAGCGATTGGTATCATACTGAACACCCCGAGCCATTGAATACTGTAGCCAAACATACCCATATTAAAAACAATGTTTGATACTGCCCTGCCAATATGATATTTTCGAAATACATAAAAGCATAATATCAGCATAATTCCTGCGTAAGAGTAAGAGCATTTCATAAAATATGCAATAATAAATGCCAGCAGCATTGCCATAAGTTCAAGAACAGTATTCATTCTTCCTGCTCCGACTTTCTTTAACAGATTATCCGAATAATTCACTCTGTACATAGATATAGAATCTAATGCCCAAATCATCATAAACCCTATGAACAGTGTAAAAATAACGTTTTGATTTTCCAGATAAAAAAATCTGCCATACATCATGTTATATGGTATTTCCGAAATAATTGCAAAAACACCTAATGTAATTCCATGCTTAACCCTGTTAGCGGTATAATAAAATCCTTCCACAAGAATAAACGCAAAAATCGGAAAACTGATTCTTCCTATTCCTCTTGCAATCATATAAGCTGTATGATGATTATCTAAAAACAGTATTGCAAAATGGTCTATAAACATAGTAACAGCCGCTATAATCTTTAAAGCAAAACTGCTCAACCCCCACTTATCCAAATCTATAAATTTTCTGATACCTTTCTCATTTAATTCATCCACACTACTACACTCCATTTTGTTCTGTTTCTATCCGTTTCTTGTCATTTTCTTTCATAAACTGCCACACTATTTTTCACTTATCAGCACTGTCACACTTCTTCCCGGCACAGCCAGCGTTCTTCCAACTTCTTTTTCTGACTGCTCGTGACTTGTAGAAAATGCTACTCTCCATTTCCGTTTATTTCTAGCCGATGGTATGCCAAACTTCTGCTCTTCCCAATACATGTTGTAAGCAATATACATATCCTGTTCATCATTTCCTATAACATCCATTGCATACTTTCCACAATACATTGTTGAAAAATGTCTGTTAAAATGACTAAAATCTGCATACCACGCTTTCGTTCCATGATAAGACAAATCCGGGAGTCCATATGACTTATAATCCATCTGTCTTGTCTCGTCTTTTAAATGTAATACTTTATGCTCTTTTCGAAAATGAATCAGATTTTTTGTGAATTCCAAAATCTCTTTTGCCATAGCCGTCGTATTCCAGTTTGTCCATGAAATCTCATTATCAAGACAGTAAGGATTATTATTGCCTTTTTGTGAATTACACATTTCATCACCCGCATATATCATTGGAACACCCTGACTCAAAAACACAAGACACAGTGCATTCTTTATCTGCTTCTTTCGAACATCCATTACCTTACGTTTTCTTGTAGTGCCTTCTGCGCCACAATTCCAACTGTAATTATAAACGGCTCCATCCTTATTATTTTCTCCATTTAATTCGTTATATTTTCTGTCATAAGATACCGAATCGTATAATGTAAATGTATTATGGTTTGCCACATAATTGACCACAGCCGCTCCCGGTGGATTTGCCTTTACTTTGTAAGATATCGTGTTCAGCATATCCTCATCACCCTTAATAAACTTTCTGGCAGCAATCATAAAATCATCATTGAAATTTGCCAGATTTCTCACATTAGAACTGCTATGATAAAAATCTGTATCCATTGCAAAACTATAAGTAAAAATCTTTGTAGCAGAAAGCAAATCATCTGTCTGAATCATGCGCGTTACCGCTTCTTCACAATTCACATGAATTCCATCAATATGATATTCCATTACCCAGTAATGCAGACAGTCTAAGATTTCTTTTGGATTTGTTCCCTGTGAAAAATAAAATTCCATAGATAACTCGATACCATTTTTATGGAGTTCTCTTACCATATATTTAAACTCTTCTACTTCTCCTCCTGTCTTGTTCGAAAAAGCATATGATGCTTTCGGAGCAAAAATATACCCGTCTGTATATCCCCAATAGTTCAACTTTGGTTCTTCAATCTGAAACTGTCCACGCATTGATGTAGCCTGTTCTGTTTTGATTTCATGAAACTCATACGCCGGCATCAGTTCAATCATAGTAATACCTAATTCTTTTAAATATGGAATTTTGTCGACAATGCCTAAATATGTACCTTTATGTCTGACCTTGGAACTGCTATGTTTTGTAAATCCTCTTACATGTAGTCTGTAAAGTATTGTATCCTCGAAAGGTATACATAAAGGTGCATCATCCTCCCATTGAAAGTTATCTTCCACAATGCTTGCCTTTATATTTGTACCATCATCTCCCCACTGCTTCTTGCCAACTAATGACTTTGCATATTTATCTACAACAACTTCTCCATTAATGCAAAAGTTATAATCGTACTCCTTATAATCAAATCCCGAAACAATCATGGCATACACATTTCCGATAACCTGAGCATTTTCAAAAGGAATCCTAAAACTCTCCTGTTCCTCCCCTTTTTTATACAAAATCACTTCGCATTTACTTCCCGCCTTTGCAGTAATTGCAAAATTAACACTATCTCCAATAACAGTTGCTCCTATCATCAGCGGATTTCCTCTATCTACTTTTAAATCTTTTAAATTGCCCATATGCCTTTCCTTTCCAGTCTAATAACCTTTCTTTACTACTTCGCTGTCTATACCAATTTTACCAGTCCAATATCCACTGAAAACATTAAATACTATTAATTATCATACCATATTTATCCTTTTTATTTAACGACTTATTTTAAAAAAATCTATTTTTTCCCTGAATGACCGATATTTGCCTTATAACATTGCTTTAATCAATAAAAACTGATATACTTTGATGAGCAAATAGTATAGAATAAGGAGATTTTGAAATGATAAGTACAAGTAATATTTCTTTACGTTTCGGAAAAAAAGCATTATTTGAAGAAGTTAATATAAAATTTGTTCCGGGTCATTGTTATGGACTCATCGGTGCAAACGGAGCAGGAAAATCAACTTTCCTGAAAATCTTAACAGGAGAAATTGAGCCTACCAGCGGTGAAGTAATCATCACTCCTGGTGAACGTCTGTCATTCTTAAAACAGGATCATTTCCAGTACGATGACCAGACTGTCCTTGATACAGTAATTATGGGAAACCAGCGTCTGTACGATATTATGAAAGAAAAAGATGCTATTTATATGAAAGAGGATTTTACAGACGAAGATGGTATCAAAGCATCCGAACTAGAAGCTGAATTTGCAGAAATGGATGGATGGAATGCCGAGGCAGATGCTGCGACTCTTTTAAACGGATTAGGCGTAGATACAGAACACCACTATAGTCTTATGAAAGATTTGAATGGTACATTAAAAGTCAAAGTATTATTAGCTCAGGCGTTATTTGGTAATCCGGATATCTTACTTTTGGATGAGCCTACAAACCATTTAGATTTAGACGCTATTGCATGGTTAGAAGAATTTTTGATTAACTTTGAAAATACAGTTATCGTAGTATCGCATGACAGATACTTCTTAAATAAAGTATGTACTCAGATAGCTGATATTGATTATGCAAAGATTCAGCTTTATGCCGGAAACTATGACTTCTGGTATGAATCCAGTCAGCTGATTGTAAAACAGATGAAAGAAGCCAACAGAAAGAAAGAAGAAAAGATTAAAGAGTTGCAGGACTTTATTCAGCGATTCAGCGCCAATGCTTCTAAGTCCAAACAGGCGACTTCCAGAAAACGTGCATTAGAAAAAATCGAGTTGGATGATATCAAACCTTCCAGCCGTAAATATCCATATATTGATTTTCGACCTGACAGAGAAATTGGAAACGAAGTTCTGACTGTAGAACATCTTTCCAAAACCATTGACGGTGTCAAAGTTTTAGATGATATCTCTTTTACAATCGGACGTGAAGACAAGGTTGCTTTTGTTGGTTCTAACGGTCTGGCAAAGACCACATTATTCCAGATTCTTATGGGACAGATGGAACCGGATGAGGGAGACTATAAATGGGGTATTACAACCAGTCAGTCTTATTTCCCAAAAGATAACACAAAGGACTTTGACTGTGATGATGTAATTGTTGACTGGCTGACACAATACTCAGAAATCAAAGATGCTACTTATGTACGTGGCTTCCTTGGACGCATGCTTTTTGCAGGTGATGATGGTGTTAAGAAAGTCCGTGTTCTTTCCGGTGGTGAAAAAGTCCGTGTTATGCTGTCAAAACTGATGATAAGCGGTGCAAATGTTTTAGTAATTGACGAACCTACAGACCATTTAGATATGGAAAGTATTACAGCACTCAACACCGGTCTGATTAAGTTCCCTGGTGTACTTCTCTTCTCATCAAGAGACCATCAGGTAGTCCAGACAACTGCAAACCGTATTATGGAAATTGTAAATGGCAAGTTAATTGATAAAATTACAACATATGATGAATATCTTGAAAATGACGAAATGGCAAGAAAGAGAACTGTTTACACAACAGAAGGAATGGATATTGAAGATTAACATTTTACAAGTGAGGTATATTTATGAGACCTAGTACAATCACTTATCCACCTGATGGGATGAAACCTATCGGTATAATAGAATTTGTTCATGGCATGTGTGAAAAAAGACAACGCTATGAAAAGACAATGAAGTACTTTAATCAAAAAGGTTTTATATGTGCGATTACAGATATTAAAGGACATGGGGAAAACATTCTCACTGAAGATGATCTTGGCTACTTTGGCGAAAAAGGATACAAAGGTTTAGTTGATGATGTACACGAATTCACGATGTTTTTAAAAAGAGAATATCCGGGGCTTCCATTAGTTTTAATCGGGCATAGTATGGGTTCATTAATTTCGCGGGCATATCTGAAAAAACATTCCAGAGAAATTGATGCCGTGGTTATTAGTGGTTCACCTTCTCACAACCCGCTGGCCGGTATTGGCAAAAGGCTGATTCGTTTTCTAGTTTTGTTCCGCGGCTGGCATTATAGAAGTCCAATGATTGAGCACATGATTAATGGTCCTTTTGAAAAACCTTTTGAAAAAGAAGGCATTCTCAACGCCTGGCTTTGTTCTGACAGAAGTGTCGTAGAGGATTACAATAAAGATCCTCTCTGTGGTGTACCATTTACTTTAAATGGATATTACGCACTGACAAATCTTGATCAGGCAGTTTACAGTAAACTAGGCTGGACCAGCAAGAACACTTCTCTGCCTGTAATGTTTGTGTCAGGGGCGAAGGATCCTTGCAGACGAAATGACAAGGCTTTCAAAAAAGCCGTTTCCCACTTAAAGAACTGTGGATATCCAAATACTTTTTCTAAATTATATGACGATATGCGTCACGAAATATTCAATGAAAAGAATTGTCAGGAAGTATATAATGACATTTTAAAATTTTTAGAAATAAAAGCCGGTATTGATATATAAAAATCAGACATAGGATTTCCTATGTCTGATTTTTGGTATACTATTTACTTGTTTTGCACCATAAATTTTACTGTTTTTAATGTATCAAATCCACCTTCATCTTCAACTGGATCATAAAATATTCTTAAGATTACTATTTTTAGTTTCATTCCTTCATATGCACTTAAATCAAGTCCATCAAAGCTAAATTTACCTTTTTTATTTGACTTAACAGTTTTAATTTTCTCGCCTTCTTCTGTCATTAATACCACATTTTTAATTTGCTTTTCTGTAACTCCAGTAATTTTTGTAGTATTAACATTTATATTTTCCACATGATTTACTTTTAACTTCTTTTTTGTATTTTGATAAAATACCTGATTATTAAGCCACTTATTTGGAACTTTAGATGGCAATTTCTTTTTTAATTCTTTCTCGCTTATTTTATTACCTGAAAAAGATGTATGTTCTAAAACTAACTTTTTAAGTTTCTTTAAAGATGGAAGCTTTGTTAATTTATTATAAGATACATCCAAGTCCCACAATTGTGTTAATTTTTCAATTCCGGAAACAGATGACAAACAATTGTTAGGAACATATAGTCCTGTTAATTGTGTTAATTTTTCAATTCCTTTTAATTTTTTTAACTTTGTTCTTTTAATAATTAAGCTGTCTAGTTTTGTAAGTTTTTTTATTTGTCTAAAACTTCTTAAATTGCATTTATTAATTTCAAGACTTGTTAATCCTTTTAATTGACCCAACGCTGCCCAATCCTTCAATTTAATATTTTGCATAGTTAAACTTTCTAATTTAGATATCTTTTTCAATACATTAAGATTTTTTAACTTGCCATTTCTAATTGTTAATTGTTCTAAATTTGGTATTTTATTAATTCCCTTTAAACTTGTTGAACCTTTTATAGGAATTTCTAAACTATACAATTTTTTAAATTTTTCAAGACCCTTCAGGTTTTTGACTTTTTTATTTCTATTTTTTTCTATAAAATACTCACCTATGGAATACACTTCTTCCAAATCATCATCCGTAATCTTTTTATCACTCTTTTTATCTAGTTCAAACAATATTGCCTGATATAAGTTTTTATCAGGTATCCCTGTCTTATCGTTAGGTATCACCTTAGCACTAACCACACTTAATGGTAGCAAAATCATAGATAATAAAATTGTACCTGTACTTAATAAAATCTTTCCTATTAATTCCTTCTTTTTCATAGCTGTATCCTCACTCTTTTCTATTTATTATATCTATTAAACGTAATTGCCGTTAATATTATTTCAACATTTTTTCTAATACTATGTTATATTTATACCAAAATATATAACTAATTATAATTTGCATTTCTTACATATGATGTTACAGTTCCACCATTACTTTGAACATATTGTGACAAACGTTTTTTCAAAAACAATTCACTATTACTAGTATATGTTTGATCTTCCAATGCATTTATTATTTCAGCACAATCGCCATAATTATTTGTCAATAAACAATCTATACTATAATCCACTGCATGCCCTGCTACTAACCAGCGTCCTTTAACAACAGTTATAACATCTGCTCCTGGTATTTGCGTATTTGGATTCGTATAATGATCTTCATGCACTATTAACTTATTATCTGATTTTCTATATGTTTTATGAGCAAATGTATCTGATAATATATGAAGTGCAATTCCCCATGTAAAATATTTCTTGTTTTTATTTGTGTTTGAAACATTCAGATCCGAAAAAATTTTGTTCCATGTAACTGCTCCTACCCCTTCACCCTCGAAATCCCATTTAATCCATTCATAACTAGCTTGTCCAAGTCCCTTAATGGTGCTTCTATTTATTGTTGATGCATTTCCGTTATTTAAGGCAATCCTTGTCACAAATTCATAACATGCTATATAATTTGTATCATTACACCTAAATCCATATATCCACCATGATATTCAGCATTATCATCAAGACCATTCATTCCAGATTTAGCTTCGTCCGGATAAATTGCTCCTGCTTTTAATATCTTTAGTTCTGTTGTCGTCAACCCATCATTTTTCGCACCATTTGTAACAAGATCTTGATGCCTGGTCTTTACCCATCTACCTTCTACATAAGCTGAATCATCTACAATTTCATCGAATATCTCTAATACTTCATCATTCTCTGGTATATGTTCTTTACTTGCTAAATTTATTCCACCAAAATTATCATCAAACTCATCATAAATCTGTAATGCATACTCTGCATCTAAAAGACCACAATCATTTGTATTTTCAATATTTTTTGAACTATAATTAATCAACTGTCTGATAAACTCATTAGACTTTGTTAAATCTCGTTCCCATAATAATGATGCAACACCAACCACTTGTGGTACGGCAATACTAGTTCCATGTGTTACACCGTTCATTCCGAAAAATCCTAAAACTCTCACTTTTTCTCCTGGTGCGGCAACATCTAATTCTTCACCTGTATTACTAAAATCACTTATTTCTGATTTTGTGTTGGTTGCAGCAACTGCCATTACTTTTTCAAATGCAGCCGGATATTCTACATCACTATCTTTATTTCCTGATGCAGCGACCATTAATATATTTGCATCATATGCATCTTTAACTGCTTTTTCTAATACTTTTGAGTATGTAGGGGTTCCAAAACTCATATTTATTATATTCATATTATTTTCAATACACCAATAAATACCTTCAATAATTCTGCTAATTGGTGCTTGGTTATTTTCATCTAGCACTTTTACTGAATATAATTCAGCATTTGGATTAACTCCCTGTACGATATTTTTCCCATCTCCAACTATTACACTAGCAACATTTGTGCCATGACCTGTTAAATCTTGATAATAAGGAGCAACATATTCTTCTGTGTCAACAAAATTTACACTTTTAACTAAATTCATACCTGATATAAAATCAATACCTGAATCTAAAACTGCTATCTTGACTTTATCTTTTATATCTGTCTTTGTATCTACTTCATCTACATTTATTGCTTGCAAATTCCACTCTGCTTCTCTTTTTTCTTTTGCTCTCTTCCTATCCTTTTTTAATTGTTTATATAGTTCCTTTTTAGATTTACTACCTGACTTTACTTTACTAGCTTCCAATACCAAATTCTTTTCAATTATGATGTTGCTATCTTGATTCAGTTCTTCTGCTTCTTGTTCTGAAAGTTCCGCAACTATTATATTATTATCAATAAATTTTTCTCCACTTTCTATTGATTCTTCATCAATAGCATTCAATGCCCTATTATAGGCTTTCTCATTTTTTGCAACAATGATATATCCTTTGTTTTCTCCATTATCTTCTGTTTTTTGTACTTTTTGTGTCGCATAAACAGACTCTATTTTCACATTCAAGTTGTGTCCTGTTACCAACATTGTCATCACAAGAATTAATGCCAATGTCCTTCTGAATACTTTTTTGTTTACTTTGTGTTTCATAGACTTTCTCCTCTCTTTTAACTATTTGTTTTCGTTCTATAAAATAAACGCACCAAACTTCTATTCCTGCTTCAGAAGTTTGATGCGTTATGCTTTCTAATTATGTATTTTTCATCCCTTTTTCGTCCGCCCTAGATTTATCTTAAGTTTATTACATTCCTATCTTTTTTTCAATACATATTCCCAATGTTTTCCTAAAAATTAATGATAGTATTTATGTAGTCGTTTATAGAGTTTTACCCACTGAACTTAAAATTGTTATGTGTACTACTAACAAAACCATAGTACAATTAGTTTTACTTTCACCTGCTTAATTAAGCCTCACATAAATCTTATTCATTTCCAATACTATTTACCCTTTTTTTATTAAGGTTGATTGTTTTAATCGTAACACGGTTACCCTCAGATATAGAATTATTGACAATTCAATTCCCTTAAGTTATCATAAAAAAACATTAAGGACGAGAAAACAAATGAAGATTATAGATTTGCTTTGGAAATTATGGATGGCAATTATAAATATCGTGATATTTACATTTGGGGAATTAGCGCTACTAATTTTTATAGGATTAGGAAACTCTATACTTAGTTGTTTTATAGAATCCAATTTTATTATGCAAAAAATCGAGTCATTATGTCAGTTAGTTTGGGACAATAAATTGAATTCTATCCTAATTTTATTAATCGTTAATGCAATATTAGTTATTGCATATATACTTATTGGAGGAGATATTTATGAATTAACTCCTAGCGATTCAACAAACAATTCTCCACAACAATTGAAACGCAAAAAAGAAGTGAAATTTTGGAATGAATATGAAGAAGAAAAACGACGTATTCGTGAAAAAGAAGCATTGGATGAACTTAAAAGAATTAATAGAAATTTTAAATAATATATATTATAGGCATTTCCAATTTTTGTGGGATGCTTTTTTATCATAAAAAACCCACTCTAAATAGAAGGAAATCCTATCTTTTTTTATAAATCGGCTCTTTTCATCAGATATTCTTCATTTAATCTTTTACCCATTTCCATTTTATCAAAGATAATATTATGAAACTTTCTCACTGGCATTATCCCCAACAGAGAGTTCGTCAAAAACATTTCATCAAAAAATTGAACATCTTCTTTTTTTATAAAATCCTGTCTTACCTGATAGTTTTCGATAATATAATCTCTCATCACGCCCGGCAGCAAACCGCACTTCATATCTGGTGTATACAACAATTTGCCTTTTACAAAGAATATATTTGTTGTAGCCCCCTCTGCCAAATAGCCTTTTGTATTAATAAAAACCGGTTCATCAATTCCCTGTTTTGCAAAGTTCCTTTTCTCCAGTATGTTCACAGCACAGTTTAACATTTTATGATATATGCACGTATCTGTTTCATTTCTTAAAATTTTACTTGTTGCAACCTCAAAACCTTTTTGATATTGACTCAGGTGATATGTATTATCTCTATGTAAAAATAAAATATTTTCTTCCGATACACATATCTTCAACACACCATTTTTCATGTAATTCTTTCTTAAATAGCATAATATTTCTGTTTTAGACACTGTTTTGCCAATGTGTAGTCTTTTTAAACTTTTTTCCATCCTCTGAATATGACGTTCTAAAAATACAGCTCTGCCGTCCACGACAGAGATTGTCTCGAACACACCGATTCCATATTGATAACCTTCATCAATTTCACATATCATCTGCACCACCTCTAATTGCCTCTAAAACAGCCTTGGCTTTTTGCTCTGTTTCTTCATATTCAAACTGTGGATCCGATTCACAAGTTATTCCTCCACCTACACCAATATAATATTTATTATCCTTGTAGACCGCGGTCCTGATAACAATGTTTAAATCACAACTTCTGTCAAAAGAAACATATCCTATACACCCTGTATAAATACCTCTTGCGCCATTCTCTACTTCTTCAATTATTTCCATAGCCCGTCTCTTTGGTGCTCCTGTAATAGAGCCTCCTGGAAACATTGCATGAAACACCTCATTAAAACCATATCTGTCTTCTAATTTTCCTTCAACATTTGCAACTAACTGAAATACTGTAGCATATTCTTCCACATGATATAAATCTGTAACCTTTACACTTCCAGGAACACACACTCTGTTTAAATCATTTCTTTCAAGATCAATAATCATCAACAACTCACTTTTATCCTTTTCAGAATCCAAAAGCTCTTGTTTTAACCTCTCATCCTCTTTCCGGTCATTCCCTCTTTTTCTTGTCCCTTTAATCGGACGTGTTGTAATATTTCCCTTGTCCATTTTTAAAAAACGTTCCGGGGATGCACTTACAATAATAAAACCTTCGTAATTCATATACGCTCCATACGGTGAAGGGTTTGCACTTCTCATATATCGAAACACTTCATATGGAGTCCTCTTGCTTTCAACTATCAGCTGTCTCGTCAGATTTACCACATAAATGTCTCCCTCTCGTATATGGTTTATCATCTTATCAACAGACTCTACATATTCCTCTCTCGTAAAATTGCTTTCTACTTTTATATCTGATGTTCTTTGTATATCCTTACAACTTGTCTCTTCCTTTAATATCGCATCTATTTTTTCAAAAAAAGCTTCTGTGCTTTGACATTTTCCACTGGAAGTGACAAATATATTTCCATTATCTAAATCCTCAATAATAAAGTTATCATAAAAAATGAATTGACACTCTGGTATTATCCCGTTTTTTATATCTTCTTTATTCTCATTTAATTCGCGTCCATATTCATAAGAAAAATATCCGATTCCTCCAGAAATAATTGGAATATTATAGTTATTTATTTCCTCGTTTTCAGCTAAATACTTCTCAAGATATTCTTCAAAAGTAATATCTCTAAGCTTATCATTTACATATAATTTTTCATTTTTCTTCATCATTCTCAAATAAGGATTAATACCAACGATGGAAAAATGATTCCTCTTATCAGAAAGCGATGTATCAAGAAACACACTATATTTTTCATCTTTAAATATTTCAAATATTTCTGCCACACTTTTATTCGTGTCTATTTTCCTTACAGCCGTTCCCATAACATTTACTCCATATGTTTATCCTTATACAGCTTACAAATATCTATAAAATTTTGTAATAATTCAATACCATTTTCGGATAGTAATGCTTCTGGATGAAACTGCACTCCATATATTGGATATTTTTTATGTTTTATCGCCATGATATCTCCAGTGTCAGATACTGCACATATATCAAGCACTTCCGGAAAATCTACTTTCGATATGATTAAAGAATGATATCTTGTCACTCTATAAGGATTTTCAATTTTATTAAAAATCCCCTTCTCATTGTGAAATAATTCTGTAACCTTTCCATGCATTGGTTTTCCCTTTATAACACTTGCTCCGAATATCGAACCAATCATTTGATGCCCTAAACAAACACCTAAAATTGGAACACTTCCTGCATAATGTTGAATAAAGACTCTTACATCTTCATATTCGTCCGGTTTCCCCGGACCCGGAGAAATTATTATACCTTCCACATTTTCTAAATTACTATCTATTTCTTCAATAACAATTTTTTCACCTGATATAACTCTAACGTCCCTCTCCAAAATTCTCATGTAACTTACCAGATTATACACAAAAGAATCCTGATTATCAATCACGATATACATTTAATTTCTCCACATTATCAGTTAAACCTTTAAAACACTAAATATCCGGGCTTTAATAATTTCCTAAAATCTTCATATTTAAAGATTCTGCATTAATTCCACTTAAAGCATTGATAACTCCTGCCTGATGTGCTTTTCCTTCAAATTCCACATAAAATCGGTACTCCCACTTCTTTTCCGGTACCGGTCTGGACTCAATTTTTGTCATGTTCAAATCATTATAAATAATATGGGACAACATCTGATATAATGAACCACTGGCATGCGGCAATTCAAAACTGATACATATCAGCCCTGCATTTCGTCTTGCAATCTTATGTCTGCTGACAATAATAAATTTTGTCGTATTCGTAGCATTGAAATTCGTTCCCTTATACAGAACATCTAATCCATAGATTTCTGCAGCATGGGCACTACAGATACATGCTCTTGATTTATCAGCCTGCTCTGATATGTATCTGGCACTAATTGCTGTATTTGCCAAACTGACCTTCTCCCATCCATGCTCTTCAATAAATGCATTACTCTGCATAAATGCCTGCGGATGAGAATACACCTCTTTTACATCCTCTATCTTTGCACCTTTTACACCACATAAACAGTGATCTATTTTAATATCAAAAGCATCTACCACATAATTAGAAAACTCAACCAGCAGATCATAGACATCTGTAACAATTCCTGCTGATGAATTTGCTACCGGAAGCACTGCGTAATCCGTCTTACCGTCCCTGACACACTTCATCGCTTCCCTGAATGTAGGCACATTTATGTATTCAGCATTATCGCCGAAATATTCAGTTGCCGCCTGCTGACCATAAGCCCCCGGAAGTCCCTGATAAGCTACCTTTACATCCTCCATGTCCAGTTCATCAACAATATCAAAACCTATATCATTATTTACACCTTCTTCTGTAAGCATTTTGTACTGCATCTTTCTACTCATCGCCATAATCTGTTCAAACAGCTCTTCCACCCCATGAGCATAAAAATCATTACTCGCCTTGTCCTTCAAAGTCACAATCTTATCAATCTCTCTCTGTCTGTCAAGAACTGCCTTTCCTGTACTCAGCTTATATTGGGCAACATCTTTGCACACATCCATCCTTCTCTCAAAGAGTTTTACGATTTCATTATCAATATAGTCAATTTCTTTTCTGCTTTCCTGTAAATCCTTCATCTAATTCTACTCCAATATTTTTATCTGTTATTTTAACTTAATCTGCTTCTTTTCTGCCAGATTCATCTGATATCTACTCTGCTTTTCCTTTACAGCCACTGCACCCTGCACACTTGTCTGACGGCTTTAATTCCTCCAGTATCTGACCGACTGTACGGTTTAATATCGGATGTTTCCAATATGGTGCAATCTGTTTTAGCGGTTCTAATACAAACAACCTCTTATGCATTTCCACATGTGGTATCTTTAAATCCGGCTCATCAACAATTTCATCTTCATAGAAAATAATATCAATATCCAAAGTCCTTGGTCCCCAGTGAATGTCACGTATTCTTCCTGACTCCGCCTCAATCCGATTTACTTTTTCCAATAATTCCTTTGGAGAATACAGCGTTTCTATCTCAATACATCCATTTAAAAAGTTATCCTGTTCTACCGGTCCGTAAGGCTCTGTTTCTATATAATTTGATACAACATTCACTCTGCAGTTTCCATCATCATACAGTCTGTCCACTGCATTATTTAAATATGCTTCTTTATCACCGATATTAGACCCAATGGATAATATTACTTTATTCCATTTTCTGCTGATAGAAACAGCCACATTACCAAATGGCAGTCCTATCGGCGCATCCGGTTTATAAATCGAAAAATCTATTGCTCTAAGCCTTGGAAATTCCCTCAGTAATGCTCTGGAAGTCTGTTCTGCCACAGCTTCAATCAGGTCAAACTGATTCCCTGTCACAAACTTCGTAATAAACTCACAGACTTTTGCATAATTCATCGTATCATTTAAATCATCACTGACACCGGAAGTTCTGATATCCGTATATAAAGTCGCATCAATATAAAACTTCTGTCCATTTATTTTTTCAAATTCTTCACAGCCATGGTATGCAAATACCTCTAACTGTATAATTTTTATACAATCCATAAATTGCTCCATCATTTTATTTCATAGAATAACTAATTGTTTTTATCTTGCCCTATCACACGTTTTTTATGATAAACCGGACTCCATAACCGCCTTCGTCATCATCACTGCCTGATAATTTTCTTTTACATCATGAACTCTGAAAATACGGCATCCTCTCTCATATCCCATAACCGTAGTCGCCACAGTTCCTGCCATTCTCTCATTCTTATCTACATCTAATGTCAACCCGATAACAGATTTTCTGGATGTGCCAAGAAGAATCGGATATCCCAGTTCTTTTAATTTGTCAACTTTTTGAATTATCACAAGATTCTGCTGATAATCCTTTCCAAATCCCACTCCCGGGTCTAAAATAATCTGAGAATCCTGCACTCCTGCCAGGTGTGCCATATCAATTGATTCCTTTAAGTCTAACATGACATCTTCCACATAAGAATCATATATTGTATTATCTCTATTATGCATCACACACACAGCAACACCGGTTTTTGCAACGAGTGCTGCCATATCCTGTGCTCCCCATTTAAATCCCCACACATCATTCACCATGTCAATACCTGCTTCAATTCCGGCTCTTGCCACATTTGTCTTATAGGTGTCAAGGGATACACAGACATCAAATCTTTTCTTTATCTCATCAATCACAGGGATTACTCTATGAATTTCTTCCTCATCTGGAATCAGAGTGTAACCCGGTCTGGTAGACTCTCCACCCACATCAATAATCTTTGCACCATCCATCATCATCTGTTCTGTATGCTTTAGTGCAGCATCTATATCATTCCACTTTCCTCCATCAGAAAATGAATCCGGTGTCACATTTAAAATCCCCATAATTACCGGTTCATTTTCCAAATCAAAGGAATACTTTCCAATCTCCATTCTGCCTCCTGTTCGTGTTTTTACTACTTGAATAATGAAATCGTTTCGTTCCTCAGCAAAATATTTTCTTCAAATTCTCCTTTTGCTGCAAAAGTAATCGTTCTGCTTCCCGGTTTCTTAATTCCTCTGGCAGACATACACATATGCTCTGCCTCCACCATAACCAGTACTCCTTTTGCACTCAAACACTCTTCAATCGCTGCTGCTATCTGATTTGTCATCTGTTCCTGAATCTGAAGCCGTCTTGCGTACACTTCAACAGTTCTTGCCAGCTTACTAATTCCTACGACCTTTCCATTCGGAATATAGGCAATATGGACTTTACCATAAAAAGGCATCAAGTGATGCTCGCACATAGAGTAAAATGTAATATCCTTTTCAATGACTACACTCTCATTGTCACACGTAAACGTTTTTGACAAATGCTCTGCAGGATTCTGGCTCATTCCTGCACACAATTCTTCATACATCCGTGCAACTCTGTCAGGAGTATCTTTTAACCCCTCCCTATCTGCATCTTCACCGATACCTTCTAATAATAATTTAATTCCTTGTTCAATTTTTTTCTTATCAAACATCAGTCAATCTCTCCTTTCGGCTTTAACTGCTTGCTTTATATCTTTTAGATGTGATAATGACCCAAATGCCAAAATCATATCTGTTTGTCCTTTTCTCACATAATCCATAGCAGATGTAACTGCTTTTGTAATATCATCCATATACTGAACATTCTTATGATATACAGACAATGTCTCTGCAAGTTTCTTTCCGTCTAAGGCTCTGCTATTATTTGGAGTCACAGTTATAATATTTTCTGCTTTATCAGCAATAAGTTCTGCCTCCTGTGCAAAATCCTTATCAGCCAACACTCCCATTATAAAGGTTATTCGCCTATTTGTAAAATACAAATCCATACTATTTCGCAATTCTTTTACTGCTCCGGGATTATGTGCACCGTCTATGATAAATAAAGGCTCCTCTGAGATAATCTCCATTCTTCCATCCCACACTGCTTCTGACAATCCCTGCTCTATATGCTCTTCTAACTGATAACCATAGTTCTCTAAACAAAGAAGCGTTTCAATCGCGGTGGCTGCATTGATACTCTGGTATGTTCCAAGCATGCGTATATTCGCTTGATATTTTTTTCCATTTGCTGCTTTGTAGTTAATACGATTTTTGACACTTTTCATATCTGACGGATGATTCTGAGCTGTTAATTGTGCCTGTCCTGCCTGAACAAATTCTGCCCCTTTTTCTTGTGCTATATTTTTTATACAATTAACCGCTTTCTCACTTTGTTTTGCCATAACTACCGGACAACACGGCTTTATAATACCTGCTTTTACTTGTGCGATTTCCTCTATGGTCTCTCCCAAAAATGCTGTATGATCCAGAGATATACTCGTTATAACACTGCACAATACCCGGTCAAATACATTGGTCGCATCACCGGCTCCTCCCATGCCGCATTCTACCAAAACGATGTCGCAGTCCTTTCTTTTAAAATACTCAAATGCCATGGCTGTCTCTATTTCAAATGGTGTCGGATGAAAACCATACTTTTCTAAAATTATGTCAGCTTTCTCTCGAATCAGCGTAACAATATCTGCCAACTCTTCTTTTTCAATATTTTTTCCATTGATCTGAATTGTCTCATCATCATCAAACACTGCCGGGGAACTGTACCGCCCTGTCTGATATCCTGATTTTACAAGTACACTCTGTATAAATGCCAGCGTTGATCCTTTTCCATTAGTCCCTGCGATGTGAACTACTTTCAATTCCTTTTGTGGATTTCCTAATGCATCCAGTAGTGTTGTGATACTTTCTAATCCCAGCACACTTCCATACTTATTTACTTCTTTTAAATAACTTCTTGCCTCTGTATAATTCATCGCTGTACCTGATATCTATCCTTCCAATAACATTCTAAAATGGCAATGTGCATTTCCTGCACACTGCCATTTATTATTTACTCTTTTACTGTTCATTTTTCAAAAATTCTGTGGAAATATATCCCTTAATATCTCCCCATTTCACATAAGTCCACTTGCCTTCTACACCGAGAACTTCCACCTTCTCATTCTTTTCCAGTACTTCTAATATCTCTGAATCTCCATCAGCCTTTCTGCGGATATTGACCGCATCCTTTGTGTACTGAATACCACTGGCATTGCCTGTAACTGCCGGACTGGTTGACTCTCCCTGCCCCGTTACTGATGTGGCATTATCATTATTGCTAACCGATTCCTGCTGATTTGTTGTACCGGTTTCACTGGCGCTGGTACTTTCAGAAACTGTAGTTTCCTCCGCTGTAGTGACTCCTAAAACAGAAGTCTCCTTCTTCGGGTTCGTTTCTACCTCAGTATCCTTCTTTGCTGAACAGGAAGCTGCAATAATGATAATAACAACAAGCAGTGCGATAACTCCGCCCAAACCTGCCAATGTCATTTTTCTCTTTTTCATCTGCTGTTCTTTCCTGTACTCAGCATTCCTCTTTCTGTTTTCTATTAATCTTCTGGTTTCTTCATCGTATGGCATCTCTCTAACCTCTAATGTAAATTTTCTTCCTCATCGATTATCTCATCATACTCACCGGCTTCTACTAATTCATCGAACGCCTGTGATGCTAAGAAAAACTCTGCTTCTGTCTCAATATTATCCAGTCCCGGTTCTCCGTCTTCATCTTCGAAATATCTATAAATAAATACTTCTCCCTCTTCATTCTCTGGTCCTTCTGTAGGGAGTAATGCAATATAATCTTTTCCCTCTGCTTCAAAGATACTTACAACAAGACAGTCAACCTCACTGTCATCCTCTAATGTAAGTGTTACAAATAAATCTTCATCCTCTTCAAACTGATTATTTCCCATTTTTTCCTCTTTCTGCGCTTGCGCACTTTTTAATAAGTATAACTTTATCAGAAGTGCTATAAAAATGCAATAATTCACAGAATATTTAACTAAATGTTCACATCTGTATATAAACCGATTGCACGTTCAACATACTGATTTAGAGACATGCCTTGCTTAAAAGCTTCAAACACTATTTTTTTGTGTAACTCTTTAGATATTCTGACATTAAATTTCCCACTATAAGTTTTGTCCGGCTCTATCCCCTTCTCTTTGCAATAAATCAGATAATCATCTACTGCCATATGAAACTCATTTTCTATATTTTCTGCATGATTGCTCTCAAAATTCACAAAATCATTTATTCCCTCAATTTTTCCATATAGCACTTTGTCCACATTGTCATATTCGATTCTTGTATAATATCCTTTATACTCTAAAATATTGCTCATATTACACTCCCTCTTTTTCTACAAACTCCTTTAATTGCTTTACTGCATATTGCTTCATAACCTTATCCGGATGCGGCTTATGTAGCAAAAACTTTTTCTGATCTCTTTCTCTCACAAAAATAATTCTTGACCCTGATGTTTTCCCCTTATTATCTTCAATATATCCCAAATATTCTAAAACTCTTTTTCCTTCTTCATATGTAAAATCCTTCGGTTGTTTTTTCAATCTCTTGATTAGTTTATCCTTTTTGCTCATTTTATCCTTTCTTTTATTTTGCCACTATTCCGTGGTACTATCATCTTACTACTATATTTATATTTGTCAATATCTTTTTGTTTTTATATTTGTATATTTATCACCTCATTTAAAAACATTGACGGTTCCACTCTGCACCCCAGATTCTCCGTAACTGCATAGAGGCCAAGTATTTTCTTTGCTCTGGTAACCGCCACATAAAGAACTCTGCGTTCTTCTTCATAATCTCTGTTTCTTACAGCCTTTGATGTTGGAATAATCCCCTGATTTACATCCACAATAAATACTGCTTCAAACTCTAATCCTTTTGCACTATGCATTGTCATGATTTTTATATTATCTTCTTCTATGTTTTCCTCATCCGTTTCTGCAATACTACTCATCCATCTTTCCAAAGTATCATATCTGCAACAGTCATTCTTAATCTCATCTAACTGCTTTCTCAAAACAGAAATCCTGATATGTTTTTCTTTTGCATAATCTCTCAAATACTTTTCATACCCAATACCCTTTTCAATATATAAAACTGCTGCCATAGGTTTTAAATTTGACAGCATCTTTAAATCAAACTCTAGTTTTTCTATATTTTTCTTTATCTCCGTACTTTGTCCATATACTTCCTTTAATTTGTGAAAATTCATATTTTCCTTTGTCAATAAATGTCTGCCAATATAGCGCACCGGTTTATTTAATATGTATATTAAATCCTGATTGTTTCGAATATCCATATTCTGATAGCTTAATGACGCCTTTACATAAGCAATAATGTCTTTTGCCACAACACTCTCGTAAATAAACTTTTTCCCATCTCCTCTATTTGTCGCTATCTCTCTGTTATATAAGAACTTCTGTATTTCCGGTATCTGGCTATTGTTTCGTACAAGAACTGCCATCTCACTTTCGGCAATCCCATCACATTTTAACTTTTTTATTTTCTGAACGATATACTCCAATTCTTCAAATTGCGTTTTAAACAGTTTAACTTCAGGCTCTATATTACCCACAAAATCTGCCTGCATGTTTTTCAAAAACCGGCTGTTGTTATTACAAATTAACCTTTCTGATATTTTCACAATATTTTTACTTGAGCGGTAATTTCTATTTAATATTATTTTGTTATAACCTACAAAGTCTTTTTCAAACGCAAACATCAACTCCGGACACGCTCCTCGAAACCCATAAATAGACTGATCATCATCTCCCACAACAAATAGATTGTTCTGGGGAAATGCCAGCATCTTTATAATTTCGTACTGTACATAATTAATGTCCTGAAACTCATCAATCAAAATATACTCAAAAATCTGCTGCCATCTCCCCAATATCTTTGGATTCTCCTGAAATAACTCATGACATTTTAATAACATATCATCAAAGTCTATTTTTTGCTCGCATGATAATACTCTTTGATATTCTTCAAAAACACATTGAAATGTCTCATTATTACAGCACTGTGATTCAAAAGAATTGATATCTGTCATATTACTCTTAATCTTACTAAGCTCACTAGCGATATTATGGAGAAAATCATTTATGTTACTTGCTTCTATCTTTTTTCTGAGAACAATCTCCCTTAATATCTGAAACTTCATATTTTCTCCTAAAATATGTTCTCCTCTATAATTTTTCGTAAGTTTCAGAATTCTAAAAAATATACTATGAAAGGTACCAAAAGAAACCGGATAACTCCCCCTTATCCAGTTCTCACCCTGCATAATATGAAAAAACTTTTTTTGCATATGTATTGCAGCTGCTTTTGTAAAAGTGACCACCAGAATTTTTTCCGGTGGCACTCCGCTCTCTATTAAATTTTTAATTCTATGGGTAATAATGGTGGTTTTACCAGAACCAGGCCCGGCAAGAACCATTGCCGGACCTTTTTTGTGGCTGACTGCCTTGATTTGATTTTCATTAAAATTCATATATACAACCTTTCCGGTTGTGGTTTCTCCGCTTTTATATTATCACAAATTGTTTATATCGTAAATAGTTCAACGTTTTATCTTCATCCACCATGAAATATTTTTATTTTTGTATATGCACCGTTGCACTAATTGGATAATGATCCGATAAAAATACACCATTTTTCTGGTCTTTCCATAATTCCAATTTCTTCAATCGGATATTTTCGCTTACGGCAATATAATCTATTTTAGCCGGTTTATCCATTTTGCCAAAGTTATGATAAGTCCCTGATATTTCTTCTGTGATATCGCATACAATACCGCTGTGGTTCATACTTTCAATCTCCGGCGACTCCGGATGGGCATTCATATCACCACACAATATAACAGGAAGTTTTCCTATTGCCTTCCATTGTATCTGTGCCTGATGAATTTTATCTAAAACACATCTCATTCCCTGAACTCTTGCCCTGCTGTCTTTATGATCTAAATGAGTATTAACAATTAAGCATACATCGTTCGTTTCTGTTTCCTTTAACAAAAGTTGTGTTGCAGTTCTTGGATATTTACTCTGTTCCTCGTAACGGCTTCCCGGTAAATAAGGCGTATTTGAAAGCCAATAAGTATCCATGCTGACTATCTCAAATCTGTCTTTTCTAATTGCCACAGTCATCTGTTCTCCTGTCAAATCCTTCTCTCTGCCACAACCTACCAGCTGATAGTCCTTTAGTACCTCACTCAGCCACAAAGCCATATGTGGCAGCACCTCCTGAAAGCACACTATATCCGAATCCTTTTCCAAAAGACATTTTCGAATCAGCGGTTTACGATATTCAAAATTATTTTTTCCATCCTGCTTATGGTCACATCGAATATTAAAAGTAACGATATTCATTTTCTTTACCTTTTTAAACAATATATACTAATATATATTACGCAGACAATAATTCAATTCCTTTTCTGATACGTGAAAGACTTTCTTCCTTTCCAATTACTTCCATAATCTCAAAAGCTCCTGCCGGTGTCATCTGCTTTCCTGATACTGCTGTACGAAGCGGCCATAATGCCTGACCATTTTTACACTCCTTCTTTGCAATATACTCAAACACCACATCATGAAGTGCCTCTGAAGAGTAATCATCCGTCTCTTCTAATATTGGAAGTAATTCCTGTAACACTTCCAACGAATTTTCCGAATTAGTCTTCATTTTCTTGTGAGTATACATTTCCGGACTATATTCCGGAAGCTCTTCAAAGAAATCTATCATATCGCCAATTTCCGGAAAGATTTCAATACGTGTTTTTACCATATCCATAATTGTGTTCAAATCTAAATCTTTCTTAATTACCTCACGGACATATGGCCCTGCCATTACGTAAAACTTTTCATTTTCCATCGCTTTAATATATTCGCCATTCATCCATTTTAACTTCTGAATATCAAATACCGATGGACTTTTATTTACCTTATGATAATCAAAATTCTTTATTAACTCATCTAATGAGAATATTTCCTGATTGTCCTCCGGACTCCAGCCAAGAAGTGCAATATAGTTTACAATTGCTTCCGGCAGAAATCCCTGCTCAACCAAATCTTCATAAGAAGAATGACCTGAGCGCTTGCTTAACTTTTTATGATTTTCATCTGTAATCAATGGAAGATGCACGTATTTTGGTGACTCCCATCCAAAAGCCTCGTAAAGTCTCTGATATTTTGGAGATGATGAAATATACTCATTTCCTCTTACTACATGGGTAATTCCCTGCAAATGATCATCAATAACATTTGCAAAATTATATGTCGGATATCCATCTGACTTAATCAGAATCATATCATCGAGTTCTTTATTCTCAACTGTAATCTCTCCATATAACTCATCAATAAATGTAGTCGTTCCCTCTGTCGGCATATTAATACGGATAACATATGGTTTTCCGGCATCCAGATTTGCCTGGATTTCTTCTTTTGACAGATTCAGACAATGCTTATCATAAACTGTAATTTCTTTTCCATCTTCACCTACAGAAGTCTTCAACTCAGCCAGTCTTTCCTTATCGCAGAAGCAATAATATGCATTACCACTTTCAATCAACTGTTTCGCATATTCTAAATAAAGACCTGATGCCTGACGTTCACTCTGGATATATGGGCCAAATCCTTTATCCTTATCCGGTCCTTCATCATGTACCAGTCCGGTAGCTTCCAGTGTTCTGTAAATAATCTCTACGGCTCCTTCTACATAACGCTCTCTATCTGTATCCTCTATTCTTAAAATAAAATCTCCACCTGCATGTTTTGCAATCAAAAACTCGTAGAGCGCTGTTCTTAAATTTCCTACATGCATTTTTCCTGTCGGGCTTGGTGCAAATCTTGTTCTTACGTTTGACATTTTCTGTTTCCTCTCCTTCTGCTTAACTGTATCACTTATGTTGCATTTCTTTTATCTATTACATTTCAAACAACAAAAATTCTTATTTATTATAATTCTTTTTGAGGGTATTCGCAAGTATTGGAATAAGTATATATACAATAAAAATACCAGCGTGAACACACAACTGGTATTTTTGTTTATATCTTTATTCAAATCTTATTCCTCTTCACAAATTTCAAAACACTCATCCTGAAAAAATTCCATTAAATTCATTTCTAATCCATTACATATCTTATTCAATGTTGATATCGTGGGATTTGTTCCATTCATAATATTCATCAGTGTTGATTTTGGAATCGCAGACCGATACGCAAGGGCATAGTATGACATTCTTTTTTCGAAACACAGATCGTTAATTCTTTTAATAACTGCTTCGCTGGAATTCATTACGCCCTCCTATATATAGTACTAAGATTATTTTACTAATAAAAATTACCGTCTAGGACCATATATGGTACTTGTGGGGCTATTATTTTCAAAAATTACGAAATTATACAAAAAAAGACAGTAGTGAAAAGTTATTCACTGCTGCCTCTGCTCTCTATTTTAAATTATTTAAATATTCTTTTGCTTCTTCAATTGATTTCTTAAAGGAATCATCTGTTGAATTATCAAACAGGAATAAATTCTTAATTCCATCCGGAATAGTAAAATTCTGTTTACTAATGTATTCATCCCAATTTTCTAACTTCCATGTATCTCTGTCTGAGTTACGGTGTATCATTCTCTGCCTGCAGACTTCTTTATCGCACTGAACCCACACAACTACCAATTCAGCTCCCTTCTTCTTAAGAAGCTCCTGCCTGAGATTTTCCATATAGCCAGGTGTTCTTACCTCTCTTGTATATGGTGCATTAATAAATACGGTATCATTATATTCCAGTGCTTCCATCGCCAATTCCATAACACAATCGTACTCTGGATTTCTAATTTCTGCCTCAAAGAAATCTGAACTTCTGTTATACTCCTGATTTGCTACAACAAAAATCTGTTTTGATAACGTAATTAACGTATCCTTATCTAAGTATACGCAATTTGGCATAGCCTTTGCTAATTTTCTTGTGACAAATGTCTTTCCACATGCCGGTGGTGATGTTACCAAAATTAATTTCTTCATAATATACCTCCTAATGCTTCTTACAGAAGTGTTAATATGCCAGTTAAACACACATTCTTTCGTCAAAAAATATTTTAACTTTCACTTCTTATATCTATTATAGAATTGTTTTCAAATTTAACCCAATTTCTCTATATAATACCACTTTATACTATTTTTAGTCAACTAAATAAAAGCAATTATTTTACTTTTATTTCAATTTATTTTACTTGGAATATCACTGAATTAATTTTTTAAATTCATGCAATCGAGAATGTAAGAATATATGCTCTTTATATAAAAACAGGAATGGCGTTTCAGAATACTCCGAAACGCCACAAAATTGAAAGGGTTTAGATTATTATGTTACCTAAAAATCTAATACACTTATAGTTTAAAAATTAAAAATGTTTTTTGCAATAAGGCGCAAACACAATTGATTTTTTTGTTTATTTTGTATATTTTCCTGCTTTATTTTCTTAATTTCACAATTCCATTTAATAACTTTTGCACAATTTTTTTATATTATTACTTTTTTTACTTTTTTGTATTTTCTGAAAAAAGTAAAAAAATGTTTTTATTGATACATCAGCTATAATATTGATTATTATCGGAATCCTTTTCCCCTGACATTTTTATATTAGAATCATCCATTTTAACCTTTGGAATTACAACCGGAGGCAATCCTGCATTGACTAATATCGTTGTTATTAATGCTCTCACATGCGGATATATTTCATCATAAGCCTTTTTATGTATTTCTTTCTTATCCATGCCCTCTTCACAGTCTAAAAAGGCTGTAGCGCTTAATTTAAAGTTAAAATCCATCGGTGCGTTCTTCTCCATCATATCAATAGTAAGGTTTGCCGCACAATGCAAATTATCATTTGTATATTTCACATTAAATGAAGCTCTCTGATTAATATCAAGCTGCACCTGTCCTTCAAGCTTATTCGTCAAATCAATTTCTTCAACCTTTATTCCTTTAAATATCAGTTCTCTCATATTACACCTCCCAAATTCCGATTATTAAGCTCATTTCATTAACTGCCATTTTACTTTTTTACTGTCACTTTCTTTACTTTACTCCAAGCACCATAATAAGTCTTTTTATCAAATACCTTATAGGCTCTGATCTGAATAAAATATTTTTTCTTTTTTAACTTCTTAATTGTATATGATACTTTATTCTTTTTAACTTTCTTAATTTTAGCTTTCTTTAATTTCTTTTTGCTTAAAGCATAGCGTACATTATACCCGGCAGCTCCCGAAACTTTCTTCCATGAAAGTTTAACTTTCTTCCCTTTCTTATTAACAGCCTTCTTTATCGTTGCCTTCTTAACACTAACTTTCTTTGGTGCTGTTGTTGTCGTTGGAACCGGTCTGTTCGGATTATCTTCTGCTTCAATAACTTTTACAATTGTTCCTTCACAATTACTGCCAATTCCTGTGATTGTAATCGTAATTTTTCCTGTTTCATCTGTTACTGCTGTGTAAGTGTAATCTATATCTTTTTCTAAAGTTCTTCCATTATCCGGAACATTCACAGTTACAACTAATTGATTATTCTCAAATTTCGTCTTTATACTTACATTTGACATTGCTCTTTTACGAATTGTAAATGTCTTTGTAATAGTACCGGTATAGTTACCGATTCCACGAAGAGTAATCGTTGCCGTTCCCGGATTCAAATTATTATCATATTCAACTTCGAAATCTTTCATTGAAGACAGATTATAATCACCTTGTTTCATTTTAACAATTGGTTGGATTTCCATCTTCTTATATTCATACTGCGTATTAACCTTTGAAAAATCTTTTGTTACAATATCAGATTCAATATCAACTGTGCCAATTTGAAACTTACCAGTTATTTCCCCTTCGTATGAACCGATACCTGTTACAATTAATGTAGCTGTTCCGGCATCAATATTATCCTTATATGATGCTGTAAAGTCGACACCTTCTTCTAACTGTACCTCACCATCTGTTACAGT
Source organism: Eubacteriaceae bacterium (assembly GCA_910574895.1). Lineage (GTDB taxonomy): Bacteria > Bacillota > Clostridia > Lachnospirales > Lachnospiraceae > Eubacterium_G. The sequence goes on along the minus strand of CAJTDQ010000003.1, from coordinate 47,214 downwards.
AAATGGAACTGTCTGCTCTTCTCCATTGAAAGTAAGCTCAATTTCTTCCATATTCAAGGTGCATTTTGTCAGATCTTTTCCTTGGATTTCAACATCAATTGTTGCTCTAAGCACTGCAATTTCATATATCTGGAATCCATATGTAGCATGTCCATTCATGTTAACTTTCAGATATCTTATCATATCTGATTCTACATCACTTATATCTGTTGCCACATAGCCATTTACATCTGCATTCTTCTGCATAATTTCCCATGATACTGCTTTTGTCTTTCCAATTTCATAAAATCCATTGTCAGGATTCTCCTCATCAAATGTCTTTGACACCTGAATTGTATAATCACCACAAAATGTATTATCTGATTTATAATTTACCAGCACTCTTCCAATCAATGATGCATCCATCTCTTTACCCAGATCAATCACTACCCAGTCTGATGTTCTCTTGCTGTCCCAATCAGATGACCAGTATTTGTCTTTCTTTCCATCTGTAAGAACTGTCTTGTCTTTTCCTTCATTTGCATATGTAGAAGAAACATAAACCGGTTTGTTTAATGCTAAGTTCTTTTCAACAGATGCCACATTGGCTGTCTGATCCGCTATTTCCGGATATTCAACAGGATTTACACCAATAACGGCAAATTCTTTAATCTGGTATCCATATCCTGTATTTCCATTGGTAAAATGTAATTTTACATATTTGAATTTATCTAATGTTACATTGGATAAATCTACGTCAAAGTGTTCCTGATCTACTTCTACATTACTGTATGTTCCAATAGACTCATAATTTTCTCCATCTAAAGAAATTGAAACATCCCAATCTGTTACATTTGTCAGTCCATTCTGATTATACAGTAATAAGAAATTAATGTTTTTCACTTCCTGTATTTTTGATTTTCCTAAATCAATCACAAAAGTCTGTTCTTTGGCATTTCCATCTCTTTCTGTATTAACAAAGCCACCGGAAATTTTTCCATCTGTTAAAGCTCCTGTTTTATTCTCGTTTCCTTCAGAACTCTGCGTATAATCAGCTGCATAAACCAGGTTATAATCTGTATTCAGATATTCTGATTCATCTATAGGCGCCCCGCCTTCCACCATACTGGCACTTCCGGCCATGTTTGGTGTAGTATTTCTCTCATATCCAATAGCTGCCAGTTCACGAATCTGAAAACCGTAATCTTTAGCACCATCTAACATATTGAGTCTGACATACTGATACTGGGACAACTGAATATTACTCGTGTCTACTGTCAATTCACGATTTTTATAGGAATAATCTGCTCCTGATGTATAAACAGTTTCAAAATTTTCACCATCCAATGACAACTGAATATTAAACTTTTTGCTTGCTGTAATATCGCTTACATAATAAAGCATAAATGATTTCAGATTACTTACATCCTGAACACCGTCCAATGTAACAGTCACTCTCTGATCCGTCTTCGCCCCCCACTTTGTATTACAGAATGTTCCTGTAGAAAGTCCGTCTGTTAATGCTGTATCTGTATTTTCTGTACCTTTGCTGCTATATGTGTATGCGGCACCTTTCAGCAGGTTAAATTCTGATTTTAATAATTGAAGTTCCGTCATATCCTCAGCATCTAAATAATTGTCTCCTGTGATAGCTGATGTTGACTCTGTGTAATCATTATTTTTAATTGGTTCATACTGAGAATTATTTCCTGTCGGAACAATATATGTCGCATATGCTTCGTATTGTTCATTTTGAAAATCAATATTATTATAAACCGTGCAATCCTCATATGTTGTAATCGTTGTACCTTCCGATGCATAACCATTTAAACTGGTTCTGTTTGCATCTTCATCGGCAATATATCTCGGCTCTGTAACACTGGATAAATGAATCATTGTTCCGCCATTTCCATTTGCCAGACGCCCAAAGTTAATTCCTTTATTCAGCTCCTGCATGGAATACTGCCAATGTGAATGTCCTGTTATTATTGTGGTATTTTTATATTGTGTCAATAACGACTGCAGATTCTTTCCACTTGTTGTCTTTACGACATCTTTATAATCTAAATCATAAGAATAATTGCCTGTATTTTTCAAATCTCCGGTACAATTATTATAATCTACTGCATCATTCTCCAATGTATTAACACACAAATAATAATGCTGGTATAAAAATACATTCTTATCTTTGTAATTTTCTAACTGCTCTTCTAACCAGTCCATTTGCCCTGTCGTAACCAGTTTGTCTGTGTCATAAACCTCACCGGTCTTTGCAATATTGTTAAAGAATATAAAGATATTTCCCCCTGCCTCAGTTACAAAGTCCAGTCCCGGAACTGTTGTATCAATTGCCTCTCCATCCTCTGTCTCTTTGTAAACAGTTGCAATTGGATTGGTCAATGCATCATTTGCAAGAATTTCATGTCCGTTTAATTTATTGTGAACTGTTCCATCATCATCCACTGTAAAATATGTACTTGTAATTGAGTTATACCATCTGCTGACAGATGTATCTAACAATGATTTATTACTGGTAGATAATGTTGTTCTGGAATCATGATTACCTATAGCAGTCAAAACTGTCATGTCAGGATGTTTTGCAAGTGCCTCATTAAATCTGTCAAATGCCAGCTGCTCGCCTGCCTGCGATAAATCACCTGACATTGCTACAAACCTGATTCCTTCATTATCTAAAAACTCCATAGCCTTATCCATTGCCGGAACCGCATCATCTTCTGCCACAGAACTGTATCTGGTAAAATGCGGGTCCGATAAAGAACCAAATGTGTAGGATTTCTCACTTGCCTTAAACTGCTTATCTGCCGGAATATTATAGGTATATACCTGTTCACTCTTTTTGTATACTACAACTGTTTTTGCACCTTCCGGAATAGCAGTGTAATCATTTATAATATTAAATGATCCCACACCATTTTTGACAACAACTCTTGCCAGATATGAATACTCATAGTTGCCTTTTTTTAATTTGTTTCCGTTCTCATCTCCCCAGAATACTTTGTATACACCATCTTCATTTGCATTTATGTATATTGTACCATCTGCATATCCCGGGGTACTATACGCATAATCATATCTGAATGCTGTTACTAAGTTTTCATCTGCCTTAACTACCTTCTGATAATCTGCCGCTCCAAATGTCTGTACACTTAACGCCATAGCCAGACTCAGAACGATACTTAAGCCCTTTTTCATGTTCTTTCTCATAAAGAATCCTCCTTATACTACTCTCCCCTTTTCAATCTTGTCCATAGAATTTTATTTTATCATAACCCTATTGATGGCTCAACCTTTTACTTCTATTCCGTTCAAAAAAAGAAACTCCCTTGTTTACAAAGGAGTTTCTATAATTAATTCATTTGCTATTCACTATATGTTAATTATTTTTCGCATCTACATATTTAATAATAACATCTGTTACTTTTTCTAAAGGAATATTTCCCGTACGAATACACAAATCATATCCTCTGGAATCCCCCCATTTATTTTCACAATAAAAATTGTGATAAGTCTTTCGCACTTTATCCATCTTTTTCATCTTTGACAGTGCTGCTTTTTCGTCGATACCCTCTCGTTCCATAACCCGTTTCATTTTACTCTCTTTATCTGATGTAACAAAAACGCTGGTCATATTCTCATTGTCTGCCAATATTTCGTCGGCACATCTTCCAACCACTACAAAAGATTCTTTTTCATCATTTGCTTTTTTTCTTAAAAATTCGAACTGCTTAATCGCTACATCCTGTTCAATAGATATGGCTGAACCCACGATTGGCATTGGCATAAATGAAAGACTGATAGGTCTTTCGTCATATCTCTCTATCATCTCTTCACTATACCCTCCATCCTTTGCCACATGACTTAACAATTCCTTATGATATAAAGGTATGTTATAGTGCTCTGCCAGTTTTTGTGCAATAATATGACCTCCGCTGCCAAACTCTCTTCCGATTGCAATAATTACCTGTTTCATTGTCACACCCTCCTACTCATTATATTCTGAATATTCAGCATTTATTTCTAATCCGTACCTACTATTCTTATATAAAATTATATCATAAAATCACATAAACATAAACCGGAATTTATCTTAGGAACCGGACACTGCCCTTAACGATTAACTTGTCAAAAACAATAAACATTGCCGGCAGAATACATATTACGCATAACATACTGACAACTGCTCCTCTTGCCATAAGGAGACACAAGGAACTAATCATATCAATACTGGAATAAACACCAACTCCAAAAGTCGCTCCAAAGAATGTACAGGCACTTACAATAACAGATTTTATTGTAGCTGTCAGTGCATCTTTTGCTGCCAGCTTTCTATCCTTGCCCATTCTGCGTTCTACTTTATATCTGTTCGTCATCAATATTGCATAATCTACTGTTGCGCCGAGCTGTATTGTACCAATAACAATAGAAGCAATAAATGGCAACACTGCTCCTGTATAATAAGGAATTCCCATATTTATGAAAATAGCAAATTCAATGACAAAAACCAATATTACCGGTAATGTAATCGATTTAAATACCAGTGCAATAATTAAAAATATCAGGAATATGGATACAAAACTTACTGTGGCAAAATCTTTGTTTGTAATCTTAATCAAGTCTCTGGTGCATGCCGCCTCACCTACCAGCATGCCACTTTTATCATATTTCTTTATTATCTTTTCCACTTCATTACACTGGGTGTTTGCTTCGTCCGAGCCGGTTTTATACTCTGACATAAATACCATCATCTCATGTTTATCACTTTTTAATTCACTCGTTAGTTTCTCAGGAATAAAAGAATCCGGCACAGAGCCATCCAGAAAACTTTCCATTCCAAGTGCTGTCTGGACTCCGTCTACTTTCTTCACTTCATCCAAAAGATTCTTTATATCTTTCTTTGGTGTTTCGGTGCTTAACAGAATAATATTTGCTGACCCTAATTCATAATCCTTGGATAATCTATTTTGTGCCGAAACGCTCTCTAAACTGTCAGGCAGACTTAAAGACAAATCATAATAAACCTTTGCATTCCGTTCTCCATATATGGCAGGAATTAATAATAGTACAAATAAAACAACAAATACCTTATAGTGCTTTGTAATAAATCCGGGTATTCTCTTAAAATCAGGCAGTAACTGTCTGTGTTTTGTTTTCTGTATTGCCTTATCAAACACCAAAATCATAGACGGTAATATCGTTACACACGCAATGACTCCTAAAACAACTCCCTTTGCCATTACTACACCAAGATCCAGTCCCAGCGTAAAACTCATAAAACAGAGTGCAATAAATCCTGCCACCGTTGTTATAGAACTTCCTACTACGGATGAAATCGTTGCTGTGATAGCATTAGACATCGCTTTTTTATTATTACCACCATTTATTTCTAACTGTTCCTCATAACTATGCCACAAAAATATGGAATAATCCATCGTGACACCCAGCTGTAAAACTGCTGCCAGTGCTTTTGTAATATAAGAAATTTCTCCTACAATAAAGTTACTTCCCAAGTTATAGACAATCGCCATTCCAATGCTTAGCAGGAAAAATATTGGAATCATAAAAGAATCCATTAGAAGTGATAAAATAATCACTGACAACAATACCGCAATACATACATAAATCGGAGTCTCGTGTTCTGATAAATCTTTTGTATCTGTTACAATTGCAGAAATTCCACTAATCATACACTGATGCTTTGTCACTGAACGGATTTCTTTGATGGCTTTCATTGTACCGTCACCGGAACTTGTATCATCAAATATTACCATCATTATGGTAGAGGTTCCCTTATTAAAAGCATCATACACGTTATCCGGAAGCATTGTTTTTGGTATCCCGGAATCTGCGAAGCTGTCATACCACAACACTTTACTGACATGGTCCACCTTTTTCATCTTTTCAATCAGTTTCGATACATTGTTATCATCCATCTTGTCTACCATAACAATGCCAAATGCCCCTGCATGAAACTCATCCATCAGAATATCCTGACCTTCCATCGTATCTATACCATCCGGAAGATAATATAACAAATCATAATTTACTCTTGTATTGAAATAACCGATGGCAGCCGGAATCAGCAGTAAAATGCTGACAATCAGAATCACATGTCTGGCTTTTACAATACGCTCTCCTAACTTTTTCATATGCTACCAACTCCTTTACTTGTCTGCCTTAATTTCTGCTGTTTTAAAAACAAACTTTACACTGCCTGTCATATTTTTATTCATTCCGGAAAATGATTGATATGATTTTCCGTTATTTAAAATCTCTTCTACCGCATCAATAATTTCCTTTGTATCATTACCGAAAATATCTGTAATCTTGCTGATACCATCTTTATTCAGCTTTATCACACCATTTTTTAGTGTCTTTGTTCCATCAAATAAAGTTACAATACCAGAATCAAGAGTTCCTGTTCCCTTAGCCAAAGTCTTTGCACCTTTACTGATTTTTCCTGCTCCCGAATCTACTGTTTGAATACCGGCTTTTACCTGAGGACTTGCTTTACCAAGTTTCTTGTTCATTTCACCCGTTCCGTCCGTTAAAGATTTCATTCCGTCATTTAATGTATCTGCCCCCGACTTTAATTTTCCAGTACCATCTGACAATGATTTTGCTCCACCGAATAGTGTTTTGGTTCCCTCTGCCATCTGTCCTGTACCAGCTGCCAATGTTCCTGCACCAGTATTTAATGTCTTTATTCCTGCATAAAGCGTTCCAATACCAGTATTCAGACTTGCAGTTCCATTTTCCAAAGCTGCCATTCCCTCTAACAGTGCTTTCATTTCTGCTGCTTTACCTGCAATCTGTGTCTCAAACGTAGATTTTACAGTCTCCAATGTCTGAACACTATAATATGCCTGCACCAACTGATAATACGCTTTTGTATTTAACCCCTTTGTCTGAAGAACAGCACTCAGTTCCATTCCACCTGTAACTGCTGTATTGATTCCCTCTACCGTCTGATTCAGTGCTTCCTTACTTGATATAGCACCACCAGTGGCACTTCCGACCTGTTTGATAACTCCATCAATCTGTGCCTGTATGGAATCCGGAGTTCCCTGCAACGTTCCTGCCAGTTCTTTTACTCCGGCATTTGCTTCTTTTGCTCCCTGTGCCAATGCCTTTGCACCGTTGTTAAGTCCCTGGCTTTTCACATTTCCATGACTATCCTTTACATCTTCAAACGCTGCCTGTGCAGTTTTTAATCCTGTCGATAAAGAACCCGCACCTTCATTTACCTTCGCTGCTGCGCTGTTTAACTCTTTTGCTCCACTGTTTAAACTTTTTGCTCCACCATCCAGCTGTTTGGCTGCTGTTTTTACACTCTGTGTACCTTTATATAACTTTTTTGCACCTTTATCTGCTGTCCGTACACCACTTAACAATGCTTTGTTAAATGTTTCATAACTGCCTAATAATTTCGTCGTTCCCAAATATAAATCTGCTGTATATTTTGCAATATCTTTTGCACCATCATTAATCTTGAGAGAGCCATTTTTTAATTCTCCTGCACCTTCCTGAATGTCCCCTGCGCCCTTTTCTAATTGGTCCGTTCCATCTGTCAACTCAGCCATCTTATCTTCTATATCTGAAAAATCTAACGCATCTTCTAAATTCATATCACCGATTTCTGATGTTGCAATTGTAAGTGCCATATTCATTTCAAAATCTTTAACATCGGCTGTAATTGTAAAAGATTCCGGAATATCAATATCCTTCATTAATTCTTCTGCTTTGCCCGCTTTTGCAATCAGATGATCTTTAAATCCCGGAGCCCCATATCCTATAACAATCGATGAATCATCATAATCAATCACTTTTCCATTTTCTACTTTTACATTTGTAAAATTATCACCAAGAACGATTCCTGTTAGTGCTATAAACGGAACAAACTCTCCCTCATCAGCTGAATTATTGATATAATCATAGACAATTTTTACTGTCCCGCTTTTTCCTGCCATCTGCTCCGGTGCTGTCTTTTCTCCATCAATATAATAACTTACGTCGAACTTAACAGGAGTTTCTTTCGATGTTGTTCCCTGATAAGAAATATCCTCTCCTTTATTTTCCCAGATTAATTTTCCATTATCAGAAGTAAACTTTTCATCACCCTTTAAATTTTTTATATTATCAAGATCTGAAACATCACTAATATTATTTTTATCTGAAACTTTTAACACATTGCTGACCGTTGTCTTTGCAACTGTTCCGTCTGCATTCATCTCAACAAATACTGTTTCTTTCTTTTCTGTATCTGCACCATCTCCAATTTTACTGTTCAGCAGTGCTTCCACCCTGTTTACACTGACTGTCGCCTCTACTGTTGCTTCCTTTTTATCGGAGTTCTTTTTCTCTGTATCAGAACTTCCGCAACCAGCCAGACACCATGCTGACATTGTCATTACTAAAACTAAACTGATTCCCTTATGAACATATTTCTTCATAACAAAATACTCTCCTTTTATTTTTTTCTACAGTACAGTATACATTCGTAAATAAAAAAAGCATTATACATTTTCATACAAGGGCATGTTTTTTATACGCTTGTATGAAATTGTATAACGTTTTTCTATTTTGTATGACATTTATATGTTTTTTCTATTTGTACAAAAAACATATATTTCCAGTAAGAGTATTCTTTTTAAACACCTGACTATTTTTTACTTTTGTCCTTCTTTCTTGCGATACATATAGATTTCATATCCCAGTTCTTCTGTTCTGAGAATAATATGCTGAAGTAATACTGCTAATTCATCTTCTTTTTCTTTCATGCCTTTTAATGCCCAGTCAACAATCACACCTGTCAATCCATATGCAAAAAATCTTGCATAGATGTCCTGTTCTTTCTCACTCAAACGGCTGTACAAATCCAAATCAATAATCGCTTTTTTGAATAATTCAGCAAATATCCTGTTACTATACTCAGCAAAAAAGTTATTGGAAGATTTAATTGTATTCATAAAAAATGATTTCTGCTGTTTCATATATTTAAACAACTCTACTAATTTTTCAACCCAGTTTTCAAACGTTAAATCCTCGGTCAGCGGAATAAATAAATCTTGATTATAAATCCAGCTCAGCAACTCATATTTATCATTAAAATGATAATAGAACGTCTGTCTGTTCACACCGCAACGGTCTGTTATATCTGCAACAGTAATTTTATCTAATATTTTTACAGCACCTAATTCTTTTAAACTCTGTGCCAACGCTTTTTTGGTTATATTGGAATTTGCCATAATATCCTCCTGTTATAATATGTATTTTTCAATGACTTTGGCGATACCATCTTCATTATTGGATGTTGTTATATAATCCGCTTCTTTTTTCACCGCATCTACTGCGTTTTCCATCGCAACACCAACCCCTGCATACTGAATCATGGACAAATCGTTAAACCCGTCACCGCAGGCGATAATATTTTCTCTGGAAATCCCCAATTGGGATGTTAAAACCTTGATTGATGCCGCTTTATCAATCCCTTTCGGAACTACTTCTATAAAATAATCACAGGAACGATAAATACCGAGTTCCCGTCCAAACTTTTCTGATAATATTTTCTCATGATATTCTGAGAGTTCCGGTTCAACGGTAAAAAGACATTTGTTTGGATTATAGTTTACATATTTTACGACGTCTGTCATATATGCCGGAATTTTATTGATAAACATAGCTTCCATTGCAATATATTTATCCATTCTCGTAGCTACTAAAGCATGATTTGCATCATAAGTTATCAATCCTAAATTATTCTGTCTGGCATATCTAAGTAATTCCGGAATATATTTTCTATCCATTACATTTTCAAAAACTGTTTCCTTCGTTTTCCAGTTAATAATCTTACCACCATTAAAAGACAATATGTATCCACCGTATTTCTCCAATTCCAGTTCTTTTGCTACAGGTACCATTCCCGGTGTAGGGCGTCCTGATGCCAGAGCCACAATATGTCCCTGTTTCTGAATTTCCATCAAAGCATCTTTTGTCTTTGGTGTTATCTTCTTTTCATCATTGGTAAGTGTTCCATCTAAGTCTAAAAAAATTATTTTCTGCATCTGTATTTCCTTTTACTTTTCCTTTGTGTTGATTTCTTTTCCAAATACGATAAACCTATCGTAAAGATATTCTGTAACAAAATTAAGCAGCATATTTAGTGCTGTCACCAGATAATCATTCCATCCTAACGTTTCCACGAGATAACTTCCACCAATCGTTGTTGCCGGTGTAAATATCATATAAAAAACCGCCACCTTTATCATCGCTATAGGTATATTGTTTGCTGCCTTAAAAGTAAATTCACGATTTAATGTAAAATTCCACAAAACAGACAATATTAGTGCTGTCAGATACCGCGGCCAATATGGCAGTGGTGTCAATTCTGTAAGCAGTGCAAATGCCAGCATCTGTATTACTCCTGCTGAAATAGAGAATAAGGTAAATTTAATTACCCTCATTGTTTCTTCTTTTTTTGTTGTCATTTGTTCCTCCTCTAAAACTGTTGATTATTTTTGCATATCTGAAATTAAGTATGAAACCGGCGACGCAGTTCACGCACAAAGTCATTGCCAAGTGTCACTACACATGCTGAAAGCAAAAGTAATGCACTGCCTCCCATCACAGCCAACGCCCATCTGCTTTCTTCATGCCATACACTAAGACCAATAACGGATCCCACTATGGCAAAGATAATCAGCAATAACATTGGAAGCATATTCTGCTTCTGCCTTTCAATATCTGTAAAAAACATCAATCCTGAAACAACAAGTCCACAAAAACACACCATTGGAACTACTTCGATTGCCCAGCCGGGTGCAAGAAGAACATCAATCAAAATTAAAAGTATGCTTGTGCAGATAATAGCTTTAATAAACTGGCTGATACGATTGTACTCAACCAAATCCGGAGATAAAATTAACGTCCACGCTGTATATAATGACATTAATACAATGATACTCCATGCCCTTCCACCGGTAACTATATTTACAATAGGGCAGATAACTGCCGCAATAAAAAACATCCATCGCATTGTAGTGAAAAACTTCTGACGTTTTAATTTTCTTTTTTCTACATATGGGTATGTTATCTTAATTTTCATAATTCTCACTCCCTTCTACGATCACTTCTACTCCGTCTGCCTGAAGCAAATCGTACATTTTTTCTTCAAAGGAAGGATCTACTGTCATTTTAGCAATAGAAAATGTCGTTATATTATCAAAAGTTACGACAGAACATCCGGCACGATTCGTAATCGCTGTACCTAAAATAAAATCCATACTTTCAATATGTTTTGAAATAGACGAAGGCATTTCGACAACACCTAAATTAGAAAGTGTATTTGTAAAAATTTTATCTCCTAAAAATCCGTAAATCACTTTTGCAACAGGCTGTTTCACAGCAAGTGGAACATATTTCAGCATATTTACCATTTTTTCTGTTGATGTAAGCATTTCAATCATTGCTTCCTTCGATGCTTTTTTATGTAATTGTGTATTAATTTCATCTACCATAGAAGGTGCATCATTGATTTCTGTTATTGGTATCCGAATTCCACAATACATTGAAAAATTACGCACAGTTTCTGACGGATAAAATTTTCGCATATTCACCGGAACCTGAATGCTGATATCTCCTGACAATTCATCTGTTGCGGCTTTTCCCGCAAGAAACATAAGCATCAGCAAGTAGCCGGTAACTGTTGTATTATATTTTTTTGCTGCATTCTTCAGTTCCAACGTATTCATTTTTAAATGAACAATGCGGCAAGGTGTGTTTACTGCAAGTCTTCCACTCATCTGCACTGCCGATTTATCAATAAATCCAGATGCTGTATCGCTTTGAGTCACTTTGGCAAAAGCATTTTCAAACTCTTCCGAATCTGGAGTATCATTCACATCCCAAATTGTTTCGTCCATTACTATATCTGTTTCTGACAACCTTAGATATTCTGCTGTCAAAGCTTTCAGAAAAGTCATTCCTCCTGTTCCATCTGTCAGAACATGAAAAAACTCTACACTAATGCGATTGTTGTAATATAAAACCCGAAATGACTGCGAACCACTGTACGAAACCTGAATCGGCTGGCATGGAATATCATTTTCCTTTTCAACACAGAATCGTCTTTTGGCTGTGTCAAGATAATGCCAGAAAAATCCTTTTTTCAACGTAGTCGCAAAACTCGGAAAACGCTTTATCGTAAAGTTCAATGCCATTTGCAGCAACTCCGGAACTACCTCTTTTTTCAGATAAACCGACATACGAAAAATCGGCATACTGCCATGTTTCATTGACATTGGATAAATTTTTGCTGCATCATCCAATGCAAGCCACAATATGGGCGGCCTTGCATAAAATCCACCGAGATATTTAATATCCAGTAACTCTAATGCCTTTTCTAATGGTACTCCTATCGTCTCATAATATAAAATTGCCTTCTCAAAATCCTCACGCAGTATCTTTTTTTCTGTATTCTTCAAAAGACAATGTATGTTAAATTCCCGAAAGAAAACTTCCAACATTTCTGCTTTTTCATCTGATTGCTTTTTTATATATTTTTCAAAATAATTATCTTGATTATTTTTCATATATCTGTTCCTTAATTCCCTCTTTATTTTAGTCCCACTCTAACTCTACCGGGCAATGGTCTGACCCCAATATATCTGTGTGTATCACCGCATTTTTCATTCTGTCTTTAATGTTATCAGATACGAGAAAGTAGTCAATACGCCAACCTGCATTCTTTTCACGTGCCTTGAATCTGTATGACCACCAACTATAAACGCTTTCAACATCAGGGTAAAAATAGCGAAAACTATCCACAAATCCACTGTCCAGTAGTTCTGTCATTTTCTCTCGCTCTTCGTCTGTAAATCCCGCGTTCTTTCTATTTGTCTTAGGATTTTTCAAATCTATTTCCTTATGTGCCACATTCATATCACCACACACAATAACGCCCTTCTTTTGTGCCAGATGATTCAGGTATTTTCGAAAATCTTCTTCCCACTCCATACGATAATCCAATCTTGCCAGTTCATTTTGGGAATTTGGAGTGTACACTGTAAGTAGATAATACTCTTCATATTCCAATGTAATTAGACGTCCCTCCTGGTCATGCTTTTCGATTCCCATTCCATAACTTACAGATATCGGTTCATGTTTTGTAAATATTGCTGTTCCTGAATACCCTTTTTTCACAGCATAATTCCAATACTGATAATATCCAGGCAAGTCCAACGCAATCTGCCCCTCTTGTAATTTCGTCTCCTGTACGCAGAAAAAATCTGCATCCAATTTTTTAAAATCTTCTATAAAGTTTTTTCCCACACAAGCACGCAGCCCGTTTACATTCCATGATATAAATTTCATTTTTATTCTCCATTCACTTTAATCTGTTTTATCATTTCTTCTGCAAAATCCAATAAGATTTCTTTATCTTCATTTATGATTTCGTCTGTTTCATAGCAATGTATTGCATTCAAAATTAACCTTTTATACTTTTGATTCACATTTCTAATTGCCCATTTTCCACCTTCTAATTTAGACAGACATAACCTTTCTTTCAGAAACGCTGTCACTCTGCACAAATTAAGTATAACATAGACCGCGTTTACAAGAATGTCTTCTTTCGCATTCTTTACGTCTTCCCATATACTGTCTATATAGTATTCTTCCTGTACTTTGCCAAACACCTCTGTTATCTCTTTTCCATATAATACAATTCCATATTGATGAATTATCATAAAGTGTGCAGCAAGGTCTTTATCGGTACCATTCATTTTTTCTATATATTCGTAAGGATTATTTTTAAACCATTGTAAATGTGCAATAGAAAAGTGTAATTCAAATCTCGTAGGATATACAAAAGGATTGCAATATTCTTTCTTTACGATGCTGACTTCTATACCTTTTGGTGGTGCCTGCTGATTCAGTTCCACAACACTGTTCATAAAATCTATCTTCTGCTTTTCTGTCATATCATTTTCTATTACAACGATGAAATCTATATCACTTTTATTAGGATTGAAGCAGCCCATAGCCAAAGAACCGTGCAGATAGATGCCTGTTAAGTCATCCGAAAATATGTCTTTACACATATTTGTAAAATCATTTATTACATCTTGGTATAACATAAGCTTTCTTCCTTTTACTCTCTATTTCTGTTTAATAAAATCACATCGGGGTACCAACTTCTATTAAATTTCCATCCGGATCATAAAAACGGACTACTTTCTGTCCCCATGAATGCTCCATCAAATGATTCACGTAGCAGATTGGTTCCTCATAGTTTTCTAATTTTTCTACAAACCTTTCTATATCTTTCTCTTCAAAATAAAGTTCTGTGGAATTATTCTGAGGTATTACTTCTCTTTGTATAAATTCTTCCCAGATAGAAGCATCCTGCAATACCAATCCTTCTGTCAAAATCACGTTACCGTCATTATCTAAAATGACATCCAGACCGAACAGGTCTTTGTAAAATTTCTTTGACTTCTCAATATCTTTTACAACAACTAACACATTTTTTAATTTCATTCTGTTCTCCTAATTATATCTCTTTACACTCCTATCTCTATAACACGTGTAGCAATATTACTTGTGAAAGTAGAATCATGCTCTACAAAAATTAATGTAGGTTCATACTCAAGAATCAACTGTTCTATTTGTATTTTTGACAAAACATCTATATAATTTAGTGGTTCATCCCAGATATATACATGTGCCTGTTTTCCTAAACTTGCGGCAAGCAGTACTTTCTTTTTCTGTCCTTCACTATAATTCTCTATCCTTTTATCAAACTGGTCTCTAGGAAAATCCATTTTCCTTAATATTGTCATAAATAGTGTTTCATCAACCATACTTTCTCTGGCATATTCACGTAAAGTACCTGCAAGCCCTTCTGTAGACTGGGGAACAACTGAAATAATCAAACCTCCTGCCTGAAAGATTTCCCCTGTATATTTTATGTTTTCTCCACAAATTAATTTCAATACCGAGGATTTGCCACATCCATTTTTACCAGTTAAAGCAATTCTTTCGCCCTGCATAACAGCAAAATTTACATCTTTGCAAACCTCCTTATCATCATAAGAAATTGCAATGCTCGACAGCTCTATCAACCTCCTGCTATGATGATGTATCGGACGCAATTCTAAATCAGAACAGACTTCAATATCTTTCAACAGCTTGGTTTTTTCACGAATAGCTGTCTGTTGGCGTGACTCCAGACTTTTAGAACGTTTCATCATCTTTGCAGCTTTATGACCTACATATCCCCTGTCTATTTTTGAACCAGAGTTCGTTGTTCCTTTTTTTGATTTTTCAACCCTGCCTGACCATTCTCCACTTCGCTTTGATGCCTCTGATAACCTCTTGATATCTTTATTTAATTTTTCATTCTGAGCCAGTTCAAATTTATCCTGCTGCTCTTTATTGTGAAACCATGATGAAAAATTCCCTTTTTGAATCTCTATATTCGTTTTATTAATAGACAAAACATGATCAATACATTCATCCAGTAAAACTCTGTCATGCGATACAAGAATAAATCCTTTTTTCCTCTTTAGATATTTTTTTACGGAGTCGCGGGCTGCTGAATCAAGATGATTCGTAGGCTCATCAATAAGTAAAAATGCATTAGATGCTAAAAACAAAGCAGCAAGCAATACTTTTGTCTGCTCACCATTAGATAATGTTTCAAAAGGTCTGTACAGCACCTCATCCTCAACATCCAATTGTGCTAATTCACATGATATTTCCCATTCCATAACCTCTGGACATATTTCCTGGAGAATTTCCAAAGTTTCTCTGCTTTTATCGTTCACATGATATGGAAAATATTCAAAATTCACACTGGCATGGATTTTACCCTTATATTCATATTTTCCTAATAACAAATTAAGAAATGTTGTTTTGCCACGTCCATTCCTTCCTATAAAACCAAGTTTCCAATTCGTATCAATTTGAAAGCTGACATCCTCAAAAACCATGTCATAACTTCCATCATAGCCAAATGATAATTTATTAACGTCTATCAGCGACATATTATTTTTCTCCTAAAATCCTTCTTTCTTCCTTTGAATCCTAAGTTCTTTTCTTCGTTTTGCTGCTTCCCACTCAGCTTCTTCCCCTTCATTTTCCAATATGATTCCAGGTATCTGCACCGGTTCCCCATTCTCATCAATCGCTACCAATGTTAAGTAGGCTCGGTTAATCGGTCTGCGCATACCAGTCAAATCTTCTACATAAGTATCTACACGGATTTCCATGGATGTATTTCCCACATAAGAAACTTTTCCAATTAAAACAAGCAAATCATTCTGATAAGCCCCTCTGATAAATCTTAAATTATCTACAGATGCTGTAACAACATTTGTCTGTGTATGCCTTATAGCAACCAAACCTGCAATTTCATCTATCCACTCCATCAGTTTTCCACCAAAAAGTCTTCCTGCACCGTTTAAATGCTCCGGTCTTACCTGATAAACCTGCTCTATCATGGAATCTGATACCTTTTTCATTTTTCGCTTCATTTTTCCTGCCTTTCTATATTGAAAATCAATTTTTATAAAATGATTTTCCTTTATTCTTTCATACTTTTATAGTATTGTCTATTATTTTTTATTTTTATTAATAAAATCGGGCAGTAAAAAAAGAAGGGATAGTTTTTTAGCAGTTTGACTTAGAGTAATTCATAACAGAAAAAAGGGGCTCTTTTACAGCCCCTTCTACCTTCTATACTGATTTTTATTTATTCTAATATCTGATACTTCGTAGTAACTGTTCCATTTGTTGAACGCCTCTCTCTTGAGAAGTAATAATCGCCTCTAAAATAGGGATGAGCCCAGGACAAATATCACAACATAAAGCATTATGACTCAATGCAATAGCACCCTCATGATGAGGAATCATTTCCTGCATGAAATTAGCATTAATCCGATTCGTACTTGGTGCACTTTCCATTCCACAAAACATTGTATTCATAATGTTATTTACCTTACATTGGTATGACTCCACTGCCGAAACATCATTTATCAATCCCGAACAGTCACCCAAAATTGCCTGCATATTTTCTATGCTCTTTGTCTGCTCTTCAATTATCTGCAATGCGATATTCTGTAGCGGTATGCATGTTGTATATTGTAAAAGATTTTCAGACATTTCAATGGCAGCTCTGTGGTGTGGTATCATCTGAACAATAAAATTATAGGAAATACTGTCGCTTAACTCTGCACCTGTCATCTCATCTATCATCGTATTCAAAATACAATAAAATTTATTTAGGTAAGCTTTTGCCACATTGCTTAATTCACATCTGCAATTCATAAAGTGTCCTTGAACGTTTTAATTTATGATATTCATAAGCCTGAAGTTAGTTCACTTACTTTTCTATAATAAATCTTCCATATAAATATGTCCCTTAGAATCATATATTTTAATTTTTTTAACCTTTATAATTTTTTGGTTTCTAATATATAAATCTGTTGAATTATAAAAAAATGACTCTACATATTTAGTTACTTTAATGCTCTGAGCTATACACAAATGATTATATCCTTGCTCTTTTTTCTCGAATAATATGTACTTTGATTTTAAAGATGAACAAATTAAATTCGCATTAAAATCAATTAACGCATCTGTATAAGAAAGTGATAATATATTGTCTTTTGTAAAATGTTCGTATCTCTTACTAATTAAATTAAAATAATTGCTATGCTTTATAACATTTTCAGTAAGTAATTGCTCTCGTTTTATTTTTGATATTATAAACTTTGCACTAACAGTTACATTAGACTTATCATTAAACTGCCTAATTATCGGTATATCAATAAGTTTGTGTAAACCTATTAGATGTGGAAAATCAGTTTGCCTAAGCTTAACTTTTATTGTATCCCCATTAACCAACTCGTATTCCATTTGATAATTTGCAATACTTTTGTACTCATTAAATTTATATAATAATTGATTCATAATCATGAAATCCTTCATACATAAAGAAATGCCCCTGAAATCAATCAGGAGCATTATAAGTCTATGATGGTTCTCTTCTCTTCGGCAAAGCCTATTCGGTGTAAGTGAACCAAACTTACGATAAAACCTCCACCCACGAATCCGACAAATCGTAGATATCTTTGGTTAATATTATTATATGTATATTAAAAGAAAATATCAACAACTTTCTTTCAATTCATACATTTTAGTCCTTTATTGATTTTTAACATCTCTTTTTAATTATATATTATAATATATGTTTAATTTGTACTTGTCAACATTATTTTCAAATAAATATACTTTTATTTATTTTACTGATATATTAATTATTTATTACAATATACAAAGGAGAAAGACCATGAATAATTTACAAAACCAAGTTGACGCCTACTTGAAATTCTGCCAACTTCAAAAAAGACTCGATTTTAAAACACAAAAAGCCTACCGTATAGATTTGAGACAATATTGTATTTTTGTGTCTAACGATTTTAGTATCGCAATTCTTTCTACTACTTTAGAACAGTTTATTACTACACTCCACTCTAAATTTAAACCCAAAACTGTAAAAAGAAAAATCGCCAGTCTCAAAGCCTTTTTTCACTATTTAGAGTATAAAGAAATTATTTCTTGTAACCCTTTTAATAAATTACAAATTAAATTCCGCGAACCACAAAAACTGCCTAAAACAATTCCTATTCATACAATCGAATCTTTTCTCTTTACTATCTATAAACAATTGGATTATTGCCAAACAGATTTTGAAAGAAAATGTGTTATTCGCGACATTGCTGTAATCGAATTATTATTTGCCACTGGTATGAGAATTTCTGAACTTTGCTCTTTAAAGCCTGAAAATATTGATTTGATAAGTGGAAACATTGATATCTACGGAAAAGGTGCAAAAGAACGAAAAATACAAATCGGAAATCCCGAAGTTATCAAGGCATTATCCACTTATTATATAGAATTTGCTGAATATATTCAACATTGTGGTTTTTTCTTTGCCAATCGCCTAAAACGTCGTCTTTCTGAGCAATCTGTTAGAGAAATGATTAATAAATACGCTAAAATTGCGGGAATTTGTTTACATATTACACCACATATGTTTCGTCATTCTTTTGCTACATATCTGTTAGAGGAAGATGTTGATATCAGATATATCCAACATATGTTAGGGCATAGCTCCATTCAAACGACAGAGATATATACACATGTTTCTATGCGGAAGCAAAAGGATATATTGGTGAATAAACATCCGAGAAACGAGTTTAGAGTAAAGTAAACTTAGAATTAATCACTTTTTAATCGAGGATAATAAGAAATTATCCTCGATTAATAGTTCCCATTTCCCATACAAAAAACTCCCCTCTGCCATAGCAAGGGGAGTATAAAAATCCAAAATTATTCTTCTTTTAGTGCCCTATCACTCTTTCCCCCTCTATATAATTAATCTTAACATTTTCCAAAAATGAAGTCAACAAAATCTCCCATAAAATTACAGAATTTCACAAAATATTTTGCCCCTAATCAAAGCCCCAAACTCATGAGAAACCTTTATATTCACCAACACCTCACTCACTCTTCCTAATCGGATGTCTAACCACTGTCCTCAACTTAGACACATCGCACCTTCTGGGGTCACTCAAGTATATTTCATGATGAAAACGCTCTTGCGTAATATCAACTTCGTACCCCTCTTCTTTTGCAAAGCTGTCCATTGACACAATCGTAGCCGGCTCATCATCATACGAACCAATATGCATACACTGTACACACTTTCCTTCATCATAAGTAAAGTATTCAACTTTCGAAAAATCCATTTTCTTTTTTCTTTCAGCCTCTTCCACAGCCCAAGCAAAATCTTCTTTACTTACAAAATCCGGCAGACGTATCATTGAAATCCAATGAAATTCATCTTTTTTCGAATAGACAATTCCCTCCGTATTTTCCTGCCACCACAATCCTTCAAGAGGGGGTACAACATATTGAAAATATCCCTCAATCTGACGCGTCCCCTTATAACTCATTTTTATCGTAAAAGCAATCGCATATAGCAATCCTATAGCTTTTTTATAATCTCCGTCTTCATCGTTGGGATTCCCTTTTCCTCTCACTGCGATATAGTTCATTTTCGGAATATCAACAATTACCGGTTTCTTTGGTGGTAAATAAAACTCCTTATATTCCTTTTTGTAATCAAATGCCATTCTCTTCCTCCTGTTACTTTTTCTGTATCGGACAACATACCTCCGTCACAAATTCCTCTGGATTCTTTGTCTCATGTGGACTCACATGATAAATACTAAACATTGGTCCACAATATGCATAGCCATTTGCTTCTACCCATGTAGCAAGAGATGCATATACGTCATTAAACTGTTCATAAGAACCTTTAAAAATAATACTGGCAACAGTAACCTCTGGCTCTATTTTAAATACTACGTTCTCTGTATTTGGATAATTTTCCTTTACAGTAGCCTGCACTTCTACTTCTACATCTGATTCCTTATATTCTTTGTCATGGAAAATCGCACTTATATAACATGGTTCTGCCAATACAAGATTTAAATGACTCGTCTCTTGAAATAGAATGTTCCACAACATTCCTTCTTGCTCATAGCGTGGAATAATCTTGCGAACACTAGCTACTTGTCTCTCAGGCAAAGTTTTCAATACAACATTATAATTCATATTCTCATCCTTTCTCAGCCGTTCTATGGCTGTTTCCAGAAATCGTAACCGTTGCGCTGTCTGCTCTGAAACTTCAACCAGTTCAGCATATCGAACACGCAAATATTGCTCCAACTCTTCCTTATTGTTATAACACCTTAAAATCTCTCTGATTACAGCAAGGCTAAATCCCATATCTTTCAATGCGTTGATGCGAGCCATAACCGGAAGTTGCTCTTCATTATAATATCTATATCCGGTAAACTCGTCAATTTTTATTGGTTTTAAAAGATTAATTTCATCATAATGGCGCAACATTCGGATACTAACTCTGGATAATTTTGAAAAATCTCCTATTTTTAACATCTCGTTACCTCCACAATATTGTGTTTTCTTGAGCTTATATTTATTATAATACCTACCACAATGTAAGAGTCAATTGTTTTTATAATAATCTTTTTGAATACATAAATGTATGTGTCATATATTTTAATAATGAAGAAACATGGAGAAAACTATATGAAACGTTGTGTTCCATTAGAACCAGCAGCCGAAGAAGTCTGCAATCAAAATTCCATTCCACCATTCATCTTTCAATTACCGCCTGATGAGGGAAGAATGGTCTTAGAAAAGGCTCAAGATACTCCTGTCTACAAATATCCTGCTAATATATGCAAAACAAAAGCTGAAACTACTTGGGGACGAATTCCACTCTATTTCGTTACTCCTCAAACTTGTAAGCCTATTCAAAATGTAATATTTTATATTCACGGTGCGGGCTGGGTATTTGGCAGTTTTCACACTCACGAAAAACTTGTCAGAGAAATTGCCGCAAGAACCAATTCCCTTGTTGTATTTCCTGAATACACTCGTTCACCAGAAGCAAAATACCCTGTTGCCATAGAGCAATGCTATTTTATCCTGTCACACATTTGGGAGCTTATAAGCGGACAATATACACTTACCAACTGCAAATTAAACACCAGTCGTATCATCCACAACACATTGACTGTTGCCGGCGACAGCGTCGGCGGAAATATGGCAATTGCCATGTGTCTCATGTCAGAAATGCGCTGTGGTCCTGAAATTCAGAAACTACTTTTATACTATCCTGTGACAAATGCTTGTTTTGACACTCCATCATATAGAGAGTTTGCTACTAATTATTATCTTTACCGTGCAGGAATGCAATGGTTTTGGAATCAGTATACCACCAATCCTACTGATAGAAACGAAATTACTGCCTCTCCACTGCGTACAGATACAGAATGTCTAAAGAATTTCCCTGAAACCATGATTATTAATGGTCAGGCAGATGTTTTACGCAGTGAGGGCGAAGCCTTTGGTGAGAAACTCCGCTGTGCAGGAGTGGATGTTACTGCCATACGTGTACAGGGCATCATTCATGATTTTGTTATGTTGAATGCTCTGGACCAGACGAATGCCTGCCGCACCGCCATGGATGCTTCCACCGAATGGATTAATCGAAAGAATCAAATTACAGATAACAAATAGTTTTAAAAACAATATAAAAAAGAATGTGGAAAATATTGATTAAACAATTACTTCCACATTCTTTTTACACTTCTCTTATTACCACCGTCACACACATCATTTCATGGTCTATATCTGCAAATATATCCCCATCCATCTTATGCATAAGCTGTCTACAGATATAAAGTCCCAATCCGCTTCCACTCTTGTTTCCGGCATTGGAACCACGCCAGAAACTTTCAAAAACATGTGGCAATTCTGTTTTAGGCAAAGTACATCCGCTATTTCTTACCGTTATCAGGCGGCAGTCTTCTTCCTTTGTAAACGAAATTTCAATGCTATGTCCATCTCCATACTTTATCGCATTTTCTATCACATTCTGTAAAACTTCCACCAAACGATCCAAATCCCCTTTGAGAATACAGTTGGAATATTCTCCTATCATAAACCCGGTTTTAACTAATTCCAGCTTTTCACAATAATAATCCGATATTTTTTCCACAGCCTGTGAAAGATAAAACTCACCGATAGCAACCTCTAGATTCAGGAACTCCTCACTAGATGCTTTAATAATCTCATTCACAAAATTCTCAATTTCAACTGCTTTTGTATGAATATTGTCAAAAATCTCAGTCTGCCTTTCTTTATCCTTATACAGTCCTTTCGACAATGCTTTTGCATAAAGTTTTATTGCTGAAAGAGGTGTTTTAATATCATGAGAGATAGACAAGACTAAAGTTTTCTTTTCCTTCTGCAGACTTAATTCCTTTTGTTTCTGCTGTTCTATATTCTCACGTAATAAATCTACTCCCCATGCAAATTTACTAAAGAACTTACTTTTGCCTTCTTTCACCGGAACCGTCAGATTCCCTCTGGCAAGTTCATAAGGAACTTCTTTCAGTTCGTCAAAAGGTTTTAATACTTTTTGCCGGATAAAAAGCATAATTGCTATCACCATAACTGCCATGACAACAAGAAAGAAATTCATGATTCCAATAATTCCATATTCCCAATGATTGTCCTGCAGACTATATTCAATTCTATAAAACTCTCCATTAATTTTTCTAATAAGATAATCGCTGTCTGTTTCAAAAAAGGATTTATCATCTTTACTTCCCATAACATCAACTGCTGTAATCGTGCTATATTGAGATAAATCAATTTTTGAATATCCCTCTCTTTCAATCTGATTCACAACCCTTTGTGCTTCCACTCTATATTGTTTTCCGCTACTATTATTACTGTCAAAAGAATATATGTACAAATTACAAAACGTAAAAATTGCAATCAATGTAACAACTACAGCAATCAATATTCTATTATAACTTTTCATAGATGCTCCTTATTCAAACATATATCCAACACCCCATATGGTTGAAATTCTTTTTGGCTTTTTCGGATCATCTTCTATCTTCCGGCGAAGCCATTTGATATGAACCGTCAAAGTCTGTGGTTCAGAATCACTATCGAATCCCCATATCTGATTAAATATATATTCTTTATTTAGTACCTTTCCTCGATTCTCCATCAACAGCAATAACAAATCATATTCTTTTGCTGTCATTTCCAGCAAAGCACCGTTTTTCTTTACTGTTCTGTTTACCTTATTTAACAGCAGATTTCCATCTGCAACTTCATCAAGAGAATACCTGCGCTTAAAAATGCCATCAATTTTTGCCAGCATAATATCAATATCATATGGTTTTTCAATATAATCATCCGCACCCAAAATCAATCCGTTCAGTTTATCGTCTTTTTCTGTTTTTGCACTGACAATCAGAATTGGTGTGTTGCTCTGCTCGCGGATTTTTGAACATACTGCAAAACCATCCATTCCCGGCAGCATAATATCAAGCAAGACAAGCCTTGCGCCATATTTTTCATACAGCGACAAGGCCTTTTCTCCGTTTTCTGCTACGCTCACAATGTAATTTTCGGCTCGGAGAAAATCACAAAGCAATGTAGAAAGTTCTTTATTATCTTCAACGATTAGAATATCTATCAAATCTTTTCCTCCCCAATCTTTACCAGCCCATTTCCATAAGCCAATTGTTCAATGAGCGTTCTCTTTCACGAAGTTGAACAGAAGAAGTGTACTTACCTAAATTGTACTCTCCGGCAATATTTCCGTCAACAATATACATGACTCTTGTACATTTTGCAGCTACCTTAACGTCGTGGGTAACAAGCATGATAGTTGTACCTTCATTATTAATTTTCGCTAATTCTTCCATAACTTCCTCAGAAGATGTGCGGTTCAATGCCCCTGTAGGCTCATCAGCAAATATTACTTTTGGACGATTCATCATACTTCTGCAAATACACGCACGCTGAAGCTGTCCTCCCGAAACCTCATTGATATCATTATCAGCAATTTCAATAATTCCAAGTTTTCTCATCAAATCCTGCCCACGTTGTACCGTTTCCTTCCGGCTCTCCTTAATCTTATCCGACTGACAGGCAGGAAGAATAATATTATCCAACACCGTAAGATTTTTCAACATATACATCTGCTGAAATATAAATCCCATTTCTTCTAAACGCA
This sequence comes from Eubacteriaceae bacterium, assembly GCA_910574895.1. Taxonomy (GTDB): domain Bacteria; phylum Bacillota; class Clostridia; order Lachnospirales; family Lachnospiraceae; genus Eubacterium_G. The sequence goes on along the minus strand of CAJTDQ010000003.1, from coordinate 22,514 downwards.
GTCCTGCCAGTTCCTTTGCACTTAATTCCGAAATACGTTTCCCACAGAACTCAACTTCTCCCGCTGTAATATCATCCATTCCTGAAACAGCATACAAAAGTGTTGATTTTCCTGAGCCGGATGGTCCCATGACAGCAATCATCTCTCCCTCTTTCACATTAAAATTTACATTCTTTAATACGTTATTCTGATGCTTGTTTATGATATATGTTTTACATAGGTCCTTGACCTCTAAAATATTTTCCATTTAATTCTCTCCTCTAATTAATCTGTAATGCTCCGCTCTTCATTCGGAGGTATAGTTTCTTCTTTATTCGATATTTGATGTCTCAGATGCTGATATTTTTCTTATTTGTAATGCTGTAAGCATTGCTGCAATTACAGTCACTCCAAACACCAACAACGGATATATGATATAAACTTCCATTGGTCTGATTGTAAATTCAATGCTTTGTGCTCCCATGATTTTAAACACCTGCCCCGAAGTAAATTTAGAAACCGGGGAGGAGAATAATGTTCCCAAAACAATTGCAATCACCAAAACAATTCCGATTCGTACCGTCTGCCATGCAACTAAAGAAGTGTCTCTAAATCCTATTGCTTTAATCATTCCTATTTCTCCCTTTTCCTTTGTGATAAAACTTTTTACCATCAGAACGGTAACAAGAACATTAATACAAAGCACTATCATTATAATAAGCATTTTTACATCTTCCAATTGTCCGGCAATATCACCTATCATTTCATTAATATATTCACCGGTAGAATAAACTTTTGTATCAGACAGATTCTTTTTTAATATCTCTTTTCTCCTTGCCAGTTCGTCACTGTCTGGATGGTCTGTATATTTTATCTGCACTCCAAAACAGCCTGCTGCAAATCCATAATCAAGCGTTTCATTCTGATAAAATCTGATACCTTCTCCCATATTATTCATTGTCTGATACAATGCAGTTACAATATATTTCTTCGTTGTATTCCCATATTTTATTTCAACTGTATCGCCAATGCGGGCATGAATATTATCTGCAACCACATGGCTGATTGCCACTTCATTGTTACTCTGTGGAGGGGTTCCTTCAAGATAAGAGTACATCTCTGTTGTAACATTCCCTTTTCCCTGAAATGCCAGAGAACTCATTTTCTTACCATCATGGGAAATCCCCATGCGGAACAGTATCTCTTGGAACACATCTGCCGTAATATTGTTTTTTGATAATATTTTTTCTATACCTTTTAGTTTATTATCAATCATCTTTTCGTTATCTTTTGAAACACCAAACAACAATTCCTGTGCAACAACATGGTCACATTTTGCCATACTGAACCAACTGACAAGATTATCTGACTTTAATGTATTAATTGTATTAATTGGAATCAAAATCAGTAAAATTCCAAACGCAAAAATTAAAATCATGATTACAAATCTTTTCATTCCACTGAAAATATCATTTACTGACATAAACCAAACCGGAGACAATCTTGATTTACTTAAGGCAATCATACCTTTTCTTTTATACCGTTCTCCTTGGTCGCCATTTCTAATTGCATCAATTGGCGAAAATATTTTAATTTTTCGTGTGCAGAAATAACAGAATCCCACTACAGCTGCTGCTGTTAAGATTGCACATATAATATTCAAAACAAAATATCCACCATTAGAGACAATCACATTTCTTGACAGATTTTGAATCATCAATGAACCAAACGGGAAACTAATACCAAATCCAATCGCACTTCCCATAACAGCTATCGCAAAATATTTTAAAATATAAAGCAAGCGAATTCTCCCATTTGTAATTCCAATAGCCTTCATCACTCCGATTTCTCTGAATTCCTCACTCATTGTAAAATTAATCGTAAAGCGCAGAATCACCATAGAAACAATCATAAGACATATGCTGACAATCAGTAGTATGAGTGCCGTAATCATATCCATAATATACATTGTTTTAATCATATTTTTATCAGCATTCATTTCAACATTAAAATTATTTTCATTAATTTTATCCAAAAATTTTGAATCATCCGTATAGAAATATGCTTCATACCATAAATTGGACTTTTCTTTGTCAAAATATTGATAATCCTTTTCACTGATAAGAAGTCTTGTCTGCCCTATCATCGCCGAACCATACAAAGCATCTTTCGTACATCCCTTTAGTTTAAACTCTTTCGTTTTATCTCCGATAGTTATTTTTAAAATGTCTCCCTGTTTCAAATCATATTTGTCTGAGTAGAACAATTCAGCTGTAACGTAAAGTTCCCCATCATTAACTTTTACAATTTCATTATCATTTTTGTCAAACAACTTTGTACAATTTTTCAAATTGGAAATCATTGTTGTATTTGTATATTTAAACTTTTTGCTATTTACTTTTATGTCTTTTGGATTAATTAAGATATGTTCAAAACATTTACACTGATATTGATTTTCATTTGCAAACTGCTTAATTTTTTCACATCCATTTTCATCACTCATTCCAAAATAATAATCTGGAACCTCCGCCTTTTCAAAATAATTATCCAAAGCTGTCATAACTGATACCACATTATTTGCCCCGCTTGCAATAAATGTAGTAGCAAGAATAATAAAAATCAACAATATTATATTCATCGTTTTCTTGCGCTTTATATCTTTTTTCAGTATACGCAGGTACATTTTCTGCTCCTCTCTTTCTTTCTGATAGCCTTATTATAATTGAACAATTATTAAATAATCCTTAAATAAAAATATTGTATATCAATTTTATTAAAAAGTGATGCCTGAAAATACACACAAGGAGCATATCACACTAAAAAGTTTGATGTGATATGCTCCTAACTATATCCTAACTATGTCACTTACTTTTTCGTCACTGCAATCCAGATTTCGCTGTGATAATCTTCACTATTCATATCTCCCATTGGATAAATTTCCAAGTCAAAGTTTTTATCTGGTTTATAGTCTGATGTTGGAAAAAACTCTGTGAAAACTTGATGCCAAAGTTTCTGTATCGCTTCTAGCATAAATCCTTCTGTTCCAAAAACCGCCCATGTTGTAGCTGGAACTTCAATTATTTCATACCCTTCTGGTACTCTTCCTCCATTATACTCTGCACCAATAGAATATGGAAAATCTTTCACAATTGTAGAATCTTCCATGCACATTCCCACAATATTACTTCCTAAAGCACCATCTTTTTTCCCAATTTCCTCTAAAAACTTTACCGTTCCATCCTGATGACATTTTGTCCAAAACTCTGGTATATCTTTTCTTCCATTTACATCCTCAATTTTTGTAAATCGTTGTGTTTTTGCTACAATTTTAAAACTATCCTTTTCTTCAATTTTGTAATTCATTTTCTTTCCACCTTTCACTGAAATTGATATCGACAGTTTGGAAAATGCTTTTAATGGGATACTATGCTTTCTTGCTGTATAGGGAGTTACACCGTGAAATCGTGTAAACGCACGGGTAAATCCCTCCTGCGTATCATAACCATACTTCTGTGCAATATCAATTATCTTTTCGTCTGTCGCCAATAACTCACTGCCGGCAAGTGCAAGTCTGCGATTACGAATATATTCCCCTATTGAAATTCCACATATAATAGAAAATATTTTCTGATAATAAAAACTTGAAATATTCATCTGCTGTGCTATATGCTCATATTCTAGGGATTCTGTAATATGCTCATCAATATAGTCTATAGATTTCTGAAAGCCTCTAATCCAATCCATTTTTTTCCTCCTGTCAATATCTATGATAGCGCTTCTGTCATACACATTCTTGACATTTTATGTTCAATTTTGTTGCATTTATTGTTCACCTCTTCTAGCATGTCCTGCATACTATAAAGAAAAAAGGAGAATTTTATGTCGAATAATTGGGGATGCTCATGTGGAAACTCTTGGCGCAGACATGACCACACACCATGCCACTCATGCCATAACAACAGAGATCATAGGAATGACTGGCATGACAATCATAGAGATGACTGGCATGACGAACGAAGAGACGACAGACACGATGACCGTAGAGATGGCAGACACGATGAACACAGACATAACAGATGTGATTGGTGCAATCGTAATAATTTCTGGCCTTGGAGATAATTAAGTTTTAATTATTTAACCCCGGCTTAATGCCGGGGTTTTTATATTCCATCTTCATATTCTCTTTCTCTTGATGTCCCACTTAAATTTCTTCATAATCCAGACATACTCTACTCTTTGTATATGGTCTTACTTTTTCATCTGCTACCTTTACATGTTCTGGATGCACAGCGTATCCTTTCAAAGAACTTTCATCCACAAAGGCTGAATCCAGCATCAAATCGGCATTGGATGAGTCCAACCCATTAATATTTACTTTGATACTTAACAATCCTGGAACTTTTCCTTGAAGCCCTTCTAGCCCCTCTTTAATCCTTTTCTTGATTCTCACCTTTTCTTCATTTGTAAATTCATCTTTTAACTGCCATAAAATAATGTGCTTAACCATTTCTCTAATCTCCTTTTGAACTTTTTATTAAAATATTGATTTTCCTAAATCATAAGCCTCTTCCAATGCCTTATTTCCTTTAATATCTCCTATATCTTTAACACCTTTTACAAGAATGGAGCCTGCATCTTCCAGTTTAAAAAAATCTAGAATCAATTGATACTGCATTTTGATAGAATCAAATACTGTAGGAAGTGTTGCTGCTGCCACTAAAAGAATCCCCAACTTCTTAACTTGAAACTCATTTCTCATAGGCGTATGTAAACGGTCAATAATTGCTTTTAGCTGTGCACTGATTCCATAAAAATAAACCGGTGAAGCTACAACAATAACATCTGCTTCTGCCAATTTCGGATAAATCTTTTGCATATCATCTTGCTGAAAACATTTATGACCTTCTCTTTCAAAACAGGAATTGCATCCAATACATGGATTTACATGATAATCTGCTGATGGTATGATTTCAACTTCATTGTTTTCTCTGGCACCTTCTGCAAATGCCTTTGCCAACAAATCAGTGTTTCCATCTTTTCTGACACTTCCAGTCAATATTACAACCTTACTCATAGGAAACCTCTCTTTCATAAATCTTAGTAATTATATGTTCATACCTATTGTTTACCGATTACAATTCACATTCCAACTGGCAGTCATAAGTTTCTTCCTCCACATGCTTTCGATTGTATACCTGTGCTTCCACACATCCCATAACCTTATAAAACGCCTGACTCTCAACAGCAGAATGGGCAGATATATATAACTTTTTAGCACCTCTTTCCTTACTCCACTCTTTTGCCGCAAGAAAAAGTGCTTTTCCAACTCCCTGACCACGCATATCTTCAGATACATGAATACTAGATAGGTCAAGGTATTTTTGCTCGCCCCCAAATAACTCAGGTTCAACAGAAACAAAACCTTTCAAATCACTATCACTGAAAGCTGCAAAAACAAAACCACCTATAGCGATTGTATTTTTTAAACAAACAATTAGTATCTGGTAATCTTTCTCTGTCCAGTCATCAATAAATGGATCACTTTTAATAACCCAATTATTCTTCTCTTCTCTCCAGCAGTCTGTAACATTCTGGTGACGTATAAATTTTCTGAATAACTCTCTATTTATTTCTTCTTCCTTCAATCTTCTATATGCAATCATTCACTGAACTCTCCTATAAATCAAAAATTCTATATACTCTATACCCTATATAGAAAAATTCCTCTCTGGCTAAAAATAAAACTTTGCTCTTTACAGTGATATATCGAGATGTAGGTGTCGGGGAACTGTATGCTTTGATTCCATAATCATCTGTCATAAGCATTGCCTTTTTCATATGCAATGGATCACTTACAATAATTGCAGTATTATAACAATTGTCATCCATTATCTTTTTTGCATTTTCAATATTTTCCTGGGTAATCGTTGACTTTTCCTCTAACAAAATAACACTCTCCGTAATCCCCTGCTCTAGCAACCCCATTCTCCATATTGGCATACTCCTTCTGATATTTTCTTATCTTCTCTACAAGTATAGCATAATCTCGAAGAATTTTGCATTTATCCATTAACTTTTTATTTTTTCCATAATTAATATTGAGCATTACCGCCGTCCATTCAAATCCTTCATCCTTCTTTATCTGAAATGCATCGGATAATTTCAGTTTCATTTGGTCGGGATATTCCTGTTTTCCATTATAAAAAACATAATATTGAGGCATTGGAATTTTTATAAGTTTACTATTAAAAATATTGAAATTATTTACTGTTATATATTTATTATATAATTTAGAAAAATACATCACTCCCCTCAAAGGCATATTGGGATTAAATGTACTTTGCTGTTCATACAATGACATTGTACTATCTAAAAGAAACGAAATATCGTTTTTCATTCCCATATAAATTACATCATCAATTGTCGTTATCTCTAAATCATCAAGATTTGAGTATTCAGTATCATTCAGTGCATTATACAATTCCAAAAGATTTGCTTTGTTCTTTTCATCTCCCAAAATTTTTCTAAAAAGACGATCCTTATGTTTATTATTTATCATTCTCTTTCTCCTTTTTTATGTATTCTATCACATATTTTATGTTGCTTTATGTTTTATTTTTCTATTATTGCTTATCTGTAAACAGAGTACAAACTTTTTGTTAATAACATTTGATTTTATGATTAAGTTATCCGTATAAAATCTCACACATTTGCCCATCCTATATTTGAAAGGATGGTGCAATATGGGTAAAAATAATAAATTAAAAAACGCTTATGACGATGGAAATATTCCTGAAGTAGATTTACCAAAGGATAAGTTTTCTAACAAACCAGATTACAACGTAGAACCATTACCTGAATCATCTCGTCCAAGAAAAGATGGTCCAGGTGGAGATAATGGTAAATAATTTTCCGTTTATTATTTACCATAAAATAATCCCATCCATTGATAAAATATCAATGGATGGGATTATTCTTATGTTATATAATTTTCTCTATTTTAGATTTCCATGTTTTAGGTTCTTTATTTCTTTCCTCTTTTTCTCTTTTTTTCTGCATACTTTATCCATGCATTACATTCCCATTTAATTGGGGATGATTCAGTTTTAATAGAATTTTTTATTTCCTTATATTCTTCCTTATTTAATTTACTCCATGGTATACTACTTGATTCACTATACTTTCTAATTTTCCCATTATAACAAGGAAAGTTTGTTTCTAAATCGTCACTCATTTCTCTCATTATAATACTATCAATTGGAATTTGTAGACAATTTTTATCTTCATCTTTTAGCAAACCAATAAGCCACATATATTTCAAGGGCATATTAACCCACTTCTGAATTTGACCATAATGTAACCCTGTTTGGGCATCATCACCTTTCCTTTTCATATCTTCAAGATTCAGTATCTCTCTTAATCGTACTATTTTCTCATTATTTTTATCATCTAAAAACTTATATAACTCTTCTATTTTTTTATTTGTCGGACCATTCTTATTTAAAATTTCAGCCATTTCATCACATATAGGATAGATTATTTCACTCCTATTTTTAGAATTATCTTCATTCTAACGCCTCCATTTTTACATACATCTAATGACGCTATATAAACTCTGCAATTACCAATATTTTTTAGAATAAATTGTCGTATTTAAACACTAATATTAATATAAATGTTTCTTTAACAAAATCGAATCATCTTCCGTAATTTTTCGTATTACCTTACACGGATTTCCTGCTGCAAATACTCCTTCCGGTATATCTTTTGTCACAACACTTCCAGCCCCAATAATTGTATCTTTTCCAATCGTCACACCGCCACATACAATTACATTTGATGCAATCCAGCAACCATCCTTTATCGTAATAGGGCTGGCATATTCTAAATCATATGCAGTTTCATTTTCTTTAAATCGAATTTTACGCTCCTCTTTTAAAAATGGATGAATCGGTGTCACCAGTGTACAATTGGGTCCAAAAAACACATCATCCCCTATAGTAATCGGACAGCTGTCCAAAACAACAAAATTAAAATTCACAAAACAGTTTTTTCCGATCTTCGTATTTACCCCATAGTCAAATTGAATTGGCCCCTGAATATATGTCCCCTCTCCCATATCCGGTAAAAGTTTTTGTAAAATTTCCGCCCTCTTTTCCTCTTCGTCCTCATATGTATCATTATAATCCTTTGACCATCTATGTGCATTTACTCGCTTTTTCACCAGATTTTCATCTGATGTATCATAAATTTTTCCACTTAACATTTTCTCTTCTTCAGTCATTTTTCCTCCTAAAATATTTTGTCTAATAATCTTTAATCACACTTTCCACTAATCTATCACCATCATATACCACTTTCAATGTGAAAAAATTATCTTCTTCTATTAATTTTTTCAAGAAAATTTTGTCACCATTCCAAATATTTAACTTTAGTATGTCCTTCTTATCGACCCATTGCAAATCTCCCTCATTACACTCTCGTAGTTCACCTGAAAACTCGTTTGCAGTAAATAGATACATATATTCTGTTCCCCATTCATTTAAGATAAATGTAATTACTGCACGCAGCCTATACTTAATCAATGTAAGACCTGTTTCTTCTTTTACTTCCCGCAAAAGACACTCTTCCGGTGTTTCGCCTTTTTCGAATTTTCCTCCTACCCCAATCCATTTCCCTTCATTTAAATCATTTTCTTTCTTCGTTCTGTGAAGCATGAGAAATTTATTATCTTTTTCTATATAGCAAAGAGTTGTATTAATCATTGTAATTCCTTTCAGCATTTTATAATGTTTATTTTATCACACATTTTTACCAAATTAAATAAAAGCATGGTACATATAAACATCATACTTTTATAAAAAACTCTTAACTTCAACAAAAGCACTAGTCCAAACAGCCTAATGCTTTCGTCGCCCCCACTTTTCCATATCAATTTTTCTTTTCATTATGATATGGAAATTATAAAATCCACACTCTTTTGAATAGTTATTTAACTATCCATCCCAAAAATAATAATATTTGACAGATCGGTCAATAGAATCTGCACGAACGATAGTGATTTTTGCGTAAACGATAGTATTTTTTATAGTACTAGTGTGTTATTATATAATTTCACGCATTTTTTTAAATATTTTATCCCAATAAAAAAAGCCACTTTCGTGACTCTTTATGCATTACCACAATCATATATTCTCTTTAAATATACTCTTTTAAATTCCCAGAGCTTTCTTTGTGCAACATCCAAATCACTCCCATCTTTCATGTACACAATCAAATTTTCTAACCTCTCAATCTCATCCAAGTTTACAATAAAAGACTTGTGACATCTGAAAAACCATTTATCACATAACTCCTTTTCAAACTCTCTCATGCTGGTATTGCATCTTTTAGTTCCATGTTTCATGTGAACAATAACATTGTGACTGGCACCTTCCACATAACTAATATCTTTTAATGTAATTTCCCTTATTCCTTCTCCAACAATATTTACTTTAATTCTCTTATTTCTTTCTAAAAGAATTTCAGCAGAATCCAATGCTTCAACGATTAACACTTCCATCTTTTCTTTATTAATATATCTATAAGCATTTACCAGATATCCTCTATCACACATTTCAGTATGTGTTGTAAGTATCATATATACTCCTTCGGGATATTTCTTCCTTGCCCTCTTTATCGTTTCAAAGCCATCCATACCATTCATCTCTATATCAATGAAAGAAATATCATACTCAATTCCACTTTCCAGATATGTCTCACCACTTTCATAAAAATCTATATTAATAATCCCATTTCTAAAATAATTAATAATACAGTTTTTTGCCCTGTCACGATATAACTGTATGTCATCTACTACTGCAATTTTCAACCCTCTACCTCCTGATTTACAAGCATTACAGTTATAGAGTAAATTGAATCCTTAATGTCAATATCTATCATTCCATGATTCCTCACGACAGCATCTTTTATATTTTCTACTCCGAATCCATGATACTCTATATCTTTTTTCGTCGTTATTATTTTGCTATGGCGAAATTGCCCTTCGTCTTTAAATGTATTATTTGTAATAATAATTATGCTTTCTTTTGTATATCTACATTCCATAGAAATTCTTTTTTCTGCAGACTTTTCAGTAGCCTCTAGTGCATTACTTAACAGATTAGAGAATATAGTGCATAAATCATACGCAGAAATCTTACAAATTTTCGGAAACATTCCCTTTATCTCAATGTCAATACCTTTTTGTAATGCCTCAGAATAATATTTATTCACAATCGCATCTACGATACCATTATTTACTGCAATAACATTTCCAAAACTGTCTATTTTAATATTGATATCTTTCATATATTCATCAAAATTTGAATACATATCATTCTTTGCCATACTCGAAAGTACCTGCATATGACTTTTAATATCATGTCTGAACTTCTTTGTATCTTTTTCTCTCTGCTCTAGATATTTATAATGCTTTATTTGTTCACTTAAATACTTTCCTGTGATTTCTTCTTTTTCCTTATATGTATCTCTGGAAATAATTAATAAGATAACCGCAGCCAACTGTATGAATATTCCGATAATTGTAATTAAAAATAAAATTAAAAACAATAATTTGTGGCTACCTTTATAATCATCAACCAATATTGTTCCAAGACTCATAATAACAAAAGCATCTGCTGTAGCAAGAATTGTAAATAAAAATAATTTTACAAATCCAATATTCTTAATTCCAATCTTATACTTATTTTTATATATTTGACCTACCAATAAAATGAAAAGCAAAGAAACAGCTGAAGCCGTCAATTCTCCCACCCGTTGATTAGTAAGCTTTAACATATCAAATAATACAGTTACCATTTCTGTAAACAGCAAATCCAGCATCGACGTCAAAAATATTATCCAAATGCTGGAAATAATTAATTCATATATTTTTTCATCATAAATTAAGCAAATATATAAACATAGTGTTATGAAAAAAGAAACAAATGAAATCATGTCATTATTATAAATATGCAATAACAATGAGAGAATAAGCATTACAGCTGTTGAAACAACAGTTACATACTTTCTTTTTCTCTTTCGAAACATAAATATTAAATCACATAAAATAATAATTTTTAACAAATGCAACGCATCTGTTAAAACATACATAATCTGCTCCATAAAACTCCTCCGTAATTCCAACTATTAGTAAAATAATTATAACAAAAAATTGGAAATTACGGAAGAATTTAACTTTTTTACTTGCTTTATCGACAATTAAAACCAACGTCTCATAAAGTGCCAGAAGCTATTAAACAACACATAATCCTTTCCGTATATACTTATGTATTGTCCGGACAAGAATTAGCATAATTCATTTTATTTTTTTGTAAATATAATCTGCGTCAACGATAGTGATTTCTGCGTCAACGATAGTAAATTATAAAAAACACAACATCTGTATCTAAATAATACAAACATTGTGTCTAGTCCAATTTATCTTTTCTTTTATAAACATTTTCGAAATGCAGTCGGCAATGGCACTTCATTATTCAACTCTTCTTTTGAAACCCATTCGAAAGTATCATTTATTTCTTTGCATACAATATGATAACAATTCATATACCATTCCAAATGCGTAAAAATATGCTTTGCGGTTTTATACTTCTCTATCTGAATTACTTCAATCCCCTTTTGCTCTAACCACCTGCCAGCCTCTTCTTCAGTCATTTTTCTGTCTATATTAGGAAATTCCCATAAACCAGCTAAAAGCCCCTGTTCATCTCTATGCCTTACAGCAATTTTGTCTCCCGCCGATAAAATAAATACTGTTTTATTTATTTTTTTGCGTTGTGGTTTCATTTGTTTTACCGGATAATTCTGCCATGTATTATTTTTATATGCACCACACCCACTCTTCAACGGACACTTTTCACATTTCGGCTCTCCATTTGGAACACAGACCGTAGCTCCCAGCTCCATTAAACTTTGTGTAAATTCACTGCAATAACCTGCAGGGTAAACCTCTTCCAGCCTTTCACCAATCTGCTTCTTAAACTTTTCATCTTTAATATCTGTGTCATTTTCTTCTAATCTGGTTATTACGCGAAGTACATTTCCATCCACTGCGGAACAAGGCTGCCCAAATGCAATTGAACTGACAGCCCCTGCTGTATATTTTCCAATCCCTGGAAGTTTCAAAATCTCAGAATACTCCTCCGGAAACATTCCGCTATACTGTTCGCATATAACCTCTGCTGTTTTTTTAAGATTTCTTGCTCGCGAATAATATCCTAATCCTTCCCATAATTTCATAACCTTTTCTTCTGGTGCAGCAGCCAGTGTTTCAATATTTGGAAAGCTCTCCATAAATCTCTGATAATAATCTATCACTGCCTCCACTCTGGTCTGCTGCAACATTATTTCTGAAACCCACACACGATATGGGTCACTGTTTTCTCTCCATGGAAGTACCCTTGCCTGCTCCCCGTACCATTCAAGCAATGGGGCAACAATCCACTGTAATGATTTATTATTCATATCTTTTACCATACTCTTTCTTTGCTTTTTGTGTGTATTCTTTGATAAATTCTGTTTTTGCATTTGTATATTCATCACGATTATATTGATACTTCTTCCATAACTTCAATTTCAACTCTTCATACTGTCTTGCCACGTCCTGATGCTCAATTAAATAATCTCTAAAATATAGTTCATCATTGTCTCCCGTATATCGCAAATGCAGATGAAACACTTTCTCTGCAAAACCATTGTCCGTATAGCCTTTATTGAAAGAAATTCTATTGAAACTCTGGTTCATGCAAATATAACCATTACCTACTAATTGTTTCTTTATTTCCTCCATATCATATTGTCTTGGTATTTCCACAAGAATATCAATAATCGGTTTTGCCCAGATTATATCAATTGAAGTGCTCCCGATATGGCTGATTCTGTACGTTTCTATCTGATTCAATATCTTTTCTATATTGTCTTTCTCATCACGATACCAGTTTTTCCAATAGACCTGATGCTCTGTGAGGGATATTGGAAAAAGCCTCCATAGTTCTTCTAAACTCATTTCTGATAAACTCTTTCTTTTCTTAAAACAGACACTTTTCTCAATATCGTCATGTTTTGTCTTTATGTTTTCCACTACTATTCTTCTCCCAAAATTTCGCGTTGTTTTTTCTTGCTAAATCCAGCCAGAATCAACTCATAAGATTCATCTAATAAATGTTTCATCAAATCATCCGATACTGCACCATCCGGCTTTATAGAGTTCCAATGAACTTTATTTGAGTAATATCCCGGAATGATATCTTCATACTGTTCACGCAGGTAAATACTTTCCTGTGGGTCTGTCTTTACATTAATATAATATGGTTTATCTTCATTATCCAGACATATCGCTGCAAACATCTTATCTTCAATACAATATCTTATCCAGTTCCAGTCTGCCTGAAGATTTTTTGTTACCCCTTTTTTTTCCAATAAATAACCATCTATCCAATTGTATTTCATTTATTCTTCTCCTATTCATATATTATTTATCAATATGCTATTGAAAATCTATTCTCTATATTATTTTTTTCTTTTATACCACTTACTTCACACAATATACTTATTCACTCTTTCCTTTACACTATTTTTTACATATCAGAAAATATTGAATCATGGGGCCGACAACCTCTTTTTTGCTAATCTCAAAACCAAAAGATAACATACTTTCAAATTCTGATACCTTCATATCAAACTCATCCGGACGTCCCAAGTACTCTTCAATTAATGCAGTAATTTCAAATTCCGGACTGCCTGCATTTGGAATATCCAGAACAATTTTCCCCTTGGATTTCATTATTCGATATATCTCACAAAGCACCTGTCCAACAAACTCTTTTCTAAAATACTCGAGTGAACCGATGCATGTTCCAATATCAAAGAAACTATCATCAAATGGTGTGTTATGCATACTACCACAATGTAATGCACCAATTTGAAGACAATTTTTCTCTATAAATTGCTTTAATAATTCAATCGTTTTCGGACTAATATCCACACCATAATATATAGACTCCCACTCTTTGTATCCACGAAACATCAAATTTAAGCAGCATCCCAAGTCAATGCACTTCATGTCTTGTTGTGGATTTAAAAATTCTACAATCTCTTTTCTTCCGCTGTCTGATAACGTCTCATTCTCCTGCATGTCTTTATAAATTAAATAATTGGGATTATTTTTTATGTAATCCGGCAAATTTTCATATGGATCTATACCTTGACGCCCTAAATCGATTGCCCTGTCATAAGACTTTGCAATTTTATCTAATCCAGTGTTCTTATAACCTTCCATTCTTCAATTAACCTTTCTAAGTTCCATGACGCATTCGCCGGACTAGTAGACGGCAGGCATATTGCCTCTATGTTTGTTTGTTTTTTTGTATACTTGTTATACAACGAAAACGCTTTCTTCCCGTTCACAAAAATATGTTTTATATCAGCCGTGTTAAGTATTTCCATCAAATCATTTACTATTACATCTTTAATGCTACTGTCTGAGGATCCTGTAATCTCACAGGAATGGATAACATCCCACACTGCAATTTTATTTCTCAGTAAGAATTTCCTTTTCTCCTGAATTGTGTGTGGTGTACTCTCATTAAATACTGCTGAAGTCACCTTCCAGAATCTGTTCTGGGGATGTCCATAAAAAAATCCTTCTTCTCTTGATTTCACGGATGGAAAGCTTCCAAGAATCAGTATCTCGGATTTTTTATTATATATTGGTTCTATTGGATGTATTATCATATTGTTTCCTTTCTATTATCATTTAATTTTTAATCTATCCATGGTGTTTCCCACTGGTATTCTGACATGATAACATGTCCGTTCTCAAAACATACACCTTCTGCTTTGAGCAATTCTATCTGTCTGTTTCCTCCGCCAAAGGCAAATGCCTCTGATACATTTCCTTCTTTGGTAACAACTCTATAACATGGTATACCTTCCGGATCAGGATTTACATGCAGTGCATATCCAACCACTCTTGCCCATCTTTTATTTCCTGCAAGTGCTGCAACTTGTCCATACGATGCAACCCTACCTTCCGGAATTTGCTTTACGACATCATAAATTCTCTCAAACGTATTCTTTTCCATTGGTGTTTACTCCTTTAAATTATATCATACTATTCCAATTAAAAATATCCTAAATAAGTATTTCTACTTACTTAGGATACACTTAAAATTACAAATTGTCCAATTCATTTACCGGCGGCTGACAAGTACGCCCACGACAAATATAAAATGTAGTTTTATCATCTTTCAACGGATATTCTTTTGTCATACCTTTCACAACATATACCACACTATTCAGAGGAATTCTCCAAGACAAATTGACTAAATCCCGTTTATCTTTTACTACAATCGTAATTTTCTCCTGTGGTTCAATGTAATCTGATAGTGCCACAAGAAACATTGCATACCCTGCAGGATAACTCTCTGCCTCCGCACTCATAAACTCCATCTGACACTCTGCCAATTCACCATACTTTTTCTCACCTGTGATAAGATATAAACGCCCAAGATTGTATGCCATTGCCGAATTACCACTAAAGACAGCCCCATCATAAGTTTCTTTAGGACGCAATATCAGTTGCTCATTTTCCTTCCCATATAGAAAAAATCCGCCCCGGTCATTATCATAAAAATCAGAAATTATTTTATCACAGAACTGTTTGGCTTTTTCAAGGTAAACGCCATCTAAAGTGGCTTCATATAAAGAAAGTAATGCAAAAACTTCATTTGCATAGTCATCTAATAAACCTTTTCCACTACGCTGTCCCTCTCTCCAACTGATATATAATGTATTTCCTTCGCATAAATTCTTTTGAATAAACTCCTGTGCTCTTATTGCTGTATTCAAATAAATTTCCTTCCTGCTGACACGATACAAATGACACAATGCTGCAATCATAAGTGTATTCCATGATGTCAATATTTTATCATCTAAGTGTAGTGAATATCGTTTTTTGCGATATTCATAAACATGCGGCAGATAATCATCAAACTTTCCTATTGTAATTTCGCTCTTTAAAAGATTTGGAATATTTTTTCCTTCAAAATTCCCTCTATCAGTAATATCAAAATACTGATTAAATTCTTTTCCTTTCTTTTCTCCAAGAAGTTCAATGATTTCATCCGGCTCCAGCAGATAGTATTTTCCCTCTACTCCTTCGCTGTCTGCATCTTGTGCACTATAAAATCCGCCCTCGGGAGAAGTCATTTCCCGCAATATATATGTGGCGGTCTTTTCAGCAACATCGCAATAAACCTGCTTTTTTGTGATTTGATATGCCCTGCAATATGCAAGAATTAACAACGCATTATCGTACAACATTTTTTCAAAATGCGGCACTAGAAAATAGCGGTCCGTAGAATATCTGCTAAAACCACCACCAATATGGTCAAACATTCCTCCCCGATACATTTGTAGTAATGTCTTTTCCACCATTTTCAACGCATCTTTGTTTCCGTTTTTTTCATAGTACTGCATTAAAAACAACAGATTATGAGGCGTAGGAAATTTGGGTGCCTCTCCAAATCCACCGAATTTATCATCAAATATGCTTTTGTAAATCTCAAAAGCAGAATCCAAAAGCTGCATATTTATGTTATTTCCAACTGTTGTCTGTCGGTTCAAAAACGCAATAATCTCATCTGCAGATTCCAACAATACTTTTCTATCTGCTTTCCATTGTTCATAAACTGCCAAAAGCAGTTCTTTTAGTCCTATCTGCCCATATCTGGAAGTTTTAGGAAAATATGTTCCGGCAAAAAAGGGCTTCTGTTCCGGTGTCATAATAATTGTTGTGGGCCAACCGCCACTTCCCGTAAACGCCTGACATACAGACATATAGATACTGTCAATATCCGGGCGTTCCTCTTTGTCTACCTTTATTGCTATATAATATTGATTTAAAATTTCTGCAATTTCTTCATCTTCGAAACTCTCATGAGCCATCACATGACACCAATGACACGTACTATAACCAATACTCAAAAATACAGGCTTGTCCTCTGACCTTGCACGCTCAAAAGCTTCTTCACACCATGGATACCAATTCACCGGATTATCTGCATGTTGTAACAGATACGGACTTGTTTGATTAAATAAATAATTTTTCATACTTCCTCCCATTTTTCTTCTATCAGTTTGTCCGTTTTATAAAAGCCAATGCATCCATATGATTTTACAATGGGACAAATATATTTTTTATGAATTATTATGCTATATTTTTTGTAAATTATGAAATCAAAAAATACCAGTGTGAACTTCACGACTGGTATTGTAATATACTCAATATATTATCTTTGATATAAATTAATCTTCTTCACAAAATTCAAAACATTCATCCTGAAAGAAATCCATCAGACTCATTTCAAATCCATTACAGATTTTGTTCAATGTAGAAACGGTAGGATTTGTCCCATTTATAATATTCATTAATGTTGATTTTGGAATGGCAGAACGATATGCCAGGGCATAGTAAGACATTCTTTTTTCGAAACACAAATCATTAATTCTTTTAATAACTGCTTCGCTAGAATTCATTATACCCCTCCCATATATAGTCCTAAGATAATTTTACTAACAAATTTCAGTATTTAGGACTATATATAGTGCTTATTGGGTTATTATTTCAAAAAAATAAATTTATTTCGCAACTCCCCCTTTTATTGTTCTGCCAGACACGAATTAATCTCCTCAATATTTTTCTTCGTAATACGGTATCCTACGATAGACATAATGATATAAGTAACAAAAAACCCACACAGTGTTCCAATCAACGCCTGCGGATACTTATGAAGCTGCCAGACTAAAATAACAATCGGCACCCACACAATACTGGTTACAATGCAATATAGAATATTCTGCACAATAAAACCTAATCTGTCTTTCTCATATATGGTTGCTGCTGCGGCAAAAACGATACCTATGATGCCATACAATAAGATATTAACCTCTACAGCAATGCTTTCCGATGGAAACAGTGCAACAAACTCTGGTGATAAAGGCAGAAAATCTTTACTGCCTGTTACTGCCCGTACTACGAACTCAATCAAAAAATTCGTTATGTTTCCACATACAGCAGAAATTGCAAAACTAAAGACACATCTATATAAAACATCTCTCATCTCTTTCCTCCTCTCTGACCGATTCCCAGCACCGCCTTCAACTTACTGACATTTCTTCTGGATGTATAGGTCTCTGTCCCATCCATAAGGGCTACTTTTATCGTTCCCGTATGACTAATATCCAGCTTTTTTATTTTTCTGATATTTACAATCTCCGATTTAGAAATGCGGATAAACTGCCTTTTGTCCAACTGACTCTCCAACTCATAGAGTTTTTCAGAAACACGATATAATTCTGTTATTCCTTGAGCCATAACTTTCTGTCCCTCTGCATAAAATCGAAAAACATTATGAAGCTCAAGAACACACTTGTCTCCCCGGCTGTCTGTTCCATGAACAACACTATTCACCATACTGTTTATGTCATTTATCAGGTCTTTTACCTGTTGATTGTATTCCTGATTACAGACATGAATCTCTATCTCTGAAAATTGCTTATCAATACATTCTTTTATCCGCATATTTACCTCTCACTATTTCACATCAGCTCTTCGAAATAAAAGCCATGCTCACGTCTGTAGTGTAATTGAGAACATTTCTCATATAGATGGAAATTGCTGTCCCACCTGCTTGTCTCATATCCACCCCAAATGTAATCAAACAAACAGAGCCAATCGTATAAGGCAGTAATAACACAAACATCAACGTCGTAAACACAAACATGTAGTTAGCAATCACTTTTCCTCGCCCATAGCTCAGACTTGCATGAATTGTCTTGTTCTCAAAATCTCCACCAACCAGAATTCCCACAATCAACGAACCAAATATCCAGAGAATCATAGAATCTCCCAGCCCTGTAATGCTTCCTGCGTAAGCTGCATCTATTTTCCCATTAGCCAACATCCATGACAAAACATAGTATAATACTGCTGCCGCATATGTAAGTATCACAGAAACCCTCACACCCGTACTCATTATCATTCGGTACATTGTTGCTTTATATAACTTTTTCATCATATCATACCTTCCTTTTATTTTATAGTAATTGCTTTTAACCACTTAGGTTTATGCTAATTTCTCAATGTAATCATTTATTCAATATATTCGTTTTTACTTGATTACTGACAGAAAATATTCTTCGAGACTGCCCGCTGCTTCCCTCTCTAAATCCTCATGTGAGATTTCCTTTTTTATAATCCCTTTATCTATAATAATAAAATCTGTTGCCGTCTTATACAATTCCGGAAGATTATGGCTGGAAATCAGAAAAGTCATGCCCTTTTCTTCATTCAGCCTTCGTATAAGATTTCGTATTTCCACCACACCCACGGAATCCAGACCATTTACCGGCTCATCCAGCATTACAAAATCAGGATTTTCCAGAAGTGCTATGGCAATGCCCAACCGCTGCCTCATCCCTAAAGAAAAATCTTTTACTTTTTGTCTCCCTGTATTGTCTAGTCCCACCAAAGCCAAAATGTTATCATCTGACATCTGCTCTTTATTATTGGAAAATTTACGATATTTTCTGTTGTTTTCTTTGTGCTGTCCGGCAAAAAGTATTCTATAGAACTTCAGGTTTTGTTTTGCAGTCATATTCATATTCAGGCTGGGAGTTTCAATCAGTGTGCCTATTTTCAATGTATTTACTGTTACCTCACCAGTAGTAGGAAATGCCAATCCTGCAATAATCCGCATCATGGTTGTTTTCCCTGCACCGTTCTTTCCTATCAGGCCATATACTTTCCCCTTTTCCAGAGTGAGATTAATGTCTTGCAGTGTGATTCTTTTTCTATATTCTTTACTTACATTTTTTAGTGAGATGATTGTTGTTGTCATAGATGTTCTCCTTTTTATGTGGTAATGATTTGAAAATTGACAAGTGAATTTATCTTGGGGCTGAGTACACCATATCAGATATGAATTGAAATGAAAATGAATTTTAGATAAGCGGTAGAATATGTGAAATGAACGGTATTGGGGGCATTGAAAAAGGGAGCTTGTGCTCCCTTGTGGTTGTAATTTGTTATGTCCTGGTAGTTCATTGATATTCTTCTTCCGAATGATATCATTAATATTCTACCACCTTCACGCCTTGACGCAGATTGATATACTGTAATATCAGTTGATTTTAGTGGTGTTATATCATCATTTTTTCGTTCATTTTATAAAATATTTCTATTTTCCAATTTTTTTAGAACCAAAATAGAACCACGCTTCTTTTTGCTCTAAAACATCTTTAATAACTGTATGTATTTAACATCATCATTTTCAGAATAACGTTCTCCAAAGATTCTAAATCCATTCTGCTCGCTCTGATAAAATTCAAGCAGATTGTCTTTATCCTCACATTCCAAGAATACTAATCCTCCACCAATATCATGCTGAACCTTTTTCAAAATATCAAAGGTCAAATCCATCAATCGTGTACCAGATATTTCAACATTATCAGGTGATGCATAATTCTTTCCAAATTGTGCAATCAGAAAAGCGGATACTGTAAATGTATTTGTTTCCTCGTTTAATCTAGAAAACCGTAGTAACTTCTTTCTGATTGAATTTGACAATGTAGAATTTTTTACCTCTACTGCCTTATGTGTTAGAGTAAAAATACCTACTACATATCCATCTTCATCTACAACCAAGTATGTAATTGACATCTTCTTTTTTGCGAACTCTAATGCCAAATTTTGTATGTAATTTTCTATCTCTTTATTCTTAGGACAAGAAAAATCGGAGAGAATAGAAATCATGTTATCCTCTCCGACAACTTCATTCATGTCAAGTATATTAATCGTCGTAAAATTATCCATTATTTAATCCTTTTTGCCATTAGTTTACGAATTGCTTCTGGATCTGTAAGTGGCGGTTTCACTGGCATACTTGGCACTCTCTCCGGATCGTTTGCAGAAGCCTCCATTGCATTTACAAACAATTCAGCCTGCTTCGGATCTGTAATTTTAATATTTGCAAAAATACTTGATGTAGCCATATTCGCACCTCCTTACATTATTATATGTGTACTTATTATTTTATCCACTTTAATCATAACATTGCAAATCTAAAACGTCAACATATGATATTTATCATAATTCCCACTCTTTTGAACTAATGTCATGAAATTCTGAAACTTTACAAAAAAGTATTCGCAAATTTTTATAAAAATATTCTGATTCTTGCTCATGCTCTGAAATCCATTTTTTCATAACAAACTCAAAGAATCTTTTATTTTGATTAAATACTTTTTTATTCAATTCTCTTTTTAAACCTTTTATTGATGCACCCAAATCTTTTTGCTTATCGATTGTTGATTGAATATTCTGTATTTCTGGTCTGATACCATCCCTATATTTTATTTTCGTATACCCCAAATCTACTATTGTTCTATCGGTCCAAAAATCACTATCATTTTTAAACAATTCCTCTACATAATGAAACACCAATTCTTCTGGTGATACATTCCCTGGTAAAGATATCGTATAATTTTCTAATCTATGCTGTGATGATTTATCTCCATCCACAATGCATATTGATCTCATAGTACTTCTTAATAACTTATCATCTTTAAAAATATTAACAAGTGCATCACCTGAAATATTTACACTTACTAAATGAAACAAACCTCTTACCGTTTGAAATTTGTGTCCGTATTTTCTTTCATAATAATCAAAAAGACAATTTAAAAATACTCTTGCTTCTTCATCTTCAGTAAAAATAGGAATAGAACGATTAATATATATGTCCTCTTTTATTTGATTATTCAAATACATCTTTATTTTATAAATATCCGCATCCTCCATTTTAATTACATTTGTAATATTGTCTAATAGATAAATCACATTACTTTTTCTTTGGAACGCATATTCTAATAATGATAAACTATGAGATGTACAAATAAACTTAATTTTATATTTATCTGCGTACTCAGAAAATAAATCCCATAATTTATTTTGATAAGCTGGGTGCAATGTTGCATCTACTTCATCTATAAGCAAAATACTTTCTGTATTTCTTTCAGAAGTAATTTGTTCATAATAATATCTTAACGATATGAGAGCTGTAAGAATAATTAGCAAATTATCTTCACCAGATGAAATAGTATTAGAATCAATCCCCTCCGTATTAGTAGAAAATTTTGTTCGCTTTTTTATATTTCCCATTTCTTGTACTTCTTCATTTTGAATTGCTACGCCAGTAAATTCTTCATATAAATTACGTATTATTTCAAAATATTCGTCTGGTAATTGTTTTTTCACTTTTGAAGCTTCCAGACCATACTGTAGTGGTCAAGCAAAATTGCTACACTTGGGACGGACTTATTTCTGCCTGTGCCTTGCTTCGAACGGAGTCAGCCCTCCATTGTATGAATGTGGTCTGACATGGTTGTACCACAAAAATACATAATGACTTACC
>CAJTDQ010000002.1 GCA_910574895.1 Eubacteriaceae bacterium | reverse complement strand
GATCACTCTCTCAAGTCGGCTACTGATCGTTGCCTTGGTGGGCCGTTACCCCTCCAACTAGCTAATCAGACGCGGGTCCATCTTGTACCACCGGAGTTTTTCACACTGTATCATGCGATACTGTGCGCTTATGCGGTATTAGCAGTCGTTTCCAACTGTTATCCCCCTGTACAAGGCAGGTTACCCACGCGTTACTCACCCGTCCGCCACTCAGTCACCTCAATTGTTTCAATCTCTAGCAAGCTAGGTCAATCAACGGGAGAGGTGCTTCGTTCGACTTGCATGTATTAAGCACGCCGCCAGCGTTCATCCTGAGCCAGGATCAAACTCTCGTTAAAAGTGTTTGTTCTGTCAGAATGACGTTAGCCATTCATCCATTACTGTTGTTTTTGGAAATCGTTTCGTTTCGAATTTATCAAAACCATAAACAATGTTCGCTCTGAAAATATTTTTTGAATTTTCAGGGATGGTTGCTGTTCAATTATCAATGTTCTTTGTTGTCGTTTTTGCGACAGCCTACTCAGTATACCACCGGCAGACTTTCTTGTCAACAACTTTTTTCTTCTTTTTTTCAGAAGTTTCTCTGTCTTTGCGACAGCTTGTCTAATATATCATAACCTCTGTTTTGTGTCAACAACTTTTTTGAACTTTTTTAAGTTTATTGTCAACTTTTGCAACCTCTTTTTGAGGTGTGCAAGAGATATACTATCATTTTTGTTTTTTGTTGTCAATCACTTTTTTTATATATTTAAAACATTTATTTAACATATCAAAATCTACATTTCCTTCATTACTAAATGCTGTGGCTTCAATAGTATAATCCCCATTATATTGTATATTTTTTATAAACTCAAAAAACTTATTAAAATCTATGTTTCCTTGATTTATTGGAAGTGTTTTTAAATTCTTCCAATCCATATAACTTCCTGCATAATCATTTATATGTAAATGCCTGATATTTTTCTTCCATAAAAATAAATTTTCTTTTTTATATATTTCTTCTAATTGGTAATGAAAAGCAGCCATTTTTGTATCAAAGATTAATTTTGCATCTGGAAATTCTTTTATTAATGTCATCCAATGTTTCATTGGACTCTTATGATTACATACTACATTCTCTATTAATAGATCAATATTATATTCATCTGATACTCTTCTTATTATTTCATATCCTTTAATGTTATTTTCTATTGTGCTGTCTGAATAAATACCATCCCATAAGTGAACTACCATTTTCTTTGCACCTATCTCTTTAGCAATTTCGCAATTTATTTTAAATTTTTCTTTTGCAGTTTGATAATCTCCATCTACATTTCTTCCTAAATCTTCTCCAATATGTTTTTCACAGTGCATTACAGGAAAATGTAATTTGCTTTTTGTTAATTCTTCAATTAATTTATCTACCTGATTATACCATGTGCTATACATCATAAATTCAAACCCATCACAATTAAGTTTTGGTGCATATTCTTTGATTAATCTATAATCTCTATTATTAGATCTTCCTATGAGTGCCCCTGTAGAACAAAGTACCTTTTTCATCTTATCCTTCCATTCAATAATTATTATATTTGTTTTGTATATAGAAAAAACTCAGACATAATGTCTGAGCTAATAACGGAGAAGGAGGGATTTGAACCCTCGCGCCGCGCAAACGACCTACACCCTTAGCAGGGGCGCCTCTTCAGCCACTTGAGTACTTCTCCATGCCTGATTATATATCAGTATTCTATTATTACACTTTTTCAGTGCATGAATAATTATAATATAGGTCTTTTTATTTGTCAAATGATAATTTTCCAAATATTAAATTATCTAATAAATTTATATTTACTTTGTATTAATTTGTCTTTTTTTCGTCTCTTCTTCTATTTTATCCATTATTCTGGATTTTACTAATGCTGCTATTTCAACAGTTTTCATATCCTTATATTCTTCATAATACAATGGTTTTAGATAATGTATTTGGACATCAACAGACTTTGTGTCCTTAATATCAAATGGTTTAAACGAATCTACTAATGCTACCGGAACGATTGGAGCCTTTACCCTAAAAGCACTTTTAAAAGACCCTCCTTTAAACTCTCCGGCAATATTTCCTTTTTTACTTCTTGTCCCTTCTGGAAAAATAACATAATTTCGTCCTTTTGATATTTCATCAGACATTTCTTTAATAATCTTCATTCCCTGACGTGGATTATCTCTATCTATTGGTTTTCCTTCTAATGCTTTCATAACTTGTTTTAATAATGGAGTATTTTCAAGATCCTTTCTCATTATTGTTGAAACAGGTTTATCACAAGTATCAATTAATAAAAGTACATCAAAAAGACCCTGATGATTCGGGGTCAATATAAATCCGTTTTCTTCTGGAAGATTCTCTATACCGGTTACCTTTATATTTACATGAGCATATTGATTTATTTTATGACAAACATTTTTAACTTTATTATATCTTTCCTGTATTGTATATTTTTTTGAATTACCTGCCTGAATTATCTGATGAAACATCCATGGAACCATATAACATCTTCTAATAAAAAGATACGCAATACGATTAATTTTCATTACAATACTCCTTTATTGCTGTTTCATATAAATTATTACCTTTACTGTCAATTACCACAATACAAGGAAAATCTTCAACATATAATTTTCTAATAGCTTCTGTTCCTAAATCATCATATGCTACAACTTCACTTGTTTTAATACATTTCGATAAAATTGCTCCGGCTCCTCCAACTGCTGCAAAATAAACGCATCCGTTTCTAACAACTGCATCAATGACTTCTTTAGAGCGCTTTCCTTTTCCTATCATTCCTTTTAAACCTAAATCTAAAAGTTTCGGAGCATATTTATCCATACGGCTTGCTGTAGTAGGCCCTGCCGAGCCAATTGGTCTGCCTTCTCTTGCTGGAGATGGTCCCATATAATAAATAATATTGTTTTCCATATCTATTGGCAGAGTTTCTCCTTTTCCAAGTGATTCACTCATTCTTTTATGAGCGGCATCTCTTGCTGTATAAATTGTTCCTGTTATATATACATAATCTCCTGCTCTAAGAGACTTTGCTTCTTCCGTTGTTATTGGTGCTGATATATTCTTATCCATAGTGCCTCCTTAAACTGTTTTTGACAGTTCAATATTTAGTATTTCATTTTATTTTATTACGAGTTTCTTCCTATTATAATACATATCTGTATAAATCAATATATTGTGGTTACTCTCTATAAAGTCCGAGATACATGTCTATTTACATGACAGCATATATTAATTGCTACAGGCAGTCCTGCAATATGTGTAGGATATGTCTCAACATTTACTGCCAAAGCGGTTTGTGTTCCTCCAAGCCCGCCGGGACCTATTCCTAATTTATTAATTTTTTCTAATAACTCTTCTTCCATCTCTTTTACATAAGGTATATCAGAACTGCTATCCGCAGGTCTGGCAAGAGCTTTTTTTGCAAGTAATGCACATTTTTCAAAAGTTCCTCCTACACCTACTCCGACTACCATTGGCGGACATGCATTAGGGCCTGCATCTTTGACAGCTGTAAGAACTGCATCTTTAACCCCTTCTATTCCATCTGCCGGTTTTAGCATAAATGCCCTGCTCATATTTTCACTGCCAAAACCTTTTGGTGCTAAGGTTATTTTTATTTGGTCTCCCGGAACAATACTATAATGAATTACCGCCGGAGTATTGTCTTTCGTGTTTTCTCTGATAATTGGATCACTTACAACGGATTTTCTAAGGAAACCTTCTACATATCCCCTCCTGACACCTTCATTAATGGCATCTTCTAAATTATCACCTACAATGTGTACATCCTGACCAATTTCTATAAAAACGACTGCCATACCGGTATCTTGACAGATTGGTATCATGTCTTCTGCTGCGATTTTTAAATTCTCATCTAACTGCTCTAATATCTGGCAACCTAAAGGAGATTTTTCATTCATTTCTGCCTCTTTCAATACTTTTAACATATCCGGCGAAAGATAATGATTTGCTTCAATACACATCTCCTTTACATTTTCGATAATCTCTTCTGTATTTATTTCTCTCATTTTACTTCTCCTAATATTGATACCATAAAAAAAGCGACAATTGCCGCTTTTCTTATATATTTACTCTTCTGAATCTTCTGATAATTCTGTTTCAGCAAGTTCTACTGCCTCTTTGGCATCTGCCTCAGTTACACTTTCTTTTACTTTTGTTATACTTGCAACAACGATATCATCTTCTTTTCCGGTATTCATTAATTTTACACCTAATGTAACTCTTCCAAGAATAGATATATCATCTACAAACATACGAATCACAATTCCCTCATTGGTAATCATCATGACTTCATTTCCATCATTCACTGCTTTGGCACCAACAACATCACCAGTCTTATCTGTAATCTTATAACACTTAACACCTTTTCCACCACGATTTTGCAGTTTAAATTCGTTAAATGGTGTACGTTTGCCCATTCCATTCGCAGAAACAATTAAGATATATTCTCCTTCTGTTTCTAACTGCATGGAGATAACTTCATCATTACCTTTTAGCTCAATACCTCTTACTCCCATAGCAGAACGTCCTGTTTCACGGACATCTGTCTCACGAAATTTAATTCCCTGACCATCTTTTGTAATCAACATAATATTGTTTGTATTATCAGAGATAGTAACATCAATTAATTCATCATCTTCTCTTAATGTAATTGCCTGAATACCACTCTTTCTAATATTTGTATATGCACTAATTGGCGTTTTCTTAATTATTCCTTTTCTGGTTGCCATAATCAGATATTTGTCATCTTCAAATTCACGCATTTGAACCATGGCAGATATTTTTTCTCCCGGCTGCAACTGCAATAAATTGACAATTGCCATACCACGGGCAGTTCTTCCTGATTCCGGAATCTCATATCCTTTTAATTTATAGATACGTCCTGTGTTTGTCAGGAATAAAATAAAGTCATGTGTAGAAACCATAAACATGTCTTTCATAAAGTCATCATTTATCGTCTGCATTCCTTTAATTCCTTTACCACCACGATTCTGAGCCTTGAAATTGTCTACAGTCATTCTCTTTATGTAGCCCAGATTTGTCATAGCAATAATAACATCTTCTTCAGGTATTAAATCTTCATCATCCAAGTCTACATCAATACCTATTTTTGTTCTTCTGTTATCACCGAATTTATCTCTTACAATTTCAATTTCCTCTTTAATCACTGTCAGAAGTTTATTTTCATCAGCTAAGATAGATTTTAAATAAGCAATTTTGTCCATTAACTCTTTATATTCATTTTCAAGGTCTTCTCTTGCCAATCCTGTCAACTGACGAATACGCATGTCTACAATTGCCTGTGCCTGTGCATCAGATAAACCAAATCTTTCTGACAATGATGCCTTTGCATCCGCTGTTGTTCTGGAATTTCTAACTATTTTAATGACTTCATCAATATTATCAAGAGCGATTAATAATCCCTGTATAATATGAGCACGCTCTTCTGCTTTATTTAATTCAAAACGTGTACGACGGGTAACAACATCCTTCTGATGTTTCAGATATTCATCAAGCATCTGCAGTAAATTCAAAACTTTTGGTTCTCCATTTACCAATGCAAGCATAATGACACCAAAAGAATCCTGTAACTGTGTATGCTTATACAATTGATTCAAAATTACATTGGCATTGGCATCACGGCGTACTTCTATTACTACACGTGTTCCTTCCTGATCAGACTCATCACGCAAATCAGTAATTCCATCAATCTTCTTTTCTTTTACTAAATTAGCAATTTTTTCAACTAACTTTGCCTTATTTACCATATATGGAAGTTCAGTAACAACAATTCTGCTCTTACCATTATCCATTGTTTCTATTTCTGAAACTGCACGTGTTCTTATTTTTCCACGTCCTGTACGGTATGCTTCCTCAATTCCTTTTTTTCCAAGAATTGTAGCACCTGTAGGGAAATCCGGTCCTTTCACAATTTCCATGATTTCTTCTATTTCCGTATCCCTATTCTCATCTACTTTATTATCAATTATTTTTATAATTGCATTAATTGTTTCTGTCAGATTGTGAGGAGGTATATTTGTCGCCATACCTACAGCAATACCACTGGTACCATTCACTAATAAATTTGGAAATCTGGATGGAAGAACTGTTGGTTCTTTTTCTGTCTCATCAAAGTTTGGAATGAAGTCAACCGTATCTTTATTAATATCAGCAACCATTTCCATAGAAATCTTACTGAGACGTGCCTCTGTATAACGCATTGCCGCGGCACCATCTCCATCTTCTGAACCAAAATTACCATGTCCATCTACCAATGGATATCTTGTACTCCATTCCTGCGCCATATTTACTAATGCACCATAAATAGAACTATCACCATGTGGATGATACTTACCCATCGTATCACCGACAATACGAGCACACTTTCTATGTGGCTTATCCGGTCCATTATTCAGTTCAACCATAGAATAAAGTACACGCCTCTGTACCGGTTTTAAACCATCCCTGACATCAGGCAGCGCTCTTGCAGCAATTACGCTCATGGCGTAATCAATATAAGAGGTTTCCATCGTTTCTTTTAAGTCTACTTCATGAATTCTATCAAAAATTTTATCATCCACTTAAAAATACCTCCTATATATCCAAATTCTGTACAAACTTTGCGTTTGCTTCTATAAACTCTCTTCTAGGTTCTACTTCATCTCCCATAAGAGTTGTAAATGTAAGATCCATTTCTGTTAGTGTATCTTCATTAATTTTTACCTGTTTCAAAGTTCTTGTTTCAGGATCCATTGTCGTTTCCCATAACTGCGAAGCATCCATTTCACCCAGACCTTTATAACGCTGAATCTTATTCTGATTATCACGACCTATCTCTGTCAATATCTGGTCAAGCTCTGCATCACTATATGCATAATAATTTCTCTTATTCCTTGTTACCTGATAAAGTGGAGGCATTGCTAAATATACATGTCCATCTTTTATCAGTTCCGGCATAAATCTATAAAAGAATGTAAGCATTAATGTATCAATATGTGCTCCATCAACATCGGCATCCGTCATAATAATAATTTTATCATAACGGAGTTTTGAAATATCAAATTCATCATATATTCCGGTACCGAATGCCGTAATCATAGCACGAATTTCTGCATTCTGCATAATTCGGTCAAGTCTGGCTTTTTCTACGTTAAGAATCTTTCCTCTAAGTGGAAGAATTGCCTGAGTCGCACGAACTCTTGCCTTCTTTGCGGAGCCACCGGCAGAATCTCCCTCTACGATAAATATTTCACATCTCTTAGGATCTTTATCAGAACAGTCTGCTAATTTTCCCGGAAGTGCCGCTACATCTAACGCTGTTTTCCTACGGGTTGTCTCTCTTGCCTGTCTTGCAGCTTCCCTTGCTCTCTGTGCGAGTACTGCCTTTTCACAGATAATTTTTGCTACGCCGGGATTTTGTTCTAAGAAATAAGTGAGCTGTTCACTGACAACATTATCTACTGCTCCTCTTGCTTCACTATTTCCTAATTTCTGTTTTGTCTGTCCCTCAAACTGTGGATCTTCAATCTTAACACTGATAATTGATGTAAGACCTTCTCTAAAATCCTCACCGGAAAGGTTATCTTCTTTTTCTTTTAATATTTTATTTTTGCGGGCATAATTATTGAGAGTTTTCGTCAATGCTCTCTTAAATCCTTCTACCTGCATACCACCTTCCGGTGTATTAATATTATTTACAAAACTAATTGTATTTTCGTTATATGCATCATTATGCTGCATAGCAACTTCTACATATACATTATTTACTGTTCCTTCGCAATAGATAACATCCTCATAAAGAGCAGTCTTTCCTTTATTCAGATAAGTAACAAACTCCTTAATACCACCTTCATAATGGAATGTTTTTTCAATTGGCTTTTCTTCCCTTACATCTCTTAAAACAATCTTAAGATTTTTTGTAAGAAAAGCTGTCTCTCTTAATCTTGTTTCTAATATTTTATAATCATATATTGTATCTTCAAATATTGTATCATCCGGCAGAAATGTTACTTCTGTTCCTGTGAAATTTTCGTCACAAGTATCTATAACACTTAATGGCTTTACTACATGACCTAATTCATATCTCTGATAATGTACTTTTCCTTCACGACATACTTTTACTTCAAGCCACTTAGATAATGCATTTACAACAGAAGCACCTACACCGTGAAGTCCACCAGATACTTTATATCCGCCTCCACCAAACTTTCCTCCGGCATGAAGTACAGTAAATACAACCTCAACAGCCGGTTTTCCTGTTTTTGTATTTATAGCTGTAGGAATACCACGTCCATCATCTTTTACTGTAATTGAATTATCCTTATTTATCTGGACATCTATTGTATCACAATATCCTGCTAATGCTTCATCTACAGAATTGTCCACAATTTCATATACAAGATGATGAAGACCTCTTGAAGAAGTTGATCCGATATACATACCAGGTCTCTTTCTTACTGCTTCTAGTCCTTCTAAAACCTGAATCTGATCTGCTCCGTATTCATTTTCTACGTTTGTGCTGTTACCCATTCGTAACTCCTTTCAATACTTATGATAAGAAAAATATCATAACAATAATTTTCCTTATCACTCACATTTAAACTTTCTTTTCTTCTACATTACCCTCTGTAACTTGAAAAACTTTATTAATCTTAAATCTGTTTTCTATAAATTCATCCAGTCCCGTACATGTAATAACTGTCTGGATGTTATCAAGACTTTTTAATAAATGATTTTGTCTGTCTGAATCTAGTTCTGACAATACATCATCTAATAACAAAACAGGTAAATCATTAATTAATTTTTTTACCAATTCAATTTCAGCTAATTTAAGAGATAAAGCAACTGTTCTCTGCTGTCCCTGACTTCCATAAATCCTAATATTTTTATCTTCATGAAAAAATAAAATATCATCCTTATGAGGACCTGCTGAAGTAGATTTATATTTAATATCTCTTTCTCTATTTTCTTCAAGAGTTTTTAATAAATCTTCAGCTTCACAGTTTTTGTTATAGACAATATTAATATCTTCCACCCCACCAGTTAATTCCCTATGTATTGGTTTCATGATATTATTAATTTCTTTTATAAACTTTTGTCTTCTCTCTATAATTTTTGAACCATACTCTGCCAGCTGATGATCCCAAACTTCTAAAGTCTGTTTTAATTCTGGTCTGAAATTTATATCTTTCAGCAATTTATTTCTTTGAATTACAATTTTATTATAATTCGTCAGATTATAAACATATATTTTATCTAACTGGCAAAGTTCCATATCAATAAATTTTCTTCTTTCTGTCGGACCTTTTTTAATGATATCTAAATCTTCCGGTGAAAAAATAACAACATTAAAAACACCAAATAATTCACTAGCCTTTTTTATTGGAATACCATTAATAGCAATTCCTTTTGTTTTATTCCTTCTAAGATGAATATCTATTCGCTGCTCCCTATTATTTTTTTCAATGAATAACTTGATATGGGCTTCATCAGAATCTAGTCTGATTAATTCTGCGTCTCTATTACTTCGATGAGACTTCGTTGTGCTGCAGACATAAACAGATTCTAATATATTAGTCTTTCCCTGAGCATTTTTCCCATATAAAATATTCGTTTTTTTATCTAAATCTAACTTTAATAATTTATAATTTCTAAAATTACTTAATTCTACTCTTTTAACTATCATTATTTTACTAAAACTACAGTTCCTTCAAATTCAAAAGTATCTCCCGGATAAAGTTTCTTACCTCTTCTGGTATCTACTTCTCCATTGACCTTTACCTGCCCATCCTGAATTAAAAATTTAGCATCCACACCGGAACTGACTAATCCGGCTAATTTTAATGCCTGACCTAATTTTATAAATTCATCTTTAATAGTAATACTCAAATCTTCCATTATTATCCAATTTATATTTTTAAATATAAATAACCTTTCTATTATATTTTTTTATTTCTCTATTGAACAACTGGAAGAACAATATATATATAACTTCCTTCTTCATCTCTAATAAAACATGGAGCTTTTGGATTTGTAAAGTACATATTAACCTGCTCTTCATCCAAAACTCTTAAGATATCTATCAAAAATTTAGGATTAAAACTAATTAATAAATCTTCTCCCTCTTTTGAGATAGGAATACTTTCATCCATAGAACCAATAAAGGTATTAATAGATAATTCCATTTCTGTTTCCTTCATTGATAAAAATACCGGTTTTTTATCGCCCTCTTTTATGAGTAGTGTTGCTCTGTCAATACAATTAGCCATTTCTTTTTTATTAATAGCAATCTTTGTCTTATAATCGTTACTAATCATTTTATCTGTATCAAAGAAATTTGTAGATTCTATTAATCTTGACACAACGATTGTTTCATCAAATTCAAAAAGTATATGATTTGAAGTAAAATAAATATTTACATCATCATCTACACCACCAGTAAGTATTTTACTGATTTCATTTAAAGATTTACCCGGAACTAAAACTTTATGATTACCATAATCTTCTTTTAATTCAATGTTACGGATAGCAATACGGAATTTATCTAATGCTACGACTTTTAATTTATTTCCATTTACTTCAAATAACTCACCGGTAAGTAGTTTATTTTTCTCAGCATCATTAATAGCAAAACTTGTCTGTCTTATAATTTCTTTTAATGAAAATTGAGAAATCGTTATTTTATCCTTTTTTTCTATAACAGGAAGATAAGAAAAATCTTCAGCTGATTTTACGAGAATATTAAACTTAGCATTTTCACATGTGATATTAGCAGTATTTTCATCTTTTACTTCTATTACTACATCATTGTCAGGAAGTTTTCTAACAATCTCAGAAAAAATCTTAGCATCAATCGCAATACTTCCTGCTTGTGCTATCTCTCCTGTTATTTTTGTTTCAATACCTAATTCCATGTCATTTGCTGTAAATTTAATAAATCCTTCTGTAGCATCAATTAAGATACATTCTAAGATAGACATGGTCGTTTTTGAAGACACTGCTTTCATTACAATATTAATACCGGTTATTAAGTCTGATTTTTTGCATATAAGTTTCATAAGTAAATCTCCTTTGTTTTTACGTATAATGAATTAGAAACTTGTAAACTCGTTTCTATTGTTATTGTGATATTCGCCAAGCGATAAAGTAAACTTTCTCGTTTTTATCTGTATAAATATATAAATATTTAGATAATAATAATAATAAGCAACGATAATATGATAAAAAAACGTTTTGATACTAATGAATAAAGGTAATTCAAAAATAATAACTTGTTAATAAATTCGAACTCATTAACAACATCATATAATTTATTATCAATTAGAAAATAACATTGAAAAAACAGTATGTGATAAACATAAAAGTTATTAAAATATTATTAACCCAGTTATTAACTGAAAAGTTTAGGTAATTAACATACTTATTAACATCATGTGGTAAGAATAAATCCAAAAAGTGGAATAATACTTTATCACGTTTTTATTTTGGATTTATTTTTTTCTTAAGAATATCTATAGTTGCTTTTGTAGATGGATCAGTGTCTATAGCCTTTTTTATTTCATTATAACCATAACTTACAGTAGCATGATTTTTCTTTTTTAAGTATTTGGCTATAGTTTCTAATTTTTCATCTGTATATACTCTGCATAAATACATACATATCTGTCTAGGAAAAGCAACATCATTGCTTCTTTTTTTAGAGCAGATATCTGCAGCAGTAATCTGAAAATGTTCAGCAACAGTATTAATGATTGTCTGACATGTTATTTTTTCTTCAGAATTATCAACTTTTAATGTATCCATTGCAAATTCTTTTGTTATTGGAACTCTGTTAATTTTTGAGAAAGCAATGACATTATTAAGAGATCCTTCTAATTCTCTAACGTTTGTAACAAAATTAGTAGCAATATAATCAAGAGCTTCTAATATGTTGTTGTTTTCAAAATCTTCTCTGTCATCTGTAACCTTAATACCTTGCGATAAAGCATGTTTTCTTAAAATAGCCATACGTGTTTCGTAATCAGGACTTTGAATATCTACAGTAATGCCCTGTTGGAAACGTGTTGTAAGTCTGTCTGCAATATCTTCTATTTCATTAGGTTTTCTATCTGATGTAAATACAATCTGCTTATGTTTTAAAAATAATTCATTGAAAATATTAAATATCTCTTCCTGAGTTCTTTCTTTTCCAGATATAAATTGAATGTCATCAATTAATAAAACATCAACATTTCTGTATTTATTTCTAAATTCTATGATTTCATCCTGATTTTTCTTTTGCTTACCTAATAAGTCAATAACTTCGTTTGTAAAAGATTCTGTAGTTGTATATAAAACTTTTGCCTTTGGATCTGATTTTAATACAAAGTTTCCAATAGACTGTATTAGATGTGTTTTACCAAGACCTACACCACCATAGATAAATAATGGATTATGTGCTTCTCCCGGTGAATCTGCAACTGCTAATGATGTAGCCTGGGCTACAGCGTTATTACCTACTACAAATGAATCAAAAGTATATTTTTTATCAAGATGTGATTCTAATATTCTTTTTTCTAAAATAATATCTTCGGAATCTATTGGTGTAATAGATGTATCTTCTTCATCTTCGTCTTCTTCTAAAGAGGAGTCACCCGGAAGAAGTATTTGTAAATCAATATCATTTCCTAAAATTATCGAAATAGAAATTTTTAAAAAATCAAAATATCTTTTATTAATATATTGAAGGCCGCTGCTGCCACTGTTACCTGTGAAAATAAGTTTTACTAATCCGTCTTTATAAGACTTTACATTTAAGGGTAAAATAAAAGTTTCAAAGGTTATATCTTGGATATCATATTCCTTTTTAAAAAAATCCAATATTTCAGGCCATTTTTTTTCTAAAATATCTAACATAAGGTCCTCCTTAAAAGTGTAAAAAGGCCCAAAAGCCCATACATAAATATAATACATCAAAAAAGGTAAATTTTCAATATAAATTCGATACATATTATAATAGGAAGAAAGTAATTTTTAGTTTATAAAAAAATTATATATTTTGATGAGATAAAATGATTAACATAAAAGTTATTTTTTGAAAAGAATAATTTACATAAATTCGACATTAAATGACAAAAAGTTATTAAAGTTATTAACAAAATAATTTTAGTAGATAGAAAAATAGTTTAAAAATAAGCTTTAAATGATAAAGTTATTAACATTCTATTAACATTTAGTTGATAACTTTATGTAAAGTATAATAATTATATGTAAACTAACAGTTCAGCCATAGCAAAATAAATTTGACAAAAAAATTGTTTACAGTTTTTTTGGTAAATATTTATTTTGTTATGTGCGTAGCGCCCATATATGAGTAAAACTCATCTGCAACGCAGATGACAAGTGACAAAGTCACTGTTTTGCGAATGTATGGGGCTGAACTGTAATAAAACTATTATAAATATTGAAAAAATGCTTGAAATTCTATTGATTTTGTGGTTTAATCAATAATTGACTGCGATTATTTTTATTATGGTAATTGTAATGATGTTTTACTATAGAACAGAAAAGGAGGTGCCGTATTATGAAAATGACATTTCAGCCAAAGAAAAGACAGAGATCAAAAGTTCATGGATTTAGAAAAAGAATGAGCACAGCAGGCGGTAGAAAGGTTCTTGCCAGCAGAAGAGCTAAAGGAAGAAAGAAATTATCAGCTTAGGTCACATTCAATGTGACCTTTCTTTATATTACAATTTAAAATGGAGATTACTATGAAAAGTTATGTTTCATTAAAAAAGAATAATGAATTCCAAAAAGTATATAAAGAAGGAAAATCAAAAGCAAATAAATATTTAGTAATGTATGTTTTAAAAAATGATTTAAGCATTAACAGATTAGGTATTTCAGTTAGTAAAAAAGTAGGAAATAGTGTAGTAAGACATCACCTAACCCGCTTAATCAGAGAAAGCTACAGACTAAATAGTAATATGTTCAATAGTGGTTTGGACATAGTCGTGGTAGTGAGAACCACTGCCAGGGACGAAAATTATCACACAATAGAAAGTGCATTGATGCACTTGGGAAAGATTCAGAACATCTTAATAAAAAAAGATGAAATTCGTAACTAATTAGAAAACAAAGCCTGTAATATTATAAAATAATGAAGTATAATGAATTTTATTTTTAGGAAAGAAGAGTGATTTGTTATGAGTAAATTCAAATCCGTTTTTAAATTTATAGGAAAAATATTTTGTTTTATTTTGATTGGGATAATTAAGTTTTATAAAAAATTTATTTCTCCTATGAAAAGAACACCTTCCTGTAGATACATTCCTAGTTGTTCTCAATATGCTTTGGAGGCTTTACAAAAATATGGACCGTTAAAAGGGTCTTATCTTGCAGTGAGAAGGATTCTTAGATGTAATCATTTTCATGAGGGAGGATATGATCCTGTTCCTTAAAGGAGGATTCAATGGAGAATTTTATAATTGCCACACAGACAGGTGGTATACTAAAACCATTTGCATGGATTTTAGGAAAGATACTGGAAGTAATATATGATGGATTTGCTTTTTTAGGTATCTATAATATTGGTCTTTGTATTATTGTATTTACTTTAGTTGTAAGAATGCTTATGCTTCCGATGACAATTAAACAGCAGAAATTTCAGAAAATGAATGCTGTTATGAATCCGGAAATTCAGGCTATTCAAAAGAAATATAAAAATAAAAAAGACCAGCAGTCGCAATTGGCACAGCAGGAAGAAATAAAAGCAGTTTATGATAAATATGGAACTTCACCAACAGGAAGTTGTTTACAGCTTATTATACAGATGCCAATCTTGTTTGCATTGTATAGAGTTGTTATGAATATTCCAGCTTATGTTCAACCTGTAAAAGATTTATATATTAAAGTTATTAGTGGATTAGATGCAGCTCAAATGAAACAGTTCTTTAATATAGATAAATTAGGAAGTAAGTTATCATCAACAGATATGAATAATTGTATTGATGCGATGACATCTGCCAGAAATGGTGGAAATGTTAGTCTTACAAAAGGTACTGAAGTGAGTGATATTCTTGCAGTTGCAGATAAAGGAATTGCAGATAAAATAGAAAGTCTTAATGATTTTTTTGGTTTGAATCTTGGAATGTCACCAAGTGCAATGTTTAATGCAGGAATGATAACAATAATAGCAGCATTAGTTATTCCGGTATTTGCAGGTTTATTTCAGTTATTAAGTGTACAACTTATGCAGAAACTTAATAAAGTAGCCGGCGCTCAGGATAATCCTATGGCTGGTTCAATGAAAGTAATGAATTTCATGATGCCTTTAATGTCAGTATATATGTGTTGGATTTTATCAGCAGGTTTAGGTTTATACTGGATGGCAGGTTCATTAATTATGATGCTTCAGCAAATATTTATTAATATATATATGAAAAAAGTAGATGTGAATGATATTATCGAAGCAAACAAAGAAAAGGCTGCAAAGAAGGCAGAAAAACGTAAAGAAAAGCAAGGTATTTATAGAGAAAAAGTATTAGAAGCGTCAAAGACAAATACAAGAACAATGACAAGCAGTTCATCTATGAGTGCTGAAGAAAAAGAAGAAAAAATCAGAAAAGCAAAAGCTGCGTCAGGAAGCACAGGTTCTTTGGCAGCAAAGGCAAATATGGTAAAAGATTTTAATGATAAAAATAATAAATAGAGGTATAAGGAATTATGGAATATAGAGAGTATAAAGGAAAAAATGTTGATGAAGCAATTACAAATGCATGTGTTGATTTAGGAATTGCTGCTGATCAACTGGAATATACGGTTGTTGATAAAGGTTCCAATGGATTTTTGGGAATTGGAAGTAAACAGGCTGTGATTAAGGCGAAAAGAAATGAGTCAGTAGAAGAAATTGCAACAGAATTTTTAAATAAAGTTTTTGATGCAATGGAACTTACTGTAAAACTTGATATTCAGATTGAAGAAGGAGAGAAAGAGAATACAATTAACATTAATGTTATTGGTGATGATATGGGTATTCTTATTGGTAAAAGAGGACAAACACTTGATTCATTACAGTATCTTGTAAGTCTTGTAGTTAATAAAGGAAGTGATAAGTTTAATAGAGTAAAACTTGATACTGAAAATTATAGAGAAAGAAGAAAAGCAACTCTTGAGAATCTTGCAAAGAATATTTCTCTTAAAGTAAAAAGAATTAAAAAACCAGTAGCTTTAGAGCCAATGAATCCATATGAAAGAAGAATTATTCATTCTGCACTTCAAAATGATAAGTTCTGTACTACAAAGAGTGAAGGTGATGAGCCATACAGACATGTAGTAGTAATGTTAAAAAAATAAATTTGTTTGTAAGAGTAGTTGAATATCACAGGAGCATACTTGTAAACGAAATTTTATAAACATCTGTAGATAGAAAAAAGAGTGTTGATTATTAAGCACTCTTTTTTTATACAAATTCGTTTATAATTGTGGTATACTTTTATGTTAGGATATTATGCTTTTAAATAAAAAGTAAATTTAATTTTTAGAAAAGAATATTATAGGTGATTTATGAAGATTACAGATACAATTGCTGCTATTTCTACTTCTGCCGGAAATTCAGGTATTGGAGTAATAAGAGTTAGTGGTGAAGATGCTATTAAAATTGTTGATAAGGTTTTTAAATCTGGAAAAGAAGGAAAAAGACTTTGTGATGTAAATAGTCATACAGTGAATTATGGACATATTATTGATGGAAATAAAGTATTAGACCAGGTCCTTGTTCTTGTTATGAAAAATCCTCATTCATATACAGGAGAAGATACAGTAGAAATTGACTGCCATGGTGGAATGTTGATATTACAGAAAGTTTTAGAACTTGTAATAAGAAATGGTGCAAAGGCTGCAGCCCCGGGGGAATTTACAAAAAGAGCCTTTTTAAATGGACGGATTGACTTATCTCAGGCAGAGGCTGTGATGGATGTTATCAATTCAAGTAATGATTTTGCATTAAATAGTTCAATGGCTCAACTAAAAGGTGGAGTTTCTGAAAAAATAAAAGAGATTCGTAGTGATATTATCTATCATATTGCATTTATTGAATCGGCTTTAGATGATCCGGAGCATATTAGTTTAGACGGATATAACGAGGAAATTTCAGAAATGCTATCTAATAATCTTTCAAAAATGAAGAAGTTAATAGATACTTTTGATAATGGAAGAATTATGAAAGAAGGAATTTATACAGTTATTCTTGGAAAACCAAATGCGGGAAAATCCTCTCTTTTGAATCTCTTACTTGGAGAAGAGCGTGCTATTGTTACAGATATTGAGGGAACTACAAGAGATACTTTAGAAGAAAATATTAATTTAAATGGATTATCTTTGAAAATTATTGATACTGCCGGTATTAGAAATACAGAAGATAAGGTAGAACAGATTGGAGTAAATAAGGCAAAAGAAATTGCAGCAAATGCAGATTTGATTATTTATGTAATAGATGGTTCTAGAAAGATTGATGAAAATGATTTAGAAATTATTAATTTAATAAGGGATAAACAGTCAATTGTATTACTTAATAAATCTGATATTGAAATGAATGCAGATTTGGAGAATGTAGATAATTTATCAAAAGATGATATTATCGAATTTTCTGCAAAAGAAGGAATAGGAATGGAACAATTGGAAGATAGAATCAGGGGAATGTTCTATTCAGGTAAAGTCAGTTATAATGATCAGATTTATATTACAAATGCCAGACATAAAGAAGCTTTAGAAAATTCTTATAATAGTTTGCTTAAGGTAAAAGATTCTGTAGAAAATATGATGCCGGAAGATTTTTATTCGATAGATTTAATGGATGCTTATGAACAGCTTGGATTGATTATCGGTGAAAGTGTTGAGGACGATTTAGTAAATGAAATTTTCTCAAAGTTTTGTATGGGAAAATAAAATTGTTAAGGAAAGTTATAGTTAATAATAAATTTTAATAAAGTGAGAGATTGAGATGTTAAAGATTGAAAAAAAATATGATGTAGTAATAATAGGAGCAGGACATGCAGGATGTGAAGCTGCTTTAGCATCTGCCAGACTGGGGCTTGATACAATTGTATTTACAGTCAGTGTAGATAGTATTGCATTAATGCCGTGTAATCCAAATATTGGAGGTACTTCAAAAGGACATCTTGTTCGTGAAGTCGATGCTTTAGGCGGAGAGATGGGAAAAAATATAGATAAGAGTTTTATTCAGTCAAAAATGCTTAATAAATCCAAAGGTCCTGCTGTTCATTCTTTGAGAGCTCAGGCAGATAAGCAGGATTATACAAGAGAAATGAGAAGAACTCTTGAAAATACGAATAATCTTACAATTAAACAGGGAGAGGTTTCTGAAATAATTGTAGAAGATGGTGTAATTCAGGGAGTTAGAACAGTTTCAGGCGCTGCTTATTTTGCAAAGGCAGTTGTTCTTGCTACAGGTGTTTATTTAAAAGCAAAATGTATTTATGGGGATGTTTGTGAATATACAGGCCCGAATGGTCTGATGGCAGCGAACCATCTTACAGATTCATTAATAGAAAATGGGATTAAAATGCGAAGATTTAAAACCGGTACACCTGCCAGAGTAGATAGAAGAACAGTTGATTTTAGTAAAATGGAAGAACAATTTGGTGATGAGAGAATTGTTCCATTTTCTTTTTCTACAGATCCTGAGAGTATACAAAAAGAACAGGTTTCATGCTGGCTTACTTATACTAATGAAAAAACTCATGAAATTATAAAAGATAATATAGATAGATCACCATTGTTCTCAGGAATGATAGAGGGAACAGGTCCGAGATACTGTCCATCTATTGAGGATAAAGTAGTAAAATTTGCAGATAAAAACAGACATCAGGTATTTATTGAACCGGAAGGACTTTATACGAACGAAATGTATTTGGGTGGAATGTCATCATCTCTTCCTGAAGATGTGCAGGATGCCATGTATCATACCGTTCCGGGACTTGAGAATGCAAAGATTGTAAGAAATGCTTATGCGATTGAATATGATTGTATAGAATATGGACAGTTACTTCCAAACCTTGAATTTAAAAATATTAAAGGTTTATTTAGTGCGGGGCAGTTTAATGGAAGTTCAGGATATGAGGAGGCAGCAGCACAGGGTATTATTGCAGGAATCAATGCTGCAAGGTTTGTGCAAGGAAAAGATTCTATTGTGTTAGATAGGTCTCAAGGATATATTGGAGTATTGATTGATGATTTAGTTACAAAGGAAAGTCATGAGCCATATCGAATGATGACTTCCAGAGCAGAATATCGTTTGTTACTCAGGCAGGATAATGCAGATTTAAGATTATCAAAAATAGGATATGAAATAGGATTAGTTTCAAGAGAGCGATATGATTATATTTGTGAGAAGGAACAATTAATCGAAAAAGAAATAGAGAGGCTGGAAAATTATAGAATTGGTGCAGCAAAAGAAAATCAGGAATTTCTCGAAAGTCTGGGAAGTACTTCTCTAAAGACAGCAACAACTCTTGCAGAATTAATTAGAAGGCCGGAGCTTGATTATGAGAAAATTAAAGGTCTGGATAAAGAAAGACCGGAATTATCTTATGATGTGTGCGAACAGGTAAATATAAAT
This sequence comes from Eubacteriaceae bacterium, assembly GCA_910574895.1. Classification (GTDB taxonomy): domain Bacteria; phylum Bacillota; class Clostridia; order Lachnospirales; family Lachnospiraceae; genus Eubacterium_G. The sequence goes on along the minus strand of CAJTDQ010000002.1, from coordinate 351,956 downwards.
ATTAAGTATAACGGCTATATTGAAAGACAAAAAAAGCAGGTAAAGAATTTTAAAAAGTTAGAAAATAAAAAAATACCGGAAGATTTTGATTATTCAGAAGTAAATAGTCTGCGAAAAGAAGCAGCACAAAAATTAGCTTTTTATAAACCAATTAATATTGGACAGGCATCCAGAATCTCAGGTGTGTCTCCGGCAGATATATCTGTATTGCTGATACATATGGAACAACATAAAAACAGATAATTATATCATAGATAAATTTGCGGGTTACAGCAATTTTTATCTAATAATATGTAGAAAATCATATTTACTATATAAAACAATGTTTTATAAGTAGTAAAAAAATGGAGTTAATATGCACGGAAAAGAATTATTAATAAAAGGAATAGAAGAATTAGGAATAGAAGTTAATGAAATTCAGATACAACAATTTTTAAAATATTATGAAATGTTGGTAGAGACAAATAAAGTAATGAATCTTACTGGAATTGTAGATTTAGATGAAGTAATAGTTAAACATTTCCTCGATAGTCTGCTGGTAGTAAAAGTTATAGATATGACAAAGTATAATTCTATGATAGATGTCGGAACCGGTGCAGGATTTCCAGGAATTCCATTAAAAATAATGTTTCCTCATTTAAGAGTAACTTTGTTGGATTCTTTAAATAAAAGATTAATATTTTTAAATGATGTAATAAAAGAGTTACAGTTAAAGAATATAGAAACAGTACATGGACGTGCAGAAGATATCGGAAAAGATAATGAATACAGAGAAAAATATGATATATGTGTATCTAGAGCAGTCGCTAACCTTTCTACATTAGCAGAATATTGTATTCCGTTTATATCTAAAGAAGGTAAATTTATAAGTTATAAGTCTGAATTTAGTGAAGAAGAAAAAGAGAATGCAGAAAAAGCAATATTTGAATTGGGAGGCACAGTTTGTGGAAGTGTGATTAAACAACTACCATTGTCTGATATACAAAGAAGATTTATATTGATTGATAAAAAAAGAAGAACACCAAATAAATATCCGCGTAAAGCAGGTGTTCCTTCAAAAAAACCAATTATGTAGAGGAGAAAAAATGCTATTAGAGTATTTAACTAAAAGAAAAGAAATATTAATATATAGATTAAAAGAAAATCAGGACAAATTGGATCATAATTTAATCGCTATAGTAGAATCTAAAAATAAGATAGAGCAGATAGATTCTATGATAGATGAAGCATCGGAAATGTTTTCTGTTAAGGCAAGGGAAGATAGTGGCTTTAAAAATCAGGAAATAAATGAATTAGAAGTACATATTTCTGCTTATTTAACAGAGAATGAGTCAATTGAAAAAAAGATAAAAGAATTAAAAGAGGAATTATCAATAATAGAACAATGTATTGAAAAGTCGACAGATGTTTCACGTGAAACACTGCAAGTAAATGTAGATAGTGAGAGTAACTTGGTTGACAAATTGAAATTTTGTAGAGATATATTAGACATTGATGTTATGAGAGCAAGGATTGAGTTGGAAGAGTTAATAAAAGTATTACAATAAAAAATGTTTCACGTGAAACATTTCTTTATTGTAATACATATGTTACGGTAGAAAAGAAAATAGTATTGTGGTAGAATGAACAAACGGGGATTTTTACATATATGAAATAGGAAAGGAATTAGTAAATAGAACTAATGATGGTATAACGATGGGAAAGATAATTGCAATAGCAAACCAGAAAGGTGGAGTAGGAAAAACGACCACTTCAATTAATCTTTCATCTTGTTTAGCAGAACAAGGGAAAAAGGTTCTTCTTGTTGATATTGACCCTCAGGGAAATGCAACAAGTGGAGTTGGTATTATAAAACAAAACCTTGAAAACACAATATATGAATTATTCTTGGAAGAATGTACAATATCAGAGTGTTTAACAAAAAGCGCTGTGGATAATTTAAATGTATTGCCTTCTAATGTAAATTTATCAGGTGCAGAGATAGATTTAATAGGAGTAGAAGGAAGAGAGTTTATTTTAAAGGAAACTTTAGAGAAAATTAGGGATTTATACGAATATATAATTATAGATTGTCCACCTTCGTTAAATGTATTAACGGTTAATGCAATGGCAGCGGCAGATTCAGTAATTGTTCCGATACAGTGTGAGTATTATGCACTGGAAGGTTTGTCACAGTTAATACATACAATTAATCTGATTCAAGAAAGATTAAATGATAAGTTGGTAATAGATGGAATTGTATTTACGATGTATGATTCCAGAACAAATCTTTCTAATGAAGTTATAGAAAATGTAAAAGAGAATATTCAAATAAAGGTATATGATACAGTTATTCCAAGAAATGTTCGTCTGGCAGAGGCACCTAGTTATGGGTTACCAATACATATGTATGATGGAAAATCAACAGGAGCAGTTGCATATAGCAAATTGGCAAAAGAAATAATAGAAGGATAGTTAGTGAGGTCAGTATGGCAGTAAAAAGAAAAGGATTGGGAAAAGGTATTGATTCTTTAATTCCTGATACAGGTTCTTCAAATGGAAAAGTAAATGCAGAAAAAAAGCCTGTTGTCAAGGAAGTTATAAAAGAAGTAATTAAGGAAGTAAAAGTTCCGGCTGATACAATGATGAAAATATCAGATATAGAACCAAATAGAGAGCAGCCGCGTAAAAACTTTGATAAGGAAGCTTTGGAAGAATTGGCAGATTCTATTAGACAGTTTGGAATTATCCAGCCGATTGTTGTTCAAAAGAAAGATGACTATTATGAGATAATTGCCGGAGAGAGGCGTTGGAGAGCAGCAAAACTGGCAAAAGTAAAGGAAGTTCCTGTTGTTATTAAAGAATATACAAAACAGGAAGTAATGGAAATAGCATTAATAGAAAATATTCAAAGAAAAGATTTAAATCCTATAGAAGAAGCTTTGGCATATAAAAGTTTAATTGATGAATATCATTTAAAGCAGGATGAATTAGCAAAAAGAGTCTCAAAATCCAGAGCTGCGATTGCCAATGCTATGAGATTATTGAAATTAACAGATGAAGTACAAAATATGCTGATTAATGATGATATATCTATGGGACATGCAAGAGCTTTGCTTGCTTTAGATCAAGAAGACTTACAATTAGAAGCTGCAAAAGTAGTTATAGAAAAAGGATTAAGTGTAAGAGATACAGAAAAACTGGTTAAATCAATTCTAAATCCAAAGCAGGTAAAATTACCGATACCATCAAGTGAGGAGGCAGTTTATGAATCCATCGCAACAAAATTAAGAGAGAAGCTGGGAACAAAAGTTTCAATCAATCACAAAAAAGGCGGTAAAGGAAAAATAGAGATTGAATATTATTCTAAAGAAGAGTTTGAAAGAATTCTTGAAATGTTTGATGGAATACAGGAATAATAATTATTGGAATTATTTGAAAGTATACAAATTAAAAAGAATATTATAAACTATGATTAAGTAAAACACGAAAGGAAATTATTATGAGAGATTATATATATTTATCGATTATTGCAGTTATGTTTTTGGTATTTTTAGTGTTGCATATCAAGCAAAATAAAAGAATTTCAAGACTGATAAACAGATATGAAAAATTCATGAGGGGAAAGAACGCGGAAAATCTTTCTACAGCTATTGAAGAGAACTTTCAGCAAATGGATAAATTAGAAAGATCATATCAGAAAAATGAAGAAATATTAAATGCAACTTTACATAATATAACTTCAACTTTTCATAAATTAGGAATTGTAAAGTATGATGCCTTCAAAGAAATGGGAGGAAATTTAAGTTTTGCTCTTTGTTTACTGGATGATACAAATACAGGGTTTATACTAAATACAATGCATGGTAGAGATAGTAGTTACACATATATAAAAGAAATTATTAAAGGTGAGGCGTATGCAACACTTGGTGAAGAGGAAAAAGAAGCATTGGACAAAGCAATGAAATATTAATGTTATGTAAACTGAAATATCGCATGAAAATTTGCCAATATAATTAAGGCAAAATTTTGTGCGATAATTTTTTACCTGTTAGACCTGATTTTTAACCACTTACGAAAAAACAGTTTACTTTTTATATATTATTCAATAAGATGTGAATATGATGACAAATATGTAAGAGGAAATCTATGAAAATTACAGTGGATATTGATAAAAACTGCATAGAGGATGAAATTGTTATTAAATGTTCTCAAATAAGTGAAGATATTATGAATTTACAGAGTCTAATTTCAAATTATAACAATATCGAAATTGAATTGTTTAGGGATAATATCGAGTTTTATGAGAATATAGAAAATATCATCTTTTTTGAAACAGAAAATGATGTAGTAAAGGCTCATACCAGAAATAATATTTTCACAACAAAGAGAAGATTATATGAATTAGAACATATATTACCACATTATTTTTGTAGAATATCTAAATCGGCAATTGTTAATGTGAAAGAGATATATTCAATTACTAAAAATATAACGGCATCATCAAAAATAGAATTTCGAAATACACATAAAATTATTTTTGTATCCAGAGGATACTTTAAACCTTTAAAAAGTAAAATAGATGATATAAGGAGGCTGGCAAGATGAAAAAAAGAGCAGGCAATATTTTTTGGGGAGTTTTAATAATAGCAGCGGCAGCACTTTGGTTGATAAGCGAAATGGGGTATTTGGATAATGTAGGATTTAAGCATATAATGTTCTCAGCATTGTGGGGAGCATGGATTATAAAAGGAATAGTCAGCAGGGAGAGCTTTAGTGTATTTATGGGACTGGCATTTCTAGCGATTGTATGGGATAAAGAACTGGGAATTCAGGCAATTACTCCATGGCCGGTAATTGGTGCGGCGATTCTTTTGACAATTGGATGTTCTCTTATTTTTAGAGGATTTGGAAGAAAAAAATGGGAGAAGAATTATTTCTGTAATTATAAAAATAGTGAAGAAGATAGTAATCACTCATGGCAGGGGAATGCGAATTATGGAACAGACCAGCCACATCAGAGTCATGTAGAGGGTGAACATGTATATCATATGAATAGATTTTCAGGAGCGCAGAAATACATTGATTCCCAGAATCTTAAAAGTGTTGAAATTATCAATAAAGCAGGTGGCATGGAGGTATATCTGGATAATGCCAGGGCAGCAGGAGATAAAGTATATATGAGAATCGAGTGTTATGCTGGTGGACTTGAAATTTATATTCCAAGAAACTGGAGAGTACAAAATAAAGTTGATTGTTTTATGGGTGCAATAGATGGACCGGATATGCAAAGAGAAGACGAAGCAGTGAATGATGTAACACTTATACTTACAGGAACAGTAAAAGCAGCAGGAGTAGATATTATAAGAGTATAGTTATGTAAACTTAAAGCACATAGAGATGATTTAATATCCCTATGTGCTTTTATATTTATTAATATTCAATTACAGAAATCAAACTGTTTAATAATTCTTCTTCTCCTGAAATTTTCTTGGCAAGCCTTGCAGCCGCAACAATTGGAATCCAATTATGAACATAGCGGGAACTGGTATTGGTAGCATCACAAAATTTTTTTAAATATATTTCTGCATATTCCGGCATATTCATCTGCATCCAGATGTAAGTACGAGCAATATCTGCACTGGCGCTACCTTGAGAAGCGTGATTCCAGTCAACAATATAATGTCCATCATCTGAAAGAACAACGTTATGTGGTGTAAAATTTCCGTGTACTAATTTATTATGTTTTGGACAGGAATTTAACATGTCCAAAAGGTCTATTTTCAAGTCTTCATTTAAATCAGCTGATTGAATATAATCTGTTAATTTTTGTTTTTGAGCAGGAAGTTTTGGACATTTAAATTTATGAATGGAAGTGTGAACTTCAACCATTTTATCTAAGTATTTATCTATATTATCAGGGTCTTCCTTCATCATAGTAAATAATGTTTTCCACTCCATTGGCTCAGTCTTAAAAGACCATTGATCATCTTGATTTGTGACTTCTAAGATAGAAGGAACTTTAACACCGGCGGATTCTACTTCTGCAGTAATAAAAGACTCGAGAAAAACCAATCGTTTATCATATCCTTTATTAAAAATTTTAAAAGTATTTTTTCCATCTGAATAAATTTTATTATTTCGTCTTGTATTCATTAATTCTAAATTCATAAGTAAATCCCCTTAAATTATGATTTTCACATGTTTCGACAAAAAATAGTATAACACATTTAGATTATGTTGGCTACAATCCTTGTAAAAATAAGGTGTTTAGGGTATAATCGTAATACCGTGTAAAAAAATATATTATATCTGTAGATAAAAGGGAGAAGTAATATGTTAGATATAAAATTTGTGAGAACGAATCCGGATATTGTAAAACAAAATATTAAAAATAAATTTCAGGAGCATAAACTTCCATTAGTAGATGAAGTTATTGAGCTGGATAAGCGTAACCGAGAGATAAAAAAAGAAGTTGAGACTCTTCGTGCTGAAAAGAATAGCCTGTCAAAACTGATTGGCGGCTTGATAAAAGAAGGAAAGAAGGATGAGGCTGAGGAAACGAAAGCAAAAGTAGCTGCAGGAAATGCAAAGATTGATGAACTGACAAACGAAGAAAAAAATCTTGCAGAAGAAATTAAAAAGAGAATGATGGTCATTCCAAATATTATAGATCCATCAGTCCCTATTGGAAAAGACGATAGTGAAAATGTGGAATTAGAAAAATTTGGAGAGCCGGTAGTACCGGATTTTGAGGTTCCTTATCATACTGATATTATGGAACAGTTTGATGGAATTGATTTGGAAGCGGCAAGAAATGTAGCAGGAAATGGATTTTATTATCTTATGGGAGACATTGCCAGACTTCATTCAGCGGTTATCTCATATGCAAGAGACTTTATGATTGACAGAGGATTCACATATTGCGTACCACCTTTTATGATCCGGAGTAATGTCGTAACAGGTGTTATGAGTTTTGATGAAATGGATTCTATGATGTATAAGATTGAGGGAGAAGATCTTTACTTAATTGGTACTAGCGAACATTCAATGATTGGCAAATTTATTGGAACACATACGAAAGAAGAACAACTTCCATTTACACTCACAAGTTATTCACCATGTTTCCGTAAAGAAAAAGGTGCACACGGTATAGAAGAAAGAGGAGTATATCGTATTCACCAGTTTGAAAAACAGGAGATGATAGTTATTTGTAAACCAGAGGATAGTATGGCATGGTATGATAAACTTTGGAAAAATACTGTCGATTTATTTAGAAGTCTGGATATTCCGGTTCGTACATTAGAGTGTTGTTCAGGGGATTTAGCTGATCTCAAAGTGAAATCTGTAGATGTTGAAGCATGGTCACCAAGACAAAAGAAATACTTTGAAGTAGGAAGCTGCTCTAACTTAGGAGATGCTCAGGCGAGAAGACTTTCTATCAGAGTACGAGGAGCAGAAGGAAATTATTTTGCACATACTCTTAACAATACAGTAGTTGCTCCACCACGTATGTTGATTGCATTCTTAGAAAATAATCTTAATGAAGATGGAAGTGTAAGTATACCAGAAGCTTTGAGACCATATATGGGTGGGCTTGAGAAGATAGAAAAAAAATAAAAGTCTGCTTAGGAGAATATTTCTCCTAAGCCGTATTAGTTCCCTTAGTTAAATGGATATAACAAGTGCCTCCTAAGCACTAGTTGTGGGTTCGATTCCCGCAGGGAACACTAGAAAATTAAATATGGAGAAAAGAAATGGATTATATTGTAATGGATTTGGAATGGAACCAGAATCCTTACGGAAAAACTAATCATTATCCGGATATTCCTTTTGAAATAATTGAAATTGGTGCAGTAAGAGTAACGGAAGACAGGCAGATATTAGATTCTTATCAGCAGGTTATTCGTCCGAGAGTATATAAAAAACTTCATTATAAAATTCAGGAGATTACCCATTTCACAAATGAAGAATTAAGTCATGGAATGGATTTTAAAAGAGCAATTGTAGAATTTTTAGAATGGTGTGGTGATGATTATATGTTCTGTACCTGGGGCTCAATGGATTTAACTGAGTTACAGAAGAATATGCGGCATTACAGACTGGAGCGTATTTTGGAATTTCCATTGTTCTATATAGACTTACAGAAAATGTTTAGTTTACGATACGACGATGGGCATATGAAAAGAACGCTTATGAGTGCAGTTGAATACTTAGAAATTCCGGAAGATGGAGAGTTCCATAGAGCATTAAGTGATGCTTACTATACAGCAAAGGTTATGCAGGTAATGGATTTTGAAAAGTATAAGGGGAGACTATCCATAGATACTTTTTATCCACCAAGAATTAAGGAAGAAGAGATTTTTGTCAGATTTGATCAATATACGAAGTTAGTTACAAGGGAATTTTTGGAGAAAGACGAGATGTTTGAAGATACAGATGTCAGTTCTATGCTCTGTAATCAGTGTGACAGACCATTAGAGATTATTATTGATTGGTTTTCCGATAGTGGAAAGACATATTATTGTCTGGGAAAATGTCCTGAACATGGATATGTCAGGGGAAAAATAAGAGTAAAAAAATTAGAAGAAGATAGTTTTTATGCTATTAAGATTATGAAGTCTACAGATGAAGAGGGAGCAGATTCCATTCATGAAAAGCAGGAAAATATTAGGGAAAAGAGACGTGAGAGAAGACAAAGGTCTCTTGAAAAAGAAATTGTCGTGGAAGAGATTTGGGAAGAAAGTGAAGAAGATGAAGATGACGACGATTAATAAAGAAGAGCTGCAAATCGTAAAAGATTGGCAGCTCTTCTTTATATAATATATTTATTTTGTTTCTTTATAATTTTTAATAAGTGCATCTAATTCTTCAAGAAGACAATCAACTTTTCCATAGAAAGAATCGTTGTTAGCAGGATTATCAAAATTATCTTTAATATCTTCAAGAGTATTAATAATATTATTTAATCTTTTTTTTCCGCTTCCATTTAAATACAGAAGATATCTACTGCGTTCATTTTCCTGAGGAGTCATCTTTTTAAGAACTACTTCCATATTTGGTTTTTCACCAATAAAACGATATGTAATAGAAGGTGAAGCGTGATTGAATAAGTTCTGAAGATAATAGATATCTCCGGTTTCTTTATAATATTTCCATGCAAATGTTTTACGCATTGTCTGTGCACCAATGGAACTTAATCCAATCTTGTGTCCTGCAGCACGAAGAACTCTGTAAGCCTGTTCTCTTGAAACCGGTTTATTTGAAGTGTTGTGACCCAGAATAAGATAAGCCTCAGGGTCTTTTCCCATTGTGAATTCATTAATAGTCTTTTGTAAATCTTTTGGAATAGAAAACGTATTTTTTATGTTTTTTGTTCCAATCTCTACAGTAATTTCTTTTTTGTTTGTAACGTCTTTATTCTTAAAAGCAAGAATATCCTGAAGCTGAAGCCCCGTGCCAACACCAAGTTCAAACATAATGTAGTATTTGTAATCAACTTGTTTTAATGTTTCCCCAAATAATTGTAAAGTTTTTTCATCTTTAATAGGTGCAACCCAATTCATATTAATACCTCCTAAATTTATTTAGCGATTGCGTCGTCTTTTCATAGCTCTTATTCTGTTAAGTTTTCTACGATGTAACATAATAGCAGTTAGAATTGAAACAATGATAATAATAACAAAAACAATAATTATAATTGTTAATAAATGAGAAGAATTCACTGGCTTATTTGTTTTCTTCGTTTCTGATTGTGTTGTTTTTTCCTTTTTGGCAGGAGTAACTTTTTTCTCTGTTATTGATTCTGTTGTCGTAGAAATTTCTTTTTCAGAGTACGAACCAGAGTTTATATATTTCATTTTTGCTGACCCCATAATATGATTTCCATATTTATAAGTAATGGTAGCAAAAGAATCATCAGTTAAGTGAAAAGATACTTCAGTATCTAAATCTGCGATAGATACACCCTTAGGAATCATGATAAAGGTATCTTTATCTACAGTTATTGTTTTATCAGTACTTGCAAATGGTGATGCAAGATTATCGAATGTGTTTGTATTAAATCTAGTATCATTTTCATAAATATTTAAAAACTCAAAGTTATCAAAACCATAGTCTAATAATTTTTTAGTATCATCAAAAACTACATCTCCATCTGATTTTAAAACAACGGAAATCAGGGGAACATTACCACGTTTTGCGTATGTTACAAGGCACTTTCCGGCCTGATCGGTATATCCGGTCTTACCACCAATAACATCAGCATCATAGTATTGGCTGGTAGGATGTATCATCATATGTCTTTGAATGGACGGGTAAGGTTTTTTTCTCTTATTATTGGCAGGTATGGTGTATTCTGTTGCATGAATGACATCTAAAAATGCAGGATATTGTATGGCATCGTTCATAATCATTGCCATATCATATGCAGTTACATAATGATTATCATCATGTAATCCGTTTGCATTTGCAAAGTGTGTATCTGTGGCACCAGCCTGCTTTGCCCGGTCGTTCATTAACTTTGTAAAATTTTCAGTACTTCCGGAAATATGTTCCGCCAGAGCAGTTGCAGTTTCATTGGCAGAAGCAAGCATTAGGGCGTATAGACCATCTTTTACAGTCATTTTTTCGCCAACCTTACACTCAATATTGGAATCTTCCCATGTTAAACTTTCGATATTCTTTTTAGAATAAACAATTTCCTCATTCATTTTGCAGTTTTCCAAGGTAAGTAATGCAGTCATAATTTTTGTAATACTTGCCGGATACATTTTTTTATGAGAATCTTTTTCATATAAAATGGTACCGGTAACCGGATTTATCAGTATGGCTGATTTACCAAAAATATCAGGAGCCTTCGGAAAACCAGGCTTTGTATCTGCATAAGTGGCTGTGTTATATATATTTGTGGCTTGTCCTATTATAGATAGAACCATCACAAAAGAAACAATATATGTTATAATTTTTTTCATAAAAATCCTCTTCTTTAAAAAAATATGTCTCATATTATTTTACTAAAAACAAAATGAAAAATCAACAGTATAAAATTGTTATAAAGATGTTTCTATATAAAAAAGGCGCTGCTACAAAAATCTATTTTTGTAACAGCATTTCTAAAATATAATTATTTATTTAACCCTAGACTTGATTACTTTTAATCTTGTAAATTCTTCCCGTTCCTTCTCTTCCAAAGCATTTTCTATTGTCTTAACAAGAACTTCATAATTAGGTATGGTAATATTTTGTAATGCATTTGCACGTTTTTGTGTCTTTTTTATATTATAAGCAAGACGGTAAGCAGCATTTTCTATCATAGAAAGCCTGATGGTTAAGTCTTTTACTCTTTCAAAACAGGCTTTTGCCTTATCTAAAGATTCTGTTGTTCCATAAAAGGAATAAACAGGGTTTCGAACTTCTTCCACATGTTTCACTAAGGGGATTTCTGCACCCATGACACTCCGGGTCTTAATATGAATATCCTCTTCAGGCATCACATTAAATGCGAAGGTTTCAACGTTTCGAATCCCAAGCTCGATATTTGCTTTTTCTAAGGCTGAATAAGCGGCTGTAAATGTCTTATCAATTTCGGACTGAATGGTATCAGCCTTTTCTGTTAAGTTCATAATCTCTCTAATAAGAATATTACGTTTTTTATCCATCAGTTCATATCCCTGACGGGCAAGCGCCAGTGAACTTTTGGCAGCCATTAGATTTCCTTTGGTAGGTACTGTGTTTAAGTTCATAATAAAACCTCGTAATTAATTTTCTGCCAGTACGTCGTAGTACTTTTTCAAGATTTTAGTGTCAATTCGGTCCAGTTCTTCTTTTGGAAGAATATGAAGTAGTTTCCAACCAAGATTCAGTGTCTCGATAATATTTCTGTTTACACCAAGCCCCTGACCAACAAATTCAGCTTCGAAAGCTTTACCAAATTCAAGATATTTTTTATCTGTCGGTGATAATTCGTCTTCACCAATAACAGATGCGAGGGCTCTGGCATCACCAACCTTGGCATAAGCGGAAAACAACTGGTTTGCGATATCCTGATGATCGTCTCTCGTGAATCCTTCACCAATGCCGTCCTTCATAAGACGGGAAAGAGACGGAAGAACATTAATTGGAGGATATATACCCTGTCCGTTAAGAGAGCGGTCCAATGTAATCTGTCCCTCTGTGATGTATCCCGTTAAGTCAGGAATCGGGTGAGTAATATCGTCGTTTGGCATTGTTAAAATCGGAATCTGTGTTACCGAACCTTTTGCCCCTTTAATAATTCCTGCACGTTCGTAGATTGTAGCAAGTTCACTATATAAATAGCCGGGGTATCCTTTTCGGGAAGGTATTTCACCTTTGGAAGATGAAACTTCACGCATGGCTTCGGCGTATGTCGTCATATCTGTGAGAATAACTAAAATGTGCATATCCTTTTCGTAGGCGAGATATTCTGCAACAGTTAATGCCACTTTTGGTGTAATCAGACGTTCTACGACAGGATCGTTTGCCATATTGAGAAACATAACCGTATGTTCTAAGGCTCCTGACTCTTCAAAAGATTTTTTAAAAAAGTCAGCGACGTCATTTTTTACGCCCATGGCAGCAAATACAATGGCAAACTCTTCATCCGTGTCATCTCCTAAAGAAGACTGGTTTACCAGCTGGGCTGCCAGCTGGTCATGTGGAAGACCGTTTCCTGAGAAAATAGGAAGTTTCTGTCCACGTATCAGTGTTGTAAGGCCGTCAATCGCAGAAATACCTGTTCTGATATAGTTTCGAGGGTATTCCCGGCTGACCGGATTTAAAGGCATACCGTTGACATCACGTTTTTCGCCACTGACAGGAGGAAGTCCGTCAATTGGTTTTCCAATACCGTTAAAAGTTCTTCCTAAGATATCGGAAGAGAGGGCAACTTCCATAGGATGTCCGGTTAATTTCGTATGAGTGTTAGAGAGGGACATTCCTTCCGAGCCTTCAAAAACCTGTATCATAGCTTTATCCTGATATATTTCGATAACACGACCGAGGCGCTTTTCATTACCATCATTCATTTTAAATTCGACAATTTCATCAAAGGCTGCATTCTCTACACCTTCTAAAACAACCAACGGACCGTTAATTTCACTTAGTCCTAAATACTCAATAGCCATGTAAGCACCTCCTTATGCATGTTCAGCCATAATTTCAGCATAGAAATTATCAATTTCAACTTTGTAGTCATCAAACATGGAAAGCTTATCATTAGGAATATCATATTTTATAGAAATAATTTTCTCAAAAATATTATTTTCTTTTAATACAGACATTGGCAGCCCAATCGCAATAAGCTTTGATGCTTTATCATATAAATAAAGAATGATTTTCATCATTAATAACTGTTTCTTTAATGGAACACAAGTGTCCTGGTCATGAAATGCATTCTGCTGTAAAAATCCAAGACGAATAACTCTGGCAATTTCCAAAGTCAGTTTCTGGTCATCCGGTAAAACATCGCTGCCAATCAGTTTGACAATTTCCATTAAGGAACTTTCCTGATTCAGCAATGCTAAAATTTTAGTTCTGCAGGACACAAAATCAGGTCCGACATTGGTATTATACCAGTTGGCAAGTTCGTCAAAGTATTCGCTGTAACTTGTAAGCCAGTGAATGGCAGGGAAGTGTCTGGCATAGGCCAAAGATTTATCAAGTCCCCAGAAACAGCGGACGAAACGTTTTGTATTTTGTGTAACCGGTTCAGAGAAGTCACCACCCTGTGGAGAAACTGCTCCAATAATAGAGATAGAACCCTCTGTTCCGTTCAGGTTTTCCATGTATCCGGCTCTCTCGTAAAATGCTGACAGACGGCTCGCAAGATAAGCAGGGAAACCTTCTTCCGCAGGCATTTCTTCCAGTCGTCCGGATAATTCACGAAGAGCTTCCGCCCATCTGGATGTGGAGTCTGCCATTATGGCTACGTGATATCCCATATCTCTGTAATATTCTGCAAGTGTAATACCTGTATATATGGAAGCCTCACGGGCAGCAACCGGCATATTGCTGGTATTGGCGATCAATGTTGTTCTGTCCATCAAAGGATTTCCTGACTTCGGATCAATCAACTCAGAAAATTCTTCCAGAACCTGAGTCATTTCATTTCCACGTTCACCGCAACCGATATAAATAATAATGTCAGCATCTGCCCACTTTGCAATCTGATGCTGGTTCATTGTTTTTCCTGTTCCAAATCCACCGGGGATAGCAGCAGTGCCCCCTTTTGCTAATGGAAAAAGTGTATCCATAATTCTTTGTCCGGTAACAAGAGGCTTTGTTGTGCCATATCTTGAAGCTGTTGGTCTAGGTTCACGTATCGGCCATTTCTGTGTTAAAGAAAGGTCTATGTGAGTGCCGTCATCTTTCTGTAATGTAACGATTGTATCGTTAATTGTATACTTACCGCTGGCAGCAACATCTATAACCGTTCCCTTTATGTAAGGAGGAACCATAGATTTGTGCACAATAGCACGGGTTTCTTTTGTTTCAGCAATAATTGTTCCACCAGAAACATAGTCACCAACGTTGACGGTAATGTGTACATCCCATTCTTTTTCGGTATCGAGTGAGTCAACACTGACACCACGGGAAATAAATGCTCCTGACTGTTTTTCCAATTCACTCAATGGTCTCTCTATTCCATCAAAGATGTTATTCAGAATACCAGGTGCAAGCGTTACGAAAATAGCACTGTCTGTACCATAGACCAACTCCCCCGGTTTTAGTCCGCTGGTTTCTTCGTATACCTGAATGGTAGTCATTTCTGAAGTTAAACCAATGACTTCACCAACTAATTTTTCTGAACTGACATAAACCATCTCGCCCATTTTAAATTCAGTTTTTCCTTTAATGTAAACAACAGGACCGTTGATTCCATATATTTTTCCTGTTTTTTCCATTGAAATGCCTCCTACAATGTAACTACAAAATTTTCCTGTTCTTCCACAAGACGGGTTTTGAAAGAATTATCAATTAGGATATTTCTTTCAGGAACAATGGTTCTGGTGCCGCCTAAGAAATCTTTTTCATATACCTGAATATTTACATGAAAAGATTCTGTTAACTGAGTTAATAAATGAGAATCACCGGAATCTATATATATCGTAAAATCAAAATCCTTATAATCATTACAGATTTTAGATATCTGAGATTTTAGTAATTCAGTATATTCAGAAGTTTTACGATATTCAGAAATTTTGTTACGGACAAGTTCAAATATTCCGGATTTAATTTCTGATTGTTTCTGTGTAAATTGTTTTTTTATAGTCATTTGTGAAGATGCCAGATTCTTTTTTGAATTAGCTTTAACCTGATTGATTCTGGCACGCTTAGAATCTTCTGACAATTTTTTTGCAGTCTCTTTATGGATAAGCAGTTCTTCATCCAAAGACTTTTTATAATTACTTAAAGATTCTACACTCTGATTATTGGCACTTTCCAAAGATATACTTCGAAAATGTTCCATTTTTTCTTCTATAGTCATTGTCCCTATATCCTTTCTAAAGTTTAATTCCTATAGCTTCGTTAATATATGTTGTAATAAAGTTTTCCTGTCTGCCGGAACCGTGGCGGTCAGGTATTTCAACCACCAAAGGCCGCTTTCTGTTTAATTTAATTTCGTCAATTAATTCAGGAATCTCAAAACTTAATTTTTCTGTTATCAGTAAGATACCAAGTTTTTTATCTTCTAAAACTTTTTCTACTGCTGTTTTTGTTTCTTTTGGACCGTGGGCAATCTCACCTTCTACGCCGGCAAGACGCATGCCGGTAAGGGTATCCACATTGTCACTGATTAAATACATTTTCATAAAAGCCTCTTTTTATGCAACATGTGTCAGAATCAGGAATGCAACAATAAATCCCCACAGTGCAATACCTTCTGCTAAAGCAACAAAGATCAGAGCCTTACCAAAAATACTGGAATCTTCGCTCAACGCACCGAGAGCGGCACTTGCGGAACTGGCAACTGCATAACCACTGCCGATACATGACAATCCGATTGCAAGACCTGCTGCAAGTAAACCTAAACCACTGGAAACTGTTGCGTCTGCTGCAACAGCAGCACTGGCTGTATTTGTGAAAAGAAATATTGTTCCAAAGAGAAATGTTCCAAAGAAAGTTAAACAATTTGTTAAAATAGTTCTTTTAAAACGTCCTTTGTTTTGTTCTCCAATAAAGTAAACCATTAATGGAAGTATAATTGTAAGTACTAAAGCAGCTAAAAATAAAACATTAATAAACATAATAAAATCCTCCTGATGTTCATAAAATTAATTTGTTTTTATTTGTTTCTTTTTCTATATGGAACGAACTCCCTGCCGTTACCTTCATAAAAACGACCGAAGATTTCGTAATATTCTAAACGAAGAACCTGGATACCAACTACCAGACCTTCCATTGCAAGAACAATGATATTACCGATAATCACTACAGCGATATTGGCACTTCCACCATTTTCTGCACCTGCCAGTGTCATTACGACCTGCATCATAGCTGCATGGCTGATTGCAAAGACACCAATACGTAAAAATGATAAAGCATTTGACAAATACGTAATCAGGTAATCAAAAAGTTCAAAAAACGCTGTGGCAGCAAAGATTCCGGGTGTATCTTCAATCGGCTTTTTCTTTTTTAAGATATTCTTTAATGGTTCTTCTAAGAAGATTAATACCAATGGAACAACAAACATTATAATTAACAAAACAGTACCCGGCAGCGAATGACCGGTCATGTAAAGTACAATAACAGCGATGATACTTGCATAAAAGATAAATCCGGTAACTGCATTCGGACCAAACAGTGCCTTTCCTATATCTCTTTGTTTTATGGCATTGGCAATATTAAGAATCATTGTGCTTAATATCACGAACGAACCAAAGAGAAATGCTGCAACAAGGACAAGATTTATCTGTCCAAGGAATGGAAGTGTAATCATGGAATGAAGCGGATGTATCAGCGATTCAAATTCAAAACCAAAGAAACTTCCAAAGAGAGCACCAAAGATACAGGAAAAAACTCCTGCAGCACAAACGATGCCTGCCAAATCCATTTTTTTAATTTTATATAGTAAGGCGCCTCCGATAACCAGACATAGTCCCTGACCTAAATCACCGAACATAATACCAAAGATAAATGCATATGTGATGGTAAGAAAAAGTGTAGGGTCAAATTCATTATATGCAGGAAGGCCATACATTCTCACAAACATTTCAAAAGGCCTTATTAATTTAAAGTTCTTTAATTTTGTAGGCGGTTTTGTCTTATGGTCATTAACATCATCATTCACAATGCACACAACGTTCACATCATTGTCAGTTTCCCGATAAAGTTTTTTTGCCTCTTTTGTTGTCATCCACCCGCAAAGAACCTGAAATGTTACTCCGGAGTCTCTTGTCACTGCTGCAAGTTTTCTCACATCAAAGTTGCTGTATGCTGTTTCGATTCTCCTAATCGCAGAGACAAGTTTATTTTTGTTTTTTTCAATAATTTCGTTAATTTCAATCTCTTTAGATGAAATCTGTTCATTGAGTTCATTTATTTTGTTAGAAATTTGTAAACATTCATTATTCGGAAAATCTTTATATTTCCGGGGAATAGGAATTTCATCAAAATGAATGTTCTTAAAATCTTTCTCAACATCATCGAAATATTCAACCGGAGCAAAAAAAACGCCATAGACAGTTTCTGCTTCGGTAAGGGTTGTTATAAAAATTGCATTGATATCCGGGTCAAGATAGGATTCAAACTTATCAAAACTGACACGGGGAATTTTACCAAATCTGTATTTGAAAAACTCCATGTCATAAATTCTTTTTAATGTATAATTTAATGTTTTAAAGGGTGCCAGTGTAGTATAATCCACATTTAACTGCTCAATTTTTTCTTTTAGTTTCGCAATTTTATCCCGAACATCTACTAAATCCTCGTCAATCCTATCGAGAAACTTTTCAGCTTCTGCAACGGTAATATTTTGAATTTCAGCTTTTTCAGGAGCATGAACTAACTGCATTAATTCATGACTTTTATTTAGAGAAGATTTAAATGGATTTTCTTCTGTAAATGTTGTGAATTGCTCAGTAGAACTAAATTCTGTCAGGGCATTTTCCAAGTGAATGTCATGCTTGCTTAAATAATGATTTACTAGATAATCAATCTGTGTCTTTGGACCGGCAAGTGTGACAAAGTTCATTTTCTCAATCATTACAAAACCCCCTTCTTTCTATTAATATAGTGTGAAATGGCATCCGGTTTATACCCATAACGGATACATTCCATGGCAGTAACAACTTTTGCCACTTCTAGACTCTTTAGATGCAGATATGCATTAATGCAGGCTAAAGAGTAAGGGTACTCTTTAAAGTCCTTTGTATATATTTCATGTAGAATACCGGCAAACTGCGTTTCCATATCGTCTACATCATTAAAACCATAAACTCTTCCATAATAGCATGAGTTAAGAAGTGTAAAAAATACATCATCATTTTCGGATTCTACAAAAGCTTTTATAGCAGAACGATCCAGATTATAATATATTGGTATTAAAAAAGCATAGATTTGTGAATAGGAAACAGTATAGTAATGTTTCATTCGATATATCCACAAAATATTTAATAAATCGACCTGTGCACCAAACGAATTGGTAAAAAACTTTTTTTCACCTTTGGGAACAAAATGTTCCTGATGAGTCCAAATATAATTGAAAAAAAACAAATCCAGATACATCTCAAAATCAAATAAACGGGGATTGTCTAAATCCATAATTTTCCGCATTGGCTTCTCATAAACAGAGCCATTCAGATTCTCTATAAAATCTTCCATTGTATGGGAAGCAATTAAATTGTCTATGTCTAACTTTGAGTGTCGCTTAAAATGTTTATCTACCAATATAGGTATCGTAGTGGAACGACAGTCCATAATGTTGCGCATACATGCTTTTATCGTAGCAATCTCGTATTTCATAAAGTAAAATTCTAAATAACGTTTTTGAGAACTGCCTGCAAAATGATATATTTTTGAAAAGTCACGGTAGGTGGAAAAGGTCATCCGCCCTTCGACTTCTCCACGATGTGCCTGAGCTGCATCCATATTTAACAGAACTTCTGAATAAGCAGGAAAGGTCTGTAAATAACTAATTAAGTCAGTTACAGATGTGATTCTTGTGATTTCTTCATATTGTTCCGGAGAAATCAGCCCCTTTTTCATGGCTCGGATTTTTGTAGTCATGCCACTGTAAGTGGTAAGCCTTCCATTTCCCATTGCTTACTCCTTTATTATCCTGTTAAAAATTTCTTCAGCCAGCAAATTGCTTTTTTTCTGATAAAAAGAGTCGAGTTTTGAAATATCTTGCTGACATGCTTCCTGAAAGTCTGCCAGTTCCTGTTCACACTCTGTTGCCAGTTCTTTTTCAAACCGGGCAATTTCGATATCTACCTGCTCTTCTAGTTTTTTATCAAAATCAATTTTCTGCTGTTGAATGTATTCAGCATATCTGGTCTTTTCATCTTGTGTTTTCCGCATAATTTTGGCAGATGCAGAATCTATTTCTGCAAGCTGGTCAATAATGCTATTAAGATCTTGGCTCATAGTATGCCTCCTTGATGATAAAGATAAAAAGCCCCGGTATCTTACCGGGACATCGAAATTTTAGGCAAGAGTACAAATGTACCCTCCTTGGTACTTTTTTATGTATTTTACTACTTTTTTTAAAAAATACAACAAAAAACTTGAAAAATTTATAAATTAAAACTAAAATTCTAATGAAAATAAAGTTTGTATAAAATGAGCTGAATTAAAGTCAACAAAAGCCATTTTATTTTAAAGTATAATAAATAAGAAAGGATAAAATAGTGATAAATTTATTGGGCAAAAATCGAGCTGATGCGAATGTCCGGGGTTTAGAACTATTATATGAAAGAAATATGAGACTTAGAAATGTACCTGGTTCCAGAGAGGCAATTGCAGATAGTCCGTTGGCAGTCAATGAACCGACAGAGTTAAAAGGAAGATGGAAGGAAGAGTTTGGAAATGAAAATCCGATCAGAATAGAAATCGGAATGGGAAAAGGAAAATTTATTACAACGCTGGCGCAGCAGAATCCTGATATTAATTATATTGGTATAGAGAAGTATTCCAGTGTCTTAATCAGGGCAGTAGAAAAATGTGAGGAATTGGAAGTCCCAAATCTTAGATTTATAAGAATGGAAGCGGAATATATCTGCGATGTTTTTGAGGATGGGGAGATAGACAGAATTTATCTGAATTTTTCAGATCCATGGCCAAAGGACAGACATGCTAAAAGACGTCTGACTTCAAAGCAATTTTTTGATAGATACGATGTTGTTTTGAAAAAAGAAGGGATTGTAGAATTTAAAACAGACAATGATTTATTATTTCAGTTTTCATTAGAGCAGGTGCCTGAAGCAGGATGGCAATTGGCAGAACAGACATGGGATCTGCATAATGACGACAGACTGATGGAAGGAAATGTAATGACGGAGTATGAGAGTAAATTTTCTGCTATGGGAAATCCAATACATAAATTAATTGCAAAAAGATAAATAGAAAAAAGAGCCTGTAACTTCATCTGGAATTACAGGCTCTTCTTCTATTTATTATTTCTTTAATCTATTTCTTAAATTTGTAAAAATTTTCGAATGTTTATTATTTTTTCGAACCTTCTCATTCTTTAAGACCGGTAGGTCGATTTCTTTTTCTTTTAGACGTCTATCTACGGTCTCTTCCATTAATCCTGTTATTACCGCTACGCACGGAACTCCCAGTAACATACCAAATACTCCTGCAAGCCAGCCACCAATAGTAATTGCAAAAATAATCCATAACGGGCGAAGTCCTGTAGAATCTCCCAGAATCTTTGGACCAATAAGATTTCCGTCTAACTGCTGTAAAACGATAATTAATACGCCTAGTACAAAAGCACTTTGAAGAGAGTAAATACATAACAGTAATACACTAGGAATTCCACCAAGAAACGGTCCAAAGTATGGAATCATATTTGTAACACAGACAATAATGCTGATAAGTAATGCACATTCAGTAAATCCACTGATACCAAACAATCCAATAATCATCATACTGACAAAACAAAGAATTCCTATTATCAGGGAATCAATCATTTTCCCATCGAAGAAATTGCTAAAAATACGAATAGAACGTTTCACAACATTCCAGATTTTTTTTGCACGTTCCGGTTTAAAGAAAGCAAATACTACTCGTTTGATACCACGTGCCTGCATTTTCTTGTCTATAATCAGATAACAGGAAACGATAATTGCAACAATAAAGTTAAAAATGAATTTTAAAACACTGAAACCGGTATCAACAATCGTTGTTGTAAGACTGGTGATTACCTTATTTAAAGTATCCTGCAATGTGGAATCAGTGTTCATTATTGTTTTTTGAATATATTTAAAATCTACATCCGGAAATCTTTGGGATAAATTATTTATAAAATCCATAATGGACTTTGCCCAATCAGGCATCTTCTCCAATAAAAGTGTTAAGCTGTGAATGATTTCAGGAATTAAATACATCATTCCAACAGTTATAACACCAATAACTAATATATAGGAAAATAGTATAGCCAGTATTCTGCTCAGAGCATCATTTTTGATATGCAGACATTTGTTAAATACAGTTTTCCGCATCCATGAAACAAGAGGATTGATTAAAAAGGCAATGAGTATACCGATAAAAAACGGTGATAATGTCGAAAAGAGATTTCCTAATATATTAGATGTTTCTTCCCAAAGGAAAACTGATCGTACAATTATCGCCATAATAAGAACAGTAACTATACAGTAAATACTGATTGTAAAATATCTGCTGTTCCCTTCAAATTTGTTTTTGTTATCATTCATAATAGTGGGTCTCCTAATACTGAATTTAATCGTAATATATTAAGTATAAGTACAAAAGAAAATAAGTACAAGGGAAAAAGGGCAAAAAGATAAAATTAAGTTATGCAAATGTTGGATAGTGTCATTATTCAATAGTAGATTTCCTAAAAATATGGTATAATCGGCATATAAAATTGGGGAGTTACATGGTAATGCAGATTAGCAGCAGGAAAAAATTTATCTGTCTTTTATTGGCAGTGGGTATGCTTTTATCAGGAATGTGCTTTGAAGAGATTCGGGCAGATTTTATTTTGATGGAAGAATATCAGGAGCAGTCAGCAGAACAAACCGGTAACTCTATAGGGATAGAGCATCGGACATACGACAGCGAGAAGATGATTCACAACTTTTTACAAAGCAGAAAATCATCTTCTACTTTGTTCTCCATGAAAGAGAGAGTTTTTTCTCCGGAAGCACGTACAGAAGAAATTTTAGTCCGGAATTTTGCACCAATTTCTGTGAAGGCAGTTGGCAAAGGACGTCAAAAGACGATGGAGTCTTTCATTCAAAGTCCGTATTATGCAAAGAATACAGAAGAGTTCTTTTGGTATTTATATCCCCAAAAGCGTTTACGGCTTTATAATAATGAAGCTGTTATTCGATATATACATGAAAAGGATGGGAAAAAACGCTCTGTTTATATGATTTGATAAAAAATATAGACGGAGGAGAAGAAAATGGCAGAGACAATTACAGTTGTAATTTTGGCAGTGATTGTGTTATGTGCCAGTGCTTTTGGTGTTTGGTACATAAATCATGGTGAAGACGAAGACAGCCAAGATACAAATAAATAGAAATATATAAACTGTTTCCGGAGTTTTAGAGATAACATAATTTTTAAAACTCCGGAAATATTTTATTGTATAGGAAGAGTTTTTCAATATTGTCTCATGTTTTCAACATTAAAGTTTTCCGATATTTTGCAGAAAAACACAAAAATTCGCAAAAAAGAAAAAATTAGTAAAATATCTCTTGAAAAATTGGATAAACTATTATATAATAACATTCGTCGCTAAACGACAGAATTATTAATAAACGCGCCTCTAGCTCATTTGGTAGAGCACCTGACTCTTAATCAGGGTGTGCAGGGTTCGAGCCCCTGGAGGCGCACGCGGGTACCGGTTCGGACGTTAAATCGTTTGGGTTGGTACTTTTTGTTTAAGCGAAAAGCCATGCAAAAAGAAAGAAAAGATTACTTCGTGGGAGCTTGCTCACAAAAAAGTAATCTTTTCTTTCTTTTTATACGGCGTTCGCCGTACAGTGAGAAGGAGCAAAGCGGATTCGAACTGTAGCATGGCTTTGAGTAATGTGTACCGCAATTACTGCAGCATGGCTTTAAATAATTGAAAATTACATAAAATAAGAAATAGTACATTGGAAATAATAAAAATTGGCATCAAAAACCATTAAATTAATGACAAATACTCCTTTACAAACCATTAAAATAATGGTTTAATATAAAAAAGAGGTGATTATAATGGGAAATAAAAAATATGCAGTTTTAGATTATATTACAGCGGATGTTGTTAAAAGAGTAAGAAAAAAAGTAAATCTTACACAAAAAGAGTTTGCTAGTTTTATCGGGGTGTCAAAACCAACAATTGAAAGATGGGAAACAGGTAAAAGCAAAATAACAGGACCAGTTGTATTGCTTTTGCAAATATTGGATGAACACCCGGAATATATTGACAGTTTTTTTATTCCGCCTAAAAAGTTTCCATTGAGATTATACTATATGTATAAGGAAAAAATATGTACAATTATCGATGTTGATGATAACAACAGACAAGTCCAAATTTTCAATTATACAAAACAGGTGATGTTTAGAGCATTTGGAAATGTACTTAATCCAACATATGAGGAGTATATAGATTTTTTGAAGTCCAGAACATTTCCTGAAACACGAGATAAATTGAAATTAATATTAAAAGATTTGGATTTGCCCTTTTATGATCCATTTATGATTATTGAAAAAACAAATGGAAAAATGGCAGAAGACGATTTTTGGATTCGAATTGAGAGGTAATAATGGTAAAACTATTTGAACAAAACATTAAGAAAAATGAACGTCAATCATCAAAAGGAAACCAACTTAAGTGGCAGAAAGACAATATATGGTACAAGGCCGATTATACAGGGTATGAAGGATTGGCTGAATATGTAATCTCTCATTTGCTACAATATTCGACACTAAAGGAAAACGAATTTGTACTATATGATTTAGAAGAAATTAAATATAAAAGCAATATATATAAAGGGGTAAAAAGTAAAAGTTTTATAAAAGATGATTGGCAGATAATAACATTAGAGCGACTTTTCAAGATGGTTTATAACGAAAGTTTGTATCAATCGATATATAAGATTTCAGATTATAGGAATAGACTTGAATTTTTAGTAACCCAAATAGAAAAAATAACAGGGCTTACTGAATTTGGAAAATACATTAATAAATTATTTACAATAGACGCATTTTTTCTAAATGAGGATCGACATATGCATAATATAGCTGTGTTAATGAACGGAGTGGGGCAATATAATTATTGTCCAATATTTGACAATGGAGCAGGTTTGTTATCAGATACAGTAATGGATTATCCAATTAATGGAGAAATAATATCAATGATAAATGAAGTTAAAGCAAAAAGTATTTGTGACAGCTTTGAAGAACAACTAGAAATATCAGAATTGTTATATGGAGATAATTTGAAATATTATTTTACTAAAAAAGATGTTGAAGACATAGTAGACAGTATATTAATTTATGATCAGGATACAAAGGACCGTGTTAAAGAAATTATATTTCAACAAATGCGAAGATATCAATATTTGATAGAAAAAAATAAGAATGAATACAAAACGGTAAGGGGTTAAAGAAATTAATTGTCTGCTTGTTCATATCAGAAAGGTAACCAATCTCTTTCACATTGAAAAAATCACTAAACTGTGTATAATAATAATCAACAAACAGTGGAGGTGCTTATGGCAGAGAAAAAGACAAAGACTGTTGCAAAAACAGATGAAGAAAGATATTTAGAAGCAAAAAAATTAACAGATGCAACGCCATGTCTTATGAGAGATAAAGAAAAAGCAGAAATATATGATAGTATCGCAAAGATATATGAAAGTTTAGGAGACTATAAAGACTCAGAAACACTGTACAAGGAAGCAAAAGAACAGGCAAATAAATATAAAGAGCAAATCAAAGAAAAAAATGAAAAAGAAAAGCAGCAGAGAGAAAAAGCTGAAGCTGAAAAAGAAGAGAGTAAAGGTATTTTAAGAAAAGTTATTCTTTCGTTGATTTTAGTTCTTATCATTGCAGGTATCGGAGGGGCTGTTTATCTTAAAACAAAACCGGGACGTTATGCAAGAGCAGATTTTTATGAAAAAATAGAAAATTATGAGAAATCATATAAAATGTTTCATAATTTAAAAGACTATAAAGACAGTGCTGACAGAAGTCAGGAGAGCAGATATGAATTTGCAGTCCAGTCAAAAGAAAATAACCAATACACAGATGCAAAAGATGCATTCAGAGCTTTGGATGATTATAAAGAAAGTAAGTCATTACTTACAGAATTAGAAATCGATAATATAAAGAACTCAGAAATTGGAACAAGTGTATTATTTGGAGAGTATAAATGGCTTATGGTAGAAAAAGAAGCAGATAAAGTACTGCTTGTAAAATCTGAGCCAATAAATGGTTATCCGTATCATGAGACGAATGAAAATATTACCTGGGAAGAAAGTACTCTCAGAGATTATTTAAATTCAGACTTTTTAGATAAGACATTTTGTCAGCAGATGAAAGATAAGATATTACAAACAAATATTGTCGTACCGGATAATGAACAGTATAGAACAAAAGGCGGAAGAAAGACAACAGACAAGTTGTTTTTGCTGAATGACAAGCAGGCACAGGAGTACAAAAAAATATTGGATAATTATTTGAGAGACTGGTGGTTAATTAATCCAGGAAACAGTCAGAATACAGCACAGTACGTGTCGTATGGAGAAGTTATGGATTATGGATATGAAGTAAGTAACAAAAATATCTATATTCGTCCGGCGATGTGGGTGTCTATAAAATAAACGATATAAGGAAAAAAAGTGAACGATTGTTATAAAATTTTAACAGTTATGGTCTATAGTTAAAAAAATTTATAACAATCGTTCATTTTTTCTTTACTGACATTCAAAATTATATTCCACAATGCAGCGTTCGCAGGCATTTACAACTGTGGTTTCTTCGAAAGTGTCAAATCTTTTGAATTTATGTCCATAAGATTTATGCACATGCCCATGGACAAAGTATTTCGGTTTATGTTTTTGCATAATATCCCGAAATACGGAAAAGCCCTGATGAGGTAAATCCGTGCCATCGTTCAGTCCCTTTGCAGGAGAATGTGTTACAAGAATGTCAATCCCTTTTTTCAAAAATATTTTATGGCGGAGCCGCCGATATCTTTTTCGCATCTGTTTTTCAGTGTATTGAAAATGTCCCGGACGGTATCTCATAGACCCGCCCAGTCCCATAATGCGGATTCCCTTATATACAAATAAATTATCATCAATGCAGATACATCCTTCGGGTGGAGATGTAATGTACCGCTCATCATGGTTTCCGTGTACATACAGTACAGGAACGTGGGATAAAGTTACTAAGAATGATAAATATTGTGGTTTTAAATCGCCACATGAGATAATTAAATCAATATCTTTAAACTGGTCAGGAGAATAATGATCCCAGTAGTATGAAGATTCTTCATCTGAAACGAATAATATTTTCATAAATCAAGTTCCTTTACTTATTTAATCCCTGTTGAATTGCTACAGGCTTTGCATTTTCTTCCAGCTCATCAATGACCGGAATTTCACCAATAATATTGTCGGACAGCCAATCCATAGTAATAATATCGTCAGGGGATAATGTCTGATTTTCTCCATTTCGAATTGTTTTATCCTGAGAGTAAATCACACCGGAAAACGGATTAAAATCACCTGAACGTATTGTTTTTGCAAGGAGTTCTATTAGTCTTTTCGTACCTTCCGGCAGCCAGGGAGAAGAAATAATATCAATTGCATTTTCTGCCATTCCCCACCAGTAATTAATTGCTTTGGCACTTTTTGTGTCGTCAGATTTCCAAGTTCCATCCAATATGGCACGTATCAGTTGTTCATAAAACCGTCCCCAATGATATACCGGAATTGCAAGATTCCAGATGCCATCAGCAAAAACTTTATATAAACCGTAGTACCTTGTTCCCGCTTCCGGGACTGAGAGGTTTTTATCTGAGACAATATCCGGATGAACCTTTTTTAACTGCTCTTCTATATCTAAATCTTTCAGACAACTCCACATCAAATAAATGTTTGCTCTGGGATTTGTCATCTTTACACCTAATGCGAAAGCATTAATATTTGCAATTGTGCCATAAATCGGGTAATCAGCGATATATCCGATAACATTGTTTTCTGTCATGGCACCGGCTACAGCTCCCATAATGAATTTTGCTTCATGCATTCTGGAATAGTAAGTTCTCATGGAACTGTGTGGATCATGCAGCGAACAATTTAAAATGGTTGTTTTGGGATGTGCAATTGCAGCTTTAAGGCTTGCCTGAGAGAATGTTGGCGATGTTGTAAAAATCACATCGCAGTCATCATCAATAGCATCTTCTATAGTCTCGTCGATATTAAAAGCATTAACATTATCATAAAAGGTTGTAGAAACTTCTTCCGGAAAAGCCTCTTCGATATGAAGCCTTCCCAATTCATGAGAATATGTCCAGGACGATGAAGCAGAAGTCTTTTCGTAGATAAAAGCTGCTTTTAATGTACGATTATTGGTTGGAAGAAGTTTACTTAACACAGAAGCCTTTTTGGTTGAGGCTGTTAAGCGGAGTTCGACTTCGTTTTCAGACATTAATTCAAACTCTTTATAATTTAATGAAATTAGTTCATTTAATTCGATGCTGTCTTTGGTTAAAAGTTCGTTATATCCATATAGTTCAACAAATGCAAGAAATGCATCACCACAGGTAATATGTTTTAAAGAATCACCACCAAGGTTTGTGTAATCTGTTTTAAAACTTTGAAACAGGGAGCGGAAATTCATTTTATCGTCAGAAGACCATTTCTCATCTGCATTTTTTCCAACCAGAGTCTGAAGTTTCTCAAAGCATCCTGATTTAGAAAAATAGAGATAATTAATCTTAGATAATTCGTAAAAATCCACATATTCATAATATATTTTAATATCTAAATCATCTGTTTTTTTTGGAAGGATACGAATAACTTCGCCAGCGATAGAAACAGCGTCAAAGTATTTCAGTACACTTACACGCTTATTACCTTCAAGAACATAAAATTTGTTCATATATTCATAAGCTTTAATCGGGTCTTTAATGCCTTCTTCCTGCTGGCTGATACATAGATGAATCCATTTTGTTGCAAATTCAGAATCTGAATCTAAGATAGGCATAAAATTACTTGAAAAAGAATTGCTTCTGCCGGTTGTTTTCGTTCCGACAATCTGCTCCAGAGGAATTTCTACAAGCCCTAGAGAAACTTCATGATAATTTTTTTTAGTGTGTAAAATATCATCTAAAACTTCTAATGTTGGGCTTTTTCCTTGCATTAGTTTGGACTGATAATCTTTTTTGCCTAATTTTGCTGCCTGTATATAATCATTAAACGACATGCTGCCTCCTTGTATGAAACGATGAATAAAGTTATATTTATAGTTTTATCATAAAATGATAAATTAGCAATCATTTCAAGAAAAAAACTGCCGTGTGTAACACGACAGTTTGCTTTTTAAATTAATTAATTTTTCCGTATATATACACTTACGCCTGTTTCCTGATAATATGCAGTAAGTGTAACATTTTTTGATTTCCACCAGGTTTCGATAGAACCGTGGGAAAATGTTCTTGAATATGTTGATTTATCATATGTTGATGAGATGTTTGATACGATAGATTCATAAATTTCCTTAGATAATTTTCCGTACTGTAATCGAATTTCGTACATTTTATCATCTTTATCAAAAACATATTCTAAAAGTGCGTTGTTGTCTGTTGGTACTACCTTTGTTCCAAAAAATTCAGGAACCTTTTTACCATTAAACCGATAAGTTAAATAAGCAGCAGTTCCATCAGGAGCAGCAACATAGTTTCCGTCTAAGGTATCATTCATATTTTTTTCGGCTTTCTGAATGGCCTTGTGGGATTTTCCGAATTTTACATCTCTTATGCTTTTAATATTTTTCTTGATTGTTTCATTTTGTGAACCTTCAGTTGCAATAACCGACACAGGTACAGGTGTTGCCTTCTGGTTGTTGTTTTGTACATCATTGTCGTTACCACTAAATTTGAAAATTGCAATTACAATTACTGCAATTATGATGACTGCTGTAAAAACTGCAATATACAGCATATTATTATCTTTCTTTTTTGTTTCGTTACTCATTTTATAACCTCCTGCAAAATACTTATTAATCATAGTATCATAAAATGTCGATTAGGAAAAGGTAAAAAGAAGAAAAGGATATTGAATAATAAAAAGAATTTGCTATAATAGAGAGGTAGTACCAAATATTTATAAGTCTCTCCTAAGACTTATAAGTATACTAACATATTTTTCAGTCCGGAACGGTTAAGGCAAGGGGGCCCTAACCGTTCTTTGCTGTAATGGGAAAATGTTGATATAGAAATAGAAGATGGGAGTGTTTGGATGCAAGGCTGGTTAGTTGTAAATGGATATTTAAAAAGTGAAAAATTCGAGGAGATATACCGCTGGCTGATTGATGCGGCAGAAAAAGAGGGAATGAAATTAAGAAAAATACCCAATGACCAGTTGGATTCAATTCTTCCGGCAAATCCACAGGAGACTGACTGGGCATCCAGACCGGATTTTGTGTTGTTGTGGGATAAAGATGTAAAATTAGCCAGACTTTTAGAACGGGAGGGTTTTAAAGTATTTAACAGTGCAGAAGGTATTGAAGCATGTGATGATAAAGCACTCACATTTATCAAATTAAAGAATAAAGATATAGAAATGCCAAAAACTTTTATAGCTCCGATGACTTTTGATAAAGAATATCAGGATTACACTTTTGTTTTACAGGTTCAGAAAAGTCTTGGCTATCCTATGATAATTAAGGAAAACAAAGGTTCTTTTGGTGAACAGGTCTATCTGGTGGAAAATTATTATGACGCAGTGGAAAAGATAAAGTCAATCGGTCATGATGAGTTTATTATGCAGGAATATATTGAAAGCTCAAAAGGCAGGGATGTGCGTATACATGTAGTTGGAGACCAGATTGTAACAGCAATGGAGCGGAGAAATGACAATGACTTCAGGGCAAATGTGACAAATGGCGGAAAGATGAAAAAGTATACTCCGACAAAAGAGCAGGCAGACATGGCAGCAGCAGTCTGCAGAGAATTAGGCTTGGATTTCGCAGGTGTTGATATTATGTTTGGTAAAGACGATGAACCGATATTATGTGAGGTGAACTCTAATGCTCATTTTAAGAATATATTTGACTGTACCGGGGTAAATGTTGCGGAACATATTATGAGATATATAAAAGGAAGGCTTTTAGTATAGAAGATTCTGTCATATTTCGGTAAGACAAATGGAGCATGGAGGAGATGATGAAACAGGAATGCTGGGTTCTGTATTATATGGAAGATTTCAAAAAAAACAGAAGGTTTGTGGATATTATCACAAACAACCTGAAAGAAGAGAATATTTTGACAAAAGTTATTTTGTTGGACAATACGAATATTGAGGTAATGTTAAAAGAGAACGTCCCTGATATCGTTATTAACCGGAGCCGGAATTTCGAGATTGCAGAAAGGCTTGAACAAAAAGGAGTTAAGGTTCTCAATAATTCTTTTGTTACGAAATGTGCAAACGATAAATTATCTACATATAAGTTTTTGGAAAATAAGATAGAGTTTATGACATTATTAGAGGATGGACAGGAATATCCATGTGTTATAAAGAGCAGAAACGGGCATGGAGGAAATCAGGTCTATCTGGTGCATGATGAAACTGAAAAAGATAAGGTAGTCAGGCGATTAGATGGTGAAAAATATATTTGTCAGAGAGTTTGCAATGAACCGGGGAAAGATTTAAGAGTATATGTAATGGGGGGAGAAATTGTGCTTGCTATGCTCAGACAGTCAAAGGAAAGTTTTAAAAGCAATTATAGTCTGGGAGGAAGTGCAGAAGAATACATCTTGTCAGGAGAAGAAAAAGGCATTGTATACAATATATTAGATACAATGGACATTGATTATGGAGGAATTGATTTTATTTTTCATGATGGAAAACTTATGTTTAATGAAATAGAGGATGCAGTTGGTGCAAGAATGGTATATGAAAACACCGAGAAAGATATTGTAGGAATGTTTGCTGATTATGTTATTTCAAAATTGAATAATAATCTGCAACTTGATTTATAAAAGAAGATGTTTGTGGTAAAATATTTTGATAAGAAAGGTATATAGGAAAGAGTTTATATGAATTTTTGGAAGAGATTAACTGGGCATTTCTTTACAATTACAAAGCATAGACATCAGGTCATAAAACACTGCAGAAAGGCAGGAATATTCCGGCAGGGATTGAGACATGATCTCTCAAAGTATTCCCCAGCGGAGTTTATCCCCGGAGTAAAATATTATACCGGAACCCGCAGTCCTAATGAGGGGGAGCGGGAGAAACGAGGCTATTCTAAAGCATGGATGCACCATAAGGGGCGCAACAGGCACCATTTTGAATACTGGGTAGACTATAATTTAGAGACGAAACGTAATGAGCCGGTAGAGATGCCATATAACTATGTTGTTGAGATGTTTTGTGACAGGGTAGCAGCAAGTAAAATATATAACGGAAAGAATTACAGGCAGACAGATCCTCTGGAATATTTTGAAAAGAGAAAACCACATAGAAGCATTCATATAGAAACAAGAAATGAGATTGAAAAATTATTAAGGATGCTGGCAGAAAAAGGGGAAGAGGAAACATTTCGTTATATTCGCAGCTGTTTAAAAAGCAGGAAGAATATGGTATAATTATATTTTAAATTTGTATCAAAATATAGATGTTATAATAGAAGAAGAAAAAGTAAGGAGGAAAATATGGTTTTTGGAGTTGTTTTAGCAGGTGGTATTGGAAGCAGAATGGGGAATATTGAAAAGCCAAAGCAGTACTTAAATATTGGAAATAAACCGATTATTATCCATACACTGGAGAAGTTTTATATTAATAAAAACTTTGAAAAGATAGTTGTATTGTGTCCACAGGAATGGATGAATCATACAAAAAACCTGATTCAAAAACATATTGGAGATAACGACAGGATTGCGGTAGTTTGTGGTGGAGCAACAAGAAACGAGACAATAATAAATGCAATTACTTATATAGAAGAGAATTATAAGATTGGTGAAGATGATATTATTGTCACTCATGATTCCGTAAGACCATTTATTACACATAGAATTATTGAAGAAAATATTAAATACGCAAAGGAATATGGGGCATGTGACACTGTTGTTCCGGCAACGGATACTATCGTATGCAGTGAGAATAATCAGATAATTTCTTCTATACCGGACAGAAGTAAAATGTATCAGGGACAGACACCACAGAGTTTCAAAATTTTAAAACTAAAAAGTCTATATGAAAGTCTGAGTGATGAAGAAAAAGAAATATTAACAGATGCGGCAAAAATATTTGTTATGAAAGGTGAAGAAGTTTATTTGGTAGATGGAGAAGTATCCAATATAAAAATAACTTATCCATATGATTTGAGAGTAGCAGAGACACTATTAGGAGATAATGAGTAGAAAGGCATATTTACTGCTGAAGAAATGGAGAGTTTGAAATGATTAATAATATATACAGGTTAGTAGCACCGAGAAAATTTGAAATAGCATACAGTGATATAGACCTTAATGGAGAAGATACAATTGTCAGACCAACGTATTTGTCTATATGTAATGCAGACCAGCGTTATTATCAGGGGTTAAGGGATGCAGAAGTATTGAAGCAGAAATTACCAATGGCATTGATTCACGAATCTATCGGTGAAGTTATAAGAGATCCGTCAGGTACATTTGAGCCGGGAGATAAAGTTGTTATGATACCAAATACGCCGACGGAAGATGATGAAGTAATTGCTGAAAACTATTTAAGGTCAAGTAAATTCAGAGCGAGTGGATTTGATGGATTTATGCAGGAGTATGTCCAGATTAAGCCGGAGCGTCTGGTCAGACTGCCAGAGGGAATTGATGATACAGTGGCAGCTTTTACAGAGATTGTCAGTGTCAGCGTACATGCAATCGGAAGATTTGATAAGATAGCACATAAAAGAAGAAATATTGTTGGTATATGGGGAGACGGAAATCTCGGTTATATTACTGCAACATTTTTCAAAAGCATGTTTCCGGATGTAACGTTATATATTTTTGGTGTCAGTGAGGACAAGTTATCAGATTTTACTTTTGCAGATGGTGTATATACTGTTGGACATATTCCTGAAGATTTAAGGATTGACCATGCATTTGAATGTGTTGGCGGTGCAGCCTCCGGTAAGGCGATTAATCAGATTATTGATTATATTAATCCGGAAGGAACAATATCGATTCTTGGAGTATCAGAGTATCCGGTTCCAATCAATACGAGAATGGTATTGGAAAAGGGTCTTAGAATTTTTGGAAGCAGCAGAAGTGGAAGAGCGGATTTTGAGAAAACAGTTTCTCTTTATGAGACAAATCCTGAGATTGTAAATTATCTGACAAATATTGTGGGGGCAGTTGTTCCCGTGAGAAATATTAAGGATATGAAGAAGGCATTTGAAATGGATATTCAGAAGTCTTTTGGAAAGACAATTATGAAGTGGGACAAGTAATACGTAAAAAGGGGGAAGACAATGTTTAGAATTATAATACCGGTTTATAATGCAGAGAAATATCTTACAGAGACGATTGAAAGTGTGATTCATCAGACATTATCATTTAAAGAAAATATCTGTATACATTTGATTGATGATGCAAGCAGTGACAATTCTTTGAAAATCTGTAATGAATATAAGAAGAAGTATCCCCGTAACATTATTGTGACTCATTTCAAGCAAAATAAAGGGGTGTCGGAAGCCAGAAACTATGGAATAAAGAAATGTAAATACAAAAGAAATGTTATTATGGGATTTTTGGATTCAGATGATTATCTGGATGTTGAAGCGTTAGAAAAAGTTCAGAACTATTTTCTGGAACATGAAGATATTCATATCGCAGCCTCAAAAATTATATTAAAAGGCAGACAGGAAGGTGAACATAAGTCTAACTGGAGATTTGAAGAGAGAGAAGTAGTAGACATAACAGAAGACTATCAGTTCCCGCAGTATTATATTGGTGGAGTATTTCTTAGGAAGAATGCAAAGAGGTCTGTGAAATTTGACAGAGAGTTAAGTTTTTGGGAAGATGCACTGGCATTAAATCAGGCAATTATTAAGGAAGGAAAATATGGCCTTATAAAGGATGCGATATATTATTATAGAAAGGCAGAAGATGAATCATCTTTAGTTGATACTTCATGGAGAAAGAAAGAGCGCTATCGTGCTTTTTTAGAGAATGGTTATATGAGGCTGATGGATTACAGTAACAAAGTAAAGGGAGAGGTGATTCCATACGTGCAGTTTGTGGTGGCAAATCATTTGAGACTTTACTTTTTTCCGAGTCATAGAGAAGCAGTTTTAAATACCTTAGATACACTGGAGTTAAAAGATTTTAAAGAAGGTCTTACAATGGTTCTAAAAGAAATATCAGAGGATATTATAAGTCAAATTGATACGTCTGCATATATTAAAGAAGCAATGTTCTCTTTTAGAGAAGGTAAAAGAATTTACAGCCAGTGTAATGCTGTGGATAATGATGTTCAGATAATGTATAAAGATTATGTTTTGGGATGTATTTCTGAAAGAACAGTTAAGATTTTAGGAAGAACCCGTAAGCAGGGTTATGAAGGCTGGATCCGTGGCAGATTTGCAACACCGTTATATGCAATGAAAGAAGAGGATTATATATTTGCAGAACGGGATGGGCAGAAAATCGTTGCTGAGAAATATCCATGTAAGGTAAAAAAATATATTTTAGATAAGGTTTATAGAAATTATAGAAATGCCGGTTTTGTTATTAATCTTCCATACAGCTGGAAAGAGGCGAGATGGGGGATTCATATTGACGGAACAGATGTTATGCTGAATGAATTTTCTACAGAGGATATTCTGTGGATGGAATAGTGGAGTGTATATGAAAATATCAATTTCAAGTTCAAGAAAAAGAGGATTGACACCAGATTTAAGGCTGGTACAAAAATATTTTAAAAATAATATTGAAGATATAGAATTTAGTTATTTTATGGCGGATGAAACATCTAAAAATAGAATGGCAAAAAAAGGGTTTAAAGATGCAAAGAAGCGTTACTGTAACACAGTAGAGAATGTGATTTGTGTGGATGCCTCAATTCAGGGAAAGAAATATAAAACAGGAAAAAAAGTACTAATTGCAGTACCTTATGATTATCAGTTTAAGGCAGTGAACCGCGTGGAGACAGAGTCTGATTATAAAAGAACAAATTCTTTTAAAGGATTTGATTATATTATTGCAGGGTCGCCTTTCGCAAAGGATGTTTATACGAAATGTTATAACATACCCAATTCTCAGATTATTGAAAAAGTTGTAACACCTATGGCATGGAATATGAGGCGGGAAAAGGCTGCAAAAGATTCGCGTGAAAAATATGAGACAATGTTTCCCAAAATGAAAGGGAAAAAAGTTATTGCTATTCTTACAAATGGAAAAGTAAAAAAAGATGAGCCTTCGCCATACGAGGGGTTCGATTTGAAAAAAGCCTTAGATAACATAGATTCTTCATATTTTGTTTTAACAAACAGCGAAGAAATTTTAAATAATGCAATAACTCTGGGAAATGAATATACAGAAAAGTTTGCGTATATTAATAAGGCGCTGGATTCGAGAAGAATATTATACTTTGCGGAATATTTGTTTACAAACAGTGGCATGTACGCATCTTATATGTCAGGCAGAGAGAAACCGGTTTATTGCATAAACTATACTGAAAATAATTTTGAAATGTTTATGAAGAGAAGATTTCCTGATTTATATATTGGAGATTTAAACAAAATCACAGAGCATTTAAAAGGATATCAGGATATAAACAAAAGATTTACCCAATATTTTTCTTATGTAGAATCAGAGAATCCATGTGAAGTGATTAAGGGGATATATGTAAAATAAGTTTTGGTATATGAAAAAAGAAAACTGTTAAATGTAATATAACAGTTTTCTTTTTTATTATTTAAGAAGCAATCCTTTTCCACATCTTTCCGGTAAAATTATCAAATATCTGTGCAAGGCAGATAGTAATTATAATAGATAAAATAATAAAGAAATATTTATGATTTTGAGCTATGCCCAAATGATGAAGTATCATCATAGGAATTCTTTGCAAAATATACACACTAAAAATATGTGTTCCAAACCATGAAAGGATTGTATTTTTAAAGCTTACTTTCATTGAAAATAGTATTAGTGTAATTGTGAAGCAAACTGCCCATAAACTATAGGATTCGATACCATAAGAGGCTCTGTTGTCATAAGAAAAATATAAAAGCAGCAGTAATAATGCACATATGGCAGAATATATAATATCATTTTTAAAAGTGATATTTTCAATGTATTGTTTTAGTAAAGAATACCATATGCCAAGTGCATACAAAATAATTGTATTATAGTAATAACTTTGCTTTCCCATTTTCATCTCAAAATAAACGAATCCAATTGACAATATAGTAAAAAAGGCAGCGTATAAATAAAGAAATTTACTGTTATTCCACCATTTCATAGGAAGGAATGCAATAAATGTCAAAAGATATAGGACTAAAACAGCTAATATATACCAGTTGGAGTTTCCAATGTTTTCCCAGCCGATAAAGGATAATATAGTGGTTTTTATATCATAATAAGAGCCTAAAATAAGATTTAAAACAAGATATAGTAAAACAGCGATATCAAAATTAATTAGTACTTTTAGAAATCTTTTTGTTGGAATTGTTTTAATATATGAAAACTTTTTCTTTTTTAAAGATTCCATAATCCCATATCCCGAGTAAAATAAAAATACTGATACAATCATCTGCCCCATAAATTTCATAAAAGAGGTATATGCACTGTCGTACACACTGTTCAGGTTAATGTATTGTGAACTATGTGAAAAAATAACCAAAATTACAAAGATGCCTTTAATTACATTTGTATTTTCAATACTTAAATAGTTCGTATTAAAATGGTTTTCATTTGTGCAGATATTTATGGATTTAAATATAATTAATAAAAATACTAATAAAAAGAAAATCATTATAAGCTCCAATCTGTTAAAAAACAAAACAATAATAATTAATAATTTTAGCATAGTAAAGAATAATAAACAACAGGATTGTCACGGGGGAAATTAAAGTTTCAAACCGAAGGCATGACTGTGACAGGCTTGATAACATAATGCAATATATGGTATTATGTACTAGAAAATATAAAAGTATAAAGGGGCATAAAGTGAAAATATCGGTAATTATGGCTGCATATAATGCAGCTTTATATTTAGAGGAGACTCTTGAGAGCGTATTAAATCAAACGATTGACGGTTATGAAGTTATCGTAGTAAATGATGGTTCCAAAGATAATACATTGGAAATATTACAAGAGTACGAAAAGAAATATGCAATATTAAATGTAATTGACAAGGAAAATGGTGGACCATCTTCGGCCAGAAATGCAGGATTGGATGTGGCAAAAGGAGAGTACATTTTCTTCTTTGATTCTGATGATATATTGGAATTAACTGCATTGGAAGGAATGTATAATACTGCGGTATCAAAAAGAGCAGAGTTAGTAATTGCAGGGTATGATATTTTCGATAATTATACAACGACGAGAGTAAGAGATATTGAGGAGTTGATAGAGGAAGATATCATTGATAAATATGATGCTAGAATTTTGTGGACGTTTTCACTGTCTAATAAGTTATTTAAAAAGGATATCATAGATCAGTATCATTTTAGACTTCCTCCAATCTCATATTCAGAAGACGGAGCATTTTTGATGAATTATGTGTACCATATTCACAGAGTTGCAGGTTATAACGAGATTATATTTCATTACAGAAGATTAAATGGTGAGGGAAATGCTATTACAGAGACGATATCTGATTCCAAGGTAAAAGATTATATTGAGGCGCATAGAATTATTTTAGAATGTGCAACAGAGAGTATTTTAAGGGACCATACGGAGTATCAAACAATCAAAGAAGCTAGAAAAAACTCTGAAATTGCAGATTATTTAAATAAAATTATATTCAAAGAATTAAATATATTAATCAGGCAGTTTTATTCTAAGATATGGAGTTTAGAGGAGGAGACAGCCAGACTCATTGTTTCCGAAATACAAGAAAAGATTCAAATTCTTGATGTAAAAAATATCTCATTGATAGCAGATGAAAATCCGGATATTCAGTTGTTCGATTTATGTGGAAGCAAGGAAGAAGTATTAAAAAGGGCTGATTTTACGGCAGTTCTATATGGGGAAAAAGAGCGCAAAAAAGAATTTGTCGAATGTCTAAGAAGTCTTACAAAACAGAATCTTGTTGGAATCAGAATTGTAGTTCCGGAGGCTATGAGAACAGAGGTTGAAGAAAACAGTCTTGTATATGGAAATATTTTCTATATACAAGCAGACTCTGAAAAAGAATTGCAGAATAAGGCAGTAAAACAAGCAGATACACAATATATCGTTTTCTGCGATGATAAGGTAGTGTATGCTAATAATGCATTTAAGTATGTCTTTAAAAGATTTATAAAAGGAAACAGAGATTTTATTTCTGAGGTGATATATCATAATACATTCGGAGAAGCACAACCTGTTTATGTAAATAAAATAGCACAGGATTCTTTGTCAACAAGGATGGAATATAATCAGGCATTATGTTTTGATAAAACTTTGGCAAATAAGTTTTTTAAGACAGATTTTATTAAACAGCTGAATCTTGGTGATGAAGAAACGTTATTGTCAAGATTTGAAGAGATGTATCAGAAAGGTTCATATTTGTTTTTTAATGATGGTATTGTCATTTATAATGATGCAGAAGATACATTTTTAGATTATATAGGAACTGAAGAAGCGAGTGATTGGTCAGAACAGTATTTTCAGGATAATCCGGAGGATTTGAATCATGAAAACATCTTAATAAATCCGGTAGAATCTTTTGTGAAATTAATCGATAACGAACCAAACACTTTTAATGAAAGAATTATGAAGAAAGCAATAGAGTATTACAGTCAGAAAAAAGTAGTACATCGTGTTTTATTTGTTACGATTCGAAAAGACGGAGAATTAGAAGGCAATATGAAGGCACTTTATCCATATGTGAAGGGAAATAAAGTGATTTGTGCAGCAATGCTGCCACATAGCATTCCTGCAATGTTAAAGATGATTAAATTAATAGCTACAAGTAAAGTTATTGTCACAGATGATTATGTGAAATATTTGAGATATTTTGATTTGAAACCGGAGCAGAGAGTGATTCAGCTGTGGCATGCGTGTGGAGCTTTTAAGAAGTTTGGTCAGAGAGGAACGAACATGGCTATAAGTACTGATAAAGCTACTCATGCCCAATACAATATGATGATTGTCAGCGGTGAAAGAATCCGTCCGATTTATGCAGATGCTTTTGATATTAATTTAAAAAAGGTTAAGGCGATGGGAGCACCGCGAACAGATGATTTTTTCAATCAGGAATATATTGAGACGAAGAAAAAGGCGATATATGAGAAACATCCGGAATTGAAGGATAAGTTTGTTATTATATATGCACCGACATTTAGAGATGCAGGTAAAGGCAGACAGGTATTTGAGCCAGGAATTGATTTTGACAGGCTGTCAGAAAAGTTGCTGCCAAATCAGCAGTTTTTGATCTGTCCACATCCGGTTATGAAAAATGATATTATTCCGCATAAGTATGATAATATTAAAGTCATGAGAGATTTCTCTACGAACGATTTAATGTTTATTTCGGATATGCTGATAACAGATTATTCATCAGTTATATTTGAATATGCATTATTAAACAAGCCGATTGCATTTTTCTGTTATGATCTGGCTATTTATAACAGAGGGTTTTATCTGAATTATCCGGATGATCTTCCAGGAGATGTATATCAAAATCAGGAGGAATTAGAAAATTATCTGGCAGATTGCAGTAAGCAGACTGTTTCAGAAAAACATGAGTCATTTATTAGGAAATATATGACGGGATGTGACGGACATAGTTGTGAGCGAATTTCAAAAGTAATAAATGACTATATGAACAATGATTGACAGATAGAGGAAATGGAAATAAGTATATGTATAACGAAAGAATGAGAGATATACCAATTATAACGGCAGGTCTTATTATCATAAATGTGATTGTTTTCCTTGGAATGGAAATATTAGGTGATACAGAAAGCACATTGTATTTATATGAGCACGGTGCGATGTACTGGCCGGATGTTTTTGAACAGGGGCAGTGGTACCGGCTGCTTACGCATATGTTTATTCATTCCGGTGCGGAGCATATTTTAAACAACATGTTTATGTTAGGTATTCTGGGATATCAGATTGAAAAAGAATATGGACCGATAAAATATTTTATAACATATTTTGTCTGTGGTATTGGTGGCTCGCTCATTTCGGCATTTGCAGAAATGCAAATGAATGAAGCAGTGGTAAGTGTTGGCGCCTCCGGAGCGGTATTTGGTATTTTTGGTGTCATGTTGGTCATGATATTTAAGAACAGAAAACAGATGGGAGAGGTATCCACACCACGTTTGATTATTTTGTTTGCTTTAATGGTTTTTGGAAACATGGAAGAAGGCGTAGACTGGATGGCTCATCTGGGCGGCGCATTAGCTGGGGTGATTATGGCATTTGTTCTGTATCATCCGCAATATAATAAAAGATTTTATCTGTAAAATAAAAAATATAAAGGGAGGAAATATAATGAGTGATTGTATTTTTTGTAAAATAGCAGCAGGAGAGATTCCGTCAAATACATTGTATGAGGATGATAAAGTCAAAGTGATTTTTGATATCTCACCAGCGACATTGGGACATGCTTTAGTAATACCAAAGGAGCATGCAGCAAATGTATTTGAAATTCAGGATGAACTATTGGCACATGCTCATATTGTGGCAAAGAGGGTTGCAGCAGCTCTGAAAGAAGCAACAGGCTGCAAGGGTGTTAATATATTACAGAATAATGGAGAAGTAGCAGGTCAGTCTGTGTTCCATCTGCACATCCATGTGATTCCAAGGTATGATGATGACGATGCTCATATTAAATGGACACCGGGAACGCAGGACACAGAAGGTCTTGAAAAAATCGCAGCAAAAGCAAAAGAGATTCTGTAGTTATTCTGCCAAAGCCTTGTAGGATTTTATTTGCTGGCAGCGGGAACAGGCGCAGTAACATATTGGCAAACATTGAATAACTTAAAATATTTGTAGACAAAAAGAAAAGGAATGCTTAAAGCTAAAATCTGATACCGAATCAGATTTTAAGGATTCACGGAGAAGAAATTATCAAATTTCTCCGAAGTTGTATCCGATGCTTTAAAAGCGTTCCTTTTCTTTTGTCTAACAACAAATATTTAAGCTATGAAGTTTGCCAATATGTTACTGCACCTGTCTCCGCTGCGAATAAATAGTATATCACATGTGTTTGGCAAAATTACTTACTTAATTCTTTTATTAGTGATACGATTTTTTCAACACCGCCTGTGCCGGAAGATTTGGACATAGCGTTAATATAGGTGTTACGGTTGTCGTATACTTTATGTACTGTGGAAATGAGGTCATCTTTCGTTGCCACGTCTTCGTCAAGAACTTCACTGAAACCTTGTTTTGCGTAAGATTTTGCGTTTAATATCTGATCGCCCCGGCTGGCGCTGGCAGATAGTGGAATCAGAATATTTGGTTTTTTAAGTGCAGATATTTCACAGATGCTGTTTGCACCCGCTCTGGAGATAATAATATCTGCCATTGCAAAAAAATCTTTCATTTGTTCGCTGATATATTCAAACTGGGCATAACCCTTCGTATTTGCAAGGGTTGGATCCAGCTTTCCTTTTCCACAAAGGTGTGCTACCTGAAAATCTTTTAAAAGTTCAGGAAGTGCAGCACGAACAAGCTTATTTACGTTTTCAGCCCCAAGGCTGCCGCCAGTTACCATAATAACCGGTTTGTTGGCGGTGAAGCCGCACATATCCAGGGCAGTAAGTTTATTCCCTGTAAAGAGTTCTGCTCGGATAGGAGAGCCGGTGTGAACTGCTTTTTCCCCCAGATATTTAGCTGTTTCAGGAAAATTGTGACATACTTTTGTGGCCTTTTTAATAGCCAGCCTGTTTGCAAGTCCTGGAGTCATATCAGACTCGTGAATAATAACCGGAATATTATATTTGTCTGCAGCAAACACAACAGGTACTGTCACAAAACCGCCTTTTGAAAAAACAATATCGGGTTTATACTTTTTAATAATTTT
The DNA here is from genome assembly GCA_910574895.1 of Eubacteriaceae bacterium. Taxonomy (GTDB): domain Bacteria; phylum Bacillota; class Clostridia; order Lachnospirales; family Lachnospiraceae; genus Eubacterium_G. The sequence continues at coordinate 309,372 of CAJTDQ010000002.1, read as the reverse complement.
TTTTGCCTGAAAATATCCTCTTAAAACTCTGAAAGGATCAGAAAAGTTTTTCCAACTGAAATATCGTCTTAATTTTCCTGATGAAATGCCTGTATAATCCAGTCCGGCATCTTTTACAAGCTGCGTTTCCATGCCTCCTTTGGAGCCAATGTATTTTATCTCATATCCAGATTCTTTTAATTTTGGAATTAATGCAATATTGGGTGTTACATGACCGGCAGTTCCCCCGCCGGTTAAAATAATTTTTTTCATAGTGCACCTCTTTTTAATTTCCCTGCTCTTTATTGTATGCTTTAATCTGCTTCTTTATTTCTTCTGTACTCTTACCGTCTAAAGTCATTTTAATCAAGTTACTTGCACGATTTACAGATTCTTCATCCTGCATTACAACAGACAGTGATGTACCTGTAAATGTACAAATTTGTCTGGAAGGAGTACCAATAACACTAAATGACATAATGTTCCATCCGTCACTTCCTCCATCTTTTAATAGATTAATAGATGAAGAGATATCAATGTTGGTCGCAAAGCAATTTTCAATAGCATCTAATATACTGTTGTAACGTAACAAAGTATTTCCGCTGAGAGCTTTCTTTTCAATTGCTTTTAAAACTTTAACCTGATTTTTGTTTCTCTGCATGTCCCCGTTAGCGAAAGAATGACGTTCTCTGGCAAAAGTCAGAGCTGTGGCTCCATCCATTTTCATTTTACCTTTTGTATAGGTATATGTTTTTCTTTCGCCGGTATCGTTATCGCCATAAGATGCATAAGTTCTGGTACGGAAAGGCTTGTCTACATTGACAGTAATGCCTCCCATAGCATCAATTAAGTCTGAAAAACCGGTAAAGTTCAGTTTAATATAATGATAATGTTTATTTGGAACATTGAATTTATACAAATGCTTTAATGTATTCATTAATGCTTTATTTCCTGAATCCCAGTTCACTTCATATGCCCATTGCCAGTCACTTGCGGTAGCAGGAGAACCGTCTGTTTTCTTTTTGGCAGTTCCTTTTCCATAAAGACCTACATGGGTTAATTTATCGTATGATTCCGGAGCGACAGCCTGTGCCTGAACAGGAACATAATAATCTCTTGGTGTAGAAATCATAAGAACATTATGATTCTTCGGATTTACAATCGCAAGAATATTTGTGTCAGAACGTCCTAAGGTTTTTTCATTAAATTCACCAAAAGTATCATTAGCAGATACGAAGACAACAAAAGGCGTATCGTCTAATTTATCACCGGTTGTAAATTTGCTTAAGTCTTTGGAAAGATAATAACACCCCAATGCAAGAATAATAATTAAAACAATAGAAATTATCTTGCCAAAAGTCTGGGCATTTTTTGTTCTTTGCAGAAGAAATAATACAACTGCCAGAAGAATAATAAGAACTGCAATGATACCTGCAACAACGCCGGCAGAAGTAAAAGCGAAACCTTTGGATAAAAACATCCATACAAAAGCTACAGATGCAATTAATTGTAATATAACAAGAATAATACCCAAAGCTTTACCGACATTTGAGCCTTTTGCTTTTCTTTGTTTTTTCATGTTTGTATTTTTTCTGGAACTGCCTGTTTCAGAGCTATATCCATAATATCCTGTTTTAATGTCCGAAGACTTTTGTTTTTTACTCATAAATACCTCCTAAAAATTTAAACCACTGTAAAATAAAAAAGTAATTTAAATTAGTTTTATCTATTAAACGAAATAAAAATCCCTTTTATTGAGCAAAATAAAAATAAAGTTTAAATTCGTGTCTCATTATACTACATAATGAAAAAAAAACAAAGTATGAACCAAAGGGTTACGTAAAAGTCACAAAATATTCATATTTTGAAAAAAATGACATGAATTGACAAATAATAGTGGCTTTGGTAAAATTAGTATAGTTTATGAGCTGGTATTGCGTGTCCCCAAGTGGTGCAAGCCAGCTTATGTTTTAGGAGAAGAAATGAAGCAGTCAAGAGCGTTTAGAAGAATTACAATACTGTTATTACAGGCAATTATAATTACCGGACAAACCATGATATTCTGGTATTTCTGGGATCATCATTACAGTACCGGTATGGAAAGAGAGTTTTTCTTTAAAGGTCATATTGTTTTATTATTTGTGTATGCTTTGATGTTTACTTTGTTTAGTCATGTATACGGAGCCTTTAAGTTGGGAAGATTACAATATTCTAATTTGGTATTTTCACAGCTTTTAGCATTATTGTTTACAAATTTTATAATGTATCTGCAGATTTCTATGCTTTCCCTCAAACTGGTAAATCCTGCACCGCTGATTGGAATGAGTTTTGATAATATACTGTGTTGTCTTGTATGGTCGGGTATTGCTATTGGGATTTACAGATGGATGTATCCACCAAGGGATATGCTGTTGATTTTTAGTGACAGAGATCCGGATAATTTTTTAAAGAAAATAAAGACACGTGAAGATAAATATATTATCTCGGAAGCGATTCATTGCGATGAGAGTTTTGATGAAATAAAGAGTGCGATTTTAAAGCATTCTGCAATACTGTTGTGTGATATTCCGAGTGCAAAACGTAACTCAATTATAAAGTTATGTTACATGTATGATAAAAGAGCATATATTACACCGAAGATTTCTGACATAATTATTATCGGTTCGGAACATAATACGCTGTTTGACTCACCGTTGTTAGTAACAAAAGCAAAGGGATTAAAGTGGGAGCAGGCATTTTTAAAACGGTTGCTTGACATTGTTATTTCCTTAATATTATGTGTGCCGACAGTTGCTATAACTATCTTAGTAGCATTAGGTGATTTGATTTGGGACAGAGGTCCGGTGTTTTATACACAGCCAAGACTAACGAAAGATGGAAATGTATTTCAGATATTAAAGTTTAGAAGTATGAAGTGTGATTCTGAAAAAGATGGTGCCAGATTGGCAGCAAAAGATGATGAGAGAATTACAAAGGTAGGAAAGATACTTAGAGCAACACATCTTGATGAACTCCCTCAGGTATTTAACATACTTGCAGGTCAGATGTCGGTGGTAGGTCCAAGACCGGAGAGACCGGAAATTGCAAAAGAGTATGAGGAGAGTATACCGGAGTTCTGCTTCCGCTTAAAAGTTAAAGCAGGACTTACAGGATATGCACAGGTTTATGGAAAGTACAATACAACCCCTTATGATAAACTAAAACTGGACATGCATTACATTCAGCATTATAAGGTCTGGACGGATATTCAGTTAATTTTAATGACATTTAAGATTATGTTTATGAAAGACAATACAGAGGGTGTTGAAAAAGACCAGAAAACGGCAATTATTGAGAAAAAATAGGTGGTTTCATGAACGAGAATTACTCCGTGCTAATGTCGGTTTATATAAAAGAGAATCCAGAATATTTTAAGGAGGCAGTAGACAGTATTTTAAATCAGACGGTAAAGACGAATGATTTTGTTATTGTCTGTGACGGACCTCTGAATCAAGGCCTGAATAAAGTTATTGCAGATTATGTAACAACCTATTCAGGCTTGTTCAATGTTTATCGGCTGGAGCATAATATGGGTCTGGCAAAGGCGCTTAATCATGGAATTCTGCAGTGCAAAAATAATATTATCGCACGCATGGACAGTGATGATATCAGTGCACCGGACAGAATGGAAAAACAGTTAAGAGCTATGGAAGAACAGGGTGTAGATATTGTCGGCTCTAATATAATTGAATTTACGGAAAATATAGACAATACAAAGGCAGAGAGAGTGGTGCCGGAGACTTGGCAGGAAATGTATGATTTTGCAGCAAAAAGGAGTCCATTTAATCACCCGTCTGTAATGTATAAAAAAGAGGCAGTCGTTGCTTCCGGATTATATGAGGATTATAGATATTTCGAGGATTATAATTTGTGGGTAACGATGTTCTGTAAGGGTTATAAAGGATACAATGTTCAGGAAAATCTGGTATATATGAGAGCCGGAGAGGACATGTATAAGAGAAGGGGAGGAATATCCTATGTAGGATGTATCTTCAGATTTCAGAATCATCTGAAAAGGCTTGGGTTTATAGGAACGCTTTCTTTTCTGACATCAGCTGTGGGAAGGTCTGTTGTCAGTCTTGTGCCGAACAGTGTCAGGGTGCTGATATATAAGAAAATATTAAGGAAAGAAAAGTAAATGAAAAAAGAAATTTTAAAAGTGGCGTTTAAGCCATTGACATTTGCTAATAAAATCATAAAAAAAGATGAGAGGCTTATTTTCTTTTATTCTAACTTAGGATTCCGGGATAATGTTAAGGCTTTTTATGATTATTTAATTGCACAGAAATATAATGAAAAATACAAAATTGTTGTCAGCATTAATGATGTTGATAATTATGTACAAAATACGCCGGACAATGTGACTTTTGTAGGAAATAAGCAGGGGATTTCATATTTTATGAGAGCCAAATATGCTTTTTATTGTTTTGGTAAGTATCCGATTAAGCCATCGAAATCTCAGGTGGTAGTAAATCTTTGGCATGGGACGCCGCTGAAGAAACTTGGAAACTTAGAAAAAGGCCTGGAAAAAACAGACTATAATTTTTTCACATATGTAGTAGCAAGTTCGCCTTTATATCAACCGATTATGGCAAAGATATTTGGTTGTAAAGAAGAGCAGGTTATTATTACAGGGAATCCAAGAAACGATGAATTGTTTACCCGGGATGCAGCAACAGATTGTTTATCAAAAAAAGGCAAGGTTATTTTATGGCTTCCTACATATAGGGAGTACGATGAGGAGTACGTTGTTTCTTTATTGAAAAATAACCAGTTGGAACGTTTGAATGCCAAATTAAAAGATTTAAATTGCAGACTGATTATTAAACTTCATCCACTGCAGACAGCATCGGTGAATTATGATGCGTATAGTCAGATTGAGTTTATGGTACAGAAAGATTTAGACAAAAAAGGTATGAGTGTTTATTCTTTGTTAAAAAAGGCAGACGCATTGATAACAGATTATTCGTCAGTTTATTTTGATTATATGCTTTTAAACAGACCGATAGCATTTACTGTAGAAGACATCGAAGAGTATCGAAGAAAAAGAGGGTTCGTTTTTGAAAATCCTTTTGAATATATGCCGGGTATGAAATTATCTTCTTATGATGATTTAGAGCAGTTTATCTCGGATGTGGCAAAAGGGAATGACACATATGCAGCACAAAGAGAGAAAGTAAACATGATAATAAATTCCTATAATGATGGAAACAGCAGTCTGCGTGTAGCAGAAAAGGTATTTGGGAGGCATCTTCAATGAAAAAGATAAAAGATTTTTTGAGACAGCTGATGCTTCTATATAAAAGATTACTGTATTGTATTGCAAAAATCATGGAAAAGCCTGATGAAAAAACAGTGATCTTTGAGGCATTTCAGGGAAGATATGTAGCTTGCAATCCGAAGGCTTTATATGAAGAAATGAAAAATAATGAAAAATATAAGGATTATAAGTTGATCTGGTCTTTAAGAAACACAGAGAGAACAGATTTGACAGGGGAAAATACATCTATTGTAAAATTCGAAAGTTTTCAGTATTATCTTGCATTGGCAAAGGCGAAGTACTGGATATTTAATTCGAATACACGTCCTTTCTTGAAACCGAGAGCAGAGCAGGTTTTTTTACAGACTTGGCATGGCACTCCTTTGAAGAAAATTGGATGTGATGTGGAAAAGACTGGAAACGCTATGACGAAATTTTCTCAAATTAACAATATTTATACAGAAGAGTCTAAGAAAATATCTTATATGATTTCTCCGTCTGAGTATTGTACGGAGAAATTTTTTTCTGCGTTTCGTATGAGGGATGTGAATAAGGAAGACAGAGTACTTACCACAGGATATCCCAGAAATGATTTTTTATTTAAAGCAACAGAAGAGGATTGCGTTAGAATAAAAAAAGAGCTTAATATTCCAAAGGGTAAAAAAGTTATTCTGTATGCACCGACATTCAGGGATAATAAGTATAGTGCGGCAGCAGGGTTTGAGTTGGCAAATTATATTAATTTTGACAAGGCAAAAGTTTGTCTGGGGGATGACTATGTTATTTTGTTCAGGGCGCATTACTTCATCTCACAAAGATTAGAGATTGAAGATTATGAGGGCTTTGTGTATGATGTCTCGAAAGTTGAAGATATTAATACATTATACGTAATCAGCGATATCCTGATAACAGATTATTCATCGGTATTCTTTGACTATGCGAATCTGAAAAGACCAATTATATTTTATATGGCAGATTATTTTGAGTATAAAAACAATTTACGGGATTTCTATTTTGATATAGAACAGCTGCCGGGACCGGTAGTAAAAGAACAGGAAAAAGTATTTGAATATGTTAAGAAGTTTTCAAAAGACTTTACTGTAAACGAAAAATATCGTTGTTTTAATAACAAATTCAATTATTTAGACGGACCATCTACCAGCAAAAAAGTGCTGGATATGATTATAGAAAGCGAGTATAATTAAGTATACTTAGTAATTGGAAAATAAAGGAGAAACAAGTGAAGAGAGTTATTACTTACGGAACATTTGATATGCTTCATTATGGGCATATTAATATCTTAAGAAGAGCGAAAGAAATGGGAGATTACTTAGTTGTAGTTCTCTCAACAGATGAATTTAACTGGAATTCAAAGCAGAAAAAATGTTATTTTACTTATGAGCAGAGAAAACAGGTTTTGGAAGCAATCAGATATGTAGATTTGGTTGTTCCGGAAAATAACTGGGAACAAAAAGTTACGGATGTGCAGGATTATAAGATTGACACATTTGTAATGGGCAGTGACTGGGAAGGAAAGTTTGATTTCTTAAAAGATTATTGTGACGTAGTTTACCTGCCGAGAACAGAAGGTATTTCCACAACACAGATCAAGGAAGATTTGAATAAAAAGGATATGACTGCAAAGGAAGAAAAATAAGACAGTGTTAAAGATTTTAATTGACTTTAGAAGAAATGTGAAATGGAGAATAGAATGGTAAGTATTATTGTAACCCATAAAAAGTGTTTATGGTATTTAGAGGACTGTTTAAAAAGTATAGCCGGGCAGGAGTTTAAAGACTACGAGACAATATTGGTTGTAGATGACTTGCAGGATGAGCCGGAAGAGTTCCAAAAAATTATTGATGAATACCAGGATAAGATACATTTAAGTGTCTTTTATCTGAATGGGAAGACAGGGGTATCCGCTGCAAGAAACTTAGGCTTGGACAAGGCGCAGGGTGAATATATTTATTTCCTGGATAACGATGACTATATTTATGAAGAGGGAGTTAAAAAGTTACTGGATGTAATGGAAGAGGACACGGACATGGCTTATGGACGTGTACAGGGAACTTATCAGGGAACAGTTACCTTTGAAGAAAAGCGTGATTTTGAGAAGGAAGAGGAACGTTTATCTAAGTATGATTTCTATCATCCATTGGAAGCTAAATTTACACATTACAGACGTTTGGAAAATCTGACGGTTTTAGGGGCTGTTTATAAGAAGTCTTTATTTGAGGAGAATAATATTCGTTTTAATGAGGAACAGTTTTGTTTTGCCGATGTTCTGGTACTGACAAAGATTATGTGTTCCACAGATAAAATAAAAGGTAATATTGATGCTATTTATGTAAAGAGACATCATAATGACCGTTATAATAATCCGGCAATAGAACAGACACCGAAGATAGATTCTATGCCATATTATTTTATGGCTGTTGACAATGCAAAAAAGATTGCAAAAGGTCATAAAGAAATCGAGCGGCATCTGGATTTGATTCTTGCAAAGTTCACGACTTTATATTTAGTAAAAAAACTTCGTTGGAATACGGAAGAGGAACCATGTTGGAAAGAAGAATATTTTTCTGAACTTCATAAGCGTTTGAAAGAAGTGAATCTAAGACATCTAAATAGAAAATACATCTATTGGCTGGAGAAGTCTGTTATGAGGGCAGTTGCCGCAGGAGATTTGGAAAAAACTAAAAAATCAGGAAACAGACTTTTGGCAAAGAGAAAAATAAAAAGAATGTTTAAAAATAAGTGGGCGAGAAATAAAGCGTTCGCACTTCATATTTTTAATAAGATGGAAACGAAAAAGGACTGGGTTATTTTTGAGAGTTTTATGGGCAGAAATTACTCCGGTCAGCCGAAATATATTTATGAGTATATGCAAAAACATTACGGAGACAAGTACACATATATATGGTCCGTTGATAAAAGGGGCTTAAAGATTCCGGGAAAACATAAGACGGTAAAACGTTCCGGGCTTCGGTATTTCTACTATATGAACCGCAGTAAATACTGGATTCTGAATATGAAACAGCCGCTGAGTGTTCCAAAGAGAGAAGAAACTGTTTTATTAGAGACATGGCACGGAACACCTCTTAAGAGACTGGCATTTGATTTGAATGATGTTGTTGGCGGTGTTTCCAATTATAAGGATAAATTCTATCGACAAAAAGAAGCATGGGATTATCTGTTGTCAGACAATCCATTCTCTACAGAAAAATTCCAGAGCTGCTTTATGTATCCAAAGGAAAAAATATTAGAGTACGGTTATCCGGCAAATGACCCTCTTTATGCTACGGACAGAGAAGAGCGGGCAAAGAAGATTAAGGAAAAACTAGGTATTCCATTGGATAAGAAAGTTATTATGTATGCACCGACATGGCGTGATGACAATTATTATGAAATTGGACAGTTTAAGTTCGATTTAGATTTAGATGTCAACAGACTGGAAAAGGAATTTGGTGATGAATATGTAATTCTGCTTCGTCTGCACTATCTGGTAGTTGAGGCTCTTGATATGTCAAAGTATGGAGACTTCGCAGTGAATGGAAGTGCATATGATGATGTAACGGACTTATATCTGATTACAGATATTCTGATAACAGATTATTCCTCCGTATTCTTTGATTTCGCAAACCTGAAACGTCCAGTTCTTTATTACACATATGATTTGGAAAGATACAGGGATGTTCTTCATGGATTCTATTTGTCTATGGAAGATGACCTGCCGGGTCCAATGCTTCTGACAAATGATGATGTGGTTGATGCAATCAAAAATATTGATAAGATTGAAGAACAGTATAAGGACAGATATGAAGAGTTTTATAATCGCTTCTGCTGTGTTGACGATGGACATGCATCAGAAAGAGTAGTTAAAAAGATATTTGGAGAGTAGAGTTTAGACTTTTTAGATGAATAAAAATGAGATCTGACGAAAGAGGAAGCAGGTCTCATTTTTTTATAGAGTGTTTATATTTTATTATATTCATATTTCATTGACATACGGTTATAGATTTTATAATATGATGATATATCGATAGGACGGATGTTATAAAGAAAGAGAGGAGAAGATTAATTAGTAAGAAGACATTATTAAAAAGAAGGGGGGAGCGAGTTTATCTTTAGATGAATAGAAAGAAAATAATACACGATGGAGAATCCCCAACAGAACGAAAGATAATTTAAGTGTAAGAGGAAATTACATTTATAGCATTGCGTTCGAGTTGGGGATTTTGTTTTTTGGGATAGGAGGACGAATTATGAAAAAGGAACTAAAAAAAATAATAGCAGCATTGTTGGTAATATCAATAGTATTTAATGCAGGAATATTTGTCGTGCAAGCTAAGACAATACAAGAGGGTGATAGGGTAGCTAAAAAAGAAACGATTACAGAAGTGAAAGAATTAGTAGATGAGAGAACGGAAAGTTCGAATACATATCTTTTGAGTGACGGAAGCAAAAGGATTGATATCTGAAGTCAAAAAATTCGTTATCAGGAAAAAGGAAAATTAAAAGAATACGATTCAAGTTTAGTAGCAATGAAAAAAGCAGACAGAGACAAATTAAAAACTTTTAATGATGGAGGGAGAATTGATGAATATATAGCTGTAAATAAAAGTGGAGATTCAAAACAATATTTTCCACAGCAGTTAGATAAAGAAACGCCCGTTGTAATGAATAAGGGGAAATATAGTTTGTCTTTTGCTCCGATAGTAGATGAAAAGTACAATAGCATTATTGATGGTAATAAAATTAAATATAAGGCAAATGAAATAATTTCAGAATATGAGTATATATCGCAGAAAAATGGGATTAAAGAAAATATTGTGTTATCTTCTAAACCATCTAAAAATGAAATATGCTTTAAAGTAGATTCAAAAAATATTACACTTATTGAAGATAAACAAAATAAATATATTTATTTTGTAGATACAGAATCACAGCAGAAAGTTGGTTATATATTGCCACCTAATATGAAAGATAGTAAAGGTAATATTAATTATGAGGATATTTCATATAAAATTATAGAGAATGGAAATGAGATATCTTTAAAACTTATAATTGATAAGAAGTATTTAGAGAGAGCTTTATATCCTGTTGTTGTAGATCCGACTGCAGTATGGTTTTTGGATCAATATTTACCCACAGCAATGGTAAGCAGTATGCAATTTGTAAGAGATCAAACGTTACATCCAAGTGAATTTGTAATAAAAAATAAATGTGATCCCACATTTCCATATAAAGGAACGGAACAGAGGTTGTATTTAGATACAAGTCATGTGATAAGTGGAGATTCGTATATAGGTGATAAGGTAGAATGGAATAAAAAAATAATAAAACGAGCACAACTGTCTGTCGCAGAAAGTACTTCCAACTACACAGCGGGGACAGTAGAGGTGAAAAAAATAAAGAACAGTTGGTCAGCAGAGAATATAACTTGGAACACACAGCCGGAGTTGGGTAATACGATAGCAAGTTTTAAATGTAATGGTGTAGATAGAAATAGACATACATTAGATATAACAGAAGCAGTTACTGAGATGATAAGTAATGGAGAATTGAATAATGGTTTAGCCTTTGTGGCAAAAGAATCGGGAACTGGTGAGGTAATTAATGGGCCAGAACTTGGTTCGAGTTACATGTGGTTTAGTGTTGAATATTATGATGCCAAAATTAATATGACACAGTACAATTGGGAGACTAAAACTGCTACCTGTGCGACAGATTATTTAAGGGGATTGGCAGAATATGATTGGGCAATATTGAAAGTTGATGAGAACATAGGAAATCAAACAGGATGGTTCGGATTTGGAATTACAAACAATGGTTTGATAAATAAATCGTTGACCGCTTCGGGTTATACGCTTTATAAAGGAACAAATGATACAGCATATGTTTTGCATAAAAGTGAAGGAAAGGTAACAAGCGAAGATAAGTTCTTTATTAGATACAATGCAAGTTTATTACCTGGTGAAAGTGGTGGGATAATTTTTGATTCAAGTAATATAGCATGGGGGACAATTATGGCTCAAGGAGGAAGTTTTAATGTTGCGACGCGATATAATTCATATTTGTTCCAATATATGAAAGAACAAAAAGATAATGACATAGATAATTGATAGTATATTGAAGGAGGATAAGGAGATGGCAAAAAAAAGAATTGCAAGTATACTGTTATGTTTTGTATTGTGCATTACTAGTATAGGTATGAATACTTATGCAGCCAATAAAAAAAAGGTAAAACTCAACCAAACAAAAATAGTATTGAATGTTGGAAATAAGAAGCAAGTAGTATTAAGAAATGTTAAAGGAAAAGTTATTTGGAAGGTAAAAAATAGTAAAATAATTAGGATTGCTAAAAAACAGGGGAAATATAAAAATAAGGTGATAATAAAGGCAAAAAATAAGGGAAGTACTAAGATAATTGCAACATATAAAAAGAAAAAATATGTTGTCAAAGTGAAGGTAGATAGCAGAAAAAAGGGGAAAGAAAAGACTACTGTAGTACCAAAATATACAGAACAAAGTACATCGGTTATACCAGAAACAACAAAGGGACAAGAAGAAACGACATCAGAGGAGCAGACATCAGGTAAAGAAGTTGATCTAAAAGAAAAATTAAAGCTTGAAGTAACAAACAGTCCGGTAAAATTAGGTGATGATATGCAGATAGATGTAAAAATCAGTAGTCTTACAGAAGGAATTTTTAGAACAGGTTATGAATTTGGTAAGTTGGAAATATTAAATGGAGATGAATGGAAAACAGTAGAAATAAAAGAATGGTATGCAATAACTGGATTAGGGAATATTCAAAAGGATCATCCATTTATATTTTCTATAGGTGTTAATACAGAAAAAGAAAAATCCAATGTGTATATAGATAATCTTGTAGCAGGCCATTACAGATATTCTCATTTAGCAGAAATGGGTAGTAACGTATATTTAAGTGATGAGTTTGATATTGTAGAATAGATATATGCATTGGATATTTTAATAAAAAGTGAGACGGTTAGTACCCATAATTTAATGACCTTGGGTACTAGTCGCCTTATCTTTTTAGTTATCTATTATTCCCATGGCTGTAATTTAGATGAACGATTCAAATTGTTTGCAAATGCCGCCCAGTATTCTGTAATATCGCCTTCCACACGTACCTCGTCGAAAGTTGCATTTCCCAATGCACGGACTGCTTCACGGTCATAAAAGCGTTTCGTTTCCTTTGCCACAAAAGGAAGTGCATACCATACAAGAACACGCACGTTTTTAGGCAGGGTATTAAAATACTCTTTTGTTTTTTCGTCTTGAAAAGCAGTAACCAGTACAGTCACATCAGTGGTGTTATAATTGTAACGTTCAAGGCCTGCAGTGAATGAATCCCAGAAAGATGCATCTTTTTGCTTAGAATTAACACAAATTAATATTTTTTTCTTTTTGTTTCCAAAACCATCAACAATGTTATGTGTTTTAGATGAAAGATAAGAATAATCTTTAAAAACAATATTTACGAGACGTTTGGTTGATAGTCCGTCATCATTATAAATACACCATGAAGCCATTTCCTGCCACATTGGCTCGTAGAATTCTAAGTATTCCTCTCTGTTTTTGCAAATCACATCAAGTGAGGATGCCACTTCATCCAGGCTGCAAGAAACCAGTCCCGGTAAGGTATCCGTAGGTACATATAGCCCTCGTCCACTCTCGTATTCTTTTAAATCAGGAACATAAAATATCATTGGTCTTTTCGTAATTAAAAAATCAAAGAAGATGCTCGAATAATCCGAAATAAGGATGTCTACCACAGATAGAAGTTCGTTGGTATCAATGGTAAACGGAACAAGAATTTCTTTTAGTTCCGGATCATCAGCTAAAATTTTATATAAGAAGTAATGCACTCGTAAATAAATGCGGTATTCTGTCTGATCGATATTGTCAGAAAACTTTTTAATTGTTTCTTTAAATTCTGTTACATCATATTCCAGCTGATTATACAGCGTACCTTTCCAGGTTGGTGCATACAATATAATTTTCTTGTCTGTTTTAAGTCCTACATTACGCAGCTTGGTATAAACTTTTTCTGAATCAGCGTTTATGAGTAAGTCACTGCGGGGATGTCCGGTTTCTAATATTTTTCCCTGAAACAAACCGTCCAGTTTATAGGAGTTTCGGTACATTACCTCTGTCATAAATTTATTGGCGGAGACGATATAGTCTGCAGCAAGGAAGTTTCTCGCAGGACCACGGGCGTTTTCTACGCGTTCTACTGTGTGGTCGTATCCCATATATTTTGTCGGAACGCCGTGCCATGTGTTAATGTAAATCTGTTCGGGTCTCTTAGTAAAAAAATAACCAAATGTGGAGTTAGAAACGAGATATTTGCTTGAAGCTAAATATCTGTAATATTCTTCGGATTCTCGCTTGACAAATTTTACATTTGGTAAGTTTTCAAATTCTTTCAGATTATCTTTCGCCATATCCATGTCTGCAATGGACCAGATGTGTGTAAAGTTTTCAAAAGAATTATCTTCTAAAAGCTGCAGAAAAACTGCACGGGGATTGTCTAAAATCCCAAGACCGGAGAATGCCTCATAAAATACATAATTTTTTTGAATAGGAATTGCAAGATAAGAATAGTATTGTTTTTTTCCAATATCCTTTTCCGGCATTTTAAAATTTTGTATTATCTTTTTTGCATTTCTCTTGAATGTATATTTGAAACCGTTTTTAACATTTGCGGTATATTCGCCTGTCTGCATATCTGCCTCCTGATGTTTGTGCTAAAAATATTGTTATAATTGTCCCACCCATAAAGTGGAATAATAATTCTGCTAGAATTTGTCTTTAAATAATGTCTTCAAACTGCCCAATGGTTACCTGGTTATAATTTTTATAGTCAAAATTGCAGGTTGGAACTTCTCCTTTCATAAAAGAGACAAGTCCGTTATAAATCTCATCTACAGTGTTACCAATTAACAACTGTCCATTTTCAAATAAAGATGATTTCGCAGAGCTAAAATCCGACATAATAATAGGAAGTCCTAATAATCTTGCCTCTAACAGTGAAACCGGCTGTCCTTCGTGTAATGATGGTAGAATAAAACAATCACATTCCTTCATTAACATAAAAGGATTATCGAGATTACCGGTCATCATTACTTTTTCCTCTAGTTTCAGAGAGTGAATGATTGCTTTTAACTCGCCCATAAGCGCACCATCACCGATAATGTAAAGTCTTGTATTCGGATAATCTTTGTGAAGTCTTGCAAAGGCATAAATTAAGGCTGCTTGATTTTTTTCAGGGGATAAACGCCCCATATTCACAAAAGATGTTAAGTTCGAATCCAGTAATTCAGGGACGCCGGCATCGGAAGCTGTTTCTCTCGTAAACGATTCTTTGGCACCGGCAATGACTCTGTCAAAGTTTGCCGCATTTCTTACAAAACAGCATTTCTCTTTTAGTTCGCTGTAGCCTATTTTTTCTAAATTTACCTGCATGGTAGCTTCAGAGCATCCGACGATTTTATCAAAAAACGGATAGGCTGAGAAAACTACACGTAATTCACGATTATGAGGTTTTTTGCCATTTACTTTCTTATGCTTTTCCGTGAGCAGGTCGTTGTGTTGCCAAATAAGCTTTTTGGAGTCAGGACTGCTTAATAACAAAATAGAATAAAAACTGCCATAACCTGAATAATCAATTACCGTATCAAAGTGGCTCTCTCCAAAGCAACGAACAAATTCTCTGTCATACATGGCTTTAGGATAGATGTACTTGATGAAAGGTGCATTAAAACCAAATACCCGTAAGAAATCATTTCGAAGTGTTTCACCCCATGTCGCAGGAGTATAAGAAACTCTGGCAAAAATACGGGCATTTTTATTAAAGGTGCAAATCATTTCTTTGCTGTCTTCAAATTTGAGGTTGCCGGCATAGACTGTTACATCATATTTGTCATAATCAATATAATCTAACATCGTACGCAGTGCAGTGGAAATTCCATTCATACGAAGTCCGCCGCCAAAGAAAAGAAGTTTTTTCTTTTTATTTGCGCATTTTATTAATTGATATGGAGTTCCCTTTTCATCAGATGTTTTATGATAAAAAATAACATCAATAATTCGTTTTGCAACATTTCCGTCGTCTTTTGGACAGGCAAAGTACTTGGCTGCTTCATAGGATGAACGGTATTTGATGATAAATTCATTTAAATTGTTAATAACATTGCCGATTTCAGACAGTTTTGTGAAACAAGGTCCCGGCAGTGCTTCTGGCTCTAAATAAAGTCCACGTTCATTTTTATATTTCTCAAGGTCTGGAATATAAAAGATAACAGGCTTGTCCGTAACCAGATAGTCATAAAAGATACTGGAGTAGTCGGAAATTAAAATGTCAGTGATGGATAATAGTTCGTTTGTATCAATAAAAGCAGGAATTAATGAATCATTCATGCGACCTGACTTTTTCAATTCTTTGTAAACGACCTGATGAGGTTTTAACAGAATCTGATATCTGTCTGTATCAATCATAGACTCTACGGTTCTTTTAAAATCAATATATTCATTCACATCAATTTCCGGACGGTTGTAATCATTGCCTTTCCATGTAGGTGCATATAAAATAATTTCTTTTTTGGAATCAATGTCGATTCCGTATTTTTGTAAGTTTGATATAATTTCTGCTTTATCTGTATGAAATAATCTGTCATTTCGAGGATATCCCTCTTCAATAATTGTACCCTCATATAATCCATCTAATTTATATTTATCCAGAAAAACAGAAGTCAAAAATGGATTGGCTGAGATAATATAATCGGTAGATAAAAAATTTCTAAGGACATTGGAAATCGTAACGGGTGCATCCGGCATATCAAAGCCCAGACTTTTAATCGGGGTACCATGCCATGTATTTACATAGACCTGCTCCTCTTTTTTACAATAATAAAAAGGAAGAGAGACATTTGTGATAATATATTTGGCAGAAGCTAAATATCTCAGGTGGTCATCGCTGTGTCTGGCAATGGCAAATACGTTTTTGTTATTTTGAAACTGCTCCATAATCGGTTCGTTGCCGTATCGGTCCTCAATCACCCACACGTGCGTATAGTCCTGAAAATCTTCATTATTAATTAATTCAAGAAAAAGTGCATATGGATTACAAATCATACCTCGGCCAAAGTATGAATCGTACAAAATAACCTTATCCTCAATCAATAGATTTTTATAATATTTTGCATATGCGGCACGTCTTTTCGTTTCTTTTAAATTGCCGGCTTTTGTTTTGATTTTACCTAAAATACCCATACCAATCTCCCTAAAATTCAGATAGAAATATTATAGTACAAATTGAAAAATAAGGAAAGGGATAAGACGGAATAGAAAAGGGGCAAAAAGTATTTTAACTATAGAGAAAATTTGGTGGAAAATGTTGTAAAAGGATGAACTCAATGATACAATCAATAAAAGAGAATAAAGAACGATTGTATTATGAAAAACATTAATTAATATAAAAACATAATCCCTGAGCATAACCAGATTGATGTATCAGATAGAATCTGACTTACCGGCATGGTTACTGCTCAGGGATTTTTTTACAAAAGGAGAATATGATGAAAAAGAAAAAAGTTTTAATTGTTTTAATTATAATGGCGTGCATTTTAGTTATAGGAATTCCATATATAAATGTCGAAATAAAAACATATAAATATGGAGATCAATTTAAAGACCGTTATACAGATACTAATATGATAACTGGTATCGAATATTATAAGGTTTTCTCTTATTCAAAGGCAAGAGCAAAAGTATTATATGTAGAATTGGGACATGAAACAGTAAACTTTGTGTGGTTCAAAAAAGAAAAAGGAAAATGGATGTATGACAATTGGGAAACAATATGGTCTCAAAACGGAAGTGCTGATGGATGGACATTCCCATTTTATAGATAAAAAATTGTTGAGAGATTTAGAAGAAAAATCATATAAGGAATTTTTACACAGAGGAAAATAATGAATACAGATATAGAAGAATTGTTTGTAAACAAATATATAGTGAAACAGAAAAGAGAAAGGATTTTATTCGAACTACGTAAACCGTCAAAAAGAATAGATGCATTAAGTAGATTTTGCCATAATTACGATACATATTTAGATGAGAGAAAAATTGTTAAAAGAGGAAAGAAGATAACAGATAAAGAACTTAAAGAAATAGTTGAAAAATACGGCAATAAAAATAAAGGATTTATGATATGTTGGGATAAACGTTACGATTTAATGGAAATGACGGCAGATACTGCAATATCAATCATAAGAAATGACGGTATGTGTGCGTTATTTATATCAGGAGATGTATGTATCATTTCTACAGAACAGATTCAGGGACCTAAGGAGATTGTCATATTATGTAGTGTATACTAATAGCCTGGAAAAAATTATTTTAAGTTTTGATAGCAGAAGGGAGAGAAAACAAAGGAAGAACTATCGGTATAAGTGATAAAGTTTTCATTTCATAATATTATATTTTTTGATATAATGATAACAGTTCAGCCAGCAAGTTTCAGCTGCATGGCTGAATTGTTATATTTATGTAGGACAAATTAGTAAAATTTGACATTATAAAAGAATAATATATAATTATTGCGAGTATTACTAAAAAAGACGGAGGTAATATGAAGAAATATATTGAAGGATTTATGAGATATAGATACCTTTTAAATGAGTTGGTTGTAAAAGGTATTAAATTAAAATACAGACGTTCATATTTAGGATTAGTGTGGACATTGTTAGAACCGCTGCTTACCACAATGGTTTTAGCTTTTGTTTTTGGAACGTTATTAGGAAAGAACATACCGTATTTTCCTGTTTATATTTTGTGCGGACGATTAATGTATAGTTGTTTTTCCAGCACGAGTAAGGTGGCGATGCGCTCTATCCGGGCAAATCAGGCTATGATTAAGAAGGTTTATGTACCGAAATATCTGTATCCGTTGTCAACCATCATATATAATTATATATTGTTTTTGATTTCATTAATTATTTTAGTTGCTTTAGCAATTGTGTATCAGGTTCCTTTTACATGGCATATTATAGAGATGGTAATACCATTGATGATTTTAGCGATATTATGTGTGGCAGTAGGATTGATATTATCAACAGTATGTGTATTCTTTAGGGATTTGGAATATTTATGGGAAGTTATCACAATGCTGATTATGTATTGCTCCGGAATTTTCTATTCTGTAGAGAGAATGGACGCCACTGTTAAAACTGTGCTTAGTCTGAACCCGGTTTATTGTATTATCAGTAATGTACGTTGTGTGATAATGGAAGGTGGTTCTATTTTTACAAGTACCAGTTATGGATTGTCAAATCTTCAAATGATGCTGTATTCACTAGGATTCAGTGTAATAGCGTTAGTTATTGGAGTTGTGATGTTCAAGAAAAATCAGGATAAGTTTATCTTACACATATAGGAGGCAATATGGGAAAAATTGCACTAAAGGTGAATGATGTCAGTATTCGCTTTAATCTCAGTAAAGAGAAAGTAGATAATTTTAAAGAATTATTAATAAAGAAGATCAAAGGTGAAAAGATTCGTTTTAACGAGTTCTGGGCTTTAAAAAATGTAAGTTTTGAATTAAAGAAGGGTGACAGATTAGGAATCCTTGGATTAAATGGTGCAGGAAAAAGTACATTGCTGAAAGTTATTGCAGGAGTGTATAAACCTACATCGGGTAAGGTTACCAGATATGGTCATATTGCACCAATGATAGAACTTGGGGCGGGATTTGATCCGAATTATACCGGAAGGGAAAATATTTTTTTATATGGTTCCGTTTTAGGGTTTTCAAGAAGTTTTTTAGAGGAAAAATATGAAGAAATACTGGAGTTTTCTGAACTTGGTGAATTTATTGATGTACCTATTAAAAACTATTCATCAGGTATGAAAGCAAGGCTTGGCTTCTCTATTGCCACAGTAGTAGAACCTGAAATTTTGATTTTAGATGAAGTTTTATCTGTTGGTGATGCAAAATTTCGTAAGAAATGTGAGAAGAAGATGCAGGGAATGTTTGACCATGGGGTAACAGTTCTGTTTGTTTCACATAGTCTGGCACAGGTAAAACGTTTATGTAATAAAGCTATATTGTTGGAGCATGGTCAGCTGATTGCTCATGGAGAAATCGATGATGTGGCAGCAATTTATGAAAAGAAGCTTGAGGAATAAAATAAGGAGGAAAGAGTTTTGGAATATAATACAAAAGGAACTTGTTCCAGACAGATTAAATTTGATGTTGTTGATAATAAAGTAACAGGTGTTCAGTTTGTCATGGGATGTCATGGAAATACACAGGGTGTTGCAGCTTTAGTGGAAGGAATGGATATCCATGATGTAATTGAGAAGTTAAAAGGAATAAACTGTAATGGCAGGGGAACATCCTGTCCGGACCAGCTGGCAAAAGCTTTAGAACTTTATTTACGCGAGCAATGAGCCAAGTGGATATGCTGGCATATACATTTGGCGAATGCCGCGATAATCAAATTTCCCACTGCTTGCAGCGGGAAATTTGATTTGGAACAGAATTAATAGAGGAAAGATACGATGTTAGGAATTATTGGTGCAATGGAAGTGGAAGTGGCAGCACTGAAGCAGAGCATGCAGAATACAAAAGTAATAGACAAGGCGGGAATGAAATTTTATCAGGGAAAGATTTCTGATAAAGATGTAGTAGTTGTAAAAAGCGGAATCGGAAAAGTGAATGCAGGTATCTGCACACAGATTCTCGCAGATATATTTCAAGTGGGTGCTGTTATCAATACTGGTGTGGCTGGTTCGTTAAACAATCATATTAATATTTGTGATATTGTGATTTCGAGAGAGGCACAGCAGCATGATATGGATGTTACCGCACTTGGTTATGATAAAGGTATTATTCCTGACATGGAGACTTCTGTTTTTTTAGCCGATAAGAAATTAATTGAATTAGCGAAGGCAAGTGCAGAAGAAGTAAAGCTGAATGTAAATATTTTTGAAGGAAAGGTTGTATCAGGGGATCAATTCATCGGGACTATTGATTCAAAAACACATCTTAGAGAAAAATTTTATGGTGACTGCGCAGAAATGGAAGGAGCAGCGATAGCTCATGCTGCAAGTCTTAACAATATACCATTTTTGATTATACGCGCTATTTCAGATAAAGCTGATGGTGGTGCAGAGATGGATTATCCTGTTTTTGAAAAAAAGGCAGCAGAAAACTCAATTAAATTAATGAATAAGATTATAGAGAATTATTAAAATGTAAAAATTTGACGAACGATTTTTGATGAATCCCTCTTGAAAATATGTTACTATTTGAACAGTGAGACAAGATGTCTTTGTTTTGTCGTCATAAAAGAACATAGTTCCGGAAGAAAGAGCGGAAAAGAAAGTGGGGGAATGAAAATGTTAAATTATTACATAAGTGAATTAAAGAATTGGTGGAATATTACGATACCGGCGATTATTAACGAAGAGAACTTCCTGCTTATTGTGGGAGGTCTTTTTTTGCTAGGTGTTGTCACAAAATGGGCGGTTGTGAGAAATTATGGAAGATTAATACGAAAAGCAGAGAATATAAATAATACAAAAAATTATACAATTAGACAGATCAAGACGAAATATGAGAGTATAAAACAGGTAAACGGACAGGTAGAAAACCCGATGTTATTTGTAAAACGAAGTTTAAACAAGTGTAAGATTATGCATATTTCAGCAAATAAAATTAATAATATTATCAATTGGTGTTCGATCTTGATTATGGGAGTGGCCGCAATATTGTCCTTCCAGTTGTATAAGATATCACCGGTAAAGATGGATTGGGTAAGTTATCTTGTTCTGGGATGCTTTTTTGGCGTTGCACTAGAAATGATAGGACGTATGATGCAGGCAAATGAGAAGAAAACAGAGTTATCTTATGTGTTGGTTGATGTATTAGTCAATGGAGTACACAAAAGACATGTCAGGGAAAGAGAAAGCTTTATAGAACTGGTTTCAGAGCCGGAGAAACGAGAACAGGTAACGTTACATGAAAATATGAATGGACAGGCAGAATCTATTGTACAGAACCAAAGAACGGAAGAGGAACAGGAGGAGGAAGTGTTAAATCAGGTTATCGGAGAGTTTTTGCAATAGGGTCTTGATAAAAATGTTACAAAAGCCTATAATAAAAGATAGTTTTATAAAAACGGAGGAAAAAAATATGTCAAAAGTAACATTTGATTACTCAAAAGTTTCTTCATTTATTTCTGATGAAGAAGTGGTAAATATGAAAAAAATTGCAGAAGATGCAAAGAAAGTTTTATTAGAAAAAACAGGGGCAGGCAATGACTTCCTTGGCTGGATTGATTTGCCGGTTGATTATGATAAAGAGGAATTTGAAAGAATTAAAAAAGCAGCAAAGAAGATTCAGGGAGATTCAGAAGTACTGGTTGTTATTGGTATCGGTGGTTCATACCTTGGAGCAAGAGCGGCTATCGAGTTTTTAAGACATGGATTTTACAACAATGTATCTAAAGAAGTGAGAAAAACTCCTGAGATTTATTATGCAGGAAACAGCATCAGCCCGGCATATTTAAAAGGGTTGATAGATGTAATTGGAGACAGAGATTTCTCAGTAAATATTATTTCAAAGTCAGGAACAACTACAGAGCCTGCGATTGCTTTTAGAGTATTTAAAGAAATGCTTGAGAAGAAATATGGAAAAGAAGAAGCAGCAAAGAGAATTTATGCTACTACAGATAAAGAAAAGGGAGCTTTAAAAGGGCTCGCAACAGCGGAAGGATATGAAAGCTTTGTTGTTCCGGATGATGTTGGAGGGCGTTTTTCTGTGCTGACTGCAGTTGGACTTCTTCCTATCGCTGTAAGTGGTGCTGATATTGACAAACTTATGGAAGGTGCAGCAAGCGGAAGAGATAAAGCGTTAAATAATGTTTTTGAAGAAAATGATGCCATGTTATATGCATCAATTAGAAACATTCTTCACAGGAAAGGAAAGTTAGTAGAAATAACAGCGAATTATGAGCCGAGCCTTCATTACTTTGGTGAGTGGTGGAAACAGCTTTATGGTGAAAGTGAAGGAAAAGACCAGAGAGGTATTTTCCCGGCAGCAGTAGATTTGACAACAGATCTTCATTCTATGGGACAGTTCATTCAGGATGGTTCAAGAATTATGTTTGAGACTGTCGTTAATATTGAGGACACAGATGCTAAGATTTACATTGAGGAAGATCCTGATGATTTAGACGGATTAAATTACTTAGCAGGAAAAGATATGGATTTTGTAAACAAGAGTGCTATGAATGGTACTGTTTTAGCGCATACAGATGGTAATGTTCCAAACCTTATGGTGAATGTTCCAGAACAAAATGAGTTCTATCTTGGAGAATTATTCTATATGTATGAGTTTGCTTGTGGAATCAGCGGTTATATTCTTGGAGTAAATCCATTTAATCAGCCGGGTGTTGAAAGTTATAAGAGAAACATGTTTGCACTTCTTGGAAAACCAGGATATGAAGAGTTGACAGAGGAATTAAAGAAAAGATTATAAATTGCGGTTTATCGAGGTGGTTTGAGTATAAAAGGAATACACTTGGAAACTGAATTTCATAAACATTTGTAAATATAAAAAGAGTCTGAAAATTAAAGTACCGACTTCATCTTCACCGAATATTTGGTAATTAGTAAATCAATGCACAGATATTTCATAAAATGAAATATCTGTCGTGCTAAACGCACTACAAAATAAAAGAATCATAAGAATGAGATTTCGTAAACGAACTCATCCTATGATTCTTTTATTTTACATTGCTTTTTAGATATCGCAAATTCGCTTCAGGTAAGTCTTAAAAACTGATTTTGAAAATCAGTTTTTAACTTTAATTTTCAGACTCTTTTTATATACAAATCCGTTTATGAAATTCAATGTTTTCAAGTGTATTCCTTTTATATCTCTTCCCACCACCACAAATCAAATTTATTAAAAATTAAATTCCTAGGCTAGTGCAAATTGCGGGAGCAGAGTAACCCTTATTTCGCTTGTTTATTTTGTATCCGGCGGAAAGATTTGTAGTGGTTGAGACATTTCACTGCTGAAATAATACGGACAGAGAATATAGGAACTTGAGAGTCTTGAATACATTTATAAAATAAAAATAATATTGAATATTAAGCGGACATTTGATTCACAAAATCAAATGTCCAGACTTACCTGAGAAAAAATCATCAGGATTTTTTCGAAGATGAAGTCGGTGCTTAAAATATTCAATATTATTTTTATTTTCTATAAATGTTCAAGAATCGAGGTGAAGATATTCTCTGTCTGTATTTCTTCAGCAGGAAAGTCACTCCTCGACAAACCGGAATCTATTCCTCAATGACATAAAAATCTAAATAGTCAAAATCAATAGATTCAACAAAGCTGTCCGCATAAAATCTTGTGCGGGCAATTTTTTTAAACTCATTAATATTCGTATCAAGCCATATTGGATTGCTGAGATCAAATTCTTCGCACATCATTTCAAGAGCCTGAAATATTTTGTGTGTTCGTGTATCATTTACATCCAGTTCTATTGTGGTGCTTTGTAACATTTTATTGTTCTTAAAGGTTCTGCCCCATACTCGAAACATATTATAATCTCCTAACATATAAACTGTATAAATTTTAAAATAAAAACTTGAAACTGTAAAGAAAAAATTACTTACTTTGTTTCGCTACAAAAATGTGGTATACTAAACAATACTAGGCATATTGTGCCTGTTAGAGAGGTAAAAGAAATGGGGAATAATAAAGTAAAAGTGCGGGGCAATTTATTACATTATATTAAATGGCCATTGTATTTAAACATTATTTGGATTGTGTTTGTGGGGCTTGGGTATGTAGTCAATATCAAAGCCGGTGCAATCATGACCTTTGCAGAAATAGTTTATTTTATAATTACTATTTCCGTTTATTTTGTGTTTAAGCAGAATATTATGAAAAACTTAGTTGATTTTGGAGCAGAGTATAGTCATATTCAACATCAGATGCTGCATGATATGGAGATACCATACAGTTTGCTGGACGAACATGGAAGGATTTTATGGACAAATACACAGATGGATGTAATTTGTGGAGAAAAGTCCGTAAAAAATAAATTAGTGACAATTGTGTTTACAGATTTGAAAAAAGAAGATCTGACTTTTGATGAGAAAAGCAGAAATGAGATTGAAATTAGATATGAAGAGCATGTATATAAAATCATTTTGAAGAGATTTTATATGAATGATTTACAGGAAAATGATTTGGCGGAGGCACTAACAAATACAGAGAATAGTTTAATATCTATGTATATGTTTGATGAGACTTTAGTACATCAGTTAACAAAGGAAAATAAGGGAGAAAAATCTGTAACAGGACATATTTATATTGATAATTATGATGAGGTTCTTCAAAGTGTAGAGGCAACCAGAAGAACACTGCTTGTTGCACTTATTGATAGAAAAATAAATAAGTATTTTGCGCAGTATGATGGAATTGTCAGAAAACTGGAGAATGACAAATATTTTGTTGTTTTTAAAACGAAATATATTAACAAAATGCAGACGAATAAATTTTCTATTCTGGATGAAGTAAAGACAGTAAATATCGGAAATGGACTGCCGGTAACACTCAGCATTGGTATTGGAATGGGAGGAAATGGACTGGTAGATAATTATGATCTGGCAACGGCTGCGATTGACATGGCATTAGGCCGTGGTGGAGACCAGGCAGTTTTGAAAGATGGAAGCAAGCTGTATTTTTATGGTGGAAAATCAAAATCTGTAGAAAAAAATACGAAGGTTAAGTCCAGAGTTATGGCAACAGCCTTTAGGGATTTGATTGAGACAAAAGAGACAATTTATATTATGGGGCATCATATAGGAGATAATGATTCATTTGGTGCTTCCGTCGGTTTTTATAGAATTGCAAAAACTATTGGAAAGGAAGTACATATTGTACTGGGAGAAGTGAGCAGCAGCGTAGTTCCGTTGGTTGATACTTTCAGAGAGTCAGAGTTTTATGAAGAAGATATGTTTATATCAGGAAGTGATGCGGCAGCAAATATTGGGAAAAATGATGCCTTAATTATTGTTGACTGCAGCAGGGCAGGCTACACAGAGTATCCGGAATTGGTTCGAAGAACACAATGTCTGCTGGTATTTGATCATCACAGACAGGCAGAGGATGTAATAGATAATGCACAGTTATCTTATATTGAATTGGCATCATCGTCTACCTGTGAAATGGTTGTCGAAATTATGCAGTATATTCCTGAGACAGTTAAGATTAATAAGTTAGAGGCAGAGGCGGTATATGGTGGAATTATGATTGATACGAATAATTTCACAAATAGAACCGGGGTCAGAACTTTTGAAGCGGCGGCATTTTTGAAAAGAAATGGTGCAGATATTACAAAGGTTCGCAGGATGTTCCGGGATGATATTGGAGAGTATAAGGCGAAAGCCACAGCAATTCAGAATACAGAAATATACAAAGATGAGTATGCAATATCAGTATGCACAGCAAAAGAAGTGTCCTCTCCGACGGTAATAGGAGCACAGGCGGCAAACGAACTGCTTAATGTTAAAGGCGTTAAAGCGTCATTTGTATGTACTGCATATAATGATCAGATATATATTAGTGCAAGGTCGCTTGATAAAATAAATGTGCAGTTAATTATGGAGGAGTTTGGTGGCGGCGGTCACATGAATCTGGCAGGAGCACAGGTGAAGGATCAGCCATTGGGAGAAGTTATACAGCAGTTGAAAAATATAATTAGTAAAAGAATAGAGGAAGGAGATTTTTAATGAAAGTTATTTTATTGGAAGATGTTAAGACATTAGGGAAAAAGGGACAAGTTGTAGAAGTTAATGATGGATATGCCAGAAATTTTATTTTAAAGAAAAACTTAGGTCTGGAGGCAACAGGAAAGAATCTTAATGACTTAAAGTTACAGCAGAAAAATGCTGAAAAAGTTGCAAAAGAAAAACTTGAAGCAGCTCAGGCTGTTGCAAAAGATTTAGAAGATAAATCTATAACAGTTAAGATTCAGGCAGGTGTAGAGGGAAAAGTATTCGGATCTATTTCCAGCAAGGAGATTGCGTTAGAGGCAAAGAAGCAGTTAAATATGGAAATTGATAAAAAGAAAATTGTAATTCCGGATGCAATTAAATCACTTGGAACATATAATGTGAATATCAAGTTACATAAAGATGTAGTAGGAACACTGGCAGTAAAAGTAGTTGCAAAATAACGAACTGATGAAACGGAGAAAAGTTTATGGATGAGGCAGTTGTAAAAAGAATTATGCCCCATAGTAATGAGGCAGAGCAGGCAGTAATCGGTTCTATGATTATGGATGCTGAGGCTATTACGGTTGCGATGGAAAAACTATCAGATAGTGATTTTTATAATAAGCAATATGGTTCCTTATATAAGGCTATGGTGGAGCTGTATAATGAAGGACGCGAATGCGATCTTGTTACAATTAAAACGAAGTTAGAAGAGATGGAAGTGCCATCAGAAGTAATTAGTATCGATTTTATTCGAAATATCTTAGATATGGTACCAACATCGGCTAACATTAAACAGTATGCCGAGATTGTATATGAAAAGTCGGTCATGCGCAATTTAATCCGGGCAAATGAAAATATTGCAAATACATGTTATGCCGGAAATAAACCATTAGATGCTATATTGGAAGAAACAGAAAAGAACATTTTTGATTTAATTCAGACTGGGAATACCGGAGATTATGTTCCGGTAAGACAGATTGTATTGAATGTTTTTGATAAAATCGAACAGGCGGCACAGACGAAAGGAACGATTACAGGGCTTGAAACCGGATTTAGAAAGTTAGATACGCAGTTGTCGGGACTTCAGCCGTCAGACCTTATTTTGCTTGCGGCAAGACCATCGGTTGGTAAAACAGCATTTGTATTAAATATTACAGAGACAATTGCGGTAAGACATAATATTCCGGTAGCGATATTTAGTTTGGAGATGTCAAGTGAACAGTTGATAAACCGTATTCTCTCGCAGCATTCGATGGTTAGTTCCCAGAAAATTCGTATTGGTGATTTGAGTGACAGTGAATGGGAGAATATTGTAGAGTCAGCAAATATTATTGGTAATTCTAACATTATTATAGATGATACTCCGGGTATCAGTATTGGAGAAATGCGTTCAAAGTGTAGAAAATTTAAACTGGAGAAAGATATACAGTTAGTTATTGTGGATTATCTTCAGTTAATGACTACGAATACTCCACATGGAAGCCGTGAGCAGGAAATTTCAGAGATTTCCAGAACGTTGAAAGGTATTGCGAGGGAGTTAAACGTGCCGGTAATTGCGTTGTCGCAGCTCAACAGAGCATCTGAAACAAGAGAAGACAGGAAGCCGATTATGGCAGACTTGCGTGAATCCGGTTCTATTGAGCAGGATGCCGATGTGGTTATGCTGCTGTCCAGATTCTATGATAGAGAAAAGAAAGAAGAGGATAGAAATAGAATTATTTTAAATGTTGCAAAGCAGAGAAATGGTCCGGTTGGAGAAGTAGAACTGGTTTGGCTGCCACAGTATACGAAATTTAAGGATGCTGAATTACCGGGAGACCAGATTTAATATCAAGCGTGTGGCAGGAATTTTATTTGTTCGACATATACGCAAAAGGTTACAAAATTTGCAGTGATATAAGTGTTGAATGGCACATATAATTAGATTTATAATAGAGTTGTTCTTAGGGGGACAACTCTTTTTTCGCATATTGGGAGCATAATAAATTGTTTGAAAAGAGAGAGTTTCACGGTAAAGTAAGGAGGTCAAAATGGGGGAGAAACGATATATTATATCAGATGCTTCGAAAATGTTGGGAGTGGAGTCGCATGTTTTAAGATATTGGGAAGAGGAGTTAAACGTGGTGATTCCGAGAAATGAAATGGGACATCGATATTACACAGACAATCATATTAATCTGCTAAAAAATGTAAGGGATTTAAAAAACCAGGGGTATAGTCTTAGAACAATCAAAATGATGTTGACAGATCCTGATACCAGAGAGGGAGAGGCGCATAATGCCAGAGCAGGTATGTCGATGCCGCTTACTGCCAGAGAGGTTAGTGCACCGGTAATGCAGCAGTCTGTGAGAGTGGAAAACACAGGCATGGTAAGTGGATATAATGATATGGCAGGAAAAGGAGTAGCAGAGCAGGGAGCGTCAGGGAGCAAGATGGAGCAGTTTCAGGCGATTATGAATAAAGTGGTATGTAAAGCATTAAAAGAAAGTGCCTCGGAATTAGGGAAAGAGGTCAGCGGCAACGTTAGTGAAACAGTTCTAAAGGAAATGAATTATCTGATTCGTACTCAGGATGAGCGGGAAGAAGAACGATTTAAAAAACTGGATGAAGCAATGCGTTCTAAACAGAAAATGAGCAGAAAAGATAAAAAGAAACAGGTAAAAGCAGAAAAACTGCTCTTAAAGAAAACAAAGAAACAGGAACAAAAAGAAAAACAGGAAAAACAAAAAAAGGCAGCTGCAGAAAAGAAAAAGCAGGATTTACATATTGGTAAAAAAGTTGTAACAGAATAAATAAGAAAAGAGACCACCAATTTGGCAGGTCTCTTTTAATTTAATTAAGCATCTAATTCAATAGAACCTGTAGGGCAAGCGCCTGTACAAGCTCCACATTCGATACATGCAGCTTCATCGATAACGAAAACTCCGTCACCTTCTGAAATAGCACCAACTGGGCAGGCACCTGCGCATGCACCACAACCGATGCATCCATCGTTAATTTTGTAAGCCATTGTATAAGCCTCCTTTAAGTTTTATAGAAATATAATAATACAATTGCCGACATAATGCAACAATATAATATTTTACATTAATAGAAATATGTACTATCAAGTAAGTATATTGTAAAAGAAATTTGTTTGTCCACACATAATTATATTATAGGGTTTAACAATATATGCAGATATATTAGATTTCAAAGCCGGCACTATAAAATATATTGTAAAATAATACTTTATTAAATGGTATTGTGTCGAAATAGTAAAAAATAAATGTGTTTTTTAGAAGAACGCTGTCATTAAAGGTCAGATAAAATCACAATTTATAGAAAAATAAAACCAATAGTAATGCCATTCGGCGTTAATCATAAACTATAGTTACTTTTTTTTGAAAACATATATATTTATAATTATTCAATAAAAAATAAATAAGTGTTATAAATAAAGGTGGAAGAGATTTTTTACAGAACAGAAAATAATCTTTTTTAAACGGCACTTATTTAAGTTTAATAATATTAAGGAGTAAAAAGTATGAAAAAACTAAAAGTATTGGTTGCAGATAATCAGGTGGTTGTAAGGCAGCAATTATTACAAGAGTTAAGAAAAGATGAGTACATTGAGATTGTGGGGGCAGTCGATAATGGTAAAGATGCTTATGAAATATTTGAAAGGGAAGAGCCTAATATTGTAATATTTGATTTGTTGTTGCCGATTTATGATGGGTATGTATTGTTGGATAAAATGAATGAGCATGGTATTCACAATAATCAGAAACTTGTGATGACTACACCTCTTACGAATAATATGCTGGTAAGTGAGGCATTTAATCAGGGAGTAGATTATGTGTTAACAAAACCTTATGATGCAAGGGCTATATCTGTTCAGTTGCGAATGATACATGACAAAATGAATCAGGCTGCGGTTTATGAGAATGTAATGGCAGGAAACAGCGCCAGAAAAATTAGAAATACAAATATAGATAGAATATATAACAGCAGCGAATTTGATAGAATTTATCAAAAATTGGATGAAATCATATCAAACCGCTTAAATGAAATAGGAATTCCGGTACGTCTAAAAGGCTATAATTTTATAATAACAGCAGTAAAAGAGGTACTAGGAAATGATGGAAAGTTAGAGGCGGTTACAAAAGTCCTTTATCCTGATGTAGCCAGAAAACATGGTTCTACACCACAAAGAGTAGAAAAAGCCATCCGTCATGCGATAGAAGTTGCATGGATGATTGATGAGAATAATCCGATACATAAAGAATTTAAATATATTATGGGGGCAGGCAAAGACAGACCGACAAATTCTGAGTTTATCGCAAAACTTACTCAGGATGTAAGACTTAAATACTATAAGCAGACAATAGCATGCTGATAGTATTTAAGCTGTAAAAGTTATTTTTTTGCCCGTTTTAATGAAAAGACAAATTCCGTGCCGACGCCCTCAGTGCTGATGACATCAATATGTTCATTGTGGGCCATTATAATTTCTTTAACAATGGCAAGACCGATACCGGAACCGGTCTTGTCACGGCCACGGGATAAGTCTGTCTTATAGAAACGCTGCCAAATTTTATCAAGACTGCCAGCCGGTATTCCCATGCCAAAGTCTTTTACTGAGCAGTAAATTTTATCTCCTCTATTGTAGATTTTAATAATTATTTTAGAACCTGCATTACTGAATTTAATCGCATTATCCAATAGATTATATAAAACCTGTTCAATTTTTCCCTTATCTGCATAGGCATTATAATGCTTTGGAGGAAATTGAATAATCAGTTCAATATGTTTCTTTTCACAGCTTCCCTGAAATGTTTCTACAGTAGATGCTACTACATTTTCCATATTAAACTCTTCAAAAATAAGTTCAGGTCCCGTGCTGCTCCAACTATTCAAGTCTCGAAGACCGGAAGTTAATTTTTCTAATCGATTTGCTTCTGATAAAACAATAGACAAATATTTGTTATGTTCTTCAGGTGGAATTGTTCCATCCATCATTGCTTCGATATAACCTTTAATAGAAGTTAAAGGTGAACGAAAATCATGAGATATATTAGAAATAAAGTTTTTCTGATATTCTCTGGAGTTGTTTAACTGTTTAGACATATATTTCAATGAACTGGCAACATCCCCGATTTCATCATCATTATTTACTTTAAGACCTTCGTATTTAAAATTTCCTTTTGCATATTCCATAGCCGCCAGACGAATCTGCTTCAGAGGCAGATAGATAAACCACATAAAGTTAAAGAAAATAATTAAAGATAATATCAGTATAATTACATAGGTCACAAAGAAAATAAATGTCACATCATAACTGCTTTTCTTGATAAAGGAAGTTGGCATATGTGCCACGACATAGCCATAAATCGTATTATTCTTCTCTATGTTATGAACAACACTTAATGTATTTGTTTTGTATATGTTATATAGTTTATTTATTCTGTATTTTCCCTTAGTATAGTCATTTGGATTAAAATCTTCTATTACAATGTTGTTTGCATCTGTACTAAGAGCCTGTGTTTTATCCGTTGTATAAATTAGTTTTTTCTCACTGTCTAAAATAAGGATATTGCAGTCAAGCACTTCATTAAAATCACTAAAGAACTCATCAGGATTTTCAATATCATCTAAGGAAGATTCCGTCACATGGGCAATGTTTTCGGCAACAATTGCAGAATAGTTATTCAATTCTTTTGCATCTTCCTGTAATAAATGATTGTATATCAGATTGGTAGACCAATAAGTAATTAATAAAAATCCCAAAACTGCAAAAGAAAAATATCCAATAAAAAATTTAGTCAAAATTGAATTTTTCATTATTTACTATGTACCTCGAATCTATAACCTACACTCCATACCGTTCCGATAGACCATTCATCAGTATCGGAAATTTTCTCACGGATTCTTTTAATATGAACATCCACAGTTCTCGTATCGCCGGCATATTCATATCCCCAGATGTGATCCAGTAACTGTTCACGGGTAAATACCTGATTTGGAGATGATGCAAGGAAAAACAGTAATTCAATCTCCCTTGGAGTCATTTCTACAGGAGCACCTTTATATAAAACCTCATAATTGGATAAGTTTATAATTAAATCCTTATATTCGACGCATTTGTCTGATACAGGTTTTGAAGCTTCTTTTGCCGGAGCAGTGTATCGTCTTAAAACAGCCTTTACTCTGGCGACTAACTCCTTGGAGTCGAAAGGTTTTATGATGTAATCGTCTGCCCCCAGTTCTAACCCCAATACTTTGTCGAAAACTTCTGTTTTGGCAGAAAGCATAATGATAGGAACTTTGGAATCTTTTCGTATCTCACGACATACTTCGTATCCGTCTATACCGGGAAGCATAATGTCGAGCAGGACAAGGTCCGGATTATAATCTTTGAAAGTATCAAGAGCCGACTGTCCGTCATGTTCTGTTTTGGTTTCAAAGCATTCTTTTGTTAAATAAAGTGATATGAGATTTGCAATATTCTCATCATCATCGACGATTAATATTTTCTGTTTTATAGCCATATGATTTTCCTCCCATTTTCATATAATTGTATCATAAATTGTTTTTGTTAAAAAAGTTAGAAGAAATTGTAAAAACTTCTATTTGTTTGATGCTGTGTTGTGTATATTCAGCTTATTGAAATATGACGACTGTTGCACCAGCGCCTCCTTCGCCGTGTTCTCCGTTTCTGAAAGATTTCACATACTTACATTTCTTTAAATGGTTTTGAACAGCATTGCGAAGGATTCCCGTTCCTTTACCATGGATGATATATACTTGTGGCAGGTGTGCAAGGTAAGCATCATCTAAATATTTATCCAGTTCGCTTAAGGCATCGTCTACATTCTTTCCAATTAAATTTAATTCCATTTTTATATTCATGGATTTGCTCATTTTAATTTTGCCACTGCTGTTTCGTGTAAGTCCAGGTGCCTTAATATCAGGTTCATCAATAATTTCTAAGTCTTTAATATTAACTTTAGAATTCAAAATTCCCATCTTTACTGTAAGGTTTCCATCAGCATTCGGAAGAGATGCGACAGTTCCATTTAAATTCATACTTAAAACTTTTACCCCGGTACCTAATTTAAAATCTGAAGGTTTGTAAACTTTGCTTGGAGCAGCAGTTTTCATGACTGACTGACTCTGGTTTTTCTTTATCTTGGAGCCAACGTCACTTCTAGATTTTTCTAATTCTCTGGTATTGCCAGATTTCCCATATTTATTAATGTTTTTAATCGCGGTATCTGCTGTTTCTTTTGCTTCTTTTAGAATGTCTAGAGCTTCTTCTCTGGCTTTTCCTAAGATTTTATCTTTCTTTTCGTTAAGCTCTTTGGTTTTATATTCATAATCTTTCTTCAACGATGCAATCTGTGATTTGTAAACAGAAATGGTTTCCTTGTCTTTTTCGATTTGCTTTTTCTGACGTTCCAGTTCTGCCAGAACATCTTCAAATTGTTCATCTTCTGCATCAATACGGGATTTAGCATCGTCTATAATATATTTTGGAAGTCCGAGTTTCTCAGATATGGCAAAGGCATTACTTTTACCGGGAATACCAAGCAGGAGCCGATAAGTCGGTCTGAGGGTTTCCACGTCAAACTCACAGCTGGCATTTTGAACACCATCTGTAGAGAGTGCAAATAACTTTAATTCGCTGTAATGGGTAGTTGCCATCGTGCGTGTTCCCATATTTTTTAAGAAGGTCAAAATGGCGATACCGAGTGCAGCTCCTTCGACAGGGTCTGTACCGGCGCCCAGCTCATCAAACAGCACGAGAGAATCCTGGTCTGCGTTTTCTAAGATATTCACAGTGTTTACCATGTGGGCAGAAAAGGTACTTAAACTTTGTTCAATACTTTGTTCATCACCAATATCGGCAAATATTTCTTGGAATACAGCAAGTTTACTGCCATCGAGAGCAGGAATGTGCAGTCCGGCCTGCCCCATAAGGGATAAAAGCCCGACTGTTTTTAAGGAAACAGTTTTACCTCCGGTATTTGGACCGGTAACAATCAGCAGGGTAAAGTCCGAACCTAAATGAACATCAATAGGAACTACTTTTCTCTGGTCTAATAATGGATGACGACCTTTCTTAATGTGAATATACCTCTGGTCATTAAAATCCGGCATAGTTGCTTTCATTTTCTTTGCCAGACTTGCTTTTGCAAAAATAAAATCAAGTCTAGGTAAAGTTTCTAAGTCAAGCTTTAACTGCTCCATGTATTCGCTGCATAAAACGCTTAAGTTTGCTAAGATAATCTGAATCTCATCAGCCTCTTTGGCAGAGAGTTCACGAAGTTTGTTATTCAGTTCCACAACAGCAGCAGGTTCGATAAAAAGAGTAGAACCACTGGAAGACTGGTCATGAATAATTCCGGACACGTTTCCACGGTGTTCTTGTTTGACCGGTACGCAATATCTTCCGTCTCTCATCGTAATTAAGGAGTCCTGAAGATAGGTTTTGCCGCTCTGTGAGTTCACAAGATTATTCAACTGACTGTGGATGCGGTCGTTTGTAATCTTCATTTGTCTTCTAATGTTTTTGAGGTTATATGAAGCATCATCCGCCATTTCTTCCTCAGAAATAATACATTTTTCAATCTCTTTATTTAAATTGGTAAGAGGTTCGATTGCTTCAAATAATTCATCAAGGCTGTCTTTCGTGTCAGTATCTTCGCGTCTGGAAAAAGTTTTGATTCTGTTAGCAACTTTCAGTAAGGAACTGATTCGAAGCAGTTCGCCCATGCCAAGGGTGCTGCCGATTTCTAAACGTTTCAAAGATTCTCCGATATCATGTAATCCGGAGAATGATACGCTGCCCTTCTGCCAGATACGTGTAAGGGCATCACTGGTCTGTCGCTGTATATGTTTTATTTCATGTAAATCTGTGGAAGGAGTAAGCTTTGCACACAAATTTTTTCCAAGGTCTGATGCTGCTTCCTCTTTTAATTGTTCAATTATTTTGTGAAATTCTAAGGTCTTTAGAACTTTTGTATTCATAATGCCTCCTAGTGCTCTAATTCTTGTATTTAATATCATTATCAATTATAATAAAGTTTAGCTGAAATATCCCTAAAAGTAAACTGTATTAATTAGTAAAAGAGCATGAAATTAAGACAGATTATCAGTAGGGGGTGCTTATAAAACATTTAGCAATGGAATAAAAAAGAAATTAAGAAATAGAAATATTGTATTGTGAATGATTCAGAATGAGGAGGAATAGATGAAATATATCGAAACACTGCGTGAGGGAGAGAGAATACAGGAAATATATTTGTGCAAGCAGAAAACCAGTGCAATGACAAAGACAGGTAAGGAATATGAGAATGTTATTTTGCAGGATAAAACAGGACAGTTAGATGCAAAAATCTGGGATCCGGGTTCGATGGGTATAGAAGACTTTGAGGCTCTGGATTATGTAGAAGTTCATGGTGACGTAACAGTATTTAATGGGCAGACACAGTTAAGTATCAAGAGAGCAAGAAAGATTAGTGAGGACAGCGTGGACCCATCGAATTATTTACCTTGTACTGATAAAAACATGGATGAAATGATGACAGAACTGTTAAAATTCATTGCCAGTGTTAATAACCCGTTTTACAAGCAGGTTTTAACTGTTTTATTTATTGATGACTCAAAGTTTGCAGAAGCATTCAAAAAACATTCTGCAGCAAAGAGCGTTCATCATGGATTTATTGGCGGATTGCTGGAACATACACTGGCAGTAACGAAGCTGTGTGATTTTTATACAAAACAATATCCGATTTTAAATAGAGATTTATTGCTGACTGCGGCGATCTGTCACGATATTGGAAAGGTGTATGAGTTGTCAGATTTTCCGGCGAATGATTATACAGATGCAGGTCAGTTGTTAGGACATATTGTTATGGGTTCAGAAATGGTGTCAAAGATTATTGCAACAATTCCTGATTTTCCGAAAAAGCAGGCGAATGAATTGAAGCATTGTATTCTCGCACATCATGGCGAACTGGAATATGGTTCTCCAAAGAAACCGGCATTAATTGAGGCGTTGGCACTGAATTTTGCTGATAATACGGATGCGAAGATGGAGACGATGAAAGAGATCTTTGATAGCAACAGTATGGCAGGTGCGGGCGAGTGGCTTGGATATAATCGGTTGTTGGAGAGCAATATAAGAAGGACAACGGAGTAAATTTAGAGAACTGTGAAGATGTGTTTTGAACAGAAGAAATAGTTATATTTCGAATTTGATGAAGAGCATGGGAATGAGAGGACAAGGCGGTTTACATAAAGTGTTTAATAAGAATGATGTTTTAGAAGTTGAAATTATAGATCAGGGAATGACTGGAGAGGGTATAGGTAAGATAGAGGGCTATGCCCTCTTTGTGAAAGATACGGTTATTGGCGATATTGTGCGTGCGAAGATTATGAAAGCAAAGAAGAATTATGCTTTTGCCAAGTTAATTGAGATTGTGAAACCATCACCTTATCGTGTTGATCCGTTTTGTCCGAAAGCCAGCAGTTGTGGAGGATGTCAGTTACAGGCGATGAGCTATCAACAGCAGTTGAAGTTTAAAGAAGACAAGGTTTATAACAATTTGAAACGGATTGGTGGAATTACAGAGTTTGAGATGAAGCCGATTATGGGTATGGAAGAACTATGCCTGAAGGGAAAAGAAGAGAATGGTCCGTTTCATTACAGAAATAAAGCACAGTTTCCGGTAGGGATGAATCGTGATGGGCAGATAGCCAGTGGTTTTTATGCAGGCAGAACGCATTCTATTGTGGAGGTAGATTCCTGTGCGTTGGGAATGCAGAGGAGTGAGAATGTGATGCCTGATTGTTTGACGGATGAGGTTATTGGGGTGAACGAAGATATTGTGTCAGATGAAGAAGAACAGAAAAATGTGATGTCGGATGTGAATGCATGTGTAATGAAATTGGTAAAAACATTTATGGAAGAGAAAGGGATTCAGCCCTATGATGAGAAGAGCCATAAGGGCTTGGTTAGGCATGTGTTAATCCGCATTGGTGCAAAGACCGGGCAGGTAATGGTGTGTGTGGTTATTAATGGAGAGGAACTGCCATATGCTAAAGAATTGGTGGAGCGTTTATTAACAATTTCGGGAATGAGCGATATTTCTATTAACATTAATAAGAGAAAAAATAATGTGATTCTGGGAAAGAAGATTATAAGTTTATATGGTCCGGGATATATTGAGGATTATATTGGTGATGTGAAGTTTCGAATTTCGCCATTGTCATTCTTTCAGGTAAATCCGACACAGACGGAGAAGTTGTATGGAAAGGCTTTGGAGTATGCAGGGTTGACAGGCAATGAGACTGTATGGGATTTGTACTGTGGAATCGGAAGTATTTCTTTATTTCTTGCAAGGTCGGCGAAGAAGGTAATTGGTGTTGAGATTGTGCCGGAGGCAATACAGGATGCGAGAATCAATGCGGAAATTAATGGCATACAGAATGCGGAGTTTCTGGTGGGGGCAGCAGAAGAGGTCGTACCGAAGTATTTTGAAGAACATCAGGGAGAGGCAGAGTGCAGACCGGATGTGATTGTGGTCGACCCGCCAAGAAAGGGATGCGATGAGGTACTGCTGAAAACGATGGTGGAGATGGCACCGGAACGTATTGTGTATGTGAGTTGTGACAGTGCTACGCTGGCGAGGGACTTGAAGTGGCTGGAAGGCAATGGATATAAGGTGAGGGAAGTGACACCGTGTGATATGTTTGGGCAGACGGTTCATGTGGAGACGGTATGTTTGTTGTCTAAACTTAATTCAGATATACATATCGAAGTGGAATTGAATATGGATTAGTTAGACCTGACCGCTGTGGCAAGTAAAGCAGCATACGCTGATATAGAGGAATATGTATTAGATCAGACAGGGCTTAAGGCATCTTAATATATATAGCACAAGTTAAAAGAAAATATGGCTTGATAGAACGAATTAATTATAATGTAGGTGAAAAGAAATCAAAAGTTCCACAAGTGCCGCCAAAAAGGAACAGGCAATCGAAGATGCGTTAAGATATTTTAAGATGATTTAGTGGAACAAAAAGATTTCAAATAGTAGAGGTGTTGATTATGGCTAATATTGAAAGTATCAAACAAAAAATACTCCAACTGGATGCAGGATCGTTTCAAAATCTTTGTGATTCTTATTTATATAAAATTGGCTATCCTAATATAGTATCTCTTGGTGGAGAAGCGGGTACACGAAAGACCACTCTAGGGACACCAGATACTTATTTTATTGCATCAAATGGAAAGTATGTTTTTGTAGAATACACAACTCAAAAGACAAACTTATTTGCAAAAATTAAGGATGACCTTGAAAAATGTCTTGATACATCAAAGACGGGCATTCCGCATGATAAAATTTCTGAAATTATTTATTGCCATACTTCATCAAATCTTACACCTCTTCAAGATAGTAAGGTAAAAGTTTTATGTGAAGATATTGGAATCAAGCTTACAGTTATCGGGATTGATAAGCTTGCGGAAGACATATATCTTTTCCATCATAATCTTTCACGTGATTTTTTGGGAATATCAATAAGTTCGGGGCAAATTCAATCGTATGACGATTTTATTAATAGTTATAATTCAAATAGAATGGCGGCGCCA
The DNA here is from genome assembly GCA_910574895.1 of Eubacteriaceae bacterium. Classification (GTDB taxonomy): domain Bacteria; phylum Bacillota; class Clostridia; order Lachnospirales; family Lachnospiraceae; genus Eubacterium_G. The sequence goes on along the minus strand of CAJTDQ010000002.1, from coordinate 270,607 downwards.
ATTGATACTAAATTTTTATTTAGGGAAAAGGAATTTAAAGATATTGGCGAGGCTTATCTGAAAGTGGATGTTGTTATACTCAACGGCTCAGCAGGTACGGGAAAAACTCGTTTAGCTTTGCATTATGTGAAAAATCACTCAGATACTAACAATGAAAAGATTTACTGCATTCACAGTAATGCGTTACCAATATATGAGGATTTGAAACTTTTTATAGACAGACCCGGAAACTATTTTCTTTTTATTGATGATGCAAATCAATTGTCGGGATTGCAGCATATTATTCGTTATGTTAGTATGAAGCCAGAGGGATATAACGTAAAAATACTTATTACAGTGAGGGATTATGCACTTCAGAAAGTAATAAAGGATGTTCGAGAAATTACTTTGTATGAAATCGTAAACATAAATGTATTTTCGGATGAAGAGATTAAGAAATTGCTCGAAACGTCATTGGGCATTCTAAATCAAGAATATCAAGAAAGGATCATAAGAATTGCAGAGGGAAATGCTCGTATTGCTATACTTGCAGGGAAAGTAGCGTGCAATTCAAATCGTTTGGAATCTATTAATGATGTGTCACAATTATATGAAGATTATTATGGATCTTTTTTAGAGGATAATCAATTACTTGTCAATAAAAACATGTGTAGAACTGCTGGTATAGTTGCTTTTCTAGAAGCGATTCATTTGGAACACATTGATGCATTTTTGCCGATTTTAAAGGAGAAAGGCTTAAATCGAGATGATTTTATTGAAAACGTCCGTATGCTTCACGAGCAGGAAATTGTCGATATTTGCAATGATAAAGCCGTTCGTTTTTCTGAGCAATGTTTATCTAATTATTTGTTAAAATATGTTTTCTTTGATAAAAAACTACTTGGTTTGTCGGAAATGCTTAAAGCTTGCTTTCAAAGTTATAGAGAGCGAACCATCTCTTCCGTTAATACATTGCTTAATATATTTAGAAATGAAACTCTTTTCAATTTTGTTGAGAAAGAAATAAAATTATTATGGGATGAATTATCAACAGAAAAATCGCCAGTTTTCTTCGAATTTGTCAAAGTGTTTTTTCGTATTAATCCCACCGAAACACTTCTGATTTTGCAAAATAAAATTGAATCTGAAGAAGAAGTGATTTGTGAATGGTGTGATATTGATACTGAGAAAGGAAAAAACTACCAGAATGTAACAGATGATATCATCAAAATTCTTGGTGGTTTTGCAGATATGATTGACATACCAACAGCCAGTGATTTGTTTTTTCAGTATTATTTTAAGCGACCAGATTTATATATGGAATTTTATCATGCAGTTAATCTATATTTTGGTATTAATAAGGATTCTGCACACTATGGTTTTTACACACAAATAACTTTTTTTGAGAAGATGAAAGAATATTCAGATGACTGGAAACAAGAATCTGTTGCTACTCTTTTTTTACAAATAGCAGAAGAATTTTTAAAATTACATTTTTCACCAGTGGAGGGAGGACGAAAGAATACATTAACCATATATCAAATTCCATTAGCCATATCTGAAGGTGTTGAAAAATATAGAAAGCTAATATGGGAATCTTTATCATCTTTGTGTGAAATTGAAAGGTATAGAGCAAAAGTTAGGAAAATTCTTAGTTCTTATGGTGGTACTATTGAGGATATAAGTATTCCAGTTTTACAATTTGACTTAAAATATATTGAATCAATTTTGGAGTCATATTTTCCGCCAGATGAATTAGAAAATTGTGTTTTAGTGAACAGAATAGTGCATGCTTTTAGTTGTATGAACCTTTCTTGTGAATCAGTATTTGCTCAATATTTCGAAGGAGAATATTTTCAACTATATATTCTTCTTAAAGGACCAGATTATAAAAAAGATGTTAATTATGAAGAACGCAAACAACTAAAACGGCAAGCAATTGTTCAATACGTTTCTAAGTCTGATTTAGAAATGTTCAAGAAGTTAATTGATGTTTGTAATGATATTTCCGAACTTGATGGGCATGCATCTTGGGAAGTTGGAGACGGATTAGGAATTGCCTTTGACGCTATTTTTCCTAAAAAAGATTACTATGTTGGTGCAATTAAGTATTATATAGAAAAAGATACACCAAACAATTTACATCCATATCATTTGGTGAGCATACTTTTCTCCTTATTGTCCGATTCAGAAGTGTATCAAATTATTATTAGTGGAGAATATAGTCAAAAAAATGCTTGGTTGTATGCCTATTATCATGAATTATTGCCAGAGTTAATTACCCAAAATCATCTACATGGACTCTACAACTTTTTGCAAGATACTTCTGACAGAGACATTACTTCATCATCAATGCGTGATGTAGATTTTCTTGAGAAGTATAATATAATAGATGAGCAAGCATTGATAAAGGGAAGTAAAATTATTTTAACTAAGATGGAGTATTCACCTTTTATAGTGCACATTTATTTTGATTTACTATTTAATAGTTATCATAATACGCCGCAGGAAGTAATTCAAAAATATAATTGTAATTTGGAATTGCTTGAAGAAATTTATTGTGCCATGTTGTCGTATGATAATCACTCTGATTATAACGGACAGTTTTTGAAAGAAATATATTTGGTTAGACCTTCTATACTAGACAAATATATAGGTTATTTAATAAATAAAAATAATGGCTCTTTTAGTGACCATCAAGAAAGGCATCGTTGTTTTTTTGATTTGAATGATTTTAGACATATATATAATAAGATTTTTGAACAGCTATTGAAGAATTGTCGGTTTCCCAAGATATCAGTACCATGTTTTTTGGAATCTTTATTATTACCAACCCAAAATGGGAAAAATCTATTGGGAAGACAAGACAAGTGGATTCGGCAATGCATTCAACTGTTTTCCAATGATGAAACAAAAATGTACTGCCTATTTTCAGTTATATCGAAATTAAAAGTCGAAAGAAAAAAGGAATATGTTTTGTTGTTCCTTGAAAATAATCCATTGTTTGAAGATTTTGAAAGGATACCATTAACACCTACTTCCTGGAGTTGGTCGGGTAGTGCAGTACCTATGTATTCTGCTTGGATTATGTTCCTTGAATCATTGCTTCCAAGCCTCATAGGTTTAAAATGGATAAAACATAAAAATTATATCGAAACACAAATTAATTATTTAAAAGAGCGAATTGAATCTGAACAAATTGATGAAATCTTAAGAGGGTGATTTAAAAATACATGAAAGAATAGAAAACAGAAAGGAGCCTGAATGGCGGAGAACAACAAAGATAATCTAAATATTATAGGGAGTGAAATCATCATATATCAAACGGATGATGGGCAGACGAAAATAGATGTTAAATTTGAAGATGAGACTGTTTGGCTTACGCAGGCACAATTATGTGAGCTTTACCAAACCAGTAAATCTAATATCAGTGAGCATATCAAGCATATTTTTGAAGAGGAAGAATTGGATGAAGAATCAGTTGTTCGGAAATTCCGAACAACTGCGGCTGACGGAAAAAACTATAATACAACGCATTATAATCTTGATATGATTATTTCCCTTGGATATAGAGTGAAATCCAAGATTGCTACAAATTTCCGTCGGTGGGCTACCGAACGATTAAAAGAGTACATGATAAAAGGCTTTACAATGGATGATGAACGGCTGAAAAATTTGGGTGGCGGTAATTACTGGAAAGAGTTATTAGACCGTATTCGGGATATACGCTCATCTGAAAAAGTTATGTACCGGCAAGTACTTGACCTTTATGCAACAAGTGTTGATTATAATCCTAAGAGTAGTGAATCTATTGCATTTTTCAAAATGGTACAAAATAAATTACACTATGCAGCACATGGACATACAGCAGCAGAAGTTATATACGAGCGTGTGGACGCCAGTCAGCCTTTTATGGGATTGAAAAGTTTTTCTGGTGATTTTCCTGTATTGAAAGATATCAGTATTGCAAAAAATTATCTCAATGGTGAAGAGTTAAAGATTCTAAATAATATTGTATCGGGATATTTTGATTTTGCGGAGATTCAAGCTATGCGCCACAATCCTATGTATATGGCAGATTATGTGGAGCACCTTGATAATGTTTTAAAAACTACAGGTGAAAAAGTGTTGCAAGGAGCCGGAACGATTAGTCATGCACAGGCAATTGAAAAAGCAACAGAAGAATATAGGAAATATCAGGAACAGAGCTTATCACTAGTTGAAGAGGAATACTTGGAAAGTATTAAACAAATTCACAGTAGAATAAAGAAAAAAGGTAAAAATTGAATCCAAAAGTGTATTGATGTAAATGATAAGATATAAAGAAGTTTTTAGATGTTAGTGGAAATCTGAGTTGGACAACGATGAATATGTTGAGAGTGTGGTATTGATGAAAAATAGTATTTAAGAATGGGATATAAGGTGAAAGGAAAAAGTTAAGAAATGACAAGGTATTTTTATAAGCCGATTAAATTTTTATGATGAGTAACAATATACGAAATATAAAGTACTAAAAGGTATTTGAAACACAAGTTGTTTAAAGCTCTTTGGTTTTAGGAATTTTTTATTTCAGATAGGGAGAAAGATACATATGGAGAACATTGAGTTATTATATTTATTTTATTATCAATTTTTATTTATTATCCTATTTATAATTACAAATTTACTAGATAGGGGTGTGTCGAAGAAAGAAAAGTATATTTTTAAACATAGACCAGTATTACAATATAATCGTGGGGACGGCAATAAATTTATACGATTTATCAATAGAGTACCTATATATCTAATAGTATTTTTTACTACGTTTTTAGTGTTTTGTTTAATATGTATATTTAATGAAGAATATTGTTATTGTTTGTTAGAAAATATAAATGATATTGAACAAATAGTTGTTGCGTTTGTTGCAATTGCTATATCTGTAATAATATTTTTTGTGACACTATCTACTAAAAAATATAATTTTAGTTTTAATGCAAAAAGTATTTTAAAGAAATATAAAATATATCTTTCATATAATTTTATAATAATGTTTACATTAGTTAGTATAGTATGTACATTTCTTTTACAAGAATATAATTTGGAAATGTTTCTAGATGCGGTTCTAATGGTTACATATATAAGTTCTATATTTATTGTAATATGTTGGGGAACATATATTATTCTGGTTGTTGGGATTATAGCTTTAGATGATAATAAAGCAGAAAAAGGGGCTTTAAATAAATTATATGAAGATTATTGGAATAATAATTTGTTAGAGTATGATGGAGATGTTTATAGTGATATACATAGTTGCTTACCTTATTTGATACATAAATTTGTAAATAAAAAAATTGTGTATAGATATATAAAGAAAGTTAAAATGGTAATATATACAGAAAACATAGGCAAAAATGATGAGTTATACAATAAATGTACGTTTATTTTGAATTTATTCAATGTTATAACGCTAATCATTGGATGTGTGTTTTTTCTCTATTTTATAAATATTATTATATTATTATCCAAATAGTTTTAGCTATAGGAGTTGTGAGTATTTTAAGAAAAACTAGTATTAAGCAAAAGAATATGGAAAATATTCTCCGTGTGATGATTGGAACAAATGGATACAAGTTTGTCATGAAAGAAAACTTTAAGTTTGTAGGTGAAATTTGCATATATAGCAATATTTTTCTGCAAAATTATATTAGGGCAATAAATAATTTAATGATGTTTTATTATATAATTACGACTAATATAGAACGAGAAAAATATGAAATTGTAAAAAGGTCATTGGTTGATATCATAGATGTTCTAAAAGTAAATGAGAACAATAAAACAGGGATGGAAAAAGCAATGTATTATCTTCCAATATTTACTTGTGGATATTATATATATTCTAACTGCTGTGAAGGTGGAAGAGATTTTCCTCAAGAAATCATTGAGTTATATCATTCATTAAAAATAAACAAAAGTGAAGAAAAACATTTAAGGAAAACAATTAATAGCTTTATTTATAAGGTGAGTAGATATAGAACAAGTAAAAAAGATGAGTACATATGTAGAGATATTAAAAATCAGGATGAGAGTATTAATTATTTGGCAGAAACGGGGTATGGAGAGTTGCTTAATACGGTTATAAACAAGCATTAACATATAAATTATACTAGAAAAAACAAAAAAGAATAAATAGAATTTATACTATTATAGAGAAAAACAAGAATATAATAAAAGTAATGTATGTCTCAAACAGGAAACATTATGTGTACAGTAGCAACATATAAGAAAAAAGAGTTGATATTTCCCATTGTCAATCCTCCCAAAAAGCGTTAATATATATAACGGAAAATATTTTACATTTAACAATAAAAAATTAAGAAGAAACAAGCAGAAGCAATAGGAGGCAATTATGGGTGGATTTTTTGGCGTAGCATCAAAAGAAGACTGTGTATTTGATTTGTTTTTTGGAATAGATTATCATTCACACTTGGGAACAAGACGTGGTGGAATGGCAGTTTTAGGAGAAAAGGGATTTGACAGAGCAATTCATAATATAGAAAATTCTCCATTTCGAACAAAGTTTGATAAAGACTTTCAGGAGATGGAAGGAAATCTGGGAATCGGATGCATTTCTGATTATGAATCCCAGCCATTGATTATTCGTTCAATTCATGGTACATACGCCATTACAACAGTTAGTAAGATTAATAACATGGACGAGCTGACACAAGACTTATATAAGCATGGACATACTCATTTCCAGGAAATGAGTGGTGGAGATATTAATGCTACCGAATTAGTTGCCACCTTAATTGATCAGAAGGATAATCTGATAGATGGTATCAATTATGCATTGGACAAAGTTGACGGTTCACTATCCTTATTGCTTATGAATGAAAATGGAATTTATGCAGCACGTGATAAGCAGGGAAGAACACCAATTACAATAGGAAGAAAAGAGGGTTCATTCTGTGCAAGTTTTGAGAATTTTGCCTATAAAAATCTGGGATATACAGATTACAAAGAGTTAGGACCGGGGGAGATTGTCGTAATGACACCAAAGAATTGTATTACATTGTCTGATCCTAACAGTGATATGAAAATTTGTACATTCCTTTGGGTTTATTATGGATATACAGCCAGCTCTTATGAGGGTATAAACGTTGAGCAGATGAGATATAACTGTGGAGCCAAAATGGCACAGCGTGACAACGTTCAGCCAGATATCGTTGCGGGCGTTCCGGATTCGGGAATCGCACATGCAGTGGGTTATGCAAATGAGTCAGGAATACCATTCTCCAGACCATTCATCAAATATACTCCGACATGGCCTCGTTCATTTATGCCTACTGTACAGAGTAAGAGAGATTTGATTGCAAAGATGAAACTGCTGGCAGTCGAAGAGTTAATCAGAGATAAAAGTCTGTTATTAATTGACGATTCTATCGTACGTGGAACACAGTTAAGAGAAACAACAGAGTTTTTATATAAGAGTGGTGCAAAAGAGGTTCATATCAGACCGGCATGTCCGCCATTGTTATACGGATGTAAATATTTAAACTTCTCTCGTTCCACTTCAGAGATGGATTTAATTACCCGACGTGTAATCGCTAGATTGGAAAATGGTAATGTAACAGACGAAGTATTGCAGGAATATGTGGATCCGGAATCAGAGAAGTATGAGAAAATGGTTGAAGAGATTCGAAAAGAATTAAACTTTACATCTCTTAGATTTAACAGACTAGATGATATGTTAGATGCAGTAGGCATTGATAAGTGTAAACTTTGCACATACTGCTGGGATGGAAAAGAATAAGATATATTTATATCAATTTTCTACAATATAATACAAAAATATGAAAGGTTGGAAGTTTCTTTCAACCTTATATTTTTAACTGAAACAGGAGATGAAGAATGAAAAACACATGGATTAGAAAAATATCAACAGTATTGGCAATCACTCTGATTATACAGTCAGCAATGGGATTAAAACTATTTTCTATAACTGTAAAAGCAGGAGATAAAGGTGTGGAGGAGCAGACGGCAGGAGTAGAATTTATTGCTGATGAAGGTGTGCCTGGTGAGGAAGAAACCTCTGAAACAGAGACAACAGGGGAAGGAGATACAGAGGAATCAACTACGGAAGAACCTACTACTGAGCCTCCAACAGAACCGCCAACTACAGAAGAGCCCACTACACCGGATTATGAGATTATTGATGATGTCTATAAAGTAAAAAACAATGTATTGATAGAGTATTTAGGAGATAAGAAAGACAAAACGATTACCAGTCTTATAATTCCGGCAAAAATAACAACAATCAAGGCAAATGTATTTGAAAAGTGCCAGTACATAAAAAAAGTAACATTCGAAGATGGAAGCAAGCTATCTAAGATAGAAAAGTATGCGTTCAAAGATTGCGGCGCTTTAAAAACTGTATCTTTACCGAAGGGAATAAAAACAATTGGATATAAAGCGTTTGGATTGTGTACATCTTTAGAAAAGTTTACAATTCCCGGTTCTGTAACTTATGGAAATCAGGTTTTTGGAAGCAGTGGAACTGTTAAGACAGTGACTTTTGGAAGTGGAATAAAAACCATTCCGGAAAATATCTTGAAAAATGCAGGGAGTGTGGAAAGTGTAACAATTCCAAGCAAAGTAACCAGCATAGGAAAAAATGCATTTTATAACTGTATGTCATTAAAAAAAGTATCGTTGCCAAGTACAGTAACAGTATTAAATGCATCAGCATTTTATAATTGTAAAGCGATGACGAAATTTACAATGTCAAAAAATGTAACAACGATTGGAAAAAATGTATTTAAAAATTGTACAAATTTAAAATCAATTACATTATATAAAAACATTAAAAGTATTGGTTCGGGTGCCTTTTCGGGGGATAAGAATATTGTGTTGAAAGTTTATGCAAATTCAAAAGGAAAGGCATATGCCAGAGCCAATAAAATAAAGTGGGACTATACGGATTCAGAGAAAAAAAGAAGAGCTGCAAATCAGGTGGTTTATGATGAGTATATAAAGAAGATAAAAGAAAAAGATAAAACAAAATATAAACTGAAATATTTGTCAGACTATGTTCCGCAAGGGAATTGTTTAATAGGAAAATACCTGGTGGTATCTATGTACCATAAGTCATTATCAAAACGTTCAGTATTAGTTTTGTATAATAAAAGTACAGGAAAATTTGCCAAGACCATTGTATTGCCATATCGGGATCATGTGGGAGCTGTTACAAATGTTAAGGGAAGATTGGTAGTAAGTCTTAATAATATTTCAGTTTATGATTATTTGGCGGTGTATAATTATAGTAAAATAAAAAAGGTAAAACATGGAAAGGTTTTAAAACCTGCTTACAGGGTTCAGGTGTCAGGCAGTGCCGATTTTGCAGCGTTTGATGGAACTTACTTCTGGGCAGGACGGAGTGCAAATACATCATATGCAACAATGCAGGGATATAAAGTAAAGGTAAAAAAGAAAAAATTGGTATTTACCAGAAAATACAGTTATTATATTCCGGCGAACACGCAAGGGCTTGTTGTGAAGAAAATAAGTAAGACAAATCGCAGGTTTATATTTTCCCAGTCGTATGGGAGATTGAATAATTCTGCATTGATTACATATACAAAGAAAATCAGTAAGTCCGGTGGACTGGGAACACCAAAGAAAACATTGACGATGCCGTCTATGCTGGAAGGAATTGTACTTAGCAGTGGCAAGTATTTGTATATGGTTTATGAGTCCGCAGCAGGATTGTATTGTGGGAATCCGGACAATACCAGTGAGATACAGATAAAATATGTGTGCAGGATAAAAGCGAATAAATTAGGAATATAGAGAAGATAAATAATGCACAGAGATATCACTTCGAGACATCTCTGTCGTGCTAAACGGAAATATAATAAAAGGAAAAAAATAAGCAATGCACAGAGATATCACTTCGAGACATCTCTGTCGTGCTAAACGCACTATATAATAATAGAAAGCCAGCCCCAGAATTTAGTAAACTAATTCTGGGGCTGGTTTTCTATTATTATGCATTGCTTATTAGATGTCGAATAAAAATGTTTTTATATAAAAACAGATTCAAAATTTCAAATTTCTATCAAAATAAGGACACTGGACAAACACATTGATGAAAGAAAGCGCTTACAAGTTTTGTGAGAAAAGCCTGTTTTGTGTATAATGTACAAAATTGACAATAAAACAATTTCAATTTTGTAAGAATGTTGCGAAAAACATTTTTATCAAATATCCTTAGAATATGTTTTTTATGCTGGGAGAGAGTTTTAGCCGGCAAAGAACGGAAATAGCGCTATAAAGAAACAGCTAAAAATGTGTAGAGGCTCCGGAACCAATACACGAAGCAGTAGGAGGCAAAAAAATGAGAAAAGGTAATCTATTTACCAAGGTAAAAAAAGCGACAGCAGTAATGCTCGCGACAGCGATGGTGCTCAGTGCAACACCAATGCAGAATGTAAAGGCAGCAGATGATTCGCCTTATGTAATTTCACAGGGAAGAATGGTTTATGCAAGTTCATCAGTAGGAAACAGCGATCCGGCATATGCAATTGACGGATCAAAGTCTACTAGATGGGAAAGTGCCTGGGAAAATAATGACGAATGGATTTATGTGGATTTGGGGAAAGTAACTAATTTCACAAGCGTTAAACTTTATTGGGAAGGCGCTTATGCAAAAGAATATAAGATTCAGACTTCTAACGATGAAGAAAATTGGAATACAGTTTATACAAACAATAATTGTAACGGAGGAAACGAACAACTTGATATACAGGGAAGTGCAAGATATGTCAGAATATATATGACAAAGAAAGCACTAACAGCCTATGGATATTCACTTTACGAATTTGAAGTGTACGGAACAGACGGAGTGACAAAGAGACCTGTAGATTATGGTACAAATATTGCAGAAAATAAAAATGTTCAGGCATCATCTTTACGAGATGTGTGGTGGATGTATGATGATAATGGTGTTATTGATCAGTCATCTGTTCTTGCAAAGAATGCAGTAGATGGGAATGAAAATACATATTGGTGCTCCGGTGAAAGCGATAAACAGTGGTTTATGGTGGATTTGGGAAGAAATTATGACATCGGACGTGTGGTAATTGACTGGAATTCCGATGCAGGAAAAATGTATGACATTCAGGTATCAACTAACGGAAATGATTGGACAACAGTTTACAGACAGTTAAAAGGATACGGATATGAAGTAGCTGATGTACCAATGTTTGCTACGGCAAGATATGTCAGAATGAATGGATATACAAGAGTTGAAAGTGGAAGCGGATTTAGTATAAAAGAATTTAAGGTATATGAGTACAAAACAGGAGATGCAAAACCAACATACAATATACCGAATCTTCCGGAATCATATGTGGCATCAAATGGAAAAGGAACATACCTTGCAAATTCCATGTATAATGAAAAAACAAAACTTCCAGTATATAAAGATGATTCTATAAATAGCCCGATAGATAGTAATGACTGGTGGCAGTCTATTTTAATTAACAAGTTTGGCAATACATTATGTACAATGCCTTTTAAGACAAAATATTCAACAAAAGGACTTGGAATATTAACAGCAACAGAAGGCTGGCTTCCGGATATGGGAGAGACAGATGTAAATGTGTCTGTAAATACAGAAACAGAAACAGATTTCTATATTCTGCCGGAGAATTTAGATAATGCAAGTGCATGCGATAAAGTAATGGATTACAGTGATTATTCTGTAACAGCAGGGTTATATGATGACAGTCATCTGGCAATGAAGAGTACTTTTGTAAAAGGATCACCATATATCTTTACAGAATATGGAGATACAGAGACAATCTATATTTCATCTTCAAATATTACATCTATTTTTGACGGAAACGGAAATGAAATGTTAACAAACAATCTTGCTACATTAAAGACGGACCATATTGGTCTAGAGATAACAGATAGTGATAATAAGGCAAAGACAAAAACTTCAAAGAGTTACTATGCTTTGTCTGTACCGGAAAATACAACATTCAAGAAAATCGGAAGTTATATTAGAGTAACATTCCCAGGTAAGAATGGATATATGTCAATCGGTACAATGCTAAATAAGTCACAGATAGAGACATTCTATCGTCATGGATATGCATTTGTAACAGATACAAGTGTAACTTACGATTATAACGACAGTAATGCAAAGATTACATCAAACTACAGTGTAACAACAACAGTAAAAAGAGCTGGGTTCTCAAATCAGACCTTCCAGTGCATGTTACCACACCAGTGGAAGAATTCTACAGATGATAATGCTTCATTTGCAACTTATACATCTGTCAGAGGAGATATGAAAGCAATCGAAGGAAACTCTTTCAAGACTGTTTCAGAATTTGCAGGACTTCTACCTACTTTTGCACTTCCAACAGGTTCAGACTTTGATGGAGAAGCACTTTTAGGATATTTGAATCAATTAGAAGATGCTACAAAGAATTTGAACCCTGCAGGAGATGCTTATTGGGAAGGAAAGAACTTACATCCACTTGGAATGGGAGTTCTCATGGCAGATCAGATTGGAGAGACAGAATTAAGAGATACTTTCTTAAAGCGAATGAAGAAGATATTAGTAAACTGGTTTACATACGATGGAAAGGATGATATTAGTTACTTTATCTATAACCAGAACTGGGGAACATTGTATTATGAACAGAGTGAGTTTGGAGCAAACGCAGCAATCTGTGACCATCACTTTACATATGGATATTTCATGTTTGCAGCGACAGTACTTGCGACATATGATGAAGAATTTTACAACGATTATAAAGGTATGATTGAGATGATGATTCGTGATTATGCGAACCCATCAGACAATGATAGTGAATATTGCAGATTCAGAGCGTATGATTTATATGAAGGACATTCATGGGCAGGAGGATATGCAGATAATGATTCAGGTAACAATCAGGAATCAGCCAGTGAGTCTTTATTCAGCTGGGTAAGCATGTATCTCTGGGGTGTGCTTACAAACAATGACACATATAGAGATGCAGGTGTGTTTGGTTTTACAAATGAAATGGAAGCAGTAGAACAGTACTGGTTCGATTATGATAAAGATAACTGGGTTGAAGAATGGCCATATGACGTAGTTGGTCAGGTATATGGCGGCATTAACTTCTACGGAACATTCTTCGGAGGACAGCCATTATACGTATATGGAATCCAGTGGTTACCGATTTCAGAATATTTAACATACTATGGTATGAATCAGGAAAGATGTGCTGAAATTTATCAGAGTCTTGTAACAGATACAGATGTTGCGATGGATAAGGCAGTGAAAGTTGCAAATAAAGAAGGAAAGAGTCAGGAAGAAATTGATAAGATGCTGAGAGAGTATCCACATCCGGATACAGGCTGGCAGCATATTACATGGCCATTCCTTTCACAGACAAATCCGGACCTTGCTTTAAACAAATTCTTAGAGAATGATACAAAGGTACAGAGAACAGATACAGCAAATACTTATTGGTTCATTCATGCAATGAAAGAATTAGGAGTTAAGACTACAGACATTATTGCTACAGGAGATTGTTCAGCAGCAGTTTATTATAATAAGTCTACAGATAAATATACAGCAACTGTTTGGAATCCAACAAACGAAACAAAAGTAGTAACATTTAACAATAAGTCAGGAAGAATTGGTACAGCAACCATTGGTGCTAAAGCCTTAGTAAGTTTTGAGGTATATAAAGACAGAAACTTTAATATTGTACAGGCAGAAACACCTGAAATTTCCGTACCATCTGGTGAATATGATGATACACAGTATGTAACAATTAAAACCAAAACGGAAGGTGCAACAATTCACTATACAGTAGATGGAGCAATGCCTACAAAATCATCACCGATATATGATGGCACATTTGCAGTATCAAGCACTGCTACAGTAAAAGCAATTGCAGTAAAAGATGAATGTATTACATCAGCAATGGCAACCAGCACAATTACAGTAAATGGTACACCGGTATCTCTTGATACAAATATTGCTCTAGGCAAAGAAGTAACAGTATCTTCAGCAGAAAATCCATCAGTTGGTGGAGATAAGATTGTAGATAATGATACAAGTACAAGATGGTCATCAGAGTTTAATGATAATGAACATTGTACAATAGACTTAGGAAGAAATTATACAATTAATAAAGTAACATTTAACTGGGAAGCATCTTATGCAAAAGCATATAAGTTACAGACATCAGTGGATGGAAATAACTGGAATACAGTATATGAAACTTCAAACTGCAAGGGTGGAGAAGAAGAAATTATATTTGATGCAACAACATGTAGATATGTGAGAATGCAGGGTGTAAAGAGAGCATTAGCTTATGGATACTCTTTATGGGAAATGGGAGTATATGAGGCAGCTACTGTACAGAACCCACAGTTTAGTCTGGCATCAGGTACGTATAATGGAACACAGAATCTGACAATTACCAGCCCGACAAAGGGTGTAGAAATCAGATATACAACAGATGGTTCCACACCAAATGAAAATTCAAAACTTTATGTTCCAACGGTAAAGATTAGCAAAGATACAACAATGAAAGCTATCGCATACAGAAAGGGAATGATAACATCTGGTGTGTCAACTGCTGAATATAAGATTAATGGTGGAAGTACAGAGGAACCGGGAGATGTTGTTACAGGAGAAAATCTTGCAAAGAATAAGAATGTTACAGCATCAGGAGAAGAAAATGATGCAATGAAAGCATCCAATGCAGTTGATGGTAACAATGGAACCCGCTGGTCTTCAGATTATTCGGATGATGCATGGATTTGTGTAAACCTTGGTAAGACATACAAAATAGGCAAAGTCGTTCTTAATTGGGAAGGAGCTTACGGAAAAGCTTATAAGATACAGACATCTGTAGATGGAAATAACTGGACAACAGTGAAGAATGTAACAGATGGAAATGGTGGAATTGACACTATCACATTTGCAGAAACAGATGCAAAATATGTGAGAATGCAGGGAGTGACAAGAGCATTACCATATGGATATTCCTTATGGGAGATGGAAGTATATGGGGCAGGTTCTACAGGTGGTAATGAAGAGCCGGAAGAACCATCAGGAACAAATCTTGCAAAAGGCAAAAAGACAACACAGTCCGGTTCGGAGGGCACAGCAATGTCTGCTGATAATGCAACAGACGGAAATACAGGTACCCGCTGGTCATCAGATTTTGCAGATGATGCATGGATGGCAATAGATTTAGGTAAAACTTATACAGTAAGCAAGGTTGTATTAAACTGGGAAGGAGCTTACGGAAAAGCTTATAAGATACAGACATCTGTAGATGGAAATAACTGGACAACAGTGAAGAATGTAACAGATGGAAAAGGCGGTGTAGAGACAATCACATTTACAGCAACAGATGCAAGATACGTAAAAATGCAGGGTGTAACAAGAGCACTTCCATATGGATATTCAATCTGGGAGATGGAAGTATACGGAAAAGGTTCTACAGGAGGAAATGAAGAGCCGGATGTAAGCGGAGTAAATGTGGCAAAAGGTGGAACAGCAGATGCTTCCGGTTCTGAGGCAGATGGAACATCTGCAAGATATGCCTTTGATGGAAATAATGGAACCCGCTGGTCATCAAACTTCTCAGATGATGCATGGATAAGTGTTGACCTTGGAAAGGCATATACAATTAATAAAGTAGTTCTCAACTGGGAAGGTGCTTATGGCGAAAGTTATAAGATTCAGACATCAACAGATGGTAAGACATGGAAAACAGTTAAGAGTCTTACAGGTCAGAATGGTGGTATTGACACTGTAACATTTGATGCAGTAAGTGCCAGATACGTAAAAATGCAGGGTGTGAAGAGAGCACTTCCATATGGATATTCCTTATGGGAAATGGAAGTTTACACGAAATAGACGAAAACAATACAATAGCATATTAACGTTGTCAACAAAAAAGCAACGTTATCAACAAAAATATTGCCCTCTTTCTTAAGGAAATTTATACTTTTAGTATAGACAAGACTTAGGAAAGAGGGCATTTATGTTGTAAAATTAAAGAGAGGAATAATTGCATGAAAAAAATAAAAAAGATAGTTTTTATATGGATAATACTATTGTTATTTTTGTTAAGTATATTTGTGTATTATTTGTTCTTTAAAGAAGAGATAGAAATAAGTTATGAAGCGGTTCAGTATTTGAATGACTTAAAGGTTACTGATTTTAATGTGACTTATAATGATAAAGATAAAATAGTACAAAAGGTAAAGCAAAATAAAGCAATAGTGACAAATGAAGAAATAAAAAAGTATATAGATGATGAACTTTTAATTGCAGGCGATTTTATTGAAATTAAAGATAGAGATAGTGTAAAGATGGGTGATTTTGTAGAATTATCATGCACTGTTTTTGTTAAGGGAAGATTAGTAAATGAACTAAAACAAGAAGTTTTAAAAGTTGGAGCGGGTTATTATGGTAAAGAGTTTGAAGAAAAATTAATTGGAGTGCAAAAAAATAAAAAAACTGTGTTTGAAATAATAGTACCTAAAAATGAAGAAAAGTATGCAGGGCAAAAAGAAAAAATAGAAGTGCTTGTAACAAAAATACAATATAAGAATGAGCAACGATTAACAAATGAATATGTTAGAAAAAATTTTGAAGGACTTAATAATATTCATGATTATTATAGGTATGTAAAACAAACTATAGCAGATGAAAAAAACTTGGAGCAGCAGAACAAAATAAAAAATAATATAAAGAAGCAACTAGCTACAATATATAATGTAAAAATAAAAGAAGAACAAAAAGCGTTATATGCAAAAAAAATATATGGTGAGTATTGTAAAATGGCAGAATCCATGGGAGTTACCATGGAGGAGTTTTCTAATAAAATTTATGGCAAATCGAAAAAACAATTTGCAAATCAATGCTACGAAGAAGCGATTGATGATTTAGAAACAATTATATTATTTGGCGTTTTATCAAAAAAAGAGAAAATATCTGTAAAAGAGAAAGATATAAAATCATATATAAATAATTGCAAAAATACAAAAGATGATTTTGATAACTCTTCCAATTATTATAATTATGTGAAATATAGATTTATGGAAGATAAAGTAGTTCAGTTGTATAAATATTAAAGTATATTTTGAGCTATATGAAAATTGAATAGTTAGAAAATATTTAAATTATGGGAGGTTGAAAATGAAAAAGACTAAAATTATTTGTGTAGGATTAATGTTATGTATGTTGGTAACATTAAATGTTAACTTGAATATTTTTGCTAGTACAACAGACGGAAAAGAGTTATTTTTTAGAGATATAAGTGATGTCGAAGTAATGGAGGAAAATAATTTACAGAGACAAGGGGAGAAAATTAATATTGAGGAGCAACAAAAGATTTTAAAAATAATGGGTTGGGAAGATGAGGAATGTGATGAAAGTGATCTGAATAATAATTATGCAGGAACATATTTAGATGATAATGATAAATTAGTTGTTATGTTGGATGAGGATGCAAAAGGGAATACTAAATTAGAAAAAAGAATAAAAAAAATAGACGTAAATACGAAAGTAAAAAAAGTAAAATATAATTGTAAAGAATTAGCAATAGTAAAAGAAAAATATGATGAAAAGATGTGTTGGTTGAGTAAGATGAATAAAATAGGAAAACTCACACATGAGCAATCCCTGGTTCTTAAAAATGTTATTGGATGTGGTATAACATTAGAGAAAAATTGTGTTACAGTATATATGAAAAAAATAAATAAATATTATAAAGACTTATTTGAGAAACATGTTTTTAAAAGTAAGATATTGCGTTTTCAGAGAGAAAAAGCAGAAGATAAAACAGCAAATACAAAATTAAAATTAGGCAGAGCTGTTTATAAACATATAAAAACTACATATTCAGGGAATAAGAAAATGGTGTCTTCTTCTATATGCAGTATCGGACTTAAAGCTTATACAATTGACAGTAATGGTAAAAAAAGATATGGTTTTGTTACCTGTGGTCATGGATTGTCAATAGGTGATAGTATTTATATTGATGCATTATGTGAAAAAAAGATAGGAAGAGTGATAAAAAGAAAATTTTCCGGAAAAGTTGATGCATCTTTTGTTGAAGTGACAAACTCGAATTATACGCCTTCAAGAGTCGTGTATTATTCTGATAGTTCAGGAAAAATAAGTGGAGGTGCAACAATTTCTACATCATATTTGTATGCATGGTATACAGGATTTACAGTGTATAAAGCAGGGGCAACAACATATTTGACATCTGGAAAATTGACAGATTATTCATATAGTACAAATGTAAGTGATGCAGAAAATGGTACAGTTACAATGAAAGATCTTTATCGAGCGAAAATTAAAGTTAAACAAGGTGATAGTGGTGGAATATTTTATACAAAAGACGATGGTGAATATTGTGCATTAGGAATAACTGAAAGTATATCAGGTAATTATGCAAATTTTGTAAAATGGAATAATATAGACGATAAATTTAATATATACTTTTATTAAAAAGTAAAGAAAGAGGTATTTATATATGAAAAGAAAATTGAAGTGTTTGATATTAATGTTATTAATACTAGGCTCATGTAACCTTTATTGTATGAATGTAAATGCAAAAAATGTTAATACTGTGGCTCTGATTGTAAATCATAAAACACGTATTAAAGTTCCTGAAAGTAAAGGAAAAATAATAGCTTGTAATTCTACTAATCAGAAAGTTGTAAAGATTACACAAAAGAAAAATATAATCAATCTTAAAGCTGCCAAAACTGGTAAATGTGTTTTAAATGCAAAAACTTCAAAAGGTAGTATAATGAAGTATTATGTGTATGTAACAAAAGATTCGGCTGTAAAAACATATAAAGGTTCAAAAATAAAAATAAGGATAAAAAATGTTAAAAAAAATAATCATAATATTGTTTTACGTGTAAAGTTAAGTAATGGAAAAAAAGAGTTTGCAGCTTATGAATGTGGATATAAGTTACAGCAAAAGAAAAAGAGAAAATGGAAAACAAAAAAAAGTGTAACTGATATATCAGGGAATAGTTATACCATATCAGGAAAAAGTCGTATTGAGTTTCCAATTTTACTGTCAAATCATTATAAAAATTTGAAAAAAGGAACATATAGAATCCAGTTTCTTATTAATGGAAAGATGAGATATGTTAAATTCAAAATAAAATAACGTTGTCAACAAATAAATAACGTTGTCAACAAATAAATACCCTCTTTCTTAAGTTTTATCTATACTATTGGTATAGATAAAACTTAAGAAAGAGGGTATTTATATAATGAAAATGTGTATGAGTATGTTTTATAATTGGAATAAGGAGAAAATTACAATAGAGGATAATAATATGGTAATAGCAATATGCGATGATGAAGAAGTAATACGACACAAATGTTCAAAAATCTGTAAAGAGCTGATATCTAATTACAACAGATCGTTTGAAATTATACAGTATGAGGATGGAAAGGATATTGATAGAGAGGATATAGATATATTAATTCTGGACATTGAGATGCCGATTGTAGATGGGTTATCTGTAAAAGAAATGCTACAGAATAAGGGTATAGATACATATATAATATTTGTTACGAGCCATGATGAGTTGATGCCGGAAGCGTTTGGAAAAAATGTAATTGGTTTTACAACAAAGAACTTATTAGACAATCAATTGAAAAAGATATTAGAGAAAACCATAAAGATTGCAAGCCAGAATATCATAATAGAAGGAATAGACAGTAAGTATATTACATATATTCAAGCTGACAATGTGTATTGTATGGTGCATTTAAAAGATGGAACTCATAAACTGGTTCGGAGTGGAATTGGAAATATTGCAAAACAGATAGAAGGTTCAGGGCTGTATAAAATAAATAAGTCATATATTATTAATTTTGAGTATTTAGATAAGATAAATGAAAAGACAGTAGAGGTAGATGGGGTTTCACTACCACTGAGTGTAAGACTAAGAAAAGCAATTAAAGATGAATATAGAAAGTACTGTAGGAGAAATGCGAGGTTTTTGAATGGAAGAAATTAAATCAGGTGTGTTTGCTGCATTGGACATGATAAAGTGCCTGATAATTGTTTATGGTGTTTTTGGGTTTAAGATAAGGAAAAAGAAAAAGGTACTTTGGTGCGTGCCAGTGGCTGTGTTAGGAGTCATAGGGCATATTTACGCAAAAGATGATGCGGTGTTTGTGGACATGCTGACACAATGTTTGATTGTATTGTTTTTATTTAAGACAAGCATAAGGACAAAAATAAAAATATCAATGCTTCAATTTATTTTAATGAGTTCATTAGATATGTTAATATGGTTAATTATAGTAGGGATAACACCATTAAGAAAAGATTATAAAACGAATGAGTTAATTGTTGAAGTGATTAGTAACGTGATTGTTATTATTATATGGATATTAATTTCAGCAGCACTAAAAAATAAAAGCAATAATATAAAAAATAAATTAGAAAAAATAAAAGTAAAAGAGTTTTTATTTTTTACTACGGGATTATTTTCGGCAATACTTGTTGTATCGGGGATACAAGGACAGTTTTGGCATGAAATGACACCACAAATTCAAAGAGCAATTATGGTTTTGGGTGTTTTTGTAGTTGTGTTTTTGTTTGTAGTATTAATTCTTTTTGCTTATGTTTCCGATTCAAAAGAGAAACTACAATATATTAATCAATTAAATGAACAGTGTATAAAATATCAAAAAGATTATTATATGGAAATAATAAAGTTTGATGAGGAGATGCGGGCATTTCGACATGATGTAAATAAACACTATGAAGTGCTATTGATGTTGATTTACGAAAAAGATTGGAATAGAGCGAAAAAATATATTAGTCAGTTATCAAATAAAAAAGATGTTGGAAGAGTTTTTAAAACAGGAAATACAATTGCTGATTATATTATAAATGGAAAAACTAAGGAGATAAAGAATCAGGGAAATGTAGAGTTAAATGTCATAGGGACATTCCCACAGAATATGCAGATAGAAGATACAGATTTATGTATTGTTTTAGGAAATGCATTGGACAATGCAGGAGAGGCATTAGAAAAAGTAAAAGGAGTGAAGCAGTTAAATATTGATATTGGAAGTTATAAACAATCTTTATTTTTAGAAATTACAAATTCCGCAATGGAAATAGAAACAAAAAATTTTAAAACAACGAAAAAAGATAAAATTAATCATGGATATGGGTTAGAAAATATAAAATATGTAGTATTTAAATATAACGGAAAAGTTACAACAGAATATGAAAATGGATGTTTTTCATTAAAAATTGAATTATAGAACAACGTTATCAACAAAAAATGACGTTCTCAACAAATGGATTGCCTTTCGATTCTCAATGATTTTATATTATATAGTGCAAAGGGGAAACTGAGAAAGGAGGGCTTCTATAATGCAATTTTATGGCATAAGTTCAGTGTGGGATATTTTAAAAAGATTATTCGGTTAGTAAGAAGAGATTTTGCAGAGTATTCACTAGGTTGAGAATGAAAAGATAAAATATACTTTATAGGGGGATGAAAAATAAAGGAAATAAAATGAAAAACATAAAGATAAAAGAACAGAAAAAGGAAAAGAAGGATGAAGAATATTAACAGGTTAATAAATAAAATAGTTTGGTGCGTAAATATAATGCTTTTTTTTCTTGTTTGTTGCAAGATTACACCGATACCTAATCCTATAGTGTTTTATGATAATGGAATTATAAAATACTTGGTGGTTTTTGTTAATTTAATTATATGTATGTTCGTTAAGAATTATCAGGACAAAGAAGATAAAACGTTTACTAAAAGAGGAATAGTTTTTAATTGTGTCCTTTGTGCAATTTATATTGGTATAAATTCAATAAATACAAATTCTAATTTAATAACGAATGTCTTTATTTTCTGTGCATGTACAATTATATATTGTTTTAGTTTAAGAGTTTTATTTAAATTAGTTAACCTTAGACAAATCATATATATTACAGCAACATGTTTGTTTGGAATATTAATAATATACATAGGTCAGTATACTATTTCGGTAAAAGAATGTAGTCTGCCCGAAAAATATGAATTTGATGAAGTTGCTTTTTATGAAAAATATAAAGAATTACATCACAATAAGCCGTTTGATTCATATGTGATTGTCGAATATTCAGATAATGCTGTATTCGTAAGGGATTTATTGGGAGATACTATGAACTTTTTTGCATTTGATACTAAAAAAGAATGTGAACAGTTTATAAAAGAAAATACTTTAGGAAAAGAAGTATATGCTCCTATATTAAACTATCAGTGTTCATTTAATGATGACGAAATAAGTATTACATATAAACCTACGTTTAAGCAAAGTGATGTTATATTTAAAATGCAAGAAAGAAATGGTTACAGTTTTGTATTCGTATTAGTTTGGATAATATTGGTTTCGTTAATAGGAGCTACATATGAAAAAATTAAAAATAGTGGTAATTAGTTTGATGGTTGTTGGAGCTGCTGTTTGTTTTTATACAAATAATAGTTCCAATAAATTACAAAAACATCGTCGACAAAGCTGGCTTTCTCAGATAGGTTGGAATGATAGGTTAAGTTATTCAGGAAAGGGTATTAAGATTGCAGTAATCGACACGGGTGTAGATTCAACTATTTCAGAATTAAATACTGCTATTATAGAAGAGAAAAGAATCGTTCATACAAATGAAAATAATGATGTTGCACATGGAACAGCAATATGTGGAATCATTGCAGGTGAAGCAAAAGATGAAAACCAGGCTATGGGTATAGCTAAAGACTCAAGAATAATATCTATAGATGTTACTGATGATGAAAATGGAATCGTGCAAATAGAACATTTAATAAAAGGACTTAATTATGCAATTGAAAAAAATGTAGATATAATTAATATTAGTGTTGGATGTTTAAAAGAATCTAAAGAGCTTAAAAGTGTTATCAATAAAGCAATAGACAAGGATATTATAGTTATTGCTTCGGGTGGCAACTATATGGAGAATAATGTTTTATATCCAGCCCAATATGACGAAGTTATATGTATTGGTGCGGTTGATAAAGATTACAACATTTTATCTCCAAAGGGAGTATCAAATAAGAAGATTATTTATTTTCCTGGTAAAAATATCGTTGCACCTATAGGAGGAAATCATTATGCTGGATGTGATGGAACATCTTTTTCAACAGCGATATGTACAGGACTCGCAGCATTATTATTGGAAAAAAATAACGATAAAAGCACTTTGAAGGATTATTTAACAGGTATAAACTTTATTAATGATATAGATTTTTGTAAAATTATAAAAAATTATAAATAAACAAGTAAGTTGCTTTGAAATCAGGAGTATATATACAATAATATTTCCATATTTAAGTATCTTATGGTATAATGCACCATAATAAGAGACAAAACATTTGCGGTAAAAGGCAAAAGATAGGATAAAAGGAGACATTATGGAAAAAGTAACTAATGCAATAATAAACGTGGGTGTAAATGACTATGAGGCAACGTTGTTTGAAAGCCAGTATATGCTCGAAGCAGGAATGGCATATAATTCTTACGTGATTCTTGATGATAAAGTAGCAGTAATGGACACTGTCGACAGTGCAGTAACAGAGGAATGGATGAAGAACCTGAATGATGCATTGGATGAAAGAAGTGTTGATTATGTGGTTGTTCAGCATATGGAACCGGATCATTCGGGAAGTCTTTTAAAATTAATTGAAAAGTTTCCGGAAATGAAAATCGTAGGAAATGCAAAGACATTCTCCATGATGGGGCAGTTCTTTGATATAGATATAGAAGATAAAAAGATAGTTGTGGCAGAGGGTGATACATTAGAGTTGGGAAGCCGAACTCTTACTTTTATGATGGCACCGATGGTTCATTGGCCGGAAGTTATGGTTACATATGAGAGCTTAGAAAAGGTGCTGTTTAGTGCAGATGCATTTGGAAAGTTTGGGACAAGGGATGCAGACGAAGACTGGGCATGTGAAGCCAGAAGATATTATTTTAATATTGTAGGAAAGTATGGTGTGCAGGTGCAGATGCTTTTAAAGAAAGCAGCAACTTTGGATATCCAGATAATCTGTCCGCTACACGGACCGGTACTTTCAGAAAATCTGGAATATTACATTGATAAATATAATACATGGAGCAGTTACGAGCCGGAAGATAAAGGAATTTTTATTGCACATGCTTCTATCCATGGAAATACCGCAAAGGCAGCAGAGAAATTAAAAGAGATTTTAGAAGAAGCGGGCGCAGAGAAAGTTGCAATTGCAGATTTGTGCCGTGAAGATATGCATGAGTCTGTAGAAGACGCATTTAGGTATGACAGACTGGTACTGGCAGCATCTTCTTATGATGCAGAAGTATTTCCGCCAATGGCAGAGTTTCTACATCATTTGAAAGCAAAAAATTATCAGAAGAGAACAGTGGCTATTATGGAAAATGGTTCATGGGCACCGACAGCTGCCAGAGTAATGAAAGCACAGCTTGAAGGTATGAAAAATATTGATATAATTGAGCCTGTTATTACTATTAAATCCACTATGAAACCGGACAACGTAGAGCAGATGAAGGAGTTAGCAAAAGTTTTAGTTAAATAAATTAACAGAAAACTTAAAATAATTAAGAATAAGAGAAAGGTACTTGCTTTTTGAAAACACAAGTGCTAGACTTTGTGAAGAACAAGGACGTTCGACAGTTATTTGTCGTACGTTCTTATTTTTTTTCGGGAAAGTAAATGGAGGTATAATAATGATTATTAAAGTAGAGGCAATTGTAAGGGAAGAAAAATGTGAAGCGGTTATGGAAGCACTCGAAGATTTACAGGTTAATGGATTAACTGTTTCGAGAGTAGAGGGATATGGTGCACAGAGAGGCAGTGACAATTGGACAAAAGGTATGAAATTAGAAGAGAGAATGAAACAGAAGGTCAAAATTGAAGTTGTTGTTTCCTCAGAAGATTGGGCAGACCTGACAGAAAAAGCAATAAGAAAGGCTGCATACACAGGAGATTTTGGCGATGGAAAAATTTTCACCTATGAAGTGCGCAGTGCACAGAAGATAAGAACCGGCGAAACAGGGTATGATGCAATACAGCGTCAGGAATAGAAAGTATTATTTGGATAAAGAAATAAGATAAAAGACATTTCATATATGAGGTGTCTTTTATTTTGTTATAAGAATCTTTTATTATAGTGGTTTTATTTGCACAATTATCAGTATAATGATATAATAAGAAAAATTTTGGGGGAGTACTTAATGAAAGGAAAAAGTATGGGAGAATATGTAATTAGCTGCTGTTCAACAGCAGACTTAACAGCAGATCATTTTAAAGAAAGAAATATAGAATACTTATGTTTTCACTATGAATTAGATGGGAAACAGTACATAGATGATTTGGGGGAAACCATGTCGATGAGTGATTTTTATCAGGCAATGGTTGACGGAGCAGAGACGCGGACGTCTCAGGTCAATGCAGAAGAGTATGAAGCGCATTTTAGAAAATATCTGGAACAGGGAAAAGATGTAATACATTTAACATTATCATCCGGGATTTCAGGTACAATTAATTCGGCATTGGTAGCAAAGGCAAATTTGGAGGAAGAGTTTCCGGAAAGAAAGTTGTATGTAGTGGATTCACTTGCAGCTTCATCAGGTTTTGGACTGCTGGCAGATAAAATGGCAGACCTGAGAGATCAGGGAAAGTCTATTGATGAGTTGTTTCATTGGATTGAAACAAATAAAAGAAGATTGAATCATTGGTTTTTCTCTACAGATTTGACATTTTATATTAAAGGCGGAAGAGTTTCTAAGACAGCAGGTGTTGTTGGAGGAATTTTAGGTATATGTCCGTTGTTAAATGTAGATAATGAGGGTAGACTAATACCAAGAATAAAAGTAAAAGGAAAGAAAAAAGTCTATCATGCAATGGTTTCAAAGATGGAGGAACTGGCTGATAATGGATTCGATTATGCAGACAAAGTATATATGAGTCATTCAGCCTGCATAGAGGATGCACAAAAAGTTGCTTCTTTGATAGAAGAAAAGTTCCCTAATACAAAAGGAAAAATAGAAATAAATGATATTGGAACAACAATAGGAAGTCATACAGGTCCCGGAACAGTGGCGTTATTTTTCTGGGGGAAAGAAAGAATCGACTAACTATATTGAAGAACAATAAAGAGATTGGAGAGTGTTATGAAAGTAGCAGTAATGACAGACAGCAATGCAGGAATAAAGCCTGATGAGGCGGCAAAGTTAGGTATATATCTGACTTATACACCGATTATTATTGACGGAGAAGTGTTTTATCAGGAAACCAATTTAACACAGGAAGAGTTTTATACACAGTTAGCAGGAGATAAAGATATCACAACATCTATGCCGTCACCCGGAGATGTTATGGATATGTGGGATAAACTTTTAGAAGAAGGATATGATGAGGTGGTTTATGTTCCGCTTTCAAGTGGACTTAGTAATTCCTGTCATACTGCGATACAGTTAGCAGAGGATTATGACGGAAAAGTCCAGGTAGTGGATGACCATCGTATTTCTGTAACAATGCGTCAGTCTGTTTTGGATGCGAAATGGATGGCAGACAATGAAAAGTCAGCGAAAGAAATAAAAGAGGCATTGGAAGCAAATGCTTACAATTCTGTAATTTTCCTGACAGTCGACGATTTGAAATATCTAAAAAAAGGCGGTAGAGTAACGCCTGCGGCAGCTGCACTAGGTGCTGTATTAAATATTAAACCTGTACTGACAACCGTAGGTGGAAAGTTTGATGCTTTGGAAAAAGTACGTGGTATGAAAAAAGGTATTGCAAAAATGCTGGATTATTCTGAAGATTTTGTCAATAAGATGTTAGAGGAACATGATATCGAAAAAATACGTATCGGCGCAGCGGGTTCTTTTAGTAAACAGGAAGATGCTGATGCGTGGTATCATCAGGTAAAAGAAAGATTCAGTGATGTGGCAGATATTTACTATGATCCGTTATCATTTGTGGTGGGTACACATACCGGACCGGAAGCAGTAGGTATGGGTGTCAGTGTTATTTTAAGAGATGAATAAGATAAGAATTGTAAAAAAGTGTGGTACAAAACTTGTACCACACTTTTTATAGTAAATAGGAAGTTTAAATTTTCTCTTTAAAATAGAATTTTAAAGTTTTGCTCCATTTTCCTTCTCCATATCGGTTATATCCTTTTATACGGATATAGTAAGGTTTGTTTGTATTTAATTTTTTTAATTTCAATTTGTTTTTTGTGGTTTTTTTCATGACCACTTCTGTAACACTCTTTTTAAATGTTTTATCCTTAGAATACTGGATTTTGTATCCGGCATTATATTTTTTTGATTGTTTTGTCCATTTAATAAGAATTTTATTTTTACCATTTTCAAAGTCTTTAATTTCCTGTTTGGCAGGAATTGGAGGCTTACTGGTTTTAATCGTCAGTGTTTTACTCCATTTTCCATTGCCGATATTGCTTTTATATGCACGGACAGAAATATAATATTTTTTATTAAAAGACAGATTGGAAAGTTTCATGCTGGTAGTCTTTGGTGTTTTATAAGTGATATATTTCACATTCTTTTTAAATTTCTTGTCAGTTGAGTACCGTATCTGATATCCGGTAGCATGACTTTGAGAACTCCAGTCTAATTTAATATTATTAATTGTACCGGCTTTACCTTTAATAGTCTCTTTAGCAGGCAGTATCATAAAAGTTGTACTGCACGTACTGATATATTTTACATCAGTACCGGTAAGTTTTACCTTTCCAAATCCAGTATGCTTATTAGAAGAATATTTAATTTTATACTGGGAGGAAGGAACAACCTGCCCATTAACAATTAAGGCAACACCTGGGGTGTTTGCTTTTTTTGAAGCATAAAACACATTGTTTGAAAGAGTAATAGTTCCCTTTTTTATGGATATAAATTTTTTGTTTTCCTTATTTGGTGTGGTTATTTTTCCGTTTTTAAAATTAAATACGACATCTTTGTCAGTGGTCCGATATACTTTAATAAAGCGTCGTGCCAGTTTCATCAAAATGGAATCTCTTGGCAGTGAAGCAGTGGGTTCTCTAGATGAAGAAATAATTGCATATTCTGGTTTTACTGCATCTAAAAAAGCTGCACTGGTAGAAGAACCGGCACCGTGATGTCCTACTTTCAACACATCAGCCTGAAAATTATAGCCTTGTGCCATCAATTGCTTCTCTATATTGGAAGGTAAATCGCCAGTGAGTAAAAGTGATTTACCACCACATGTTACACGAAGAACGATACTGCATTCGTTATATGTTGCTCCTTGTGAACCGTCGTAGAGAACTGTTACAGTAGCATCTCCCAATTCCCATGATTCGCCCTCGATAGGATTGCGGTAAGGGCAGCCTTTTTCTTTAACGCTCTCAATGAATTTAGAGTAAGTGGTGTTTGCTTTTGTACAGGGAGAATAAATAACTTGTCCAACTTCATATTTATCAAATATTTTTTTAAAGTTTCCTACGTGGTCGCCATCAGGATGTGTTGCCACGACATAATCTATTTTGTTTTCAGGAATATTTAATTTATTCAGATAATTCATTACCATTGATTCGCTTTTAGGAGGCCCGGAATCAACAATCATGTAATGATCATTGCTGTTGATAATCAGTGCATCTCCAGACCCCACATATATGGAGTGAAAGGTCATTTCGCCGTTATCTGCGTTTGCCTGAATAAAAAAAGCAGAAGCAGTTACAACAAAAAGCAAAGATAACGTAATTATGAAATTTTTAATAAATGATTTACTCATATAACCTCTACTTTCTTCCGGAAACAGCATTGATATATGATTGTTCCAGATAAATATAGGCTCTTTTTAAAATCAGCCAAAACATAATAATATCAAAAACTAAAAGTCCTTCAATAATATAGCCGAGAGATTTTAAGGCTCCAAAGTCTGAACCAATCCAAAAAACAAAGATTAGCAGAATCTGAAGAACCATAGAGATGAACCAGGCAATTTTGCCCCATTTTCTCTCGTCTCTGCAACATACATCGGGACACATTGAAAACAGTCCTTTAGAAAAAAGAAAAGTTGTCAGTATAATACTTCCTAAATATGCAATTCCAAGTATCATCGAAATATTACATAAGAATAGTCCGTTTAAAAAGAATGGAAGCGATGTTAATATTATGTGCAGAAGCAATCCACAAAATGCACTAAAAAAAGCAAAAGAAAAAACTTTATTTACCTTTTTAAAACCAAAACAAGCGGCTAAAATTAGTAAAAATCCGATAATATCATTGAAAATATCAATATGAATATTGTCGAAAAAAACTTTGTCAATAACTTTAGTTTGTGTCATGCCGGCAGACTTTTTTGTTGTTGAATTTGTGGTGTTATTATTCATATCTTCTGTGGAATCAGAAGTATCAATAAATTTATAAGTACATTTAGCACCATAATTTGATGCAATATTGTAATATTGAAATTCACCAATCACGCTGTCTGAATTGTCATATGGATGAGGATATTTCATATTTGTTTTTATATCTGCATCAAGTGCAATAAAAATAAAACCGACTGCTAAAAAAATGAAAAATAATCTGAATTTTAAATTTGACATAATTATCTCCGTTCTATGACTTTAGTATTTTTATAAAAACTCTGCGTAAAGCAGAAACTCCAATGTTTCTCCATATTATTATATAAAATCACACAAATATCATTATATATTAAAAATAGAAAGAAATGCAATATTATTTAGATTGTAAAATAAGGAGAATGTAGTATAATTAAGGAGATTTTATCAATCAGGAGGCGGTTAAATGAAAAAAATGAAAACAAAAGGAATTGCAATGATACTTGCAGTTATTATGATAGTAAGCAGTGTCTCAATTTATAAAACTGAAGAGACACAGGCAGCAGGTAAATATACGATTAAAGTAAATCTTGGAACAAATTGTACAACTATTTATAAAAATGGAAAGGCAGTGAAGGCAATGATTTGCTCTCCCAGCAGTGAGACTCCGACAGGAACATTTTACATACCTGTAAAATACAGATGGCATGAAATGATTGGAAACTGTTATGCTCAGTATTGCTCGAGAATAACAACAGGGATATTGTTTCATTCTGTATGGTACTATAAAAATGGAGATAAATCGACAATGTCGGTTTCCGCTTATAATGTTATGGGACAAAAGGCATCTCATGGATGTGTAAGATTATTGTGTAAGGACGCAAAATGGATTTATGATAAATGTCCGGTAGGCACAAAAATTACGATATTCTGGGGAAATAAGAAAGATGATCCATTACCGAGACCATCTTTTACACCAATACGAAATGGGAAATTTACAGACTGGGATCCTACAGACCCGGATCCGAAAAATCCATATCGGAAAAAAGTCCCGACGCTTACAGTAAATGAGAGTACAGTAGAATATGGAAAAAAAGTAAAACCGATAGATTTGGTGACAATAAAAGATAGTGCCGGAAATACGATTCAAAAATCCGGTATAAAAGTAAAAGGAAAAATTAACACAAAGAAATTAGGTACATATAAAGTTAAATTTACTGTAAAAGATACGCTTGGTAACAGACTTTCTAAAACAGTGAAGTTCAAGGTCGTTGACACAAAGTCTCCAATTATTAAAGGTGCAAAAGCAAAAAAAGACGTGGCAATGGGCAGTAAGGTAAATGTTTTGGCTGGAGTTAAAGCGAAGTCAGTAACAGGAACGAACCTGACATCAAGAGTTAAAGTTACTGTAAAATATAAAGGAAAAAAAGTCACAGCAAAGAAGGGAATCGTATTTTTTGCAAAAAAAGGAACTTATAAGATAACATATACAGTAAAAGGAAAGAATCGCAAGACAGCAACAAAATCAATTAAATATAAAGTAAAAAGTCATAAAGTAAAATTAACTTTAACAAACACAAAGATAACTGTTACAGAGGGAAGTGTATTTGATTACTACAAATATGTAAAGGGTGTTAAGTCCTATCAGAATAAAGCATTAAATATTCGTTCTCATGTTACGTATACAGGAAAAGTAGATACAACGAAGCCGGGAGAATATATTGTTACCTATAAAGGACAATATAAAAAACAGGATTATACGGCAGTAACCAAAAAATTGACAGTTGTAGTTGTTCCAAAGACAGTTGTAGTGCCGGTACCTGAAGAAACGACAACACCGGAGCAGCCAACAACCGGACCGGAGGAAACTACAGCAGGAGGAAATAATGGGGAGAGTGCAAATGAAACAAATGGATGGACAGACTTTCATTAAAAATTGTAAGAGAGGCATGATATGTACACATACAATACAAAAGTAAGTTACAGCAGATTAGATAAAACAGGAAAAGTACCTTATCATGAGATTATAAACTATTTACAGGATTGCAGTACCTTTCAATCGGAGGAACTTGGTGTAGGAGTAGAGCATTTAAAGGCACAGAATAAAGCGTGGGTCATGCTGGCACATAAGATACAGATCCTCAGGGAATTACAGTTAGGTGAAGAAATTATAGTAGGAACATGTCCAACGGATTTTGGAAAGGTAATGGCAACAAGGCAGTTTTTCATAAAAGATAGAACAGGAGCTTTTGTGGTTAAGGCGGAATCTATCTGGGGATTAATTGACATTCAGGAACGCATTCCGATAAGAATCAGAGAAGAAGATTATTGTAAGTATTTGAAAGAGACGGCTTTTGATAGTATCAGACCATCCAGGAAGCTTCGGTTTACCGGACAGGGAGAGATTGTTGGGGATGTCAAAGTACATGGAATTGACATTGATACCAATGGGCATGTGAACAATGCAAATTATTTGAGAATGATATCGGATTATCTTCCGAAAGACGGATATTATAATCAGGTAGAAATTGTGTATAATAAGGAAGCTCTTGAAGGTGAGAATATTATATGTACAAAATATTGTGAAGAAGATGGGTTAGGCATGAGCTTGAAAAATAATGATGGAGAGACACATGCACAGATAAAATTTAAGAAAATTTAATGGAGAGACAATGGAATTAGGAAAAGTTTTAAAACTAAAAGCAGTAAAAAGAACGGATTTTGGTATGTATCTGGGAACGGAAGAAGATAAAGTGCTTCTGCCCAAAAATGAAGTTCCGGAAAACACAGATATAGGAGATGAAGTAGAGGTATTTATATGCAGAGATTCTCAGGATAGAATCATTGCCACAATACACAGACCGGTGGCTCAGGTAGGAGAAACTGCGTATGTTGAAGTAAAGGAAATTACAAAATTCGGAGCTTTTCTGGACTGGGGGCTTGGAAAGGATTTGTTTCTTCCATATAAAGAGCAGACGACAGACATAAAAGCAGGCGATAAGGTATTAATTGGCATCTATACGGACAAAAGTGACAGGCTTTGTGCAACAATGAAAGTATATAATTATTTGAATTGCAATTCTACATATGAAGAAGAGGATATCGTGAAGGGTGTAGTCTATAATTATAATCCACAATATGGTGCATTTGTCGCAGTAAATAATAAATACCATGGATTGATTCAGACAAAAGAATTGACTTCAAAAGTATATGTCGGCATGGAGGTTGAAGCCAGAGTGAAGAGCGTACGCCCGGATGGTAAACTAGATTTAGCACTTCGAAAGAAATCATATCTTCAGATTGAGGATGATGCTCAGAAAATTTTGGAATATATGAAGAATAATGGTGGAAAAATTGACTATACTGACAAGGAAAAGCCGGAAGTGATTCGAAAAGATTTTAACATGAGTAAGAGTGAATTTAAGCGTGCTATTGGCAGATTGCTCAAAGAAAAGCACATAATCATTGGTGAAAATAACATATTTTTAGATAAATAGCAGAAGGGCTATGCAAAATTAACAAAGATTTTTTTATTATTTTGTGTAATTGACATATAGTAATTTAAATTAATGTGATTTAGAATACTTTCATACGAGAGTAGAGAAATCTAGATATGAAGGAGAGAACATATGGCAAGTTTATCACTTAAGAATATCTGCAAAGTATATCCAAATGGATTTGCAGCAGTTAAGGATTTTAATCTTGAGATTAAAGACAAGGAATTTATTATCTTCGTAGGTCCATCAGGTTGTGGTAAATCTACAACACTTCGTATGATTGCAGGACTTGAAGAAATCTCATCAGGAGAGTTATACATTGGAGATAAGTTAGTTAATGATGTTGAGCCAAAGGATAGAGATATCGCAATGGTATTCCAGAATTACGCTTTATATCCACATATGACAGTATATGATAACATGGCATTTGGTCTTAAGTTAAGAAAAGTACCAAAGGCTGAACAGGAAAGATTAGTTAAAGACGCAGCAAAGATTCTTGATTTAGAGCAGTTGCTTGACAGAAAGCCAAAGGCTTTATCAGGTGGTCAGAGACAGAGAGTTGCTATGGGACGTGCAATCGTTCGTAATCCTAAGGTATTCCTTATGGATGAGCCTCTTTCAAACTTAGATGCTAAGTTAAGAGTTCAGATGCGTGTTGAGATTGCTAAGATTCATAAGAGACTGGGTGCTACAATCATCTACGTAACACATGACCAGACAGAGGCTATGACACTTGGAACAAGAATCGTAGTTATGAAAGATGGTGTTGTACAGCAGGTTGATTCACCTAAGAACTTATATGATAAGCCAGTTAACTTATTCGTAGCAGGATTTATGGGTTCACCACAGATGAACTTCATAGATGCTGAAGTAGAAAAAGTTGATGGAGATATTAAACTTCATATCGGTCAGGCAAGAACATACATTACAGTTCCTGCAGAGCAGGCTAAGGTTCTTGAAGAAGGCGGATATGTTGGAAAGACAGTTGTTATGGGTATCAGACCAGAAGACATTCATGATGAAGAAAGCTTTATTGCTAACTCACCAGATAGTGTATTCTCAACAACTATCAGAATTTACGAATTACTTGGTGCAGAAGTATACTTATACTTTGATGTAGAAGGTTTTGACTGTACAGCAAGAGTTAATTCCCGTACAGAAGCAAGACCGGGTGATGAAGTGAAGTTCGCTATGGATCTTTCAAAATTACACATTTTTGATAAAGATACAGAAAAAGTTATCACGAATTAGTTAGGCTAAAGCCATGCAAATAAAAGAAAGAGCAATACGATGTGTGCTTGCACACAAGAGTAATTGCTCTTTCTTTTATTTATAGGGCGCAGCCCTGCGACCGAGAAGAAGCGAAGCGTATTCGAGGTACGCGGCACGGCTTTGACATTAAGAATTAGATATTGCAGCCCTCTACCGAGATGCAGCACCGAAGGTGTGGAATCGAGGTAGGCATGGCGATTGTCACAGAAACTTCACACAGTTTCCTCTTGTTTTTGCTTTTGAATTGGTTTAGAATATAAATTGAGTTATTATTTACATAACGCAGGATTGAAACAAGGAGAATAATATGATTTCAAATCAGATTTTACAGAATACAATCGAAGGGATTAAAAGTATATCCAGAGTAGATTTGCACGTAGCAGATACAGATGGAAAAATCGTTGCTACAACATCACAGGCAGGAGACCAGTTTGGACATGCAATTATGTCTTTTGTGGCATCTCCGGCAGACAGCCAGTCGGTTCAGGGATATCAGTTTTTTAAAGTATATGATGAAAATCAGTTAGAATTGATATTGATTGCTCAGGGAAGCAGTGATGATGTTTTCATGGTTGGGAAAATGGCAGCGTTTCAGATTCAGAATCTGTTAGTTGCATATAAAGAAAGATATGATAAGGATAACTTTATCAAGAATCTTCTGCTAGATAATCTTCTCCTTGTAGATATATATAATCGTGCAAAAAAATTGCATGTTGATGTGGATGCGAGAAGGTGTGTCTGCATTATTGAGACAAAAAATGAGAAAGACAGCGTGGCATTGGAGACTATCCGTACATTGTTTGCAGGCCAGAAGAGAGACTTTATCACAGCAGTGGATGAAAAGAGTATTATCCTTGTAAAAGAATTAGATGAAAAGCAGGGATATGAAGAGGTTGAGCATATTGCAAATACCATCGTTGATATGTTGAACACTGAGGCTATGGTAAAAGCAAATATTGCTTATGGAACAATCGTTAAGGAGATTAAGGAAGTATCACGTTCTTACAAAGAAGCCAGAATGGCATTAGATGTTGGAAAGATTTTCTTTAGTACAAAGAATGTAATCGCCTACAATAATTTAGGAATCGGACGTTTGATTTACCAGCTTCCGATCCCTCTTTGCAAGATGTTTATTAAGGAAATTTTCGATGGAAAATCACCTGATGAGTTTGACGAGGAGACACTTGCCACAATTAATAAGTTTTTTGAAAACAGCTTGAATGTTTCTGAAACTTCAAGACAATTATATATTCACAGAAATACATTGGTATATAGATTGGACAAGCTCCAGAAGAGTACCGGTCTTGACCTTAGAGTATTTGAAGATGCTATCACATTTAAGATTGCATTGATGGTTGTGAAGTATATGAAATATATGGAAAATACTGAGTTTTAAAAGTTCATAAAAGTGAGAAGCCGTATATGCTTTTCACTTTTAGTGCGTGTTAAGGAGAGAACAAATGATTCAAATAAAAGGTGTTAGTAAGTTTTATGGAAATGGAGCACCGGCCCTTAGTAATTTAAATCTCGATATTGAAGAAGGCGAGTTTGTATTTATTGTTGGTGCCAGTGGTTCAGGAAAATCTACATTTATTAAATTACTTTTAAAAGAACTAAATCCTACAGAAGGAACGATTATCGTAAATGACACAAAATTGTCAAAATTAAAATCCAGAGGTGTTGCAAAATACCGCAGAAATATCGGCGTGGTATTTCAGGATTTCAGATTGTTACAGGATAGGGACGTGTATTCCAATATTGCGTTTGCACAGCGTGTTATTGGGGCTTCTCCAAAAGAAATTAAGAAAAATGTTGCAAGGGTTCTGTCTCTTGTAGGATTGTCTGAGAAGTACCGTTCGAATCCAAACGAATTATCCGGCGGTGAGCAGCAGAGAGTGGCTCTTGCGAGAGCGTTAGTTAATAAACCGGATATCTTACTGGCGGATGAGCCGACAGGAAATCTGGATCCAGAGAATTCATGGGAAATTATGAAGTTATTAGATAAAGTAAATAGTCAGGGCACTACCGTTATTGTTGTTACACATAATATGGAGATTGTGGAAGCAATGCAGAAGCGTGTGATTACAATGAAAAAAGGTGTAAAAGTCAGCGACAGTAAGGTGGTGGAATAAATGAATGCGAGAACGACAGGGTATTGTATTAACCAGGGACTGGTAAACATTAAGAGAAATAAGTTATTCTCAATAGCATCTATTGGTACAATTGCTGCCTGTATTTTTCTGATTGGTATTATCTTTTCTATTATTATTAACGTAAATTTTATGGAAAAACAGGTGGAACAGAATCTTGGTGTAACAGTGTTCTTTGACAAAGGACTCAATCAAGAAGGAATCGATGCTATCGGAGAGGTTATCAAAGCTGATAAGAGAGTAGATAAATTTGAATATACTTCAGCGGATGAAGCATGGAATGCATTTCAGAAAAGTTATTTTGCAGAGGATCCTGACTTGGCAAAAGCATTTACGAATGACAATCCGTTAGCAAACTCAGCATCATATACAGTCTTCTTAAAGAATATTCAGGACCAGGATGCATTTGTGAAAAGCATTTCTGCGGTACAGGGAGTTCGAAAAGTGAAACATTCCGAACAGGCAAAGGAGACGCTCAGCAAAGTATCACGGCTTTTAGGATATGTATCTGTGGCGTTGATTGTAATATTGCTGGGTGTGGGAATATTCCTTATAAGTAATACCGTTATGATTGGTATTTCGGTAAGAAGGCATGAGATAAAAATCATGAAGCTGATTGGTTCAACGAATAGTTTTGTAAGAGCACCATTTATTATAGAGGGTGTGATTATTGGCCTGGTTGGTTCCATGATACCACTGATTATTTTGAGACTGGTATATGGAAAGGCGATTGCGTTTATTATGTCAAAGTTTGGTGTTATGGCAAGTTCTATAAGTTTTGCATCGGTAAGTGATATCTTTGTGATACTTGTACCAATGGGACTTGGAATCGGAGCCGGAATCGGACTGATTGGTTCTATACTTTCTATTAGAAAACACTTAAAGGTATAATGGAGGATAGGCAGATGAAAAGAATAACGAAGATTTTTAGTTTACTGCTTTCAGTGATTTTAGTTTTATCAATGACATTTACAGCATTTGGAGATGTTGCCGGAGAAAAAGGTAAACTTTCAGATTTAAAAGATAAAAAACAACAGAATGCAAAGAAACAGCAGGAGTTAGAAGCATCAAAAGCAAAAGCTGAGGCTTATATTGAAGAAGTAGATAGAAAGTTAACAAATTTATCTACAGATATCTATAACACAGGAAAAAAACTGGAGCAGACACAGGATAAGATAAAAAAGACAGAAGTAAAACTGAAGGCGGCACAGGAGAGTGTCACTGTACAGTATGCAGATATGAAATTAAGAATTCAGTATATGTATGAAAATGGTGACACACAGTTATTAGATTTAATCTTAAATTCTTCCAGCATTACAGAATTTTTAAATAAGGCAGAATACATAACGGAATTATCACAGTATGACAGAAAGATGCTTAAGAAGCTGAAAGATACCAGAAAAGAAATTGCTGACTCTAAAACAGTATTGGAAAAAGAAGAAAAGAATCTGGTTACCATGCAGGCAAAGCAGAAAAAAGATCAGGCAGATTTAGAAAACACAGTTGCTTCAAAACAGAAAGAATTGTCAGGTTATGAAGAATTGCTGCATGCTAACGAGGCTTCAGCAGAGGCATTGAATAGAGAGATTAAGGCACAGGAGCAAAAGGTTGCCGATGCAATTAATGCTATGACAGAACCACCGACACAGGCTCCAACACAGGCACCGGCACCGGCGGGCGACAATGACACACCAAAAACACCGGCAGTAAATCCGGGACATTCGAGTGGATGGATTTATCCGGTTCCAGGTCATACATCTGTGTCATCGAATTATGGATATAGAAAAGACCCATTTTCTGGGGCATCATCATTCCACAACGGAATTGATTTTCCGGCACCGGGTGGTACACCGGTTGTAGCGGTAGCTGATGGTACGGTTGTCTGGGCGAACTATAATGCCACGGCAGGAAACTGGACTGGAATCAGGCATTCTAATGGTGTTACATCTGTTTATATGCACCAGTCATCTATTCTTGTAAGTGTGGGACAGCATGTAAGTCAGGGACAGACGATTGGTCTGGTAGGAACGACCGGTTCTTCTACAGGAAATCATCTGCATCTGGGTGCAACATCAGGATCTACTCCGGGCAACTGGGTGAATCCTTGGTCATATTTTTAAAATAACAGAATAATATTAAGCATAGTATCAGCAGTGCAGGCTTAGAGAGGATGAGGAATGAAAGAAGATTTTCATTCCTCATTCTACTCGATTAAAAATGATAATAAAAAGAAGAAAAGGAAAAGTGATTGTGAAGAAAAAGAATAGAAGTGGATTTGTTCCGGGATTTTTGATAGGAATGCTTTCAATGTTTATTATGGTGGCAGGAATTGGCGCGGGTATTTATCTTTCAGATACCGGCATTACTTCTTCAAAAAACGATGTGGCAGTAAGTAAAGCAGAAAAAAAACTGAAGTCATTGGAACATGTAATACATAATTATTATTTAGAAGATGTGAATCAGGATTACCTCGTGGAAGGTCTTTATAAGGGGCTGTTTGCAGGAATTGGAGACCCGTATTCTGTTTATTATACAAAGGAAGAGTATAAGGAATTAATGCAGGCTACATCAGGAAAGTATTATGGAATTGGAGCGTTAGTTTCTCAAGATATGAAAACAGGGCTTATTACAATTTCTAAGGTATTTCAGGGAGCACCGGCGGATAAGGCAGGAATGAAGGCAGAAGACGCTATCCATAAGGTTGATGATGAAAGCGTTGATGGAAAAGAAGTAGATAAGGTTGTTGCAATGATGAAGGGAGAAAAGGGAACACAGGTAAAGGTAACGGTGTATCGCCCTTCAGAGAAAAAATATATAGATTTGAAGATTATAAGAGACGAAGTAAAAGTTCCAACTGTTGAGAGTAAGATGTTGAATAAGGAGATTGGATATATACAGATTACAGAGTTTGACGAGATAACAGGAGAACAGTTTACGAAGGCTTTGAGTCAGTTAAAAAAGAAGGGTATGAAAAAGGTTATTTTCGATGTAAGAAATAATCCGGGTGGTTCGTACTCTACTGTTTGTGATATGTTAGATGAAATTCTTCCGGCAGGAACGCTGGTTTATACGAAAGATAAGTATGGCAATGAGGAAAAACAGGTATCAGAACCAAATAGCCTGAATATGCCGATGGTCGTTTTGCAGAATGAAAATAGTGCCAGTGCATCGGAGATTTTTGCAGGTGCGATTCAGGACTTTAAGGCTGGGAAAATCATAGGAACACAGTCTTTTGGAAAAGGAATTGTTCAGCAAATTATTCCATTGGGTGATGGTTCGGCAGTGAAACTGACAGTAGAAAAATATTATACACCAAGTGGAAAGAACATACACGGTAAGGGTATTACACCTGACATAAAGGTGCAGCAGGGAGAAGATGAAAAGAAAGATATCCAGCTCGAAAAAGCGATAGAAGAGTTGAAATAATTACTTAGAAGAAATAGTTCAGATTATAAATTTCTGAAAAAAGTTATTCACGAAAGGTGAGGTCGAATATGAAGTTATTAACATTAATCTTGAAGCAGACAGAATTAATCAGCGAATTAAATGATGAATTGAAAAAAATCGGTGT
Organism: Eubacteriaceae bacterium; assembly: GCA_910574895.1. Classification (GTDB taxonomy): domain Bacteria; phylum Bacillota; class Clostridia; order Lachnospirales; family Lachnospiraceae; genus Eubacterium_G. The sequence goes on along the minus strand of CAJTDQ010000002.1, from coordinate 230,732 downwards.
GCATCATGGAACAATTATTGATGCAAAGAGTATGACGAAAGGATTAAGTGCATGGTCAGACGATTCCATTATTATTGGAGGATTTTTAAGACGTGCGAAGAACTTTGAATATAATGAAGAGTGTAAAGTTCTGTTGTTTATCTTAAAAGATGAATTGCTGAAAGAGGCTGAAAAAGTGATTGAGAATGTGATTGGAGATATTAATAAACCGGGGACAGGAGTTATGTTTACTGTTCCAATAGATTTTGCGGAGGGGCTTGGAGAATAAGATGGACGCGAAATATTTACTATTGATATATTTGACAGTTGGTCTGTTTTTATGTCTGATAGCAGGCAAAATTGTGAAACAGTTTAAATTACCGAATGTCACAGGATACATTATTATGGGACTTTTAGCAGGACTTGTGCTTGGTACCCGGCAGATGGAACAGTTTTTTGGGCAGAATGTAGCAGCAGAGATGGTGTCAAAGTTTGATGTTATCAAGGATTTGGCAACCGGGTTTATTGCTTTCTCCATAGGAACAGAATTTGAATTTAAATATATACGAAAGTTAGGAAAATCTCCGATTGTTATTGCGTGTTTTGAGTCAGTAGGTGCAGTAATAGCAGTTGCTCTAGGGATTTTTGCAGTAACAGGAAATATTCAGCTGGCATTAATTATGGGAGCGATTGCAGCAGCAACAGACCCGGCAGCGACAATACTGGTTGCCAGACAGTATAAAGCGAATGGTATTGTCACAAAGACTTTGATACCGGTTGTTGCTATTGATGATGCGACTGCGTTGATGTCCTATGGTATTTGTGTAGCTTTGGCAAGAACGCTCACAGGTCAGGTAAGTCTTATGACATTTATTGAGCCGATTAAGGAAATATTTGGTTCGCTTGCCTTTGGCATTATTTTAGGAATTATTTTTGCAATATTAATTAAGTATTTTACAGGCAGAGGAAACAGACTTGCCATAACAATTGCAATGGTTTCTTTCTGTGTGGCAGTGTCACATATAGAGGTGCTTAGTTTTTCACCGCTTCTTGCATGTATGGCATTGAGCATTACGGTTGTGAACATCTCCCATAACTGGGGACCGGTATTTGACCAGATGGATCGAATGACACCACCACTGTTTATGTTGTTCTTTTTTGTGACAGGTGCAGGAATGGATATATCTATTCTGCCAAAGGTTGGTCTGATTGGCGTGGTTTACATAATTGTCAGAGTGATTGGAAAGATGCTTGGAGCATTTATTGGCGGCAGGGTATCTCATGCTGATTCTAATGTTCAGAAATACTTGGGCATTGGATTGATTCCACAGGCAGGCGTGGCTATCGGGCTGGCTATGATGTGTGGTTCGGTAGTTCCGGAATATGCAAATGAAATTACAGCAGTGGTCGTATGCGGAACAATTATATATGAATTGATTGGACCGATATTGACAAAAGTTATGCTCGTTAAGATTGGGGAAATTAAAGCATAGATATAATTAGAGGTAAAGGATTATTTTACGAGTGGATTTCGGATTTGCAAAGAAAAGGGACAGAAGATGAAAAATAAGAAATATAAAAGAAACAGAAGAAAGAAAAATAAGCAATGGATTATTGCTTTCATAATTATAATAGTTTTGATAATAGCAGGGATATGGGGGAAGGGATTTTGGAAAGATAGACTGCAGGTTCAAAATCTTGGTAAGACAAAAACTCCTGAATGGATTGACAAGCAGATTATTGAAAACGATGGGACTTCACGAAACGGAAAAAAGTTAAGTCGTGTAAAAGATATTGTCATTCATTATGTAGGAAATCCGGGAAGCACTGCCCAGGGAAACCATGATTTTTATGTGAGCCCCCAATCTAATGTGAGTTCTCATTTTATCGTAGGGTTAAAAGGGGAGATTATTCAATGTATTCCGCTCGATGAAATGTCGGCAGCAAGTAATTGGAGAAATAATGATACGATTTCTATTGAGGTGTGTCATCCTGATGATGGCGGAAAATTCAATAAGAAAACATATCAGTCTTTGGTAAAACTGACAGCATGGCTTTTGGAGAGATGTGGTTTGAAAGAGAAACATATTATCAGACATTATGATATTACAGGCAAAGAATGTCCACGTTATTATGTAAGGAATGAGGATAAGTGGGAAGAGTTCAAAGATGATGTGAAAAAATATAGAGAAAAATAAAGAGACAGCCGGGAGATTTTTGAAATGTAAAATTTCCCGGCTGAATTTTTAAAGAAATAAAAGTAAATAATGAATAATAGGAATATTAAAAAAGAACGTTTGTTCTGATTTTGCTATACATTTATATTTTTATATGGTAAAATAGTTTGAGATTTACAATGAGTTTATTATGAGATATCTTTTTGTGGAAACGGAGGTATTCATGTGGATAGTTTTAAATTACATTCAGAATATAAGCCTACCGGTGACCAGCCGCAAGCGATACAAGAGTTGGTAGAAGGTTTTCAGAGTGGTAATCAGTTTCAGACATTATTGGGGGTTACCGGCTCCGGTAAGACTTTTACGATGGCGAATGTTATTGAACAATTAAATAAACCAACATTGATTATTGCGCATAATAAGACCTTGGCAGCACAGCTTTATGGTGAGTTTAAGGAGTTTTTTCCTGAAAATGCAGTAGAGTATTTTGTGTCCTATTATGATTATTATCAGCCGGAGGCGTATGTACCGAGTACGGATACGTATATCGAGAAAGACTCGGCCATTAATGATGAAATTGATAAACTGCGCCACTCAGCCACGATGGCGCTGATGGAGAGGAAAGATGTTATTATTGTATCTTCGGTTTCCTGCATATATGGACTGGGTGATCCAATCGATTATAAGAATATGGTGGTTTCACTGCGTCCGGGTACAATAAGGGACAGGGATGATATTATTCATAAGTTGATAGAGATACAATATGACAGAAATGATATGGATTTTAAGCGTGGTACATTCAGAGTGCGTGGGGAGAATTTAGAGGTTTTTCCTGCCTCTTATACGGACAGTGCTGTGCGTATTGAGTTTTTTGATGATGAGATAGAGCGTATTACAGAGATTGATTCACTGACAGGAGAGGTGCGTCATGAACTGGAGCATGTGGCGGTTTTTCCGAATTCTCATTATGTGGTGGCACCAGAGAAGATGGAACGAGCCATAAAGGATATTGAGAAAGAACTGGCAGAGCAGGTGTCATACTTTAAGTCAGAGGACAAGCTGATAGAGGCTCAGCGTATTGCGGAGCGCACAAACTTTGATATGGAGATGCTGAGGGAGACCGGTATTTGTTCCGGGATAGAAAATTATTCGAGGCATATGGCAGGACTGGAGCCGGGAGCGACTCCACATACGTTGATAGAATATTTTGGAGATGATTTTCTGATTATTGTAGATGAAAGCCACATTACAATACCACAGGTGCGTGGGATGTATAATGGAGACCAGTCAAGAAAGGGTACGCTGGTAGATTTTGGATTCCGACTGCCTTCTGCGAAAGACAACCGCCCTTTGAAGTTCGAAGAGTTTGAGGGAATGATCGACCAGATGCTTTTTGTGTCGGCGACTCCGAATGTTTATGAGAACGAGCATGAACTGCTCAGGACAGAACAGATTATCAGACCGACAGGGTTATTAGATCCGGAAATCAGTGTCCGGCCGATAGAGGGGCAGATTGATGATTTGATTTCAGAGATTAATAAAGAAGTAGAAAAGAAGAATAAGGTGCTTGTTACGACACTGACGAAACGTATGGCAGAGGATTTGACAGACTATATGCGAGATGTTGGCATCAGAGTAAAGTATCTTCATTCTGATATTGATACATTGGAGCGTACGGAGATTATTCGTGATATGCGTCTGGATGTGTTTGATGTGTTAGTGGGTATTAATTTACTTCGAGAGGGACTGGATATTCCTGAGATTAGTCTGGTAGCGATACTTGATGCAGATAAGGAAGGCTTCCTGCGTTCGGAGACATCGTTAATTCAGACGATAGGACGTGCTGCCAGAAATTCCGAAGGACATGTCATCATGTATGCTGATAATATGACGGACTCTATGGACAGGGCTATTTCGGAGACGAACCGTCGTCGTGAGATTCAGCAGAAATATAATGAGGAACACGGCATTACACCGACTACGATTAAGAAGGCAGTCAGGGAGCTTATCAGCATTTCTAAAGAGGTTGACAAGAAGATTTCTGATATTGAGAAAGACCCTGAATCCATGGATGCGAAAGAACTTAAGAAGTTAATTGAAAAGGTTGAAAAGCGTATGCAGAAAGCGGCGGCAGAGCTTGACTTTGAGACGGCGATTGAAATGCGTGAGCGCCTTGCTGAGTTAAAACTTATGTATCATAATTAATTGGTTTTATATAAAACATGTTGAAATAGAAAGGGAAGAAAATGGCAGGAAAGAAATACATTAAGATACGCGGAGCGTGTGAACATAACCTGAAAAATATAGATATTGATATTCCAAGAGATGAATTTACGGTTATTACAGGACTTAGTGGTTCGGGAAAATCATCTCTGGCTTTTGATACGATTTATGCAGAGGGACAGAGAAGATATATGGAATCGCTGTCTTCCTATGCCAGACAGTTTTTGGGACAGATGGAGAAACCGCAGGTTGAGAGTATTGAGGGACTTCCACCGGCGATATCTATTGACCAGAAGTCGACGAATAGAAATCCACGTTCTACAGTAGGAACGGTTACAGAGATTTATGATTATATGAGACTGCTTTACGCAAGAGCAGGTGTACCTCATTGTCCAAACTGTGGTAAGGAGATTAAGAAACAGTCGATAGATGAGATTGTCGACAGGGTTCTGGCTTTGCCTGAAAAAACAAAGTTTCAGATTCTGGCTCCTATCGTAAGAGGAAAGAAGGGACGCCATGAAAAGGTGTTCGAGAGTGCCAAGAAGAGTGGTTATGTGCGTGTTATTGTAGATGGAAATATGTACGAACTGACAGAGGAAATTAAACTGGATAAAAATATTAAACACAATATTGAGATTGTGATTGACCGATTGAGTATTCGTGAAGGCATTGAAAAAAGATTGACGGATTCTATCGAGAATGCGTTGAAGCTAGGTGATGGACTGATGAATCTGGATGTAATTGGTGGAGAGACGATGACATTCAGTCAGAATTTTGCATGTACAGATTGTGGAATCAGCATTGAAGAAATCCAGCCGAGAAGTTTCTCTTTTAATAACCCTTTTGGTGCGTGTCCGCATTGCTATGGCTTGGGATATAAGATGGAGTTCGATATTGACTTGATGATACCAAATAAAAGTCTGAGTATCAATGAAGGTGCTATTGCAGTTTTGGGATGGCAGAGTGCTAATGACGGTAAGAGTTTCAGTAATGCGATACTTCAGGCATTATGTAAGCGGTATGGGTTTGATTTGGATACTCCTTTTGAAAAATATCCCGAAAATATTCAGGATATCCTGATAAATGGTACGAAGGGAGAAAAGGTGCCGGTGCATTATCAGGGACAAAGAGGTATTGGAACTTATGATATTGCATTTGAGGGATTGGTACGTAATGTTGAAAGACGTTACCGTGAGACCAGTGCTGAATCTACGAAAGCAGAATATGAGACATATATGAGAATTACTCCATGTAGCACCTGCCACGGACATAAATTGAAACCAGAATCTCTGGCAGTAACGATAGGAGATAAAAATATTATTGAGATGACAGAAATGTCCGTAAGAGATTTGAGAGCTTTTCTTGAGGAACTGAAACTGACAGAGACTCAGATGGCTATCGGTAAGGAAATCTTAAAAGAGATTAAGGGCAGATTACAGTTTTTAATTGATGTGGGATTGGATTATCTCAGCTTATCCAGAGCAACCGGAACGCTGTCCGGCGGTGAGGCACAGAGAATCCGTCTGGCAACGCAGATTGGTTCCGGGCTGGTTGGTGTGGCTTATATTATGGATGAGCCAAGTATCGGACTGCATCAGAATGATAACGAGAAGTTGTTAAAGACGTTACAGCATTTAAGGGATTTGGGAAACACTCTGATTGTGGTAGAGCATGACGAGGATACAATGCTGGCGGCTGATTATGTGGTGGATATTGGACCACGTGCCGGAGAGCATGGCGGAGAGGTCATTGCAGCAGGCACAGCAAAACAGATTATGAAAAATAGGAAGTCTATTACAGGGCAGTATCTTAGTGGAAAACTGCAGGTTCCTGTGCCGGAAGTCCGCCGTAAACCATCTGGATATATTGAGGTGAAAGGCGCACAGGAAAATAATCTGAAGAATGTTAATGTGAAAGTCCCTTTGGGTGTTTTTACATGTGTTACAGGGGTGTCCGGTTCCGGAAAGAGTTCGCTGGTGAATGAGATTCTCTATAAGAGTCTGGCAAAACAGTTGAACAGAGCCAGAACGATTCCCGGAAAACACAAGAAAATCGAAGGCGTGGAACAACTGGACAAGATTATTAACATTGACCAGTCGCCGATTGGAAGAACGCCACGCAGTAACCCTGCAACATATACGGGTATGTTTGATATGATCCGAGATCTTTTTGCAGCTACAATGGATGCAAAGGAGCGTGGCTACAAGAAAGGCAGATTTAGTTTTAATGTAAAAGGCGGACGTTGTGAGGCATGTTCCGGTGACGGTATTTTGAAAGTGGAGATGCATTTCCTTCCGGATGTCTATGTGCCTTGTGAGGTGTGTGGTGGAAAACGTTATAATCGCGAAACGTTAGAGGTAAAATATAAGGGTAAAAATATTTATGATGTTCTTGAGATGACTGTGGAAGAGGCTTTGAAATTCTTTGAGAATGTGCCAAGAATCTATAATAAGGTTAAGACGTTATATGATGTAGGATTGGGATATATCAAACTGGGACAGCCAAGCACACAGCTGTCCGGAGGTGAGGCTCAGCGTATTAAGCTGGCGACAGAACTCAGCCGACGCAGTACAGGAAAGACAATATATGTATTGGATGAGCCAACAACAGGACTACATTTTGCTGATGTTCATAAACTGGTTGAGATTTTGCAGAGGCTGACGGATGAAGGAAACACAGTGCTTGTCATCGAGCATAATCTGGATGTCATTAAGGCGGCAGATTATATTATTGATATGGGACCGGATGGCGGTGACCGTGGTGGAACTGTGGTAGTGGCAGGAACACCGGAAGAGGTGGCAGAGCATCCGACAAGTTATACAGCAAGGTTTGTGAAACAGATGCTGGAAAAGGGTGCAGAGCAGTAGAAGAACTATTTACAAATTAAAGGAATCAGCAAATGGACAAAGGGGTGTTTGTTAAGGCTTTAACAGGTGGTTTGTTGATTTTTTATAAAAAAACGATTCATAAAAATGTTTAAATTTTAAGAGTTTTAGGCAATGTGATGAAGATGAAAAAGTTGCTTGAAAACCCTTTAAATAAGGCAGAAAATATGGTAAATTCTAAGTACAAATTAAATAAGTTTTTTATACCGAATGTTTTTACAAGGTGCATTAACAGCATGTGGTACCGGATGTCGACCCGGTAACAAAAGTATCTGAGTATAGGTAAGCAAAGGAGATTACCAATTGATATCCTGCTTATATTACAGTGGAAACGAAAAAGACTGTAAAATGAGTATTTATTGGATAAGGTATCACGGAAGACCGGAAAGGATAGATGAGAGTATTCAAAACGAAGGTCTGACGAGGAATGATATTTTATTTAAGCAGATATCTAAAGCCGAAAGCAGGCAGAGAAGTAAAGAGAAGAGGGAAACAAAAGAGCCGATAGTAGAAGAGAAAAGTCGGATAGGAGTGATGAGAAAGTTTCCAAGGGAGAAAGAAAAAGCCTGTAGTTGTTAGTGAAAGAGGTAAAAACGAGGTATTGATATAGGAGGCATCTGGTATGTAGGAATTATGTATCAGGTGCCTTTGTTGTGTGTGGATATTTCAGATGAGATAATGGTTTGTTGCTGCGAATGTAAAAAAAATACTCTTTGTTCTTGTTTAATAAGGGAAAATGAAGTAAAATTGTAGAAGTTAATTCGACAAATTAGGCGATGTTATTACCTGATTTGTTATATCAGATGTGAGATGACTCCCGCCTCTTTAGGTGGTAAGCAACCAAAATGTATCAGTGGCGGGTGTCAATCACCCATCTGATATACGCTCCGCGAGGATGCGCAGGGATTCGGAGATGTATTATGTCAGCTAAAGCTGCCCCGAATCCCGCGCCAAGACTCGCGAGCGAGTCTTGAATAGTTAAATGAGAACTTAGGAGGAAACATGAATAGAGAGTTAGTTGTTGTAATTGATTTCGGTGGACAGTACAATCAGCTGGTGGCACGTCGTGTTCGTGAATGTAATGTGTACTGTGAAATTTATTCTTACAAAACAGACATTGAAAAAATAAAGGAGATGAATCCAAAAGGAATTATCTTAACAGGTGGACCGAACAGTTGTTATGAGGCAGATTCGCCTACATATACAAAGGAATTGTTTGAGCTGGGAATACCAGTGCTTGGGCTGTGTTATGGTGCACAGTTGATGCAGCATATTTTAGGCGGTAAGGTGGAAAAAGCGCCTGTCCGTGAATATGGAAAGACAGAGACACATGTAGATGTTACTTCGAAGTTATTTGAGGGCGTGGAAGAAGACACTGTGGTATGGATGAGCCATTTTGATTACATTTCTCAGGCAGCGCCGGGATTTAAGATTACTGGTTACACAAAGGACTGTCCTGTAGCAGTGGCTGAATGTGAAGAGAAGAGCCTTTATGCGATTCAGTTCCATCCGGAGGTACTGCATACAGTGCGAGGAAAGGAAATCCTCAGCAACTATGTATACAATGTATGTGGCTGTGCAGGAGACTGGAAGATGGATTCTTTTGTGGAGAATTCTATTCAGGCAATCCGTGAAAAGGTAGGCGACGGCAAGGTGTTATGTGCATTGTCAGGCGGTGTGGATTCATCAGTGGCAGCAGTGCTTCTTGCAAAAGCTATTGGAAAACAGTTGACATGCGTGTTTGTAGACCATGGTCTTTTGAGAAAGAATGAGGGAGACGAGGTTGAGGCTGTATTTGGTCCAGAAGGAGAGTACGACCTGAACTTTATTCGTGTGAATGCACAGGATAGATATTATAAGAAATTAGCAGGGGTGGAAGAGCCGGAAGAAAAGCGTAAGATTATCGGCGAGGAGTTCATCCGTGTATTTGAGGAAGAAGCAAAGAAAATCGGTGCAGTGGATTATCTGGTACAGGGAACAATCTACCCGGATGTGGTGGAGAGCGGTCTCGGTGGAGAATCTGCAGTGATTAAGTCACACCACAACGTAGGTGGACTGCCTGATTATGTAGATTTCAAAGAGATTATTGAGCCTCTGCGTGACTTGTTCAAGGATGAAGTGCGTAAGGCAGGATTAGAACTGGGAATCCCAGAGTATCTGGTATTCCGTCAGCCATTCCCGGGTCCGGGACTTGGAATCCGAATCATTGGCGAAGTGACAGAAGAAAAGGTAAAAATCGTGCAGGATGCTGATGCAATTTATCGGGAGGAGATAGGAAATGCATTAGAAGCATACAAGAAAGCAAATGGAGCGGATGCATCATGGAAGCCGGATCAGTACTTTGCAGCATTGACTAATATGAGATCTGTTGGTGTAATGGGAGATGAGAGAACCTATGATTACGCTGTGGCACTGAGAGCAGTGAAGACAATAGATTTTATGACAGCAGAGTCAGCAGAGATACCATATGAGGTGCTGAATAAGGTGATGAACAGGATCATTAATGAGGTCAAAGGGGTTAATAGAGTATTCTATGATTTGACAAGTAAGCCTCCAGGAACGATAGAGTTCGAGTAGGCACTAACATCCCACAAAGCCTTTATTTATAGGCGTTGTGGGATGTTTTTATATTAAGGTGCGTCTATTTTGATTCTATTCTATAAAAAAATGATTTGTAAAATTTATTATGAGGGAATAAGATGATACCGAATGATCATGCAGTACAAATATTTAAATTCAGTGAACAAAGATGGATTGATAAAATAATTGATGGAGAATTAAGTTTTTCATGTGCAGGAGCTTTTGTTAATCAAGCTATAGCATTAGGAAATTTAGTACAAGGGGATCCATATGAAGGTATTTTTGCAAGATTAGATACTAACGATAAAAGAATCAGTGAGATGAAAAAGAAATTAGGAAAAGATTTAGAAATATTTGAAATTGACAATAGAATATTATTGAGAAGAAGGAGTGCTAAATTAAAGCCTATATTTTGTTTTTATACAATTAGAGTTAAAGATTTGTTAAATGAAAATGAGATATATAAAATAGGGGAGCAAACATTGAAACATAAATTTAATGATTTACTTTATAATGGATTTAGTGATTCTTTAATTGCACCAAATGTGGTAAGAAATGAATTTCAGTTTTCACAAATAGCAATACAGCCACAAACATTTGTTATGAGAGTTAGAGAGGCTATGGCTAATAAAGGTTTAGGATTCAGAATGGGAAATGTAGATTATGAAGAGTTTAAGAAAGATACATTTTTCATTGAACCAACGAAAGATTATAAAGAATTATTTTATAAGTTTCCAGAATACAAATATCAAAATGAAGGGAGGATTTGTCTTAAAGATATTTCTTTTCATACTCCATGTCAAAGATATAATTTAAGAATAAGACCATTCGATGAGGAATCTTATAAAGTATCTCATGTACCTATAACAATGAATATAAATGCTGTAATAGAAAGAAAATAATTTATAAAATTTCATGTAATAGATAATATTAGACCCTTTTAGAGCAGAACAAACCACCGGCTTATCCGGTGGTTATGATTTAGGGGAATTTTTTTACAGCCCCTAATTTTGTATAAGGGACTATAAGAATCTCCTTTCTAACAAACATTAATATTAAATTCTACCATTAAATCACCAAAGTTGTTAATAAAATAATTATATTGTTTAGGATGAGTTTGTTTTAATATTTGAAACCGATTATTACTATCAGGCTCGAGATGAACACCAAAACCACAGTACATACATCCGTTTCTGATATATCCCATGCTATATAATTCAGATATTTTTACATTATACTTTTTTATATATTCAAGTATGTCTTCATCTGTCCAAAAAGAAAGTGGTCGACATTGATTATCTTTTCTTACATAGAATACGTTACAACCATATTCAATCCAATCTTTTTCACGTTGATAGCTTTCGGAGGCAAGAAGACCTAGTATTGCGCAGTTTAATCCTAATTCTTTAGCTTTTTTTCGAAGAGGTTCTTTTTTTAATTTGTCACAGCATTTATCTGATATTGGAAGCGTTATATATTTTTCGTATTTTTTGAAATTACGATTGATATAATCTAGCGAATTTTGTTTTGTTTTAGGAGAACGAGCATGTTGATATGTTCTAATCGCATTTGCAACTCGCTTTGAGAACATAGGATAACCGTAGTATTCGACTACTTTTTTAAATGTCCAAATATTACCACTTTTATCTTTAGGATAAACGACTAATATGTTACTTCCATTTTCTTCGATTTCCCATTTTATATGTTGTAGAGTTTCAGGATACTCATTGGTAGTGTTTGAAAATATGTGCAAAATATTTGGATATATTTGTTTTGCAATATGTGATAAAACGGTAGAATCCTTTCCGCCAGAATATGAAATATAAACATGATCAATTCCAAATTCATGAACAGCTTGTTTAATTAGGTATTTGGTTTGAATTATTTTTGATTCAAGATTCATGTCACGAAGAGATTTTAAGGTTTTTTTCCTAAACTTAATAAATTCGGAGCGATCTAATCCACATGAAAGACAATACCTAGAATCAGAAGGATATTTGTTTTTGTCACTTATGAGTTCTCCACATTTTTTACAAATCATTATTGTTTTCTCCTTTTTAAATTAATTTAAAATAACAATATATTTGTAAATATTATAATACACAAGAATGTTGTTAGTCAACTATGATAATACAAAAAAATATTGTATAATATAGTAGGTAAATTTTAATTAAATAGCATGCGTTAATGAGGATAATCGAACTATGAAATTAGGAGAAAGGTTAGCAAAAATTAGAAATGAAAAAGAATATAAACAAAAAGATATTGCAAAAGCACTTGATGTTTCACAGCAAGTTATTAGCAATATAGAAAGAGGGGAAACATCTCCAGACATAGATTTATTAAAGAGGCTTGCTGATTTATATGAAATGTCATTAGATGAACTTGTTGGTAGACATTTCAACGTAGATAATGAAAATAGCATTGAAAAACGTATAATGAACATTATCTCAACGTTAGATGATGAAGGAAAGGAATTGAGTTATGACTTGCTAGATAAGGTAGCTCAACATCAGGGAAAACAATAATGCAAAATAGTTTTTTTAACGAGAATACATTGGAGGAGTTGATTGATGAAATAAAGTATGTATATCAGTCGGACAAGAGACCATGGGTCATTGGTTATAGTGGAGGAAAAGATTCTACAACGGTAGTGGAACTGGTATATAAAATGTTGTTAGAATTGAAACCAGCTGAGAGAAGAAAAAACGTTTACATTGTGTCATCTGACACGTTGATAGAAAACCCATTAATAAAAATATATTTGGCTAGGATGAATGAGGCGCTAGGTAATGCAGCAAAAAGAGATGGGTTACCTATTAAATCCGTTATGGTTACTCCACCGGCGAATAACTCATTTTGGGCAAATGTTATTGGAAGAGGTTATCCTACGCCTAGAATGAACGGTTCATTCAGATGGTGTACTGATAAGCTGAAAATTAATCCCAGTGCTGAGTATATTCGTGAAATAATACAAAATGAATCAGAAGAGGTAGTTGTTCTCTTGGGAGTAAGAAAAGCAGAGAGTATTGCACGAAAAAGAAGAATTGAAGGAAGAGAGTTGGCTAATAGATTGCTGAACCGACATGAAACTATACAGGATGCATATGTATATAATCCAATAGTAGAACTTACTACTGAAGATGTATGGGATGTTTTATTAAGATTGGATGGAGGTAAAACTCCGTGGGGAACAGATAACTCTGAATTAGTAAGTTTATACGCAGATGCAGATAGTGGAGAATGTCCTTTTGCGGGAACTCAAGCAGGAGGACAGACTCAAAGTTGTGGAAATTCACGATTTGGTTGTTGGGTTTGTACTGTAGTTAAAGAAGACAAATCTTTGAATGGATTTATAAAGAGTGGACATAGAGAGTTAATACCACTGGCTGAATTCAGAAAATGGCTAATGTCAATTCGTGATATTCCTGAATATAGAGAAAAAAGGAAAAGAAACGGTTCTGTTTACGAAGATAGAGAGGGAAATATTGGCTATGGACCATTTACCTGGGAAGCCAGAAAATTAATTTTGTCAAAGTTGATTGAAACCCAAAAAAAGATGGATTATGAGTTGATAACAATTGATGAATTAAAAGCAATTGATGAGATATGGGATGATGAACTTGATTTGTCACGTAGAACGCTCATAGAATTGTATGAAGAGATTACAGGTGAGAAATTGCCTTGGTATGATTATAAAGAATCTTTGATTGATTCAGAAACACTTCTAGAATTAGAAGAACTTGCTAAAAAGAATCATATCCATTTTGATTTAGTGAGAAACGTGATTTTATCTGTATATCATAATAAGAATTATTCAAATCAGAGAATACTTAAAGAAGGCATAGATCGCTTGTTAAATCAGCAATGGCTTCATTATGATATCTTGAAGGAGCTTGAAAATGAAGATAAATAAAATAAAATTATATAATTTTAGTTCTTATGAAGGTGAGAATGTTTTTGATTTTAGGTGTGATGATAAAAATAGGAATATTATTCTCATTGGAGGAAAAAATGGTGCAGGAAAGACTTCACTGTTTACTGCGATAAAGGTTGCGCTATATGGACCGCTGGCATATGGATATGTTGGTGTGAATTCGCATTATATAATGAAAATAAAAGATTTGATTAATTCAAAAGCATTTCAGCAGGATAAAGTTGAAACTGAAGTTCAAATAACAATATCTCTTAAAAAAGAGCGTGAAATGAGAGAATATATTATCACTCGAAAATGGAATTATTCAAAGAAAAAATTAAGCGAAGAATATTACGTTGAAAAGGAAGGGAAAAAATTATCGCAGCAAGAATTATCATATTTTCAAAATTATTTGCAGAGTATTGTTCCTCCAGATTTGTTTGAATTTTTCTTGTTTGATGGAGAAGAAGTCGGTAACATATTTTCAACTAGTTCATATAATACATATGTAAAAAATGCTGTATTCACATTGTGTGGAATGGATATTTTTGAAATAATTAGAAAATACACAAAAGGATATATATCAAAGACAAGTGATGAAGAGAATGATAATTTATATATTGAATTTGAAGTGGCAAAGAAAGAAGTAGAGAGACTTGAAGTAAGAGAAAAGAGTCTTTTAAAAGAAATAGAAGAGACTCAAGATACTCTTAATAGTCTTGGGATTAAATTAACAGAATTAGAAACAGAGTTTAAAAATGCAGGAGGAATAACAGAGAAAGAACGAAAGGAATTGCAGAAAAGATATAAAGCGGCAGAATCAAAGAAAGTTGAATCAGTAGTCAAAATGAAGATATTCGTTGAAGGCATGATGCCATTTTTGATAGTGAGAGAATTTGCACCAAAAATAAAAGAACAAATTAACTACGAAGAAAAAGAAAAAATATACGATTACATATCTAAAAAATTAGTTGTGGATGATATAAAAGAGTATTTGTCGAAAGAGGATGTTTCAAATACAGAATTGGCAAATAGACTGTTAGAAATGATTCTTGGAAAATTTAAGCCAGAAGGAAATTATAATAGCAAAGAGGTTATTTTTGATCTTTCAAAAGCGGAGATGAATTATGCTCATGGAATTATTTCTTCTATCGAAAACTTTGATATTGATGAAATAGTTAAAGCAGTCAAAGAAAGAATGGAAGCATCTGTAGTTACTGTGAATATTAACCGAATATTGAAGAGTGCAATGAGAGAGGAAGATGCTATAAAATTTGCAGAAAGAGAAAATCTCTTGTTAAGAGAAAAGGAAGTACTAGTGGCTAAACTATATGAAGCACAAAAAAGCAGTAGTGATATTGAGGATGAATTACAGACTCAACAGCAGCTAAAAGAACGAATTTTCCAAAGCATTAAATTAAAGGCACAAAACAAACATGTATATGAATTAAGTGCTGGGTTATCAAAAGTGATGGAAGAATTGTTAAAGAATAAGACTATTGCTATGAGATTAAGATTAGAGGAATTAGTTGTTCAAAACCTCAAACATATATATCGAAAGAACAATTTAATTACTCATGTTGAAATAACTGAGGATTTTCAATTTAAATTGTATCAAGATGAAGTTTATAACAATAATGAGCTTTTATATTTAATAAAAAACTTAGGTAATTCAGAATTTGGTGAGTTAATTGGAGAACAGGGAACAAAACAGCTTTTTGAAAAAATGTCAGCAAGCAATCTTTCTGAAGTTCGTCATAAGATTGAAAAAGGTGATGAAAAGAAAAAATTTTCATTATATAAAAAAATTGAGTTGAGTAGGTTATCAAAAGGTGAAAGACAGATATTCATTCTATCTTTGTATTGGGCCATTATAATGCTTTCAGGTCAAGATATTCCTTTTATTATTGATACACCATATGCAAGAATAGATGCAAATCATAGAAAAGAAATATCAGAGAAATTTTTTCCTAGCATTAGCAAGCAGGTTATCATTCTATCGACAGATGAAGAGGTTAATGAAGAATATTATAATATTTTAAAGCCTCATATTGCAAAAGAATATATGCTTGTTAATGATGAAAACCAGAATAGAACATCGGTAGAAGAACATTATTTTTTTGAGGAGTAGTAAATGATATTTAGACTAAAGACATCAAAAAGAACACAAGAGATTTTTGAAGAGTTAGAAGCGAGAACAAATTATAAGCCATATACTTTGGTTAAGCACGCTATCGCCTGGTCTATTAAAGAAAATACATCAGTAGAAGGATTTGTATCGGATTCCGAAGGATTAGATTTAAATAGACAAACAATAACTGGAGATAATGAAGTTTTCTTTAAAATATTAATAGAAACAATTGAGGGTAGAGGATTATCAGATGAAGAGTTTTTTCCAAAGTATGTAAAGGCACATATTGACAGAGGAAGTGAATTGTTGATGGATATGTATAATCACGCAGGTAGTGTTGATAAGTATGTATTGCAGACTCTTGGTATTGGAGATACAGTATAATTTTGCAAAGAAAGAGATAGGTATTAATTATGATTTATTTGGATAATAGTGCAACTTCTCCGGTTGATGAAGAAGTGTTAGATGCAATGATGCCATATTTAAAAGAAGAATATGGAAATCCATCAAGCAAGTATTATGTCAAAGCAAAAACAGCTCAGGATGCAGTTGAAGAAGCGCGTGAAAAGGTTGCTCAATTGATGGGAGCAAAATCTGAGGAAATTATATTTACTGCAGGAGCTACTGAAAGTACAAGTTTTATTATAAAAGGATATCTAGATTATAGAAAGTATTATTTAGACGGGAAAAATCATATTATTACTTCTAAAGTAGAGCATAAGGCAACATTAAATACATGCAAGTATCTAAATGGAGAAATTTATTCGAACAACGATCCAACATTTTCGTTATTTAATGAATTTAAATCTGTTGATAGAGGATTTGAAGCAAGTTTTGCGGATGTTTCTCAAACTGGAGAGGTAAAATCTAAAACCATTGAAGAGCTTATAAAAGAAAACACAGCAATGGTATCAGTCATTCATGTTAATAATGAAGTGGGGACAATAAATAACATTACTGAATTATCTAAAAAGTGTCATGAAAGAAACATAGTTTTTCATGCTGATATTACACAATCATTTGGGAAAATACCAATTGATGTAAAAGAAATGTGTATTGATTATGCTTCATGTTCTGCGCATAAACTGTATGGACCCAAAGGAATAGGAGCTGCATATCTAATGAGTGATGATTATGGAATATCTCCTATAACAGCTTTATTACATGGAGGAGAGCAAGAGTTCGGATTTAGAGCTGGAACGTTAGCTGTACATAACATAGTTGGATTCGGAAAAGCTGCAGAAATCGCAAAAAGAGATTTGGAAAAAAATGAAAAGATAATAAAAGATTTGGATACATATGCGATTAGCAAGTTATTGGATTTAGGATATGTAAAATTAACAAATCCATCTTCCAATAGAATGCCCGGATTGATTAGTATGATAATTCAATTACCTAATTTTTATAATGAAAGATTTTTAAAAAGAATTAGTGAACAAATTGCTATGTCAAGTGGTTCTGCATGTAGTGCGGGGGAACCATCGTATGTAATAAGTGCTATGGGGTTAGAGAAGAAAGTTGCAAAAGTTTTGCGTGTTACTATTAATAAATATACGACAAAAGATGACATAGATTTTCTTGTTTCGACAATAAAAAGTAATGTTTGAAAAGGTGGATGATAATATGGATTTTCAGAGTACATCAGATAACCAAAATTGTTTTGCGAATATTTTAGCAAGGTTGAGAGAATCTTCAAAAGAGGCAGTTGTATCTGCAGATTCTACTGAAACGGACAACTACACAATGTATATGCATGTAGATAGAGCGGTACAAGATAGGTTTGTTTCTATACTAAAAAAACTTATGATTCAAATGATGCAGAATTAATATTGTTATGTGGAAGTGTAGGTGACGGAAAATCACATATTCTATCATATTGTAAATCTGTTTATCCGGAAATGATGGATAAGTTTTACGTTCATAATGATTCAACAGCAAGTTTATATATTGATAAGCCGGCGGCCTATACGCTTAAAGAAATAATGGAAGATTTTGCAGATGAAAAACTTGATAGTTCAGTAAAAAAAGTTATTTTAGCTATTAATTTAGGTACATTGAGTAACTTTCTTGAAGCTGATGGGGAAGGAAGATTTGCTAAATTAAAAAAATATGTAGATGACACTGGAATTTTAGATGAAATGATTTGTTCAGTAGGGGAATGTAAAAATTTTCATAGTGTTAATTTTGCTGATTATCATTTGTATGAATTAGAAAAAGATGGAGTGTCTTCAAAATATATTAGAGGAATTTTAAATAAGATTACTGCAAAGAATTCAACAAATGTTTTTTATAATGAATATTGCAAAAATTGTGTAGATTGCCCATCGAAGGTAGATTGTCCAGTAAGAGCAAATTATGAATTGATTTCAGATAATAAAATTCAACAAGGACTTGTGAATGCATTAGTTGAAAATATAGTGAAAAATAAATTGATAGTTTCAACAAGAGCATTGCTTAATATGATCTACGAGATCATAGTTGATGAACGATATTGGGATAGAGGTTCGTTAGAGCCGAGAAAAAATCCTCAAAAAATTAATAGTGTTAATTATTGTGAAGCTCTATTACCTAATACTTTATTTGGAAAAAGAAATTCATCTGAGATGCTGGATTCTATGATTAGTGTTGATCCAATGAGAATTAGAAACGAAAACATTGATGATTTTTTTGTTTTTTACGAAAATACAGATGATGTAATTGATATATATGATAGAGGTTTACCTGATTATTTATCTTTAATTGAAAGATTAAGACATATAAATTTTTCGGACAAGTCAATGCAGTTGGTTAAAGAAGAAATTTTAAAAATATATGTTAGAACTTGTTGGTTGACTGGGTCAAGGGAAGATTTATTACCAAAGGATGAAGATTATGTAGAATATATGAGAGCATTATATTCATGGAATACGGGAAATCATAGAGAATTGAAGGATGTATATAATGTTGTAGAAAAAGGTGTATTAGCATGGAATGGAAAGGTAAATCAGGACGAAATGCAATTGTTTATTGGAAATAAAAAATCTGATTTTCATCTAGTTCAAAAAATTGAGATTAAAAAGCGTGTTGATAATTTGCTTGATTTAGGACAAGGAGAATTAAATATATTTAGAGATGAACTAAGATTAAAGTATAGATACTCAGGAGATAAAGAAGCAGAGCTAGATGTAGATTTCGCTTTATACAAATTATTAAAGAGAGTGTTAAATGGATATGTACCTAATATAAACGATAAACGAGTAAATATTAAATGCGTTGAATTTATTAATGAGATATCGCAAGGTGGATCTAAAATGGAAAAGATATTTATTCGAGATTTATCTCAAAAACTAGCAAAGGAATATAGTCTATCATATGACGAAGATTATGGATATACTTTTGAGGAGAATGATTAATGGAAAAAACATGGTTCATTTTTGAAGATGAAAATGGAATTAATGATGTCTTTAACAAAAATAAAAAGCATAAAGGTGATGATGCACTTGTTCCGTTTAGAACAAAAAATGATAAAAATCAATATGAAGATTTTTCTGGAGTAGTTGGGGCGTTTTCGCGCATTATTTCAGATAATCCTGCAAAGAAAAAACTTGATTTTGAAGAATTAAAAAGAAGAATGCATGAAAAAATGGATGACTGCACAGATGAAAACTTTGAAAAGTTATTTTACATTATTGAGGATATATATTTTGTAAATAAAAAACTTCTTCCGATTAATGTTAAAGCATTAAGCTATATAGACTGCAATATTACTCAACAACAGGTTGCAGAGTATATATATAGTTTGTTCGTTGAAGAATCTAATTTGAAAGAAGCTTATAAAAAGATTCAGGATTCCGAAGACACAAATATATTAGAAATGCTCGTATTTGATTCATTAGATGAAAATCAAAATGATAATGTAAGTAATATTGCTCCGGCGAATTGTTTTTTGCCGTATGTTAAGAAAGTGTTTGTTAAAGATTTTGAAACTTTAATAAAAGATACAAAATTGTATCAGGATAATATAACTAGATTTCTGGCATACTATTATATGTTCTATGTAACTCAGTTAGCAGTCAAACTTAACAAATTTGAAAAAGGCGATAAGAATGAAATTGAAAATATATTTCTTACGCTACATGAGGAAGTAGTAACAAGGGTACGTCCAGGATACGAATACGGGTGGAAATATGTTAAGGATAAAATGAGTAATATGTTTTCACATTCTGTAGTGATGGAATTGCTATCACACAATAAAGATTCTGTGCATACTGATTATATTGGTTTCTACGAGCTCTTTAACAATTCGGAACATGATAGTCAAGTTGCCGAAGAAATAGTGAATCTTCGGAAATTATATCAAGAGTGGATTCCGCTAGATTATAGTGGATGTAAATATAGTGAGAATCAAGATACATTATGTAAAGTGTCAGTGGAAATAAAAAAACTATTTGAAACAATAGATTACCAGTTTATAAATGGTGGAAGAAAGTCTCATTATAATGGGTATAACAAAAAATTTATAAATTTTATTCAAAAGAACTTTGGTAAATTTAGAGGAATGTATGGATATACATTGAGTGTTTATGATAGTGACATAATAATGTTTACTAGAATTATTTTGAATGAATATAGTGGAAAAATAAAGCTTACGAAGTTGTTTGAGGAATTTGAAAAAAGAGGACTTCTTTTTGATAGAGAATCAAAGAAACGGATTGTTGAACTTTTTGAAAAAATGAACTTGCTTGAAAAGAGATCAGATAGTGGGGATGCGCAATATGTTAAATATATTTTATAGTTATATATCTGAAAAAATAATAACATTTTTTAAAACTAATGAACTTAATTCGGGTGATAAATATTATATTCAATTTGAGACAGAGGAGCAAGTGAAAAATCTGTATAAAGAATTGAAAAAAAATATTATCGCTAGTTCATTTGTATATGAAGATAAAGAGAGAAAGCAAAAATACGATTCATACAAGTTGACATTTGGAAATGTTGATTTGATTGTTGCTGCAGCAATGGAAGGAGGACCACACCCTGATTTTTTAGCAACGCTAAGAAATATGGTTGGTGTTTATCCTGATTACGAAAATAGTGCAATATTATTTATTCATTGCTCTTCCTTAGATAGTATTTTAGGTGGTGCAGGCTCTTTGGGAAAAGAAGGTATGCCTTTAAATATCGCAACTATAGAAATGGACATTAATCGAAAAATTAATGAGACAGGATATAGTGATCTAGATAAGATAATTCTTTTACAGTATTTGGAAAACAAAAGTAAAGAACTAGATGGAACAACTGCAACTATTTTTGAGTATGAAGATATAATACAGTGTTTGGCTGACTCACAGATTACTTCTGATGAATATAAAAAATTTGAGTTATTTCCAGATGATAAATTGCCTTTGTTGTCTGGAACTGAATTAAAAAAGAGATTGGAGAGTAATCACAAACATTTTGTGAAAATATCTGAGATTCATAGTTATGGAGCTGATTTTTCTAAACTTGAAAATATATATGGAGAAGATGGAGCTAAAGTTTTTTCGAAAGACGATTGGAAAGATGTAGGATTTTCACAAGTAGAAAAATATGTTAATCGTAAAAAAAACCAATCGCCAATTGAATACTATCCTATAATTTCGAATGCGACAATATGGGACAAAGAAGAAGGAACATCAAAAGTAAAAAGTAGAACAAGAAATTTATTAGTTTTCATAGATAGTAGCCAAGATCAAGTTAAGTTTCAGTTATTGTTCTCTGAATTTACAAAAGGTGTTGGTATTACTATATTTAAAGAATTTCAATCATTTTTATCTGTAACTAGCAGTGGAAAAAAATTGATTGTAAAACTAACAGATATAGAGGATGTCGCATTGTTTGGCCGTTTTCAGTACGAATTTGAAGGTACAAAATTTGAATTCAAGATTGCAGTATTAAGATGTAATCCACTATTGCTTGAATCAATAAAGACTCAATATTCTGTCGAGATGCGTATAAAAGATAAATATGCGATTAGAATAAATTCAGAAGAAGATGAAATAATAATAAATGAATATGGCTCTAACAAGCAGAGTATTTTCATTTCGGAAAATAATCAAGTTGTTTCATTAGCTGCACAAGATTCTCTTTCGATAGGCATAAGTGATGAATATCCATACGAAGAAGATAACGAAAATGTGTACTTTACATTATCTACAACCAATTTTGTTATTCCTATAATTAAAACTTTTGCAATTGAAAAACCAACAGTAATTGAAGGAATGAAACTATGGTATTTGAAAAAAACAAAGAAATGTAATTTTGAAATGCAGGGGGAGAATAGTCTTGTATTTGGAACAAAGAAATATTATACAAGAGACGAATTCCGAAAAAGTTTATTTTTAGAAAAAAAATATATCAAATTGGGAAGTCCTTTAGCCAAGGAGAAAGGACCAGATGAAAAATTAGAATCAGTACCTATTTGCCTTCCAGATGGAGTGAGGGTCGCTTTTGATGCAATTATAGAGTATTTTAGAACAAAAAAAGAAGTACCTAGTTTGGTTTATATAAGTAGTGAGATAGAATCGTTATATAAAAAATATTTAGACGAGGTGATTGAAGCAGCTGGTTCGATTAAAGAAGGAGCCTATTTAACTGAGGAAGAAAAAGGTTTATTCAAGCTTGGTGTTATTAAAAAATGTTATGGTGATATGGAGATTTTATTGACTCCACTTCATCCTATCAATATTGCCTATCAATTATATATTAACGATCAAATTATAGATGGAATAGACGAAAATGAAACAGATCTAATCAGAAAATTTCAGCACACATCATTGCTTCCTTATATTAATATTGATCCATTAACTAATAGCCCTAATGTTTTTATGCCTGTTGAACAAATTCATTCACCAGAATGGAAAATATATGTAGAAGAAGATTTGCCGAGATATAAAGGATCGAAAGATTTTGTTTCAAAATTAGTAGCAGAAAAAATTAGAGAATTTGTTGAACATTTTAGTTATTTGTTTTCGGCAGATATAAGTACTCCTATACGCATTAATTTGATTAATACAGGTGATTGTAGGGAAATAGTACAGGGAGTGGTTAAATACTATATACGTGAATTAAACACTACAAAAAACAAGAATGTTATCCCTATTCAGGTTACTATGTATGAAGATTCAAAAATGGATAATGCATTTGAGTTAATGTCACAAATTGACAACCCTGAAATATTGGTAAAATCTTTGGGAATAGAAGTAAAAGTTGATAATATGAGTGTTGAAGAGGTTATCCATGTTTATAGGGATAATGTCGAATTCTATTATAAAAAATTAACAGATTCATTTGAGTATGCGCATATTACTTTTATGGAGTTGGACGATGATCATCAAGCAATTACAACGGAAATGGGAGATATTCCATCTGGTGTTGTTATGGGGGGGATCTCCTCTGGAGTACCATCTGAGATGTTAGGAGATTCATATAGAACTGGTTTTGGAATAAAATATGCCAATTTGGATTCAAAATTACTTAAAGTTGCTGTTGATTATAATTCATTGAATGCATCTATGAATGGAGATACCTATAGAAACAGTTCCTGCTATGCATTGAAGATGGGGGTTAGTGAACAGAATATATTAGATAAAATATATGAAGCAAGTAATTGGGTTACATTTATTAATCCAAAAGTAGATTTAAATTATTTTAAAAGTGATTCAAGTTCCAAGGATTTATTGATAATCCATTATAGTGATCAGTATAACATGACATCAAGTGGATATGATGCAATTACAGTAACGAAAAAATCAAAGCAATATCAAATTGCAATATCTCGTTATTTGGAAGCGAATGGTGTTAATGATGTTCAAAGCAATTCAAAGAAGATAATAAATATGTTTAATGCGTTGAATGGAGATTGGCTCCTACGTATGCTTTCATATAAATCACATTTTCCAGTTGAAAAATTAAGCATTTTATCCGCAATGAAATTAGCAGTGAAAAGATATTCAATTGATAATGTTATTTGGGTTCCGGTTTCTTTAGAGGAAATATTACGTGTTTCTGGTTCGGTGGGATTATCTCAGAGAGGGTCTATTTTTTCCGCCAAGAATATGGGATTTGAAGGACAAACAAGTGATGATTTGCTCTTGGTAGGGATATTGAATGGTGAAAAAGTAAAAATAACATTTTATCCAATAGAAGTTAAAATAGGAAAAGTTGAGTCAGACTATCTTGAGAAAGGAATTAGACAGGCACTTAGGACGAAACAAATATTTGATGAAATTTTAGAATTTGGACCGTGTTTACAGAAAAATATAAAGATCAGATTTTTTAGAAATTTCTTTATGCAGCAAGTTTTGGTTAATGCAGAAAAAATGATGTTATATGAAGTAGATAAGGATAACGATGTATGGAAAACAGTAACTAAAACAGACTTACGAAGGAAATTGCTAAATGAGGAATATGAAATAGTTGAATTACTAATTCCAAAGATGGGAAAAGCTGGAGTAATATCTTTTAGAGAAGAGTGTACGAAAGAAAGAGAAATCTTAAACCAAGATGTATTAATTGTTGAAAAAAACAAAAAAGAAGGTGTCAATTTGCTTGCAACAGATATGAAAGAAATTAGTACAGTAGATTTCCAGCTTGTTGTGGAAGTAGAAAATCTTGCTGATATTATTGAACTGCATAATGAAGAAGTCGAAATAGTAGAGGAAAAAAGTGAAGAGGTTTCAAATGACATGGGAAATGCTTTGGAAGAATCAAATGCAGATAAAGCTGAGCTTGACAACAATTTAAAATCAGATGTTCGTGTTTTGATTGGAAAGGATAAATACAATCATCAGGTATATTGGGAGTTTGGAAATAAGGCTTTAGCAAATAGGCATTTGCTTATAACAGGAACCTCAGGTCAGGGAAAAACATATAGTATTCAAACTATGTTGTATGAATTGGCAAAATATAAAGTTTCCTCTGTTATATTTGATTACACAGAAGGTTTTATGGAACAGCAACTTGAACAATCATTTAAGGATGGCTTAGATAATAGGATTAATCAGCATATTGTATATAGTACAGGAGTCCACATTAATCCGTTTCAGCGACATCAAGTCGAATTGGCTGGTCAGATGATTTTGGAGAAGGAATCAGATGTGGCAGCTAGACTAGCAGATATTTTTGCCCATGTTTATGACTTTGGAGATCAACAATATGCAGCTATTTTTGATGCTGCATATAATGGATTAATAAAATATAATGATAAAATGAATATGAAAATATTTAAAGATGAACTAGAGGAAATTGTAGAACAAAATAAGACAGCAAAGTCAGTATTATCGAAAATGTCTCCATTCTTTAGAACTGTGGACTTCACGTCCGATTCTAAATACAATTGGGGGGATATATTGTACTCAGATGATTCGAAGGTTAATATTATTCAGCTTGCTATGTTTACCCAAGAAATGAAAATTATCATTACTGAAATGATGCTGTGGGATGCGTGGTATTATACAAAGAAATTTGGGACAAAAGATAAGCCTTTTGTAGTAGTACTAGATGAAGCACAAAACCTATCTCATGCAATGAAATCACCTAGTGCAGCTATATTGACGGAGGGACGTAAATTTGGTTGGTCTGCATGGTTTGCGACACAGTCATTGGCGGTATTAAAAAGTGATGAAATTGTCAGATTATTACAAGCCTCGTTTAAACTATATTTTAAGCCTACGGATAATGAAATAATAAAAACTGCAAAACAATTAGATGTCACTGGTGAAGTTGATTGGATTCCAGAGGTTCAAAAATTAAAAAAAGGACAATGTATTACTGTTGGAGATAAGATGAAATCAAATGGAACTGTAGGACCATCTGCACCAGTTGTAACATCGATTATACCATTTGAAGAAAGGGATACATTAATATGATAAGAAGTCAATTATCAGAATATGATGAAGATAATTTTGAAAAGCCACAATCCCAGCCGGGATGGGACAGGGAAGAGCAAGTATTGTTAATTGTTGAGTATTTTCTGTATAAAAAGTCACCACAAGAAATTAAGAAGAGTGATGTTTTCGTTAGCGAATTACTCAGAAAGCGTGGCAAAAGACTAGAATATCATGTTGGTGAAAAATATAGAAATATCAGAGGGATTCAAGCTCAAAGAGAGAATTTAAGCCATTTCGATCCGGACTATAAAGGACAAATAACAGGACACGAAAGTAAATGGATGAAAGAGTTGATGAATGAATATTTGACAAATTCAGATGTTATCAAACAAGAGGCGTATGAAATGATAAAAAAATATATGTAACGGATTTATAACGAATAATAACGTAACGAATAAAGAAGCCATCACGGTGATGGTTCGAATTTGAATTTGAAATACGGTAAAAGAGTTCAATTAATGACATTTAACAAAGGAGAAGTTATTTTTATGCATCCAGTTATTAATATGGAGAAAACAGGTCTAAAACTAAAAATAATGAATCAGAGGCAGGATATGATGTGATTATAATGAGTATGGTGGTGGATAATTCAAAGCAAAATAGTGGAACATATTTTGTCGGAAATAAACCTAATTGTTTAAATGTAGCTTTTACTAGAGCCAAGAAACAGTTGATTTTAGTAGGAAATTATGAAACGTGTAATGAGTCAGGAAATTATCTTTCATTATCAACGAAATGTTTAAGAGAAAATGGAAAATTATATTCAATGTATGAAGCGAATACAATGAATAAGGAACAGATAGAAGAGATGCAGTTATGTTTTTCAAAATCTCTTAAAATTATTAATCCATGGATTACTGCTAACGTAGTAAATCAAAATTTCTTAAAATACATACAAGAAATAAAGAAACAATGTAAAACGATAAAAATTTGTTTTGAACATAATAAAGTTAATTATAATTTGGATGAAATTGATAAAATTGTAAACAGAGATTGGTTTTGGGAGCAAAAGGAAAAACATATAAGGGCAATTGAAGAATTGAAAAACATTATAGAAGCAGATTTGCAATATAAACCACTGTTATATTCAAAGATTTTAATAATCGATGATGAATTTATGATTATTACTTCTCATAACTGGTTTTCCAATAGCGGAAAAGGTGAAAAAAACTAAGGATAAGGTAGGATGTTTGATTTATGATAAATCAGCTATTGAGTTTATTAATAAAAGATATAAACTGAATTAAAACAAAACAAGATTATTTTAAATAAAATTATTGTAAAAATGAATCTTATCGGAGAATATAAATGAGACGAGACAATGAATTTACCAAATAATTGAACTTGCAGAAGAGAATGACATTATAAGTGGAATATACGACATCTTTATGATGTTCATAATATTATTAAGTCTATATTCCTGTTGCTTTCAAAGAACAGCCCCTAACCTATTTATGATTAGATCGAATTACCGTAACTGTTTTTGTTATTGATTGCATATTAAGATTTGCAACAGCGAATTTAAAATTAAAAGGAAAAGGGATAAGAGTATTTATTGTTTATCCCTTTACCCCCTATGGCAATTATAGATTTATTTTCGATACATCCATCAATAACTATACTAAATAGTGGATTCAGGCTTCTAAAAATATTTAGGCTTATGAGAACTTTTAAAGTATTCAGAGTTTTCAAAGCAGCTCGTTATTAAAAAAATATCATAATTATTTTAAGAGTTTTGAAAAGACAAAGGGATTCATTATTAGTAGTTTTATGGATAGCAATTGCATATGTTCTTGTTTTGGTACTAATTATATTTAATGTTGAACCACAGACATTTCATTCATTTTTTGATGGGGGTTTATTGGGCAACGGTATCGCTTACAACAGGGAGACATGGAGATATTTATCCAGTGTCCATGGTAGGGCAAATAAGCACAGTGCTTGGTTCCCCATTATCGATTATGTCAATCAATTTTTATTTCTAAAGATGCTAACAAGCTCGTAACTTCTGAATATGAAAATTTTGCTTGTTTTATTTTACTTGAAGGAAAATCTATCGCATATCCTTTAACATTCCTAAAATCAGCTTTATGAATATCACATTTAAAAAATTGAGTAGCTTCTAATCGGTAATCCCTAAAATTGCTTTCCTGCAGATTGCACTCTTCAAAGGAACAGTATTCAAAGGTGCAGTCTATAAATTTGCATTGTTCTTTTGTTATATTTTCATAATTTTTATCTTTTATAATCTGTTCTTCGTAATAATTTTTCTGTATATAATAGTACTCTCCTAGTCATTTTTATATTCATTTTCTAAATATTCTACATATTTTTCAAAAACAGTAATAAAGTCTGTTGAATATTCTTTTTAAACTTTTTTCATAGGTCTCTGAATTGTTTTTTATAAAATTATTATTGAGTAAAATATTAATTTACGCTGGAAATATTACCCTATGTTTAGTTTTAAATGCAAATCCTTCAGATGCCTCTTTTATTAGAATAGAATCTAAATGTCGTACTTCATCTTCATATATTTTTCGAACATGAATGGTTATCTCTTTTTTAATAGGATTTAATTTGGGTTTTTTTAAGATATTATCAGGAAGAACAACAATATTTTTCGATGCACTTTCAATTCCATTAGAGGCAATTAGAATGATTCGGTCTGGCGAAATTGGAAATATGTTATATAGAGGTAGTTCTAATCCGTCGTCCAATTCTCCACTAATAACAGTTGGATAAACATCGCTTATAATAAAATCAAGGGGACCTCTTCTTTCCACAACAATAAAGTAAAGACCAAATAATCCAAGAATATCTCTCTGAAAAAAGGCTTTAATGGGGAAATCAATCTCTGTATGTTGTATTATATCTTTTAATGACCTGCAATTAACCAGATTGCTTAGGTTTCTTTTCCAGAAATCTGTCAAATCTCCATTTTTTTGATATGTGGAATAGAATGCCCTGGATTCTTCTGACATCTTAGAAGTAAAAAATCTTCTTGTTCCATTTGATCTAAATGCCATAACAGCAAAAAATAGTTTTATTTTCTCGTCATCTTTCAGACTGATTGTTATTTCGTTGTTATGAAGAAATTTTTTTGTAATGATTTGAGATATTTCGTTTTCAAAACGTGCCAAGTCCTTCTCAATTTTTACTGGTTCATCAGGATTATTTATATCATCTCGATACAGGTTTTTAACCATGAAGATATCCTTAGTATTTTTAATTAACATTTTAGAAGTTTTTTTGTCAAAGAAAAACAGGTTGCTTTTGTCATTAAAACAGAAGTTTCTTAAAATAAATTGTGGGATATAGTGATGTCTTATAGGTTTTTTTTTCATTGTATTTCGTATTCCTTTCAATATCTATGAATGAATCAAATTTTAATAACCTATTCTAAGTATAAGTCATTTTCAACATAAGTACAATTGTGATAAAAATCACACAGGAAAAACATTAGCAGTGGTAATGTTGGAGTTATTATATATGTGAACATAAGATTTTAGGGTCGTAAAATAGTTAATCGGTATGATATGTGGTAAATTATATATTAGGGGCAATTTGTGTGGTATTTGTATCTAGACAGTTATTAAATTATTCATGTATAATAAGTACTATAAAGAAAACAAACATGGCCGTTTAAAGTACAAAAAGGAGAGAAACACAATGGAAAAAATCAAAAGAATTATTCAAACAAAAGTAGTAATATTTTCATTCATATTATTACTAGCAGGTGGTAACTTTTATTACAACGACACACCGGTTCATGCTGACACTACAGTGTACATAACCCGTACAGGAGAAAAGTATCATACACACAAGTGCGGAAATGGAAATTATTTTCCGTCCAGTTTATCATCAGCGAAGGCAATGGGACTCACAGCGTGTAGCAAATGTTTTCCTTATGGTGCACCAAGTAGCGGTTCTAGTGGCAGCGGTGGTTCTTCTACCCCTAAGAGGACAACAAAACCAATCAAAATCAACAAAACTTCCGTGATTTTAGTAAAAGGAAAATCAGTTAGACTGAAAATAAAAAATGCAACGCAGAAAATAAAATGGAAAACAACGAAAACATCAGTTGCATCTGTTTCTTCAAGTGGAAAAGTGACAGCAAAGAAGGCAGGAAAAGCTGTTATCACTGCAACTGTTGGAAGTCAAAAGAAAAAATGTACAGTCAAAGTTGAATCGCCAAAACTTAGTTCAGCAAAGATTGTTATGAAAGTTGGAGAAACAAAAACTTTAAAATTAAAAGGTTGTAAACATTCTGTAAAGTGGTGGTCAGAGGATAGTGATATTGTCAAAGTGGCAAAAGGAAAACTGAAAGCAAAAGATACTGGAACAACAAAAATTAAAGTAAAGGTACATGGGAAGACATACAGTTGTAAAGTGACTGTAAAGAGACCAGATGTAGCTAAGATTTGGCTTAATCCTTCGAATATAACCTTGAATGCAAAACAAACGTATACGATAAGATATATGTCAAATCCGGAAAGCGTACTTGATTATTATAATGCAACATGGAAGAGCGAAAATGAGTCTGTGGTACAAATAAAATATTCAGAGTATGATTATGTAGATGTATATACGGTCGGAGTTGGCGAAACAGATATAACAATGACAGTCGGAGGAAAGACGGCTAAATGCCACGTTATTGTGCAGTAATTGTTTCCTCTATCTTAACTAATTATTAGTTCAGATAGAGGGATTTTTTTAAGATACTTTTGAGTATAGAAGAATTTATTAGTAGATGTTATAATTATTTTATAAATAGTAACGAAAGAATTGGTGTATATAGATAAGGTAACAGAAAGGAGGAAATATATAACAGCAACTGCAGACATGGTAAAGTGTTATATGAAAAAATTAAATTAATTAAAGAAGTTGATGAGTAGTTAAGATATGGAGGTATGAAGATGAAGAAAATATTAGTAA
This sequence comes from Eubacteriaceae bacterium, assembly GCA_910574895.1. Classification (GTDB taxonomy): domain Bacteria; phylum Bacillota; class Clostridia; order Lachnospirales; family Lachnospiraceae; genus Eubacterium_G. Next base: position 199,995 of record CAJTDQ010000002.1, on the reverse strand, counting down.
TGATTATTTGTTTATCGGTTATTGTTAGTTCGACTCAAACAAATCAAGTAAAAGCATCAAATAGGAAAATAAGGATTAGTAATAAAAGTATAACACTTGTGGTAGGAAAGTCTAAAAAGCTTACGATTAAAAATACTACCAAAAAGGTAAAGTGGAGTTCAAAAAACAAAAAAATTGCTACGGTGTCAAAGAATGGGAGAGTAAAGGCAAAGAAAAAGGGAAAAACATATGTTGTTGCAAAAGTTGGGAAAAAAATTATAAAATGTAGAATAAAAGTTATAACTAAAAAGAAAGACGTTGAAAAAACTGCTTCAGAGGATGTTACGACGAAAAAGCCTGTATTCGAAAAAAGCACAGAAGAATGTACAACATTAAATGAAGTACCAACAACAAGTCAAACGGAAGAGGTGACAACATCATATATTGCGTCAGGTCAATGTGGAGAGAATGTTACATATTTGTTTGATAGTTCCACGGGTCAATTGAGAATTAGTGGTAGTGGTGATATGTATGAATATTCATTTTCAACAAATAGGGAAGCACCTTGGAATTTGAAAGATTATACAGTGAGAAATGTTATTATTGAAGCAGGTGTTACAAGCATTGGAAGTTATGCATTTGAGGATTGTCAAGAGTTGGAGCAGGTTGCTATTCCAAGCACTGTAACAAAAATAGGAGCAAACTCTTTTAAGGATTGTAAAAAATTATCTTCTTTAACTCTTCCAGAAGGAATTGTAAGTATTGGGAAGATGGCTTTTTTTAGATGTAGTAGCATAAAAGAGATTGTAATACCAGGTAGTTTAAGGGATTTAGGCTCGAGAGCATTTTATGATTGCGAAGGAATGAAATGTGTTAAAATAGAATATGGGTTAACATATATTATGGGAGCGTTTGAGGAATGTGTTTCATTGGAAAAGGTAATTATTCCAAGCAGTGTAACTACGATAGGAGACTCGGCATTTCGTGGATGTAATGGTCTAACTGAAATTGTGATACCTGAAAGTGTAACTAGTATAGGTTTTTATTCTTTTTATTGTTGTAGCAATCTTAAACAAATTGAAGTGTCAGATAATGTAAAGAACATTGGAGAAGATGCATTTTATGGTACAGCATATTATAAAAATGACGATAATTGGGTAGATGGAGTGTTATATGTTGGGAATCATCTTATAAAGGCAAGTATAATGAAAGGTTTTTCATCGGAGAGTTATACAATAAAAGAAGGAACTATAACAATCGGAGCGCAGGCATTTGATTCCAAGAATCGACTGAAATATATCATTATTCCTGATAGTGTTATTTGGATAGGAGATAGCGCTTTTAAATCTTGTAGTGGACTAAAAAGCATTAATCTTCCTAGTGGGTTAAAAAGGATAGGAATGGAGAGCTTTAGGGATTGCACAGAGTTAACAGAGATTAATATTCCTGATAGTGTAGAGTCTATAGAGGCTTATGCATTTGCAGGATGTAGTGGACTTACAAAAATGGCTATCCCGTGTTCAACAGAATATGTGTTTAGTTCGTTTTTAAACGTATATAATTTAAAAACAGTGTATCTTACTAAAGGAAACGGAACAATGATTTCATATGAAGGGTTAGGTGAATCTTCGCCTGGAAAAGTATATTATAGATATACACCTTGGTATATAAGCAGGTCAGTAATAGAGGAAATAGTTTTAGAAGATGGAATTTCTAATATTGGAGATGAAGCATTTCGAGAGCTGTCAGTTAATGCCAAAATTAATATTCCCAATAGTGTAAAAGTGATAGGAGAAGGTGCATTTTTTAATTGTGATGGAATAGAGAATTTTGTAGTTCCGGAAGGCGTTGAGAGGATAGATGAGTGTGCATTTTCATGTTGTGCAAATCTTAAAAGCATTACAATTCCGAACAGTATTACATATATAGATTCTGTAAGTTTTTCAGGAAGCCGTTTGTTAAAAATTATTTATACTTCTAATCAGTATGTTATTGAAATATTTAAAGATCAGTATGATATAAAAAATACTGAAGTGGAAAGTTACTAATTAGAATTAAAAAGCCATTGACATACACATATAATCAGTATTAGCATTATGAAAAAATTGAGGAGAATATGCAAAACGAATCAGAATTAATTGTAGATAATAAATTTATGAATTTAGTTAGAGATATTCGAAATGTGTTGGCCCACAGTGATTGCTTAATTAATAAACTAAGTAAGGGTTTAGAAGGAAAAACAAATAGAAGAATAATTTATTTTGTCAAGAACATGAATTTTGCAGGAAAGACATTGATAACAAATAATTTGTCAAAGAATTTTACTTACAATTTTATTGTTTTGTTACATGTGTATGACAATGTCGTAACTAGTCAAGGTGTAAAAAAGCGATTAGTTTTTATACGGAGTGTCCATAATAACATGGCACTCCATAATTCTTTTGAGTGAATTAAGTATTTGTTTTAAATATTCTCAAGTCTAGAAGAGTTTATCAGCAGATATTATAATTACTTTATAAATAGCAACATAAGAACTAAAAGGGAAGATATTTTAATATTTTACAAGTTAATGATAGAGAAGATATCCAAAGGAATTTCAGAAGGGATGGAAGAAATGGCAGTTGAAAAAACAGCACAAGGCATAGATAATGACAATAACACACCATATACATCAACACTACCCTTAAAATCATACATGAAATACATAAAAGCAACTTCTGATATGGCAAATGATATTTACAGTCTTTTACACACAACAATCAAAACAGTATATCCAAAGTATTATCCAAAAGAAGTGGTAGATTTCTTTTGTGAGCACCATAGCAAAGAACACATTTTAGACGGAATAGCATCTGGAAATATGGGGGTATTAATGGATGGTGATGTGATTGTTGGAACAGGTTGCTTTGATGGCAATCATATTACAGGGGTATATGTGCTACCCTCATATCAAAAACAAGGTTGTGGCTCTTACATTATGAATTGCTTGGAAACAGAAATTGCAAAAAATTTTGAGAAAGCTATCTTAGATGCTTCACTTCCGGCAGCATGTTTATATGAGAACAGAGGCTATAAGACTGTAGGGCATGGAATATTTGAATTGGAAAATGATGTGAAACTAGTTTATGAAATTATGGAGAAAGAATTAAAGTATGATGAAATGCATAACCTCTAAACAAGTGCAAATAACGATTTCTTGCAAAAGGAAGTAAAATTAAGGTAAGGACAATGAATTATATAATCCGTGAAATTAGAGAAAGTGAATACTCAATTTTGTCTGAGTTTTTATATGAAGCGATTTTTATTCCAGAAGGAATGGCGAAACCACCGAAATCTATTATCTTACAACCGGAACTGCAGGTATATGTTGCTGATTTCGGGAAGCTGGATGATTGGTGTCTGGTTGCAGAAACCAATGACAAGGTGGTAGGTGCAGTTTGGGGGCGTATTATGTATGATTATGGGCATGTTGATGATGAAACGCCATCACTTGCAATATCTCTTTATGAACAATATAGGCATTTAGGGATTGGTACTAAACTTATGAGAAAAATGCTGAAACTTTTAAAGGAGAAGGGATATAAGCAAGTGTCTCTTTCTGTCCAGAAAGCAAATTATGCGGTGAATATGTACAGGAAATTAGGATTTGAGGTAGTTGAAGAAAAGGAAGAAGAGTATATAATGATTTGCTCATTGAAATAAGCGAGAGATTTAAATGTGAGTGGTTATTTCCAAAATGGAAACAGCCACTAGAGAATTTGTTTGAATCAGTTTAGATAAAAAAGAAATGTTGACATCCTACTTATTAGATGTTACCATAACAAAAAAATTAAGGAGAGTATAAAAATGAGCCAGAATTTACATTCAAGATATTACATGTACATGTATTATAGGCATATCAGTTTATAACCATAGCACATTACATGCACAGTTATAAACCGATAGGTCTTATATGTCTGTGCATAGATAGAATGTAAATCACTGTTTTTATATATTACATCATATATTTATCGCATCAGGCATATAGACGCTTGGTGCGATTTTTTGATTACATAAAATATCATCTGCAGGGCATAAGAACAACGAGAGTTTGGGCTTCAAGATGCTTTATCCAAAATCGGAAAGGAGCCAGACTGCTCGAGTATAAAATAGGAGGTAAGTTATGAGAGAAAAAATATTTGATGTAAACATTCGAACATATAAAGACAAAGATGCAGAACCAATTAGCAGACTTATAGTTAGAAATTTTTTAGAGGTAAACAGCAAAGATTATGGAATTGAGGCGATGAAGGAATTGGCACAGAGCCATGATGCCGCATGGGTGAGACAGGTAGCAGGATATGCACATATGTATGTATTTGAAAGGGGAAATCAAATCATAGGTGTCGGTTCAATTTCCAGCTTTTGGGAAAGTGAAACAGAAAGCATTTTGCTGACAGTTTTTGTTCTTCCGGAACTTCATGGAAAAGGTATAGGCAGGTTGATTATTAAAACGCTGGAAGCAGATGACTTGTTTACCAGAGCCGATAGAATCGAAATTCCTGCATCTATTACAGCGGTGGAGTTTTATAGAAAATTCGGATATGATTTCAAAAATGGTGTAAAGGAGTTAGATGATGAGGGACATTACAGGTTGGAAAAGTTTCGAAGAGCGTGAGAGTAATTAAAATAAAATCTCAAATTGACATATTTGGGAAAAGATGTAAAATAAAAGTGTATTTTATTATGTATGTGGGGGGATATTAGAGATGACATACAACAAAATTATATATGAAGAAAGGAGAGTTTTATCAAACCCCTTTCTAATATTATTTTGATAAACGAAAAACAATATGATAAGAAAAATAATGAAAAAGAATTGCGGAAGGAAAATGATGGCGGGTCTTTTAGCCTGTGCACTAATTTTTTCCTGTGTAGGAGTCAAAACAGCCAGAGCGGCTAACAATTGGATGCCGAACATTACGGCATCAAGTGCTGTGAATAACAAGAAAGAAATATTGTGTATTGGTAATAGCATGACATTTTATAACAATACTCCATTTTTGCTAAGAAAAATGACAGGTAGTGGTGTTGTAGTAAATTATCTAACTTGGAGTGGCCAGTCTTTATATAAGCACGGTGAGTGGATTAATAAAGTTTTAAAATCGGGAGGTATTTATACCAACTTTAAAAACAGTTTGACAACACAGGATAAAGCAGCATTAGTTAAAGATGGTAAGGCTTCCACTTTTAATGAGGAAAGAGCAAAAAAGAGGTTTAATTGGTATGCCAGTGCTCTGTTTAAGGATTATACAAACGAAACAAATACAAAACAGTTAACTCCAATTTCATATGATTATGTAGTGCTGCAAGATTTAACTGATAATGTAAAAGATACTGCAAACTTTAATTCATATATTAATAATTCAAGCGCAGCATTATCCAGAGATTATTTTAAAAATACTTGGAAGGGTGGTTTATGTAGAGATATTTACGAGTTAAGAAGTAATGGAGCAACTCATGGTGCCACAAAATATATAATAAATGCGACATATACTTCAGTGAAAGATAAAAAACTTTCAGCAGCAGAAACATTGCAGACGAAAATCGATAATCAGGCTGAAAAAATGAAGAATGATTTGGCTAGTAGTTTCAATGTCCCGGGAGGTAAGACATATAATTTGGGAAGTGGTGATGTAAAAGCAGCATATACAGGTGATGTTGTATTTAGTTACTTACATAATACAAAAGGTAATGGTATTACATGCACAGCAAGTAATATTTCAGCGATGATTCGTAGCGATTATAAGCATCCAAAGTATGCAGCTTCTATTATGCAGGCAGCAACAATTTACAGAGTCATTTTTGGAAAACTTCCTTCTTATTTGACACTGACTAGTGTTACACCGGCATTTAATTTATCTGATTGTCTTGCTGCAGATGGAACGAATCATTTACCGACATCAGCTGACTATACATTTGTGAAAAATAACAATGCAACATTATATCAATATGTTCAGAATTATGGTACAACCACAAAAGCAGCTTGGAAATAGTTTCTTGCGTTAGAGGTGTTATTTAATACAATAATTATATGAATATATTAATGAATGAGTTAAGTACCGAATATGTGTGGATTTCACATATTCGGTACTTTTTTATTATGGGTCGTGACCCTGTTGAGCTCGGAAACGAGCGAAATATCAACCACCCGCTATGCGGGTGCGCGGTGTATGTTATACAAAAAAATCACCTTTCCATTTATAATGAGGTTGTTCAAGCCGAAATTATAAATGAAAGGAAAGGTGATTTTAATGGCAAATAAGTCAAATAGTTTATCACACACCAAATGGATGTGTAAGTACCACATAGTATTTATTCCTAAGTATAGGAGAAAGGCAATATATGGGGTATACAAAGAGAGTATACGTGAAATATTGATACAACTATGCAGGTACAAAGGAGTGGAAATACTAGAAGGTCATCTAATGCCAGACCATGTCCATATGCTAGTAAGCATTCCACCGAAAATAAGTGTATCACAGTTTATGGGATATCTCAAAGGAAAAAGTGCACTAATGATATTCGATAAGCATGCAAACTTAAAGTATAAGTATGGAAACAGACACTTTTGGGCAGAGGGATATTATGTAAGCACTGTAGGATTAAATGAGGCAACAATAAGAAAATATATACAAGAACAGGAAAAACATGATATAGCAATGGACAAATTGAGTGTAAAAGAATATGAGGACCCTTTTAAGGGTAGCAGGTAATACAAACGCCCTTTTAAGGGCGGCAACGAGTCAAGGGCATTAAGGCTTGAACAAAGTGAAAGCCAGCGTCTTTAGGCGCTGGCCGGTAACTGCCCCTTATAGGGGCGAGCAAACCACCCGTTTGACGGGTGGTCATGATTATAATAGAAAACTCAGAGTGATTTTCTATATAATAAAATATTCCGCAAAATCACAGAGGCACACAATGCTAGTTGTTCTTTCGAACCCGTGCCTCGCGAGAAAGTTTGTAAGAGAGCATTTTGTTCTAATATTTGAAATTTCATACAGATTGACACCAGGAGGCAAGAATATGATACAATAGAAATCAAAATATTAGAAAAAGAGGAGAGTATTGTAAAGCTGATAATGGACTTTTATAAGGAGAACCAGCTTGACGAACAAGACATAACCATGACATTTGAACAATTTATACAGAAATTTAACATAGAACTAAATCAACAACAACTTGAAGCGGTACAGTCTGTTGATTGCCCAACCCTTCTTCTGGCAGTTCCGGGCAGCGGAAAGACCACCGTGCTGGTTACCAGACTTGGCTATATGATTTATTGCTGCGGAATTCATCCGGAGCAGATTCTTACCGTAACATATACAGTCTCAGCTACAAAAGATATGCGAAAAAGGTTTGCAGATATATTTGGAAGCGAACTGGCAGACAGACTGGAGTTTCGAACTATTAATGGAATCTGTGCAAAAATAATTAGTTATTATGGAAAATGCGTAGGCAGGAAAGCATTTGACTTAACAACAGAAGAAGGGTATAAGACAAAATTATTATCATCAATTTATGTAAACATGTTAGAGAAATATCCTACAGAGAATGATTTGAAAAATATCAGCACACAGATTACATATATAAAAAATATGATGCTTTCTGAGAGGCAGATAGAAGAGTTAGGGGAGCAGGAAGACATTCCGTTGCTAAAAATATATAAAGAATATTGTAATGAAATGCGTCGCCAGTCTTTGATGGATTATGATGATCAGATGGTATATGCATTGACAATGCTTAAGAATGCATCGGAAGTTTTAGAACATTTTCAGGAAGTATATCAATACATTTGTGTAGATGAGGCACAGGATACATCTAAAATTCAGCACGAGATTATTGTATTGCTTGCAAAGAAATATGAAAATTTGTTTATGGTTGGAGATGAAGACCAAAGTATTTATGGATTCCGGGCAGCATATCCGGAAGCATTATTATCGTTTGAGAAGAATTATGAAAAAGCAAAAGTTCTTTTAATGGAAGAGAATTTTCGGTCAAACGCAAAAATTGTAGAAGCAGCAGATCAGTTTATTCAGAAAAATGAATTACGTCATGAAAAACATATGACAGCATTTAAAAGTGAAGGAAGAGACATTCAGAATATTCCGATAAAAAGCCGTAGGGCTCAGTATACATATTTAGTCAAAGTTGCAGGGAACTGCTTAATGGAAACCGCAGTATTATATCGTGACAACGAGAGTATTCTCCCGGTAGTAGATTTATTGGAACGGAAAGGAATTCCGTATAGAATTAAAAATGCAGATCTGACATTTTTCTCTCACAGGGTAGTTCTTGATATAGAAAATATTATTAAATTTGCAGCAGACCAGACAAACACAGAATTGTTTATGCAGATTTATTATAAAATAGGTACCTATATGAGTAAATTGGCTGCAATAGAGGCATGTAGAATCAGTGAAGAAAAAAATATATCTGTGTTAGATGCTGCATTGAATTTTGGAAAAATACCGGCAGGAACACAGAAAGGAATAAGGTCTGTGCAAACCCATATGAAAGGTCTGTTAGAGGAGAGAGCAGATAAAGCAGTTTATAGAATTGCACACTTTATGGGGTATAATGAATATTTGGAGAGAGTTCATATTAAATCAGACAAGGTTCAAATATTAGAGGCAATTGCAGCGAATGAAACATCAGCACTTAGATTTGTTGAGCGGTTAAAGGAACTTTCACAGTTAATAAAAGAAAAAACATTTGATCCAGATTGTAACTTTATATTGTCAACGATACACTCCAGTAAAGGATTAGAGTATGATAGAGTTTATTTGATGGATGCCAAAGACGGAATTTTTCCTGAAAAAGTGATAACAAACCCTAGAAAAGCCTCAAAAGATGAATTGAAAATATATGAAGAGGAGCGAAGATTATATTATGTTGGAGTTACGAGGGCAAAAGAGGTTTTATGTATTTTTAGATTCATAGAAGGGGCAACCTTTACCGATGAACTTTTGGGGTTAGATATCAGAACCGGTAATGTAAAAGTACAAAGAAAATGTTCCTTATCGCAGGCAAATGCATTACAAAAGAAACAAGGACAGAATAAGGTAACGCAGACAGAATATCTTGAAAAACTTCGGGAAATACAAGAAACAGGATTTGTAAGACATAAAAAATATGGGCAGGGAAAAGTTCTTTCTGTAAATGGAGATGTTCTTGAAATTGCCTTTGAAGACAAAACGACAAAATGTATGCTTCGGTTTATGATGGAGCATGAATTGTTATTATAAAAGGAGTATATGTATGAAGCAATCAAAACAGCAGTTAGTAAAAATTTTAAGAGAAATTGATAATAAAAGTTATCCATTATACAAGCAGCTAAAGGGAAGTTACGACATGACGGATTTTATTCTTTTCATTGAAAGGGTGCAGGGAGATCCCTTTGCATCTCCTTCTATGATAAGTGTGGAAGTTACACCAGCAAAAGCAGATTTTCCAAAAGACTTGTATGATACCATGGAAAAGAAAGTGGCGTTGGAAGACCAATTACTCAGGCAGTTTGCAGGGGAACTTCGAAAATATTCTTTTCAGGCTAAAGGATCCGGAAAGTCAGGATTTATGGGAGCAGTGGTTCCCGGGCCTGAGATCTTAAAACGTACTGGTTGTGAAATTAGTAATGTTGGAGCAGTGCGTTTACGTTTAGAAGCCGGATTTCCTGCGAATGGAAGGAGAATTCAGAGTAGACAGCTGGAGAAAATGCTTGTAGAGTTTTTGCCAAGGGTTGTCTCTAATACGTTGTATTATGACAAGACGAAAGAGAGGCAATATAGGCAGGTCGCTGAACTGGCAGAGGATCAGAGGTTTATTCGTGGAGAATTAAAGAAGAGAAATCTTGTCGCATTTGTGGCAAATGGAGCGATACTTCCAAGAGAATCCGGAGTGAGCAGTAGACCCATGAAGCAGGCAGTAGCGTTTGAATCTCCAAAATCTTTAGAGATAACATTACAGCTTCCCAACAAGGGAGAAATAAAAGGAATGGGAATCCCACAGGGAATTACCATGATTGTTGGAGGTGGATTTCATGGAAAATCCACGTTGCTTAAGGCGTTGGAAGTTGGAGTATATAACCATGTTTTTGGAGATGGACGAGAGTATGTAATCACAGATGAATCGGCAGTAAAACTTCGTGCAGAGGATGGACGGAGTATTCAGCAGGTGGATATTTCTATGTTTATTAACAATTTGCCTAATGGAAAAGATACTTCTTGTTTTTCTACAGAAGATGCTAGTGGAAGTACTTCCCAGGCAGCAAATGTTGTGGAGGCTATGGAGGCAGGCAGCAAATTATTTTTAGTAGATGAGGATACTAGTGCGACGAATTTTATGATTCGTGATGAGCTGATGCAGAAAGTGGTTCATAGCAATATGGAGCCAATTACACCGTTTTCACTTCGTGTAAGACAGCTCTACGAAAAAGCACATATTTCAACAATGCTTGTGGCAGGGAGTTCTGGAAGTTATTTTTATGAGGCAGACCACATAATTCAGATGAAGGAATATCAGCCGGAAGACATAACAGAGATGGCGAAAGCTGCAGCACAGGAATTTGCCATATTAGAAAATGATAATAAGTCATTGGAGAATGAAAAAGTTTCTGAACTTTTGATTCCGAATTTTTCAAAAACACGTATATGGTTGAAGAAAGCAGATATGAGAGACCGTGTAAAAATGAAAGTTATGGGCAGAGACAGCATCTCTATTAATAAAGAAACAATAGATTTGCGTTATGTAGAACAGTTGGTTGACACAGGACAGTTGGCAGGAATAGCAAATATTGTCTGGTATATACGCACACACTTACTTTCAGAGGATATGTCTATGACGGAAATGGTAAATCAAATTGAAGAACTTTTGAAAACTTCTGGATTTGAAAAAATCTGTGCAGGAAGAGTTTCGGGGAATTTAACAGTTCCAAGAAGACAAGAAATATTTGCATGTATGAATCGGTGGAGATATTAAAAATGAAAAACTTATTCTTGTTCATTTATTCTAGTCCAATCTCCCTGAACGTGATACAATGGGACTATAAAATTTTCAGAAAGGAAAAGTATAACCCAATTACCATAAAGTGGATAGTTGTATTATACGAGAACACACATGATAGAGGTAAAAGAATACAGAGGGCATATTAGAAACTGGGAAATGCTCTGCCATGAATTAGAAATATATGAGGCATTGGGCTATTCCACTGAATTATTAGAAAATGAGAATACACAGGATGTCTCGGAGCAGGGAATTATGGCTGCATCTGTCACTGAAGTACCTGTTACGGACAAGGCTATGACCCGTAAAGAGCGTGAGGAAGCAATTCTTATTAAAGCATACGAAAAATGGGGATGTGATATGGCAGACCATATTTATGGTATGTTTGCCGTTGCATTATGGGATGATGAGGAGCAGAAACTATTTTGTCTGAGAGACCAGTTTGGTACAAAACCTTTCTACTACTATGTAACAGAAGAAGGGAAACTATTATATGGTACAACCATAAGACAGATTATGGAGCAGCCGGGGTTTGTGAAAGAATTGAATGAGGAGATGCTTCAGTTGTATCTGAGTCTGACTTATGGAGCAGGAGAAGATACATTCTTTAAAGGTGTAAAGAAACTACTGCCGGGACGCTACATGATTTGGCAGGATGGAAAGATAGAAATTGTCCGTTACTGGAAACCGGAGTTTCATCCGGATGAAAGCAAGTCACTCGAAGACTGGGCAGACGAGATACATACGACAATACGAGAGATAATGCCGGAGGTGAAAGACGAGAATGAAGTGGCAGCTTCCTTTTTATCAGGTGGTGTGGATTCTTCTTATGTACTGGCAATGTCTGATATTCAGACAGCAGCAGCCTGTGGTTATGAAGAGGAACGTTTTGATGAGTCTGTGCTGGCAGCAAAGACTGCAGAACTTTTGGAACGTGATTTTAACAGAAGAGTCATAAGTCCTGAAGAGTATTTTGAGATTGTACCTTATGTAATGTACAATATGGAACAGCCTTTGGGCGATGCTTCCGCGATTGTTTTTGCATTGGGATGCAGGGCGGCAGCAAAGAAGGCAGATATCTGTTATTCAGGAGAGGGAGCAGATGAATTTTTCGGTGGCTATAATATGTACCGCAATGCAGAGCGTTATGGGGAAAACTTAAAGACCTTTTATGTAGGAAACACTAACATTATGAAAGAGGATGAGAAAAAGAAAATTCTCAAACACTACAATGAAAATGTGTTACCAATAGACTTAGTGAAAGACATATATGAAGAGACAGAAGAATTAGACCCATTGTCAAAGATGTCGAATGTAGATATTCAAATCTGGCTGGAAGGTGACATTTATTTAAATGTGGACAAGATGAGTGAGGCGGCAGGTTTAGAAATCAGAATGCCTCTTACAGACCGAAGAATCTTTGATATTGCTTCACGTATGCCATCAAAATATAAAGTAAACGAAGAACAGAACAAGGTGGCATTCCGAACAGCAGCAGCTAATGTGTTGCCGGAGGAAATTGCTTTTAGAAAGAAACTTGGATTTATTGTGCCGATTCGTATCTGGATGGCAGATGAGAGATATAATCAGGATGTACAGAGATTGTTTAGCAGTGATATTGCAGAGAAGTTCTTCCATGTGGATGAAATCAAGGCGATTTTCGATGAGTATATCGGAGGAAATTCGGATAACTGGAGAAAAGTGTGGACGATTTATACCTTCTTGGTGTGGTATGAAGAGTATTTTGTGAAAAGATAGATGAAATGAATTTGAGTACAAATGTGATTGACTTCATAATCAATAGATAGTATCATTTGATTATAAGATTTATAAGTGATCACAATAAGTTTTATAGTCTTAAAAAAATAGGGGGAACACAATATGAAAAAAAGTTTTAGAAAATTAGTATCATTAGTATGTGTGTCGGCATTGGCGGTATCAATGCTAACTACATATTGCACAGATGTGAAAGCAGCTGCAGTATCCGGACATGAATTGAAGAATCCTGTGAAAGAGGATTCTAATACAGAATGGGACTGTGTCTGGTTTGGAAGTTATCCACAGGCAGAAGTTGTACCATCGGGTATGTACACTGCAATAGACAATGATTTGCTTCAGGATGGGGATGTTATTGTATCAGAAGAATTATATGATAAATTAAATAAAGCAAAAGATATGGATTGGAATGAAAATGGAGATATCAATCTAGACGGTACATATTATAGACGAATAAAAAAGTCTGATGCCACATCTTCCACAGTAATTAGTTCAGGACCATTGGGTAAAGTACTGACAGCATATCAGTGGGACAGTGATTCAGAATATCATTATTTTAAATATGAACCAATTAAGTGGAGAGTATTGAATATCACAGGAGATGATGCATTATTGCTGGCGGATCAAGGGTTAGATAATCCGGCAGAGAGTAAAAAGATAAGTTACTGGAACCGATCAGAAGTTAGAACATGGTTGAATGGTGATAGTAGTGATACTTTTATAAAAACAGCATTTAGTGCAGCAGAAAGAGCTGCCATTAAAACTTCTCAAATAACAGAAAATCAGACAATCGTATCAGATAAAATATTTTTATTATCAGAGTCTGATGTTCTTAAAGAGTCATATGGTTTTAGTAATGATGAAACCAGTCTGGACAGAGCTAGATGGAGCAGAAGCAGCACTTTTTCTAAAGCAATGGGAACGCACATAAATAAAGAATTTATATCTATTCCATATTATGGATGTAGTCCATGGATGCTGCGGTCAGCTAAGTATAACCCTCCTAGCAGGAGTGGTCCGGCGAATTATCAGCAGCGATGTGTCGGTTCAATGGGAAATGTTGTATATACATTGGCTGATTATACAAATCTAACGATTGGATGTAGTACCGTTCGTCCAGTTTTACGCCTTGACATCTCATCTTCTTCCAGAGTATGTTCTTATGCAGGTACAGTGAATAGTAATGGAAGATAAATAAACATAATATTTCTGCCTGGAGTATTTAAGAAATTCCAGGCAGTTTTTTATTACAAAAGCATATGATAGAAAATGAAACAAATAATATAAAAGTTAAAAAATAGATGATTTTATAAGGAGTGGCGGATTAATGAAAAATATGAAAAAAATAGCAGTACTAACAAGTGGTGGAGATGCACCGGGAATGAATTCAGCCATTCGGGCAGTAGTATATAGTGCACACCAGTTTGGAATACAGGTGGTAGGAGTTCTGCGTGGATATGACGGATTGATAGATTGGGAGACGATTCCTTTGGGACTGGATGAAGTAAGAAATATTAATAATCAGGGGGGAACAATCCTATATACAAGCCGCAGTGAGCGTTTTTTACACTCAGAATATAGAAAACAGGCAGCAGAGAATCTTAGGGAGAATAACATTGATGCTGTTGTTGCAATCGGTGGCGATGGAACGCTCCGCGGAGCAATAGATTTTCAAAAAGAGGGAATTCCTGTGATGTGTATTCCGGGAACAATTGACAGAGATGTGGCATGTACGGAGTATACTTTAGGTTTCGACACTGCAGCAAATACAGCAACAGAAGCCATTGACAAAATAAGAGATTCTTCAGTATCTCATGGCAGGTGCAGTGTTGTAGAAGTGATGGGGAGAAAACGTGGGTATATTGCTTTGTGGGCAGGAATGGCTACTTCTGCTGATGCGATTATTCTTCCGGAAAAATGGAATGGAGATTTTGACAGCGTTATCGATGCGATTAAGCAGCGTCATGCAGATGGCAGAGACAGTTATCTGGTGGTAGTAGCAGAAGGAGTTACAGATGCACCGGAATTGGCAGAAATGATACGGGAGAAGACTGGTATTGAGTCGAGAGTATCTGTGCTGGGATATATTCAGCGAGGAGGAAATCCCACAGCAAAAGATAGGATGTATGGCTCATTAATGGGAGCTTACGCTGTTGAAATTTTAATTCAAGATAAAAAAAATCGTATTGTTGCGATTAAGAATGATATGCTGGTAGACTACGATATTATAGAAGCACCAGCGGTGGAAAATAACCAGTTAGATTCATTTCAGTATAAGATGAGTTTAAGATTGTCAGAATAGAAATAATTGGATATAATAAATCCGGTGTACCGCACGAAAAAATGATTCATATAACAAGTACACAAATAAAGAGAATTATTTCATTGGAGATTAACATGTCAGAAAATATTAGAAAAGAAATTGAGAATCGCAGAACATTTGCAATTATTTCCCATCCGGATGCTGGTAAAACTACATTGACGGAAAAGTTTTTGTTATATGGAGGGGCAATCAATACAGCAGGTTCTGTGAAAGGAAAGGCAAACTCAAAGTATGCTGTTTCCGACTGGATGGATATTGAGAAGGAGAGGGGAATTTCGGTTACGTCATCTGCATTACAGTTTCAGTATGATGGATATTGTATCAATATTCTGGATACACCGGGACATCAGGATTTTTCAGAAGACACATATCGTACGCTGATGGCGGCGGATTCAGCAGTGATGGTTATTGACGCCTCGAAGGGTGTTGAGGCACAGACAATTAAACTTTTTAAGGTTTGTGTAATGAGACACATTCCAATATTCACTTTTATTAATAAAATGGATTTAGAGGCAAGAGATCCATATGAGTTATTAGAAGAAATTGAAAACGTTCTTGGAATTAAAACATGCCCGATGAACTGGCCGATTGGTTCAGGAAAGCAGTTTAAGGGTGTTTATGATAGAGACACAAAGAAAATTTCTATGTTTCAGGCAGTTTCAGTCGGTGGAGCAAAGAGTGCTGCAGAGACTACTTACGATATAGAGGATGCTGCATTTCAGCAGGAAATCGGAGACGATTTATACGAACAATTAGCAGAAGATGTAGAGTTACTGGATGGAGCAAGTGAGCCTTTTGATCAGGAATTGGTAGATAAAGGAGAGCTTTCACCGGTATTTTTCGGTTCAGCGTTGACGACTTTTGGTGTGGAGACTTTCTTAGAGCATTTCTTAAAGATGACAGAATCGCCACTTCCCAGAATGTCAGATGCCGGTTTAATTAATCCCGTAGAAGAAGACTTTTCCGGATTTATTTTTAAGATTCAGGCAAATATGAATAAAGCACATCATGATAGAATTGCGTTTATGAGAATCTGTTCCGGAAAATTTGATGCTACAAAGGACATATATCATGTACAGAGTGGCAGAAAGATGAAGCTTTCCCGTCCGCAGCAGATTATGGCACAGGACAGAAAGGTTATTGATGAGGCATATGCTGGGGATGTGATGGGAGTATTCGACCCGGGAGTATTCTCTATAGGAGATACGATATGCATGCCGGGAAAGAAGTTTGCCTATGAAGGAATTCCAACTTTTGCACCAGAGCATTTTTGCAGACTGGTTGCACTGGACTCCATGAAGCGTAAGCAGTTTATGAAAGGGGTTACTCAGATTGCTCAGGAAGGTGCGATTCAGATATTTCAGGATTACAATCTGGAAATGTCAGAGATTATCGTTGGTGTAGTAGGTGTACTGCAATTTGATGTGTTAAAATATAGAATGGAAAACGAGTATGGTTGTGATGTACGACTGGACCCGTTACCATATACACATATTCGCTGGGTAAAAGACCCTGCTGCAGATTTAAATAGTTTGAAATGCCCAAGTGATACAAAGAAAGTAAAGGATATGAAAGGTAATCCGTTGATTTTATTCTCTAACGAGTGGTCCATTCGAATGACATTGGAGAGAAATGAAGGATTGGAGTTTGAAGAGTTCTGGAAAAATTAGAAAAGAATTGAAAGAATATATATCAAAAAAATGTACCAAGAGTAAAAATAAATCTTTGGTACATTTTTTATTTATTCAGAAAAATTACTGTCTATTCTTTTTATAAAGTGATAATATATTTATTATAGAAAGGAAAATAAATGGACAAGAAGCAGATACAAAAATTAATTGAGCAGGCAGCAGATCAGATAAAATACTGCTATGCACCATATTCGGGTTTTAAAGTAGGGGCTGCACTACTTACAAAGAATGGGAAAATATATACAGGCTGTAATATTGAAAATGCAGCATATACACCGACCAATTGTGCTGAGCGGACAGCTTTTTTCAAGGCCGTAAGCGAGGGAGAGATTGAGTTCCAGGCAATATGTGTTGTAGGAGGAAAGGATGGCGCAATAGAAATGTATACAACGCCTTGTGGTGTATGCAGACAGGTCATGATGGAATTTTGCAATCCGGAAACATTCCAGATTATTTTGGCAGCAGATATAGAAAAATACAAGGTATTGTGGTTGAAAGATTTACTGCCAATGGGATTTGGACCAGATAATGTGAAAAAATAAATTTATTAGGAGATGAACATGGAAAAGATATTAGAAATATCTGAATGTGAAAAACTGAAGGACAACAAAGCAATTTGCAATGGGGATAACATTGAGATGAAAAATTCCAGTATCATATTTTCAGGACAAGGTAATATTTTGGTGTTAGATAATCAGGTGAGACTGGTGAATAGCAAAATTCATTTTAAAGGAAATAATTGTGTTGTTTATTTAAGAAGCAATCCGAAAAATGATTATTATTTGAATATTGCAGTGAGCAATGAAAACTGTGTTTATATAGGAGAGCGAAACTATTTTAACGGAACACTGAATATGGTGGTATCGGAATATCAGAATATTTTAATAGGTGATAATGGTGTGTTTGCTTTTGGAATATGGATGCGGACTGGCGATGCTCATGCGCTATATGATATCCATACAAGAAAGAGAATTAATTACGGAAAGTCCATTCTTGTGGGTGACCATGTGTGGCTGGGGCAGTCGGCAATGGTTTTGAAAGGGACACAGTTTGGGTCCGGTGCAGTGCTTGGTGGTGGAAGTCTCATATCTAACAAGGTTGTTCCTTCGCATACATTGTTTGCTGGAAATCCTGCAAAGAAATTAAAAGAGGATATTGCACATTTAAATTGGGGGGTACATAGCTGGACCAGAGACAAAATGAAATTGTATAATGAGATGAATGATGAGGTTTATGTTTTCGAAAAATCAAAGAAAAATTGTAAAAGCCTAAAAGAGATTGACCGGTTATTAAAGGGGAAGACAAAGGCGGAGGAAAAGGTGCAAATCATTCAAAAGTATCTGGTACAGGAGAAAGATGTAAATCGATTTTATATTGGAAAAGTAAATAAACGCAGAGGTATTTTTAAATAAAGGTATCGTGGACTAGAAAAATAACTATGTATGAAATGAAAGAGGTGTGCTATGAAAAATTATTCTGAGAATCCAAACAAACAATATCATATTCAGGTAGGAAAAGGTGAAGTCGGTCGATATGTAATTATGCCGGGAGACCCGAAACGATGTGAAAAGATTGCCGAATATCTGGATAATCCGATTTTGATGGCCGACAATCGGGAATATGTTACATACACGGGAACTCTTGATGGAGTAAAGGTAAGTGTTACGTCTACTGGAATTGGCGGGCCGTCAGCAGCAATTGCTATCGAGGAATTGTACCGATGTGGGGCAGATACTTTTGTCAGAGTAGGAACATGTGGCGGTATGCAGCCAGAGGTAAAAAGTGGAGATATTGTGATTGCCACAGGTGCCGTTCGTATGGAAGGAACAAGCAGAGAATATGCACCGATGGAGTTTCCGGCAGTAGCGGATATTTCTATAACAAACGCATTGACAAAGGCAGCAAGACAGAAAGAATTTTCTTATCATGCAGGAGTAGTTCAGTGTAAGGATTCTTTTTATGGACAACATGAGCCGGAAACAAAACCAGTTCATTATGAATTAAAAAATAAATGGGAAGCGTGGAAGAGACTGGGGTGCCTGGCTTCTGAAATGGAGTCGGCAGCATTGTTTATTGTGGCAAGTTATCTGAAAGTAAGAGCTGGTTCCTGTTTTCTTGTGGTGGCAAATCAGGAGAGAGAAAAGCAGGGATTAGAAAATCCGGTAGTACATGATACAGAGATGGCGATTCAGACAGCAATTGAAGCTGTTAGAAATTTGATTCGTGAAGATAAATAGTTGTGGTTTGTGATAGAGTGTGAAAAATGGGACTGCCGAGAAGGAGGAGAGGGATGACAATAGAAGAATTAAAGAGAATGCCAAAAATAGAACTACATTGTCATCTGGATGGTTCGCTTAGCAGAGAATTTATAGAGAAAAGACTTAAAAGAAGCGTATCGGAAAAGGAGTTAAGCGTATCTGATGATTGTTCCGATTTAGTAGAATATTTAGAAAAGTTTGATTTGCCATTGGAATGTTTACAGGATGAAGAGGGGCTGGCAGAGGCAGGATATGATGTGTTAAAAACGATAAGAAAGGAAAACGTGATTTATGCAGAAATCCGTTTTGCTCCATTGCTTTTGATTACAGAAGAAATGAATACCAGACAGGTAATTCAGGCTTTGTTAAGGGGACTGGAAAAAGGTAAAAAGGATTTTGGAGTAGAATATAATGTAATTGTTTGTGCCATGAGACATCACAGCATGGAGCATAATTATGAGATGATAAAAGCTGCCAGTGAATTTTTAGGGAAAGGTGTATGTGCAGCAGATCTGGCAGGAGCGGAGGCACAGTATCCCATGGCTGAATTTATGGAGTTGTTTTATAAAGTCAAAAAACTGGGAATACCATTTACAATTCATGCAGGAGAATGTGGAAACCCACAGAATATAGAAGATGCATTGACAGCCGGGGCAGGGAGGATAGGCCATGGCATTGCTATGAGAGAAAAACAGGACATAAAGGAGTTTGTAAAGAATCATCATATTGGAATCGAGATGTGTCCTATCAGTAATTTACAGACAAAAGCGGTAAAAAGTGTAAATGAATATCCTCTCAGGGAATTTTTAGATGTAGGATTACTGGTTACTATTAATACGGATAATCGTACAGTCAGTAATACTTCTATGACAAAAGAACTTAAGTTTGTACAGGAAGCATATGGAATCAGCGATGAGGAAGTTAGAGTAATGATGAAAAATGCAATAGAAGTATCTTTTGCAGGTGAAGAAGTAAAAGGAAAGTTAAGAGAAAGAATTATAGAAAATTAATGAACGCTAGTTTTAAGAAAATGAATTACTGAAATGGGAATAATTGATGACATGGAAAGAGGTGGCGAAATGAAAGCATATGAGAGAATATTTGTAATTGTATTGGACTCACTTGGTATCGGGGCTCTTCCGGATGCAGAAAAGTTTGGAGATGAAGGTGTAGACACTTTTGGACATATTTTGGAGAAGATGGGAAGATTGGAGATTCCTAATTTACAAAAGCTGGGGATGTTAAATCTTCATTCGGCAGGAGATATGATAGGTGTGGAAAAGCCGTTGGGAAGATATATGAAACTTGCAGAAGTGAGCAATGGAAAAGATACGATGACCGGTCACTGGGAGATGATGGGAATAGAGACAAAGACACCATTTAAAACTTTTGCAGAGCATGGTTTTCCGCTGGAATTGATTGCGGAACTGGAGAAGCGGTGTGGAAAGCGTGTGATTGGAAATAAAACTGCCAGTGGAACAGATATTATAGAAGAACTGGGTGAGGAAGAAATTGCTACAGGGGCTATGATTGTGTATACATCAGTGGATTCGGTAATGCAGATATGTGGAAATGAAGAAACGTTTGATTTGGATAATTTGTACCGCTGTTGTGAGATTGCCAGAGAAATTACATTAAGAGAAGAGTGGAAAGTGGGACGTGTGATTGCCAGACCTTATGTAGGAAAACGAGAAGGGGAGTTTGAACGAACGAGTAACCGACATGATTATGCCTTGAAACCAACGAACAAAACAGTGCTAAATGCATTAAAGGAGAATGGACTGGATGTGATTGGTGTTGGTAAGATTAATGATATTTTTTGTGGAGAGGGGATTACGGAAAGCTATCGCTCCAAAAGTTCTGTTCACGGAATGGAACAGACTATAGAGCTATGTGGGAAAGATTTTCATGGGCTGTGTTTTGTAAATCTGGTGGATTTTGATGCAATGTGGGGGCATCGGAGAGACCCGATAGGCTATGGAAGAGAAATTGAGAAGTTTGACGTGAATTTAGGTATTTTCATGGAAAAGATGAGAGATGATGATTTGCTGATTATCACAGCAGACCATGGAAACGACCCTACTTACAAGGGTACAGATCATACAAGAGAGTATGTCCCTTTTATTGCTTATTCAAAGACAATGGAAATGGGGAAAGCCTTGGAAGATGAGCATACATTTGCAGTAATCGGTGCTACGGTGGCTGAAAATTTTGGAGTGAAAATGCCAGAGGGAACAATAGGAAGTTCCGTGTTAGAAAAACTGGGATGAGTTTTGTAGGATACAGGAAGAAGAGATACAATGGTAGAGATTTTAAATACAGGACTTAGTTCTGCTAGAACGAAATATATAAATAAAGAGGTTCTTTATGATTTTTCAGTAAATATAAATCCATTAGGATTACCTATTAATGTAATTTCTAACGTTATAGAGGGGTTGGAGACTTGTAATAAGTATCCTGATCTTTCATGTTGTGAGCTGCGTAGTTTATTGTCTGAAAAATATCTGCTTCCCAAAGATAGTTTTTTTGTTGGAAATGGTGCAGATGATATTTTATATCGAATAGTGTATGCATTTCGCCCTAAAAAGGCGCTTATCATAGAGCCTACGTTTGAGGAGTATGAAAAAGTATTGCGGTCAGTATCATGTCAGGTAGAACATTATATTTTACCAGAGGAGAATAATTTTAACTTTTGTGAGAGTGTTCTAAATTATATTACAGATGATTTAGATATTCTGTTTTTATGTAATCCTAATAATCCTACAGGTACAATATGCGATTTGAAATTAATTCATAGAATATTGGATAAATGTAGAGTAAATAATGTGAAATTGGTCATAGATGAATGTTTTATGGAATTTATTCCAGAATGGAAAGAGTATTCTGCAAAATTTTTTATAAAAGAATATGATAATTTAATAGTAATAGATGCGTTTACAAAGACATATGCATTAGCAGGATTCAGGTTAGGCTTTTGCGTATGTGGTAATTTAAAGATATTAGATGCCCTTAATTTAAATGGACAAGATTATAGTGTTTCTACACCTGCACAATTAGCGGGAATAGGTGCACTTACCAGTGCTGAATATTTACCATTAACTTATGAGTTTGTTCAAAAAGAAAGAGAATTTATGCAGGGGTCTTTAAAGAGGCTTCCGGTGAAAGTTTATCCATCTAGAACAAACTTTTTGTTGTTTTTTTGTAAGGATTCTCTGCTTGTAGAAAAATTGAGACATTATAATATTAAAGTCAGAGATTGTTCTGAATTTTATTCGCTGAGTAACAGATATCATAGAATAGCAGTATCAACAAGGAAAAATAATCAATATTTTGTACAGGTCTTAGAGGAAATAATGAGGAATTCTTAAAGAAATATAAAATGAATTTGCTAAAGGAGAAAAATATGTCACTGATATACCATAAACTAAGTGATGAATTACAGAAACACATTATCGAGGGTAAAAGAAATCATTATCAAAATCCATATCGTTGTAAGGATGAGGATATTATCAGACGTGATATGAATCACGATATTCCAAACCTTTGGCGTCCGGCATTTGTCCGGGATATTGAGAAGATTCTGCATCTTCCTTATTACAACCGGTATGCAGACAAAACACAAGTGTTTTCTTTTTATAATAATGATGACATTACAAGAAGAGCGTTACATGTACAGCTGGTTTCAAGGATTGCAAGGAATATCGGTTCAGTGCTGGGGTTGAATCTGGATTTGATTGAGGCGATTGCTTTGGGACATGATATCGGACATACACCTTTTGGACATGCGGGGGAACGTTTTTTAGATGAATTGTTACAGGGAGAAACAGGTCGTCGTTTTAATCATAATGTGCAGAGCGCCAGAGTATTGGATAAACTCTTTGCGAGAAATACCAGCTTGCAGGTTTTGGATGGTGTGTTGTGTCATAATGGTGAATTTGAGCAGCAGGAGTACCGTCCGCAATGGAATAAAAAATTTGAAACGCATGATGTGGAAATAGAGAGCTGCTATGTAAAAGGTGGAGAAGCGATTAAAGAATTGATTCCAATGACACTGGAAGGTTGTGTCGTAAGAATTTGTGATATGATTGCGTATATTGGCAAGGACAGGCAGGACGCCATTACAGCCAAGATTATTAACAGGGAACATGAATTCAGCAGTGAGATTATCGGGGCGGCAAATGCATCTATTATTAATAATCTGACAGTGGATATCATAGAAAACAGTTATGGTAAGGACTACATATTGCTGAGCAAGGAAGCTTATGCGGATTTGAAAACAGCTAAGGATGAAAATTATAAGGTTATTTATAAAAATGATGAGATTAATTCTAAATACGAAGATATTATAAAACCGATGTTTAAGGATGTATATTATGCACTGCTTGAGCAGTTGAAAAAGAAGGATGAATCGTCTGTTATTTTTAAGCATCATATGAATTTTATCAGAAACACTTTGAAATATTATAAGGATATTGATTATTGTAGAGAAGAGCCGAATCAGATTGTGGTGGATTATATTGCCAGTATGACGGATGATTATTTTGTTGAGTTACATAAAAAGTTGTTTCCGGGAAGTAAGTATGAGATAGAGTATATTTCTTATTTTGAGTGAGGAATATTCAAAGTGGTTAGTTTTCTTGACATATTAAAATAATTATAATAAAATGCAAGTAAACACTTGCAGGATGGTAAATATTATGTTTGATGAAACTCAAATGAAAATTATAAATGCAACGATGAACTTAGTTATGGAGAAGGGTTATTCCTCAACAACGACGAAAGATATAGCACATCAGGCAGGAATTAATGAGTGTACGATATTCAGAAAGTTTCAGGGGAAAAAAGATATTGTTCTCTCTGCGATGCAGTTGAAAGAATGGAATCCTGATTTACAGGAAAGCAGTTTTGAACCGATTGGAGAGTTGGAAAAAGACCTTATTTCATTTTCAGTAGTTTATATGTCTAAAGTAACTCCTCGTATGGTAAAAGTATCTATTGGATTGAGGACACCAGAGTTGTATCCGGATACTGCGGAGGGAATTTTAAAGATTCCACAGACATTTAAGAAGGTATTAATAAACTATTTTAAGAGCATGAAAAATGAGTTAGTGTGTACTGATTACGAAAGTATGGCAATGATGTTTCTGTCTGTGAATTTTGGTTTTGTTTTTTTGGATGCATCTTTTGGAAAGAGATTAACGCAGTTAGAAAAAAGTGAATATATTAAAAATAGTGTTAGAATATTTTTAAATGGTATAGTGAAAAAATAATGGCACATTGTGTGCCGTTATTTTATACAATTGATGCAAGTGAGCACTTGCAAAGAAAGGAAGGCAAATGATTTATTTTATTGTAACGGTGGATATAATAGAAGATAAAAATAACTATCAAGAATATATCAAACAGGTAAAACCTATTGTAGAAGAATATGGTGGCAGGTATTTGGTTCGAAGTAATAAAATTACAGCATTGCAGGAGCAATGGTGCCCTAGGAGAGTTATTATTATTGAATGGGACGCAAAGGAGCAGATGGAGAGGTGCTTTTCGTCAGAGAGTTATAAACAGATAGTAAATAAAAGAGAAAATTCAGTTGATAGTAAAGCGATTATCGTGGAGGTATAAGATGAAAATTTGTGAAAATGTACATCAAATAAAAATAAGTTTTAATGTTACACCGGAGATAAAAAGATTTGTGTATGTGTACTTAATTACCGGGAAGTATTGCTATTTAATAGATGCCGGTGTGGCAGGAAGCGAAAGGATTATCAGCAGTTATATGGAAGGTCTGGGGAGAAGCCTTTCTGAAATTAAAGCAGTTCTTTTGACACATGCTCACCCGGATCATATGGGTGGAGCGGCAAAAATAAAAAGAATGTCAGGTTGTGAAATATATGTTTCAAATATTGAAAAGGCGTGGATAGAAAATATAGATTTACAATTTCAGGAAAGACCAATTCCTAATTTTTACTCTTTGGTAAATGAGCCAGTAGAAGTAGAGCAGATTGTGAAGCAGGATAATGTTTTAACTTTAGAACCTGATATAAGTTTCAGGGTCTTAGATACACCAGGACACTCTAAAGGGTCAGTTTCTTATGTATATGAGGAAGGAGAGGTTGTTTTTTGTGGGGATGCAATACCAGTTGTAGATGATTTTCCAATTTTTGTGGATTTGAAGGAGAGTGAGAGGTCTATAGAAAAAATAAAGAGGCTAAGTGATGTTTCTTATTGTTGTCCAGCGTGGGATAGGGTTTATTATAAAGAGGAGATAGATGAAATTGCAGAGGGGAGTCTAGAAATGTTGAGGAAGTTAAGAGGGTATGTAAATAAGGTAAAGGGGCAGGGAGGAAAGGTATCTGAGGAAGAGATGAAACAGATAAGTGAATTTATGGGATGGAGGGAGATAGAAGGAAATCCTTTGTTTAGGAAGAGTATTGAAAATGTTTTCTTTGAAGAATATAATAAATGAAAACAAAAAGAGTTACAAAAAGTAAGAGAAATAGATTGTATAGTGTGATGAAAAATTATAAATAAGTATATTTCGGCTAATTTTAATTTATAATAAATATTAACCGAAATATACTTGTTTTTTTGCAATATTTCGGCTAATATTAAATTAGAGTTAATAATAGCCGAATAAGGAGGTCTTCATGAAATATATTACAAGAAATCTAGAAAAAGTGGTAAGTCAGGTTACAACAGAATATCCAGTTGTTCTTGTTACCGGACCTAGACAAGTTGGAAAGACTACGATGCTTCAAAAATTGATGGAAGGGACAAATAGAGGATATGTATCTTTGGATGATTTGAATGAAAGGAATATTGCAAAGACAGATCCTGAATTGTTTCTTCAGTTACACAAACCACCTGTATTAATTGATGAGGTGCAATATGCACCGGAACTATTTACTTATATTAAAATGCACGTGGATAAAAATCATGAACCCGGAGCCTTCTGGCTTACAGGTTCGCAAGTTTTTAAGTTAATGAGAGGAGTACAAGAATCCCTTGCGGGTAGAGTAGCTGTACTTCCTTTGACTTCTTTATCGCAAGCAGAGATAAGTGGTGGCCAAATGAAACCATTTACAGTTGACATGGATGCATTGTCATTAAGAAAAGAAGAAAGAGAAGAAGCGGATACAAAGGATATTTTTGAACGTATTTATAGAGGTTCAATGCCGGCTATTGTAAGTGGCGCAAATAGTAACAGTCAGATTTTTTATAATAGTTATTTGAGTACGTATATAGAGCGTGATGTAAAAGAATTATCAGATGCGATTGATTCATTAAAGTTTTTGAGATTTATAACTGCTGTAGCTGCAAGATGTGGTCAAATGTTAAATGTAGCAGAAATCGCGAGGGATGCAGATATAAATCAAGTGCAGGCAAAGAATTGGCTAGGAATTTTAGAAACACTAGGTATTATTTTTTATCTCCATCCATATTCGAACAATTTGTTAAAACGTCTTGTGAAAACACCAAAGTTATATTTTTATGATACGGGATTAGTCTGCTATTTGACAAAGTGGAGTAGTGCAGAAACTTTAGAAAGTGGTGCTATGAATGGAGCTATATTGGAAAACTATGTAGTTGCTGAAATTATGAAGACGTATTTAAATTGTGGAAAGGAACCATATTTATATTATTATCGTGACAAGGATGCAAAAGAGATTGACATTGTTTTGGAACATGATGGGGTTCTTAATCCAATAGAAATTAAGAAAACATCTAATCCCGGTACAGAATTAATAAAAGTATTTAGCTTGTTAGATAAGTCATCTACTCCACGTTCAAAGGGAGCAGTGATTTGTATGAAGCCAGGGTTAAGTGCTATTGATAGAGATAATTACATTGTGCCGATATGGATGATATAATTCACAAAAAGATAGCCAACACCCCATCATACATAAAGGCTTTCTAGCCTCAATCAAAGGAGAAAACAATAATGATAAAAATACTATTCATCTGCCACGGCAGTATTTCGACATATGTCTGGAATGATAGATGAATAGGGTAGTTGAAGGAAGTGGTGAGTGAGTTTACTTCAAATTTACTTCAGTTGTGGGAAATTTTATGAAAAGATAGGAAAGGTTTTGATATAGCAATAAGCGTAGGAGAGGATAAATAGTCCTCTCCTATATTATAATATATAAAAAAATTTAAGAAACTATTTATGTTGGAAAAAGGAAATAAAGTGTGTATAATAAAAATAAGAATAAGAGTGCAATAAAGTGGCTTTTTATATAGATAATAATTGAGAAGGAGATGAAAAAGTATGTCAGAAAAGAGATTAAATAACACAATATTTTTAATGTTTTTAGTTACAAAAAATTATTGTAAAGCACATAACATTTCGACAGAAGAGTTTTTAGAGTTAGATGATAAATATGAAATTATAAATTATGTTTCGGAGTGTCCGGATATATTTGATCCAATGACAGATGAAGAAATGGTAAAGGAGATAGAAGAATATGTGTCAGGATATTAAGACAACCTTGTATCATGGAACAATTTCCGAGATAAATAAAGTTGATGTGTCTTTGGGGCGTGACAGAAAAGATTTTGGAAAAGGATTTTATATTGCCCTTACGAAATCACAGGCAATCGGAATGATGCATAAGAAATTCCGAGAGATGGTAAGGAGAAGTAGAAGCAAGCGAAGTGAAGATTTTGTAGAAAACTTATACGAAATAAGACTAAATGAATCTATTTTGAAGGACATTAAGATAAAAGTGTTTGTTAGTGCGGATATGGAATGGTTAGATTTTGTCTTGATGTGTAGAGAACAGGGTGGCACACCACATGATTATGACTTGGTTATAGGTCCTACGGCGGATGATGACACAGCCTTTTGTTTAAGAGCATATCATGAAGGTCTTTATGGCAAAATTGGCTCGATTGAAGCAAAAGAGATATTGCTAAAAAATTTAGAAACGGAGAATCTTGGAATACAATATTTTATTGGGAAGCAGGATGTTGCGGATAAAATCATAGAAAGCATTGCCAAGATTGATTGGAGATAGGGTTATGAATGAAAGCAAAATGAATACAGCTTTGGGGATGTGTGTTGTTGCCTTAACAAAACACATAATGAACGAAAAACAAATAAATCATGATATGGCATATAAGCAGTTACTAGAAATGGAATTGTATAAATTGTTGAATGATTTTGAAACCAGATTGTTTTTAGAAACAAACGAGTATCTTTGTAGGGCTTGTGATATTGAATTACAGCAGGGAAAAGAGGCTCTGTATGATTATATTAATAAGATATAGATGGAAGAAATTGTATAAGCTCTCTGCATTAAAATAGCAGAGAGTTTATTATTGCCAAAAGTAGTCTGAATGTTTGTAAAAATAAAAGACATAAAGGATAAATGAATGAAAACTACTTGACAAAATTTAGTAAAAATGTAAAAATACTATATAAATATTGGATTCTGGAGGTAGATAATGTCAATAAACATTAATGAAGAGTTATTAAGAAAAACTGTAAGAGCGGTGGAGAAAGCGTGTGGAGAAGATACAATAAACTATTTACAAGAACACCATATGGAAACATATAATGCATTGCCATTTTTAAGAGGCGATTTCTTGAATCAAAATTTACGCGACTTTGTTGTTTATAATGAAATAGAATTAATTCCTTTTAATAGAAATGGGTGGTCAGGTCGTATTTTGCATGATAAGAAAGATAAAAAGACGTATACAGTTACAACAAGGAGAACACTTGAGGCAATACCGAGAAAGAAAGGTAGAACGATGCCGCATTATTTGCAATCAATATTATTTGTGGAGAACGGTGATTGTAAGGCACCAGTAAAACAAATGTCCTTGAGCGATTATGCTGAAATGGGATTTGTAAGTTTTGATGCTGAGGAATTAGAAAGTGACTTTGTTAAAATAATGCAGGGGATGGTTGGTAAAGATGATGAGTATAGGCATTATGTAATTGTGTACGAAGTTGAGCATAGAGAAGTTACAGATATTTCTTTGATGTTTTTAGATAAAGATTTCGATGTTATCGAAGAATATTCTTTGAATGAATATCTGAAACCTGATTTTGGACGTCTTACAGAAATTGAAGTTATTGACGAAAATGTACATGAAGAAGACAAGACACAGGCATTAGTTAGCGTTAAATCGGGAATAAAACCTAAATTACGTGTTGTTGAGAAGAAGGCATAATAAAAATATAAACAATAGAGGTTAATATGAATAATAAGAAATTTATTGGAAGTAGATTGACGACCGCACGAAAATATCGTGGATTGGGAATAACAGATTTGTCAAGATTAGTTGGGATAAGTAAACAATCTTTATCTTTATATGAAAAGAATGAAAATGTACCACCACATGAAAATGTTGTGTTATTGTCTAGAGCTTTACAGTTTCCATATGAGTTTTTTGTATCAGAGGATAAATATGAAACGATAACTAGCAACACATATTTTCGCTCACAGGCTAGTGTGACTAAAAAAGATAGATTAGCGCAATCAATAAAGTTAGAGTATGTAGCAAAAATGTATGAGGTTTTCTTGAAGTATGTTGATTTTCCATATATAAATTTACCGTCAGTAGATTTTAAAGGTAGCGATAAAGTAGATGAATATGATTCAGAAGGTGTGTTGCAAGAAATTGAAAAGGTATCAAATTATGTTCGTGAGTATTGGGAATTGGGAGAAGGACCAATTGAAAATTTACAATATATACTCGAAAAAAATGGGATTATTGTGACAGGGTTTGAGGGAGTTAATCAAAAAATAGATGCATTTAGCCAAAGAATAATAAATGTTAATAATACATCGCGATATATAATTGCTGTTGCTTTGGGGACAAAACCTGAAGTGAGACTAAGATTTGATATGGCACATGAATTAGGGCATATACTTTTACACACATGGGAAGAAAAAACAGATGATATTCAAAAGGATGAGTTTAACGGAATAGAAAAGCAAGCGAATATGTTTGCCAGTGCTTTTTTATTGCCAAAAAACTCATTTGGGAAAGATGTCTCATTATATCCAACAGATTTAGAGTATTATAAATATTTAAAGAAGAAATGGAAGGTATCTATACAGGCAATGATGTACAGAGCACATCAACTTAATATAATTACTACTAATCAGTTTCAATATATGATGAGAAGAGTTTCGAAAAATGGTTGGAGGACACATGAACCAGGCGATGTACCAGGAACAATTAATGATACTATTTTCCAAGGGGCAATAGATATTTTATTTGCGAATGGTTATTTAGATGCTAAATTATTGATAAAGGAGTTTAATCAAAAGGGTATTGTTTTGTGGCCTAAAGAAATTGAGGAACTTTTGCATTTGAAAGAGGGTAGTTTAATAATGAAAGATAATGTGGTATCTATTGTTAAGTTACGTTCATCAACAAATGAGTAGAAATTTAGAAATAAAATTGTAGTTATTCAGATTATGAATGAGAAAGGGAGGATGAGTTATGGGAATAAAAATGTCAAAAGCAATGTTTGATGGGAAAGAAATTACATTAGAAGAGTATAAAGAATCAATGAAAAATAAATTGACTTGTATATATTGTGGTGTTCCAATAACTCATGTATCAGGTCA
Source organism: Eubacteriaceae bacterium (assembly GCA_910574895.1). Lineage (GTDB taxonomy): Bacteria > Bacillota > Clostridia > Lachnospirales > Lachnospiraceae > Eubacterium_G. Next base: position 169,334 of record CAJTDQ010000002.1, on the reverse strand, counting down.
TCAAAAAAGTGTTGGAGATAGAGAGGTTTGGGTTAGATCTTATTTCAGATTAATAAGTAAACAGAGTCCTCATAAGGATGGGTGTGAATACATAACGAGTAATGCCATTAAACAGATATTTGCGAAAGTTGCAGATGATGATTTGATGACAAAGCAGGATAACAAGTATATTGCAAGATTGCATGTTATTACGGAAAGTATAGAGAAAAAAGATAAAAAGAAAGAAATAAAAGAGAATCCAAAGGGGATTGCCGAAAAAAAGTCAACAAAAAAATATATAAGAAATGGTGAAAAACCAGCTTATTTACAGACAATGAAAAGAATTGTAGAGTTAAAGGAGAGGGTGGATGATGACAAGGAACTTAGGGATTTAGTTGTTTTGCAATTTTTCAACGATTATAAAAAAGTGTATGATGAAATCAAATGGAAGGACTTTTATGTTGATTATGATGTAAAGCAATATGAGCATATATATGAATTAATAAAAAAGAAAAAAGTCTATCATCCTATTTGCTTTTCAGGCGAAGTAAAGGAAGTAAAAAAAGTGAAAGATAAGGATTTATATGTAGTAAAATACTATTCTATCAGGAGAGGAGAGGGAGAATATATATCATTATCTATAATGACAAAAAGTAAGGATGTATATGAATATGCAAAAGAATTAATTGGTAAAAAAGTCGTTGCATATGGCTGTGGGCATTATACTGGAAATATTATTTCTACTGAACGAGAAGGGAAGAATATAAAATATTATAATTTTAGCACATTTATAAATGTAAAAGAGCAATTATTTGTGTTAGAATAGAAAAGTCTGGTTAGTTAATAAATGCGTAAGTGGCAAAGTCTCACTTGCGCATTTTACTATTTTCTAAAAAATGATAGAGTTCGTAAGTATCGATTTTCAAGGAGGTCTATATTTAAATAGGTTATAAATTGTACTCATTAGAAAGTTATAGTATAATATAAATAATAAAATCAATAAATTTCAGAATAAAGGGGGATATGGTAATGAAGGTATTTATTAGTTGGTCAGGAAATAAAAGTCATAAGGTCGCACTTGTTTTTAGGGAATGGTTACCATCTGTTATTCAATCATTAGAGCCATATGTATCATCGGAAGATATTGATAAAGGAGCACGATGGAGTTCGGATATTGCGAAAGAACTTGAAGATTCGACATTTGGGATTCTTTGTGTTACAAAAGAAAATTTAAATGCACCATGGCTTTCATTTGAAGCAGGAGCTTTATCAAAAACAATGGACAAGTCTTTTGTAACACCATTTTTGTTTAATATAAAACGTGCAGAAGTAAATGGTCCTATTTTGCAATTTCAGTCAACAATATTTGAAAAGGATGATATAAAAAAATTAATACATACATTAAATAAGGCTTGTGGGGAAACAGGAATTTCTGAACAGATGCTTGATAAAGCGTTTGATGTATGGTATCCGACTTTGGAGGAGGAACTTAATAAAATTAGAGATTTATCAGATAATATATCGGACGAAATTATGGAAGAGAAAGATGATATACATTCTTTAAAAATAATAGAGGAGATACTAGAATTGTCGAGAGACAATCAAAAATTATTAAGAAATCCAGATACTACTGTGACTGAAAGTGTTAAAGAATTAAAGGAAAAGATAGATTTATCTTTATCTAGACTTGAAAGAAGAGAAGATAGAGGCAGGGAGGAAATAAATCAAAAGTATAAAAGAATGTTTCTAGAAGAATTTATGCATACGATACTTCCTAGATGTCAAAAGCAGTATGGTTTTTTAATTGCTTTAAGTATTTTTCAAGATGATTATCCTTGGATATACAATATGGGAAAACAATTAATAGAGGTACTTCAATCAAATGCAAAAGTAGAAGTAAAAAGAGAATCTATTAAGGATTTTAGGTATATTTTAGAACGTACGAGTGAACATCCGATGATGAGAGAGTACTATGGAAGAACAAAGGAGAAAATGATGCAGATAAGGGAAATGCCATATATTTTCAATGAAATAATAGAAGCATTACAAATGGAATTTGAATTATAGAATATTTTAGATAATAAATATGTGTCACTCGAGAAAAAATCATTTTGCAGTTTGAGATATAAAGATTGGAATTAGTCATATTAGGGGAGAGGGTTATATATGGGAAAGTGTGCATTGTGTGAAAATGAGACAGAATTACAACTCAGTCATATTATTCCTAAGTTTGTAGGAAGACATTTGAAAGGGACTTCTATTGGGAATATACGAAACTATGAGAATCCGAATAAAATAATTCAGGATTTGGAAAAACATTATTTGTTATGCCATGATTGTGAAGAATTATTTAGTGCTGCGGAAAGATGGTTTGCTAATAATATTTTTTATCCTAGACTGAAAAATGAAGAAGTTAATTTTGATTATGATGAACACCTACATTACTTTATTTCTTCTTTAAGTTGGAGAAGTTTATATTTGGATATAATAAACTTTGTAACAGGAGACGAAATTACAATTGATGCATTGGAATGCTTAATAAAGTCAGAAAGTGTTTTGAAATCTTACCTGAGAAGGAAACGAAATGATATTGAGAATATAGAGCATCATATTTTCTTTTTTGATAGAATTAAAAATGTTACAGGTCAAAATGCAGATGAGTTTTTAAGACAACCGCATGTAACTGTTAATAGGTCGGTTACGTCTTATACACATTGCTGTGGAAATACATATTTTACCATATCAAATTTAATGGGAATTGTACTTGTGACATTTTATCATAAATCTGAAAAAGAGCAATGGATAAATACTCGGATAAAGAATGGAATAGGAAATATCCGTGCAGAGAATCAAAGGATGACGAGTGTTGTCGGCAATGAGTTTTCATATTGGATGAGTTTAGCAGAAGAGCAAATGAATAATATGAGTGATTTGCAAAAAAAGAAAATTATGCAGAAAATAAAAGCAGTTGGGGAAGATATAAAAAAATATGATATATATAAGGATATGCAAAGTGATATAGAGATAATGGAGAAGTTATGATGGATGGTAAAAGAATTCAAAATTATTGGTCAAATGAAATGCAGGCTATGTTAGATACATACAAGCAATTTCAGATATTGATTCCGGCGGAAGATAGAAATGGAGCGGATCATAATGGTGAAGATGGTAGGTATGTTGAAACGTTAATTAGAGAATATTTAAAGCGGTATTTACCAAAAGAGTTAGAAGTGCTAACTGGATTTATTCTACGTCCAGCTGTAAAAACGGGACTAAATAATAAAAGCAGAAAGAATGAAGCAGATAGACATTCTACGCAATTAGATATATTGGTTTATAATAGTGCACAATATCCTATTTTTCAAAGATTTGGGGAAAGTGTCATTGTTCCACCTGAAGGAGTAATAGGTATTATTTCCGTAAAGAAAAAATTATATGAAAGGGATATTGTTCATGAGATAGATGCATTACGAAAGGCCTCTAAATTATGTCGTTGCATTAATGATAAAAAAGAACTAGTAAGAGGACCATTTTTAGCATTAGTTTCGATGGATTCGTTTGAAAAAAAGAAAGAAACTACTGAACAATGGATTTTTGATAGACTTCAAGAAACTTATACAAAGGAAGATAGCTTTGATGATTTAGTGGGATATATTGCTTCACTTAATAGTTGGAGTATATTTAAAAAAAGACCTAAGAATAATAACAGTGCTGAGTATATATCTTTTACTCATAAACCAGAAGAAATGCATTTAGGTTTTCATTTTTTACTTACAGGATTGTTGAGCGTATACTATGATAATACGAGAAATACAATATCAAGACCGGGGTTCACAGGGTTTCCATCTGGTAGAAATTATGATTTGGAATTAGGCAGTATAGAGGTAAAATCAATGCGTTAAGATACATGAGTTGTTAATTAGGGAGAGCACTATAAAGTTTTATAGTGGTTATTTTGCTATTTCTGTAAGATATAAAGAAAAAAGTAATAGGATTTAAACATGCTTGCTATCAGATTGTGGTATATGCTCTGAAATGGTATCCGCGAAAAATAAATCATGAAAAAAATAATATATTATCAACGTGAAAGAGACAGGGCATAGTATTTTGCTCTTATTTTGTCCCTAAAAATACAAAAGAAAGAATCAAATTAATATGTGGAGCAAAACAAGAAAGAAAATGAATAATTTATTAGTAGATAGTTTAAAGAGACAAATAAGTATATTGAGAAATCATAAAATTAGACAACTATGTATTTTAATGCTTGCGATTTTTGACTGAAAGTTCGGAAAGAGAAAAATAGTAGAGATATTTTGAATAGATTTGATGAAGAGACGGAATGGTTTTGAAAATCTGTGTTGATGAGGGCAGAGGAAGAAAGAACGATAAAAATAGAAAACTACAACGATATATTATTAAAATGAGTGAGGCAGGATTAATTTCCTGTCTCTATTTTTGTCTGGGAATATATTGCATTATTTAAAAAATAAAAACAGAGGGAGGTAGCAGATGATAAAAGATATCTATAAAAATATTGTATATCCATCAAAGAATACACAAATGGAGGGGAGGAAAATGGATGAATTTATTGACGAATTATTAAAGCAGAATAAAAGAAATATGACCATTCAGGAGTTTGAACAATATCGGGATGTCTTATATGAGGTGTCAGGTAAGGCAGAAGAGATAGGATTTACGATTGGGTTTAAATATGGAGTGGGAATCATTATGGAAAGTCTTGAAAATATGAAACCTACAGAAAATACGTAGGTAAAAAAGTGAGTTGTTTTGGTTTATTTAGTCCCAAATTACTGTAAAGCCTGAACGATTTTTAGGATACGTTCTTTCATATCAGAATTACATTTCTGGACCTCGGTCAATATAGCATTATCAATTGCAGAAGAAGAGTCTGCATATTCATTGGAAAGGACATAGTCAACGGTAGTACCTAAAGCATTACAAACAAGGATAAGGGTTGTGAGAGAAATTTTTACTCTGCCGTTTTCTATGTTACTGATGTGGCTGGTATTTACATCAACAGCATTCGCAATATATTCCTGAGTAAGACCTTTTGCAATTCGGATTTCTTTTAACTTTTTTCCAATAGAATCAAAATCAATATTTTTCATAATAAATTACCTCATAAATTTAATTGACCTAATTGTAATATTTATTTAGCTGTAGTATAATTATCCATAACTAAATAAATATTAGTAATAAGTGAAGGAGAAAATTATGGAAAAAACAACACAATTATTTGAGGTAAATGCAGATTATGGAATTAGAAAGTATACTTCTAGAATTGAAATTATAGGTGATAATGTTAACCTTACTGGATATGAAGATGTTTCCAAAGAAGAATCGGTAACAACAGGGGCGGTACCTAAAGAAAATATTGCAACAATTTCTTATAGTGGTAAGAAAATTATGAGTGTGCCTTTTAAAATCAGAATAGGAATTTTTGGATTAGTAGCATTATTAGGACTATTTAGTACATTCGAACTTGTTTATGGGGGAATATTGGGAATGTTTTTGAGTTATTTTTGCACAAAAAAAGTTGAGACAATGATTATAACTTTTAAGGGAGGTCGTAATATATATATTCCTTATTCAAAGGTTGAGGATGTTGAAGAAATCGAAGGAAAATTGAAATAATATTAGGTGATTGCAAAATTAGGATAAATAATATGTAAGCAAAAGTGAAGGAGTGATAATTAATGAAATATAAATCAATTATATATTTTGCCATTCTATTAGTAACATTATCTTTTGTTGGCTGTGATAATAAAAAAGAAGCAGCAGGATTTAACACTAATATATTAGAAGAAACAACAAATTTAAATAGTAGTATATTAAAAAAAGAAAAAACAACGAATAGTTATCAGCAATTTGAAGTAGATGTTGAAAAAGAATTACTGTATGGAAATGATAAGGGACAAATTGTAAATAGCGTTGGTGAAGTAGTTGAAGAATATTCATATCTTACAATTGTTAATAATGGAAATATATCAAATGGAGAAATGATTATTGAAGGCTATATGATGAGCAATTCCGGAAAGATTATCAATGCTTTTGTACGCAGTGGCACGGCTAATGATGTAAATGAGTGGACGGGAGTATATAAAGACACGTCTTCAAAAGGTTCTGGAGATGAAATAATAATTGTTCAAGATGAGAATACTGCTACATATGAATTTGCCGACACAAAGGAAATTAATTGTCAAATTGATGGTGATAACCTGAATGGAACGATGTGGTGCTTTATGAAAAATTCTGATGGAACGTTGAGTGTGACATCAGGCACAGGTGGATATTGGGGACGATATGAAAGAATAAAAGAGGAAGCCAGAATTGATGTTTCAGATTGGAATAAAGTTATTGATGCTTCTAAAGATAACTATATTGAAGTTGAAGAAGAGTACGATGGTGATGAAAATAATAATTCGCTTTCTGATTATCAGGAGGTTTCTATTCTTGATATTAAAAGAAATCAGGAAGCGTATGTTGGCACTCGAATTGCTGTCAAAGGGGAAGTATATGCGAACGCTATGGGAAAAGTATTTTTAATAGATGAGGGGGTTAATACGGTTTCATGTGATGACATTAAAATGATAAATATGAATGGCACAGAAATTGGTCATCCTGTAAATGGTGATAAATGTGAAGTGTTTGGAGTTTTATCCGAACCAGATTCATTTGGAGAAATTAATATTCAATCCGATGTAATTATTGCACTAGATTAATCAGTTAAAAGTTATTATAAAAAAAGGAGAGAACAAGATGAAGTGTCCAAATTGTGGGAAAGAAGTAAATGAAAACAGTAAATTTTGTACAGAATGTGGTGGAGCTCTTGTACAAAAAAATATCGAAGCAGGAGAAAGTAATGGAGAAAATGAAATGTTAGAGCAAAACAATCAAAATTACTCGACATTACCGCCAAGAAAAAAATTAAGTAGGGGATGGAAAATCACAATAAGTGTAATTTGCGCAGTTGTAGTTTTGGCTATAATTGGAACTGTTTTTTCGGATGAATCTATTGATATTGTAAAAAATGGGAAATCAGATGTTTATAATAGCAAAACTTGCGGTGAAGCTTTTGAGAGTTTTTTTGATGATGCTGAATGGGATTGTGAAAGCATAAATGATAAATATGATAGGGTTATCTTTACTGGTAGATGCCAGTATATGGAAGAGGATGTAGAAGCAGTGATTGAGTTTCGAGTAAATACTGAAGAAGAAAAATTTTATATTGACAGTTTAACTTTAGATGGAGAACCCCAAACTGATCTAATATTAGCGGCTTTGTTAGAAAAAATTTATGAATAGTGGAAGGAATAAATTACAAGTGAATAACATTGTATGAAGTTTATCGTTTATCTGTTTAAAATTTTGAGTATCAGAATAATTTTATCTGTGGGAGCAAAGTTTGCTATATATGATAGCAAGCAACAGTCACTATAAAATAACAAAAATTCGTTGTATTTAGAAAGTTCTATACAGTATCATGCAAGATTACATTTTAACAATTACATATTATCACAATGAACCAACCCACCAGAGCAGAATCCGTTTGGATTCTGCTCTATTTCATTTGTCACACAGAAAGGAGGCAGCCCCAATGGGAAAGTGGTTACTGACACTATTCAGCTGTGCCGTAGTCATCATCAGAGAAATCACAAAAGACAATGATGATTCGGCATAAAAAAGAAAGCAGAAACAAAAAACGGAGAACCATAAAAATCAAAAAATATAAAGGAGGAAAATATTTATGGCAGCAAATGTAGAAAGCATGTTTTATGTCAGGGAGACACCCTGGCATGGACTGGGAACAAAAGTGATGGAAGCACCATCATCAAAGGAAGCGTTAAGCCTTGCAGGACTTGACTGGAGAGTTTTACAGGAACCGATTTATACGGAGAACGAGGAACTTGTAGAAGGATACAAGGTAAATGTCCGTGACAGTGACAGAAAAGTATTAGGCGTAGTTACGGACAGATACAAAGTTATCCAGAACGAAGAAGCCTTTGCCTTTACCGATGAATTACTAGGAGAGGGGGTACGCTATGAGACAGCAGGTTCCTTACAGGGAGGAAAAAAAGTCTGGCTGTTGGCACATCTTCCCCATGAGTACATTATCTCCGGGGAGAGAATCAGCCCGTATCTGTTATTCTCCAACACCCATGACGGTTCCGGAGCAATCAAAGTGGCACTGACACCAATAAGAGTGGTGTGTAACAACACCTTAAACCTTGCCCTTACAACAGCAAAAAGGTCATGGTCTATGATACATACAGGAGACATCATGGGAAAAATGGAAGAAGCAAAAGATACGTTATTTATGGCAGAGAAATACATGGATTCTCTTGGAAAAGAGTTTGAAACCTTAAGAATGAAAAAAATCAGTGACAGCAAAGTTATGGAATATATCGAAATGCTTCTGCCGGTCGAAGAGAACTCCACACCACAGCAGGCAAGAAACATAAAGAAACTACAGGAGGATATGAAAATCAGATACTTTGATGCGCCGGATTTACAGGATGTGGGAAGAAATGCCTACCGGTTCATCAATGCAGTATCCGACTTTGCAACCCATGCTGAGCCATTGAGAAGGACAGCCAGTTACAAAGAAAACCTGTTTGCAAGAACTGTGGAAGGAAATCCGCTCATAGACAGGGCATACCAGATTGTAAATGCAGCATAGGAGGGAAAATGAAACAGGAAGAATTACAGGAATTATTCTGTGGAAAAATCAGCATGGAACTAGAAAAATTTCGGCGGTGTACCTTAAGAAAAAATCCAGAGGAAATTTACAACAATGCCTACAGAATTGACAGCACCATCAACATTTATGAACAGCTTGTAGACATGAGCATAGATATGGAGGAGGAAGTATTGATGATACTTCTCGTATTTCCAAACCTTTTGTCCTATATCTACGCCATGTGGCTAGAGACAGAAGATGGGAGTTACGAAGAACTGGGACAGAGCATTGGCGAAACCATAAGAGAATTATGCAGAGAGAACGGAAAGGAGAACAATGCAGCATGAAAAAATTGATATCTACCTTGGGTTTGAATAGAGCCGAATGGCTTTCTTACAGAAAACAGGGGATATGTGGAAGTGATGCAGGTGCAATTACGGGAATGAATCCCTATGTATCTGCATTTCATATATATCTGGACAAAAAGAGCAGTGAAATATCCGACTATGACAACGAGGCAATGCGCCAAGGCAGGGACATGGAAGATTATGTTGCAAAACGGTTTGCGGAAGGGACAGGAAAACAGGTGCGCAGAGCAAATGCAATCTATCAGAATGAAGAACATCCCGTCATGCTTGCAGATTTTGACCGCCTGATTGTGGGAGAAAAAGCAGGGCTTGAATGCAAGACCGTATCTCCATACTCTGCCGATAAATGGTCCGATGGAAAAATACCCATGCACTATCAGATGCAGGTACAGCATTATCTAGCAGTATCAGGATATGACTGCTGGTATATTGCAGCGTTAATCTTTGGAAAGGAATTCATTATCCGAAAAATAGAAAGAGACGAGGAACTTATTGCCAATTTAATCACTATTGAAGAAAACTGGTGGCAGAGACACATCGTAGAAGACAATATCCCGGAACCAGATGGAAGCAGTGCCTATACAGAATTGCTGAATGCTTATTATCATACAGATAAGGGAAAGACCATACAGCTTCACGGACTGGATGAGGAACTGGAGCGCAGAAGTGAACTGGAAGAATTAATCGACAAACTCTCCAGTGAAAAAGCATCCATTGACCAGAAAATAAAACAGAAACTGGAAGATGCAGCTTATGGAGAAACAGAGCATTACAGGGTTTCATGGATAGAGACGGTGCAGAACAGAGTAGACAGCAAAAAACTGAAAATGGAACAGCCGGAAATCTATCAGGATTACCTAAACCAGATACACAGCAAACGATTTTCGGTAAAGAAAGTAGCATAAAAAATAATACACAATCAAAGTTAAAACACAGAAACGGAGGAAAAAATGACAGAGATAAATTTAAAAGAAGAACTGGCAGGGCAGGCAAGCCAAATAACAGAGAAACCACAGAAGAAAGCAATGACCATACCGGATATGATAAAGGCAATGGCACCGGAAATCAAAAAGGCACTGCCCAGTGTCATCACACCGGAACGGTTTACAAGAATCGCATTAAGTGCCACAAGCAACAATCCCGAACTTACCCAGTGTACCCCAATCAGCTTTTTATCGGCACTGCTCAATGCAGCACAGCTGGGATTAGAGCCAAATACCCCATTGGGACAGGCATACCTGATACCTTATAAAAACAAGGGAAAACTGGAATGCCAGTTCCAGATAGGATATAAAGGCTTGATAGATTTGGCATACAGAAATGGAGACATGCAGACCATACAGGCACATACCGTATATGAAAATGATGAGTTTGATTTTTCCTACGGATTAAACGGAACACTGGTTCACAAACCTGCAAAAGAAAACAGGGGAGAGCCGGTGTATTTTTATGGCTTCTTTAAAACCACCAACGGCGGTTATTCCTACAGTGTTATGAGCAGGGCAAATATGGATGAATATGCAAAGACCTACAGTAAAGCCTTTGGCTCTAATTTCTCACCATGGAAGACCAGTTATGATGCCATGGCAAAGAAAACCGTATTAAAACAGGCGTTAAAATATGCTCCGATAAAAACAGACCTTGCAAGGTCACTTTCAACAGATATGACAATCAAGAACAGCATATCTGAGGATATGAGGGAAGTAGCAAATGAAATCGTAATGGAGGAATCAGATGAATAAGCAGATGGACAGAGAAGAATTTACACAAAAAGTTGTAGAGAAAGTCAGGGAACAGATTGAAGATGCTGTTATAGAGAGCAGGGAGGTCATGAAAAACAACGGTGTCAGACGTACCGGGATAGCAGTCTGTAAAGAGAACAGAAAATTAGTACCATTTATTTATATTGACGGTGCTTATGAAGAATATCAGGAAGGAAGAAAAATAGAGGAAATCGTGGGAGATGTCATGGAGATTTATGAGAACAGAGGAAATCTCGGACTGGAGGAGAAAGTAGGTTTGGAAGAGTTAGGAAAATGGGAATGGGTAAAAGATAAAGTGCTCCTAAAGTTAATCAATACGGAGAAGAATCAGGAGATGTTAAAAACTCATCCGTCTACACCTTTTCTGAATTTAAGCTGTGTGTACTATATCGCTCTGGAGTTTCAGAAATGTGAGTGTTGCAGCGCCAATATTAAAAAATCCAGTCTGAATACATGGGGCGTGACGCTGGAAGAACTGCATAAACAGGCACTAGAGAATATGAAAAGATATGTAAAGGATGAAATAAAATCGATGTCTCAGGTGCTTGCAGAGATACTTTTGAAAAATGAGGAGAGGGAGTTTGCAAAAGAGATGGGAACTCTGGTAGAGGAACTTATTGAACCACAGGAAGATGTTTCCATGTATGTACTTTCTAACGAGTTTCGTATCAATGGTGCAGCAAGTCTTGTATATTCCGATAAGGTAAAGGAACTGGCGAAGTGTCTCGATAAGGATTTATACATCATACCGTCATCCATCCATGAAGTGATATTGGTTCCCGTAAAGGAAGAAGGACATGAGGCAGAGGATTTGAAGGAGATGGTGTTGGATGTGAATGATACGATGGTAGACCCGGCAGAGGTGTTGTCGGAATCGGTTTATCGTTATGAGAGGGAGACTGGGGAGACAAGTGTTGTAATTTAATTAATTTTGGGTGGCTTGTGAAAATGAGCCACCCGATAGAAAAGTTAAAGTACGGCAGCACTAATATATTTCATGTGCTTGGCAATAGATATTATTGTATTCATCAAGAAAATATTATATGATGAAATAACTATAGTTAGAAAAGAGGTTTACAGATGGATAGATATATATTGGCTGAATGTGAAAAGAGCAATTTTCAAAAAGTAGATATACTGCCTAATTGGAATAAAATTAATTATAAAAAAATTGTAGAAGAAGTTATCAATCAAAATGAATTATTTCAATTTGAATACTTTTTTGATAGTTTTTATGGTGGAAATTATACTAAAAACTATTTGAAGGAGATATTTTTTTCTACAGAATGTCAGATTGATATTTTTTCAGAGATATACTTATCTATACTTAGAGTCAAAGATGAAAAAGTGGATTTTTATTGTAATGGACTAGAAAAAATTAAAACAGAAGGACGGAGTGCTGAAAAAACTATTGAAGATAATATTAAGAATGGTAAAAGAAAAAATAATAAAGGAACAAAAATTTTTGATACAAAAAATATAGAAGAAGAGGGAATCAATACTAGGATTTCCTGTGTGGGGGCTAATTTACAAAGATTTTGGTATAGTTCAAAAAAATTTCGTAATCTCTTTAATGATACAGTAACGAGAAATGAAAAATATCAAATAAAAAAGATAGTACAGGAGCTAGAAGGTTTTTCACAGGTGTTACACTTTGATAGAAGTGATTATATCATTTTAGAAAAATTACTTGGATTAAATACATGGTATTATTATAATAAGTTGATAGTGAATGATGTGGAAAATATTAAAAAGAATAAGGGAATGCTGATAAAGTTATTGAGCCAAATTATGAAATATCCAGGAAATTTTAGCAGATGTTCATTAATTGATAGATTAGTTCAAAGTAAAATATGTTATCAGGGAACGGCCAATTTTAGCATGGATCAAATGCTTCAAAAAATGTTGAATTTGTTAAAAGACGAGATAGAATCATTCGCAAAATATTATAAAGAAATTACGGAAAAAATTTTAAATGAAGTACAATGCAAATATACAATTGATACTAGCATAATAGAAGTGGAAAGAATAATACAGGAATTGGAAGAAAAAATATATATAGGTACTATTAAATTTCAAAATAATAAATCGAATTTAAAACCATATGTGGACAAGTTGATGAAAAATCATGAGGAAGAAAATATATATGATATTTTAAGTAAAATTATTTATGATTTTACGAGGGAGCAGGCAGTGACAGCCTTTCCATTTTTATCAAAAGAAAGAATATGTAATGAACCATTATATGAAGAACAGGATATAGAATTGGAAATTGGAAAACTTATAATAAATCAAAATTTTAACAGATATAATCATTTTAATAAAATTTAAATGTTATCAAATGGCATGATATTAAGAAACTTAATATTGTGCCATTTTTTGCTGTGTGTAAAAATGATTTTTGCAAAAATCATTTTTACGGTAGTATTTTAAATTTAAATAATTTATGCTTTTGATACAACGTTGAAAATGAAGAGGAGCTCCGGAAAGGAAGTATTTATGAAAAAAGAACAATGTCAAAAACCATTTATATTTGAAGATGGCGATGTGATGGCAGGAATAACAAAGAGCATGATAAAACCGTTTGTAATTCACAGTGAAGCAAAGGATGTGACAGAAAATAATCAAGATGTTCAAAAGAGGGAAAGCGATGGAATCATGAAAGTTGAAATCTCGGACACAGGTATGATACGACCGATGCAACAATTTGATGAAGAAGATGACTTGTTAATTAGGAAAATTAATCATACATTAGGAATTTCTCCATGTGATAACAAAGCTTTTTTAGGAACGGCAGAAATGGTGGCAAAATTAAAAGCAGAAGGTAGAATCCACAAAATTAGTAATAATAGTATCAAAGCTAATAAATTAAATTTTGAATTGAAATTATTAAAAATAATAAAAAACATCAAAGATATGCCGAATGGAGAAGAAGAGGGTGATGTGAGTTATTCGGTAGAAGTAACAGTTACTCAGCGAAATGGTAATAAAAATAAGTTTTGTGGAAATGTTCAATCAGATAAAATAAAAGATTTTGCATGGCTAAAAAGACTGACACATTCACAAGCGACAATTCCAAGCGATAAGGAGGAAAGGAGAGAATTTATGAATATTGTTCAGGAGGCAATTGAACGTACGGGAATTCCAGTTGAGATACTTTATCCATGTAGTGGATGGAGAAAAATTAGTGGTGAGTCTTATGGTTATGTGATTCATCAAGGAGTCATCGGAACGAATTTAAAGCTTATTCATACGGATAGTAGATATCATTTGGATTACGAAGTGGATAAGATAGGGAAGAAAGAAACTTTTAATAAAGCAATAAACATGTCCAATATTTGTAGGAATAAATGCGCAAGCAGTGAAATTTTTTTGTTTTTCCATGCATCGTTAATGACGAAGTTGTTCGAATTATCTGGACATCCAATCAAATTCATATTTGGATTAATTGGATTAACGAATAGCCGAAAAACCAGCATGGTTGTGGCAATGGCAAAACTCTTTAATCGAGATAAATTGATTGCAGATACAGAATTCACTTCAACAAGTTGTGGAATAGAGAAAAAATTAGGATTATACGGAGATTCCCCACTCATTGTTGATGACTTTAAACCAGGAGCAACACAAGCTAAGCAAAAGGCGATTGAAGATAAGTTGGAGCAACTAGTACGATTTTATGGGGACAGAGTAGAGAAAAGCAGAATGACGGACTTTATGTCTAATGGTAAAAATGTGTTTTTTCCAATAAAAGGAACATGCATTATGACAGGAGAACTCATATCAGGCGTTGAGTCATCATTGAGCAGAATGTTTTTGGTAGAAATAGATCAGGATGATGTTGATAATGATTTACTTACTTTCTATCAAAAAAACATTACGATATTGCCGAGCCATACGTATGATTTTATTGTGTGGATAAGTCAAAATTTTGAAACTATAAAAAATTATGTTTCTGAGAGATTTGATTTTTTGAGGCGTGAAATTAACTTTCTGTTTCCAAGATTTTGTGAGATGTATGCAGTTATGCAGATAACAGCAGAAATTATAAGATTATATGGAGTGCAAAGATGCTTTTGGAGTGAACCTGATGGTGACAAATTTATGACGGAAATGCGTGAAATAGTAATTGGTGAGATCAGAGATATGGAGCAAAGAATTAGTGATAGAGATACGAGTAAGTTAGTACTTTTTGCTTTAGATGAAACCACCCGCAAAGGAATTATTTCTCCATTGATTTTGAATAAAGAAAATCTTCCGAGAAAAGCCGAAATATATGAAAATGATGAAATGTATTTTGTGCGAGCGGAAAGTATGGTAGAAATATTAAAAAATTATTGTAAAAGGCATTGTGAGGTATTGCCACAGATTAATACTCATACCATCATAAATTGGTTTACAAAGCATGGTGTTTTAGAATGGAATATAACTAAAGGAGGGAAACGTGAAAATGTACGAAAGCTACCTAGGCAAGAGGGGAACGGATGTAGGTATTTATACATTAATAAAGAAAAACTCAAGAAAAAAATGGAGGAAATAGGTTAATCCACCTAACCCACCTAAACCGCCAAAAAAGAAAGTATACCAAAAAACTTTTTGTATATAAATATTGTTTTTTGGTGGATTAGGCGGGTTACGCGGTTAAAAATTACAAGATAAGGAGTGATATTATGGCATTTAATAAAGACGAAATCCCATTTTGGAAGCAATACACATTAACAATCGAGGAGGCAGCAAAGTATTTTCATATTGGAGAAAAGCGTTTAAGGCAAATTGCTGTAGAACAACCGGATGCAGAGTTTATATTGCGTAATGGAAACAGGGTTCTTATTAAAAGGAAATTGTTTGAGCAATATATTGACATGATTGCAATGGTATAGACACAGTATAGAAAGAAAGGCTCTTTTATGGTAAGATTAATTTGCTATATTAGAGCCTTTCCTAAAAAATTGAGGAAAGGAGAGATATTATAGTGGAACAAAGAAAAGATAATAAAGGGCGATTACTGCGACCGGGTGAAAGTCAGAGAAAAGATGGTCGCTATTGTTATCAATATGTAGATACTTTCGGTGAAAGAAGAAGTGTATATTCTTGGAGATTAACATTACATGATAGAATCATACCAGGAAAAAAGAAAGAACCTTGCTTAAGAGAAAAAGAACGTCAGATTCAGGCAGACCTTTTTAATCAAATTACTCCGGCAGGAGCAAATCTTAAAGTTATAGATTTAGTCGAGAGGTATGTCTCCTTAAAAACAGGTGTGAGAGAATCCACCCAAGCAAGTTATAGAACCGTTATTAATTTACTAAAGAAAGATTCCTTTGGAAAGAAAAGAATTGATAAAGTCAAATTGTCAGATGCGAAGAAATGGATGGTTGACTTACAAAGAAATGGTAAAGGATTTAGTACGATAAGAACTATAAGAGGAATATTACGTCCAGCGTTTCAGTTGGCAGTTGATGATGATTTAATAAGAAAGAATCCATTTAGTTTTGAACTTATGACAGTTGTTTATAATGATAGTGTAACGAGGGAAGCTCTTAGTCATGAGAACGAAAGGAAATTTCTTGAGTTTGTAAAAGAGGATAAACATTTTTCAAAATATTATGATGGTATTTATATTCTTTTTCATACAGGACTTAGAATATCAGAGTTTGTTGGACTGACAATGAAAGATATTGACTTTAAACAGATGAAAATTATAGTAGATCATCAGTTGCAAAGATATATTGGAGTCGGATATAAAGTTGTTGAGCCTAAGACAGAAAGCGGGTATAGAGAGATTCCAATGACAAAAGAAGTAGCAGAGTGTTTTAAAAGAATAATTAAGAATAGGAAAAAGTTAAAAGTAGAACCAATGATAGATGGTTATGCAGGATTTCTATTTCTTGATAAAGATAATCATCCCATGGTTGCAATGCACTGGGAGAAGTATTTTCAGCATATCTGTGAAAAATATAATAAGATATATAGAGTACAAATGCCAAAGGTAACACCTCATGTATGTCGTCATACATTTTGTAGTAGAATGGCTGCGGCGAGAATGAATCCAAAGACCCTTCAATATATCATGGGGCATTCCGACATATCTGTGACATTAAATGTATATACTCATTTGGGATTTGAGGAAGCTGCTGAGGAAATGCGCCGGGTAAGTGAGAAATAAGTCTTGAGGTAAAATGAAAAGTTTTACTTCACATTTTACCTCACTTTATTTAAAATAAGTGCTAAGAAATACCTTGTTTTGCAAAAGCAAATAACTGACAAAACAGGGTGCAATCCTAGTAAAAATCGGGCTTTGCAGGGAAATGAAAGGAAACACAAAATTATGATAAAAATACTATTCGTCTGCCACGGAAATATTTGCCGTTCTACCATGGCTCAATATGTCTTGCAGCACATGGTAGACACCGCAGGCATCAGTGAACAATTTTATATTGATTCTGCAGCAACCAGTTACGAAGAAATCGGAAATGGAGTTCATCATGGTACGCGAAGAAAGTTAAAACGTGAGGGTATTTATTGTGGAGACCACCGTGCAAGACATATGGAACTTTCCGATTATGACAACTTTGATTACATTATCGGAATGGACACTGCAAATATACGAAATCTGAATCGGTTTTATAATAACGACCCGAAAGGAAAAATATACAAATTACTGCAGTTTGCAGGGGAGAGTGGAGATATTGCAGACCCATGGTATACAGGCAATTTTGATGTGACTTATGAAGATGTAGTACGTGGCTGTGAGGGACTCTTAAAAACAATTGAATAATGAATAAATAATGACATATTTTGCGAAAAAAATATTTGCGAAATATGTCATTTTCTTTTACAATATAACTAAAGGTATGAACGGAAGAATTAAATATGTACTTTTTGGATTTGTATTAAAAAATGCAGATATCTTAATAAAAAGTGTAAAAGAGTGAAAAATAAAAAAGAAAGGACGAAATGCAAACATTACTATTTTCACTCTTTACGTTTGCATCTTTCAATACTAGAAATTACTATTGAAAGAAGTGGTAAAAATTATGAAAAGATTACAAAAGAGATGGGGGACGAAAAAATTATCAGCAGTTGCATGTATTTCCATGCTTTTAGTTGTGGTATGTGCCACAGTAGTACTTGGTGCGGACAAGACAGAATTTGTGCCAAAGTTATATTCATCAGCATGGGCATTACTTCCACCAGTTGTGGCGATTGCACTTGCTTTGATTACAAAAGAAGTATACAGTTCATTGTTTATTGGAATTTTAGTGGGAGCAGTGTTGTACGGGCAGTTGAATGTGGAAAGAACGGTTATGCATGCATTCAGTGATGGTTTTGTAGGAGTACTTTCAGATGCTTACAATGTAGGAATTTTAATATTCCTCGTTATTCTTGGCGCAATTGTTGCTCTGATGAACAAGGCAGGAGGTTCGGCGGCGTTTGGACGATGGGCAAGCGAGCATATCAAGTCAAGAGTGGGAGCGCAGCTTGCAACAATTGTTCTTGGAGTATTGATTTTTATTGATGATTATTTTAACTGCCTGACAGTAGGAAGTGTTATGCGTCCGGTAACAGATAAGCATAAGATTTCCCGTGCAAAACTGGCGTATTTAATTGATGCCACAGCAGCACCAGTCTGCATTATTGCACCAATCTCATCCTGGGCGGCAGCGGTAAGCGGTTTTGTTAAAGGAGAAGATGGTCTGGCATTGTTCGTAAAGGCTATTCCATATAACTTTTATGCAATCCTTACGATTGTTATGATGGTGGCAATGGCAGTAATGAAAGTTGAATATGGTCCTATGGCAAAGCATGAAAAAAATGCAAAAGTAGGAGATTTATTCTCAATGGGAGACAGAGCGCAGGTTTTTAAAGAAACAGAAGATAGCAGTGAGAAAAAAGGCAAAGTTATTGACTTATTAATTCCGATAATCTGTCTGGTTATCTGTTGTATCATTGGAATGGTATATACAGGTGGTATTTTCAAGGGAGCAGGATTTGTTGAAGCATTTTCTAACAGCGATGCATCTGTTGGACTGGCACTCGGCAGTTTCTTTGGTTTGGTTATCACTATTTTATTATATGTTTGTAGAAGAGTACTTCCATTCAAAAAATGCATGGATTGTCTGTCAGAGGGATTTAAAGCAATGGTTCCGGCGATTCTGATACTTACAATGGCATGGACATTAAAAGCAATGACAGATTCTCTTGGTGCAAAGGAATTTGTTGCAGAAGCTATGAAAGCAGCAGCGGGAGATTTTATGAAATTCCTTCCGGCAATTATATTCCTTGTAGCTTGTTTCCTTGCATTTGCTACAGGTACATCATGGGGAACTTTTGGGATTTTAATTCCGATTGTTGTATCAGTGTTTGAAAACAACCCGGCACAATATGAGTTAATGATTATTTCTATCTCAGCATGTATGGCGGGCGCAGTTTGTGGAGACCATTGTTCGCCGATTTCTGATACGACGATTATGGCATCAGCAGGAGCGGAGTGTGACCATGTAAATCATGTATCTACACAGTTGCCTTATGCGATTGTGGTGGCAGTTGTCTCATTTCTTGCATATATTATTGCCGGATTTGTCCAGATTGCGTGGGTAGTTTTACCGTTGGCGGTTTTAGTTATGGTTGGTCTCGTTGCATTAATAAAATTTACAATGGGAAACAAAGAAGAGTAGCATTGAATTGAGATTGTAAGAAATGCAGAACTTTTCACAAAAATTTTATGGAGGATATTATGTTAACAATATATGGAACAAAACAGTGTAGATTTTGTGTGGAATGTAAATCTGCATTTGATGAACAAGGGGTAGATTATACTTTTGTGGAATTACTTGATGATTTGCAGATATTGAAAAAGTTTATCAATGTACGGGATACGAATCCGGTATATGATGGAATACAAGGCTCCGGGAAACTGGGTATTCCGTTAATTAAAACTGAGGAGGGAATTTATACGAGAGACTGGAAACAGTTTTTGCCGGAAAATGATAAAAACTAACGAGGAGGAACACAAAATGTTAAAAGAATTTAAAGAGTTTGCCATAAAAGGCAATATGATTGATTTGGCGGTAGGTGTGATTATTGGTGGTGCATTTAACGGTCTGGTTACATCGTTGGTAGACAATGTGATTATGCCGGTAATCACTTTACTTACCGGAAAGATTGATTTCAGCAACTTATTTATAGCACTGGATGGCGAGAATTATAAAACTCTTGCTGAAGCACAGAAGGCTGGAGCGGCAACCTTGAATTATGGAACATTTATATCAGGTTTGTTAAACTTTTTGATTATGGCATTTGTTGTTTTTCTGATTGTAAAAGCAATGAATAAGATGAGAAAAAAAGAAGAACCTGCACCGGTTACGACAAAAGTTTGTCCACACTGTATGTCAGAAATACATATTGATGCAGACAGATGTCCGCATTGTACCAGTAAGTTGGATGAGAATTAAAAATAAATATTCTTTGTCAAACTAAAAGAGTAAATTATATAAACAGAATAAATTAAAAAACTGCACGGAAACATTTTTATATAATTAGAATTAAATGTTTTCGAGGCAGTTTTTTATTCTTAAAATTCTTGAAATTTATTTCCAACCTTTAAAAATTTTTTGTGTCTTTATATATAGACATGTCAAAAAGAGGAGTTAAGATACTATGAAACAGAAGAGCGAAAAAGAACAATATGCGAAAAAGACAATTTCAAAATATATGCAGAAAATCTATTCTTATGCAGTCAGACACACTGGTTCTTTGGATGATGCAGAAGATGTATCTCAAGAAATATTATTAAAAATATACCGGGCAGTTTGTGTAAAAGATATAGGGAATATGGATGCTTTTGTATGGAGAGTAGCAAAAAATACTCTGGCAAATTTTTATAGAGATAAATCTTCTCAAAAGATTGTAACGTTGGAAAATGTAAATCCAATGGAACTTCAGGACGGAACAGATATTTTAGGCGATTTTGTGCATAAGGAGGAGTTAGAAAGATTGCAAAACGAAATAGCCTATCTGTCGAAACGTCAAAGAGAAATTTTAATAGCATATTACTATGATAAAAAGAAACAAACAGAGATTGCAGAAGAAATAGGAATTCCTCTAGGAACTGTGAAATGGTATCTAAGCAACATAAAAACTGATTTAAAGAGAGGAATGGATAAGATGAGAAATGTAAATGAATTAAAGTTTAATCCAGTTAGATTTTCTAGTGTGAATTTGTGTGGAGATGTAAGCAGAAGTGGCTGTGCTATGGATATGATGAATACTGCCTTGGCACAAAATATTATTTATTTGACGTATCATAATGATATGAGTGTTAATGAGATTGCAGATACTTTGAATGTATCCCCTGTTTATGTAGAGAGTGAGATAGAACGTCTGGAGGATAATTCTATTATTGTAAAGGTTGGAAAAAAATATGGAGCAAATATACTTATCAACGAGGCGTGGGATGAATTAATGGAAAAAATGTATTTTCTGTTTGATTTGGTGACTGAAAATCTGGCAAGCCTTATATTTGATGAAATAAAAAATAGTGGAATATTAGATAAATACAAAGAAGAATATACTGTGCCAGATAAGGATGAAAATTTTCTTATGTGGACATTGGTGTTTCTGGCAATGGATACATCTGTATTAGAGAGTCTTAGTGGTAAAAAAAATAGAGGAATAAACACTAATTCCCCAATTACGTTTGAAGAAGTATCAACGGAACGTGCTGATGGCAGAACAAATATATTAAGTGCAGTGATTGATAATGAGAGTATGAGAAGACATATTAAAAAAACACAAATGGATGGATTTAATGGACCAATTTGGAATGGAATGAATGACATCTATGTTTGGCTGATAGACCTTCCGTATTTAAATAAAGAAATAAAGGAAGAATGGTTTATTGGTTTGGAAAGGGATATGAGATTATTGCAACGTCATCATAATGGTGAGAAATTGCATAAAGATGACTATGCATATCTTATTGCAAAAAATTATATGAAAAAGAATAAGGATCGCATTGAACTTGCAATGGTAACTTTAAAAGGGGGCAAGTTGATAGAAGAAATAATGTCTTTGGCAGATAAGTGTACGACAGAAGTTATGTTAAAATATGAAAAAGAAATTAAAGAATATAAGGAAATGATATTATCAAGAGATCCTGACAGAGTCAAAAGACAAAGAATGTATTTACAACAGAAAATGTTTCGAACAGATGGTATGTTTATGAATATGGCGCATAAGAAATTAATAGAGAATGGAAGACTGAAACCTTTAAGTGATGAACAAAAAAAGAGTGCAGCTATGGTGATGATATATAAATAATTGCTTTTTCCTCCCAATTTTATTAAAATAACAATCAAATAAGAAATAAAACGGAGGAAGAAAATGAACGGAAAAAAATTAGGTTTTGGTCTTATGAGACTGCCACTAATCGCAGAAAACGATGCGGGAGATATCGATATTGAAGAAATGTCAAAAATGGTCGACACATTTTTGGAAAGAGGTTTTACATATTTTGATACAGCATGGATGTACTGTGGATTTAAAAGCGAAGATGCGACAAAAGAAGCGTTGGTAAAGCGTTATCCAAGAGAGAGTTTCACGTTGGCTGACAAGTTACATGGAGGCTTCTTTAACAATTTAGAAGAGGCAGACAATATTTTTAATGAACAGCTCCGGAAAGCAGGAGTAGAATATTTTGATTATTATTTACTTCATGATGTTGGTTTAGACCATTATAAGAAATACTCTGAATTAGGCTGTTTCGAATGGCTTGTAAATAAAAAGAAGCAGGGGCTGGTAAAAAATATTGGTTTCTCTTACCATGATAACGCGGAACTGTTAGATAAAGTGTTGTCAGAACACCCGGAAATAGAATTTGTGCAGCTTCAGATTAACTATCTCGACTGGGACAGTGAGGGAGTGCAATCTAGAAAATGTTACGAAGTAGCAACAAAACATGGTGTACCTGTTATTGTAATGGAACCGGTAAAAGGCGGAACGCTGGCGAATGTACCGGCATCTGTAGAAGAGCATTTTAAGAAATACAACTCAGAAATGTCCGTTCCATCATGGGCGATTCGATTTGCAGCCAGTCTTGATAATGTCATGATGGTACTCAGCGGAATGAGTAATATGGAACAGTTGTTGGACAATACAGACTACATGATGGATTTTGAGCCATTGAATCAGGACGAATTAAAAGTAGTACAGGATGCAGTGGATATCTTAAATGCAAATATTGAAATTCCATGTACAGGATGCTCTTATTGTACAGAAGGCTGTCCGAAGAAAATTGCTATTCCGAAATATTTCTCATTATATAATGCAGATAAGCAGGAAGTAAAAGAAAAAGGCCGGACTCCTCAGGGCGAGTACTATGATAGATTAACAGGAATATTTGGAAAGGCAAGCGACTGTATTGCCTGTGGAAAATGTGAAAAAATCTGTCCTCAGAATCTTCCAATCATTGAAGATTTGAAAAAGGTTGCAGAGCATTTTGGAAAATAAATAGAATATATAAAACTCCAGGCAGAAAAATTAAGACTACCTGGAGTTTTATATTATAAATATTTATTTTCGGACTTTGCAACCAGTTTTTGAAATCTATTGTCGATTTCGTCTTGCAATTCTGAAACAATATCAGCGTATTCCTCTTTTATCAAATGTTTTGTCCGTCCCATCATTCCAAGCCATTTTGCAACAGAAATCGCTTTATCAGAGGCTTTCGGGTTATAGTTTAATTTTGTTTTTCCATGTTCCACTTCATAGAGTGGGAAGTAACAGCAGTCTACAGCAGCTTCGATTACCTTACGTTCTGTAGCCGGATTATCATTCCAGTTCAGAGGACAGGAAGATAGAGCCTTCAGATATGCTGTTCCTTCATTTTTTGCATAATATGCAGCCTTTGCGGCTTTTTTCATAAAGTCTGCAGGATTGGATTCTGCTGCCGTTGCCACATAAGGAATATTTGCAGCAGCCATAATCTGTGGCATATCTTTGTGGAAAAATGTTTTGCCAAATTGTTCCTGCCCGATATGGGAAGTAGAACTCTTTGCACCTTTAGGCGTCGAATAAGATAACTGATATCCGGTATTCATATAGCCGCCGTTGTCATATTCAAAAATGATAAGCTTATGCCCCCGGAGTGCTGTGCCAAGGGCAGAACCCATGCCGATATCCATTCCGCCATCACCACTTACCATAATGAAAACAATATCCCCTTTTGGAATTTCGCCTTTTTCCTGCTTGCGGTGACAGACTTCCACAATACCGCTCAGGGTGGCAGCACCGTTTTGAAACAGATTGTGTACATACGGAACTTTAAAACTTGTCTTCGGATATGCTGTGGTCACAATCATGCCGCAGCCGGTCTGAAACAGCAAAACGACAGGGTCTTCAATAACACGCATCAATAAATTCAGATTGACGATAATCCCACATCCGGGGCATGCGCCATGTCCCGGCGCAATACGTTTGGGCATGGCAGTTGTGGCATTGATTGTTGCACCGCTGACATTTAAAGAATCTTCCTGTTTTGTAACATTGGTGATTCCGAGTTTTGTTTTTTCCGGTATTAATGGGTCGAAAAAGTTTTCGCGATGCTCATCCGGGATTCCGGCAGTCGTACCATAATAAATGAGCTTGTTATTTTCACTGTGAAACATTTCGATAGCATCTTCCACATAAAAATCTTTACCGCCCAGACCATAAATAATAGAAGAAATATCTGTAACACATCCGTATTTCTGTAGGGATGCACGAATTTCTATAGAGAGATTGCCGCCAATAGCACCATAACTATCCTGTCTGTCAGCAATAACAATTTTTTTTGCATCCTTTAACTGATTATAAATATCTTCGCTGGGAAAAGGTCTGAGCATTGTAAGAGTTAAAACACCAACTTTCTCGCCCTGTTCCCGCAGACGGTCTACTGCGACCATTGCAGTGTCAAAAGAGGATCCTAGAAGAACAAGAATTGTTTCGGCATCTTCACAACAATAGGCTTCCCATGTTTTATATGATCTTCCAGATAACTTTTCGTACTCTTCAAATAGCGCAGGCAGTACCTTAGAGACCTCATGCATTGCCAGATGAAGCTGGTAGCGGTTATTAATTAAATCAGGTTCGTTCATGTAAGAACCGACAGTTATCGGATGTTCAAAATCAAGGAAAGGATATGCTTCTCTTTTTTTACCAATATATTTTCGCACTACATCATCACTGGAAAAGCGGTAACAGCTGCGTTTCTGATGGCTGGTAAAGAAACCGTCAAAAGCCACTGCCACAGGAAGATTTACCAATTCTCCCAGTTTCAAGGCAATTAAATTAAAATCATAAACCTGCTGCACACTGTGGGCAAAAAAGATAGGCCATCCACAGTTTAACAAAAACATAATATCGCTGTGGTCTCCTTTAATGGATAACGGGCCTGATACGGTACGGCATGCCACATTCATTACCATAGGATATCTGGTTCCTGACTGTACCGGAAATTGTTCCAAAGCATACAACAGTCCATTGGCACTGGTGGCATTAAAGACTCTTCCTCCGGATACAGAGGCTCCATAGCAGATTCCGGCAGCACTATGTTCTCCTTCAGCGGCAATCATTACAATGTCTGTTTTTCCATCTGCTTTCATTAAATCAAGATTTTCTGCAATTTGTGTGGAAGGAGTGATAGGATAATAGCCCATGACATCATATCCTATCTGTTTTACAGCAATTGCAGCAATTTCATTGCCCGATGCAAATTCCAGTTCCTGATTTTCCATTATACTTCACCACCTTCTATACGTTTTTCTGTTAAATAAGATTCTGAGGTAATGTATCCGTCTGCTCCGGATTTCTCATAATAGTCGGGAGTCCTGATTAAGTCTTTGTTTGGCATAAAGTAAGGCTTACGGTCGTAGTTTTCTTCTAAATCTCCCACTAAAGCGTGCGTAGGGCATACGGAAACACACCGCAGACAGCCTTTACAGTGAAAGTAATCAAGCCCTTTATTTACCATCATTTCCCTGCCCCGGTATTCTCCTGGTTCAAATTGAAATACCATATCAGGACAGGTACTGTCACATAATCCACAGTTAATGCATTTTTCAGGAATAAAAATAGGAATGTATCCCTGTCGGGATGGAGACAGATCGTTTACAACACTGTTTCCATAATTTAAGTTAATACCGCCCATTGGAGCAGTTTCATAGCCAAGAGTTCCTTGTTGATATTTTTGACTGACACCATCTTCTATATTTGGATTGTGCTTACAAGCAGAGATTTCCCCGCAGTCTACTGACGTTGTTTCCTCATATCCACGTTTGATTCCTTCCAGATTACCTTTCAGTGCCTGTGGATATTTTTTGCCTAATGTGTTACTGCAGATTTCATACATATCATCTAAATTTATGAAACCCATAGCATTTGCCATAGCACCCATCATAACAACATTTATGCGGGACTTCGTTTCCATGGCAATCTTTTGTGCGTGAACACATACAATTTTTCGGGCAGGGATATTGTTATGAGATATATAGTGCTCCATAATATTTTCCGGTGAAACATTTGTGTTGATAATAATTGTGGTGTCTTTCCCGCAGCCATCAAAAATATCGGTATTCTGCATCAATGCCTGATGAAAAATACAAAGAATGTGAGGATGCGTTACCGGAGAATGGACCCGAATATCTTTGTCAGGAGAACTATATCGAATAAATGCTTTTACCGGAGTACCGGTTTTTTCAGACCCATAGCTGGAAAAACTGGCACTGTTCAAACCAAGATATTTAATTCCCAGTTCCCCCATCATCTTGCCACATAGATTTGCTCCTAATCCGCCAATACTTTCAATTCGTATTTCATAATAGCCATTATCATTTTGTAAAGGTAGTTTTATTTTTTTCATAGATACCTCTGTTTTTGGTTATTTTAATTATAGATATTTATTAGCAAAATGGTAAAATTTATACATTATTTCATAGACATTTCTCTTTTGCATATGGTACTATAGCGATTAGAGTAAAGATAATATTGAGTGATTCATATAAATACTCTTACAGAAAGGAAGAACAATGGCAGATCAGGCAAAATTTACAGGAACAGATACTTATGTGGCAGCAGATGATTTAATGGCATCCGTGGAAGTGGCAATGGAATTGCAGAAACCGCTTCTTATTAAGGGAGAGCCGGGAACAGGAAAAACCATGCTGGCAGAGGCAGTGTCCAAAGCGTTAAATAAAGAACTTTTGATATGGAATATAAAATCTACCACAAAGGCACAGGACGGATTATACATGTATGATACGATTCAGAGATTATATGACAGTCAGTTTGGAGAGTCAGGAGTAGATGATATTGCCCATTACATTAAGCTGGGAAAGTTAGGAGAAGCATTTAAGAAAGAACAGCAGGTAGTGCTTCTGATTGATGAGATAGATAAGGCGGATTTAGAGTTTCCAAATGACCTTTTGTGGGAACTTGATAAGATGGAGTTTTATATTCATGAAACAAAGGAAACAGTCAAGGCGAAAATACGTCCGATTGTAATTATTACATCCAATGCAGAAAAGGAATTACCTGACGCATTTCTTCGTCGTTGTATTTTTCATTATATTAGTTTTCCGGAACCGGATTTGATGCGACAGATTGTAAATGCCCATTTTGAAAATCTGGAAGAGCATCTGCTGGAGCAGGCGATGAAGACTTTTTACAGAATCAGAAATATCAGGGATATTCGAAAGAAACCAAGCACATCGGAACTCATTGATTGGTTAAGAGCATTGATGATAGGCGGCGTAGACCCGGATACGATTGACAAGAAATTACCATATCTTGGTGTATTG
Organism: Eubacteriaceae bacterium; assembly: GCA_910574895.1. GTDB lineage: Bacteria > Bacillota > Clostridia > Lachnospirales > Lachnospiraceae > Eubacterium_G. Next base: position 141,691 of record CAJTDQ010000002.1, on the reverse strand, counting down.
ATTAAAAAGGATGAAGATTTAGAAACAATAAAAATGGTAAGCAGATAATACCGACAGAAAAATGAAAGAACAGAGCCATGATAGATGTTTTATTTAACGATGGCAGTCTGTAAGTGGAGGCAGTATGTTTACAACATTTTTTTATACATTGAAAAATAATGGATTGGATATATCTACGACAGAATGGATTACCCTTATGGATGGACTGGACAAGGGTCTGGCACATTCCAGTTTTACAGATTTTTATTATTTATGCAGGACAGTTCTGGTAAAAAATGAAGGTGATTATGACAAACTGGATATGGCATTTCAGGAGTATTTTCAGAATATAAAGACAGATAAACTTAATATGGAAAAGTTAAATGCATGGCTGCATAATGATAACGACAGAGCTCAGATGACAAATCCGGACGATTTTAAAGACGATAGGACAAAGAAAGAAGCTACGGAAATTCATAGGATGTTTCGTGAGCGATTAGGAGAACAGCATACAGAACATAATGGCGGCAATTACTGGATTGGTACAGGGGGAGGTTCACCCTTTGGAAAGAATGGCAGGACAGCCGGAGGAATACAGTTAGGAAATCATGCGGGAATGAAGACTGCTTTTGCAGTTATGGGAGAACGCAGATATAAGGATTTTAGACGGGACAAGAAACTGACAATGAGACAGTTTCAGGTAGCATTGAGGGAACTTCGTCAATATTCAAGAAAAATGGATTTGCCAAAGACAGAGCTGGATATTGAGGGAACAATAGATGCGACTTGTAATCAGGGAGGATATCTGAAGTTAGAGTTTGAACAGCCTAGGAAAAATTCTGTCAAATTGATGCTGCTGTTTGACAGTGGTGGCTCGATGTACCCTTATAGTGAACTTTGTAATGAGTTGTTTCAGGCAGTGCATAAAGCAAATCATTTTAAGGATGTGAAGACATTTTATTTCCATAATTGTATCTATGCAAAACTATATAAAACACCGGAATGTGAAACCGGTGACTGGATTGATACTACATGGGCGTTTAAAAACTATGATAAGGACTATAAGGTAATTATCGTGGGAGATGCAGGAATGGCAGAGGAAGAGTATCTTGACAAAAATGGAAATTACAGTGGACCAAATGACGGTTTGTCAGGACATGAATGGATGCAGTTATTCCGTAAGAAATATCCACATTCAATATGGCTGAATCCTTCCTATCATGGAGATTTAACAAGAATGTACTGGATGGAGTCAGAGAGACTGATAAAAGAGATTGTTGATATGTACCCTTTAACCGTTGATGGGTTAAAAGCGGGTATTAAGAAATTAATGAGTGATAAATAAAAATATTTGCTAATTTATGGAAGAAGTCTGAAAAGACTTCTTTTTTTGGGTATATATAAAAAAACGTATATCACTATCTTATCACAATATTTTTGTACAAATTTACTAGAAAGACTTGATAAAAACATTTTTATTTGGTTATATGTAAATATAGTTTTGTACAAAAAGAGAAAAGTAAAGGAGAAGGTTATGAACAATTTATATAAGAAAGTAATTGCCAGTGTATTAGCGCTCGCTATGTTGGCATCAGGACTGTTTTTGACACAAAGTAAATCAGCAGATGTAAAAGCGGCAGACGAATGGGACCTGGTATGGAGTGATGAGTTTGAAGGAACACGTCTGGATACAAATATCTGGAATTATGAAATTGGAAATGGTGACTGGGGTTGGGGAAATGGTGAAAAACAATACTATACAAACAGTCAGAAGAATGTAGAAGTATCCAATGGAACATTGAAGATACATGCCCTGAAAGAGAGAATGGGAAACCAGAATTATACATCTGGAAGAATTACTACAAAAGGTAAAAAAACTTTTAAATTTGGAAGAATTGAAGCACGGATGAAACTTCCAAGTTTTAGCAGATCATGGCCGGCATTTTGGATGTTAGGAACAAATGGCGGATGGCCGAAATGTGGAGAAATTGATATTATGGAAGCGATTAACACTGAAAACTTTACTCACGGACATGTCCATTGGTATACGGAGGGTGCTTCTTATACAGGACATGCTGATGCGGGTAAGAGTTCTCAGGGAGTAGTTCCGGCAGATTTTGATAGGACGCAATGGCATACATATAGTATTGAATGGGATAAGAAATCAATAAAATGGTATGTGGATGATAAAGTATTTAACACGATAAATATTTCAAGTTCGGATTTTGATGAATTAAGAAGCAACTTTTTCATTTTATTTAACCTTGCTATTGGAGGACAATGGCCGGGACTTGATGATGAAGGCATAGACAATTCAGCATTCCCATCAAGATCAACAATGGAAGTGGACTATGTAAGAGTTTACCAGAAAACGGAAGCACCAACTACAAAGTATGATGGTCCGATGATTACTGTCACACAAGATGCAGTATCGGAGTATAAGGGAACATGGAAAAAGTTCTTTGGAGGTGAAAATGGTTGGATTCCTGCTAAGGGAACTCTTGAAACAGCGGACACACCAGGAAATGGTTTTACGGCCAATATAACTTCTGTAGGAAATATAGCCGGAGATTCTGTGTGGGCAGCACAGGCGACTCTTGAAAATTTAAAGTATTATCCGGGAAATACATATAAATATTCCTGTACAATTACATCGGACAAAGATAAGAAAATTTTTGTAAAAGTAGCAGATGGTAATGAAGAGACATTGGGCGGTGGTTTCATTGACCTGAAAGCAGGTGTTCCATATAATTTCGAAACGAATGTAGATATACCGAATGATTTTGAGAATACAGTTAGTCTGAAGTTTGGAATGGGTAAGACAGAGGGAGACACGATTGCAGATAATGGCGCTGTAACAATTCATGTTAAAGATATTTCTTTTGTGACAACAGCGACAATACCGGATCCGGATTATGTACCGGAGACAACAACGCAGAATCCTAAAGAAACCACAATGAATAATGTAACTACAACAAAGAATACGGTTGTGAATCCTACAATAAATTCAAATGTGAAAGTGGCAAAAACAAAAGTCAGAAAAGCACTTAAGAAAAAAACATCAAAGAAAGTTAAACTTACTCTTAAGAAAATAAAAGGTGCAACAGGATATAAAGTTCAGTTTTCAAAAACAAAGAAGTTTAAGAAAGTACTTGTTTCTAAGACAGTAAAAAAAGCGAAAATTACTGTAACAAATAAGAAATTGAAAAAACAGAAAAAGCTTTATGTCAGAGCAAAGGCTTATAGGACTGTTGGAAAAGCAAAATACTATAGTAAGAAATGGTCTGTAGTAAAGAAAGTTAAAATAAAAAAATAAATTGTTAAAAAACATAAGGACTGTTGCATTATGCAGCAGTCCTTTTAATTTGAAAAAAAGTGAGTGGTAAACTAAATAGCTTTATATCCGCATTCGAATTTAGCCTTTGCATCCTGCATTTTTTTAGATTCAGCAGCAGGAGTAGGATAATATCCCATTGTGTGCATCTGATTAAATACATCGACTTGAATTTCATGCTCTTTCTGAAGTAAATCCATCATTGTACAACGAAGGTTTTCATGAACACACTCGTTTGCACTTAAATTATATAAATTTGTAGCATTTTTTTCTGTGTTGAGGGCATCCCCTAAAATCTCTTTTTCTGTATAAATCTCTTCCATAATGACCTCCTGGTTAATTTAAATAAGAATAAATAGCGTTAAAATGACCCTGATGCTTATCAGCAATATCAAGCATCTGCTGTTTTACTGTTTCATCCTGACTGTGGTTTGCCAGCATTTTAAATTTTTTTACTAACAATTCTTCTTCGTTTAATAAATCCTGAACTACTGAAAGTTCCTTTTCTGATAATTCCATATTTGTCCCTCCTTGTGTTTTTTAAAAGCAAAAGCTTTAAAACAATTTACACAAATATTGTTGTCTTATATATAAAATCCATACCATTCAAATATTGGAAAATAAGTTATACATGTGTTTGTGTATCGAAAACTTTATGTTAGAATACTATAAGAGTAGATAATAAAATAATTGTTTTTATTAAATTTAGAAAGGAGTGTCTGATGCATCAAAAAATGCATTATATGAGGAAATATGACATTACAAATAGCAGAAGGAATCTTCATTCCCTTTCTTGGAACAACATTAGGTGCCGCCTGTGTGCTGTTTATGAAAAATAAACTAAATAATAAAGTAAGAAAAGCACTGACGGGATTCGCATCCGGAGTAATGGTTGCAGCATCTATCTGGAGTTTAATTATTCCTGCGATAGAGCAATCGTCAGGCATGGGAAAATTTTCGTTTTTGCCTGCTTTTATCGGGTTTTGGTGTGGAATATTATTTTTGCTTATTTTAGACAAAGCAGTTCCGCATTTACATCTGGATAGTGAGGAATCGGAAGGACCAAAAGTACAGTTAAAAAAAACGACAATGCTTGTCTTTGCCGTAACGCTACATAATATCCCGGAGGGGATGGCGGTAGGTGTGGTGTTTGCCGGGGTGATTTCAGGAAATAGCGGGATTAGCATAATGGGAGCGATGGTACTTGCGATAGGAATTGCTATTCAGAATTTTCCGGAAGGAGCTATTATTTCAATGCCCCTTAAAGCAGAAGGAATCGGAAAAGGCAGGGCATTCTTATATGGTACATTATCCGGGGCAGTAGAACCGGTAGCTGCGTTGATTACAGTAATGGCATCTGGCTTTATCGTACCCGCATTACCATATTTGTTGAGCTTTGCAGCTGGTGCAATGCTGTATGTAGTAGTAGAGGAATTAATACCGGAGATGTCTGAAGGAAAACATTCTAATGTGGGAACGCTACTCTTTTCATTGGGCTTTACAGTAATGATGATGCTGGATGTTGCGTTGGGGTAATACTGGATTAGAATATAAGAATAGGCAGAGGTTTATGAAAATTATAGAGTTCATTTCTGTGTACTGTAATTTTCATAAACCTCTGCCTGTTATAATTTTTTCAATTTATCCTTCGACTAAATCCTTGTTTGATAAATATAAAATGACATCTTTTCTTGTAATTATTCCGATAAAAACATTGTTGTCGTCAACGACTGGAACAAAGTTCTGATTTGTAATTTTGTCTACCAGACCTTCCATCGAGATTGAAATGTTTACAGCCTTATTGTCACGGTGTCTGTCAACTTCCATAATTGAAAACTTCTCCATTTTCCTTAAACTTGGAAAACCATGATTTTTTAAGTACCAAAGCATATCACCTTCTGTAACAGTTCCTATGTATTTTCCTTCCTTTGTAAGAATAGGAATAGCGGCATAACCGCGGTGTTCCATTTTTTCCAATGCCTGACGGAGAGTGTCACTGTCTTCAATATGTGCCACATTTTCTTTCGGTGTCAAAAAGAATAAAATATTCATACGTATCACCTCCGATAGCTTTTGTTTCATACCGAAAATTATCATAGCAGAAAACAAATATTTATTCTATAGATTACACAAAAAGTTAACAAATAATTTAAGAGAATAACACAAAAGAAAATAAAATTAATTATTCATTAAATATTGCACGAACTTTAGTGCAATATTCTGGCTTTGTACAAATTGAAAAATAATAATTAAACTTATAGAATAAAAGTAACAGGAAAATAAGAGAAATCTTTTTTGGGTCAAAGTTCCTTTTTAAAACTATATGGGCGGTTATTGAGTGAGTTAAAGAGGAGTAAGAAACTTATAAATGATTTATACAATGTAAACTATAAGGAGGAAGAAAAAATGCGAATTATTGATTTACTGGATTCTAAGAGTATTCAACTAAACGGACATGCATCGGACAAAAAGGATGTTTTAGATAAAATGGTTGAACTTATGAATGCAAGTGGGAAAATTGACGATGTGGAAACTTACCGTCAGGGAGTTTATGCAAGGGAGGAGGAAGGAACAACGGGTATTGGTTGCGGAATTGCAATTCCGCACTGTAAATCTGATGCGGTAAATCGACCGGGTCTGGCGGCTATGGTAGTTCCAGAGGGAGTTTCATTTGATTCTCTTGATGGTGAACCGGTACACTTAATCTTTTTAATTGCAGCACCAAATACAGAAGACAATATTCATTTAAATGTTTTAAGTAAGCTTTCTGTATTATTAATGAATGAAGAGTTTACTGACAATTTAAAAAATGCTAAGACAGTGGAGCAATTTTTAGAGATAATTGATTTTGCAGAAAGAGAAAAAGAAGGAAGGACGGAAAGTAAAGAAACAAAGAATGTGGATTCAGCAAAATTAGTATTAGCAGTTACAGGTTGTCCTACGGGAATTGCCCATACTTATATGGCAGCAGAATCAATTGAAAAACAGGCAAAAGAAATGGGTTATCGGGTAAAAGTGGAAACAAGAGGTTCCGGTGGTGCAAAAAATGTTCTTACAGCAGATGAAATTGAGCAGGCAGAGGGCATTATTGTTGCAGCAGATACAAAGGTTCCAATGGAGCGTTTTGCAGGAAAACGTGTTGTTGTTACAAAGGTGGCAGATGGAATTAATAAAGCAGAAAAATTAATTAGTGAGGCTGTCAGTGGAAATGCACCGGTTTTTGAAAGTGGAGCAGATGAAGTAAAAGAAAGAAGCTTAGGGGAGAAAGAATCTATTGGACACACAGCATATAAGCATCTGATGAGTGGTGTATCTCATATGTTACCGTTTGTTATCGGTGGAGGTATTATGGTCGCAATTGCATTCCTGATTGATACCATTTGTGGATACGGAACAACCGGTGGCTCGAATTTTGGTCAGTGCACCCCGCTGTCGGCATTATTTAAATATATTGGTGGTCTGTCTATGAACCTTATGGTTCCTGTACTTGCAGGATATATCGCATATTCTATTGCGGACAGACCAGGGCTTGCAGTTGGTTTTACAGGAGGGCTGTTGGCAACGAGCGGCAATGCAGTTCTGACAGGTTTTGTTTTTGGAAATAATGTAGATTCACTAGATGGATTTTCCAGATTTATTGCCAATTTTGCTTTTGTTGGTAAAGGCGGTGGTAACACAGTATCAGGTTTTCTTGGGGGAATTTTAGCAGGCTTTCTTGCAGGCTTTATTGTATTGGCGCTGAAGAAACTCTGTGACAAACTTCCGGAAGCGTTAGATGGTATTAAACCAACACTTATTTATCCGTTAGCTGGCATACTTATTATTGGAATTCTTATGTGTATGATTTTTAATCCTTTGATTGGTTTGATTAATACAGGACTGAGCAATATGCTTACAAGTCTTTCCCACGCAGGGCTGATTACGGTATTAGGATTAATTGTTGCAGCCATGATGGCTATAGATATGGGAGGACCGATAAATAAAGCAGCATATGTGTTCGGTACAGGAATGCTGGCAACAGCAGCACAGATGATGGAAAATGGCAAGGCAGCATCTGATCCGGCAGTGCAGGCATGCTATATTGCGATGGCAGCGGTTATGGTTGGAGGTATGGTCCCGCCTGTTGGAATAGCTATTGCAAGCAGGTTGTTTCCTAAAAAGTTTACAAGGGATGAACGAGGAGCATTTGTTTCAAATGTAGTCATGGGATGTTCCTTTATTACAGAGAGTGCAATTCCGTTTGCAGCATCAGATCCATTGCACGTAATTCCTGCAACAATGGCAGGTGCAGGTGTAGCAGGATTTTTATCAGCATTGTTTGGATGTACTTTAATGGCACCACATGGTGGTATATTTGTATTTGCGACTGTTGGTAATCCATTGCTTTATATTGTTGCATGGCTTATTGGCTCTATTGTTACAGCACTGCTGCTGGGAGTTTTGAAAAAAGATGCAAAATAAAAATTTCGGTTTGTTGAGGTGGTTTGAGTATAAAAGGATACACTTGGAAACTGAATTTCATAAACATTTGTAGATATAAAAAAGAAGTACGTAATTTAAAACACAGGATACAACTACGGAGAATTCTTTATTTGAATTCTCCTCCGTGAATCCTTAAAATTTGATTCGGAAATCAAATTTTAGTTTTAATTACGTACTTCTTTTTTATATACAAATCCGTTTATGAAATTCAATGTTTTCAAGTGTATTCCTTTTATATCTCTTCCCACCACCACAAATCGCAAACTTATAAATTGTAATTGTCGTGACGGCGGCATTTCGTTGTCAGCGTGATGTGTACAGAAAATGCACCATCTTGCCACAAAACATATTTAAGATTTACATATATAAAGTATTGATTCTTTAGTTTCCCGATGTATTTTCAATCGCTTTTTCCGCTTTATTATACGAAATTACATATATTAATTCTTATTTTTTCGTAGTAGATATGTAATATATATTTATCTGCCATAAATTTCAAACACTTTTTACATATATATCTGGTTGTTAGGTAAAGATAAATATGTAATATGTTTTTACCTGCCACATTTTTCAAACATTTTCTACATATATGTTTTCCGATTTGATAATAAAATATATGTAATATACTTTTATTAATCATCCAAGCCCGGATTTCGATGTAAAATCCTCTAGATACATCTGATTCGTCACCAATTTTAAATATTCCCACATATATGCCAGGGCTTCATCCCCGCAAAATTAAATTTGTTAGACGAAAAGCATGGACAGACAGCCTGTACTTTCACATTTGACAGATTCGGGTTTGTAGAAGTTGAGACATTTCACTGCTGAAATAATACGGACAGAGAATATAGGAACTTGAGAGTCTTGAATACATTTATAAAATAAAAATAATATTGAATATTAAGTGGACATTTGATTCACAAAATCAAATGTCCAGACTTACCTGAGAAAAAATCATCAAGATTTTTTCGAAGATGAAGTCGGTGCTTAAAATATTCAATATTATTTTTATTTTCTATAAATGTTCAAGAATCGAGGTGAAGATATTCTCTGTCTGTATTTCTTCAGCAGGAAAGTCACTCCCCTACAAACCGGAATTCTTAGTGGTGGAAGAGTCTGAGTCCTGTGAAACTCATTACCATTCCATGCTTGTTACAAGCGTCAATAACATCCTGATCTCTGATAGAACCACCCGGCTGTGCAACATACTTCACACCACTCTTTGCAGCTCTTTCAATATTATCACTAAATGGGAAGAATGCATCAGAACCTAATGTGATTCCCTCAGCCTGTGCCAGCCATGCCTGTTTTTCTTCCTTAGTAAATACTTCAGGCTTTTCTGTAAAGACTCTTTCCCATTCGCCGTCAGCTAAAATATCCATGTACTCTTCACCGATATAAAGGTCGATAGCATTATCTCTGTCGGCTCTCTTCATATCTTCCTTGAACGGAAGGTTCAAAACTTTTGGACATTGGCGAAGTAACCAGTTGTCAGCTTTTTGTCCTGCAAGTCTAACACAGTGAATACGTGACTGCTGTCCTGCGCCAACACCGATAGCCTGTCCATTCTTTACAAAACAAACAGAGTTGGACTGTGTATATTTTAAAGTAATCATAGAAATAGCCATATCAATCTTAGCCTGTTCTGTTAATTCTTTATTTTCTGTAACTACATTGCTGAAAAATGCATCATCAATGTTTAACTCATTACGTCCCTGCTCAAAAGTTATACCGAAAACTTCTTTTCGTTCCAACTGCTTTGGAACATAATCAGGGTCAATCTCAATAATCGCGTAAGCACCGCGTTTCTTTTCCTTTAATAATTCCAATGCTTCCGGTTCATATCCCGGTGCAATGATACCGTCTGAAAATTCTCTCTTAATCAATGCAGCAGTAGAAACATCACATACATCGGATAGAGCGATAAAGTCGCCATATGATGACATTCTGTCAGCACCTCTGGCTCTTGCGTATGCAGCGGCAAGTGGAGATAATTCACCAAGGTCATCCACCCAGTAAATTTTTGCTTCAACTTCACTTAAAGGAAGACCTACAGCGGCACCGGCAGGAGAAACATGCTTAAAAGAAGTAGCAGCAGGAAGTCCTGTAGCCTGTTTTAACTCTTTTACTAACTGCCAGCCGTTAAACGCATCAAGGAAGTTAATGTATCCTGGTTTTCCATTTAAAACCTTGATTGGCAGTTCGCCCTCTTCCATGTAAATTCTAGAAGGTTTCTGATTTGGATTACATCCATATTTCAATTCTAATTCTTTCATTTTGTACCTCGCTTTATATTTGGTTTTAATTTGATAAATAAATTTAACAATATGATAATAATGTTTTAGAACTTAATTATTTTTGTTAATAATTTTAGTTTCATATGTTCCATCTTCAATATTAATGTATCTTACAAACAATGAAACTTTATTATCTTCATTCAAATTGTTCCAAAGCATTTCTGTGAACTGTTCCATATCATCCATAACAGGAACAAGCTTTGGCTCGCCTTCGAAAGAAGGAAGTGGGTTTCCGTCATGCATATATGTGTGGATAAAATGACCTTCACCATTTACCGGATTGTCATAAGTAAACGTATATCTGTTGCAGCATGATGGGTCACCGTTGTTGCTTTTTAAGATAGACATTGCATAATTATATGAACCGTCTGCAATTTCCATGATACCGGAGATACGAGGTGTATAGTTTGGACCATCCGGCTCAAACTCTCTTGTGCGGAGAGATTCTTCGAAAGTTTTTCCTTCTGCCATAAGATCATAAACAGTATCTGTCTGGTCTCCGTTGGTAACGATAGTTTTATTATCCAATACACGAACAGGTGCATAGATAATCAGACTAGGGTCAACTAATTTTGAAGGGTCAAAAGCTTCTGTGCGGATACCTTCTCCTTCAGTAACAAAAACACGGTTACGGCTGTTCTCGCTGCGTCCCATGATAAAGTAAGCTGTAACAGCAAATTTACCGTTTGGAGACTTACCGATAACAATTCCACGTCCCGGATATGAATTTTCTTTTAATTCATTTTCAAGAGATAACATTTTCATTTTTTTCCTCCTTAAAAAAAGAAACCGCCTGAGTAACCAGTTGGCTGCCCAGGCGGTCGACGTACAATTTCCTCCCATACTCCCTGTGGTAAATTCCACTAATCCGCCAGTTGTATGGAAACTAATATAAGAATAACTGATTTTTCTATTATTTTCAACTAAAAAAACGACAAAAATAAAATATAATAGGTTGCGGGAAACAGACAAATATGGTAGTTTTATTACTTGAGGGAAAAGTGATGCTAAACTTATGAAAAGAGGCGATAAAATTGCAAAAGATTTACAGAATTTTACCATTATATGCATTTGTTCCAATAATTGTATGTTTGTTTACAAACGTAATTACTTATTTTGGAACGAGAATATTTACAATGGGCATGTATCATTACGATTTAAGTATCTGGTTAGATGATATGATACCGTTCACTCCATTTATGATTATCTTTTATATTCTGGCATATGTTTCGTGGATTGTTGGTTTTATCATAATAGGAAGAGAGAGCCGGAAGGTCTGCTATGAAGTATGTGTTGCGGAGCAGATAGCGAAACTAATGTGTATGGTTGCTTTTATTGTAATACCTTGTACGATTGTAAGACCAGAGATAACAGGAGATGGTGTATTCGAATGGCTGACCGGTCTGATATATCGTATGGATAGTCCGGATAATTTACTGCCGTCGATTCATTGCCTTGAAAACTGGATTTGTTTCCGTGGTGCAATGAAGTGTAAGAAAGTGGGAACAGGATACCGGGTCATTATGTTTATATCAGCAATACTTGTATTTGCATCTACGTTGATGGTGAAACAGCATGTATTTCTGGATGTTCTGACAGCGATTATTGTGGTAGAGACAGGGCTGTTTGCTGCGAAGAAGTTTGATTTAGGAAGAATATATTTTATAATAGAAAAGAAACTTAGCGGAATATTAACGAAAAAATAAGGAAACATATGAAAGATGGAAAGAATAAAGTACTGTGGTCTTTCGTACTGCTTGTACTGATAGGTTTGACAATTTATGCAATTATCGGAAGTAACGAATCTTTTACATTGCAGGGCTTCATAACATATGTGAAATCAGCATCCTTTGGATGGATTATTGCGGCGTTTGGCTGCATGGCAGGATTTTTCGTGTTTGAAGCATTGGCATTGAAAGTTCTTTGTAGTGCTTTTGGGTACAAAAAGTCATTAGGAAAATGTATTACTTATTCTTCTTCTGATATATATTTTTCGGCAATAACACCTTCTGCAACAGGAGGACAGCCGGCTTCTGCATATTTTATGATGAAAGATAAAATACCCGGAGCAGTAACGACGATGATCTTGTTAGTAAACTTGACTTTATATACTGTTTCTATTATTGTAATAGGTGTGATTTGTTTTGTGACAAGACCAATGATGATAGCACAATTCAGCATCGTTTCTAAAGTAATGATTGTGATTGGTGTGTGTGTACAGTTTGTTTTATTATCATTGTTTTTGTTACTGGTTTATAAAGAAAAAATTATCACACGGTGTGCCAATTTTTTCTTAAATCTTTTTAAGAAAATGCATATCATAAAAAATGTTGAGGCAAAACAGCAGAAACTCAAAGTAGTTGAAAAGCAGTATAAAGAATGTGCGAAGGCAATTGGCAGTCATAAAAAATATATTTTTGGTGCCTTTATATTTAATTTATTGCAGAGAGTATCATTAATTATGGTTTCAGTATGCGTTTTTATCGGCATTGGCGGGACAAAAATATTTGATGCTTTTGTTGCTCAGGGATTTGTTGTGTTGGGATCAAACAGTGTTCCAATACCCGGAGCAGTAGGAGCAGCAGATTATCTGTTTATTGATGGATTTGGACATCTGGTTGGTGACAGTGTAAGTATAGAACTTTTAAGTAGAGGGATTTCTTTCTACTGTTGCATAATAGTATGCGGATTAATTACTTTGGCAGCATATCTGTTGAAGGGATTGAAAGGAATGAGACGAAAGAAAAGATGTTAGGGATTTGGGATTATACAGTAGTACTTACTTATTGTTCATTGTTGTCTGCGGTAACAGGTATACTTGTATCTCTTGACGGACATGGACATCCTTATATAGGAGTAATGTTTCTACTATTATGTGGATTGTGCGACACCTTTGACGGAAGAGTCGCCAGATCAAAGAAAAATAGAACAAAAAAAGAGAAAGATTTCGGAGTACAGATTGATTCGTTGTCAGATTTAGTTGCTTTTGGAGTGTTACCTGTATGTGTCGGAATGGCAATGTATAAAAGAACAATGTTTGATGAAACAATGTCAGTGACTCCAAATACTGTTTTATTTTCAATACCGGTAGCAGTACTCATATTAATTAGTGCAGTATTTGTTTTGGCAGCATTAGTAAGACTGGCATATTTTAATATTACTGTGGAAGAAACACAGGGAGAAGGACTTGGAGATAAGAAGCATTATTTTGGCCTTCCGGTAACTACTACTGCATTAATATTTCCGACATTTATGCTGCTTCGTTATACATTGTTACTATGTAATTTTGATATAGGTTTCTTATACTATATTATATTGATTATTGTAGCAATTTTATTTGTGATGAAATTTAAGTTAAAGAAACCTGGAACATTGATGATTTATTTTATGGTATTTATTGGTGCCATAGAGTTTTTCGCAGTAGTTTTACTGAAGATTTTTGTGAGATAAATATGAAAAATAAAAAAGAATCAAAAGCATTAAAATTTTTATATCGTACAATACCGGGACGAATGATTTTAAAGATAATAACGCTTCCGGTTCTCTCCAGATGGATTGGGAATTATATGGATGCACCAATTTCCGGACTTCACATCAGTGCATTTATCAGGAAAAATGGAATTGATATGAGAGAATATGAAAAACCGCAGTATCATTGTTTTAACGATTTTTTTACAAGAAAGATATTGGCAGAGAAAAGACCGGTTTGTATGGAGAAAGATGCATTAATTTCTCCCTGTGATGCAAGACTCTCAGCGTATCGTATTGATGAAAATTCTGTATTCCATATAAAACGCAGTATGTATCAGGTAAAAGATATGATTCCCGACAGCGAGTATGCACCGGATTATACAGGAGGAATATGTCTTGTATTTCGGTTGTGTGTAGACGATTATCATAGGTATGGAAATATTGACAACGGCTGGATATTAGAGAATAAGCCGGTTAAAGGACGGCTTCATACAGTAAGGCCTATTGCAGTAAACAGGTATCCGGTATTTGTACAAAACAGCAGGGAATATACAATTATAAAGACAGAGAATTTTGGAACTGTTGCACAGATAGAAGTAGGGGCTTTGATGGTTGGAAAAATAAGAAATCATCAGAGATTCGGAATGGTTGAACGTGGAACGGAAAAAGGAATGTTTCTGTATGGAGGTTCTACAGTTGTAGTACTTTTGGAAAAAGATAAGGCAGAGATTCCTGAAGAATATTTTGAAAATACAAAAAATGATATCGAGACACGGGTTCTTTACGGAAGCAAAATCGGAGTAAAGGTGGAATAATATAAAATGGTTTTAATGTTACAGTTTTGTAGCAGTTAAAACCATTTTTTGCGTTTGAATACAATACACATAACGATAACTAACAGGCAGCTTAGAACAAAAATAAGAGGGTATCCGTATTTCCAATCAAGCTCAGGCATATGTTCAAAGTTCATACCATACCAGCCGGCAATCAGGGTCAGAGGCATAAATAAAGTAGTTACAATTGTCAGGAATTTCATAATAATATTCTGGTGGACATCAAGCTGTTGTTGATATATATCACGTATCTGCGATGTATATTCCCATATCTGTTCAGATTCATGACCATAAAGAGTAATTTTACGAATAAGTATATTAAATAATTGTTTTGTTTCTTTATCCAGAAGATTCTGTGTGTCATCTATTAAATCTCCACAAATTCCTTCAATTTGAACATAGTAGTGATGTAACTTGAGAGTACGGCTGCGGTAACTGGTGATTTCCCGAATCTGGTCCATTTTCTTCTCATTTAATACATTTAATTCCAGTTGAATTAAATTTTGTTGCAAACTGTTAATTTTTTCTAAATCTTTGGACATAATAAAATCAAGGAGATAATATAGTGCTGTGCCGCTGGATGTAATATGATCCAAATGAACTTCAAGCATTTTTTCAAAGAAATGTGCTACAAATTCATCACGATCTATAAATATTACATATTCCTCTGTGTAAATAAAACAAATAATAGAACGTTCCGCTACGAGTATTTCAGGAATGTTTATAAATCCATAGATAAAGCCCTGGAAGCTTTCTATTTTAGAAAAATGAAAGTCCATAAAAAGCAGAGGAATTTTTGGAATATAGTAATTGATAATATCATAATGATTTGCCTTATTGGCAGGAATAATTGCCACGAAATCTTCATCTGGTTTTGTATCAAGGGCATTTTCTAAATCATCAATTGCAAAAAACATGGTACTTCTCCTATTAATTATATTGATAGAATGGATGAAAATTAGGTTTTTAAACATAGAAAAATAAGGTATAATAAAAAATAAGTATATGGGAGCGATGTTATTATGAGCAGACAGGAAAGATTAGTAGAGATTTTAATAGAAAAGGGCTTCACCATTTCTTTTGCCGAAAGCTGCACAGGGGGAAAGATGGCAGCAGCAGTTGTTGATGTGGCAGATGCGTCAAAGGTGCTTAACGCCAGCTTTGTTACTTACTCCAATGAGGCAAAGATGAAGTATCTTAATGTACAGAGTGATACTCTTGAAAATTTCGGTGCAGTCAGCGAGCAGACAGCGAAAGAGATGGCAGAAGGTATCGCAAAAGCAAACAATGCGGATATAGGTGTTGGAATTACAGGAATTGCCGGACCGGGTGGTGGAACTGATGAAAAACCGGTGGGAACAGTATGCTTTGGATATTGTATACAGGGCAGGACATTGACAGAAACGGTACATTTTGGTGACTTAGGACGCAATATAGTCAGGGACAGAAGCGTTGGTCATGTGTTAGATACTCTTATAAATAAATTGAACTAATATACTGATTATGATAAAATGAAATTTACGAATTAATTAAAGAAGATGAGGACATTAATATGCCGATTAAAGTAAAACAGAATTTAC
Organism: Eubacteriaceae bacterium; assembly: GCA_910574895.1. Lineage (GTDB taxonomy): Bacteria > Bacillota > Clostridia > Lachnospirales > Lachnospiraceae > Eubacterium_G. The sequence continues at coordinate 125,712 of CAJTDQ010000002.1, read as the reverse complement.
CAGCAAGAGATATTTTAGAAAATGAAAATATATTTGTTATGACGGAGAACCGTGCGATGACTCAGGATATCCGTCCGCTGAGAGTTCTGGTATTGAATCTGATGCCTACGAAAATTGTCACAGAGACCCAGATTCTCAGAAAGTTATCCAATACACCACTACAGATTGAGGTTGAGTTTCTGCAGACAGCTACATATAAATCCCAACATACGGATGTCAGCCATATGGAAGAGTTTTATAAAACTTTTGAAGAGATTAAGGACCATTATTTCGATGGGTTGATTATTACCGGGGCACCTCTTGATTTTGTTGATTATGAGGATGTGAATTATTGGGACGAAGTATGTATGATTATGGAATGGTCAAAGAAGCATGTGCACTGTACGTTCCATTTGTGCTGGGGAGCATATGCAGGGCTGTATTATCATTATGGTATCAGAAAGAGAGACCGCATACCTAAATTATCAGGAATATACAGTCACAGAATTTTAAATAGAAAGTCTCCTTTATTCCGGGGATTTGATGATATCTTTTATGCTCCACATTCCAGAGCAACAGAGATTACAAAAGAACAGATATTAGAGTGTCCAAAGCTGGAACTCATGGCAGAGTCCGAGGAAGCAGGTGTAGCGATTGTAAAATCAGAGGATAGCAGACAGTTATTTGTTTTCTGTCATTCAGAATATGATGCAGATACATTGAAGTTAGAATATGAAAGGGATGCGGAAAAAGGAATGAATCCGCAGGTTCCTGTGAATTATTTTCCGGGAGATGACCCTTCAAAACAACCGGTTGTTAATTGGAGAGCAGCAGGGCAGCTCCTTTGGACTAACTGGATAAACTATTATGTTTATCAGACAACCCCGTATGATATCAATGAGGTAGAAAACGAGAGCTGAGGGTAATAACAGTTTTGGAGGCGAAAGATGATTAAGATTATTGCAGACAGTACGAGTGATTTATCAGATGACATTTTAAAAAGATATGATATTGATGTGCTGCCATTATACATACATTTAGGAGAAAATGAATATAAAGATAAACTTGAGATAAAATCAGAAGATATATATGAATGGTCAGATAAGAATAACGCTACACCAAAAACGTCAGCACCATCTATAGAGGATGTGGTAAAGGCAATCAAACCATATGCGGACCAGGGTGATGATGTCATTATGTTTGCAATTTCAGAGGATATGTCTACAACTGCAAATGTTATGAGGCTGGCAGCAGCGGAGATTGATTATGAAGAGCATGTTTATGTGATTGACTCGGCAAACTTATCTACAGGTATTGGACATTTGGTAATCGAAGCGGCGATTATGGTTCGAAAACAAATGTCTGCAAAAGAAATTGTTAGCTCTATTGAAGCTTTAAAGCCATATGTAAGGGCAAGTTTTGTGGTAGATACTTTAACATATTTACATAGAGGAGGCAGATGTTCATCTACCGCAGCATTAGTGGGAAGCCTTCTCAAACTAAAACCACGCATTGTCGTGAACAGCGGCAGAATGGAAGCAGACAAAAAATATCGCGGCAATCTGAAAAAAGTCATTCTTCAGTATGTAAAAGATTTGGAAAAAGAGTTAATGCATGCAAAAAAGGACAGAGTGTTTATAACACATTCCGGATGTGATAGAGAAATCGTAGAAAGTGTAAAAGAATATTTAGAAGGACTTGGACATTTTCATTCGATTATAGAGACAAGAGCAGGCAGTGTGATTTCCAGTCATTGTGGACCTGGAACATTAGGTGTTTTGTTTATTACCGGAGGAGATTCTTTTGGTCCTTATGATAAACAGTTCGATTTTAACAATAATGGTGTAATGGAAGAGGAAGAAAAAGCTGCAGAGGCGGCATATATCAGACATCTTGTTGAAAAAGAAAAGGACGGGGAGAATGAGGAGGTATCAGATTGACGACAAACAAGAATAAAAAGTATAACCATATAATAATCAGCTTTGCCACGATGTTGATTGTAATGTGTCTTGTATTTATTGCAATGCTATTAAAGGCGGCAACGGAAAGAAGTTTTTTAGTTGTGTTTGTAGTAGCGTTCGCAGTCGCAATTGCAATTATATTTTTTACGGCAAAGGATATGCTGAGATAATTAGCCATAATAGGATTGAATAAAAGTGAACAACGTTTAAAATTTTACAGTTGAGATAATCATATACAGGAAAATCTTGTATATTTTGCCTATAACATTTATTTCATAAAAGTAGTAAAATTATATAGGGAAAGAAAATATTTACATAATATATAGAAATAGAGGTGTTATAAATTGTTTAAAATTGGAGACTATATTGTTCATGGAAGAAATGGTGTTTGTAAAGTGGTAGATATTACCCATATTGATATATCCGGAGCAGATAAAAATCAACTATATTATACATTAGTTCCAATGAAATCGGAGGAAAGTAAGATTTTTTATCCGGTTGACAGCAACAGAGTTGTTATGCGGGCAGTTGTCTCTGAGAAAGAAGCAAAGGATATTGTATCAGGAATAAAAGATATTGAACCGATGTGGATTGACAATGACAGACAACGTGAAGAAAAGTACAAAGAGGCAATCAGTTCCTGTGACTGTCAGCAGTTAATTTGTATTATTAAAACATTATATGCCAGAAATGAAGAGAGAATCGCACAGGGAAAACGAATAACTTATGTAGATGACAGATATTTAAAAGAAGCACAACAAAATCTGCACGATGAATTTTCGATTGCGTTAGGGATAGAGCCATCGGAAGTAGAAAAATATATTACAGAGTATATAAAGAATGCTTAGACAATGAATACGAGAAGATTTTAAAAAAGTTTTGTTGTATTAGTTGTACTATATACTAAGAGTAAAACAGCCGCGAAATTTAAAGAACAAATTTCTAAGGCTGTTTTTTTCTTAATATGCTTTGTTTGTTAGTTGTCGAATTGTGCTTGCCAAGATGATAAACATTGAATTATAATGTGGAGTGTGAGATAAAATAAAAGTAATTAACGTTATATTTATATACAGGTTATGCATATAACATAGAGAAGAATAAGGAGGATGCAAAATGTTTTGTAAAAAATGTGGAAAGTACATTCAGCCGGAAGAGAAGATATGTCCTTATTGTGGAGAGGCAGTAGAGCAGATAAAGGAAGATTTGGGAGAAACGAAAATTATCGGAGACATAGACAGTGAAGAGAAATTAGTTGAGATTCCTGAAGAAATTGAATTTGTGGAAGAAGAATCATTTGATTTTCCTGAAGATATGAGTTCAGAAGAATTTGAATTTGAAGATGAAGAAGAGATGGCAGAGGAAGACGAGTTCTATGACGAGGATGAAGATGATTTTGTTGCAGGAAAGGCAGCTATAACCAATCAAAATAAAAAAATGAATATTATTGCGATTGCAGTTTCAGCAGGTATTATTATCATTATTGTGATTGCAGCTGTTGTACTATCAATGACCTTTGGAAGTCCTAATGAAGAGGAAACTACAACTGAGGAAACTACGACAATTGAAGAAACCACAACAATGGATGATGATGACGATGAAGAAGATGTAACAGATGAACCGGTTACAGTGGCTCCTCAGACTACGACTGCAGAGACAAAAGCTCCTGAAACAGAACCACCAACCACGAAGAAAAAGAAACCGGTAACTACAAAACCGACAGAAGCACCAACAGATGCTCCGACAGAACCGCCTACAGAAGCACCAACCGAACCTCCAACAGAACCACAGGGAGATGCGGCGGATGACGGATTTGAAGAGTAAAGAGGCATTTATGGAAATAAAGCAAAATGTAAGTCAATATTTTATTCAATTACTGAAATCAACGATACAGAATCAAATACCAGCTGAGAAGCCGGATGATGTAGAGTGGCGGGATGTTTTAAATCTCGCCGCTTATCATAAGGTGGATGAGATGGCTTTTTGTGCTGTGGAAAAGTTGAAAAAAAAGCCGGATAAAGAGATATTGGACAAGATGTATCATCTGCATGAGAAAAATCAGCTCGTAGATGCAATACAGCAGGCAGAGGCTGAAACAATTATCAGTAAAATTACAGCCAGAGGAATTGATATACTTCCATTGAAGGGATATGTATTAAAATCATTATATCCGGATTCCAATTACAGACAGATGGGTGATTTGGATTATCTGGTGGAGGAAGAGGATATTGATGAAATAGGAAAAGTTTTGATTGAAATGGGATATGATGCTGATGATATAGGTTCAGAAGACAGCCATGATGTTTATTCTAAAAAACCTTATCTGGAGGTAGAAGTTCATAGAAGACTGCTTCCGCCTACAGAAGAAAATCACTGGCATACGGATGACATATGGAATAGACTGAAAAGAAATTCAAAAAATGAACATATTATGGAAATGAGTCCGGAAGATTTCTATTTATATCATCTTTTGCATTTCGAAAAGCATTACTCTATGGATGGATGTGGAATACGTTCTATAATAGATCAATATTATCTGATGCAGTGCTTGGGGGACAAGCTGGATTGGAATTATATTAATGAAATGTTGTCAAAAATGAATTATATAGAATTTGAAGGTATGAGTAAAGGTCTGGCTCAGGCATGGTTTAGTGATGGAATTATGAAAGAGGAGTGGAAAGCCCCTGCAGAGTTTATTATCCATAGTGGAGCATTTGGCACATTTGAGCAGTATCAGAAGTGGGTAATGGAAAGATATAGAAGAGAAGAAGGGATTCAGACGAAGACCGGATTCTTTTTCAGACGGATGTTTATGGAGCGGGAAAGGATGGAATTCAGTTACCCGATATTAAAAAAACATAGGTGGCTGCTTCCGTTTCTTTGGGTACATAGACTGTTTAAAGCAGTGTTATTCCGAAGAGGCAGAGTGACGAGAGAGTTGAAATCATTAAAAAAGTAAAGTGTAACCATACAATAGAAATAAAAACACAATTTTCCATTTAAAAAATTTAAGTTTTTGTGTATAATTATTACGTAACTTTTAAAATGAATTAGGACATAATGGGACGGTTCGTTCATTGTGAATATATTAGAACAGGAGAGAAAAAATGGATAACAAAAAACAATTTAAACCATTTATTCCTGCGGGTAAAGTATTACCGGAGTTTACAATTACTTCTGTTATCATCGGTATTATACTTGCAGTCATATTTGGTGCCGCCAATGCTTATCTTGGGTTAAGAGTTGGCATGACAGTTTCAGCTTCGATTCCGGCTGCTGTTATATCCATGGGAGTTATCCGTGTTATTTTGAGAAAAGATTCTATCTTAGAAAATAATATGGTACAGACAATTGGATCAGCAGGCGAGTCTTTGGCAGCGGGAGCTATTTTTACACTGCCGGCATTGTTTATGTGGGCAGTTGAGAAACCGGATGTATTTTCAAAGCCATCATTTATTGTTATTGCTTTAGTAGCATTATGTGGTGGAATATTAGGTGTTCTCTTTATGGTACCTCTTCGTACGGCATTGATTGTTGAGGAACACGGAGTTCTGCCATATCCGGAAGGAACAGCCTGTGCAGAAGTGCTTTTAGCAGGCGAAGAAGGTGGAAGTAAGTCAAAGGTTGTATTTTCCGGTTTAGGAATTGCAGCAATATATAAATTTATTGCTGATGGACTCTGCTTATTTCCTAGTGAAGTTGTATTTTCTTCAAAAAGTAAAATGTTTACATCCAGTGTAGGTATGGATGTATTACCGGCATTGGCGGGTGTAGGATATATCTGTGGTCCGAAGATTGCCAGTTATATGTTTTCCGGTGGTGTGTTGTCATATTTAGTATTGATGCCGGCCATCGCATTTTTTGGAGGAGACAGTTTGTCAGTGGTAACTGATGCAGCAGGAAAAGCGTTAGCTTTTAATCAGCTGGAACCAGGGCAGATTTGGGGAAATTATATTCGATATATTGGTGCCGGTGCTGTTGCAGCAGGTGGTATCATTAGTTTGATTAAGACATTTCCTACAATGATTAGAACTTTTAAAAATGCAATTAAAGGATTTGGACATAAAGGAGAAGATAATAGGACGTCTCGTGATTTACCTCTTCCGATAGTGCTGGGAGGCATTGCAGTGTTGGCAATTGCAATGTGGTTGATTCCTGGTATTCCTGTCAGCATCAGTGGCGCAATTATCATTATTGTATTCGGATTCTTCTTTGCTACAGTATCCTCCCGTATGGTAGGTATTGTAGGAAGCAGTAATAATCCGGTATCAGGAATGGCGATAGCAACATTAATTATTACTACAATTGTTTTAAAACTGGCAGGCGGCTCAGAAGCTGAAATTATGACTGCGGCAATTGTAATTGGTACAATCATTTGTATTATTGCAGCTATGGCAGGAGATACATCTCAGGATCTTAAGACCGGTTATATTGTAGGTGCTACCCCTATGAAACAGCAGATAGGCGAGTTGATTGGTGCGATTGCATCAGCTTTTGCAATCGGAGGAGTTATGTATCTGTTAAACAGTGCATGGCAGTTTGGTTCAGAACAGATACCGGCACCACAGGCATCCCTTATGAAAATGGTTGTAGAGGGAGTCGTTGGTGATAGTATGCCATGGACATTAATTTTCATTGGAGTGTTTATTGCAATAGTAGCTGAAATATTAAAAGTTCCGGTTCTTGCTTTTGCGATTGGTTTATATCTCCCAATTTATTTAAGTGCTCCGATTATGATAGGTGGTTCCGTAAAATGGCTGATAGAACGTAAAAAATATCGCAATGAGAAGGAAAAGAAACATTGTACAGAGATGGGCACATTGTATTCAGCAGGTATGATTGCAGGAGAAGGTATTGTAGGTATACTGCTGGCACTTGTTGCGGTGTTTAACTGGAAGATAAACCTTTCCGGAGTTTATGGAGGAGACGGGAATTTTGCAGGAAGCCTTACATCAATAGGAAACTGGATAGGACTTGTTGTTTTTGCTATATTAGTATCAACAATATTCTTTGTCTGCAGAAGGAAAAAAACTACTGCAACAGAAGTACAGGATATAGATAACGAATAAACATTGATTTAATAACCCTGGATAGGATATAATAATTCTATTCAGGGTTTTTACGTGTTAAAAAATATAAAGGAAAGAGGACTGAATTTGAAAAGAAGTAATAATTATTTGGATAATATTCCAAAGACTAATAAAAAGTGGAAAATAACAAAAGAGGGTATGGTGGAAATTACAGTTGAAAATAAAGGCTTTTTTCATAAGATTGCCCAGAAGTTTTATAAAAAGCCCAGATACAGTTTTATCAAATTAGACGAATTTGGGAGCTGCGTATGGAGACAGATTGATGGAGAGAAAACGGTTTATGAAATCGGACAGATTTTAAAAACAAAGCATGAAAAGGCAGCAGAGCAGTTATATGAGAGACTGACAAAATTTATAGGAATTTTAGAGCATAATAATTATATTATCTTTGTAAAAAAGTAAAATAACATTGATATTTGAAAGGAGATAGAAATGGGAGTATTAGATGGAAAAAAACCGGAAAAGGTATTTCAGTTTTTTGAGGAGATTGCGGGGATTCCCCATGGTTCGGGAAATATAAAAGAAATTAGTAATTATCTGGTGGATTTCGCAAAGAATAGAAATTTAAAATACCGTCAGGATGAAAAGTTTAATGTAATTATATGGAAAGACGGAACATCAGGATATGAAGATTCGGATGCAGTTATCATTCAGGGACATATGGATATGGTTGCAGTGAAAACAGCAGACTCTCAGAAAGATATGGAAAAGGAGGGACTGGAACTTCAGGTTGATGGAGATATTTTAAGTGCAAAAGATACATCTTTAGGTGGTGATAATGGTATTGCTGTAGCTTATGAATTGGCATTGCTGGACAGCGATGATATAGCACATCCTCCGATTGAGGCAGTATTTACAGTGGATGAGGAAATCGGACTGCTTGGGGCGAACTATCTGGATGCATCAGATTTAAAAGGAAAAAAATTATTGAATATAGATTCTGAGGATGAGGGGGTTTTTACAGTAAGTTGTGCGGGTGGTGCAACAGTGGAATGTGTACTTCCGTTTCGGACAGAACCGATTAACGCTCAGATTATTGAGATTAAGATGGATGGTTTTGCAGGCGGACATTCCGGTGTGGAGATTAACAAAGGGCGCGCCAATGCAAACTGTGCATTAGGACGTGTACTTTTAAATGTTTTCCAAAATGTGGGTATGCGTATTATGGCAGTCAATGGTGGTGAAAAAGACAATGCCATTGCAAAAATCAGTGAGGCGGCAATTGCTGTGAATCCAGAGTCTGTTGATAAGGCGAAAGAAATTATTGAAAAGACGTTTGCAGAGATTTGTGAAGAGTATAAAACAACGGACCCTAATGCAAAAATTCAACTGAACGTAACAGAGGAAGGACTGTCAGAGGCACTCTCAGGTCCGGCAACACTGGCTGTAATTATCTCTTTAGTAAACATGCCAAATGGTATCCAAAGAATGAATCCGGAAATGCCGGAGATGGTACAGACATCATTGAATTTAGGAATATTAAGAACAAATGGAAATTCAGTTTCATTATCTTATGCGGTTAGAAGTTCTAAAGACAGCGAAAAATATTATCTGATTGAGAAGCTTCGTTCAATGACAGAGATTTTTGGCGGAGAAGTAAAGGTATCAGGAGAATATCCGGGATGGGAATATAAAGCAGATTCTAAACTTCGGGATGTAGCAGTGAGTGCATATAAGATATTGTATAATGAGGAGCCTGTGGTAGAAGGAATTCATGCAGGGCTGGAATGCGGACTGTTTGCAGATAAAATTGAAGGATTGGATGCAGTTTCCTTTGGTCCGGATATGAGAAATGTTCATACAACAGAGGAGATATTAAGTATATCTTCAACAGAGAGAACGTGGAAGTTGTTATTGAAGATTTTAGAGATGTTGAAGTAGATAAGGACAAAGTTCTCAAGTCGTTTGTACTTGAAAGGTTAGGTACGAAGAATGAATTGGTCAAAATTAAAAAGTGATATAAAGCAGATAGCGATTCCCATAATCGCTATTTCTTTATATATTTTGCTGGGAAATTTAATAATGGGCAAAATATGCCCTATGAGAATGTTATTTGGGATTCCATGTCCCGGATGTGGGACAACCAGAGCATTTTTATTCCTGATACAGGGGAAGTTTTCAGAGGCAGCAATCAGTAATCCTTTATGGATTTATATTATTGTGTCAGGGACAATATTTTTGCTCAATAGATATTTTGTCACATCGACAAGTGTTTCAGAAAGTATTACAAAAATACTGAAGATATTCATTGTAGTTGCGGTTACATTGTGTATCGTTTATTACATATATCGTATGATTTATTGGTTTCCGGACAAAGCACCAATGGTTTATGATCCTGAAAATCTGTTAGAACGGTTAGGGATTTTAGGAAAATAGAAACGAACCAGAGCAATGTGACACAATATTTGTATTTACAACTGTCTTGTCAGATGTAAAAACATATGCTATAATCCCATACAATACTTTGTTTCAAAAGAACATTGGAACTTCTAACCGAGACATGAGGAGGCAGATATGGATAAAGTTCAGAAAATAATGGAACTAAAAAAAGAGAAAGATGTAGTCATAATGGCACATTATTATGTAGATGGACAGGTACAGGCATTGGCAGATCATGTAGGTGATTCTTTTGCATTAAGTAAACTCGCTACTACAGTGACAAATAAAAACATATTATTTTGTGGTGTAAAGTTTATGGGAGAGAGTGCTAAGATATTAAATCCCCAAAAAACAGTAATTATGCCGGATATTACAGCAGACTGCCCAATGGCACATATGGTGGAAGTGGAAAAAATAAAACAGGTACGCAAGATGTTTCCTGATGTGGCAGTTGTATGTTATGTAAACTCAACAGCAGAGATTAAATCTTATTCTGATGTATGTGTAACATCTTCAAATGCGATTAAAGTGGTAAAAGCATTACCGAATAAAGACATCTTTTTTATACCGGATAATAACTTGGCACAGTATGTTGCAAAACAGGTTCCGGAGAAACATTTTATTTTTAATGATGGATTTTGCCCAATACATAAAGAGATAACGAAGCAGCACATATTAGATGCGAAGGGAAAACATCCGGGAGCACCGGTTCTTACACATCCTGAGTGCATACAGGAAGTTCTGGAGGTTTCAGATTTTATTGGAAGTACTTCTGAAATTATTGATTTTGCAACGAAGTCTGACGAGAAAGAATTTTTGATTGCTACAGAAACAGGAGTATTTTATGAACTTCAACAGAAGAACCCGGATAAGGTATTCTATTCTGTAAAAGGAGACCAGATATGCCCGGATATGAAGAAAATTACGTTAGACAATGTATTGGCAGCTCTGGAAAACTTTGAGCCGGAAGTAATTATGGAAGAAGATATGATAGAAAAAGCAAATGCACCATTGGTACAAATGCTGGAACTTGCAAAATAAGAGGGCATAAAAAACAGTTAAGTATGATATACATTAATAATTGTTGATAGTTCATACTGGAAATTGAGATTAGAATGAGAGCAGATATAGTTATCGTAGGGAGTGGATGTGCAGGATTATACTGTGCATTAAACTTACCAAAAGACAAAAAAATATTTATTATTACCAAAGATATAGTAGAACATAGTGACTCTTATCTGGCACAAGGTGGTATGTGTATGTTAAGAGACGAGGATGATTTTGACAGTTATTTTTATGATACCATGAAGGCAGGGCATTTTGAGAATGATACGGCAGCTGTGGAAACTATGATAAAGTCTTCTCCGGATGTTGTGAAAGATTTGCTGGAATTTGGCGTGGAGTTTGCGAGAGATGAAGAAGGTAACCTTGCTTTTACGAAAGAAGGAGCGCATGCCAGAAAGCGAATTCTTTATCATAAAGATGTTACCGGAAAAGAAATTACGAGCCATCTATATGAAGAATGTAAACAGCGTGACAATATTATCATAAAAGAACATTGGACTATGGTTGATATTATATGTAAAGAGGAAAATACATGTTATGGTATCGTCGTGAAAAAAGATGATGACACAGTGGATACCATTATGGCAGATTATACGGTTCTGGCAAGTGGAGGGATTGGAGGAATCTACAGATATTCAACCAATTACCGTCACTTGACAGGGGATGCCATTGCTGTGGCCATCAGACATGATATTGACTTAAAAGATATTGACTATGTGCAGATACACCCAACCACCTTTTACTCAGAAAAAGAAGAGGACAGGAGTTTTCTGATTTCCGAATCAGTCAGAGGTGAGGGAGCGCAGTTGTTTAATAAAAACCGTCATCGGTTTACTGATGAATTACTGCCAAGAGATATATTGACTCATAACATCAAGAAGCAGATGAAAAAAGATGATATGAATCACGTATGGCTTTCGATGAGACCAATAGAGCAGGAACAGCTGGATAAACATTTCCCTAATATAGTGAAACATTGTAAGGAGCATGGATATAATGTTCCAAAAGAAATGATTCCGGTAGTGCCTGCACAGCATTACTTTATGGGAGGAATTAAAGTAAACCTACAAAGTAAAACATCTATGGAGCGGTTATATGCTGTGGGAGAAACGGCATGTAATGGAGTTCATGGAAAAAACCGTCTTGCAAGTAACTCATTGCTGGAAAGTATGGTTTTTGCCAAAAGAGCCGCACTGGATATGACAGAACAGTTTGATAAAATTCAGATGGAAGAGATGAATGAAAGTCAGATTGAATTGAGTTTATATGATGATTTAGAACAATGGAACAGAGATAATAAAAAGATGATTTTAGATTTAATATATGAAAGCAGAAATAGTAGAGAAAGAAACGAGGAGGAGAAAGATGTTTGATCCGATAACATTAAAATTGACAGTAGACCCATTGATAGAGAGTGCGTTAAAGGAAGATGTGACAAGTGAGGATGTTACTACGAATTCCGTTATGCTGGAGAGAACTATGGGACAGGTAGATTTGATTTGTAAGGAAGACGGAGTAATATGCGGTCTTCAGGTTTTTGCCAGAGCATTTGAATTACTGGATGAGACGACAGAGATTAAGCTGTTCGTAAAGGATGGAGAGCAGGTAAAAGCCGGACAGTTAATGGGAACTGTGACAGGCGATATCCGTGTATTGTTAGTGGGAGAAAGAACAGGGCTTAATTATTTACAGAGAATGAGCGGTATTGCCAGCTATACAAATTCTATTGCGAAGTTGTTGGAGGGCAGTAAGGTAAAATTATTAGATACAAGAAAGACGACACCAAACAATAGGATTTTTGAAAAATATGCAGTGAGAGTTGGCGGAGGAAATAACCATAGATATAACCTGACGGATGGAGTTCTATTAAAAGACAATCATATTGGTGCAGCAGGTGGTGTGAAACAGGCGATAGATATGGCGAAAGAGTATGCACCATTTGTACGAAAGATAGAAGTGGAAGTAGAAAATCTTGATATGGTAAAAGAGGCTGTAGAAGCAGGTGCAGATATTATTATGTTAGATAATATGGAACATGATGTGATGAAAGAGGCTGTAGAAATTATTGCAGGAAGAGCTGAGATTGAAATATCAGGAAATGTAACGAGAGAAAATATATCAAAACTAATAGATTTAGGAGTGGATTATATTTCCAGCGGAGCATTAACACATTCTGCGCCGATTATGGATATTTCACTGAAAAATCTGCATAGAATTTAGGAACTCATTAGGAGGAACAGATGAGCGGAGAAAAAAGAAGGGAAAATTTGTTGAAAATTCTACAGGAAAGCAATGAACCGGTATCCGGAACAAAGTTAGCTGAAAAATTTCAGGTAAGCAGACAGGTTGTTGTACAGGATATTGCTTTACTTCGTGCGTCGAATCATGACATCGTATCTACACACAAGGGATATGTGTTGGAGGATAAAGGTTTTATATCACGTGTGTTTAAGGTAAAGCACAGCGAAGAAAAAATGTTGGATGAACTGAACCTGATTGTAGATTGTGGCGGAAAGGTAGAGGATGTGTTTGTTTATCATAAGCTATATAATGTAGTGAGAGTCCCTATGAATATTAAATCCAGAATAGATGCGAAAAAATATGTGGAGAGTATTCAGGGAGGAGTTTCCGTTCCGTTGGAGCAGATTACATCAGAGTATCATTATCACACAGTGATTGCAGATTCAGAGGAGACACTGGATATTATACAGCAGGAACTACAGAATAAAGGATATCTGGTGGCGTTAAGAGACTATGAACCGGTGGACTTTTGGGGAGAAGAAAATAAAGAGTAGCAAGTAAAAGTAGCTAACACAATCTATAGAGATTATGATATACTAATAAAGAATATTGATTTACGTTAAGGAGGAAGGATAAAGAAATGAAAAAATTATTATCAATCATGTTGTCATTGGTAATGGTAATGACAGTACTTACAGGCTGCGGTGATAAAAAAGCAGAAAACAGTTCTTTCTTTAAAGAAGCTGCTAAAATGCAGGAAATTAAGACAGGAACAGCAGATATGGAGTTTCGTTTTAACGCGAAAGGAACAGGCATATCTAAGGACAAGGAAATTCCAAAACAGTTAAAAAATGGAGATAATGTAGCACTTAATGTGAAAGTGGAGACTACTGCAGAGTCAGAGACAAAGCAGGCGATAAAGATATCTGCACAGTATGGAATGACAGAATATGCAGAAGTTACTACTATTGTAATTGATGGTACGAAGTTATATGTAAATGTTGGAGCATTAACAGATTTTATCAAGTCGGTTGATGAGACTATAGGAAAACAGGTTGAAACAGTATTCGGTCAGCTGGGTGCCGGCAGATATATTTCATTAGACCTGAAACAGGTATGTCAGGCTTTGAATATTGAAATGCCGGACATGAGTAAGTCTACAGAGGAGTTGCAGAATCTTACATTAAAGGTAATGGAGAACCTCGATAAATCATTTGCAGATATTCAGGGAAAAGATGGAGATGATTATACATTGACAGTTGGCAGCGATAATGCTGACAAAGTGGCAGCAGATTTGGTTAAGTTCTGCGAGGACGGTTCATTAAAAGAAGTATATACAGCACTTATGGATTGGTATGTAAATATATTTGGTGCTGACACAGAAATGGGCAAACAGTTTGCTGAAATGAAGAAGGACAGTACAGCACAATTAGATGAGGCTGTTAAAGAAGTAAAAGAGAATAAAGATAGTATTGTTAGTACATTGAAAGATGCAAAAGTGAATGTCGTAGCAAAACTGAATGTAACAGGTGACGAAGGCGAGAGAGTGTGCAAATTATCTGTTGATTCAGGAGAAATTAAAGATACAGATAGCGATATAACAGGAAGCGTTTCATTTACATCAAACTTAAAAGAAGGAAAAGCTTCTATTAAGGAATTGGTTCCGACAGAAGGTGTCGTAGATATTACTGCTATGGTAAATATGATGTTGAGCCAGTTCGGTGCGGCAGCAGGAGCACAGGGAACAGGACTTTATTAAAAATTCCGGTTTGTTGAGGTGGTTTGAGTATAAAAGGATACACTTGGAAACTGAATTTCATAAACATTTGTAGATATAAAAAAGAAGTAAGTAATTTAAAACACCGGATACAACTACGGAGAATTCTTTATTTGAATTCTCCTCCGTGAATCCTTAAAATTTGATTCGGAAATCAAATTTTAGTTTTAATTACTTACTTCTTTTTTATATACAAATCCGTTTATGAAATTCAATGTTTCCAAGTGTATCCTTATATATCTCTTCCCACCACCACGAATCGAATTTTTAAGAAATTAAATTCGTAGACTAGTACAACCAAGCGAAACAAGGACTTTCTATGGGAAGACTGCCCATACTATCCCATTTGATTAATACAGTTTTGTAGAGGTTGACACATTTCACTGCTGGAAGAATACGGACAGAGAATATAGGAACTTGAGAGTCTTGAATACATTTATAAAATAAAAATAATATTGAATATTAAGCGGACATTTGATTCACAAAATCAAATGTCCAGACTTACCTGAGAAAAAATCATCAAGATTTTTTCGAAGATGAAGTCGGTGCTTAAAATATTCAATATTATTTTTATTTTCTATAAATGTTCAAGAATCGAGGTGAAGATATTCTCTGTCCGTATTTCTTCAGCAGGAAAGTCACTCCTCCATAAACCGGAATTTTATTTGTTGTTTATGGCAGCTTCCGCAAATCCAAGGAATAAAGGATGTGGTCTGTTTGGACGGCTCTTTAATTCTGGATGTGCCTGAGTGGCAACAAAAAACTGGTGAGATGGAATTTCAATCATTTCAACAATACGTCCATCAGGGGATATACCGGACAGTTTCATGCCGTTTGCTGTCAAATCATTTCTATAATCATTGTTTACTTCATATCTATGGCGATGACGTTCATGTATCAGTTCACTTTCGTATAACTGGAAGGCTTTGCTGTCTTTATCGAGAACGCAAGGATAAGATCCGAGCCTTAAGGTGCCTCCAATATCCGTAACACCTTCCTGATCCGGCATAAGACTGATTACCGGATGAGTTGTGGCAGGATTTAATTCGATACTATGTGCATCTCTGTATCCCAGTACGTTTCTTGCAAATTCTACAATAGATAACTGCATGCCAAGACAAAGTCCTAAAAATGGAATATTGTTTTCTCTTGCATATTTTATTGCGGCAAGTTTTCCGTCAATGCCACGCTTTCCAAAACCTCCGGGAACAATAATACCGGAGACATCTGCAAATATTTCATCTGCATTTTCATTTGTAATTGTTTCTGAATCAACCCATTTAATATTAACAGTTGTATGGTTAGGATATCCTGCATGTTTTAAAGACTCTACCACACTGATATAAGCATCATGGAGTGCGATATATTTTCCTACCAGTGCTACGCTGATTTCCTGTGTCGGATTCTTTGCCGAGTCTACCATTGTTTTCCAATCTTCAAGATCAGGTTCAGGACATTCTAGTTTCAGACATTCACACGCGATTTCTGCCAAATGCTCTTTTTCCATGGCAAGTGGTGCTTCGTAAAGCATATCTACTGTGAGATTCTGCACAACATGGCTTGAAGGAACATTACAGAACAAGCTTATTTTATCTTTTAAACCTTCATTGATTTCATATTCTGTACGGCAGACTACGATATCAGGCTGGATGCCGAGTCGCTGTAATTCTTTAACACTCATTTGTATCGGCTTTGTTTTCATCTCCTCAGAAGCAGGCAGATAAACCATAAGCGCAACATGAATTAAAATACAATTTTCACGTCCTACATCATGCTGGAATTGGCGGATTGCCTCGATATAAGGCTGGGATTCAATATCTCCAACCGTACCCCCCACTTCAATGATTGCAATTTCGGTTTCTTCACTGAGACTGCGGTAAAAACGGCTTTTAATTTCATTTGTTATATGTGGGATAACCTGAACGGTTCCACCACCAAAGTCTCCATGCCTTTCTTTCTCGAGGACGGACCAGTAAACCTTACCGGTAGTTACATTGGAATTTTTGGTTAAACTTTCATCGATAAATCTTTCATAGTGTCCAAGGTCGAGATCGGTTTCGGCACCATCGTCAGTGACAAAAACTTCACCGTGTTGTACCGGGTTCATAGTACCCGGATCAATGTTAATGTAAGGATCAAACTTCTGCATGGTTACTTTGTAGCCACGTGCTTTCAGAAGTCTGCCAAGTGATGCGGCGGTAATACCTTTTCCGAGACCGGAAACTACGCCGCCTGTTACAAAAACGTACTTTACTGACATTTCATTTTCCTCCTAATAGTGTACTAACATAAATTTTCAATCATATATTTGTATTTATTATTGATTACAAATACTTTAACAGTTTACTACCATAGAGTATTGATTGCTAGAATAAAATAAAAATTATTAAAAATTTAAGAAATGTTCACCAATTTTTAACATTAAAAGCCCATGATATGTTATATTGTTAAGGTATAATATAAAAAACATTTAACATATTGTTAAGAGTAAGAAATATTTCAGTGTTAAATATAAGAGGCAGAAAGGAAAAACAATGGAAAACAACAGAAATAACCCCCCGGTAAATAATGGGGACCAGGACAACCAAAAGAGAAATCGCATTGTTACGATTGTAATCGCATTAATTGCGGCTTTATTATTTACGACAATGAGTTCATATCTGTTTGATTCAATGACAAAAAAGGAGATAACATATAATTATTTTATAGAATTATTGGACAGCAATTTGGTAGAAAGTGTAACTTTTGATTCCAGTAAGATATATGTTGTGCCAAAAGAAGATGGTACACATCTGCTAAAAACTACATTTTGGACGACGAAATTAGATGATCCGGAATTAATTAATGATTTAAAAAATAAGTATTCAGGTGTTAAATTTAAGGCTGAGCAGGCGAGTACATCAACCAGCATATTATTTATTTTATTGCAATGGATATTACCGCTTGTAGTATTTTGGTTTCTAATGATGTTTCTTATGAAAAAGGCTACCGGAGGAAAAGGCGGTGGAGTGTTTGGTGTAGGAAAGTCCAATGCCAAGGTATATATTCAGAAAGAGACAGGAGTAACTTTTAAGGATGTAGCTGGTCAGGAAGAGGCAAAGGAATCGGTTGTGGAGATGGTAGATTTTCTTCACAATCCTGGAAAATATACAGCAATAGGTGCGAAACTTCCAAAGGGAGCATTGTTAGTAGGACCTCCGGGAACGGGTAAAACGTTATTGGCAAAAGCTGTGGCAGGAGAGGCGAAAGTGCCATTTTTCTCATTATCCGGTTCCGATTTTGTAGAAATGTTTGTCGGTGTTGGAGCTTCAAGGGTAAGAGATTTATTTAAGCAGGCAGAAGAAAATGCACCTTGTATTGTATTTATAGATGAGATAGATTCTATTGGTAAAAGCCGTGATTCCAGATATGGTGGCGGCAACGATGAGAGAGAGCAGACTTTAAATGCTTTATTGGCAGAGATGGATGGTTTCGATTCTTCAAAGGGAATAATGATATTGGCGGCAACGAACAGACCGGAAGTGTTGGATCCGGCATTGCTCAGACCGGGACGATTTGACAGGAGAGTCATTGTAGATACACCGGATTTTAAAGGCAGATTAGAGACTTTGAAGGTTCATTCCAAAGATGTCAAATTGGATGAGACAGTAGATTTAGATGCGATTGCCAACATGACCAGTGGTGCAGTAGGCTCAGATTTAGCGAATATGGTAAATGAAGCTGCCATAAATGCTGTAAAATGCGGAAGAAAGGCAATTTCTCAGGACGATTTAATGGAAGCAGTGGAAGTTGTAATTGCCGGCAAAGAAAAGAAAGACAGAATACTTAGCAAAGAAGAAAAGAAAATCGTAGCTTTTCATGAGGTAGGCCACGCATTGGTTGCAGCGATTCAAAAACATGCAGAACCGGTACAAAAGATTACGATTGTTCCAAGAACAATGGGAAGCCTTGGTTATGTTATTCAGGCACCGGAAAAAGAAAAATATCTTATGTCTAAAGATGAGTTAAATGCAGAACTTGTTACTTTACTGGCAGGACGTGCATCAGAGGAGATTGTATTTCATTCCATTACGACAGGTGCATCCAATGATATGGAAAAAGCCACGAACATCGCGCGTTCTATGATTGCCCAATATGGTATGTCTGAAAAGTTTGGTCTTATGAGTTTGGAAAAAATAACTGATCCTTATCTTGGAGGGCATTCACAATTGAACTGCAGTGATAAGACTGCAACAGAAATCGAAGAAGAAGTAAAAGTTTTATTGAAAGAAAAATATGAGGCAGCAAAACAATTGCTTCAGGAAAACCGTGACAAGTTAGATAAAATTGCAGAGTTTTTATATGATAAAGAAACGATTACGGGCAAAGAATTTATGGAGATTTTCAATCAGTTTAGTGAAGAGGAAAAGATTGAAAATGAGAGGGAAGACTCCTCAACAGAAGATAAAGAAAGCTGAACATAGTAAAAGTCTGATTGATTATAAACCGGCAGGAGAAATCCTGTCGGTTTTTTTCTGCTGAAATTGTCAGATTTCTATGTTTTTCACACATTTTGTTTATAAAATATATATTATTTCATATTTTGTATGGTTACATATAATAGTGTGTTATTATCTAGCATTGTGTGGACTATTATAAGGATTCATTTCGTATAATAAGAAATGCTTAATAAATATATAGAAAGGGCGGTTATGAGCCAAAAGAAAAAACATAAAACAAAGAACAATAAAAACTAGGTTGAGATATGAAAAACAAACATGTAAAATAAAAAAGTTCAGGAGGAGTACCTTTCTGGACTTTTTTGCATATTAAAAAAAGTTTTACTTTCGTTTTTAATTTTTGTTAAATAAATGATATAATAACGTCATGAGTAATTTTAATTTTTCAGAGGAACTAAAAAAAATGCCCCAGACACCGGGGGTGTATTTAATGCATGACAATCGTGATGATATCATATATGTAGGAAAGGCCGTTAATTTAAAAAGACGTGTAAGTTCTTATTTCAGACAGAGTACTAAGAAGAGTTTGAAAATTCAGTCAATGGTATCTAATGTATGCAGATTTGAATATATCTTAACAGACTCGGAGCTGGAAGCTCTGATTTTAGAGTGCAATCTTATTAAAGAATATCGTCCGAGATATAATACGATGTTGATGGATGATAAGAGTTATCCTTATGTAATGGTCACTATAAGTGAGGATTATCCAAGAATTGTGCTTGCCCGTTCTATGAAGAAAGATGGTAATAAATATTTCGGACCATTTACGAGCGGCATGGCAGTAAGAGATACGATTGAACTGCTTCAGAAGATGTTTAAGATAAGAAATTGCAGGAAATCCATTGTTGTAAAGGAAGAGAGATGTATAACTTCCGGGAAAGAGGAAGTATCTTTTGAGGAACAAAAAAAGGAAGTTCCAACAGTTAATGGAAGACCGTGTCTTTATTATCATATGGGAAGATGTGATGGAGCCTGTCAGGGATATGTCAGTAAGGAAGAGTACGGAGAAAATATTGCAAAAGCAGTCAGATTTTTAGAGGGAAATTTTAAAGACACGATAAAAGAACTGGAAGAGAAAATGAAGGATGCCTCAGCACAGATGGATTTTGAAAAGGCAATGGAGTACAGAGATTTGATTAATAGTATTAATCATGTTGCGGGCAATCAGAAAATTACATCACATAAGTTTGAGGACAGGGATATTATTGCTTATGCGGAAGAAGGCAACGATGCTGTGGTACAGATTTTCTTTGTCAGAAATGGAAAGCTGATTGGAAGAGAACATTTTTATCTCACAACAGCACTCGGGGACACCGGAACAGATATTATTACCAGTTTTATTAAGCAGTATTATATTGGCACACCGTTTATTCCACATCAGTTATTAGTGCAGGAAGAGGTGGAGGAACCGGAATTATTATCTCAAATGCTTAGCAGAAACCAGAATTATACAGTAAAAATTGTTCATCCTAAAAAAGGAAGTAAAGAAAAACTAGTGGAACTGGCAGCTAAGAATGCCAGAAACTTATTAGAGCAGAACAAAGAAAAATACCGCAGAGAGCAAAAGAAAACAATCGGTGCAGTTCACGAGATAGAAGAACTGATTGGGATAGAAGGAATTCATCGAATGGAGTCTTATGATATTTCAAATACCAATGGTTATGAATCAGTTGCATCTATGATTGTGTATGAAGGCGGAAAACCGAAACGAAATAATTATCGTAAGTTTAAAATTAAAACGGTGCACGGACCGGATGATTATGCCAGCATGGAAGAGGTACTTACAAGAAGATTCAGACATGGACTCGAAGAGAGAAAGAAACTGGATATGGAAGATGGGGACTATGAGTTGGGAAGCTTCAGCAAGTTTCCGGATATTATTATGATGGACGGAGGAAAAGGGCAGGTAAATGTGGCTTTGAAAGTTCTTGAAGAATTAGGAATAAATATTCCTGTCTGCGGCATGGTAAAAGATGACCATCATAGTACCAGAGGTTTATATTATAATAATGCGGAAATACCTATCAATACACATTCAGAAGGATTTCAGTTAATTACCAGAATACAGGATGAAACCCATAGATTTGCGATTGAGTATCATAGAAGTCTCAGAGGAAAAAGAGAAGTGAAGTCAGTACTTGATGATATACCGGGAGTGGGACCATCCAGAAGAAAAGCTTTAATGCGGTTTTTTAAATCTATTGAAGCTATCAGGAATGCTGATGTTGAAGAACTGGTGAAGGTAAATTCTGTCACAGAGAAAGTGGCAAAAGATATATACAAATATTTTCACAAATGATAGAATAAGTGAGATAGAATCAGGAAACGTGATGCATATAGTAAGGAGGTATGAGATGTCTGATATTTTTATTCCTTTTACAAAGGTTGTAGACAACTATGGATTAGTAAACCATACGCCGGAGATTAATACAGATGAAGTAAAAATTATTATTCCGGAGGTAAACAGACCGGCATTGCAGCTGGCGGGTTTTTTTGAGCATTTTGATAAGGAAAGAGTTCAGATTATAGGAAATGTTGAGTGTGCATTTCTTGATAATATGCAAAGGCAGAATAGGCAGTGGGTTTACGAAAAATTAATGAGCAGTGGAATTCCATGTCTTATTCTTTGTAGAGGAAATAAACCTGACGACGATTTGATTTCAGCCGGATTAAAGTATGGAGTGCCAATTATGTCTACGGACACTGCCACATCAAGCTTTAATGCGGAGTTATCCCGCTGGCTGAATGTAGAACTTGCTCCCTGCATTACCAGACACGGAGTTCTGGTTGACGTTTATGGAGAGGGCGTTTTGATTATGGGAGAGAGCGGCATCGGAAAGAGTGAGGCTGCTCTGGAATTAATTAAACGTGGTCATCGTCTGGTAACAGATGATGTTGTAGAAATCAGACGTGTGAGTGATGAGACGCTGATAGGAACATCTCCGGCTATAACAAAGCATTTTATTGAACTGCGTGGAATCGGAATTATTGATGTAAAAGCGCTGTTTGGAGTTGAGAGTATTTTAGATTCTGCCAGTATAGATATGGTTATTCAGTTAGAGGAATGGAGCAGAGACAAAGAATATGACCGGATGTGTTTAGAAGAAAGATATACAGAGTTTTTGGGAAATAAGGTTGTATGTCATAAAATACCTATCAGACCGGGACGAAATCTGGCTGTTATTGTTGAGGCAGCAGCCGTAAACCATAGGCAGAAACGAATGGGGTATAATGCAGCTGTAGAATTATATAACAGAGTGCAGAAAAATATGATGGGTGAAAATGAATAATACGAAAAACAAAGAATGAGAGAAACAAATAAAATAAGAAAGTGGAGGAAATATTGTGAAGAAGTATTGTTTTGGAGTAGATGTAGGTGGAACTACAATTAAAATTGGTTTTCTTGAAACAAGTGGTATGATGTTAGATAAATGGGAGATTAAGACCAACACAGAGAATTTCGGTGAGGCAATATTGGGTGATATCTGTGAGGCATTAGAAGGTAAACTGGTAAAAGAGGGAATTAGTCTGGATGATATAGAGGGTATCGGAATTGGTCTTCCAGGGCCGGTACTTGCAGATGGCACCGTTCTTCAATGTGTAAACCTTGGATGGGGAACATTCAATGTAGCAGAACAGTTATCAGAAATGTTTCATGGAATTAAAGTGAAAGCCGGAAATGATGCGAATGTAGCAGCCCTTGGAGAAAATTGGAAAGGTGGCGGAAAAAATTATCATGATATTGTTATGATTACATTAGGTACCGGTGTTGGTGGTGGAGTTATTATTAATAATAATATTTTGACCGGATATAATGGCGGAGCAGGAGAAATCGGACATATGCATATGAATGATGAAGAAACAGAAATCTGTGGATGTGGAAGAAAAGGCTGTCTTGAACAATATGCATCAGCTACCGGTGTGGTAAGACTGGCTAAGAGATATATGGCTGCCGGTAACAAAGAAACAAAAATGTCAGATTATGGAAATGACATTACAGCAAAAGATGTTTTTGATTTAGCAAAAGAAGGAGATGAAGGAGCTGAAACAGTTGTTCGTCAGATGGGTGGTTATCTTGGAAAGGCAATGGCTCATATTGCAGTGACAATCAATCCGGAAGCATTTATTATTGGCGGTGGAGTCAGCAAAGCAGGAGAGTATTTAATAGATGCAGTCAAAACTACATATAGAGAAACTTGTTTTACTGCCTGTGGAGATGCAGCAGTGCATTTGGCTGAGCTTGGAAATGATGCAGGAATGTATGGTGCAGCAGCTTTGGTTGTCAGATAGTTTGTGGTGAAAGTGAGTGTGTAAATATCGTGTTTGAAAAGTTGAAAAGTATTGTTGGAGAAGATTATGTGAAACAAAATGAGCCTATGGCTAAGCATTGTACATTTCGATGTGGCGGCAGGGCAGAGTTTTATATCGTACCGGGAAGTGTGGAAGAGTTGATTCAGATTATTAAAGTATGCAAAGAATTTGACTATCCATATATGGTTATTGGTAATGGCAGTAATATTCTGATAAGAGATGAAGGTTATAAGGGCGTTATTGTTGAAATTAACAGCAGAATGAGCAGTATTGATGTGATTGGTGAAGACATTGTAGCAGATGCAGGGGCAAAGTTGGCGGCAGTGGCAATGGCAGCTTATGAAAATGATCTGGCAGGTTTTGAGTTTGCCCATGGGATACCGGGAAATGTAGGCGGAGCAGTTGTTATGAACGCTGGAGCTTATGGCGGAGAGATGAAGGATGTTATTAAGTGGGTAAAAGTGTTAAATAGCGACGGCGAAGTTCAAAAGATAGAAGCAGAAAACCTGGAACTGGGTTATCGGAAGAGTGTAATCGCCAGAAAAGGCATGATAGTACTTCAGATGTGTATTGGACTCCAAATCGGAAGTGCCGGTGAAATTGGCGGCATTATGCAGGTTCTTATGGAGAAGAGAAAATTGAAACAGCCTTTGGAATATCCGAGTGCAGGAAGTACTTTTAAGCGTCCGGAGGGATATTTCGCAGGAAAACTGATTGAAGATGCAGGACTTCGGGGGTATACAGTGGGTGGAGCAATGGTTTCAGAGAAACACTGCGGGTTTGTTATTAATTATAATAATGCAACAGCAACAGAGGTTTTACAGCTTATAAGTGATGTACAGAAAAAAGTAAAGGAACAGTTCGGTGTAGAACTGGAACCGGAAGTGAAGATTATATAGGAGAAATATATGCGTTTTGTTATTGTCACAGGAATGTCCGGGGCAGGAAAGATTACGGCGTTAAAAATTTTTGAGGATAATGGATATTATTGTGTAGATAATCTTCCTGTTGATTTGATTGAAAATTTTGCAGATCTTTTGTTTGCACAGACAAGCGAGAAGAATAAAGTGGCAATCGGAGTAGATATCCGGAGTGGGGAAAATCTGGATAAAATTCATGATGTTCTTTCCGGATTAAAAAAGAAAGAGCAGAATTATGAAATACTGTTTTTAGATTGTTGCAATAGTACGCTGATAAAACGGTTTAAAGAGACGAGAAGAAGCCATCCTATGGGAGAGACAGACAGTGTTGAAAATGGAATCAATGCAGAACGGAAAAAACTTTCCTATCTGCGAACTCAGGCGGATTATATTATTGATACAAGTAATTTGTTGGTCCGTGATTTGAAAACAGAGATAGAAAAAATATTTGTGTTGAATCAGGATTATAAAAATCTGTTTGTTACAATTCTGTCATTTGGTTTTAAGTATGGGGTGCCGGCAGATTGTGATTTAGTATTTGATGTACGTTTTCTGCCAAATCCGTATTATATACCGGAATTAAAGCATAAGACAGGGGAACAGCAGGAGGTTAGGGATTTTGTTTTAAAGTCTGAGGTTTCCACAGAGTTTTTAAATAAATTAATTGATATGATAAGATTTTTAATTCCTAATTATATATATGAAGGAAAAAATCAGCTTGTTATCGGGATTGGATGTACAGGCGGACATCATAGGTCTGTGACTGTGGCAAATGAACTGTATAGGAAGTTAAACATATCAGATGCGAATTATGGCATAAGAATTGCTCACAGAGATATTTTAAGATAGAAAGTGGATTTTATGAGTTTTTCAAGTAAAGTAAAAAAAGAACTGGCAGAGCATGTTAATAATGCAGTTCATTGCAGAATTGCGGAACTGGCAGCGTTAATTTCTATGTGTGGCAGTGTAATGATTGATGAGAATAACCATTATGCCATTCGAGTTAGAACAGAGACGGAACCTACTGCAAACAAAGTACGAACGTTATTATGGAAGACATTCCATATTGACACAGAAATTACCATCAGAGATAATGCATATTCAAGGATAGGAAAGACATATACTTTAACTGTAACGGACAATCAGCAAGCAATTAAGATTTTGCAGGCAACAAAATTAATGAATGATGCAGGCGATATTGAAGAGAATTTTTCAATCACCAATAATATTGTAATTATGAAAGATTGTTGTAAACGTGCTTTCATAAGAGGTGCTTTTATGGCGGCTGGTTCTATCAGTGATCCGAACAAGTCTTATCATTTGGAAATCAAATGTAATAGTAATAAAAAGTCGGAACAACTGATAAATTTGTTGAAAAAATTCAATATTGAAGGAAAAATGGTTGCCAGAAAAGGTAGTTATGTGGTATATCTAAAAGAAGGCGAAGGAATAGTAGACGTTTTGAACGTAATGGAAGCCCACGTTTCTTTAATGGAAATGGAGAATATTCGTATCTTAAAGGGTATGAGTAATTATTACAATAGACAGGTCAATTGTGAGACAGCCAATATAAAGAAAACTGTAGCGACTTCGGTCAGGCAGATAGAGGATATCAATTATATTATAAAAAATAAAGGGATTGAGTATCTTCCACCTAAATTACAGGATATAGCATTGATACGCATAGACAATCCAGATGCATCATTGCAGGAATTAGGAGAGAGGTTAGAACCTCCTCTTGGAAAATCAGGTGTAAACCACAGGCTTAGAAAGATTTGTCAGATTGCAGATGATTTAAGAGGATGACCCTAAGGAGGAAAAGTTTAAATGACAACAAGGGATGTAACAATAGGTATTAAGCAGGGAGCAGAAACAAGCCCGGTAGCAAAATGTGTTCAGGTTGCAAGTCAGTTTGAAAGCAGAATCTACGTAGAGTTTGAAACGAAAAAAGTAAATGCAAAAAGTATTATGGGAATGATGGCATTAGGTATTGTCCCAGGGCAGACAGTGAAAATTTCCGCTGATGGTGAAGATGAAACACAGGCAATAGATAGTATAGAAAAGTATTTAGGGAATAAATAAAAGTTCATATGAAATTAATTTGAAAAAGATAAGACGAAAACACGATTGTCTTATCTTTTTTATAGTTTATTTTATAGAATTGTAACATTTTTTGCATAAATTATCTAAATATAGTAAAATAAAGATAAATTTAGAAAAGAGGGACGGTAATATGAGGAGAACAAGGGAATTAATAGTGCTACTTCTATGCTTATTGTCTGAACTGTGTTTATTTTATCAGTTTTACAGACCGGTATATTTTTTGGAGACGGATATTATTGAAAAAGGAACAGTATCATGGACGATACCAAGATTTATTGTATTGATTGCCATGGCAGCAATGTTTCTATTTACAATCTCTTTAATTAAGGGAAACCTGAACGGATTGCTTCATATATCATATGCAGTATTTATTCTTTATTATGTAGTGATACTTGTAATGATGTTTGCACAGAAGCAGGAGTTTAACGAAACATTGAATAGTGAATATTTCCATACGAATTTAATCGTTTACATAGCTACTGCAATTATTGCGATTTTGACATTTGGACTGTTTATATTAAGAGAAAAGGGCGGAATCAGAATGGTCCCTAAAATGTCTTCGTTATTACTTCTTGTTATATTAGGACAACTTGCAACACATGGATTTATCGTTGGCGGAGTAAGTATTTACGTTTCAGGTTTGTCTATCCTTTGTGGTTTATGCAGCGTTATTCCTTATCTTACAATATTTGTTTTTGAGAAGGGTATTTTAGAACCTACTGTAAAAAGATATAGATAGGATATAAATTAATAAAAGAGGCATCAATAGTCTGTAACATTCATTAAAAATGAGTGAACAGATAGGATGCCTCTTTTTTATTTATAAAAAATGGATACCTTTCTAAAAAAAGAGCGAAAAATACTTTTATTAAAAATTGTACCTTTTATAAAAATTTAATCCTTTTTTGAAATGTTTTTATCATGTACAACAATATCATCAAGAGATGAAACGATATGTGTGTACGGAAAAACAAAAAATAGTTTAGGAGGATTTTATGAAGGTAAGAATGTTTAAGAAGATTTTATCTTCTGTATTGGCAATTGCTCTTTTAGTAACGGGTATGAGCATTGCTGACACACAGAAAGCAAAAGCTGCAGCAACAGTTGAAAGTGCAGCAGATTACACAGTAACAGCGGAGGAAATTTCTGCAAGTACAACAAAACTAACATTTAATGCATCCAGTTATGCAGCATATGTTATTGTTCATTACAAAGTTAATGATGGGGCACAACAGAATGTAGGAATGAATGGCAGCAACACAAAGTATGAGTATTCAATCAATGGATTGAAGAAAGGTGATAAAATTACCTGTTCATTCACATATAATAAAGGCGGATGTCAGTATGATTCCAAAGAAATGTCATATGTAACTGGAAATCAGACAAGTACGGGGGAAAGTTCAAACATTGCA
Source organism: Eubacteriaceae bacterium (assembly GCA_910574895.1). Taxonomy (GTDB): domain Bacteria; phylum Bacillota; class Clostridia; order Lachnospirales; family Lachnospiraceae; genus Eubacterium_G. Next base: position 97,978 of record CAJTDQ010000002.1, on the reverse strand, counting down.
GCACCTTTTGGTGTAGTAGTAAACAGCCCAAGAAATAATGCTTTTAGTGTTGTTTGGGGACGTGGAGAAATTAACACATACAACATCTATCTTGATAATAAAGTTATAGCAAATGCTGTAGGATGTGCTTATTATGAATTTGATAATATCTCAGCAGGAAATCATACAGTTAGTATTACAACTGTTTTAGGAACAAATGAATCAGTAAAAGCATCATTTGACATTACAGTTGGCGGACATACACAGGTAGTTACAACACCAAAGCCAACGACAACAAAGTTAGAAACAGGAGTTGTATATATATATCAGGATATTAATTATGGTGGAAGGGTTACTGCATTAAATGAGGGAAAGTATAACATTGCAGCACTTGAAGCAAAAGGATTCAGAAATGACGATCTTTCATCATTAAAGGTACAGAACGGATATGAAGCAGTACTTTATGCTGATGACAATTTCCAGGGAGCATCAAGAATCATTACATCTGATACACCTTGGATTGGTGGTGATTTCAATGATCAGATGTCATCTATTATTGTACGCAAAAAGACAGTACCGACAACAGCAAAACCAACAGTTCCGGTTACACAGGCACCAACAACAAAAGCGCCGAGTGTTGATACAAGTATCGCAAAACCATTTGGTGCAGTAGTAAGCAATCCGAAAGCAGGAACAATCGGAGTTGTCTGGGGTAGAGGAAATGTTAACTCATATAATGTATATATTGACGGAAAACAGGTTGCATCAAAGATTGGATGTGCATATTATACATATTCAGGCTATGCAGCAGGAAATCATACAGTAGAGATTTCTACCGTTTCAGGTTCTAAAGAATCAGAGCGTATCACTATGAATGTTAATGTGGCAACAGGTGGAAGCCAACAGGAAACACAGGCACCAACACAACCACAGCCGACAAAACCGATAGTGAATCCAAACACAGATGTTCCTCAGCTCAGAACAGATATTCCGGTTAGAAATGACAGAATGTTTTTACAGTTGAACAATAGAACAAATGGAAAATACAGAGATGATCAGATTTATTGGATTGTTATCGGAAGAGATAAGGATCATGAAATTTGTTACCTTGATGCAAAGGGAAATCTTATTAAAGCAAGTGCAGCATTAAATACAGTTGAAAAGAATGGAAGAAAGTGTGCTAATATTGCACATTCATTGGCAGAAGCAAGTTATGTGTACCTGCCGGATATTGAATCAGGAAGAATGTATTTGAGTTATGGTGAACCTGTTTATATTACATTTAACAATGATGAGGCAGGAAATGTAGGATATGCAGGTCCAGACCTTAATAATCCATCAGATCCAAATAGTGATGTATTATTTGAATTTGCAGAGTTCACAGTTACAAATAAAGAATACTGGGGAAATACAACAAGAGTTGATTTCTTTAGTTTCCCGGTTGTTACACGATTAGTGGGACAGGGTGGATTTGATAACAGACCTGGTGACTATGACGTATATGATAAAACAGTAGGAGATGTTGGAACAAGAGAAGAAATCTTTGCAGCATACAAAGCATCAGCTCCGACTATCTGGCAGTCACTTGTAAATAAAGACAGAATTATGGCTCCATGTAAGGGTTCATTTAATGAAGGAAAAGAAAATGCTACTTACTTTGATGCATATATTAATGAGTTCTGGAATAAATATTCAAGAGAAACATTAGTATTTAAGTGTGATGCAGGTACATTCAGAGGAAAAGTAAATGGAGACCATATGGTATTCACAAAAGATGGTGATAATGGAACATATAAAGTTTATAAACCAACAACTCAGGATGTACTTGAAGGAAAAGGTAATTTCAACAGAGGTGTTTCAACAGAATTAGTTATAGAAGCTCAGCTTTGTGCAGCATTTAACAGAGGTGTTGCGACAGACCCTGCAAATTATCAGAATCCAAGTGCATACTATAAGAATGGTACATATAACTACTATTCAGCATTCTTACATCAGCATTCAGTAAATAACTTCTCTTATGGATTCTGCTATGATGATGTAAATGACCAGAGTACACTTCTTCATTATACAAATCCTACAGCACTTGTAATTGATTTGAAGTGGTAATATTTTAACAAATAGAAAACCTTTCGAAGTTTTTCTCTATATATTTTTAAGACCCCGGGGCATAAGCCCTGGGGTGTTTAAATTTCGGTTTGTTGAGGTGGTTTGAGTATAAAAGGATACACTTGGAAACTGAATTTCATAAACATTTGTAGATATAAAAAAGAAGTAAGTAATTTAAAACACAGGATACAACTACGGAGAATTCTTTATTTGAATTCTCCTCCGTGAATCCTTAAAATTTGATTCGGAAATCAAATTTTAGTTTTAATTACGTACTTCTTTTTTATATACAAATCCGTTTATGAAATTCAATGTTTTCAAGTGTATTCCTTTTATATCTCTTCCCACCACCACAAATCGCAAACTTATAAATTGTAATTGTCGTGACGGCGGCATTTCGTTGTCAGCGTGATGTGTACAGAAAATGCACCATCTTGCCACAAAACATATTTAAGATTTACATATATAAAGTATTGATTCTTTAGTTTCCCGATGTATTTTCAATCGCTTTTTCCGCTTTATTATACGAAATTACATATATTAATTCTTATTTTTTCGTAGTAGATATGTAATATATATTTATCTGCCATAAATTTCAAACACTTTTTACATATATATCTGGTTGTTAGGTAAAGATAAATATGTAATATGTTTTCACCTGCCACATTTTTCAAACATTTTTACATATATGTTTTCTGGTTTGATAAAAAAATATATGTAATATACTTTTATTAATCAGCCAAGCCCGGATTTTGGTGCAAAATCCTCTGTATACATCTGATTCATCACGAATTTTAAATATTCCCACATGTATGCCATGGCTTCATCCCCGCAAAATTAAATTTGTTAGACGAAAAAGTATGGGCAGACCGCCCGTACTTTCACATTTGACAGATTCGGGTTTGTAGAAGTTAGGGCATTTCACTGCTGGAAGAATACGGACAGAGAATATAGGAACTTGAGAGTCTTGAATACATTTATAAAATAAAAATAATATTGAATATTAAGCGGACATTTGATTCACAAAATCAAATGTCCAGACTTACCTGAGAAAAAATCATCAGGATTTTTTCGAAGATGAAGTCGGTGCTTAAAATATTCAATATTATTTTTATTTTCTATAAATGTTCAAGAATCGAGGTGAAGATATTCTCTGTCTGTATTTCTTCAGCAGGAAAGTCACTCCTCGACAAACCGGAATTTAGAAAAAGAAAACGACATAAATCGCGAAATATGATATACTCTAAACATTAGGAGGCATTATATGGCGTTTACACATTTACATGTCCATACAGAGTACAGTCTGTTGGATGGTTCCAGTAAAATTAAAGAAATAACAAAGAGAGCGAAAGAGTTGGGAATGGACAGTCTTGCCATAACAGATCATGGTGTTATGTATGGGGCAATTGATTTTTATCGTGCAGCTTTGGCGAATGATATAAAGCCGATTATTGGCTGTGAGGTATATGTAGCTCCAGGTTCCCGTTTTGATAAAGAAGTCAATGCAGGTGAGGATAGATATTATCACCTTATTTTGCTTGCAGAAAATAATACAGGTTATGAAAACCTTTGTCGTATTGTGTCAAAGGGATTTGTTGAAGGTTTTTATTATAAGCCTAGAGTAGATTATGAAGTTCTGAAAGAATTTTCAGAAGGTATTATATGTCTTAGTGCATGTCTGGCAGGTGAGGTGCAGAAATACCTCTCAAGAGGTGAGTACGAAGAAGCGAAAGCAGCAGCGATGCGCCATATAGATATCTATGGAAAAGATAATTATTTTTTAGAACTTCAGGATCATGGAATACCAGAACAGAGAACAGTGAATCAGTCATTAATGAGGCTCAGTGAAGAATTGGGGCTTAATTTAGTGTGTACAAATGACGTGCATTATACTTATGCGGATGATATGGAAGCTCATGATATACTTCTATGTATACAGACTGGTAAAAAGAAAGCAGACGAGGATAGAATGCGCTATGAAGGCGGACAGTTTTATTTGAAATCTGAAGAGGAAATGGCATCATTATTTCCGTATGCACCGCAGGCACTTGAAAATACCCATAAGATTGCAGAACGCTGTAATGTGACTTTTGAGTTTGGTGTAACAAAACTCCCTAATTTTGAGGTGCCGGAAGGTTATACACCATGGACATATTTAAAAGAATTATGTGAAAATGGTTTACATAACAGATATCCCGTTTTTCAGGGAAAAGCAGATGAACATTGTAAGCTTACAAAAGAAGAACTGCAGGAAAGACTTGATTACGAATTAAATACAATTAAAAATATGGGATATATCGAATATTTTTTAATTGTATGGGATTTTATTCACTATGCAAAGTCGAATGGCATTGCAGTAGGACCGGGGCGAGGTTCTGCGGCAGGAAGTCTTGTTTCTTATTGTCTTGAGATTACAGATATTGAACCAATGAGATATAATCTGCTGTTTGAGCGTTTCCTGAATCCGGAACGTGTTTCTATGCCCGATATTGACGTGGATTTCTGTATTGAAAGACGTCAGGATGTCATTGATTATGTTGGAAGAAAATATGGTAAAGATCATGTAGCACAGATTGTTACTTTTGGTACGCTGAAAGCGAAGGGAGTTATACGAGATGTGGGGCGTGTGCTGGATATGCCTTATGCGCAGTGTGACAGTATTGCAAAGATGATTCCAAATGATTTGCATATGACATTGGAGCTGGCACTGAAGCAAAACAGAGAATTGAAAGCGTTATATGATTCAGATTCTGAAGTAAAGTATTTGATAGATATGTCCATGAGGCTGGAAGGACTGCCGCGTCATGCCTCAATGCATGCGGCAGGTGTGGTTATCTGTGGAAAGCCGGTAGATGAATATGTGCCGTTGTCAAGGGCAGCCGATGGTTCCATTACTACCCAGTATATTATGACAACACTGGAAGAACTTGGACTGTTGAAGATGGACTTTCTGGGACTTCGAAACTTGACAGTTATTCAGAATACACAGAGATATATTAAGAAAAACAGAGAAATTGATTTAGATTTGAATAACATAGATTATGCGGATAAAAAAGTATTAGATTACATAGGAACAGGAAATACGGAAGGTATATTCCAGTTGGAAAGTGGTGGAATGAAAAACTTTATGAAAGAGTTAAAACCACAGAGTTTGGAAGACATTATTGCGGGTATTTCATTGTATCGGCCGGGGCCTATGGATTTTATACCGAAATATATTGAGGGAAAGAATAATATTGACAGTGTAACTTATGACTGCCCTCAGCTGGAGCATATTTTAGAGCCGACTTATGGTTGTATCGTTTATCAGGAACAGGTTATGCAGATTGTGCGTGATCTGGCAGGCTATACGCTTGGACGAAGTGACCTGCTTCGCCGTGCAATGTCAAAGAAAAAAGCAGATGTTATGGCAAAAGAACGTCAGAAGTTTGTATATGGCGATGTATCGGAGGGTGTAAAAGGCTGCGTAAATAACGGTATCAGTGAAGAAATTGCCAACAAGATTTACGACGAAATGACAGATTTTGCAAAGTATGCTTTTAACAAATCCCATGCGGCAGCGTATGCAGTTGTAGCCTATCAGACAGCTTATTTGAAATATTATTATACAGCAGAGTTTATGGCGGCAATGCTTACATCTGTTATGGACTGGACAGGAAAAGTGGCAGAGTATGTTTATTCCTGTCGTTCTATGGGGATTGAGATATTACCGCCGGATATTAATGAAGGGGAAAGTGGATTTTCAGCAGGAGAAAATTGTATCCGTTATGGACTGACAGCTATTAAGAATGTAGGTAAGGCGATTATTGACAATATTGTTGCAGAGCGGGAGGCTCATGGCAAATATAAGGATTTAGACGATTTTATTACCAGAACAGCGGGTCTTGGTGTCAATAAAAGAGCGATAGAGAATTTTATTAAAGCGGGAGCATTTGATTCTCTAGGGGCTACTAGAAAGCAGATGATGATGGTTTATGTACAGATTATGGATGGTGTGAATCAGGAAAAGAAAGATGCGATGGCAGGACAGGTTACTCTATTCGATTTTGCTGATGAAGAGGCAAAGGAGACTTACAAAGTGCAGATGCCGGATGTTGGAGAGTATGATACAGACCAGAAGCTGGAATTTGAAAAAGAAGTAATAGGAATTTATGCCAGTGGACATCCATTGCAGGACCAGGAAGAGAAGTGGCGCAGAGTGATAACGAATATGACGCTTGATTTTGCTGTTCCGGAAGAGGGGGAAGAATCAAAAGTAGAGGATAAATCCCATGTAACGGTTGGCGGTATTGTAAGTACGGTAACTAGAAAGTTTACAAAGACCGGTGCGCAGATGGCATTTATTACATTGGAAGATTTGGTGGGAACGATAGAAGTCATTGTGTTCCCGAGACAGTATGATAGTAACAGACATTTGATTGTAGAAGGCAAAAAAGTCTTTATTGACGGTGAGGCAAATATTGAAGAAAATGCTGCAGGAAAGGTTATCGCAAATAAGATACGTGAGTTCAGTGATGTTCCGTCGGAGTTGTGGGTAGCATTTGCAGATAAGGGAGACTATCTGCAGAAAAATCAGGAATTTATTCAGATATTATCTGAAAATAGAGGAAATGATAAAGTAATGGTGGCATTGGCAAAAGAACGGCAGAGAAAAATGATGCCGGCCCAGTATTCGGTCAGTATAACAAATGAATTACTTGAATTACTAAAGAAAAAATATGGAGAAGAATTTGTTAAGGTCAGAGCGTAGGAGATTGTGAAAGTATGGTTATTACGTCAACATCAAATGAGCAGATTAAAAATATTATACAATTAAAAGAAAAGGCGAAAGTCAGAAAACAGAAGAAACAGTTTGTAGTTGAAGGTGTTAAAATGTTTTCAGAAGTTCCTAAAGAAAATTTGAAGGCGGTTTATGTATCAGAAGGTTTTTTAAGAGAAAATGAAGAAAAATTACAGGATGTTTGTTTTCAGACAGTCAGTGATAGTGTTTTTAAAAAGATTTCGGATACAGTGACGCCACAAGGAGTGATGGCTGTAGTTACTCAAAGTGAATATTCTCTGAACGACATTTTGAACTGTAGAAGCAAAGAACAAAGCTGCATTGTGGTACTTGACAGGCTGCAGGACCCGGGAAATTTGGGAACGATTGTGAGAACAGGAGAAGGCGCAGGGATTGCAGGAGTAGTAATGAGTAATGATTGTGCAGATATTTATAATCCGAAAGTAATTCGCTCTACAATGGGTTCTATATTCCGAGTGCCATTCACAGTTGTAGATGATTTGCCATCAGCTATAGATACTATAAGAGAGGCCGGCGTCACCACATATGCGGCGCATTTGCAGGGAGAAGATTATAATAAGGGAGTTTTTGGAAAAGATGTAGCCCTTTTGATTGGTAATGAAGCCCGTGGATTGAGTAAGGAAGTGGCTGATAAGGCAGATAAGTTAATCCGTATTCCGATGGAGGGAAAAGTTGAGTCACTCAATGCAGCGGTAGCAACCGCTATATTAATGTATGAGGCGAAATGGAAATAGAGTAAAAGAAAACAGATACATTTCAAAACAAACAAAAGGCTTGTGAGAAATGTATCTGTTTTTTATATCTGTGCTAATTTTTCGATTGCTTTATCAGCAATTATCTCATCATAGTGTTCCATATAGAATAATTCTTTTACATATGTCGGTGTTTCACGATGGCCGTTTTCTGTAAGAATACTACATATTTTATTTAGTGTTTTCTCTTCTGATGACTCCATACATAACGATAAATAGTATCTGTTGTTAAATGGTGATTTGTATACGGAACTATCACCATTATATGAAGGAGCAATCATTCCGGCTACGGAAATAATATCACTTAATGTGTCAAAAGAATATATACTATATAATAATGAATCATCATCGCTTGTGCTTTCAGTAGATGAATTATTGTTACTTTGCAGATGTTCTCCAATCTGCTCTATATCATTTAAATCGATTTCTATATCATCTAAATGCGAAAGAATACTGTCCTTAAATTTATCTTTCAGCTCTTTTGAGAAAAATTTGGAAAGATGTTCTTCCGTTTCCTCGGGATCATCTACTTTGGTAATCACTAAGATAATACTTTCGGGAGAAAGCGGGATAGCTTCCACCATCAAAGGAATATCGTTTACTTCAAAACCAAAATCATCGTTTGCCTGCTGCATCATATCCTGAAAAAGCTCTCTTGTCTTTCCAGTGCCATAGGCTAATTCGCTAATTTTAATATTTCGGTCTGCGAGATCTTCCTTTGTTAAAGTACAGCGAATCTGATTTTCACTAATTTTTTCAATTTTCATAAAAATCACCTCACATCATGTTCCTTCTAATAGTATATCCAATAAAATCAGAAGTGTAAAGTTTTTCGACTAGTAATATATAACAGTAATTAAATGTTCAGCCATCAGCTCGAAAATCCAATGGATTTCCTTCGCTGTGGATGTTCATCATATGATAAAAACTATATATAACATATTGTCTGCAAGCAGCCATATTGCTATATATAGTTTTTATCGCATGGCTGAACTTTTATAACAGTATAATATATATACGAAAAAAGTGTACAAATTATTACATTTTTTTAAAAATATTAAAAAACTTTAAAATCACTTAAGAAATATATTGAAAACCTCAAACAATATGGTATAATCTAAATATCTATAAACATATCAGGGAAATATATATCACGAAGGCATAACTTGACAATATTATTAGTTGAGTTTCCCCTAGAATGTTTGCTTTTGTGTTATGAAAAAGTGAACGGCCTGTGGGATGAGAAAAATCTGGATAAATTTTTGATTTTCTTCCCATAGGCTATCTTATGTGTTATGATAGCAATTAGTGCGAAAAACAAAAGGAGGAAGCTCTTATGAAGAGAAATTTAAAAGTGATATTGCTGGTGGCAGTGATGGCTTTTACTATAGTATTAACAAGTGGGTGTAATTTATTTATTAAAACAAATGATGGAAAAGTTGATTTGAAGTGGTATATGGGACTGACTTATGAAGATAAAGCCGGTAATGATATTGAATATAAGACATCAGTAGGGAGTCAGGTAATTGCAGTAGCATTGGAACATGAATATAGTAAAGATTATGCAATTATGAAGGATGTCGATGCATATATAAATATAAATACAATTAAAGAAAATGTGGATAAGAGATTTTATTGGGATAAAAAAGAAAAGAAACTGTTATTTACAAATGCAAAAAACGTGTATGCTGTAGGTGAGGGAGAAACGGTTATACATTCAGATACAGATGAAAATGTAGGATATACAGTTTTTCTGACAGAGAATGGAAAATGTTATGTAAACATTAAGTTTATCGAAAAATATATTGATATAAAATATACAGTCACAAAGGGAAATGAAAAAGTACCGACGATTCTTAGCCTTAAATATAAAAACGGGGAGAAGACAGTATTTAAGACAGACAGTGATATAGAAATGCGGACAAAAGGGGATTATCAGAATCTCATCGTTACGGAGATTCCAGAAGATACAGAAGTTACCTTAATTGAAAAAGGAAAAAATTGGAATAAAGTAAAAACAGACAGTGGTTTTATTGGATATATTCCGGTAAAAGAGTTAGTGGACGAAAAAATAAAAAAGACAGAATATAAAAACGATGATGCGGAATATACTCATGTCACGTTGGACAAAAAAGTAAGTCTGGCATGGAATCAGGTTTATAACCAGAATGCAAATAATAATCTGGATGATTTGTTAAAGAATACAAAGGGGATAAATGTACTTTCTCCAACATGGTTTTCTTTGATGGACAAGAGAGGAAATTTATCGACACTGGCGGATTTAAATTATGTAGAAAAAGCACATAAGAAGAATATTCAGGTATGGGCATTGGTTAATGATTTTACAGATAAAAAACTTACAAAGACTGTTCTCACATCGACAGAACTGCGACAAAGATTTGTGAGAAATATTATGTATTATGCAGACAGTTATGATTTAGATGGCATTAATATTGATTTTGAATATATTTCAAAAGATATTGCTGATGATTATATGCAGTTTTTGCGGGAACTTTCTATAGAGTGCAGGAAGACCGGGACGATACTTTCAATTGATAATTATGCACCATCTGAGTGGAGCGAATATTTTGACAGAGAGCAACAGTTGAAATTAGCAGATTATATTATGATTATGAACTATGATGAACATACATCCGGCAGTGAAGAGGCAGGTTCTGTTTCATCAATGGCATATGCAGAAAAATCTATTAAAGATACAATAAAAGAGGCGAAGGATGCATCGAGAATTATTAATGGCATGCCGTTCTACACCAGAGTTTGGAAAGAGACACCACAGGAGGATGGTGACGGAACAGGTACACTTGTACAAGATGCTGTAAACGGTAACTATTATCTTACAAGTGAGGCAGTCAATATGAATACAGCAGAACAGCTCTATAAGGAGGCGGGTGTGAAACCAGCTTTTGATAAGACTACAGGGCAGAATTTTGTTACGTATTCTAAAGGAAAATCAACTTATTCTATCTGGTTAGAAGATGAAACCTCGGTGAAAGCAAGATTAGAGCTGATGAATAAGTATAAGATGGGAGGCGTCGCATATTGGGCGCTTGGTCAGGAAAAGGATAGCATTTGGAAAGTGATTTATGAATACTTTAAATAAGGAATAGTTATGAAAGAAAAATATATGCGTCAGGCAATTGCACAGGCAAGAAAAGCTGAAGCAATCGGAGAAGTTCCAATCGGATGTGTAATTGTATATCAGGACAGGGTTATCGGCCGTGGTTATAACAGAAGGATGGCAGATAAGAATACGTTGTCTCATGCAGAATTAAATGCCATAAAAAAAGCCAGCAAAAAACTAGATGACTGGAGACTGGATGATTGTGAAATGTATGTTACTACAGAGCCTTGCCAGATGTGTGCAGGGGCAATTGTTCAGGCAAGAATTAAGAAAGTTTACATTGGATGTATGAATCCAAAGGCGGGCTGTGCCGGTTCAATTATGAACCTATTACAGGTGGATCGGTTTAATCATCAGGTAGAGATGGAAAAAGGAATTTTAGAAGAAGAATGCAGCAGTCTATTAAAAGATTTTTTCAGGAAATTAAGAAATCATAGTTGACAAAGAAAAGGCAGTAAGGTATGCTTACAGTCGATTATAAATATGTTATAACACTTCCGTGCAGCCGGGGAATTAGCGGAGCCCTTTACCTGCAATCCGCTACAGCAGGGGTGATGATTTGCCTCGGGTCTATTTTGTAGGGCTGCCCTTTATAAGTGGTGTTGACGTCTGGGTCTCATGCAACAGAATCCTGTGAACCGTGTCAGGTCAGGAATGAAGCAGCACTAAGCAGATCGTTTTGTGTGACATGAGGAAGCCTAGACCGAGCTAACTGTAAAGGTAACGCTTATGGAATATTCACAAAGCAAATCGCACGGATAAAAATATACACAATGGCAATGAGCCTTGTATAAAAGAAAAAGAGTTTACACATTTGTGCTTGCACAAAAATGTGTGAAGTCTTTTTCTTTTGTATAAGGCGAAGCCTGTGACCGAGACGAAGCGAAGAGAAGTCGAGGTACACAAGGCTCATTGCCATTGTGTAAGTAGAATCAGGGAAGTATAAGGCGAAGCCTGTGACCGAGACGAAGCGAAGAGAAGTCGAGGTACACAAGGCTCATTGCCATTGTGTAAGTAGAATCAGGGAAGTATAAGGCGAAGCCTGCGTGCGAGACGAAACGAAGAGAAGTCGAGGTACACAAGGCTCATTGCCATTGTATAAGAAAGGAATAAAATGAGTTCGAAACATACAAAAAAGAAACAAGTGGATATGTTAAATGGTTCCCTTGTGGATAAAATTATACTGTTTGCATTGCCTTTAGCAGCCAGCAGTATATTACAACAGTTATTCAATTCAGCTGATGTAGCTGTAGTAGGAAGATTTGCAGGAAGTGATGCATTGGCGGCAGTAGGTGCTAATGGTGCAGTAATTAATCTTCTGGTAAATTTATTTGTTGGGTTATCCGTAGGCGCCAATGTTGTTATTTCTACATTTATTGGAAAAGGAAATGAAAAATCAATTAAGAAAGCAGTACATACCACGATTGTTGTGGCGCTTATAAGTGGAGTGTGTCTGACCGTAATTGGAGTTACATTTGCAAGAGTTATTTTATCTGCAATGTCTACTCCTGCTAACATTCTGAATTTAGCGGTAAGGTATTTAAGAATATATTTTTCCGGAATGCCTTTTATTATGTTATACAATTTCGCATCTTCAATATTCAGGAGTAAAGGAGATACAAAAAGACCATTAATTGCATTGGCTGTTTCAGGAGTAATTAATGTATTGTTAAATCTTTTCTTTGTGGTTGTTTTGGGGATGAATGTAGAAGGAGTGGCGATTGCAACTGTTGTATCTAATATGATTAGTTCATCAATATTGATATATTGGCTTATAAAGGAAGAAGGCGCTTTTCGCCTGGAAATTAAAAAGTTAAAAATAGATTTAAATATTGTAAAGAGTATGGCAAAGATTGGTGTACCTGCAGGTGTTCAGGGAATGGTATTCTCTTTTTCTAATGTTATTATACAGTCAGCATTGAATCAATTAGGTTCTATAGCAGTGGCGGCTTCTGCAGCAGCCTTAAATTATGAATATTTTGCATTCTTCATATTAAGTTCTTTTAGTCAGGCTGCGGTTACCTTTATCAGCCAGAATTTTGGTGCTGACAAAAAAGACAGATGCAAAAAGGTTGTAAAAACGTGCTGGTTACTGGGAGCAGTGTCAACGTTTACAGTATGTGCAATATTTATTATATTTTCACATCCGTTAGTAGGGATTTTTACACAGGATAACGTAGTAGCAGATTTGGCAGTGGTGAGAATGAAATACGTTTTAAGTTTTTACCTGGTAAATATGACAATAGAAGTATTATCAGGATGCATGCGAGGCGTAGGATATTCTTTTGTGCCGGCCAGTATTTGTGTGTTAGGAATATGTGGTGTACGTATTTTGTGGATATTTACAGCATTTCAGAAAATAGCTACATTTGAAGGATTGATGTTGGTTTATCCTATCAGTTGGGTTATTACGATGACAGCAGTGGTAATATCATATTTTGTTGTAAGAAAGAAAGTAGGACTGTAAAAAAGTGGATATTGTTTTACAGCCCCATTTGTCAAAATACTTTTGGAAATTGTTGGACATAAAAAAGCAAAACTGCACCTTGTCCCCACACACTTTTTATTATATAATAAATCCAAAGGTTTAAAGGGCTTATTATGTCTAAAATCTAAAATAAAAGTACACTCGGAAAGGAGCAGACATGTCTTATACAGCACTGTACAGAAAGTTTCGTCCATCAACTTTTGAAGAAGTAAAAGGACAGGACCATATTGTACAAACATTAAAGAATCAGATTCATGCGAACAGAATTGGACATGCTTATCTTTTCTGTGGGACAAGGGGAACAGGAAAAACCAGTGTCGCAAAGATTTTTGCAAAGGCGGTGAACTGTGAGCATCCGGTGGATGGAAGCCCTTGTAATGAGTGCGATGTATGTAAGGGCATCAATACAGGCAGTTTTATGAATGTTATTGAGATTGATGCCGCATCTAATAATGGTGTGGATAATATCCGTCAGATACGGGATGAGATTCAGTACACACCGTCCAGTGGTAAGTATACAGTTTATATCATTGATGAAGTGCATATGTTATCGATTGGCGCTTTTAATGCTTTGCTGAAAACATTAGAAGAACCGCCATCATATGTATTGTTCATTCTTGCTACAACAGAACCCCATAAGATTCCAATTACAATATTGTCAAGATGCCAGAGATATGATTTTAAAAGAATCTCTATTGATACCATTGCGGGAAGATTGATGGAACTTATGGAAAAAGAGAATATAGAAGTTGAAGAAAAGGCTATCCGTTATGTAGCAAAGGCGGCAGACGGTTCTATGCGAGATGCGTTAAGTCTGTTAGATCAGTGTATCGCATTTTATCTGGGACAGAAGCTGACCTATGATAATGTATTAGAGGTTTTAGGTGCAGTAGATAATGAAATATTCAGCCAGTTGACCAGATGTGTTATTGAAGGGGATGTAGTAGGTTGTATTCATGTGTTAGATGAAATGGTTATGCAGGGAAGAGAGTTAGGACAGTTTGTGAATGATTTTATCTGGTATCTGCGTAATTTAATGTTAATCAAAACTTCTGAAAATGCTTCAGATGTCATTGATGCATCAACAGAAAGAATTCAGGCTTTAAAAGAAGAAGCCCAAATGGTTGATACAGACACTATCATGAGATATATTCGAATTTTTTCAGAACTGTCCAGTCAGATGAAATACTCTTCCCAGAAGAGAGTGTTAATTGAAATTGCGCTGATTAAACTGACAAAACCTGCTATGGAGAACGATATTGGTTCGCTGAATAACAGAATGACTATTGTAGAAAAGAAAATAGAAAGCGGAGACATCGTAACGACTGCAGCAGCCGGTGGTGAAGCAAAGAAAGAACAGCCAAAGCCGAAAAAAGTTTTTGCAAAGCCTGTTCCTGCGGATATACAGGAAGTGGTAAATAATTGGGGAAGAATTAAAAGACATATTTCAAATCCATACAAAACATATTTGGAAAATGCCAGATTCAGTGTAAAAGGAGAGGATACATTGCTGATTGTGTTTGCTCCGGGCTCTATTGGTTATGAAGGAAGTAATAAACCTGAGGTTATAGAGATGCTTACGAATCTGATTAGCGAGGAGATTGAAAAACAGGTTAAGGTTGAAATGACGATTCTGGAAAATAATCAAAACTTTGGAGATTATTTTATGGAAGTAGTTTCTAAAATAAATATGGAAGTAGAAGAGGAGGACTTTTAAAATGGCAAGAAGAGGAGGATTTCCGGGAGGAATGCCGGGAAATATGAATAATATAATGAAACAGGCACAGAAGATGCAGAAACAGATGGAAGAAGCACAGGCTGAATTAGAAGAAGCTGTGTACACTGCAACTGCAGGTGGTGGTGCTGTGGAGGTTACTATTTCAGGCAAGAAGGAGATTACAAGCATTAAATTTGAACCTGAAGTTGTTGATCCGGATGATATTGAAATGTTAGAGGACTTAACAATGGCAGCAGTTAACGAAGCAATTAGAAAGATGGAAGACATCTCTACAGAGAAAATGTCTAAGATAACCGGAGGAATGGGTGGTTTATTCTAATGGATTACTATAGTGGTTACATTACAAAGTTAATCGAAGAATTGTCAGGCCTTCCGGGTGTTGGAGCAAAGACAGCAGGAAGATTGGCTTTTCATATACTTGATATGCCCAGTGAACAGGTACAGGATTTGGCGAATGCTATGGTGAACGCCAAAAGTAATGTGAAATATTGTAATACATGTTGTACTTTAACGGACCAGGATATCTGCCCTATATGCAGTAGCAATCAGAGAGACCATAAAACGATTATGGTTGTGGAGACAACAAAAGATATGGCAGCATATGAAAAAGTAGGAGAGTACAATGGTGTTTATCACGTACTGCATGGAGCAATTAATCCTATGGCAGGAATTGGGCAGAATGATATCAAACTGAAGGAATTGTTTCAGCGGTTGAAAGATGATGTTGACGAGGTTATTATTGCCACAAATTCCAGTGTAGAAGGTGAGGCTACTGCAATGTATATCAGCAAAGTAGTAAAGCCTTTAGGAATTAAAGTTACCAGAATTGCCAGCGGCGTTCCGGTAGGCGGTGATTTAGAATGTATAGATAATGTCACATTGCTCAGGGCATTGGAAGGCCGTGTGACAGTATAAGAAACGTCAGGGTAAGGATATAAAGAGGTATTCAAATGGATAAGAATGAACAGTTACTAAAAATGGAAGAGCTGAGAAGCGCAATGCGTAATCGGGAGTTTGACAAAGCGGCAGAAATTGCTGATTCTTTGGAATTGAAAAAGATTAAAGATAACAATTTTTTAAGTGTTGTTGCGGATGCTTATGAGAGAACAAGGAATTATGAGGATGCAAAAAAGGCATTGGAACTGGCATATGAGAACACGAATGCCGGAAGATTGATAGCATTTAAGTTGTGTCTTATTTCTGTAAAAATGAAAGATTTTGAAGAGGCGAAAAATTATTATGATGATTTTATAGAGATGGCACCTCGTGATACAGCCAGATACATATTAAAATACAGAATGTCTAAGGCGCAGGGAAAATCAATAGAAGAGTTGATTTCCATATTGGAAGAATATGTGAATCTGGATATGGAAGAAAAATGGGCGTATGAACTGGCAAAATTGTACCATAAAGCCGGAGAGACAGAAAAATGCGTAGATATTTGTGATGAAATCAGTCTATGGTTTTCAGAGGGAAAATATGTTAATAAAGCAATGGAACTAAAGAGCAGGCATGCAACACTAACAGCTTCCCAGCAGGAGAAATATGACGAAAACCAGATGCGTCAGGAAGAAAAATTAGAGAATGCTGAAGTAAAGGAAATTCAGCTAGAAGAAAAAAATCAAGAGATAAAGGAAGATACAAAGAAACAGAAGAGAAGACCATTTGAAATAAATCCAGACATGATAACTGGAGAAGTACTACCTGATGAAACAAAAGAACAGAGTGAAAATAAGATAAGTGGTGATATGGAAGAGATTGTGCTTCCGGAAGAGATTGAAGAGAGTGTTGTGGAAGAAGTGAAACATGCCGGTGGGCATATGATGGAAAATGAGCAGCCGGAAAACAGTTCTGATGACAACACAGCAGATGAGACAGTTAGTGAAAAAGATGAAGCTGCAGAAGAACCGGAAGATATACTTCCACAGACAGAAAAACTGACTGGAATTAAGGATGTCAGTGACATACTGAAACAACTCCAGGAAAGAGGTATTCTGAAAGCAGAAACGGTACAGCAGGCAGTGGACATTATAGATGAAGCCAGTGCAGTGAAAGATACAAGTGAAACAGAAGAAAAAACAGTTGAAAGAAAAAATGTATTCAAGGAAAAGACAGATGCTGTAGAGCAGAGTGATAACGAAGAAGTTATATTTGATGACAGTGATATTATTGACGAAGAAGAGTTAAAAACAGAAGAAGAAAAAAAGGTCACTCCGATTGTAAATGAATCAGATGATATGGGAAGTACTCGTATTTTTGATAAAGTTCAGACAATTGAGAACGGCGATATTGTAGAACAACCGAAAGTAAGCAAAGTTGTAAAACCTCCTGTTCAGGAAATAAAAGAGGATGCCATACCGGTTCATGGAAATACAGGAGATATTCCAATACTTGACTTGGACTTTGAGGCACCAAAGAGAGATGACAGTAATGATATCGGTCAAAAAAATATGTACGAAAACATTGCAGCAAACTCTGATTTGGGATATAAGACAGATAAACTTCCTACAAGAGAAGAACTACAGGCAGCCATAAAAAAAGCTGAGGAAGCAGTTGCAAACAAAGAAGCAGAAAATGTTGATGATAATATTCCGAAAGTGGATGTGCCGAATGTCAGAGTAAAGGAAAATCCAAGTTCAAAAATTGAAGTGTTATCCGGTGCAGGAATTGTGGATGAGGGAGAAGTCAAGCAGAGCCAAATGATTTCAGATACCTCAGACGGAACAAAAGCAGATACAGCATCTGCTGATGAGACAAAGACAGTTGATAACCAGAATAGTAAAAATCCTTTTGATAGTAATATCGCAGTGGGAAATGCAGCTATGCAGCCTGGTAATATTATGGAGAGTGTTTCAGATACAGAGAGTCACAATGAAAAAACAGAGACTGTTATCAGAGAAGATATTTTATCTGAGGCAGAGCTTACAGAGTTTAAAAATTATTTGAATGTAGAAGGTTTTGAAACAAATATTCGCGAAGTATTACAGGAACTGATTGTGAATTATACACCAAATGGAAAATCGGACGAAGGTAATGTAATCATCATGGGTGATGAGAAAACAGGAAAGACAACTTTGGCGATTGAATTGGTGAAACTGGTAAACCGAAAACGAGGAAGACGCAATCGAAGACTGGCGAAGGTTGATGCAGGTGCATTAAACAGAAAAGGTTTCCGATATGCAATTAATAAATTAGTAGGAAGTGATTTGATTGTAGAAAATGCAGATCAGTTAGGAAAGATGACAGTCAGCGAGTTAATTGATGTATCCGGTATGTTTACGGATGACATGTTGATTGTTTTAGAGGGTAATATTGAAGGAATGGAGACTTTGATCAAAGAATCTCCACGATTGGAAACCGTGTTTAATCATGTAGTCCGCATTAAGGAATATGATATTAAGGAATGGGTGGAATACGGAAAACAGTATGCTCTTGCAAGGGGGTATAGTGTGGATGAATTAGCGAACTTAGCATTCTACAAAGCTATAGATGATTTCTTTGGTGCAAATAAAGGAATCGGACAGTCAGATGTTGAGGGAATTATAGATAAAGCTATTGATAAATCCAGCAGAATCAGCAGAAAAGTCAAAGGGATTTTTGGCTCTAAGACAGATGATGAGGGATTAGTCGTTTTACAGGAATCAGATTTTGATATTTAAAGTAAGAAAGGAAAAAACAATGGAAAATTTGCAGCTTGAAAAAATTGCCAACGAAGTAAGAAAAAACATTGTAACAGCATTGCATAGTGCCGGTTCAGGACATCCGGGCGGTTCATTGTCAGCAGCAGATATGGTGACATATCTGTACTACGAAGAAATGAATGTGGATGTGAATGACACAAAAAATCCGGACAGAGACAGATTTGTTTTATCAAAAGGTCATGCGGCACCGGTATTGTATGGTGTTTTAGCAGAAAAAGGATATATTCCAAAAGAGGATCTGATAAAGTTGAGAAAAACAGATTCTTATCTTCAGGGACATCCGGATATGAAACATACAGCCGGTGTGGAAATGTCAGCAGGTTCCCTTGGACAGGGCGTATCCGCAGCGGTAGGAATGGCACTGGCAGGAAAACTTGATAACAGAGATTACAGAGTTTACACAATGCTTGGTGATGGTGAGATAGAAGAAGGTCAGGTCTGGGAAGCGGCGATGTTTGCAGGCCACAGAAAACTTGACAACCTCGTTGTTATTGTAGATAACAATAATCTTCAGATTGACGGAACAGTGGAAGAGGTATGCTCTCCATATCCGATTGATGAGAAGTTTAAAGCTTTTAATTTCCATGTTGTAACCATCGACGGACATGACTTTGATGAAATCAGAAGAGCATTGAATGAGGCGAAAGAGACAAAGGGAATGCCGACAGCAATCGTAATGAATACGGTTAAGGGTAAAGGTGTTTCGTTTATGGAGAATCAGGTAAACTGGCATGGAGCAGCTCCAAATGATGAACAGTACAAAACGGCAATGGAAGATTTAGAGAAAGCAGGTGAAGCGTTATGTCAGAAGTAAAGAAAATAGCAACAAGAGAGAGTTATGGCAATGCTTTGGTGGAAATTGGAAAAGAACATGATGATTTGGTTGTTTTAGACGCGGATCTTGCAGCAGCTACGAAAACAGGCATTTTTAAGAAGGAATTTCCGGACAGACATATCGACTGTGGTATTGCGGAAGCGAACATGATGGGTATTGCGGCAGGACTTTCTACCTGTGGAAAGGTGCCTTTTGCAAGTACATTTGCCATGTTTGCGGCAGGAAGAGCTTTTGAGCAGGTAAGAAATACAATTGGATATCCTCATCTGAATGTAAAGATTGGAGCCACACATGCAGGAATCTCTGTAGGTGAAGACGGGGCTACGCATCAGTGTAATGAAGATATTGCTTTAATGAGAACAATTCCGGGAATGACGATTATTAATCCCTGTGATGATATTGAAGCGAGAGCTGCAGTAAAGGCTGCGTATGAAATGGATGGTCCGGTTTATCTAAGATTTGGAAGACTGGCAGCTCCGGTAATCAATAAAGAGGATTATCAGTTCGAGATTGGAAAGGGTGTCATGATGCGGGAAGGCAGTGATGTTACGATTGTGGCTACCGGTCTGATGGTAAGCAATGTGTTAGAGGCAGCTGAAAAACTGGCTGATGATGGAATTAATGCTGAAGTTATTAATATTCATACGATAAAACCATTGGATGAAGATATGATTATTGAGTCAGCAAAGAAGACCGGCAGGGTGATTACAGTGGAAGAACATTCAGTGATTGGTGGACTGGGCAGTGCAGTGTGTGATGCTTTGTGCGAGAAATGTCCTACACCTGTAACGAAGTTAGGTGTCAATGACATGTTTGGTCATTCGGGACCGGCTTTGGAATTATTGAAGGAATTTAAGCTGGATGGAGATGGTATCTATAGTCAGGTAAAGAATATTATGGCTTAATGAATTGTGAAACATTTCAAAGTAAATAAAAACTTTATATTTTTAATGAATATATTCATTAAATTAAGAATAAGATGAAATAAATAAACAATCAGGTTTATTTTATAAGTAAAGTGATAAAATAGGTTGAAAATCCAATTTTTGGTGCTATACTAGTCACTGTTAAACGAAATGCAAGGGAGCAGACGTAATAGTCTAGCTCCCTTTTTCCTTTGTTTTGATAGAACAAAAGGAACTCGTTAAGGAAACATTCCCCTATAAATAAAAAGTGTTTCCTAAAGAAAAGACTGAAAAGAATGGAGGAAGAAATTATGACAGGAGAGATTCAAAATGCAATTAACAGTGCAGCAGATATACCGTTTGCTATCTGGTTTTTAATTGGTGCAGCGTTGGTATTTTTTATGCAGTGTGGATTTGCAATGGTAGAGACAGGTTTTACCAGAGCGAAAAATGCAGGAAACATTATTATGAAAAACTTAATGGATTTCTGTATTGGTACAGTAACATTTATTTTATTAGGATTTGGGCTGATGATGTCTGAGGATTATGTAGCGGGTATTATTGGTATTCCAAACATGGGAATATTTACAAATTATGGAAGCTTTGATTATTCCAGTTTTGTATTTCAGTTAGTGTTCTGTGCTACTGCGGCAACAATTGTTTCAGGAGCTATGGCAGAAAGAACAAAGTTCAGTGCTTATTGTATTTATTCAGGTGTAATTAGTGCAGTTGTATATCCAATTGAGGCAGGATGGGTTTGGAATACAGAAGGCTGGTTAGCAAAATTGAATTTTGTAGATTTCGCAGGTTCTACGGTAATTCATATGGTAGGTGGTACCGCAGCTTTAGTGGGAGCAATTATTGTAGGTCCACGTATTGGAAAATTTAGTAAGACAAAAGATGGCAGAGTAAAATCTAATGCGATTGCAGGACATTCCCTTACACTTGGTGCTTTAGGATGTTTTATTCTCTGGTTTGGATGGTATGGATTTAATGGTGCGGCAGCAACATCAGCAGATAGTTTGGCATCAATATTCCTTACAACAACGTTGGCACCGGCATTAGCTACAGTATCCTGTATGGTATTTACATGGCTTAAGGATGGAAAACCGGATGTAGGAATGTGTCTGAATGCGTCTCTGGCAGGTTTGGTTGCTGTCACCGCAGGGTGTGCTTCTGTTGATGCAGTTGGTGCAATTATCATTGGTATTGTAGCAGGTATTTTAGTTGATGTAGTAGTTGAATTATTAGATAAGAAGTTACATATAGATGATCCGGTTGGTGCTGTAGGTGTTCATATGGCAAATGGTATTTGGGGTACATTGGCAGTTGGTCTTTTTGCAACAGGTAAAGGTACAGGAGCATTTGTAGATGGTTCAACTTACGCAGGATTGTTTTATGGTGGTGGATTTAAGTTATTAGGAATTCAGGCACTTGGTATGATTACGATTGTAGTGTATGCAGCGATTATGATGACAATTGTATTTTTGGCAATTAAACATACGATTGGACTTCGTGCTTCTGCCGAGGATGAGATTATTGGTATGGACCTTTCAGAACATGGTTTGTCATCAGCATACGCAGACTTTGTTGCTACTGCACCGGCATTTAATGGTGACATTGGCGGAGCTGTAGATGTAACTGGAGTTGAACCGGTACCATTGGCACTTGGGGTAAAAGCAGAAGGCAAGTTTACTAAGGTTACAATTATCTGTCCGGAAGACAAGTTTGGTGTACTTCGTGATACAATGGCGGCTATTGGTGTGACCGGTATGACAGTTAGTCAGGTAATGGGCTGTGGTGTTGAAAAAGGACACTTAGGAAGATACAGAGGCGTTCCTACTACAATGAACCTTTATCCAAAGGTACAGGTAGATATTGTTGTATCAACTGTTGATCCGGGATTGGTAGTTGCAGCAGCAAGAAAGGCTATTGGAACAGAGCATAGAGGTTCCGGTAAGATTTTTGTGACAGATGTGGAAGATGTTATGAGAGTGAGAACCGGAGAAATGGGATATGATGCATTGGCATATGATAAATAAAAGCTACGGACTTTAAAAGCGTAGTGTGCAACGATTGATGTTTAGGAACATCAGTTCTTAAAATATATTTACTTAATCTCATTAAAGGGCTGGCACTTATGTGCCAGTTCTTTTTACTTAAAAAAATTAAAAATTTATAAGAAAAATAAAATAAAATTGATTTAATATAGATGAAATTGAAAAGTCTATACCCTCAGTTATTTCCGCCCGACAAATGTCGAAAATATAATGAAAGAAAACGGAAGTTTCAAAAGGAGGAAATAACAATGAAAAAACAGAAGCATTATGTACGGAAGATTAAAAGAAAAGTGTTATCGCTGATACTGGTAACAGCGTTAATAACAACCGGATTAAATCTGGAAGCAATGTCACAGTCAATATACGCATCCCATACACAGAAGAAAGAAAACAGGAAAACACAAGAAAAAGTAACAGTCGTAAAGGAATTAGTAGATGAGCGGACAGAAAATTCCAATACATATCTGTTAAGTGACGGTTCCAAACAGGCAGAGATATTTACAGACAGCATCAGGTTTGAAAAAGATGGGGGACTGGTTGAATATAATCCGGAATTAGTAAAAATAGACAGTGAAAATAAAGAAATATTAGATAAAAAGACATCAGAAAACATAAAGGATTATCTGTTTGTCAATGAGAGCGGAGACAGTAAACAGTACTTCCCTAAAAAGTTGGAGAAAGATACAGGAATTGTATTAAATCATGGAAAGTATGTTGTGGGAATGACACCGGAAATAGAAGAAGGACAGAGTTATGCACCGGATAAAGAAAGAGACACCGTTACGTATGTATCTGATGAAAGGGGCATTTCATATGAGTATATTTCCATGAAAGACGGTATAAAAGAAAACATTATCCTGAATTCAAAACCGGAGCAGTACACATTTGAATATAAAATTAAAACTAAAAATACATATCTGAAGCAGAGAAAAAATGACAGGGGAATTCTTGTATGCGACAGCAGGACAGATAAAATAGTAGGATATATCGCTCCGCCGAACATTACAGATGGAGATGGAAATACAGATTATGAAAATGTAACATACAGTCTTATTAGAAAGAATAATGAGACGGTTATTACAGTGTCCGTAAATGAGATGTATTTTGAAAAGGAAGATTTAAAATATCCGGTAACGGTAGACCCGACAATGCAATGGATGTCTGATAAACTGACAACAACGGGAGTGTGGTCTGTGCCGTTTATGGCAGATTCCACCCTTAGTCAGAATCCACTTACAGTTTCAAACTATTTATTGAATACATATCCGTATAACAGTGAGAACCGGATATATCTGGATACAAAAAATCTGTTAAATGGAAACGCATTTACAGGTGATAAAGCGCCGCTGAAAGGCATGTATATTGAAAGTGCAACACTTACCATGAGTGAAGCTGAAAAACCCACACATTATCCGACAGGAACGGTGCAGGTAAAAAGAGCATTGGGAGAGTGGGAACCGTCAGCGGTCACATGGAATACACAGCCGGAAATCTCGGAGGATTATATTGCGGAAACAGTATGTACAGGTGTGGAAGGAGAACACCACACATTAGACATAACGGACTGGGTGCAGGATATTGCAGATGAAAAGTTTGAAAACCACGGTTTGGTATTCACATGTCCGTCTAAAGGAATGTCCGCAATTTTGTATGGACCACAGTTTAAGTATATACTTGATGAAAACGGAAGACCGAAAGAATCTCTGTATATGACAATCAGGGTAAATTACAGGGAAATGGAAGCATATGATGCATCGGTGGAACTGGGGGCAGAGTACAATACGGAAACAGGAAAGATTGAGACACAGATAACGGATCAAAATGAACTGCCTGAGGGGACAACGGAAAGTGGTTATAAGATTTATGGGAGAAAGAATAATTCATCTAATTTTACTGTGGTTCAAAAAGGAACGGATATCGGTGAGCCGGCACAGGTAGACCTAAATGGAGCAAAAAGTATTGATTTGAGGGCATGTATTCTGTACTCTGATGGAACAGTGCGTCCTTCAAACATTGTGTCGTTTAAAAAAACAGAGGAAACAGATGAGAGTGGCCAGGATGAGACGACTGTGGTGACATATGAACAGACAAGTTTTGACACTGACGGAGACGGACTGGAAGACGGATATGAGATATGGGATTTTAAGACAAAATGGAATGAAAAAAAGGCAGATGGAACATATAATCAGGATAGTGATGGAGATGGATTGCCGGATGGATATGAAGTATTTACTATGGGGACTGATCCTATGATTGCAAGTACTATAGATGAAAAAGGAGAGGAAGTAAATAGTGATGGAGATGATTGGTCAGATTTAAAAGAATATGAAAAAGGAACGGATCCGTGGCTTAGGGATTCTGATTTTGATGAAAAAGAAGATGGGAGAGATATAACTCCTAGAAAAACAAATGGTCATACAAGTAAAGCGGTAGCAACAGAGGCAAAAGTTCATAAAGGATTATATGATAAAGAATATTCGATTATAGAAAATGGAATAACAGTTACATACATATCAAATATATATAGAGGTGATATTAAAAGTATATATTATAATTATGGAGATGTAGGGTTAAATAAAAAAATAAAGTATTTTTATGATGCAGATGGAAATAAAACTGCAGTTATAGAAGAATATGATAAAGGATATTATGAAGTTAATAATATAGGTCCTAGTCAAACAGTATGCATAACATATTCTTATAGAGATGGGAGAGTAGAACAAATTAATGACCAAAAAACTACATATAGCATGTCCTATGATGAAAATGGAAATATGACAAATTTGGATGTAGGAGGAGTAAGTTTAGTTAATTATCAATATAGTGATAATTATGGAGTTGAAGAAAAAGGTACTAATGAAAATAGCAAGAAAATAGAGCCAGAGCAATGTATTGCTGTTTATAATAAAGGAACAGTAAATGAACAAAGCATTAAAACTATTACAACAAAAGAGAAAAAGGTAATAAATGAAGATAATGAAAAAACAGTAGATGTAATAGTTGCAAAAATTTATTACAATGGTAAAAATAGTGACAGTTATGAGACATGGTGTGATAATGAAGGAAATATTATTAAACTAATAGATAAGACAAGTGACACAGGAGAAGATATAACTTATAATTATACTTATACAGACAATTCGATTACTGTAATAAGACAAGATGGTTTTACAAAAAATCTAAAAACAGTTGAAGATGAAAGTGAAAATAAAATTATAACTACTGTGGAATATAGTTTTAAAGATGTATTAGAAGAAAACACAAATTATGTTTCTACAGTAACTTCTGACAAAAATATAAATGAGGATAGTGATATAATATCGATTGTAACAAAACTATATAATGGAGATAAATTAAATTATAATTATGGTGTTAAAAGTGACGTTACAACAAAAGAATTATATTCAAATCTTTATAATAAGACGATATTAAAAACAACGTCAACAGTTAGTAGTAATGTAAAATCAACATATGCAATAGATATTTATGCAGAAGATAAAGATTTGGATTATATTTATGATTTGGCAGGTAATATTACTGAAATAAAGATAAATGGTAAAATAGCTTATAAGTATAGTTATGATCCACATGGACGTTTAATTAGTGAAAAAGATTTTATTCATGGAGTAGGGGCTAAATATGGTTATGATTCTACTAGTAATATTTTATCCATAACAAGAGGCAGATTGAATGAAAATAATAATATTGTTATAGATTCTAACTCAGAAATGATTGCTGATTATGGAAACGCAAATTGGCCGGATCAATTAACGGAATTCGATGGAAAATCCATAACATACGATAATGTCGGAAATCCGTTAGAATATTTGGAAAAATATTCGTTTACATGGTCTAAAGGAAGGCAGTTATCAAAAATAACAGATAAGAAAACACAACAGGAAATTAGTCTAAAATATAATGAAAGTGGTTTAAGAATATATAAAGATACTGATAAACTAAATACTGAATATACATGGGATGAGGGAAAACTATTAAGAGAGCAAGTAGTTTATAAAGCAACAGGCAAAAAATATGATATTTGGTATTTTTTTGACAACATGGGAGAGGTAGTCGGTTTTGAATATAGTTATATAGGAGATGATGGTACAAAAGAAAAAAATCGTATTTATTATGAAAAAGATATGCAGGGGAGTGTAATCGGATTACTAGACTCAAGAGGTGCAGAAATAGCAACATACGCATATGATGCATGGGGAAATCTTGTCGAGGATGGTTGTAAATACTATAATGGTTATAAAGTTCCATATGAATTGAATCATTTTAAATATAGAAGTTATTATAGAGATGAGGAAACGGGATTCTATTATTTGCAGAGTAGATATTATGATGCACAAATATGCAGATTTATAAATGCAGATGATGTTGAAGTTTTGGGGGTTGTAACAACAAGTGTCTATAGAGATAATTTATATGCATATTGCAATAGTGATCCGATAAATGAAACAGATGAAAGTGGTTATTTTAGTATTCCTAGAGGTGCAGTATCATTTGTGTTAGATGCAATTCTTATGGCCATACCTGTTGTAGGGGCAGCAATGGCACCGGTAAAAAGTTTTGCCAAAATATACGGAAGGACAGTTTTGAAAACGAAACTAAGACTGCCACTATCCACACTTATTAGAAAAGTTGCAGGATTTGCGAGAAAAGTTATTGATGGAATTACAAAAGTGGTGAAAAAGATTCCATTTGTAGGAAAAAGCTTGGCAAAGAAGATACCAGTAAATAAATTGGTCCAATATGATCGCAGGCGGGACTTCTTCTGTGGTAATAAATAGTATGCTCAATTTTGTAGTAAAAAATATAAGTATGTTAACATCTGTGGGAGGTTTTGTGGCAGGAATGTTAGATTATATATCCGATAAAAAATTAGATGGTTATATAAAAATATATTAAAAGGAGTTACTTAATGATATTAAGATGTAATTATGATGAATCAAGTAAAATTAGAGTATATTTGGATAATGAAATTTTGGAAATAGGTGGGAATTCAAAAAAGATAAATCTAAATAATATTTCTAAAGGGAGTCATGTGATAAAAATTGTAGAAAGTAAAGAATATAGAAAAAAATATAGTTATATTTTCAGATGGCTTTTTTCACTAATGCTTTTTTTACTGGATGCATTATTTTTGAATATTGAAAGAGAATGGATGATATTTGCCTCTCCTGTTAAGCTTGAATGCAAAATATTTTTCTCTTTAAACAGTGATGAAGCAGAAATGATTTTAAATATAAAGAAATCAAAATATAATTCATTTGAGGAGACTTTTTTTCCACCCCAAATAGGAATGAAATTTTTTGATTTAGAAATTGAAAAAATAATTCAGGAAAATTATTTAGATATAGAAAGCCTTAAATGGGAGTTAAATAAATATTTAAGCAAAATATTTGCAGGAATAGTTTATTTTTCTATATTTGTAGCTTTATGCACGAGGTCTGCAATATTAGAAAAAAATATAACATTTTTGATGTTCTTATGGGGAATAGAGATAATTTTGCTTTTGATTTATGGAGGTGTTTGTATTACTCAAGTAAAGAAATATCACAGTATTAAGAAAAATATAAAAAATATAATATCAAACTCAGTTCTAAATAAACCGTCATGTGGTATCTAACTGGTTAACAAGCAACTAAAGAGACTGGGGTTCAATCTGAACCATTAAGTGATAGGGGCTAAGAAGTAATCTACAGAACTCATTTTAGCAGAAAGGAGATTAAAACGGATTATGAAAGTTAAATTTAGTGACGAGATATATAATTTAAAAGATGAGTTGACACAAATAAAGGAAAAGTATGAGGATAAATATGAAGAATTAATGAGGGAAGTGGAAGAGAAATGTGTACGGCAGGTTTATTCAAGTGGAGGATTGATGCTTCATAGAGGTTTTTATTGTCCTAGTTCACTTGATAAGGTTTGTGGTGCAAATCGGGGGAAGATTATCAGCAGAAAACCCAAACAAGGCTACATATATTATTTTGACGAGAAAGAACAATTAATATATGTAGAAAAGAGAGAAAAAGATTATGAACCGGATAGAGAGTTTTTATTTTATGAAAAAAATGAGGTATATTCAGTTGTTTTTAACTGTGACCCTCGATGGATAACGATTCATTTAGTTACGAAATGTGTATATAATCCGTTGCTGACAGATTATATCGCCTTATTTCCAGGTTGTGAGGAAGTAAACGATCATGGTGAACTAGATATAGAGACATATGAATATGCGGGAGAGAAAATTCTCAAAGCAAATCTGGATTACTATTTTTTTAATCAGAAAGAACATTATACTCAAGAATTTGAATTCTAACTTTGTGATTCAATCCTTTACTTGTGTGCCTTGCGGCGCACGTTTCTAATGGGAGAAAGTCCTTAATCCGCCCTAGTAGTGGAAAGGATATTGCCAAGACCAAGGGTATTCATCGTGAGGAAGGTGGCGGCATATACTTACGCTGCATGGGGAAATATTGAAAGCAGTCTTTATTCAGAGGCATATGACTTGAATCATATGACCTATAAAAGTTATAATAGAGATTATGAAAGCGGATTTTATTATCTACAAAGTCTTTATTATGATCCAGAGAACGGAAGATTTATTAATGCTGATGATATACAAGTATTTAAAATAAAAAATTTAGGTTTTACTATTCAGTCATATAAATTCATCTAAATATTGTTTGCAAAAAAGATTCTTAAATCAAAAATTGTTTAAGAATCTTTTTTGTATGCTATAAAAAGTCTTATCGTCAGAGAATAAGCCACCATTTTATGAATATACTTATAAATACCACATAAAATATTTATGGGAGACATCGGAAAAACTTAAAATTAATATTATGAAAAAGGAGTGATATTATGCGCAGAAAATTATTGGGTATGGCATTGTGCGTAACAATGGCAGCAGGATTGTTCACGGCATGTGGAAATGACGATTCAAAAAAGGAATCAAAAGATAAAGGTTCGGTATACTGGTTGAATTTTAAACCGGAGGCAGATGAGGCATTGCAGGACATCGCAAAAGAGTACAAAGAGGAAAAGGGAGTCGATGTAAAAGTAGTTACGGCAGCATCGGGAACATATGAACAGACTCTTACGTCTGAAATGGAAAAATCAGATGCCCCGACATTGTTTGTTGTAGGAAATCAGGCGGCAGTAAAAACATGGAAAGACTATTGTATTGATTTAAAAGATACAGATGTATATAAAGAGTTAAACACAGATGCGTTTAATTTAACAGATGAGAATGGAAAGGTTTGTTCTATCGGATACTGTTATGAGAGTTTTGGTTTAATTGTTAATAAAAAATTATTAAAAGAAGCAGGATATGATGTGACAGATATTAAAGATTTTAAATCATTAAAACGTATTGCAGAAGACATTCATAAAAGGGCAGATGAGTTAGGATTTGATGCGTTTACATCATCAGGTATGGATGATTCATCCTCTTGGAGGTTTACAGGACATTTAGCAAACATGCCATTGTATTATGAGGCAAAAGAAGACGGATGGAAAGAAGCACCGGCAACGATTAAGGGAACATATCTGGATAACTATAAAAATGTATGGGATCTTTACATTAACAATAGTAAGTATGACAAAAAGACTTTAGCAACCGGCGGTTATGATGCTCAGGCAGAGTTTAAAAAGGGTGAAGCTGTATTTTATCAGAATGGAACATGGGAATATGCAGAAATCAGCAAGTCAATTGATGATGAGGACTTGCAGATGATACCGCTCTATTGTGGAGTAGAGGGAGAGGAAAATGCAGGATTGTGTTCCGGTACAGAAAACTGCTGGGCAGTTAATGCAAAAGCATCAAAAGAGAATCAGCAGGCTACACTTGATTTTATGAAATGGCTGGTTACTTCAGAGGATGGAACAGAGATGATGGCAGAACAGTTCGGAGCAATTCCTTATAAATCAGCGGCAGACAGTGGAAATGTATTTTTGAGAAATGCAAATGAATTAATGGAAGCAGGTAAGTACACCGTAGACTGGACATTTAATTATACACCAAATGTAGACGACTGGAGAGCAAGTCTTGTGGCAGCAATGAACAAATATAATGCAGGTGGCAAATGGGATGATGTTAAGACTGCATTTGTAGAAGGATGGGCAACACAGTATAAGGCTGCAAATCAGTAAGAAAATGATATCAATGAATTTTGTGGGGCAGGCATCGTCTGCCCCATAAAACTAGTTTATGGTGAAAGGAGAGATATTACATTTATGGTGGGAGCTATCAGGAAAAAAAGGACGAAGTATAGTGGGACATCAGTAAATTCAAAATTACTTCGAAAACCAATACAGAGATGTTTCGGTTTATTTTTGTTACCTACGTTTGCTGCATTTTTTATTGGGTTTTTATATCCGTTTATCCGTGGAATATATTTATCTTTTTGTACATTTATTACCACAAGTGATGCAACATGGAAAGGAATTGGAAATTATATTAGTGCGTTTCAGGATGCATCGTTTATTCACGCATTCTGGTATACGGCATTGTATGCCATTGTGTCGTTACTGTTGATAAATGTGCTGGCATTTTCAGTAGCTTATCTTTTAACGTTGGGATTCAAAGGTGCAAATTTGTTTCGAACGGCATTCTTTATGCCGAATCTCATTGGAGGTATTGTTCTCGGATATATTTGGACAATGATATTTAATGGGATATTAGTCAGATTTCACACGAGCATATTAATGGAGACGAAGTATGGTTTCTGGGGACTAGTAATTTTGATGTGCTGGCAGCAGATTGGTTATATGATGATTATTTACATCGCAGGACTTCAGGCAGTGCCGGAAGATTTGACAGAGGCTGCAAAGATTGACGGGGCATCAAAATGGAAGACGTTATTTCATGTTACGATTCCGAATATTATGCCATCCATCACAATTTGTCTCTTCTTAACATTAACAAATGGATTTAAGTTATTTGACCAAAATCTGGCTCTGACAGGAGGACAGCCATTTAATCAACAGCCGGATGGTTCAGTTATAAAAACCACAGAGATGCTTGCGCTAAATATTTATAGTACTTTTTATGGACAAAACACAGCAGCAAGAGGTGTGGCTCAGGCAAAAGCTGTAATATTCTTTATTTTAGTAGCTGCAATTTCGCTGATTCAGTTAAGAGCAACCAGGTCGAAGGAGGTGCAGCAATAATGAAAAATATAAAGCGGGGAAAGTGGCTGACCTTAATATTCAGCATCGTAACTTTAGTCTACATCAGTCCTATTTTTATTGTTTTAATGAATTCTTTTAAAGCAAATACAAATGTAAAAACGGATACTTTTGCATGGCCGTCAGGGGAAATGTTTGTGGGATGGGCAAATTATTTAAAAGGTTTTACCTTTGGAAATTATCCATTTTTAAAATCTGTATTGTTTAGTTTTGTTATTACAATACTTTCAACAATTCTGATTTTATTTTGTACATCCATGGCAGCATGGTATATTGCCAGAGTAGACAGTAAAATATGCAGAATCATATACTATTTGTTTGTATTTTCAATGATTGTACCATTTCAGATGGTTATGTTCACACTATCGAAAACAGCAGATACGTTAAGTTTGAACACTCCGTGGGCCATTCCGATTGTTTATTTGGGATTTGGTGCAGGTCTGGCAGTGTTTATGTTTACCGGTTTTATCAAGGGACTTCCTTTGGAAATAGAAGAGGCTGCTGCGATAGATGGATGTGGACCTCTTAGAACGTTTTTTGTTGTAATTATTCCTATGTTAAGACCTACACTGATTTCTGTTGGTATTTTAGAAATTATGTGGATTTGGAATGATTATCTTCTGCCATATCTGATATTAGACCGTACAGAATATATGACAATCCCAATTCATATTCAGTATTTGCAGGGAAGTTATGGTTCTGTTGATTTGGGAGCGATAATGGCATTAATTATTTTAAGTATTATACCGGTTATCCTATTCTATCTGACATGTCAAAAATACATTATAAAAGGTGTGGCATCCGGTGCAGTAAAAGGATAGGTATAAGGGAGAAAGTTTATGAGAGCAAGTGGTATATTATTACCGATTTTCAGCCTGCCGGGAAAATATGGAGTTGGGTGTTTTTCAAAAGAGGCGTACAAGTTTATAGATTTTTTAAAAGAGTGTGATCAGAAGTATTGGCAGATACTTCCTATTGGGCCTACCAGTTATGGTGATTCTCCATATCAGTCTTTTTCTACGTTTGCCGGAAATCCGTATTTTATCAGCCTGGAGGATTTGATAGAACAGGGATTATTGACGAAAGCAGAATGTGATGGAATAGATTTTGGAAAGAATTCGAATGAGGTTGATTATGAAAAACTTTACAAACATCGATTCAAACTGTTAAGGAAAGCATATGAGCGAAGCGAAATCTATGAAAAAGAAGAATTTCATAAGTTTAAGGCAGAAAATGAATACTGGTTAAAGGATTATGCAATCTTCATGGCAGTAAAAGACCGATTTGGCGGAAAAAGTTTTGACCAGTGGGCAACAGATATTTGTAACAGATGGGGATACTCCATGGAGTATTACCAGAAAGAACTATATTTTGATATTGAATTTTATGAGTTTGTTCAGTATGAATTTTATAGACAGTGGTTTCAGCTAAAAGAATATGCCAATAAAAAAGGGGTTTTCATTATTGGCGATATTCCCATTTATGTTGCATATGACAGTGCAGATGTATGGGCGCATCCGGAGTTGTTTCAGTTAAATGATGACAAAAAGCCACAGGCAGTTTCAGGTTGTCCGCCGGATGGGTTCTCCGAAAGAGGACAGTTATGGGGGAATTCATTATATCAGTGGAATTATCATCAAAGTACAAATTATGATTGGTGGATAAAAAGAATAGAAAAATGTTCTCAGTTGTATGATGTGATAAGAATTGACCATTTTAGAGGTTTTGATGAATATTATTCTATTCCAGCTGATGCAGAAGACGCGATGGATGGGCATTGGGAGAAAGGTCCGGGGATGGAATTATTTGAGGCAGTCAGATACTGCCTTGGAGATATACAAATTATTGCAGAAGATTTAGGATATATGACAGATTCTGTCCGTATGCTGGTTGAGCAGAGTGGTTATCCAAATATGAAGGTGTTAGAGTTTGCTTTTGATTCCAGGGAAGATTCAGGACCTGCTGATTATCTGCCTTATAATTATAATAAAAATTGTGTTGTATACACAGGGACACATGACAATGAAACTTTAAAAGGATGGCTGGGAAATATTAAAACGGAAGAAAGGCAGAGGATTCAGAAATATATTGGAAGACAAATTTCAGATGAAAGAGAACTGGTAAAGGAAATTATCAGAATGGCACATGCTTCTACTGCAAATATTTGTATTATTCCGTTACAGGATTATCTTGGTCTGGGAAATGAGGCAAGAATGAATACTCCGTCTGTGCTGGGAGGTAACTGGAAATGGCGGATTCAGTCGGACAGATTTAATCAAGAGCTAATGAAAGAGATTCGTGAATATGCACAGATTTATGGAAGAGCATAAAGAGTCGGTTCTTTGGAACCGGCTCTTTGCTTTTGCATAATAAATTTATTTATGGTAAAGTGAAAAAAACAAAAGGATAAGCTCCGGTAAGTGAGAGGAATAAAAAATGGCGGAAATTACAATAAAAGATATTGCAAAAATATGTGGTGTAGGTATTAGTACTGTGTCCCGGGCAATTAATGATGACCCTGGAATTAATGAAAATACAAGGAAAAGAATACTGAAAGTCATCGAAGAATATCATTATATTCCAAACAACAGTGCAAGACATTTGAAAATGACTGAGTCCAATACAGTAGCATTGTTAGTAAAAGGAATTGACAATCAGTTTTTTCAGGGAATGTTAAAAATATTCGAAGAAGAACTGAAACAGTTAAAATATACTTTTTTATTACATGCAGTAGACGAGGAACAGAAAAGCATGGATGTGGCTGTTGCACTTGCAAAAGAAAAAAGGTTAAAGGGCGTAATCTTTTTAGGAGGAAGAATTGATACAACAGATAACAGATTAAAAAATATGGGAATCCCATATGTAATGTGTACAGTGGCAGTAGATATGACAGCACCGGGGCGGGACTGCTCATCAGTATCTATAGATGATGAAAAAGAAAGTTACCGTGTGGTGGAATATTTATGCAGAAAAGGACACAAAAGGATTGCAATTATTGCGGGAAGAGATAATGATCTTGCAGTAGGAGGCATGCGGCTAAAAGGTTACAAACAGGCATTGAGAGATCATGGAATAGATATAGAGGAAAAACTTATACGGCATATGAAACATGAGATACCGGAATATTCTATTGAGAACGGATACATGGTAACAAAAGAATTAATGGAATCGGAAGTCTCTTTTACAGCATTATATGCTATTTCTGACTTGACAGCTTTTGGAGCGTATAAGGCTATTTTAGAAGCAGGGAAAAAAATACCGGATGATTATTCTGTAATTGGTTTTGATGGAATAGATATATCAAAATATTTTCACCCATCTCTTACCACAATGAAACAGCCTTGTGAAGAGATGGTGAAATCATCAATAAAGCTTCTCATGGAAGCAATTCATGGACAGAATGAGAAAAAACAGTGTATCTTTCAGGCAGATTTGATAGAAAGAGAATCTGTAAAAACGTTAAAATAAAAGTTAACGGCTGTGTTTACGCCATGTCAGTGGATCACTTCCACTGGATGGTGTCGTTAAATCAATGTTGTTCTCATCAGAAGAATCCTCAGTGATTTGTGTATCCTCGTTTACGGAAAGAGTATCTAATGAAGTCTTTAAAAGTAATGAGGCTTCATCTTCAGAAATACCCATAGCATCAGCCAATTCAGATAATTCGGGAACGCGTCCGAGTTTTTTGTTCAATTCTTTTGTAGTATTGTCTAACTGGTTTAATTTATCTGCTAAATGCTGGCCCACTCTGTCAGAATTGATTTCATGATTAATCGTGTTGACAATGGCATTTTCAATTCGCTTGTCGATATATTGGTTAAAGTCACCGAAAGATGTCTGATACTCTGAAATGGCAATCATCAATTCTAGATTTCCTTCCTGAATTAAATCCCCAAATGACACTCCTCTGCCACGATATTTCTCAGCAAAGTCCGCTACTGTTTGAAGTTTTGATTCTATTAGTTTTTCAGTGCAGGAAGTATCTCCGTTTACCAGTTTTTCAACGAAATTATTTTGCTCTTCCAGACTTATGGATGGAATATTCTCCATGTCAGACAAGTACATTTTAATAAATTCTAACTCTTCTTTTGACTCTTTATTCTCATCCCGTGTAACCTGGGCTGAAATATTTGATGCACTGTATTCTGTCTCGAAAAAATTCTCGCCCGAAGGTGTAAAACCGTCAATTTCTATTTTGTTTACAGTCATATAATCATAAATAAACTGATATTGACTTTCATCTTCAATAAAACCGTCAAAATGGGATTTTATATCATTTACTGTAACTTTATTTCCCTTGGCTGCAGCAAAAGAGACGAATTCTGTCAATGCGTTATTAAATAATGTTTTCTTGTCCATATCTTATATCCTTTTTCCTTTTATTAATACATAAATGATACATAAAAGCCTTGCAAAAATCAAGGATAATAGGTAACATTTACATATGGGTTTATTGATAAAAAAGGAGTCAGAATGAAAGAAGTATTTAGAAAAATAAAAAAAAGCAGAGTGTTTTCTCTTATCTGTATTTTAGTATTTATAGGAGTGTGCATGGGCACCGGTTCATTGATTGCGTATATCCAGCATGAATCTAATCCTACGGATGTAGCAGTGTCATATTTCAGAGCATTTGTGCAGCAGAATTATGAAAAAATGTATCAATGTATATATCAGGACGAAGGGTTTTATATTGATAAAAATATGTATATGGAAAATATGAAAAATTTAAGACAAAGTTATGTGATAGATTCCTATGATATTAAGGAACCGGATGAAAAGGATGGCAGGAAGTTTGTTTTGGTAACCTGCAAAAATGATGAGACAAAGAAAAGCCGGGATTTCGTAGTTTACATAGAATCAAAGCATCATGGAATCAACATTATTCCGGATTATTATGTGGACATTACAGATATGATGGCAAAAGATATACGTATCATTTTACCAAAATCAGATAAACTAGAGCTAAATGGAAATGGAATTTCTGATAAAGTATCAAAGGCAGAGACAAATCAGGACAATAAAATTTATCAATTTAAAGGCATTTTAGATGGGAAATATAAAATTTCTGCAACCAATGATGTTTATGCCAGAAACAAGGTTTTAGATATTCGTGGAGAAAAGGTTACAATAGATTTGACAAAGGCGAAACTCACAGCTAATGACAAGTATGAAAAAATCATTACAGATAATGGAAAGAAAGTAATGAATCAGTTTTACAAAGCTGTACGAAGCAGAGATAAAAATAACGTTAAATTAATAAGTATGTTTGCTTCTAAAAAGGTGAAAAATAAAGTATCTGAATATGTAGAAAAATCAGAAGATATCATTTTCTGGCCGGAAAAAAGAAATGTTGATAAATTTAAAGTCCTTGATATGAAAATCCGTGACTTGAAAACAGATATCCGTTACGATGAAAAAAATAACAATTATGTTTTAACATGTACTTATAAATATAAGTATGTTTCTGCTACAGACACATCCTTGGCAAACAGTTATGTAGACCGTATTTCGGGAACATGCAGCAGTAAACTGATATTAAAATATAAGGCACATAAAGACAAACTAATCATTGAAAATATAGAAGTAAAGAATAAAAATAAAAAGAATTAATATGGTGACGATATTTAATAAAAGAAATGAGATTATTAAATAGAGAATAGTCAGAATTAATTGAAAAAGTGGAGGGAAATATGGCGAAAGAAATTTGGAAACCGGGAAATATGTTATATCCATTACCGGCAGTTTTAGTAACGGTGGCAGATAATAAGGGAAATGAGAATGTATTCACAGTGGCATGGACAGGAACCGTCTGTTCAGACCCTGCAATGGTATACATTTCTGTGAGACCCTCCAGATATTCTTATGATATGATAAGGGAGACGGGGCAGTTTGTAATTAACCTCACAACGGACAAGCTGGCAAAAGCCACAGATTACTGTGGTGTGAGATCAGGGAGAGATGAAAATAAGTTTGAGAAGATGAAATTGAAAACAGAGAGGGCGAAGTATGTAAAAGCGCCGCTTTTGAAGGACAGTCCGGTAAATATTGAATGTGAAGTGGTTGACATAACAAGATTAGGAACACATGATATGTTTTTGGCAAAGGTATTGTGTGTACATGCAGATAAGCGCTATATGGATGATAAGGGGAAGTTTCATTTAGAAAAAGCGCATCCATTAGTATATTCACATGGTCAGTATTATAACACCGGGAAAAAAATTGGAAAGTTTGGTTATGCAGTAAAGAAAAAATAGAAGGATGCGAAGAATTTATTACCTAAAGGAGCAGAAATGAATGAGAAAGAACAGATTATTTTTCATATTGATGTAAATTCAGCATACCTCAGTTGGACAGCCGTAAAGATGATGCAGGAAGGATACGGAAGAGATTTACGGGAGATTCCATGTATCGTAGGAGGGGACAGGAAAAGCAGGCACGGTATTGTTTTGGCAAAATCTATTTCGGCAAAGAAATATGGTGTAGTAACCGGAGAGCCGGTAGTAAATGCGCTTAGAAAGTGTCCACATCTCGAAATGGTTCCGCCTGAACATCATTATTATGAGGAGATGAGCCATAAATTAATGAAATTATTATGTCATTATACTCCGGATATTGAACAAGTGAGTATTGATGAGTGTTATATGGACTATTCGGGCATTCGTAACTTGTTTGAAACACCGGAGGAGGCGGCAGCAGCCATTAAGGATAAGGTGAAGGAACAATTAGGGTTTACTGTAAATGTTGGAATCTCCGATGTAAAAGTACTGGCAAAGATGGCATCCGATTTTGAAAAACCGGATAAGGTACATACATTGTATCGACGGGAAATACAAAAGAAAATGTGGGGATTACCGGTCAGTGAATTGTTTATGGCAGGAAAATCCAGTGTAGATACATTACATAAGCTGGGAATTTTTACGATAGGCCAGCTGGCAAAGAGCCCATTAGCAGTGTTGGAAGCACATCTGAAGAGTCACGGAAGAATTTTGTGGGAGTATGCAAACGGTATTGATGACAGTATTGTAAATACGGTAAAAGAAGAGTCAAAAGGAGTGGGTAATTCCACGACACTATCAAGAGATGTTGATGATATAGATGAGATTTTTAAGGTGTTATTGGGGTTGTCAGAAAAAGTAGGGGGAAGGTTAAGAGCAGGAAGACAAAGAGCGAAAACAATTGCAGTGGAAATTAAATATAATGACTTTACAAAATGTTCCAGACAGACTACAGTAGAGGTGGCTACAGATTCCGGAACAGAGATATATAATATTATAAAGATATTATTAAAAGAATTGTGGAGTGGAAAGCCTGTAAGGCTTTTAGGAGTCAGGACAGCAAATCTGGTAGAGGATGGTGAGCCGGAGCAGTTGTCTATCATGGACATAGAAGGCTGGTCAGGAACAGAAGAAAAGAAACGTAATAATGTGCAGCCGTCCAGAGAAAAAATGAAAAAGCTGGATGAGGCATTGGATGCCATTAAGCATAAATATGGTAAAGACGTGGTAGGGAGAGCTAGTCTGATGGAGAGAAAAACAGAAAATCAGTAATGAAATACGAGGAGACAGGACATGAAAAATAATAAAGAAAATATTGTATTAATTGGTATGCCGGGAGTAGGAAAAAGTACGATAGGAGTGGTGCTGGCAAAAATATTGGGATATCAGTTTGTTGATGCAGATTTAGTGATACAGGAGAAAACAGGAAGGCTCTTAAAAGATATTATTGCAGAAGATGGAATAGAGGAGTTTGTAAAAATAGAGAATGAAGTAAATGCATCCATTGACGTTAGAAAAGCTGTTATTGCTACAGGTGGAAGTGTTGTATATGGAAAGGAAGCGATGGAGCATCTTTCTAAGATTGGAACAGTTATTTATCTTGAGTTGGAACTGCCGGCATTATCAAGAAGGCTGGGAAGCCTGAAGCAGAGAGGTGTTGTGTTAAAGAAAGGACAGACATTAAAGGACTTGTATCATGAAAGAACCCCGTTATATAAAAAATATGCGGATATAATAATAAGTGAACACCATTGTACAATCAAGAAAACAGTGGATAAAATTGTAAAAGAATTGGAGGGATAGAAAATTAAAAAGTTGTGTCACACGGGACATGGCAGATATTTAGCCGTTCCCATAGTATGTTTTGTACTAATGATGACGAAAACTATTTTCAGCCAGACAGCAATGGAAGTCTATGCATATAATTATATAGCACAATGTAAGGTGGAAAAAAGCAGCAGGGAAGACAGGATAAAACTTCAGAGTAAACAGAAAAGCGATAAGAAAATAAAAACAGCCAATGATAAAACTCAGCAATCACGAAAGAGCCAGTCATTGGCGTTTTCTTTTATCAAACCTGTTGATGGCGG
The DNA here is from genome assembly GCA_910574895.1 of Eubacteriaceae bacterium. Taxonomy (GTDB): domain Bacteria; phylum Bacillota; class Clostridia; order Lachnospirales; family Lachnospiraceae; genus Eubacterium_G. The sequence continues at coordinate 57,905 of CAJTDQ010000002.1, read as the reverse complement.
AAGAACGAGTTCTTATTTTGGTGATAGTGTTGACAGAGTAAACAGCCATAAGGGACATGACTGGGCAGTACCAACGGGAACAGAGGTAAAAGCAGCTGAAAAAGGCTTGGTAGAGTTAGCATATTATAGTGAAAGTTACGGATATAATGTACTAGTGCGGCATAGTAAAAAAACTGAAACAAGATATGCACATATGTCAGAATTATTTGTAAGTAAGGGAGAGGAGGTTGTGCGTGGACAGGTACTTGGATTGAGTGGAAGTACCGGGGACAGTACAGGACCACATCTGCATTTTGAAGTAATAAAAAATGGAATACGAGTCAATCCTTTGTCGATATTTAAATAATTATAAGTATTTACAATAAAGTATACTAAAGATATGATTTAATATGCTATCCAATCAGTACGTAAAATGAGCTGAAATCTATATTTACGCATGATAAAATATCGTTTGAGAAGAGGTATATTTAACTATGGAATGGAACGAAAAACTGCAAAATATAATAGATTACGTTGAAAATCATCTGCAAAAAAAAGAAGAACCTATCAATTATAATGAAATAGCAAAAATGGCGGGCTGTTCATTTGGTTTTTTTCAAAAAGTATTTTCTTATATGAATGGTATCAGTTTTGCTGAATATGTTCGTTCCAGAAAATTAACTTTAGCCGGATACGACTTGAAAAGTACGGATTTACGTATTGTAGATATTAGCTATAAGTATGGCTACAATTCGCCTACTTCTTTCACAAAGGCGTTTCATCAGTTTCATGGTGTTTCTCCTAAAGAAGCACGAGAGAAAAATGTGGAATTGGCAGTCATGCCCAAAATGCAAATTGCAGATAAACAGAAGTATTCATGGAAATTAGAACAAAAGCCGGGCTTACGTTTGATTGGAAAGAGTATCAAAGTTTCATGTGCGAACAATGAACACTATTCAAAAATTCCTGAATTTTGGAGTGACTGCCAAAGAAACGGTATTTTCGCAAAATTGGTATCTTTGGATAAAGGCAATCCTAAAGGTACATTTGGACTATTTGGCTATTATGATGAAGATTCAAAAGAAATAGAATATTCTATTATGGTTATATCTGATGTCGATTTACCAGATGAATTTACGGAAATTGTGATACCTCAAACGACTTGGGCAATATTTGACTGTATAGGTATGATACCTCAGTCTGTTCAAAAAGGTTGGAAATATCTAAACGAAGAGTGGCTGATAAAATATCCTTTTAAACATGCCTCTTGCCCAGAATTAGAATGGTATAGTGACGGAAATACTTATAGCAGCAACTATTTGAGCCAAATATGGATACCGATTATAGAGGAGGAATAGAAAAATGGTACATTTAATTTATTGTGATAACGCAGGAAAAAAGGGAGAAAAAGTATTAGACAAAATTCTTGCAGGAACAAAGACTATGGTTATTCGTGGTGCCGCAGGCAGAAAAATTCCACACAGTCGGGTGTTTGAGGGAGAGCGTGTTTATTTCATGGAAAAAGGAAGTGCTTTAATAACGGCAACGGCAACCGTAAAAGCAGTCCAAAATTTTGTGAAATTAACTGATGATGAAATTACAAAAATTTTGGAAGAAAATCAAAGTAAATTAAATTTATCAGAAAAGCAGAAAGCACGATGGCATAAAAAATGTTTATGCTTAGTAGAATTTGAAAATGTTACACAAATAGAGTCTCTTAATTTTGAACATCAAGGAAATATGGACGATTGGCTGATAATAGACAAAATTGAAGATGTTGTTGTTGGTACAAGTATTCCATACAATTACGAAAAATCAAAATTAACAAGTTTTTAGTAATGAAAAAGCACACAATTTTAAAATAGTCATAGACTAGAGTAGAGGTTGTGTGCTTTATAAGGTTTACAAAGAGTGAGATTATGATATAATAATGAAAAGTGTGCACAAAAATATATGTATTAGTGCGCTCTAATGACAGAATACAATGAACGATATATAGATATAAATTTACATATAACCCGAGGTGGATAAATGGAAAAATTTGTTATAAAAGGCGGAACAGCACTAAATGGTGAGGTTGAAATCAGTGGGGCAAAGAATGCAGCTTTGGCTTTGATTGCTGCTGCAATCATGGCAGATGAAGATGTTACAATTGAGAACTTACCGGATGTAAGTGATATTAATCAATTAATAGATGCAATAGAAACTATTGGCGCTACTATTAAAAGAGTAGACAGACACACAGTTATTATTAATGGAAAAACAATTACTTCTCATATTGTCGAGGAAGAGCAGATGAGAAAAATCCGTGCTTCATATTATTTATTAGGAGCATTACTTGGCAAGTTTCATAAGGCGGAGGTAGCACTGCCTGGAGGCTGTGTTATTGGAGCACGTCCTATAGACCAGCATTTAAAGGGCTTTAGAGCGTTAGGTGCAGAGGTGATTCAGGATCATGGTATGCTGAATGCATTCTCAGAACAATTAGTAGGAAATCATATTTTCTTTGATGTATCTTCTGTTGGTGCTACAATTAATGTAATGCTGGCAGCAGTAAGAGCACAAGGCAGAACAGTTATTGAAAATGCCGCAAAAGAACCTCATGTAGTAGATGTGGCAAATATGTTAAACAGTATGGGTGCAGATATTCGAGGTGCAGGTACAGATAAAATCCGAATTACAGGTGTTCCGTTTTTACATGGCACTGTTTATTCTACTATTCCGGATCAGATTGAGGCAGGTACATTTATGTGTGCGGCAGCAGCTACAGGTGGAGATGTTTTAGTGAAGAATGTTATTCCAAGACATTTAGAATGTATTACATCAAAACTTATTGAGATGGGGTGCAGTGTTGAAGAAGGCGATGATGCGGTAAGAGTAAAGGCAGGAGATGTTATTCGAAGTGCCAATATCAAAACGCTTCCTTATCCTGGTTTTCCTACAGATATGCAGCCACAGATGGCGGCGGTGTTGTCTATGGCAAATGGAATCAGCACAGTTACAGAAAGTATTTTTGAAAACAGATTTAAATATATGGCAGAGTTGAGCAGAATGGGTGCAATCAATAAGGTTGAAGGTAATACTGCCATTATTACAGGTGTTGGAAGCCTGGAAGGGGCAAAAGTATCAGCACCGGATCTTAGAGCAGGTGCAGCGTTAGTGATTGCGGGACTTGCAGCAGAGGGATTTACTACAGTCAGCGATATCGTTTATATTAAAAGAGGTTATGAAAAATTTGAAGAGAAATTAACAGGACTGGGTGCAGTAATCTCTAAAGTTGATACAGATAAAGAAGAACAAAAGTTTAAATTAAAGGTTGGATAAAGAATTATTGCGCATCAATAAAAATATTTCACGATAAAGAATCTTAATAGATAATTTATTGTGGAATATTTTTTTGTCAAAATGTTTATATAAGCAAAAATATGTGTAATATAATGCGAATATTACATAGTTAAAGTCGATAAAAGTCGAAAAGAAATAAAGGTGCAAATATAGACAGTGTAAAAAAAGTATGATAACATGAGCAACTGTGTGAAACGTTTTGCAAAAGAAAAATAAATTAAAAACTTTTATATTATGGAGGGATATTATGAAAAAGAAGATAGTATCATAGATCGTGTTTTTAGAAGTATTGGCATAAAATCATATAGAGTTGGTGCTGTTACTGATACAGGAAAAACCAAAAGTGGTAAGATTAAAAGAACTTTAATAGGAACATGGTCAAAGTCAAAACCTGATATTGTGAAGTGTTCTTTACTTTATTCGTGGATAAAGGAACCCAATTATACACAGACTGATGAGATGAGCATGTATGTTAAAAATGGGACTCCAATTTATAAAACAGTGAAGACAAAATATTCATGTTTTTGTTACTATCCAACGACTAAAAAGACTAAAAATTGTATGAGTACACCATCAACTATATATAACAATAATGAAGTAGGTATAAAACAAAAACTAAGAAATTCTACGAGGTCGGGTATAGTATCAGAACATGTATTGACAATAAGTTATGACGCAAAAATTGATAATAAAAAAAGTTGGAAATATGTACAGGTAAATGGGGAGTATTATCATCAGCAATCGAAATTGTCAGTGGAGCCTTCATTATCATTATCATCTAACGGTTCTCTTAATTTGACGCCTAGTATAAAAAAGAAATTTCAGTATTTAACGAATCCACCACAGGTATTTGTATATTTTAAATAATCGAGGAGTTTTATAAATGAAAAAAAAGTGTATTTTTGTTATTTTATCGTTACTTAGTTACTATTTATTATTTATACTAATAAGAGGATTTTTAGTTGGGAGTAATCTTATGGTAGGTGATGTTTATGATGAACTTAAAATATATAATTTTTTAACATTGGTATATATATTAGTGCTTTTTAGTATAGTATATAGAAAAAAATAGTACAGATATGTTAATAATAAGTGTTCAAAGGGGCTGTCCGTTGGTGACATGCCCCCTTTTATAATATGTGTAAATCCATTGAATTTGAAAAGTTAGTTTTAGTTAGAAAAAACAAAATATTTCTCTGCATTATAGTAACAGATATCCTGTACAATTTTTCCTAAAGTATCATAGTCTTTTGGATATTCTCCTTTTTCTACAAGAGAACCGAAATATTCACACAGAATCCGTCTAAAATAGTCGTGTCTCGTATAAGACAAAAAACTTCTGGAATCAGTAAGCATACCAATGAAGTTTCCAATCGTACCAATATTAGATAAAGAAATAAGATGATTTAACATTCCTTCTTTATTGTCATTAAACCACCACGCAGCACCATGTTGAAGGTTACCGGCACAGGTTTCATCCTGGAAACAGCCAATAACGGTATCAATACTTGTGTTCTCATTGGGATTCAATGAGTAAATAATTGTTTTTGGTAGTGTATCTTTTGTGGCTAATGCATTTAAAAACTGACTTAACTGGGAAATAGGAGCAGTATCACCGATACAGTCGAATCCGGTGTCTGGACCAATTAAATCATACATCTTCGCATTGGTATTGCGCATCACACCATAGTGAAGCTGCATCGCCCATCCAAGCGTATGATATTCTTTTGCCATGAAAAGAAGGCACATTGTCTTATATTTTAAAATTTGTTCAGAAGTAAGAGATACTCCACTGAATGCTGACAATAAGATTTCATTTATTTCTTCTTCCGAGGCAGGATTGTACATTACATAAGGCAGACTGTGGTCTGAAAGAACACAGCCAAGGTTCTTAAAATACTGCAGTCTGTTCTTAATAGCAGTTTTTAAAGAATTCCAGTCAGAAATGTTTACGCCGCTGACTTTGGATAATTGAGTAATATAGTTCTTAAAAGAAGTTGAGCTGATATCCAGTATTTTGTCCGGCCTCCATGCAGGAAGAACCTTTACAGGAAAGCCACTGTCTGCAATCTGCTGATGCCATTGTAAAGAATCAACAGGGTCATCTGTAGTACAGATAATTTTTACGTTAGAAGATAAAATAATATCTTTTGCAGACATAGTTTTTAATTTCCTGTTACACAATTCCCAGACTTCAGGAGCAGTTTCAGGTGTTAAAACACCATCGTATCCAAAATATTTTTTTAATTCCAGATGCGACCAATGATAAAGAGGATTGCCAATCAGGCGTGGCAGAACCTCTGCCCATTTTAAAAATTTATCGTAGTCTGAAGCATCTCCTGTAATATATTTTTCTTCAACGCCACAGGCACGCATTTGTCTCCACTTATAATGGTCCCCACCAAGCCATAAAGAAGTAATTGTATCAAACTTCTTGTCTTCGGCAATATCTCTTGCCTCTATATGACAGTGATAGTCAATGATAGGCAGATTCTTGGCATGTTCCAAATAAAGTTTTTTTGCACAGTCTGAATGCAGTAAAAAATCATCTTTTAAAAATTCCATATAAACTCCAATCTGTTTTCAAATATCTTATAAGTCTGATGTTCCACGCTCGATATACTCTGCGGAAACAATTGTTTTGCGGGGAACACGCTGACCGCTCAAAATATTCATGACAGAGTTTACGGTATTGGAGCAGACAAATTCTAATTTGTTGTCCAATGTGGATAATTCCGGTTCACAGCAAATGCCGACTTTGGAATTGTTATATCCTATAATGGAGAACTGGTCAGGGACAGAAAGACCAAGTGTTCCTGCAAATTTGTGTGCGGAAACAGCAAGTTCATCGTCCCCTGCGATGACACAGTCAAACTGATATGTGTTTTCATAATAGGATAATAACATCTCTTTTGTATCAGAAATGCTGCCATGGTAATAAATCATCTGTTCCTTTTTTAAAGGAATACTTTTATCGGAAAGAGCTTTTTTAAAACCTTCAGATTTTTGTCTTCCGCTATATGATAAAGAGCGGCATAAGAACAGAGGCTTTTCAAACCCTTTATTTAGCAAATTTGTCGTAACATTTAAAATAGCCTCAAAGTCATTGCATAAAGTACAGTAAATATTTGGTGAGTCAATATATCCGTTTACAGATACAATTGGTACTTCATTAGAGGCATCAATTAAGTACTGGTTGTCTTTTTCATCCGGTTCTATAAATGTAGAACCTACTAGAACTACCACATCTACCTTTTTAGAAAGGAGCAATTTCAGATAGTTTTGCCGGTTAGACAACTCATATCCGGTACAGCAAAGAAGACAATCATATCCGTTCTCTCTAAATCCATGTTCTAAGTAAGAGATGGCATTTGCCAGAAAGTGGTCGGAACAGTCAGCACACAATAGACCAATTGTATGCATCGTGTTATTGGTAAGACCTCTTGCAAAAGCATTTGGCATATAACCGGTTTCTTTCATGATTGCTTCAACTTTTTTTCTTGTTTTTTCACTTACATTATCAGAGCCGTTTAAAACTCTGGAAACAGTGGCGATAGAAACCCCTGCTTTTTCTGAAATATCATATATATTCATATCACTCTCCGTTCTGTGCAGCACGTGGCACGATAAAGTACAAAAAAGTTTCAATTTATATGTGTTACTTATGTAACTGCTTACATTAACGAATTATACTATAATACAAAAGATATTACAATGAAAAAATGTAAGAGAGATGTAAGTAAAAAGTAAAAAGATAATTGACATTAGATAAAAATTAATGTAAATTTATTGTAAGCGCTTACAGCAAGTGCAGGATGAAAGGAAGTGATTTGTTTGAAGATGACATTTCGATGGTATGGAATGGAAGATTCTATTACACTTGAACAGATTCGTCAGATACCGGGAGTGTCCGGAGTGGTTACAGCAGTTTATGATGTGGAACCGGGAAACGTCTGGCCGAGAGAGAGCATACAGTGTTTGAAAGATGAGGTAGAATCCCATGGATTAAAGATGGAAGTCATTGAAAGTGTACCGGTTCATGAAGATATAAAATTACGAAGAGGAAGATATAAAGAATACATAGAAAATTATAAAGAGAATATTAGAAGGCTGTCAGCAGTGGGAGTGAAATGTATCTGTTACAATTTTATGCCGGTTTTTGATTGGACGAGATCCAGATTGGACCAGCCTTTAGAGGATGGCTCGAATGCATTAGTATATTACAAAAAAGACGTGGATAAAATGGACCCTACGAAGATGACACTGCCCGGATGGGATGCTTCCTACACCCCGAGAGAAATGGCAGAGTTAATAGATGCATATAAGTCTTTAGGAGAAGAAGGATTGTGGAAAAATCTGGAGTACTTTATTCAAGAGATTATTCCGGTAGCAATAGAATGCGATGTGAATATGGGAATACATCCGGATGATCCGCCTTGGCCTATTTTTGGTATTCCACGAATTATAACAAATGAAAAAAATATTGACCGGTTTTTGGATTTATATAACGACAGCCACCATGGACTGACATTATGCACAGGCAGTTTAGGATGTTTGACTGACAATGATATACCAAAGATGATGAAGAAGTATGGAGAACAAAACAGAATATGTTTTGCCCATATCAGAAATATAAAAATATTGGAAGACGGTTCTTTTGAGGAAAGCGGTCACTTGTCGGAAAATGGGAGTCTTGATATAGCAGAGGTGTTGAAAGCATTACACAGAACAGGGTTTGATGGATATATCAGACCTGACCATGGCAGGATGATTTGGGGAGAACAGGGAAAGCCCGGATATGGTTTGTATGACAGGGCATTGGGTGCTGCCTATATCAATGGTATTTGGGAGACATTAGAGAAAAGCAGATAATAATCAGATAAATAAAGAGAATCGCAGAGCAGGATAGAAAGGAAAAAGTTATATGAAGTTATCATTGACATCAGGAATAAAAGGAAAAGTTGTAGTGATTACCGGAGCAGGCGGAGTTTTATGTTCGATGTTTGCTGAAGCACTGGCGAAAGCAGGAGCAAAAATTGCCATGCTTGATATTAATGAGAATGCAGTACGAATAAATGCAGAACAGATTGTAAACAATGGAGGATGCGCTAAGGGATATCAATGTAATGTATTAGACAAAAAGAGTATTGAGAAAGCACATAATAAAATATTAGAGGAACTTGGAAAGTGTGATATTTTAGTTAATGGAGCAGGAGGAAATAACCCACAGGCTACGACCGATATGGAATATTTTCAGACAGAAACGATGGAAGGTGCAAAAACTTTTTTTGATTTAGAAGTAGAGGGAATTGAAAAAGTATTTAACTTAAATTATTTGGGAAGTGTTATTCCAACACAGGTGTTTGCAAAGGATATGATAGACCGTAAAGGCTGCAGCATTATTAATATCTCAAGTATGAATGCCTACACACCATTGACAAAGATTGTGGCATATAGTGGCGCAAAAGCGGCAATATCTAATTATACACAGTGGCTGGCTGTTCATTTTTCTAAAGTAGGTATTCGCTGTAATGCGATTGCACCGGGATTTTTTGTGACAAAACAGAATGAGAAACTGCTGTTTCATGATGATGGTACGCCGACAGACCGAACGGGAAAAATTTTAAACAGCACTCCAATGGGACGTTTTGGTGAACCGGAAGAGTTGATTGGAACACTGATGTTCTTATGTAACGATAATTTGTCAGGATTTATTAACGGAGTCGTAGTTCCTGTAGATGGTGGATTTTCAGCATATTCAGGTGTTTAAGGCAGAGCCTTTCATATTAGAAAAAGATGGAGAGTATAGATGGATATTTTCACAAGAATAAGAGAGGCCGGTATTATACCGGTGATTACGGTAAATGACGAGGAACAGGCAGTTTTGTTAGCAGAGGCATTAAGAAAAGGAAATATGAACTGTATTGAAGTTACTCTTCGTACAGAAAAAGCATTGAAGGCTATTGCAGTTATAAAAGAAAAATTTCCTGACTGCACTGTTGGAGCAGGAACAGTACTCACGATAGAGCAGGCTAACGAAGCAATTGCTGTGGGGGCAGATTTTATTGTAAGTCCCGGTTCAAATCCGAGGGTAATTGATTTTTGTAAAAAAGAAAATATAACGATTATTCCGGGTGTGGCAACGCCGAGTGAAATCGAAAAGGATCTGGAAATGGGAATTAAAGTGATGAAGTTCTTTCCGGCAGAGATATGTGGCGGATTAAACATGATAAAAGCAATGTCAGCACCTTATGGTGATGTGATGTTTATGCCAACCGGAGGAATTAATGAAACAAACGTAAAAGCCTATTTAGAAAATAATAAGGTTATTGCCTGTGGAGGCAGCTGGATGGTGCAAAATCAGTTGATTGAACAAAAAGATTTTGGTGAGATAACAAGGCTGGCTGCAAGAGCCATGAGCATTGTAAGCGAGGTGAGATAATATGGCAAAAGTAGTAACCATGGGAGAAATTCTTCTTCGATTATCTACAAAAGATTATAAGAAGTTTATGCAGGCAGATGAATTTGAAGCGTGTTTCGGAGGCAGTGAAGCAAATGTTGCAGTTTCTTTAGCGATGTTTGAAATGGATTCGGCTTATGTGACAAAAGTTCCCGACAATCCTATCGGCAGAAGTGCTGTCAGTGCATTAAGAAAAATGAATGTAGATACATCAGATGTTTCATATGGCGGTGACAGATTAGGAATATACTATATGGAAAAAGGTTCTGCAGTCCGTCCATCTAATGTTGTATATGACAGGGCAGGCTCGTCAATGAGTACAGCGGAAGTTTCTGATTTTGACTTTGATAAAATTTTTGATGAAGCAGATTGGTTTCATTTTTCGGGAATCACACCGGCTATTAGTGAAAATGCCAGAGTGATTGTACTTGAGGCGTTAAAGGCTGCAAAAAGAAAAGGAGTGACTGTCAGTTGTGATTTGAATTATAGAAATAAGTTGTGGACGATAAATCAGGCAAAGCAGGTAATGCCACAGTATATGGAATATGTTGATGTGCTTATGGGCGGCAGAGAAGATGCAAGAAAAATGTTAGGGTTTTCATTATCAAAGGAAAATGAAGATGATACACCAAACTTAGAGGCATATGAAAAGATGTTTCGTGAGATGGCAGATAAGTATCAGTTTCAATACGTTATCAGCAGTCTCCGTCAGAGTCATACGTCATCTTATCATGATTTTAGTGGCTGTATTTATGATGGAAAAAATTTTTATACTGCAAAGAAGTATGAAATTTCACCAATGATAGACAGAGTCGGTGGCGGAGATGCATTTGCAGCAGGAATTATTTTTGCAATATTATCTGGAAAAGAAACCAAAGATGTTATAGAATTTGCAGTAGCAGCATCAGCACTGAAACATACCATACCGGGAGATGCGAATCTGTCGACAGTGGAAGAAATAGAACATCTGATAAAGGGGAATGGTATAGGAAGGGTGCAGAGATAGTTATTGAATAAAAGGAGATAAAAATGAAAATCAATACAATCTTTGAGGAGTTTCTTAGTAAAGTAAAAGAGCAGGACATTGTTTTAAATTATGTACAGGTAAGACAACATGGAGATATTATTTTAGACTGGGGAAGAATGGCACAGAAAACAAGACTGAATACATGGTCTGTTAGTAAAAGTTTTGTATCTGTTGCAGTGGGAATAGCGATAGATGAGGGTATTATTTCTTTAGATGAAAAGATTTGTGATAGTTTTCCGGAATATCTGCCTGACAGTCCAAGTGATAATCTGTTAGGAATTACTGTGAGACATATGCTTACGATGACAACGGGATTTGATCATCCGATGTTTTTTGGAGATGACCCGGAGAGATATATCACAGAAGACTGGATACAGTATTTCTTTCATCATGACTTTACTTATAAGCCGGGAGAGAGATTTCTGTACTGCAATTTTAATACATATATGCTGGCATGTCTTATTGAGCGAAAGTCGGGCAGGGAGATAATGGATTATCTTCGAGAGAAGTTATTTACTCCTCTGGATATTTTGAGTCCGGACTGGACCAGATGCCCAAAGGGACATATTCATGCAGCGAATGGACTTTACCTGACAATTGATGAGTTTGGAAATTTTGGGCAGATGATATTAGACGGTGGAGTATATAAGGATAAAAGAATTGTTTCAAAAGAATATCTAGATATGGCTACAACAAAACAGGTTCCTGAGAATTGGGAGACGAATTATGGCTTTCAGTTCTGGATAAATCCGGACAAAAGAACTGCCAGAGCCGATGGGAAATACGGACAGTATATTATTATGCTTCCGGAGCAGGATATGGTTGTGGCAGTGCAGTCCTTAAGTGATGGGGAAGTATTCAGAAATGTGTGGTATGAATTTATTGAAAAGATTTGTCAGGAGGCGAAAGAGAGCTGACAATAAATACATTTTATGAAAAGGAGAGAGTAAATGTTATATCCGGTAGAAAACAAAGTGAGAGAGGTTAAAAATCTAAGTGGCATTTGGAATTTTAAAATGGATTATGATAATATAGGAATTCAGGAACAATGGCAGAAGGAGCCATTAAAAGATACGATTCCTATGGCAGTTCCTTCGAGTTATAATGATTTATTTACAGAAGAACGTGAAAAAGAACATGTAGGATATGTCTGGTATGAGAAGAGTTTTGTAATACCTGACAGCTGGAATGGAAAAAGAATTGTTTTACGTTTCGGAAGTGCAACCCATCATGCAACAGTATGGGTAGATGGGACGGAAGTTGTAAAACATAAAGGCGGATTTCTTCCGTTTGAGGCAGACATTACAGAAATGATTGAGAAGTCTTCTTTAGAAGAACATCGTGTGACCGTTGCGCTCAGCAATATACTTGACTGGACATGCATTCCTTGTGGAGAAATTATCCATAAAGAAGGGCCGGGATATCCGGAAGGTTTTCATTATCAGGAGACTTACTTTGATTTCTATAATTACTCAGGATTACACAGACCGGTAAAACTGTATACAACACCGAAGAAATACATTGAAAATATTGTTATTAAAACAGAGATAAAAGAAAATGAGGCAGTTGTAAAAGCGCTTATCACTTCTACAGATGAAATACGTGTGGTAAAGGTAGTTGATGAGGCAGGTAATATTGTGTCAGAGAAAGCGGTGGAAAAATGTCTGAATGATGAGAACAAGTGGTATGTAGAAACGGAAATGAAAGAGCCGCATCTTTGGAATCCGGGAGCTGCTTATCTTTATCAGTTAAAAGTAGAAGGCGAAAATGATACATATGCAGAGCAGTTCGGTCTAAGAACAATAGAAGTGACAGACAAAGCATTTCTGATTAATGGGAAAGAGTTTTATTTCCAGGGATTTGGAAAGCATGAAGATAGTGATGTTCATGGAAAAGGAATGGATGAGGCACTCAATATCCGTGATTTTAATTTGCTAAAATGGATGGGAGCAAATTCGTTCAGAACTTCCCACTACCCGTATTCTGAAGAGTTGATGATGCTGGCTGACCGGGAGGGATTTGTAGTCATTGACGAAGTACCTGCTGTAGGAATGTGTTTCTGGGATGGAAACAGTGTTTTTGCAGGGAACAGAGTCAATGATGACACATTAGAACATCATAAAGATATGCTGGCTGATATGTATAATCGTGATAAAAATCATCCATGTGTTATGATGTGGAGTGTGGCAAATGAGGCTGCAACCCATGAAGAAGAGGCTGTGCCGTATTTTAAAGAGGTTATAGAAACGATGAGAAGCCTGGATGATACCAGACCGGTTACTATGGTGCATACGACGGGACCTGATGGAGATAAAGTCAGTCAGTGGCTCGATGTTATCTGTGTAAACAGATATTATGCATGGTATACAGATCACAGCCATCTGGAAGTTATTGGACTTCAATTAGAGAATGAGATGAACAAGTGGTACAACAAATATCATAAGCCAATCATTATGAGTGAGTATGGGGCAGATACAATTGCAGGCTACCATAAGACACCGGCAGTAGCATTTACGGAAGAATTTCAATGTATGTATATGAATGAATTCCATAAGATATTTGACAAACTGGACTTTATGATTGGAGAGCATCCATGGGCGTTTGCTGATTTCCAGACAAAGCAGGGATTGAATCGTGTAGATGGAAATAAAAAAGGAATCTTTACAAGAAACAGACAACCGAAGATGTCAGCATATATGTTGAAGGAGAGATGGAGTGAAAATTAAAATATATCAAATAAACTGATTAAATTTGTCACTATACAAATAAAAATGCATATGATAGTATATGTTCTATCCTAAAAAGAATAAAAACATTGAAGAGGAATAGTAATCGGCAGGCAGATTTCAGAGAGATGTCGGAAGGTGTGAGACATTAGATGTGAACCGGTGAACTCGCCTCGGAGTTTCCGGCTGAAGCTTATAATAACATTGTTATTAATAGTGTGTAGGTTTGGACGGTTTTCCCCGTTATAGGAACAGATGCTTATGTATCTGATAAGAGCATGTATTACATGAAACAGAGTGGTACCGCGTATGTAAAGCTTACGTCTCTGTGCTTCAGTTGAAGCACAGAGACGTACTTTTTACGTGATGGCAATGAGCCATGCATTTCTGAAAATAACCAGAACATGAACTTGTTCATATGTTCTTGGTTGTTTTCAGAAATATAGGGCGATAGCCCGCGATGAAGTAGACCGAAGGTCTACGAGTGCGCATGGCTCATAAGTAGTAGCATGCATAGGAAAATTATATTAATTGAGATTTTATTTAAGTTGTATTAAGATGTAATAAAATAATGATAACAATTCAGCCATCAACTCGAAAATTCTTTGCTGTTATGGCTTACAATATTATATAAAAGAAAGAGGTAGTATTATGAATTACAACAAGTATACAAGACAATACTTTATGCCAGAGAACCCTACATATGACTGGGTAAAAAAAGAGTATATTGAAAAGGCTCCGATATGGTGCAGTGTAGATCTTCGAGATGGAAATCAGGCACTGATTGAGCCTATGAGTCTGGATGAAAAGTTAGAGTTTTTCCAGATGCTTGTAGACATTGGATTCAAAGAGATAGAAGTAGGTTTTCCGGCAGCGTCAGAAACAGAGTATAATTTCATGCGTGCTTTGATTGAGAGAGACATGATTCCTGATGATGTGACAGTTCAGGTTTTAACGCAGGCAAGAGAACATATTATCAAGAAAACATTTGAGGCTGTGAAAGGTGCAAAACATGCAGTAATTCACCTTTACAACTCTACATCTTTAGCACAGCGTGAGCAGGTATTTAAGAAGAGTAAAGAAGAAATCAAACAGATAGCAATAGATGGAGCGAAGTTATTAAACGAACTGGCTGCAGAAGTAGATGGAAACTTTTCTTTTGAGTATAGTCCGGAGAGTTTCTCAGGAACAGAGATGGATTACGCTTTAGATGTATGTAATGCGGTATTGGATGTATGGCAGCCAAAGAAAGAAAATAAAGTAATTATCAATCTACCGGCTACTGTGGAAAATGCAATGCCTCATGTTTTTGCAACGCAGATTGAATATATGCATAAAAATTTAAAATATAGAGATGCAGTGACAATATCCGTTCATCCGCATAATGACAGAGGCTGTGGTGTTGCAACAGCAGAACTTTCGGTATTAGCGGGAGCAGACCGTATCGAGGGAACATTATTTGGCAATGGAGAGAGAACTGGTAATGTAGATATCGTGACATTAGCAATGAATATGGTTTCCCATGGTGTAAACCCAAATCTGGAGTTTAGTAATATGCCGGAGATTGTGAAATTATATGAGAGAGTTACCCGGATGGAAGTAGGAAAGCGTCAACCATATGCCGGAGATTTAGTGTTCACAGCATTTTCAGGCTCCCATCAGGATGCTATTTCAAAAGGAATGGCTTGTAAAGCAAAAGATCCAAAGGGAATGTGGAACGTTCCGTATCTTCCAATTGACCCGGTTGATGTAGGAAGAACTTATGACTCAGATGTGATTCGTATTAACAGTCAGTCGGGTAAAGGCGGTGTAAGCTATATCTTAAAGCAGAGTTTCGGATTATCTATACCGGAAAAGATGCGTGAAGAAATCGGATATAGTGTGAAACACGTTTCCGATAAGGAGCATAAAGAATTGTCTCCAGAATGGGTTTACCAAATATTTGAAGATAAGTATATTAATGAAAATAGTGTGTTTACTGTTCCTGAGGCACATTTCCAGCAGAAGAACGGTATTATGGCAGAAGTGACGATTGCGCAGGAAGACAAAGTCCGTATTATTAAACATACAGGAAACGGTCGTCTGGATGCAGTTAGTAATGCATTTAAGCAGTATTTTAATATTAGTTACGAGCTTTCAATATATGAAGAACATTCATTATCCAGAGGTTCTTCATCAAAAGCCGTTTCGTATGTAGGAATCTGCTGTCAGGGCAAGATGTACTGGGGAGTAGGAATTGACGAGGACATTATCAAGTCATCAATTCATGCACTTACAGTTGCGGTAAATCATTTGGTAAAGTCCACAGGGGATCAGGGTTGTCAGGATGAAAGATTAACAGAGATTATTAATTATATTAATACAAATTATCTTACGGTAACATTAGATGAATTAGAAGAACATTTTCATCTGTCAAAGCCATATTTGTCGAAATATATAAAAGATAAGTCTGGAAAGACTTTTGGAGAACTGGTTAAAAATGTCCGGATGAAAAAAGCAAGAACATTATTAAAGGGTGGTAACATGACTGTGGAGACAATTGCAGAGAAAGTCGGATATCAGAATGTGGAACATTTTAACAGACTTTTTAAGAAAAAGTATGGGATGACACCGGTACAGTTTAGAAATAGCAAGAATTAGATAAATAATTAATTAGTATGAATTGTGATAAGATTATGTTATTATATATTTAATAACATATAAAAGGAGGAAGCAGCATGAAGATTAAAACAAAACTTATGGCACTGTTGATTGTAGTTGTTATGGTATTTTCAGGTTGTGCATCTGTGAAAATGGATGTGGTAATTAATTCGAATGGTAGCGGCATGTTATACATGACTATGCGTCTGGATAAGGCGGCTGTGAACACAGAATTAAAGAAAGAGGGAATAACAGATGCAATGATGTCAACTTATTGGCAGACATTGGAGCAGACTTATAAAGAAGATGGTTTCAGTGTAAGAACGGTAACGGTTGATGGAAAAGAGTATATGCAGATTCAACGGTTAGAAAAAGTGAATATGGCAGCAGAATTAAACTTTTCTGACAATTCGTATATTACAACAGATACCTATTATACAGAAATTGACACAAAAGATATGATGGGTAATGCAGGAGATATGGGAGATGTTAATGCAATAGCAAACTCGGTAGATATGAGTAAAATTGCATTTGAAGTATCGGTAACATTGCCAAATAATATTGTTAAGACAAATGGAACAATTTCTGAGACAGATAAAAAAGTTGTAAAATTTAATGTACCATTAGGAAAGAAGTCTGTTTTATTTGCAACAACTAAAGGAAATGTAGCATTAGCAGATGTTCAAAAGAAAGTAAAAGCTGCAAATACGATTGCTAAACCTAAATTGAAAAAGATAAAAGCAAATAAGTTAAAGAAAAAGGCGAAGAGTGCTTCTGTTACAGTAAAATGGAACAAAGTAAAAGGTGCCAAAAAGTATGAAGTTACTTTAGCAACAGATAAAAAGTTTACAAAGAATCTTAAGTTCAAAACAACTAAGAAAAATACAATTACAATCAAAAAGTTAAAGAAAAATAAAAAATATTATGTACAGGTTGTAGCAGCAAAGAAAAATTTAGTCGGTGTAGATGTTTATAGTAAACCGGCAAAAAAATCTGTGAAAACAAAAAAATAATAATTATAAAGAGGGGGATGCATTTTAAATGCATCCTCTTTTTATATTTACTAACATATGTATATTTGATATAATTTTAATGAAATGGTAAGATATTGTCAGAAATAAAAATAAGGGAGATGTGAATGTTAGATACAAGAGGCGGAACAAAGCGCTGTTCTGAAAACGGGGTGAAAAAAGCGAGACTATCTGTTGGGAAAACTTTGGTGCTGGGAATAATGGCGGGCTTTTTTATTGCCATTGCTGGAAATGTAGCTATGCTGATATCTTTATCAGTAAACCATACAGTCGTATCCAAATTGATAGAGGCGGCAGTTTTTCCGTTAGGTTTAATCTTAGTGGTTTATAATGGAGCAGAATTGTTTACAGGAAATAATCTGATGATTATTTCCGTATATGAGAAGAAGATAAAAATAAGGGAACTGTTTAAAAACTGGATTGTAGTTTATATTGGAAATTTAGTAGGAACACTGTTCGTAGCTGCAATGTTTGCACTGGGAGATGTCTATTCACGGTTTGAACATAGCTATGCTGAGAGAATTATATCAACAGCAGTCGGCAAATGTCAGATGAGTTTTGATACAGCATTTTTTAAGGCATTGGTTTGTAATATTTTAGTATGCTTTGCAGTTATGCTTTCTACGATGATAGAAAATAATTTAGGAAGAATCATAGGAATGTTCTTCCCGGTAATGATATTTGTATTTTGTGGATTAGAGCATAGTATTGCAAACATGAGTTATATTAGTGGTGGATTATTTGCCGATATGGTATATGGAAATATGGGGGCAGACACAACAGGTTTAACATGGTACAATTTTTTTGTGGGTAATCTGCTTCCGGTTACATTAGGAAATGTTGTAGGAGGGATTACAGTTGGAAGTACATACTGGTATATCAGCAGACCGGAAACAGATAAAGAGTGAAATTAGAAAAGCAACATAGAATTAAATGGAAAATATAATTGTGTTGACATATTTTTAATATAATAGTAGTATTGTTTTGTGAAAAAATTTTCTCTTATTCAGAGTGGTGGAGGTACAAGGACCGGTGAAACCACGGCAACCCCGACGAATAGTTAGGAAGGTGCCAACCTGAGCAGATAGAAGTCTGATCGATAAGAGGATTTGAATACCTTGATTTCAAGTCCACTGTTTTACAGTGGATTTCTTTTATTTTACAGAAGGAGAATAGGAATGGAAAAGAGACTTTTTACATCAGAATCAGTAACAGAAGGACATCCGGATAAAATTTGTGATCAGATATCCGATGCAATATTAGATGAATTAATGAGACAGGATCCAATGAGCCGTGTAGCCTGTGAGACGAGTATCACTACAGGGCTTGTACTTGTGATGGGAGAGATTACAACTGAAGGGTATGTAGATATTCAGAAAGTAGTAAGAGAGACTATCAGAGAGATAGGATATGACAGAGCAAAATATGGGTTTGACTGTGACACATGTGGAGTAATAACAGCTCTTGATGAACAGTCAACAGACATTGCTATGGGTGTGGACAAGGCTTTAGAGGCAAAGGAAAATAAGATGTCAGATGAGGATATTGATGCCATTGGTGCAGGAGACCAGGGAATGATGTTTGGTTATGCAACAAATGAGACAGAAGAATTGATGCCTTATCCGATTGCATTAGCACATAAGCTCGCTTTAAAATTAACAGAAGTGAGAAAGAATGGAACACTTTCATATCTCCGCCCGGATGGAAAAACACAGGTGACAGTAGAATACGACGAAGAAGGGAAGCCGGTAAGACTGGATGCTGTAGTGCTTTCTACACAGCATGATGCTGAGGTAACACAGGAACAGATTCATGCAGATATTAAAAAGTTTGTGTTTGATCCCGTACTTCCAAAAGAAATGGTGGATGAAAATACGAAATTCTTTATTAACCCAACCGGACGTTTTGTGATTGGCGGACCAAACGGTGACAGCGGACTTACAGGACGTAAAATTATTGTGGATACTTATGGTGGTTATGCCCGTCATGGTGGTGGAGCATTTTCAGGTAAGGACTGTACTAAGGTAGACCGCTCTGCGGCGTATGCAGCAAGATATGTGGCAAAAAATATTGTGGCAGCAGGATTGGCTGATAAATGTGAGATACAGTTATCATATGCGATTGGTGTGGCACATCCGACGTCTGTTATGGTAGATACATTTGGAACAGGAAAGGTCAGTGATGAAAAGTTAGTGGAAATTATACGTGATAACTTTGATTTAAGACCGGCAGGAATTATCAAAATGCTTGATTTACGCAGACCAATTTATAAACAGACAGCAGCCTATGGACATTTTGGAAGAAACGATATTGATGTGCCTTGGGAGAAGACGGATAAAGCTGAGGAATTGGCGAAGTTAATTTAAAAAGGTAATTGAAATTAGACATATTTTAAAGTGAAATAAATATATTGTTTTTGGTTTAAAGAAAGAAGCACATTTCCCGATGGGGAGATGTGCTTTTTAGGATTTTATTTTCCAATCATCTTTAATAATAACGGAATTTCCGCCTCAAAGTTTACTCCGTAATTAACTGCTTCAGGGTCATTGTAAGTGTTTTTAATACATGCGCATGTATAGTCGGCAGCAATTTTTAAAGCATTGTAAACAGTGTAGTTGTTCATCAACGCACCGGTAAATGTACTGGCGAAAATATCACCCGTGCCATGAGACTTCATAGGGATTTCCTCTGTAGAATATTGGAAGAATCCTTCTGTTCTTGTATCGTATCCCATAAAACCAAAATCATTTTTTCCGAACCGCACGCCGGTAATAACGACAGTTTTTGCACCAAGAGATGTAAGTTCTGTTAAGAGTTCTTTTACTTCATTCGGAGCAGCATCTTCACCAATATAATCTCTGCCCAGCATAAAACATGCTTCGGAGATATTTGGAAGAACAACATCGGCTTTGGAACACAATTTTGCCATTTCCAATGCAAAGTCAGGAGTAAAACCTGTGTATAACTTTCCGTTATCTGCCATGGCCGGGTCTACAATGATGTAATTGTTTTTGCTACGAAATGTATCAAAATAATCTATGACAATATTTATCTGTTCTTTGGAACCCAGATAACCCGTATAAACAGCATCAAATTGAAATCCTTCACTTATGAAATGCTTTTTAATTCCGTTCATATCTTCTGTTAAATCCCTGAAAGTAAAGTTATCAAACATTGTATGTGTAGATAATACTGCTGTAGGAATAATGGAAGTTTCCACACCCATGGCAGAAATAATTGGCAATGCCACGGTCAGTGAACATTTTCCTAAACATGATAAATCCTGTATACTTAAAACTCTTTTCATATAATATCACCTTTCAAATAATATTTTACATAATAAATTATATAAAGTATAATGGCAATATGGTATTGCCGATATTGCCATTATGTGAATGATTTATAATACCAGAGCAGAGGGTTATGCGTCTGAACAGAGTGAGGAAGGCTGGGAAAGAACTGGAGGAAACGAAATGCTTACTTATAATTTTGACAAAAGAGGTAAACAATCTCTATATGAGTATTTATATCAGTGCATTAAAGAGGATATTTTATCAGGAAAAATAGCAGCAGGAGAAAAACTGCCATCAAAAAGAGAGATGGCAAAGAATCATAATATTAGTATTATTACAGTGGAAAATGCCTATGCACAGTTGATTGTAGAAGGATATATTTATGCCAGAGAAAAAAGAGGATATTTTGCCAGCGAAATCAGCCGGCAATACATGAAAACGGGATTGCAAAAGAATAAGCAACAGAATAAATTAAAAGATAAAAAGAATATTAAAGATAGAAATGTAAGCCGGAGCAATGAAAAGCAGGAGTGGCTGGTAGATTTTAATTCAAACCATATCATGTACGACAGCTTTCCTTTTTCGACATGGTCGCGGATTATGAGACAGACATTACTGGACAAAGAAAAGTCATTTCTAAAGAGCCCAAGCCCTAATGGCGTTTTGGAACTTAGACAGGCGATTGCCGGTCATTTGTCCCATTTCCGAGGGATGGATGTAGAGGTAGATAATATTATTGTTGGCGCAGGAACAGAATATTTGTATAGTATTATTGTACAGCTACTGGGAAAGAATAGTGTTATCGCAGTAGAGGACCCAGGTTACAGAAAAATCAGTAAGGTGTATGAAAGTAACGGAGTGAGGTGTCTGCATCTTCCGATAGATCAGTCCGGTATTCAGATGCAGGATATGAAAGGGAAGAAGATTGATGGTGTACACATTTCACCATCTCATCATTTTCCGACAGGACGGGTTATGCCGGTATCAAGAAGGCAGAATTTATTAAACTGGGCAAGAGAGAATCATGGGTTTATTATAGAAGATGACTATGATAGCGAGTTCAGGTTTTCAGGACGTCCGATACCAACAATGGCAGGAATAGACAGTAATCATGTTATTTACATGAATACATTTTCTAAGACACTGGCACCATCCATTCGAATTGCATATATGGTACTTCCTGATGAATTGATGAAAAAGTATCACGAAGAACTTGGTTTTTATTCCAGCACAGTGTCCAGTTTTGAACAATATACACTGGCAAACTTCATTTCCATGGGATATTATGAGAGACATATTAATCGGATGAGAAATTATTATCGTGATTACAGAAATACAATTATAAGTGCAATCAAACAGTCTGACATTTATTCAAAAGTAACAATTGAGGAAGAGAATGCAGGACTTCATTTTATTTTAGGTATTCGTAAACAGATTAATGATGAGAAATTTAAAGAAATACTAAGAAATCATAAGATAAATATTTCAAGCGTGTCGGATTATTGTTATAATAATCTGGAAGAATTTAACTATAAATTTATTATAAATTATTCGGCAGTGGCGAAGGATAAGCTGGCAAAAGCATTGGAGATTATGAATGAAGCATTATAAAGAAGTAAAAAGATTTAAAATGAATATACCAAAGCCTGTAAGAATGATTATAGGTATATTAGAGCAGAATGGTTATGAGGCGTTTGCGGTCGGTGGATGTGTCAGGGATACAATTTTGGGAAGGGACCCGCAGGATTGGGATATTACCACATCAGCATTGCCGCATCAGGTAAAAGAACTCTTTCACAGAACAATTGATACAGGTATTCAGCATGGAACAGTTACGGTAATGTTACAGCGGACAGGCTATGAAGTTACCACATACAGAATTGATGGAGAATATAATGACAGCCGGCATCCGGACAGTGTAGAGTTTACTGCAGATCTGATTGAAGATTTGAAACGCAGGGATTTTACCATAAATGCTATGGCATATAATCCGACAGTGGGATTGGTTGATGCTTTTGATGGTATGGGAGACATAGAGAAAAAGGTGATAAAATGTGTCGGACAGGCAAAAGAAAGGTTTACTGAGGATGCACTTCGAATTCTCCGGGCAGTGAGATTTTCAGCACAGCTGGGGTTTGATATTGAAGAAAGTACAATGAATGCTATGGAGCTATTGGTGCAAAATCTTGAGAACATTAGCGCAGAGCGTATCCATGTAGAACTGGAAAAACTGATTATGTCAAATCATCCGGATAAACTGATAACAGCTTATCATGCAGGAATTACAAAAGTGATACTGCCGGAGTTTGACCGGATGATGGAGTGTCCGCAGAATACTCCGTACCATATGTATAACGTGGGAGAACATACGATTAAGGTTATGGAAAATGTCCCTCCGACAAAGGTGATGAGATGGGCAGCACTATTGCATGATGTAGGAAAACCGGGTTCCGTTACTTATGATAAAAAGGATCCGACCCGGATGCATTTTTATGGACATGCACATGTGGGAGCAGAGATGGTCGCTCCAATTCTTCGAAGGCTGAAACTGGATAATAAGACAATAAAACTGGTTGCAAGATTGGTAGAATGTCATGATGACAGACCTGTTTCAAAAGGGATGGAACCTGTAAATGTCAGAAAAAGTGTGCATAAGATAGGAAAAGATATTTATGAGCAGTATTTACAGTTGGTTTATGCTGATTTTCAGGGGAAAAGTCCTTATGGAAAGGAAAAAGGATTTGATGGATATTTGTATGAAAAAGAACAGTTTCAGTATATTGTAGAAAATGACATATGTACCTGTAAAGCAGAATTGGCGGTATCAGGAAAAGACTTGATTGCAGCGGGATGCAGTACAGGTTCTATCATCGGGGATATTCTAAAACAATTACTAAACAGAGTATTAGAACAGCCTGAATTAAATGATAAAGAGATATTAATGGACATTGCAGGAACAATGTTCTAATCTGATTATTCCCTTCATATTTTAGAATAATGCAAATAAGGTAACAGTTCAGCCGTCAGCTCGAAAATCCTGCGGATTTCCTTCGCTGTGATGGCTCACCATATGATATAAATAATAAATATCAAAGAGTCTGCAAGCAGCCTTTTGACATTTATTATTTATATCGCAAGGCTGAACTGTTACCAAGTAAGATGTGGAGGGAACAATATGAATGAAAAATCATTAACAGTGTTAGAACAGTATGACTTAAAAATTAAAAGCACTTATCGGTTAAAAGGAAATTACGGTTGTATAACAGATGACGGAAAGTATATCTTACAGGAGTATAACAACAGTAATGACAGAATGAAAACCATGAGTGTTTTTTATAATTTTTTAGAAAATAATAATTTTGTTACAGACAGTGTAAAAGCAAATAAAGAAGGGGAATATGTAACAGTAAGTGAGGACGGATATACATACATATTAAAGAAATGGTATGATGCGGAAGACTGCAGCAATAATAATAAAAGACAGTTATTATTAGCAGCCTCTAATCTTGCAAGATTTCATAAACTGACAGAGAATACCACAGGATTGTTTGAGGAGGGTGGATTTCATCCCGGTAAAAATTTGACGGAAGTGTTTGAACGTCACAGTGCAGAAATTCTTAGAATTAAAAATTACATAAAAAAAAGAAAGAATAAGAATTTTTTTGAAATGTCTCTCCATAATATAATTGAAGAGTATTATGTTCAGGCAACAGAAGCAGCAGGGCTTTTAGAACAGTCAGATTATAAAGATATGTATACGGAGAGCATAGAGAATCAGACAATCAATCACGGATGCTATAATTATCATAATATATTGTTTCAAAATAATCAGGTAATTATGGTAAATCTGCTGAAACTAAATTATGCACCTGTAGTGCAGGATTTGTATGATTTTCTTAGGAAGGTTATGGAAAAAAATAATTGGGACATTTTATTAGGAAAAGAACTGCTGGATTCTTATTGCAGAATCAGACCGATATCTGTGAGAGAATTTGAAGTTTTAAAGGCAGCTTTAAGCTATCCTGAGAAATTCTGGAAAATTATTAATTATTATTATAATTCCAATAAAGCCTGGTACTCTGAAAAAAATGAAGATAAATTGAAACAGTTCAGAAAACAGGAAAAATTACGTTGGAGTTTTATTGATAGTATGTAAAAACAGTAAAAAAATGGCAAAAAAACTATTTTTATTGTTTCCTTTGTAAGTTGTTTGTGATATGATGTGAACTGATTGGTAAAAATTGTGTGGGAGGATTAAAATGGACTACAGAGATATATATAATGATTGGCTGTCCAATCCATACTTTGACGATGATACAAAGGCTGAATTGGAAGCAATAAAATCTGATGAAAAAGAAGTTGAGGACCGTTTTTATAAAGAACTTGAATTTGGAACAGCCGGACTTCGTGGCGTAATTGGTGCAGGAACCAATAGAATGAACATTTATACAGTAAGAAAGGCTACACAAGGATTAGCAAACTATATTATCAAAATGCATGGACAGGATAGAGGCGTGGCAATTGCTTATGATTCAAGACATATGTCACCGGAGTTTGCAGATGAGGCAGCTCTTTGTTTAAATGCAAATGGAATTAAGGCATATGTGTTTGATGCGTTAAGACCTACACCGGAATTATCTTTTGCAGTAAGAGAATTAAAATGTATTGCAGGTATTAATGTAACTGCCAGTCATAATCCGGCAGAGTATAATGGATATAAAGTATACTGGGAGGACGGTGCACAGATTACACCTCCTCATGATGTGGGAATTATGGATGCAGTATCAGCTCTTCACGATTATAATAAACTAAAAACAATGAAGAAAGAAGATGCTGTGGCAGAAGGTTTATATATATCTATTGGTCAGGAAATTGACGATAAATATATTGGAGAATTAAAGAAACAGGTAAAAAATCCTGAAATAATAAAGGCAGTACAGAAGGACATTAAGATTGTTTATACTCCATTACACGGAACAGGAAATGTTCCGGTTAGAAGAGTTTTAAAAGAACTTGGATTTGAAAACGTTTATGTGGTAGAAGAGCAGGAAAAGCCGGATGGTGCATTTCCGACTGTCGGATATCCAAATCCTGAGTCTGCAAAAGCTTTTGAACTGGCTGTAAAATTGGGAGATGAAGTAGGAGCAGATTTGCTTCTGGCAACAGATCCGGATGCAGACAGACTTGGTGTTTATATTAAGGGAAGTAAACCGGGAACTTATCATATTCTTACAGGAAATATGTCAGGATGTCTGATTGCAGAATATGAAATCAGTCAGTTAAAGGAAAAAGGAGAACTTCCAAAAGACGGAGCTTTAATTAAGAGTATTGTAAGTACAAATCTTGCGAATGATATTGCAAAATATTACGGCATTGATTTGATAGAAGTTCTTACAGGATTCAAATATATCGGTGAGAAAATGCTGGAATTTGAAACTAAGAATACAGGAACTTATGTATTTGGTTTTGAAGAAAGTTACGGATGTCTGATTGGAACGCATGCGAGGGACAAGGATGCTATTGTTGCAACGATGGCATTGTGTGAAGCAGCGGCTTACTACAAGACAAAAGGTATGTCTCTTTGGGATAAGATGAAAGAGATGTATGAAAGATATGGATATTGGAGAGACGGTGTAGAATCTATCGAATTAAAAGGAAAAGAAGGAATAGAGAAGATTCAGAAAACACTTGAAAAATTAAGAGAAGAAACTCCACAAAGTATTGATGATTATAAAGTTCTATCTGTGAGAGATTATCAGAATGATACGGTAACTGACATGGAAACAGGTGCAGTTACTACAACCGGACTTCCAAAATCAAATGTTATATATTTTGATTTGAGCGAGGAAGCATGGGTATGTATCAGACCGTCCGGTACAGAGCCAAAACTTAAATTTTACTATGGAGTCAAAGGTCATGATTTCGACGATGCTGATGAAAAGGTAAAAAAACTTGGCGACTATATGGTAGACATGATTAACAAAATGTTGTAAATAAGAATAAAATTGACACACCATAATATATTTTAATAAAGATATATTATGGTGTTTATTTATGCGGAAAAATAAATTTCAGTTGTTAGTTACGTTATTGGTTTGTATCGTAATAACTACAGCCTGCGGTCTGGAAAAAATAAAAACAAAGAAAACAAATGATATTGATTTTACGGTAGTAGCTGAGAGTGAGATTCCTTCCGAAATTCAACAGATGATAGAGGAGAGAAAAGAAAAAGAGTTTAAAGTGACATATTCGGATAATCAGTATACTTATATCATTATTGGATATGGAAGACAAAAATATGATGGATACAGCATTAAAGTCAGGGAAATGTATGAGACTGAAAATGCTATTTATGTGAAAACGGAGTTTGAGGGACCGAAAGAATATACGAATAATGAAACAAGTACATATCCGTGTATCGTTATAAAAATAGAATATAGTGATAAAAATGTAATTTTTAGTGAATAAATTAGTAACAGACAAACATAGATTATAGATAGTTATAAAGATAGGGGGAAGAACTATGGAGTTGGAAAAGAATAATATTCATATGAGTAAGATACTAAAAAATGAGATTTCTACATTTTATGTAACTCATGAGAGCAGTTTGACAGAGGCAGATGATATGATTGAAAATATCATTAATCATCATGAAAATGTAAGCGTGGACAATACATCTATTAGAAATAATCAGTTAATCGTCAATGGAACAATTTCCTTTGGAATGATGTATTACACAAGCGATAGTGATATGGCAAAAGGAGTGGAAGGAGAGATACCGTTTGAGGAGACAATAAAATTAAATTCTCTGGATGAGAACTGTAATGTTGATGTAAGCCTGATTGTATTATCATCTTCTGTGAAATTAATTGATGGAAAAAATTACATATACAAAGTGCAGATTATGGCAAATATTACAATAGAAAAACTGGAGGATTTAGAGGCTGTATCAGATATCCATAGAGAAAATGTTATGACAAAACACAGCAGCTTGGAAAGTTTATGTGTGATAGCAGACAAGACAGATACATTTCGTATCAGTGAGAGATTATCTGTACCATCAGGAAAACCGGCAATACAAAAAATAATTTGGCAGGATGTCAAGATTAAAACAATCAATACAAAAATGCTGGATGGAATGATACATATTGGTGGCGAGCTAAAAGTCTTTCTGATTTATATCCCGGAAGCTGAAGGGATGCCGCAGCAATGGGTTGATACAATAATTAACTTTGGTGGAACGGTTGATGTGGCAGAAGCCGGAGAGGATTTAGTTTCTTATATCAACACAACGCTTCATAATGTTGACATTGAAGCAGAAATGAATCAGGATAACGAAACAAGGGATATTTCTATCAGTGCTTTACTAAAATTAAATATAAAAATATACGAAGAGAGAGAGATGGAAGTTTTAGAAGATGTCTATGCACCGGATGCGAATCTGGTACCTGTAATTGAAGAGAGAAAGTATCAGAAACTTCTTGTAAAGAATGAATCGAGAACAAAAAATATTGTCAAGCTGGACATTGATCAGAGTAAGGGGCATATTCTTCAGATATGCAGCAGTGATGCAGAAGTGAAAATTGATAATATCGTAGTCAGTGACAGTGGATTAAAGGCTGTAGGAAAAATTAAAGCATGTATTATCTACATTTCTTCAGATGATGCACATCCGTTATGTTATCAATGCAAAGAGGCTGATTTTGAGCATAGAATTGATGCAGATGGTATTATGCCGGAAGATAAATATTATATTAATTGGAGAGTAGAGCAGGTCAGTGCAAATATGATCAGCACCGAACAGGTAGAGATTAAATCTGTTGTTGCATTAGAGACGATTGTTTTCCGGTCAGAGAAAAAGGAATTCATATCTGAAATAGAAGAACAGCCGATTGATATGGATAAAATTAATGCAGCACCGATGCTGAAAGGATATGTGGTGCAAAAGGGTGACAGTTTATGGAAACTTGCAAAAGAAAATTACACAACAATGGATAATATTATGAAAGTGAATGAACTGGTTTCAGAACAAATAAAACCGGGTGACAGATTGTTAATTATTAAATCTTGTCAATAGGTCATAAAAAAAGTATACTTTAGAAAAGGCAGGTTACTGCCGTGGAAAGTATATAAGGAAGTATAGAGACGTAATGGATAAATTAGAGTTAAAAGCATATGGAAAAATAAATCTTGGATTAGATGTTATCAGAAAACGGCCTGACGGATATCATGATCTGGATATGGTCATGCAGATGGTAGATGTGTATGATGATGTGACACTTACCCGGCTGGAAGGAACAGAGATTGTTGTAAGAACCGATACCGCAGTATTATCCAACGGAAAAGATAATCTTGCATATATGGCTGCTAAGATGTTG
The DNA here is from genome assembly GCA_910574895.1 of Eubacteriaceae bacterium. Classification (GTDB taxonomy): domain Bacteria; phylum Bacillota; class Clostridia; order Lachnospirales; family Lachnospiraceae; genus Eubacterium_G. Next base: position 29,026 of record CAJTDQ010000002.1, on the reverse strand, counting down.
ATGGATGAATTCGGAATTGTTCAGGGACTGGAAATAACAATCAGGAAAAGGATTCCAATCGCGGGTGGAATGGCGGGGGGAAGTTCTGACTGCGCGGCTACACTGACAGGTGTTAATCAGATGTTTAATTTGGAGTTAAGCAAAGAGGAATTAATGGAAAGAGGTGTTCGTCTGGGAGCGGATGTTCCTTACTGTATTCTTGGTGGAACGGCAATTGCCAGAGGAATTGGAGAGATTCTCACACCGCTTCCTACACCGCCGAAATGTCATGTGATAATAGCAAAACCGCCGGTGTCTGTGTCCACTGCTTTTGTATATGGTAACATTAAGCCGGATGAGATTGAAAAAAGGCCGGATATTGAAGCGATGGTGTCTGCTATTAAGGCACAGGATTTGTATAAGCTGGCAAAAAGTTTATATAATGTTATGGAGGATATAACTGTACCACAGTATCCTGTTATTCAGGAAATTAAAACGATAATGTTAGAAAATGGTGCATTAAATTCTATTATGAGTGGAAGCGGTCCGACAGTGTTTGGACTTTATGATGATATAGAAAAAGCAGAACAGACAGTGAAACTCTTGAAAGCAAAAGGATTGACAGAGCAGTTATATCTGACAAAATTTATATAAATTCCGGTTTGTTGAGGAGTGACTTTTCTGCTGAAGAAATACAGACAGAGAATATCTTCACCTCGATTCTTGAACATTTATAGAAAATAAAAATAATATTGAATATTTTAAGCACCGACTTCATCTTCGAAAAAATCCTGATGATTTTTTCTCAGGTAAGTCTGGACATTTGATTTTGTGAATCAAATGTCCGCTTAATATTCAATATTATTTTTATTTTATAAATGTATTCAAGACTCTCAAGTTCCTATATTCGCTGTCCGTATTATTTCAGCCGTGAAATGTCTCAACCTCGACAAACCGAAATTTATTCGGCAGGAATTAGTTCGTTTAGGAATGTCAGATACTTGAATTTATACCTGACAATCGTGTGATACTGTGTATCGGTCAGAGATTCCTTTAAACGTTCTTTGGAAGCGTCAGGAACTACACCGGTACTTGTGTCCACAAAACATAATGGAGGATAGAGGACACACCACCAGTTATGACCTTTGCCTTTTCCGATATAGAGAGTATAGGATGTATATTCTCCCTTTGGATATAAGATATCACCGTATGTTTTGTCAGGAAAAGAGTCTGTTCCGAAATAGCTGGTGACTGTATAATCGAAACCATTTTCGTCAATGACTTTCTGCGCGATATTTTTAATCTTTTCATTATTTTGTGTGATAAAAAGACTTGTTTCTTTTGCAGATGTAAAATCACCGGTCTGTTTATAAATGTAATTTACTACAGCATCTTTTACTTTCATTTTAAGATTCTGGTCTACTATTGTATCGCTGTTGGCACGCACGTGAAACCGGATTGTATTTTTGGCGAGGACGCTCGTTGCACCTGCATTCTCCATTTTGTAAAATCCTATAAAACTGATAATTCCAAAAAATAAAATTATGTATGGTAAGTATTTTTTTGCTTTCATTTTTAACCTCCTAATATGATAGACAAAACATACGATTGTTTTGTATCAATTACTTTTAGCATATTTAGATTATTACCCGCAGAAAAACATTTTAATCAATGCTATTGAATATTTATGGGAATAAAGGTAAAATAGAAAAACAAAAAGAAGGGTGAAATATATGGAGAAAAAAAACAATGCGCCGATAGGAGTGTTTGATTCCGGTGTTGGTGGTCTGACGGTAGCAAGAGAGATAACAAGACAGCTTCCAAGGGAAAGTATCGTATATTTTGGTGATACAGCCAGAGTGCCATATGGAAGCAAATCAAAGGATACGATTATCAGATATTCCCGCCAGATAGTCAGATTCTTACAGACGAAAAATGTAAAAGCGATTGTTGTGGCATGTAATACAGCCAGTGCATTTGCATTGGATGCCATTGAGAGTGAACTGGATATTCCGGTTATAGGAGTGGTAAAACCAGGTGCTAAAAGTGCAATAGAGAATACAAAGAATAAACGTATCGGCATAATAGGAACAGAAGGAACGATAAAGAGTGAACTTTATACAGAATATATACATGGAAAAGATCCTGAAATTACAGTTATAGGTAAGGCGTGTCCGTTATTTTGCCCGTTGGTAGAAGAGGGAATGTTACATGATTCCGTGACAGAAGAGATTGCCAGAAGATATCTCGATGAATTACAAGAGCAGAATATTGACAGTCTGATTCTTGGCTGTACACATTATCCGCTGCTGAGAAGTACGATTGGAAAGGTGATGGGAGAGAATGTAAATCTGGTTAATCCTGCTTATGAAACGGCAATCAGTCTGGGCAGATTGTTAGAAGAGAAAAGACTTAGTGCTGACAGTGGAGCAAAACCGGTTTACGAATTTTATGTGAGTGATGCTGCGGACAAATTTAAGAGTTTTGCGAATTCGATTATGCCTTTTGAAATTGATGAGACGAACCGAATAAATATAGAGGAGTTTTAGTATGGGTGAAAATGCTGTAATTAAAATATCCGGGTTACAGAAAGTAGAAGGAACAACGGATAATATTGAAATGCTTGCTGCCGGAAAACATTATTTAAGAAAAAATAAGCATTATATCTTATATGATGATTTTGAAGAAGACAGCAAAGAGAAAACCAGTAATATTATAAAATTTAATAATCAGATGGTGGAAATTATTAGAAAAGGGGCAATTGAGGGACGGTTAATATTGGAAGATAATGCTACCAGACAGTCTTTGTACAGTACACCTATGGGAGATATGCTGGTAGAAATTATGACTGAGGAAGTTATAGTGAATGAACAGGAAGATGGCAATGTGGATTTAAAAGTAAAATATCAGATACATATTGATGGAAACAAAATATCTGACAACGAGTTAGAAATAAATACAACGCATCATCAGTAACGTTTTTAAAGATGTTATATCATAAAAATATATAAATAAAAGAACTATTTATATCTCTTTTACAAGAAATATAAGTAGTTCTTTTGTTATTAGTTTCTTCCGAAAAGTTTTTTCTTTTTCTTTGGTTCGTATACCGGACCGCGGATTCTCTTAAATGAAGTGATGTAAATTCCACTTACCTTAGCCTTAACTTCCTGTTTTGGAAGAATTGTCTCATATACTTTGGCATCAGCAATCAGATTCATGACCCTCGGACCAGCTTTAACTTTTACAATAGGAAGTTTTGCACGTCTTGCATATTTTGGTGCCTGTTCCATTACGATGCTTGGAAGACCGGCTTCTTTTAGGCGTAACTTTTTCTTATCTAAAACATATAGGCTGATTAACTGAGAATTTTCCTGCATAACCTGTTCTTGTTCTGCCTGTTTTTTTTCTGCTTTTTTACCCACGATATAGAGAACGATAACAGCTATTAAAAGAACAGCGGCAATCACTATAAGGGTAATAGAAAACCATCCAAGAGCCATTAATGGTGTGTTGATAATCATTTTGTACCTCCATATTTCACTAATCTTGTGATATTTTAACATTTAATAGATGAATTTACAATAAAAACATATGGAAAGATTTTATTGGTTAGATAATTCTTTAATCATTGCCTTAACGGTTTCCGGAAGCTGTTTTGTTTCTGAACGGTCCATTGGCTCAGTATAAATCGGTTTTCCGAAGTTTACGATAACTTTGGAAGATTTAATCCGGGGAAATTGTCTCTCAAATACATTGTAAGTACCCTGGATACCAACCGGTATAATCGGGCATTTTGATTTTGTAGCAATTTTGAATCCGCCATCTTTAAATTCGCCTAGTTTACAATCTTTCGAGCGGGTACCCTCTGGAAATAGAAAAACAGATATTCCATTTTTAATCATGTCCGCAGCGTCAAGCACAGACTGCAGACCTTTGCGGGGATCTTTTCTATCCAGGAAAATACAATTTACAAAATACATCCACCAGCTTAGAAAAGGTATTTTTTGAATCTCTTTTTTGGCAACAAATCCGGTAGGGTGGTTCATTAAAGGATAAGTCACGATAATATCATAGAAACTGGTATGGTTTCCCACAAATAATACAGCCTCATTATTTGGAATATTTTCATATCCGTTTACCTCCAGTTTGATGCCGGAAATCAATTGCACACAATTTAGTCCAAACTTTACAAAGGCAAGGCTGGTTTTGTTTCTCAAATCCATATTAAATTTTTCAATAATAAATTCCGCAAGCTGGATTGGCAGGGAAATAAAAAAATATATTATAAGAAAAACTATCAGAAAAATTAGTCTTATCATAAAAACCTCCAAAGAATATTTTAATATATGTATATTTTAGTTTGGCAAAAGGATGTTATGTACCGTTTTGCTCATGTTTAATATGTTACCACAATATTCCGTGAAATCAAATTAATACCATGGATATTTAGTGAAAATGTACAGTAAATAAAAAGCGATATTGTAAAAAGTGTCCTAAGTGTAGATAAAAATATTTTTATTTGTTGAATTAATGAGTCGTTCGTGTTATAGTAATTTTAAATAGCGAGAGTTCGCAGTTTTATATTAGAGGAGGATTATAAAATGAAAACTTTGAAGAAGATTTCAGCGGTAGTTGCAGCCCTTGCACTGACAGCAGGTATGTGCATTAATGTATTTGCAGCTACAGCAGGCTGGACAGATTATTTAGGATTTGACGGCAAGAAGGGACATACATGGTATGAAGCAGCTGACGGAAAGGTAACAAACATTACAGAGTCAGGCTGGCAGGCAGATTTGAAGCAGATTGGCTGGGGTGGTATCTGGGGAGCTCAGATGTACCGCAAGGCTGATGTAGTAAAAGGAAAAAAATACCACATCACATGTAAATTAAAATCCAGTGACTGCAACAAGTGGGTGTTCATTAAGATATCTACAAAAGAGGACTTTGCTTTCGGTAAGTGGGTTTGGTTAACAAAAGGAACTGAAACTACTGTAGATGAAGTTTTCACAGCAGAAGCAAACGCTGACCAGATTACATTTGGATTTGGTGGAGAATATGGTGACAGAGAAGCTACTGATGGAAATAAGCACTATGCATATGCAGGTGGGGCAAAAGCAATTGCAGCAAAGAAAGATGCTGATGGAGATTCAGGCCCTCATGATAAGACATTTACAACAATCACATGTAGTGGTTACTCTCTTGCAGAAGATGGAGCACAGCCGGCAGGTGGAACAACAACAGCAGCAACTGGTACAGCAAGTACAACTACAACAACAGTAGCAACTGGTGATTTTACACCAATCGCTTGTGGAGCAGCAGCAATTATTGCAGCAGCAGCAATTGTTGTGTTTGCAAGAAAAAGAGAAAATGACTAATCAGTGAAATATAATTTGCAAAATAAATAAGATACATAAAAAGAGGTTTTCGGGAACGGAAATCTCTTTTTGATTATAAAAATTACAAGATAGTGTGATTTAAACAAAGATTATTCTATATCTAGTTATTGTGAATAAAGCGTTGAAAAGCTATTTGTAAAAAATAGTCAAAAAACATGTTTGTTTTATGTAAACGAGAATTGTTAATTGTTAAAAAAGTACAATAAAAATCGTTTTAAAATCGTTTTTTATTGTTGATTTGTACATATTGTTGTGATAAAATTATTTACAAGAATATCACTATGTGAATTCTAATGTAGGTGAAAAAATTTTTTCAATAAGGAGGATGAATGGAAATGAAAAAATTAGGCCGTAAAGCATTAGCTTTATCACTAACGATTGTTCTTGGCACATCTATGGCATTAACAGGATGCGGCAAGGATGAAAAGGGCGCTGTTAGCGGCAATGCTAACGAAATTGGAGTAACAACAGGATTGGCATCAGACACAAAAGGTGAAGTGTCTATCATGGTTTGGTCAGGAGATGGAGAATACTATGAAGATATCGGAAATCCAAACAGTTCTGCTGGGAAGAAATTAGCTGACGCTAAGAACATTACAGCCAGCAATGTGGCACAGGTTCGTGCAGTAGCTGCAAAGTTCCATGAAGCGTATCCGAATATTAAGATTAATCTCTGGTCAAAGTCAGGTGATCCTGATCAGGTGAATACTCCTAAGTGGGAAGAAGAAATGGATAACTTCAAGGCGAAATATGGCAAATATCCTGACATCTGGGGTTCTACAGATGTTATCAGAGATTTGAAAAAAGGTTTAGTTGCTGACTTGTCAGTTTACAGCGATGATGATATTTATAAATCATACAATAAATCTCTTATGGATCAGTTGAATTATTATGGATTCCAGGCAGGACTTCCATCATACACGATTCCACATGGCATCTGGGTAAATAAAGCATTAGCAGAAGATCACAATATTAATGTTCCGGATCCTGATTGGGATATTGATGAGTTTACAAGATTTGTAAAGAAAGCAGATGGAAAGACATTCTGGGGAGCAAAAGGAACACCTTTAAATATCGTAAGTATGGGATGCGACAGCATTAACAAATCAATCTCAGAAAACGATACAGTAGATTTGAACAGCGATCAGGTTAAGTCATTACTTCAGTATTTACCAAAGTGGGCTGAGGTTTCCATTGATGTGGCAGATGGCGCTGGTAACCTTACAAAGGATATTGTAGCAGAGTCGAACGCATATTCATGGTACTATTTCTGCAACAACAGAACATTAGTAAACTTTGAAGATCCGTGGTTCCTGACAGCAGGCGCTGATGAATCAGCAAAAGACAGCGATGCGTATATTAAATCAAATGATTGGGATTTCTATCCATACCCAAGCACAGATTATGCTGAAAATACTATTCAGTTAGTAATGGATCCTATCTGCTTACATAACTATGCTTTGGATGATAAAAATCCTGAAATGAGCAAAGAAGAAAAAGCAAAATTGGATGTAACATATACATTTGCTTCATTCTGGACAGCAACAACACAGGCAAAACAGGCTATATTTGATCAGGAATGGTCAGAAAATGGTCAGATGAAAAAGGCTGCCGGAGATACACTTCCTGTAGTAACCGGTGAACTTTATGATAAGCAGATGGATATCTGGAACAGCCTTGATGCTCACAAGCTTTACAAAGACAAAGAAGGATGGAATAAAGTTCTTGAAATCTACAAAGAAGGAAAGACTTGGGATTATATCGACAAATGCTGGTATTCAACAGTTACAGAAAATGGTGAGTCAAAAGCTACATTGTTTGAATGGATTAATTGTGGTCAGGAGAGTGTAGCAGGATCTTGGTTCACAGATAAAAACTGGGCAGACAATGTTAAGTCAAGATTGGCTGATTGGAATACATCATGCAACAAGAGAATTGATACTGCAAAGAAACAGTTGCAGGATGCTTTGGTTGAGTACTATAACTTTGATTCAGCAAAATTTAAATAAAAAGTTCTGAGAAAAAGAATTTATTACTAATCAAATAAACAATTGCGGGACTGCCAATAGAGTGGTTCCGCTTTTGTGGCAAATAGAAAGGACAACAATGAAGAGAAGAATAATTACTATTGTAATTGCATTGGTAGTCATTGTTGCGGCTGTATGCGCACTTACTCTCACCGGTGGTGAGGTTACATATATTAAGGATGTGGACAGCCAAAAACTAGATGAAGCATATAAATTGTTAAATACATCATATTTAGACAAAGGTGAAGAGGCAGAGGTGTATTATACAGATTACATAAAGCAGCACACTGAAGCAGGTCAGGGCAATTATGATGCGGTATTAAACAATGGCGTTAATGCAAAAAAGTATTATCAGAAGAATAAAACTAATGATTCTGTTCCGGCAAAAGTAAAAGATTACAATGGACAGATGAAAGAATTAGATTATAGAGATGTTGCGGAATATAAAGTAAATGTTGCAAAAGATGGTCTTTATTATCTCAATCTCGACTATATTTCTGTTGGAAATTCATTGTCAGATTATACAATAAGTGCATCTGTAAATGGAAAACAACAATATACAGAAATGAAAACTATTGCGTTACCTATTATTTGGGAAGATGCAGGAAAAACAGGTTTCATCAGTAGTGATGACAAAAAGAAGTTTCCTGTAGATAGTTACGGAGATGAAATGGCTCCAAGTCAGAATAGAGTACAGGAGTGGATTAATACATACATTTATAATAACACTTATGTTTCAAGTACTCCTTTGGCATTTGACTTGAAAAAGGGCGAGAATATTATCCGAATTGAAAATGTTTCTTCAGGTGGGTTGGCGCTTGGAAACATGAAGGTTGAGGCAGCTACAGACAATAATATTTCGTATAAAGATTATGCAGCAAAGCACAGTGATGCAGAACTTGTAAAAGACTCAGAAAGTGCATTAGAGATTGATGCTGTATATTATTCAAAGAAAAATTCTACAGATGCTATTTATGGCACTGAAGCAAAAGATTCACTTACAAGATTCAACATAGATTATGAAAAATTAAATACATTAGGATGGGCAGCGGCTGGTATTGAAGTTACATATACATTTAATGTAAAGAAAACAGGTAATTACAATATCACATTCCATTACAGCAATGGCAAAAAAGAGTTTCAGGCATTTGAAACTATCAAACTGGATGGACAGGTTCCATTTAAAGAGTTATATAATTATGCATTTGAGCCGGTTTCATCAGGATATGATAATGTAACATTAGCAGACAAAGATGGAAAGAATTATAACTTCTATCTTACAGAAGGTGTGCATACCATTTCTATCAAGCAGGAAAACCAGCCGGTAATGGAAGCGTACACATATGCTTTAATTATGCAGAAGCATATTACAGATTTTCAGTTGGAAATCACTAAGATAACAGGTAGTGATGTTGATACAGAACGTAACTGGAAGATGACAAAGTATATTCCAAATATTATGAGATATTTGGAGTCTTATGAGACAATTATCCAGCATATCAGATTCCTGCTTCAGGATTATTCACCAAATGGAAATAACGGAGCAATTTTAACATATTTGGATCAGGCAGAAGAGTATATTGAGACAATGAAGGAATATCCGGACGACATTGCTCTTCATACTGCAGAATTGACAGGTGCAGACAATTCAATTTTGGTTGCATTGAGTAACTTTACAACAGAGGTAACGTCTAATGACTTTACACTGGATAGAATTTATATTACCGGAGATGAAGGTCAGGTTGGAAGAGCTAATTCATCGATGGGCGGTTCTTTGTGGACATCTATTAGAACGCTTGTAAATACTTTCACATCTGAAAAGTATGCTACAACAGTAGAGGATGATGAAAACACAATTACCATCTGGGTTAACAGAGCGATTACTCACGTTGATTTATTACAGAAGATGGCAGACACAGAGTTTGTTCCATATTATAAGGAAAAGACAGGAAAAGATATTAAGGTGAAAGTATCTACTATGCCTGATGTAGGTAAATTGACATTAGCGATTGCAGCTGATGAAACACCGGATATCGCATTAGGACTTATGTCATATGTACCGTTTGATTTGTCAAGCCGTGGTGCTTTATATGATTTATCACAGTTTGATGATTTCTGGACAACGGCCAGAAGATTTCCGACAGGTGCGTTTGTATCTTATGTATACAATGAAGGAGTTTACGCTGTGCCGGAAACTACAGATTTTAACACAGTAGTTTACAGAACAGATATTTTTGAAAGCTTAGGACTTGAAGTGCCTGATACTTGGGAGGAGTTAATTGATATTCTTCCAACATTACAGAGATACGGAATGAACTTCTATCATAATATCGCTAATGGACAAACAGGATATAAATGGTTCTATCAGACAGCGCCGTTAGCGCTTCAAAACGGTGGTGAACTATATGTTCAGGATGATAAAGGACTTGTTACAACCGGTATTGATACAAAGAAATCGGTAAAAGGTTTACAGTTATTAGGAGATTTATTTACAAAGTATTCTTTGGAGACATCAGTTCAGAACTTCTTTAACTCTTTCAGATATTCCGTAAATCCTATTGGAATTATTGGTATGGAAGATTACACATTGATTAAGAATGGTGCTCAGGAATTAAATGGTAAATGGGCTATCTCAAAATATCTGGGAACAGAACAGGAAGACGGACAGATTAACAGAACATTCGTAGCTAATGGTACAGGCGGTGTTATCTTTAAGGGAACAAAGAAGAAGGATGCATCTTGGGAGTTCTTAAAATGGTGGACGAGTAAAGATGTTCAGACAGAATATACATACACACTTCGTTCTTCTTATGGAAAAACATTCTTCTGGTTATCAGCGAACAGAGCAGCATTGGAGAATAATCCAATGGATGAAGCTGACAAGAAGATTATTACAGAGCAGGTGAATTGGGTTACAGACGTAACAAGAACACCGGGTCAGTACCTGCTTGAAAGAACTATTTCAAATATATGGACAACGATGGTATTTGACGGTACATCGGCTCAGGTAGCAACAGATGAAGCCAAGAACGATGTAAATAAAGAGATTGTACGTAAAATGCAGGAACTTGGATACTATGACGCAAATGGTAAAATGGTTGAAAAATTCAAGCTGCAAGGTTATGACTGGATTAAACAAAATCAGGAGAATGCAAAAGCAAATCCGGAAGAGGAGGTAAAGGCAAATGAGTAGAGAAGCTGTAGCTGTAAAAAAAGCGAAAAGTTCAAAGAAATTTACTCAGACTGAAGGATTTCATTCATTTTTACTTTTACTTCCTTATGGTTTGTTATTCTTTGCATTTATCTTATTGCCGATTATTATTGCAGTAGGATTGTCTTTTACATATTTTGATGTTATTAATACGCCGTCTTTTGCAGGAATGAGCAATTATATAACATTGATTACAGGTGACGAAGTATTTATGAAATATGTTCTTCCGAATACCGTACTCTATGCTTTAGTAGTAGGTGTCGGTGGTTATGTATTATCATTTATTATGGCGTGGATTTTAGCGCAGGTTACTCCAAGAGCCAGAACCTTATATGCCCTTGCAATGTACACACCTTCTATGGTCGGTCAGATTATGATTCAGGTTATCTGGAAAACAATCTTTTCCGGTGATCAGAGTGGTCTTGCAAATGCGTATTTGCAAAAACTTGGAATTATTAATCAGCCGATACAGTGGTTGATTTCTTCAGACTATTTCATGATTATTATGATATTTGTATCATTGTGGTCATCTATGGGAATCGGCTTCCTCTCCATGCTTTCCGGTATTATGAATATCGATCAGGAGTTATACGAAGCTGCATATGTAGATGGTATTAAGAATAGAGCACAGGAAATCATCTATATTACGGTACCTTCTATGAAACCACAGATGTTATTCGGTGCGGTTATGTCGATTGTAAACGCATTTAACATGGGATGGATTGGTGTAGCTTTAGCAGGAGCGAACCCGACACCGGAGTATTCCGGACAGTTGATTGCAAACCATATTGATGATTTCGCATTTGTAAGATACGAGATGGGCTATGCAGCGGCAGTTTCCGTAGCACTCTTGTGTCTGGTATGGGTATGTAGTCAGGTAGCAAACAAATTATTTACAGAAAAAGATGAGTATTAGAAAGGAGGAAAAGTAAATGGCAAATTTTCAAGGTAATAGAATTAATCCTTCAAGATTTTCAAAAGGACAGTTAAAATTCCATGCTATCGCGTTTCCTTTATCAATATTCATGATTATTCCTGTAATCTATTTGATAAATCAAGCGTTTAAGCCGTTGGGAGAATTATTTAGATTCCCACCAACAATTTTTGTACAGAATCCGACAATGGATAACTTCAAGAATCTCTTAAATCTGGCAGGTTCCACAGGTATTCCGATGTCGAGATATTTCTTGAATTCGTTGATTGTAACAGTTCTGACAGTAGTGTTGAACTTAATTATTACAATTATGGCAGCCTATGTTTTCTCGAAGAAAAAATTCAAGATAAAAGGTGCTTTGTGGGAAGTCAATCAGATGGCTCTTATGTTTGTAGCGACTGCGGTTGCTATTCCAAGATACTTAATTATAGTAAATATTGGTGCATACAACACATGGTTTGCCCACATTCTTCCGTTGATTGCCATGCCGGTAGGTTTGTTCCTGGTGAAGCAGTTCGTGGATGGTATACCGGATGCCCTGATAGAGGCAGCAGTAGTAGACGGAGCAGGAGATATTACGATTTTAAGAAAAGTTATTATTCCTCTTACAAAACCGGCTCTTGCAACTTCGGTAGTGCTGACATTCCAGCAGGTATGGGGTAACGTGGAAACATCCAATAATTATATAACAAACGAAGCTTTAAGAACGTTGACATATTATGTAAACTCCGTTGGTGTTAATAATGCGGTAGCAGCAGCCGGTATGGTTGCGGCAGCCAACCTGATAATGTTTATTCCAAACCTGGTAATATTCATTTGTATGCAGTCTAAGGTTATGAACACAATGGCAAGTTCAGGTATTAAGTAAGGAGGCAGAAGATGAAAAAGATATTAAATAAATCATTAGTTCTGTTCCTGGCACTTACATTTGTAGTGATGTCAGTGCTTCCTGTTTCAGCTTCACAGGCTACAAGTTATTCATACACATTAGATGATGAAGGAGACTTGGTAAGAACACAGGATGCTTATCTACCGGACAGAACAATTACAGATTTAGGATTACAAAATCCGGAAGACATGGTTATTGATGAAAATAACTTTGTGTATATTGCTGATACAGGCAATGCAAGAATTGTAGTTTACAATTTAGATACAGAAAAAGTTGTTAAGATTTTAAATAAAGACAGCGTAAATGATAGTAAGTTTAGTGGATTTAAAAATCCAAAAGGAATTTACAGAACAAAAAATGGAGAGTTGTATATTGCCGATACTGGTGCAAAGACAGTTTTCCGTTTCGATAAAAATTATAAGTATGTAAGAAAGTATAATAAGCCGACAGCACCGATTTTTGCTGATACAAACTATGAGCCAAGTAAGGTTGCCGTAGATAGCGGAAATAACTTATACATTGTTTCAGAAGGTGTATATGCAGGTGTAATTCAGTTGGCAAATACAGGTGAGTTTTTAGGATACTTTACTTCCAATAAATCACGTCTTACACCACAGCAGATGTTCCTGAAATTAATTTATACAAAGGAACAGGAAAAAAATTCAGAATTATTAAATACATTGCCGTCAACATTCTCTAATGTTTATGTAGACGCTGAAGGTACTGCATATTCAACATGTATGGGTACTGGTGATGATCTGTTAAAGAAACATAGTACAGATGGTACAAATATGTTTAATAATGCGATTACAACATCAGACGCATTGACAGATGTTACAGTAGACAAAAATGGTGTTATTTATACTTGTGATACAAAGGGATTTATCTGGATTTATACAATGGCAGGGGAAGTAATCTTCAACTTTGGAGAGCAGGCTGAAGATAAAGATGTATCAGGACTGTTTTCATCCCTTACAACGATTGCAATTGATAAAGAAGGAAACATCTGGACAGCAGATGGAGAGAAAGGTTTCTTACAGTCATTTACACCGACGGAATATGCGACAACCATATATACTGCTTTAAAAGAGTATGAAAATGGTGATTATGAAGAAGCATTAAAGGATTGGAGTTATGTATTAAGACTGAATCAGATGTCTGTGCTTGCCCACAATGGTGTGGCAAAAGCATACTTCAACTATGAAGAATATGATAAGGCAATGGAACATTTTGAAATTGCCGGTAACAGGGAAGGTTATTCAGATGCATTCTGGGAGGTAAGAAATAAATCTTTACAGAAGAATTTAAGCACAGCGTTGATTATTATTATCATTCTTGTTGCATTAAAGATTGTTATTGGACTGATTGACAATAAGAGAGTAATCAGAAAGAAACGTAAGGCGTTGGGACAGAAGCTTAAAAACATGCCTGTTATTGGAGAGATAGGATATGCATTTAAGTGTGCAAAACATCCAATTGACAGATACTATGATATCCGTGTAGGAAAGAATGGTTCACCACTTGCAGCATTAATCATATATATTGTGTTCTTTGGTGTTTACATGTGGTATCAGACAGGTAAAGGTTTTATTTATCAGTATACAGATGTAGAAGATATGGATATGGGAGCAGTTGTCGTAGGATTCTTTGCGATACTGATACTGTTTATTATCTGTAATTATCTTGTGACATCTATTACAGATGGTGACGGAACATTAAAACAGGTATTTATGATTCCGGCATACGGAGTGATGCCTGCAATGTTCAGTATGCTGATTACAATTGGAATGTCATATGTTTTGACATACAATGAATCATTTATTTTAACAGTTGTTATGTTAATTGGCGTAGGCTGGTCTCTTGCAGTTATTTTTGAGGGACTTGCAACAGTTCATGATTATGACTTTAAGAAAACAGTTCTCAGTTTAATCATCACAGTAGTGTTTATGTTAATTGCAGCGATTGTGGTGCTTGTAGTAATAATCATGTGGGAGAAGTTATATGACTTCTTATTAACAGTAGGAAAGGAGATAATAAGAAATGTTACAGGCTCGTAGAAAAAGTAAAATTAAAGTTACAGTCCTTGTTGTTAGTATCTTATGTGTCCTTTCATTAGGTGTGGCAGTTGGTGCGGCATTCCTGAATACAAACAGGGATACAAGACCGGCTCCTGATAAAGTAACATCAGATATGAAAGTTACTTCTGCATATCAGTTTTTATGTCAGGTTGGAGATTACAAATATTATTTCCGTGATGACAGAGATATAATTGCAGTAGAAAATACAAAGACAGGATATGTTTGGAAGACAGGTATTGATACACCTCTTCCATCACAGATAGAGGAAGCATTCGATATTGTTAAGGAAGCAAAAGAAAGCGGAAGCAATGAAGATATCATTGATTATGCTGATGAGTTGGACCTTGAGGGAACGGATGCACAGAAAATTAAACAGGTGAAAGAAATTGCAGATTCGCCGATTGATTCTTCTTTCCAGAATGATCAGTACGCAGCATATTCTAACTCATTATTGACAGTGGAATACTTTACCGGAAGCGGTAAGAGTATGAAAACTACCAGAGTTTCATCAGCTGCAGAAGATGATAAAGAAGGAACATCAGGACTGCAGGTACAAGACGAAGCAAAGCACATTTATAAGTTAGAATGTAAATTTGCTTTAGATGATAAAGACTTGGGAGTTAATGTATATATTACTTTTGGTGAAGATGGAAAGATTAACTATAGTGTACCATATAAAGAAATTACAGGTGATGCTATAGGACAGATCAGTAAGGTAGTAATTACACCATTCCTTGGAGCCAGTGGTGGTGCGTTAAAGTACTTTGACAATAAAGAAGAAGACTGGGTAAATGTAAAAGCAAATAAAATTACACCAGGTTATGCATTAATTCCGGATGGAAGCGGCTCATTAATCCGATTCCAGGAAAATAAAGCAAAATTTACGGCATATGAAGGTGCGGTATATAATGATGACCCATCAAAACAGTTGACATATAAGTCTGTGGCAGATGACGTTGTTCCGGTAAAAGATCCGACAATGCCGGTATTTGGTATTTCCCATGGTGATGGAACTCAGGCAGCTTTTGTAGCATATGCGGATAAAGGTGACGAGTATATGACACTGAACGCAGTGCCGGCATCAACAGATGAAGGTGAAATCAGATACACATATGCTTATGCCGGATTTACATATAATTCAGAGTTTTATCAGGTTATTAACCAGGCAGGGGAGTCTTATAGAAAAGTACAGGATGAACCGAATAAGTTTGATATTGATTTAACATATCAGTTCTTAAGCGGAGATGGAAGTGATGGAACACCATCAGCAGATTATGTTGGTATGGCAAAGGCATATAGACAGCATTTAATTGACGAGAAAGTTTTAACAGAAATCAAGCAGGAAGGAAAAGACATTCCGATCAGAATAGATTTTCTGATGTCAGATTCTAAAAAAGGTGTGTTCTCTACACAGGAGGTTGCAGTTACATCTGCAAAGGATGTAGATGAAATCTTAGAAAAACTTTCAAAAGATGGTATTCGGAATATTAATTCCGGTTTGATTGGATGGCAGAGCGGTGGCGAAACCATGGCAAAGCCAAACAGTACAAGCATATCGGGAAATGTAGGTTCTAAATCAGAGTTTGAAGATTTAATGACAAAATACGCTGAAAAAGGTATTGATATCTCATTATCAAGAGAATTTACAACAATTAATGAAGACATGATAAGTTATTACAATAATGCAGCAAAGCATTTAAATACAAAGTATCTGGAAGTTGACCAGTCAACAGTGCTTCCAAAAAATGTACCTGTTGCAGAATTTGGTTATGCATTACCAAAGAAGACAGCTTCATGGATTACAGATTTGTATGAAGATTTAGGTGATTATAGTAAATCATTTACAATAGATGGTGCTTCTGATGTTTTGGTAAGTTCTTATGATAGTGACGGTGTTGAAAATACTGTAACAGATGCTATCACATATTATCAGGATGCTATTGAAAAGATAAAGAAGAATGGAACAAAGGCAAATTTGGTATCCCCAAATAAATATTTGTGGAAGTATACAGACCGTTATTTACAGTCAACTGTAGGAACTTCACAGTATGTATATGAAACAGATACCGTTCCGTTTTTACAGATGGTACTCCATGGAACGATGGAAGTATATGCACCATATGCAAACTTCTCATTCTATAGTACAACAGACCAGTTGAGAATGATTGATTATAATATTAATCCTTCATTTGTATTAACAAAGAAACCGTCTTATTTATTATCAGCAACAAAATCTTCTGATTATTATTCAACAGAGTTTGAACAGTACGAAGAACTGGTAAAAAATATTTATGCAACTGTAAATAAACCGTTGTCACAGGTAATTGGTTACAGTTGGACTGGCAGAAACGTTGTAGAAGATGGTGTGATCGCTAATACATATGAGAAGGATGGCGATATAAAGACAGTTATTATTAACTATACAGAAGATGAAGTAACTGTAAATGGCAACAAAGTAGCAAAATTAAGTGCTGCAGTTGTGGAAGGAGGTGTTCAGTAATGGCTGAAGAAATGAAGAAAACAGCAGAAGTGAAAACAACTCCTCAAAAACAAACGGTTTCTAAAGTAAAAGAAGCAAAGAAAACAAAGAATAAAAAGATGAGAACATACCAGCAGAGACAGGACAGAGCAGGATATATGTTTATGATACCATGGATTGTTGGTTTTACAGCATTTACATTGTTCCCATTATTCTTTACAGTATATTTGAGTTTTACAAACGTAAAGACAACAGCACTTGGATATGATTTCGAATTCACAGGTGTGAAGAATTACATTAATGCTTTTGTAGGCAATAATGAGTTTTTACCGGCGGTACTCAGTTACCTGCAGATGATTATTCCATATACTTTTATTGTAGTGGTTTTATCATTCATCATTGCTTATTTATTATCAAAGATTAAAACAGGTAAAGGTATTCTTCGAACATTATATTTCCTACCGGTAGTAATTATGTCAGGTCCGGTTATGGAGCAGATAATGACAGTACAGTCTGCAGGAGAGACTGCTTCTGCTGCGGAACAGCTGGCGGCGGCAAATGAGCAGGCTACAGCTTATTCAAATATCTTTATTATGCAGATTATTGAAAGTTATTCTTCAGGACTGGCACATGCTCTCGCAGGCATTTTTGATCAGTTATCCATTATACTTTGGTTTACTGGTATTCCGATTGTATTATTTATTAATGGATTGCAGAAGATTAACGGCAGTATTTATGAGGCGGCAAAGATTGACTCAGCTAATGCATGGCAGATTATGTGGAAGATTACCATTCCAATGTTGAAACAGACTGGGTTGATTATCACAGTATTTACAGTAATTCAGCTCGGTATGTTTGGTTCTATCAATCCATTGTACAGTCTGATTGAAGAAAAAACCGGTGAAACCGGTACAGGACTGGGATTTGCGGCAACATATGCATGGATTTACAGTATTATTGTTTTGATTATCGTTGGTTTTGTATTCCTGTTATTTAAGGACAGAAAACCAAAGGATATTAAGGCTAGACAGAAACAGGAAAAGAAACTGAAAAAACTGGAAAAGCAGCAGAAGAAGAGACTTGCTGCACAGAAGAGACATCAGAAGAAGGAGGCAAAGTTATATGGCAAATAAAAACAGTACAGCAAAGAAACTTGATTTGTCAGTATTAAAGAAGTTCAACTTTGCTAAGTTCAAAAGATTTAAAGGTGTTCAGATTGTTTCAAAAATAGCAATTTATTTTGTACTTATTTGTATTGGGTTTATCTTTTTAGAGCCAATACTTGAGATGTTGTCAAAGTCGATTATGCAGGCAAAGGACTTAATTGATCCATCTATTACATGGATTGCAAAACATGCGACCTTTGATAACTTTAAAAATGCAGCAGCAACATTAAGTGTACCGGGTTCGCTTTTAAACTCTGTTTGGTTTTCTGCATTACTTGCAATCTGCCAGACAGCAGTTTCAGCAACAACAGCCTTTGCAATGTCCAGATATACATTTAAGGGACGTAATTTCTGGTTCATGATGTTAATTATTGCGTTTATTATACCAATTCCATTGGTAACAATTCCTAGAATTATTGTATTTACCACAGTAGAGAATATTATTGGATTTAAACTGATTAATACAGTAATTCCACAGATATTAATGTCTGTATTAGGACAGGGTGCATATTCAACGATGTTGATATTGATATTCTATAACTTCTTTAATATGATTCCGAAATCATTAGATGAAGCAGCTATGATTGATGGAGCAGGTTCATTAAAAGTGTTTTATCATGTAGCGATTCGATTATCTATATCAACGATTCTTGTAGTATTCTTGTTCTCGTTTGTATTTAACTGGAATGAGACTTATACTACAAATCTTATGACAGGTGATTCTCTCACATTGCTGCCTGGAAAGCTGGCGATGTTTGATAATGGTATGGCATCTGCCGGAAATTCGGTAAACGAAGCGAACCGAATGGCGGCAACCTTAATTGCCATAGCACCGTTATTGTTGTTATATGCATGTGTACAGAAGCAGTTCATCGAGGGTATCGAAAATACCGGTATCACAGGTGAATAAGATAACAGGAGACAGGAATCAAAAGATTCCTGTGTCTCCCCAATATTTATAAACGAGAGGGTAAAACTATGAAGATGATGAAGAGAGTATTATCTATTGTTTTAGCATTGGCAATGGTTGTTACAGTGATTTCTATAAATCCTACAGAGGCTAATGCGAAGGTAACAATCCAATCAGGCAAAAAAATTAATTTGACTATTGGAAAGACAGAAAAAATTTATGTAAAACAAAAAGGCGCAACGTTTAAGACAAGTAATAAGAAAGTTGCAACAGTCAGCAAAAAAGGCGTAGTCAAAGCGGTTGCTCCGGGTAAATGTAAAATTACAATTAAAGTTGGAAGCAGTAAAGCAACTTCAAAGGTAACAGTAAATCTTGCAGACGTTAAAATAACATCTGCTGAGCCAATATCTGTGAATGGTGCTAAAATAACTTGGAAAAAGGTTAAGGGAGCAAAAGGATATTATGTATATCGTTCAACAAAGAAAAATAGCGGGTATAAGAAAGTTGCAACAGTAAAGAAAACAAATGCAACAATTAAGAATCTAGCTTTGGGTTATACACATTACTTCAAAGTAAAGGCATACAATGCTAAGAAAAA
Source organism: Eubacteriaceae bacterium (assembly GCA_910574895.1). GTDB lineage: Bacteria > Bacillota > Clostridia > Lachnospirales > Lachnospiraceae > Eubacterium_G. Next base: position 9,356 of record CAJTDQ010000002.1, on the reverse strand, counting down.
AGTCAGTGCAAAATATTCAAATATTAAGAGTGTAAAGACATACAAATTAGTATGGTCTGATGAATTTAATGGTACTTCTTTGAATATGAACAATTGGACTTATGAAATAGGAACAGGTCAAGGTGGCTGGGGAAATCAGGAATTACAGTATTATACACCTGGTGACAACGTGAAGTTTGAAAATGGAAGTCTCGTTATTATCCCGAGAATAGCCATGAAAAACGGACAGAAGACAGAGTATACATCTACCCGAATTAAAACAGCAGGAAAGAAGACATTTAAATATGGAAGAATGGAAATCAGAGCGAAGGCTGCAAAGGCAGGTGGAACATGGTCAGCCGGCTGGATGTTGGGCGATGGCACTGGTGACTCCAGAGGATGGCCATATGACGGCGAGATTGATATTCTTGAAGCAATGAATGGTGGAGTGCCACAGACAATTCACTGTGAGTATTTTAATAATCAGTCTTGGTCACATGGAAATAAGAATTACCAGACAGGATTAACACAGGCACAGTGTGCAGAGAAATACCATACATATGGGATTATCTGGACAGAGAAATATATTCAGTTTACAGTAGATGGTGTTAATAAAGGAAAATATGATCCGAGTATCTACAGCAAGAGTATTTACGATAAAGTATGGGGTGGAGAATTCGATCATCCGTTCTTCTTTATCTTAAACTGTGCAATTGGTGGAAACGCAGCAGGCCAGGTTACAATGGATGGTTGGAATTTAGTAAAGAATACTGCAACAGAGAAAGTATATGAAGACTATTTCTATATCGACTATGTAAGAGTATATCAGTAAAAAGTAATGAGCGAAAAGCAGACATGATACTTTGAGTATCGTGTTTGCGTGTTCGCTTTGATTGAATGAAAATGGGAGGTTATTGTATGGTTACAATAAAGGATGTTGCCCGCGAAGCAGGTGTTGCGATATCTACAGTATCGAACGTGTTCAATAATGCAGATATTGTAAGCGAAGAAACAAAACAGAGGGTGTTAGATGCGGTAGAAAAACTTCATTACATACCAAACATGAATGCGAAGTTATTAAAGTCCAATCGGAAAAATACAATTGGCCTCTTTTTAACAAGTTTACAAGGTGATTTCTATAAAGTATTAACTCAGGCAATTCATCTGCAGTGTAAATTAAATAATTACTTATTGAATATTTATGTAAGTAATGATAATTCACCGGATGAAATTTACAGAATGATTATTGCGTCAGGCGTTGCTGGAGCTATTATATACCATGAAGATTTGACAGGGGATTATGTAAAACGGATTGCCACAGTTAATATTCCGATGGTGTTCATCGACAGAGCAAGCAAAGGAAAAAATATTTCCGGTGTTCTGGTCGATGACAGACTAGGAGCTTCTATGGCAGTAGACTATCTGGTAAAATTAGGTCATAAACGAATTGGTTATATGCATGGAAATGAATCAGGAGATGACAGGCATCGTTATCAGGGATATGTAGATATGATGCAGAAAAACAATCTACCAATAGATGAAGACATTGTTTTAAGAGGCTATTATGAGGAAGCATTGGCGTACAGTGAGATGCGTTCAGTGTTATCAACCGGAATTAAGTTGCCGGATGCAATGTTCTGTGCCAATGACGAAATGGCATGGGGATGTATCAAGGCATTTCAGGATGTTGGAATAAAAGTTCCAGAACAGATAAGTGTCATAGGATATGATGATAGTACAATTAGTGAGTATTATCATGTTCCTTTGACAACAGTACACAGCCCGATTACAGAAATGGGAAGTGCAAGCGCAAACAAACTTTTCAGATTATTGAATGATGAAGGGGATAAGGGTGGAACAGTTACCAAACTTTCACCAAAAATGGTTTACAGAAGTTCATGCGGAAAACGCAAGTAGAAGGAGATTATTATGGAGAATTATAGACTTGAAGGACAGACATTTGTAATTGATGATTATGATAAAATGCCGGCTTTTTCAAGCTTTTTACCAGGTCTTGCTGGTGTAAAAGGTATTCCAATGTGGACATTTTACACAAACAGAGGACAGGGAATGAACAGTTTTGGTGTTGATAATAAGGGCAATGCCATTATGGAGTTTAACTCAGCAAATACGGCTTTTGAAAATACAGCAGTAAAAGGTTTTAGAACTTTCTTAAAAATAGACGGTGAATATTATGAGCCATTTTTCAGATATGAAAAAGAAGCAAAACGTCAGATCAGAATGAATAAGAATAGTTTTAAAATTATTGAGACGAATGAAAAATATGGAATTGAGGTTGCAGTAAATTATTTTATTCTTCCAAATGAGAGTATTGGTGCATTAATCAGACAGGTATCTGTAAAAAATATTTCAGATGCAGCTAAGGAGATAGAAGTAATTGACGGACTTCCAAAGATTATTACATTTGGAATTTCTAATGGAGAATTTAAGGAAATGTCAAACTTGTTTAAGAGTTGGGCGTTTGTTAAGAATCTGGATAAAAAGGTTCCATATTACACATTAAGAGCGTCTAAAGATGATTCTGCAGAAGTTTCAGAAATTGAAGGTGGTTACTATTATCTGACAATCAGAGATGGTAAGCTACAGGATGTCATTTATGATATTGATACAGTATTTGGATATGATTTATCACTTATGACACCGGTCAGATTTATGGAAGGCGGTATCGACGAAGTAAAAGCAAAGAAACAGTGTTTTGCAAACAAAGTTCCATGTGGATTTACTCCGTTTAAAGAAAATGTTGCTGCAGGTGAAGCAATTACATTTGATACAATGATGGGATTTGCAGGTTCAGAAGAACAGATTAATGCAAAATTAGATACATTTACAAAACAGGGATATATTGCTGATAAGTTTGTGGAAGCTGAAGAACTGGCTGACAGTTTTACATCAGATGTTAAGACACATACGGCAGCAGGTAAGTTTGATCAGTACATTGAACAATGTTATCTTGATAACTTCCTTCGTGGTGGTTACCCATACGTTTTAAATAAAGACGGAAACAAGTCTATTATTCACTTATTTAGCAGAAAGCACGGAGATCCGGAGAGAGATTACAATTTCTTTTCTATTGCCGCTGAATATTATTCACAGGGTAACGGAAACTTCCGTGATGTTTCACAGAATAGAAGAAATGACGTATTCTTCAATAAAGACGTTGGAGAATTTAATGTAAAGACATTCTTTAGTTTAGTACAGGCAGATGGTTATAACCCATTGGAAGTAAGACCAAGTTTATTCAACGTAACACCGGGAAAAGAAGCAGATGTTCAGGCTTATGTAAAAGAAAACATTAGCGGCGACGCTTCTGCGATTGAAAAAATTGTAGCGGGTAAGTTCACACCAGGTCAGATTTCAAATACAATTGCAAAACTTGGTTTGGATGTTAAGATTGATGATGGTGATTTCATCGCTGAAATCTTAAATAACTGCGACCAGAATATTGAAGCAGGATTTGGTGAAGGTTATTGGAGTGATCACTGGGATTACAACATGGACTTAGTAGATAATTACTTAAGCGTTTACCCGGATAAATTAAATGAATTATTGTTTGAAGATAAAACATACAAGTTTTATGACAGTGTAGCTTTCGTTGTGCCAAGAGATGAGAAATACGTTATCAATAAAAAGGGTGATGTACGTCAGTACGGCATGGAAGTAGAAGATGCTGATAAACTTGCACGTCCGGGATTTAACAAATGGGCAACAAACTGGTTAAAGACAAAGGATGAGAACGTTTATCATACAACATTAGCAGTTAAGATGGTGATTCTTGCTCTTAGCAAGTTCGCGCAGCTTGATGTTGACGGTATCGGTGTAGAAATGGAAGGTGGAAAACCGGGATGGAATGATGCCATGAACGGACTTCCGGGATTGTTTGGTTCAGGTACACCAGAAACATTTGAATTAAAGAGATTAGTAAGCTTTATTACAGAAAATTTTGCAGGTGATGGTGAAGTTGTAATGCCAGCAGAAATCGCACAGTACATGGATGATGTAAAGGCTGCACTTGATGAGTATAATGCCGGCACATTGAGCGATTTTGCATACTGGGATAAGGTTGCTGCAATTAGAGAAAACTACAGAGAGAGCGTAAAACTTTACTTTAGTGGAGAAGAAGCAACAGTTTCTAAAGCTCATATTGCAGAAGTATTCAATGCATTTGCAGATAAGATTGAAAAAGGTATTGAAAAAGCAATCGAAATGGGTAATGGACTGGTTCCTACATATATTACTCATGAAGCTGTTGATTTTGAACCTGTGGTAGATGCAAATGGTGAGGCTGTTATCAGTCATTACGGACTGCCAAAGGTAAAAGTTAAGGAATTTAAAGCAGTTCCGTTGCCATATTTCTTAGAAGGACCAGCTCGTATGATGGGTTATGTCGATACAGATACAGCAAGAGAGATGTACAATAAAGTTAAGGAAACAGGTCTTTATGACCAGAAACTGGCAATGTACAAGACTTCAGCTTCTATCGAAGAGTGCTCTATGGAAAATGGACGTTGTCGTGCATTTACACCAGGCTGGCAGGAAAGAGAAAATGTATTCCTTCACATGGAATATAAATACATTCTTGCTATGATTAAAGCAGGACTTTATGATGAGTATTATGAAACAATTACAAGAGCGTTGATTCCATTCTTAGATCCAAATATGTATGGAAGAAGTACTCTTGAAAATTCATCATTCCTTGCATCAAGTGCAAATCCTAATGAAGATATTCACGGAAGAGGTTTTGTTGCAAGACTTTCAGGTTCTACAACAGAGATGATTTCTATGTGGATTGAAATGATGATGGGTGGCAAGGTATTTACATATGAAGACGGTAAGTTAGTATTAAACTTTGATCCGAAGATTGCTAACTGGCTCTTTGATGAAGGAAAAGTTACATTCAGACTTCTTTCCACATGTGATGTTACATATGTAAACAATACAGGAAAGAATACTTATGGCGAAGATGCTGCTAAGGTTTCAAAAGTTGAAATAAACGGCGAAACTGTAGCAACAGAAGGAAAGATTGTTGGAGAAATGGCAGAAGCTGTTCGTGACGGTAAGGTTTCAGCTATAACAGTTTATTTCTGCTAGTAATGAATTTGGCTTTGAATAGAAAATGCTAAGGGATAGCCCTGGTATGCTGATGCGTACCGGGGCTTATTACATATAAATATATATTATTGAAAAAAGATTGTATATAAATTAATATTATAAAGTGAAGTAAATGGTTGTAATGAAACAATTTTATGGTATGATAAAATGAAAAGGCACATGTTAAGGGAGAAAATGTTGAAACAAACTTTCAACATTAAGTTTGTGCTTCAGATGGAAGTACAAAAACTTCCGTATAAAGCATTAGGAGGCAAATAATGAGCGATTTAAAATATTTGGATAAGAAGGGGACATTTACATTGGATAATCCCGATTTGACGAGTTACATGTATTTTCCATTAGCCAATGAAGCCGGAATGATGAGTGCGATTACTCCGGATTTGGGTGGAGATATCAAATTAGACCAGAATACATTTCTTTTAGAGCCGGTAAGCAGTGAAAATCTACATAATAATAAATCTACAAGAAATTTTTGGGTATATGTAGAGGGAAAAGGTGCCTGGTCAGCAACAGGACGCTCCAGTAAGCAGCAGGCAAAACTTTTTGATGAGGACAAGGAAAAAGTAAAGTTAACTGCCGGAATCATGTGGCATCAGGTGGAAAGGGAATCTGATGAAATGGGACTGAGAGCAGTTATGACTAGTTTTGTTCCGAATACGGAAGAGAAAGTAGAGCTTACAAAGTTTGAGATTACGAACACATCAGACAAGCCACAGACAATTACACCGACTGTAGCAGTACCGATGTATGCCCGCTCTGCATCAAATATCAGAGATCATAGGCATGTAACGTCACTTCTCCATAGAACATTTACAGTGAAGAATGGCATTATGATTTATCCAACATTGACATTTGATGAGAGAGGTCATAATAAGAACACTGTATTTTATGGTGCATTGGCAAAAGAGGATGTGAATGGAGAGATGGTTTCTCCGATTAGCTTCTGTCCTTTGACAGAGGAGTTTATCGGAAAAGGCGGAAATTTTGAGAATCCATATTATGTGGTGAAAAATGAACCGTTGCCTTACAAGGCAGGAGAGCAGGTTGACGGATACGAGGCCGTTGCGGCAATTAGATTTCAGGATGTCACATTGCAGCCGAAAGAGAGAAGAACATATCTTATGGCGCTTGGATATGGCGAATCAGAAGCAGAAATTACTGAAATCAGTAAAAAGTATTTAATTACAAAGCATTTTGATAAATATTTAGAAGAGACAAAGGAATTTTGGCAGGAGAAGATTAATGTAAGTTACAACTCTGCAGATACAGATTTTGATAACTGGATGCATTGGGTGAATTTCCAGCCGATGTTAAGAAGAATTTACGGATGTTCCTTCCTTCCACATCATGATTATGGAAAAGGTGGAAGAGGCTGGAGAGATCTTTGGCAGGATTGTCTTGCACTTCTGATTATGGAACCGGAACAGGTTCGCCAGATGTTGATTGACAATTTTGGCGGTGTGAGATTTGACGGAACAAATGCTACCATTATCGGCGCAAAACAGGGAGAATTTATTGCTGACAGAAATAATATTGTAAGAGTCTGGATGGACCACGGAGCTTGGCCGTATCTTACAACAAGTCTTTATATACAGCAGACAGGTGATATTGAGTTCCTGTGTGAGGAGAATACATATTTTAAAGATGCGCAGATTCACAGGGGTGAAGAGAGAGATGACAGATGGAATGATTCCCGTGGAAATAAGCAGATGACGATGGATGCTGAACCATATAGAGGAACTGTTTTGGAACATTTATTAATCCAGCACCTGACATCATTCTTTGATGTTGGAGAGCACAATCATATTAAACTTCGCGGTGCTGACTGGAATGATGGTCTGGATATGGCTGATGAGCGTGGAGAAAGTGTTGCTTTTACTGCACTTTATGCCGGCAATTTAAAGAATCTTGCAAAAGATATCAGGGCATATTCTGAAAAGACAGGAAAAGACAGTGTGTCGATAGCAAAAGAATTGCTGATATTAATTCATGCAGACAAAGAGATATACGATCACATTGGAGAGAAGAATGCTGTTCTCAGTGAATATTGTGAGGCAGTGCACCATATTATCACAGGAGAGAAGACAGAAATAAAATGCAGTGAACTTTGTGAAGTATTGGAAACTATGGCAGACTGGACAGCAAATCATATCAGAGAAACTGAGTGGACCAGTGATAAAGAAGGAAATGCATGGTTTAACGGTTATTATGATAACAGTGGAAAAGCGGTAGAAGGAGACTTTGAAAGCGGTGTCCGTATGATGCTGACAGGACAGGTTTTTTCCATTATGTCAAAAGTTGCAACGAAAGAACAGGTTGAAGAAATTGCAAAGACAGCAGATAAATATCTTTACGATAAGGAAATTGGTGGTTATCGTTTAAATACAGATTTCAAGGAAGTAAAAACAGACCTTGGAAGATTATTTGGTTTTGCTTTTGGACACAAAGAAAACGGTGCAGTATTTTCTCACATGGCTGTTATGTATGCAAATGCGTTATACAGCAGAGGATTTGCAAAAGAAGGATATAAGGTTGTTAATACATTGTATAAACATTGTAACGATTATCAGGCAAGTGGAATTTATCCAGGTGTTCCTGAATATGTTAATCAGAGAGGACAGGGAATGTACCATTATCTGACTGGTGCTGCCAGCTGGCTACTGCTTACAGTTCTCAATGAAATGTATGGTATTAAGGGAGAGTTAGGAGCATTAAAATTGCAGCCGAAACTTCTTGCAAAACAGTTTGCAAATGGTATGGCAAGTGCTACATGCATGTTCAGAGGTGTTAATATCACTGTTACATACCAGAATCCATTTGGATTAGAAGTAGATGATTATAGAGTCAAAGAGATTTACATTGATGGAAAATTGTATGGACAGGTAGATACCATTACAAAAGAAGATGTAGATAAATTAGGTGACAAGAGCCAGATTACAGCAATACTGGGATAAATAATAGTGAAAAAAGTGAAGCGGAGGTACATAGGTATGTTTGAATGGGGTAGAGCGATTTGCTATTCAGGATATAGAGAAGGACAGAGTCCGAAGACATGTACATATCCTACATATGAACAGATTGTGGAAGACTTAAAAATTCTTAATAATTTGGGATTTAAATATATCAGAATGTATGATCCTGTAAGTTATGCAGAAATGACCTGTCAGGTGATAAGAGATTTGGGGCTTGATATGAAAATGATGCTCGGACCGGATTTGATATCAGAAGTGAACAATCCGGGCTGTTCGTGGATACAGACAAACTTTTCAGAAGAAGAATTGGCACAGAGGGCAGAACGTAACGATGGAAATATTGAAAAATTGATTCAGATTGCCAATGAATATTCTGATGTAATTAATATTGTTTCCGTAGGAAATGAGAATACACCTCAATGGGGGGCAAATAATGTTCCGGTAGAGAGGCTGATTCGATTTGCAGACAGATTAAAAGAAGGCACAAATAAACCTGTTACATTTAACGAAGGCGCATTTGAGTGGGTGCATTTGGGAGAACTGGCAGAACACCTCGATATTATCAGTCTGCATTCTTATCCACTATGGTATGGCAACACTATTGACGAAGGCTTGGAAATCAATAAAGAGTGGTATGCAAAAATAAAGGAAATGTACCCTGATAAATTTGTTCTTTTTTCGGAAGTAGGATGGGCTACTGATTGCGCTGATTTCAAACAGATGAGAGAAGGTGAAGCTAACGAAGAGAATCAGAAAAGGTATTTTGATGAGTTTTGGGAGTGGGCAGATAAGGAAAAAATTATCTCATATATGTTTGAAGCATTTGATGAGCCATGGAAGGGCGGAAGTAAACCAAATGAGGCAGAAAAAAACTGGGGAATTTATAAAGTTGATAGAACACCAAAATTATTATTAAGATAAAAAAAGCGAATTGAAATGTTTTTAACACAAAAAAAGAAGAAAAGTTCCATTTATTAATGGGCTTTTCTTTTTTCATTTTTCTGTAAAATAATGGAAGAAATGGTTAAAAATAAAAGGGTTTTTATCTTGGTGTTCTATTGAAAAGTCATAGAGAAATGAAGTACAATAGTAACATCATTGATTGATGTATACATCGGAAATGTTTTACATCAGTTGAGTAAAGAAAAACACGAAAGACCAACTATCAAAAGTCAATAGGTAAGAGAAAATAAGTTTTTGAATATTAGATGCAAATTTATGCATAACAAAAAGACCTGATTTTACAAGCCTGATGACAAATATGGAATTAAAAAC
>CAJTDQ010000001.1 GCA_910574895.1 Eubacteriaceae bacterium | reverse complement strand
ACGATGTCACTCTATCTAATAAAGGTATTATACAAGAATGACTTGTATAAATATACAGTTAATAAAGGGTTATAGGTTACCTTTATCAACCTAAATTTATTATATAAGGAGATACATTATGAGCAATAATAAAGGAACAATTTGTGTACAGGGAGGCTGGAAACCGAAAAAAGGAGAGCCGAGAGTGCTTCCGATTTATCAGAGTACAACATTTAAGTATGATACATCAGAGCAGATGGGAAGATTGTTTGATTTGGAGGATACCGGTTATTTTTATACCAGACTGCAAAATCCTACGAATGATGCTGTGGCAGCAAAAATTTGTGAATTAGAGGGAGGTGTGGCAGCAATGCTTACATCTTCAGGTCAGGCAGCAAATTTCTATGCAGTATTTAATATCTGCGAGGCAGGAGACCATTTTATCTGTTCATCTAACGTATATGGTGGTACTTATAATTTATTTGGTGTTACTATGAAAAAGATGGGGGTTGATGTGACTTTTGTTGATCCGGAGATAACTATAGAGGAATTGGATAAATTATTCCAGCCAAATACAAAATGTGTTTTTGGAGAGTCTGTTTCTAATCCCACAAATGTAGTTTTGGATTTTGAAAAGTTTGCACAGGCTGCTCATTCACATGGTGTACCATTGATTGTGGATAATACATTTCCGACTCCAATTAATTGCAGACCTTTTGAGTTTGGTGTAGATATTGTTACACATTCTACAACAAAATATATGGATGGTCATGCAATGTCTGTCGGTGGAGCGATTGTAGACAGTGGTAATTTTGACTGGACGAAAAATCAGGAAAAATTTCCAGGAATGACAGAACCTGATGAGTCATATCATGGTTTGATTTATGCGAAGGATTTTGGTAGGGCAGGATATATCACAAAGGCTACAGCCCAGGTTATGAGAGATCTTGGCTCCATACCATCCCCAATGAATGCATTTCTTTTAAATGTAGGCTTGGAAACACTTCATTTGAGAATGCCGAGACATTGTGAGAATGCATTAAAAGTGGCAGAGTGGTTGTCAAATAATGATAAAGTTGCCTGGGTAAATTATCCGGGACTAAAAGGTGACAAATATTATGAGAGGGCACAGAAATATATGCCGAATGGAACTTGTGGTGTGCTTACATTTGGTATTAAAGGTGGACGGGAAGCATCTATTAAGTTTATGGACAGCTTAAAATTTGTTGCTATCGTAACGCATGTGGCAGACGCCAGATCATGTGTATTACATCCTGCAAGTCATACACACAGACAGTTAACAGAAGAACAGTTGATTGAGGCAGGAGTACAGCCTGATTTGATTAGATTTTCTGTAGGAATAGAAGATGCAGAGGATATTATTGCAGATTTAGAACAGGCATTAAACGCCTAAAAAGAGTATTATGCTACAAAGGGGCTGCGGGAAGTATTTCCCGACAGCCCCTTTCGTAACAAAGTTAAAGGATAGTACCTATACTTTAATTTGTAAAGAGTATTTTTTCTGATTTATACTGTCTGATAATAATACCAAGTACTACAATGATAATTGCAATCGTAGAAAGCAGCATAAGGAAAATATTGGTATAATTTACATTTCCGTTTGTAATGTCTGTAAAAATCAGAGTATAGTTTAAAAATGGTATCAGCGACAGTAATGCACTGGTTTTCAGATTGATTAAAAATGCAATCATACCAGGGAAAAATGAGATAAACATAACAGGAGTAAGAGCACTCTGCGCTTCTTTGAATGTTTTACATTTGCTTGCCACTGCAATATTTAATCCACTAATAAGGAAGGAATATGCAATAATAACAATTGTAGCAAAAATAATTCCTGTCGGAGACATCATTAAATCTGCGTCTTTGTAAATTTCAAACATATTGTTGGCTGCCAACAGAGCAACAATAGTTAAAATTAAACTAAATATTCCGGTAAGTATTGAAGAGAATGTTACACTGAGATATTTTCCAACGATAATATCCCGTCCCTTTATTGGGAAAGTCAGAAGGGTCTCCAGAGTACCACGTTCCTTCTCGCCGGCAGTTGTATCCGTAGCAGGGTACATTGCAGAAATTGCTATTGCCATGATTATAAATAAAAATGAATAATTGGTTATATAATTTCCAAAAAAGTTCTGTTCTGTGGAGAGGTTTTCTTTTACAGTAATAATATTGATTACCTCATCTGGTTTAATTTTGTTTTTTTGCAGATAACTGTTTTGCAATGACTCTTTATAGGCTGTAAAGTATGAATTTACAAGGGCAGATGCTCTTGAAGTAGTGTCATTATCATCACCATTAATTGTATATGTATTTCCGTCTTTTGTTACATATAAATCAATCTCTTCTTTAGAATATTTTTCTTTTAAATCCTTGGTGTTTCCGTGAATGACTTTGATATCCATAGATGCAGCAAGATTCTCTTCAATGTCATTCATTTCATAATTAAAACCGATACGATTATAATCATCTACAGGTGTATTCACTTGGGATTCAAATAATGCTGACATTCCAAGAATCATTAAAGGAATCATAATTGGGGTCAAAAGCATCATAGAAAGTGATTTTTTATCACGAAACATTTCCCGGAGTTCTTTTTTTAAAATACTTATAATTTTATTGCTCATCAGAAACACCTCCAATCAAAGCAAAGAATGCATCACGCAAATTTGTTGTTTCAGTTTCTTTTTTTATTTGTTCCGGCGTACCGGTTTTAATAACATTTCCTTTATTAATCATAACTACATTGTCACAAATATTTTCTGCTTCTTCCATATAATGAGTAGAATACAGAATAGTTTTTCCCTTTTTCTTTTCATTTTTAATAAAGTCCAAAATAATCTGACTGGAAATAATGTCAAGACCACTGGTTGCTTCATCTAAAATATAATATTTGGGATTATGCACCATACATCTGGCAATATTAACTCTCTGAGTCTGACCGGTTGATAAACTTTCAATTTTCTGATGCAAAAAGTCTTTCATATTTAGAATTTCAGAAATTTCTGTAATGCGTTCTTCGATGAGTTGTTTGTCAACATCATAAAAATCACAACACATTTTTAATAATTCATATGTTGAAATTGAGTTGTAGATTTTTGTATTTCCTGATAAATAGGCAATATTCTTTTTGATTTCTATAGCATTATCTTTGTAATTTAATCCATCAATATCAATAGAGCCGGCACTTGGTTCAAGAATACCTCCAATCATTCTGAGTAGTGTGGTTTTTCCCGCACCGTTTGGTCCTAAAATTCCTAAAATTTCTCCCTCATCAGCAGTAAAAGAAATTCCTTTATTGGCAAAGAATTTTTCTTTTTTCTTTTTAGAATTATATCGGACAAATTCTTTTTTTAAATTTTCAGCTTTTAACATATTTTTCGTCCTTTCTTTGTAAAATTATGTGACGTTTAAAAAATCACAATTATGTTAAGTATACAATAATATGTTTCTCATTACAACAAATGCTATTGAACAGTTATACTTATTTGAAAAAAATAAAAATATGATATATGATAGTGAAGAAAAAACTTTATAGGAGCAGTTAAATGAAATTCAGACCATGTATAGATATTCATAACGGAAAGGTAAAACAATTAGTGGGAGGCAGCTTGAAAGATGAAGGAAACCAGGCACAGGAAAACTTTGTTTCAGGGAAAAGTGCAGCAGAGTTTGCAAAACTATATCAAAAGGATGGACTCATAGGGGGGCATATTATTTTGCTCAATGCTGTAGACTCGGAATATTTTGAAATGACAAAGCAACAGGCTGTCCGGGCATTAATGGCTTATCCGGGAGGAATGCAGATTGGCGGTGGTGTTAATGACAAGAATGCTGTGTCATGGATAGAAGCAGGGGCGACGCACGTAATTGTAACATCCTTTGTATTTAAAAATGGAAAAATCAATTATGAGAATCTTGAAAAACTGGTGCAGGCAGTGGGGAAAGAGCATATTGTTTTAGACTTGAGCTGTAGAAAAAGAGGCAGTCAATATTATATTGTTACGGACAGATGGCAGAAATTTACGGAAGAAACAGTCACAATAGAATTGTTAGAAAAATTATCTGCATATTGTGATGAATTTTTAATTCATGGAGTAGATGTGGAAGGAACCGGAAGTGGTATGGAAGAGGAATTGATAAAAATAATATCCGGTTTTGATAAAATTAAAATTACATATGCAGGAGGGATTGCATCTCTTGAAAATATTGAGAGATTCAAAAAACTCTCTCAGGGAAAAATAGATTATACAATAGGAAGTGCCTTGGATTTGTTTGGAGGATATTTGCCTTATGAGAAAGTGAAAAAGATGTAGCCGTTTTATGGTTACATTTTTTTCACTTTTATATTAATTCTTTTCTTTTCTGTATTGTCCGGGTGTAGATGCATATATTTTTTTGAAAAGCCGGTTAAAGTGTTCCACATTGTTAAATCCGATGAGCTCGCTGATTTCGGCAATGGATTTGTTGGTGTTTTCAAGAAAAAAACATGCCTTGCGAAAGCGGATTGCCTGTTGTAGCTGGGTAAAAGATTTTCCGGTATGCTTCTTAATTAATCTTGAGCAGTATGCAGTAGAAAAATGAAATTTATCTGCAATATCACTCAATGATACTGTCTGGTAGTTTTCGTCAATATATGCCATAATATCAGAAAAAGCAGCAGAACTTTTTTGCGTTTCTACCGGCAGTTGTATCGTATCCTCATAATTTTGCAAAAGTTTCGATAATAATATCATCAGACCGCTGTTCAGAATGTTTTCATAGTATTTTTTCTTCTCCATATTTTCAATAAACATTGATAAAATATGATTTTTAATAAAAGAATCTTTCCCCGAAGAAATAATTAAATGTGCATTATAATTTTTCGTATATAAAGAATTGTTAAAAAATGAGGAAAGTTTATTTTTGTCTTTTAGCGTCGTGTAAAAGATATCTTCAAAAGTACTGCCACGTATTAAAATATTAATTACAAGGCTGTCATCAAAGACACCGATGGAATGTTTGGTGTAGGGGGAAATCAGACAAAGATCTCCTTCATTTAATTTAAAGTGATTGTGTCCGGTTGTCTGTTCACAAAAGCCCTGGAGAACATAAGCCAGTTCGAAAAACTGGTGTTGGTGGGAAAAGACAGGAGTATATCTGTTATGCTTGCTTAATATAACATTATTCTTATCATTATCGTCAAAAAAGAAAGCGTCATCACCAATTGAATCAGGCATAAATCCTCCTTCTATTTCAGGAACAATCAAAAATTGTTCCTTAATGTATTCTTTATCCAGATTTCCTAAATATTCCTGAAAGTTTTCTCCTTGTTTTGCATTATAATAGTCTTTATAAAACAATTCATGTTCATTAAATTTCTTTAATTCATCTAGTAATTCGTTTGTATCCATAATAAACATCCTTTTTATGTATTGATAAGATTAATATATCAACAAGGTCATAAATGGTCAAGGAAATTGAATAGAATTGTCAATATACAAAATAAAAGTATTTTTATAAAATAGAATTAACGTACAAAAAGTTAAAGGAGGGCATACAAATGAAAAATAAAATTTCCAAATTAATTGCAGTCATATTGAGTCTTGCATTAGTGGTTACATCTATTAGTGTATATCATGATAAGACCAATGCCGAAGAAACATCTTTGGCAGATATGATTGCCAGTGCGGAGTATAATGTAGTTTTAAACAAGCAGTCTACAGCATACCCGGCAGCAGTGGAGGGAGATTTATCCAGATTAACGGATGGTGTATTAGGGGCACAGGATGCAGCAATACAGGTGACGATTTCAAAGCAGGGCTGGAATTATAATGAAGAAAGTTATGCAACAATTGATTTAGGTGATACATATGATGCATCTACTATAGACAAGGTAGTGGTACAGTATCGGTACGGAACAGTAAATCAGACAATTGCATCAGTAGTTGGCAGACCATACAGTGTGCAGTATTCTGTAGATGGTGAGAATTTCACTACGGTAGCAGAGAGAGAAAACACACAGTTGGATGAAGAGAGAATGACGATTGACGATGTGTCGAATGTGTCAGGGGCAGTAAGATATGTAAGAATTTATTATCCGCAGACACCTCAGTATGGAATGCAGATATTGGAGGCTGCGGTTTTGGATACAGACAAAGATTTAAAGACATCTGATGGAGAAACAGTTTCTGTAAATCAGGAAACTACATCAAAGGAAGATGAATCAAAACCAATTGAAACAACGAAAACAGAAGAACCGGACACGACAAAAACACCAATTGTGACAGATGGAAGAAGACATTCCCAGTATATGTACCTGGTGTCAGTCAGCACTGGAAAAGTAGTTCAGATTGACGAAGCGACAAAAGTATTGAAAGCAAACGGAGATATCAGTTTATTAGATGATGTGGAAGCAATGCCAAATTCAGCACTTTATTATACAGCAGCAGGAACAGATAATCGTTTTCCGGGCTATGTGGCACTTCGTTCACCATATAACAATCAGTCTGTGCAGGGACAGGCGAGTGGTATGGTTGCTACAGGCGGCAATGCTACAGCAGGATGGGAGATTGTAAAATTAGAAATGCAGTCAGACGGAACTATCGCAATTTTATCTACGAATGGTGATAATTATGTTACTGTTGATACAACAGACGATAACAAATTAAAACCAAATTCAAAAACGGTAGGAGATGCACAGAAATTTAAATTTGTTCTTCCGGCGAATTATAGCGAAAAGCCGGAAGCAGCAGAGGTTGTGGTTTCAGAGAGAACAATGGATTCCGTTACATTACAGCTAAATGTTTCATCAGGATTATATACAGGATTTGAAATTTATAGAGCAGATGCAGAAGATGGTGAATATACTAAAGTTTCAGAGCAGGTATTAAATATGTATAAGGATGAAGGATTAGATGCAGGAAAAACATATTTTTATAAAGTAGTAACTGTCGCAGAAGATGTGAAGTCAGATTTTAGCGAAGTTCTTCGTGCAAAAACACTGACATCACCGATGGCAGCAGTACCGACAGGACTAGATATTCAATATACAGGAAAGGATATTACAGTATCATGGGAGAAAGCACAGTATGCTACATCTTATATTGTATATCGTTCAACAGGTAAGTATAGCGAATATACAAAAATAGGAACTACAGATACAAATTCATATAAGGATACAGTGACAGACTCTGTATACAACTATTACTATAAAGTTGTAGCTGTAAATGCAGATGACTTAGAATCAGAACAATCAGAGGCTGTGGCATTGGATATTAAATTGTTTGGAGATACTATTAATTTATATAGCCCAACAGATGATGTTTCTGTAATTAATAAAGAAATAAAGGCAATTTCAGATGAAATGATGCCGGCGGCAAAATCAGAATTTTCTGAGAATAGATATGCAATTGCATTCAAGCCGGGTGTATATGATATTAATACAATTAATGTAGGATTTTATACACAGGTATTAGGATTGGGTGCAACACCATTGGATGTTTCTATTAAGAATATCAATGTTGACTCCTGTGGTGGAGAAAATACATTAATTAATTTCTGGAGAGGTGTTGAGAACCTTTCAGTTATGACCGGTAAGGATGATGCAGAAGTAAAATGGGGAACATCCCAGGCAGCACCACTTAGAAGAATGTATGTACAGGGAAAACTTCATTTTGACGATATTGGAAAGACAGCCAGCGGAGGCTATGTTTCCGATACATACACAACAGGGCAGATGGGTTCATGGTCGCAGCAGCAGTTCTTTGTAAGAAACAGCGTGATGACAGGCGGCTGGTATGACGGATGTTGGAACATGGTGTTTGTAGGATGTGAAAATGCACCACAGACTACAGAAAACTGGGGCAGTGCAACATATCAGTCTTACACAAACATAGAAAAGACAGAGATAGTTAGAGAAAAACCATTCCTTTATTTAGATGATAATGGAGAATATCAGGTATTTGTTCCGGGAATTAGAAAAGATAGTGCAGGCATATCCTGGAGCGAAAACAATATGGGAGAAGGCACATCGGTAAGTATTGACAAATTCTACATAGCAAAGGCAGAAACAGACAATGCAGATACAATGAATCAGGCATTGGCAGAAGGAAAAAATTTAATTCTTACACCAGGATTGTATGACATTGACAGTCCATTAAAAGTAGATAATGCAGATACAATTATTCTAGGATTAGGACTGGCTACAATCACTTGCACTAATGAAGAAACAGCAATTAAAGTGGCAGATGTAGATGGTGTATCCATTGCCGGTATTATTGCAGAAGCCGGACAGCCGGGATCAAAGTCACTGATAGAAATGGGAAGCGAAGATTCATCAGCAGACCATAGCAGCAATCCGTCATGGTTTAGTGATGTATATGTAAGAGTTGGTGGATATAGCGTAGGTTCTTGTGAAAAGGGAATTGTTATTAATAGTAATAATGTAATTGGTGATCATTTTTGGTTATGGAGAGCAGACCATGGAGCTGGAGCAAAATGGGATGGAGCAAAATGTGATACCGGACTTGAAGTAAATGGCGATAATGTAAATGTATATGGACTGTTCTGCGAACATTTCCAGAAACATCAGACAGTGTGGAATGGTGAAAATGGTAAGATGTATTTCTACCAGAGTGAACTTCCATATGATGTACCAACGCAGGCAGAATGGATGAGTAATAACGGAACGAAAAATGGATATGCTTCATATAAAGTGGCAGATTATGTACAGAATCATGAAGCGTATGGCCTGGGTGTATATGAAGTATTCATTTATACTGGTGAAAAAATGAATCTGGCAAGTGCTATTGAAGTGTCAGCAGGAACAAAAGTATTCCATGCATGTACAAATCATTTAAGTGGTGATAATACGAATAGTGGAACGATTACACATGTAGTAAATGAAACAGGCGGCTCTGTTGGAAAAGGTATTACACAGCAGGGGGCAAAAGTAGGTATTGATTATTATCCGGAAGATGCAAGTGTAGAAACACCGGCTAGTGTATCGACTAAGAAAGGTGTTGCAAGCTGGTGGTATGCAGCAAATGATCCGAATAAAGACGTCAGTGTATTAAAGAAAGTTGGCACTTCATGGGTTTATAATTGGGGAACGACAAAAGAGACTGCCCAGAAAGCACAAAATGAAAATATAGAATATGTTCCGATGATCTGGGGGCAATGGGATGTAAATGATTCCAAGATTGCTGAATTAAAAGAAGGAAAAGAAAGCGGTTTATACAAAAATCTGCTAGCATTCAATGAACCGGATTTAAGTGACCAGTCCAATATGACTGTAGAAAAAGCGTTAGAGTTGTGGCCAAAACTGGAAGAAACCGGTTTGAGATTAGGAAGTCCTGCTGGTGCAGCGGCAGAAGATGCATGGGTTGCAGAATTTATGGAGAAAGCAAAAGAAAAGGGATACAGAGTTGATTTCCTTACAGTGCATGTATATCAGGATTTCACTCATCCAGAATCTGTAAATCAGTTAAAGGCAGCATTAGAAAGACTTTATGCAAAATATCAGATTCCTATCTGGATTACTGAAATAGGAAATGTAGATGTATCTACACAGTGGTGGGGATACAAGTTATATGAGCCGATGTCCCATGTAAATGCGACGAAGTATATTACAGACATGGGGAACATGTTAGAATCGTTAGATTTTGTAGAAAGATATTCATGGTTTGTGGATCATTCAAGCAATACATCAGGTACGGAGTACACGAGATTATTTGATGTATCTACAAATGAATTAACACCGGAAGGTGAAGCTTATAAGGCTATTAGAAAGGCAGATGATAAACCGATAGAGACTACAATACCAGACACTGACGAGACCACAACACCAGAAGAAGTAACAACTCCGAATATTAGTGGTGAGACTACGACAGCAGGTGGAGAAACAACAAAAGCATCAGGTGGGGATAAAGTTACCACAACAGCACCGACGAATGTGAAACGTCCGGCAAGAGTTAAAATTAAAAAAGTAACAAGTCCGAAGAAACGCAGAGTTAAAATCAGATTAAAGAAAGTAACAGGTGCTGTAGGATATAAGATTCAGATTTCTCTTAGTAAGAAATTTAAGAAAGGTAAGAAGTATAAAACAAAAACGTATTATACAAAGAAATTGAAGTTTATTATTAAGAAGAAATTAAAATCTAAGAAGAGATACTATGTAAGAGTGAAAGCTTACAAATTAGTAAAAGGTAAGAAGCTTTACAGTAGGAAATGGAGTAAGCGTAAAAAGATTAAAATTAAATAAATTATTCAAGAAGAGACTGTGATATTAAAATATATTAGTATTGCAGTTTCTTTTTTGTGAATAAAACAAATACTATTCTGCCAAACTATTTAAGAAATTAAATTGAGAAGGAGAACAGAGATGGACGAAATTAAAGAGTATGGACAAACAGATCTGAAAAATAATAAAAAGCATAAAAAGATACATTTACTTAGTGTGATAGGAGAGATTGAAGGTCATGAAAATGTTGCATCAGGAACAAAGGCAACAAAATATGAACATGTACTCCCACAACTGGCACAGGTGGAGGACGACGAAGAGACAGATGGTTTGTTAATCATTTTAAATACGGTAGGTGGAGATGTAGAGTGCGGGCTTGCCATTGCAGAAATGATAGCGAGCCTCAGTAAACCGACTGTATCTTTAGTTTTAGGAGGAAGTCATTCAATTGGTGTGCCATTGGCAGTCTCTACAGATTATTCTTTTATCGTAGAAACGGGAACAATGGTAATCCATCCGGTTCGAATGAATGGAATGTTTATTGGAGTGCCTCAGACTTATGAATATTTTAAAAAGATACAGGAAAGAATCAATCATTTCGTTATTGGACATTGTGATATTGAAGAGAAACGTTTTATGGAATTAATGACGGAAACAGAAGTGATGACAAAAGATGTAGGCAGTATACTGGTAGGAAAACAGGCAGTGGAAGAAGGCATTATAAACGAAATCGGAGGCTTGAAAGAGGCAATGAAGAAGTTGTATGAATTAATAGAAGGACGAAGCAAAAAATAATAAAATATAAAACCTCCACTATATCTTGAATAAAAGCCCGAAAAATAGTAAAATAATACAGACTCTGGTCAATAGAAATGATTAGACAAAGTTTGATGAGGTGTAAAGTGGCCGATACGAAAAAGAAAAGTGGAGGAAAAAAAACAAACAGCAGTGCAAAAAAAGCAGCACAGACAAGAAAAAAGAAGGCTGAAATGGCAAAGAGACATAAGAAAGTTGTAAAAGAAGTAAACTTATGGATTGCTGTTGCAGTAGCCTTGTTTTTGTTTCTGAGCAATTTCGGAATATGTGGAATTGTTGGAAATGCATTAAAGTCAGTGATGCTTGGAAGTTTTGGCTGGATGGGATATTTATTTCCGATAGTTTTGGCAGTAACAGTAGGAATTATTGCATATAATGAAATGAATGCATCCATTGTTTCCAAAATAATAGCAGAAATTGTGTTGTTTATAGATTTGAGTTTATTATTCCATTTGTTTCAGTTTGGAGGAAGTGAAGCATCGATGCTGTCATTCTACAGAGAGGGAGCAAAGGGAATATTTGGTGGCGGAATTGTAGGTGGAGCATTAGGCAAAACCTTACATTCCTTATTGGGATTAACAGGAGCATATCTTATCGCTGCGGCTATTTTAATCATATGTGTTGTAGTTCTTACAGAAAAGTCGATTATGTCTGTAATTAGGGATAAGGGACAGGATGCATATGAGAATGTGCGGGAAGATTCTAAAGCACGCAAAGAAGCGATTGCCACCCAAAAGCAGAGAAAGCGTGAAGAGAAAGATAGGCGCCGTGCTTTAGAAAGAGAGCAGAGACGCCAAAGAACAATCGGTGTTGATTTTGAAAATTCAGCATTGGGAGAAAAAAGCACTACTGAGATGAAATCAGTAGATGATAACAGTCAGAATGTCCATGAGATACATATTGAGGGCATAGATGATTTGGATGCAGATGCGATAGAACAGGATAATACGGTCTATACTTATGAAGACAGGACAAATATAAGAAAACCGATAAAAAGGGAACAGCAGACCGGAAGGGAAGTGTCTGGCAGTGAACATGCCACAGATGGTGAGTTTCAGCCGAAAGAACGGATGATTGTCAGTGAAGAAGCGAAAAAGACCATGAACCGTAAACCATTTGCCGAGGCAGGGACTGTCAGTGCAGAGCAGTTGATGGAACAAAACGTGTCTGAAGATACTCCAAAGAAAGCATCTTCAGAAGGAAAGATTATCGCACCAACGAAGAAAAAATTAAAGTATAAAAAACCAAGTTATAATCTGTTAAAAGACGGTGGTGGAAGTTCCAGTAAAACTACAAGGGCAACTTTGATGGAAACGGCAAATAAATTAAAACAGGTTCTGGCTAATTTTGGTGTAAAAGTTGAAGTTACTAATGTAAGTAAAGGACCATCTGTTACGAGATATGAACTGCAGCCGGAAATGGGAACGAAGGTCAGCAGAATTACAGGATTGGCAGATGATATCAAGTTAAATATGGCGGCAGCTGATATTCGTATCGAAGCACCGATTCCGGGAAAAGCCGCAGTAGGTATTGAAATACCAAATGAAGGAAGAGATTCCGTTTGTTTAAAAGAACTCTTAATGTCAAAGGAATTAAAGAACCATAAATCAAATCTGGCATTCCCGGCCGGAAAAGATATTGCAGGAAAAGTAGTTGTGGCAGATATTGCGAAGATGCCACATATGCTGATTGCAGGAACGACAGGTTCCGGTAAGTCGGTGTTTACGAATTCCATATTAATGAGTATATTATATAGAACTACACCGGAAGAGGTAAGACTGATTGTTATTGATCCGAAAGTAGTAGAATTTCAGGTATATAATAAGATACCGCATCTGTTATATGATGTTGTAACAGACCCGAAAAAGGCAGCAGGTATTTTAAACTGGGCAGTTGCAGAAATGACAAGCAGATATAATAAGTTTGCAAAAGCAGGTGCCAGAGATATTGGAAGTTATAATGCAAAGGTAGAAAATGGTCAGAAGGATGGCGAAGAGCCATTAGAGAAAATGCCACAGATACTGATTGTAATAGACGAGCTGGCGGACCTTATGATGGTTGCGGCAAAAGAAGTGGAAGAAGCTATCTGCCGACTGGCACAGTTAGCCAGAGCAGCAGGAATCCATATGGTGATTGCAACACAACGACCTTCAGTAGATGTCATTACAGGATTGATTAAAGCAAACATTCCATCCAGAGTAGCATTGACTGTAGCTTCGGGTACAGATTCCAGAACTATTATTGATATGAATGGTGCGGAGAAACTTCTTGGAAATGGTGATATGTTATTCTATCCTGCAGGTTATGTGAAACCGGTGAGAGTGCAGGGAGCGTATGTTTCTGACGAGGAAATATTTGAAACCGTTGAATTTATTAAGAATAATAGTGGAGAGGCAGAGTATGATGAGTCTATTGATGCAAAACTTACCACAGACCAGGAGGCAATGAGTGGTGGAGGAGATAATGAAAAAGACCCGTTGTTTGCGGATGCCGGAAGGCTTTGTATTGAAAAACAAAAAGGTTCTACAAGTATGATTCAGAGACAGTTCCGGGTAGGGTTTAACAGAGCAGCACGTATCATGGAACAATTATATGATGCTGGTGTTGTAGGACAGGAAGAAACAAACAAACCACGTAAGATTATTATGACAATAGAAGAATTTGAAACTCTATTATAAAAAGTTGACAAGGAGAAGAAATATGAAGACAGATATCGAAATCGCACAGGAGGCGGTAATGCTGCCAATTAAGGAAGTTGCAGAAAAAATCGGTTTAAAAGAAGATGATATTGAATTATATGGAAAATATAAGGCAAAAATCTCCAATGAGTATTATGACAGCATCAAAGACAAAGAGGATGGTAAACTGATTCTTGTTACTGCAATTAACCCAACACCGGCAGGAGAAGGAAAGACGACAGTTACTGTCGGACTTGGAGAGGCTTTTGGACAGTTAGACAAAAAGGCTGTCATTGCATTAAGAGAACCATCTCTTGGACCGTGTTTTGGTATTAAAGGCGGTGCGGCAGGCGGTGGATATGCACAGGTCGTGCCTATGGAAGATTTGAACTTACATTTCACAGGAGATTTTCATGCAATTACTTCTGCAAATAATCTTCTTGCTGCGATGTTAGATAATTCCATTCAGCAGGGAAATGAGTTAAATATTGATCCGAATCAGGTAGTATGGAAGAGATGTGTTGATATTAACGACAGAGTGTTAAGAAATATTGTTGTAGGTCTTGGACGTAAGGTAGATGGCGTAGTAAGAGAAGATCATTTTGTTATTACCGTTGCATCAGAGATTATGGCAATCCTCTGCCTTGCTACAGATTATGCAGATTTAAAAGAAAGACTTGGAAAAATAATTGTTGCATATACATATGACGGAAAGCCGGTTACAGCAAAAGATGTGAAGGCAGTAGGTTCTATGGCAGTGCTTTTAAAAGATGCCATGAAACCAAATCTGATTCAGACATTAGAACATACACCTGCATTGGTTCATGGTGGACCATTTGCAAATATTGCTCATGGATGTAACTCTGTAAAAGCTACAAAAACAGCGTTAAAAATGGCTGATTATGTCATCACAGAGGCAGGATTTGGCGCAGATTTAGGCGCAGAAAAATTCTTAGATATCAAGTGTAGAAAAGCAGGCTTAAAACCGGATTGTGTTGTATTAGTTGCCACAGTCAGAGCATTAAAATACAATGGTGGTGTTCCAAAAGAGCAATTGTCAGAAGAAAATGTAGATGCATTAAAGAAAGGTATTGTAAACCTTGAGAAACATATTGAAAACCTTCAGCAGTTTGGCGTTCCGGTAGTTGTGACATTAAATCAGTTTATTACAGATACCGAGGCAGAATATGAGTTTATTAAGAATTTCTGTGAAGAACGTGGCTGTGAGTTTGCGTTGGCAGAAGTATGGGCAAAAGGAGGCGAAGGTGGTGTAGAACTTGCAAAAAAGGTTATTGAAACCATCGAGACAAAACCTTCCAATTATGCACCGTTATATCCGGATGATATGCCAATCAAAGAGAAGATTGAAACAGTTGCAAAGAAAATCTATGGTGCCGATGGTGTTACATATTCACCGGAAGCAGAGAAGGCAATTGCAACAATTGAGGGATTGGGATATGGTGACTATCCGGTATGTATGGCAAAAACACAATATTCCCTGTCTGACGATATGAGTAAATTAGGACGTCCTACAGGATTTACAATCAATATCCGTGAGGTATATATATCTGCGGGAGCGGGATTTGTTGTAGCAATTACCGGAAGCATTATGACAATGCCCGGATTATCAAAGGCACCGGCAGCATTCGGAATTGATTTGACAGATGATGGAAAGATTCAGGGATTATTCTAGAAAGGAAAGAACAATGGCAAAAATTATTGACGGAAAGGCTATTTCAGCCGCAATAAAAGATGAATTAAAAGAGCAGGTAAAGGCATATAAAGAACAGGGCATAGAAATTACTCTTGCGGTAGTAAAGGTGGGAAATGATCCTGCATCTGCAGTTTATGTACGAAATAAAGAAAAAGCGTGTGAATATGTTGGAATTACATCAAGAACGCTGGCGCTCCCAGAGGAGACTACAGAGGAGGAATTACTGAAAGTAGTAGAGGATTTGAATAATGACAGTGCAGTGAATGGCATTTTAGTACAGTTACCACTCCCAAAACATATTGACGAAAGTAAGATTTTACTTGCCATTGACAGTAATAAAGATGTAGATGGATTTCATCCGGTAAACGTAGGAAAGATGGTCATCGGAGAAGATGCATTTTTGCCATGTACACCGGCAGGTATTATTGAGATGTTAAAACGCAGTGATGTTGATATTACAGGAAAAGAATGTGTTGTTATCGGAAGAAGTAACATTGTAGGAAAACCGATGTCTATATTGATGTTAAAAGAAAATGCAACAGTGACGATTGCACATTCAAGAACGAAGGACTTAAAAGAAGTGACAAAGCGTGCAGACATTTTAATTGCAGCAATTGGAAAGGCAAAGTTTGTTACGTCTGATTATGTGAAAGATGGTGCTGTAGTAATTGATGTCGGAATGGACAGAGATGAAGATGGAAAGCTATGTGGAGATGTGGACTTTGCATCAGTAGAGAAAATTGCAAGTGCTATTACTCCGGTTCCGGGTGGCGTAGGTCCTATGACAGTAACAATGTTGTTAGTAAATTGTCTTAGAAGTGTGGAACTGAATAAATAACAAGTTTTTTAATGGGTCCATCATTAGATAGACCCATTCATAATGAAGGGAGGTTTATATGAAGTTTGCAAATATAATTGTAGATATTTCTCATGAAAAATTAGACCGCCCTTTTGGATATATTATTCCGGAAAATCTGATTGATAATATCAGCGTGGGAACAGCAGTAAAGATTCCATTTGGAAAAGGAAACCGCTTAATATCAGGCTATGCAATAGAACTGACAGATAAACCCGGATTTGATATTGCCAAAATGAAAGAAATACATTCTGTGATAGATGATGCCACATCTGTGGAGTCTGAATTGATAAAGCTGGCATGGTGGATAAAAGAGAATTATGGTTCCACCATGAATCAGGCATTAAAGACAGTGCTTCCTGTAAAGAAAACAGTAAGAAATGTTGAAAAAAAGACAGTTATATTGAATCTGTCTGATAAGGAATTAGAGGAAAAAATTCTTTCGTATCAAAAGAAAAATGCAAAAGCAAGAATCCGTCTGTTAGAAGAATTGAAAAAGACGAAAAGCCTTTCAAAGAATTTGGTTGTAACAAAACTGAATATTTCCGCTAGTACATTAAAAGCAATGGAGCAGCTGGGAGATATTATTATTGAAAGTGACATAGATTATAGACAGCCGGTGAAACTGGTAAAACAAAAAGAGTATGATATTGTTTTGAATAAACAGCAGAGAGCAGTTGCTGAAAGTATTAAAGAGACAATGGATTTTCGTAAGCGAAAGAAGCCGAATGTTCATTTGATTCATGGTATTACAGGCAGTGGAAAAACAGAAGTTTACATGGAATTGATAGATTATACCATTCGGGCAGGAAAAGATGTTATTGTATTAATTCCGGAGATAGCCCTGACATATCAGACGGTAATGAGGTTTACCAGAAGATTTGGTAATCAGGTATCCATTATTAATTCAAGACTGTCCAAAGGGGAGCGCTACGATCAGTTTGAGAGGGCAAAAAAAGGTGATATTCATATCATGATTGGACCAAGGTCGGCGTTGTTTACGCCATTTAAAAATCTGGGACTGATTGTGATTGATGAAGAGCATGAAAATGCTTATAAGAGTGAATCCGTGCCAAAATATCATGCAGTGGAAGTGGCAATCAAACGTGCAAGGGATGAAGGGGCCGCTTTGGTATTAGGTTCGGCAACACCTTCTATAGAGTCTTATTATCGGGCAAAAAACGGAGTTTACGGTTTACATGAATTAAATTACAGAGAAAAGGGAAAACTTCCGGAGGTATCGATTGTAGATTTGCGGGAAGAACTAAAAAAAGATAACAGATCAATTTTCAGCGAAAAGCTTCAAGAATTGATTCAGGATAGATTAGATAAAAAACAGCAGACAATGTTGTTTATTAATAGAAGAGGGTATGCAGGGTTTGTGTCCTGCAGGGATTGCGGAGAGGCAATCAAATGTCCTCACTGTGATGTTACTTTGAAATTACATAGAAACAAAAAAATGATATGTCATTACTGTGGACATACAGAGGAACTTCCGAAATTGTGCCCACAATGCGGTTCAAAATATCTGGGCGGCTTTGGAATTGGAACACAACAGATAGAAACAGCAGCAAAAAAGATGTTTCCTAAGGCGCGGGTTCTTCGAATGGATGCCGATACGACATCAAAAAAAGGCGGGCATGAGGAAATACTGTCAGCATTTGCTAATAGGGAAGCGGATATTTTAGTCGGGACGCAGATGATTGTAAAAGGTCATGATTTCCCGGGGGTTACTCTGGTAGGAGTTATCGCAGCAGATATGTCCCTTTATGCATCAGACTATAGTGCAACGGAAACTACGTTTCAGTTACTATGCCAGGCAGCAGGAAGAGCAGGAAGAAGTGAACTTCCGGGACATGTGGTGATTCAGACATACACACCAGATAATTACAGTATTGAGACTGCCAGTCATCAGGATTATAAGGCGTTTTATGAGGAGGAAATGGCATATAGAAAATTGATGCAATATCCTCCGGCATCGAATATGGTGTCCGTTTTGCTGCAAAGCAGGGAGCAGAAAGAGTTGATTCAAAAGACAGAAGAGTTCGCAGGGATTATAAAGCAATATAGAGACAAATACTTTAAAGAGTTATTTGTGATAGGTCCGGCAGAACCACCGGTAGCAAAAATTAATGATACTTATCGAAGAATTATCTATTTAAAAAGTAATGACAGAATAAAAATGATAAAGTTAAAAAATTATTTAGAAGATGTAATAAATTGTTCACAAAAATTCAATAAGATTAGTGTACAATTCGACTTTAAAGCATAGTAAAGGAGAGCATTATGGCAACTAGAAATGTAAGAGAATTAGGCGAGGAATGTCTTAGAAAGGTCTGCAAGCCGGTAAAAGACGTAAATTTAAGAACAAAAATTTTAATTGGAGATATGTTTGATACGATGTATGAAGCAAACGGTGTAGGACTTGCAGCACCACAGGTAGGAATTTTAAAGAGGATATTTGTTGTGGACTGTGGTGATGAGGAAGGAAACAGTGTTCCTTATGTATTTATTAATCCGGAAATTATTGATAGAGACGGAAGTCAGACGGATTATGAAGGATGCTTGAGTGTACCGGGAAAATCAGGAAAAGTTACCCGTGCAAACTGGGTAAAGGTTAAGGCATTCAACGAAAAAATGGAAGAGTTTGAAATGGAAGCAGAAGGACTTCTTGCCAGATGCATTTTACATGAAAACGATCATTTAGATGGAATTGTATATGTGGATAAGGTAGAAGGAAAACTATATAACAACGAAGAACTGTATGGAGAAGAGCAGTAACATTTTGTTGGAGGTAATAGATGAGGGTTGTGTTTATGGGAACGCCGGATTTTTCAGTTCCGGCATTAGAAAAAATTGCAGAAAAACATGAGGTTACAGGTGTTGTAACACAGCAGGACAGACCAAAAGGAAGAGGTCATAAGATGCAGTTCACACCGGTCAAAGAAAAGGCAATTGAACTCGGCATACCGGTTTTTCAGCCGGAAAAGGTAAAAAATCCTGAATTTGTGGATATACTAAGAGAGATGAATCCGGATGTGATTGTGGTAATTGCTTTTGGACAGATTCTTTCGAAAGAAATATTAGATTTACCAAAACATGGCTGTATTAACGTTCATGCATCGTTACTTCCAAAATACAGAGGTGCTGCACCAATACAGTGGGCAGTTATTGATGGAGAAGAATACAGTGGTGTGACTACTATGTATATGGCAGAAGGTTTAGATACCGGAGATATGATTGATAAAAAAATCATAAAATTAGATGAGAAAGAGACTGGTGGCAGTCTGTTTGACAAACTTTCAATCGAAGGTGGAGCGTTGATTTTAGAAACGCTTGAAAAGTTAGAAAATAACACAGTGAAGCGGATTCCACAGAATGATGATGAATCTACTTATGCAGGAAAGATTACAAAAGAATTAGGACAAATTGATTTTTATAAATCTGCCACAGAGATTGAAAGACTAATCAGAGGTCTGAATCCATGGCCAAGCGCATATACACATCTGGACGGAAAAGTATTGAAAATATGGGCTGCAGATGTGATTGAGCAGGAGGTAAAAGAAGAGCCGGGAACGATTTGTAAAAATAATAAATCCTTAAGAGCAGCAACCGGGAAGGGTTATCTGGACATTAAAGAGCTGCAATTAGAAGGTAAGAAGAGAATGGATGTTGCATCATTTCTGAATGGATATCAGATAGATGCAGTGAAATTTGGAGAGTAAAGGAGACATTTATGCTATACGGTTTTTATTTTGATCCAACATATATATTGGTGATTATTGGTGTTGTGTTATGTTTGATGGCGTCAGCACGTGTGAATTCTACTTTTCGGAAATATTCCAAAGTATTAAGTAATTCAGGAATGACAGGAGCGCAGGCAGCACAGAGAATATTAGAATCCCAGGGGATTTATGATGTCACAATTCAGCATATTGGTGGAGAGTTGACAGATAATTATAATCCAAAAACAAAAGTTCTGAGTTTATCAGATTCCACATATGGCAGTACGAGTGTGGCAGCTATTGGTGTGGCAGCACATGAGTGTGGTCATGCTATGCAGCACCACAGAGGATATACACCGATAGCAGTCAGAAATGCATTGGTTCCATTTGCAAACTGGGGTTCCAGATTGTCATGGCTCTTAATTATAATTGGAATATTATTTTATGGACAGGGAACAGGACAGACAATTATTTATATTGGAATATTTGCATTTTCTCTGGCAGTATTGTTTCAGATTGTTACATTACCGGTAGAGTTTAATGCTTCAAACAGAGCAGTTAAAGTATTGGAGAATACAGGTATTTTTGGCAGCACGGAATTACAATACACAAAAAAAGTTTTAGGTGCTGCAGCTCTTACTTATGTGGCAGCAGCAGCCTCATCCATATTGCAGCTGCTTCGATTGGTGATATTGTTTGGAGGCAGGGATAATGACTAGTGTAAAGCCACAGGTCAATTTGAGAAATATTGTTCTTTCTATGCTCATAGAAGTAGAAGATGGTAAAAAAAGCCATCTCGTATTAAAAAACTATCTGGACAATTATAGGTTTCTGGATAAGCAGCAGAGAGCTTTTATTTCAGTACTTTTTAGAGGAAGCATTGAGAGAAAAATTGAGTTAGAGTATATTCTTAATCAATTTTCAAAAACACCGACAGCAAAGATGAAAAAAGTGATAAAATGGATATTGGTTTTGTCGGCTTATCAATTAAAATATATGGATTCTGTACCGGTATCGGCAGTTTGTAATGAAGCAGTGAAACTGACAAATAAGCGAAAGATGTCGGGGCTGAAAGGTTTCGTCAATGGTGTGTTAAGAAATATTACAAGAAATATTGACAATATTCATTATCCAGATGATTCATTAGATTGCATATCCGTAAAGTATTCGATACCAAAATGGATTGTGGAGATGTGGGAAGAGCAGTATGGAGAAGAGCGTACAGTAAAAATGCTTGAGAGTCTGTATTCCCCGCATTCTGTTACAGTAAGATGCAATACCAGTAAGGCAGATGCAGCAGATATTATTAAGAATTTAAAATATCACGGCGTTGAAGTAAAACAGTCTGAATTGTATAAAAATGCTTTATATATAAAGGGATTTGACAGCTTGGAAAATTTAGATGCATTTCAGGCAGGACTGATTACTGTTCAGGATGAGAGTTCCATGATGGTAGGATTAGCCAGTGGGGTAAAAAATAATAATTATGTCATTGATGTATGTGCTGCACCCGGAGGAAAAAGTTTACATATTTCTGACTTGATGAATGGTACAGGCTGTGTTGAGGCGAGAGATTTAACAGAATATAAGGTTGGTCTGATTCAGGAAAATATTAAGAGAATTGGTATCAAAAATATTAAAATAAAAGTAATGGATGCTTCTGTTCTGGATGAAGACTCTATCGAAAGAGCGGATATTGTCATCGCAGATCTGCCTTGTTCCGGTTTAGGGGTTATAGGAAAGAAAAGTGATATAAAATATAATGTTACAAAGGAACAGATTGACCAATTAGTTCTTTTGCAGAGAAGCATATTGCGTGTGGTCGGCAGATATGTAAAGCCTGGCGGAACATTAGTGTTTAGTACATGTACAGTAAATAAATTTGAGAATGATGATAATGTAAGATGGATAGAAGAAAATTTACCATTTCGTCTGAAAGATTTTGGCGATGAGGTTCCAAAACAGCTGCAATCTAAAAAAGGATGTTTGCAGATTTTTACAGGTGATTATGGAATGGATGGATTTTTTATTTCTACTTTTGAAAAAATAAAAGGATAACGTATGAGCGAAAAACAGGATATTAAATCGTACAATTTAATAGAGTTAAAAGAACAGATGGATTCTTTGGGAGAAAAGGGGTTTCGTGCTAAGCAGATATACCAGTGGTTACATAAGGAGAAGGTGACATCCTTTGAAGAAATGACAAATCTGTCCAAATCCTTGAGAACAAAGCTGAAAGAAATATATGAAATCCGAAGTGTGAGACCGGTGGATGTATTAATATCCAAAGTAGATGGAACAAGAAAATATTTGTTTGAAATCAAGGGTGGTTCTATCATCGAGAGTGTTTTAATGCGCTATCATCATGGAAATTCTGTCTGCATTTCTACGCAGTCGGGCTGTAGAATGGGGTGCAGGTTTTGTGCATCTACATTAAATGGTCTGGAAAGGAATCTTACTGCATCAGAGTTGCTTTCCCAGATATATGCGATAGAGCAGGATATTGGGGAAAAAGTTTCTAACGTTGTGTTGATGGGGAGTGGAGAGCCTTTAGATAACTTTGACAATGTTGTAAAATTTATTCAAATGATTTCCGATGAAAACGGAGCGAATTTAAGTCAAAGAAATATTACCTTGTCTACTTGTGGGATTGTTCCTAAAATAAAGGAACTGGCAGAAAAACATTTTCAAATCACATTGGCATTATCGTTACATGCCTCGGATAACGAGACAAGAAAGAGCCTGATGCCGATAGCATACAAGTACTCTATTGATGAGATTTTAAATGCCTGCAGGGAATATTTTGGGGAAACAGGAAGAAGAATTACATTTGAATACAGCCTTGTGGCAGGGCAGAATGATTCTGTGGAGGAAGCGGAATGTCTGGCAGATTTGGTCAGAGGAATTAACTGCCACGTAAATTTGATTCCGGTAAATCCCATAAAAGAAAGAAATTTTACGCAGTCTGATAAAAAAGCAGTAGAGCAGTTTAAATCAAGACTTGAAAAAAACAAGATTAATGCTACTATAAGAAGAGAGATGGGCAGAGATATTAATGGAGCCTGTGGACAGCTTAGAAATGAAGCCATGAAAGGAAGAAAGGAGGAGACAGATGTCTAAACAGATGATAAACGCTTTTGGCAAAACAGATGTAGGACTTATGAGAACAATAAATCAGGATAGCATCTTTATGTCGGCAGAGCCGATAGGTAAACTTCCGAACCTTTTTATTGTGGCTGACGGTATGGGAGGTCATAAGGCAGGGGATGTGGCATCAAGAGTAGCTATTGAAAAATTTGTGAAGTATGCATGTGCTACCCATATGTCGGATCCTGCAAATATATTAGATGCCGGAATTATTTCCATAAATAAAGAAATTTATGATATGGCAATATCCAATAAGGATTACAGTGGAATGGGTACTACTTTTGTTGCATGTACAATTGTAGATAACCACATTTATATCGCAAATGTGGGGGACAGCAGATTATATCTGATTGGAAGAGAAATCAGACAGATTACCAGAGATCATTCTTTAGTGGAGGATATGGTCAGAATGGGAATGCTGGACAAGGAAGAGGCAAAAACTCATTATAAGAAAAACGTTATTACAAAGGCAATCGGAGTAGCTGAAGACAGAACAGCCACACCGGATATTTTTGAGATAGAAATTTCGCAAGGGGAAAAATTGCTGTTATGCTCAGATGGACTTACCAATATGGTAGATGATTATGAAATTAAAAGAACAGTTCATAAAAACGAAAGAATCGAAGATGCCGTGCGAGCACTTATAGACCAGGCAAATGAAAATGGCGGAAAGGATAATATATCAGCAATTCTAATTCAACCTGAAATAAGCGAGGAGTAAACTATGTTAGCAAAAGGGAATTTTATTAATAATCGTTATGAAATCATAAGCAGAGTCGGTGCCGGAGGAATGTCAGATGTTTATAAGGCAAAAGACCATAAATTAAACAGAAATGTTGCCATGAAAGTATTGAAACAGGAATATAGTAAAGATAAGAATTTTGTTTCGAAATTTCGTGTAGAGGCACAATCTGCGGCAAGTCTGATACATCCTAATATTGTAAATGTGTATGATGTAGGAGAAGACGATGGATTGTATTACATAGTAATGGAATTAATCGAGGGAATTACATTAAAGCATTATATTGAAAAGAAGGGAAAACTTACTTATCGGGAAACGATCAGTATTGCGGTACAGATTGCGAATGGTATTGAGTGTGCCCATAATAATCAGATTGTACACCGTGATATTAAGCCGCAGAATATTATGATTTCCAGAGAGGGAAAAGTTAAAGTTACTGATTTCGGTATTGCCAGAGCGGCTTCAGCAAATACAATTAACGGAAATGCTATGGGTTCGGTTCATTATATTTCACCGGAACAGGCTGGTGGAAAATATGTTGACGAGAAAAGTGATATTTATTCTTTAGGTATTACGATGTTTGAAATGCTCACAGGTACAGTTCCTTTTGATGGAGAATCTACAGTAACTATTGCCTTGAAACATATTCAGAGTAATGTTCCGAATGTAAAAGATTTTACAAGGGATGTTCCTGTCAGTTTAGAAAAGATAGTTTTAAAATGTACACAGAATAAAGTAGAAAAGAGATATCCTAAGATTTCACTTTTGATTGCTGATTTAAAAAGAGCTTTGTCAGAGCCGGATGTGGATTTTGTACAATTAGATACATCAGATACCGGTGGTTCTACGATAATGATAACAGATGATGAAATCAATCAGATTCGTAAAGAATCAGGCAGGGAACGTGATAAAATAGATTTTGAGTCAGAGGAACAGGATGATATTGACACATTAAGTCCTAAAATGGATCGAATGGTAACGATTGGCGGAGTAATTGTTGGTATTGTTGCATTAGTTATAGCAGCAGTGGTTTTAACATGGGTTTTAAGTGATAATAAAATCCGGCTGCCAAGGAGTGTAGAACAAGGGGAACTGGATACAGTTGATCCAAGTAAAACAGTTGTTCCAAATGTTGTTGGAAGAACTTCTGATGAGGCAGAGATTATGCTCAATGACAGGCATTTGGGATTTGAATATGATTCTAATTATGTGAATAGTGACATTTATCCGAATGATACGATTGTCAGTCAGTCAATTGAGCCGGATGAAATTGTAGACAGAAATAAAACGGTAAAACTGGTTGTTAGTAAGGGACCAAAGAAAATAACAGTTCCATCAGGAATTATTGGTTCGGAATTAGATGATGTTATAGAAACATTAGATAAAATCGGTGTAAAAACTGAGATAACCTATGAATATAGTGAAAAAAATGTAGGAGTTGTTATTTCAAGTTCTCCGGCAGAAAGAGCATCTATTTCCAGAACGGATGTGATTCATCTGAAAGTCAGCAGAGGAAAAGATAAAACCGGAGAAAAGGTAAATACTGTCCCTAATGTTGAAAATTATAAACAGGCGAAAGCTCAGGAAAAAATCTCAGCGTCAGGCTTTAGTGTGGGAAAAGTCAGAGAAGTTTATAGTGAAGATGTAGAAAAGGGAACGGTCATCAGACAGTTGATTAAGGGAGGAAGTGTAGCTCCTGTTGGTGCATCAATTGGTATTGTTGTCAGTAAGGGACCGGAAGGTGGAGAAGAGTATAAAGGAACATATACATTCTCTATGGAAAGTCTACTGGATTCTGATGGAAACCCTATTACAGAGGGTGTTGTATCTGTAGCGTTGAATGATGTGTTACAAAAGGTTGATCCGCGATATGCTGATGTTTCAATGTGGCCGGGAGATTATAAAATGAATCTTGTAGGTGATAAGGAAGGAAAAGCAACGATAGAGTTATTTGTAGACGGAAAAAGTGTTATTAAAGATACTGTCAAATTAAAATAGTAAGAGCCCACCCGAGAGGGTGGACTTTTATGAATATAAGTATACCAGATACAGGTCTTGAAAAGTGAGGGTGATATTATTCAGAAGCAAGGAAAAATTATAAAGGGAATTGCAGGGTTTTATTATGTCCTGGCAGAAGAAAAGTTATATGAATGTAAAGCGAAGGGCGTTTTTAGAAATAAAAGTATTAAACCTTTAGTAGGTGACAATGTAGCAATAGATGTAATAGATGAAACAGAAAAGAATGGAAATATTATAGCTATTGAGGAGAGGGAGAATGAGTTAATCAGACCGGCAGTGGCTAATGTTGATCAGGCAATGATTGTTTTTGCGCTGAAACAGCCAAATCCAAATCTGAATCTGCTTGATAAATTTCTGGTAATGATGGAGTTTCAAAATATTGAGACAATTATCTGCTTCAATAAAAAGGATATTGCAGATGAGACTTTTATGGAGCAGTTAAAAACAATTTATAATAATGCCGGATACAGGGTTATTTTTGCCAGTGCAACAGAGGATGAGGGAGTCGAGACAGTTAAAAGATTCCTAAAAAATAAAACTACGGTGTTTGCAGGACCTTCAGGTGTTGGAAAATCTTCCATGTTAAATGCATTAACGAAAAATTATACGATGGAGACTGGAAGTGTAAGTAAAAAAATAGGAAGAGGTAAACATACTACAAGGCATTCTGAATTGTTTGAAATTGATGAAAAATCTTTTGTTTTTGACACCCCTGGTTTTAGTTCACTTTTTGTTCCGGGAATGGTAAAAGAAAGACTGGAGGATTGTTTTCCAGAATTTGGTGAATATGTTGGACAATGTAGATTTATTGGGTGTGCCCATTTAAACGAGCCTGATTGTGCAGTAAAAACTGCATTAGAGGATGAGAAAATATCAATTAGCAGATACGATAATTATAAATTAATGTATCAGGAATTAAAAGAGAAGGAGAAACGATATGATTAAATTATCACCGTCAATATTATCAGCGGATTTTGCAAATCTTGGAGCAGACATAAAACAAATTGATAAGGCAGGATGTGACTGGATACATATTGATGTCATGGATGGAATATTTGTGCCGAATATTTCTTTTGGAATGCCTGTTATCAAGGCTGTCAGAAGTTATACAAATAAGTTGTTTGATGTTCATTTAATGATAAAAGAACCGATTCGATATATAAAGGAGTTTAAAGCAGCAGGTGCGGAACTGCTGACAGTTCATGTAGAGGCATGTGAAGATGTGAAGAAAACAATTGACGCTATTCATGCAGAAGGTATGCAGGCTGGATTGGCTTGTAATCCGGAGACGGATGTAGAGGAAGTACTTCCGTATATTGGAGAAGTTGAGATGATTTTAATTATGACGGTTCATCCTGGATTTGGTGGGCAGTCTTATATTGATGATTGTACAGAAAAGGTGGCAGTTGTTCGCAAGAATGCTGAAGAAAAAGGATTGGAGTTATTGATTCAGGTTGATGGCGGTGTGACGCTTAATAATGTATCTGTTCCGATAGAAGCGGGGGCAGATGTGATTGTCGCAGGCTCGGCTGTGTATAAAGGTAATGTGGAAGAGAATGTGAGAAGGTTTAAGGAATTCTGATTGAAATGTAGGAGAGGCAAAGGATGTCTGAAGAAAAAAGATGGCAATTTGAACTGGAAGAATATATCAGGCAGGGTGAGCCGGAACGAACAGAGAAAAGCGAGGCATGGCAGATTGCGATTGGGCTGCAGCAGGTAGATGGATTAAATACATCGAAATACCTGCTAGATACTGCAAAAGAGCATATAGAAGGAAGAATCAGCATTGAGGAGGCTCAAAATAGAATCCAAAGTTATTACGAGGAACGGACAGACCGGATTGATTTTGAAAGCGAAACAAAAGAAGCGGATATAGTTTCTACTAGAATTACAAAACTTTTAGGGGAGAAAACGTTTCAGTTTTCACCAGTAGAATGGATAAATATTCATTATCGTCTTTTCGAAGGTATATTTGAACATGCAGGAGAGATAAGAACTTATAATATTACAAAGAAAGAATGGGTTCTTAAGGGAGATACTGTCATTTATGCATCGTGGAACAGTATAAAAGATACATTAGAGTATGACTTTAATAATGAAAAACAATTCTCGTATGAAGGACTGTCTTTGAAGGAATCAATAAAACATTTAGTGAAATTTACATCTGATATATGGCAGATTCATCCGTTTTGTGAGGGAAATACAAGAGCAACAGCAGTTTTTATAATTAAATATATGAGAACGTTTGGATTGGATGTTGATAATGATGCGTTTAAAATGCATTCATGGTATTTTCGTAATGCTTTAGTAAGAGCAAATTATAATGACTTGAAAAACGGAATTCATGCAACTACAAAATATTTGGAGATGTTTTTTGGCAATTTGTTAATGGGAACAAAATTTCAGTTGAAAAATCGTTGTATGCATGTGGATTTTGTAGACGAACAAAATAATAAGGAAATGCAAAGTGACATTTTAATAAAGCCAAAGTGTCATAATGACACTTTGGAATGTACTTTAGAAGAAATGGTAATACTTAAAATGATAGTAGCAGAGCCGACAATAACACAAAAAGAATTAGCTGACAGAACAGGAAAGTCAGTACGTACTATTAAA
Source organism: Eubacteriaceae bacterium (assembly GCA_910574895.1). Classification (GTDB taxonomy): domain Bacteria; phylum Bacillota; class Clostridia; order Lachnospirales; family Lachnospiraceae; genus Eubacterium_G. Next base: position 642,241 of record CAJTDQ010000001.1, on the reverse strand, counting down.
AGAATTATGATGGTTTTACAAAATAAAGGATACATTTATCGTAAAGGGGGAAAACGATATGGAGAGTGGAAAATATTAATTGAAATAGTTTAGTAGTAATGTAGTGTGCTACCACAATGAGCCATGCTCCATTCGGGTGCATGCTTCGCATATATCACTCGATAGTGCGCTACAATAATGAGCCATGCATCATTCGGATATTTTTATATTTGTGATTTTAATCACAAACATAAAAATACCACTCATGTACGGCGTTCGCCGTATTAAAATAAAAAAGATAAGACTTTTACGAAAGTGAACTTTCGACAAGTCTTATCTTTTTTATTTTAGCATGGCTCATCGCTATTACACGTTGAACCTGAAGGTAATCACATCACCGTCTTTTACGATATATTCTTTTCCCTGAAGGCCTACGAGACCTGCTTCTTTTGCATCTTTCATTGAACCGCATCTCATGAGGTCTTCGTATGCTACGACTTCAGCACAGATAAAACCACGTTCGAAATCGGTATGAATCTTTCCGGCAGCCTGTGGAGCTTTTGTTCCTTCTTTGATGGTCCATGCTCTTGTTTCATCTTCACCGGAAGTAAGATAACTGATAAGTCCAAGAAGTGAGTAGCTGGCTTTGATTAATTTATCAAGACCAGACTGACTGATTCCTAAATCTTCTAAAAACATCTGTTTTTCATCATCATCTAACTGGGCGATTTCCTGCTCAATTTCTGCACTGATAACGAAAACTTCACAGTTGTTTTCCGCTGCAAAGGCTCTGACAGCAGAAACATGATTGTTTGAATCTCCATCGTCTGCCAAATCATCCTCTGCAACATTAGCAGCAAAGATAACCGGCTTTGCAGTCAGGAGATTGTATTCGCTCATCCATGCAATTTCATCTTCATCCTCGAGTTCATACTTGATTGCAAGATTTCCATCTTCCAGATATTTTTTGATTTTTTCCTGAAAAGCTAACTCTTTTGCAAGAGCTTTATCATTTCTGGCACCCCGGGTAGTTTTTGCAATACGTCTTTCTAAAATTTCTACATCAGAGAAAATTAATTCAAGATTAATCGTTTCAATATCTCTGATAGGATCAACACTTCCGTCAACGTGAATAACGTTTGTATCCTCAAAACATCTAACCACATGAACGATAGCATCAACTTCGCGAATATTGGCAAGGAACTGGTTTCCTAAACCTTCGCCTTTAGATGCTCCCTTTACAAGTCCTGCAATATCAACAAATTCTATTACAGCAGGAATGGTTTTTGCTGAATTATATAAAGCTGTTAATTTATCTAATCTTTCATCTGGAACTGTAACAATACCAACATTTGGGTCAATTGTACAAAATGGGTAGTTTGCTGACTCGGCTCCAGCTTTTGTTAAAGAATTAAATAAAGTACTTTTACCTACATTTGGTAAACCGACAATACCTAATTTCATTTTATTATCCTCCATTCTTTGGTAATACCAATGGATAGTTTATCATATTTTGATTTGCGGGGCAATGTTGGGGTTGAATAAATTTATGGTTATTGATAAATTATAGTATAGTAGAAAAAGCGAGGAGGATTTAGATGGATATACAGTTTCCTAATTTACATATTAATATAGATAATCTCCCTAAAACATTTAATCTGTTTGGAGTGGATATTGCCTTTTATGGCTGCATTATTGCTTTTGGTATGCTGGCTGGAATTGTTATAGCATGTTATATGGCAAAGATTACAGGGCAGGACTATAACCAGTATATAGATTTTGCCATTTATGCAATCCTGTTCAGCGTTATTGGGGCCAGATTATATTATGTAGCGTTTAGTTGGGATTATTACGGAAAGCATCCCGCAGAGATTATTAATATCCGTCAGGGAGGGCTTGCAATATATGGAGGCGTTATCGGGGCAGTAATAACCTGTTTGATATATACCCATCTAAAAAAGATTTCTTTTTACAAAGTTACAGATACAGCAATCTACGGATTAATTTTGGGACAAATTATTGGAAGATGGGGAAACTTCTTTAACAGAGAGGCATTTGGAGGAGTTACTAGTGACAGTAATCCGCTAGCAATGAGAATCTATTTTGGGGAGCAATATCATGTGTCCCAGGTACCGGATGTTGTAAGAGAAGGAATGGAGACGTGGAAAGGAAAGAGCCTGACTGAGATAGGATACATTCAGGTTCAGCCGACCTTTTTATATGAATCGTTATGGAATCTAGCATTGCTGATTTTAATGCTTGTATTTAGAAAAAAGAAAAAATTTGATGGAGAAATTATGCTCTGGTATCTGATAGGATACGGTATCGGAAGAGCTATTATCGAAGGAATGAGAACGGACCAGCTGCTTATGCCGGTTACAGGATGGCCTGTGTCACAGGTCTTATCTATTATTGTAGCAGTTATTGCATTGGTATGGGTTGTTACGAAAAGAGCGATCATTGCAAAAAAATAATAAAATTGAATATATTTTAGGGAAAAATCCCCACCAAACTGTTTTTAAGAGAAAAGTTTGGTGGGGATTCCTTTTGTTTATGGGAGAAAATGGTATAAAAATATTTTTAATTTTTTAGAAAAAATGGTTGCATTCAATAGGAAAATGGTATATTATTTATCTATAAGTGGTGAAATTACCCCATTTTGTGGTGAAAAGTGGTGATTTCGTTGAGGATTTTACGTAAATGACAAAGTAGGTGAGTTTTATGTTTACAGGTGAACAGACTCAAAAAATGGATATTAAGGGAAGGTGCGTTATCCCTTCCAAGATTAGAGATAATCTTGCCGAGAGGCTTGTAGTTACCAGAGGTATCGACAAGTGCCTTTTTGCATATCCGGAATCCTCATGGAATACATTACAGGAAAAGTTAAGTAGTTTGCCATTTACAGATAAAAAGGTAAGAAGTTTCAATCGATTTTTCCTCGGTGGTGCGGAGCCCCTTGATGCAGATAAACAAGGACGTGTTCTTGTTCCTTCTACATTAAGGGAATACGCATCGTTAAATTCAGAAGTTGTATGGGTTGGTGTTGGAAATCGTATTGAAATTTGGAATATAGATAAGTGGAATGAACAGATGAATGAATATCTCGAAAGCGATGATGCAGAAGAGAGAATAGAAGAGTTGGCTGATTATATGGCTGAACTTGGAGTATAGTTGGAAAGAAGGTTGGATATGGATTTCAAACATGTGTCAGTTCTGTTAGATGAAACCATAACTGGCTTAAACATAAAACCTGATGGAATCTATGTAGATGGAACATTAGGCGGCGGTGGACATGCTTATGAAGTGCTAAAGCGATTATCCCCTAAGGGAAGACTGATAGGAATTGATCAGGATGGAGAAGCATTGAAAGCTGCAGGAGAACGTTTAAAAGAATTTGAAAATCAGGTCACACTCGTTAGAGATAACTACTGTGAAATTGAAAGGGTACTAAAAGATTTAAATATAGAAACGGTCGATGGAATCGTTTTGGACATTGGCGTTTCATCTTACCAGTTAGACAATCTGGAAAGAGGCTTTTCTTATAAGTCAGATGCTCCTCTGGATATGCGAATGGATACCAGACAGGGACTGACAGCAGCAGATGTTGTAAATACATACTCAGAAAATGAGTTATTTAAAATTATAAAAGAATACGGCGAAGACAAATTTGCAAAAAATATTGCAAAACATATTGTTTTAGCAAGGAAGGACAAGCCTTTAGAAACTACAGAGGAATTAAGCAATGTAATTAAAAGAGCGATTCCTATGAAAGTTCAGGCAAAGGGAGGTCATCCGGCTAAGAAGACTTTTCAGGCAATTCGAATCGAAGTCAATAGAGAGTTGACAGTACTGAAAGAATCCATAGATAAAATGATAGAACATTTAAATCCTGATGGAAGGATTTGTATTATAACGTTTCATTCATTAGAAGACAGAATTGTAAAAATGAAATTCAGAGAAAATGGGAATCCATGTACTTGTCCTCCGGATTTTCCAGTGTGCGTGTGTGGAAAAGAATCTAAGGGCAGAGTGGTTACAAGGAAACCAATTATTCCATCTGAGGAAGAGATAAAAGTAAACAAAAGAGCAAAAAGCTCAAAGTTAAGGATATTTGAAAGGTGTTAAATATGAACGGGGTAGGAAATAATTATTACAGAAGTGAATATGTAGATGGAAATACTGTAAGAAAAGAAAGACCATCAGCAAATGTACAGCCGAAGAGAATCCCAAGAGTAAATAGTGAACAAAGAAAGCGTCAGATTGCAGAAGAGCAGAGAAGAGCAAAAGGTTTAACTATGAATGCTCCGTATGTTGCATTTCTGGCTCTGGTATCTGTTGTATGTTTGATAGTATGCTTTTCTTATCTTTATGTACAATCAAATATTACTGCAACAAGAGACAGCATTTCTGTGTTAAAAAATGATATTAGTACTGTTCAGTCACAAAACAATGCCTTGAATTATTCAATTAACAGTTATGTAAATGTGGATCATGTATATAAAGTAGCAACAAAGAAATTGGGAATGAAACAGGCGACAGATAAGCAGATATTTAATTATAAAGCAAGTGATCGTGGATATACATTACAATATGGAGAGATACCGAATAAATAATTATGATTGAGAAAAGAAGAACTGTCAGAAGGAAGAAACCAAGATTAAAATTTAATAAGCGAATGAGTAGAAATCTGGGAATAATTTATATGTTAATTGTCGGATTTCTATTTGTATTGTGTGGAAAAATAGCGTATTTAAATGTGGCAAAAGGTGATGATTATTCTATACAGGTATTACAGCAGCAAAGTTTTACAAGCAGAGTAATACCGTATAAAAGAGGAGATATTAAAGATAGAAATGGTAATGTTCTAGCTACAAGTGTTATGGTCTATAATCTGGTAATTGATGCGAAATTAATTATGTCAGATGAGGAAAAATATTTAGAGCCGACAGTATATGCGTTAGTTAAATATTTGGGGTTTAAAGAGGATGATTTGATAACCGGAATTAGGGAGCGCAAAAAGAGTAATTACTGGGTTGCAAGAAAAGAATTAAAATATGAAGAAATAAAAGAGTTCCAGGAATATCTGGAAGGGAAATTCGCAGATACGAGAGACGAGAAAGACCGCGTGAAAAATACAAAAGGTGTATGGTTTGAGAAACAGTATAAAAGAATGTATCCATATAACTCACTGGCATGCAGTGTTTTAGGGTTTTCCAATGTAAATAATGAAGCATCTATTGGTATAGAATGTAGTTATAGCGACCAGCTAAATGGATTAGAGGGCAGGGAGTATGGTTACATGGATGCTGAAAATAACATGGAAATGGTAATTAAGGATGCAGAAAATGGAAATAATATTATTTCTTCCATTGATATGAATATTCAAAGAATTGTACAGAAAGCAATTACAAAATATATGGATAAGTATAATCCTAAAAGGATTGCAGTGGTAGTTGCAGATCCGAATACAGGTGAGATTCTTGCCATGAGTGATGATAATACTTTTAATTTAAATAAACCAACCAGTGCCCATAAAGGATATAGTAATGCTGAATGGAAAAAACTATCCAAAGAAAAGCAGGCAGAAGTCTTAAATTCTGTCTGGAGTAATTATTGCATTACGGATTCTTTTGAACCGGGCTCTACAGCGAAAGCATTTACAGTTGCTGCAGGTATCGAAGAGGGTGCTATTAACAAAAAGACAAAATATAATTGTGACGGTTATCAGAAAGTAGATGTTTTTACAATAGGATGCCATGGTGGAGATGGACATGGAATGCTTGATGCAAAAGAGGCTGTGGCAATGTCCTGTAATGATTATATGATGTATATTGGAAGGCTGCTCGGTGCCGATGAGTTTATTAAATATCAGGCGAGATATGGATTTGGAATGAAGACAGGAATCGATCTTCCGGGCGAGACCAGAGGAATTATCTATGATAAGGAACGTGGAATGGGAGCGGCGACTCTTGCAACCAATTCCTTTGGACAGAACTTTACAGTGAACATGATACAGATGGTGGCAGGATTTTCATCTCTGGTTAATGGAGGATATTATTATGAACCACGTGTGGTAAAACAGATTGTAACAGAAGAAGGAAGCCTGGTTAAAAATCATTCAAAAACACTGGTAAAAGAAACAATTACAAGGGAAACTTCGGATTTTATTAAAGAGTGTCTGAGACAGGTTGTTCTGACGGGTACCGGTAAAACCGCTGCAATCGAAGGATATACAGTGGGGGGTAAAACAGGTACGGCGGAAAAGGTTAATACTTCAGGCACGGGTATTGGTAGAATTAAAGGACAGCATATTCTTTCTTTTATAGGATGTGTACCTTGTGAAAAACCGGAAGTAGTGTGTTATACTTTGATGGACAGCCCGAAAGGTAATACAGAGGAAACAGCGTATAATACAGAATTGTGGACTTATATTATGAAACAGGTATTACCTTATATGGGAATAGAAAAAACAGCAAGAGAATAGAATTATAATAAATGTTCTACAGGGGTTGTCATTTGAATAAGGTAAGAACGATTCATAGGAAAATGCTGTTAATATATGTCTGGGGCATTGCAGTTTTTTGCATGCTTGTAGTAGGAAAACTGGCATATTTGATGATTTTTAAATCAGAGTACTATACAGAAAAAGCACTGGAAGTACAGGAAAGAGAAAGAAAAATAAAAGCCCCCAGAGGGCAGATATTGGATAGAAACGGTAAAGTCATTGCAAGTAATAAGACAGTGTGTACCGTTTCTGTTATATATAACCAGGTAAAAAATCCAGAGAAAGTTATTGATATATTATCAAAAGAATTAGAACTGGATAAGGATGAAGTTAAAAAGAAGGTTGAGAAAAAAAGTGTCAGGGAAAAAGTGAAGTCAAATATTCCCAAAGAAGTAGGAGATAAAATCAGGGAGTATAATCTTGCCGGAGTAAAGGTTGACGAAGATTATAAAAGGTATTATCCTTATGAAAGCCTTGCTTCTAAAGTGCTGGGTTTTACAGGAGCAGATAATCAGGGTATAATTGGACTGGAAGTACAATATGAAAAATACTTAAAAGGTGTTGATGGAATGATTATGACACCTACAGATTCCAGAGGTATTGAAATGAAGAATGCACTGGAGCAGAGGAAAGAACCTGTATCGGGAAATGATCTTGTGACAAGTATTGATGTAAATATACAGCAATATGCAGAACAGATTGCATATAATACCATGGAAGCGAAACAGGCAAATTATGTATCCATTATTGTAATGAATCCCAACAATGGCGAGATATTGGCTATGGTTAACGCTCCTGAGTTTGATTTGAATAATCCATACACTTTAAATTATGAGCCGGATGAGAAAGTTTCCGGTAAAAAGAAACAGGATTTATTAAACAAAATGTGGAGAAACCAATGTACCAATGATACATATGAACCTGGTTCCACATTTAAGGTGGTTACTGCCACGGCAGCATTGGAAAATAATGTTGTGAATCTTGATACACAATTCAGCTGCCCCGGTTTTCGTGTGGTAGATGATAGAAAAATCAGATGTCATAAAACGACAGGTCATGGCAGTGAAGATTTTCTTCATGGGACTATGAACTCTTGTAATCCGGTCTTTATTGATGTGGGATTAAAAGTCGGAGTTGAAAAGTTTTATGAACAGATGAAAAAATTAGGACTGATGAATAAAACCGGTATTGACGTACCTGGGGAAGCGGGGACGATTATTCATCAAATAAAAAATGTAGGTAATGTAGAGCTTGCAACAATGTCGTTCGGGCAGTCTTTTCAGATAACGCCAATGCAATATCTTGTTGCTGCAAGTGCAGTGATAAATGGAGGGAAACTTGTGACTCCTCATTTTGCCGTAAAATCTGTAAATTCGAATGGCGAAGTAGTAGAAAAGTTTCAATATAAAGAGAAAAAAGGTGTTGTATCAAAACAAACATCTGATACAATGAAATATGTGCTTGAAAAGGTAATATCCGAGGGAACCGGAAGTAAAGGTAAAGTACATGGATATAAAGTGGGTGGAAAAACAGCGACATCACAAAAACTTCCCAGGGGTTCCGGAAAATATATTGCTTCTTTTATGGGATTTGCGCCGGCAGATAATCCGGAAGTGATTGCCATGGCAATCATTGACGAACCTAAAGGAATATACTATGGAGGGCAGGTTGCCGCTCCCGTAATAAGCAGGCTGTACAAAAATATTCTTCCGTATTTGTTGGAGGAAAAAGAACAAGGAGAATAAAATGAGCATAAGTACAACAATTATCGTGGCAATTATAATTTCATTTGCAGTGAGTGTGATTTTATGTCCGATAGTAATACCAATGTTAAGAAAATTAAAGTTTGGACAATACATAAGAGAGGAAGGACCACAGTCTCATCAGAGTAAGGCCGGAACACCGACAATGGGGGGGATGATTATTCTTGCCAGTGTCATTATTACTTCTTTGATTTTTATGTTTGTAGGTAAAAACACAAAAATTATTCCGGTACTGTTTATGATTGTAGGATTTGGCATTATCGGATTTGCAGATGATTACATCAAAGTAGTAAAGAAGAGAAATCTGGGATTGACAGAAATACAAAAAATTGTAGCACAAATTATTGTTACAGGAGTTTTTTGTTTTTATATTTTAAAATATTCCGGACTTGGAACAACGACGATTATTCCTTTTACCGGAGGAATGGAAATCACAATGCCGGTCTGGTTATTTATTCCGTTTTTGTTTGTAGTTGTTTTGGGTACAGTAAATGGTGCAAACCTGACAGATGGCTTAGATGGTCTGGCGACGAGTGTTACGATTATAATTTCAGTATTTTATACTACAGTTGCCATAGGAACAGGTTTGGAACCTGTCTCAGCCGCATTAGTGGGAGCATTGTTAGGATTTTTCTTATATAATGTCTATCCTGCCAGAGTGTTTATGGGAGATACAGGCTCTCTGGCTCTTGGTGGATTTGTTTCAGGGATGGCTTTTATGCTGAAAATGCCTATTTTTATTGTCATTATTGCATTTATATATTTGATAGAAGCTTTGTCCGATATTATTCAGGTATTTTGGTTTAAATATACAAAAAAGAAATATGGTGAGGGAAGAAGGGTGTTCAAGATGGCCCCGCTTCATCATCATTTTCAGGAAAGTGGTTATGCAGAGACACAGGTAGTTGCGGCTTTTGCAATTGTTACTGCAATTCTCTGTCTGATTGCATATGTAGCAATGTAATGGAAAATATGGAGAGATATTATGGAGCTGAAAGATAAAAAAGTTTTAGTGGCAGGTTCAGGGAAGAGTGGAATCAGTGCCGCAGATTTATTAAAAAAAGTAGGGGCGGGTGTCATTATTTATGATGGAAATGCCAATTTAAACAAAGAAGACATATTAGCAAAACTGCAAAATATAGAATCAGTGGAAGTGATTTTAGGAGAGCTTCCTATAGGAGTAATTAAGAATGTAGACTTAATGGTTTTAAGTCCGGGTATTGCCATTGATGCTCCTTTTGTTAATGCAGTGAGAGAAGCCGGTGTTTCGATTTGGGGAGAAGTTGAATTGGCCTATGTTGTAGGTAAAGGTAAACTTGCTGCTATTACAGGGACGAATGGTAAGACCACTACTACAGCATTAGTTGGTGAAATTCTTGCTGCTTACTATGAGGACGTGGATGTGGTTGGAAACATAGGAACTCCATATACGCAAACAGCCTTTGATTCTACAGATGATACAGTTACGGTTGCAGAGATTAGCAGTTTCCAATTGGAAACAATACATACATTTAAACCGGATGTCAGTGCTGTACTGAATATTACTCCGGACCATTTAAACCGACATTACACAATGGAATGTTATACAGATGTTAAAATGGATATTACAAAAAATCAACCTGAAGAAGCACCGGTTATTTTAAATTATGAAGATGAAATATTAAGAAAGTATGCACCAAAATTACATAATAAAATTATCTGGTTCAGCAGTAAACAGGAATTAGACGAGGGAATCTATCTGGAAGGAAAGAATATTATATATGCCGAGGGAAGTGACAAGCAGATTATTACAACTACAGAAGATACTACTTTAGTTGGAATTCATAATACAGAGAATATTATGGCTGCTATTGGCATAGCAATGAATATGGGGGTTCCGGCAAAAATAATCAAAGAGGCAATCAGAAAGTTTAAAGCTGTAGAGCATAGAATCGAATATGTAGATACGATTGATGATGTAATTTATTACAATGATTCTAAAGGAACGAATACAGATGCATCAATAAAGGCTATTCAGGCAATGTCCAGACCAACGGTATTAATTGCCGGAGGGTACGATAAGAAGGTCTCATTTGATGACTGGGCAAAAGAATTGGATGGAAAAATAAAATGCCTCGTTTTATTAGGTGAGACATCAGAGCAGATTGCAGATACAGTAAAAAAATATGGTTATGAAAATATTATATTTACACAATCTCTCGAAGAAGCAGTGCAGGTCTGCTATGAGAAGTCAGAGCCTGGAGATGCAGTTTTATTATCCCCGGCATGTGCCAGCTGGGATATGTTTGACTGTTATGAACAGCGTGGGGATATGTTTAAAGAATTGGTTAAAAAGTTAAAGAAATAAAAGAAATCTTGGAGTTGGTATCGTGAAAAAGGAATATGATCCGGTTTCCGGAGAGGAAAAAGTAGTACAAAAAAGAAAAAAACGTAAATCAGACAGCTATTTTGATTATAGCTTGCTTTTTGTATGGATTTTTATTATGCTCTTAGGCTATGTTCTTTTGTACAGTGCAAGTTCTTATACTGCATTAAATAAATATAATGATTCAACTCATTTTTTAAAGAATCAGTTGAAAGCAACAGTAATGGGATGCTTTGTAATGATACCGGCAATTTTAATTGATTACAGATTCTGGAGAAAATTTCACAAACTAATTTATATTGGCTCTATTGCTACGGTTGTACTGGTAATTACGCCATTAGGAGTAGAAGCCAATGGAGCCAGAAGATGGGTTGATTTAAGCGTAATCCAGTTTCAGCCTGCAGAATTAGTTAAAATAGCTGTGATTATAATGACGGCTCATATGCTGGCAAAGTGTGGAAGTACAGCGTTAAAACGAGGTAAAATATGCTGGCAGATTTATAGCTTTTCTATTCTCGGAGCGGCATTGCTGTTTGTGCTGACTTCTAATCTCAGTTCGGCGATTATAGTACTGGGAATCAGTGCTATTATGTTGATTGTGGCTGGTGCCTGCAAATATTTTACGGGAGTAATCCTTGGTGGAATTGGAGTAGGAGTTGTCTCATTATTCTTTTTGGGACAATTTTCGGATTTGGGATTCCGATTCAGCCGTATTGCTGTGTGGAGAAATCCCGAGGCGTATATGGATGGTACTGGATATCAGGTAATGCAGGGACTTTATGCAATTGGCTCCGGCGGGTTGTTTGGAAAAGGGCTGGGTCAGAGTGCTCAGAAACTGGGTTTTGTGCCAGAGGCAACGAATGATATGATATTTTCTATTATATGTGAAGAGTTAGGTATATTTGGGGCAGTCTGCATTATTGCATTATTTATCTTTATGTTAAGGCGGATGCGTGTGGTAGCAAGCAATGCACCTGATTTATTTGGGTCTATGCTGGTAGTAGGAATTTTAGCGCATATTTCGATACAGGTGGTTTTAAATATTGCAGTTGTGACAAACTTTATTCCAAATACAGGTGTTTCACTGCCGTTTATCAGTTATGGTGGAACATCATTGTTGTTTTTGATGCTGGAAATGGGATTGGTTTTATCTGTTTCAAGAAGGATAAAAAGGATTCGGTAATAACCGGGAGTGTGAGGTATGAGACAAACCAGAAAATTAAAAAGAAAAAGAAGAAGGCGTTTGAAAAAAGGGGTTAAAATATTTTTGATTGGGTTCAGTGTTGTGCTTGCAGTAATTATGATTGTCATGTTTGGCTTTCAGTTACAGAATGTCAAGATTTCTCTGGATTTAGGTCAATATACAAGCCAGGAAGTGAAAGCTTATATGGATGCAAAAGGGGTCGATAATACTCTGATGTTCTGGCTGAAAAATAAAACAGGGCATAGTACCAGATTAGAATTATTAGAAGAGTATAATGTAAAGATGCTCTCTCCGTTTTCAGTGAAGATTAGTGGATATGAAAAAAAGCTTAAAGGCTTTATTGTAAAAGATGGAGCGAACTATTACTTTGATGAAAATGGTACAATTTTAAAAATCAGCGAAGATAAAATCAAAGATATTCCAATTGTTGACGGATTAGACACGAAAGAATTAAAAATATATGAAAAAATCAAGGTGTCTGATAATAAACAGTTACAATCGTTGTTAGATGTCACTTCTAGCATTGAAAAGTATAATTTTGGTGTAAAAAAAATAAAAATAAATGAATCAAATGAAGTAACCATATTGATTAAAAAGGTGCAGGTTCAGTTAGGAAAGACCATGAATCTGAACAAAAAGTTAGAAGCATTAAATGATATGTACAGCAAAGTAATACAGCAAAGTGGAATATTAAATATGAAGTATGCCAGTGAAGATGGCAGTTATACATTGAAAAAAACACAAAAAAAACATACAGAAAATAAATAAAACTATTGATATTTTCTTAAAATGATTATATTATAGAGTATATGTGGCTAATATTATGTCCACCAATTGTGGACAAGCTAAAATTAATGGAAAAACGAAGGAGGATAAACTCTTGTTAGAAATTACTACAAACGAAAGTGAAGCGGTAGCAAAGATTATAGTTGTAGGCGTTGGTGGAGCAGGAAACAATGCCGTAAATAGAATGATAGATGAAAATATCGGTGGTGTTGAGTTTATATCGGTAAATTCAGATGCTCAGGTATTAAAAAGAAGTAAGGCACCAACTACATTACAGATTGGTGAGAAGATTACAAAAGGACTTGGAGCAGGAGCAAAACCTGAGGTTGGTGAAGCAGCTGCAGAGGAGAATGTTGAAGAGTTATCCCAGTTGTTAAAGGGTGCTGATATGGTATTCGTTACATGTGGAATGGGTGGTGGAACTGGTACAGGTGCCGCACCGGTAGTTGCCCGTGTTGCGAGAGAGCAGGGAGCACTTACAGTAGGTGTTGTTACAAAGCCTTTTAGATTTGAATCAAAGACACGTATGAATAATGCTCTTGCAGGAATCGGCAGATTAAAACCAAACGTAGATACATTGATTGTTATTCCGAATGATAAATTGCTTGAAATTGTAGATAAGAGAACAACAATGCCGGAAGCATTAAAGAAGGCTGATGAAGTTTTACAGCAGTCTGTTCAGGGCATTACAGATTTGATTAACGTACCAGCATTAATTAACCTTGACTTTGCTGATGTACAGACAGTTATGAGAGATGCAGGTATTGCACATATTGGTATCGGTGAGGCTACAGGAGATGAAAAGGCTTCAGAGGCTGTACAGCAGGCTGTTACATCACCACTTCTTGAGACAAATATTGACGGAGCTAAGAATGTAATTATCAATATCACTGGTGATGTGAGCTTATTTGAAGCAAACGAAGCTGCAAGTTATGTGCAGGAACTTGCGGGAGATGAAGCGAATATTATTTTTGGTGTCAGATATGACGATTCTTACCCGGATGAATGTTCAATTACAGTTATGGCTACAGGTATTGGTGATACTGATGCACCAAAGGCTGCACCATTTGGAATGGGTGGAGTAAAGAAATCATTCACATATAACGCTACATCCTCAGCTTCAGCATCAAGAACTGATATGGGAAGAGATGCACATGCCACATCTCAGCCACAGAGTAATGTTGAAGAAAAACCATTGAACATACCGGATTTCTTAAGAAATCGATAAGTAGCAGATTAGCATTAGATTGTGAATAAATTATAAAAAGAAAATTCTCTTGAAAGAAACCTTTCGTGAGAGTTTTCTTTTTTATTTATAAATAAAAATATTTTTATTTTATAGTTAATTAAAATGTTTTTGATACTAGGCTGTTAGAAACTGTACATGATTAAAGAGTGTTTTATTAATAAGACTGATAAAACTATTTTTTTATAGTCATAACTAAAAAGTTTTTTATTCTTGAGATATGTTAATAAAAAAATTATAATATAAGAGATTAACACATTAGGAGGAAACATCATGAGAGGTTTATGGAAGAAAGTTACATCTGTTGTTTTAGTGGCAGCATTGATTGTAACTATTTGTCCGCAGGGAAAGATATTTACTATTCATGCGGATGATGTTAATGAGCCATATAATATTTCATATGGCAGACCGGTATATGCCAGTTCACAAAATGGTAATGATGCACCGGAAAATGCCGTAGATGGCGATGATAAAAGTAGATGGCAGGCAGCACAGAGCGATAAAAATGAATGGTTTTACGTTGATCTTGGTAAGGAAGCAAATATAGACCATTTATATATACATTGGGAGGCTGCTAGGGCAAAATCATATGAGATTCAGTTTTCAAATGATGAGGAGAATTGGAATACAGTATATACAAAGGGAAAAGGTCAGCAGACTACACCGAGTGAACCTACAGGTATGAGCATTTCTTATGAGGTGCAGAAGATGACTGATGGGGTAGGAACAATATTGGCGCATTGGACAAGTGTTGACAATGCCACATATGCAGTTTATGTAGATGAAATTGGTGAGGAGCATTATGCTAAGGCACCAGACGGATATAAGTTTTCAAGTCATGGACCAAATCAGGGGCAGATGAATTTAAGTCAGGGAACGCATAAACTGATTGTTATTGCCTTAGACAAGGATACAAAGCAGGAAGTCGGCCGTGGCGAGATGGATATTGAAGTAGAAGAAGGTGCCGGCGGGGAAGAAGAGGAAGAAACATCTGGTGAAATTGTAGATAAATCAAAAGAAACAATTACTTTTGATGATTTGTCAGCAGAACAGAAAAGAGCAAGGTATGTAAAAATTGTATGTACAGAAAGAAGTATTGACTACGGCTGTTCTTTTTATGAATTTCAGGTTTATGGTACAGATGGTATGGTAAAACGACCAGAGAATTATGGTGTAAACCTTGCATTAAATAAGACGGTAACAGCAAAATATAATGATATTATACAGGATGGTAATGTAATCAGACAGGTCAATGTAAGAGATGAATGGTGGATGTATGACAGTGATGGGAATCTGATGGAAGATGCATATAAAAATGTCAAGCCGGAAAATGCTGTAGATGGAGATTCTAACACTACATGGACATCTTATCAGGGTGACGATCAGTGGATATATGTTGACTTAGAAAAAGAGTATACGATTGGACGAGTTGTTTTGAACTGGAATGCAGATGCAGGAAAGATTTATGATGTACAGGTATCTTCTGATGCAGAAAACTGGAAAACAGTACATAGAGTTTTAAAAGGTTCAGCGTATAAGAAGGACAATTTTACAATCTATCAGGAGAATGTAAGATATGTCAGAATGTTTGGATACACAAAGGTAGAACATGGAAGTGGATTTGGTGTATCTGATTTTGAAGTATATGAATACAGAGAGGGTGACAGTAAAGAAAATGAAACCATCCCTGAACTTCCAAAGAGAGAGATTATAAGTAATCCAAATGGTAAAGGATCATATGTATCAGGAGAAATGTACAATGAAAAGAATAAGCTTCCAACTTTTGTAAATCCGGATACAATTAAGACTCCGGTAGACTCTAACAGCTGGTGGTCTTCAGCAATGATACAGGTATATAGTAATTTACTGTGTTCTACACCGCTTAAGACAAGTTTCTCAAAGAAAGGTCTTGGAGTGCTTACCGCAACTGCAGGCTGGGTAGGTGTTCGAACAGAAAATGATCTGGGAACAGACCAGAGTACAGAAACAGGCAGAGATTTTTATATTACACCGGAAAATTTTGATGCGAATTCAGGATATGACAGGGTAGAAGATTATGGTGATTATTCCGTAAAATTAGGATTGATGGATGACAATGAACTTCAGATGACATCAACAGTTGTAAAAGGCTCTCCTTACATATTCAATGAATTTTGTAATAATACAGTGGCTTACATCAGTGGTTCAACAATTACTGAACTTTTTGATGGAAATGGAAATCCAATTTTAGCGAATAAAGGTGATACAGTAATAACGGATCATATTGGATTTACATCCGTAGATGAGGAAAATGCAAAAGCAAAGAATGACGGAGCATATTATTGTGTGAATGTTCCGGAAGGAACTCAGTTTAAGGTAATGGTAGCCGGTTCAAATTATAAGATTAAGGTTACATTTCCATCGGCAAAAGAGAATTATATGTCAGTGGCTGCGATGACAAAGAAGACAGATATTGACAGTTATTACAAACATGGATATGCATTTATAACAAATACGCATGTAGATTATTCTTATAACCATGACAATTCAAAGATTATTACAACATATACAGCAACAACGGAAGTTAAAAGAAGTGGTTTTTCAAATGTGACAATGCACTGTATGTTCCCACATCAGTGGAAACATACAGATGAAGCAGATAATCCGGCAGCGGTTTATCCATCCATTCGTGGTGACATGAAGTCAATTTGGTCAAATGTATATCATACAACGCAGCAGTTTTCAGGATTGCTCCCAACCTTTGCAAAGCCGGACAGCGAGATGTTCAATACTGAAGAAATGATAGATTATCTCAATCAGGTAGTCGCTTCAAAAGTTAATGCAGCACCGGTATCAGACGCATATTGGGAAGGAAAAAATGTTCACCCGCTTGCAATTAGTGCAATTATGGCAGATCAGCTGGGTGAAACAGAAATTAAAGAAAAGTTACTTGCAAAATTAAAGAGCATTATGATTGACTGGTTCAATTATGATGGAGAAGAAGATAGATGTTATCTGATTTATAACAAGGATTGGGGCACTGTATATTATCCGGATAGTGCATATGGTGCTAATGCAGCAATCTGTGACCACCACTTTACATATGGATATTTTATGTTTGGTGCGGCAGTACTTGCTACATATGATAAAGAGTTTTATAACGAATACAAAGATATGGTAGAAATTCTTGTAAGAGACTACGCATGCCCGGATGATAATGACGAGTTATTCTGTAAGTTCAGAGCTTTTGATCAGTATTCAGGACATTCCTGGGCTGGTGGATATGCAGACAGTGATTCCGGTAACAATCAGGAATCTGCATCCGAAGCTTTGTTCAGCTGGGTAGGTATGTATCTCTGGGGAGAGGCTACACAGAATACAAAATATATTGATGCAGGCGCATATGGATTTACGACAGAGATGGATGCCATTGAACAGTACTGGTTTGACTATGATGAGACAAACTGGTTACCGGAGTATCCGTTTGAAGGTACAGGTCAGATATATGGTGCATCCATGGGATATGGAACATTCTTTGGCGGACAGCCGGTATATGTATATGGTATTCAGTGGCTGCCGATTTCAGAGTATCTTACAAATTATGGTATGAAGCAGGAAAAATGTGCAAAGATTTATCAGGGATTAGTGGATGATACACAGTATGCCATTAATATAGAAAAAAGACTATATGATCAATTGGTTGCGGAAGGAAAACAGGAAGAGGCTGAAACATGGCATAATCCGGATACATATGTTACTCCGGATAATGGATGGCAGCATATTACATGGCCCTTCCTTTCACAGACAGATGCAAAGAGTGCTTACGAAAAGTTTGAGGCGAATGTAACCAAGGTACAGACGGAAGACAGAGCAAATACCTTGTGGTTCATTTCAGCAATGGATGCTTATGGATATAGAACAAATGACTATATGGTTGTTGGAGATATTCAGGGTTCTGTATATGTAAAGAATGGAAAATATACTGCTCAGGTATGGAATCCGACAGAGAAAACACAGACAGTAACAATAAAGAAAGCTGATGGTACAAAAGTTGGAACGGCAGCAATCGGCTCAAAGGCTACAGTAGCATTTGAGATTAAAGAAAATTCTGAATTACAACAGGCTGCAACACCAAATATCAAAGCAACATCTGTAGCAGAAGGAACAGTAACAGATAATATATCGGGAATTGTAACTTTTGATGATACACAAATGGTAGAACTTTCTACGACTGATGAAGGCGTGACAATTTACTATACAACGGATGGAAGTACTCCGACAATAGAATCCGCTGTATATGAAGGAAAATTCCTTGTTTCAAGTAACACGACAATTAAGGCCATCGCAATAGGTGATGGATATATTGATTCAGCATATTCTTCAGCAGTTGTGAAGATTGATGGAGATAAAGTTGAAAGCAGTGAAAATCTTGCGTTAAATAAAAATGTATCTGCTTCCTCCACAGATGGTGGAAAGGTTCCTGAAAATGCAGTAGATGGCAATGAAGGTACAATGTGGCAGGGTGATTCAGCAGATGATGAATATTTCCAGGTAGACCTTGGAAGTGTACAGGCTGTCAATACCGTTAATATTTTGTGGGAAGCTGCATATGCAGAAAAATATGAGATTCAGGTATCAATAGATGGAGAAACTTGGCAAACAGTAGCAAAAGAAAGTGGTATGGCTGGCTGGATGACTTCAAACTTTGCAGCTGTGAATGCAAGATATGTCAGAATGCAGGGTGTTCAGAGAGGAACACAGTATGGATATGGCATTAAAGAATTTGAAGTATATGGAGCATTACAGGCTGTAGCACCGGTTGTATCACCTGTGAGCGGTACTTACGAAGGAAATCAGACCATTACGATGTCTACAACGGTAAAAGGTTCGGAAATTAAATATACACTCGATGGAAGTGAGCCGACAGAAAATTCTCTGACATATACAGAGCCGGTTACAGTTGAGAAATCAACAGTAGTTAAAGCAATAACATATAGAAAAGGAATGATACTGTCAGATGCGACAGAGGCAATTATTATTGTAAAGGGAACAATCTCTCTGAATAAACTGGAAGCAAATATGGCAATTGACAGAACAGTACAGCTTGCAGCCTATACAGATATGGATGTGACATGGACAAGCAGTGATGAAAGTATTGCAACAGTAGATGAAAATGGACTTGTTACAGGTATTAAACCGGGAAATGCAGACATTGTTGCCACAATTCCAAATGGAAAGAGTGAAACATGTAAGATTACAGTAACGCCACCAGTACATATTGAGAGTATTTCTCTTTCTTCTACAGCTTTAGAAATGAGAAATAAGTCGTCACAGACTTTGGTTGTTACAGTAAATCCGGCAGATACAACAGATGATACAACGGCAACATGGAAATCATCTGACGAAAACGTATTAATTGTAAATGAGAATGGAACAATCACAGCGAAGAGTGAAGGAACAGCAACAGTTACGGTTACTGTAGGAACATTTACTGCACAGTGTGAGGTCGTTGTCGGACCGGCAGCAACAGTAAAAGAAATGCTTGCAGATGAATTGTATAATGCAGCTTTAGGTAAACAGGTGGAAATTTCATCAATATATGCAAATGAAGGAAGTCAGACTACGGATGTTCTCACAGATGGAAATATTGATGGCTCTTATGTATCTACAGACTGGGATAATTCACGTACATCAGAATATCTGTTAGTAGATTTAGGTGCAGATTATGAAACTAAGGGTCTCGATATGGTGGCATTAAAGTTTGTAAATGAAGCAACATTCTGTAATGATTATGAAATTCAATATTCAGAAAATGGTGTTGATTTTAAGACAGTAGCAGAGTTAAATGGTGTTCAGTATTCAGATACAGACGAAGGGCTTTACAGTGTTAAAATAGATGCAGAACAGGCAGCGTTACAGACTGCGAAAACCAGATATGTGAAAGTTGTCATGAAAGGAAATAAAAACTGGGGCTTCCAGATTAGAGAAGTGGCAGTTTTAAGCACTGAACAGGAACTTAATTACACAGAAACGAAGAAGTGTGAAGCTCCTGCAGATTTCAGTGCAGTTTCTAATAATCCAAGTGAGATTACATATACCATCAAAGCCGGTGTGAGTCAGGAAGGATATAAATATATTGTCCTTGTGGATGGTAAACGGGTTAGTGAAGGTGTAGATGCAGGAACATATACGATTAAGAATGTAGAACGCGGAAATCATGAACTACAGGTAATGTCCTATTATGAAGGAACATATTCAGATCCGTTAAGTGCCAGTGTATTTGTTGAGGACGGTTCTTTGGTATATTATATTGACAGTGATATGAATCTTGCGAAAAATGCAGATGTTACAGTAGAAAGTATTTACGAAAACGAAGGAAGTCAGGATCCAAAAACACTTACAGATGGTAAAATATCCACAAATCTAGGTAATGTTGTGGAAACATTATGGGGTGAGAAAAAAGCAACAATTACAATTGATTTAGGAAAGAATATCAGTAAGAATATGATTGACGAAATCATTATGGCATTTAAGGCTGATAACACCAATGCAACAGATTACAATGTTCAGTTCTCTGAGGATGGAACAAATTATGAGAAAGTACTGGAAAAAACAGATGTTGCATACAAAGAGGCTTTAGAAGATAAAGTTGATGTCAGCAATTATTCTAAGGAAACAGTAAGGTATGTGCAGGTAAATCTTACAGGTGGAAACTGTACATGGGGATATCAGTTATCAGAAATTGCTGTTATGAAGAAGAATATTAATATAAATTCTAATATTAATGTAGAAGGATATCAGATCAGCGTAGCACATGAAGGATTCAGAGTCGTAGGTTCTGTAGAAGATACAATTAACAACCAGAAAGTTAAGAGTTGGGGATTTATATATGCCCTTGCAAATGTAAATGGCAAAGATACAGGTGTTGTGGATGATGATGTTTTTGTAAGAGGAGATAACTATTATGTAAAAGCATATCAGTCAACTGCAAGTGGTACATTACAGGATAAGTATTCAGAATCTGAGACGGCAACAAATTATGCAAGAGTTATGAAGTTTGGTGCTTTTACAGTCAGTGCATATACTGCGAAATATAAGGTTAGAGCTTATGCAGTTTTGGAAGATGGAACATATGTATATAGTAAGCTGGTAAACTTTAGTGTGTTTGATGTGGCAAGTTATATGTATGATAATAGAATTATGAGCACTAAAGCAGAGCATGATTATCTTTATGACAAGATATTGACGAAGGTTCAACCGGATTATAAATATATTGACAAAGACTGGTCACCAATTGTGAAACCGGTTAGTTTCAGGATGATACCTTAAAAAATATGGTAATATAAACTTTTAAATGACCGGCTGGGTTATGAAACAAATTGACTATTTTGTTTTAAAATCCAGCCGATTTTTTTATATGAATTGATAATATATCAAATTATCTTTTGTCGAAAATTTTTTTCTTTCTCGTTCTCTCTTCGACAGACTTTTTTTATATGAAATTATATAATGTGTCAAAAGGGGTGAGATAGATATACATATATTTAGATGTTTACTTTTTCTATAATTTTATCTTAGATTTTTCTGTACTGTTTGTTGTGAAAAATGTATTGAAAATAAAAAAATCAGTATTCAGATTGATACTATCAGCATTCTTTGGTGGTTTATATGCAGTTATGGTGTTATTTGTTCCACATGTTATGTTGATTGGAGAATTTGTCACATATATTGGTGCGATTGAAATCATGGTATGGATTGCTTTTGGAAAAAGCGGTATAAAAGAAAATATTAAAAAAGTGCTGTTTATTTATTTAATTACATTTTTACTGAATGGGATTATTAATATTTTTCATGTGAATGATAATATGTGGAAGGTTTTGTTCATTGTACTGATATCATGTGGGATTATGATTGTCGGTATAAAAAAAGTGATGGAGATGATAGGGGAAGAGTCCGTCAGGTACATAGTGAAAATAACAGAAGAAAATAAATCAATCTCTGTAAAGGCTTTGAAAGATACAGGAAATCATCTTACAGACCCGCTTACTAACAAGCCAGTGTCCATTATAGAAAAAGATATTCTATATTCATTAATAGAAGACACCGAAAAAAAAATTTATGTACCTTTCCAGTCAGTTGGAAAGTCTAATGGGCTAATGGAAGCTTATATTGTTGAACAGATAGAATTAGGTGGGAAACAATATCATAATACAGAGATTGGGGTGTTTGAAGGCAAGTTAAGTAAAAATAATGAATATCAAATGATCTTACATCCAAAATTATTTGAGTCAGGGGGAAAATAATTTGATTAATCTTACTAATTTAAGAAAATTATGTTTTAAAAATCTTTCACTTATCAGAGGGATGTTGTATTCCAAAAAAGGAGAAATTTATTATATTGGAGGAAATGATGTTCTGCCACCTCCTTTAGAGAGTGATGAAGAGGCGTTGTGTATCCAAAATATTATTGAAAATGATGATCAGGACAGCAGGGCAAAACTGATAGAGCATAATTTAAGGCTTGTAGTATATATTGCAAAAAAATTTGATAATACAGGTGTAGGTGTGGAGGATTTAATATCTATTGGTTCGATAGGACTGATCAAAGGAATTAACACATTTAATCCTACAAAAAATATTAAACTTGCAACATATGCATCCAGATGTATTGAAAATGAAATTTTAATGTATTTAAGAAAGAATAATAAAACAAAACTGGAAGTTTCAATAGATGAACCGTTAAATGTAGACTGGGATGGAAATGAATTGCTTTTGTCTGATATTTTGGGAACAGAGGAAGATATTATTTCAAAGGATATCGAAAGTGAAGTAGAGAAAAAACTGTTATATAAAGCAATTGAAAAATTAAATCAGAGAGAACGGGTAATCGTTGAAATGCGATACGGCTTAAATAATGTTGATGGAGAAGAGATGACCCAGAAAGAAGTAGCAGACAGTCTGGGAATTTCTCAATCATACATATCAAGATTGGAAAAAAAGATAATTAAACGATTAAAAAGGGAAATTGTCAAATATGAATAAGAAAACAAAAAATAAATAGGAATGAAGTATAAAGAGCCAGAATTTCGGACACCATATTTATGAAGAAAGTATGGAAAGTAGGAAAGAATATGGCTCTTTTTAAAGTGGAAATATGTGGTGTGAATACATCCAAATTACCGTTATTAACAGAAAAAGAAAAGAAAGAATTGTTTCAAGAAATAAAAAAGGGAAACATGGAAGCAAGAGAAAAATATATTAGGGGAAATCTTAGATTGGTTCTCAGCATATTACAGAGATTTTCCAATAGTAATGAGAACGTGGACGATTTGTTTCAGATAGGCTGCATAGGGTTGATAAAGGCAGTCGACAATTTTGACGATACGTTGAATGTAAAGTTCTCAACTTATGCGGTGCCTATGATTTCCGGAGAGTTAAAAAGATTTTTAAGGGATAATGCGGCAATCAGGGTAAGCCGTTCTATTAAGGATACTGCATATAAAGCAATATACTGTAAAGAAAATATTATGAAAACAAGTAACAGAGAGCCGACAATCAGTGAAATTGCAGAAAGCATTGGAGCCACAACAGATGAGGTAATCTACGCTTTAGATGCGATACAAAGTCCGGTTTCTTTATATGATCCGGTATATGACCAGGGAGGAGATACTCTGTATGTAATGGACCAGATTAGTGATAAGAAGAATAAGGAAGAAAACTGGGTAGAAAATATTGTTTTAAAAGAAGCTTTAGACGGGTTAAATGAAAGAGAAAGAAAAATTATAGACATGAGATTTTTTAATGGGAAAACACAGATGGAAATTGCGGACGAAATAGGAATCTCACAGGCACAGGTGAGCCGTTTAGAGAAAAATGCCATAAAAAGCATGAGAAATTATATCAAGTAAGAATTCTGTGAATAGTATAAATAAAAATGGTATTCACATGCGAATTGAAGAATTAAGAAGAAAAGAAGTTATAAACAGTTGTGACTGCAGGATTTTAGGCTGTGTTCATGATTTAGAGTTTGATATATGTACCGGCTGCATTAAAGCTATTATTGTACAGGGACCAAGTAAATGGTGTGGATTAATCTGCAGTGAATTTGAATTTATTATTCCGTTTCAGTGCATTGTCCAGGTGGGACCGGATATTATTCTGGTAAAAGTAAATGAAAAAGACGTAAAGCATAAGATAAAAATATAAGGTTAAATATCTTGACCAAAGTGGTTTGTTTCTTTATAATGATGTTATGTGAACTAAAGTGACAATATATTGTAGGAGGCAGACGAATGAAGTGTCCATATTGTGGGGAGGAAAATATAAAAGTAATTGATTCTAGACCGGCAGACGATAATAACGCAATTAGACGTAGAAGACAATGTGAAAAATGTAAAAAGAGATTTACTACTTATGAGAAAGTAGAGACAATTCCACTGATTGTAATAAAAAAGGATAATATTAGAGAACAATATGACAGAGGGAAAATAGAGGCAGGAATTTTACGCTCCTGTCATAAGAGGCCTGTGTCTTACGAACAAATTATGTCGGCAGTAGAGGATATTGAGAATTCGATTTTTAATATGGAACAAAAAGAAATATCCAGTACAATTATTGGAGAATTGGTTATGGATAGATTAAAAAATCTAGATCAGGTAGCATATGTCAGATTTGCTTCAGTATATAGAGAGTTTAAAGATGTAAACACATTTATGGATGAGTTAACAAAGCTATTAAAATAACTATATATGGTGGTAAGGAGGACGGTATGCTGGAAAGATTTTATCCGGACGAATATTTGAAGTCGATTGATGAAGTCGATTTTGAAAAATATTATAAGCAGGGAATTCGTGGGATTATTTCAGACATTGATAATACACTGGTACCTCATGGATTTCCGGCAGATGAGCATATTATTAAAGTATTTGAAAAAGTACACGGTTTAGGTATGGATACTTGTCTGATATCTAATAATGACGAACCCAGAGTAAAACCATTTGCAGAAGAGGTGAGGTCGAAGTACATATATGATGCACACAAGCCAAGCAGGAAAAATTATATCAGAGCAATGGAACTTATGGGAACAGATAAAAATACAACACTGTTTCTGGGCGATCAGATTTTTACGGATGTCTGGGGGGCGAACAGGACAGGGATACGTTCTATTATGTTAGAAAAGATTAATCCAAAAGAAGAGATACAGATTGTCTTAAAACGAATTCCGGAAAAGTTTGTGTTGTGGATATGGAAGAAGAGAAATAAAAAGTAATAGAAAGGACTATATCCTGCATGAAACAGGATTTAGTCCTTTTTATTTGGTTTAAATTAGAAATATAATTTTTTAATATGTTCTACCGGCATCTCTTTTCCGGTCCAGATTTTAAATGCCTCGGCTCCCTGATATAAAAGCATGTAGAGACCGTTAAAAGTCTGGCAGCCCTGTTCTTTTGCCATTGTTAATAGTTTTGTTTCCATAGGATTATAAATAACATCAGATACAATTAAATCTTCTCTCAGCATGGACTTATCATTGATGATACAGTTATCTGTGTTTGGAGCCATACCTACAGAAGTAGCATTGGTAAGAATCTGACTGTCTGCAATGGCATCGGCTAATACAGCATCACTTCCTAATTCGAACAGTTTTGCAGTACAATTTGTATTTTTATTAACCATTTCTACCATGCGTTCAGCATTATCCCAGAACTTGTCTTTAATACTGAATACATTAATATTTTTGACACCATCAATTGCCGCCTGAACAAAAATAGAGGAGGCAGCACCGCCTGCACCAAGCAACGTCATAGTATCTCCGATAATATCGAAACCTGCGTCTTTTACGGACTGCATATATCCAATTCCGTCGGTATTGTGACCGATAAATTTTCCATTTTCATTTACTACAGTATTAACAGCGCCAATCATAGAAGCGGCAGGTGAGAGTTCATCCAGAAACTGACAGATAAGAGTTTTGTCAGGCATTGTGCAGTTAAAACCTGAAACATTTAATTTCTTTAAACCTTCAAAAGCTGTTTTTAAATCATTCTCAGGAACATCAAAACACAAATAAACATAGTCAAGATCTAATTGTCTGAATGATTCATTGTGCATTAAAGGTGATTTGCTATGCGCCACAGGACTGCCTAAAAGACCTGTTAGTTTTGTGTGGCCTGTAATTTCATTGATACATCCCATAAAGTACCTCCATGTATATAAATTATGATATTTTATTAAATTGCCTTTTCAAGTATAAAAGTTTTCTACAAAAAAGTAAACCTTTCGCATTGACTAAAAATACAGGCGGGGCTATACTTGAAATATTGTAAAAATTGGAGGTATTCATGAGTACAAAAGTATGTGTTCCGATTATGGGAAAAACAAAAACAGAAGTAATAGAGCAGGCAGCAAAAGTAGCGGAAATGAAACCGGATATGGTAGAATTCCGTGCAGATTATCTGGAAGATATAAGAAAGGAAAACGTTGTCTGTGTTGTAGAGGACATTAAAAAAATTATAGATGATATAGAATTGGTTTTTACGTTTCGTACAAAAAATGAAGGCGGGGAACGTGAAATCGGAGATTTGGAGTATAAAGAATTATGTAATGCAGCAGCCGGATTTTGTGAATATGTAGATGTAGAGATTATTGGACATTTAGATATTGCAAATAAGATGATAGAAGGAATACATAAAAAAGGAGCAAAAGTTATCGGCTCGAATCATCATTTTGACAAAACTCCGGAGAATATTAAGATTACTGAAATTATGACAACGATGGAAAAGGCAGGAGCTGATATTTGTAAAATAGCAGTTATGCCAAAAGATAGAAATGATGTAGAAAGGTTTATGGAAATATCGAAGCAATTATGTGAAATAATTGCCGTACCGATTATCACAATGTCCATGGGCGAGTTAGGTTCTGTTACCAGAGTGTGTACAGAACAAACCGGTTCATGCGTTACATTTGCAGCTGGTGTTCAGGCATCAGCACCGGGACAGGTAGATGTACATATGGCAAGAAAACTATTAAAGGTGAATGAAGGATGCACATTAAAAGGCAACATAGCATTGATTGGCTTTATGGGAACAGGAAAAACGACCATATCAAAAGCATTGTCAAAGATAACCGGTTTTCAGGAAATTGATGTAGATGAATATATTGTAAAGAAGTCGGGAAGAAGTATCAGTGATATTTTTGAAAAAGAAGGAGAAGATTATTTCAGAAATCTGGAAACAGAAGCACTACAAGAAATATCACAAGAAAGCGGCAAGATTATTTCCTGTGGTGGCGGTGCTGTTTTGCGGGATGAGAACGTAGAGATTTTAAAGGCAGGAGGGGTAATTATACTTCTCACAGCTACGCCGGAAACGATTTTTGACAGAGTGAAAGATCATACCCACCGTCCAATTCTCAATAATGATATGAGTCTTAGCCATGTGAAAGAACTGATGGAGAAAAGAGAACCACGTTACCAGTCAGTAGCGGATGTGAAAATAAGCGTAGATGCAAATGACAGAATTCTGACATGTTATCAAATTATAACAGAGTTGGAAGAATTAGGAGTAGTTCAAATATAAAATAGTTGAAATTAATCAGGATATAATTTATAATGAAAAAAGCGTGATTTATCACAGATGAACTTTTAGGAGGAAAAATTATGGTAACAGCAGGCGATTTCAAAAATGGTATTACAATCGAATATGAAGGAAAGATATGTCAGATTATCGAGTTCCAGCATGTAAAACCAGGAAAAGGCGCAGCGTTCGTTAGAACAAAATTAAAAGATATTAAGAGTGGTGGTGTTGTAGAAACAACATTCAGACCGACAGAAAAGTTTGAAAATGCACATATTGACAGAAAAGATATGCAGTATTTATATAACGATGGAGATCTTTATTACTTTATGGATGGTGAGACATATGACCAGATAGCAGTCAGTGCTGATAAGGTAGGAGAGTCACTGAAATTCGTAAAAGAGAACGAGACAGTAAAGATTTGTTCCTGTAAGGGAGATATTTTTGCAATTGAACCACCGATTACAGTAGAACTCCAGATTACAGAGACAGAACCGGGATTCAAAGGAAACACAGCAACCAATGCAACGAAACCGGCTATCGTAGAGACTGGTGCAACAGTTTACGTTCCTTTATTTGTAGAACAGGGCGAAACAATTGTAATAGATACAAGAACAGGCGAATATTCGAAGAGAGTCTAAGCCATGCAAAAGGAAAGAAAAGGAGATTCAGAATGCTTGCATTCAGGAATCTCCTTTTCTTGAGTTTTATAGGGCGCAGCCCTGCGAGCGAGAGAACCGAAGGTTGTCGAGCTTCGCGCATGGCTTAGAGTAAAAATAGAGAAAAGTTTTATAGGGCGCAGCCCTGCGAGCGAGAGAACCGAAGGTTGTCGAGCTTCGCGCATGGCTTATATAATGGAGGTTTTATGAAAATAGTTATTTTAGATGCCGAAACTCTTACAATTAACAATGATATAGATTTTTCCATATTTGACCAATATGGAGACGTGACAATCTATCCCTTTACAAAAGATGAAGAAATACCAGAACGAATAAAAGATGTAGATATTATATTATGCAATAAATCACCAATGAATCGGGAGAATCTCTGCCATGCAAAAGATTTAAAATATATTGGACTTTTTGCAACCGGTTATAACAATGTAGATTTAGAATATACCAAAGAAAAAAATATCACTGTATGTAACGCGGGAAGTTATTCCGCAGATGCGGTAACACAGCATGTGTTTGCGTTAATACTTCATTATTACAACACAATCTTCAGGTATGATAACTTTGTAAAGGAAGAGGGATGGATCCATACAAATAAGTTTTCTCCCTTTATGGAAATGAAGGAACTTTATGGAAAAACAATAGGTATCATAGGATATGGTTCTATTGGAAGAAAAGTAGCACAAGTAGCCAATGCTTTTGGAATGAATGTACTGGCATATAGCAGAAGTGCTTTGAAACAAACAGATAGAACAACAAAAGAGTTAAAGGAAAGTATTCAGTTTGTTGATATTGATACGCTTTTAGAAAACTCTGATATAGTTACTGTGCATTGTCCGTTAAATAAGGATTCTGAAGAGATGTGTGATATGGCATTTTTTAAAAAAATGAAAAAAGACAGCCTGTTTATTAATACATCACGTGGAGGTGTAGTAAACGAGGGGGATTTACTTGAGGCTCTAAACAATAATATCATAAGATGGGCAGCTTTGGATGTTATTGATAAAGAGCCGATGACGTCTGATTGTCAGTTATTAAAAGCGAAAAACATTATTATAACTCCTCATGCTGCATGGGCTCCAGTGGAGACTAGAACGAGGCTGATAAAAATCGTTTCAGAAAATTTAAAAAAATGGCTTGCAGGAACACCCATAAATGTTATAGAATAGAGAGCAAGAGGGGTGTTGGATTTTGACACAGATCTAGTACAATTATTAGAGGAGAGAAACTCGTTTATAATTGTATGACAAAATTTATATTTTTTAAGGAGGAACAATCATGAGAAGATTGGCAAAAAAAATTGCGGCATCAATCATGGCTCTTACTCTTGTAGTAGCTATGGGAACAACATGTTTTGGTGCTACATGGGGAAGTTATTTTGGAGCTTCAGCAGGATGGTATGAAGGAGCAGAAGGACAGCTTACAGCAAATAAGGCTGATGGATTTACAGCAAAGATGGCTACAGTAGGCTGGGGTGGTGTCTGGGGAGCTCAGGTATTCATGGATCAGAAACAGAACACATCTGGAAAAGTATCTGTAAAGAAAGGTAAGAAATACACACTTACATTTACAGCAAAAGGTACAAACGTACAGAAATATGTTTATGTGAAAATCTCTGAAGGTGAAACATTAGCTTACTCAACATGGGTTAAGTTAACACCAGGTAAGACAGTTAAGTTTAACAAAACATTTAAGGCAAAAGCAAATGCAAGTACTATTTACTTTGGTTTAGGTGGAGACTTTGGTAACAGAGAAGATACAGCAGATGATGTAGATGCAGCTATCAGATATGCAGCATTTACAAAGCAGTTCAAAAAGAACGGACAATCAACATTAGCTGCAGAAGATGCTAATGGAGATTCAACAGCATCAATAGATATTACTGTTTCTAAGTTTGCTGTTTTAGGTGAAGCAAAAGTTAAAAAAGTTAAATCACCTAAGAAGGGCAAAGTTAAAGTAACTATTGCAAAGGCTGATGGAGCAGCTAAGTATAAAGTAAAAGTTGGTTCAAAGACAACAACTACTAAAAAAACTACAGTTACAGTAAAAGCAAAAGCTGGAAAGAAAGTAAAAGTACAGGTTGCACCAGTAAGCAAGTCAGGTGCAGTAGGTGCTTGGTCAGCAAAGAAAACTGTAAAAGTTAAAAAATAATCGCGTAGACAATGAGTCGAGCGGCTATACATAGCCAAAAGACAGGCATAACCCATGCTCGCATGGAGTTATGCCTGTCTTTTGGCTATGTAGCGTACATTCGACGAATGTACGCGTGCTTATTGATTACGAAAGTAATCAATAAGGCAGACGCGAAGAAAAAGTAAAAGAAGAAATATAGGATAGAAAATGTACGCATGCTTATTGATTACGAAAGTAATCAATAAGGCAGACGCGAAGAAAAAGTTATTATACATTCAATCCGAAAAGACGAGAAAAGTCGATATAGGTCGAACGATTTTTTACATATTTTGGGAAAAATAGAGTATAATTATAATGATAAAAAAATAATAAACCAAAGTATGGTAAAGGGGGAAATACAATGATTGACAAAGTTATTGAAAACAACAGAGTAAGTATTATAGGGGAAATTGTTTCAGAATTCAGATTCAGCCATGAAGTTTTTGGTGAAGGGTTCTACATAGTAGATGTATCTGTGGATCGCTTAAGTGAATTAACAGATATAATTCCATTAATGGTTTCAGAGCGTCTAGTTGATATTAATGAAGATTATCAGGGAAGATTAGTAGAGGTATCAGGTCAGTTTAGATCTTATAATCGTCATGAGGGAACAAAGAATAAATTAGTGCTTTCAATATTTGTTAGAGAATGGGAAGAAGTAGAAGAGAATCTAGAGGTAGGAAAGACCAATCAAATTTTTCTTGATGGATATATATGTAAATCACCTATATATAGAAAAACGCCATTAGGAAGAGAAATTGCAGATTTACTGATTGCAGTTAACAGACCATATGGTAAATCTGATTATATTCCATGTATTGCATGGGGAAGAAATGCCAGATATGCATCCACTTTTGAAGTAGGAGGACATGTACAGATATGGGGAAGAGTACAGAGTCGCGAGTATGTGAAAAAAATAAATGACGAAGAAAGTGAAAAGCATGTAGCCTATGAAGTGTCAGTAAGTAAATTAGAATATATTGAGGATTAGAGAGAAAGATTGGATTTAGCATAATGAAAATTATTGCTAAATCCTTTTTTTATTTGTATTGTTTAAACTTAAAATGTGTGATAAAGTAAATACATTAGAATAAGGTGAAATAAGGAGGAAAAAATGAAAAAATTAGTATCAATTTTTTTATCAATTGCATTAGTATTTTCGGTGATTTCGTTTAATCATATTACTGTAACAAAGGTTAATGCAGAAGAAAATCAATGGGGTAGCACAGCGATTACCGTTCCGGCAGAAGGGCAGTTGGTAGGAGCAGGTTATATTGATGTAGAATTTGACAATTCCATGGAAGGATATACATATACAGTCTATCTTGATGGACAACCGGTGTATTGGATTGGTAATAATATTGTACGAACTGAAATTGGTGAAAAAATTACAGATGAAGCAAAAGTTAAAACATATACATCAAAAGATGCAGGTAAAACAGAAGTTTATACAACAACTGTCAGTAAACATGAACTTATTGTGAAAGCTGATAATGGAGTAGAGGAACGGATTTCAGAAAAACGTACTTTTTATGTTTCCAAAAAAGGCATGGCATTAGGAGGTGATATGAGTGACAAAGTTTCATTGAAAAAACTTAATTGTTCATGGTATTATAATTGGGCTACAGATGCTTTTAATAATAGTATAGATGAAGGTGTTGCACATATTCCTATGATGTGGGGAGGAGCAGATGATAATAAAGAAGCCATGGCAGATATGACTAGCACTGCAAACTACATTTTAGGATTTAATGAACCGGATATTAAGACTCAAGCGGATATGTTCTTTTTTGAAGGCATTGAAACATGGAAAGAATATATATCTCCTTTAAAAATGAGAAAAGTATCGCCTGCACCAGCTGCGCCGGGAGGAGATTCTGGTTGGCTTAAGCTATTTATGAATGGTGGGTATAAATGTAGGAATCCTTGGGATGGAACTTGGGGATTATATTCAGACTATTTAGATGATGAAACAAAAACATGGGTTGAAGGCATGGGAAATGAAGTGGATGCAGTTGTTTTGCACTATTACAGAAATCAAATTAATTTGGATGGTCTGATTGCTGCAATAAAAAATCTGTGGGAAACCTATCATAAACCTATTTGGGTTACAGAATTGTCTATTTTTGGAATAAAGGGATTAGATACTGATCACAGCTATGAACTTCCGGAAAAGAGAGCAGCTATGGCGGAATTTGTAAAAGGTATAGTGGAGAAACTTGATGCTATTCCTTATGTAGAAAGATACTGCTGGTTCTCATATGATATCGATAGTACAAATGAAATTGATGTTTTTAATGGTTCAGGAGCTACGGCTATGTTTGAATATGCATCAGGAGCATATACAGAACTTGGAAGATTATATTCTTCAATTGGAAATCCTGAGGGATATAAAACTGAGACGATTAGCGATGATGAAATGTTTGTGTATGTACCAGAAGAGAATACTACAAAAGAACCTGTTACAACAACAGTACAACAGCCGGATATAAAGAACCCGGTTACAACTGTTGTTCCGGTAACTAAGAAAATGGTAAAGCCAGTAAAGGCGAAATTAAGTAAGGCTCAAAATGTTAAGAAAAGATCAGTTAAACTAACATGGAAGAAAGTTTCTGGTGCGACTAAATATCAAGTGCAATATGCCATGAATAAAAAATTTACTAAGAAACTAAAGAGAAAGACTACAAAAAAGACTACACTAAAAATTGCTAAGCTTATAAAAAAGAAAAAATATTATTTCAGAGTAAGGGCAGTGAATAAAATAGGAAATGGAAAATGGTCAAATATAAAAAGTGTAAAAATTAAGAAATAATTGCATGATGTGATAGTAAATATAAAAAGTATCTGTTAGAAACAGGTGCTTTTTATGTTTAGTATGATGAATTTGAATAAGTTAAAGAAAACTTTATAAAAGTAATATATTAATTTCCAAAATTTATAGAAATATATTCAATTATTTAAAAAAAGAAAGATAATTAAGCATTCTATTAACAATTTATATAATAGAAAAATTTCTTTTTGTGTAGTTTATGTGAAAAATATACACTAATTTAAAATAAAAAGAGTTTTATTTGTGAAAAAAATACATTTACAGATTGTATTATAAAAACGTTTATGATATAATAAACGTAATTGAAAATGAGTGTTTTCAAGTGATGAAAAAAATTTTTAGAGGAGGAATTGAAAATGAGAAAGATTTTCAACAAGGCATTAGCAGGAATTACTACAGTAGCGTTAGTTGCTGCACTATTCGTTGGAATGAATGTTACAAAATCAGTAAAGGCTGCTGAGACAGTAGCACTTCAGAAGTGGACATTTGTTCAGGGCGGTCAGTACAATCCGAGTGAACCTGGTAATGAAGGTTACATTAATTCAGTAAAAATGAATGGAACAGATGAAACAGTTGGTGGATGGCTTAAAGGTGGAGAAGCATCAGTTAACCAGACCAAGAAAGCAACAACAGATGCAACAGGTTTTGCTATTGATATAGCAAACACAGGTTGGGATGCTCAGTGGGCAGAAAGTCCAGTAAGAATAAATCCATGGTCAATACAGGCATTAATGGATCAGGTTAACATTATACCAGGTCATATTTATACAGTTTCTTTTAAAGCTCGTGCAACAAAAGCAAAATTTGGTTATGTAGCATTTGGTTGTGATGTAGAAGGAACAACTCCATATGATCAGGATCCGGTTCAAGGTGATAATACGCTTATTACTTTAGGAACAACAGATAAGACATTTACATACACATTTACAAACTGGGTATCAGCAAAGAAACTTACAACAACATTGATGTTTGGTGCATTTGATGCACAATATGATTATGCAGGAAATGATGTATCTAATATTATTACAGCAGTTGAAAATGGTTGGAGTGGTACTGTAACTGTAAGTGATTTTTCAATTACAGATAATGGTGAGAACCCAGAGTTTGTTCTACCACCAGAACCAGATGTTACAACAAAGCCAGATACACCAGGAACAGATAATCCAACAAAGCCAACAGTTAAGCCAACAGTAAAACCTACTACACCTGCAGTTCAGGCTAAGAAATTAGCAAAAGTTAAAAAACTTAAAGCTGTTAGCAAGAAAAAAGGAACAGTAAAGATTACTTGGAAAAAAGTAAAGAATGCTAAGAAATATCAGGTTAAAGTTGGTAAGAAGACTTATAATACTAAAAAAGTTAAATTAACAGTTAAGAAAGTTAAAAAAGGAAAAGTAGTTGTTAAGGTACGTGCTAAAGCTGCTGGATACAAGACATCTGCTTGGGCTACAAAGAAAGTAAAAGTTAAATAATAATTGTTAATTTATTTAATAATAATTTACAGTGCCCAATGCGAATGCATTGGGTTACTGTTTAGTTAAAGATATTAGGAGGAATACATATAATGAAAAAAATCACAAAAAAGATTGTGGCTTCTTTTTTGTCACTGACGTTAGTGGTTGGTATGACAAGTAGCGTATTTGCTGCACATGCTGCAAACGGTGCAAATGTTGCAACAAGTATTAAATGGACATCGTTTTCAATCTGTACACAGGAAGACCATGTAGCAGGAGAAGATGGCTCAAAAGCACATCCATGGTGCTGGTATCATTCATTAACACATATCAATACTGCTGAATATCCAGATGGTCAGGTAGAAGGAAAAGACTTTGCTACAAAGGGCTATGTTGTAAAAGGAGCAACATCTTCAGCAGTAGAATTTTGGGTTGGCAACAGTGGATGGGATGGTGAATACAATCCTATGACAGGAGAGCTGGCAGGAGATAATCCGTATGGTCTTAGACTTTTATCTAGTGGATTTCCAGTAGAAAAAGGTAGAACATATGATATTTCTTTTAAAGTTAGAAGTACATTAAAAGCAAATGTAACAGTAAAAGATGAGGCAGGAAATGAAGTAAAAGATGAAGCTGGTAATGTAGTTAAAAATACTATTACTAAGAAGCATATTTTGTTTAAAGCATATAATCCTACAGCACCAGGGGAACCGGGAGTAGCATTTACATCGACATCAGGCTGTACAGTAGGTGGTATGATTGAGACTGATTCAGCTACAGGAGAAAAGACTGTTACAGCAAAGATTTTAGTACCAAAAACATATGATGGTACGGTAGTAGCACTCAATTTTGCATGTGGAGCGTTCTTAAAGACATATCCAGATGAAATTGCAATGAGTGGAAGCTTATTCTTTAGTGATATTCAGATTAAGGCTGGTGCACAGTATGCGGTTAAGTACACATATGGAAGTAAATCATATACAGAATATGTAAATTCAGGTGATAAAACTTCAGGTCATAACTTTGGTATAAAAGGTAAGACATTAACAGGATATAAGAATGCTTCAACAGGTGCTAATTTTAATCTTAGTACACCAGTAAGAAGCAATTTGACTCTTAAATGCGTTTACACAGCTACAAAGAAACCAGGTAAGGTAAAAGTTAAAGTTGCAGCTCAGAAGAAGAAAGCTAAATTGACATTTAGTAAACTTGCTAATGCTAAAGGATATGAAATTAAGTATTCTAATAAGAAGAATATGAAGAAAGCTAAAGTTAAAAGAACAACAAAGAAGAGCCTTACAATCAAGAAGTTAAAATCAGGAAAGAAGACATATTTCCAAATTAAGGCTTACAATATTGATTCAGCTGGTAAGAGAGTTTATAGCAAGAAGACTGTAAAGAAGAATGCATTTATTAAATAATGATATGCATATAACATTTTAATTGAAAGGGTAGAAAGGGTTATATTGATATAACTTATTCTGCCCTTTTTTACATAACAATTTGTTGATAATATTATAGTATGGAGGAAATAAATATGGGAAAAATAAAGAAATTAGTGTCCATGGTGTTGGTTGTGGTAATGATGTTTTCGTGTCTTACGGTTATATCAAATGTATCAGTAAAAGCGGATGATGCAGTAACATGGCAGAAAAAAGCCATTGTAAGTCCAACTGAAAAGAAATTAGTAGGTGCTGGTTATATAGATATAAAATGGAATAATACTTTAGAAAATGTAAAGCAGTATAAAATTTTTGTGGATGGTGTATTAAAGAAGACTCTTTTACCAAGTGGTGAAACTATGAGTATTGAATTTTATACTACCAAGGTAAGTGCTCACAATACATATATTGTGGCAGACTTGAAAGATGGTTCTAGTGTTAAAACAGATACACGTACATTTTATGTGACGAAAAAGGGCGTTTGTGTAAATGACAAAGATATGGGGACAAAGGTTGATCCGGCAGCTATGAATATAGGTTGGTACTATAATTGGGGGTCAAAATCATTTAAAGAAACTAATTTTAGTAATAAAAAGTTTTATGATTTAGAATTTGTTCCAATGATTTGGGGAGATCCAAACGAAGAGTTTTCAACCATTTTTAA
This sequence comes from Eubacteriaceae bacterium, assembly GCA_910574895.1. Classification (GTDB taxonomy): domain Bacteria; phylum Bacillota; class Clostridia; order Lachnospirales; family Lachnospiraceae; genus Eubacterium_G. The sequence goes on along the minus strand of CAJTDQ010000001.1, from coordinate 605,610 downwards.
TAGGGTAAAGAGCAATGGATATAAATATATGTTATCCTATAATGAGCCAGACTTGAAATGGGAATCAAATACAGATCCGGGAACAATGATATCAAGATGGAATATGTTTAGAGAAAATAAAGGAAGCATTCGTCTTGGTTCTCCAGCTACAGAAACATTCCAAATAAATTCAGATAAATGGTGGACACCATTCTGGAATGGATTAACTGTTACAGAAAAAAATGATATGTCTTTTATTGCAGTACATGCATATCAGCATTATTATGACAACGCAGATACAGCATTACAATATTTACATGCAATTGATGAAATATATGCAAAGTATCATAAGCCTATCTGGGTGACAGAATTTGCTGTTGCAGATAGTTATAATAAATTTAGTCCAACAAATGCAAAACATAATGCTCAGGTACAAGAGTTTATGAAGATTGTTTTAAAAGGATTGAATGAAAGAAGTTATGTAGAAAGATACGCATGGTTTGATTTTAATCCAAAGGATGATGTGACAGGAGCTTCTGGTATTTTCCATTATTCTGGAGAGATTACAGCATTAGGACAGATTTATGCAAATATAGGAAACCCTGCAGGCTACAACAATCGCACATATAGTGTAAGTTCTTCAATTGCAAAAAATACATCCATTGCTGCGTGTGTAGCAGCTGTAGATACAAAAATCTATAGTCTTACATCAAAGAAAAAGGCATTTGGATATTCTTTTAAAGCGGTAAAAAGAGCTTCAGGTTATCAGTTGCAGTATTCTTTAAATAAGAAATTTAAAAAAGCTAAAAAATATAAGACAAAGACAGTCAACTTAAAAGCAACAAAGGCTGCAACGAGAACAGGAACAATTAAGAAACTTGATAAAAAGAAAAGAACATATTATGTTAGAGTTCGTGCATATAAAGTTCTTAATGGAACGAAGTATTATTGCAAGTGGACAAAGGCGAAAAAAGTAAAAACCAAGTCTGCTATTAAAAAGAAAAAAACTAAAAAGAAATCAAAGAAGAAATAATTTGAGGTAAAAAATGAAAAGGGTTAGACAATTTATTGGAATAATAATGATTTTGATAATATCATTATCATTAAATATATGGAATGGGGAAGACGGAGTAGTCGACGTTTTTGCAGATACTGCATTTGTAATTACTAGTCCTGTGAATAATACAATGAAAGGTGCAGGCTACATGGATATTAAGTGGAATCCAGCATCTGATAAAAGTGGAGTGAAAAATTACAAGGTGTACGTGGATGGCAGTCTAAAAGCTACCACTACATCTACAAAGTATGAGTTCTATACAACAAAAGTAAATTATCATTCGGCTTGGATTGAGGCAGAGTTGAACAATGGAAAAAAAGTTTATACCCCTACAGTAAAGTTTGGTGTTACGAAAAAAGGATTATGTGTTAATGATGGAATGGGAAAAAATCTGGATCCAGTTGCTATGAATATGGGCTGGTATTACTCATGGGGAACAAACCCCTTTTCATATACTACATATTCTAAGATAGAGTTTGTACCAATGATCTGGGGAGCTGGAAACGAAGGAAGTATACCTTCTATTGCAAACAAGAATTATAAATATTTGTTGGCATATAATGAGCCGGATATGCCTATGCGGGATAAATATGGAAATTATATTGGTGGTAGCAATGTCAATGTGAATACAGCAATTGCTAATTGGAATAAGTTTTTGGGAAATAGTTATCATTTAGGAGCACCGGCACCGGCACTTAGTCCATCGTGGAATAGTGGTACGTGGTTTCGTACATTTATGAGTAAAATTGACACAAATACTATTGATGTTATTCCTTTACATTGTTATTATGATAACTATGGTGGTGCAGCTGGAGCAAATACATTTTTAAAAGAGGTAGTAGATGCAACATGGGAAATGTATCATAAGCCAATCTGGATTACAGAGTTTGCGGTAAGTAAATGGAAGTTTAATGATACAAGTAAAAGAAAATCTGTTGAAGAATTTCTGAAAACAGCAATTGCAGGATTGGACAGCAGAGATTATGTTGAGAGATATTCATGGTTTTCTTTTGACGCAAGTAGTGAGAGTGGAGCCTCCGCATTATGGTATTATAATGGAGTATTAACTGATTTAGGAAAAGCTTATGTAACATATGGCAACCCTACAACAGAATATAAAACAGGAAATGCTGTAAATCCATATAAACCTTCTAGTACAACAAATGTTACTAAAATAACAAAACCAGCTAAGGTAAAGATAAAATCCGTTAAAAATCTAAAAGGAAGAAAGATAAAGCTTTCTTTAAAGAAGGTAAAAGGAGCAGTTGGATATCAGGTTAAAATTGCTGAAAATAAGAAGTTTAATGGATACTGGAATAAAAATATAAAGAAAACATCTTATACATTTAAAAAGTTGGATAAAAATATACGTTATTATTTTAAAGTTAGGGCTTATGTAAAAAATGGAAGAAAAAAACTTTATGGTGCGTGGAGCAAAGCGAAAAATGTGAAGGTGAAAAAATAATATTTTTATAGAGGAGAAAAGGGTTGTAAAAGACCCTTTTCTTTTGTTATATTAGACAAGAGAAATATAGATAGGAATGGAATAAGCATGAAGAATATTAAAAGAAATAAATTAGCAGTAATCGTAGCAACAATATTATTAGCGTTAATTTTAATTGGAATGATAGCAGCGGTTAATATTTCAAAGAATAATCGTATATCAAATATTAATCAATTAAAAGAACAGTGGAAGAAAGAGGCGCTGATTTCACCTGCAAAACTTAGTTTACAGCCGGCTGGTTATATCACTATCGAATGGAATTCTGCTGAGAAAATGGATGATGTAGATTCTTATGAAATATATGTAAATAATAAAAAAGAAGGTAAAGTACCAGGCAATAAAACTACGTTTGAATACTATACAACAAAGGTTTCGAGACATGAAGTTGCTATTAAAGCGAATTTGAAACAGGGAAGTGAGATTTACTCAGATATATTTTATTTTTATGTAAATAAAAAAGGTTTCTGTATGAATACAGATATGGCTTCGAATGTGAATGCAGACGATTGGAATGTTTCATGGTATTATAATTGGAGTTTGAGCAAACATAACTATACATCCTTTCAAGATTTGGAGTTTGTTCCTATGTTTTGGACATCGGCACCTACAGATAAAAATGAGGTGGAAGTTCTTCCGAAAAGAGGGTATAAAAATGTGTTAGCTTTTAATGAACCAGACAGACCGGATCAGGCGAATATTTCGGTGGATACTGCTATAGAAGGAATGAAACCGTTGTTGAATAAAGGAATACGAGTGGGGAGTCCTGCGGTATCTATATGGCCGTCTATTTCTACAGACTGGTTTCAGCCATTTATGAAAAAGATGAAAGAAAACAAGATGGATGTAGATTTTATTGCGTTGCATCATTATTGGAATTGGCATACGAAAGAGGGGGCGGAAGCATTTTTAAAAATTGTGGACGAATCATGGGAAATGTATCACAAACCAATATGGATTACAGAGTTTGCACTGAGTGGTGTTCCGGATTGGACTAAACAGACAAGGCAGTCCGCTATTAATTATATGAAAATAGTTCTGCCGGAGTTAGATAAGCGTGATTACGTAGAGCGGTATTCATGGTTTTCTTTTAGTAAATCTGATTTTAAAAATAGTGGTTCAGCATTATTAGATACTTATACAGGAAAATTAACCGGTTTAGGAAAGTTATATCAGAAATTGGGAATTCCAGAGGGGTATCAAGATAATAAGCAAGTTGAGCAGAAGGATAATATGAAAAAGGATATTGTTAAATAAATTATTAAACAGATTACAAAAAGGTGTTTTAATAAAGTAATTTAGAGTGAAATATTTATATTATAAAGTGAAAAATACTGAGCAAAAGAAAATATCATGAATATAATATTGTTATAAAAGTGTTGGGTTGACACTATGCATGGGCAGTGTTATTATATATATAGTTAAATAATAGTAGAGGTTGCACTACTTATTAGTAGGATATAGGATGTCCCGGAGACAGATGACTATATTTGAAAGGAAGGGGTGCCGAAGGATAAGTTACCGGAATACAGATCCTGGGCATATAGTTAACAGCTATATGACTGTCGTCAATTTGATGAAGAGCTAATTGATGGAGAGCTACTTATAAGTATTAAATAGAATTCTTATAAGGAGCTTATGCGTAAGCTCCTTTTACTATGTTAACGAAAAATACATATTTTTTAGGAGGAAGAGTAAAATGTCAATTTTTACAGGTGCAGGTGTAGCAATTATTACACCATTTAATGAGGATGGTTCAATTAATTTTGATGCTTTTGGAAAGATTATTGAAGATCAGATTGCAGGCAGTACAGATGCAATTATTGTATGTGGAACGACTGGAGAATCTTCTACAATGAATGATGAAGAGCATATAGCGACAATTAAATATTGTGTTGATAAGGTTGCAGGACGTGTACCAGTTATTGCAGGTACTGGTTCAAATTGTACTAGAGAAGCTATAAATATGTCAGCAAAAGCAGAGGAAGCAGGAGCAGATGGACTTCTGTGTGTAACGCCATATTATAATAAGTGCACACAGGAAGGATTGTATCAATATTATAAAGCAATTTCCGATGCGGTTAATATTCCAATTATTATGTATAATATACCAGGTAGAACAGGTACAACAATACAGCCGGAAACAGCAGTAAGAATTGCAAAAGAAGTAAAAAATGTAGTAGCAATTAAAGAGGCATCAGGAAATATTTCAGCTGTAGCAAAATTAGCAGCACTGGCAGATGGATGCATTGATATTTATTCAGGAAATGATGATCAGGTATTACCTTTATTATCACTTGGTGGAATAGGTGTAATATCTGTATGGTCACACGTTGCACCAAAAAAAGTGCATGATATGGTTTACGCATTTTTAGACGGAGATGTAGAAACTGCTACAAAACTTCAGTTAGAGGCAATTGATGTGATTGAAGCGTTATTCTGTGAAGTAAACCCTATTCCGGTAAAAGCAGCAATGAATATGTTGGGATATGATGCCGGAATTGTAAGAGCTCCACTTACAGAGTTGACGGATGCTCATAAAGAAGTATTAAGAAAAGCATTAGAGAATTATGGTGTTTTATAAATTTACGATTATAGGTAAAAATGTTTTTGAGAACATTCAGAGGAAAGAGTAAAAACATAATTTTCAATTCAGAGTATATGAAATGAGTGTTTATCTCTATGACTCACAAGGAGGAAAAGATGGTTAATATAATTATGCATGGATGTAATGGCAAGATGGGAAGAGTTATTACAGACCTTGTAAGTAAAGATGAAAATGTACAGATTGTAGCAGGAGTTGATGCATATACAGAAGTACCTAATGAATATCCGGTTTTTTCGTCGATTACAGATTGTGATATAAAGGCTGATGCAATTATAGATTTTGCGGTAACAGCGGCAATTGATGATTTGCTGGATTACGCTGTTCGTACGAATACACCAGTGGTAGTATGTACAACAGGATTGTCTGCTGAACAGTTAGACAAAGTAAATGAAGCAAGTAAAAAGGTTGCGGTTTTACGTTCAGCAAACATGTCTCTTGGAATCAATACTTTAATGAAATTACTCCGAATTGCTACAGATGTGTTGGCAGACAGAGGGTTTGATATAGAGATTGTTGAAAAACATCATAACCAAAAGGTGGATGCACCGAGTGGAACAGCATTGGCATTGGCCGACTGTATCAATCAGGTATTGGATAATGAATATGATTATGCATATGATAGAAGTACAGTACGAGAAAAGCGAAGAAAGAAAGAAATTGGTCTTTCCGCAGTGCGTGGAGGCACGATTGTTGGAGAGCATGAAGTGATATATGCGGGAACTGATGAAATTATAGAGATTAAGCATACTGCTTATTCTAAAGCGATTTTTGCAAAAGGGGCAATTGATGCAGCAAAGTTTTTGGCAGGAAAAGCTACGGGCATGTATGATATGTCAGATGTTATTGATTAAAAAATAAGTGAAAAATATGGAAATTCGTTTAAATGAAAACAAGAGATATGTTTTGTGTGAACGGGTTTCCATATTTTTTGTATAAAAGTTTGAAAAATGAAAATAATAAAGTCATACAGATTTTGCATCAAAAGATGCATTTGACAATTTTATCATGGAGGATTTTATTATGAAACATTTAAGAAATTACTTATTAGTATTAACACTGATGCTTGCAACATTTACATTTGCAGCCTGTGGAAATAACGAAGATGAAACAACAACAGCAGAGTCAGCAACAGAAAATGGTGTCAATGATAACACAACAGATAATATGGACAACAATGGAAATGCAGGAAATGTAAATGATACTACAAATGATGGTATTGTCGATGAAATTGGTGATGACATTGAAGACGGAGTAAGTGATATTGTAGATGATGTAGATGGAGACAATGACAATAACACAAACAATAATAATAATAATAATAATAATAACAACGACAATAATAACACAACGAAAAAAAATAAAAAGAATAAGTAATGTTTTATCTGATACACTCATATATTGTTATGATAAAGAATGTATCAGGTAAATATGGCTTATAGAATTATTATAGACCCCGGACATGGCGGGTCCGATCCTGGAGCTACTTTTAATGGCAGACAGGAAAAGGATGATGCCTTAGCGCTCGCCATGGCTGTGGGTAAATTGTTAAGTAACGCAGGATTTGATGTAGTTTATACGAGAACTTCAGATGTATATAATACACCATTTGAAAAGGCAACGATTGGTAATAATGCAGGAGGAGATTTGTTTGTCTCTTTTCACAGAAATTCCTCTGCAATACCCGGAATGTATAGTGGTAATCAGACACTTGTATACAATGATGAAGGGCTGAAAGCACAATTAGCCAGAAATATTAATGAAAATATGGCGGCATTGGGATTCGAAGATAAGGGTGTGGTGGAAAGACCAAATCTGGTAGTGTTAAAGAGGACAAAAATGCCGGCAATCTTATTGGAGACAGGTTTTATAAATTCAGAGACAGATAATCAGATATTTGATGAAAAATTTAATGAAATTGCCCAGGGAATTGCAGATGGTATTATCGACACGCTTAGTGATAATGGAATTACAGCTTCAGAAGGAACACGCTATCATGTACAGGTTGGGGCATTTCGAAATGCACAGCTTGCAGATAATCTGGCAACACAGTTAAGAAATCAGGGATTTCAGGTAAAAGTAATATCTGAGGATGATTTATATAAGGTAGTTGTCGGAGATTTTGAAAAGTTGGATAATGCTGTTGTAACAGAGCAGAAATTAAGAGCGCTTGGGTATAATACATTTATTAGAAGTTAGTTTTTTGTTGAAAAGAAAATATATATTTAATGTAATAAAATTTTAAGGACATTAATTTTGTACGATATAGAGGTTTTGAAATCTTTATATAATGCAAATTTAGTGTCCTTATTATTTATAAAAGCAACCTAAAAACTAGTTGTATTTATATACAGAAATTGGTAAGATACAACTATGAGGGGAAAAGATGAACGGAAATAAACTATAAAAATTACAAAGAAATATTACCCCTTATCTAAAAGAGTAAGTCATATATGAGGAAATTGATTCTGGTATATACAGGGACTCTTTGCGGATAAGGGTTTTTTATATTAAAGTGTTTTAAAAGTAAAAAAGAAGGGAGAGAAAATTATATCAAAAGTATATTTAAAGCACTGAAAGGCAACTCGGAAAAGTACATAGAATCATAAATTCTATGAGAAAACAAAAGAATGGGAGAACAATAATGAAGAAAAGAATGTTAAAAAGCACATGTGCAGTTGTATTATCCATCGCACAAAGGAAATAAGACGAGCCAGAATATCATAGGACCGCAGGAGAATGTGATTGCGACAATCCGTTATGAGAATGATGGACAGCATGCATACTTTTATAATAAGGATATCAGGACGAGTGTAACGAATGTGGCTGATGAGTCAGGAAGAGGTGTGGTAAGTTACCGGTATGATGATTATGGAATGACGAATAAGTATGGTGATGAGGACTTTTATAATGAGCTGTGTTATACGTCGGGTGTGTATGATGAGCTGACGGGACTGTATTATCTGAATGCGAGGTATTATAATCCGGGTACGGCGACGTTTATTACACAGGACAGTTACAGGGGAGAGCAGAAGGATTATGGTACATGGAACCTGTATGCGTATTGTGGGGGGAATCCGGTTAATTATGTGGATCCGAGTGGGCATATTGTAATGCACATAATTGGAAGATATACAACAAATTGGCTTGCAAAAAAAATATTAAATTCGCCTGCTTATCTTGGAGCAGAATTATATCTGAGAAAGAAGAAAGGTTGGAAATATTCGGCAGATTTTCTTGAACATTCGCTTCAATCTTTTCCAAATGATTTAGAATTTGATAATAAATCTGATTTAGCAAAAAAATTAAAAAAACATAAAAAAGTAAAACGAGAAGTTAGAAGGTTTAGAAAGACAAATAAGTTAGCTAGCGAATGTCATATTGACTTCAATAAAGGTGATTTGTTTGGAGCATTTCATAGGGTTAGATTAAAATTTGATAGATTTAGTGGTAAAATAACATGTAAATTAATAGATAAATATGATTTTAAATTTGAAAAAAAATATTTATCTATAACCATGTTTGCAAATAATTATGCATGGTATTTACAGGTAAAAGGAGCTAGTCATAAATATAATATAACGGTAAATATGAAATTTAAGGATAAAAAGCAGAAAATAATTTAAAGCATAGCATTTTGGAGGTTTAAAATGAAAAAAAGAGTATTTATATTTTTTATGTTTATTTGTTTTATAATAATGGGGTGTAGAATGGAAGATTATAAATATCCGGTAGGAAGAGACTCGTTTGTAGTTGTAGGTGATGGAAGATTTCAGATATTATCAGGGCCGATGGAATATGCTTTGTCCGATCAGATGAAAGATGATGATTTAATAGAAACAATAATATCCTATTATGATGATGGGAAAAATAAGTTATATGCTAGAGGAGAACAGGAATATGTAATTGTTAATTATGATAACAATACATATCACAAGTATGATGATAATAATTTGGACAAGATGCCTCAAAAGGAGCTAGAGATTTTCCAATCAGATAAAATGAGAAAAGTACCGGAAATAGAAACGTTTGTAAATAATAATGGGGTAAGTTATATATACGATTGAGACATATAAGAGGAACTTTTTTAGTACATATTTCAAAACAATGTAAGGAATCTAGTATTAGAAAAGGAAATTAATAAAGGTATTTCTTCAATTAACAAACTTTCACATAAATTTGTATTTCGTTGGATAAAATGTTACAATACAGACAGGTTATACAATACAAGTTTGTGAGAGGTATCATATGAACAATGGATTTATCAAAGTAGCAGCGGCAACACCGAAAATTAAAGTAGGAGATTGCGAATACAATGCGAAAAAAATATGTAACTTAATTGAAACAGTTTATAATAATGGAACGCAGTTGGTAGTTTTTCCGGAATTATGTATTACAGGATATACAGCTAGTGATTTGTTCTGGCAAAAATCTATGCTGGATAAAGCAATGGATGCATTGTTAAGGATTATTCTTCCGTTTAGTGAAGATAAGGAGATTATTGCGATTGTAGGATTGCCAATGATTTTTCATGATAAGTTATATAATGTTGCTGCTGTTATTTATGATGGAGAGATTATGGGATTTGTACCAAAATCACATATACCGAATTATTCGGAGTTTTACGAGGCACGTCATTTTTCATCAGGAATTGGTATTGAAGGATATAAAGATATATATTATTATGATTTAGAAGAAGAGGAACCGATTGTAGCAGGTTCATATATTATAAAGAATTTTAAGTTGAGTTCTAAAGTACAGTATGATGACGAGTACGATGATGAATATGATGATGAGACTGATATGATACAGGAATCTGTTCCGTTTGGAACAAATCTGCTATTTAAATGTAGTAACTTTGATAATTTTACATTTGCAATTGAAATATGCGAGGATTTATGGGTGGCAAATCCACCAAGTACAGGGCATGCTTTAGCAGGAGCTACAGTAATTGCCAATTTATCAGCCAGTGACGAGACGATTGGAAAGGACAGTTACAGACGTAGTCTTATATCAGGTCAGTCTGCAAGAACAATTTCGGCTTATATTTATGCAGATGCGGGAGAGGGAGAGTCTACTACTGATCTGGTTTTTGCAGCACACAATATTATTGCAGAAAATGGGACAATCCTTGCAGAAGCGAAGAAATTTACTAATGAGATTGTTTATGCAAATGTTGATTTAGATAAACTGGCGTCAGAGAGAGCAAGGCTTACTACATTTGTACCTATAAGAGATGCAGAACCTGAGTATGAAGAGATTGAGATTGAACTGGAAGAAAGAAAGTTTGTTTTTGACAGAAAGATAGATAATGCACCTTTTGTCCCATCAAACGAGTCAGAGAGAGAAAAAAGATGTGAAGAAATTCTGGCCATTCAGACTGTGGGATTAAAGAAAAGGTTAGCTCATACCGGATGTGCTCATGCGGTTGTAGGAATATCGGGAGGATTAGATTCGACATTAGCGCTGTTGGTAACAGTTAGAGCGTTTGATAGTCTGGGACTTGACAGAAAAGGTATTATTACTGTAACAATGCCGGGATTTGGCACGACAGACAGAACATATAATAATGCATTAAAGATGATAGAAGTCTTAGGATGTACACTGAAAGAGGTAAATATTGCTGAAGCGGTGGAATTACATTTGAAGCAGATTGGGCATGATATGAATCGTCATGATATCACATATGAAAATGCACAGGCGAGACAGAGAACATATCTTCTGATGGATTTTGCCAATGAGTATAATGGAATGGTTATAGGAACAGGAGATATGTCAGAACTGGCACTTGGCTGGGCAACTTATAATGGCGACCACATGTCTATGTATGGTGTCAATGCGGGAGTTCCGAAAACTTTGGTAAGACATCTTGTTCAATACTTTGCAGATGTGACAGAAGAAAAAGAGCTTGCAGTAGTTCTGTCTGATGTATTAGATACACCGGTAAGCCCTGAACTTTTACCACCAAAAGATGGAAAGATTTCTCAGAAAACAGAGGATTTAGTAGGACCATATCAGTTACACGATTTCTTTTTATATTATATTCTGAGATTTGGATATACACCAAAGAAAGTTTTATTTTTAGCACAGGAAGCATTTCATGGAATATATGATAATGAAACTATTTTGAAATGGTTAAAGGTATTTTATAAGAGGTTCTTTTCACAGCAGTTTAAGAGAAGCTGTTTACCGGACGGACCAAAGGTGGGAACTGTGGCAGTGTCGCCAAGAGGAGATTTGCGGATGCCAAGTGACGCCTGTGTAAGAGAATGGTTAGAAGAACTCGAAGAATAATCCATATGCAAACGGAAATTTTTTGAGTTGAGGAAATTTCATTTATCAGGTTATATGCAAACTTCATAAATTAAATATTTGTAAATAGAATAAGTGTCTGACAAATTTTAAAGTACCAAGGCTGGCGCATAAAAGCACCAGCCTTATTTTAATATAACATTACATGTGAGAAAATTATGGTAAATGAATCTATTACATATAGAATTAGACAAATCCGTAAGAAATATATGTAAGAATTGGATGGGAATCGTGGTTGGAGAAGACTTATTACATATAGATTGGGGCAAAACCGCAGAACATATATGTAAAATCGTTTGGAATTCATGACAAGTAGAAATATTTTATATGAGGCTATCGCACTAACTAAATTTAGTGCGATAGCCTCTGGCAATCTGATGTTGTGCATATAACCCTGTAAAGACATTTCCGAAACCGGAAAGTTTTCTGTTTGTATACTGATATCATTTTGGTTTGGATTCACCAATGAACTGCCCCCAAAGGTTATTCCGCTTTATTGCCTTTAACCCCTTTGTTGATTGTCTCTACAATTGCGTCATATAACATGGAATATGTATACTGGCTGTCTTCTGAAAATTTGACATTATCTACAGATTGCGTGTCTACAATTTGTTTTGCAATATCTTCAAATGCAGGTTGTACAAGAGGATACATTGTTGCAATTGTATCACTTACATTGTCTACGGTAATGGCATTGATATGGTCATTATCAAGAGTTACAGATATTTCCATTGGATTGCCATTCAGTGTTACATTAGAAGTATAAACACCGGCTTCAAACTGACTGGAAGTAGTTTCATTTTCTTTTTTTCCTTGGTTCTTATTGCAAAACATAAAAATTAGAGAAATTACAAGTACAATACCAAGGAGTACAAATACTACGGTGTATATAAGCTCCCTTAAATGAAATACCATAAATTTTGGACTTTTTCCCATATTGACTCCTTATTAAATATTTTTTTCTATAATTTAATCTATTATTAAAATCCCTAAAGTATTCTAAAAAAATTCTTTTGTTGAAAAACATACCTGATATCAACTATAATTAAATTAGACATTTGGAGGTTTTTATGGCATTACAATTTATTATGGGAAGGGCAGGCACCGGAAAAACATATACATTGATAAAAGACATGATTGATAAATCAATAAAGATGCCACAGAAAAGGTTTGTGGTAGTTGTTCCGGAGCAGTATTCCATGGAAACACAAAAGGAAATATTGAATCTTCATCCAAGAAAGGGATGCTTTAATATAGAGGTGACGAGCCTTACAAGACTTGCGTATACGGTTTTGGAAGAGCAGGGAGCAGCAGATATTCACGTAATGGATGATTTGGGAAAGACTTTGGTTATCCGCAAGGTGTTAGAGGAATGTAAAGAACAGCTGCAGGTATACCAGAGTAAGGTTTCCATGATGGGATTTACGGAGAAAGTAAAGTCCATCATTTCAGAACTCAGACAGTATCATATCAGTGAAGAACAATTACTGGAAATGTGTGAGAAAACAGAAGAATTTCCGTCTCTTCAAATGAAATTAAAAGATGTTTATTTGATAAATCAGGCGTTTGATAATTATATCAAAGATAAAGCGATTACCAGTGAAGAATTATTGACATTGTTATGCCGGTATATTGATAAATCAGAGTTTATTAAGAATACATACTTTTATTTTGATAGTTTTACAGGCTTTACGCCTGTTCAGTATAAGGTATTAGAGCAGATGATGCGGTACAGCAAGATGGTAACAATGGCTGTAATGCTGCCGGAAAATGAAGTCGGATTTCAGGGATATACGCCATATGAGTTGTTTACATTAAGTAAGGAAACGATTGTAAAAACAAAAGAATTAGCCATCAAAAACAGCGTGGAGATACTTCCGAATATCGTCATTGATTTAGAAAAAGACAGTGAGCAGAAAAAAGAATCCAGACTTGGACGAATGGATGAAGCATTGGCATTTGTTGAGGGAAATATTTTCAGAAATCACATACAGACAGTGCAGGATAATGTTTCAGGTCATTGCAGTACAGTGAAATATACAAAAAAAACAGAGGCTGTCAAAATCTGCACGCTCAGCAACCCGAAAGCAGAAGCAGAATATGTGGCAGGGGAAATTTCCAGACGGGTTAAAAATGAAAAGTACCGGTATTACGATTTTGCAGTGATTGCCGGAGATATTGAGGGATATTATAAATATATCAGACAGGCGTTTATAAAATATGGTATCCCTTGTTTTATTGACCATAAAGAGGACGTGTTGTCAAATAAATATGTGGATGGAATATTAGCGGCCTTAGATGTCATTGAAAAGAATTTTTCCCACCAGTCGGTGATGCGTTTTATCCGTCAGGGAATCATGGATCTGGATGAGCAGGAATGTGATATTTTTGAAAATTACATTTTAAAATCCGGAAGAAGAGGGTACAAAAGCTATACAAGAGTGTGGGAAAGAGTCTATCAATTTATGGAAGAGTCCCACATTGATATCGTCAATAAGATCAGAGAAGAACTGGTAGAAGGATTTTCTGAATTAAGAGAAGTTTTTATCAATAAAAAATCGACTATATCGGATAAGACAAAAGCATTATATTTGTTTACGAACAGACATCAAATGCAGGAAAAGATAGACAAGGATATTCTGTATTTTAGAGAAAAAAAACTGACAGCATCAGAAAAAGAATATCAGCAGATGTCAGAATGTATCATCAATGTTTTAGACCGGCTGGTATCTCTTATGGGTGATGAGGTTGTACCAAACAAAGAATACATAGATATATTACAGGCAGGTTTTTCTCAGATTCAGATAGGAATTATTCCGCCGGGAATTGATACAGTTATGGTGGGAAATATTGAAAGAACGAGACTAAAGGATACGAAGAAGATATTATACTTTTTGGGAATGAATGATGGAATCGTACCGAATACAAATACCGGAGGCGGAATTATTACAGACAGCGAGCGGGATGTACTCAGCACAAAAGACTTTGAACTGGCACCAACCACGAGGGACAATATTTTTAAACAGAGAATTTATTTGTACTCTCTGTTTGCAAAACCATTAGAGCAGGTTGTTCTCTGCTACAGTCAGACGGGGGCAGACGGTTCGGCTCTTAGAAAATCTTATATTATCGGCACATTGCAGAATCTGTTTGAGAATCTGACAGTAGAGCAGATTGACCGGATAGAGACAACTCCGGAACATATTACGAATCAAAGAGTGGCACTCGAATATGTGTCTGAGAATATCAATGCATTTAGGAACAATCATGACAACAAGTTGTTTACATATCTAAGTAAAATTTTATATTCAAAAGATGATACAAAGCAGTTTATGAAACTGATTACAGATGCCGGATTTTATAATAATGACAAGGAGCGTCTGCTGGATGTGTTGTCAAGGAAACTTTATGGTCTGCCGGGAAATATCGGTATTACCAGACTAGAAGGATATGCAAAATGTGCGTACTCTCAGTTTTTATCCTATGGTTTAAGATTGCAGGAGAGGGAGAAGTTTTCCATACAGGCATATGATATCGGTAATTTGTACCACAAATCCATACAGAAGTTTTTTGAGATAGCGCATGATGAAAAGATTGACTGGAGAGAAATCACGGATAAGAAAAATCAGGAATTGATTACATCAGCAGTGGATAAAGTTTTAGCAGATTCTGAAAATGAAGCGTTAGAGGGCTCAGCCAGAAATTCTTTTATCACGAGTCAGGTCAGAGAGATTGCGTCTAAAACGACAAAGGTTTTAGTAAATCATATCCGCGCAGGAAAATTCCAGCCGGCAGAATACGAAATACCTCTGGAACATGGTGTGGTGGACAGAATTGATACCTATGAGACGGACGACAAATTATATGTAAAGGTTATTGATTATAAATCTGGAAAAGTGACTTTTGATATTACGAAAGCATATCACGGGATTCAGATGCAGTTGCTTGTTTATTTAAATGATGCGATGAATTATGAGAAAAAACGCAGCAAAAAGGAAGTAGTGCCTGCGGCGGGATTGTATTTTAACATTAAAGACCCGTTTGTTTCGATGCAGAATATGAATCATACGATAAAAGATTACAGAGAGACGCATCCTGCAGATGAAAGAACGGACGAAGAGATTCTGAATCAGCTTGTATTTGAAAAACAGCTGCCGGAATTCCAGATGTCGGGAATTGTGAATACGGATGATTCTGTAGTAACCGCAGTGGACAAAGTTTTTGAAGAGGGCAGCAGTTCCCAAATAGTAAAATTGAAAAAAAAGAAAGACGGGGAACCGGATTCTAACAGTCACGCATTAGAGCAGGAAATTTACAAAAAACTGATAGAGTATGTCTCAGATAAGGCAGATAGAATGAAAGAGCAGTTATTTGCCGGGAATATTCATTTAAATCCTACGGAAGATGCCTGCAGATACTGTGGATATAATGGAATCTGTCGGTTCGACAAATCGTTGGGAGACAAATATCGGAAACTAGAGAAAGTAACTTATAAAAATATTGGAGAGTTGATGGAGAAAGAACATGAATTGGACCAGTAAACAGTTAGATGTTATCAATACAAGAAATCGAAATATATCAGTTTCTGCCGCAGCGGGTTCCGGAAAGACCGCTGTTTTAGTTGAGCGTATTATCGGGCTGATTACTGATGAAAAAAGTAATGTCAATGTAGATGAATTGTTAGTCGTTACGTTTACCAGAGCTGCGGCGTCTGAAATGAAAGAGCGGTTGAGAGAGCGGTTAGAGGAACTGCAGAGAGAAGAAAACAGTGATAATATTGAAAATCAACTGGCATTGTTAAATAATGCAACGATCACTACGATTGACAGTTTCTGTGCAAAGGTCGTAAAAGAAAACTTTGACAAAATTGATTTGGACCCGGGTTATCGTTTGGCGGACGAAACAGAAATTGATTTGCTGAAAAATGATATTTTGGAAGAATTGCTCGAGGAATATTATCTATCAGAATCGAAAGATTTTGTGACATTGGCAAAAAAATATTCTGGCGGAAAAGTTTATGATAATATCTTTCGACTGATAGACAGCATTTATAAAAAAGCAAAAGGAGAGGTTTCTCCGAAAAAATGGGTGGAAAATCTCGTGAAAAGTTATGATTTCTGTAGTGAAGAAGAGATGTTTCAGGGGAAAGTGTTTACAGAGGTGTACGAGAGTTGCCATGCACAGTTAAGAGAATGTAGAGAATGGTTAGAGCGTGCGGTAAACATAGCAAAAGAAGACAGTGATGTTATCGATCTGGTGGACAATGCAGAGGAGTATTCATCTGTGGTAGAATTGATGTTAGCGTGTGAAGATTATAAAGCATTACATAAAGAAATCAATCATTGCAGTCTTCCGGCAATGTCTAGAAAGCGAAAAGGTACACCGGAGATAAGGCAGGGTGCAAAAGAACTGATTACATCCGTTCGTGATAATATCAAAGCATTGGCAGAAACATTTTTTGCAGAGCCTGTAGAAGACATGTATCAAAATCTAATGAACTGCAAAGATTCAGTAAAGATTTTAGCAGAGATAACGCTTCAATTAATGGAGCGTTTTGCGCAGGAGAAAAAAGACAAGCATATTGCTGACTTTGATGATATTGCCCATATGGCATTAAATATATTAAATGATATTGATGAGGAGGGAAATCCTCATCCGACCAAAGTAGCCAGACAGATGGCAAAATTTTATAAAGAGATTATGATTGATGAGTATCAGGACAGTAACTTTGTGCAGGAAGCGATTCTGACGAGCGTGGCAGACGGACAGGGAATGGGAAATATGTTTATGGTAGGTGATGTAAAGCAGAGTATCTATCGTTTCAGAAATGCAAAGCCGAAACTGTTTTTAGATAAGTTTGATACTTATGAGGAAAACCTTGAAGCAGACAACTGCAAAATTATATTAGATCAGAATTTCAGAAGCAGAAAAGAAGTCATTGACAGTGTTAATTTTCTGTTTGAGCATATGATGTCTAAAGAATTGGGTGGGATTGATTATAGAGACGGAAATGGGTTAAGTCTTGGTGCAGATTATACAGAACTGCCAAAGGGGCAGGATAACAGAACAGAATTTATTGCTATCGGTACAGATAAAAAAGAAATAGAGGCTGCTTTTATTGCATCAAAGATCAAAGAAATTACAGACCCGGTCAATGGCATCAAGGTTGAAGGAAGAGATAAGACCATGAGACCTGCAAGGTTTCAGGATATTGTCATATTGATGCGTGGAATTAAGAACAATGCAAATATTTATTTAGAAGCATTGAGTAATGCAGGGATTCCGGCATATGCAGAATCAAAAAGCGGGTATTTTGATTCGCTTGAGATTAAGACAATTATGGATATGTTGAATATTATTGATAATCCAAGACAGGATATTCCATTAGCAGGTGTTATGTCCAGTGCCATGTTTGGGTTTGATGATGATGAACTTGCTCAGATAAAGTCAGAGAACAGTTATATTTCCTTTTATGACAATGTATGTGCTTATGCAGAGAATGGGGAAAATAAAGAACTTGTTTTCAAAGTAAAATCTTTTCTTGAGATGTTAGAGTATTTCAGAAATTCAGATTATAAAAATTCCGTTTATGATATGATTAATGAGATATTGGAGCGTACAGGTTTTGGTTATTATGTATCATCATTAACCAATGGAAAGCGTAGATTTTTGAATATTGAGAATTTAAAAGAAAAAGCGATGAATTATGAAAAGTCCAGTTACAGAGGACTGTTTAATTTTGTGCGCTATATCGAAAAAATTAAGGAATTGGATAAAGACGAGGGAGAGGCATCTGTTGTCAATGAGAACGACAATATTGTCCGCATATCTACGATACATAAAAGTAAAGGACTTCAGTATCCGATTGTGTTTTTATGTGATACGAACAGTACATTTATGTCAGACAAAGATGCGGTAAATTTATCGGATGATGGACAGATTGGTTTAGATGCCATTTATCCGGAAGTTAAGGTTTCAGTTACACCGATGTACCGGCAGTATATTAAAAATAAAAATAGTGAAGAAGACCGTGCAGAGTACTTAAGATTACTTTATGTAGCACTTACCAGAGCAAAGGAAAAACTTTATATTACAGGCAAAGTCGGTCAGGATATTGATAAGTATTTAAAGAAATGCGAGAGCATACATACAAACACCAGTGAAGTTGTTACGTATCGTGAGTTAATGAGCAATTCTACACTGTTTCAATGGATGAATCTGATTTATCAAAGGGAAAATCAGATTGTGAGATGTATTCAGGTGGCAGAGGATGATATTGAGATAGAGCGGGCAGGTAATGTTGCTGTAGATGAGTTAAAACGAATGGCGATGGAACAGTGGGAGAATGCAGAGGTTCCAAAGGATATTTATGACACGATTGTGTCAAATTTTGAATACAAATATCCATATATAGAAGATATTCTCTTATGCGCAAAAGCGAGTGTTACGGAATTGAAAAAAGAGAGCATGGAGGATGAAGAGGCAGAGCATCCATATGATATTGGATATGAGAAATTTGACCGAGAACTTATTGTTCCAAAATTTATGAAGGAAAATGATAAAGAGGAACAGCCTCTTTTGGGGGCAGAGAGAGGAACAGCGTACCACAGAGTATTTGAACTGCTTGATATGGAATGTGCAGACTATACAGAAGATGTTGTTTCGGAGATGATTGAGAGACTCGTGGAGACAAAGAAATTATCACAGACGCAGGCGGATTGCATTCAAATAGCAGATATTGTAAAATTTACAAAGTCCGATGTTTTTGCAAGAATGAAGGAAGCATATGGAAGGGATGAACTGTTTAGAGAGCGTCAGTTCCTGCTGGGGGTTCCTGCGAAACAAATCAAAAAATCAGATTCTGAAGAGACGATGATTATTCAGGGGATTATTGATGTCTGTTTTTTGGAAGATGGTAAATATGTTATTATGGACTATAAGACAGACAGAGTGGACAACATGGAGGAACTAAAGGAAAAATATGCGAAGCAGTTAGAGTGCTATCAATTAGCACTGAAAAAAATCACGGGTACTACGGTATCTGAAATGATTATTTATTCGGTTTATTTGGGAGATGAGATTCGTATTTAGATAGCGGAATTTTGATCTGGATCAAAATTCTGCAAGAAGAATATCTGAGAGTAGTTCCAATGAGAAGGAGATAGATATGATTATTCCAAAGTTTATAAGAAAAGGAGATACCATCGGTGTTACAGCGACATCAGGCGGTATCACTAATGAGCTAAAGCAGAAAAGAGTTGCAAATGCAACAGTACAGTTAAAAGAAAAAGGATATAATGTGTTATACAGCGACAATGTATTTCAGTCAGACTGGAGAGGGTGCAGCGGCACAGGAATCGAGAGAGCCAGACAGTTGAATGAACTGGTGTCAAATCAGGATGTGACATGTATTATTTCTGCAGCAGGTGGAGATTACTTGATGGAGATGCTTGACTATGTTGACTTTGAAAAAATAAAAGCAAATCCAAAGTGGTTTCAGGGATTTTCAGATAATACCGGACTTGTATATCCTATTGTAACTACCTGCGACGTGGCAGCAGTTTATGGCTGTCATATTGGAGATTTTGGGATGAAACCATGGCAGAAACCGGTGGAAGATGCACTGGGTGTGTTAGATGGAAGTAAGAAAATGCTATCATCTTATGAGTTTTACGAGTCGGAGCGTCATGAATATATTACAGGCTATGAAGGCTATTGTAGCGATGAGAAGGTAAAATGGATAAACGCCAGAGGAGAGGATAAAATAGAAATATCAGGAAGACTTCTGGGCGGCTGTCTGGATGTTATTGTTTTTCTTCTTGGCACAAAGTATGATGGTACAGAGCAGTTCGTAAAGAAATATGCTGATGACGGTATTATTTGGACACTAGAGAGTTTTAATATGGAAGATGTTGTTTTGATTACGCATTTGTGGCAGATGAAACAGCGGGGATATTTTAAAAATGCAAAGGGGTTTGTATTTGGAAGACCTTTAATGTATAATACGTGGATAGAACAGCCTTATAAAGAAGCGGTGATGTCTATATTGGGCGATTTGGATGTTCCAATTATATTTGATGCTGATATAGGACATAAGGGACCACAGTTTTCTTTAATTGAAGGTGCTTTGGCAAAAGTTACCAGTGAAGGTGGAAAAGGAGTTTTAGAATATGCTTGAATTAAGAGACATTAAGTTCAGCGTGACAGACGATAATGGACAGACAAAGAACATTATCAATGGTGTCAGTTTAAAAATAGATGAGAGTAAGTTTGTGGCAATTACAGGGCCAAATGGCAGTGGAAAGTCAACGCTTGCAAAATTAATTGTTGGAATATTTCAGCCGTCGGGCGGTCAGATTATATATAATGGTACAGATATTACGAATATGTCAATTTCAGACAGGGCAAAACTGGGTATCAGTTTTGCGTTTCAGCAGCCGGTCCGGTTTAAGGGAATTAAAGTAATTGATTTACTTCGAATGGCATCAGGAAAACAGCTGACAATCAGTGAGGCATGTGAATACTTGTCTGAGGTTGGACTTTGTGCAAGAGATTATATTAACCGTGAGGTGGATGGCAGCCTTTCGGGTGGTGAGTTGAAAAGAATTGAAATTGCTACCATCATTGCAAGAAGTTCAGAACTTTCTGTATTTGATGAGCCGGAAGCAGGGATTGACTTATGGAGTTTTAACAGCCTGATTAAGGTATTTGAAAAAATGCAGGAAAATAATAATAATTCTATCCTGATTATTTCACATCAGGAAAGAATACTGGATATTGCAGATGAGATTATTCTGCTTGCAGATGGTAAAATAAAAGCCCATGGCAGTAAAGATGAGATTATGCCGATGGTGCTGGGAACAAATCAGAGTGGTGTTTGTGAAAAATTAAAGGCATAAGGAGGAGTCATGGACAGAATACAGATGGAACTATTTGAGCAGCTGACAGGTCTGCATGAGATTCCGGCAGGTGCTTATAATATCAGGGCAAATAGCGAAAAAGATAGTAGAAATACAACTGAAAATATAGATATTGTCACAAAAGATGACAAGGATGGAATTGATATTTACGTAAAACCGGGAACAAAGAATGAGAGTGTGCATATTCCGGTAGTGATTAGTAAAACAGGGCTGGAAGAATGTGTATATAATGATTTCCATATAGGGGAGGGCGCAGATGTGCTGATTGTAGCCGGCTGCGGTATTCATAACAGTGGAGACAAACGCTCTCGTCATGATGGTATTCATACGTTTTATATTGGAAAAAATGCCAGAGTAAAATATGTGGAGAAACATTATGGAAAAGGTGACGGTAATGGCGAAAATGTCATGAATCCTACTACGGTTGTTAATATCGAAGAGGGTGGTTTTATGGAAATGGAAACTGTCCAGATAAAAGGTGTTGATTCTACGGACAGAGTTACCAGAGGTACGTTAGAGAAGGATGCAAAGATTGTGATTACAGAACGTCTGATGACACATGGAAATCAGATGGCTACAACGAGATTTGACGTGGATATGAATGGAGATGGCTCCAGTGCAAATGTCATTTCACGTTCTGTGGCAAAAGACAATTCAAAACAGATATTTTATTCTGTAATTAATGGAAATGCAAAATGCAGCGGACATTCTGAGTGTGATGCGATTATTATGGACAATGCAAAGATTAGTGCAATTCCGGAAATTACTGCGAATAATCTGGAGGCTTCATTGATTCATGAGGCGGCTATTGGAAAGATCGCAGGGGAACAGTTGATTAAACTGCAGACGCTAGGGCTTACGGAAGAAGAGGCAGAAGAGCAGATTGTAAATGGCTTTCTTAGGTAGTATATTTTTTGTGATACCTGCATATTTACTAATAAAGAAGTTACGCAGGTATAAATATGAATGAAAAACAGGACAATCAATTAAATATGGCTTTGGAGTTGACACCGGAGCAGTTAAATAAATCCCAGGAGTTATCGGTAGGTTTTAATGAATCTTCCAATTCCTGGGATTTAATTGTTAAGTATCAGGGAAATCTGGACAGGGTAAGAGAATTAGGTGCAACAGTCAAAGAACTGACCGGAGGATATGCTGTTTTGAATGTACCGGAATTGTTGGTGGATACGGTGTCTGATTTGGAGGAGATTATCTTTGTAGAAAAGCCAAAAAGTCTGGAATTTAGTGTGATTCAGGGCAAACGAATCTCCTGTGTCAATGAAGTGCAGGTACCCGGTTCTATCATAGGCGGTGCGAATGGATTGTTTGGTGAGGGAGTAATTATTGGTGTGGCTGACAGTGGTATAGATTACACGAATCAGGCTTTTCGATATGCTGATGGAACGACAAGGATTCTAAAGTTATGGGATCAGGTAACAGACACTGTCTTTGATGAAGCACAGATTAATGAGGCACTGCTCAGTGATAATCCCTATGCGATTGTTAATTCCAGAGATATATCTGGTCATGGCACTCATGTAGCAGGAATCGCAGCGGGAAATTATGCGGAGAACAAAAACCAAAATTTAGGAATTGCCACAAAGAGTAAACTGATTATTGTGAAAATGGCAGAGCCTGCCGAGAATTCTTTTCCTAAAACGACACAACTTATGGAAGCTGTGGATTTTATTGTGAAACAGGCAAATGAATATGGAATGCCTTTTGTCGTGAATATCAGTTTTGGTAATACTTATGGTTCTCATGACGGAACCTCTCTTTTATCCACTTATTTTGATTCAGTAATTGATGCAAACAGAATGGTAATGGCAATTGGTTCGGGAAATGAGGGAGATAGTGCAGGACATGCGGGAGGATATATCAATGTGAATCGCGGAAATACATCAGACAGATCTTTAGAAGAAAGGAAAGATATTGAACTGCAGGTGTCCGAATATCAGGGGGCTTTTGGCATACAGTTATGGAAAAATTATGTAGATGAATGGGGAGTTCAGATAACTGCCCCTTCTGGCGATTATACGCCGGTAATTAATAGAGATGGGTATATATTTACATATGAATTGGATGGAACAACGGTGAAACTTTTGTACGGAACACCGAAACCGTATAGTAAATATCAGGAAGTATATATTAGTCTGATTCCACAGAACAGATATGTAAAAAGCGGGATATGGAACATCAGTATCATCCCTGAGAGAACTGTAAATGGCAGGTATGATTTATGGCTTCCGACGAGTGGTTCTATTAACGAAAATACAAGATTTCTTACACCGGATCCTTTTATAACGTTGACTGTTCCGGCAGGAACGAGAAAAGCAATAACCGTTGGGGCGTATAATGGGAACAATGATTCTATTGCATCATTTTCGGGCAGAGGTTTCACAAGAGAGGACAATCAGATAAAGCCGGATATTGTTGCACCGGGAGTGAATATTGTATCCGCATCAAATACAGGCGGTACAACCATCAGAAGCGGCACATCTATGGCAACTCCCTTTGTGTCAGGCAGTGCGGCTTTGATGATGGAGTGGGGAATTGTGAGAGGAAATGATGCTTTTTTATATGGAGAAAAGGTCAAGGCATATATGATAAGAGGAGCGAGGCACTTAGCGGGAATCAATGAATATCCAAGTGAACTGGCAGGATGGGGAGCGCTGTGTCTGAGGGAGAGTATACCGAGATAGGGGAATTCCATGTTTTCATTGTAGTTTATAAAATTAATTGGTATAATTAGGAAAAAGAAAACAGACTAAAAATTAAATACTATAAGTAACCTAATCTATTGCCAGAAGAAACAGGGAATATTTATTAAAGTATTATTTTATATTTGCATTCAGAATATTGTCTGAGGATTTTGTATAGATTTCAATTGTTTATTAAAGTGCAGGAGGGAGAATGAAAATGAAAGTTTATGGTAAAAAGTTAGTTTGCAGGTTGTTAGTGGTAGTGATGGTTATATCTCTATTTCCGGCTATTTCAGCAGTTGGCTATGAATCTCAAACAGAAGATGGATGGAAGTATAATTGGTTGAGCAATGGAAATATTGTAATTATTGGTTATGTGGGTGAAGAAACAAATGTAACGATTCCATCAGAGATTGAAGGAACAAGAGTTACCGCAATTGGTGATTGGCAATACTTTAATAAACCGATAACAAGTATCACAATACCGAACAGTATTGAAGATATTAGCATTTACTGGTTTTCAGGATTTCATAAGTCTGAAAACTGGCACAAATTAGAAAGTATAAATGTGGACAGTAATAATAAGAATTACAGTAGTGAGAATGGCGTTTTATATACGAAAGATAAGCTGGAATTATTGTTATATCCACAAGGAAAAAATGGCAGTCGTTTTGTAATTCCGAACGGTGTCAAAAAAATAGGCTATTTTGCATTTACAAATTGTGTACAATTAACAAGAGTAAGCATTCCTAAGGGTGTTATGGAAATTTCCACCTGTGCGTTTAAAGGATGTAAAAGTTTAAAAGACATAACTATTCCAAACAGTGTGGCATTAATAGGAGCAAATGTATTTAGAGATTGTGCACAATTAACTAGAATAACCATTCCAAATAGTGTTACGGAAATTTCCACCTGTGCATTTATGGGATGTAGCAGCTTGACAGATATAAGCATTCCAAACAGTGTTACAAAAATTTCGTGCGATGCTTTTGAATACTGCACGAGTCTGAAGAGGGTAGTGATTCCTAAAAGTGTTACATCAATAGGAAGTAATGCGTTTTATCATTGTAAAAAACTTAAAGTAGTTAAGTTTATGGGAAAAAAACCAAAATTTTTTCCAGGTAATCCATGGGAACAAAATCCGGCTGTTTTTGAACCTGTTTTTAATGATACTCACAAAGAACTTATAATTTATTATCCGAAAAAATATAAGAAAAGTTGGAGTAGATATACATATTATCGGAAAAAACCGTATTGTTCGGTAAAGAAAATTAAAATTAATAAGAAAAAAATAACGCTTAAAAAAAAGAAAAAACGGCAGTTGCGTTATATAATTACTCCCAAAAGTGCTACAAATAAAGTTGTAAGATGGAAAAGTTCTAATCCAAAAGTAGCAACAGTTTCTAAGAAGGGGATTGTTAAAGCAAGAAAAAAAGGAAAATGTACAATTACAGTGATAACGAAAGATGGAAATAAAAAGGCAAGGTGTAAGATTATAGTTAAATAATTTGTAATAAAAGTAGAACAGGTCAAAAGAAATATAATAATGAAAATACGGAGGAAGAATGAATATACAAAAAATAAATAAAATAATAGCATTGTTTATGATTTGGTCGATGGTGGTTACGAGTTTAGGAGTAAACGTATATGCACAACATGAGAATACTTTTAAACAATTCATTGGGAATAAAGAAGAAAGTAAAGAAATAATTGAAAAAAAAGATAGTGAAAAAGATATAAGCGTTGTAAAAGAACTAAAGGATTTGAGAACAACAAATTCTACAACATATCTTTTAAGTGATGGAAGCAGAAAACTTGAAATAAGTGGGGGAGATATACGATATGAAGAAAATGGTGTTTTAAAAGATTATAATCCTGAATTGAAAAAACTTTCAGACAACAATAAGAATGATTTAAAAGACATTTTAGAAAAAAATGATATGATGTTGGATGAAAGTGAGTTTAATGACTTTGCATATATGAATATAGCTGGAGATTCTAAGTTGTATTTTCCGGAAGTTTTTGATGAAAACAAAGGAATACTTTTGAAAAAGGATAATTATTTTATTTCATTTAAGCCATTGATATCACAGCAAGAAGTAAATGATCAAGAAGAACAAAAATTAGATGTACTAGAAGGTAAAAAAGTACGTGAAAATAATGAACTACTTAATGTAGAACAAAAATCAAAAAAGGGCAGCGTTTATTCTCAACTATATATTGATAATGTAGAGGGAAGCAATATTACGTATATAGACAAAAGAGAGGATATTGAGTATCAATATACTTCGCTTACTTCTGGTGTAAAAGAAGAGATTATTTTAAAAGAAAGACCAGATAAAAATGTTTTTGTATTTAAATTAGATTCTCCAGGAATGAGAATAGAAAAAGAACAATTTGGTAAAGGGTTAAATATAATCAATAAAGAAACAAATGAGCAAGTTGCATTTATTGGTGAGCCAAATATTAAAGATCAAGACGGGAAATTAAGATATGAAGAAGTATCTTATGAAATTCAAGAAACTGAGGCTGGAAGTTATAATTTAGAAATTATTGTTGATAACAATTATTTGAAAGATTCTGATACGAAATATCCGGTAATTATTGATCCAACGGTTGCATGGGTTGATTCACGACTACCTTGTGTCAATATATCTAATAATAGTATTACAGCAAATTCAAATATAAAAATTAACACGTATTTTCCGGTACAAAATCGGGCAATGAATTCAGCTGCTGATTTGGATACAGAATATATGTGTTATATAAGTACGAATGCTGATCCATCTTCAGGGAGTTTTGATCCAATATATAAAGAATTTTATGGATCCAAGATAGAGTCAGCTAATCTTAAAATTGTTGAATATAGTATAAGTAGTCCATATAAGCCAGGAACAATTGAGGTTAGAACACCAAGTGGTTTATGGGATCCTAATACTATTACATGGAATAATCATCCGGAAGTCGGAGATAAAATATGGGCTCAGTTTACAACAACTGGAACACCAGACAAAAGGTATGATGTAAATTTAACAAGTTGGGCGCAGGCAATTGCAGATCGGGAAATACCAAATTGTGGATTGGCATTGAAGGCAAAAAATCAAGGAACAGGAGCATATTTCTATGGACCATGGTTATCAAAAACAAATGGCAAGTTTCTTGAGTTAACTATCAGATATTTCCCATATACTGCAACAGTAAATCACTACTATGATAATTCATATAATATTCGGTACAGTCAGGCTAAATATGGAAACACTATACCGGCTAATGTAATAAAAAGCCATCAAGATTGGGCAAATTCTGTTTTTGGGGTGTTATTTGGATTGAAAATTATATCCAACACACCACAATTATATGCTTCACTTACAGATATGTGTAGGATTAATCGAGGATTGGAATTAAATACAACAATGCTGGATGATCCGTATTGTCCGGGAGGAGCAGGACATGGATTTGTCAGCAATGTTAACAATGAAATTTATAATAAATGTACCTTGCTAGGGGCTGCACATCAATCATTTATTGCAGATAGACCAAGTAGTGATACTTGTTGTAATGTATTATGGACGGGATATCAATTTTATGACGAAAATAAGGAACCTTATAATAGAGCTTGGTGTGCAAATAATAGTGTATACATATTTGATCCATTTGAGCCAGATGAACGGGTGGATCAAGAAAGGCGTGATATAATGCATGAATTAGCACATAATTTTGGTGCACCAGATGAGTATTGTTATGATGAAAATAAGCCGGCAGGAGGGGACTGTGGTATTGCTGGATGCCCGAAACATCATCCGGAAAGATTTATTGGCGATTGTATCATGGGATATGCAATGTATGATAGTGACAGAATAAGTAATGTGCATAATATTTTTTGTAAATATTGTATGGAAGATATTAAAAAACATTTGGATAATCATCATAGGATACCGCCATTAGTCGTTACACCAAACATGGATGAGACAATTGGGAAAGCAGTCAAAAGGGTATTAGAGAAAGCTAATACTAATGCCAATACAATAACTAAAATTAAGATAACAGGAAATGCGGCCATGGGTACAGCTATGCAATTTAATGAGTTAGCAAATATTTTGCCGAATTTGAAGGAAGTTGATTTGTCAGGATTTAGTGGAACACTGGGTGCACATTCATTTTATAGTTGCGCAAATTTGGAAACGGTTAAATTACCAACAAGCATTGAGTTACCTTCATTTGTATTTGCCCAATGTAAAAAGTTGAATACAGTTTATAAAGTGGGAAAAACAAAAATAACGGGAAAAGTTGACCTGTCAGGTGTCACATCAGTAGGTAACAACGCTTTTCAGAATACAGGGATAATGAACGTTGAGTTACCTGAGATATTTACTGTACCACAGTATTGCTTTAAGGATTGTAAAAAGTTAAGAACAATATATAAGACAGGTAATTTCCCTATAGATGGAGAATTAGATTTGTCAGGAATCGCATCTTTTGGTATAGGTGCGTTTGGAGATGCAGGAAGTTCCATAATATCAGTAAATTTACCTGCAAATGTAACAGTATCTAATAATTGTTTTCAGAATTTGTCAAATTTAAAAGAAGTTAGATTTGATATGTCTCAGACCTCAAAGGTGACAATTGGAACATCGGCGTTTTATGGAGTTAATGAATCATGTATTGCGTATATGAATCCAGTGTTGGTAGATGATACACGTTTTGTTATTCCGATGTCATCTACGACAAGCATGCCTAAACAAATATCCCCGTTGGTTGTAACACCAAATACTGGAGAGACAATAGAACAGGCTATCTCACGACAATTAGGCTCATTATCTGCTGGTGTTGTAAAGAAAATGATATTACGAGGAAATGCTGTAATGGCAGATAGTACAGGGAATAGTGATTCGGCAAGAATATTACCGAATCTTGAGTTGGCAGATTTGTCAGGATTTACGGGAACTCTTGGAAAATTTGTATTTTTCAATTGTTCTAATCTTAAAAATGTTGTATTGCCAGACAACATTAAAATACCTGAGAATGCCTTTAGAGATTGTACGAAATTAACTTCAATACATAGGACAGGTGAGAAAATTGCTTCTGAAGAAATAGATTTGTCGGGAGTTACATCAATTGGTAATTTCGCATTTCGTAATGCAGAATCTATTTCTGTAGTTAAATTGCCTGAATCTTTCACAATTTCACAGTATTGTTTTATGGAATGTAAAAATTTAAGAACAGTTTATAAAATAGGTAATTCTCCAGTGGATGGTGAAATAGATTTGTCAGGGGTTACAACGATTGGTTATGCGGCTTTTTATAATGATTTGAATAATATCAATGAAGCACCAAAATACAATACTGTAAAATTGCCGGTGAAAGTTGCAATACCAGGAAAATGTTTTAGAAACAGTGCAAATTTGACAACAATATATAAAAACGGAAATGAAAAAGTTAATGGTGTGGCAGATTTATCAGGAGTTACATCGTTTGGAGGTGGAGCTTTTTCAGGAACTGGAGGTTTGAATGCTCCACAGATGTCAACGGTAATTCTTCCAAAAAATGTAGCAATATCTTCGGAATGCTTTTTGAATTGTGGTAATTTAAAAAAAGTGGAATTAGATGAAACACAAACAACAAAGATGTCAATTGGTGCATCCGCGTTTTATGGAGTAAATGGGTCTTGTATAGCATATATGAATCAGACACTGGTAAAAGATTCAAGTTTTGTATTGCCAATGTCCGATACAGATAATATGCCAAAACAGTTATATGCATTAACTGTTAAACCCAACAGTGGAGAAACAATGAAACAGGCAATAACAAGAGAGTTAGGAACAATTCCAGAGGAAAGTGTAAAAAGGCTTAAAATTCAGGGAAATGTTATCATGAACTCAGGAACAAGTAATGAAGACTCTGCAAAGATGTTGCCAGAACTTGAGATGGTAGATTTATCAGAGTTTACGGGTAAGCTTGGAAGTTTTGCATTTCATACATGTACAAAACTTAAAACTGTTATTTTACCAGCTGGAAATATAAATTTACCAGTGTATGCTTTTTCTGATTGTGAAAATTTAGATACAGTATATAAGTTTGGTAACATTCCGGTAATAGGAGAATGTGATTTGTCAGGAGTTGTATCTGCCGGTAATTATGCATTTATGAATACAGCTATTGATAAAGTTAGGTTACCTTCGTCGTTTGCAATACCACAATATTGTTTTATGGCTTGTAGAAATCTTTCAACGATATATAAGACTGGAAATTCGCCAGTGATTGGTGAGTTAGATTTGTCGGGGGTTTCTACAATTGGTTATGGAGCTTTTTGGAATTATTTTAGTAAAGTAATTAAATTTAATACAATAAAGTTACCAGAAAGCATTTCGATATCAGGTAACTGTTTCCGCAGTTGTGGTGCTCTTACTACAATATATAAGAATGGTAAACCTAAAGTAAATGAACAAGCTGATTTGTCAGGGGTAACATCATTTGGAGGAGGAGCATTTTCTGGAATAAGTACATCCAATGCTCCACAAATATCTGTAGTTCTTCTTCCTAAAAATGTTGCTATAGCAGAAAAGTGTTTTCAGAACTGTTCAAATCTAAAAAAAGTAAAATTTGATGAAACACAGACGATAAAGGTAGTAATAGGTGCATCAGCATTTTATGGAGTTAATGGAGCGTGTGTTGCATATATGAATCAGGTACTCGCAAATGATGTAAGTTTTGTTTTACCTATATCACTTACGGTAAATATGCCGAAATCAGGATACTAATACAATTGTGTATAGCGCTATGCATGAATATTAGAACATGTGAATTTTAAGGAGGGAGAATGAAAATGAAAGTTTATGGTAAAAAGTTAGTTTGCAGGTTATTAGTGGTAGTGATGGTTATATCTCTATTCCCGGCTATTTCAGCAGTTGGATATGAATCTCAAACAGAAGACGGATGGAAGTATGAGGAGTACTATGGAAATATTAAAATTACCGGGTATTTAGGAGATGAAACAAATGTAACTATTCCGTCTAAGATTGATGGAGTAATGGTTACTGAAATTGGTGATTCGCTTTATTTGAATAGTGAAATAACAAGTATCACAATACCAGAGAGTGTTGAACGTATTGGTGTTACCTGGTTTCGAGGACTTGCCCTTAGAGATTGTGACAAATTACAAAGTATAAATGTGGACAGTAATAATCAGAAGTACAGTAGTGAAGATGGTGTTTTATATACAAAAGATAAATCGGGTTTGCTGTTATATCCAAAAAGAAAGACTGGAAAGAGTTTTATTATACCAGATAGCGTTAAATATTTTGGTAGTTTTGCGTTTTCGGATTGTACTCAATTAACAAGTATCACAATACCAAATAGTGTTATCTCAATTGGAAAAGAGACATTTAGTGGATGTACAGGATTGAAAAATGTAACAATACCAAATCGTGTTACAGCAATTGGACAAAATGCATTTAGAACTTGTACAGGTTTGACAAATATATCGATACCAAATAGTGTTACGAAAATTGGAGGAGGTGCATTTGGAGGATGTTATGCCTTAGAAAGTGTAGTAATACCGGAAAGTGTTACATCAATTGGTGAATATGCATTTGGATCGTGTACAAGTTTGAAGAGTATAGTAATACCAGCAAACGTCACATCAATGGGAAAAGAGGTATTCTACTATTGCGAAGACCTTAAAGAAGTTAAATTTATGGGGAAGAAACCGAAAGCTTTCTCAGAAGATCCGAGAGAAAAAAATCCTATTTTTGATGACTCTATTTTTAAAAATACACATAAAGATCTTATAATTTATTATCCTAAATGGTATGAAAAAAGTTGGAGAGATTATACATATTATACTAGACAGCCACATTATGAGGGAGGAGTTTTAGTACAAAAAATTGAAATTAATAAGAGAAAATTAACGATTCAAAAGAAGAAAAAACAACAGTTGAGGTATACTTTATCTCCAATAAATGCTACAAATAAAGAAGTGACATGGAAAAGTTCAAATCCAAAAGTAGCCACAGTCTCTCAAAGTGGAGTAGTCACTGCTAAGAGAAAAGGGAAATGTACAATAACAATTATTACAGATGATGGAAATAAAAAATCGAGTTATAAAGTGTCGGTTATTATACCTGTGACAAAAGTTAAATTAAACAAGAAAAAACTTGTAATAGCAAAAGGAAAGAGATATACACTAAGATCAAAGGTTACGCCAAAAGAGGCGACCAACCAAAAGGTATATTGGAAGAGCAGCAATAAAAAAGTAGCAACAGTTTCCAAGAAGGGAGTTGTCAAAGCAAGAAAAAAAGGAAAGTGTACGATTACAGTCATAACAAAAGATGGAAATAAAAAGGCAAGGTGTAAGATTCTTGTTCAGTAACTCGTAATACAAGTAGAAGAGATTGTTGGAAGGTATTGATATGAAAAAAATAGTAATAAGCGTATTATTAATTGTAATAGTGAGTCTGAGTATATATTTATTCAGTAATCGAGTTGATAATAAAACAGTTTCAACAACTGGTTTGATTTCAAATCATAGTTCAGAAAATTCAACTATTTTATCCGAAGAAAATTCAACAGAGATTTCACAAGATACGTTTGCTGATAAGGAAGAGATTTCTACTCATATGAGCAGAGAGAATGGACAGATACAGGAAACAAAAGAATCAGGGAATCAGAATTTAGATAATGTATCAATTGCTTTTTACTATGCGAAGAACATAGGAGAATTAATTGAATGGATAAAAAAAGCAGATGATAATGATCCTAGAATGCATTTTTTAAATGTAGCTCGTCAAAAAAAAGATTTATTGGTTGTTGAAGCAAAAGATAAAGAATATAAATTGGAAACAATTTCAGTACATCCTGAGCATGAATATATGACATATACTTTTATTAAAGGTAACAATTATATTGACATAACAATTAATTTGTCGGATAGTATGAAACAATATATGAGTATTTCTCGCAAAAGAGTATCTATTAACAAAGCGGTTTCACAATACAATAGAGAATTGGCATCTACTTATAAAAATTTTCGGCTTAAAAAAGGAAAAGCAAAGATTGCAGAATCAAATGTTAATATTTTTTATAATGATGGAAAGTATTATGAAAAATTAAATGGAGAATTAAAATTAATTGGTCCAAGCACATTTTTTGAATTTAATGGTACAGAGGTTAAAATGAACCTTTATGTCGATTTAAAAGAAAAGAAATGGAACAATAAATATCTTAATTTATTTAATTTTAAATTTATTGAAATGTAAATAACTATTTTGTGATATAATATCCTGAGGAAAATTGAAAGGGCAAAAGCATAATAAGGAGGACTATATGAAAATAGTAAATAGAGTTTTGGCAATTGTAGTATCAATTGTTATGGTTCTTACCGTTATGCCGGCAGTTTCAAGAGAATACAACGTGAATGCGGCAGAGGAATTTGTCATTGTCAGTCCAAAAGACAATGAACTAAAAGGAGCAGGATATTTTGATATTACATGGTCTGATATACAGTCAGGCAATTTAAAGAATTATCAATTGTATATTGATGGAGAATTAATTGCAACAACAAATGATGCATCATATGACTATTACACAACCAATGTGAAAATGTATGAAGTATATGTTAGAGCTGAATTAACGGATGGAAGTTTTCAAAATACACCAGTAGTGAAGTTTGGTGTAACCAAAAAAGGTTTGTGCGTTAATAGTGAGATGGGGAGAAAACTGGACCCGCGGGCAATGAATATGGGATGGTACTATGACTGGGGAGCTGGTAAATTACCATATACTCCATATCGGTATGTTGAGTTTGTTCCAATGATATGGGGCAATGGTGGTGAAGGAAATATTTCTAGTATTGCATCCGATGGATACAAATATTTGTTAGCATACAATGAACCGGATATGGGAGGAGATGTTGGTGGTAGTAATATTTCTGTAGATACGGCTGTGGCTAACTGGCCAAAGTTTACACAGCATGACAGTTACTATCTTGGAGCACCGGCACCGGCATTTAGTCCGTCATGGGGGACTGGAACAGATGGTGGATATTGGTTTCGTTCATTTATGGAGCAAGTAAATCATGATACAATCGATTTTATTCCATTGCATTGTTATTATGGACAATATGGTGGTGCAGCAGGTGCACAGGCATTTCTTACTGAGGTAGTAGATAAAACATATGAGATGTATCATAAACCTATCTGGGTTACAGAGTTCGCTGTCAGTGGATGGGGTTATGACACAGAATGGGCTAGAAAAAGTGTGGAAGAGTTTATATCTACAGCGATAAAAGGATTAAATGAGAGACCCTATGTAGAGAGATATTCATGGTTCTCTTTTGATACAACAGATAATAATGGAGCATCTGCTCTTTGGACCAATGGAACAGGGGAACTTACAGATTTAGGTAAGATTTATGTGAATGAAGGAAATCCGGAAGGTTATGCTGCATCAACGACAGATGATTTTGGATATTCTTTTAGTGAGTCTACCAAAAAGAGTCTTTTAGATGACACAGTAACTGTTGATAATACAGTCTATGAAGATTATGCAAATCAGTCGGAAGTAACCGTGTCAGCATCTTCAGGCCAGAATTCTGCACAGAATATTATTGATAATGATATTAGCAGCAGGTGGGAATCGGAACATGGAAAAGACCCGCAGACTATAACAATTGATTTGGGTCAGATTAGAACAATCAAGAAGATTGATATTATCTGGGAAGCAGCCAG
This sequence comes from Eubacteriaceae bacterium, assembly GCA_910574895.1. Classification (GTDB taxonomy): domain Bacteria; phylum Bacillota; class Clostridia; order Lachnospirales; family Lachnospiraceae; genus Eubacterium_G. Next base: position 570,810 of record CAJTDQ010000001.1, on the reverse strand, counting down.
TGCCAAAAGATATACATTGGAAGTTTCAGAAGATGGAGAAAATTATCAGACAGTTGCAGATATTGAGGGAGGAAGCGGCATTCAAAACAGGCTGGATGAAATTCTATTAAAAGAAATGGTAAGAGGACGCTATGTAAAAATGAATGGAATTTCAAGAAATACAACCTATGGTTATTCAATTTATGACATGGCAGTATATGGAACAGAACAATGGATTTCTAAAGAAGATGGACTTAATATACAGGGATTTCAGATTAATACGACTTATGAAGGAAGCAGAGTGGTAGGTTCTGTTGAACCGGTCATTGAAGGAAAGAAAGTTGTAAACTGGGGATTTGTTTATGGCTTAGATGCAGTAAAAAGTGAAAAAACAGGTATTACGAATGAAGATTTATATATCAGAGAGGATAATGAATATATTAAAGCATATGAATCGACATCGAAAGGAACTCTTAATGGCAAATATGGACAGTCTGACACAGCAACATATTTTGCAAGAACTATGAGTTTTGGAAAGAAAAATGTGACAGCATTTACATCCAAATATAAAGTAAGAGTATATGCACTTATGGAAGATGATACATATTTATACAGCGATGTAGCAGAGTATACAGTATATGATGTAGCGGACCGTTTATATCAGAATAGTCAGTTTATGACGTTGGCATCTCATAATTATGCATACAATACAATACTCAAATTAGTAAATCCGGATTATCAGGAAATGGAGTATGGCTGGGAAGGTTCGCTTGTAAAACCTTAAAAAGTTAGATAAGAATGAGATAAAGAGAGAAAAATGTTTGACATTTTTAGAAAGAGTACTATATACTAATAACAAATAAAAGCAATTACCTGTAAAAGGGAGTAGTTCGCAGTGGATAACTGTTATGCTTTTCGTCATCACGTTTTATACCGGAGAGCATACTGAGATAAGAACGAGACTTTTACCGTATTTTTTGTACGGTAAGGGTCTCGTTTTTTCGTTGTACAAAAAGTTATTATTTTTATTCAATGAGGAATATTAGTAAAGTCGGGAGGAAATTTTATGGCAGGAAGAAATGTAATTGTAACAGAAAAACAGCAAAGTATTGTGAGAGTATTTTTAAAGCAGTTTTGTGATTTATTAGTTTTAATTTTGATTCTCGTAGCATTAATTTCGATGCTGTCAGGAGGAACAGAAAATGCTGTCGTGATTTTTATTGTGATATTGCTGAATGCTATTTTAGGTACAGTTCAGGAAGTTAAAGCAAGAAAATCCATAGAAGGATTAAAAAGACTCTCTTCGCCAAAAGCAAAAGTATTATGTGATGGTAATACGGTAGAGATAAACAGTATTGATGTTGAGCCGGGAGACAGACTGCTCGTTGAAGCAGGAGATATGATAGTAGCAGATGGTAATATCGACAAGAATTATTCACTAAAGGTGAATGAAAGTGCAATTACAGGTGAATCTGTCAGCGTAGAAAAAACAGATAAGGGATTTTCCGGAACGTATGTAACATATGGAAGAGCAGAGATTGTGGTTACATCAATAGGTATGGATACGGAAATCGGAAAGATTGCAACGATGCTGAAGAATGAAAAAAGCAGGAAAACTCCATTGCAAATAAGCTTAGACAAATTTAGCAGAAATCTGGCAATTGTTATTATAGCAATTAGTGCAGTTGTTTTTTTATTGTATTGGTTAAGAGGCTGGAATGTAATTGATTCTCTGATGTTTGCAGTTGCGTTAGCAGTGGCGGCGATTCCTGAGGCATTGAGTTCTATTATAACAATAGTTCAGGCAATTGGTACGAGTCATATGGCAAAAGAAAATGCAATCATCAGAAACTTGAAAGCAGTTGAAACATTAGGATGTGTTTCTGTTATATGTTCGGATAAAACAGGAACATTAACACAAAATAAAATGACAGTAAAAGATATATATGTAGATGGCATATCCATGACACCGCAATTATTCCGAAAGGACAGCACTGTAAAAACACAGCTTCTATATTGTGCTGTGTTAAATAATGATGCAGAGTTTTGTGAAAGTGGATTTAGAGGAGATCCCACAGAAACAGCTTTGTTGGATATGGGAAATCAAATGAATCTTTCTTATAGTGTGCAAAAAATAAAAAATGAAATTAGACGGATAGAGGAGCTTCCTTTTGATTCTGAAAGAAAGATGATGAGTGTGAAATGTTTTATTCATGGCCAGGAGACTCTTTATACGAAAGGTGCTTATGAGGTTATTATCAGTCGATGCAAATATATTGTTGAAAATAATCAGGTACGTGAAATCAACAGCAAGGATAGAGAGGTGTTGGAGCAATATAATAAAAAATATGCGGGGGAAGGAAAGAGAGTACTGGCTTTTGCATATAAAGAAACCGATGAAGTTTTAACAATGGAATGTGAGAATGAATTGATATTTATAGGATTGATATCTATGATTGATCCACCAAGAATACAGTCAAGGGATGCTGTAGAGTCAGCAAAGATGGCAGGTATAAAAACTGTTATGATAACAGGTGATAATAAACTTACAGCAGCATCTATTGCAGAAGAGGTGGGAATATATCATGAAGGAGATATGGTTTTAAGCGGAGAAGAAGTGGAAGAGATTCCGGAAGAGAAATTGCTGGAGGTATTGCCAAAGGTATCTGTTTTCGCAAGAGTTTCTCCGGAAGCAAAAATACGAATTGTAAAGGCGTGGCAGAAGATAGGGCATATAACAGCAATGACCGGAGATGGAGTAAATGATGCTCCGGCACTGAAACGGGCAGATATCGGCGTCGGTATGGGAACAGGCACAGAAGTTGCAAAAGATGCTTCGGATATGGTTATAACGGATGATAATTTTTCTACAATTATTCAGGCAGTATCTAATGGACGAAATGTTTACAGAAATATTAAAAATGCTGTTATTTTTCTGTTATCAGGAAATATGGCAGGAATTATTACTGTGCTGGTTACATCACTACTGGCATTACCTTCTCCTTTTACTGCCATTCAATTATTATTTATTAATCTGGTAACAGATTCTTTTCCGGCACTGGCAATCGGCATGGAAGAAAACGATGATAGTCTATTAAAACAAAAGCCGAGAAACCAGAAAGAAGGAATTTTAACGAAAGAATTTTCTATCAGAGTATTATGGCAGGGGGCACTGATATCTGTTGTAACTTTAATCTCGTATTTTATAGGATTAAAAATAAGCCCGGAATCTGCCGCCACATATGCATTTATTACATTGACCGCTGCAAGGCTTTTTCATGGTTTTAACTGTCGTAATGAGGGATCTGTATTTAAGATAGGAATGTTTTCAAATAAATATAGCATCGGGGCTTTTTTACTGGGAATTATGCTTGTGTTTATGATTGTAAGGATTTCATATCTGAAAGATATTTTTAATGTTGTTACAATATCAAGCACAGGATTAATTATAATTTTTATATTATCTTTTATTCCTACAGCAGTGATTCAGTTAATAAAATATATAAAAGAGAAAAAGAGTAAAAAATAGTATTGGTTTAATTGAATAAAATGGTTATACTATATTTAAAAGTAATTAAGGAAAACCTTAATCAGTACTTTAATAAAAGTACAAATATTAAAAAAGTCAGGAGGCTGAATATGGCAGTAATGAAAGTAAATAAGGAAAGTTTTGAAACAGAGGTGTTAAAGGCAGAGGGAATGGTATTAGTAGATTTTTTTGCAGACTGGTGTGGTCCATGCAAGATGCTGAGCCCTATAGTGGATGAGGTGGCTGAAGAAAACACTGATATTAAAGTTTGCAAGATTAATGTGGATGAAGAGCCGGAGCTTGCTATGAGATATAATGTTATGAGCATTCCAACACTTGTGGTGATTCAGAATGGGGAAGAAGTTAACAAATCAGTAGGATTGGTTTCAAAAGAAGACATTATAAAGATGGTAAAATAATTATATTTATATCAAATTTTTTGACTATAGTAATTAAGGAGAGCGTATGAACAAAATAGATTATGACATTATTATAGTGGGAGCAGGTGCTGCAGGAATGACTGCTGCAATTTATGGAGTAAGATCAGGAAAGTCTATTCTGTTAATCGAAGAAAAAATGTATGGCGGACAGATAATTAATACACCCCAGGTAGAAAACTATCCGGGAATTGAGACGATATCCGGAGCTTCTTTTGCAACCAATTTATATAATCAGGCAAAAGGACTGGGGGCAGAATATCTGAGTGGGAAAGTAACAGAGATTAAAGATTGTGGTGATACAAAAGAAGTTACGGTGAATGATAATTCATATAAGGCTGAATCAGTTATTATTGCAACCGGAGCGAGAAACAGAACTCTAAATGTTCCCGGAGAAATAGAACTAACAGGTAAGGGAGTATCTTATTGTGCTACATGTGATGGTATGTTTTTTAGAAACAGGGATGTTGCGGTTGTGGGCGGTGGAAACACTGCTTTAGAGGATGCACTGTTTTTGTCTGATTATTGTAATAAAGTTTATATTATTCACAGAAGAGAAACGTTCAGAGGAGAAAAACAATTGGAAGAGTCCCTTAGGGCAAAAGAAAATGTAGTTTTCTTGTTAAATCGTGTTGTAGAGGAGATTCAGGGAAAAGAGACTTTGGAATCCATAATCGTAAAAGAAAAAGATGGAGACAAGTCTGAAAAAATATCTATTAACGGTTTATTTATTGCTGTAGGTCAGGTGCCGGACAATGATGTTTTCTCTAACGTTGTGGAATTAGATGAGTATGGATATATTGCAGCAGGAGAAGACTGCAAAACAAACTGCGAGGGAGTATATGCAGCAGGGGACTGTAGAACCAAATCGATAAGACAGCTTACGACAGCTACATCAGACGGAGCAGTTGCAGCACTTGGAGCCTGTTCGTATATTAATACCAAGTCATAGGAGGAATTCATGAAAAAAGATATCAGGAAAAAAATTTTAATCGTTGAAGATGAGGAAAAATTGCGGACAACTGTCGCTGATTTTTTGAAGTTGTACGATTACAATATTATCGAGGCAAAGGATGGTGAAGAGGCAGTCCGCGAGATTGAGGATCAAATGAATGAAATAGACTTGGTTCTTCTTGATATTATGCTGCCAATTTATGATGGACAATATGTATTAAAAAAGATTAGAGAGATTTCAGATATACCAGTAATTATGATGACAGCAAAATCAGGAGATTATGAGCAGATTAAAAGTTTTGGAAATGGTGTTGATGATTATATTAAGAAACCTTTTATGCTGGCAGTATTAAAGGCAAGAGTAGAGGCAGTACTAAAACGTACACAAAGGGAAGAAGATGACGCAGAGGAACTTGTGGCAGGCAGACTAAGACTTGACTGTAAGGCAAGAAAAATCTATGTTGATGATGATTATATTATTACAACACCAAAAGAGTTTGATTTATTAAGATTCTTTATACAGAATCAGAATGTCACACTAAAGCGTGAGCAGATACTGGACGCTGTCTGGGGATCTGATTATGACGGAACTTATAGAACTGTCGATACAATTATCAAGCAGATTCGAATAAAACTAGGAGAGGAATGTCCATATATTAAATCAATATATGGTGTAGGATACATATTTGAGATTTAAAATGTTTAAGACAATTAAAAGTAAAATGATTATCATGCAGACATTGATGATTTTTATTATTTTGGGAATTATGTTTGTGGCGTTTAATGCATTTTCGGAAGATTATTATTTTAATAGAAAGATGCATGTTATCAAGAGAGCCTTTAACTATTTGTCAGAGCAGGATATTCGTCAGGTTTCATATAAGGATAAAGGTATTATCTCTTTTGAAGAACAGAAATTAAGGTTTATTATTTGTGATGAAAATTTTGAACTGATACATGTTACAACAAAAAAGCAGAAGAATAAAAAAGTACTTGCTGCAAAAATTAAAAATCAAGTTGTCGACAAAGTGGATCGGTATAAGGAAAACGAGTTAAAGATGCGGAATGGTCAGGGAAAAATTTCAGGAAGAGGAATTATATCTCAAAATGGTCATAAGTATTATGTGTGCATTTATGAATTAAAGACAAATATGAAAATACATTTTTCATATTACACACTGTTTTTCGGAATGATAATAATATTAGTTGCAATTGTAGGAATTATTGTATCAATTATTATTTCCAATATGATCTGCAAGCCGATAAAACAAATAGAAGCCAATACGAGAGAGGCTGTAAATAATAATTATAATCTTAATATCAGTGAAGAGCAGGAGTTCCTTGAGTTATCGGGGCTGGCTCAAAGTATTAATAAGATGATGGTTAAAATCAGGGAACAGATTGCAAGTTTGGAAGAGGAAATTCGAAGAAAGACAAATGCAGAAAATTTAAGGAGACAGTTTGTAAATAATGTTTCCCATGAAATGAAAACGCCTCTGGCAATTATCTCGAATCAGGTCGAAATGTTAGAAATTTTGCAGGATGAAAATAAGAAAAAGGAATATTACCAGTCAATTATCGAAGAGACAGAGCATATGTCACAAATGATTAATGATATGATTATTATTTATTCGATACAAAATGATGAGGAAAATCTGAAAGTATCTTATTCTGATATTATTGAATTGGTTGAGTTTACATGCAGGGATTATGACAAACTACTGGAAATAAATAATCTTACGATACATGAAGAGTATCCAAAGGAATGTATCGCTCAGGTCAATGAAAAGTTTTTCACGCAGGCTGTAAGCAATTATATTACAAATGCAATAAAGCACTGTAAACGTAATGGAAATATTTATGTCAGACTTTTATCTTTTGAAAAGTCTATTCGTGTGGAAGTAGAAAATGACGGCACGCCGATTGATGAAAGGAAAAAAGATAATATCTGGGATATGTTTTATCAGGGGAATGACGCTAATTTAAATGGACAGAAAGGAAGCGGTTTAGGACTTCATTTAGTGAAATGCATAGTGGAAATGCATAATGGAAAATATGGTTTTGAAAACAAAGAGAATGGAGTTATATTCTATATAGAACTTCCGAAAGTGCAAAAAACAGATTCACAGGGTTGAATATTGTCGAAATAAGCGATATAATTGGAATGTTTGGACACCTATGTTTAAATTTAAAACATAGGTGTTTATTGAGGATACAGTAGGAGGAAATATTATGAACACGGAAAATGTGAAAACACAAAAGGGCTGGCGTTCTAATAAGTGGATTAGGGCAGCAATCCCGGCATTGTTATTACATTGTAGTATTGGTACAGTTTATTGCTGGTCAATTTTCAGTCAGGAAATAGCAGATTATATTGGCTTTTCAAAAGGTGCTACAGAATGGGCATTCAGTTTTGCAATCTTTTTCTTAGGCATGTCAGCTGCTTTTCTTGGAAATGTTGTAGAAAAAGATATTCATAAGTCATCTCTTATCGCGACGATATGCTTTGCGTGTGGTATGGCTGGTACAGGCTTTTTCATTTATTACGGTGGTGCACATAAAGGCAGTATGATTGCATTAATCGGAATTTACATATGTTATGGTTTTATTATGGGTATCGGTTTGGGTACAGGATACCTGTCACCGGTAAAGACATTAATGCTTTGGTTTGAAGATAGAAAAGGTCTTGCAACAGGTCTTGCAGTAGCAGGATTTGGTGCGGCGAAAGCAATCGCAAGTCCGATTATGCAGAGCCTTCTTGACAACTTGGGAAAAGGCGGAATCTTTAAAATGTTCTGGATTCTGGCTGCGGTATATTTTGTTATGATGTTCGTAGGTCATCTGTTGTTAAAGAAACCGGAAGGATGGCATGAACCACAGAATAAAGAGGAGAAACAGAGTATTCTTTCAGTGATTAAGACAAAGCCCATTTCAAATTATGTTGGTATATGGTTAATGTTTTATATTAACATTACTTGTGGACTTGCTTTGATTTCACAAGAAAAAATGATTGTGAAGTGTATTGGACTTGCCGGTATTGTAGGTGTTATTTCTACAGTTTCTGCAGTGTTTAATGCTGGTGGACGTCTTGGATTTTCTGCATGGGCAGACAAGATGAAAGATAGAAATACAATCTATAAAATTATATTTGCACTTTCTATTATATTTACAGCTGCAGTAATGTTAACAGGCGGTATAAAGAATGGTGAAGGAAATATGTTCCTTGTTGTACTTGTACTTGCGTTGATTTTTGTAGTCAATGCAGGATATGGCGGTGGATTTTCGAATGTACCGACATTGTTATCTGACCATTACGGAATGGGAAGTATCAGTGCTATTCATGGTATTACATTGTCAGCATGGGGATTTGCCGGACTTACGGGAAATCAGCTTGCTAACTGGATTGTAGAGCATTTTGGCGAACCAAAGACAATCATGAGTCATGGAGAACAAATAGTAGTAAATCCAACAGGATATCAATATGTATTATATGCAACAATCGCACTTTATATTGTAGCAATGTTAATCTGTCTGTTAATGGTAAGACCTACAGATAAAGCATTAGAGGCAAAGAAGGCGAAAGCAGATAAATAGTGTAGAACAGACTGAAATAAGTCTGAATATTCACAATAGAAGAAGTAAAGATTAAACTTTATATTTATATAAAAAGGGACTTTAAATGAAGTGTATCTCCAAAGATTAGCTTATTGTCTAACATTTGGAGGGTGCTTCAAAAAAGTTCCTTTTTTGTTATGAACTACACTCATTTTTTAATAATATGCGATTAGGATTTGAAAAGGAAAAAGTCTGGTGGGAAAATTGTAAATATAACAAATAATACAAATATCAGTTCCCATATTAATAGTAATTTTACAGGTCTGCATCGAAATGCGTAGTTTTTATAGATAAAAGCCATGACAAGAAAACTGATGCATATTCCGATGATAAAAATTATAATATCAACTATGAGAATACTTTTTTGAGTGAAAAATGTATATAGGTAAAATAGCAGTGGAATGGAAACAGCTCCACATAGAAATCCTATAATGGCAGAAAAAAGATAATTGCAGTTGTTTTTTCCGAATTTGGAGTATCCTAAAAGAAGCCAGAGGCTCATTGGAAAATATAAAAGTTTCAGATGTTCCCAAACACTCTCATTCACGGGAGAAAAAATTCCTACAATTACATTAGAACCTGACCATTCATAAACAAAGTGGAGAAGTGTTCCGAGAATAAATGTAAAAATAATACCAAATAAGACAAATTTATTATAATTTTTTGACATGTAAGGCTCCTTTCCAGCATATAATATATTGTATGCATTTTATGTGAAAAAAATTACGAAAACATTGTTGACTTTTTTATTTAAAAGGTTTAATATACTGTTTACATAATTAAATCCAGTAAGGGCTAGTACTGGTTTCGACAGGGACTTGGAATCTGGTGAAGCTATCCGCAGGTGATGCGTTAAATCACAAAATTAAAATTAAACGCTGAAGATAATTTAGCTTACGCTGCCTAGTTGCAGCTGTCACGAATAAGTCTCCTACAGCTTGTTCGCTGGCATCGACTTTCGTAGGGAACTCTATATACAAAGCTTTGCGTATGTAGAAGCAATATGAAGCTACCAAGGAATAAAGGATGTTCGTTTCCGTTATTCTGAGGGAATGTGAAAGAACGGACTATGATAGTAGAAGAACAGTGGAAGGGTTTTTGGACATGGGTTCGACTCCCATCTAGTCCACTCTTGAACTCCTTTGATTAAAGGGGTTCTTTTTCTTTGTGTGATATTTCGTGTAATACTTTTTTGAATGAACATACTTGTTCATGAAATCTACACATCTTATTGTTAAATTATAATAAATAAAATATAATAGATTTTAGTAAACGAGGAGGTTCTTATGCCGGAATTGAAAATTTTAGTAGTAGATGATGAAGATAGAATGAGAAAGCTGGTAAAAGATTTTCTGACAAGAAAACAGTATAAAGTAATTGAGGCGGAGAATGGTGAAGAAGCAATTGATTTGTTTGTGGAACATAATGATTTTGATTTGATTATCTTAGACGTAATGATGCCAAAAATGGACGGATGGGAAGTATGTCGTGAAATTAGAAAAGTCTCAAAAGTACCTATCATTATGCTTACTGCAAAAGGAGAAGAAAGTGATGAACTGTTAGGTTTTGAATTGGGTGTGGATGAATATATTTCAAAACCTTTTAGTCCAAGAATTCTTGTAGCCAGAGTGGATGCATTGCTTAGAAGAACCAGCAATGTTGATCAGAATGAAATTGTGATGGCAGGTGATATTGAAATTAACAAAGCGGCACACCTTGTAATGGTTAAAGGTGAAATCGTAGATTTGAGTTTCAAAGAGTTTGAGTTACTGACTTATTTTGTTCAGAACAAAGGAATTGCATTATCCAGAGAAAATATTTTAAATAATGTCTGGAATTATGATTACTTTGGAGATGCCAGAACTATAGACACTCATGTGAAAAAGTTGAGAAGCAAGTTGGGTGAATGTGGAAAATACATTTTGACAATTTGGGGAATGGGATATAAGTTCGAGGTAAATTAAATGAGAAAATCAATCCGCTATAAAATGGCAGCACTTATTATTACAATTATGACAGTATCTATGGCTTCTGTGGTAATATACAGCAGCCTTTTTATGGAGCGGTATTACAGCAGTACGAAACAGGTATCAATTAAAAATGTATATTACAATTTAAGAGATATTGTAAAAAATGACAGTACGATTTCAAGTCCATTCAGTGTTGACAAATTAAATCGTGTATGTGAAACTTCCGGAGTCACAATGATTGTTGTAAACGAGAGCGGAAATGCGATTTATGAATATGGTGCGGGACAGAAACTTACCGATATATGGCGTGATATGATATTTGGCAGAAGTACAGAACAGGGAGGAGAAACTGTTTTAATAGAGTCCGGGGAAGGATATCAGATACATTCCACGGTGGATAAATCGTCTACTGATAAGTATTATGAGTTGTTTAGTACTTTTGACAATGGAGTTTCATCAATCGTGCGGATGTCCGTGGAAAGTTTTAAGGAGAGTATCAGTATATCTAACAATTTTTATTTATGGATAGGTATAATAGCAATTATTATTGCTACGATCGTTATACTAATTGTTACCAGTAGGTATACAAAACCATTGTTACAGTTGGCTGATATATCGAAAAAAATGTCTGAGTTGGATTTTGAGGCAAGATATACGGGACATCATAATGATGAATTAGGAATTCTTGGAAATAGTATGAATGACATGTCAGAAAAATTGGAAAAGGCAATTTCCGATTTGAAATCCGCCAATATTGAACTGCAGAAGGACATTGAGAAAAAAGAAGAAGTAGATGAGATGCGAAAAGAGTTTATCTCCAATGTATCTCATGAACTAAAAACACCGATTGCATTAATTCAGGGATATGCAGAAGGTCTTCAGGAGGGGATAACAGATAACCCGGAAGATATGCAGTATTATTGTGATGTTATCATTGATGAGGCAAATAAGATGAACAAAATGGTTAAGAGTCTTCTTACTTTAAATCAATTAGAGTTTGGAGATTCTCACGTAAATATGGAGAGGTTTAATCTTATTTCGGTTATCTATGGTGTAATATCTTCTATGAAACTTCAGGCACAGCAGAAGGATGTAAAAATACAATTTACCTGTGATGAAGAGGTTTTTGTGTGGGCAGATGAGTTCCAGATAGAAGAGGTAATTACGAATTATTTAAGTAACGCGCTGAATCATGTTGATGAAAATAAAATAATTAAAGTAGAAATTATCAGAAAAAATGGTATAGTAAGAGTAGCAGTTTTTAACACAGGAAAAAATATACCCGAGCAGGATTTGGAAAATATCTGGATTAAATTCTACAAAGTAGATAAAGCACGAACCAGAGCTTATGGCGGAAATGGTATTGGACTTTCTATTGTAAAGGCGATTATGGACAGACATAATAAGTCGTATGGAGTAATCAACAAAGAGAATGGAGTAGAGTTTTGGTTTGAGTTAGACTGCAATAACTTAGAAGAAAGGCAGAGTGAATGATTGCAATAATAGATTATGATGCAGGAAATATAAAGAGTGTGGAGAAAGCATTTCAGTTTTTAGGTGAGGAAACAATTTTGTCCAGAGACAGAGATGAGATACTTTCAGCAGATAAGGTGGTGCTTCCGGGAGTGGGCTCATTTGGAGACGCCATGACGAAATTAAAAGATTATCATCTTGTAAACACTATTTATGATGTAGTAGATAATAAGACACCGTTTCTAGGGATTTGTCTTGGGCTTCAGCTGTTGTTTGAAAGCAGTGACGAGACAACAGGAATGAAGGGACTTGGAATATTACCGGGAGAGATTGTAAAAATTCCGGATAAGCCGGGTTTTAAGATTCCACATATTGGATGGAATTCATTAGAGCTGGTAAATAACGGAAGACTGTTTGAGGGGATTGATGAGCAGTCTTATGTTTATTTTGTTCATTCTTATTACTTAAAGGCAAGGGAAGAACAGATCGTAAAGGCAAAAACAGATTATGTGGCAGATATTCATGCATCTGTTGAAAAGGATAATGTATTTGCATGTCAGTTTCACCCGGAGAAGAGTGGAGATGTAGGACTTAAGATATTAAAAAATTTTGCTGGAATCTAATAAGTAATAAAGATGTTTATATGATTGGATTATGTAGAGATTGGAGAAATAAATGCATACGAAAAGAATTATTCCGTGCTTGGATATAAATAACAACAGAGTTGTAAAAGGAACTAATTTTGTGAATTTGAGAGACGCAGGCGACCCGGTAGAGGTCGCAAAGGCATATAATAAAGCAGGTGCAGACGAACTTGTTTTTTTAGATATTACTGCATCATCAGACCATAGGGCAACAGTAGTAGATTTGGTGAGAAAGGTAGCTGAACAGGTTTTTATTCCATTTACAGTTGGCGGTGGAATCCGTACTGTAGATGATTTTAAGGCATTATTACGTGAAGGTGCTGACAAGATTAGCATTAATTCTTCGGCAATCATGAATCCGAATTTAATCAGCGAAGCAGCAGATAAGTTTGGGAGCCAGTGTGTGGTTGTAGCGATTGATGCGAAAAGAAGAGCAGACGGCAGTGGATGGAATATTTATAAAAACGGCGGACGTGTAGATATGGGAATTGATGCCGTGGAATGGGCAATGAAAGCAAACAGGCTTGGGGCAGGAGAAATACTTCTTACGAGTATGGACTGTGATGGTGTGAAGCAGGGATATGATTTGGAATTGACTAGAACGATTGCGGAGAATGTCTCAATTCCTGTAATTGCATCAGGCGGTGCGGGAAGCAGGGAGCATTTTTATGATGCACTTACAGAGGGAAAGGCAGATGCAGCTCTGGCAGCATCTTTATTCCATTATAAAGAGTTAGAAATTATGGATTTGAAACAATATCTGGACGAAAAAGGAGTAGCGGTAAGGATCTAACATAAGAAAACGAGAGAAAAGTTATGAAATATTATTTTATTTTGAACCCTGACAGCGGAAGAATGGATAAAGGGAAAATAGAAAAAAATATCAGGACGGCTTGTTTAAAAAGAGAAATACCATATGAGATAATGTATACGCAAAAAGAGGGTGACGCCAAATCACTTGCGAATAAAATTCCCGATGAAGAGTGCGTTGTTTTTTCCGTGGGAGGGGATGGAACATTAAATGATGTGCTGAACGGAGTTATGGAATCAGAACATAAAGTGTTAGGAAATATCCCGACAGGCAGTGGAAATGATTTTGAAAAGACTTTAAAAAAGCATACTACAGGAATTGTTACAATTGATGTAGGACGGATTAATCATCGGTTCTTCGTAAATGTTGCATGTTTAGGGTTAGATGCCGATGTGGCAGAAAACTTAAAACACGTGAGACATAGAAAATGGATTCCGGTAAGCCAGAGATACAATGCAAGTCTGGTTTATACATATTTTAAATATCAGTTTAAAAAATTAAAAATCACCATGGGAGAGACGCAGGTAGAGAATGAGTGTACGATATTAGCTATTGGAAATGGTCAGTATTATGGCGGTGGATTCCGTATTGCACCGCATGCATTGCTAGATGATGGAATGTTAGACATTTATTTTGTGGAAAAGATGCCTAAGCCGAAAATGATACCGGTTTTATTGAAGCTGCTCAAGGCGAGACATGAAGGTTCGATTTATGTGAAAAGATATTCAGAGAAAAAAATTACAGTAGACTCAGAGGAACTTTGTACATTTAATGTAGATGGAGAATCCATGTGTTCAAAACATTTTGAGATTGAGTTGAAACCAAATGCATTGAAAGTGTTTAATGATAGAAACTTTATTGAAGAAATTATATAAGAAACGTTTTTAGGAGGAAAATTATGGGAATGATTGACAATGACTGGGTAGAATCATTAAATATGGAATTTAGAAAGCCGTATTATAGGGATTTGTATAACTTTGTACGGGAGGAATACAGCAGGACCGTAATCTATCCACCGGCAGATGATATATTTAATGCTTTTCATTTTACACCTTTAAAAGATGTAAAAGTGTTATTGTTAGGGCAGGACCCATATCATAATGTAAATCAGGCACATGGCTTATCTTTTTCTGTTTTGCCCGGAAATGATACACCGCCTTCTCTTGTGAATATTTATCAGGAATTACATGATGATTTGGGATGCGATATACCAAATAACGGTTATTTAAAAAAGTGGGCAGATCAGGGTGTATTGCTGCTAAACACAGTACTTACTGTCCGGGCACATCAGGCAAATTCCCACCAGGGACATGGGTGGGAGCAGTTTACGGATGCAGTAATTCAGGCAGTGAACGCACAGGACAGGCCTATTGTATATTTTCTGTGGGGAAGTCCTGCAAGAAGGAAAAAGTCCATGCTTACGAATCCGAAACATTTGATATTAGAGGCACCGCATCCAAGCCCATTATCAGCTTATAGAGGATTCTTTGGGTGTAAACATTTTAGTAAAGCAAATGAGTTTTTGAAAGCAAATGGCGAAGAACCGATAGACTGGCAGATAGAGAATATATAGGAGATAATATGAGCAATATTGAAAATAAAGTGGTGGAATCACTTTTTTCCATGCAGGATTTAGACTACAAAAGATTTCATGCAAAGCTGATTCCAAATGTGAATGAAGAACTGGTTATTGGAGTAAGAACGCCACAACTTCGAAAATATGCAAAAGATTTTGCTAAGACAGATGAAGCAAAAGAGTTTATCAAGATGCTTCCTCACAAGTATTATGAAGAAAATAATCTGCATGGTTTTATCTTGGAGCAGATAAAAGATTATGATGAGTGTATTGCAGAAGTAGAACGTTTTTTACCATATGTGGACAATTGGGCTACTTGTGATATGATGGCACCAAAAGTATTTAAAAAGAATTTGCCGAAACTTTTAGAAAAAGTAAAGGTATGGATAAAGTCTGATGATACATATACTATCCGGTTTGCAATTGAAATGCTGATGAAATATTTTTTAGATGATGCATTTCATGTGATATATCCTGAAATGGTAGCCAAAGTGAAATCTGATGAATACTATGTGAATATGATGATTGCATGGTATTTTGCCACAGCATTGGCAAAGCAGTATGATTTAATATTGCCTTTTATTGAAAATAAGGAATTAGATAAATGGACACACAATAAAGCAATCCAGAAGGCTATTGAAAGCAGAAGAATTACGCAGGAACAGAAAGATTATCTGAGAACATTAAAAATTAAATAAAAGAATAAATTTTTTCAGATAGAATAATCTCCCACAAAATGTCAAAACTGTAATTAAAGTTTATTACATTTGTGGGAGGTTTTATTATGGAACAAAGTAAAAAAGATAAGAAAAAGAAAAATGAGATGCCTCTGGGATTAGGGTTTGGCCTGGCTAAAAATGAGGAAGCAATGGAACATTTTTCAAATCTTACAGATTCAGAGAAAAAACAGGTTGTAGAAACAGCCAGAACAGTACAGTCAAAAAAAGAGATGAATAGTTTAATACAAGATATTGCAAAAATGTAGGCTTCACAATAATTTAATTTAAAATTCAGGTAATGAAAGTTTATGTTATAACAAAATACTGCACTGGGATTTATATAACAAATCCTGGTGCAGTATTTTTGTTAAAAAATAAATAAGTTATAAATATTATATCATTTTATTATAACAATTCGTTGATAAAATTTAACAAATTTTGCAATTATTAGAAAAGGGAGGAAAAGCAAAAATGTTGTCACATTTAGATGCTTTGGAAGCAGAAGCAATATATATAATCAGAGAGGTTGCTGCAGAGTGTGAAAATCCGGTAATGCTGTATTCGATTGGTAAGGATAGTTCGGTAATGCTTCATCTCGCTATGAAAGCGTTTTATCCTGAAAAGCCGCCATTTCCATTTTTACACATTGACACAACATGGAAATTCAAAGAGATGATTGAATTTAGAGATAAAATTTCTGAAAAATATGGAATAGAAATAATTTCTTATTCTAATGAAGAGGGAATCAGACAAGGAATTAATCCTTTTGAACATGGAGCTGCTTATACAGATATTATGAAAACACAGGCATTAAAAAATGCTTTAGATAAATATGGATTTACTGCAGCATTTGGCGGGGGAAGAAGAGACGAAGAAAAATCCAGAGCAAAAGAAAGAATCTTTTCTTTTAGAAATAAAGAACATGCATGGGATCCTAAAAATCAAAGACCTGAAATGTGGAAATTGTATAATACAAAGATTTTTAAAGGGGAAAGTATTCGTGTTTTTCCAATATCCAATTGGACAGAAAAAGATATCTGGCAGTATATAAAAAGAGAGAATATTGAAATCGTTTCTTTATATTATGCAGATTACAGACCTGTAGTTGAGAGAGAGGGAAATATTATTATGGTAGATGATGACAGAATGAAACTTTTGCCAAATGAACATCCCGAAATAAAAAAGGTCCGTTTTCGAACATTAGGATGCTATCCACTAACCGGAGGAATAGAGTCGGAAGCGGATACGTTGGACAAGATTATAGAGGAAACATTAGGAGCAGTTTCATCAGAACGGACAAGCAGAGTTATTGACAATGAGGCGGCCGGCAGTATGGAGAGAAGAAAACGGGAGGGATATTTTTAAATGAAGAGTCTGTTAAAATTTATTACATGTGGCAGCGTAGACGATGGAAAGTCAACCTTAATAGGGCATATGCTATATGATGCAAAACTACTTTTTGCGGATCAGGAAGAAACGTTGGAACTAGAGAGTAAAGTAGGAAGTGCGGGTGGAGAAATGGACTATTCACTGTTGTTGGATGGTCTTATGGCTGAAAGAGAACAGGGAATAACCATTGATGTGGCATATAGATATTTTACGACAGAAAAAAGAAGTTTTATTGTTGCGGATACACCGGGACATGAAGAGTATACGAGAAATATGGCGGTAGGAGCATCATTTGCAGATTTGGCAGTGATTCTAATTGACGCCTCGGCAGGTTTGATGACGCAGACAAAAAGACATATAAGAATATGTGCACTGATGGGGATTGAACATATAGTTTTTGCTGTAAACAAAATGGATGTTATCAAATATCAGGAACAGATATTTCTTGATATAGAAAATGATATCAATGATATGGTAAAGGAATTTCGATTTAAAACTATAAAAATTATTCCGGTGTCGGCAAAGAAAGGGGATAATCTAACAAATCAGTCTAAAAACATGACATGGTATCAGAAAGAAACTTTATTAGATTATCTTGAAACTATAGATGTCTCAAAAAAGAAAGAGAAGGAAGAGTTGATATTGCCGGTTCAAAGGGTATGCAGACCGGATAGGACCTTTAGAGGATTTCAGGGAGAGATTTCTGCGGGACAGTTAAAAGTAGGGCAGAAAGTTCATATATATCCAAACAAAGAGCAGGCGAAGATTAAAAGAATTTTTGTGACAGATAAAGAAAATGAATGTGGAGTAAAAGGGCAGGCAGTAACAGTACAATTGAATAGAGAAGTAGATGTTTCAAGAGGATGTGTCATATCATCCAGTGATCATCTGACAGTAAGTAATGTTTTTAATGCAAAAATATTATGGCTGGACGATACACCATTGATAGAGGGAAAGAATTATTATTTGAAAATAGGAACAAAAATGCTCTTAGGTACAGTGATGAAAATCAAATATAAGATTGATGTGAATGAAGGAAATCATCTGCCTGTGAAAATATTAAATAAAAATGAAATTGCCTCTTGCGATATTGTTTTAAATGAAAAAATTGTTATTAGCCGCTTTGAAGACAGTAAAGAACTTGGTGCATTTATTCTTATAGACAGGGTAAGTAATATGACTTCGGCATGTGGTGTTGTAGAACATACTCTTAGAAGAGGAGAAAACATAGTCTATCATCAAATGGATATCGACAGAACAAAAAGAGCAGCAGGCTTAAATCAAAATCCAAAGTCTATTTGGTTTACCGGATTGTCAGGCGCAGGAAAATCTACACTGGTAAACGAAGTAGAAAAAAGATTATTTGCAAAAGGGAAACATACGATGGTTCTGGATGGAGATAATGTCAGGCTTGGTTTAAATAAAAATTTAGGATTTGAAGAAAAAGACAGAATTGAAAATATCAGAAGAAACGCAGAAGTGTGCAGGCTGATGAATGATGCAGGATTAATCGTCCTGACGGCATTGGTAGCACCATATCAGAAGGATAGAGATTCTGCAAGGGATATTATAGGAGAAGAATCTTTTGTAGAAGTATATGTCAGTACATCATTAGAGGTTTGTAAGAAAAGGGATGTAAAGGGGCTATATCAGAAAGCACAAAATAATGAGATTCCAAACTTTACCGGAATCAGTGCACCATATGAAGTTCCATGTAATCCTGATATTATTGTGAATACAGAAAATCGTTCAATAGAGGAGACTGTAAACTATATTATGCGGGAATTAGAACGATATCAGTTATAACGGTATAATGCGGTAAATTTTCAAGCAAGAGATATTACAGCAAAACGAAAATAAAAGGAAAGGATTGAAATATAAACGTGATATGAACAGTTATAAAATAAAAAGCATAGCAAAGGAATTATACGTTGCTATGGGTCTGCCTCAAAATAAACTTACAGTCAAGAGTGCACAATGGATGAAGGAACAGTCATTAAAATATGAAAAAGAGCTACAGAGAAATCTGGAGGTGGAAATCGAAACTAATATTATAGTGAAAGAACCATATCCGTTACAGTCGATGGCAATAGAAAAGGCTATAGAAATAATTGTAAATCAGAAGAAGTATAAATTTAGTAATATGCTGGTAATAAAAAATCCATATCAGTTTGCTCCTCTATGTGCGATGGCTGTTTTTTACACAAAAAAGGAGAGGAACGTCAGGGTTACTGTTTTCGGAAAAGAAGACAGCGAGAATATCTCATATGAAGTTAAGTCGGGATGTAATCATACAATTCCAATTATGGGGTTGTATCCGGGAGCAAAAAACAAAATAAAAATTGAACTTTTTAGTAAGAAGAATAAAGTAAAAAGTAAAGAATTTTTTTTGACAACAGATAAATTAAAAGGTAAAAGTTCAGGAATAAAGGTAAACAGCACAGCATATTCTTCGAAAAAATATGCATATGATTTAACACTAATTTATGGTGGTGACGATGGTGTTTTTCCTTATGCATTTGACAGGAAAGGAGATATTCGGTTTTGTTTTTCCATGGTACCGAAAACATATGGTTTTAAACCGATTTCAAAGGGCAGATATGTCTTTTTAGATAAGACAGTCACAAGGCATACAGATACTAATCCCACATCTGTGCACATGTATGTGGTAGACCAGATGGGAAGATTTCTAAAACGTTACAATGTTGAAAAAGGGGCACATCATGATTTTTGTGAACTTGATAATGGAAATTATGCTGTAGTATCGAATGCTTTTGATGATAATACGATTGAAGATTCTGTTATTGAGATTGAACATAACACCGGAAATATTGTGAATGAGATATGGTTGAAAGACTATGTTGACAGTCGTTTTGTAGATTCTCCGGACTGGGCACATATTAATACACTGGAATATGATAACTATGACAAAACATTAATGGTATGTCTTAGAAATCTTCACGCAGTCATAAAACTGAATTATGAGAAAAAACAGGTGGAATGGGTTTTGGGAAATCCGGAATTTTTTAAAAATACTTCGATGGAAGATAAAGTGCTAAAGCCTGTTGGAGATATAGAATGGTTTTTCCAGGCACATTCAGCTTATTTTATAGATGAAGAATGTGATGAAAATGGATATCGGAAATTAATTATTTATGATAATCACATTAACAAGAGGAGACCGGTCAGTTACTATAACAAAAGTAGAAATTCATATGTGAAAATATATCAAATTAATGAGAGTAAAGGAACAGTCAGATTATATAAAACATTTGTTACAGATAAGTCTATTGTGCGTTCGATTGCCATTTATGAAAAAGAGATGGGCAGAGTATGTGTTATGAATGGAAAAGTTCAGAGTGATGATTTTGCGAAAGGAACAATCATAGAGTTTGATTATCAAACCGGTGAGATGCTGAATAGATATACAATGAATTTTGGATTTTATCGAGCATATCCGTTCGAGTTTTGCCCTGAGCATATGAGTGAAATTATGGAAAGAAGTTCTGATTATTGTTTTGGGAAACTGTGTAAGATAGAGGAAGTTTCGATGCCGGATATTACCACAGCTGATAAAGTGCCTCCGGTGATTCTTGAAAGTATTTATAGCAGTGAAAGAGAACGTACTGAAAAACTGAAATCGTTGGTTATGAGTCATCCGGAACAGATAGACAGCGAACAGGATATGGCAAGAATTAAACTATATGTTGAAGAAGATTTATTATGTGTAAAGATGATAGATCATTTGCTGGACGGAGTGTATCTGATAGGAAAGGAAAATGCATATTATAAAGATTTATCACAAACATCTCAGAAAAGACCGGAGTATTTTGCCAGAGTTTTTGTGGGAGAGCTTATTCCTCTTAATGGGATAAAAGATGATAAATATACAATTTATTATAATTTAAATAACAAATTATATAGGACAGATAATTGGATTCAGATAAGAAAGGTTGAGAAAAATGAAAAATAAAATTTGGATTTTTAGTATTTTAATGATGGTATTATTTGTGACAGGGTGTGGTAAAGATGAAAATACTTTGAATGTCGCATACTTTGACAATATTACACATGGACAGGCATTGGTTATGAAGTCACAGTCACAGAATATGCTTCAAACAGAGTTGGGAAATGATATGAAAGTCAAGTGGTTTTCCTTTGATGCAGGAACTTCTTTAGTTGAGGCTTTGTTTTCTAAAGATATTGATATAGGGTATATCGGACCGGTTCCGGCAGTGTCTGCGAATATAAAATCTAAGGGAGATTTCGTAATTATTAGTGGAGCAGCAAAGGGAGGAACTGTTCTGATTGCAAAAAAAGGCTCGAATATTCAGTCTGTAAAAGATTTAAAGGGAAAAAGCGTATCGGTTCCATCAATTGGAAATACGCAGCATTTATTGCTGTTAAAGTTATTAAAGGAGAACCAGCTTTCGGTTAAATCAGATAAAGGAGATGTTAATATTGTTGAGGCAAATAATGCAGATGTAGCTAATCTGATGAAAAATGGAGATATTGATGCAGCGATTGTTCCTGAACCATGGGGAAGTACATTAACCGGAAAACAAGTTGCAGAAACTGTTTTAAACTATAAGGAAATAGCGGATAATGGTGATTATGTGGTTACAACAGTGATTGTGAATAAGGATTATATGGATAGTCATGAAGAAGTGGTGAAAAAATTCTTAAAAGCACACATTAAGGCAACAGAGTATATTGTGCAATATCCGGATGAAGCTGCAAAAGTAATGAACCAACAGTTAAAAGAGGATACGGGTAAAAAAATTGAAGAAAATATTATTTCAGATTCTCTGAAGAGTATTTCTTTTTCATCTGATTTTGGTGAAAAATCTGTTTTTGAATATGCAAGGATATGCAAAGATATCAATTTTATAAAGCAGATGCCGGACAGTGGAATTATAAGTGATAAATTAATAAACAGTGTTATGAATAGTAGAAAGTAGCGAGTAGACAGAAAAAGATAGGAGACATATATGTTAGAATTAAAAAATGTATCAAAAATATATGACAATGATACAGATACATTAAACAATATTAATCTGACAATTGAAGAAGGAAGTTTTACATGCATTGTTGGTGCTTCCGGTTCTGGAAAATCCACGTTATTGAAATTGATTGCGGGTTTGGAGAAACCAACATCAGGAGAAATTATATTAGATGGTAATCCGGTTATTTCTCCATCAAGTGAGAGAACTGTGATGTTTCAGGAATCGGCATTATTTTCGTGGCTGTCCGTGATTGATAATATTAAATTTGGATTGGATATAGCAGGATTATCAAAACAAGAAAAAGAAAGAAGAGCCATGTACTATTTAAGAATGGTAAATTTGGAAGCGTACAGGGATTATGCAGTTCATCAACTGTCAGGAGGAATGAAACAGAGAGTATCTTTTGCACGAGCGTTAGCTATGAACAGTAAGATGTTGTTGATGGACGAACCTTTTTCAGCTTTAGATAAACAGACAACCAATCATTTGAGAATGCAGGTAGAAAAAATATGGGAAAAGACTCATAAAACAATTATTTTAATAACACATAGCGTAGAGGAAGCCGTTTTTTTTGGTGACAGAGTATTATTTTTGTCAAGAAACAGTCATAAAATTGAAAAATACTGTGACATAAACTTGGAAAGACCAAGAAATATAAAATCCCCTGAATTTTTGGAATATCGTTCGGAAATATTGGAATGGATAGAAAAGGATGTAGATTTTTCGGAGGAGGAAAAGGTTTATGTATAAAAAAGAAAAAAAACAGACAATACTGGGCAGCATTTTATTTTACATTGGTCTGCTTGTTTTGTGGCAGATTGTATTTTGGATGGGAACAGAGGTTTTAGCAATATGGGAGAGTTATACTTTTCCAAGTATTGTGGGAATTATAGAAAGGTTTTTTGAACTCTGGAAAGATGGGACAATCGCAGAGTCAATAGGATACAGTTTGGGAAGAGGAGTAATCGGATATATTATATCCTGTATTATCGGATGCATCGTTGGAGCGGTTATATTAAATGTAAAGTATCTTAATACATATTTAAAACCTATGCTCATGGGAATACAAACACTACCAAGTATATGCTGGGTACCTTTTGCTATTTTGTGGTTTGGTCTGGGAGAAAATTCCATTTTGTTTGTAATAATCATGGGTTCAGCATTGTCTATTGCGTTGTCGGTGGAAAGTAGTGTTAGAAACGTAGACAAGATTTATGTGCAGGCAGCAAGTACAATGGGAGCAAAAGGAATAAAAATGTTATATAAAGTAATTATACCGGCGGCAATCCCCATGCTGATATCAGGATTTAGACAAGGCTGGTCATTTGCATGGAGAGCATTGATGGCAGGAGAGGTTATCTCCTCGTCGGTAGGTCTCGGTTATACTTTGATGGTTGGAAGAAATCTGGCAGATATTAATCAGGTAATGCTGGTTATGATAATTATTGTTATTATTGGAATTATTGTAGATAAAGTATTTTTTTCATTCATTGAAAAGAGAGT
This sequence comes from Eubacteriaceae bacterium, assembly GCA_910574895.1. Taxonomy (GTDB): domain Bacteria; phylum Bacillota; class Clostridia; order Lachnospirales; family Lachnospiraceae; genus Eubacterium_G. The sequence goes on along the minus strand of CAJTDQ010000001.1, from coordinate 547,205 downwards.
ATTACGAAAAAGAGGAGTCTATATCGGTTAGTATAGTTTTGTTTCGTCAGAGAAGAAGATTAGAAAAGGTATACTGTGTGGGAATTTTTATTCCTGACAGTATACCTTTTTAAAAGAAGTAATATAAATCTATCTGTTATTTGTCTTTTGGTAACCGCTTATTGGCTGTAGCCAGCATCAGTTTAATACGATTCAGCTGATTTACCTCACTGGCACCAGGGTCATAGTCTACAGCTACAATATTAGCTTCCGGATACATCGCCCGTATTTTTTTGATAACACCTTTTCCTACAATGTGGTTTGGTAAACATGCAAATGGCTGTGTGCAGACAATGTTTGGAACACCGTCATGAATTAAATGAAGCATCTCTCCGGTCAGGAACCAGCCTTCACCGGTCTGATTGCCGATAGAAACTACTTTTTCAGCCATTTTGCTCATTTCCCAGATATCTGAAGTAGGAGTAAAATGTTTACTCTTTATTAATGCTTTTTTTGCAGAATTACGCATCCATTCTATTCCTCGAATCCCAAGATTGCTGAGACGGACCGTTTTTTTATCAAATCCAAGATTTTCGTGCTTAAACGCTGCATTCCTGAATCCGTATAGGAAGAAATCAACCAAATCAGGCATTACTGCTTCAGCACCTTCTGATTCTAAGAGATGAACCAGATCATTATTAGCAGTAGGAGAGAATTTGACTAAAATCTCGCCTACAATACCAACTCTTGGTTTTTGAATATTTTTCACAGGAATTGCATCAAATTCCTCTACTATTTTTCTCATATTTTGTTTGAAACGTCTGATACCAAATTTTTTATCAGCTAATTGTTTACAAAGTTTGTATTCCCATTTTTTATGAAGAGCATCTGTTTCGCCCTCATTTACTTCGTAAGGTCTTGTTCGATAAACAACTCTCATAAAAAGGTCACCATACATTGCAGCCTGAACTGCTTTTAGGGCAAATTTTGGTGTGATTTTAAAGCCGCTGTTTTTTTCCAATCCCTGAAGGGAGAGTGAGAGTACAGGAATATGTCCCATACCTGCTTTTTCCAAAGCTCTTCTGATAAAACCAATATAGTTTGTAGCACGGCAGCCGCCACCTGTCTGAGTAATAATTACTGCTGTTTTATTTAAGTCGTATTTACCGGAGAGCAAAGCTTCCATAATCTGTCCGACTACAATCAGGGAAGGATAACATGCGTCATTATTTACATATTTCAGTCCCATATCAACACAGGATTTTTTACTTTCCATAATTTCAAAATGATACCCACAGGAATTCAGCGCTGATTCCAGCATTTTAAAATGAATCGGGCTCATTTGTGGTGTCAGAATCGTATATTTATCGTCATACATCTGCTTTGTGAATTCCACCTTATTAATAGAAGAAGGCTGAATATACCGTTCAAATTTGTTTTCCGAACGAACTCTGATTGCGGCGAGCAGTGAACGGATGCGAATTCTTGCAGCACCCAAATTATTTACTTCATCAATTTTTAGAACCGTATAAATTTTCCCCGATTTTGTAAGAATGTCACTGACACAGTCTGTTGTAACGGCATCTAAACCGCAGCCAAAGGAATTTAACTGTACTAAGTCAAGGTCATCTCTCGTTTTAACATAATTGGCAGCACGATAAAGCCGTGAATGGTACATCCACTGGTCGGAAACAATCAATGGACGTTCAACTTCTGCCAAATGAGAAATGGAATCCTCGGTTAAGACAGCAAGACCATAGGAATTAATCATCTCAGGAATACCATGATTAATTTCAGGGTCTACATGATATGGACGTCCTGCCAGAACAATACCACGTTTACCGTTTTCTTCCATATATTTGAGCGTTTCTTCACCCTTGCGTGCCATATCATCACGTGATGCTAAAAGCTCGTTCCATGCCAAATGAGCAGCATTTTTTATTTCAGTTTCTTTTATGCCGAATTCTTTTGAAAACTCTTCTACAAGACGTGTTGTAATGGTATCTTCATTTGTAAGAGCCATAAAAGGATTCATAAATTTTATTGAAGAATCTTCTAATTCTTCTACGTTATTTTTAATATTTTCTGCATAGGATGTAACAATCGGACAATTATAATGGTTGTTGGCATCCGGAGTTTCGTTTCTCTCGTAAGGAATGCAAGGGTAGAAGATGAATTTGACGCCTTCTTTAATGAGCCATGTGATATGCCCGTGAACGAGTTTGGCAGGGTAACATTCGGATTCACTCGGGATAGACTCAATACCCATCTCATAAATTTTGTGGGAAGATTCCGGTGAAAGGACAACACGATATCCTAATTCTTTAAAGAATGTAGCCCAGAATGGGAAGTTCTCATACATATTCAGGACTCTTGGAATACCAACCACACCCCTAGGGGCTTTATCTTTATCTAAAGGTTTATAGCCAAACATTCTTTGTAATTTATATTCGAAAAGGTTTGGAATATTTTCTTTATTTTTCTGCCCGCCAATACCTTTTTCACATCTGTTTCCACTGATAAATCTACGACCATCAGAAAATTTATTAATCGTAAGAAGACATGCATTGGTACAGCCTTTACACCGTGTCATGGAAGTTTCATAAGAAAATGCTTCTAATTGCTCCAGGGAAAGCAGTGTAGTGGATTCACCATGGTACCTTTCTTTTGCAACTAAAGCAGCACCAAAAGCACCCATGATACCGGCAATATCCGGTCTGACCGCATGGATTCCGGCTACTTTTTCCAGACTTCTAAGGACGGCATCATTATAGAATGTACCACCCTGAACAACTACTTTTCGGCCTAAATCTTTTGCATCAGATATTTTAATCACCTTGTATAAGGCATTTTTGATAACAGAGTAAGCAAGACCGGAAGAAATATCAGCAACACTGGCACCTTCTTTCTGTGCCTGCTTTACATTTGAATTCATAAAAACGGTACATCTTGTACCCAAGTCTGTAGGGTTAGAAGCAAACAATGCTTCTTTTGCAAAATCCTGTACAGAGAAATTTAAAGATTTTGCAAATGTTTCAATAAAAGAGCCGCATCCGGAGGAACATGCCTCATTTAACTGTACACTGTCAACAGAATTGTTCTTAATCTTGATACATTTCATATCCTGTCCACCAATGTCCAGAATACAATCAACCTGTGGCTCAAAGAAAGCTGCAGCATAATAGTGAGCGACAGTTTCTACTTCGCCTTCGTCTAACATAAGCGCTTCTTTAATCAGAGCCTCACCATATCCTGTGGAGCAGGAGCGTACAATATGTGCATCCTCTGGTAATTTTTTATAAATATCTTTTACGGCATCGATAATTGTCTGTAGAGGGTTTCCGTTATTTCCACTGTAAAATGAGTAGAGTAAAGAACCATCTTCAGCGACTAATGCGGCCTTCGTAGTGGTAGAACCGGAATCGATACCGAGAAAACAGTTTCCTTTGTATGATGTAAGGTCGCTCTTTTTCACTTCAGATTTTTGATGCCTTGTCAGAAACTTATCATATTCTTCCTGATTGTGGAATAATGGGTCAAGACGTTTGATTTCCATAGACATCTTAACACCCTTTGACAATTGTTCGTATAAATCTACAATATTTACACGAACGCTGGATTTATGATTTAAAGCAGCGCCGGTAGCAGCAAATAAATGAGAATGCTTTGGAGCTACAATGTGTTCATCATCTAATTTTAATGTTCGGATAAATGCGTTTTTCAACTCGGGTAAGAAATGAAGCGGTCCGCCTAAAAATGCAACGGTCCCCCGAATCGGTTTGCCACAGGCAAGACCGGAAATCGTCTGGTTGACCACAGCCTGAAAAATAGAAGCCGCTAAATCTTCTTTTGTAGCACCTTCATTAATCAAAGGTTGAATATCTGTTTTGGCAAAAACACCACATCTCGCTGCAATTGGGTAAATTGCCTGATAGTTTTTTGCATATTCATTTAAACCGGAAGCATCTGTCTGTAAAAGAGATGCCATCTGGTCGATAAAAGAACCTGTACCTCCGGCACAGATACCATTCATTCTTTGTTCAATTCCATTGGTAAAATATATAATTTTAGCATCTTCGCCACCTAGTTCAATAGCAACATCTGTCTGTGGAGCATAATCCTCTAATGCAGTGGAAACAGCAACAACTTCCTGAATAAATGGAATTTTTAAATGTTCTGAAAGTGCAAGACCACCGGAACCGGTAATCATAGGACACAATTCTATAGAACCCAGCCGGCTATGTGCTTTTTTTAATAAAGAAACCAGAGTTTCCTGTATGTTAGCAAAATGTCTTTCGTAATCTGAAAAAATAATATTTTTTTCTTTATCAAGTATTGCAATTTTTACGGTAGTAGAACCGATATCAATACCTAAACTGTAATAATTATTTTTATCCATATCTTTACCTATCCCATATATATGTTAATTGACAAAAAAATATCAAAAACGACTATTTATTATATAATAAATAGGAAGAAAACTCAACTATCTTGAAAGGACAATTTCAATAAAAGATGATGCTTTATATAAAGTATATTGAAATAATAAATGAAAGATTAATAAGATTTTTTTTCGTAATTAAAGGACAAAGTAGTTTGACAAACAAGGGTGTAGAAATTATACTGTAAGATGGTTATTTATATATGGGGAATAATACCCTAAAAGGAAAACAGGAGTATAAAAATATGTCAAAATTTGAAAAAAAATTCAGCAGATATGCAATACCGAATTTGTCATTATATCTGATTATTGCATATATTATTGGTTATGCAATACAGATACTTAGTCCGGAAATGTATCAGCTGCTGATGTTTGATCCATATATGATTTTTCATGGGCAGGTGTGGAGAATAATTACATGGATTCTGATGCCGCCAGAGACATTGGGTGTTTTTACTATTATTATGCTGATTTTGTATTATCAGTTAGGAAGAGGGTTAGAGCATACATGGGGAACATATAGATATAATGTATATATGTTTTCAGGTTTGTTATTTACTGTGATAGGAGCATTGGTCTTATATGTTGTCATGCTTGTTTTATATAGTGCGGGCATAATGCCTGATGAAATTACAACACAGATGCTTAGTTACGGAATTGTCAGTCCGGGACAGTTTTTTGGAACGTTTATCGGTTTGTTTGTCAGTACTTATTATATAAACATGTCTATTTTTTTAGCATACGCTGTTACGTATCCGGAAGAGCAATTAATGTTGTATTTTCTGGTTCCGATTAGAATTAAGTGGTTTGGATATTTGTATGGAGCATATTTGATATATGATATTATCAAAGCATTTAAAACAGGAAGTTTTATAGTAGGTATTACAGTTACAGTATTGATTTTTGTTTCATTATTAAATTTCTTGATTTATGTTATTTTTGGAAGAAATCGTGCCCGGTTTAATCCAAAACAGGCAAAAAGAAGACATGAATATAAACAGTCGGTGAGACAGGCAAAACCAAAGACATATGAGAATGGAGCAAGACATAAATGTGTTATATGTGGAAGGACAGAGATAGATGATCCAAACCTTACATTCAGATATTGCTCAAAGTGTTCGGGGAACAAAGAGTATTGTCAGGACCACCTGTTTACTCACGAACATCATTAAAAATCAGGAGGCAGAAAATGCAGCAGAGATTTGATAGAAGTGCAGGAATATTGATGCCTGTCAGCAGTTTGCCGTCGCCTTATGGTATCGGAAGCTTTGGAAAAAGTGCATATGATTTTGTTGATAATCTGGTGGCAGCGAGACAAAAATTCTGGCAGATTCTTCCGTTGGGACCTACCAGCTTTGGAGACAGTCCATATGCGTCCTTTTCCGCTTTTGCAGGAAACCCTTATTTTATAGACCTTGATAAGTTAGTGGAAGAGGGACTGCTTGAAAGTGATTATGTTCATAGTTTTATGTGGAATATGGAAGAACAGTATGTGGATTATGGATTGATTTATAATTCCAGATTTCAAGTACTGCGGACCGCTTTTAAAAACAGCAGTCATCAGAATTTAGACGAATATAAAACATTTTTAAAGGAAAATGAATATTGGCTGGAAGGCTATTGTCTTTATAGTGCCTGTAAAAACAAGTTTGAAGGGACTTCATGGACAGACTGGGAGAGTGAAATTAAATTCAGAGATGAAGAGTCTGTACAAGAATTAAAAGAGGAATTAAAGGATGATATAGAATTTTACAAATTTGTTCAGTATAAGTTTTATGAACAATGGAATCAATTAAAAGAATATGCCAATGATAAGGAAATTGAAATTATTGGAGACATACCATTGTACGTAGCAATGGATTCGGCTGATGTATGGCAGCATACAGAATTTTTTCAGTTGGATGAGGAATTAAATCCGACGAAAGTAGCCGGTGTACCACCGGATGTATTTTCAGAAACAGGACAGCGGTGGGGAAATCCTTTGTATGATTGGAAGAAGTTAGAGGCAGAAGACTTTTCGTGGTGGAGAAAGCGAATGGAACACTCTGCCAGAGTATATGATGTAATCCGCATTGATCATTTTATTGGTATGGTTAAGTATTATGCAATACCGGCTGAAGATGAAGATGCAAGAAACGGAGCATGGGAAAAAGGACCAGGCTTAAAATTAATACAAGTAATGAATGAGTCCATTGGAGATAAAAAAATTATCGCAGAGGATTTAGGCGTTCAGATGCCGGAAGTAGTAAAGGTGTTAGAAAAATCAGGATATCCGGGAATGAAAGTTTTGGAGTTTGCCTTTGATGGAAACAGAAAGAATGATCATTTACCATATTACTGGACGCAGAATACTGTGGCATATGGTGGAACACATGATAATGATACATTAATGGGATACTTTACAGGGCTGCAATCTTGGGAGTTAGGATATGTTCGTGAATATATGGAATGTAGAAATGGCTCTATTGAAGATTTGGTTGATAAGATTTTTAGGACAGCATATGCCAGTGTGGCAGATTTGGTGATTTTCCAGATGCAGGATGTCTTAAAAGTTGGAAATATAGGAAGAATGAATCTTCCATCCTCTATGGGAACAAATTGGCGTTGGAGAATGTTACAGGGACAGTTTGGACCGGAGGAAATAGAAAAACTTAGATATTTGTGTGATATTTATGGAAGATAAAGACATATGAAAATATTGAAAACTATGAAAAGCACAATATGCGAAAGTAGTCACAGAAAAGAAATAACAATTTAGGAGGACTGAAAAAATGACAAAGAAACCATTTGTGACAAAGGAGCAGGTTGAGGAGATTGTAAAGAAATATCCTACACCATTTCATATTTATGATGAAAAAGGATTTATGGATAATGCCAGAAAAGTAAATGAGGCGTTTTCATGGAATAAAGGATTTAGAGAGTATTTTGCAGTAAAAGCAACTCCAAATCCATTTATCATCAAAAAATTAAAAGAAGCAGGATGTGGTGTTGACTGTTCGTCTTATACGGAACTTATGATTGCAGATAAGTTAGGATTTAAAGATGATGAAATTATGTTTTCGTCCAATGAAACACCGGAAGGCGAATTTAAATATTGTAATGACTTAGGTGGAATTATCAATCTGGATGATATTACAATGATTGAGGCTATGGAGAAAGAATGTGGAATTCCTGAGACAGTCAGCTGCAGATATAACCCGGGCGGAGTTTTTGAAGTATGCAATGGAATCATGGATAATCCTGGAGATGCAAAATATGGAATGACACCGGAGCAGATTGTAGAAGCGTTTAAGATTTTAAAAGCGAAGGGCGTTAAGAATTTTGGAATTCATGCATTTTTAGCATCTAACACAGTAACGAACGAATATTATCCAATGCTTGCAAAGACTATTTTTGAATTGGCAGTGAATCTGGAAAAGGAAACAGGAGCAGATATAAAGTTTATTAATCTTTCCGGTGGTGTTGGTATTCCATATACACCGGAGCAGACACCAAATGATATTATGGCGATTGGTGAAGGCGTCAGAAAAGTATATGAAGAAATTCTTACACCGGCAGGAATGGGTGATGTGGCAATTTTCACAGAGATGGGAAGATTTATGATGGGACCATATGGTGCATTAGTTACACAGGCAGTTCATGAAAAACACATCTATAAGGAATATATTGGGGTGGATGCCTGTGCGGCAAATCTGATGAGACCGGCTATGTATGGTTCATATCATCATCTGACAGTACTTGGAAAAGAAGATGCACCATGTACAGAAACATATGATGTTGTAGGAAGTTTGTGTGAGAATAATGATAAGTTTGCTATTGACAGAAAACTTCCAAAGATTGATATGGGTGATTATATATATATTCATGATGCGGGTGCACATGGATTTGCTATGGGATATAACTATAATGGCCGCCTTCGTTCTGCAGAGTTACTGCTGAAAGAAGATGGGACAGTGGAAATGATTCGAAGAGCAGAGACACCGAAGGATTATTTTGCTACATTTGATTTCTGCGACATTATGGACTAAGAAAGAATTGTGAACATTATGAAAAAGATTGTGGGAGACTTGTTAAAAAATAAAAACATAGATAATAGTTTGCAGGAATATTATGGCAGATTTATGGAAATAAATAATAAATATGCAATGATACGTCTTGCAATGAACTATTATACGTACTATGTTGTAACATCCGAAGATGGCGGTATGATTGCACCGGGATATAAAGAGTTTGTAGATAAGATAAATCATTCTATTGAAAAGTATATAGAAAGAACCGGTGATTTATCTGATGATATTGCCGAATTAGAAGAAATCCGTAAACAAATTATTGGAAAGGTAAGAAATATTACCTGCTTTGTAGACAGATATAATATTTATGAACATGCATTAAACCGTGTCGAGTATCGTTTTAAAGATGAGAGTTATCCGGCCGGATACAGTGATGAAAACTATACCAGACAGGTGATGCAGTTTATTTTGAAAGACGAAGATAACATGATGATTAACAGTAAAATCAAAGATGTTATCGGACAGCTTCCGGTGCGTCTTACAAAAAATAAATTTTTTGAAATGCTGTCAAATGGAATGAGTATTTATAATGGTGGAACAAAGGAAGGTCTGAATGACTTTTTGTATATGATTCGCACCTGCTCTATGTTAGACAGTACAGATACCATGCAAACCAATTATCCACATCTTTTAGAGGCTTTTGAACAATTGAAGAATATGAAGTTTAAGGATATGTCAGAAGCAGATTATAATGAGATGAAAGATAAGTTATCAGATATGACTACATATATTGATGACGAAATGGACAGTTGTATGATGATACAGGAAATTTTAAATGACCTGTTACTGGTTTTATACACGGATTCTTATAAAAAGTCAGATGATATAGTAACTGCCTGTGATGAAATTGTAAAGGATACCAATCTTTTATTTATGGACAAGTTTTCTCCAAAGTCTTTAGAGGAAATAGAGGATATGTTTGTTATGTTAGAGGGCGAGCAGGAAAAATTATATCCAATGCTTTCATCTTTTGATATAACAGACCAGATAAGAGACAGTTATTCAGAAAAGATTAATGACCTTGGTTTAAAAGAACAGTATGATATCGTATTGAAACTTCCGAAACTTAATTCGGACAGCATGTTTGTGGACATGGACAGGTCAGAAGATACGACAGTAGTTGACGATACTTATTTAGAGGAACAAAAAGAAGATATGGTAAGTGCATACAGAACATTGTTTGCAGAAAATGACAAGATGGTTAACAGGGCTGTAATGTCAGCCGTGTTATCGGAACTTCCGATTTTCTTTAATAATATCAGTGAATTGCAGGATTATATTTATAACACGTTGTCTATCTGCACAGACAAAGCAGAAAAACTGGCGTGTATAGAGTTAATCAATGGAATAATGGCGGAATAAAAGATGATTTGGTATGAGGATTTGTATGTAGGATATAATCTGCTGGATAAAAAAAGGCAGATTGTTAGAAAAATTAAAAATGGTAAACCAATGTTTAATAAATACGTGATTACTCTGCCACAAAACGACTATGATACTTTGGAAATTTATCCGTCAAATGTTCTAATACAGAAATGGTATCGGGATTCAGATATGGTAGTCATAGGGATTGCTGAAGGAAAAGAAGAGGCGATGGATATGATGACTCTGATTATTATGGAGTGCCTGGAACAGACAGGTAGTGTAAATGTAAAAGATTTTATTATGGAGCAGATGGATTAGCCTATGATACATATATTATTGATGATTTTAAAAATAATTGGAATAATTTTACTGGCTATTCTTGCAATATGTCTGTTGATATTATTTTTTCCGGTAACTTATCAGGTAAGAGGACAGTTGAACGAAAATAACTACCGGGTTTCAGTTCGATGCGGGTGGTTGTTTCATTTGATTCATTTCGGAGGGAAATTTACCAATCAAGAACATAAAGCGTGTTTTAGAATTTTGGGAATACCAATTAATTTATTAAAAGAAAAGAACAAAAAAGAACCGAAAGAAAAGAAGCGTTCTGATAATAAAGTGAAAAAAGAAGTATTAAAGGTGGATGAGCAGCCACAAGATAATATTTCCAATGAAAAAACAGAACAGATACAGCAGGGAAAAAGTAATTATCAGGAAGAAGAGCAGCACGAAAAAGAAAATAGTAAGCCGGATGAAATTATAGAAGATAAGAAAACTCCTATAGATAAAATTAAGGATCTTATTAGAACGGTGCATGAATGGATACAAAAGGTGGCTGCTTTTTTGAAAAATGCTTTAAAAAATTTAAAAGCAACATATAATAAAGCAAAAGAATTTAAAGCATTTGTTACAGCAAATACAACAAAAGAAGCGTATCGTTATGGAAAAGAAATTGTTTTAAAAGCAATAAAGCATATTTTTCCACGGAAAATCAGGGCAGATATTCAGCTGGGATTTGAGGAACCGGATATTACAGGAAAGGTGCTTGGATATATTGCAATGTTATTTGCTGCATTTCATATTAATCCGAAAAAAATATCAATAGAACCTTATTTTGATAAAAACGTAATAAAGGGAAATATTAAAATGAAAGGACATTTTTTGATAGGTGTTCTTCTGATATATGTATTAAAATTTTATTTTAAGAAAGAAATTCATGATATCATAAAAAAGTTTAGTTAAACAAGGAGGTGTTATAATGGCAGACAATAAAAAAACAACAGATGATTTATTAAAAGCAATGGAAAAATTTATTACTACAAAATCTGTAGTAGGGGAACCGGTAGTAGTCGGAGAAACAATTATCTTACCAATGGCTGATGTTTCATTTGGTATGGGAATTGGAACTTTTGCGAAAGGCGATAACGGTACTGGCGGAGTTGGAGGAAAAATTTCACCAAGTGCAGTATTGGTTATCAAAAATGGTTCTTCAAAATTGATTAGTGTAAAGGATCATGATGGGTTATCCAGAATTATAGATATGGTTCCGGATATTGTAAATAAGTTTACAAGCAAAGAAGAGGATTTTGAAGACTTAGATAATGAAGTAGAAGCGTAATATTGGGGAAAGATACTGCATAACCTGCATATAATACACTATAACCTTTTAGATAAAGTGGGTGTAGTATGCATAGATTATGTGGATTTGCTTTGTTTTGGATGGCAGTGGGTATGATTATATCCATGTTAATTGAGAGTACTTTTTTTGTGGTTTGCATTATTATATTATGTCTAATCATAGGATTCAATTTGTTCTGTAAAAATTAGTGATTGTACAAAATAGAAAAAGAAGAGAGAGACAAAAATGAAGATATCAGATTTATTTCAGGAAAAAACAGTGTTTTCTTTTGAGGTATTTCCACCGAAAAAAGAAAGTGGTGTAGAAACAATTTATAAAACGTTAGAGGCATTAAAGGATTTAAATCCGGATTTTATCAGCGTAACATATGGTGCCGGCGGCTCGGGTGTGGCAAACGCAACAACTATCGACCTGTGTTCAAAAATAAAAAATGAATATCATGTTGAAACGATTGCACATTTATCATGTCTGTATAATACAAAAGAAAGTGTGGACAAGATATTAGATAATTTGAAAATGCAAGGTGTTGAAAATATTCTTGCGTTAAGAGGAGATGTGAATCCGGATTTTGAAGTGGAAAAAGATTTTAAGTATGCATCAGATCTGACAGAGTATATTTTATCAAAAAATATGGGATTTCATGTGTCCGGTGCCTGTTATCCGGAAGTGCATCAGGAAGCAGAAAACATGATTGTCGATATTAAAAATTTGAAAAAGAAAGTTGACGCAGGTGCAGAACATCTGATTTCACAGTTGTTTTTTGACAACCATGCTTATTATGATTTTATTGATAAAGTAAGAATTGCAGGGATTGATGTGCCGGTGGAAGCAGGTATTATGCCGGTTACAAACAAAAAGCAGATTGAGCGTATGGTTTCCATGTGTGGCGCAAGTATTCCGGCAAAATTATCGAAAGTACTGCAAAAGTTTGGAGATGATCCGGTTGCAATGCGTGATGCAGGAATTTCTTATGCAGTGGATCAGATTATAGATCTTGTTGCGAATGGCGTGGATGGTGTTCATATTTATACAATGAATGACCCATATGTGGCAAAGAGAATTACAGACAGCGTTGCAAGTATTGTAAAATAAAACAGGTAAAAGAGATTTCGTTATGAATCATCGTGAGAGAAATATTGTAATTGAAGATATTAATTTTGATGAAGCTCTAAGGTATCTGGGGTATGGAGGAAATGTTCCGGATGATAAAACAAAGGAGCTTCTTTTATCGTGTGGAAAACAGCTGAAGCGTTCTATGGAAGGAAAATTTGTTTATAAGGTGTTTGGATTGCGTGACGGTCACATTCTGGGAGCAGATTTTATATTACAGGGACAAGCAATTAAGAATCATTTGAAAAATTGCAACAAGGTTATTTTTATGTGTGCTACTTTGTCTGCCGGTGCGGATTTGCTGATAAGAAGACAGCAGATTACAGGAATGGCAGAAGCTATGATAACCGACAGTCTTGCATCGGCTGTCATAGAGCAGGTATGTGATAAGGCAGAGGAGATTATATTAAGAGATTTTGCAGAGTATGAGCATACATGGAGATTTGGTTTGGGATATGACGATTTTCCATTGGAATGTCAGAAACAGTTTCTAGATATATTGGATGCACCAAAACGTATTGGGGTATGTGTCAATGACAGCATGATGTTGACGCCGACGAAGTCCGTCACATGTGTGATAGGTCTTGGACATGGACTTGACACTTCCACTAAAAGGAGTTGTGAGATGTGCAGTCTGAGAGAAAAATGTCAGTTTCGAAAACAAGGGCTGACTTGTGGAAAATAGATTTGTTCGTATTTATTATTAGAGAATAAAGTGTTGAAAAAATTAGGAGAGAAGTATGGCAAAAGATATTTTTAGTCAAGAGTATATTATATTGGATGGCGCAATGGGTACAATGCTGCAGCAAAAAGGAATGACGATAGGTACAATTCCGGAAACTTTAAATATTACAAAGCCGGAATGGATTATTGATATTCATAGTCAGTATATTGCAGCCGGGGCAGATATTGTTTATGCTAACACCTTTGGTGCAAATCGATATAAAATGGAAGATTCAGGATATTCAGTTCAGGAACTGATTGGCAAAGCGATTGAAAATGCAAGAGAAGCATGTAAAGATACAGACACTCTGGTGGCATTGGATATGGGTCCTATCGGGCAGTTACTGGAACCTACAGGAAGTCTTTCTTTTGAACAAGCATATGATATTTTTAAAGAAGAAGTTTTGGCAGCAAAACAGGCTGATGTTATCGTTATTGAGACAATGACAGATTTAATGGAAACAAAAGCAGCAGTGCTGGCAGCGAAAGAGAACTCGAATCTGCCGGTTATTACAACAATGACATTCGAAGAAAATATGCGTACTTTCACAGGATGTTCTGTATCTGCCATGTGTCTGACGCTGGAAGGACTTGGAGTTGATGCACTAGGTGTGAACTGTTCCCTTGGACCAAAAGATTTATTACCGATTGTAAAAGAAATGTCAAAGTGGACAGCACTCCCGATTGTCGTGAAAGCAAATGCCGGACTACCGGATCCTGTGACGAATACATATAATGTTTCTGCAAAAGATTTTTCGAAGGTATGCAGGGAAATGTTACAATATGGAGTAAAAGTTTTAGGCGGATGTTGTGGTACAACACCGGAATATATTTCAGAATTAAAAGTGATGCTTCAGGATGCAGAAGAAAAAAGAGAATTCATAAAACCGGTATATAAAAGAGAGCTGGCAGTATGTTCTCCGTTAAAGACTGTAGTAGTGGATCAGCCAAGAATTATTGGAGAAAGAATTAATCCGACAGGAAAGAAACGTTTTAAGCAGGCGTTGATAGAAAATGATATGGATTATATTTTGGGACAGGCTGTTGAACAGGTTGAGGCTGAGGCTGATATTTTAGATGTAAATGTAGGCTCGCCGGAAATTGATGAGCAGGAAATGATGATAAAAACTGTGAAAGCTCTGCAGGGAATCGTAGATGTACCTTTACAGATAGACTCTACAAAACCGGAGGTTTTAGAAGCGGCACTTAGAGTATACAATGGAAAACCGATTGTAAACTCAGTAAATGGGGAAGAACAGGTATTGGATACCATTCTGCCGGTAGTGGCAAAATATGGTGCGGCTGTTATTGGACTGGCATTAGATGAAAACGGCATTCCGGACAGCGTGGAAGGACGGGTTGCCATTGCTGAAAAGATTATGAATAAGGCAATGTACTATGGGATTCCAAAGGAAGATATCATTATAGACTGTCTTACTCTCACAGTTTCTGCGGAGCAAAAAGCATGCCTCGAAACATTAGAAGCATTAAATATAGTAAAAAATCAGCTCGGATTAAAGACCGTACTTGGAGTATCTAATATTTCATTTGGATTACCGAACAGGGAAATCGTAAATAAGACATTTTTAACAATGGCACTTCATAGTGGATTGGATTTACCAATTATTAATCCGAATGTTTCATCTATGGTCTGGGCAGTCAAGGCATATAAAGTTCTGGCGGATATTGATAAAAACTCTATGGACTATATTGAGTATTCTAATAATAATGTACCACAGATGTCTGTTGCAGCCAGTGTCAATAATACGGAAATAAAAGCAGATACGTCAGGCTTTCATTTATCTTCTGTTGAGGCAGAGGCGATTTTTCATGCAATGGAAACAGGCATGAAAAGTGAAGGAAGAAATTTGACAAAAGAATATTTGATGAAAAAAGATCCAATGGAGATTATCAATGATATGTTGATTCCGGCTTTGGATATCGTCGGGGATAAGTTTGAAAAAGGTAAGATTTTTCTTCCACAATTGATTTTGGCGGCAGATGTAGCAAAAGAGTGTTTTGACGAGATAAAGACGTATCTGGCAGGCAGTGGTGCAAAGTCAGAGTCAAAGGGGAAAATTGTTCTTGCCACTGTAAAGGGTGACATTCATGATATTGGAAAGAATATCGTAAAAGTAATATTAGAGAACTATGGTTTTGATGTGATTGATCTTGGACGTGATGTGGAGCCGATGAAGGTGGTTGAGGCAGCAGTGGCGAATCATGTGAGACTGGTTGGACTGTCAGCATTAATGACTACAACGTTATGTTCCATGGAAGATACGATAAAATTATTGAGGGAAAATAATGTAGACTGTAAGGTAATGGTTGGTGGTGCCGTGCTGACAGAAGACTACGCAATGAAGATTGGGGCGGACTTTTATGCGAAAGATGCAAAAATGAGTGCGGATATTGCAAAAGAAGTTTTGTGTTAGGAAAATTCAGGGAGTTTTGTGTCAGAAAATGCTTGCATTTTCTTTTCAACTCTGTTATGATAGCCTTTGTGTCAGGTCGAAAGAGTAGTTTGACCTAATTTATACAAGGGAGGTGCTATTATGGCTAAATGTAGTATTTGCGGTAAAGGTGCTCATTTTGGAAACGCAGTGAGTCATTCACATAGAAAAACAAACAAAATGTGGAAGTCAAACGTAAAGTCTGTTAAGGTAAAAACTGAAGGCGGAGCAAAGAAGATGTACGTTTGCACATCTTGTTTAAAATCAGGAAAAGTAGAACGCGCATAGAGTTATAAGAAGTTGTGCTAGTTCGATTTCGCCCCGTGGGCTTCATCTCACTACCGAGCTTCGCTCTATATAGTTAGATATAGAGCTGTGCTAGTTCGATTTCGCCCTATGGGCTTCATCTCACTACCGAGCTTCGCTCTATATAAATAGAAAAAGAGTGTGTATCAAAAGTAAACTTTTGAATCACACTCTTTTTCTATTTATGCACAGCTCTATCTTTCGCTATTGTCTTTTTTTTCCAAACAGAGTATAATAGCCCTAACTGTGTAAACTAATATGTAAATAAACTCATGAAGGAGGAACATATATGAAAGGTAAGATGAACACTGAAATGGGACAAATATTAATTAGTCCGGAAGTTATCGCAAAATACGCAGGTGAGACAGCATATGAATGTTTTGGAATTGTAGGTATGGCGATGGTCAGCATGAAAGATGGTCTGGTCAGATTACTAAAGAAAGATAGTTCAACAAAAGGAATAAATGTAGAGATAAACGAAAATAATGAGATTTTAATTGATTTTCATATTATTGTAGCGTATGGTGTTAATATTGCCACAATCGCAGATAATATTATCTCAAGTGTGAAATATAAAATAGAAGAGTTCACTGGTATGACAGTGAAAAAAGTCAATATATTTGTTGAAGGCGTAAGAACAATTGACTAATCAGTCTTACCCTTAGGAGGATAAAATTTTGGAAATAAATGTAATTGATGCGCAGATGTTACAGAAGATGTTTATTGCAGGCGCGAAAAATCTTGAAGCAAAAAAAGAATGGATTAATGAGTTGAATGTATTCCCGGTACCGGATGGTGATACAGGAACGAATATGACGCTTACAATTATGTCAGCAGCGAATGAAGTTGGAGCTATTGCTGAACCGACTATGGAAACAGTGGCAAAAGCTATTTCTACAGGTTCTCTTAGAGGCGCCAGAGGAAATTCCGGTGTAATATTATCACAGCTTTTCAGAGGGTTTACCAGAGAAATAAAGAAATATGACGAAATTAATGTGGAGGTTCTCTCCAAAGCATGTGTCAGAGCAGTAGAAACAGCATATAAGGCAGTTATGAAACCAAAGGAAGGTACTATTCTGACAGTGGCAAAAGGTATGGCTGATAAGGCATGCGAAATGTTGGGAGAAAGCGATGATTTGTCTTATGTAATTGATGAGATAATCAAGCATGGTGATTATGTCCTAAGCCAGACACCTGAGATGCTGCCGGTATTAAAGCAGGCAGGAGTTGTTGATTCCGGTGGACAGGGACTTATGGTTGTCATTAAGGGGGCATATGATGCGTTCCTTGGAAAAGAAGTTGATTATACATTAGAAAATGTCAGCACAAACAGCAGCATGGTTATGGATGATATTCCATTAGATGAGGCTGATATTAAGTTTGGATATTGTACAGAGTTTATTATTAATCTGGATAATCCAATGCCACAGGATGAAGAAAAATCATTTAAAGACTTTCTGGAATCTATTGGAGATTCAATTGTGCTGGTTGCAGATGATGAGATTGTAAAAGTGCATGTCCATACGAATCAGCCGGGAGAGGCATTTACCAGAGCATTAACATATGGTTCTTTATCCAGAATGAAGATAGACAATATGAGAGAAGAACATCATGAGAGACTTATTAAAAATGCTCAAAAGATGGCAGAACAGCAGAAAGCCGAGGAAGAACAGGCAAAAGCAAATGAGCCAAAGAAGAAATATGGATTTATTGCTGTTTCTGCAGGCGAAGGATTAGATGAAATCTTTAAAGGCTTAAATGTAGATTATATTATTTCCGGAGGACAGACAATGAATCCAAGCACAGAAGATATTCTCAATGCTGTGGATAAAGTGAATGCAGAAAATATATTTGTTCTTCCGAACAATAAAAATATTATTCTGGCTGCAAATCAGGCAGAAAGTCTGGTAGAGGATAAAAACCTCATTGTTATTCCGTCAAAGACAATTCCGCAGGGAATTTCTGCAATGATAGGATTTATAGAGGATAGTACTCCGGATGAAAATAAAGAAGCAATGATAGACAGCATGTCATATGTAAAATCAGGTGAAGTGACATATGCAGTCAGAGATACAGTAATTGATGATAAAGAAATCAGAGAAGGCAATATTATGGGAATCGGTGATGCAGGAATGTTAGCTGTTGGAGAAGATATTGCAGATACTACTGTTGAAATGATTAAAGAAATGCAGGATGAAGATTCAGAAATTGTCAGTATATACTTTGGAGAGGGAATAACCGGTGAGGATGCCGAAGCTCTCTCAGAAAAGATTACAGAGGCACTTCCGGACCTTGAAGTGGAGGTTTATCCGGGAGGACAGCCGGTATATTATTATATTGTATCTGTTGAATAATGGAGGCGCTTATGGATGAGGTTTTTGTAGAGCAGATTATTAAGAGGGGAACCAGTATATCAGGTGTATTGTTGCGTATACTCTCTATTTTCATTGTTCTTATTGGTGTAATGAGTATTCTCTGGTTAGGTATATTAGGTTTTACACTTACAGTTTTATTGGGATATGCTTCCTATATGGTCTGGTCTTATACCAGTGTAGAATATGAATATTCACTTTTAAATGGAGATTTAACTGTGGATAAGATTATGGGACAGAGCAAAAGAAAAAATATTGCCAATTATGATATCAGAGAGGCGGAAATCATTGCTCCGGTTATGTCAGAACAGGTTGTCCGGGCTTCTATGAGTGCTGTAGTAAAAGATTATTCGGCAGGTGGAAAAGTAAATACTGTCTATGCTATGATAATCAACAACGCAAATGGTAAGGTAAAAATATTGTTTGAGCCAAACGAAAAAGTAATTGAGGCTATGCATCATGTACGGCCGAATATTGTGGTTAAGGGCGAATAAAACAGCAGCTACTGTAAGGTTGTAAGATTTTTTGTCTATAAAAGCGATATAGTCATTGACTGTGTCGCTTTTTTGTGTTAGTATTTTCGATAAAATAGCGTGAAATATGTTTGCGTTTTTATACAAAGAATTGAATATAAGGAGGAAGAATCAGTGGGTAAAATTATTGGCGAAGGAATAACATTTGATGATGTGCTTTTAGTGCCTCAGTATTCAGAGGTTACACCGAATATGGTGGATTTAACTACGCATCTTACAAAAAAGATTAAGTTAAATATTCCTATGATGAGTGCCGGAATGGACACAGTTACAGAACACAGAATGGCAATTGCCATGGCTAGACAGGGTGGTATTGGTATAATTCATAAAAATATGACGATTGAACAGCAGGCAGATGAAGTAGACAAGGTTAAACGTTCTGAAAATGGTGTCATCACTGATCCGTTTTACTTAACTCCGGAACATACATTGAAAGATGCGAATGACTTAATGGCAAAATTCAGAATTTCAGGGGTTCCAATTGTTGTTGGAAAGAAACTGGTAGGTATCATTACAAACCGTGATTTAAAATTTGAGACAGATGGAACGAAGCTGATAAAGGATTCTATGACATCTGAGGGATTGATTACAGCAAAAGTTGGTGTTACATTAAAAGAGGCTAAAGCTATTCTGGCAAAGTCCAGAAAAGAAAAATTACCAATCGTTGATGATGATTTTAACTTGGCAGGACTGATTACAATTAAGGATATTGAAAAACAGATTAAATATCCATTGTCTGCAAAAGATGAGCAGGGCAGACTGCTTTGTGGAGCTGCTGTGGGAATTACTGCAAATGTTATGGAAAGAGTTAAAGCACTTGTTGAAGCAAAGGTTGACGTGATTGTTATTGATTCTGCTCATGGTCATTCAGCAAATATCTTTAATACATTGAAGAAAATTAAAGCAGAATATCCGGATTTACAGGTTATCGCAGGTAATGTGGCGACAGGTGATGCGACAAGGGATTTAATAGAAGCAGGAGCAGATGCTGTTAAAGTAGGAATTGGACCTGGATCAATTTGTACTACCCGTGTGGTTGCAGGTATTGGAGTTCCTCAGGTATCAGCAATTATGGATTGTTATGAAGTAGCAAAAGAATATGGTGTACCGGTTATTGCAGACGGTGGTATTAAGTTCTCAGGAGATATTGTAAAAGCGATTGCTGCAGGTGGCAGCGTTTGTATGATGGGGTCTATGTTTGCCGGATGTGATGAGGCACCGGGAGAGTTTGAATTATTCCAGGGACGTAAATATAAAGTTTACAGAGGAATGGGAAGTATTGCGGCGATGGAAAATGGAAGTAAAGACAGATATTTTCAGGCTGATGCGAAAAAACTTGTTCCGGAAGGTGTTGAAGGACGTGTAGCTTATAAAGGCAGCATCGAAGATACAGTATTCCAGTTGATGGGTGGTCTACGTTCAGGTATGGGATATTGTGGAGCGAAAGATGTTGAAACATTAAAAGAAACAGGAAAGTTTGTAAAGATTTCAGCAGCTTCTTTAAAGGAAAGTCATCCTCATGATATTCATATAACAAAAGAAGCACCGAACTATACTACAGAAGTATAAACTTTGTGAAATTTGTAAAAAAACATATATTAATTTATCAAATTATGATAAAATAAAAAAAGAATCTTTAATATTAAGATTCTTTTTTTATTATAAAAATACGATAAAGGAGATAGGACAGTGGAAAATAATAATCAGGAGAATTTAAAGGAAAATAAAATAGAAGAAAAGAAATTTGATTTGACAAAGTTAATTGTACCTGCAATTATTGCTGTAATTATTATTGTATTTGCAATTGTTGTATATTGGGCAAAAAGTGTAAAACCAAAATCAGATATTGATAAGGAGTTAGGATTTAAGACAGAGGATTATATTTCAGTGGGAGACGTGACAGGTTTGGATTATGAAGTTACACAGGAACAGTGGGATGAATGTGTCAGCGAAGATACAAACTATCATTATGAAGTAGATCGTGCAGCAAAAGATACAGATCAGGTAGACTTTGACTATACAGCATATATTGATGGTAAAAAGGTTCAGGATTTGTCAATGGAAGAACAGTCTATTGACATTGGAAGCAGCAATAACAGTGGTGCTTACAAAATTTTTTCTGATAAAATAAAAGGTCATAAAAAAGGAGATAAAATCTCTATTAATTTAGATAATGGAAAAGATGCAAATGTGTTATCCATGGATCAAATTGATTATACAGGAAAAAAGATTAAATATGAGTTAAAGGTATTAAATGTAAATAAGCTTGTTGTCAGCGAAGTGACAGATAAATGGGTGAAAGAGGAGTATTTTGAAGAGAGAGGTGTTTCCAATGTTGCGGAATTTTACGAGTGGGAAAAAGAATATATTAAAGAAGAAATTGTAAAACCAGCATTGTGGAATAAGGCGATAGAAAAAGTGAATTTAAAGGCGATTCCGGCAGAATTCCAGCAACAGGTAATTGATACAATGGATGCAGACACAGAGGCAGAAGCAGAGTTCGCAAGTGTTTCTGTTGAGGAATATAAGAAAATGAACGGGTTAACCGATGAAGTAATACAAGATAATTACAATGTTGAATTAAAGTCTGAGTTATTATTATGGCAGTTGACAAAGGATTTGAAACTTACTGCAACGAAAGAAGAAATTGAGGAAGAATATGAAAACTCTTATGCAGAAGCAAATCTGGAAAGTGCAGAAGAGATGAAAGAAAAATATTCGGACAAAGAAATGAAAGAACTTGTATTATTAAATAAAGCACAGGATTATGTATTTAAAAACGCAAAGATTAAATATTCGTATAAAATAAAATAATTATCATGAATTTCAGAATTTGCAAATATATAGTGTTAAGATAAAATAAATTTGTAAAGAGATGTCATGTTATGATAAGTGTAAAAGATGAGGAGGGATTATTATGTGTAAATTAAGAAGAGTACTTTCTTTGGTTATGATTGTAATTATGACAGTTATGGTTACAGGAGGATCATTTAAAGATGTTCAAGCCGCCAGCAATCCTTACTTGAATTACAAATCAGTTTATGTGGTAGCGGGAAAAACGTTCAAAGTGAAAATGTTAAATGTACCAAAGGGAGCAAAAATAAAGTGGCGTAGTACAAATAAGAAAGTAGCAACAGTAAAAAAAGGAAAGATTAAAGGCGTCGGTAAAGGACAATGCAAAATCAAGGCAAAATATAAGAAAAAAACTTATACTTGTAAAGTTAGAGTTCAGGAAAATTTAGTAGTGACTTCTAAAAAGTTTACAAAAGTAACTTTAGGAATGTTAAATGTTAAAATGGATGTACAGAAAATAACTTATACAGAAGATGCACAGCCAATATATGCAGGTAAACCGGGACAGTTTCAATTAAAGTTATACAATACTAAAAAGTCAGCAAAATGGAAGTCAAGCAACAAAAATGTTGCCACAGTTAATAATAAAGGATTAGTAATTGCGAAAGCGAAAGGTAAATGTAAGATTACAGCTGTTGTGGCAGGGAAAAAGTTATCGTGTGCTGTAACGGTAACAGATTATCAGGATCCGGTAAAAGCAGCAAATCAGAAAATAATTTTCGAAATGTTATCCAGACTAAACAAGGATAGAATAAAAGTAAAAGCACAACCTTTAAAAATGCTTGATAAATTAATTGAGATTGCAGATATCAGAGCGACAGAGATATCTAAAAAATGGTCTCATGAAAGACCGAATGGTGAAAGCTTCAGCACTGTTTATAATCAAGTAGGTTTTAAGAAAGGAAAATTAATTGGCGAGAATTTGGCCTACACAGCAGATAAGCCGGAAGATGTTTCAAAGTTTGTAGCATATGCTTATAAACATTTATATGGTGAAAAATATCATAGAGAAAATATGTTAAATCCGAAATATGAATGTGTTGGAATAGGATATTTTGATGCCGGAAATATGACTGGAGATTTACTGATTCAGTCATACTGGACACAAGAATTTTATACAAAATAAAAAATTTAATAATTTACTTTTTTTGGAAAGTATGGTAAAATTAGTCTATAACAAATGAGCGTATAGACTAATTTTTTTATTTTTTTACAGAAACTTGGAAACGTTTCCGAAAAGTGAATCAGGAAGAAATACTTAAAATGAAAAAGGGTATTGATTCATAGATGTTCGTCCTAGTAAAAGCGGGGGTTTTACTAGGACGAAGTTGGGTATACATAAAAATTCCAAAATTATTTTATTGACATTAAAACGGATAATGTTATAATTAGTATAAAATAAAGCGATGACGAGGACAGTAGATTATCTGGAGGGTCACAGAGAGAGGTGCCGTGGCTGAGAGCATCTTACAGAAGGGTAATTGAAGACTACCTCTGAGTGACTCTAATCCAGTCCGGTGATTCCGTTATCATCACAATGAGAGGCTCTTAAATTTAGGAGCAATCAGGGTGGAACCGCGTATATTACGTCCCTGTTTATGGAAACATAAACAGGGACTTCTTTTTTGCTACTGTTTAGCACAGCAAAATCAAATAAACAAAACAAATATGAAAGTTTACTTTCATATTTGTGACTGTTTATTTGATTTTATTGAGCGTTCAGCTCAAGCGAGATGAAGCGAAGCGTAATCGAGCTGTGATAAACAGCATAGTAAAATCTTAAACAAGGAGGAAAATTATGAAGATTACATTAAAAGACGGCTCAGTAAAAGAATATGCAGAGGCTATGAGTGTCAGTGATATTGCTTTTGACATTGCAGGTGGTTTAGGAAGAGCAGCCTGTGCAGGAGAAATAGATGGAGAAGTAGTGGATTTAAGAACTACTGTAGATAGAGATTGTACTTTGAATATTTTAACATTCAAAGATGAGGCTGGAAAGGCGGCTTATCGTCATACAGCATCTCATGTCTTAGCAGAGGCAGTAAAGAATCTTTTTCCAGAGGCAAAACTGGCTATCGGACCATCTATTGATGATGGATTTTATTATGATTTTGACAGCGAGCCTTTTTCCAGAGAAGATTTGGATAAAATTGAAGCAGAGATGAAAAAAATTATAAAAAAAGGTGCAAAGCTTGAAAGATTTACTCTTCCAAGAGAAGATGCCATTAAATATATGGAAGACAGAAATGAACCTTATAAGGTGGAATTAATTAAGGATTTACCGGAAGATTCCATTATATCTTTCTATAGTCAGGGAGAATTTGTAGATCTCTGTGCAGGACCTCATCTTATGAATACAAAACCAATTAAAGCATTTAAACTAATTTCCTCCTCTATGGCATATTGGAGAGGAGATTCTGATAAAGCAAGACTTCAGAGAATTTATGGTACAGCTTTTGATAATAAAGAAGCGTTAAATGAATATCTGGAAATGCTGGAAGATCAGAAAAACAGAGACCATAATAAGCTTGGACGTGAAATGGAACTTTTCACAACAGTTGATGTAATTGGTCAGGGTCTGCCGTTATTACTTCCAAAAGGAACAAAAATGATACAAAAAATGCAGAGATGGATTGAGGATTTGGAAGATAATGAATGGGGATATACAAGGACAAGAACACCGCTAATGGCAAAATCTGATTTGTATAAGATTTCCGGACATTGGGATCATTATACAGATGGCATGTTTGTATTAGGGGATGAGGAAAAAGATAAAGAAGTTATGGCACTTCGTCCTATGACATGCCCATTCCAGTATTATGTATATAAGGCAAGCCAGAAATCTTACAGAGATTTACCATTAAGATATAGTGAAACATCTACCTTGTTCAGAAATGAAGACTCGGGAGAGATGCACGGCCTGACACGTGTTCGTCAGTTTACGATTTCAGAAGGACATTTAATTGTACGTCCGGATCAGATGGTAGAAGAGTTTAAGGGATGTCTTGCGCTTGCAAAACACTGTCTTGAAACATTAGGAGTGGAAGAAGATGTAACATATCATCTTTCAAAATGGGATCCGGAAAATAAAGAAAAATACATTGGTGAACCAGAGGTTTGGGAAGAGACAGAACAGCACATCAGAGAAATTCTGACAGAACTGAATATTGAGTTTACAGAAGATGTTGGAGAGGCTGCGTTCTATGGACCGAAGGTTGATATTAATGCGAGAAATGTATATGGAAAAGAAGATACGATGATTACCATTCAGTGGGATGCTCTTTTGGCGGAACAGTTTGATATGTATTATATTGATGAAAATGGAGAAAAGGTACGTCCTTATATAATTCATAGAACATCTATGGGCTGCTATGAAAGAACACTTGCATGGTTGATTGAAAAGTATGCCGGTAAATTCCCTACATGGTTATGTCCTGAACAGGTAAGAATTCTTCCGATTTCAGAAAAATACGAAGATTATGCACAGTCTGTTGCAAAAGCTTTGAAGGCAAGACATGTTGATGTGACAGTTGATTCCCGTTCAGAAAAAATCGGATATAAGATTCGTGAGGCAAGACTTGATAAACTTCCATATATGCTTGTAGTTGGACAACAGGAAGAAGCTGATGGAACTGTTTCTGTAAGAAGCAGGTTTGCAGGTGATGAGGGCGTTAAACCGTTGGATGATTTTATTAATCAGATTTGCAAAGAAATTGATACAAAAGAAATCAGAAAAATAGAGGTGAATAACGAAACTCATTAACAGAAATGTTAAAAAATGGAATTTTATAATTGAATAAATTTTAGTAAAGACTCCACAATATTTGTATCGGGATTCCGAAATAAATATTGTGGAGGTTTATTATGACAGTATTAAATTGTAGTGTTAAAAATTGTTACTATAATAAGAATTCAAAATGTTGCAGAGATGGCATTTCTGTAGGTGGCACAGATGCAACAATTAAGGACGCAACATATTGTGGCGACTTTAAGGAAAAAAAGGATAGTGTGACAGCAAAATCAGAACATTGTGACTGTGGCCCGGAAACACGTTTGGATGTAAGATGTGATGCTGTTCGTTGTACATTTAATGATAATTGTAAATGTCATGCCAAAGAAATTACTGTAGATGGTAATGGGGCTACACATCAGAGTCAGACAGAGTGTGGAAGTTTTGAATGTAATTGTTAGTTGATAAGGCGCTATAGCATGTACCGATATTATTGTTGTAAATAATGTTGGCGCATGTTATAGTTGACCAGTACATAGAAGAGTGCAAAAATAATTAGAAATATGAGTTTATTGGAAAAAACTTGACATTTATTTCATATGATGTTATGATATCAAGCGTTGAAAAAATAAAGCAGAGTATCCACTCTCACCCAGACGCAGAAAGCGAATCGAGGTTTATATTTTCTAAATGAGATAATATTTGGAATTGTGTATTGTTGTGGATAGTCTGTGAGATTATCCACTTTTTTTGTTACTAGTGAGAACAGCATATAAACATTAAAATAAAAATTGGGTGCTTGCACACAAATTTTTATTTTGAGTTTTATATATTGAGCGATTAACTCAATCGAGACGAAGCAAAGCGGAGTCGAGATGTTCTCAGCATATAAAGATCAAAATAAAAGTTGGAACAGATTTAATGGAGGTGCAATACTATTAGCGAGTTAATGATCAACGGACAAATCAGAGATAAGGAAGTTCGTTTAATTGGAACGAATGGAGAGCAGTTAGGAGTAATGTCTGCAAGAGACGCACAGAAATTAGCGGACGAAGCAGAACTTGATTTGATAAAAATTGCTCCAAAGGCACAGCCTCCTGTTTGTAAAATCATGGACTATGGTAAGTTCAGATACGAACAGCAGAAGAGAGAGAAAGAGGCGAAAAAGAAACAGCATATTGTTGAGACGAAAGAAATCAGACTTTCACCAAACGTGGAATTAAACGATTTAAAAACAAAGGCCAACAATGCTAGAAAATTTATCACAAAAGGTGATAAGGTTAAGGTCACTCTTCGATTCAGAGGAAGAGAAATGGCTCATATCGGTAGTAGTGCACATGTTTTGGATGACTTTGCAGAAATGCTTGAGGATATTGCTCAGGTTAGCAAAGCAGCAAAACTTGAAGGCAGAAACATGACAATGTTTTTAGAGAAAAAACGTTAAGTTTTTAGAACATATTTAAGGAGGAAAAAAACATGCCAAAAATTAAGACAAACAGAGCAGCCGCAAAACGTTTTAAAAAGACAGGAACAGGAAAACTTAAAAGAAATAAAGCTTACAAATCACATATCTTAACAAAGAAAACAGCTAAGAGAAAGAGAAATCTTAGAAAAGCAACAACAACTGATGCTACAAATGTTAAGAATATGAAGAAGATTTTACCATATTTGTAATTGTTCAGAGTCAAATGATTTTGAAAAAATATATGACGAATATTTGTATTCGGAAATATGTCCCTTGAAAAATATTTGGCGAGAACGCTACAGTGAAAAAATCTTTGATTTTTGAACTAGGACGATGAACAATTATATATTAGAATAGTTAGGAGGATATAGAAATGGCAAGAGTAAAAGGCGGAATGAACGCTAGAAAGAAACATAATAGAGTATTAAAACTGGCTAAAGGTTATAGAGGTGCTAGATCAAAACAGTATAGAGTAGCAAAACAGTCAGTTATGAGAGCTTTAACAAGTTCATATGCAGGAAGAAAACAGAGAAAGAGACAGTTCAGACAGTTATGGATTGCTCGTATCAATGCTGCTGCAAGAATTAATGGTCTTTCATACAGCAAATTTATGTATGGATTAAAATTAGCTGGTGTTGAAATGAACAGAAAAATGTTAGCTGAAATGGCAGTGAATGATGCAGAAGGATTTGCAAAATTAGTTGACGTTGCAAAGGAAAAATTGGCGTAGTAACGAGCCAGGCGAATGCGTAAGCATTCGATACATAAAAAAAGGGACGAGATGTTTCCATTCATGGAAAAACATTTCGACCCTTTTTTTATGTAATGAATGTGCTTATGCACATTCATCTGGCGACAGACGACATGAGCAATAAATCGAACAAAGTGAGATTTATGTGAATAGTATCTGTTGTTTAGTAGAAATAACATAAGAATTAATAAATAAACTATTGACACTGTCTGTCAGTTATGGTAATATTTTTCTTGCGTCAAATCGCATGCGGAAGTGTCGGAACTGGCAGACGAGCAAGACTAAGGATCTTGTGGGCATTGCGCTCGTGTGGGTTCAAGTCCCATCTTCCGCATTTGCTATTTGAGATGGAAGTCAACGGACTTCCATTTTTCATAAAAGCATATATTTCAAGCAGTTGTGGCGGAATTGGCATACGCGCATGATTCAGGTTCATGTCCATATTACTTGGGTGAGGGTTCAAGTCCCTTCAACTGCATAAAGCCTTGTGGAAATCCACAGGGCTTTTTCTTTATATAAAAAGCCAAAGTAAAGTGAACTTTTGTTCTTCATTTTGTTATGAAATTGTAGTATAATTACGATAACTATGACAATGTGCATTTTTCGGAGGGCAGATATGAATATCAGGCAGAAAAATGAAGAACTGGAATCAAAGATTTTAAGTCCTTATGCAGCAAAGAGTTGTGAAAGTAAAGGCAGAGACAGAGAAGAGGAGCAATGTGATATCCGAACTGTCTATCAGAGGGACAGGGACAGGATTATTCACTGTAAGGCGTTTAGGCGTTTGAAACATAAGACACAGGTATTTCTGGCACCAATGGGAGATCATTACCGGACCAGATTGACCCATACCTTGGAAGTAGCACAGATTGCGAGAACGATAGCAAAGTCTTTGGATTTGAATGAGGATTTGACAGAGGCTGTTGCATTGGGCCATGATTTGGGTCATACACCTTTTGGGCATGCTGGAGAGAGAACCTTAAACAGGGTATGTAGTTTTGGATTTAAACATTATGAGCAGAGTATCCGGGTGGTGGAATTGTTAGAAAATTATGGAAGAGGATTGAATCTTACAAAAGAAGTAAGAGATGGAATTGTTAATCACAGAACCACAGGAAATCCATCTACATTGGAAGGAAAGATTGTAAGGCTTTCCGATAAGATTGCTTATATTAATCATGATATTGATGATGCTATCCGGGGAAAAATAATTAGTGAGCAAGATATTCCGAAGATGTACACAGATGTATTGGGCAACAGTACGAAGAGCCGGCTCGATACACTGGTTCATGACATTGTTAAAAATAGCGTAGGACAGCCGGATATTTGCATGTCTGATGAAATCGAAAAAGCGATGATGGGACTTCGAAGTTATATGTTTGAAAGTGTATATACGAATCCGGTAGCAAAAAAAGAAGAGACGAAAGCAGATGAAATGTTGAAACAACTGTTTGGGTATTACTTAAAACATACAGACCAGCTTCCGGACGAATTTAAGTATTTAATTGATGAGTGTGGGGAGAAAGAAGAACAGGTAGTTTGTGATTACATTGCAGGAATGAGTGATCAGTATTCTGTGTCTGTGTTTCAGAAACTGTTTATTCCAAAATCATGGAAAATGTAGTTTATATATAAAACAGTACCATAGCTATTATAAAAATACATAAGCAAGAATATTTATTGGAGGAAAAATGTTTTATTCAGAAGATATTATCGAACAGGTAAGAACTGAAAATGACATCGTTGATGTAATTGGTGATTATGTGAAGTTACAGAAAAAGGGAAGTTCCTATTTTGGATTATGCCCGTTTCATAATGAAAAATCACCATCTTTTTCGGTGTCTCCTCATAAGCAGATGTATTATTGTTTTGGCTGTGGCGAAGGTGGTAATGTCATATCATTCTTAATGAAGTATGAAAACTATACCTTTGTAGAGGCAATGGAAGTTTTGGCAGACAAAGCAGGAATTCAGCTGCCTAAGATGGAGTATTCAAAGGAAGCCAGACAGGAGAAGGATTTAAAAACGAAAATTATAGAAATTAATACTGAGGCAGCAAAGTATTTTCATTATCTTTTGCGGTCAGATAGGGGGAAGACAGCATATAATTATCTTGCGGGCCGTCAATTGTCCGATGAAACGATTGTGAAATTCGGACTGGGGTACTCAGACAAGTATAGTAATAATCTTTATCAATATCTGAAAAAGAAAGGGTATAATGATAATGAATTAAAGGAAACAGGTTTGTTTACTTTTGATGAGAAACGTGGTGTTACAGATAAATTCTGGAATCGTGTTATGTTTCCGATTATGGATGCAAATAACCGTGTGATTGCTTTTGGCGGCCGTGTGATGGGAGATGCGAAGCCTAAGTATTTAAATTCGCCGGAAACGAGAGTTTTTGATAAAAGCCGTAATCTTTATGGGTTAAATGCTGCAAGAGCCTCCAGAAAGGATTATCTGCTGATTTGTGAGGGGTATATGGATGTTATCAGTCTTCATCAGGCAGGTTTCAATAATGCAGTTGCGGCTCTTGGTACAGCATTTACTTCCAGACATGCGGCTTTGATTAAAAGATATGTTAAGGAAGTAGTACTTACATTTGACAGTGATGAGGCAGGTATCAAGGCTGCACTTAGAGCGATTCCATATTTAAGAGATGCAGGTCTTGCGATTAAAATATTGAATATGAGACCGTATAAAGACCCGGATGAGTTTATTAAAGCTATGGGCAGGGAAGCATATGAAGACAGAATTAAAAATGCCACGAATTATTTTATCTTTCAGGTGGATGTAGAGCAGAAAAAATATAATTTAAATGATCCGCAGGAGAAAACAGCATTTCATAAGAAAGTAGCCGAAATGTTACTGGATTTTAAAGATGAGATTGAACGTGATAATTATCTGGAATCAGTGTGCAGAACTTTTAATATTCCAAAAGACGGACTGGCAAAACTGGTAAGGAAAACCGGACTTACTTATGTAGGAAAGGAAGATAAAATTAACGAGGAGCCTCGTATCTCAAAAAAGGCAAAGAAGGAAGAGACATCTGTCAGTGCACAGAGAATTCTCCTGACATATTTATCTGATAAAGATAAATGGTTTAAAAAGGTGGCAGAAGTGATTTCACCGGAAGATTTTATAGACCCATTTTATAACCGGGTTGCCACTTTGTTCTGGGAACAGATGGAAGGTGGACAGGCAAATCCGGCACAGATTATGAATTATTTTGAAGATGAGGAAGAGCATAGAAAGGTGACGGAACTTTTTGTGTCGCCAATCAGGGCAAATCTTAGTATCGAAGAACAGGAAAAGGCTGTAAATGATGCAGTCCTGAAAATAAAAAAAGAAAGTCTTGATTATAGAGCAGCTACGGCAACAGATATTGCTGAGCTACAACAGATTATTAAAGAGCAGAATAAATTACAGAAAATACACATTACGTTAGGATAGAAAAGTTTATGTTATCAAAGAGACTAAAAGCCGTAGCAGATATGGTTACCGAAGGGAATATCGCAGCAGATATAGGCACAGACCATGGGTATGTGCCTATTTATCTAATAAAAAATAATATCAGTAAGAAAGCTTATGCTTTAGATATCAATGAAGGTCCGTTAAAAATGGCTGCTAAAAATATAAGATTAGAAGGATTGAGTGATAAGATTACCACTGTATTGTCCGATGGCATGGAACAGATGAAGGATAACATGGCTGAGTCCGTTATTATTGCAGGAATGGGCGGGGATTTGATTGTAGATATATTATCGAGAGGAAGTAGAATAAAAGGGATAAAAGAACTGGTTTTATCTCCACACAAAAGAATCGATTTGGTTCGAAAGTTTTTGAGTCAGAATTGCTGGGAAATTATTAAAGAAGATATGGTTATGGATGGTGGTAAATATTATACGATTATAAAGGCTGTGAAAGGGCAGAATACAGAATATACGGATGTTGAACTTTTATATGGAAAATATCTGTTAGAAACAAAAAATCAGGTATTAAAGCAGTATTTAAAGAAAGAAAACGAGAAGTTTTCAAAAATATTGAATACAATGAAAGAGAGTGGAAACGTAAATGATTTTCAGATAAAGGAAGTTTTAAAGATGAACCAGAAAGGCAGGGCATACTATGATTAATGTGGAAATTTCCAATGTAGTATATGAATATGAAGATGGAACAACAATCTATGAAATAGCTAAGGATTTTAAAAAGTACTATGAAAATGATATTATACTGGCTGTGTGCAATGATAAATTGTGCGAACTATCAAATGTGCTAACAGAAAACAGCAAGATAAGATTTCTTACTACAGCGAATCATGTGGGCAGTGAATGCTATCGCAGAAGTGTTGTATTTATGATGCTGAAAGCATTCTATAAAATAGCAGACAGGAAAAGTTTTGATAAGTTAAGCATCCAATACTCTGTGAGCAAAGGATATTATTTTAAAGTTTGTGGTGGAACAAAAATAGATAATACATTGCTGCGCAGATTAAAGGCAGAAATGGATGAACTGGTAAAACAGGATATTTTAATTACAAAGGAAACTTTTTCCACAGGAAAAGCTATGGCAAAATTTAAAAGATTCGGTATGATGGACAAAGTGAATCTGTTAAAATATCGTAGAGCATCCTCTGTTAAGATTTATAAAATGAAAGGTTTTGAAGACTATTTTTATGGATATATGGCATATTCTACAGGAATATTGAAATATTATGAATTAATACCATATGACGAAGGGTTTGTACTTCAAATGCCAGTAAAGAAATCTCCAAAAGTTGTACCGGAGTTTATACCACAGAATAAGGTGTCTAATACATTGAAAGAATCTGCCAGATGGGCTGAAAGATTAGGTGTGGCAACAATTGGTCAGGTAAATGATAAAATTACGGATGGAACAATCAATGATATTATGATGGTTCAGGAGGCACTTCAAGAGAAGAAGATAGCAGATATTGCCAGTGATATTGCATCAAAAGAGGGTGTGAAAGTTGTCATGATTGCAGGACCGTCGTCATCAGGAAAAACATCATTTGCCCATAGATTATCGATACAGTTAATGGCTCAAGGGATGAAACCACACCCCATTTCAACAGATAATTATTTCGTGAACAGGGAAGATACACCAATTGATGAAGAAGGAAAATTGGACTATGAAGTTTTAGAAGCTGTGGATGTAGACTTGTTTAACAGGCAGATGACAGAGCTGTTAGAAGGAAAGCAAGTAGAACTACCTGATTTTGATTTTGTTTTAGGGAAGAGAACGTTTAATGGCAATTATGTAAAATTGGAAGAGGATGATATTCTTGTTATTGAAGGAATCCATTGTCTTAATGATGAGTTGTCTTACAGTCTTCCGGAAGATAGAAAATATCGTATATATGTCAGTGCTTTAACTCCATTAAATGTTGATGAACATAACAGAATATCTACATCGGATTTGAGATTGCTGAGAAGGATTGTAAGAGATATCCGCACTAGGGGAACGACTGCAGAGCATACGATTGAAATGTGGAAAAGAGTCAGACGCGGTGAAGAAAAATTTATATTTCCATATCAGGACAGTGCAGATGCAGTTTTTAATTCGGTTATGGTGTATGAATTATCTGTTTTAAAAGTGTTTGCGGAGCCGGCATTGTTCAGTGTGCCGGAAGGAACTGATGAATATTTAGAGGCAAAGAGGCTTTTGAAATTTTTAGATTATATATTGCCGCTTCCAAAAGAAAATATTCCGCATAATTCTATTTTAAGTGAGTTTGTCGGGGGAAGTGTATTTCCGGTGTAGAAAATCACATGAAAGTTTTTGTACCAGAAGAATTATAATAAGAATATTTTTTGTTGAAAAAAAAATCTAAATATGATAACTTAGATTATTGTGAGTAAGGCAGACGATCGCTGCTGCTATTACCGAAAGGATGCAGGAGAGGAAAGTCCGGGCTTCATAGGGCAGGATGCCGGCTAACGGCCGGTGGAGGTGACTCCCAGGAAAGTGCAACAGAAATGAAACCGCCATTTATGGCAAGGGTGAAATGGTAGTGTAAGAGACTACCGCTTTCATGGTAACATGAAAGGTCCGTGTAAACCCCATCCGAAGCAAGACCGAGCAGAAAACATTGGTTGCCCGCCAGTTTTCGGGTAGGTTGCTTGAGCCAGATGGTAACATCTGGTCTAGATAGATGATCGTCCACGACATAACCCGGCTTACAGCCTTGCTCATTCATTGTATAAAACCAGATAAGACCTACAACAGAAACGCTGTAAACAAGGTTTCTTTTTGTAGGTCTTATCTGGTTTTATATATTGAATGAAAGGCAGTAGTTTGAGTTATAATGTGCCGATAAATTGATAGATGAGTTTGCAGAAGTTATCGGATGATTTGGCGGCGGCGATGGCAACATCTTCATCAGACAGTGGCTCGTCGGACATGCCGGAAGCTTTGTTGGTGATACAGCTGATGCCACATACTTTAAAACCACAATGGACTGCGGTCATGGCTTCGCAGGCAGTACTCATTCCAACAGCATCGGCACCTAAAGACTGATAGGCTCTGATTTCGGCAGGAGTCTCGTAATTTGGACCGGTTGTCTGCAGATAAACGCCTTCTTTGATTTCTATGTTTAGTTTTTTTGCACATTGCCTGATGATATCGTTTAGTTCTTTGTTGTAAACATGGCTCATATCAGGAAATCTGGTCCCTAATTCATATATATTTTCACCGATTAAGGGAGAAAGAACGAAAGAAGAAATATGGTCATTGATAATCATGAAATCTCCCACATTCAGATCTTTTCTGATTCCGCCGGCTGCGTTTGACAGGACAAGAATTTCAGCTCCAAGCATTTTCATAAGGCGGATAGGCATTACGACTTGTTCCATAGTATATCCCTCATAGTAATGAATACGACCGTCCATAGCGACGATTGGTTTCTTATGAACATAACCAAAAATAAACCGCCCGTTATGCATTGGATTAGTACTGACTGGAAAGCCCGTCAAATCGTGATAGTCTATCGTGCAGACAACATCAATGGTGTTGGTAAATTTATTGAGTCCGGAGCCTAATACGAGCGCTGTTTCTGGTACGAACTCGGTTTTTTGTCTGATTTGTTCTAAACATAAAGTTAAATTTTTATATATATTGGTCATTCGTGGATTCCTCCAATTCTTTTTTATAAAAATACAGTTCTAACCTTGAATATTTGTTGTCTATAATGTATCATTTTATTAGCGAAAAATAAATACTTTTGGAGGGTGAAATGAGACATTTGATAAGTCCATTGGATTTTTCTGTAGAAGAATTGGACAAGCTGTTAACGCTTGCTAATGATATTGAAAAAAATCCGGAGAAATATAGTGAAGCATGTAAAGGAAAAAAATTAGCTACATTATTTTATGAGCCAAGCACAAGAACAAGGCTTAGTTTTGAAGCGGCGATGATGAATCTGGGAGGAAATGTTTTGGGGTTTTCTGAGGCGACATCCAGTTCGGCAGCTAAGGGAGAAAGTGTTGCGGATACCATTCAGATTATATCCTGTTATGCAGACATTGCGGCTATGAGACATCCTAAGGAAGGCGCAGCATTAGTTGCGGCAAATAATTCGGCAATTCCTGTAATCAATGCCGGAGATGGAGGTCATCAGCATCCCACACAGACGTTGACAGATTTATTGACGATTCGCTCTTTAAAGGGAAGGTTGGATAATGTAACCATCGGGCTATGTGGAGACTTAAAGTTTGGCAGGACAGTACATTCTTTGATTAATGCTTTGCTCAGGTATGATAATGTTAAATTTGTTTTAATTTCACCAGCGGAATTAAAAGTACCAAAATATATTATAGAACATATCGAGGCGGCGGGTGCTCAGTATGAGGAAGTGACAAAATTAGAAGAAGTTATTGGAAATCTCGATTTGTTATATATGACCCGTGTACAAAAGGAACGCTTTTTCAATGAAGAGGACTATATCCGCTTGAAAGACAGTTTTATATTAGATAAAAAGAAAATGAGACTGGCAAAAGATGACATGCTGGTACTACACCCATTGCCGAGAGTCAATGAAATATCTGTTGAAGTAGATAAAGACCCTAGAGCAGTTTATTTTAAACAGGCACAATATGGTGTATATGTAAGAATGGCTTTGATTTTAACATTGTTGGAGGTGGAAGTATGCTAAATATTGATTCAATACATAATGGATTTGTTCTGGACCATATTCAGGCAGGTCGTTCTATGGCGATTTATCATTATTTGAATCTGGATGATTTGGACTGCCAGGTAGCTATTATAAAAAATGCAAGAAGCGGTAAGATGGGACGAAAGGATATCATTAAGGTAGAAGGACCGTTGGACATCGTTGATTTTGATATTTTAGGTTTTATCGATCATAACATTACAGTGGATATTATAAAAGATGGAGTATTAGTAGAAAAGCGAGAATTGAAACTCCCGGAGAAAATCACCAATGTTCTTCATTGTAAAAATCCGAGGTGTATCACATCGATTGAGCAGGAACTGGCGCATATTTTCGTTCTTACTGACAGAAAGAACGGATTGTATAGCTGTCAGTACTGCGAAGAGCAGCAAGGTAAGTTGTGGGAGAAGTTATAAAGATTCTTGATGTGGATATAAGTCTACGTGCACAAATTTCAAATATAAAAACACTAGAGTATTTCTAAAAAGAGAGAAGTCAACTGATTGTAGAATCACAGTGGACTTCTCTCTTTTTGTTGATTGACATAGAGTTATAGATAAAGTAATATAATAGTATATCAATAGTTCGGATAAAATTTCATAAAGAAAGGAGGAGAAGAGTTAGGAAAGCAGTTAAAATTTATTTTTAAAGATATACTGCTGGGATTATAAGAGTATGGTTTGATAGAGGGGGGGCTTTAGGTTTTTGTATTGAAACGTGATGAAAATATATTGTGGAGTTTCCCTGACAGAACGAAAGATAAATTTAGTGCAAGAATGAGTTACTTGCATTTATACTATTGCGTTCTTGTTGGGGATTTTGTTTTTTAGGAGGAATGATTATGAAGTTACGTTTGATAAAAAGAAGTTTTGTTTTATTGATTGTGATGATGTTGAGTTTAAGTACGGTTATAGACACATATACAAATCAGGTAAATGAGACAGTGTCTACAGTGACAGAAGAAAAAAATGTTATTAAACAGGGGCCGGAAGTAATAAGAGAACTGAAAGAATTCAGAACAGCAAATTCTACTACTTATCTTTTAAGTGATGGAAGCAGAAAACTTGAAATAAACAGTTCGAATATACGGTATGAGAAAAACGGAGAATTAATAAATTATAATCCGGATTTGAAAAAGATGGGAGAAAAAGACAGCGATATTTTAAGAAAATTAACAAAAAAGGCAGATATCTTATCCGAAAACGAAGTGGGTGATTATCAATATGTCAATATTGAAGGTGATGCAAAACACTATTTCCCCAAAAATCTGAATGGGGATACAGGTGTGTTTATGAAAAAAGATAAATATGCGATGGAATTCACACCTGTGATTAAGAATGAAAAAAATGTTATACAGAATACTAAATTGAGTCGGGAAAAAGAGGGAATAGTGTTAGAGGCACAGGAAGGGGATATTAAAGAAAATCAAATCACCTACAAGGATAAAGAAGAAAATATTCAATATAAATATACATCCTATCCTTCTTATGTAAAAGAAGAAATTATATTAAAGAAGGCTCAGAAAAGCAATGTTTTTGAGTTTGTTTTTAATCTTTACGGGATGAGATTAGAAACAGTAGGTCCGGATAACAGTATTCAGATTAGGGACAAAAATACAAATGCTGTAGTTGCATATGTTGACAGTCCGAATATAAAAGATAAAAATGGCGAGCTTCGGCATGATGTGGTAGGTTATGAAATTGAAGAGCAGGAAAATGAGATATATTTATTGAAAGTTGTGGTGGATGAAGATTATTTAAAATCTACTGAAACTGAATATCCTGTAATAATTGATCCTACTGTTGTATGGATGGATTCGCATCTTGAAAGTGCCACTGTATCCAGCTTTAGTGGGAACAGCAGTATGAATTTGAAAAATGGGGCATCGTTTGAAGTACAATACTGTGGAATAAACAGGGTACCATTGAATAATACTGAGTTCAGATGCTATGTTGATACAATGATTAATCCATTATCAGGTGATATAGGAGAATTTGATGGTTCATATGTTAAATCGGCAGGACTTAAAATAGTAGAGTACAGTGATCTGCCTAACAATACAGGAACAATAGAAATAAGAACACCAGAAGGTAGATGGAATCCAGATACGATAACATGGAATAATTGTCCGAATATGGGAAGTAAAGTATGGGCACAGTTTCAGACAAAGGGAACAAAGGGAGCAGGTCATAGAGTAGATTTGACGGAGTGGGCACAGGCATTGGCTGACGGAGAAATAAATAATTATGGACTAATTCTAAAAGCGAAGGAAAAGGGGACGAGAGCATATTTTTATGGTTCATCACTTAGTAATTTGAATTATATGCAGTTGAGTATTGTGTATTGGCCTTATGTTGCACAGGTTAATCATAGTTATGATTATGGTTATAATGTTAGATATAGCCAGTCTAAATATGGAAATATTCCACCAGCACAAATGATAACCGGACATCAAGAATGGGTAAGTTCTGTGTTTGGACAGTTATTTGGGTTGAGAATTATATCAGATAGTCCGCAATTATACTTATCTGTGGCAGATGAATGTAAAACGAAGCAAGGAAAAATTATTGATATAAATACAATTGAAGAAAAATGTCCAGGTGGGGAAGGACATAATATACCCACAGGCGCAGCAGCATATGGAGAGCCTGCGACCTCTACATGTACTCATATGTATGGGGCACACACTTCTTTTTGTACGGATAAACCTAGTACATTAACCCCAACACAGAGATGCGAAGTGTTATGGTCAGGTCACACATATAACAATAAAGAAAATAAAGATTATAATAAGAGTTGGTTTTGGAAATCAGGTATTATGATTACAACAAAGAGAGAACCTGCAAATACCCGTAATGAAGAGGAAAAACGAACTTTATTACACGAACTAGGACATTGTTTTGGTGCGCCAGATGAATATTGCTATGATGCAACAATTTCTCGAGACAAAGATTGTGGTGCAAAAGGATGCCCTACGCATCATCCTGAGAGAAATGCAGGTGTTTGTGTTATGGGAAGTTATTATTATAATAACGTGACAAAACATGATATAAATACACTATTTTGCAAGTATTGTACAAGTGATGAACTGTTAGGAATTCCATATCACTTAAAACGATATAATAAAATAAAATAATGAAAGGTTTGATAAGAATATGAGTAAAGTTATATTGTTTTTCTTAATGGTGGTTTTTGTTATAGGAATATATTTTTTTTGTAGAAGTTCTAATAAATCAACTGATAATAAGAATATCATATTAAATAGTGAGGCAACAAAAAAACTAGTACATCATTCAGGTAAAAAGGTAGAAGCAAATGTACAGAAGCCAGTTAGTACAGTTTCAAAAGAAAATGTAGGGAGAGAGGTGGAAACTTCAAAAAATGTAAGCTCAAATAACATTTATGATAGTTCTTTTTGGACAGACAATGTAGATGGGTTAATTAATTGGATAAAAAGTGCAGATAGTAATGATGCAAGGAAACATTTTTTAGAGTATGCACGAAAAAAGAAAAAGATATTAGTTGTAGAATCTAAAGACAGTGGATATCAATTGAATTCAATTATAGTTCCACCTGATTATGAATATATGACTTATACATTTAGTAAGGGACAAAAGTGTATATGTGTTAATGTAAACTTGTCTGACAAAATGAAACAACAGATGTCTGATTCTAAAAAGAATTATTCGCTTGAAAAGGTTATGACGAATTATAATAAAAAGTTAAAGGAAACTTATAAAAATTTTCAATATAAAAAGGATGAAATTGAAATTTTAAATGAGAAGGTTCCTATTTATTATAATAATGGAAAATACTATAAAAAATTGAATGGTGAGACAAAGTTGATTTCTCCAGGAGTCTTTTTTGAAATAGATGATATAGAGGTTGAGGTAGTTTTGTATGCAGATTTAAAAGAAGAAAAGTGGGACAATAAATATCTAAAATTGTTTAAGTTTCAAATCGTAGAATTATAAAAAATATGTATTGAAGTATATAAAGAGTGATTAATTAAAAGAAAGAAGGGATATTATGAAAAAAAATGTTAAAAAAATTTTAAGTACTTTATTAGTTTTATTGATGATGTTTAATTATTTTATATATGTGCCAGCAGAGCAGAGAGAAACATTCATTTCGGGTAATTGGATATATGAAGTTGTAAGTGATGGCGTTGTAATTACCGGTTACACAGGAGAAGCATCTGATTTGATAATACCATCAACAATAGAGGAAAAAAAGGTAGTAGTTATTGGAGAAAAAGCTTTTAGTAATAACAAGAAAATTAAAAATGTAACTATTCCCGTTAGTGTTCGAACTATAAATATTTATGCGTTTTTAGATTGTACAGAATTGAAATGTATAACAATCCCTGCAAGTGTTGAAAAT
Source organism: Eubacteriaceae bacterium (assembly GCA_910574895.1). Classification (GTDB taxonomy): domain Bacteria; phylum Bacillota; class Clostridia; order Lachnospirales; family Lachnospiraceae; genus Eubacterium_G. The sequence continues at coordinate 506,842 of CAJTDQ010000001.1, read as the reverse complement.
ATACTTTGTAATACTATAGTTGGTGGATTTTCGGATGGAAATATTATTATTGAGGGAGAATTTGTAGAAGGTGTATCTGCTTTTAGAGGATGTACCAATCTGGAGGAGATTAAGGTCGATAATAATAACAACAAATATAGTAGTGACAACGGGGTTTTATATAATAAAGATAAGTCAGAGTTATTACATTATCCAGAAGGAAAGAAAGAAAAGGAGTTTTGGATTCCTGACAGTGTAAGACGGATAGTAAGATGTGCTTTTAATAATTGTAATGCATTGGAGACAATTAGAGTTCCTGGTAGTGTAGGGTATATAGAGCCTGAATCTATTAAGAAATGTGAAAATCTAAAAACTGTAAAGTTTCAGGGGGAAAAACCAGGTGCATTAGATAAATTTATTTTTGCATGTGATAAAGTGAAAATTTTTTATTCAAAAAAATATGAAGAAGGTTGGAAAGATTATAATCTTTATATAAAAGAATCATATAGTGAGCCATGGATAAGTGTAGAGAGGATTTCTATAGATAAAAGCAAGGTTACAATTACAAAAGGAAAAACCAAACAGTTAAAAATATCGATATCTCCAGCAAATGCAGATGACAAAAATGTTGTTTGGTCAACATCCAATCCAAAGGTTGCAACAGTATCAAAGACCGGGGTTGTAAAGGCAAAAGGCAAAGGAACTTGTTTTATCAGCGTTATAACCAACGATGGAAAGAAAAAGGCAACGTGTAAAGTAACGGTAACAGTACCGGTAAAAAAACTGAAATTAAATAAGAGTAAGGTGTCTATTAAGAAAGGTGCAACTTATAAATTAAGATGTATGATAACACCAAAGAATGCAACAAATAAAAAGATTGTTTGGAGCAGTACGAATAAGAAGATTGCAAAAGTTACTAAAGGTAAAGTGAAAGCCCGAAGGAAAGGTAGTTGCTATATCGTTGTGAAAACAAAAGATGGAAAGCGAAAAGCAAAGTGCAAGATTGTGGTGAAATAATATATTTAAAATGATTCGGAGGTATACAAATGAAGAAATATAGAAATTTTTTATTTGCTCTTGTTGCGATATGTATCATAGGTGTATTTTCAACTAGGGTGGAGGCATTATCACCACCATATTTAAGTCTAAATACATCACAAGATGTTATAACAAAAGATAATGCGGTATTACATGCAAATTTGTTGAATACAGGTGTAATGATTAAAGGATTTGAAATACGAGTATATAAAGATTCTGAATTAGTTAAAAGTGGATTTAAAGCGGTTGAATATAATAATAACGATAATAAAATTAATATCGTGTTTGACTTAAAAAAAGATTTGTCTATTGTATTGTTACCAGAAACAAAATATCATTATTCAATTTCGGCAAAAGCAGATGTTGGATTAAATGAAGAAATGTACAAACAGAGTTTTTGGTTTACAACAACAAAATTTAACAGCGATATTACCGAACCGACAACAGAGCAAGAAGAAACAACGATAAAAGAACGTATAAAAACATCAAAAAGAAAACCTGGTCCGGTTAAAATTAAATCGGTAAAGTATGTAAAGAAAAAGTTTGTTGTGGTTAAGTTTAGAAAAGTAAAAAATGCTAAGAAGTATCAGATACAGTACTCAACAAATAAAAAGTTTAAGAAATTTACTATAAAAAATACAAGGAAATTAAAATACACAATAAAAAAACTTAAAATGGGTAAAACTTTTTATATCAGGGTGAGAGGTATCAATGAGACAAGAAAAGGAAGTTGGTCTAAAACAAAGAAAATAACTATTAAATAGAAATACAAAAAACACTAAAGAAGGTGTCACATCAAGACGTGACACCTTCTAATTTTGCAATTTATTCTTCAGTGGATTTATTATCGCTTTCCACATTATTATCTTCTTTTGTTACGATAACTTTTACCAGTTCGATTCGTTTATCGTCCATTTTGATAACTGTAAGTTTGCAGTTGTCGATGGTAACTGAATCTCCCTTATTAGGAAGTCTGTCAAGATGTTCGATAATCAAACCACCCAGTGATTCGTAATCCTCTGAATCTATTTCAGTTTCTAACTGATCGTTAAAATCGTCCAGATTAATAGAACCTTCTACAATATATTCATTTTTGCCTACCTGTCGGATTACCTGTTCTTCAGCTTCGTCAAACTCATCATGGATATCGCCGATAATTTCTTCCACAATATCTTCTAAAGTGATAAGTCCTTCCGCCTGACCATATTCGTCAAGAACGATACACATACCCGGTTCTTTGTTTCTCATCTCAAGAAGAAGGTCATTTAATTCTTCCTTTTCATGAGTGAAATATGGTTCACGCATCAACTGGTGAATATCAAAATTATTTCGGTTCACACCATTTAACATCATATCTTTAATGTTTAATATTCCAATAACGTTGCCGGTATCTTCTTTGTAAACAGGCATACGGGTGAATTTATCTTCCCGGATGATTTCTAATAACTGGTTGTAACTGATATCTTCAGGAATCATTGTCATATCAACCTTTGGTATCATGATATCTTTTGCACAGGTATCTCCGAAATCAAAAACATTGTTTATCATATCCATTTCGTCTTCTTCAATAATTCCCTCTTCCTGACTGACACCAACAATTGTTCTCAGTTCATCTTCTGTAATGGAAGCAGAGTTCAGATTAATATTTACCCTGAATATCTTTAAAATAAAACTGGAAAATGCATTCAGTAAAAAGATAACCGGTGTAAGGATTATCATAAAGAATCGGATTGGTTTTGCATAAACTAAAGCAATTGATTCTGCATGAATAGATGCAATTGTTTTTGGAATGATTTCACCGAAAATAATTATTACAAGAGTGAGAATACCTACACCGATACTAACAATCCAGGATATCTTAAATACACTCTGTGTAAAAATAGTGGTGATAGAAGATGCTGCAATATTTACAATGTTGTTTCCAATTAATACAGTGCTGAGCATCTTTCTGGAATTTTCTAATATTTTGTCTAGAATAACAGCCCGTTTGTTACCTTCCTCAACAAGCATCCTTAAACGAACCTTGTTTGTAGTAGTCAGAGCTGTTTCGGCAGATGAAAAGAATGCCGAGAATAATAATAAAATAATTAATACGCATAGCAGGGCTATGTCACTGGGTCCCATAAAGTTCTCCTTTAAAAATTCATATTTCAAGTCTGTCTTGTTTAACTTGCTACTTGAGATTGTACAAAAACATAATATTAAAGTCAAGAATCCGTAATAAAATATACGTATCTAAAATATAAATTATTATATGAAATAAAATGAAGAGGTATACAATGAATAAAATTATTGTCACATTTTTAAAAGAAACGTTAATTGAAATGATAGTAAGTGCAGTGCTGCTTGCGGCAGTTTCTTTTATTGTTTTAAGGATGACGCCTAGTTTTGCAATTACAAAAGTAATGATTTTAGCAATCTATGGAATTTCTACTTTTATTGGCGGGTACATAATAGGAAAAGTAATGACAAAACAGAAATTTATCTGGGGGGCAGTTTCAGGTGTTATTTATTTTGCAATTATCGCATTGATAGCATTGGTAGTAAAAGGAGGAATTGATACAGGAACAGTTGGGATTATCAGTGGTTTTGTAGTATCTGTAGTAGCGGGAACAATCGGAGGAATGATTAGCTAAAAAAACGTTTGAAAAAATGACGTATTGTGTTATAATAACGTAAGAATTGTGCGTGTGAGTAATCAGGCGTAAATAATATTTGGAGGAATACCATGAAACATATTAAAACATTAAATCAGAAAACATTAAAAGATACAATGAAGAAAGGCGGTTGTGGTGAGTGCCAGACATCATGTCAGTCAGCTTGTAAGACATCATGTACAGTAGGAAACCAGACTTGCGAAAATAAATAAGTAAATAATCGTACGAATTTTACATATAACAGAGCCGAAATATCGACTCTGTTATCGTGCGTTAAAAAGGGAGGACGTTATACAGTGATTCATCAGTATAAAAGCAATGGTTATAACATTGTTCTCGATGTCAACAGTGGAGCGGTCCATGTTGTTGATGAGGTGACATATGATGTTATTTCCTTGTTTGAAGAATTGGATGCGGACTCTATTACAGCAAAATTAAGTCAGGAATATCCTGAGGAAGATATCAGAGAAGTAATAGAAGAAGTAAGACAATTAAAAGAAGATGGACAGCTGTTTACAGAAGATATTTATCAGCCTTTTGTTGAAAAATTTAAGGAAACACGTCAGACAGTAGTAAAAGCGTTGTGTCTTCATATTGCCCATGACTGCAATCTTGCCTGCAAATATTGTTTTGCGGAAGAAGGAGAGTACCATGGCAGAAGAGCATTGATGAGTTTTGAGGTTGGAAAGAAAGCGTTGGATTTCCTTGTTGCAAATTCAGGCAACAGAGTAAATCTGGAAGTGGACTTTTTTGGCGGTGAACCACTTATGAACTGGGATGTTGTAAAGCAGTTAGTGGAGTATGGCCGTTCGCTGGAGAAGGCGAATAACAAAAAATTCCGTTTTACGCTGACTACAAATGGTGTGTTACTGAATGATGAAATCATGGAATACCTGAATAAGGAAATGTCCAATGTTGTATTAAGTCTTGATGGACGAAAAGAAGTCAACGATAACATGCGGCCATTCCGTACAGGTAAGGGAAGTTATGATTTGATTGTTCCGAAGTTCCAGAAACTTGCAGATAGCAGAAATCAGACAGATTATTATGTCAGAGGAACATTTACAAGGGATAATCTGGACTTTTCAGAGGATGTAAAACATTTTGCTGATTTAGGATTCAAACAGATGTCTATAGAGCCGGTTGTAGGTCCGGAGGAGGATCCGTACTCTATCAGGGAAAAGGATTTGCCACAAATTATGGAGGAATACGATAAATTGGCTCTGGAATATATAAAAAGAGAAAAAGAAGGAAATGGATTTGACTTTTTCCATTTTATGATTGATTTAAATCAGGGACCATGTGTATACAAAAGATTGTCAGGATGTGGCTCAGGAACAGAGTATCTGGCAGTTACTCCTTGGGGGGACTTTTATCCGTGCCATCAGTTTGTAGGCGATGAAGATTTCCTGATGGGAAATGTAGATGAGGGAATTATTAGAGATGACCTTGTCGGAAAGTTTAGTAACTGTAATGTATATTCCAAAGAAAAATGCAAAAACTGCTTCGCAAAGTTTTATTGCAGCGGAGGATGTGCAGCAAATTCCTATAATTTCCACGGCACCATTCATGATGCTTACGACATAGGATGTGAAATGCAGAAAAAAAGAGTGGAATGCTCAATAATGATAAAGGCAGCATTAGCGGATGATGCTGACCAATAAGAAAGAGGTAAAAGATGAAAATTAAAATGAACAAATCAAAGGGGATTATTGCATTTATAATTTCTCTTGCCGTACTTGCTTTTGCAGGATACGTAATCATGTTTGGTATTGGAGACCGTGGTAAAGCAGAATATATCACACAGGGGCTTGACCTAAAAGGTGGTGTAAGTATCACATATCAGGTAGCTGAAGAGGATAGAGACAGTTTAGATGCCAGCGCTTTAGAAGCTACAAGAGGAAAACTGGAGAGAAGAATTCATGCAAACTTCAGTACAGAAGCTACGGCTTACAAAGTAGGTGATGACAGAATCACAGTTGAAATTCCGGGTGCATATGATGCAGATGCAGTTTTAAAAGAACTTGGAAAACCGGGTATTCTTTATTTCTGTACAAAGGCTGAGAGTGGTGTAACACCGACTAAGAAACAGTTGAAAGACAAAGAATACATTCAGTTAAAGAATGAAAAAGACAGTCAGTTTGATGGTTACTACAAAGTCTGGCTGACAGGTGATACTGTATCAGGTGCAGAAGGACAGGCTACAAAGGATGACAGAGGTCAGGTGAAAAATGTAGTAAACCTTCAGTTTGACACAAAGGGAACAAAGGCCTTTGGTGACATGACAAGCCAGAATGTTGGACAGCCATCTTACATTATTTATGATGACAGTGTATTGAGTTATCCAAATATCAATCAGGCAATCACAGGCGGACAGGCAGAAATTTCAGGTGGCTTTACATTGGAAGAAGCAGAACAGCTTGCTTCTAATATCAAGATTGGTTCTCTTGATTTAAAACTTGAGGAATTAAGTCACAGCGTACAGAGTGCACAATTAGGAAATGACGCTTTATCAAAGAGTATTCAGGCAGGTATTATCGGATTTATAATCATTATCCTGTTCCTGTTGGCTGTATACAGAATACCTGGACTTGCTGCAGGATTTGCTTTGATTTCATATATTGAATTAATGCTTCTTGCATTAAATGGATTTGATTTAACATTAACACTTCCTGGTATTGCAGGTATTATCTTAAATATCGGTATGGCAGTGGATGCGAACGTTATTATTTACGCCCGTATCAGAGAAGAAATTGCTGCAGGAAAGACTGTTAAGAGTGCTATCAGAATCGGATTTAAGAAAGCAACATCAGCGATTGTTGATGGAAATATCACAACATTAATCGCTGCATTAGTTCTTCTTTGGAGAGGTTCGGGAACAGTCAGAGGATTTGCAACAACTCTTGCAATTGGTATTTTCATTCAGTTATTTACATCTCTTGTTGTTTCAAGAGGACTTGTATGGATGCTTTACTATATGGGATTCAAGAAACCTTCATTATATGGTAAAGAAAAAGTTAAAAAGACAATTAAATTTGTTGAAAAGAGAATGGTTTGTTTTGCAATTTCAATCGCTGTAATTGTAATCGGACTCGGTGGTATTGTATTTAACTCAGCAAAAGGAAATGGAGCATTTGATTTAAGTATTGAGTTTAAGGGTGGTACATCCATTCAGGTACAGTTTGATAAAGACTATACAATTGATGAATTTAATGACACAATCAAACCGGAAATTGTAAAAGTACTTGGTACAAATGATATTCAGGGACAGAAAGATACAAGTACAAAAGGACTTTTCACAATTAAGACAAAGAAACTTGAAGGTGAAGAAATGGACAACTTCAAGAAATTATTAATTGATAAGTATCAGGCAAAGGATAACAAACAGAACTTTAACGATACCGAAATTTCAGATACAATCAGTTCTGAAATGAGAAGAGATGCGGTATTGGCAACAATTTTTGCAACAATCTGTATGTTGATTTATATCTGGCTCAGATTTAAGAATGTACACTTTGCTTTAGCAGCTGTTATCGCATTGGTACATGATGTACTTATCGTTGTAGGATTCTATGCATTATCAAGAGTTACAGTAGGTACTACATTTATTGCATGTCTGCTTACAATTGTAGGTTACTCAATTAATGCGACAATTGTTATCTTTGACAGAATTAGAGAAAATAAAGAGATTATGAAACGTGGTGATACAATGATTCAGAAGATTGATGAGAGTATTACACAGACACTTACAAGAAGTATTTATACTTCATTAACAACATTTATCATGGTATTTATGATTTTCGTAATGGGTGTTTCATCTATTAGAGAATTTACATTACCATTAATGGTAGGTATCGTAGCCGGTGCTTATTCATCAGTATTTATCACTGGTGCATTATGGTATATCATGAAGGGTAAGAAATACGATAAATAATCAGAGTTAAAGTGAACGGTATCACCTTACCCGGGTGGTACCGTTTTTGGCTTATGGAGAGTATAATGGATGAAAAGTGGTTTCTGCAGACTAAGAAAGCAGATTTTGATGAAATATCACAAAAATTTAATATTAGTACAATTACAGCACGGTTAATTAGAAATAGAGATATAGTGGGTGACGAAAATATTGAAAAATATCTTAGGGGAAACATTGATAATCTCAGCTCTCCATGGCTGTTTAAAGATATGGATAAGGCAGTGGATATTCTCAAAATAAAAATCAGTGATGAGAGTAAAATACGGATTATCTGCGACTATGATGTGGATGGAATCTGTTCTGGGTATATATTGTATCGTTGTCTAAAAAAACTCAGGGCAATTGTTGATATTATAGTTCCTCATCGCATTGAAGACGGTTATGGTATTAATGAGAGGTTGATTAAAAAGGCATATGATGATGGAATTGATACGATACTGACATGTGATAATGGAATTGCAGCCATCAGTCAGATAGAGTATGCGAAGTCTCTGGGGATGACTGTTATAGTTACAGATCATCATGAGGTGGTATTCGAGGAAGCAGATGGAGAAAAAAAATATGTTCTTCCAAGAGCAGATGCCATTATAAATCAGAAACAGAAAGACTGTGATTATCCATTTAAGGAATTATGCGGTGCAATGGTTGCTTATCAACTGATGACGGCATTGTTTGAATCTATGGATATAGGAAAGAATTATGTCAGAAGTCTTCTTCCATATGCTGCTATGGCAACAGTCTGTGATGTCATGGAATTACAAGGCGAAAACAGAATTGTTGTAAAAGCGGGAATAGAAGCATTAAAGACCAATAATGATATAGGAATCAATGCGCTAATAGATATCTGTAAATTGAATAAAAGAAACATAGAAGCATATCACTTTGGATTTGTTCTAGGGCCCTGCCTGAATGCCAGTGGAAGACTGGATACTGCAAGAAAAGCAATGGAACTTTTAGATTGTCAGGATAAAGAAGCTGCATTTACTTTGGCAGAAAAGTTGAAAAGGCTAAATGATGAGAGAAAAGAACTGACGGAAACAGGAACAAAAGAAGCAGCCAGAATTGCACAGCAGAGTGATGAAAAAGTATTAGTTATCTATTTGAAAGATTGTCACGAAAGTATTGCGGGAATTATTGCCGGAAGAGTCAGAGAACAGTTTCACAAACCGGTACTTGTATTAACAGATGCAATGAATGGAGTGAAAGGTTCCGGCCGTTCTATAGAAAATTATGATATGTATGAAGAATTTTCTAAAGTAAAAGAATTATTTACTAAATTTGGCGGCCATAAAATGGCAGCGGGAGTGTCTCTGCAAAAAGAAAATATAGAGATTTTGAGAAAAAAGCTAAATGAAAATTGTAATTTGACAGAAGAAGATTTATATTTAAAAGTATGGATAGACATGCAACTGCCTTTAGAATGTGTTACAATGAATATGATAGAGGAATTAAAAGTGATTGGTCCGTATGGAAAAGGTAATGAGAAACCGGTTTTTGCAGAAAAAAAGTTGAAGGCAAATAAGATACAGATACTTGGAAAAAACGGAAATGTACTGCGTCTCACAATCGAGAACAGTAATTGTTATCGAATGACTGCCATGATTTTTGGCAGAGCGATGGATTTTATGGCATTTGTAAAGCATAAATTTGGACAATCAGAGATTGACAAGGCGTTAAAAGGAGAGAAAAACAATATCGAAATAATGGCTACGTATTATCCTAAAATAAATGAATATAATGGAAACAGCCAGATACAGATTATTATAGACAGATTTTGTTAGAAGCAGATAAAAGGAGGAACAAAAGATGCATGAAGTAGAAAAATATATAAGAAGTATACCGGATTTTCCTGAACCGGATATTATATTTAGAGATATTACTACCGTAACCCAGGATCCGGAAGGTTTAAAGGTTGCCGTTGATTCCATGGCAGAAAAGTTAAAAGATTTGGATTTTGATGTGATTGTCGGATTAGAGGCAAGAGGATTTATTTTTGGAATGCCTATTGCATATTTGCTTGGAAAATCTTTTGTTCTGGTTCGGAAAAAAGGGAAACTTCCATGTGAAACAATATCTGAAAGTTATGATTTGGAATATGGTCAGGCTGAAATTGAAATACACACAGATGCCATTAAACCGGGGCAGAAAGTGGTGCTTGTAGATGATCTGATTGCAACAGGAGGTACAATAGAGGCTGCAATCAAGCTAATTGAACGTCTTGGAGGAGAAGTGGTTGATAATTTGTTCTTAGTGGAACTTGCAGGATTAAAGGGGAGAGAAAAACTTTCAGATTACAGAGTAGATGCAGTTGTAACTTATGAAGGAAAATAAAGGGATTTTAATATGGCTGAAAATAATATGAACATTAAAATTGAAAATCATGGTGTCATTCCAAAAGAAGAGGAGCAGGCAACACCGGAAGAACTCTATGCAAGATTAAATGAGAAGATTAAACATTATCATCCGTCAGCAGATGAACTGCAGATGATTGAGAAAGCTTACAATTTTGCCAGAACATCTCATGGAGACCAGAGAAGAAAGTCCGGCGAGCCATATATTATTCATCCACTTCATACAGCTTTGATTCTTGCTGATTTAGAATTGGATAAAGAGTCTATTATGGCAGGGCTTCTTCATGATGTAATGGAGGATACTTCTGTCACAAGAGAAGTGATGATACAGGAATTTGGAGAGGAAGTGACGGATCTAGTCGATGGCGTCACAAAGCTTACCAAATTAGATTATGATGTAGACAAAGTAGAAAAGCAGGCAGAAAATCTCAGGAAGATGTTTCTTGCAATGGCAAAGGACATCAGGGTTATTTTAATTAAACTGGCGGACAGACTGCATAATATGCGTACATTAATGTATATGACACCGGAAAAGCAGAAGGAAAAGTCCAAAGAAACTATGGATATCTATGCACCAATTGCTGACAGACTTGGTATTTCTAAGATTAAGATTGAATTAGATGACCTTGCACTGAGATATCTAGAGCCGGATAAATATCGTGAACTCGTAGTCGGCGTTCATGAACGTCTGGAGCATCGAGAAGAGTTTATGAGCAATCTGATTGCCGAGGTGGCCGGACATATTGAAAAAGCAGGAATTAAAGCTACAATAGATGGAAGAGTAAAGCATTATTTTAGTATCTATAAAAAGATGGCAATGCAGAGTAAGACTTTAGACCAGATTTATGATGTATTTGCAGTACGTATTATTGTGGATAATGTTATGGAGTGTTATGGTGCACTGGGAATTATTCATGAGAAATATACACCGGTGCCTGGACGTTTTAAAGACTATATTGCCATGCCAAAACAAAATATGTATCAGTCTCTTCACACGACATTGATTGGACCAAATGGTCAGCCTTTTGAAATCCAGATACGTACATTTGAGATGCATAAAACTGCAGAGTATGGTATTGCAGCACATTGGAAATATAAAGAAAACATCACAGGCGACAGTGATAATGAGGAACAGAAGATTGCCTGGTTGAGACAGATTCTTGAATGGCAGAGAGATTTGTCAGACAATCATGAATTTATTGATTTATTAAAAGACGATTTGAATATGTTTTCTGAGAGGGTGTATTGTTTTACGCCGAATGGAGATGTAAAAAATCTTCCAAGTGGTTCCACGCCGATTGATTTTGCATACAGTATTCATAGTGCTGTAGGAAATAAGATGGTAGGTGCCAGAGTTAATGGAAAGATGGTTAACATTGACTACAAGATTCAAAATGGTGACAGAGTGGAAGTTGTTACATCAAACAATTCAACCGGACCAAGTATGGACTGGTTGAAAATTGTCAAAAGTACTCAGGCAAAAAATAAGATAAATATCTGGTTTAAACAACAGAATAAAGAAGAAAATATTTCTAAGGGAAAGGAACTCATTGAAAAATACTGCAAGGCAAAGGGAATCATTTTGTCAGATATTTTGAAGCCTGAATATACGGAGAGGGTTCGTCTGAAATACAGTTACAAAGAATGGGATTCTCTTGTGGCATCCATTGGACACGGTGGTTTGAAAGAAGGGCAGATTGTTAATAAACTGGTGTCAGAATATGAAAAAGATCATGCAGTGCAGGTTACAGATGAAGATGTTATCAATGCTGCCAATACTTCCAAAAATAGTAATGAGAATAGAAGAAACGGCTCTAAGAGCGGCATTATTGTTGAAGGTATGGATGATGTGGCAGTCCGTTTTTCAAAATGCTGCAGTCCTGTTCCGGGAGATGAAATTGTAGGATTTGTTACGAGAGGCAGAGGTGTTTCGATTCACAGGACAGACTGCATTAATATCATGAATCTGCCGGATATTGAGAGAGTCAGATTAATCGAAGCCAGCTGGGCTGCCGATGAGGGACAGCAGGATGGCAGATATATGACAGAGATTGTTATTTATGCGAATAACCGTGTTGGTATTCTTACAGATTTGTCAAAGATATTTACGGAGAGAAATATCAATGTGAATAGTATTAACAGCAGAACAAGTAAGTCAGATATTGCGACAATTGCCATGACTTTTGCGATTCAGGGTACAGAGGAGCTCAACAGTCTGATTGCAAAAATCAGAACGATTGACAGCATTATTGATATTGAGCGAACAAGTAGTTAATAAAAGTGCGGGTTTTATCCGGGAGTTTTGGATAAAGCCTATTGGAAATAAGGGAGAATAAAATGACAGATATTAAAATTAGAAGTGTTCTTGTAAGTGAGTGTTATACGAATTGTTATTTATGTATGAATACGGATACAAAAGAAGGTTTTATTGTTGACCCGGGAGGAGACCAGTTAAAAATAAGTACGAATATCAGTGATATGGGCATGAAACCGACAGCAATTCTTTTGACACATGGACATTTCGATCATATTGGTGCGGTAGATTCATTGAAGCAGAGATATGATATTCCGGTTATCGCAGCTGGGGAAGAAGATATGCTGCTTGTGGATAAAAGAGCAAATCTTTCTATTATGTTTGGTGAACCGACAACAGTGTGTGCAGACAGGTTTTTGAGAGATGGAGAGAATTTTACTGTGGCGGGAATCACGATGAAGTTTATTTTAACTCCTGGTCACACGAAAGGAAGCGGCTGCTATTATTTAGCTGAAAATGAAGTGTTATTCAGTGGTGATACTTTATTTCATGCCAGCCGTGGAAGAACAGATTTTCCGGGTGGAAGCGAAGCGGCAATTATTCGTTCAATCAAAGAAAAGTTACTGACTTTACCGGGAGAGACAGAAGTGTATCCGGGGCATATGGATATGACTACGATAGATAGCGAAAAAATGTATTATTAAAGTTGTTGATTCGATTGGTAATATAATTATTAAGGAAATGAGACAGATGACAGAAGGGATTCAATGATGATAGATATACAGATTCATCCCAGACAATTTGAATATGATGTTCAGTCTATGGTACAGGCTTTTTATACGGGACTTTCTTTTCAGATTAATTCTGATATCGAAAGTGCGTACAGGATACTTGAGGTGGAATTTGCAGGGGAGAGTATTTGTGCCGGATTGTATGATGGAAATAAAGAGCTTTTTAAAGAGCAGATTACTTGCGAGTTTTTGAAAGATAAGGATATTACAGAAATATCCGGTTCTGACAGAAGAGACGCAAAAAATGCCCTTAAAAAGCTTTTGTACTGTCTTCTTGAAAAAGATACTGGGCGTCAACTTCCATGGGGAAATCTTACGGGAATCCGGCCTGCAAAGATACCGGGAATGTTGATGGAACAGGGGATGAGTGAGCAGGATGTCAGAAAAGAAATGAAAGAAACCTATTTTATTTCTGATGATAAGTTAGATTTAGCAATGGATGTATCGAAGATGGAGAAAAAAGTTCTTTCGAATGTGAATTATAAAGAAGGATATAGTTTATATGTAGGAATTCCTTTTTGTCCGACGACATGTTTATACTGTTCGTTCACTTCATATCCGTTAAAAATATATAAAGACAAAGTGGACAGTTATATTGATGCTGTCATAAAAGAAATTATTTTCCTTGGTGAAAAACTAAGGGGAAGAGAATTAAATTCCGTTTATATTGGTGGGGGAACACCAACTACTTTGGAGCCGGAACAATTAAAGAGACTTAATACTGCATTAAAAGAAAATTTTGATTTTCAGACTGTAAAAGAGTTTACTGTGGAGGCAGGAAGACCCGACAGTATCACAAAAGAAAAACTGCTTGTATTAAAAGAGCAGGGAGTATCCCGTATATCTATTAATCCACAGACAATGAATCAGGAAACGCTTGATTTGATTGGAAGGAAACATACGATAGAGCAGGTAAAGAAAGCTTTTTTGATAGCAAGAGAATGTGGTATGAATAATATTAATATGGACTTCATTGTGGGACTCCCGGAAGAAACACCGGAAATGGTGCGGTATTCTATGGAAGAGGCAATGAAACTGGAGCCGGATGGAATTACAATTCATTCACTTGCGATAAAGCGGGCATCAAGGCTTAGCATGAATAAACAGAAGTACACAGAATTGTCCATGGAAAACAGCACGGAATTAATGAATATTACGAAAGAATATGCGTATAAAATGGGAATGAAACCTTATTATCTGTATCGTCAGAAAAACATGGCAGGAAATCAGGAAAATGTAGGTTATTCGAAAGAAGGACTTGAAGGTTTATATAATATTCTTATGATGGGAGATTATCAGGATGTGTGGGCAGTTGGAGCCGGAGCAGTGACAAAGTTACTGTCTGACGACAGGAAAAATGCCACAAGAATTGATACTTTAAAAAATGTAGACCAGTATATTGAAAGAATTGATGAAATGATAGATAGAAAATCTTGTTTTCTTTCGTAATTAATAGTAAAATATGTAAGTTAGTAATAAAAAAGGAGCAAAAAGATGGCTTTAAGTAAAAAACCGGTAACCGGAATGAAGGATATTCTTCCGGAGGAGATGAAAATAAGAAATTATGTACAGAATGTAATTAAGGAAACTTATAATGCATTTGGATTTACACAGATTGAGACACCTTGTGTGGAAAATATTTCAAACCTTACAAACAAGCAGGGTGGAGAAAATGAAAAATTAATCTTTAAGATTTTAAAAAGAGGAGAAAAGTTAAATCTTGAAACTGCACAGAACGAGATGGATGTGGTAGATAATGGTTTAAGATATGATCTTACAGTCCCTCTTGTCAGATATTATTCAAAGAATGCAAATGATCTTCCATCGCCTTTTAAGGCACTACAGATGGGAAATGTATGGCGTGCGGACAGACCACAGAGAGGAAGATACCGCCAGTTCATGCAGTGTGATATTGACATATTAGGAGATCCAAGTAACCTGGCTGAAATCGAACTGATTCTTGCTACGACGACAACGCTTGGAAAGTTAGGATTTAAGAACTTCCAGATTCGTATTAATGAGAGAAGAATTTTAAAAGCAATGGCTGCATACAGTGGATTTGCGGAGGAATCTTTTGACAGCGTATTTATTATTCTTGATAAGATGGACAAGATAGGTTTAGATGGTGTTAAGGATGAGTTAATGAAATATGGTTTTGCACAGGAATCAGTTGAAAAGTATACACAGCTTTTTGCTGAAATTGAAAATCAGTCCGAGCCGATTGCATATCTTTCTGAGAAGCTGGGTGACTTTATGGGAGATGATGTAAAACAGTGGATGGACGAGATTATCGACAGTGTCAAGGCAACAAAGGCATCTGATTTTGAGATTGTATTTGATCCGACTCTTGTAAGAGGAATGTCTTACTATACGGGAACGATTTTTGAAATTGCCATTCCTGAGTTTGGCGGAAGCTGCGGAGGCGGTGGACGTTACGATAAGATGGTCGGTAAGTTTACAGGACATGATGTGCCGGCGTGTGGATTTTCTATTGGGTTTGAGAGAATTGTTCTCTTACTGATGGAACAGGGATTTAAGATTCCTGAAGATTATGATAAGATTGTATATCTTATTGAAAAAGGTGTGAATGGGGATAGACTTTGTGAAGTAATCGCTCAGGCACAGGAAGAAAGAAAAACAGGCACGCAGGTACTTGTTACAAGAATGAACAAAAATAAAAAATTCCAGAAGGAACAGTTAATGGAGCAGGGATATGAGAACTTTAAGGAGTTTTATAAGAATCCGTTTAAATAATTAGGAGGAATAATTATGGCAGAGTCAATGCAGGGACTTCACAGAAGTCACAGATGTACAGAGGTTAGTAATAAAAATATCGGTGAATCTGTTACCGTGATGGGATGGGTTCAGAAAAGAAGAAATTTGGGAAGTATTATTTTTATTGATTTAAGGGATAGAACAGGCATTTTACAGTTAGTTTTTGATGAAAATGATGGGGAAGTTTTTGAAAAGGCAAAAGAACTCCGAAGCGAGTTTGTAATTGCCGCTGAAGGAAAAGTCAGAAAGCGTGACGGTGCTGTCAATGAAGAACTTGCAACTGGTGATATTGAGGTTACTGTAGATACGCTCAAGATTCTTTCAGAATCAGAAACACCACCATTTCCGGTGGAAGATGATGTAAATACAAGAGAAGATTTAAGACTGCAGTATCGTTATCTGGATTTAAGACG
This sequence comes from Eubacteriaceae bacterium, assembly GCA_910574895.1. Lineage (GTDB taxonomy): Bacteria > Bacillota > Clostridia > Lachnospirales > Lachnospiraceae > Eubacterium_G. The sequence goes on along the minus strand of CAJTDQ010000001.1, from coordinate 490,611 downwards.
TCCTACATTGCAGAAAAATTTAAAACTTCGCAGTGATGTCACTACATTTATCCGTAAATTTATGTCGGACGAAGGGTTTATAGAGATTGAAACTCCGACACTTTGTAAGTCTACACCTGAGGGAGCAAGAGATTATCTTGTACCAAGCCGTGTGCATCATGGTGAGTTTTATGCACTTCCTCAGTCTCCTCAGTTATTTAAGCAGTTGTTAATGTGTTCCGGTTACGACAGATATATTCAAATTGCCAGATGTTATCGTGATGAGGACTTAAGAGCAGACAGACAGCCGGAATTCACACAGGTAGATATGGAGTTATCTTTTGTTGATATAGATGATGTAATTGATGTGAATGAAAGACTGATTCAGGCAATGTTTAAGGAAATACTAAATGTGGATATACCACTTCCAATGCCTAGAATGTCATGGCAGGAAGCTATGGACAGATATGGTTCTGATAAGCCGGATACCAGATTTGGTATGGAATTAGTGAATGTAACACATGTAGTCAAAGATTGTGGATTTGGCGTTTTTACCGGTGCTATTGAGAATGGTGGAACTGTTCGTGGTATCAATGTAAAAGGTCAGGGAGCAATGCCGAGAAAGAAGATTGATAAGTTAGTTGATTCTGCCAAAGGAAATGGAGCAAAAGGTCTTGCATATCTTTGTATTAATGAAGATGGAACATACAAGTCATCTTTTGCCAAGTTTATGACAGAAGAAGAATTAGATAACTTGGTAAAAGAGATGAAAGGTGAGCCGGGCGATTTGTTATTGTTTGCAGCAGACAGGAACAAAATTGTATGGAATGTACTTGGTGCACTTCGTTTAGAACTGGCAGAAACTCTTGAATTAATTGATAAGAATAAATGGAATTTCTTATGGGTAGTAGAGTTTCCACAGTTTGAGTGGTCTGATGAGCAGGAAAGATTTATTGCAATGCATCATCCGTTTACGATGCCAATGGAAGAGGATTTAAAGTATCTTGATACGGATTTAGGAAAGGTTCGCGCAAAAGCTTATGATATTGTATTAAATGGTACAGAACTTGGTGGAGGAAGTGTTAGAATCCATCAGGCAGATATTCAGGAGAAGATGCTTGAGGCACTTGGTTTTACACAGGAACAGGCTCATGAGCAGTTCGGTTTCCTTTTGGATGCTTTTAAGTATGGAGTTCCACCACATGCAGGACTGGCTTATGGACTTGATCGAATGGTAATGCATATGGCTGGGGAAGATAATATCCGTGAGGTTATCGCATTCCCTAAGGTGAAGGATGCATCCTGTCTTATGACATCTGCACCAAGTCCGGTAGATAATAAGCAGTTAGAGGAATTGGCGATTGATATTGTGAAGAGTGAAACAGAAGAAGCATAGTAAATATGATACAAAAAGGCAATGGAGTCAAAAAAAGATTTCATTGTCTTTTTTCTAATAACATAATTATGTCAATATAATAGATAGAAGATAGAACTGAGGAGTAGAAGGTATGAATTTTAAAAATTTTGTTGCGTTAACCATTGCCGGTATTATAAATGCACTGGGAATTACAATGTTTTTGACACCGGTAAAGTTATATGATAGTGGTATTTCAGGAACATCTATGATTTTATCTCAGGTGACGCCTGAGTTTCTTTCATTATCGGTTTTCCTAATTATATTAAATGTTCCGTTATTCTTATATGGATTAAAAAAGCAGGGAAAAGAATTTACAGTCTGTGCGATATATACTGTAGTTATTTATTCTCTATGTGCATGGCTGATTACAGATGTATTACCTGTTGATGTGAGCATTGTGTCACCAATGGCAGGCAGTGATTTGTTTTTATGTGCAGTATTTGGAGGAATCATCTCAGGAGTGGGAAGCGGTCTTGCCATAAGATTTGGAGGCGCAATGGATGGAATAGAGGTTATTGCTATTATTTTTGCAAAAAAATTAGGGATTACAGTAGGAACTTTTGTAATGATATATAATGTTTTATTGTATATTTTGTGTGGTGTAATCATTCAAAGCTGGATTTTACCATTATATTCAATGGTAACATATGCAGCAGCTTTAAAAACTGTAGACTACATTATAGAGGGATTTGACCGGTCAAAATCAGCAATGATTATTACGGAGAAACCTGATGAAATTTGCAAGGAACTTTCAGACAAGTTTGAAAATGGAATTACAACATTAAAGGCACATGGTTATTATTCTGACAAATCAAAGACGATGATTTATTTTGTAGTTAATAGATTTCAAGTGGGAAAAATGAAAAGTATTGTCCATAGTATTGATCCGAAAGCTTATATATCCATTACGGAAGTAGCAGATATTTTTGGAGCAAATAATTAGTAATAAGTGCTATAATAGAGATAGCTAAAGTATTATAGAAAATTTGAAGGAGTCAATTGATGGATAATAAACAAATTATGCATATTGCTATGCAGCAATCGGCGTATGATTGTAATTGTAATGCAGAGGATTTTATAAGGAAAGAAAATGTAATCAATGAATCTGTACCTAATGATAATGCAAGACGATATTTGAAACTTCCATTAATTTGTCATATGGTTTCTTATGGAACAAATATTGTTGCGTGTGGTCGCAAAGACTTACTTCCTGAAATTAGAAAATTTATGGATAGTGTACCTAATATAGAAAATTGTTTTGAGACACCGGGAATATATCCATTAAATAATATATTGAAAATAGCGAATGCAGAAATCTGTTTTATGGCAGACTATTTTTTGCCGGATATTGATGTGGTGTATGGTACAGAACTTTCTTGTGAATATGAGATGAGAGTTTTGGAAAAAGAAGATTTTGCATCACTCTATCTTCCGGAGTGGAAGAATGCATTATGTGAAGATAGAAAGCATTTAGATATATTAGCTGTAGGTGCTTATGACAATGATAGATTGGTGGGACTTGCAGGGTGTTCGGCTGATTGTGATACGATGTGGCAGATCGGTATAGATGTTTTGCCACAATACAGGAGAATGGGAATTGCTTCAGCGCTGACGAATAGACTGGCAAAAGAAACTTTTGAACGTGGGAAAGTACCATTTTATTGTGCTGCATGGTCTAATATAAAGTCTGTGAAAAATGCCATACGCAGTGGATTTCGACCAGGGTGGGTGGAAATTACTGCAAAGGAGATTGAGTTTGTAGAAGGAATGATAAGAAAAGGGGAAGGAGATAGTAATGCATGAAAGCAGATTATTTAAGATTGTATATTACTTACTGGATAAGGGACATGCTACCGCTCCGGAATTAGCAGAAAAATTTGAATTATTGAAATCGGCAGTACTTCAATGTAGAAATGTTAAAATACATTATGCAAGTTGTAATGAAATTATAAGCGAAAGAATAGTGCAGCCGTTAAAGCTGATTTACAAATCAAAAGCTTGGTATTTGAAAGCATTTTGCAAAGAAAAACAAGACTTACGTATTTTCAAGTTAAATCGTATTTTAAATTTAGAGATTTTGGATGAGAGTTTTTTGTATCCCGATTTTTCAGAACCGATAGACAATGATGAGGGAAAATATAATTTGATTACGCTTCGTTTTCCAAGGGAAATGGCATATCGTGTTTACGATGAGTTTGATAAAACACAAATTCACAAACAGGAAAATGGAGATTATATCGTTTCTGCAAAAATGCCTGAGGATAGATGGCTGACGGGGTTTTTGTTGTCATTTGGAACACAGGTAGATATACTTTCACCGGCTTATTTGAAGGATGTAATAGCGAAAGAGGCAGAATTGATATATGAAAAAAACAAACCATGACACAGGGTGTCAGTATTTCTTTGATAAAACTATTTATAGAAGAGTAAATCTTTAAATACAGACAACAGAAAGGAAAGAACGATGGGAAGGCCAACAACAAAAGTAGATTTATTAACCGCAGCGACAACAAATTATGAAAAGTTGAATGCTCTTATATTGGAAATGAAAGAAGAACTGAGAGAACCTTTTAATTTTTCGGGTGATGTGAAAAAGAAAGAAGCACACTGGCAAAGAGATAAAAATCTTCGTGATATTTTAATTCATCTCTATGAGTGGCAGCAATTATTGATTAACTGGGTACAATCAAATCAAAATAGTGATAATAAACCCTTTATTCCAAAACCTTATAATTGGAGAAGTTATGGAGATATGAATGTTGAGTTTTGGGAAAAACATCAAAGTACATCATTAGAGGATGCAAAGAGTATGTTTCAAAAATCACATGCTGATGTTCTGAAATTAGCTGAATCTTTTTCAAACGAGGAATTATTTTCTAAAGGTATTTACAAGTGGGTTGGCGGAAGCACATTGGGGTCTTATTTTGTGAGCGTCACGTCAAGTCATTATGATTGGGCGATGAAAAAATTAAAAGCACATAGGAAAAATTGTGCCAATAAGTAAAAGGATGGGGAATATCCCCGTCCTTTTACATATATCGAATCTTACGAAGTTCTTCCTGTAATTTTCCTGCATATTCAGCCAATTCATTATATTGCTCTGTAATATGCTGCTGTGTGGATTTTAAGTTAGCAATTTCGTTATTCTTTTCGTATAACTGCTTTTGAACTTCAATTAATTTACTGCTTTTATCTGATAGTGCAGATTTTAATTCTTCGATATTCTGTCCAAGAGAAGCAGTTTCCAATTGGTTTGCAGATGTATTGTTAATTGTTACTAATTTTTTGTCTTTGCTTAAATAATAATAGTTTGAGTTTAGAACAAGTCCGATATTGTCATTTGCTTTAAATACATCAAATCCATTGTTGGTATCTATGTTTCTCTCAATAAGACAGCTTTTGTTTGGAGCAGAAGATAAAATATAATATATTTCATATTTACCTGCTTCTTTATTATGATTACAGTAAAAAATATATAATTCATTCTGACACATCAATGGAGAAACATTTACAATCTCGATATTATGTTCGTTGTCTTCCATAGGAATGGATAAAAATTCTGTAAACCGATCCCGATTTAACATAGCTAATTTAATCTTGTTATCTGTTGATATGTAGTATATATATTTTTCTTTACAAGAGTATACATCGAAGTCCTTTCTTACATCATTGAATAAAAGACCGCGTGAAAGAATTCTTCCGCCGGAAGCTGTATACATGAATACTTTCTGATTTTCTAAAAATAAAATAATTGGTTGTCCGTTTTCAAATGCTAATATTTTATACATCTATTTCTCCATTTCATGTTATTGTTAATTTATTTTATAAAATTATTTAGGGCCTCATATATATATATTTTCTTCCTTCACAAAATAGAACAAAAAAATTCAAAAAGCATACAATATATTGAAGAACAAAAGGAGGAAAAAAATGACAAAACCTTGTAAATGTAAAAAATGTTGTAGAGAAGTGGACGTATGTAATAAAGAAATTTGCGGAAGACCGGAATTTTTGTCTATTTATGCTCCAGTCATCTATGATGAAATAGGAGTAAATGTATGTAGAACTGTTAAAATTCCAGAGTGTATAATGGAGGAAAATCCAACAGTAGAAACAATTCGGGCAGATGTAATAGATGTTTCCTTATCTAAAAAAATGTATGGTCCGAAAAATGATATGGATGTATGTAAAGCACCCCCTATGCACCATCCGGAAACATGCGTAAAATCCACTTGCAAACCAAACTGCAGCAAAGTAACTTTGACAAATGTATGTGTGACCTATGATGTAAAATTGTATGATGGCTGTGACAAATTCTTAGCTTCCACAATTCTTACAGTAAACTATTTACCAGCAGATAAATATAGTCCGGACTATAAGTATAAGGATGAAAAAACAAACCCATCTCATATCACATTGGAGTTATATACTCCTTATGGTGTGGGAACAAAAGGAGAGAAGAATAAAAAATATGTCAATGTCGTAAGTTTGGCAGAAGGCAAAAATCAGGTTGTAAATGGTATCAATCTTGCAGGTGTTGGAAAAGCAATGAATTTCAGTGCATGTGATGGTACTTTTTCAGCTGGACTTTCTCTTATTTTAAGAACTGTTTATTTTGAAGCTTACAAAATAGATTATAGAGAAAAAACAACACCACCAAAGGCAGATACAGAGGATGAAGATGAACGTGTTTGCAAAAAGTTTGTAGAAAGCGGATTATTATCCAGAGAAATCAAACCTTTGGAATTAGAACCACCAAAATGCGAAGGTAGATTGAAAGAAGAGAAAAAATGCGAAAGAGAATGCTGTACAAAGGCACGTAAAAACCATTGCATGGAGAGAGAGACAGAAGAATGCAGAGAGGAATACAAAGAAGATAAAGAGGATGATAGATGCGATTATGATTATGAATAATCATAGTTGGGAAAAACGTTGAATCTTCGAGTTGACAGTGAAATTGATATATAACATGTGAATTATGTGATTTCAACACGTATAAAAGAAAATCTGTGAAAAATAAAAAATAGATTTTAAAATAATCCATCTTATGATAATATAGTATAGGATTAAAACTGCACTTGCTTTTGGCAGTGCAGTACATACATTAGGAGGTATATAGATGTTTTCATTTGATGAAGTAAAAAATGCAGATGCAGAAGTTTTTGCAGCAATGGAAGATGAGATGGGGAGACAGCGTTCACATCTTGAATTGATTGCATCAGAAAACTTAGTAAGTAAGAGTGTTATGGCGGCTATGGGGAGCCATCTTACAAATAAATATGCAGAAGGATATCCGGGGAAGAGATATTATGGCGGCTGTGAATATGTAGACGTAGTAGAGCAGTTAGCTATTGAGAGAGCAAAAGAATTATTTGGATGTACATATGCCAATGTTCAGCCACATTCCGGCGCACAGGCAAATATGGCAGTATTCTTTGCTTTAGTTCAGCCGGGTGATACTGTAATGGGTATGAGTCTTGATGCAGGCGGACATTTGACACATGGTTCACCGGTTAACATGTCCGGTACATATTTTAATATCGTTTCATACGGTGTAGATGATAATGGATTTATTGATTATGATAAGGTAAGAGAGACAGCGTTGGAGTGCAAGCCAAAACTGATTGTAGCCGGTGCAAGTGCTTATCCTAGAAAGATAGATTTTAAAAAGTTTAGAGAGATTGCAGATGAGGTTGGAGCATATCTTATGGTGGATATGGCTCACATTGCAGGTCTTGTTGCAGGTGGACAGCATATGAGTCCGATTCCATATGCACATGTAACAACAACTACTACTCATAAAACTTTAAGAGGTCCAAGAGGTGGACTTATTTTATCAAGTGAAGAATTTGCGTTAGAACATAAGTTAAATAAAGCAGTATTCCCGGGGATTCAGGGTGGACCTTTAATGCATGTCATTGCTGCAAAGGCAGTATGTTTCAAAGAAGCTTTATCAGATGAGTTCAAAGAATATGCAAAGAATGTTGTAGATAATGCGCAGGCTCTTGCCAAAGGATTGATGGATAGAGGGTTTGATTTAGTTTCCGGTGGAACAGATAATCATTTGATGTTAGTTGATTTAAGAAGTAAAAACATTACAGGTAAGGAATTTGAGATTGCCTTAGATGCAGCCAATATCACATGTAATAAAAATGCGATTCCAAATGATCCACAGAAGCCGGGAATTACCAGTGGTGTAAGAATTGGAACACCTGCAGTGACAACCAGAGGACTGAATATAGAAGATATGGATGTGATTGCTGAATGTATGGCAGATATTGCGGATGATTTGAATGGAAATACTGAAAGTGTTAAGGCTAAGGTAAAAGGATTAACAGACAAATATCCATTGTACGAATAAAGAAATATTTATTGGAAATAATTACACATATGAAGAGTGTAATGAATAAAAACTTTATAAAGTGTGGAATAACAGGCTGGTGTATGGAGTTACTCTTTACATCAGCTTGTTGTATTAAGAAAAAAGATTATAAATTAATCGGGCAGACTTCCATATGGATGTTTCCTATTTACGGGATGGCTGCAGTAATAAAACCGGTAAGCAGTAAGTTGAGAAAACATAACAGGAAAACAATTGAAAGAGGGTTAATTTATACTGCAGGAATTTATGCAACGGAATATACCACAGGAACATTGTTGAAAAAGAGAAATCAATGTCCATGGGATTACAGCAAAAGTAAATATAATGTAAAGGGAGTTATACGATGGGATTATGCACCGTTATGGTTTGCTGTGGGCTTGATTTATGAAAAGATGCTGACAAAAGAATAAGTATCTTTATAATACAAAAGATAAAAGAAAAACTACCATACAGCAGGTAATTGATACTTGAAACAGATTAGCTCCCAACCACGCAGCAACAATTCCAATAACAAGCGCTATAGCACCAGCCATAGGAGACTGTGTAACATCAATGATAGCAGGAAAAGTCATTACTGCCAATGTTACGTATGGTACATAATATAAAAAAGATTGTAGAAATTCATTTTTTATTTGTTTTCTAATTAGGGTTAATGGCAAAATTCTGATAGATAGAGTTACAATTGCCATAAGTGCTATATAAATATATGGATTGTGTATCATAGTATTTCTCCTATAAAAAATTAAGTGTCCTGTTTCTGTTTTACAGGGAAAAATATCGCTGCTATGGCAGAAATAACAACAGTTAAGAGGATTGTCCGTGTTCCCTCTGATAAATCAGATAACAGTGGAAGTCTGGAAAAGCAGAAACTTGTGACAAAACTAATTATAACCAAACCTGAAATCACTTTGTTTTTCTTTGCAGGAGGAATGATAATGGCGATAAACATTCCGAATAACGCAACGCTTAAAGCACCAACAATTCTTGCTGGAAGTATATTTCCGGCCATAACGCCGATGGCAGTACCAATTGACCATCCTGGAATTGCAAGAAGCATGGCACCATAGGTATAACATGGGTTCAGATATCCTTTTCTTGCGATAGTAATTCCAAACAGTTCATCTGTCACATCATATCCAATGAAGAATCTGTGTATCAGAGGAGTGTCCGGTGAAAAACGCTGGCTAAGTGCACAACTCATCAAAAGATATCTTATATTGGTGATGAATGTAATAAATATGATTTCAATATATGCAGCATCAGCAGCCATAACAGTAAAGCCGGCATATTCGCCGGCAGATGCATTATTTAACAGACTGACCAGAAATCCCTGAAATGGAGTTAATCCAATATTTCTGGCAGTGATTCCTAGAGAAAAGGAAACTGCAAGATATCCTAAACCAATAGGCAGTCCATCACGCATTCCTTCTCTGAAAATCTTTTTATTATTCATTGTTCATGTATCATCCTTATCTTATCTAAATAATAGAAGAATATCTTATTTCTTCCAAAAATCAACAATTTTATCTATTCTTGAGGTCATTGCCAAAAAGAGCATGTCAACAAGTGTGACAGCCACCATGGATTCCACAACAACTACAGCACGGGGAACAATAATAGGATCATGACGTCCTTTGATATTAATCTCAATATCTTCTCCGGATTTATTTACTGTTGTTTGTGTCTGAGCAATAGAAGGGGTAGGTTTTACAGCAGCCCGCAAAATAATCTGTGAGCTGTCGCTCATTCCTCCCATAATACCTCCGGCATGATTTGTTGTTTTTATTATTTTTCCATCTTTCATCCGGAATCCATCATTATCTGTGGAACCGGTAGATTCAGCCACTGCGAAACCATCACCGATTTCAAATCCTTTAATAGCTCCGATAGACATAATTGCTTTTGATAAATTTGCATCCAGTTTTTCAAATACAGGTTCACCCACACCTGCAGGCATTCCATTAATAAGGCATTCAATAACACCACCTACAGAGTCCATCTCAGCCATTTTTTCTTTTAATAACTCTCCGGCTTTCATGGCGGCATTACTGTCAGGCATATACATTGGATTATTTTCAATTTCATCTTTATTGAAATTATTATAATCTATCTGGACATTTCCAATTGATTTTGAATAGGTAATAATTGAAATACCTAGTTGCTCTAAAATTTTGGAAGCAATAGCACCAGCAGCGACACGACCGATAGTTTCTCTGCCGGAGGAACGGCCACCGCCCCGGTAATCTCTGAAGCCGTATTTTTCATCAAAGGTATAGTCAGCATGACCAGGTCTGTAGAAAGATGCAATCTGACTATAATCAGCAGAATGATGGTCTTTATTATGAACAACCATAGAAATAGGCGTACCTGTTGTTTTTCCTTCAAAGATACCGGAAAGAATTTCAACTTTGTCATCTTCGTTTCTCTGGGTTGTATATTTTGACTGACCGGGTTTTCTTCTATTTAAAAAAATTTGTATATCTTCTTCACATAAATTTATCCCCGCCGGACATCCGTCCACAATAACACCTAATGCTTTGCCATGGGATTCGCCCCAGGTTGTTATTTTAAAAATGTTTCCGTAAGTTGAACCAGCCATAATGACCTCCTTGTATTTTTCTGAATAAACTATATATCACTTTTTACTTTTTACTAATTTTTATATCTTTAACAGTATATCAACTGAGAAGGATAAGTTCAAGGGAAAAGAAGGTATGAATTGGCTTGCAATACTTATCTAAATCAAATAGAATATAAGGAGTTAAAAGAAAGTGAGAAATTAAAATGAAGAAAGTTAAATTAGGAAAGACAGGCTTGGAAGTTTCAGCCGTTGCTCTTGGTTGCATGAGATTAGGAGGGCTGGATCAAAATCAAACGAAAGAGTTTGTAGAAACTGCATTGGAAAATGGAATTAATTATATAGACCATGCAGACATCTATGGTGGTGGATATTGCGAAGAGCTTTTCGGAAAATCTATAGATTTAAAAGGTGATAATAGAGAGAAATTCTTTATCCAGTCTAAATGTGGAATTGTTCCAGGGGTTATGTATGATTTGTCGGAAGAATACATATTAAAATCTGTGGATGGGATTTTAGGCAGATTAGGTACAGAATATTTAGATTGTCTTATTTTACATCGTCCGGATGCATTGGTAGAGCCAGAAGAGGTGGCACAGGCATTTGATAAATTAGAACAATCCGGTAAGGTAAAATATTTTGGTGTTTCAAACATGGATTCTATGCAGATAGAATTGTTGAAAAAATCTGTGAAACAGCCAATTGTCTGCAATCAGTTGCAGTTAAGTATTACAAATTCCAATATGATTTCCAGTGGTATGGAAGTAAATATGGGTACAGACGGTGCAGTGAATAGAGACGGCAGTATACTGAATTATTGTAGATTAAATGATATTACGATTCAGACATGGTCTCCATTCCAGTTTGGAATGTTTGAAGGAAGTTTTCTTGGAAATGACAGATTTCCGGAATTAAACAAAGTAATTGATGAGTTGGCAGAAAAGTACAATGTAGCCAATACAGCGATTGCTGCAGCATGGATTTTGAGACACCCTGCCAATATGCAGATGGTGTCAGGAACTACGAACAAGGATAGATTAATCCAAATTGCAAAAGCTACAGAAATTCAGTTGTCCAGAGATGAGTGGTATCGATTATACTTATCAGCAGGACATATATTACCATAATTAGGAGACAAGACATGTTTAAAATATTAGCAAAAGATGGGAATGCCAAAAGAGGTGAATTTACCACGGTACATGGCAAAATACAGACACCGGTATTTATGAATGTAGGAACAGCAGCTGCCATTAAAGGGGCTGTTGCTGCAGAAGATTTGTACCAGATAAAAACGCAGGTGGAATTATCCAATACATATCATTTACATGTGAGACCAGGGGACCATATTGTTAAGCAAATGGGTGGTATTCATAAGTTTATGAACTGGGATAAGCCAATTCTGACAGATTCCGGCGGGTTTCAGGTGTTTTCGCTTGCAGGACTTAGAAGTATAAAGGAAGAGGGGGTACATTTCAGATCTCATATTGATGGTCGTAAGATATTTATGGGACCGGAAGAGAGTATGCAGATACAGTCAAATCTTGCATCAACGATTGCTATGGCGTTTGATGAATGTCCATCCAGTGTGGCATCCAAAGAGTATATTAAGAATTCTGTAGATAGAACGACCAGATGGCTGAAGCGCTGTAAAGTAGAAATGGATAGACTGAATACTTTAGAAGATACTATCAATAAGGAGCAGATGTTGTTTGGTATTAATCAGGGAGGTGTTTATGATGATATCCGTATAGAACATGCAAAAGCAATCGCTGACATGGATTTAGATGGGTTTGCCATTGGCGGTCTTGCCGTTGGAGAAAGTCATGATGAAATGTACAGGATTATTGAGTCAGTAGAACCGCATCTTCCAAAGAATAAGCCAATATATCTGATGGGAGTGGGAACACCTGCAAATATATTAGAAGCAGTAGAGCGTGGTGTAGATTTCTTTGACTGTGTTTATCCTGCAAGAAATGGACGTCATGGACATGTTTATACAAATAAAGGAAAGTTAAACTTATTTAATGCAAAGTATGAGACAGATGCAGAACCGATAGAAGAGGGATGCCAGTGTCCGGCATGTAAATATCACAGCAGGGCATATATCAGACATTTATTGAAGGCGAAAGAAATGTTGGGAATGCGTTTATGTGTCTTGCATAATTTATATTTTTATAATACAATGATGGAAGAAATTCGTGATGCCATAGAGGCGGGACGATTTGAAGAATATAAAGCTAATAAATTAGAGGGATTTAAAGAGAACGACCAGAAATAGGAGGAATTTAAAATGGGACTTTTAGCAACACAGGCAGCAGGTAGTTGGATAGTTATAATCGTATATGTTGTAATTATTATAGGATTTATGTATTTTATAGCAATCAGACCACAGAAGAAACAGGAAAAGAAACAGCAGGCACTTATGGAAAGTGTAGAAATTGGTGACAGCGTTTTAACAACCAGCGGATTTTATGGAATGATTATTGATGTGACAGAAGATACAGTTATTGTAGAATTTGGAGGAAACAAGAATTGTCGAATCCCGATGCAGAAGGCAGCAATCGTAGATGTCGAAAAAGCAAATGTATAATAAAAGAGAACAAGATTTGTCTCATATAATACTAATTACACGTATTAAATATATTGGATAAAGTAAAAGACCATAGATATGTAATGGTAAACAGACATTCATATCTATGGTCTTTTTCTGTTGAAATATTAAATTTTATCAATTAATTAGTTATATCTATATGGTTGAAATATGGCATTTTTTGAGTTATAATTTATGAGTTAATGTGGGATTTTGTATTTGATGGCTGAATAATGTACATTAACATGAAACTAGAAAGAAAGAAGGAATTACAATGAATTTTAATGTTGCAGTTATTCCCGGCGATGGCATTGGTCCAGAGATAGTCGCAGAGGCTAGAAAGGTATTGGATGTCGTCGGAAATAAGTTTGGACACAGCTTTAACTACACAGAAGTGGATATGGGTGGTATCTCTATTGATAAACATGGTGTTCCACTTACAGACGAGGCTCTTGAAACAGCAAAAGCGAATGATGCTGTCCTGCTCGGAGCCGTCGGAGGTGTCGTCGGAAAGGATAGTTGGTATGATTTGCCACCGAATCTCAGACCGGAAGCTGGGCTTCTTGCAATCAGAAAGGGACTGAACCTTTTTGCAAATTTAAGACCTGCGTATCTCTATAAAGAATTAAAAGACGCATGCCCTCTGAAAGAGGAAGTGGCAGATGCAGGATTTGATATGATTATTGTAAGAGAGCTTACCGGAGGTCTCTACTTTGGAGAAAGAAAGACTGAGGAAGTAAACGGCGTCCTTACAGCAACAGATACATTAACATATAATGAAGAAGAGATTCGAAGAATTGCCGTGAAAGCATTTGAAATCGCAATGAAGAGACGTAAGGAAGTTATCAGTGTTGATAAATCAAATGTTTTAGACAGTTCAAGACTTTGGGATAAGGTAGTAAATGAAGTAGCAAAGGATTATCCGGAGGTAAAATTGACGCATATGCTCGTAGACAACTGTGCAATGCAGTTGGTGAAAGATCCGGCACAGTTTGACGTAGTTGTGACCGAGAATATGTTTGGTGATATTTTATCAGATGAAGCCAGTATGGTAACAGGTTCTATTGGAATGCTTTCATCAGCATCTCTTAGAGAAGACAAGTTTGGTCTCTATGAGCCAAGCCATGGTGCCGCACCGGATATTGCAGGACAAAATAAGGCAAATCCGATAGCAACTATCCTTTCAGCAGCTATGATGCTTAGATATTCATTTGATTTAGATAAAGAGGCAGACGCAGTGGAAGCGGCTGTAGAGAAAGTATTAGAAGACGGTATCCGTACCATTGATATTATGTCTGATGGAATGACATTGGTAGGATGTAAAGAAATGGGAGACGAAATCGTTAATCGACTATAATGGAGGTAATAAGATGAAAAGTGATTCAGTAAAGACAGGTATACAGCAGGCACCTCACAGATCATTGTTTAATGCTCTTGGGATGACTGAAGAAGAACTTGCAAAACCATTAGTTGGTATTGTTTGTTCCTATAATGAAATTGTTCCGGGTCATATGAATCTGGACAAAATTGCACAGGCGGTAAAGATGGGTGTAGCCATGGCAGGTGGTACACCAATCATGTTCCCGGCGATTGCAGTATGTGATGGTATTGCTATGGGACATGAGGGAATGAAATATTCTCTTGTAACAAGAGATTTGATTGCAGATTCTACAGAATGTATGGCAAAAGCACATCAGTTTGATGCATTGGTTATGATTCCGAACTGTGATAAGAATGTTCCGGGATTATTGATGGCAGCTGCAAGAGTCAATGTTCCAACAGTTTTTGTTTCCGGCGGTCCGATGATGGCAGGTCATGTTATGGGACAGAAGAGAAGTCTTTCTTCCATGTTTGAGGCAGTAGGAGCAAATGCTGCAGGCAAAATGACATTGGAGCAGGTTAAGGAGTTTGAAGAGAAAGTTTGTCCGACATGTGGTTCTTGTTCAGGAATGTATACAGCAAACTCTATGAACTGTTTAACAGAAGCTCTTGGAATGGGCTTAAAAGGAAATGGAACGATTCCGGCAGTTTATTCAGAAAGATTAAAACTTGCAAAACATGCAGGTATGGCTGTTATGGAATTAGTGAAAAAGAATATCCGTCCAAGAGATATTATGACAAAAGATGCAATTTTAAATGCATTGACAGTAGATATGGCACTTGGATGTTCAACAAACAGTATGCTTCATCTGCCGGCTATTGCACATGAAATCGGATTTGATTTTGATATTGCTATGGCAAATGAGATTAGTGAGAAGACACCAAACTTGTGTCATCTTGCTCCGGCAGGTCCTACATATATGGAAGACCTCAATGAGGCAGGTGGTGTATATGCAGTAATGAATCAGTTAAGCGAGCTTGGATTATTAAACGAAGACTGTATGACAGTAACAGGTGAGACCATTGGTGAAAACATTAAAGGATGTGTCAACAGAAATCCGGAAGTTATCAGACCACTGGATAATCCATATAGTAAGACAGGTGGACTTGCAGTTCTTAAGGGAAATCTTGCACCGGACGGATCGGTTGTAAAACGTTCTGCGGTTGCAGATTCTATGATGGTGCATGAAGGACCAGCCAGAGTATTTGATTGTGAAGAAGATGCGATTGCAGCAATTAAAGGCGGTAAAATTGTAGATGGTGATGTTGTTGTTATCAGATATGAAGGACCAAAGGGCGGTCCTGGTATGAGAGAGATGCTTAATCCGACATCAGCCATTGCAGGTATGGGACTTGGTGAGACGGTCGCTCTGATTACTGATGGAAGATTCTCAGGTGCATCGAGAGGAGCATCTATTGGACATGTTTCACCGGAAGCAGCGGTAGGCGGACCAATTGGTTTAATTGAAGAAGGAGATATTATTAAGATAAATATTCCTGAAATGACATTAAATGTAGAAGTGTCAGAGGAAGAAATGGCTAAGAGAAGAGAGGCATGGACACCGAGAGAACCAAAGGTTACGACTGGTTATCTGGCAAGATACGCATCTATGGTTACATCAGGTAATAAAGGTGCTACATTAGAGATAAATAAATAATAATAGAAGAGAGGGATACGATATGATTTTAAACGGATCACAGATAGTTATGGAATGTTTAAAAGAGCAGGGTGTTGATACAGTATTTGGATATCCTGGAGGAACTATCTTAAATATTTATGATGAATTATATAAAAATTCAGACAATATTACACATATCCTTGTTTCGCATGAGCAGGGAGCGGCACATGCGGCTGATGGTTATGCACGTTCTACAGGTAAGGTTGGAGTTTGTATGGCAACATCGGGACCTGGTGCTACAAATCTTGTAACAGGTATTGCTACGGCATATATGGATTCTGTTCCAGTTGTTGCGATTACAGCGAATGTTGCAAAATCAGGACTTGGAAAAGATTCATTTCAGGAAATAGACATTGTAGGTGCAACAATGCCGATTACAAAGCATAACTTTATTGTAAAAGAGATTGAAGACCTTGCACCAACGATTAGAAAGGCATTCAAGATTGCAAAGAGTGGAAGACCGGGCCCTGTATTAGTAGATATTACAAAGGATGTTACAGCAAATAAGATAGAGTTTACTTCTGAAAAACCTGAGGAAATTAAGAGATATTCAGCTGACATCACAGAGGATGATATCAATACAGTAGCAGAGATGATTGAGGCATCAAAGAAACCATTTATTTTAGTAGGTGGTGGTGCTGTTATTTCAGAAGCACATGAAGAAGTTAGAGAGTTTGCAGAATTGGTTGATGCACCAGTTTGTGATTCATTGATGGGTAAAGGTGCTATAGAAGGAACCAATCCAAGATATACAGGAATGATTGGTATGCACGGTACGAAGACATCAAACTTTGGTGTAACAGAATGTGATTTGCTGATTGTACTTGGTGCAAGATTCAGCGACAGAGTTATTGGCAATGCAAAGGCATTTGCAAAGAATGCAAGCATTGTACATATTGATGTTGATCCATCAGAAATTAATAAGAATGTTAAGGCTGATGCAAGTATTATCGGTGATATTAAAGAAGTTTTAACCAGATTAAATAAAAAGATAAGTAAACAGGATAACAATGAATGGATGGCTCATATTCAAGAGATGAAAACACAGTATCCGTTAGACCTTGACCAGTCAAAACTGACAGGTCCGGCAGTTATTAATTCTGTATATGAGATTACAAACGGCGAGGCAATTATCACTACGGATGTTGGACAGCATCAGATGTGGGCTGCACAGTTTTATAATTACAGCAGACCGAGACAGCTGATTACATCCGGTGGTCTTGGTACAATGGGATATGGTGTAGGTGCATGTATCGGATCTAAGATGGGAAACAAAGATAAGACTTGTATTAATATTGCAGGTGATGGATGTTTCCGTATGAATATGAATGAGATTGCTACAGCTACAAGATATAATATTCCGATTATTCAGATTGTTATTAACAATCATGTGCTTGGTATGGTTAGACAATGGCAGACATTGTTCTATGGAAAGAGATATTCTAATACAGTTTTAAATGATGCTGTAGATTTTGTTAAGATTGCTGAAGGTATGGGAGCAAAGGCTTACCGTGCCACTACAATAGATGAATTTGAGGAAGCATTGAAGGAAGCGGTTAAACTGAATATTCCATGTGTGATTGAAGCACAGATTGATGAAGATGATAAGGTATTCCCAATGGTTCCAGCAAATACAGCAATCAGTGAGGCGTTCTCAGCAGAAGATTTAGCAGAAAAAGGGTACGATTGTTAATAATCATTAAAGAAAGATAAAACTTAGTAATATATGGAGGTATTATAAAATGGCTAGAGTGTACAATTTCTCAGCAGGTCCGGCAGTTTTACCGGAAGAAGTATTAAAAGAAGCAGCAGAAGAAATGCTTGATTACAAGGGTACAGGAATGAGCGTAATGGAAATGAGTCATCGTTCTAAAGCGTTTCAGCAGATTATTGATGAAGCAGAACAGGATATCAGGGATTTGATGAATATTCCTGATAATTACAAGGTATTATTCCTACAGGGTGGTGCTTCACAGCAGTTTGCTGCAGTACCAATGAACTTAAAGAAGAATGGAAAGGCAGCATACATTGTAACAGGACAGTGGGCAAAGAAAGCTGCGCAGGAAGCAGAAAAATATGTAGAAGTACAGAGAGTTGCTTCATCTGCTGATAAGACATTCTCATATATTCCGGATTGTTCAGATTTGGATATTGATGATGATGTAGATTATGTATATATTTGTGAAAACAACACAATTTACGGTACAAAGTATCATACATTACCAAATACAAAAGGACATACATTAGTAGCTGATGTTTCATCATGCTTCTTATCAGAACCAGTGGATGTTGAAAAGTATGGTGTAATTTACGGTGGTGTTCAGAAGAATATTGGACCTGCAGGTGTTGTAATTGCTATTGTAAGAGAAGATTTAATTCCAGAAGAAGTAGATGCAACAGTACCTACAATGCTTGCATGGAAAACACAGGCAGATGCGGATTCTCTTTACAATACACCCCCATGTTATGGTATTTATATTTGTGGAAAAGTATTTAAGTGGATTAAGAAGATGGGGGGGCTTGACGCTATGAAGAAGCATAACGAAGAAAAAGCTCAGATTCTTTATGATTTCTTAGATAACAGTAAGTTATTTAAGGGAACAGTTGTTAAGGAAGACCGTTCACTTATGAATGTACCATTTGTAACAGGTGATGAAGAATTAGATGCTAAATTTGTTGCAGAAGCAAAGGCAGCTGGTCTTGAAAACTTAAAAGGTCATAGAACAGTTGGCGGTATGAGAGCAAGCATCTACAATGCTATGCCAATTGAAGGTGTAAAGGCTTTGGTTGAATTTATGGAGAAGTTTGAAGCAGACAACATGTAGTGCTGAAAAGCGAACGGAGGTATATAGAAAATGACAAAAGTAAATTGCTTAAATCCTATTTCAAATTTAGGACTGGACAGATTAAATGATAATTATGAAATGACAGAAGATTTTGCAGAGGCAGAAGTAGCTTTAGTTCGAAGTGCATCCATGCATGATATGGATTTGCCGGACAGCTTAATGGCAGTAGCCAGAGCCGGTGCCGGAGTAAATAATATTCCATTGGATGTATGTGCAGAGAAAGGTGTTGTAGTATTTAACACACCAGGTGCGAATGCCAACGGTGTTAAGGAATTGGTTCTTTGTGGAATGCTTCTTGCATCAAGAGACATTATTGGCGGAAATCAGTGGGTAGCCGACAATAAGGCAGATGAAAACATCAACAAGACGATGGAAAAGGCAAAGAAGAACTTTGCAGGAAACGAATTAAAAGGAAAGAAACTTGGTGTTATCGGACTTGGTGCGATTGGAAGACTGGTTGCAAACATTGGTGTTTCTATGGGCATGGAAGTATATGGTACAGACCCATATCTTTCTGTGGAAGGTGCTTTAAGTATTAAGAGAACAGTTCATATTGTAAAGACAAGAGAAGAAATTTTTAAAGAATGTGATTTTATTACAGTACACACACCACTTGTTGATGATACAAAGGAAATGATTAACAAGGATACTATGGCAATGATGAAAGATGGTGTAGTTATCTTGAACTTTGCAAGAGATTTACTCGTATGTGATGATGATATGGCAGAGGCTTTAAAGAGCGGTAAGGTTAAAAAGTATGTAACAGACTTCCCAAATGCAAAAACTGCAAATATGGAAGGTGTTATTGCGACACCTCATCTTGGAGCTTCTACAGAGGAATCAGAAGATAACTGTGCAATTATGGCAGTTGACCAGATTATGGATTTTGTTGAAAACGGAAATATTGTGAATTCCGTAAACTATCCAGCTGCAACACTTGGTGTCTGTGATAAGGCAGGACGTGTTACAGTATGTCATAAGAATATTCCGAATATGATCAGCCAGCTTACATCAGCAGTAGCATCTGAAGGAGTAAATGTTGCAGATATGGTTGATAAATCAAGAGGTGATTTTGCTTATGCGATTATGGATTTAGACCATGAAACATCAGAGGCATTAGTTGAGAAGTTAAATGCTGTAGATGGTGTTATTAAAGTAAGAGTGGTAAAATAATTCTCATGGACAATGAGGAAAATAGCCATGTTTACATGGGTGTTTGACGAATGTTGCAAGGGTTATATGCCTGTTGTTTACAATAGGTATATAATTTTTGAAAGTTGAGTTATAATAATGGGGCTGTTAATGTTTAATAGCCCCGTTTCTTATATACTAAATTGTTAAGTGGAGAATGATATGAAATTTATATTGGCAAGTAATGTTTCAGAGGAAGTAGAGTCAGGTTTAAATGAATTAAATAAAGAGGTAAGTGCATTGACAGGAACATTGGATAAGATGGTAGACAAACTGATTGATTTTGGCTGGCATCTTCTGATTGCAATAGCAATATTTGCAGTTGGTAAAGTCGTTATCAGGCTAATGAGAAAGTTAGTAAAAAATATATTTAAAAAATCCAATGCAGATGAAGGTGTGGTAAAATTTGTAGATTCCCTTGTGAAATTTACAGGGTACGTGATTGTACTTATTATTATTTGTAGTGAGATTGGTATAGAAACGACATCTTTTATAACGCTGCTTGGAACAGCCGGGTTATCGATTGGTCTGGCATTACAGGGGAGTCTTGCTAATTTTGCAGGCGGGGTGTTAATATTGTTGTCAAAGCCTTTTATTATAGGCGATTATGTAATGATAAACGGCGAAGAGGGAACCGTGACCAAGATAGATATTGTATATACTACATTAGTAAAAGCGGACAACAGAGTGATTAAATGTCCAAATGGCGAAGTGGCAAATAATACAATTATTAATTTTACAAATCAGGATGGACGAAGAGTGGATGTGAAGTTTTCCATTCACTATGATGCGAATATTGAACAGGCAAAAGATATTGTAAAACAGGTGATTGAAAATTCGCCATATACACTAAAGGATAAACCAAATGATGTGGTTGTAATGCTTCTTGATGAAAGTGGTGTGAATCTTGAAACAAGAGCATGGGTAGAACCGAAAGATTACTGGGATGCGTATTTTTATTTGAATGAACATATTAAGAATGAATTAGAGAAAAATGGCATTATTATCCCATATAATCAGTTGGAAGTGCATGTGAATAGCAAAGGATAGAATAAAATCAGGTCAGGCAGATTTTTATGAGAATTAATTTGCTGCAGGAAATAAGAGTAATGATATAAAGAGAGGGTTTTTAATGATAGGGATTGTATGTTTAGATCAAAAAAATGGAATGTATTTTAATGAAAGAAGACAGAGCAGAGACCGATATGTAATTAGAGATATTGTAGAGATGACAAAAGATGCAGTTCTTCATATTAATTCTTATTCGGAGGAGTTATTTGAAAATCGAATTGTGGAGTATGTTATTTCAGACGATTATTTTAGTGATGCAAAAGATGGTGAGTACTGCTTTGTGGAAAATCATATTTTGGATCAAAGTGAAATGGAGAAATTAATCGTATATCGGTGGGATAAAGTTTATCCGGCTGACCACAGATTGAACCTTAGTGGATGGAAATTAATCGGCACACTAGAATTTATGGGATATTCACATGATAAGATTGTTAAAGAGGTATATAAGAGAAATGAGAAATAGTTTCCGTTGGCACAGAAAACACAGTAAGAGATATAGAAAATATTTCAGTTTCATATTGTTATTGTTTATGGTGTCATTATTGTTTGGATGTTCTAATGATACAGCGCAAACAAATCATCAGGAAGCAGATTATATTAATACCGCTGTTGAAAAAAATATAGAGTATCAATCAGAAAGTGATGATATTCATTTGAATGAAATTTCTGAATTTGATAATGAACCATATGTAACAATTAATCATAATGAGCCTTCTTTTTCAAAAAATGAAATAACAAAGGAGTCTTTTGAAAGTTACAGTAAACTCGATGCTCTTGGGAGATGTGGTGTGGCACAGGCTTGTGTCGGTAAAGATATTATGCCGACAGCAAAAAGAGGAAATATTGGCATGATAAAGCCTACAGGATGGCGCACAGTAAAGTATGAGTTTGTTGATGGAAAGTATTTATATAACAGATGTCATTTGATTGGATACCAGCTTACAGGAGAAAATGCAAATGAGAGAAATTTAATTACCGGAACAAGATATATGAATGTAGATGGAATGCTGCCTTTTGAAGATATGGTGGCGGACTATGTAAAGGAAAACGATAACCACGTGCTTTACAGAGTAACTCCGGTATATGAAGGAAAAAATTTAGTTGCCAGTGGGGTTCAGATGGAAGGTTATTCTGTTGAAGATCAAGGCAGGGGAATATCGTTTAATGTATACTGCTACAATGCACAGCCTGGAGTGAAGATTGATTATAGAACGGGGGATAGCAGTGTTGATGGAAAAGTGGTTGAGGAAATAACAAAGAAGAATAATGTTGCACAAAAAGGCGATAGCAGTTCTTCGGCAAGTACACAGTATGTTTTGAATATGAATACGCACAAATTTCATAAGCCGAATTGTGGCAGTGTAAAAACGATGAGTGAAGCAAATAAAGGAACATACACAGGAAGCAGAGAAGATTTAGTAAAGCAGGGATATGAACCTTGCGGGAATTGTAAACCATAAGAAGGAGAAGAATTTAAAATGAATATAAAAGAACAGGCAAAACTTGTAAAACTGGCATCACCTAAGATGGCAGGAAGTAGTGAAGAACATAGAAATCATGCATTGAATGCAGTCGTTGAGGCATTACAAGCACATAGCGAAGAAATATTTGAGGCGAATAAAAAAGATTTAGAGCAGGCGGCAAAAGACCATGTGGCAGCTCCAATTGTAAAGAGACTGAAATTTGATGAAACAAAATTGAGAGATGTGGTTGCAGGAATTCAGGACTTAGTGAATCTTCCTGACCCATTATTCAGGAAGCAGATGAACCGTCAGTTAGATGAAGGTTTGACATTGGTTCGTGAGACCTGTCCAATTGGCGTGATTGGAGTAATATTTGAGGCGAGACCGGATGCTCTGATTCAGATTTCTGCCCTCTGCATTAAAAGTGGTAACTGTGTTATCTTAAAGGGCGGCAGTGAGACGATGAACAGTAACAGAGTACTATTCAATATCATTTATGACGCTGTCACAGCATCAGGAATGCCGGAGAATTGTATGCTGCAACTAGAAGCACGTTCAGAGATTTCAGAACTTCTTACATGTAACGAGTACGTAGACTTACTGATTCCAAGAGGTTCCAATGCTTTTGTTCAGTATATTATGAACAATACGAAGATTCCTGTAATGGGACACGCAGATGGTATCTGCCATATTTATGTGGATAAGAATGCTGATATCGAAAAGGCAATCCCTATTATTATTGATGCAAAGACCCAATATGTATCGGCATGTAATGCAGTTGAGACATTGTTAATACATAAGGATATTGTTGATGAGATTGTTCCAAAGCTATATGAAAAGTTGAAAGAAAATCATGTGGAACTGCGTGGAAGTGAGAGAATTGTAAATCTAACAGGCTGTACTGAAAGTAATGAAGAAGATGACAGGACAGAATATTTAGATTTAATTGTGTCTGCGAAAGAAGTAGAATCTTTGGAAGAGGCGATAGATCATATTAATTATTTTGGTTCACATCATACAGACTGTATTATCACAGAGGATAAAGAGACCGCAGAACATTTTATGAGATATGTAGACTCTGCGGGAGTATATCAAAATTGCTCTACGCGGTTTGCAGATGGTTACCGATATGGTTTCGGAGCAGAGGTAGGAATCAGTACCAGTAAAATCCATGCAAGAGGTCCGGTAGGATTAGAGGGGCTGGTAAGTTATAAGTATAAACTATATGGTAGTGGAAATATTGTGGATGATTATGCAAAAGGGGAGAAGGCTTTTCATTTTGAGGATTTGGGATGAATGCAACAGCTTGTGAAGATGTAATGATTTTTGAAAGAAGAATACCATATAACAAAAAATAAATTTGTAGAAGAATATTGTGACAAATTGAAAGAATGGGACTCTAGCAAAAATTCTGAGAGAATTAAGAATTTAAATAAATGTAATAACGCTGAAACTATATAAAGTAAAGAAAATATTAAAGTATATGTACATTTATTATAGACATATTTGGCTTTAAACTTTGCATATCAGATGCACAGATGAGAGCCGATAGGTCTTATATGTCTGTGTATAAATGAGAATGTATGTTGTTATTTGTTTATTACAGCTGTTATTAAAATTATCGCACAGGCATATAGATGCTTAGTGCGATTTTTATATGTAGAAGGAGACAGCATGAAACAAAAATTTTCTATACAGAATGTATAACAAATTTGGAAAATTCTATATCGTCAGTTATTTCCCCTCGACAAATGTTGAAAATATAATAAAAGAAAACGTAGTTCATTATGGATATATTGAAAAAATCTTTAAGTATATTTATGCGTGCAATATGCATTTTTATAAATAGGGATTTATTCAATTGTATTCGAAAATAATTTTTAAGTTGAAAATTATTTAAATGATAGTTTTAGAGTAAATACATAATTTATAGATAAGGGGAGGAATTATAAAATGCAAAGAAAAATATTAACAGGGATACTTTCATTAAGTATTATATTTAACTTAGGTGTCACATCGGTTAAGGCGAATTCATTGGACAATATTTCTAGTGCTTGGAAATACCAAAATAATATAGAAAACATTTTGGTTAGTAATGGAGTAATGAATAGTGAAAAAACGGATAAACATACAAGGATAGATAATGATAAAATAATTGTAGAAGTTGATAATGATGCTACAAATAAGCAAATAAAGAGAGCTTTGGGAGAAACGGCAGAAAGTTATGAAATAATTAGTGGTGAATTTGAAATTGATGAAGATTTGCCAAAAGAGAAAAAAGAAAGGTTACAAAAGTACCTTGATGAAGAAAAGTATACTACAATAATTGAAGTTGATTTAAAGGATGGTGTGGAAACAGCGGAGGCAAAAAGTAAATTAGAATCAGAAAGCATAATTGAAGATGTGGATTACAATTATGAAGTGATAAACACAGAAAGTTATGGTGTTGATGATACATATTCAGGAAAGCAATATCACTTATCTAAGATAGGAGCAAAAACTGCATGGAATACATTTAGCAGGTCTGGATATAAAGAGACCTGGGTTGCGGTTATAGATACAGGATTGTATGTGGCAAATAAGGATTTTAATAATGCATATTTGAAAAAATATTCTGTAGATATAACTAATATAATAAATGGTAATTATCAGAAGCTTTTTGATTCAAAATTGCCAGATCCTAGTGGCCATGGCACACACGTGGCAGGGATAATAGGTGCAAAAGGAGATAATGCATTTGCTACAGTTGGTGTGGGAAGTGGTTGGATTAATGATTGTTGTAAGATAATGGCTATAAAAGCATTAAACAATAAAGGTAATTTTGAGTATGCAAATTTGATAAAATCTGTACAATATGCGATTGCGCACGGAGCAGAAGTTATAAATATGAGTTGGGGAGAAAATTCATACTACAGTCCATTACAAGAAGTAATAGATAATGCTTATAATGCTGGGATAACTGTAGTTGCAGCAAAAGGTAATAATGCGAAAAAAGAGATATACTATCCAGCTGATTATAATCATGTTATTTCAGTGTCAGCAACAGATGAAAATAATAAATTAGCCAGATTTTCAAATTATGGAAATGTAGATATTGCTGCACCAGGAAATAAGATTGTAAGTTCTGCTTGTAGTACAAGCAATACATATGTTACAATGTCGGGAACATCAATGGCAACACCAATGGTATCTGCAACTGTGGCGTTAGTCAGAGGAATAAACTATAATTTATCTGTATCCCAAGTAGAAAAATTAATATATGAAACAGCTACAAAGATAGGGAGTAGTACATATTTTGGGGCAGGATTAGTAAATACAGGTTATGCTGTCCAAAAAGCAAAATATTTAGGATTGAGAAGCGAAAGTATCACTTTAAAGTCTGTCACAAAAACAGCAGTCGGGAATGCCAAGATTCAGTGGAGTGAACTGTATAATGCAGAAGGTTATTGTATTTCACGTTCAACGTCAGCTAATGGTACATATTCCAGAATAGCTGTTGTTGATGATTTGTCTTATGTTGACAAATCTGTCAAGAAAGGAAAAACATATTATTACAGGGTTAGAGGATATATGAATTATGGACATGGCTCGGGTACAGTTAATGGAAATAACGCAGGATATTCAACATATTCTGGAATAAAATCAATAAAAATAAAATAGAGGTGAATTATATGAAAAAGGGATTAAAATATTTTGTGATTATATTGATGGTTTTATCAATCTACTCTGCAAATGTTAAAGCTGCAAAAGTAGATGGATATGTTTGTAAAACAATCAGTGTATCTGGCGAATACTCGGATACAAATAATAAGAATAGTTATAAAAAAATTATAAGATCATATAGAGACTTGGTAAAATTAAAAAAATATATAAAGAAAAATTATAATAATCCTAAAAAATATATAAAAAAATTGAATAAATACAAAAAGTCGTATTTTAAGAAGAATGTATTGATTTTTGCAACAGAAAATATAGACTTAAATTTTTTGAGTTATAAGCTTATCTCTATTACTAAAAAAGATGAAAAAATCTTTTTAAATGTTGAAAAAAGAGATTTACTGAAAGAGGGACAATGTAAAATTGCTGTGGTCATATATGGAGCAAACACATATATTATTGAATCCAAAAAATCAAAATTAAAAAAAGTTAAAAAAGTGAAAATAAAATATGATTTTATAAAGAACAGTGAAGAATAATGGGGCAATATATTTTCCAATAGCCTCAATGTTAGATTATTATACCGAAAGGTGTGTTGTTTGTTAAGTTACCTAGTTGAATAATGCATTAAAAATAGCAGGTATGTTGAATGCCTGCTATTTTTAATGTAAAAGTGTTATTAAAAACAAGTACTCTCCTTATTTTAAATACTTTTTATATATTTCAATGACCTGTTTCATAGCATCTGGTCCGGGAGCACCAATTGTCATACGTTTATTAACACATGTTTCCAGACTGATTGCCTCATAGATATCTTCTTCAAAAACAGGACTGATAGTCTTATATTCTTCCAATGTCATATCGTCTAGTGCAATGCCTTTTTCTTCACAGAATAGGACTAATTGTCCAACAATGCCATGGGCATCTCTAAAAGGCACACCGTGGTTTACCAGATAATCAGCAGCATCTGTTGCGTTTGTGAACCCATGTTTTGTGCTGGCTTCCATAATATCATTATTAAAAGTCATAGTATCAATCATGCCGGTAAATAAAACGATACAGCCCTTTACAGTATCAATTGCATCAAAGGTAAGTTCTTTGTCTTCCTGCATATCTTTATTGTAGGCAAGAGGGATTCCCTTCATCGTAGTGAGAATGGAAATCAAAGAGCCATATACACGTCCGGTTTTTCCACGGATTAACTCTGCGATATCAGGGTTTTTCTTCTGTGGCATAATACTGGAACCAGTACTGTAAGAATCATCAATATTTACAAAACGATATTCATTGGAGTTCCAAATACATATCTCTTCACAGAAACGGCTAAGATGCATCATAATCGTGGACAGACAGCTTAAAAGTTCAATCACATAATCTCTGTCAGATACAGAATCCATACTATTTAATGTAGGACCATTAAAATCTAAAAGACTGGCAGTGTATTCTCTGTCCAGAGGGTAAGTAGTACCTGCCAATGCACCAGAGCCTAGTGGGCAATAATTCATTCTTTTATAAATATCTTCTAATCGTTCTCTGTCACGTTTGAACATTTCAAAGTATGCTCCAAAATGATGTGCCAGTGTAATTGGCTGGGCTTTTTGTAAATGTGTAAATCCAGGCATGAAAGTTTCTGTGTTTTCTTCCATAACTTTTAATAAAGAAGAGAGAAGCGTTTTTAGCAGAGAATTCATTTCTACAACTTCATCTCTTGTATAAAGCTTCATATCAAGTGCTACCTGGTCATTACGGCTTCGCCCTGTGTGAAGTTTCTTTCCGGCATCTCCAATACGCTCAATCAGGTTTGCCTCAACAAAACTGTGAATATCTTCACTTTCTTTGGAAAATTCCAGTTTGCCGGCATCAATATCTGCCTTAATGCCCTCTAATCCTTTTATAATCTGATTCATTTCATCTTCAGAGATGATGTTTTGTTTTCCAAGCATCTTTACATGTGCAATGCTTCCTCTGATATCCTGTGCATAAAATTTCTGGTCAAAAGAAAGAGATTCATTAAAGTTGTGAACTAATTGATTTTCTTCCTTTGTGAAACGACCGCCCCATAATTTCATATGTATACCTCGCTTAATTTTATTTTGTATAAAAAGAGTGAACTCTTTATAATTGTTTTAAGATATTAATTATCTTTAAAGAGTATAACATTAGCATATTGTTTTTTCAATGTGGTTTTATGAAACTTGTTTTGTTATAATTATAAATAAATAATAGAGACTGGAGTGAATCAATGAAACTATATTTTGCACCACTTGATGGTGTTACAGGATTTATATATAGAAATGCCTTTGCAGAATTTTTTGGAGGACCGGATAAATATTTTGCACCATTTATTTCTCCGTGTCATAATCCTAAATTAAAGGGGAGAGAGATAAAAGACTTATTGCCGGAGAATAACAGCAAAAAAGTGAATCTGGTGCCGCAGATTATGGCGAATAATGCAGAATTTTTTGTAAAAGGTGCCAGACAGATTGCAGATATGGGATATGAAGAAGTGAATCTGAATGCAGGCTGTCCTTCAGGAACGGTAGTTCCAAAGGGAAGGGGAGCAGGATTTTTGAAAGATACATATTTGATGGAAAAATTTTTTGATGAAGTGTTCTGCAAACTCGATATGAAAATATCGGTTAAAACCCGTATTGGAATAATGGATGCTTCTGAGTTTGAAGAAATCATGGAAGTGTACAATAAGTTTCCTTTTGAGGAAATTATTATACATCCAAGAACGAGAGTACAACTGTACAAAGGAGAACCGGATATGAAGGCTTTTGATTATGCATATCAGGTAAGTAAAAATCCATTATGTTTTAATGGAAATATTTTTACGGTGGAAGATTATGAAAATATTGTATCTAGATATGATATTGATTCGGTAATGCTTGGACGTGGTCTATTAAGAAATCTTAATCTGGCAAATGAGATAAAGTTAAAGGAAGAACAGAAGGTAAATAATTTCTTTGTAAAAAACAGCATTCAGCATAGAGCAAATAATAAAGATAGAAGTGTGTCGAAAGAGATTATCCGTGCATTTCATGACAAGTTATATGCTGATTTTAGCGAAGAGATGAGTTCAGACAGGCATTTGTTAAATAAGATGATTGAAATGTGGAATTATCTGTCTTTTATGTCTATAGACCAGCATAAATGTGCTAAGCTGATTCGAAAAGCGCAGAGTGTTTTTAAGTATGAAAAAGCAGTGAATGAAATATTTGATAATCTGATGTAAATAAAATTGCTTTTCACCTTACAGAATGCTAGTATATATGTAAATTAATCATGTTTCGGCGTATTACAAGGAGTTCTAGAAAGGAGAGGTTTTATATGATTCTTACATTTTTAGGTGCAGATCATGAAGTGACAGGAAGCTGCCATTATATTGAGGTCGGAGAAAAGAAAGCCATTATAGATTGTGGTATGGAACAGGGAAAGGATATCTACGTGAATCAGGAATTACCTGTTATGGCAGGAGAGATTGATTATATTTTCCTTACACATGCACATATAGACCATTCCGGATTAATACCACTCATGGTAAAGAGAGGGTTTAAAGGAGAAGTGTTTGCTACAAAAGCCACATGTCAGTTATGCAATATTATGCTACGGGACAGTGCACATATTCAGGAATTTGAGGCACAGTGGAAGAGCAGAAAAGCAAAGCGGGCCGGTAGAGAAGCTATGGAGCCTATATATACTATGGAAGATGCTGTCAGGGCATGCGACCTAATGGTGCCTCTGGAGTATAATACAGATGTGAAAATATGTAATGAGATTAAAGTGAAATATGTAGATGCAGGACATTTACTTGGTTCTGCAAGTATTGAAATGACATTGACGGAAGAGAATGTTTCAAAGAAAATTATTTTCTCGGGAGATATTGGAAATATTGACAAACCGATAATTAAAGACCCGGTTAGCATGGAGGGAGCAGATTATGTCTTGATTGAGTCTACATATGGAGACAGACTGCATGGAGAAAGACCGGATTATGTCGGGGAACTGGCTAGAATTTTAAACGAAACATTTGCCAGAGGAGGAAATGTTGTAATTCCTTCTTTTGCCGTAGGTAGAACACAGGAAATGTTATATTTTATACGACAGATTAAAAAAGATAATATGGTAAAGAATTTTCCGAATTTTGAAGTATATGTCGATAGTCCTTTGGCAGTGGAAGCTACATCAATTTTTAATGGAAATGTATTAGAATGCTTTGATGAGGAGACAATGGAATTGATTCGCAATGGAATCAATCCATTACGTTTTGAAGGATTGAAACTATCAGTAACCAGTAATGATTCGATTGCAATTAATGAGAATACAAAACCAAAAGTGATTCTGTCGGCTTCCGGAATGTGTGAAGCAGGTCGTATCAGACATCATTTAAAGCATAATTTGTGGAGAGAAAACAATACAATTTTGTTTGTAGGATTTCAGACACTGGGAACTCTTGGGCGGGCAATTCTTGAAGGTGCAAAGACGGTAAAACTTTTCGGGGAAGAAATTGCAGTAAATGCCCATATTGAAAATTTAAAAGGAATCAGTGGACATGGGGATCAGAAACAGCTGATAAAATGGCTTCAGGCTATGAAACAAAGGCCGGAAAAAGTTTTTGTGGTTCATGGGGAAGATACAGTCTGCGATATATTTGCAGAATTATTGAATAAAGAATACGGGTATCAGACTTATGCTCCATATAGTGGAACACAGATTAATCTGGCAACAGGAGAATTGGTTAAGGAAGGTATTCCTATTCGGATCAGTCAGAAAGCAAAACAAAGAAGAGCAACAGGTCTCTATGAAAATCTTGTGAATGCAGGTCATAGACTGATGGCTGTTATTAAGCGTAATGAAGGTGGAACGAATAAAGATATTGCGAAGTTTACCAGTCAGATTCAGTCACTGTGCGATAAGTGGGACAGATAAAAAGCAAGATATTTTTATAAAATTAATTGCTATTTAAATAAAAAAAGGTATCAAAAGCCTAATTTCAATCTAGGGTTTTGATACCTTTTTAGCAAGTAACACTGTATTTTATTAAATTTCTATTTTGTTAATATCTCTAAAATTTTATTACTTCTCTCAATAAAAGCAGTCATGCTGTCCGGATTGAGTGGTGTATGACTTATTAAAGCTAAATCATACAATTGTTTACAGATAAGTTCTGTATTTTCACCTTCCGGAGTATCAACAATATATTTTACTAAAGCATTGTTGGCATTTAATGTCAGTGTTTCTCCGGCGGCGCCAAACATGGAAGGATCCATGCCTGCCATGCCGTATATCTTCATCATATCCTGCATACGACGGGTTTCTTCAGATACAGTAATCATGGAAGATACTTTTTCATCTTTTAATTTCTGGACTTTGATATCAATTTCACGTCCAAGAGCTTTCTTAAAGGTTTCTGATAATTTTTCTTTGAGAGTCTTTTCATCATCTTCACTTAATTCTTCTGTAAAGGAATCGCTTAACTCATCATCGATACGTTTGAATTTGACACCTTCATTTTTAGATTCTAACTGTGAAATAAACGGCTGGTCAATATTATCTTTTAAGATAACTGCATCAATTCCTTCAGCTTTAAACATATTTACGTACTGGCTCTGCTGTACAGGATCATTTGTATAGAAAATGGTGTTTTCATGTTTTTCTTTATTTTCTTCCAGTGCCTCTGTAAATGTAAGATATTTGTCATCTAAATTTTTAAATAAAACATAGTCTGACATTTTTTCGCAGAATTTTTCATCTTTTAAGCAGCCAAATTTGATAAATGGGCTGATATCATCCCAGTATTTTTCATAATTTTCTTTATCTGTTTTACACATTCCGGAAAGTTTATCGGCAACCTTCTTTGTAATGTAGTCAGAAATTTTCTTTACAAATCCGTCATTCTGAAGAGCAGAACGTGACACATTCAGTGGAAGGTCAGGACAGTCAATGACACCTTTTAGTAACATTAAAAATTCTGGAATAACTTCTTTGATATTATCGGCAATAAATACCTGATTGTTATATAATTTTATAGTTCCTTCAATGGATTCGTATTCCATATTAATTTTAGGGAAGTACAAAATACCTTTTAAATTAAATGGATAGTCCATATTTAAATGAATCCAGAAAAGTGGCTCTTTATAATCCATAAATACACGATGATAAAAATCACGATATTCTTCGTCGGTACATTCATTTGGATGCTTTGTCCAAAGAGGAGTTGTATCGCTGACACTTACTAGGCGGCGTACGATTTTTGCCATATTCTTTTCAGGCTCAACCTCAACAGTTTCTTTTGTACCATCTTCGTTTTCTTTTTCTTCTGTTTTTGCAGGTTCTACAATATGTTCTATAACTGTATCTTTTTCCGTAACTTCATCTTCCGGAATCGTATCATATTCTGTTTCAGCAGTTGGGTCGGAAACAAAAATTTCTACCGGCATGAAAGAGCAGTACTTGTTTAATACTTCCTGTGCACGGTACAGATTACAGAATTCTACACTGTCTTCATTTAAGTAAAGAGTAATGACGGTACCTCTGTCTGTTTTATCAGAATCTTTCATGGTAAACTCAGTTCCATCCTCGCAATCCCAAAGAACTGCCTTGGCGCCTTCTTTATATGATAATGTTTCAATGGTAACTCTGTCAGCAACCATGAAAGCAGAATAGAAACCAAGTCCGAAATGTCCGATAATCTGGTCTTCAGATGTTTTATCCTTATACTGTTTCAAAAAGGCTTCAGCACCAGAGAAAGCAATCTGATTAATGTATTCATCAACTTCGTCCTCAGTCATACCAATACCGTTGTCGATAAATGTTAATGTTTTTTCTTCCGGGTTGGCAAGAACCTGAATCTTGAACTCCTCATCACTGTCAACTTTCGCTTCACCAATCATATCCAATTTCTTTAATTTGGTGATAGCATCACAACCATTAGATACTAATTCTCTAAAAAAGATATCATGGTCTGAATAAAGCCATTTTTTAATGATAGGAAAAATATTTTCGCTGTTAATTGATAAACTTCCGTTTTTTGCCATAATGCTCACTCCTTTATATAAAATAATTATTTACAAAATTTAGGCGGTAAATTTCACCAACAATGTCATTTTAACGCAAGAAATAAAAATGTCAACATGAAATTAGCACTCAATCAAGTTGAGTGCTAAAAATTTACTTTTTGTTCATATTTTGGAAACAGTTCAGCCATGCACAAAAAAGAATGGAAATTTAAAGGACTGCTTGCAGGACTTTAAATTTCCATTCTTTTTTGTATATGGTAAGCCATATCAGCGAAGGAAATCCGAAGCATTTTCGAGCTGATGGCTGAACTGTTATAGTACTTTACAATCAAAATGCTGATGAAAGAATGAAGTAACAGTCTTATCCCAATATCCATCTAATGTTTTGTCCATAGTGAAAGTATTTAGGGAAGTGCCGGTAATAACTTCAATCTGACCTACTTCATAGAGAATATGTATATATAGTCCACCAATCTCGTCTGAGGTAATATGCATTCCGGATTTAGAAATGGTTTCTTCATATTTTGTTTTAGATAATGCAAAAACTATTTTCATCTTACTTGGAACTTTATTTCCTTTAATTGCTTCATAGGCAATGTGTTTTATATTCCTCCAATAAACAAAATCATCTGTCAGGGAAGTAAGTTCGTCAGTATCAAAAAACTTCTGGTTAATTCTTCCGTTGAATGTAATGATACACGAAGCAGCGATTTCTCCATCACATAATAGAAAATTATCAAAAGTATCTGAAATTAGTAGTTTGTGCATAAAATTATTAACGTCTTTTACCTTTAAACTAATCATAAAAAGTATTATATCAAAGGAACAGGTTCGGTTCAATCTTTTCATTATTCATTGAAAATGAATTACATGTATTTTTTCGTCGAATTACAAAATATATATGTAAAAGTATTTCATGGAGAAGGATAGAGAGAGTTTTTTAAAAAAAATGAAAATGTATATACAAAAAACAAATATATATGTCGTAAAAATTTGAAAAAAATTTTTTATTGTAGTAAAATTATAAAATTGTGAATACATAATAATATTTGTGATTGAAGTGCTGGGAGGCAGATCGTGAAAAAAACAAGTGAGAAACAAAAGAAAGTTATGAGTAAAAAGAAAAAGGTAATAGCAGCAATTCTTTTTGTGTTTGCGGCATTAATCATCGGTACTTTAGTACATTCCCTTTTTCTCAAAGATACGACAGAAAGTAAAACAATAGATAGAACAAAAGTAGTAGAAAATGAAACATACAAGAATATTCCAAAAGATGATTCGACACCGGATGACTATTCACCGGAAGAGAATATTTCTATCTGCCAGAGTGTTATAAAAAATATGAACGCGTGGACTTCTAAAACAGAAGGAACGGC
Organism: Eubacteriaceae bacterium; assembly: GCA_910574895.1. Lineage (GTDB taxonomy): Bacteria > Bacillota > Clostridia > Lachnospirales > Lachnospiraceae > Eubacterium_G. The sequence goes on along the minus strand of CAJTDQ010000001.1, from coordinate 455,980 downwards.
AGTAGCAGATGTTCTGTTTATGAATTATACCCAGAATATCTCAGCGAGGAAAGTTATAAAAAATGGAAATGCTACACAACAGTCAGCAAGTGAAAGTTCATTATTGAGTACAGGACAACAGCGTACGTTTAAAGATGGAGCGATACTTATTAGAAATGCAAAAAAGGTAAAATCAATGGAAGATATTGAATGGGAAGATGATTTTACAGCAGTTTCAAAAGATACATATTCGCAGAATTATGGAAGGACACCATTTGCCCTGACTAATTATGTAATTGATAAAACAACAATAATAAAGTCTAAAAAGCTGGACACAGACAAAGATAAATATAAGTTTGAGTATGAGTTAAAGCCGGATGCATCTACCGTATATTATAAGAGACAGATGAGAACAGAAGGCGGTGCGTCAGATTATCCGATATTTCATAGTGTGAAGGTCACGGTAACAATGGATAAGCAGTGGAGACCTTTGGTAATTCATTATAGTGAAAACTATGATATCAGTATTGCAGTTGTGGGAGATGTTACCTGTCAGGGAGAAATTACAGAAACATTCTCTGATTTTGGTGAAGTGAAAGCTTTGCCGGATGAAGGAAGTGTAGATGATTTTATTAAAAATAAATACGATAAAAACAAATTATCTGATCTGCCGACAAAGAAAGATACAGACATGTCCAAATATATTAAAGACATGTTTACGAATAAGCCTTACTATCATATGGATTTAGTTGTAGATAAAACAAATCTAAATTTGGATATGTTTGTTGATATCAATAATGGCATTATTAAAATAAAGGGAAAAAATTTATTTGCTGCGTATGCTGATAAAAAAGTGTATCTGCGATATGGAAATGTTAAGGTTTCCATGAAAACTGACAGTATTTTTGAAGCAGTCCAAATGATAGGTAAAGCAGTTGATACAAAGACAGAGTCAATCAATATAGATTATTTGACACAAATAGATCTGAAACATATTTCATTGGATGATAAGACAGTGTCCGGACTGTTAAATAATGTGAAAATGGAGCAGTCCAAAGATGCAATTAAAGTGGCATTCTCAAAAGATGGAATTAAGGCAAATATAAAAGTCGCATTAAAAGATGAGAATGTAAATCTTGAATATGCAGACATTTCATTAAAATTAGCAGACAGTGATGTCACTGCAAAGATAACAACTACATCAAAAACAGATTTTCCTAAGTTCAATGGATTTCACGATATTTCAAAGGTCACTACATTGATACAGCCATGGGTTGATACCATACAGGCAAAAGGCATCGGAGCTAAAGTATCTATGAAAACACAGGACCTGAAAATTTCAGGGAAGGCAGTCCTTGGTTATGAACCTTTGAAGTTGAAATTTTCGACAAAGATTGAAGGTGTGAATCTGAATGCGGCTATTGTAGGAAAATTTGTGTACATCAGCGCACAAAATATCAGAGTTAAATGTAAACTTAAAGATATTGAAAGTACTGTTAGAAAAGTGATGGTAATGGTTGGTATCGACATGAAGAAAAATCAACTGATACCAAAACAGTATGCAAAAACGATTAAGCAATTAAAGGATGGGAACATCAATATTAAAAAGTTGTTAAAAGATGTGAAATCAGTAAGTTTTAAAGATGGGTATCTTATTGTTAAGGCATCTATAAACAAACTTACTTTCAAACTGGCGATAAGTAAAAATACCATTAAAATAAATCAGGGAAAGAGTTTTACAGCAAAAGCCCGTATAACAAAAAAGTATAAAAAGAATCCGAAAGTAAAAGTAAAAAAATCGAGGTATGTAAGTACTGAGGTTATATTGAAATCGTTGTCGAAATTAAGCCTTTATAAGTTATTAAAATCAAAAGGCATTCTTTTAGATACGAGAATTTCAGGAAATGGTTTTGAATTAAAAGGTATAGCGAAGGCAGTTTATGATAAAGGTTTCCAAATAAAATATACAACTAATATTGAAGGGATACCGATTACACTGATTTACAAAAACGATGTGATATATGCAAAATCCGGAAATATCAGCGTAAAAGGTTCTTCTAAATATACATATCAGTTACTAAAAGGTATTTTGAAAAAAGCAGGTATTCCGCTGAAAAGTAAGACACTGTCTGAGGCAGAGTCTTTTGGTGATGCCTTTGAAAGTCTTATAAAAGAATATGCAGGACGTTTTACTATCAAAGATGTTATTGGAAATGTAAAAACGTTCCAGTATAAAAAAGGTTTCTTAATTGTTCAATATAAATATGCAAAAGGACAACTCGCAACAATCAAGTTAAAGAAAAAAACTTTATTGTTATCTACTGCAGTACTTGGCATGAATCTTAATGCAAAATTAACAATCAAAAAGATTTATACGAAGTCGCCGATTATCAGTGTAAACAGTAGTGAGTATACAAAACTTTCTGATATTATCAATGTACTGGAACAGCTAGGTTTAGAAGATATTATTACATCGACCGGTATTGATACTGATATTGTTTTAAATATAGCCGGAATGAATATTAAAGCCAATGTAAAGGCTGATTATCGAGATAAGGTCGCACTGTTAATTTCCACAAATATTACAGACCAAAAGGCTGTAATTCCGGTAACAATCAAGTATATTGATGGCAGGATTTTTGTTGACGCAGCAAATATTCATGTAAAAACCACACTGTCTGATTTAGAGAAAGTTCTATCACAGGTATTAAAGCAGCAGAATGTTTCAAAGGTTTTTGCAGAGGATTTCTCTACAGTACTGGAACAAATGATAGGAGAACTGTCAGCAAAAGATATGATTCAGAATGTCCGCTCATTCTCATGTGATGGAAAAACACTGAAAGTTTTATACCGTTTGAAAGACAACAATCTTGATATCGCTGTGACAGGAAGAACAGTGACAGTAAAAGGTATAAAGATTTCAGGGAAACAATTGGATGTCAGTGCAAAAATAAATAATACAAAGAATCAGAATATTATTGTAGATAATGAGACGCAGTATGTTGATTTTGGTGATGCTTATCAGCTTATCAAAAATAATATCAGTAATATACAAAATTCCAAAGCGTTGGGATTTCAGGCAGATATAAAATTTGGAGACTATCAGATTGCAGCAGACATTATTTATGATAAATCGGTAAATGGATGCAAAATAGTTATTCCTTATAAGGATAAGAGCATAGAACTGACATATGTAGATGATTTTATCTATGTACATTTTGGTAAGTTTTATCTGAAGTCAACAAAGGAAACATTATTTAATCTTATTAAAAAGTATACCGGATATGAACTTGAACAGATATTTGCAGGAAAGGATATTACAGAACAGATTTCTCTTGCAATGCTGCTAAATATAGAAAATATCACGTTCAAAGATGGCAGACTTATGATAGTGTATCGGGAAAATAATGTGAAACTGAATGCTGTTTTGGAAAGTCATAGAGATGAGATCAGTTTAGATGGGATAAAAATCGGCAATACAGCAGTTAGCGGCAAAATTGTTCTGGCAGATTTCTTTGATAGAACAATGATTGAAAAATCAGAATATCAGGATGATAAATATCTTGATTTAAATAAAGTGTTAGAAATTATCGACATTCAGAAAATTGAGCAGCTGATAAAAGCAAAAGGTATTAAAGCTGGTGTCCGGGCAAAGCTGAATGATTATGAAATTACAGGTCAGATAACAGCTGCATTTGGCGAGAGTCCGGCATGTCAATTGAAAACACAGATAGAAGGCATTGATATAACAGCGACTGTAAAGGAAGATAATTTATATATTAATGCATCCGGTATTAACCTGATTTACGATAAGATAAGTAAAGTTTTGTCCGGCATTATAAATAATGATGAGTTGTCTCAGATTACAGATAAGATAAAAGGCATTCAGATTATAGATGACAGGATTGTAATAACAGTATTAACAGATAAGCAGGAGATTGAAATTAGTCTTGATAAGGACCAGATTTCTATTAGAACAGAAATAAATGATACAAAGCTGGATGTGATATTGGATATACAGGAAATCTATAATCAGTCACCTGCTATTGAAGTTGAAAGCACTGATTACAGCAAAGTAACAGATGCCTTAGAAGTTTTAAAACAATTTGGTGTGGAAGATTTACTAAATGCTACAGGAATTGAGGCGGATGTTCAGTTCAATATCAATCAGAGTGAACTTACAGCTAAGATAATATACTTCAATGGCAATTTATATTTGCATACAGGAAATGTTTATATAAAGACAGAGTTACCATATATTATTTCTATGTTAAAAGACAATGGAATAAATATTGATACGGAAGTATCTGTGAAGGATATTCTTGGTAAAATTTCGCAATTCCGTTGTGATGGTAAAGAACTTTCCTTTGTTTATAATAGTGATACGTCATTAAAAATTACTGTATCAGGAAAGAAAATTTCCGTGAATGATATGATTCAGGGAGAGATTATAGATACAAAAGTAACAGAAATAGCAGATGCCGAAAAATATGTAGACTTAAAGGCAGTAATAGATTTTGTGAAAAAATGGAGAAATCAGCCGGCTGTCACTTTGAAGACTGTAATTGGTGGGAAACAACTATCTGTTGTATATGAAAATAAGACCGTTTATGTAGAAATTGATGGTTTAAAAGTAACGTCGGATGATAGTTCTGTCGCATCAATTATAAATGCTGTTTTGAAAATTTACGATGTTGATATTACACCTGTCCTGCAGTGGCTTAATATCGTAGAAGATGAAAAAGATATTAATCTTGAAATGTTCAGACAGTATGCAGATATGGATGGAGTGAATGATATCTTAAGCGGAAAAGAAATTCATATTGCAAAAATATTTGACAATCTTAATATCAGCGGTCAGGATATCTCTTATAAAGGGCAGTTTGGAGACAGCGAATTTTATCTCAGACTATATGATTCAACAACAGTTTCTATGCAGCCGGAAGGAAGTGGATATATTGATGTAAGCAGTATTGATACATTATTAAAAGCCTTTGGAGAGACAGCAGGAAACATGAATTTTGATGTGAGTGCAAAGGCAAGTCTTGCATTAAGTTTAGGATTGTTCGATATTAATCTGAAAGATGTTCCATTGTCTGCAAAATTAAAGGTAGAGAAAGAAGGAGTATATGGAAATGTACATGCAGATGTACCATATATGAAGAGCATAACAGACAGTAATGTACTGGTTCCGGGAACAACAACAGAAACAACAGAGTCTACAAGTAAGACAAAGACTGAGGTAAAAACATCTTATAGTTTGAAATCAGACAGTCAGAAAATTACTACAGATTTTTATGTGACACCTACGCATGTATATATTCATAAGAACATTCAATACGAGTTGGAAAAAACAGTGACAACAACAAAATATAAAAAGGTACTTTTCTGGATACCACAGTCTACTACAAAAAAGACAGAGACTATTAAGGAAAATAAGGATTTTTATATGAAACGTACTTATAAAGAAATGCAGAACAATATTATGTCAGATTTATGCTTTGCATTGAATATGTCCGACAGCATAAGAGATAAAATTTTAGACAGCAGTAATAGTGGAGCTATAGAAGATGTGTCTCTTGGAAATATTATCCGTTCTTATTCTTTTGACAATGTAAGCAGGTTTGATTTTGGACTGAATTTATCTGGTCTGACAGATGGTGCAATTACAAATACTGATATTAATTTGTACAGGAACAGTCATGGATATTTAAACAATCTTCATGCTGAGTGCAAATTGTATTCATTGATAGCCATTAAACTGGATGCAAACTTAAATAATATCGGTCAGGCAGTTGACATTGGATTTGAACCGGAACAGTTGGAAAGTGATAAAAATTATAAATAAGAAAATTAATAGCGTTCTCTACATTGACTTTTTATGAGTCATATAGTAAATTAAAGAGAACGCATTATGCTACTGTAGCTCAGTTGGTAGAGCAGCTGATTCGTAATCAGCAGGTCACGTGTTCGAGTCACGCCAGTAGCTTTTTAAGGAGGCTTCTATATGAATGATGGGATAAAGGTTTTTGGTTTCCGTTCAGGAAAATCATACAAGATGATACCCGCTTTATTGTATTATGCATTTATGGCATTTTTTATTGGAGCTTCAGTGTATGGGGAATTACGATATTATGAGTTTGAAACTATGGACTATGTACTGATGGCATATAAATACATCTTTTTCGCCATATTGTTTTTTAGTCCATTGATTTTTTTATCAGATTTTAAATATCGACAGAAACTTCCCTTTTTTAAAAAATATACAGTGGGTTCTTCACTTATAGGAATTATAATTGTGTGGATGTTCTGTTATTTTATGGCAGAGGTAAATGTATTATGTATGTCTGATAAATGGGTAAAATCAAGAGATGCTTATTCAGAACAGTTAAAGCAGGAACAGGAAGAGGCATTCAAAAAGCAAAAAGATAAAGACACTGGAAATAAGACGAAGAAAGAAAGTGAAAGTACAAAAAAAGTATCATATGACGTTGAAAAAAATGTGGTGAACATTTTGGAGGTGTAATGATGAATAAAAAGAAAGTGATGATAGCCGGAGGAATAATAGCTGCCCTTATAATAGTTGTGATAATAGTGGCTTCAGTTAATACCGGAACGAAAAAACAGAAAGATAAAGTTACAACAGTAACACCTACAACAACAGGCATTGGTGAGAGTAGTTTGACAACAAGTACAGGCAGCAGTGACAATATAACAGAGAAAAACAGTGATTCCGGCGAGACTGCTACAAATAAAACCTATGGTAATAATCAGGGAGATAATTACGCTGTAGATATTTTTACAGATAAAGCAGTAGAAAATAAAACAAAAAAAACTAGTGAAACAAAGAAGAATGGTGAAACAAAGAAGCCGGAAAAAAATCAGACTGAAGAGAAAACGACGAAAGACGGCCAGCCGGATAAAAATGATCCAAACAGTGATGACGGATGGACAGATTTTTATTAAAACAGTTAAAAATAATAATGAAATAGAGAGGATAAAGAAATGATGAAATTAGACAAGAAATTAAAAGTAGGCGTGCTTGGAGCAACAGGAATGGTTGGTCAGAGATTTATTACTCTTTTAGATAACCACCCATGGTTTGAAGTTGTTACATTAGCAGCAAGTCCACGTTCTGCAGGAAAAACATATGAAGAGGCTGTCGGTGACAGATGGAAAATGACCGTTCCAATGCCGGAGCGTGTAAAAAATATGATTGTTCATAATGTAAATGAAGTTGAGGCAGTTGCATCTACTGTAGATTTTGTTTTTAGTGCTGTAGATATGACAAAAGAAGAGATTAAAAATATTGAAGAAGATTATGCAAAGACAGAGACACCGGTAGTATCAAACAATAGTGCTCACAGATGGACACCGGATGTGCCAATGGTAGTTCCGGAAATCAATCCGGAGCATTATGAAGTCATAGAGTCACAGAAGAAGAGACTTGGTACAACGAAAGGGTTTGTAGCAGTAAAACCAAATTGTTCTATTCAGAGTTATGCACCAGTGTTGACAGCATGGAAAGAGTTTGAACCGGTAGAAGTAGTTGCTACAACATATCAGGCAATTTCAGGTGCAGGTAAGACATTTAAAGACTGGCCGGAAATGGTTGGAAACATTATTCCATTTATTGGTGGTGAAGAAGAAAAATCAGAGCAGGAACCATTAAGACTGTGGGGAAAAGTAGAAAATGGTGAGATTGTTAAGGCATCATCTCCGGTTATTACAACACAGTGTATCAGAGTTCCGGTATTAGATGGACATACAGCAGCGGTATTTGTTAAGTTTGCTAAGAAACCGACAAAGGAACAGTTAATTGAAGCAATGGTAAACTTTAGTGGTGAGCCACAGGAGTTAGAATTGCCAAGTGCTCCAAAACAGTTTATTCAGTATCTTGAAGAAGACAACAGACCGCAGGTGGCATTAGATGTTGATTTTGAAAAAGGTATGGGTGTGTCCGTAGGACGTTTAAGAGAAGATAGTGTATATGATTATAAGTTTGTAGGATTATCACATAATACACTGCGAGGTGCGGCAGGTGGAGCTGTGTTATCAGCAGAATTACTTGTAGCAAAAGGTTATATCGAAGCAAAGTAAATTAAAAATAGAAAATTAATGTCTGCAGGTGCAGACAGAAAGTAAATATAAAAAGGTGTTTCAATGTAAGTATTGTACAGATTGAAACACTTTTTTTGTGCATATGTCACTAAATATAAAAACGTTACATTGAAAAGGTTGAAAATTATTTTTATTCGATTTACATTATAAGCAGAAGGGTTTAGTTGTTGTTATGGGAAAGGTATGTCTATGAAAAAAACAACAAGCTTCAAATCTTTATTAATTTTCTTTTTGTCAGTTTGTATGACATTATCTGCATTGGAAGTTTCGGTAGATGCAGATATCTTTAGAATGTCACAGCCGCTAGGGATGAATGTGGCAAAAAATTCCAGAGTAAATATTCCAAATTCAACAGGCGATGCTCTAAAATTGGTAGATGGTGATGAAAATACAGGATGGCAGGCATCAATGAACCAGCCATCACCAACAGATGCATTATATGATCCACAGGAATGGATTTTCCAATTTGATTCTGTGTACACGATTGACACAATTGATTTGGTATGGGAAACATCATGTGGAAAGACTTACGATATTTATGTTTCAAAGGACGGCAAAGAAGGAAACTGGGCAAAGGTAGCATCAGAAACAAATGGTAAGGCAGGAAAGAACAAATATACATTTGATCCAGTTGATGCAAAATATCTTAAATTAGATTTAAAGTACAGAGCATTGAATTATGGATACTATTTATATGAAATAGAAGCATTTACACCAGGCAGTACAGAGGAAAAGACAACTGATAATATTGCTTTAAATGCAGTTGCAACTGCATCTTCATTTGATGGAAACAATACTGCTGATAAAGCAATAGATGGCGATAAAAATTCCATCTGGCAGACACCGAAACAGGGAACAAATGAAGAGCGTGCAAATCAGTTTATTCAATTAAAGTGGGCTGCACCCCAGCAGTTTGATACAGTTAAAATTCTTTGGTCCGGTGGTTATATGGCAGGTTATAAGCTTCAGGTTTCAAATGATGGAGGAGTCTGGGAAGATGTAGCATATATTAGCGATGGAAAAGCGAATGAATATAAGGTGATTAAATTAGAACAGCCGGTTACAAAAGCATATTTGAGACTTCAGGGGACAATATATGGTAATTATTGCTTTGAAGTAAAGGAATTAGAGGTATATAATGAATCTACGATAGTTGCGGAAAATATGTATCTCAGCAGAAACGAAATTAAATTGGATATTACCGGAGAAAGTGTGTCTAAGGAGCAGTTGTATGCGGCAATTAATCCGTCTAATACAGCAAATAAGACGATTCTTTGGACATCTTCAGATAACAATATTGCAACAGTAGATGAGAATGGACTGGTTACAGCTAAGAATGTAGGAAAAGCAGTTATTACAGCTGCTTCACAAAGTAATCCTAGTGTTAAGAAAACATGTAATGTTACAGTAGCAAAGGGAATTGATGCACCACAGTTATCAGTTTCATTAACAGAAAATAAAGAAGGGGTCATTGTTAAATGGAATGCAGTTGATAATGCACAAAAATATGTATTGCAGAGATCACTTGTTGATAAGGAAAAAGTTGAAGTATATTCCGGGACTGGAACGAGTTATACCGATGAGAAGTTGGAATGTAATACTTATGTATATTATTTAGTTGCAAAAGCGAAGGATGGGGAATACATTTGTGACAGCAAGGTTGTAATATCTGAAAGAATTACGGTACCGGTTCGTGTAGAAGATGTAGAAATCCACGATACTACAATGGATATTTTTGTAGGAGAGAACTCTTATGTTAATGCATATGTCACACCAAACAATGCGACAGACACAAGAGTTACATGGGAGAGCAGTGATAAATCTATTGCAACGGTTAACAGTAATGGTCAGGTTTCGGCAGTCAAAGAAGGAAAGACAATTATTACAGCAACATCAATTGATAATCCAAAAGCAAAAGATCATATCTATATTAATTGTAAACCGGTTTTGATGACGAAGCTTATATTAAATAAGGTCAGTGATACTGTCGAGCCGGGAACAGAAGTGAAACTTACAGAGACAATTTATCCACAAAATACGACATATAAAAGTTTGGTATGGAAATCTTCTAATGACAATGTTGCAACAGTAGATGAGAATGGTGTTGTAAAAGCTGTTGCTCCAGGTACTGCCAAAATTACAGTGCATTCTCAGAAACAGCCGGAATTTAAATCGGAATATGAAATTACTGTAAAGGTAAATGTCACAAAAATTACATTAAATAAAACAGTATTAAATTTGCAACCGGGTACAGCCGAAACTTTGTCAGCGGTTGTTTACCCGTCAAATGCTACAAATAAAAAATATAACTGGATATCCAGCAATCCAAATGTAGCTGATGTAGAAGCGAATGGAAGAGTTGTGGCTTTCCAGGAAGGAACAGCAATCATAACAGTTATTAGTGAGGATGGTAAATATACTGCAAAATGCAGTGTGTATGTGAAAAAAGCACCAACTTTTAAAAAGCCGGCAAAGGTAGTTATAAAATCACTAAAGAAGTCAAAGAAAAAAGTGACATTGAAGTGGAAAAAGATTTCTGATGCAAAAGGTTATCAGATATACATGAAAAAGGGTAAAGGCAAGTTTAAGAGAATTAAAACAATAAAAAACCCGAAAAAAATTAAGTTAATAAAAAAGAAACTGAAGAAAGGCGTTCAATATACTTTTAAAGTCCGTGCGTATAAGTTAAATGGAAAGAAAAAAGTATTTGGAACATTTTCTAAGGTGAAAAAGATTAAATTATAAGGAAAATTTTAGGTTTTACTATGGACTATTTTGTCATTTTATGAGAGAATAGTCCATAGTTGCGTGTAGAGATAAATATGCTTACGCAATGGCTCGCACGCAAAGTGTTGCGGGCAACACTTTATTATACATATTTCGAAAGGAGTATTTATTCAAATGATTTATTCAAAAGAAGTTGAAATGATGTGTCCGGTTGCTAAGGGCGCAAAGCATGAGCCTGCTCCAATACCGGAAGAAGGTAAGTGGGTTCACTCAAAAGAAATCAAAGATATTTCAGGTTTTACACATGGTGTTGGCTGGTGTGCTCCACAGCAGGGTGCCTGCAAGCTTACATTAAATGTTAAAGAAGGTATCATTGAAGAAGCATTAGTAGAGACAATTGGATGTTCAGGTATGACACATTCAGCAGCTATGGCGGCTGAAATTCTTCAGGGAAAGACAATTCTTGAAGCGTTAAACACTGACTTGGTTTGTGATGCTATCAATACAGCTATGAGAGAGTTATTCTTACAGATTGTTTATGGTAGAACTCAGAGTGCATTTTCAGATGATGGTTTAGTAGTAGGTGCCGGTCTTGAAGATTTAGGTAAAGGTCTTCGTTCACAGGTTGGTACAATGTATGCTACAAAGGCAAAGGGTGTCAGATATCTTGAAATGGCTGAAGGCTATGTAACAGGTATTGCTCTTGATGCTGATGATGAAGTTATTGGTTACCAGTTTGTAAATCTTGGAAAGATGACAGACTTTATTAAAGCAGGCGATGATCCTACAACAGCTTGGGAAAAATCAAAAGGTCAGTATGGCCGTGTTGATGATGCTGCTAAGATTATCGACCCAAGAAAGGAATAGGAGGTAACGACAATGGCATTATTTGAATCATATGAGAGAAGAATTGACCAGATTAATTCTGTTTTAAATAGTTATGGTATTGCTTCTATTGAAGAAGCTGAAAAAATAACAAAGGATGCTGGATTAAACGTTTACGATATGGTAAAAGGTATTCAGCCAATTTGTTTTGAAAATGCATGCTGGGCTTATATTGTAGGTGCGGCAATTGCTATTAAGAAAGACTGCAGAAGAGCTGCTGATGCTGCTGCAGCAATCGGTGAAGGTCTTCAGGCATTCTGTATTCCTGGTTCTGTTGCTGACCACAGAAAGGTAGGTCTTGGACATGGTAACTTAGGAAAGATGTTATTAGAAGAAGAGACAGAGTGTTTCGCATTCTTAGCAGGTCACGAATCATTCGCAGCTGCAGAAGGTGCAATCGGTATCGCTGAAAAGGCTAACAAGGTTCGTAAGAAACCTTTAAGAGTTATCTTAAATGGTCTTGGAAAAGATGCTGCACAGATTATTTCAAGAATCAATGGTTTTACATTTGTTGAAACAAAGTATGATTATAAAGAAGCAAAATTAAATGTTGTATATGAAAAGGCATATTCAGATGGTCTTCGTGCAACAGTTAAATGTTACGGTGCTGATGATGTTCAGGAAGGTGTTGCAATTATGCATCATGAGAATGTTGGTGTATCTATTACAGGTAACTCAACAAACCCTACAAGATTCCAGCATCCGGTAGCAGGTACATACAAGAAAGAATGTATTGAACAGGGCAAGAAATATTTCTCAGTTGCTTCAGGTGGTGGTACAGGACGTACACTTCATCCGGATAACATGGCAGCTGGTCCGGCTTCCTATGGTATGACAGATACATTAGGACGTATGCATTCTGATGCACAGTTTGCAGGTTCATCATCTGTTCCGGCTCACGTTGAAATGATGGGACTTATCGGAGCAGGAAACAACCCTATGGTTGGTATGACGGTTGCTGTAGCTGTTTCTGTAGAGGAAGCAGCAAATGAAGGTAAATTTTAATCTTATTTATAGGAAATAGTTAAGATTTTATAGAAAGTCTTGCATTGCAGTATTGCTTTGTGGGGCTTTCTTTCTTATAATAATCTTTATGAAGAAAATAACAATTGGTATTGTGGCTCATGTCGATGGTGGTAAGACAACATTGTCAGAGGCACTATTATATACTACAGGAAAAATAAGAAAATTAGGAAGAGTAGATCACAAAGATGCATATCTTGATACATTCCAGATGGAGCGTGACAGAGGAATAACAATATTCTCGAAACAGGCTGTGATGGAATACAATGATATGCGTCTTATTTTGCTGGACACTCCCGGTCATGTGGATTTTTCGGCAGAGATGGAACGGACATTATCAGTGCTTGATTATGCAGTTTTAGTTGTAAGTGGAAGTGAAGGTGTACAGGGACATACAGAGACACTTTGGAAACTGTTAGAAACTTATCATGTTCCTACATTTTTATTTGTAAATAAAATGGATATGCCGAATGTCAGTGGTGATTTTCTGCTGCATGAAATTAAAGAAAAACTGAGCGATTCCGTGGTAAGATTTCCTGCCGGCGTGGGAACAATGGAAGATATTGCCATGTGTGATGAAGACTTGTTTGAAACTTACATGGAGGGTGGAGAAATTAGTGACACTACCATTTCAGAGTTGATATACAATAGAAATCTGTTTCCATGCTATTTTGGTTCCGCACTGCAGTTAGACGGTGTAGACAGTCTGCTGGAAGGACTGTATCAATATACCTATGAATCAATTTATTCAGAAAATTTTGGTGCAAAAGTATTTAAGATTTCAAAGGATCATAACAATAACCGTCTGACACACTTGAAAATAACAGGTGGAAGTTTAAAGGTAAAAGATATTTTAAGTGGAATGAATGGAGCTATTGAATGGAGTGAGAAGGTCAATGAGATACGGGTTTACTCCGGTGAAAAGTATGATGCTGTAGGTGAAGTGAAGGCAGGAGATGTCTGTGCTATCATAGGCCTTACAAACACTTATCAGGGAGAAGGACTGGGATTTGAGACAGAGGAAATATCTCCAAGCCTGATACCGGTACTTTCCTACAAGTTAGATGTACAAAATAAGGTTCATATGAATCAGGTGTATCAACAATTAAAAGAATTAGAGGAAGAAGACCCTACATTAAAGATAACCTGGAATGAAGAAAAGAAAGAATTGACCACTAGTGTTATGGGACAGGTTCAGATAGAAGTTTTAAAAAGTCTAATTAAAGAAAGGTTTGACTTGGATGTAGAGTTTGGTGCAGGAAGCATTTTATATAAAGAAACAATAACGAATACTGTGGAAGGTGTGGGTCATTTTGAACCATTGCGTCATTATGCAGAAGTACATCTATTATTAGAACCGGGAATGCCGGGCAGTGGATTGACTTTTGAAAGCCATGTCAGTGAGAATGAATTAAGCAAAAACTGGCAGAGACTGATTATGACACATTTAGAAGAAAAAACGCATAGAGGTGTGCTTACCGGAGCACCGATTACGGACATCTGCATTACAATCGTAGGTGGGAATGCACATCTGAAACATACAGAGGGTGGTGATTTCAGACAGGCGACTTATCGTGCAGTGAGGCAGGGATTAAAGAAAGCAGAATCTGTTTTACTGGAACCTTATTATGATTTTACATTAACGATTCCTACAGATAGTGTGGGAAGAGCTATGACTGATATTAGTCAGATGGAAGGTACGATGAATCCGCCGGAGACAGTTCATGAGAAAAGTGTATTGACTGGTTATGCACCCGTTTCAACGATGTGGAATTATATCAATGATGTGAATGAGTATTCCCATGGACAGGGAACATTGACATTGAAGTTTAAAGGATACGCACCATGTCACAATGCACAAGAAGTGATTGAAAAAGCAGGATATGACAGTGAGGCAGATTTGAGAAATCCAACCGGTTCCGTATTCTGTGCGCATGGGGCTGGATTCAACGTTCCGTGGAATGAAGTAGAAAATTATATGCATGTGAAAACATCACTGAATCTTAATTCTATAGATAAAGAAGTGGAAGAGACAAATAGTTCAGATGTAATAATTAATAGAAAAACTACGAAGTCTGTGAATGATTCATATGCCACAGACAAAGAACTGGAGGCGATTTTTGAAAAGACATTCGGACCAATTAAGAGAAAGGAATATACGGAGACAACAGTAAGGAATTATCAGCAGAAACCGAAGCAGTACAAAGGAAAGCAGAATAATAATCTTCCCGAATGTGTTCTGGTAGATGGATATAACATTATTTTTGCATGGGAAGAATTAAAAGATATTGCGTCAAAGAATATTGATGGGGCGAGAGACCGGTTGCTTGATATCATGTCCAATTATCAGGGATATAAAGATAATACGGTCATTGTGGTGTTTGATGCTTACAATGTAAACAGACATAAGGAAACTATCTATAAACATAATAATATCTATGTGGTATTTACAAAGGCTGCAGAAACGGCAGATATGTACATTGCAAAGACAACTCATCAGATGGCTAGTAAATATCGTGTGACGGTAGCTACCTCAGATGCATTGGAACAATTAATTATTATGGGACACGGAGCTCTCAGGATGTCTGCGATGAACTTTAAGGAAGAAATTGACAGGGTTAATAAACAGATTGAAGAGAGTATCAGGGGGGACAGCAGCCTTGAAAATTATTTGATAAAGGATGAAATAAACTAAAAAATTAAAATAAGGGAGAATACAAATATTTGTATTTTCCCTTATTTTATTATAAATTATATTTTCTTAGCCAGTATCCAATCTGCAATATATAGGCAAGCATCTGGGGGCCTGCCATAAGCTGGCCATACCAAGGTTTGCCGTAATCTTTTGGACTGTTTACAAAGCTGAGCAGTTTTTCTTTATCAATAATTGTCTGAAGAAAAAGATTTGAATTATATTCTTCTAAAACCATTTGTCCCAGCATCTTCTCATAATTTGGATCATATGTCTTTGGATATGGAGTTTTCTTTCTATACAGAATTTCATCCGGAAGATATTTCTTTCCACATTCTACCAGCAGACTTTTGGTCTGATTATGATAGCATTTGTATTCCCAAGGGATATTGAATACATATTCTAATATACGATAATCTGCAAAAGGAACTCTGGCTTCAAGCCCTGAAAACATACTGCACCGGTCCATTCTGGTAAGAAGCGTCATCATAAACCATTTGATATTCAGCCACGTAACTTTTCGGCGTAATGTTTCCGTTTCATTTTCGTCATTTAAATATTCGCATTCGCTTACAGATGTTTCATAGGCATTTTTTACATAATCGTCAATGTTTAATTCGTCAATAAAATCTTTTTTAAATAAATAAGTTCGTGCATTCATATCGTAAGACCATGGGAAGGTATTTTGATTTAACATATCTGTTCTGTGGAACCATGGATAGCCTCCAAATATTTCGTCAGCACATTCTCCGGTTAAGGTTACCTTACATTCTCTGGAAACCAGTCTGCAGAAATATAACATTGAGGACTCAACATCTGCCATACAAGGCATATCTCTGGCATCGACTGCCTCAAACAGACAGTTTATCTGGTCCGCATTGTTACATTCCAGATATTTGTGGTTACTGCCAATATACTCAGTCATGATGTCTACGAAAGGTCTGTCTCTTGTAGTCTGGAATGAGTTGGCTTTAAAGTTGATATCATTGTCTACAAAATCGAATGAATAGGTATTCAACTTTTTGTCTCCAAGGTTACTGCTTACAATAGAAGAAACGAGGCTGGAATCCAGTCCTCCCGACAAAAAGGTACAGATAGGGATATCAGACACCATCTGTTTTTTGATACTGTCTTCAATTAAATAGTTTGTATAACAGACAGTAGAGGCGTAATCATCCCTGTGTATTCTGCTGGTTAGTTTCCAAAAACAGGTATCTGATAAAGAAATATTTCTATTTTCATTAAGAGTAACAGAAATAAAATGTCCGGGAAGAATCTCACGAATTCCTGCAAATACTCCATTTCCCAGTGTATGGGCAGGTCCGAGTCCGATGATTTCGCACCAGCTGTCATTATTAAGTTTTGGTTCGATTCCGTAGGCGAATATACCTTTTGGTTCGGAAGAGAAGACAAACTGCTTTTCATCCATATAGAAGAATAAAGGTTTTACACCAACATGATCTCTTGCAATAATTAATTTATTATTATCATAGATAGCAAATGCAAAGATTCCATTGAAATCTTTAAAAATTTTTGTTCCAAAAACAAGATAGCAATAAAGGATGATTTCAGTATCGCTGGTTGTTCTCAAATCAATATCATATGATGATAATCGGTGTTTTAATTCATTCGTATTATATAGTTCGCCATTGTAAGCGATGGTAGCCCGTCTGCCGTTATAACGTCTTGTCATAGGCTGGTGACCACCCTTTAAGTCACGAATTGATAATCTTGTATGGGCTAATCCGCAGAAACCTTCCATATAAATTTCATCATCGTTTGGACCACGATGTTTTATGGAATTTTTCATATTAATTAATTTGTTTTTCAAAAGGTTAAAAGAATAATCTTTAAAAACATCATGTTTTAATTGATAAAAACCAGCGATACCGCACATAAAATACTCCTAAATAAAATTATAGAATCGTAACATGTGGACTTTTAATAACAGGCTGAATCTGTCTGCCGCCCAATGCTTTTTCAATTGTTTCTTCAATTAAATCTACGTGAGCTATCATAGAGTTCGGTTTTGTAATATAGTTATCCTGTCCGAAAGGTACGAAGAAAATATTTTTTGTATTTAGAAGAATTCCAATATTTTTTAAATTCATTCCCAATGCATCGTTTGTGCTTAAGAAAATTACTAAAGGTCTGTTATTTCTAAGATGTGCTTTTGCAGCCATTAAGACTGGTGTATCAGAGATACCGTTTGCTAATTTTGATAAAGTATTGCCGGTACATGGGGCAATAATTAAAATGTCCAACATGGATTTCGGACCGATAGGCTCAGCATCCGGTATTGTTGTGATTGGTGGTCTTCCACTGATTTCCTCAGCCATTTGTAAAAAATCTTTACATTTTCCAAAACGACTGTCTGTTGTGGAAGCATGATCTGAAAAAATAGTAAATATATTTGCTTTTGTATCTGCAAGCCGCTTAAGTTCTTCAAATACTTTTTTGTAGGTACAGTAAGAACCGGTAATTCCTACACCAATGTTCTTATCTTTAAAGTTATGAACCATTTATCTCAGTCCTTTCTAAATATGAAATTATGCTTTTCGCAATTAATTCCCCAGCAGCTTTCGGTGCTGTAACACCGGGTATGCCAGGGCATGTAATGAGAGATAAATTATATTTATTTGCGAAATCCTCCTTAAAACCGTAAGGAGCAGAGGCGATTTCAAATAACACACAACTGTTTTTGGCTTTCATATAGTGGATTTCCTGAAAGATATCAGTTGGAACTGTGTTGATAATCATATCAAATTTATGAATATGATGAATTAAGTCTTCATATTCAATGCCCTCGTATCCATATGCTCTTGCCTGTATCAGATGAAGGGCTGTGTGGTCATAAATTGAAACTTTTCCGGATAGGGAAGTTAATATTCTTGCCACATTAATACCACATTTACCAAAACCCAGAATGAGTATTCTGGCATTTTTTATAGTAGAGTCAGTGTGGGTGATAATTGATGAAACAAGTCCCTCAGCTGTAAGAACAGCATTATTCCACACAACAGTTTCATCATGAAGAACATCTATGAAATTGAAAGATTTATTATTATAAAAATCTTTTGGAATGCTTCCGGCAAAAATTGTCTGACCGGGCTTTAGAAGATTCATAAATGTTTCCATCGGAAAACTGGAATAAAAGTCACAATTTAAATACTTTCCTTTTTTGCATAATGGTGTGGAACAAATAATATATTCGTCCTGATTAAAATCCATAGTGGATTTCAAATATGCATTGTATCCATGATTGTTTAAATACTGACAGATATAATCCTGTCGTTTGTCTCCGGATAATACAGCAATTGGTTTCATAGGCACCTCCATGATTTAATTTATGCAAATATTGTTTAAAAGTGATTTAAATATATGTTTTTCTTTTGGTGTGAAAATGTTATAATAAAATTTATCAGAAAAGTATCGGATTAAATGGAGGTTCATATGAGAAGAGACAGATTAAAAGGAGCTTATTTTGTAACACTTGTAATTGCTTTTATCATGCTTTGTGGTATGAGTGTTATGGCACAGGATTATGAAGCAGATGATATTGACAGAATATATATTACTTGTGACAAGGAAATGAATCATTTGACAAAGGCAGTCTATGAAAGTGCTGCTATTGAAGTAGTTAAGAAAGACGGAACAGTAGATGTCAGTGATAATCAGGCTTTTGTTAAATTAAGAGGAAATTCAACATTAAAAGCGGAAAAGAAACCTGTAAAAATTAAATTCAGTTCTAAAGTTTCTGTTTTAGGAATGGATAAAGGAAAGAAGTGGAATGTACTGGCAAACGCTTTTGATAAAACATTGATGAGGAATGCATTATGTCTTGAATTAGGCACAAAGATGGGACTTAACTATATCTCGCAGACAGGATTTGTGGATTTATATTATAATAATCAATTAATTGGAAATTATCTGATTACTGAGCCTGTTGAGGCAGGAACCGGTAAAGTTGAAATTGATGAGAGCGGTAATGATTTTTTGATTGAACTGGAACGTGAGAGATATGAATCAGATGTTACATATGTTCAGACAAAAAATGGGCTTCGCTTTGCAATTAACGAGCCGGAGGTTCCTACAGACATTCAATATAAAAATATTGAGAGTTATTTGCTGAAAGTTGAAAATGCTTTAAAAACAAACAGATTGTCCGAATACTCTAAATATATTGATGTAGATTCTTTCATTAACTATTATATTGTTAGTGAAATTTTTAAGGCTGTAGATTTTAATTATAGTTCTACAAGATTTTATGTTAAAGATAATAAAATGTATGCAGGACCGTTATGGGATGTGGATTTGTCTTCCGGCAATGCTTCTAAGACATTCTATAAAGACTATTACGAAGGTGATATTAGTTATAAGAAATTGTTCTGCACACAAATGAAATGGTATTCATATTTAATCAAAAGTGATGAGTTTATCAACAGATTAAATGAGCGTGTGAAAAAGATGTTTACCACGATTGAAAATATGTATACTAAAAACGGATTGGGAATCAGCCGGATTGACTTTTTATTAGAACATTATGGGAAATCTTTTGAAAGAAATTATCAACCTGTATCAAATGGCGGTGCCGGATGGAGTATGACAAAGAGGTATTCCATTTGCGATAATCCTATCGGATTGGAATTTGAAAATCATCCGAAAACTTACAGCGAAAATGTTACGATGTTAAGAAACTGGTTAAAGAACAGGGTTGATTATTTACGTAAAGAATGGGCAGGTATCAGAAATAACAAAGTAGAAGACTTAGAAGCTGTAAAGAAATCTTATAAAAGTATTGCTTTATCATGGTACAATTCGGGAGAGGCAGATGGAAATGAAATCTGGTGCAGGGCACAAAAAGGAAAATATAAACTTGTAAAAACAATTTTTAATGGATATGCCGGAGAATATACTATAAAGAAGTTGAAACCTGGAATAAAATATACTTTTAAAGTGCGGTCATTTATTAAGAATGGCGGTGGGAAAATATATTCAGATTTTGTTTTTGTAAATAAGACTATAAAGTTAAAATCACCAAAATGTAAAGTGAAAAAAATAGACAAAGGTGTTCGTATATCATGGAATAAAATAAAAGGTGCTGATGGATATATTATTTATAGAAAAAATAAAAAAGTTGCTATTATAAAGGGAAATAAGAAATATAAGTTTGTATTAAAAAATACAAAAAGTAAAAAGAGATATAAAGTAAAAGCATATGTAAAACATGCAGGTAAAAAAATCATTAGTAAGTAAGTAGCGAAACTACTATTTTATATTTTGAAATTGTAGAATAGTAGTTTTTATATATATAAAAAGAACACCTGAATAAAAAAAATGCACTGAAATGCATAGGCACATTATGTTAAAATTTATTTTGGCAATCATAGAAAAATCTTATATGGAGGAAAAGATGAATATTAAAAAAATAAAGAAAGTTATAGCAATTATTCTTTGTCTGGTAATGCTTTTAACATTTGCTTTTTCTAATGTGAGAGAGGGGGCGTTTTCAGAAAAAGTCAGTGCGGATACATTACCGGTACAGGCAATAGGAGGGGGAAGTATTGGAATAGGTTCCAATGAAACAGAGGCGGCAAAACTGCCAAGAATTTCTACACAGGGAAAGTATAGATTTACAACAGAAAATTATAATAAAAATCACTTGGCGCTTGATACGAATGACTGGGCAAGTAACTGGTTATGGGATTTAGAAGGAGATAAAGACAGTGATAAAACAGAGGCATTATCGGGTACGGCTTATGCATTTCCGTTATGTTATCTGATGAAAAAAGATGGTTTAAGAGTAACGAAACCTGCAATGACCAGTAATGCAACAAATGTCAGTGCTTATAATATAAAAGATAATGATACTTTATGTGATTTTAAAATTACACCGGAGTGGACATGTACGAATAATAATATAGATGAGATTACAGCTTGGTCATACAGAGCAGTAACTTCTAATCCATCTAAAGATAGTCAGAAAATGGTTACGACAATGACACAGGGAAGTCCCTTTATGTTTTTAGAATTAGAGGATTCAAATGTTATTTATCTGGAAAAACTCCGCGTGACATTTCCGAGTGAAATTGTATATGAGGATACATATAATGGAGCAAAGATGGTAGTGTTCAGAACAAATGATATAACAAGTTCAGTAAATGGTTTTCCAGGTGCTACATATCAATATTATGCATTGTTTCTACCGGAAAGTGCTTCGGTAAGCCATGAAGGAACAACAGATACAACGCATAATGATAAAATTGGAAAGTTAAAAATTACATTTTCGTCAAAAGATAAAGCATATATGTCTTTCGCATGGGTTTATGAAAGTAAAACACATAATGACGAACTGGGAATTAGTTATGCAAAAGAGTATAGACCTTATGCGTTTAATTTTATTACAAATACAACTGCGGATTATATTTATAATGAAAAAACAGGTGATGTCAGCACAAAGTATACATACACAGTAAATAAGAAGGATGAAAGCACAGCTGACGGGACGATTATGGGGATTCAGTCTCATCAGTATAAGAATATGTCAGGATATTCTTATATGGAGAATAATGCGATAACTCTGAGAGGGTATATGAAGTTTATGAAAGGAGATTCATATACTACACACATGACATATAAAGGTATTTTACCATATATGCCGCCATTAAAAGAGGATGATGCACAAGGCAGGCAGCAATTACAAAAATATGTTGATGATTTTGTAAGTAAACATATGACAGGGGCAGGAAGCTGGACACTGGCTAATGATGAAGGGCATGAGACATATTATCATGGAAAGAAATTAAACCGTTCGGCACAGGTAGTGGCGGCTGCAAAATCAGTGGGAGATGAAGAAAGTGTCGAAAAAGTATTAAATGGATTAGAAAAAAATCTTGAAGATTGGTTTACGTACTCAGGCAGCAACGATAAACATTATTTTACATATTTAGGTGAAGGTGTTGGAGTTCTTTTAGGTTTTCAAACTTCATTTAATGCAGTAGATCAGTTTAATGACCATCATTTTCATTATGGATATTTTATTGAAGCTGCAGCAAGTATAGGTTTGTATGATAAAGCATGGCTGAACAATTATAAGGATATTGTAAAACAGTTGATATATGATATTGCATGTCCTTACAGAAGCAATGAGGAGTGCGTTTCTGATTGTGGGAATGCATATCCATATCTTAGAAGTTTTTCTCCTTATGAAGGACACTCATGGGCTTCGGGATATGAAGATGAAAGAACAGGTAATAATCAGGAATCAACGTCTGAGGCAGTAAATGCATGGGCAGGAATAATTCTTTTCGGGGAGTTAACCGGAGATACAAAAATAAGGGATTTAGGTATTTATTTGTATACAACGGAAATTGCTGCTGCAGATGATTATTGGTTCGACAAGGATGAAGACACCTATAAAATAGATGAGTCAAATTATGCTGCTCCAATGGCGTCAATGGTCTGGGGAGGAAAAGCAGATTATGGTACATGGTTTGGAGCAGAGTATACACAGGGAATCCAGATTTGTCCAATGCAGTCATGGTCATTTTATCTGGCAAATGATGCAAACAATATTTCCGGCAGTGATTATATAAAGAAATATTACAATGCAGATAAGACATTTGAGCAGGCAAATGGGGGAAGTACATCATTGTGGAATGATATGTGGGCTTCTTATTATGCGCTGGCAGATCCGGATGAAGCTATGAATACAATATGGACAAAAGAGGCCGTGAATGATGGTGAATCACAGGCTCATACATATCATTATATCAGAGCATTACAGGATTACGGTGTGCCGGATTTGAGTTTTACAAGCAGTAGTGCTATGGGCACTGTATTTAAGAAAAATGATGTGTATACATATGCGGTATATAATCCGTCTGGTTCCACAGAGGTAGTAAACTTTACAGGTGATGATGGGAAAACAATATCTGTAAATGCTGTGCCAAATGCGATGACGATAGTAAATTCAGAAGACATTCAAAAATCATCTTATATTATAGAATATTATGGAAAAGACTTGAATTCAGATGAGTATTCTTTACTTAAGAGCAATATTAAATATGCTGGTGCAGAAACACAGGTTACAGCTGATATAAAAAACTTTACAGGATTCACTTTTGACAAATCTAATCTGAATAATATTACAACAGGTGTTGTACAGTCAGATGGAGGGTTGGTACTTAAGGTTTACTATTCAAGAAACACTTATGCGGTTTCTTATGATTTGGCAGGTGGAAGCAGGAGTGATGACAGCCTCTATCCAAATACATATATTTTTGGGGAAAACAAAAAACTGGATACACCTCAAAAAGAAGGATATGATTTCTATGGCTGGTATCGGGAAAGTTCATATGATACAAAAGTTGTAGAAATTACAGAGAAGACAAATGGAAATCTTACTCTTTATGCAAAGTGGATTCCGGCTGGAACGATTATGATAAATGAGGATATGTATTTGTCATTTGATAGGAATATGAACGGTACATTCAATATTGTAGGAGATACAAAGTATAATGCAGTGAATGTTTTATATAAAATTGTTGAAACAGAAAGTGAAGCAAAACAGCTTGCAGAAAATAAAGCAGAAATGGGATTTGTTTCGTGGGGATTGGATTCTGTTTCCGGTGTGTGGTCAAGAACGGAAGATTTCACATCAAGGAAAGGAAAATATATTGTATTTTACTTTATCAGATATTCAGAAAGTGGCGGTTTCAAGTCTGATTATGCATATGGAAAGATTAATAATGAAAGTGATGGAACAGTTACAGAGCCTGAGACAACGGAACAGACGACTACATCGGAGATAACTTCACCGGAAACAACAACGCAGCCAACCCCTGCAATTCGAGTCAACCCAAATGTTAAAGTTGAGGGGTATCAGATTAGTTCGGTCTCGGAGGGAAGCAGAGTGATAGGTTCTGTAGAACCAATAATTGAGGGCAAAAAAGTTTCTAAGTGGGGGTTTGTATATGCAATTATTGAAAATGGAAAGCAGACATATTCTGTAGATGACAGTGAGATGTATGTAGGTGTTAAAAATCCATATATAGTTTCTATGGAATCAACAAATGTAGGGACATTATCTGTTACAATGGGCATTTCAAAGACAGCTACGTATTTTGCAAGAACTACTTTGTTTTCGGCTAAAAATGCCAGAGAATTTCAGGCAAAATATAAAGTGAGAGCATATGCTTTGATGGAGGATGGTACATATTATTATAGTGATGTCTGTTCTTACCGGGTAGCTGATATTGCAAAGGTGCTATATGAGAAGACATTAATGAATAATTTATCAGGACATAAATATTTATATCAAAATATTCTTAAAGTAGTAGATGCAGATTACAAAGAGGTAGATTACGATTGGAGCGGTACGATTGTTAAAACATTACCATAGAATATTGGATGTATTATATAAGATAGGGGCAGTTTCTCTCCTTATCTTTGTTTCAAAACTAAAAAAATATGACATTTTATATTAACAAAACAAATATAAATGTAACAAAAATGTAATATTTTATTGACAAAGTGTAATAAAAGATGTAATATACTCCTTGCATGATATAAATGCAGTAAAGGAGTAGATTTATGAAAAAGACCAGACTAGTTATTGGTTTCGTATTATTAACTTTAACACTTGTTATTGCAGTCATAGGCAGTACAATGATTGTAAAAAACTATACTGAAAATAAAGTGGCAGAAACCCAGACGACAGATAAATCGGTGAATAAAGAGAATGTTCTGAAATCAGATAATAAGACGGATAAACTTTTAGCAAACAAAACAAAGAAAAATACAAAGACAGTTAGTGTGAAAAAGCAGAAAATAGTTCTTTCATATAATGAAAAAGCAAAAAAGAAATCGAAGAAAAAGAGCAATTATAAAAAGAAAAAGAACAAATTAAAAAACATTGGAACATATAAAATCACAGGATATTGTGGATGTAGCAGCTGTTGTGGTAAGACAGACGGAGTTACTGCTTCAGGTACACAGGCAACAGCAGGCAGAACAATTGCTGCTGACACTACAAAATTACCATTTGGAACAAAGGTGGTAATCGACGGACATACTTATACGGTAGAAGACCGAGGTGGAGCGATTAAAGGAAATAAGATTGATGTATATTTCAGTTCACATTCAAAGGCTTTGCAGTGGGGAGTCAGATATTGTGATGTGTATGTTGCAAAATAGTAAAAAGGAATTTGGTAGTTAAATTTAATTACCAGATTTCTTTTTTTTATAAAAAACAATAAAAATATTTTTAGTAAGAAAAATTTTTATAGTATATTTGTTCTAATATTTTTTTATTTATAAGCGTTTTAAAGGGATGTAAAAATAAATATTCATTAAATTTTACAAAAATATCGGAAAAACTTTTTTATTGTTGAGGGGGGCGGTAAAACATCTTATAATATAAGTATATTATTAAGATACGGAGGAATTCTTATGTCTAAAATTATGAGAAAAATTACATCAATAGTACTTACATTAACTATGGTTGTAACAGTCTGCCCACAGAGTGAATTATTTGACATTCAGGCGGCGGATACAGAGAAACCATATAACCTTTCCTATGGCAGACCGGTTTATGCAAGTTCCCAGAATGGAAATGATGCAGCGGAACTCGCAGTAGATGGTGACGATGAAACAAGGTGGCAGGCAAAACAGGATGATAAAAATGAGTGGATGTATGTGGATCTTGGAAAAGAGGCAGATATTGACCATATTTATCTTCACTGGGAGGCTGCTCATGCAAAAACTTATGAGATTCAGTTTTCAAATGATGAAGATAACTGGACAACTGTTTATACAAAGGGTAAGAAAAAGGGTGAATATGTCGATATGGCTGTTTCCTACACTGTAAATAGTTTAACAGATGGATTTGGCCAGATTAGTGCAAACTGGACTTCAGTTGAAGATGCACATTATAAAGTATATGATGGAGATCAGATTGCAGTAGCGCCGGATAATTATAAATTTACAAATCATGGCGGTACTCAGGGAAATATTAAGTTGAGTGCCGGAAAACATACATTAAAAGTTGTTGCTTTTAATCCGTCTACAAACGAAGAACTTGGCAGTGGAATTTGTGAAGTAAACGTTGCAGAAGGAAGCAAGGGCGACAATGGTATTGTTGTTGATTCCGGTGCAAACTTAAAGCAGACCATCAATAAAACAGATTTAAGTGCAACGAAGGCTAGATATGTCAGAGTATTATGTGTAGAGAGAGCAATAGCCTATGGATGCTCTTTGTATGAATTTCAGGTTTATGGTACAGGTGGTTCGGCAAAGCCACCGAAAGATTATGGCGAGAATTTGGCATTGAATAAAGAAGTAACATGTTCAGGAACAAGAGATGAATGGTGGATGAAAGACGAGGAAGGTAATATAAGACCGGATGCGTATAACAATGTGAAACCGGAGAATGCAGTAGATGGAAATACATCCACAGCGTTTACATCTTATCAGGGTGATGACCAGTGGCTTACAGTAGATTTGGGACAGGCGTATACTCTTGGAAGAATAGTTATTAATTGGAATGCAGATGCAGGAAAAATTTATGATGTATTGGTGTCGGCAGATAATAAGAACTGGACAACAGTACATCGTGTAACAAGAGGTTATGCATATAAAATAGATAATTTTACGTTATATAGACAAAATGTCCGTTATGTAAAAGTACTTGGATATACAAAGGTAGAAAGTGGAAGCGGTATTGGTATCGCAGAACTGTCTGTGTACAAATATAATGAAGGAGACAGCAAGGAGAATGAGACGGTTGCTGATCTTCCGACAAGACAGATTATTAATAATGCGAATGGAAAAGGTTCTTATGTTTCAGGAGAAATGTATAATGAGAAGAATAAACTTCCAACCTTTATTAATGAAGAAACAATGAAAACACCGATAGATTCTAATAGCTGGTGGTCTTCAGCGTTGGTGCAGACATTTAGTAACTTACTTTGTTCAACACCATTAAAAGCTAGTTTTACAAAGAAAGGACTAGGGGTATTACTTGCAACATCCGGCTGGGTAGGAGTCAGAACAGAAAATGATTTAGGAACAGATCAGAGCAGTGAGACAGGAAGAGACTTTTATATTAGTCCGGAAAACCTTGACGGTACAACAGCATATGACAGGGTTGAAACTCACGGTGATTATCATGTACAGCTGGGACTGATGGATGATGATGCACTTCAGATGAAATCTACCATCGTAAAAGGATCTCCTTATATTTATAATGAGTTTTGCGATAATACAGTAGCATTTTTAAGTGGTGCGTCTATTACAGAATTTTTTGATGGAAATGGTAATAAAATTCTTACAAATAAAGGGGATACCATTGTCACAGATCATATTGGATTTAAATCGTTTGATGATGAAAATACAAAGGCTAAGAATGAGGGATCATATTTTGAAGTAAATGTACCGGCAGGAACAGAATTTAAAGTTATGATTGGTGCCGGTAATTATAAATTAAAGGTAACTTTCCCATCAGCAAGAGACAATTATATGTCAGTAGCTGCGATGACAAAGAAGACGGACATTGATACATACTATAAACATGGTTATGCATTTGTAACAGATACAGCAGTAGATTATTCATATAATAAAGACAATTCAAAGATTATTACAACTTATACAGCTTCTACAAAAGTAATGAGAAGTGGATTTTCAAATGTGACAATGCATTGTTTATTCCCACATCAGTGGAAACATTCCAGTGCGGCAAATAATCCGGCTGCTATATACACATCTGTTCGTGGTAATATGAAGTCTGTCTGGGCAAATAAATTTGAAACAACACAGCAGTTCTCAGGACTTCTCCCAACATTTGCAAAACCGGACAGTGAGATGTTTGACAGCAGTGAAATGATTGATTACTTAAATCAGGTGGTTGCATCAAAATTAAACACAGCACCGGTATCAGATGCATACTGGGAAGGAAAAAATGTTCATCCATTAGCTATCAGTGCTATTATGGCAGATCAGTTAGGGGAGACAGAAGTTAAAGAACAGATATTAGCAAAATTAAAGAGCATTATGGTTGACTGGTTTAATTATGATGGTGGAGATGACAGATGCTACTTGATATATAATAAAGACTGGGGAACATTATATTATCCGGACAGTGCGTATGGAGCGAATGCGGCTATCTGTGACCATCATTTTACATATGGATATTTTATGTTTGGTGCTGCTGTTCTAGCGGCATATGACAAGGAGTTCTATAACGATTATAAAGACATGGTAGAGCTGCTTGTAAGAGATTATGCAGATCCATTAGAGCCGGAAGATGACGGGAATATGTTCTGTAAATTCAGAGCATTTGATCAATATACAGGACATTCATGGGCTGGTGGATATGCAGATAGTGATTCCGGTAACAATCAGGAATCTGCATCGGAGGCATTATTCAGCTGGGTAGGTATGTATCTCTGGGGTGAAGCTACAGGAAATCAGAAATATATTGATGCCGGTGCCTATGGATTTACGACTGAGATGGATGCAGTAGAACAGTACTGGTTTGACTATGATGAAGATAACTGGCTGCCGGAATATCCGTTCCAGGCAACAGGACAGATCTATGGTGCATCTATGGGATATGGTACATATTTTGGTGGACAGCCGGTATATGTATATGGTATTCAATGGCTGCCGATTTCAGAGTATCTTACAAACTATGGTATGAATCAGGAAAAATGTGCAAAGATTTATCAGGGATTAGAAGATGATACGGTTTACGCACAAAACATAGAGAGAAGAATATATGACCAATTGGTTGCGGAAGGAAAACAGGAAGAGGCTGACACATGGCATGATCCGGATAAGTATGTTACTCCGGATAATGGATGGCAGCATATTACATGGCCGTTCCTTTCACAGACGAGTGCACAGAGAGCTTATGAGAAATTTGAAGCAAATGTAGCAAAAGTGCAGACAGAAGACAGAGCAAATACTCTCTGGTTTATTGCAGCGATGGATCAGTTGGGATATCGTACAAATGATTACTCAATTGTTGGAAATATTCAAGGCTCTGTATATAGAAAAGATGAAGGAAATAAAACAACTTATACCGCAGAGGTTTGGAATCCGACAGCAACAACACAAACTGTTACGATAAAGAAAGCAGATGGAACTGTAGCAGGAACAGCAAAGGTCGGTTCTATGGCCACGGTTGCGTTTACGATTGATACAGCGAAGAAATTTGATTTGACACAGGTTGCCACACCGGTTATTAAAGCAACATCATTAGCAGGTGGACAGGTGACAAACAATGTTACAGGAACAAAGAAGTTTGAGGATACTCAGATTGTAGAACTTTCAACAGCTGAAAACGGGGCAAAGATTTACTATACAACAGATGGAACAGTTCCGACAACAGAGTCAAAAGTATATACAGAGAAGTTCTTAGTATCGAGTGACACAACAATTAAGGCAATAGCGGTTAAAGATAATTATATTGATTCAGCGTATGGTTCTGCAGCAATACAGATTGAGGGAGATGTGGTACAGAGCAGCGATAATTTCGCGCTTGGTGCTACAGCTACAGCTTCATCAGAAGCAAATGACGTAAGTAAAGCAGGAAATGCCATTGATGGTGATATGACAACAAGATGGCAGGCAAAAGATAACAATGATGAATATATTGATATTGACCTTGGAAGAGTACAGACAATCAATACAGTTAAAATTACATGGGAAGCAGCTTATGCTGAAAAGTATGAAATTTGGACATCTGTAGATGGAGAAGAATGGACAACAGTAGCAAAAGAGAGTGGACGTGTAGGAGAAATTACATCGAGTTTCTCTGCTACAGAAGCACGTTATGTAAGAATGCAGGGTGTTTCCAGAGGAACAGCATATGGCTATTCCATCTTTGAATTAGAAGTATATGGAGCAGTGCAGGCAAATGCGCCAACAATTTCGCCAATTAGCGGAACATATAATGGTCCGCAGACAGTGACAATGTCAACTACAGTGAAAGGTGCCGAAATTAAGTATACATTAGATGGAACGACACCAACGGAGGATTCTCCAACTTATACAGCACCAATTACAATTAATAAATCAACAATTGTAAGAGCAGTAACGTATAGAAAAGGAATGATGCTTTCAGAACCGACAGAATCAAGTATTGTAATTGCCGGAACAATTGCATTAAATAAAACATCAGCAAAGATTGCGATTGACAGAACAGTACAGCTTTCTGCAATTACAAATGAAAGTGTGACATGGACCAGCAGCAACACATCTGTGGCAACAGTAAATGCAAATGGTCTTGTTACAGGTAAAAATGCAGGATTGGCAGTGATTACTGCAAAAACTGCCAGTGGAAAGACAGCGACATGTAATGTGACAGTTACAGAACCTGTACATATTACATCTATTAGTATTCTGGCAGCATTGGAGATGAGAAACAAGACATCAGAGACAATGAAACTTGTTATTCATCCGGCAGATACTACAGATGATACAACAGCTGTCTGGACAACATCCAATGAGCATGTTGTTGCTGTGAACGAAAATGGAACACTTACAGCAAAAGGTGAAGGAACGGCAACGATTACTGTCAAGGTAGGTAATTTTACAGCAACATGTGAAGTTCTGGTAGGACCGGCAGCATCGAATGTAGAGATGGCTGCAAGTGCAAAATACAATGTAGCACTTAAGAAACCGGTAACAGCTTATCCGGGAATTGCAGAAGGTAATATTTCATATATTACAGATGGTGCATTGACAGCAGGTGGCAATCATGCAGCATTAGGTAAGACCGGATGGAATTACAATGGTGAGTGTTATGCAATTATTGATTTAGGTGATACATATGATGCATCAACTATAGACCAGATTTTAGTTCAATATAAAGATCAGGCAGAAAATGATACAGTTATGGGCAGAACATATGAAATATTATATTCAACCAATGGATTGGATTTTACTTCTGTTTATAAATCAGATAAGGTTACAACAGCAGATATGGATGCTCAGAATTGTGTGATTGCAGATGTTGCAGGACAGAAAGGTGCTGTAAGATACGTTAAGATTTATTATCCGCAAAGTGCAGGATATGGAATACAGGTATGTGAAATGGCAGTACTTAGTACAGAACAAAATGCAAAGACTGTAGAAATTGAACGTTGTGCAGATCCGGCAGATTTCACGGTGACATCTGAAAAGATTTGCCAGATTGATTACACAATTACAGCTGGTGCAGACCAGAGTGACTACAAATATGTAGTTTATTTAGATGGGAACAAAGTTACAGATTTAATTACTGCAGGAAGCGGTACAATTGAAGAAGTAACAGCAGGAACACATAAAGTGAAAGTAGTATCTTTCTATAATGGATTGACATCAGAAGGTATTACGAAAGAGGTAACTGTAGATGATGGTTCATTAGTCCCATATGTGGATAGTGTCAGAAATTTATCCAAGGGAGCAAAAGTTACAGTAGATGCTATTGAAGCAGTACAGCAGGAAGGAAGCAAGGACCCTCAGACATTGACAGATGGAGAAATTTCTGCGAATACTGACAGATGTGTAGAAACAACATGGGGTTCTAAAACAGCAACAATTATGCTTGACCTTGGAAGCGCAGTTGACAAAAACTTAATTGATGAAGTTTTAATTGCATTTAAGGCAAATAATACAAATGCTACTGCTTATAATATTCAGTTCTCAGAAGATGGAGTAAATTATGAGAAAGTAATTGATAAGACAGGAGCAGCATACAAAGAGGCTTTAGAAGACAAGTTTGATCCACAGAAGTATTCTAAAGATACAGTAAGATATGTACAGATTAATCTGACAGATGGTAATGCAAACTGGGGTTACCAGATTTCGGAGATTGCAGTTATGGGAACGGAGGCGTTTATGCCAAAAGAGGCAGAAGGTCTTGCAGTTTCATCAACAGAGTATAATAAGATAACAGTATCATTTAACGGTGAAACAAGTCAGTTATATAATGTATATGTAGATGGCGTTATTAAGGGCATGAATGTTCAGGCAGGAACTTATACATATAATGGAATCGACGGAGGTAAACATACAGTTAAGGTAACAGCTATGCTGGGCGGAATTGAGTCAAAAGGTGTAACACAGGATATTACTGTAGAACAGGCACCGACGACAACGCCAGTACCAACGACAACACCTGTACCAACAACACCTCCTGCAACAACACCACAGCAGAGTACACCGAATGTTACGACTGGTGAAAATGATACAACACCACAGGTAACTACAGATGAAAATGATACAACAATAGTAACTACACCGGATGTGACAAGTAATGATAATGAATCGACAACAGCCTCTGGACAGAAGTCTACAACATCAGATAATGGTAATGTAACAACAAAACAGAAAGTTACGGCTAAGATAAGTGTTGGAAAGACAAAAGTTAAGAAGGCTATTAAGAAAAAAACAGCAAAGAAGATAAAAATAACTCTTAAAAAGATAAAAGGGGCATCTTCTTATCAGGTAAAAGTTTCAATAAAGAAGAGATTCAAAAATAAGAAAAAAATTACAATTACAAAAATGGTGAAAAAAGTGAAGTTTACCATAAAACTTAAGAAATTAAAGAAATCAAAGAAATACTATGTAAAGGCAAGAGCAGTCAGAGTTGTTGCAGGAAGAAAGTATTATGGTAAGTGGAGCAAAGGTAAAAAGGTAAAAATTAGAAAATAGTTATTACAGAACCATAGTAATGAGGTAGCATATATAAAAAATATGCTACCTCATTTTTTAGAATAGGGGGTCAAATTTTAGGAAACCTTGTCTATTATAGATAATATGATAGAATAAAATAGGTTTAGCATGCAGTAAAAGTGCATATATAAAATATTTAGAGGAAAGAAAGGAAAGAATATTATGTTGAAAAGGATTTTATCATTGGCAGTAGCGGTGATTCTGACAGTAGCAGGAATTCAGATTACTCCATCAAATTCTTTAAAAGTCGATGCGGCAGACACAGGATGGACACTGGTATGGAGTGATGAATTTAATGGAACATCACTTGACAGAAGTGTATGGAATTATGATATTGGAACCGGTGACTGGGGCTGGGGAAATGGAGAAGTTCAATATTACACAGACAAGGCAGATAATGTCAGTGTATCTGACGGTTCTTTAAAAATAACAGCAAAAAGAGAAAACTATAATGGTTCAGCATATACATCAGGCAGAATCAACACTTTGGGAAAAAAAGCTTTCAAATACGGAAAGATGGAAGCAAGGATTAAAGTAGAAGGCGGTAATCAAAATGGTGTATGGCCGGCATTCTGGATGATGGGGAATAACATGGCATCAGGAACTAATTGGCCTTATTGTGGTGAGTTAGATATTATGGAGCATGCTAATAGTAGAAATTATGTAGAGGGAACACTTCATTGGAATGCAGGCGGAATAGGCGCAGGATATAATCATGTTTTTTGGGGAAGTTATAGTGGGGGACAATATTATTATTTCCCGGATAATGCAAATAACGGTATTAATGGATGGCATACATATGGAGTAATATGGGATGAACAGAAAATACAGTGGTATGTGGATGACAATATTTATCTGACAGGATATATTACTGCAGATAATGCATATGCATTTCAAAAGGAGCAGTTCTTTTTATTAAATCTTGCTTTGGGTGGACCACAGACAGGTTATACCGGAAATACAGCACCTGATGGAAGTTTTTCATCAGCTACAATGTATGTGGATTATGTAAGAGCTTATCAGGCAGGAGGTTCAGGAGGTGTTACTGTGCCAACAAATCCGGTAGATCCGGGTGATGGATTAACTGCAACATCCAGTCAAAAGACAAACCTTGGCGGCTGGGGATATTATCTGCTTGGAGGAAACTCCGGAAGATATTCCGGCGGAACATCTTTGTCAGAGCCGTTTACTTTAAAAATTGTAAGTAATAATAAGGCAGCGTGGAACACACAGGCGTTTACGAAAGAAATGGATGTAACACCAGGACATACATACAAGTGCAGTGTAGAGATAAATTCAGATGCGGCTTCCGGTGCGATTCTTATGAAAGACGAAGTAGGCGGAACAGAATTTGTAACGAAAGGATTGACTGCCGGAAATAATGTTTTTGAGGGAACATGTAAGGCATCAGACAATGGTAAATTACAATTGATGTTCAATCTTACTGAGGTAAATGCCGGAACTACATTGAAGTTTAGTAATGTGAAAGTTATAGATATTACCCCAGGCCAGGTGGTAACTACAAATGCGGGTCAGGTGCAGACAACCGCTCCTATAGTACCGCCGGACACTACTGTTTCATCAGATATGAAATTTGAGCAGATTGCGGGTAAGAATCAGGAGATTACAAAAGGTAATTTCGGAATGTGGATTAATGAAACAAATACTATGGATATTGCAGTGGATCCTTCAGATGCAAATCATATTCAGGGAAAGATTGTAAGTAATAACAACAACTGGGATCCATGGGCTGTACAGTATAAAGTTAAAAGAGCGGGTTTGAAACCGGGTGAAGAATATACAATTTCTGTAGATTTGAAAGCGAGTGGAAATGACGGTGTTCTTTCTACTGATGGAGATAAGCAGAGTGTTGATTTAAAAGAAGCAACAAATGTAACATTAACACGTAAGGCCAAAGCTGATGCGAATGGAAATATTGTGTTTACAATTGGAGCAGGTCAGGTAGGAATAGGAGTTGTCCTTGACTTTTCAAATGTTGTGGTCAGGGATTCGAAAGGAAATGTTGTTGGAGATACACCGGTAGTGCCACCACAGACAACAGTAGTACCACCACAGACAACAGTAGTACCACCACAGACAACACCAGTACCACAGACAACACCGGTACCACAGACAACACCAGTACCACAGACAACAGTGGTGTCCCAGACAACAGAGGAACCAAAACAAACAACGGAAACGCAAAAGCAGACAACAACAGATTTGCCTGTTACAATAACACCATCTAAAGTTACAACAAATGTTGTAGTTAAAAAAACAAAGGTGAAGAAGGCAATTAAGAGAAAATCTGCAAAGAAAATAAAGATAACTCTCAAGAGAATTAAGGGAGCATCTTCTTATCAGGTAAAAGTTTCAATAAAGAAGAAATTTAATAATAAGAAGAAAATTACAATTACAAAAACAGTCAAGAAAACGATATTTACAATAAAAATAAAGAGATTGAAGAAATCTAAAAATTACTATGTAAAAGCGAGAGCAATTAAAGTAGTAAATAAAAAGAAATATTATGGTAAATGGAGTAATCGAAAAAAAGTAAAAATTAAAAAATAGTTTTTAACATAGATCAGTAATAAATAATATCGTATCAGAAATTAGAAATTATTATAGAAATGTTTAAGTGCTATTGGGGAGCAGCTATGATAATACTAATTACTGATGCGATATTTTTTAAAAGTCTCGTTTAAAATATTTGTATTTAAACTGTCATTCTATGGAAAAAATTGATATAATAAATGAAAATGTGTTTTTATAGATTTAAGGAAAAGTGAAAGGAAAAGGAGCGGATTTTTATGTTAAAAAAGAAAATCTTGTCTATTTTGATGGCAACAATTTTAACTATAACAGGATTACAGATTATTAATCTTTCTGATTCTGATAAAGTTCTTGCTGTTGATTCAGACTGGGAATTGGTATGGAGTGATGAATTTGAAGGGGATTCATTAGACACTGATGTCTGGTGTTATGATGTGGGAATAGGCCCTGAAGGAAATGGTTGGGGAAATGAAGAAATACAGTATTATACTGACAGAACAGATAATGTCAGTGTATCTGATGGTGAATTAAAGATAACTGCAAAAAAAGAGCAGTATGAAAATCGCAATTATACATCAGGAAGAATTACCACATGGAAAAAGAAGTCTTTTCAGTATGGAAAAATGGAGGCGAGAATTAAAGTAGAAGGTGGAAATCAAAAGGGAGTCTGGCCTGCTTTCTGGATGATGGGACATGACTATAGTGACGGAACTACAGATGAAGGTATTATCTGGCCTTCTTGTGGTGAGTTGGATATTATGGAACATGCCAACGACAGAAATTATACTGAAGGAACTATTCACTGGAGACGAGGCGGTGTGGGTCCCATCAAAGATAA
Organism: Eubacteriaceae bacterium; assembly: GCA_910574895.1. Lineage (GTDB taxonomy): Bacteria > Bacillota > Clostridia > Lachnospirales > Lachnospiraceae > Eubacterium_G. The sequence continues at coordinate 419,441 of CAJTDQ010000001.1, read as the reverse complement.
TCATGAGTATTGGGGAAGTTATAGTAATGGTGAATATTACTATTTTGATAACAATGAAGAGAATGGAATAAATGGATGGCATACATATGGGGTTATATGGGATGAAGATAAAATTCAGTGGTATGTAGATGATAATGTGTATCTGGTTGCATATCTGAATGAAGGTAATAAGTATGCATTTCAGAAAGAACATTTCTTCTTATTTAATCTTGCACTTGGCGGTCCGGGTACCGGATATACAGGTAACACTACGGTAGATGATAATTTTCAGTCGGCTACAATGCATGTTGATTATGTCAGAGTATATCAGGGAGGTTCGACAGAAATTGAGACAACTACAAGAGAAATTGTTTCTCCGGATGGAGATTTCTCAGGGTTGACATATAAAGCATCAAATAATAATCAGGATTTATCGGTTGCATTTTATGAAGGAAAAACGGATGATGAAGTTAATTATTGTTTGGATCAGGGAGATAAATTTTATGTTGCAACATGGGGAAAAAAGGTAAAACCTCAATTTAAACGTGTAGAATGTAATGGAGATGTGCAGGAGTCGCCTTCGCCAGGGGCAAATTTCTGGATTCCAATGTCGGCATTAAAGAAGAACGCTTATAATCTGGTTACAGTTCAGGATAACAATGAAAATGAATTCCATTTTGTTATTAAATATGGAACGCCGCCTGTAGTGGAAACGACGACACCGGAAGTGACAACACCAGAAACGACAACATTAGAAGTAACAACTCCGGAAGAGACAACTACACCTGCTCAAATTACTAATAAGGAAATTAATCTGCTAGGCTATCAGATCAGTACATCCTATGAAGGGGTAAGAGTTGCTGCAAATGTCGAACCGGTAATTGATGGACAGCAGGTTAAAAAATGGGGATTTATTTATGGGTTAAAAAATTATGGTAATAAAGATACAGGAATTACGGATGATGATATGTATGTAGGAACTACTAATTCATATGTAAAATCTTATGAGTCTACAAGTGCAGGAACATTACAGAGTCAGTTAGGAGATTCAGCGACAGCAACATATTTCGCAAGAACAATGAAGTTTGGAGGAAGTACCGTAATAGCTTTGACTGCAGATTATAAAGTCAGAGCATATGCAGTTTTAGCTGATGGAAGTTATGCTTATAGTGATGTAAGCGATTATTCGATTGCAAAAGTTGCGGACAAGTTATATCAAGGTAAACTAATGAATACAAAATCTTCTCATAGTTATTTGTATGAAAATATTTTGTCAAAAGTATTTAAAGATTATGAGGAAGTTGATTTTATATGGAATAACACGGTTGTGAAACCAGAGGAAGTGGAGGATTAAAGATGAAGATGTGGAAAAAAATAGTAGCCTCATTACTGGTTTTAACTCTAGTAACAGCAGCATTCAATTATTTACCTTCTAAAACTGAGGCGAGTCAGAATGATGCACAAAATTATGACTGGTCATCGGTGAGCTTTTTAGGAAATGGTTCAGGTGACCAGAGTTACACAGATGTTTTCAAAATTGCAGTTGGTCAAGGTAAAGCTGAGATTGTAAATATACAGCATCCCGGTTTTGCATCTGTGGCAGGTATTTATATGACGTTTTCTGATGCAGATTTCGGAGATATTATGATTAATGATGAAGTAACTACAGCTTTTGACAAACAGGGGGCAGGAGTAATTTTTCATGTTTCTGCATTTAAGGAACAGTATAACAGTCTTGTTGTAAAAAATTCTGCCGGAAGTATTAAGGCTGAGATGTATATTTATAATAAAAACGGTACATCTTCAGAGATACCGACAGAAACTCCAGACCCGACAGAACCGGTTGATCCGGGGGTTATTGCAGCACCAACCAAAGTAGCGGGATATAATTTCTATGCCCAGGAGAAAGGATATCAGATAACATTTACTCCTGTAGAGGGAGCTGTATCATATAATGTTTATTTAGATAATTCAGAAATCTTAAAAACGATTACTGAGTCAGGAGAATATATTGACGCATCAGTTTTTCAGCAGTATGCTGATGGACAATTACATAATTTATATCTTCAGTCTGTAGATGCACAGGGAAAGGTATCAGCAAAATCAGAAGCAGCAAAAGTTCGTGTACTGCAGGAGACAAGTGCTGCATCAGACCCGGCAGATATTTCCAGAATCTATGTAGTTACAAATGATGGAACAAAAGGCGGTTCTGATATTATTAAGGCAACAAAAACATCGGCATCGCTGACAATTATCAGCAATGACGGTCAGATTAATACAGTCAATGATGGTGGAACAATTAAATTAAGAGGAAATTCTACATCACTGGCAGCCAAGAAGGCATATAATATTTCTTTTAATTCTAAGAAAGAAGTTATGAAGGGAAAGAGTAAAGGAAAGAAATGGTGTCTTTTAGCAAATGCATATGAAAAAACATTGATGAGAAATAAACTTGCAATGGATTTAGGTGCAGCAATTGGAGGAATCGCAGCACCAGAAGAACATTATGCTGAATTATTTATCGACGGTAAGCGGATGGGTAGTTATGTCATCAGTGAGCCGGCAGAAAATGGACGTTCCGGATGTGAATATAATGATGAGGATACTTCTGATGATATTTTATTTGAATGGGAAGACAATGATAAGAATGAAGATGAATGTTTGTATTACAAGACTCCGGTAACAGGAGTAAGGTTTGTAACAGAGGATACATTGGATACTAATTCATCGAGATATCAGAAATGGGTAAGTACACTTACAAATTTTGAGAATGCTTTAACAAACACATCATCAGATGAAGTTCTTCAATATATGGATGTGGATTCTTTTGTGAGCATGTATATAGTAAATGAGTTATTTCAGACGGTAGATTTTGCATACTCTTCAGTTAAGTTTTATATTACATATGATGTCAATGGTGCACCTACGATACACGCAGGGCCTTTATGGGATTTTGACTTATCATCTGGAAACTCTATTGCACCAGAATATAGAACTTATAATACATTTATGGGACAGGAAAAGAATAAATGGTTTCATTATTTGATGAAAAATGCGACATTTAAGAACAAGGTTATTGAAAGATATAAAGAAGTTCAGCCAAGAATTCAGAACATTTATAAAGACAACCAGTTAGGAAAGAGCCAGATACAAAAGAATATTGATATTATGGGAGAATCCAGAGTGAGAAATTATACTGCAGTATCACAGGGTGGAGCAGGATGGAGTGAGAGTATTGCCGATACATATGAGCAGACAGGCTGGCAGTACAGTTACAGCACAGTATCTCCATATAATACATACACATATGATCAGCATCTAGAATATCTGACAACATGGATGCAGAACAGAAATGAGTGGATTTGCAGTCAGTGGGGGATTAATCCGTCTGATTATGAGGAATTAATCAGTGAGGATATTGATATTACAGGTTATCAGATTAGTACTTCTTATAATGGAGTAGATGGTAATATGGGATTTAGAACTATTTATCAGACAGAACCTCTTGTAGAAGGAAAAGAAGTTCAGGAATTAGGAATTATTTATGGCTTAGTTTATGGAGATAATCCGATTAACAAACAGGATGTTGTATATGGTTCAGAGAGTGAGTTTGTAAAATCATACGTAGCAACTGATGCAGGAAAGATAGGAGCTGTTATGGGCGAGTCTAAAACTGCAGAATATTATGCCCGAACAATGGAGTGTAGTGATTCTCTTTCAAAAGAGGCATATACAGCGAAGTATTATATCAGAGTCTATGCGAAATTAAGTGATGGTTCAATTGTATACAGTGATGTAAGAACTTATACTGTTTATAAAGTAGCAGACTATATATATCAGAAAAATTTGACACCTCGAAAGAGTGCATATGACTACATTTACAATAAGATATTGAAGAAAGTAGACAGTACTTATAAAGAGGGAGATTTTAACTGGAACAGCACGATTGTAAAATAACATGATGTTTTAACAGTGAAAATAAAACCGTTTTAATGACAAAGTTATGGTAATATTTACAGGTGTTTTGTAGTAACATTTGTAGATATTGCCATTTTTTTTATGTGTGAAAAAAGTAGATGCAAACATATAATGAAGTTGTTATAATGTGAAATAGAAAGGGTTCGGATATTAATAAAGGAGGTAAACAAACATGAAAGTAACTATTCACAAAATTGCATCTTTATTTTTATCTTTTGCATTGGTTGTAACATCAATCAATGTTCTTCCGGCAGATACTGTGATAAAAAAGGTAAAAGCAGAAGAAATCAAGGTAAATTTAGACAATGTTACAGTTGATGCAGACATTGTAAATGGCGGAGATGCTGAAATCATCAGAGCTTTAGGGTCGGATAGTATGATGATAGATGGTATTTCTTACAAAAACTATACGAAATATGAAGGTGTAACAGCATCTGCTTCATCAGAGAAGAATGCAGCAAAAAAAGCAATTGATGGAAATACAGACAGCAGATGGGAGTCAGAGCATGGAGTAGATCCACAACATTTAACTGTAGATTTAGGTAATCTATATTCGATTAAAGATATTGCCATTTACTGGGAGGGAGCTTCTGCAAAAGAATATACTGTAGAAGTTTCGGCAGATGGAATAAATTTTCAGACATTGACACAGATTACGGATACACATGGAAAGAGAACAGATAATCTGAAATTGTCTGATGAAATTCGTGTAAGAACAGTCAGAATTAACTGTACTGCCAGAACAACGAATTATGGCGATTCCATATTTGAAATTGGATTTTTTGGAAATGACCCTCAGGGAGAGCTTATCCCTGTTTTGTCAAACTTAAGAATCAGAGATTATTACAGATATACCGGAAAATATATCGTATATTTTAATGAGGCTGGGGAGTCAGCAGGATATAATTTTTATATTGATAATAAAGATAATAAAGTGAAAACTGTAAAAGGTTCCGGTTACTATCTTTCAGAAAAGGAAATCGGAGATTTATCTCCGGGAGAACATATTTTGTATGTTGCCAATACAGATGAAACAGGAAAAGAGTCTACTATGGCTAGTGCAAAATTTACTGTACAGGGAAATGCAGGAACTAATACAGATATTGCACAGATATATATTTACACAGAAGGGAATATATCAAGCAGTTATCATGAGAATGCAGATGTTACAGTGTCAGTAATTGATAAAAATGGAGGAAATAGTAAAGATTTTGTTGATAGCGGATGTAACATAAAAATTCGTGGTAATACTACAGCAGGGGCACCAAAGAAACCATGGAATATTAAACTTAGCAAAAAACAAAGTTTATTAGGTATGGAAAAAGGAAAGAAATGGTGTCTGTTAGCAAATGCTTTTGATAAGGCGTTAATAAGAAATAGTTTAGTCCACGATTTTGCTGAAGAGGTTGGAGTTCCTTATCCCTGTGACAATAGATTTGTGGAAGTTTATTTAAATGGCAAGTTTAATGGAAATTATTTGATTACAGAAGCAGTTGAGGCAAAGAAGGAAAGAATTGACATTGATGCATATAATGCAGAGAGCAATGATATATTATTAGAGCTTGGTACAAGAAATGAACCGGATGTGGATCATTTTACAACAGATGTTCTTAGCACGACATTTGATGTAAATGATCCCGAAAAGGGAGACGACTTAACAGATGCTCAGGTAGATGAAAAAATTGAGCGAATTAAACAATATTTGAATGGTTTTGAAACATCATTACGCAACCAGAGTTACGAAGAAATTTTACAATATATCGATGAAGACAGTTTTGTAAATTTCTATATAGTAAATGAATTATTTAAAAACGTTGATTTTAATTTTAGTTCAACAAGATTTTTTGTTAAGGACAACAAGATATACGCAGGACCATGCTGGGATTACGATTTATCCAGTGGAAATTGTAAATCATCTTATTATAAAGATTATTACGTAGATGGTGTCAGTTATAAAGGGTATTATTGTCAGAATATGAACTGGTATAAACAGTTATTTAGAAATGATACTTTTTATAATAAAGTGAAAGAGCGATATAGAGAATTGCAATATAAGATTCAGAATATTTATAAGAATGATTCTGAAACAATAATAAGTGTAAAATATCTAGTTGATAATTATGGAGCATCATTTGAGAGAAATTACAGACCTGAAAATGAATTGGGGGCAGGGTGGTTTTTAACGAATGATGACGGGTATAGTTATGCGGCAGAATCAGGCTGGAAGATTTGGCAGGAGCCTATAGAGTTTTTGCGTGACTGGATGGAAAATAGAAACATATGGCTTTGTGATCAGTGGGGAATTGACATGGTAAAGGCATATGAAGAAAGTAAGCCGGTTATTGAAGCACCAACTACACCGGAAGCGACGACACCGGAGGAAACAACACCACAAGCAACCGGAGAGCAAAATACACAGAAACCGACTACATCAAAAGTTTCAAATATGGATAATAAATTAACTGCTCCGATTAAAGTGGCTAAGGGAAAAGTTAAGAAAGCAATAAAAAAGAAAAATGCAAAGAAAATCAAGTTAATTTTTAAGAAATTGAAGAATGTAACAAAATATCAGGTAAGAATTTCTTCTTCTAAGAAATTCACTAAGAAAAAAACAGTTACAAAATTAGTTAAAAAAACAAAAGTTAATCTGGCCGTTAAGAAATTAAGAAAGTTTAAAAAGTTGTATGTTAAAGTTAGAGGTGTAAGAGTTGTTAAAAAGATTCGGTATTTTGGAGCCTGGAGTAATAGAAAAGTTATAAAAATAAAATAGTAGAATAGTGGGTAATAAAACATTTTTATTATCCACTATTTTTTTGTGCATTATATACAAAAAAATAAAAATAAAATTGGGGAAAAAGCTGTATAATAGCGATTTTAAATATTATGGTTGTTCAAAGGGCTAAAAGTGTTTTTATGGTATCGTTCTCATATCGTTGCAGATTAAAAAATGGTAAGATATATTTAGGATAAAAAGAGCAGTTGCTCTCGGAATAAAAAAAAAGAAAAGGAGAGAAATATGAAGAGAGAAATCAAAAAGGTGTTAGCAATGATTTTAAGCCTGGTAATTGTTTTATCAGGTATTAGTTATGCACCAACAGAAACAAAGGCGGAGGAAACAATAAATCTGCCTAGCAGTACAGAGATAACATCACTCAATGCACCAAAGAAAGCGTATCTGTGCGACTTTAGAACGGGAAGCGGTGGATTTAAAATTGTTTTTAATGATGCAGATGAAGATACATATCAAATGACAGGAACGGATCAAAAAACATTTGATATTTATGTAGGTACAGAGAAAAAAGCGACAGTCAGTAAATCGGGTACAATGGTTGATATCAGTGATTGGGGATTTGTTGACGGAGAAACTTATGAAATTACAGTAAAACAGGTTTTAAAGAGAACGAATGCAGCTGGTGAGGAAGAAATCCTTGAAAGTAAAGCTTCGGCAGTAAATTATTTTACATATACTACGAAAGAAGCTGATAATATTGATACAGGCATTGCAAAAATATATGTAACAACTACAAGAGATGCAAAGACATGTGACCATGATTTATATAAATCCGGAGATAAAGTGGATGTAAAGTCATCACTGGTAATATATGATGCGGATGGTAATATTGATTCTGAGGGAAGTGGAACAATTAAACTTCGTGGCAATTCTACATCGTCTGGACAAAAGAAGCCATTTAACATTAAATTTGACAGTAAGACAAATGTGTTTGGGTTCGGGAAAGCAAAAAAATGGAGTTTATTATCAAACACATTTGATAAGGCATTAATAAGAAATCAGATTGGTGTACAATTTCATCATAAAGTAATGGAGGCAAATCAGGAATATCAGTATACAAGTGAATGTGAGCCGTTTGATTTTTATTTGGATGGTCATTATATGGGATCATATCTTCTTCTGGAATCAGTAGAAGCAGGTTCTACGCGTGTTGATATTGATGCAGAAAATCCGGACAATCATGACATTCTTCTAGAGTTAGATATGACAGATAGAGATGCTGGAAAAGATGCTCATTTAGATGCACATATAACATTAATGAATGTAGGATTTACGATTAATGAACCGGAAGGACCGGGTACTGATGCAGCAAATCCAAACAATGAGGATCATCAGGAATGGTTGGAATTTAATGAAACATATGCAGCAAAGAAAACATATACGCTGAATTACTTAAATAATCTGGAGTCTAAAATACAAAATGGTGGAAATGGAACTTTAGATGAAATTGGAGAGTTAATTGATATAGATTCTTTTGTAAATTACTATATCACAGCGGAACTCTTCCGTATTACAGATGTAAGTTTCAGTTCTGTTCGATTTTTTATAAAAAAATCATCAGAAGGAATTGAAAAATTATATGCAGGACCTCTCTGGGATTTGGATTTGTCCAGTGGTAATGCAGAAGGTGCAGCGGCAAATCCTGATAATGATATGCACGCCCAGAATAATCCTTGGTTTGGAGCCTTAATGAAAAATAAAGAGTTTTCAGCAAGAGTAACGGAAAGATTTAATGAAGTTCTTCCAGAGATTAATAAGCTGGTAGCTGAGAATGGAACGATTGATACTGTGGTAAATACACTCAGAAAATCTATTGATGCTAATTATAGTGATTTGGCATATAATCAGTTTTCTGTTGATGCAAAAGGTGTAAATACAGGATGGGGAATTGATAAGTTATATACAGCAGGACATCATGAATGTGCAACAGCAGATGAAGCGAGAGCAACAGGAAATGTTTCAGGTTCTTTAAAAATATATAATAATTACGACGGATATTTAAATGATTTTAAATCATATATGACAGGCAGAATAAAATATCTGAAAAAACAGTTTGATGCAACGGATTATGAAGAGGTTCTCACGGATATAGGAGACCAGATGGGAAGTTATGCATACAATCTGGCAAAAAAGAAAAAAGCAGTAATATATAAGAATTGTCATAATGAAGGAAAAATAGAATACTTAAACGATGGAGAGTTGACGAACGGCTATCTGGCACTGACCAACGCAGAAACATCCAGTGCATGGGGAAATGAAAATGGAGAGCCGGTATATGCAACGATTGATTTAGGAAAATATTATAAAGCAGAATCTATCGATAAGGTTGTTGTACAGTATAAAGATGGTCAGGAGAACGATACTGTTTTAAATAAGGCATATCGTATACAGTATTCTATTGACGGAAAAAATTTCCGTGATGTGGCATCGGCAGATAAAGCAGTTTTGGATGCAGATAATAGAACAATTGATGATGTGAGCGGTGTTTCCGGAACTGTGAGATATGTAAGGCTTTATTTTCCAAAACAGGCGGGATATGGTATGCAGATTCGAGAGTTTGCAGTACTGGATACAGATAAAAATGCTGAAACGGTAGAAGGTGAAGAAGTTGCAGATGTGACAAATTTGCTATTAACAACGCCACAGGACAATCAGATAGGAGTACAGTTTAATGCGAGTACAACAGAAAATGTTACTTATACAATTTTTGTAGATGATAAAGAGGCAGTATCTGATGCAAGAGCAGAAGAAGTGAATGTCATTCAAGATGTGTCAACAGGAAAGCATACAGTTAAGGTTCAGGTAATGAATGTTAATGGATTTGTATCAGAAGGTGTCAGTGGTACAGTAATGGTGACGGGTTCGATTTCGTTAGAAGAAATGGTAGGAAATAATAATTATAATATAGCATTTGGAACAGATTCTACTTATAGTTCATGGAAAGAAGGGATTAATAACAGCAAGGCGATTACAGATGGTATTATCAATAATCATGATAATTATGTAGGTATTCATGTAGATGGAGCACATAACAATACAGGATATTATCAGATTAATTTAAACGAAACAGTCAGTGTCAGCGCAATTGATGAGGTTGTAGTGTGGTATCGTGATGGAAGAAATAATCTTGCCCCAACGGATATTGGTTATACAATACAGTATTCAGATGATGGAGACAGATTTTACAATGTTAAAATAGTAACAGCGAATGAAATGCCTTCAGAAAATAAAAATCAGGATGCATTGCCTTATGTGACTATAGCAGACATGAGTGATATCGTATCTGATGTAAGAACAGTAAAAGCAATCAGAGTTCTTTATAATGGAAATGTAGGCTGGGGTATTCAGGCAAGAGAAATTGCGGTATTGGACAAGACTGGTAATGCGGGAGCAGACAGAGAGCAGATAGATGTAGATGCTCCTGAGATGACAGCAGTATCAGATACATATAATACAATTAGAGTAATAATCGCAGAGGTAACGGGACAGGAAAATTATACATACACAATTGCAATTGATGGAAAACAGGTAGAAAAGGATGTAAAGGCAGGAGTGTATACTTTTACTGATGTGGAAGAAGGGGAGCATACGGTATCTGTAAGAGCAAATTATAATGGTGGAAGTTCACAGAGTGTAAGCATTCAGGTGTATGTACAGTCAGCATTTACATTTACACAGGATGCTTTAGCGGGAAGAGTATTGCCGGATGTAAATGAAAACGGAAACAATTATTTAAGATATACTGGTATTAAGGCAGAGGCATCTTCTGGAGATGCAAGTCTGGCAATTGATAATAATGCTGATACCAGATGGGAATCCCTGTCGAGCGATCCACAGGAGATTATTGTAAACTTAGGTGCAGTATATTCTGTAAAAGAGATTGCCGCAGTGTGGGAGAATGCTGCGGCAAAAGACTATACAGTACAGACTTCAACAGACGGACAAAATTACGTAACAGCAGCAATAATCAAGGATCAGAGTGAAGTCGCCAACAGATATGACAGAATTGTTCTTACGGATGCAGTTGAAGCACGATTCATTAAAATACATGGAACTGCACGTGTTACAGGTTACGGTCATTCTATTTGGGAAATAGCAGTATATGGTGCAGATGAACAGAAAGAATGGATGTAGAAGGCGTTGCCCTTGGTGAGCATGACATCATGGTTAAGGCAGTGGGAACAGAAGGACAGGAGACAGAAGGGACTACAGCAAAGATTACGATAGAGGATGCAGTAAAAGATTATAATGATATTCCGCAAATTTATATTTCTACAGGCGGAAGAGATATCAGTGGCACATATTTTGCAAAACAGCCGGGTGGAAAAGCGAATGTAGGTATTACAATTGCGGATAATACAGGAAACAATAAAGACGTTGTTGATTTCGCCAGTGATATTAAGATTCGTGGAAATTCTACGGCAGGAGCTGAAAAGAAACCATATAATTTTAAGTTGAGTAAAAAACAGGAATTGCTGGGAATGAAAGGCAAAGCGAAAAAATGGAGTCTGTTGGCAAATGCATTTGATAAAGCATTAATCAGGAATGCGTTAGTAATGCAGTTAGCGACTACAATGGGTCTTGATTATACCAGTGAATGCCGATTTGTCGATATATATATCAATGGAACCTATTCAGGAAACTATTTATTAATTGAATCAGTAGAAACAGGTTCAGGACGTATTGAAATTAATGACCCGTAAGAAATAACAAACAATGATGTCGTATTGGAAGTTGATAATAATGGAAGAGATGCGGCAGAGACATTTCATTTGGAAAGAAGTGGTCTGGGGATATTGTTTATGTTAGGTGAACCTGAGTTTGGACCGGATGAGACTGATAAGATTGCGTTATATCAGGATAAAATTATCAACACACAAAATCTGATTGCAAATTTCGAAGAGGCTTTAAAGAAGGACGATTATGAGGAAGCATCGAAATATGTAGATATGGATTCGTTTGCAAAGTTCTATTTAGTAAATGAAATTTTTAGAAATAATGATTTTAATTTCAGTTCTACAAGGTTTTATGTAAAAGACAATATTATGTATGGTGGTCCTTGTTGGGATTATGATCTTTCATCAGGAAATCTTGGTGAATATTATAGCGGAGAATATAAAGATGGTGTGACCTATAATAGTTTCAAGGCACAAGAACTTGTATGGTATAGTTACTTAATGAAAAATGAAAAGTTCAAAAATCTTGTGGTGAAATATTATAAACAGTATCTTCCATATATTCAGGCGATCTATGACGGAAGTAAGGCTGATGAAGGATTTGGAATAGACGCTTTTGTAAAGCAGTATAGAAACTCTTTTGAAAGAAATTATATTTCAAAGGAACAGTTAGGAGCAGGATGGAGTATCACAAATCCGGATATGGCAGATGCATATAGTTACGCAAACTTTAGAGAATGGAATACATATGATGATTCTGTAGAATTTTTAAGGGACTGGTTGCAGAGCAGGGATAACTGGTTAAGAGAACAGTGGGATATTTCAGGAAATCTGATTTCACAGGATGTTGGAATCACAGGATACCAGATATCTACATCATTGGATGGTGCGACAGATGATGTGGGAATCAGAACGGTATATCAGAGAGAAAATCTGGTTGAAGGTCAGGAAATATCAGAGTTTGGACTGGTTATCGGATTAGCAGATGGGATAACAGATGCAGATAAAGAAATGATTGTTGATGGAAGAAGTGAGTTTGTTGTTTCTTATCAGGCTACAGAAGCAGGTAAGTCAGAAGTGCAGATGGGAGATTCAGAGACGGCATTATATTATGTACGGACAATGGATATCGCTGGAGGATATAATATAGATTATCATGTGAGAGCTTATGCAAAACTGTCTGATGGGAGTGTGGTTTATAGTGAAGTGAAGATTGAAGGATATCAGATGTCAAGTAATATGGGAGGCGAAGAAGGAAAATTAGGACTTAGAGTGGTTTATTCTGTGGAAGGAGAATATGAGGAATTAGGTTTAATATATGGACTTGTATATGGAAATACACCAATCACATCAGAAGATCTGGTTATAGATAATGACAGTACATATGTGAAAACTTATGCGGCAACAGAAACAGGAAAACTCAATGCACAACTAGGTTTATCAAAGACAGCACAGTATTATGCAAGAACTATGAATGTAGGCGGATTGAATAAGACGGGGTATACTATATCATATCTGGTAAGAGCTTACGCAAAGACCAGTGATGGTAATATCGTATATAGTGATGTATATTCATATAGCATTCATGATGTGGCATCAGCGTTGTATGACAATGATCTTATGAGTACGGCAGTTGGTCACAATGCAATCTATACCAAGATTTTAACAAAGGTAAATCCTGCTTATAAAGAGGTCGATTATGCATGGTCTAATACGATGATAAAGTAGAATTTTATTGAAAATAAAGTCCATTTATTGTATAATTCATAACATTGTGAGAAAAAATAATACTGGAGGCAGAAAATGGATATGGAACGCACAAATACAGATAATACTGAGTTAGAAAAAACAGAGTCTAAAAATTTTATTGAGCAGATTATTGAAAAAGATTTAGAGGAAGGAAGATTTGATCATGTGCAGACCAGATTTCCACCTGAGCCAAATGGTTATCTTCATATAGGACATGCCAAATCTATTTTATTAAATTATGGTCTGGCAAACCAGTATCATGGAAAATTTAATATGAGATTTGATGATACAAATCCGACAAAGGAAAAGGAAGAGTTTGTAGAATCTATATTACAGGATATTAAATGGCTTGGAGCAGATTGGGAAGACAGATTATTTTTTGCATCGAATTATTTTGAGCAGATGTATGAAGCTGCAGTAAAACTTATTAAAAAGGGAAAAGCTTATGTCTGCGATTTATCTGCGGAAGAAATCAGAGAGTATCGTGGAACATTAACAGAACCGGGAAAGAACAGCCCATATAGAGAAAGAAGTGTTGAAGAGAATCTTGACCTGTTTGAAAATATGAAGAATGGTGTATATCAGGACGGCGAAAAGGTGTTACGTGCAAAGATTGATATGTCGAGTCCTAACATTAACATGAGAGATCCGATTATATACAGAGTGGCACATATGACACATCATAATACAGGCGACAAGTGGTGTATTTACCCTATGTATGATTTTGCTCATCCTATCGAAGATGCTATTGAGGGAATTACCCATTCTATCTGTACATTAGAGTTTGAGGATCACAGACCTCTCTATGATTGGGTGGTAAATGAACTGGAATATGAAAATCCACCAAAGCAGATTGAGTTTGCTAAGCTATATGTTACAAATGTAGTTACAGGAAAGAGATATATTAAAAAACTGGTGGAAGATGGAATTGTAGATGGCTGGGATGACCCAAGACTGGTATCGATTGCGGCACTTAGAAGAAGAGGTTTTACACCGGAATCCATAAAGATGTTTGTTGAGTTATGTGGAATATCTAAAAGTAACAGTTCTGTAGACTATGCAATGCTTGAATATTGCATCAGAGAAGATTTGAAGGCAAAGAAACCACGACTAATGGCTGTATTAGATCCAATTAAGGTGATTATTGATAATTATCCGGAAGATCAGGTAGAGTGGTTTGATGTAGTAAACAATGTAGAATGTCCGGAACTTGGTACAAGAAAAGTACCATTCTGTAAAGAACTTTATATTGACAGAGATGATTTTATGGAAGAACCACCGAAGAAATATTTCAGACTGTTTCCGGGAAATGAAGTTCGTCTGATGAATGCATATTTTGTAAAATGTGTAGATTACAAGAAAGATAAAAATGGAAAGGTTACAGAAATACATGTAACTTATGATCCGGAAACCAGAAGTGGAAGTGGCTTTACCGGAAGAAAGGTAAAAGGAACGATACATTGGGTTTCTGCAAGACATGGTATTCAGTCAGAAGTACGTTTATATGAAAATATTGTTGATGAAGAGAAAGGTAAGTTAAATGAGGATGGAACGCTCAATTTAAATCCAAATTCATTAACGGTTTTAAAAGAGTGCTATATTGAGCCAAATATTGCAGATGTTAAACCGGAAGACAAATTCCAGTTTGTAAGACAGGGATATTTTTGTGCAGATTTAAAAGACTACAGTAGCGAAAAGCCTGTATTTAACAGAATTGTATCTCTAAAGAGTTCTTTTAAATTGCCAAAATAGAACAGTATAAATAGAGGAATAATGAACGGCTTGATTTGAATTATATTTTCTTATAATTCTTCACTTTTCAAAAAACTTTCTAAACTTTAAGCATAATAAAATTAAGAAAACAGGTTATATAATTAAAACTCTCAAAAATTTATTGACACAGAAATAAATTCAGCGTAATATTTGTGTCAACGCAGACGGGAAGCAATGGAGCTTATGCAACATAGCTTCCCGTTTTTGTTTGCCATAAAATATAGACAGTATTTTAAAGAAAGACAAAATATACTGCGGAATATGGAATACAAAGGAGAGAAATATGAGAGAAGAAATGAAAAAAATATTATCGCTGTTAGTGATAATAGCATTGGTGTTAACACTTATGCCGGAAACAAAAGAAGGTGTTACTGTCAGTGCGACAGAATCGGAATTTGACATTGGGTTAGTGAATTTCGATGCTACATTAAGTGGGGAAAATATGAAAAAAGATAATCTAACCAAAATGAAAAAGTATATTAAAGACGCTTATACAGCAGGAGATGAAATTTTAGTATTTCCGGAATATGCTTTAACATCAAACAAAAAAGAGGCAATAAATGTTGACACAGATAAGTCTGTTACAACAATCAGTACATTGGCAGAGATCTATGATATGTATATTCTGTTTGGAGCAATGATACAGAAAAATGGAAAATATTATTCGGCAACTGTTATCTGTACTCCGGATGGAACCGTGGATACTTATGAGAAAACACATTTGACAGATGAAGAATATGCTGAAGGTTTGAGTGTAGGAGATACACCTTATGTATTATCAACAGAATATGGTAAGTTTGGATTAGCATTAGGTCAGGAATTTTCAGATGTTGCGGAACTTGGAAAATATTATTATGGATCATCTGTGAGAATGATTCTTGTATCACAGTCTTATGGATATGAAACAGGAAATAATACAAAGTTCAGTCAGGCAGAGTATGATATGTACATTACGACTTATGCGTATGTGAGAATGTATTCCAGATATGTGGCTGTTGCCAATTTATATACAGTCAATGGAAATACAAGATATTTTGGAGAGAGCCATGCATGTACATCTTATGGTAGTATAAGTGGATGGATAGCAGGATGTAATGGAGATGTAAAACCGGCAGCAACCACAGAAGCAGGGGTTGTAAGCGGCACTGTTTTACCTAGTTCCAGAGATACCACAAATGGAATGAGTTCCAGAAGGTTAAATCAGTTAGCAGACTGGTATGGTAAATTAACAAAATATAACTTACCAACATATGGTAAAGGAAGCAAATATAAAGATGATGTAAAAGCAGCTTCTGTAAACTTCCATCCGGTATGGGGAGACTTAGAGACAAATGTGAAATTGATAAAAGATATTATGGAGGATGCCCACAAAGATGGTGTAGAACTTCTGGTATTTCCGGAAATGGCATTGACAGGATACGATGTGGTTGTTCCTGACAGCTATGATGACGAATTAAAAGCAAAGTTTGGAGACAAATATATGCAGCATGTATTGGCTCAGACTATTCGTGGAGATAAACCGTCTAAAGTGATTACAGACATTCAGAAGTTAGCAGAAAGTTATGGAATGTATGTATTGATTGGTCTGCCGGAAAAGGATGAAGTAGATGAGGACTTATATTGGAATTCTGTTGCAATATTAGGTCCACAGCTAATACAGTCATACAGAAAAGTAAACCTTGCATCCCCAGAGCCAAACTGGTCTGCGTATGCTACAGAAAATGATGGTATTTTTGAAACACCATTTGGTTATGTTGGTGTAGCAATCTGTGCGGATATCTATAACTATCAGGAACTGCAGAGAACATATGCTGAAAAGGGATGTAGAATTGCAGTGAATTGTACAGCAGGTGCCGCAAGTAACAACTGTTTTGATGGTTCATGGCAGTTAACATATCAGAATAGATTGGAAAGTTTCATGCTTCGTGATGACAGTTTTATGATTACATCCAATTTGGTAGGATATGAAGGACCAGTTACAAAATCGGTAATAGATGTACTTGCAGGTTATGGATATACTGTAGATGACATGGATACAACATGGTTTGCAGATGACGAAAAAAAAGCTATCTTTAATGAAGTGACAAATTTATATGGATTAAAAGTAATGGAAGAATTTCAGCAAGAACATATATTTTCCCAGGAGCTTCTGTTTGCATTGGGTTAGATGAGACAACACCTACAGGAACTTATGTGTTTGGTAACTATACAGAATCAGGTGTTACATCAGATGGAATAAGATATCCATACATGAATATTACACCAGATACATTCAACAAATATTATGTTGGTGATTTCGATCTGTCAAAAGCAACACTTTACAAGTTCTATAGTGATAATCCATATGATTATCGTCCGGATCTTTATTATAAGTGGTATACACAGTTATTTTATGAAACATACGGATATACGATAGATAGCAAAACATATGAAGATAAAGCAAGTGGTGTAATTATTTATGGTGATAAAGTAATGCAGGATACAGAATTTGCAGTTACAAAGACAAATGGAAAAACAGCGGGTTATAAACTGGATGGATATACAGCAACATCTGTAATATCATATGCCGTTACAAGTGATGCGACATTGACGACAACTTATAACAAGCGTACAGTTACTGGAACAAATGGTGCTATAACAGAAACGGTTACCGGAGAATACACAGGAAAATATATTCCATATGAAGGAGAAATACTTGTGTCTGTTCCAGTGGATACAAAAGCAGACAAGGTGGAAGTTTATACATCAAAAGGTATAGTGGAAGCTCCGGTTTCAGAAGGATTTGCTACAGTCAGACTTACTTCTGATGAAGTGATTACTGTTGTAGGGTTTACAAAAAATAAAAATACAATCGTAGTACCGGAGAAGATAACAGTAGGCAAAACAAAGGTTAAAAAAGTAAAACGGGTAAAGAAGACAAAAGCAAAAATTACTTTAAAATCAGTGAAAGGTGCAACAGGATATGTAATTAAGTATTCTATCAAAAAGGGATTTGGTAAAAAAACAACCATAACAAAGAAGGTGAAAAAAGTAACCTTTACACTGAAAAAGTTAAAAGCAAAGAAAAAATATTATATTAAGGCAAGAGCTTATAAAGTAGTAGATAAGAAGACATACTATGGTAAATGGAGTGCCAGAAAGATAATTAAGAAATAATAGAATTATACGTTTTTAAGGAAAGCAGGAACTCCCGCAATATGTGGGAATTCCTGCTTTTTGTTTTCAGATATTTAGATATCTTTTAATTCATCTTCCAAAAAATCATCATCTAAGTCTTCTTCAAATAAATCATCCTCAAAGTCTTCTGTTTCTTTGGAAGGCATTGTAACTTTGTTGAGTGTTTCAGAAACTTTGTCTTTTGCCATGCTGGCAACTTCGCTTACTTTTTCTTTCGCTGCATCAATTTTATCTTCGCCTACGGTTTCTACAACAACATCTTTTGCATCATAGAATTTCTCTTTTGCCATATCAGCAACATCCGAGACTTTTTCTTTGGCAGTATCAATTTTGTCTTTTACAGCTTCCATTTTCTCCTCGCCAATTTTTTCAGAAACAGTATCTTTTAATTTGTCAGAAGCATCAATCACTTTATCAGCAGCCATATCCGCCATATTTTTAACTTTTCTTTTGTTGATTGTTAAAGTAACTTTTGTTGTACCATCTGTATTGTCATCTTTTTGAATTTCAAAAGCTTTACTGTCATCAAAGTCTTCAAAAAAATCTTTATTCATTTCCTTTTCATCTTTGCGCTTTTTAACATATAAAGCACCACCAACAGCAGCACCTGTCACGGCAGCTGTTCCAAATAATTTTTTAAAAAATCCCATATCCAAAATCCTCCAATTCCATTTACTTTTTAAAATATTATAATACTATTTTAGCCTAAAATAAAGACGTAATACACAAATATATTTGATTACTTGAATATAACAAATAAAAATGTTAGTCTAATCTTGTCGAAAAGATAAGATTATGTATTCTAAGGAAGGTTTCTAGGAAAATGAGAATATATACAGAAAAGCAAAATACAATAATAGAGGGAATAGAAGATTTCAGGTTATCGCAGACATTGGAATGTGGGCAATGTTTTCGTTTTTATAAGCAGGATGAAAATGATTATGTGATTGTTGCTTATAAAAATCTGTTACATATGAAACAGGAAAACGACACATTAATATTTTATGATTGCGATATCAATAGTGTGAAGACTATATGGATTCCTTATTTTGATCTTGACAGGGATTATGCGGAAATAAAAAGGTTTCTTTTAGAGAAGGATAATCTTTTACGGGATTCCATCAATGAAAAATATGGTGTGCGGATTTTAAATCAGGAATTTCATGAGATGTTGATATCTTTTATTATATCCCAAAACAAGCAGATTCCCCATATAAAACAATTAGTGAGACGTATCAGCGAAGAATATGGGGAATATCTCGGAGAAATTAATGGAGAGAAGTATTATTCGTTTCCGGAAGTTGAGATTTTAGGAACAATAACAGAAGAACAGTTTCGGGAGATGAAGACAGGTTTCAGAGCTCCTTATCTGGCAGATGCAGTGGAAAAACTAAGTAAAAATGTGATAAGTGTCGTTGATTTTCAGGGAATGGATGAAGATGATGCCCGCAAAAAATTAATGGAGATAAAAGGTGTCGGAGAAAAAGTTGCAAATTGTGTAATGCTTTTTGGACTAGGATATAGGAGTGCCTTTCCTATCGACGTGTGGATGAAACGTATCATGGAAACTTTATATTTCCAGGGCAAAGATACAAAAAAAGAGTTGATAGCAGATTTTGCAAAAGAGATGTATGGAGAGTACGGCGGATATGCCCAGCAGTATTTATTTTGTTATGGAAGAGATAATAATGTTGGAAAGTAAAATGTTTAATTGTTACAGTTTTGTTAATTTTTTGTTATGAGGGTTGCATTTATTAAAAAAAGTGATAGTATATGTATTAGCGATTAGCACTCATAAGCACAGAGTGCTAAAAAATATGAGTTGGAGGTTATGTAATGAAATTAGTACCATTAGCAGATAGAGTAGTATTAAAACAGTCTACTCCGGAAGAGAAAACAAAATCAGGAATTATTTTGACAAGTCAGTCACAGGAGAAACCACAGCAGGCAGAAGTTGTTGCTGTAGGTCCCGGTGGAATGGTAGATGGAAAAGAAGTTACCATGAGCGTGAAGGCAGGCGATATGGTTATTTATTCAAAGTACGCAGGAAATGAAGTAAAATTAGATGACGAAGAATATATCATAGTAAAACAGTCAGATATTCTTGCGATTGTTGAATAAGAACAGCGAAGAAGATCCGAAGGATTTTCGGGCTGATGGCTGAACTGTTATAAGTTGAAAGAATTTTTGTTAATTATATTGTTAAAATTATCTTAGGAGGCATTGATTATGGCAAAGGAAATTAAATATGGAGCTGATGCAAGAACAGCGTTAGAAGCAGGTGTAAATCAGTTAGCAGATACAGTAAAAGTTACATTAGGACCAAAAGGAAGAAACGTTGTACTTGATAAGTCATTTGGTGCACCATTGATTACAAATGATGGTGTTACGATTGCAAAAGAAATTGAATTAGAAGATGCATTTGAGAATATGGGAGCCCAGCTTGTAAAAGAGGTAGCAACAAAAACGAATGATGTAGCAGGTGATGGAACTACAACAGCTACTGTTTTAGCTCAGGCAATGGTAAATGAAGGAATGAAAAATCTTGCAGCCGGAGCAAATCCTATCATATTAAGAAAAGGAATGAAAAAAGCAACAGATTTAGCTGTAGAGGCAATTGCAGAAATGAGCAGTGTTGTTACAGGAAAAGAACAGATTGCAAAAGTTGCAGCGATTTCAGCAGGAGATGAAGAAGTTGGAAACATGGTTGCCGATGCTATGGAAAAAGTATCTAATGATGGGGTTATTACGATAGAAGAATCAAAAACCATGAAAACAGAACTTGACCTTGTGGAAGGTATGCAGTTTGATCGTGGATATATTTCAGCATATATGGCTACAGATATGGAAAAAATGGAAGCAAATCTTGATGATCCATATATTCTGATTACAGATAAAAAGATCTCTAACATACAGGAAATACTTCCAATCTTAGAGCAGATTGTACAGTCCGGTGCAAAGCTTTTAATTATTGCCGAGGACGTTGAAGGTGAAGCATTGACAACTTTGATTGTAAATAAACTTCGTGGTACATTTAATGTTGTTGCAGTCAAGGCTCCGGGATATGGTGACAGAAGAAAAGAAATGTTAAAAGATATTGCTATTCTTACCGGTGGTCAGGTTATTTCAGAGGAACTTGGCTTATCATTGGCAGAAACTACAATTAATGATTTGGGAAGAGCAAAATCTGTTAAGATTGCAAAAGAAAATACTATTATCGTAGACGGACTGGGAGACTCTGCTGAAATTGAGGCAAGAGTTGGACAGATTAAAGCACAGATTGAAGAAACTACATCTGAATTTGACAAAGAAAAATTACAGGAAAGACTTGCAAAATTAGCAGGTGGTGTTGCAGTTATCAGAGTAGGTGCTGCTACAGAGCCGGAAATGCAGGAAAATAAATTAAGAATGGAAGATGCTTTGAATGCGACAAGAGCTGCTGTAGAGGAAGGCATTATTGCAGGCGGCGGTTCAGCTTACATTCATGCATCAAAGAAAGTGGCCGAATTTGTAAATACTTTAGAAGGTGACGAAAAGACAGGTGCTGCAATTATATTAAAAGCATTAGAAGCACCATTATTTACAATATCAAACAATGCCGGTTTAGAAGGTTCGGTTATCGTAAATAAAGTAAGAGAGTCAGAACCGGGAGTAGGATTTGATGCTCTTCACAGCGAATATGTAAAAATGGTTGATGCGGGAATTCTTGACCCTGCAAAGGTTACAAGAAGTGCGTTGCAGAATGCGACAAGTGTTGCAAGTACACTTCTTACAACAGAATCTGTTGTTGCAAATATTAAGGATGAGATTCCACCTATGCCAGCCGGAAATCCGGGAATGGGAATGATGTAATAAAATTCGGTTTGTAGGGGAGTGACTTTCCTGCTGAAAAAATACAGACAGAGAATATCTTCACCTCGATTCTTGAACATTTATAGAAAATAAAAATAATATTGAATATTTTAAGTACCGACTTCATCTTCGAAAAAATCCTGATGATTTTTTCTCAGGTAAGTCTGGACATTTGATTTTGTGAATCAAATGTCCGCTTAATATTCAATATTATTTTTATTTTATAAATGTTTATGAAATTCAGTTTCCAAGTGTATCCTTTTATACTCAAATCACCTCGACAAATCGAAATTGCACTTATGATTTTGTCGGTATTGCACCAAGAAGAGCAAATGTTGGCTTACGCAGCTACTCGCCTTTCTCTTGAGTGCGATAAATTGGAATGTTAGAATATACGTGTTATAATAAGAATACACTTAAAGAAAAAGGAGAAGAGAAATGGAAAAGAAGTTAAAATTGGTAATAGAGAATTGTCCTCAGAATCATAAATGTCCGGCCGTGAAAATTTGTCCGGTGGGAGCATTGACACAGAAAGATTTTGAGGCACCACAGATTAATCATGATAAGTGTATCAGATGTGGTAAATGCTCAAACTTTTGTCCGAAAAAAGCACTGGTATTATAAAAAATATTTGTATTTGGAGAACGAATTGTGAGAGAAAATTGTGATTATGCATAAAAACATTTTTATAATTGGAATGATTGTGTAAATATGTTACAATGAAAATACATTTTAAGAGAAAAGGAGAAAAGAAATGAAAGATTTTAAACGTAGCTTATTTTCTTTAATTTTAGTTTGTACATTAGTTGTAACAAGTATTACAGCGATACCTGTTTCACAGGTAAGTGCATTGGAGTTAACAACACAATCCGTTACAAATTTAAGATTTGAAGAAAATGAAGATGGAACTTGCAGGATTTTCTGGAATTGTTCTATTGCAAACGGCTGCACATTTAATATTTACAGAGCAGATAGTAGATATGCAGCATATACAAAGATTGCCAGTACAACTGACAGAGAATATGTAGATGAAGATTATGATGGCGGCTATTATGAAGTAAGACTTGTAGATGGAAATAAAGAAGTAAAACAGATGAATGGTATTACATCATATGAAATTGATACATTTGGTGCAGATACAACGATTTTTGAACCAACTGATAATGCAAAAGAAATTCAGTCACGTATTAACAGTATTTATGGGACTACAGAAAGAGGTCAGTTTATATCGGACAGAAATGCATTACTTTTTGCACCTGGTACATATAGCAATGATTTACAGGTAGAGATTGGTTTCTATACACAGGTAGCAGGAATGGGACTCTCTCCTGAAGATACAGTGATTGGAAATATTAATTGTAAAGCGGAATGGATGCTGGGAAAAAAATATGACGGTTCAATTAATTATAATGCTTTATGTAACTTCTGGCGTTCAGTTGAAAATTTAACTACAACGGCAGACAGAACAATGTGGGCGGTATCACAGGCTACATCAATGAGAAGAATGAATATTAAAGGTAATCTTGATTTACATCAGAATGGTGGATATGCCAGTGGTGGATTTTTAGCAGATTCAAAGATTGCCGGAAGAAAATATCAGTATACAGACAAGAAAACAGGCAAGAAAGTGGATACAGAAAGTGGTATTTCTGCCGGTTCACAACAACAGTGGCTATCTAGAAATGTTGAGATGAATAAGTGGGATGGAAGTGTCTGGAATTATGTTTTTGTAGGCTGTGAAGTGAAGTCATTATATGACACAGCAGGAACAGTAAAGAATGGCCCGGATGGCGAGTGGCCATATCAGGCATATACAAAAGTTTCAGAAGCACCCGAAGTACAGGAAAAACCATTCCTTACAGTTGATGAATATGGAGATTATGGTGTATTTGTTCCTGCATTAAGAAAGAATGCAAAAGGTGTTTCATGGGATGCTGAAGAGATAGATGGAGAAATCATTGGTCTGGAAGAGTTTTATGTAGCAAAACCAAGTGATTCTGCAGCAAAGATTAATGAACAGATTAAAACTGGTAAAAACTTGATTTTAACACCGGGTATTTATGAAATCAGTGAACCAATTAAAATTGAGAATCAGGATACAGTTGTTTTAGGATTAGGATATGCAACATTAAAGCCTACAGAAGGCAATCAGTGTATGATGATTGGAGATGTGGCAGGTGTCAAGGTGGCAGGTGTATTATTTGATGCGGGAAGAAAGAAATCAGATACACTGTTAACAGTAGGAACTGCTAAAAATAATGCAGATAATTCAGCAAATCCAACATGTCTTGTTGATACATTCTATAGAGTAGGTGGAGCAGATGCCACACCTTGTAAGACAACAAATTGTGTAATTATTAACAGCAATAATGTTATTGGAGATAACTTCTGGATTTGGAGAGCTGACCATGGAGCAGGTGTTGCATGGGACAAGAATACTTGTGATACCGGAGTAATCTTTAATGGTGATAATATTACTACTTATGGACTGATGGTAGAGCATTTCCAGAAATACCAGACAATCTGGAATGGTAATGGCGGCAAATGCTATATGTATCAGAGTGAACTTCCATATGATATAACAAGTCAGGGGGTATGGAATGCACCAGGTTCTTATGGATACACAGATTATAAGGTTGCGAATCATGTAACAAGTCATGAAGGTTATGGACTTGGAATCTATTCCTGTTATCAGAAAGCTACATGTTTCGTGAAATCTGCAGTAGAGTGTCCGGATACACCAAATGTTAAGTTTACAAATGTATGCAGCTACAGTTTAAGTGGTAATGGCGGTATTGATTATGCTATCAATAAAGCCGGATATGGTGTATATGGCAGTGGTGACATGTGTAAGATTATGTCATATAGCAATGGTAAATACACTGCAGATAAGACTTACGAGCAGGCAAGAAAGAATATTTATTCTACATATGTTGAAATTTCCGGAAAAGGAAAATATGATACGGAAATGACTAAGGCATACACCGGAAAAGCAATTACACCAAAAGTGAAAGTTGTAATTAATGGCGTGACTCTTCGTCAGGGTACAGATTATACTGTTACATATTCTAATAATAAGAAAATTGGTAATGGTAAGATTGTTGTCAAAGGTATCAATGCATACAAGAATACTGCGACAATCAAATTAAAGATCAGACCGGCGAAGACAAAGATAACAAAGAAAAAAGCAACAAAGAAAAAAATTACAGTAAAATATAGTAAGAGTAAAGGTGCCAGTGGATATGAAGTGGCATATTCTACAAAGAAAAACTTTAAGAAGAAATATACAACTGTAAAGAAGACAAAGAAGACAAAACTTACATTTAAGAGAAAAGTGAAAGGTGCATATTATGTTAGAATTCGAAGCTACAAGAAAGTAGGCAAGAAGTATTATTATAGTAAGTACACAAAAAAAGTTAGAATTAAATAATTAATGAGTAGACTGTTTGTATGAAACAATCATATGAACAGTCTATTTTTTGTTCGTATAGAAAAAATATGTTATATATGGTAGAATATTTCATGTTGAGGTTAAAGGTATGCAGTTAAAAGAATTAAATGGAATTGGTGAAAAAACAGAAAAAATATTCCAGCGTGCAGGTGTTAATACAGTGGAAGATTTGCTATCATATTACCCTAGGTATTATGATACTTTTGAGGAGCCTGTTCTCGTTCAAAATTTGGAAGCAGACAGAACGCAGGCTGTGAAAGGAACCATTGTAAGAGAGATTTCTGTGAGAAGAGTTAGAAATCTTCAAATTGTAGATGCATATATTAGAGATGAAGAAGGAAATGGCATCAAAGCAACCTGGTTTAATGCACCTTATATCAAAAATACCCTACATCAGGGAGATGTATTGATTTTTAGAGGATTTGTACATGAAAATAAAGGTTCCTATGTAATAGACCAGCCCAAAACATTTTCTTTTGTACAATATCAGAAAAAAATGGGAGAGATGCAGCCGGTTTATCCATTAGTTTCGGGACTTACGAATAATATGGTATTAAAGGCAGTAAAACAGGCATTTCAAATCGTTTCTAAAAATGAGAATATTCCATTGGCGATTCGTGAGAGAATTGGACTGCAGAATGCTGAGGACTCAATACATAACATACATTTTCCAAAAAATCAAAAGGACTTTATGATTGCAAGGAAACGATTGGTTTTTGAAGAATTTTTTCAGTTTATTTTAACCCTTCGAGCATTGAAAGAGAAAAATGAAATTATTCATAATAAGCATATTTTAAACGAACCGAAAGAATTAGAGCATATTATAGATAATCTTGGATTTCAGTTGACAAATGCCCAGATGAAAACATGGCAGGAAATAAAACATGATATCTCTTCGGATAAAGTTATGAACAGATTGATTCAGGGTGATGTAGGTTCAGGAAAAACGATTGTGGCGGTTCTGGCGCTGCTGACTGCGGCACTGAATAAAGAGCAGGGAGCAATGATGGCTCCAACAGAAGTTTTGGCAAGACAGCATTTTGAAGATATCAAAGATATAATAAGAAAAAACAATCTGAAACTGACACCGGTTGTACTGGTAGGCTCTATGACAGCAAAAGAAAAAAGAGGGGCATATCAGTTAATAGAGTCAGGAGAGGCGGATATTATTATTGGAACGCATGCACTGATACAGGATAAGGTAAATTACCATAAACTTGCACTAGTCGTAACAGATGAGCAGCATCGTTTTGGCGTAAAACAAAGAGAGACTATTTCCGAAAAAGGAGATTCGCCACATACGATGGTCATGAGTGCTACACCAATACCTAGAACGTTGGCAATTATTATGTATGGAGATTTGGATATATCAATTATTGACGAACTTCCGGCAGGAAGAAAGCCAATCGCAAACTGTGTTGTAGGAACAGACTATCGTCCAAATGCATATAACTTTATTGAAAAGCAGGTGCAAGAAGGCAGACAGGCATATATTATCTGCCCTACAGTAGAATACAGCGAAGCGGTGGAAGGTGAAAATGTTATTGAATATGCCAAGAAGTTACAGGCAGTTTTATCTCCAAGTATCCATGTAGATTTTTTACATGGAAGAATGAAAGCGGCTGAAAAAAATGAGAAGATGGAAGCATTTGCCGAAAATAAAATACAGGTTTTAGTTTCTACTACGGTAGTTGAGGTAGGTGTGAACGTACCAAATGCTACCGTTATGATGGTAGAAAATGCAGAGCGTTTTGGACTGGCACAGCTTCACCAGCTGAGAGGCCGTGTAGGAAGAGGCGGCAATCAGTCTTATTGTATCTTTATAAATGGTACAGGAAAGAAAGATGCCAGCGAAAGGCTGGAGATTTTGAATCGCTCCAATGATGGCTTTTTTATTGCCAGTGAAGATTTAAAACTGCGTGGACCGGGAGATTTCTTTGGTGTAAGGCAGAGCGGAGATTTTGAATTTCGTCTGGGAGATATTATGAATGATGCAGACGTTTTGAAAAATGCGGCACATGCAGTAGACTTAATTGAAAATAATGAAGTTTACATCTCTGAGGAAGAGAGAAGAGAATTGTATAAAAATGAAAATAAAATGATTAATATATAAAGAGGTAAGAATATGAATATTGTTGTTTTATGTGGTGGAAATAGTACAGAGAGAGAAGTTTCAATTAATTCAGGAACCAATGTCTGTGAGGCATTGAGAAGCAAGGGGCATAATGCAGTGTTGCTTGATGTTTTCTTTGGTACATATCATGAAAATTTATTTGATGAGGCAAAAACAGATTATGATGTTAGAAAAGAAAGAGATGCGATTCGTGAATTGTCAGCAAAATTAAAAGAAGAGGAAGCGAAGAGAAAGAGTTTTTTTGGAGAAAATGTAATTAAACTTTGCTCTGAGGCAGATATTGTTTTTATGGCGCTTCATGGAAAAAACGGCGAAGATGGCAAATGTCAGGCAGCCTTTGACTTATTCGGAATAAAATATACCGGTTCCGGTGCACTTGCCAGTGGAATGGGAATGGACAAAGCAATTACAAAACAGATTTTTATGTCAAAACAGGTTCCTACAGCAAAGAGTGTCTGGATGAAAAAAGGTGAGGACACTTCTCTTAAAAAACATGAAATGAAAATACCGGTTGTGGTGAAAGCATGTAATGGCGGTTCCAGTGTGGGAGTTGTATTAGTAAAAAAAGATTCTGAATATGAAGCAGCATTGGAGGAATGTTTTGCACTGGATAATCAGGTGTTAGTAGAGGATTACATTGATGGCAGAGAATTTTCCGTTGGAGTTATTGATGGAAAGGCATTACCGATTGTTGAAATTATTCCAAATGAAGGCTGGTATGATTATGAAAACAAATATAAAGATGGAGCAACAACACATGTGTGTCCTGCAGAATTAAATCAAGAATTAACAGATAGAATGCAAAGAACAGCAGAAGAGGCATATGAGGCAATCGGGTGCGCACCATATGCCAGAGTTGATATTATGATGGACAAAGCAGGTAATATGTATTGTCTGGAAGTAAATACATTACCGGGAATGACTTCTACCAGTCTGATACCGGACGAGGCGAGAGCCATTGGCATTGATTATCCGACTTTGTGTGAAAACATCGTTATGTTATCGCTAAAAAAATAAGAAGTCGTTTGTGATTTTTTCAGAAGTGTAAACTTATAAAAATAGAAAATTTTTTATGAAGAAGAATAAGGAAAACAAAACATGAAATTAAAAAATATGACATTGGAAAATATAACAAAAGCCTGTAATGGAGAGTACTTTGGAGATGAGTCTTTAAAGTCAGAGTGTATTACAGGAGCTGAAAAGGACAGCAGGCTGATTGAAGACGGATTTATGTACATTCCTTTTGTTGGTGCAAGAGTAGACGGGCATGATTTTATCAATCAGGTTTTTGATAAAGGCGCATTGTGTACACTCAGCGAAAAAGAACTGACCGATGCAAAAGGTCCTTACATAAAAGTTGAATCTACAGCACAGGCGTTAAAAGATATCGCAGAATTTTATAGAGAACAATTAGATTGTCAGATTATCGGAATCACAGGAAGTGTTGGAAAAACCAGCACAAAAGAAATCATTGCTTCTGTTTTGCAGGAAAAGTTTCATGTTTTAAAGACAGAAGGGAATTATAATAATGAGATAGGAATGCCGCTGACAATTCTTAAAATTCGTGATTATCATGAGATTGCGGTTATTGAAATGGGAATCAGTGATTTTGAAGAGATGCATCGTCTGGCGAAAGTATCCAAACCTGATGTTTGTGTGATTACTAATATTGGAACATGTCATCTGGAAAATCTGGGCGACAGAGATGGTGTATACAAAGCTAAAACAGAAATTTTTGATTATGCAAAAGACGGATGCCTTGTTGTATTAAATGGAGATGATGACAAATTGACGCAGGTGGAGGAAGTAAAAGGAAGCAGACCTGTTTTCTTTGGCATCGAAACAGACCAAAACGTTTTAGTTGAAAAATATCATACAATTGGAGTAAAAGGAACAGAAACAACAATCAGATATTTTGATAAAACTTTTGATACGGTGATTCCAATTCCGGGATTTCATATGCTTTACAATGCGATGGCTGCTACGTGTATTGGTGTTCATTTTGGCATGACTCTAGAGGAGATTGATGCAGGCATCAGAAAATTAAAAGCAATTGGTGGCAGAAATAATATTTTTGATGCGAAGGGAATGACAATCATTGACGATTGTTACAATGCAAATCCAATGTCTATGAAAGCAAGTCTGGAGGTTCTGTCACAGGCACACGGAAGGAAAGTTGCGATATTGGGAGACATGTTTGAATTAGGTGTTAAAGAAGTAGCGATGCACAGACAGGTTGGAGAAACGGCGAAGTCATTAGGTATTGACGTAGTGGTTTGTATTGGTGAATTGGCAAAAAATATCTATTATGGTGCAAGTGGAGGAGACAGCAGTGTTTTATATTTTGAAACAAAAGAAGATTTTTTCGGAAAAATGGATTCTATTTTAGAAAAAGGCGATACTGTATTAATAAAGGCATCTAACGGAATGAAATTTAAAGAAATTGTAGAAAGATTTCATTCGATTTAATAATTTGCAGAAAATGTCAGAACAACAACAAGTTACCAGTTTATTATTTTTCATTTTTCACATAATAGTAGTGTAACAAAAATTCAATTGAAGGTTGGTTACTAAAATTTTTTGAAATGAAAAATGGAGGTATGTCATGAGTAACACAAACAAAGTTAATGTTCCAGAAGCAAAGAGTGCAATGAACAGATTTAAAATGGAGTGTGCATCTGAAGTAGGTGTTCAGCTTACAGATGGATACAATGGTAACTTAACATCAGCTCAGGCTGGTTCTGTTGGTGGACAGATGGTTAAGAAGATGATTGAAGCTCAGGAAAGACAGATGAGCGGTAAATAGTTCAGACGCTTTCGGAGTAAAAAAGAGGCTCACTTAAATGTGAGTCTCTTTCTTTATTGTTTTGGTTTTAATTTTATAAAATCAATCATAGTATTTAGATAATCTAGAATATTATCATTTGAAATATCTGAGGTTCTGATAAATTTTTCCTTATCTTTATATTCTTCTCTGAAAGAATATTGAAAATTATCAGAATCTTTTATAGGAAGAAACTCTCCGGAGTGCTTTTCATAACAAGTACTGGCAGTCGCCTGTTTTCGGTATTTGCTGTCCACATACTGTGCAACACTTTTATGTATGGCAACATCCTCTGTTGTCAAATAATAATAATCTTTATAATTATTGTAAAAATATTTGTATGTTCCTTGTCGTATTTCTACAGAAAAATATCCAATATCTTCTTTGATAATTAATGCAATGTTATCCGTATTATAAGAAATATTAAAAGGGAGAGCATTGGAAAGTTTGAAGTTTATTGTTAATTCTTTGTGTGTATTTTCATGATAATCTTGATATTCATTAAACGCATAATCTGTAACGGCATATTTGTGCGCAAACAAGTCCTGAAATGCAAGGAGTGAAAGTAAATGTGCCATATTAAATACATCTTCTTTATTATGTAATAGAAGTGGCATTAATAATCGTTCGTCTTTCGATTCTACGAAATGTTTAAATACTTCAATTAAATCTCCACCGCTAAATGGGTCAGTACGTTTGATTCCAAGTAAGATTTCAAAGGATTTTTGTTTCTGATTTTCCATTTTTAAAATATGGTTTAGAGTATTTACAGATTTATAGATGTCAATATGCCTAAATTTATCAAAATCAAAATCTAGCATATATTTTTTACCACGCTCTGTTATAAAAGGAATATCAAAACTATTTCCATTAAAATGAATAATTGTATCAAATCTTTTGACAAATTTATGGAATGCCATTAAAACATTGGCTTCATCATTAAAATTCTCTGCCAGCCACTGCGTGTACATTAATTCATCGCCTGCATAATACATACAGCCGATTAAATAAATATTACAGTATTTTCTGGAAAATCCGGTCGTTTCAATATCAAAGAAAAGGACCTTTTCTTTATCTGCAATTTGTTCTATAGGATATTCAATTTTTACCTCTGCTTTATTTTTTATAACTATCATGGAGATATATTAGCACAAATTGAGAAAAAATTCAGCCGTTGGTTGAAAAAATTACTTTGCTTCGCTAAGAAGATTGATCATATTTGACAATAAATTACATGAGTGATAGTATATTTCATGGTTTGAAATTTAATATTTCAAGAAAATAAGCTTTATGTTCTGATGTAAAAATCAGCTAAGAGGGAAACAGGTGCAAATCCTGTACGGTCCCGCCACTGTGAGCAAGGAGTATTTTCTTAAGATAAAATATCACCCACTGGGAAACTGGGAAGGGAAGAAAATGTGATGAGATGTAAGCCAGGAGACCTGCATAGAGTTTAGGAGTTATATCACGGGGAATTGATAAAGGACTTCGATAGTTTATTTATTGACCCTAAAACTATGTTGTTTTAGGGATTTTTTCGTGTTGCTCCAATATTTTAATGTAAAGGAGAACAGAAAATGAAAGTAACAAAGAAAGGGATTTCAATTATTTTGTCAATGGTTATGATAATATCTGGCATTTCAGTCAATATTTATCAGACGAACGCAGAAGACGATGCAATAATTGAAATATCAAGTGCAGAGGAGTTGGCAAAAATCGGAAATGATGATGCCTATCCTCTTGATGGTAGTTACAAATTGGTAAATGATATTGAAAATGTAACTACAACAATCGGTCAGGGAGAAGGCATAAATCCAACATCATTTACAGGAAAATTTGATGGAGATGGACATAGTGTGACACTAAATATTAATGCCGAGAAAACTTATCAGGGACTTATTGGAACAATAGAAAATGCAATTGTTAAAAATGTTATCGTAAAAGGAAAGATAACCTCCACCCTTGGCTATGCGGCAGGAATTACACCAAAAGCAATTGATTCTACGATTTCTAATTGTGGAAGTGAGGTTCAGATTAGCGTAAGTGGTAACAATCAACAGTGTATAGCAGGAATTGTGGGTTATGCTCAAAGAGCTAATATATTAAACTGTTATAATAATGGAACAATTACTGGAAAAATAAAAAATACTGCTGGTATTGTGGGACAGATTCAGACATTTGCCAATGTTGAAAATTGTTATAATGCAGGAGAAATTTCTACAACATGTACATCCGCTCCAAGAGTTGGTGGTCTTGCAGGATATGTCAACACCGCATCTTCCGCAGAGAGTATTATAAGCAGTTGTTATAATGTAGGAACTGTTACCGGTAGTGGACAAGTAGGTTCTGTTTTTGGCTATGTTTCAGCAACAACAAAGGTAACAAATTGTGCATATTTAGAGAATACACATGAAAATGCTTATGGTTTTGGATATAATTTCGATGATTCGGGAATTACAAAGGTATCTTCCGATGAATTGAAAGCATTATCAGATACTTTGGGTGATGTGTACATTACAGATGAAACGATAAATAATGGTTATCCAATTCTTACATGGCAAAAGGTAGAAGAAAATACAGATGCAGAAGATACAGCTACATTGGAAGCTCTTGTAAAAGAATTACCAAGTGGAGTGATTCGTCCAAAATTCTATACAGACAAAAATATTAATACATATATTCGTAATTTAATAGAAGCAAAAGAAGCTTATGCAGATCAGAATATTGCTGTTTCTGTGAAATCGGTTAGTAACAGAATGAATCAGGATGTTACATATATAGAAGAAGATGGAACAATTAATTATTTCTATAAGAATTTATTTGAGAATCCAACATCTACGATGAATTTTGAAAATGTAGATGTGGTTTTTGAACTTGGATTAAATAATGTTTCTGTAGAATATAAGCCTTCATGCGTTCAGATTTATTGGGATGTTGATAAAGTAAAAGCAGATATGGAGACAGTCGCAGAGAATTATATTACAGAGCAAATACTTGCAAATAATGATTCGTTTGAGGAAGTAACAGGTGAGTTATCACTTCCGGTTTATCCAAAGGTGAAGTATAACGCTGGTGAGCAAACACTAAAATGGGTGAAAACGACGTACACATCAAGTGATAATAGTATTGTGTCTATTTCAGAGGAGGCACAATGGGATAGCAGTTTTGCAAACATGAACTATAAGGCTTCTGTAAATAGAGATACCGTAGATAAAGATGTAACGATTACAGCCACATTTACTTTTGACAGATATACAACAAATTCTGGTGAAGATACACTTACAGAAACAATTACTAAGGAAATTCCAATCAAGGTTTTAGGCTATGATGAAGCTGTAGAGGAAAGCAAAAAATTAGCTGAAAAGCTGGATTCTTATGATGAGGGCTTAAAGGATTTTGCAACAGGAGAAAAATTAAATACATCTGCTGTTACAAATGATATTCAATTACCTATTCCAAGGGATTTAGGGATTGATGGGAAATATTATGATATTACTGTTGAAAGCAGTGATACATCGGTTGTAGATATTTATGGATATCGAACATTTACATACAGACCATTGCCAAACAGCGAATCAAAGGATGTCACATTAAAGGTAACAATTACAAATAAAGGAAATACAAATATTACTGCATCCAAGGAATTTACTCTTACAATTGTGCCACTAACAGATGAAGAGATTGATCATGCAGTAGCATTTATGGAAAAAGCAAAGGAAAACTTTTTTGATTTTATTAAAGGTGAAAATGCAGATAAAGAACATATTACATCAGACTTGAAGACATTTTACGGAATTTATGAAGATGAAAATGGCAATGTGTATTCAAGCAATTATGTGGATAAACCAAATAATAATGGAATACTTGCGACAATAATTAATCCGGATGAGATCGTACCAGATAACAAGAGATATTGGATTTCCAGTGATGTCGATATTATTGAAGATCAATCTTTGAGAGTGACTCAGCCTGAATATAATAAAACGGTTACAGTCGGCGCAATGATTACTCATGAAGGGTTTGAAAAATATGCTGATAAATATGCAGATGATGCAGTATATGGTGAAAAACTTGCGAAATTGAAAAATCAGACAGTTACATGTGATGTGACAGTTCTTGGAACAAAAGGAGAAGAAACTACAACAGAAGAAGTGACAACACCTAAGGAATCATCGCAGGAAACAACAACTGTTACAGTGACTACAACAAATACTGTGAAAGAAACAGCAAATACAAATAAAATTAAAAAGTCACTAAAAATCAAAAAGTTAAAATGTAAGAAATATAAAAATAAAATTAAACTTACATGGAAGCGTAATAAGAAAGCCGATGGATATATTGTAAAATATAAAAAAGCATCAACGAAGATATATATTAAAAAGACTATTAAAACGAATAAAAAACATGCTATAAAAATCAAACGTTACAAGAAAATGAATGTTCGTCTAAGAGCATACAAAAAGGTTAACGGTAAGAAGATTTATGGGGCATGGAAGAAACTAAAAATGAAATAGTTGTAAATAGAAAAGCCATGGATATGAGATTACTAAAATCTTTTATCTATGGTTTTTGTTTAAGTATTAATGAAAAAGAAGTTTTGGCTATTGGTTAAAATGATTTAATTGACATATAAAATTACAGTTTAGAAGAATAAAATCGTTTTAGAATAATATATATTATGTTTTAATTATTGTAAAATTTTTTCAATAAAGTTATACTATAAATAACAATAAAGTTCGAAAAATTAAATGGGGGAGGAAATATATATGTTCCTTCTACTCTTTATGGAATTGTAAAGATGGGAAATATGAAGTTTTTTGTACTACTGTAAATCCTGAATATTATGATTCATTATATTAGAGTACGTGATGTAAAAGGAATAAAGAAAAGAATATGGTCAAAAAGGTTATATGTGAAAAATAAACAAATATGAATGGAGTGGATTGGTATGATAAAAAGAATAATTGTAATTTTATGCATTGTTACATTAATGTTTACAGTAGAAATTCAAGCATATGATAAGTTAGAACTACCAGAATACAATAATGAAGAAAGAGTGACTCGTGTAACGAATCTTGAAAAAAGATGGAACAATTGGTTTGACTATCAGATGGGTTCTGGCAGCATATATAATATATACAACATTGTGCAATTTGCAGGAGCAGAGCCTTATTGGCGCTTAGGAAAAAACAATAATTATTATGCAATTTATAAAATAGAAGATAAAGGAATACACTATTTGATTTTGGATTTTTCAACTCCGAGTAAAAACCTGGGTGGAGCATGGTATGTATCAAAAATACCATCAAAAGAACTTTTTCAGAAATATGTGCATCCAGGTACATCTATGGAAGTTGTTAATTTGATAGACCCAGATACTTATGACATATTTGTTATGCTGGGAAAAGATTGGGGAATAACAGAACATCGATTTGCTGATGGTAATGGTTATGATTTGACTTTTGAGAAAGATACACGAGGGAATTGGGTTGTAGGTCATATGCAATATAGAAATGATCCATACTATATAGCAAAAAATCTTTTGGATATCGATTATGAGTTGATTAAAAATGATAACCCGAATGAGGAAGCAGAGTTTCTAGAAAAATTAAAGAAGTTAGAAGGAATTCCAACAGATCAAGATAAGTATAAGAAGCCGGCAAAGGTAAAAATAAAATCAGTAAAGCGAATTAAGAAAAAAAATATTATTGTAAAGTACAAGAAAGCAAAAAATGCAAAGAAGTATCAGATACAATATGCAACAAACAAGAAATTTAAGAAAGCTAAAATCAAAACCACAAAAAAACGCTCTTTTATCATAAAAAAGTTATTTAAGAATAAGACTTATTACATTAGGGTGCGAGGTCAAAACGGAACAAAAAAGGGGTTATGGTCAAATATAAAGAAAGTAAAAAAGGTAAAGAATCAAGTTGTTTCTTACGATATAAAGAAAGGGGGCTCAAAACATGATTAAAAGGAGTGTTGCATTATTATTAATGATAGTATTGACCTTTGCTCCCAATATACAGTTAAAGGCTGAGATACTATATAATAATGAAGAAGAGATTTTGAAAACATCAGAGATTGATGGAATAAAATGGGGAATTCCTTATTTTATGCAAGAGTATTTACAGATAGAGGGGGGAGACTTAGAGAAACTAGTAACTCAGATAGGTGGTATGCCATATTGGAGAAAAGGAGAAAATGTCGAATATGTAATATACAAAATAAATGATAATAATCCACATTATCTTATTCTGGAAAAATGGGACAGATGGTATGTTTCAAAATTACCATCAAAAACTCTTTTTCAAAAATATATAGATGTTGGTGTTTCCTTAGATGTAGTGAAATTGATTGATCCAGATACTTATAATTTATATGGTGGAACAGTTTATGAGAAAGATGTCTATTTAAGTTATCATCGGTTTGATGATGGAATGATAGCAAAGATAAGATACAAGAAGGATAGTAAAGGACAATGGGTTGTAGGCGCACTTTGGTATGTAGAAGATCATGAACCAATGGTGAAAAATTTAATTGATAAAGATTATCAGTTAATCAAAAACGACAATCCAAACGAGGAAGCAGAGTTTTTAGAAAAACGAAAAAAATTAGAAGAAACAACTACTAGTAGTATAAGTGGAAAGAGGCCAGAAAAAGTAAAAATTACAGCAACGAAACGAAGTAAGAAGAACAGAATTCTTGTAAAGTTTAAGAAAACAAAAAATGCAAAGAAATACCAGATTCAATATGCAACAAACAAGAAGTTCAAGAAAGCCAAAATAAAGACTACGAAAAAATATTCATATATAATTAAGAAATTATCAAAGAATAAAACTTATTACATCAGGGTACGAGGTGTAAACGGAACAAAGAAAGGAAGATGGTCAAAAATAAAAAAGGTAAAACCTTAAAAGTAGATAATTGAAGAAATTGTTTGATGCTGTCACATGATTGTGGCAGCATTTTATGATTAAAATGCAATATAAAAGCAGCCACTTAATATATTTAAATAAACATTGAATTTTTAAAACATAAAACTTAATTATTTGGAATGGTTTTACATTGCAGAAATTGTCGAAAAGTATTATGATAAAGAAGGCAAAAAAGCGAAAAGAGGTAAAAAAATGTCGATTCTAACATTTAAGGGAGGAGTTCATCCATACGATGGAAAAGAACTTTCAAAAGATGTGGCTGTTAGAAAGATAAATCCAGGAAAAGAAGTTGTGATACCATTGTCTCAGCATATTGGAGCACCGGCTGTTCCAGTGGTTGATGTTGGCGAGAGAGTATTAAAAGGACAGCTTATTGCAGAAGCAGGTGGATTTGTTTCAGCCAATATTCATTCATCCGTTTCAGGTACGGTAAAGAAAATAGAGAAACGATTAGTTCCAAATGGAAATAAGGAACTTTCTATTATTATAGAAAATGATGAATTATACGAGGAAATGCAGTATGAAGCATCAAAAGAACCTTGGACAAAGGAGTATATCAGAGAGGCTGTAAAAGACTGTGGTGTTGTAGGTCTTGGTGGAGCATGTTTTCCTACTCATGTCAAGTTGACTCCAAAGGACGAAAATGCCATTGATTATGTCATTGTAAATGCGGCAGAATGTGAGCCATACATTACAGCAGATTATAGGCGATTAGTAGAACAGCCAAAAGAAGTAATAGAAGGTTTAAAGATTATATTACAGTTATTTGATAATGCCAAAGGTGTTATTGCTGTTGAAAATAATAAGCCAGATGTGATTGAGACTCTTACAAAACTTACAGAGAATGAATCACGTATCGAAGTGGCATCCCTGAAGACCAAATATCCTCAGGGCTCTGAAAGACATATTATTTATGCGGTAACGAAAAGAAAAATAAACTCCTCAATGCTTCCGGCAGATGCAGGATGCATCGTGGACAATGTAGATACTGTATACAATGTTTACAGGGCAGTGAAATTCCATAAGCCTTTAACAGAACGTATTGTGACTGTTTCCGGTGATGGAATCAATACACCATGTAATCTGGAAGTACCATTTGGAACCAGCCATCAGACTGTAGTGGAAGAGGCTGGTGGAATGGATGAAAATGTCGAAAAGATTTTATCCGGTGGACCAATGATGGGGCAGGCTATGTTTACATTAGATGTTCCAGTTATTAAAGGTTCATCAGCATTGTTGGCGTTTAAATATGATGAGGTTTCCCACGCTACAATGACTAACTGTTTAAATTGTGGTAAGTGTGCACAGGTTTGTCCAGAAGGCCTGATTTGTGCAAAATTAGCTCAGGCTGCTGCCGCAGATGATATGGAAGGTTTTATTAAGATGCATGGTATGGAATGTATCGAGTGCGGAACATGTAACTATAACTGTCCGGCGAATAGAAATATTACCCAGTCAGTTCGAACAATGAAGAAAAAAGTGCAGGCAGCACGTAGGAAAGGGTAAGTGTGAATAAAATGTATCATGTATCATCAAGCCCTCATGTAAAAGCAAAGATGACAACAAGATCTATCATGAGAGATGTCATTATTGCCTTGCTGCCGGCTACGATTTTTGGAATTTATAATTATAGTAACTTATTCGG
Organism: Eubacteriaceae bacterium; assembly: GCA_910574895.1. GTDB lineage: Bacteria > Bacillota > Clostridia > Lachnospirales > Lachnospiraceae > Eubacterium_G. The sequence continues at coordinate 380,474 of CAJTDQ010000001.1, read as the reverse complement.
AATCAAATATGGTATTCATTCAGCATTATTGATTTTAATCACTGTGATTACCTGTGTTGCGTCAGAATACATCTATAACAAGATTACAGATAATCCTGTCAGCATCTTTGATTTAAGTGCTGTTGTTACGGGTATGATTTTAGCATTAAATCTCTCTTGTACATTTCCATACTGGAAAGCAGCATTAGGTGGCGCATTTGCCATTATTATTGTAAAACAGTTATTTGGTGGACTAGGTCAGAACTTTATGAATCCTGCACTTGGTGCCAGATGTTTTCTGATGCTTAGTTTTGCAGGAAATATGACAGCCTTTTATCCGGCAGATGTCAGTGGTGTGGATGCCGCAACCAGTGCGACACCTCTGACTGCGTTAAAGAATATTGGCGAGAGTTCCTCTTCACTGTTAGATATGTTTGTTGGAACACACGCAGGAACAATCGGAGAGACTAGCATTATCGCATTATTGATTGGTGCGTTATACCTTACTGTAAGAAAAATTATAGATTTAAGAATACCACTTACATATATTGTAGTGTTTGCTGTTTGTATTATGCTATTTAACGGTAGTACAGATATGAACTTTTTAGCAATGCATTTATGTGGTGGTGGATTGATTTTTGGTGCATTCTTTATGGCAACAGATTATTCTACATCACCGATCACAAAGACTGGAAGATATATCTTTGGAATTTGTTTAGGTCTCTTGACAGCAATATTTAGAACTTTTGGAAATACAGCAGAGGGTGTTTCTTATGCGATTATTTTCTGTAATCTGTTAGTTCCATTAATTGAAAAATGGTCCATTCCAAAAGCATTCGGTATTGTTAAAAAGAAAGGGGGCAGATAATATGATTAAAATAGTAAAGAATACATTGATATTATTTGCGATTACCTTGGTTGCCGGTTTAGGTTTGGGATTTGTCTATAATGTTACATCAGATGCCAGAGCAGACCAGGAGGAAAAAACAAAACTCTCTGCTTATGAGTCTGTTATGCCCGGCATGGATGGTTTTGAAAATGTGAAAATTGATAATGAGTGTGCGAAATATATTGAAAATCGAATGAAAGAAAACGAGAAGGCAGATAATATTTCGACCATTAAGGCTTTTAGTGGCGAAGTGGATGAGGTCGTTCTGGCAAAAAATAAAGAAGGAAAGAATTTGGGATATATCGTGACGGTAACAGACAAAGAAGCCTATTCAGGTTCTTTGCAGATGACAGTAGGTATTAAAGAAGATGGTACGGTTATGGGAATCTCATTTTTATCTTTAAGCGAAACACCGGGACTCGGTATGAAAGCTGATGAAGACAGCTTTAAGTCACAGTTTCAAAATAAAAAAGTAGATTACTTTGTATATGAAAAAAGTGGAGCAGAAAGCGATAATGAGATTGATGCTATCAGTAGTGCCACGATTACGACAAATGCAGTAACCCATGGTGTGAATGCAGCTATTTACTGTGTAGATTATATTACAGGAGGTGGCAGATAATGGGAAAGATATTTGAAAGATTATATAACGGAATCATCAAAGAAAATCCGACTTTCGTGCTGGTTCTTGGAATGTGTCCGACACTTGCGGTTACATCATCATTGATGAATGGTGCGGGAATGGGACTTAGTACGATGGCAGTGCTTGTCATGTCCAATTTGGTGATTTCACTGCTTCGAAAGATTATTCCAAATGGTGTCCGTGTGCCGGCATATATTGTAATTGTGGCAAGTTTTGTTACAATTCTGCAGTTTTTATTACAGGCATATCTTCCATCTTTAAACAGTGCATTGGGGATTTATATTCCGCTGATTGTTGTAAACTGTATTATTTTAGGAAGAGCAGAAAGTTATGCTTCAAAAAATTCAGTAGTGTTATCTATATTTGATGGTATTGGTATGGGACTTGGATTTACCATAGCATTATCATTACTTGGAGGATTTAGAGAGATTTTAGGTGCAGGAACTATTCTTGGAATTAATATTCCTCATTGGGATGGAATTGGCATCTTTGTAATGGCTCCAGGAGCGTTCTTTGTACTAGCATTTTTGATTGCTATTCAAAATCAGATTCGAATCAGCAAAGGTAAGAAACCTAGAAAACTTCATTGTGAAGAAGGGTGTGCAGGATGCGCAGGTTGTGCCAGCTTTGATAAATGTGAGAAACCGGAAAAGGAGGATAAGTAAATGGTGAATTGTATGTTAATTGCAGTTGCGGCTGCATTAGTAAATAACGTAGTTCTTAGTCAGTTTTTAGGCTTATGTCCTTTTATCGGTGTATCGAAAAAAACAGATACAGCGGCAGGAATGGGAGCAGCGGTTATTTTCGTTATTATGATTGCATCTGCTGTAACTTATGGACTTTATTATGCGTTACTTGTTCCTTTCAAATTGCAGTATTTACAGACGATTGTCTTTATTTTAGTAATTGCCGCATTGGTACAGTTGGTTGAAATGATATTAAAGAAATTTATTAAACCATTGTATGAAGCGCTTGGCGTATACCTGCCGCTTATTACAACAAACTGTGCAGTTCTTGGTGTTGCCATTTCTAATATTGATGCCGGATATGGTTTTGGGGAAAGCATGGCAAGTTCACTTGGAACATCTGTAGGCTTTTTGATTGCGATTGTAATTTTGGCAGGAATCAGGGAAAAGTCAGAGAATAATAATATTCCAAAGGCTTTTCAGGGGACACCTATGGTTCTTCTTGCATCAGGTTTAATGGCAATCGCGTTTACCGGTTTTACCGGCGTAATATAAGGAGGTAAGACATGGGAATATTAGCAGTGAGCGCTACTATGCAAGGTATTTTATATGCCATTATGATTGTAGGCGGCGTTGGATTGATAATTGGTATTGTACTTGGAATTGCAGGAAAGTTTCTGGCAGTCCAGGTGGATGAAAAGGAAGCGGCAATCAGAGAAGTTCTTCCGGGAAATAACTGTGGGGGCTGTGGCTATCCGGGATGTGATGGTCTGGCGGCTTCAATAGCAAAAGGAGAGAGCGGGCCCGGTGCATGTCCGGTAGGTGGTGCAGAGGTTGCGCAGCAGATTGCGGAAATCGTGGGTGTGGAAGCGAAAGTCGTGAGGAAAACAGCGTATGTTGCCTGCTCCGGTGACTGTGACAAGGCAAAAGATAAATATGTTTATCATGGAAATATGTCCTGTAAAGATGCAGTCAACATTCCGGGAGGAGGAGCGAAAGCATGCAGTTATGGCTGTCTGGGACTTGGCTCCTGTGTGACGGTTTGTGAATTTGATGCGATTCACATTGAAAACGGAAAGGCTGTTGTAGACAGAGAGAAATGTAAGGCATGTGGTAAGTGTGTTGAAGCGTGTCCGAAAAATCTGATTTCAATTATTCCTTACGACACAAAATACATGGTGAAATGTAGTTCTAAGGATAAGGGAAGAGACGTGATGCAGGCATGTAGTGCAGGTTGTATCGGTTGTGGATTGTGTGCGAAGAACTGTCCTCATGAAGCGATTGATTTTGAATTTAATCTTGCAAAAATCATGCAGGATAAGTGCCAGGACTGTGGCACATGCGTAGAAAAATGTCCAAAGAAAGTTATTGAAGAAATAAAATAAACAATTAAAAAGATATGAATATTTTCAGAATATTACCTCACACTATAAAGTAGTGTGAGGTATTTTTATGGAAAATTTTATAACAAAAAATCTTAAAAATAATGAAAAAGAGTTGGACAGGATTCTTCATATCAATGAAAGTTTTGATATATTAAAGAGAAGCTTCAAAATAGAAAACCGGCAATGTGTTATGTATTACATTAATGGATTTTGTAATAGCGATACGATTCAAAAGGTTCAGGAATTTTTCTGTAATATGAAAGAAGAAGAACTGCCCCCAAATGTCGAGGATTTTGCAGATGATAAAATTCCATATATTCAGATTGATTTATATAATGATAAATATAATGTTTTAACATCACTGCTATCCGGCGTAGTATGTCTTATGGTAGATGGCTATGATAAAGCAATGCTTGTGGATGTTAGAAATTATCCTGCCAGAAATGTAGCAGAACCGGAAAAATATAAGGTTTTAAGAGGTTCAAGGGACGGTTTTGTAGAAACGTTATTAATGAATACTGCATTAATCAGACGTCGAATCAGGGATCCGGAATATATGTGTGAAGTAGTTCGTGTTGGAAAGACTTCCAGAACAGATATTGCAATCTGTTATATGAATGGACGAGCTGATAAAAAACTTCTAAATTATATTAAAGAACAGTTAAGCAAAATTGATACAGATGCCCTGCCGATGAATCAGGAAAGCTTATCAGAGTGTTTACACAAGGGACATTGGTTTAATCCTTTTCCGAAGTTTCGTTATACAGAACGACCGGACACAGTGGCGGCTGAGATATTAGAAGGACAAATTTGTATTTTAGTGGATAATTCACCGGCGGCAATGTTGCTTCCGACAACTATCTTTGATGTAATAGAAGAAGCAGATGATTACTATTTTCCACCGATAACCGGAACTTATTTAAGGTTAGCGAGGACAGCGATTACTGTGTTATCACTTCTTTTAACACCTTTGTTCCTGCTTTACGCAAATAACCCGGGAATGGTTCCTGACTGGCTGTTTTTTACGAAAATAACAGACCCTCAGTATGTTCCGATATTCTGGCAGTTATTGATACTAGAACTGGCGATTGACGGTTTGAAATTGGCTGCCATTAATACTCCGAGTACACTCAATACCCCTCTCAGTTTAATTGCTGCGATTATTATCGGAGAATTTGCTGTAAATACGGGATGGTTTAATGAACAGACCATGTTATATATGGCTGTTGTTGCAATCGCAAACTTTACCCATGAAAATTATGAATTGGCATATTCGATTAAGTTTCTGAGATTAATATTATTAGTACTGACACAGTTATTTAACTTGACAGGATTTATCATTGGAATTATTGTTTCTCTGCTTGCAATCATATTAAACAGAACAATTGCAAGAACAAGTTATATATATCCATTATATCCATTTGATTTAAAGAAGTTTATGCTTAGATTTTTCAGAGTATCTATAAAAAATAAATAAGTTAATGTAAAAAGGGGAAATCGGTTAATACCAATTCCCCTTTTTTAATGAACAAAATAATTATTTGTTATTTTGTTATGGTAATTATATTGTCTGAATCAATACTTAAGCCATCAGACAAATATATTTTGTAATCTTTGGTAATAAATACAGCATAGGTATTGTCTAAACTGTTAATTAGAGATAATCCCTTGGATAGTCCCAAAACAAAAGCAGATGTGCTTAGTGCGTCACCATCAATGGATTTTTCAGAAATAATAGTTACAGAATACAGATTATTTTCTATAGGGTATCCTGTTTTGGGATTTAATATATGATGATAAATTTTGTTATTCTTTTTAAAATATCTTTCGTAAATACCTGAAGTGACGACAGACATATCTTTTATTTTGAGTTTAGCAGAATAATTACCAACATTTTCTCCAAAAGGCTTTGTGATACCGATATTAAAATCTTTACCGTTGTTACTGCCGATAGTCAGGATATTGCCACCAAAGTTAATGACAGCAGAAGATATTCGCTTGTCCTGTAACAAATTTTTGATTTGGTCAGCCGCATATCCTTTCGCAATACCCCCTAAGTCCAATGCCTGATTTTTATGTGAAAGTTTGATAGTATCATCTTTAATTATAATATCTTTGTAATTAACATATTTTAAAGTTTTATAGATTTCGTTTTTTTCCGGAATATGAGGATTATTATTGATATCCCATAAATCAACAATAGGGGAGATTGTAATATCAAATGCCCCTTTTGAAAGTTTGGAATAATATATGCTCTGCCGAATCAGTTCAAGTGTTTCAGGTGACACTATCATATTGTTTGATGCAGTTTTTTTTGTGCCTGCTTTGTTCATAGTGCCAGAATTGATTTTGGAAATATCGCTGTTCTTATTATGCTTGTCAAATAAATTTTCGTATTTATCGCACAAATTAAAACACGCATCAATAGTCTTTGATTCGTCGTTTTGTTTGCTTGAATAGATTGTTATGGTACATACAGTGTCAAAACAAAAATGCGTATAAGTTCTTGGGTCATTGAATTTTGATTCTGTGCCGCACCCTAAAAATTGAGTTGTTATCAGTATGAAAATAAATAAAAAATAAATGATTTTGTGTCTCATTGAAATTCTCCTTAAATTAAATATTAATATAGCATAGAAATATATTTATTCAAATAAAAGATTTGTAAGATAAAAATTTATATGCTATGATATGAAGAGGGTAAACATTCGTTCTGTTTTTGTACTGAAAAGGAGCAAAAAAAGAAACTATGAAAAAATATAAAAAAGATATCATAATAATTGTGATTTTATTACTCGCAGTTATAGGAACATATTTTGTTTTTTTTCTCATGAATTATAAAGAAGCACGATATGTTCACATATACAAAGGAGATACTCTGATTGAAACATATCCATTAAATAAAAATGGAGCATATGATATTAAAATAGACAATAATTTTAATCGTATTATTATAAAGCAGGGAACAGTTTATATGGACAAAGCGGATTGTCCCGATAAATTATGCGTGAAGCAGGGGAAAATCTCTAAAAGTGGCGAAAGTATTATTTGTCTGCCTCATAAAGTGGTTGTGAAAATATCAGCAGAAGAGAGGGAAAGCGATGAGTAAGAAAATAGCCGTTACAGTATTATTTACAGCGTTTGCTGTCATACTAAGTTATATTGAAACGTTTATTCCGGTCATTGGTATTCCGGGAGTAAAATTAGGTCTTGCAAATTTTTCTATTATGCTGGCTTTATACTTATTAGGTAACAGGGAAGCTGTGATTATTAACATCGTACGGATATTGCTGGTCGGTTTTATGTTTGGCAATATGTTTGCCATTGTATACAGTCTGGCCGGAGCAGGATTTAGTTATATCATTATGATTGGAGCGAAAAAAATAAAATTGTCAATGGTTACCGTAGCAATATTGGGAGGTGTATTCCATAATATAGGTCAGATAATTGTTGCGGGTATGGTAGTGGAGACATATAGTGTATTTGCTTATGTTCCAGTATTGATTTTCTCGGGAATGATTACAGGAATGTTAATTGGAATATTAGCTTTATTTGTTTACAATAGAGTGCATAAGTATATTTTTAAAGAAATTGGGAGTGATATAAAATGATTTCGTATATTATTGGTGTGGTCGATTCCATTGAAAGCGACAGAGTTGTATTGGAACACAATGAGACAGGATATAATATTTTTATGCCGAATGCATCATTGGAAATGATTGGTGTGGGCGAAAAGTTAAAGATATATACATATTTTAGTGTCAGAGAAGATGCGATGCAGTTATACGGTTTCCTGTCAAAGGATGAATTAGAGTTATTTAAGAAACTTATTGGTGTCAGTGGTGTTGGCCCGAAGGGAGGGTTAGCGATTATTTCTGCATGTCCTGGTGATTTGTTACAGATGGCGATTATTTCAGGAGATGCAAAGGCTATCTCAAAAGCACAGGGAATCGGTGCAAAGACAGCGCAGCGTATTATTATTGAACTAAAAGACAAGATTGATATTCAGGACATGATTTCTACTCAGGGGACAGACACAGATGTCAGAGATTCCACAGTGCAGTCTGATGTTATTGAAGCGTTACTGGCTCTTGGATATTCCAGAACAGATGCATTTAATGCAGTAAAGAAAGTGGATATTTCCGAGAAAACGGATGTGGAAAAGGTATTGAAAGCTGCTTTAAAAAACATTATGTAGCCATTATGAGATGACAATAATAGAAAGAGTTATAAAAATAGAGGAACAATATGAGCAAGAGAATTATTCAAACCGAAATGGCATCAGAAGATGTTGTGATTGAAAAAGGCCTGCGTCCTGAAAATTTAGAACAGTATGTAGGACAGAAAAAAGCGAAAACAAATCTGAAGATATTTATTGAGGCAGCAAAGTCTCGAAATGAACCATTAGATCATGTACTTTTTTATGGACCTCCGGGACTGGGAAAGACAACGTTGGCATCTATTATTGCAAATGAAATGGGAGTCAATATAAAAGTTACATCGGGACCGGCAATAGAAAAACCGGGAGAGATGGCAGCAATACTGAATAATCTTTCAGAAAATGATATTTTATTTATTGATGAAATACATAGATTGAACAGGCAGGTAGAAGAGGTACTTTATCCTGCAATGGAGGATTACTCTATTGATATTATGATAGGAAAAGGGCAGGGAGCCCGCTCTATCAGATTAGACCTGCCGAAATTCACTTTGGTTGGAGCGACAACCAGAGCAGGGCTTCTAACAGCTCCGTTAAGAGACCGTTTTGGAGTAATAAATAAGTTGGAATTTTATTCGGTAGATGAATTGAAGCAAATCATAACCCGTTCAGCTTCATTACTGGAAGTAGAGATTGAAGAAAATGGAGCGGTTGAGATGGCAAGGCGCTCTAGAGGAACGCCTAGACTTGCAAACAGACTGTTAAAGAGGGTGCGTGATTTCGCACAGGTAAAGTACGACGGTATCATTACATATGACGTGGCAAATAAGGCATTAGATATGCTGGAAGTGGACAAATTAGGATTAGACAAAGGTGATAGAAGCATTCTCGAAACAATTATTTATAAGTTTTCAGGAGGACCGGTGGGTCTGGACACGCTGGCTGCAGCGTTAGGCGAGGATTCGGGTACTTTGGAAGATGTGTATGAACCTTATTTGATTCAGAATGGTTTCATACAGAGGACACCACGGGGAAGAATTGTTACAGACCTCGCTTATACACATATTGGTATTGAAAATAATATCTAAAAATGTTATTCTATAATTATGAAAAATTTTTAGGAGGAAGGATAAAATGAGAAAGAATTTATTCAAAAAAGTTACAGCTACAGTAATGACATTAACAATGGTAGTTGGCTTAGTCGGTGCAGTACCTGCCGCTGTGAAAAAAGGTACAGATATATCCAATGGTGTGAAATGGCAGGGATTCTCCATTCATACAAGAGAGGATAAAGGTGAATGGGAAGATGCATTAAAGAAAGATGGTCAGAAGTATATGAATACTGCTGATACAAAGAAGAGTTATGGTGAAAATGCAAAAATTACTTCACAGACATCAAGTAGTTTCTTAATGGATATTACAAGTACAGGATGGAGTGCAAACTGGGCACCTACTGGGAAAAAAGATGCAAAAGGAAACATGGTATGGGGATGTGTAGGAAACAACCCATGGGGTGTTACAGCAAAGAAAATCTTAAAGATTGAAAAAGGTCGTACTTATACAGCTACTTTCAAGATTAAGAGTACTCTTCAGAACGAAATTATGGAATCTAAAGAGCGTGCTGATGGAACAGGATATAATGTAGGAACAGGAAAATACAACTATATTAAACATGTTCATGTAAAAGCATATAGAAATAACACTAAGGATGGAGATCCTGGAATCAAAGGAACAAAGGTTACAGCTACATATAAGGGACAAAACGTTGTAACTACAACTAAAGCAGATGCTACTAAGACAAAATACAGTGTAATCGCACTTGACAGCAGAAATGATGATTATGTTGATGTTACAGTAAAATTCACAGTTGATGGTGACAATATTGCTTATAAGCAGAATACATGTGGTATCATGATTGCTATGGGAGCATTCTTATATAGTTTCCCTGATGAAAATGACATGAAAGGTACTATTGAAGTAAAAGACTTTAAGGTTGTTGCAGGTGATAAAGTTGCTACATCTAAGTTGAAAAAAGCAAAAGCAGGAAAGAATAAAATTAGTGTTTCCACAAAGAAAGTAAAAGGTGCAAAATCATATGAATTCCAGTATGCACCAAAGAAAACTTTTGTAGGAAAGAAGACAGTTAAGTCTAAGAAACCTTCTACTGTATTAAAAGGAAAGAAGATTAAATCAAAGAAGACTGTATATGTAAGAGTTCGTGTTAAAACTAAGAAAGGCTATACAGTTTGGTCAGCTCCAAAGAAAGTTAAAGTAAAATAATATATTTTGTTCTTTTAATTTTAAAAGATTTGTGATATTATATTGAATGATTTTACGTACAAGGAGATAGTTATGTCATCAAAGAACTATATCGATGTTATTATCGATGGAAAAATCTATAATATTGGTGGATTTGAAAGCGAAGCTTATTTACAAAAAGTCGCTACATACATCAATAATATGATTTTAGATTTTAAACAGAATGAAAGTTATCGTATGCAGAATATGGATATGCAGCGGATACTTCTTGAAATTAATATTGCAAATGACTATTTTAAAGCAAAAAAACAGGCAGATTTGCTTGAAGGGGATTTAGAGTTAAAAGAAAAAGAAGTATATGATTTGAAACACGAGTTGATTGTTTCTGATTCTAAAGCAGAAACAGCATCTAGAGAGTTAAATGAAGCCTTAGAAAAGATTAAAAATCTTGAAAAAGAAATTATCAAGCTTCAGACAGAACTTAAAAAGTAATTGAGACGATCAGGCTTCGGCCTGGTCGTTTATTACTTTAAGGCATTAGGAGGAATATCATGTCAATAGAATTACTAGCACCTGGTGGAAGTTATGATAGTGTTATTGCAGCATTAAATGCAGGAGCAGATGCTGTGTATACTGGTGGTAATTTATTTGGTGCCAGAGCAAATGCTCAGAATCTAACATTAGATGAATTATATTCTGCTATTGAGTATGCACATTTGTTTGGTAAGAAGATATATTTGACAATTAATACGCTTATAAAAGAAAAAGAAATAGAAGAACAGCTATTTAATTATTTGCTGCCTTTGTATGAGTATGGTCTGGATGCAGTTATTGTGCAGGACATGGGAGTTCTATTATTTGTAAAAGAAAATTTTCCGGGATTACATATCCATGCCAGTACACAAATGACGGTTAGCGGAAAATTAACTGTGAAAGAGTTAGAAAAATTAGGAGTAACAAGAATTGTAACACCGAGAGAATTGTCTATGAATGAAATTAAGATGATTCATGAGTCTTCGGAGATGGAAATTGAAAGCTTTGTTCATGGTGCATTATGTTATTGTTATTCCGGCCAGTGCTTTATGAGCAGTTATATTGGAGGCAGAAGCGGCAATCGGGGACAGTGCGCCCAGCCATGCAGAATGGAATACGATATTATAAAAAATGGAGAAACATTAAATAGTGGGAATAATAAATATGTATTAAGTCCTAAAGATATTTGCACATTAAGAATTTTACCGGACATTATAGAAACCGGTGTGTATTCATTAAAGATAGAAGGAAGAATGAAGAAGCCTGAATATGTGGCGGGAGTAGTAAGCATATACAGGAAATATATTGACAAATATTTTGACAGTAAAGAAAGATATGATGTTGATGAAAAAGATATAAAATTATTGGCAGATTTATTTAACAGAAATGGTTTTAGTGAAAGTTATTATTATAAACATAATGATTCAGATATGATTTCTTTAAAAAAGCCGGTATTTCGAACAGAAAATACAGAGTTTATTAAGTTTTTAAAAGAAAAATATGTTAGTATGAGAAAGAAATATCTGTTAGATATTACAGTTGTAATTGAAAAAAATACTCCAATAGAATTGAGTACCTGGATAAATGGAGAGAGAATTGTTTTTCAGGGAAAAAGACCACTTATTGCTGAGAACAGACCAATTACTGAAGATGTTGTATTGAAACAATTGTCTAAATTAGGTAATACAAATTTTGAAATTTATAACATGGATATTCAGTTATCAGATGGTGTTTTTGTTCAGGTTGGATATTTAAATCAGTTAAGAAGAGAGTTTATAGAGGAAGTAAAAAAATTTATTTTATCTAAAGATAGAAGAAAAAAAGTTGAACAAAAAAAATTCACAAAAGTAAGATATTATAATGACAGTATTCGTATTAATGTTTTAGTATCAGATTTGAAACAATTGAATCCTGTATTAAAAAATAATTATGTAAAAAGAATATATATTGAGGAATATGCGTTGCACGAAAAAAATATTTCAAAACTGATAAAAAAAGTACATGAAGAAAATAAAGAAATGTTTCTCGCTATGCCATATATGTTTCGAGAGAAGGATAAAAAGATATTACATAAAAAATTTGGAAATGATTTGCTTAAATTTGACGGCTTTTTAATCCGTAATATAGAACAATACTATTATTTAGATAAGAATGGTCTGGAAAATAATTATGTTTTTGACTATAATGTTTATACATATAATTCCATTGCAAAAGATTATTATTTGAGTGAGGAGATTGTTCCAACGGTACCCTTGGAATTAAATTACAGGGAATTAAAAGACAGAGGTTGTGAAAAAGAGGAATTTATTGCATATGGATATATGCCTGTAATGATTTCAGCAGGATGTGGTTTAAAAACTTTTAAACAATGTGACAGTAAGAATACCACATATGAAATTATAGATCGATTAAATAATAAGTTCGCCACAAAGTGTATATGTAATTACTGTTATAATATTATGTATAATTGTAAAGCATTATCTTTACTGGGATATGGAGCGGAAATTAAATCTCTGAATCCGGGAAGTATCAGATTGAATTTTACTTTTGAAACTGAATGTCAGGTACGAGACAGTCTGAAACAGTATATAGATGTGTTTATTCATAATCATAAGATAACAGATAATACAGATTCTACAAGAGGACATTTCAAAAGAGGCGTATTGTAATATATGGGAGACAAATAATGAGTACATTTTTAGTAATCGTAACAAAATACCTTTTTATATTGCTAATGTTTTTTTATGTGTGGGAATGCCTGAGCGCTCTCAGATGTAAGAATCCATATAAAGCTTCCGGTATTTTTCAAAGACAAAACGGAATAATATTTTTAACTTATTTTCTTGGAATTGCAACAATATATTTAAACCAGCAGGATACAACAGATATCGGTGTTATCGTATTGGGCGGAGCACAGTTATGTTATCTGATTGTTGTATTGGGAATATTCCCGATTATTTATCCAAATATTAATAAAGCGATTTTGAGTAATATGTGTATGCTTTTGACTGTTGGATTTATTATTCTTGCAAGATTGAGATTCCAAAACAGTATCAAGCAGTTTATTATTGTAGCGATTGTGTCTATGGCATCTTTGGTTGTTCCATATTTAATGAGTAAGTATGAAATGTGGAAATCATTTACGTGGATATATTGTCTGGTAGGAATTGGATTATTATCTAGTGTTTTGATATTAGGACAGGAAACAGGTGGAGCAAATTTGTCAATTAAAATTGGTGGGTTTGCATTTCAGCCATCAGAGTTTGTAAAGATTATTTTTGTATTTTTTATAGCAGGGCTTCTCAGCCGATCAGCAGAGTTTAAAAATATTGTTTTATCTGCAGTAATGGCGGGAATACATGTTTTGATATTGGTTGCATCCAGAGATCTTGGCAGTGCTTTGATTTTCTTTATGGTGTATGTTTTCATGGTATATATTGGTACTAGAAAGGCACGTTATATATTTATATGTTTTGGAGGATTATCCATTGCCTCAATATTAGCCTATAGACTTTTTGCCCATGTCCGTGTCCGTGTAAGTGTTTGGATGGACCCGTGGGCGGATCCTAGAGATACAGGGTATCAGATTACACAGTCACTATTTGCTTTAGGAAATGGCGGACTGACAGGAACCGGCCTTTATCAGGGACAACCCAAGGATATTCCGGTAGTAGATCAGGATTTTATTTTTTCGGCAATTGGTGAGGAGTTCGGTGCAATTTTTGCTATATTATTGATTGTTGTATGCTTAACTTGTTTTATAGCATTTTTAAATACTGCGATGCAGCAAATCAGTTTGTTTAATAAACTAGTTTGTGTGGGACTTGGAATACAATATGCAGTACAGATTATTGTGACAGTTGGTGGAGCGATTAATATGATTCCATCTACCGGTGTAACATTTCCATTATTAAGTTATGGTGGAAGTTCTATATTGAGTACGTTGATTGTATTTGCAATCATACAAGGACTGGCTATTGTAGGAACAACAAAACATCAGGCAAAAAGAAAAGTACCACGAAAAGGAGCGAAACATGTCAAGGAAAGAAACACCCAGGAAATCAGAATCGTTGAAAACACTCAGGAAATCAAAATCCGTTAGAAATGATAGAAAAAAGATGAATAAGCAGGCTATGGTTACAACGATTGTTATAACTATGATTTTTGCGTTTATGATTGGATTTTATGCTTATTTTGTAGCAGTTGACAGTCAGAAGATATTGAATAATACGTATAACCGAAGAATTGATGAAAATGCATCGAAGGTAGTCAGAGGTACGATTTACAGCCGTAGTAAAAAGAAACTGGCATATACAGATACAAAAGGAACAGAAAAAGATTTTTCAGACGATACAAGAGAGTATCCTTATGGTAAAACTTTTGCACATGCTATTGGTATTACGACTCATGGTAAATACGGTTTGGAGAAAATGTGCAATTATGATTTACTGTCATCCCAGACAAGTGTTATGCAGAAAATTATTAATGATTTTTCGAATACAACGGAAACCGGGTGCGATGTTTATACTACGTTAAGTGTCAGCACGCAGAAAGCTGCCTATAATAGTCTTGAAGGTTACAAGGGAGCTGTTTTTGTTATGAATCCGGATACAGGTGCTATTCTTTCCATGGCGTCCAGACCTTCTTATGATCCGTATACCATTGATGATATATGGGATGATTTGGTGAAGGATTCCAGTGATTCAAGACTTGTAAATCGGGCAACTCAGGGAAAATATATTCCGGGTTCCATATTTAAAATTGTGACAACATTAGAATATATCAGAGAAAATAAAAATTATAACGATTTTGAATATTATTGTAATGGAAAAGCAGCCTTTAAAGGATTCTCAATTAAATGTTTTGACGGGACATCACATTATAGCGAAGATTTAAAAGATTCATTTGCGCACTCGTGTAACAGTGCATTTTCTTCTATTGGAAATGAACTGAACATACCAAAATTCAGAAAAACAGCGAATAAATTATTGTTTAATCAGCCCTTACCATTGGAGATGGATTATAACGAGAGTGTATTTCCGTTGACAAAAAAATCAACCCAGTTTGATATTACGCAGACGAGTATCGGTCAGGGTAAGACGACAGTTTCACCGGCACATATGGCTATGATTGCTTCGGCTGTGGCAAATAATGGTATATTAATGAAACCTTATGTGGTGGATTATATTGAAAATAGCAGTGGAAACACGATAAAGATGGCCGAACAGGAAGAATATAAACGCTTGATGTCAAAATCTGAGGCAAAGATATTACAGGAGTATATGGCGGCAGTTTGTGAATATGGTACTGCTAAAACATTCCGGTATTCTGATTACAAAGCGTATGGCAAGACAGGAACGGCGGAAGTGGACAAGAAAGATAATGTAAATTCATGGTTTGTCGGATACGCAAAAAAAGGTAAGAAGAGAATTGCTATAGCAGTTGTTTTAGAGAATATGCCACAGGGAAGTAATTCTGCTACAAACTGTGCAAAAGAAGTTTTTGATGCTTACTTTAAGTAATGGATGAACTGCTATTATTAATTTTTCTTTATAAGGAAACTTGCATTGACATGGTTATTACTGTATACTAAAAGTAATTATTATTAACACACTTGAGAAGCAGGAGGATTCGCTATGGATAAAGCGATCAGTTGTGGCGGTGTGGTTATATTTAGAGGCAAGATTTTACTATTATACAAAAATTTTCGTAATAGGTATGAGGGATGGGTTTTACCCAAAGGGACTATAGAAAGGGGAGAAACCTATCAGGAAACTGCATTAAGAGAAGTGAAAGAAGAGACCGGAGTTAATGCTAGAATTAATGAGTATGTGGGGAAAAGCGAGTATTCTTTTAGTATTCCAGGAGATGTTGTCGAAAAGGAAGTACATTGGTTTTTAATGGCTTCTGATAGTTATTATAGTAGACCACAGCGCGAAGAATATTTTTATCATTCGGGGTATTACAAGTACATTGAAGCATATCATCTGCTTAAATTTCCTAATGAAAAAATAATTCTGGAGAAAGCTTATAACAAATATCTGGAACTTAATAAAAAGCACAAGTAAAGATACGAATGTTATGATGAAAAAAGACAGGAAGTTCCTGTCTTTTTTGTAGAGGTAATATGAATAAAATAAATTATCAAAAAGAGTTAGAAAAAATAATTGAATATCATGAAAGAAAGAAGGAAGTGCCGACATTATTGCTTCATGCATGCTGTGCTCCATGCAGCAGTTATGTATTAGAATATTTATCGAAATATTTTAAGATAGATATTTTATTCTATAATCCTAATATTGAAACAGGCGAAGAGTATCGGTACAGGGCAGAAGAATTAGTCCGGTTGATTTCGGAGATGGAGTTTGAACATCCGGTTACACCGATCATTGAACAGTATGAGCCGGAAAAGTTTTATAAGCATGTGGAAGGTTTAGAGCAATGCAGGGAAGGTGGAAACAGATGTTTTAAATGCTATGAATTGAGACTTACAGAGACTGCGATGATTGTCGCTGAGAAGCATTATGATTATTTTACAACAACGTTATCTATCAGTCCTTTAAAAAATGCAGATAAATTAAATGAAATTGGAAAACATTTAGAAGAAAAATATGGAGTAAAATATCTCTATTCTGATTTTAAGAAGAAAAACGGATATAAACGTTCTATAGAGTTATCCAGAGAATATCAGTTATATCGACAGAATTTCTGTGGATGTAAATTTTCTAAGAGGCAGAATTCAGGTGATATTGAATTGAAACCAAGTGAATAATATGGTATATTCATTTCAGTAAATGTTATATCTTAAACAGAAGTGCAGGAACTTCTATTGAAGCATCAGGAGGCAAAAATATGATATGTCCAAATTGTGGTTGTGAGTGTGATGAAAATTCAATGTTTTGTACGAAGTGTGGTACAAAAATTAATGCATTTGAGAATGATATTGCACCTACACCGATTGAAAAAGCATATGAGGATACTTTTACGGGAATTACAATTGAAGCAGGAAAAGAAGAGACAGGTGAAATTGCCAAAGAAGAATTAAAGAAAGAAAATATAAAAGAACCGGTAAGAAGAATGAAGGAAGAAATCGACGATTTTGATGACTCTTTTATTGCTCCTTCAAAACATAAATATAAAAGTACAGATCAGTCTTATGAAGAGCATAAAAATTTATATAATAAAAAAAAGCTGACCAAGAAGAACTTTTTTATGATTGCGGGAATTACAGTTGTATTACTTATTATTGCAGTTACTTCTACACTGTTAATTAAAAAGAGTATTATGACAGAAAAATTTAATAAATATTTTTCGAGTGGTGAGAAGTATTTTCAGGAAAAAAATTATGAGTATGCAAAATCCCAATTTATACTTGCATCGGGAAATGCTTTTACGAAAGAACAGAAAATAAAAGCCTATGAAAAAGTGTATGAAGTGGATGGAAAGCTTGGAAATTATGAGCAGGAACAAATACATTATTTAGAATTGTTAATTGATGTGGATGAAGAAAACGTTGATTATTATAAGGAATTAATTGTTTTATATCAAAATAATGATATGAATTCAGAAATTAACAGATTGATTGCGAATGCACCAAGCAGTATCCAGTCAGAATTGAAAGCTTTTGGTGGCACCATACCTGCAGCAAGTGTGGCAGAAGGAACTTATGATAAACCGATAGAGGTAAAGTTAAGTGCAAGTGATGAGGTAAAAATATATTATACATTAGATGGCACAAATCCTATAGACAGTGTATCTAAGAAAGAATATAAGGAGCCGATAAATCTTGCAACGGAAGGAACATATACTCTTAGGGCGTACTCAGAAGATAAAAATAAAAAAAATAGTAAAGACAGTACTTTTAAATACGTATTGCAGTTTAAGAAAGTAGATGCACCTTCTGTGGAACCAAAGAGTGGAGAATATCAGTCGGAGGAAAAAATTATTGTAACAGCACCGGCAGGATGTAAAGTTTACTACACAAAAGATGGTTCTGTACCAACAGCAAAAGATAAAGTTTACACAAAACCAATTACTATGCCAAAGGAAAATTGTCTGTTTTATTTTGTGGCAATTAATGAAGAGGGAATCAGTAGTCAGGTAGTAACAAGAGCATATAATTACGCACCGAATAAAATTTCTTACGATCAGGCTGTAAATAAATTAACAGATTATCTGGTATCTTCCGGTGAGTTTGAAAATGATTTTGGCGAGTTTGAAAATGGAGATGTAAGTTATTTTGAATATAAAGAAACAGCTGAAATAGACGCTAAAGAATACTATATTATTCAATGCCAGATTGATGACAAAGATGGTATGAGTATATCCGGTAAGACATATGCTATATCCTGTGAGTCGGGAAGTGTGTATAGTGTAAGTAAAAATGGAGATTCTTATGAGTTGAATTAAATAGAACAGAAAATAAAGAGAAAGAGCAATAACATGAAAAAAATAAATATTATATTGTTTATAATTGTACTACTTTTTTTAAATCAGATAGTAATTTATGCAAATGAAGAACATAATGAAAAGGAATATGTAATTGACGAACTTGGAGACTATCTTGGAGGGTTTGATTATGATTCACAAAGTGAAGTTATGTTAAGTCAAAAATATGCCATCAATGGTTCAAAAAATAAAAGTAATATTTATTTTGTAAAGGTTAATGATGACATGATAGGTGCAGTTACAGTATCTGATTATAAAGGAGAAAAAATATCGGCGTTTCTTTTTGGAAAAGAAGCCTTTGAAGATTTAAGTGCTGGTGAAGAAACAGTAGTTGTAGCAAAAGAAAACAGAATTAATGTCTGTACAAATGATGAGACAGATATTATTACTGGGAAAAAGATTGACAATATCAAAAAAAGTAGATATACAAAGAAAAAAGTAAAATATACTAGTGTTACGAAGGATATCAGTATTGATAATAAAAAAATTAAGAAGAATATAAATAATGTGGCAGAAGATTTAAATAATAACGTCATTTGTCATGATTATGGAGAAAACTATATTACTAATTTTGTAAAAGTTGGTACATATCAAAGGACTTATAAGCAAGTTATAAAACCAGACAATAAATTATTACTCTTTAGTATTCCGCTTTCGTTTCGAAAAAATTATAATGTAAATGGTGGTGTATGTTGGGCAGCCGCTGGAACAAGCATTATTAATTATAAGCGTGGTGGAACCAATTTTACAACAATGCAGACTTACAATTGGTTGAAAGAAAAATATGGGAGTACCCCTAATGGAGACTTAACATGTATAAAAAGAATGTGGGATTTTTATTGTATCACAATGAAATATGTAAATCATAAGTTATCATTTACTACAGTTGTTAATAAAATGGAGGCGAAAAAACCTATATTTTGTTGTTTTGATCATTATGAGGGAGCTAATTCAAATAAAAATTATGCACATGCAGTTGCGTTATGTGGATGTTTTTACAGACATGATTTAAAAAAATATCATTATGTATATATGGATCCTAATTGGGCAGAAAGTAAAGTTTATATTGTAAATCATATTCCTGAATCTATTTTAAATGGAGAGAGTAGTCCTTTTTATTATAACCCAGGGGATGGAACTATTTATAATAATTGGAGATATGCGTTTTATTAAGAGGAGAAAAAATATGAAAAAGAAAATATTTTTTGCTGTTATTGTAACAATAATTGTATCATGTGGGAAAATATCAATAAATTGCTTTGCTTCTATCCCCCGATATAATATGAATCAATATAAAAAGGTTACTGTAAAAAAGAGTAGTAAAGTTAAATTTGTACAGCCTGCAAAGAGTAAGATTACGTGGAAAGTTTCTAATAAAAGGATTGCCATAATTAATAAAAAAGGGGTGTTGAGAACAAAAAAATGTGGAAAGGTGAAAGTGATAGCAAAGACATCTAAGAAAAAATATATTTGTAATGTTACAATCAAAAAGAAAATCGTTAGAGCAACAGCGAAAACAGTGTATGGAAATACTATAAAGATAAATGATGGAAACATAGATTTTATAATATATAATAAGTCAGATGAATGTATTTCATTAGTACTTCCTCAATTGGAATATAATGATAAAGGAATATGGGAAGCAGAGAGTAAAAAGTCCAATATAGTGAATATAGGAGTATGGCCTAATATTGTTATTTTACCAAGAAGTAATTATAGAGGAAGCTTTGATTATTCAGCTTATAATATGACACATAGAAATTATAGGATAGTTTTTAATAAAGTTTTTATTGGTCCTAATTATAAAAAAGAATTAAGAACTTCAGTTAGTTCAGTATTTAAATTTATATAGAGTGAAAGAGATTGATGGTAGGAATTGTAAAAAACTTATTTAAAGAAAAAGGTCTTGTAGTTGTAATGAATACAAGACCTTTTTCTTTAAATAAGTTTTTTAGTGCGGATGGCGGGACTTGAACCCGCACGCTTTGTGGGCGGCAGATTTTGAGTCTGCTGCGTCTGCCATTCCGCCACATCCGCAAGCAATAAAGATATTATCACTTTGTATGAGAATTGTCAATATAAAGTTGATAATATACTATGATAGGGTATAATAATAGATAATATCAGGAGGAGACAGGATGGATTTTAATATTAAAGGAATGAGTTGTGCTGCCTGCAGTGCACGTGTTGAAAAGGCTGTAAAAGAATTGCAGGGAACAGATATAGTCAGTGTAAATCTTTTGACAAACTCTATGCATGTGGAAGGTGCAGCAACAGAAAAAGAAATTATAGATGCTGTTGTAAAAGCCGGATATGGAGCAAAAATACAAAAAGAAAGCAGTGTTGAGAATAGTGGGGATGATGAGATAAAACAGATGAAAAAAAGATTGTTTTTTTCTGTTATTTTGCTTGTTCCGTTAATGTATCTTTCTATGGGACATATGATGTGGGGCTGGTGGCTTCCGGAATTTATCGGACATAACCATATTTTACAGGGTTTTATACAGATGATGATTACGCTAATTATTTTGGTAATTAACAAAAAATTCTTTGTGAGTGGAGCAAAAGGTGTAATAAACAATGCCCCCAATATGGATACTCTTGTAGCATTAGGTGCGGGAGCCTCTTTCATATATAGTACGGTTATACTGATTGTTATGGTGATAAATCATACAAATGAGATGCAGGATTTTTATTTTGAATCTGCAGCTATGATTGTTTCTTTAATAACTGTTGGGAAGACATTAGAAGTATATTCGAAAGGAAAGACAACGAGTGCACTCAATGGATTAATGAAACTGACACCATCCAGAGCCAGAATTTTAGAAAAAGATGAACACGGAAATGAAATAGAGAAGGAAATTAGTTTATCAAACTTGAAGGTGGATATGCACTTTATTGTGAAACCGGGTGAGAATATTCCCGCAGACGGTGTAGTAATCAGAGGAGAAAGTGCAGTTGACGAGTCTTCTCTTACAGGAGAGAGTATCCCGGTGGATAAGGCAGAGGGAGCAAAAGTATCCTCAGGAACAATAAACCAGTCAGGTGTGCTGGTCTGCAAAGCTGTGCGGGTAGGAAGTGATACAACATTAGCAAAGATTATTCAATTAGTCAGTGATGCTTCCGCATCTAAAGCGCCTATTGCAAAAGCTGCAGACAAAGTGGCAGGCATTTTTGTTCCGGTTGTTTTGTGCATTGCAGTTTTTACATTTATTATATGGGTACTTGCAGGTGCTGATTTAGGAACAGCCCTTACTTATGCAGTTTCTGTTCTGGTAATCAGTTGTCCATGTGCATTAGGTCTTGCAACGCCAGTGGCAATCATGGTTGGAAATGGTATTGGGGCAAAAAATGGTATTTTATTTAAAAATGCTACAGCCTTAGAAAACGCAGGGAAAGCAAAAAATATTATTTTAGATAAAACCGGAACGATTACTACAGGAAAACCGGAAGTTACAGATGTGATTGCAGCAAATGGCTGGGACAGTGTAAAGTTATTGGAACTGGCATACAGTCTGGAAAATAATAGTGAACATCCTTTGGCAAAAGCAATTGTTTATTATTGTAAAGAAAAAAACATAAACAGAAAGGAAGTATCCGGATTTTTATCTAAGACAGGAAATGGGTTATATGGAACAATCAATGAAAATGTGGCTGTAGCAGGAAATATTGAGTATATACAGGAGTTTTGTAAAGTAGAGGAACAGTATAGAAATATAGCAAATAAACTTTCTAATGAAGGGAAAACACCAATGTATTTTGAATATAATGAAACATTATGTGGAATTATCGCTGTGTCTGATGCGTTAAAATCTGATAGTGCTTCTGCCATAGAAGATTTAAAGAACATGGAAATTCATGTGACAATGCTTACAGGTGATAATAAAACAACTGCGAAAGCGATTGCAGATAAAGTAGGAATAGAGAATGTGGTTGCAAATGTATTACCGGACATTAAAGAGAAAGTTGTAAAAGAGCAGTCATTAGACGGAATAACGATTATGGTAGGGGATGGAATTAATGATGCACCGGCATTGACAAGGGCAGATGTGGGAATGGCTATTGGAGCAGGAACGGATATTGCGATTGATGCGGCAGATATTGTGTTGGTAAAAAATAACCTTTCAGATGTACCAAAAGCTGTGAAACTAAGCAAAATGGTTCTCCGAAACATTCATGAAAATTTATTCTGGGCATTTATTTATAATGTTATTGGAATTCCTCTTGCGGCCGGTGTTTGGTATCCGATATTTGGAATCCGTTTAAGTCCGATGTTTGGGGCATTTGCCATGAGTCTGTCCAGTTTTTGTGTTGTAGTGAATGCTTTAAGACTGAATATGATAAAGATAAAAAGTAAAAAATAATTGTAACTGTTTCTGATAAAATGTATAATATAATAGTTGGATAAAAGTGTCAGAGATACCGGAATTTACATTGAATTATGTGTGAAACGAAAATATTTGACTTATATTTTAGGAGACAGATTATGAAGTGTGAAGTATTTCAAAAAAATATCAGAGATTTTATTTTTGATAAAATAGAATATTCAGAGGATTTAGAAGAGTTTTTGTCTCACGCAAAAGAGTGTAATGAGTGCAGGGAAGAACTGGAATTATATTATAAGATTCATCGGGGATTAGGGGATATCGAACCGCCGGTAGAAAGCGATGAGCCAATGTCCGCAGAGGATGAATTAAAATATATTATTGAATATTACAATGAATATTTTGAAAAAGAAAAGCGTCTGGGTAGGATTGGTAGAATTGCCGTGGCAGGTCTTGGACTGGTTCTAATCGGTCTTGCTGTTTATGTTGGTGCAATAAATATATAAAAAAGAGGAAGTATCATGGAAAAGTTATTATTAATAGATGGTCATAGTATATTGAACAGAGCTTATTATGGAGTCCCTTTGTTTGCGAATGCAGAAGGAATTCATACAAATGCTGTGTTTGGTTTCTTAAATATGATGTTCAAATTTATGGATGATGAACAGCCAACACATATGGCTGTTGCTTTTGATGTTCATCATCCTACATTCAGACATGAAATGTTTAAAGAGTATAAAGGAACCAGAAAACCAATGCAGCCGGAATTAAGAGAGCAGGTCCCTTTAATCAAAGAACTTCTTAATAATATGAATATTACTATCATGGAACTTCCCGGATTTGAAGCAGACGATATCATTGGAACGATGTCAAAACGTGGTGAAAAAGATGGATTTTCTGTATGTGTATATTCAGGAGACAGAGATTTATTACAGCTTGCTTCAGAGAATATTACGATTTGCATTCCAAAGACAAAAAAAGGTCAGACGACAGTTGAAAGATATAATGCAGAACAGGTAAAAGAGTTATATAAAGTAACACCAATTGAATTTATTGATGTAAAAGCTTTAATGGGAGATTCTTCAGACAATATCCCGGGTGTTCCGGGAATTGGAGAGAAAGGGGCAACTGCCATTATCTCTGAGTTTGGTTCCATTGAAAATGCTTATGAACATGCAGAAGAGATAACAAATACGCGAAATAGAAATGCTTTTTTGGAACATTATGATATGGCACAGATGAGTAAAACGCTTGCCACGATTAATATTGATTCACCGGTAGAAGTACAGCCGAAAGAGTGTGCTATAGGGGATATATACACGGAAACAGCGCTGGATATGGTAAAAAAACTGGAATTAAAAAGCATGATTTCCCGGTTTTCCAATGTTTCAGCATCGAATGATATTGAGGATAATTTTAAGTTGGTTTCTGACTTTACAGAAGTAGAAGAACTCTTTGAGACACTTGCAGACAATGATTATACGATAGGACTATTTATTTTTAGGGACAAAGAAGTTCATGGTGTCGGAATCTGTTATGATGAGAAAGAAATTTATTATATTCCGATAGAAGGTTTTGTGACAGAGAGTTATTTGAGAAATAAAATATGTACTTTGGCAAAGAATGCCAGTGTTTATACTGTAAATGTAAAAGATAATAATGATTTCTTTCAGGCTGTTGATTCAGAAACAGAATATGTTAAGTTAGAAGATTTGGGACTGATGGCATATTTAATTAACCCTACAGGTCATTCATATGATTATGATGACCTTGCCAGAGATTATTTAGGTGAAAATATTCCAACTTATGAAGAAATCTTTCCGAAAACGAAAAAGGGAGAAACACCATCTGTTGATATTATAGAAAATGCAATGAAATATGCCTGTTACAATGCATACATTTTTTATAAAACTCATAAGGAAATTTATAAAAAATTAGAAGAAATGGAAATGACGGATGTCTATTATCAGATTGAAAAACCGTTAATGTACGCTTTGTATGAAATGGAGCAGTGTGGTGTTCAGGTAGATGGAGAAGCATTAAAAGAATATGGAGAAAGTTTATCTGTTAAGATTCAGGAATTAGAAAAGAACATATATAAAAGTGCAGGACATGAATTTAATATTAATTCACCGAAACAGTTAGGAGAGATTTTGTTTGGTGAGATGGGACTGCCCGGAGGTAAGAAAACGAAAACAGGATATTCTACATCAGCATCAGTCTTAGAAAAACTAGAACCGGATTATCCCTTTGTCAGAGATGTTTTAGAATATAGACAGCTGACAAAACTAAAATCCACATATGCGGAAGGTCTTGCGGCATATATTAAAGAGGACAGCAGAATTTATGGAAAATTCAACCAGACAATTACTGCTACCGGACGAATCAGCAGTACAGAACCAAATCTGCAGAATATCCCTATCCGTACAGAGATAGGCAGACAGCTTAGAAAGGTGTTTATTCCAAAAGAAGGCTGTGTTTTTGTGGATGCAGATTATTCACAGATTGAACTGCGGATACTGGCACATATGTCGGATGATAAAAATTTAATAGAAGCATATAAAGATTCCAAGGATATTCATACAGCGACAGCATCTCTGGTTTTTGGTGTGCCGATTGACGAGGTGACAAAAACACAAAGAAGCAATGCAAAAGCTGTAAATTTTGGTATCGTTTATGGCATCAGTTCGTTTGGTTTGAGTCAGGATTTATCCATCAGTAAAAAGGAAGCTGAAAAATATATTAATAATTATTTTGAAAGTTATCCGGGAATTAAGGCTTATTTGGATAATTCAGTGAAAAGTGCCAAGGAAAAAGGATATTCCGTGACGCTATTTGGAAGAAGACGTCCGATTCCAGAAATCAATGTATCTAATTTTATGCAGAGACAGTTTGGTGAACGTGTGGCGATGAATGCACCGATTCAGGGAACAGCTGCTGATATTATAAAGATTGCCATGATTGGTGTTGCAAGAACATTAAAGGAAAAGAATCTGGAATCCCGTATTGTTTTACAGATTCATGATGAGCTTTTAATTGAGGCAAAGAAAGAAGAAGTGGAGATTGTCACTGAAATTTTAAAAACAGAAATGTCTTCTGCTGCAGAACTTCATGTTCCGCTTGAAGTGGAAGTAGAGATAGGAAATAACTGGGATGAGGCACATTAAAGAAATAAAATATTTTTTGGAAGAGGCAGTTAGTAATAGTTAGGTGATAAAGTATGGTTATTGGTCTTATGGGAGGTGTTGGCTGTGGCAAGTCAACAATTCTTGGTTATTTAGAAAAAACTTATGATGCATGTATCATTGAAGCAGATAAGGTCGCAAAAGAGATTATGAACCCGGGAAATGAAGTCTATGATGAAGTTGTAAAGGCTTTTCCTGAAGTAATAAAAAATGGATACATTGACAGGAAAATTTTAGCAGATATTGTTTTTACAGATGAAAAAAAACTGATAAGATTAAATACAATTACCCATCCGGGTACAATTAAGAAAATAAGCAAAATGATAGAAGAAGCAGAGAATGAGCTGATTGTTTTAGAGTCAGCCATTTTAATCGATTCCGGATTGGAGGAATATTGTGATGAGTTTTGGTTTGTATATTGTGATTTCGAAACACGCATTGCAAGATTAATAAATAACAGAGGATATTCCAGAGAAAAATGTATTCACGTTATGAAAAATCAGCCACAGGATGAAGAATATAATACTTTTGCTGATGAATACATAGACAATAGTTATTCAGAAGAAAGGACGAAAGAGCAAATTGATATCATTCTTTCTAAGAAGGATTGTTAAAAAAATGTGAACT
Source organism: Eubacteriaceae bacterium (assembly GCA_910574895.1). GTDB lineage: Bacteria > Bacillota > Clostridia > Lachnospirales > Lachnospiraceae > Eubacterium_G. Next base: position 353,856 of record CAJTDQ010000001.1, on the reverse strand, counting down.
GGATAAAAATGTATTGACAATAAATTTTATTAGAGTTATGATATGTAGCACGCTACACATCATAACTTTTTTGATGTATTACAGCATTTGATGCTGCAGGTTGAAATGGGAGTAAAAAATGGAACATATTGGACATAAAATTAAAAAGATTGATCAGTTATTTAAAATGCGAATGGATCAGAATCTAGAACAATTAGGAGTCACATTTGCTCAGATGCATGTTTTAATGTATTTATTTAGAAATAATAATGGAGAAAAAATTACACAAAAAAAATTGTCAGAATGCTTTGAAGTAAAACATTCAACGATGTCGGGAATACTAAATAGATTAAAAGAAAAAGACCTCATTGAAATCAGAGTAGACGAAGAAAATAAGAAATATCGCAATATTTATTTAACTCCAAAGTCACAATGTTTAGACCAACAAATGTCATTACATATAAACGATATAGAAACACTTCTAATGAAAGATTTTACTAAAAAAGAAATGGACCAGCTTGCAGGTTATTTGGATAGATTATATAACAATCTGTTAACAGATTGTGAATTATCTAATAAGGATATAGAATGTTTTAATAAAAGAATTAGTAACGTAGAAAGGAGACACAAAGATGATTAAAACGTTAGGAAAACAAATTAAAGAATTTAAATTAGTATCCATACTGACACCGATTAGTATGCTTGCCGAAGTAGTGGTAGAGAATTTCATTCCATTACTAATGGCAACAATTATTGATTCCATTTATACAAAAGATTTGGGAAAAATATATTTAACAGCGGGAATCATGCTGTTGCTTGGAGTTGCGGGATTAATAGCTGGATGGCTCGGAGGAGTCTTTGGGGCTAAGGCTTCCGCCGGATTTGCCAGAAATCTTAGAAAAGCAATGTTTGATAATATTCAGACATTTAGTTTTTCAAATATTGATAAGTTTAGTACTGCAGGTCTTGTTACCAGACTTACAACAGATGTAACAAATATGCAGAATGCATACCAGATGATTCTTAGAATGGCGGTAAGAGCACCATTCAGTTTGATTGTTGCAATGATTATGGCGTTTTCTGTTTCTCCAAGACTGGCAAGTATTTATTTAATTGCAGTAGTGATTCTTGGTGCTATCTGTGCACTGATTGTTACGAATGCCTTCAAATATTTTAATCAGGTATTTAAGCGCTATGATGCATTGAATGAAAGTGTACAGGAAAATGTTACTGCCATGCGTGTTGTAAAAGCGTATGTAAGAGAAGATTATGAGAAGGGCAAGTTTGGAAAAGCAAGTTACAATATTTATAAAATGTTTATTAAAGCAGAAGGTATTGTATCTTTAAATGCACCGGTAATGATGACCACGGTTTACAGTTGTATTTTATTAATCAGCTGGCTTGGAGCACATATGATTGTTGCAAGTGGAAATGATCCGGTAGTTGGATTAACTACAGGTAATCTTACATCGCTTCTTGCATACTGCATGAATATATTGATGAGTCTGATGATGCTGTCCATGGTGTTTGTTATGATTACAATGTCTATGGCAAGTGCAAGACGTATCGCAGAGGTGTTAAATGAAAAAGCAGATATAACAAATCCTGAAAATCCAGATTTTGATGTTCCGGATGGAAGTATTGAGTTTAAAAATGTGAATTTCAGATATAACAAAACAAGTGAAAAACCGATTCTTGAAAATATAAATATAAAAATTAACTCTGGTGAAACAATTGGTATTATTGGTGGAACAGGAAGTGCTAAATCCAGCTTTGTAAATCTTATCAGCCGTTTATATGATATTGAAGTGCCTGAGGCAGTGGAGGATGAAGAACCAATCGAGAGTTATGTCAGCATTGGTGGAAAAGACGTCAGAACATATGATTTGGAAACCATTAGGCAGGAAGTCAGTGTTGTTCTGCAGAAAAACGTTCTCTTTTCAGGCACTATTTTGGAAAACCTGCGTTGGGGAGATCCGAATGCAACGGAAGAAGAATGTATCAGAGCCTGTAAACTTGCATGTGCTGATGAATTTATTGAGAAAATGCCGGATAAATATGATACATACATTGAGCAGGGAGGTGCCAATGTATCCGGTGGACAGAGACAGAGATTATGTATTGCGAGAGCTTTGTTAAAGAAACCAAAAGTCTTGATATTAGATGATTCTACCAGTGCAGTAGATACAGTGACAGATGCAAAAATCCGAAAGGCATTCCGCGAGGAAATACCGGAAACAACAAAAATTATTATTGCTCAGCGTATTTCATCTGTACAGGATGCAGACAGAATTATCGTAATGGATGATGGCAAGATTGATGAAGTAGGTACACATGAATATTTGAAAGAACATAATGAAATATACAGAGAGGTATATTTACAGCAGACAAATGATAACGCTGATTTTGATAAGAATGGAGGTGAGGCTTAATGGCACAGTCAAAAGTTGTAAAAGGTCCCGGACGCAGAAATATGGGACCGGCACAAAGAATAGAACATCCATTTAAGATTATAGGACAGATATTGAAATTTATGAGCAGACGCTATCTGCCACATTTGATTATTGTTCTGATTTGCATTGTAGCAAGTGTTTTTGCCAATGTTCAGGGAACATGGTTTATGAAATCCTTGATTGATGATTACATCATGCCTATGATAAAATTCGGAAGCAATGATTTTTCGCCATTACTGGGTGCTATGGGAAGAGTTGCTGTATTTTATGGAATTGGTATTGTATGCACTCTTGCTCAGGCTGAAATTATGGTATTTGTTACGCAGGGAGTATTGCGTGATTTAAGAGTAGAAATGTTCAATCATATGCAGACTCTGCCAATTAAGTATTTTGACAGAACATCTCATGGTGATATTATGTCCATGTATACAAATGACATTGATACTTTGCGTCAGATGGTAAGTCAGGCACTGCCGCAAATAATTAACAGTGTTATTACCGTAGTTAGTGTTCTGGTCGCAATGGTAAGTCTGAGTGCTCCTCTTACAATATTAACGATTGTTATGGTTGTTGTAATGATGATGGTATCAAAACAGCTGACGTCTTTATCCGGAAAATATTTTTTGGCACAACAGCAGGATATCGGTAAAGTAAATGGATATATTGAGGAGATGATGGAGGGGCAGAAAGTAGTCAAAGTATTCTGCCATGAGGAACAGGCAATTAACGAGTTTGATGAAATTAATAATAAATTATTTGAATCAGCAAACAACGCGAATAAGTTTGCCAATGTTATGGCACCATGCAATGCACAGCTCGGAAATTTGAGTTATGTTTTCTGTGCATGTTTGGGTGCAGTAATTGCTATAAACGGTTTTTTAGGTTTTGGACTGACACCGGGTGCTTTAGTGAGTTTTCTGACATACAATAAACAGTTTGCCCAGCCGATTAATCAGGTAACGATGCAGATGAACAGTATTGTTATGGCATTAGCTGGTGCGGACAGAATTTTTAAACTGTTAGCTGAAAAACCGGAAGTTGATGAAGGATATGTTACTCTGGTCCGTTGTAAAAAAGAAGATGGTCAGATTATAGAGTGTAAAGAACGTACCGGCATGTGGGCATGGAAACATTATCATAAAGACAGTGATACAACGACTTATACCGAGATGAAAGGGGAAATTGTTTTCGATGGTGTTGACTTTGGTTATACAGACGAAAAAATTGTCCTGCATGATGTGAAGTTATATGCCGACCCAGGACAGAAACTGGCATTTGTCGGTTCTACTGGAGCAGGTAAAACCACGATTACAAATCTGATAAACAGATTCTATGATATTCAGGATGGAAAAATCAGATATGACGGAATCAATATTAATAAAATAAAGAAAGCTGATTTAAGACGCTCTTTAGGTATCGTACTTCAGGATACACATTTGTTTACGGGTACAGTTATGGACAATATACGTTATGGTAATCTGGAGGCGACGGATGAAGAAGTGATAGCAGCGGCAAAACTGGCGAATGCAGATAGTTTTATCAGAAGACTTCCGGATGGCTATCATACAATGCTTACAGGTGATGGCGGTAATCTGTCACAGGGACAGAGACAGTTACTTGCGATTGCAAGAGCTGCGGTTGCCAATCCACCGGCATTAATATTGGATGAAGCTACTTCAAGTATTGATACCAGAACAGAGCGTATTGTTCAGGAAGGTATGGATGCCCTGATGAAAGGAAGAACTACTTTTGTCATTGCTCACAGACTTTCTACGATTAAGAACAGTGATTGTATTATGGTATTGGAACAGGGAAGAATTATTGAACGTGGAAATCACGACCAGTTGATGGAAGAGAAGGGAACTTACTATAAACTTCAGACTGGAAGTAACGAATAGCATAAAAGAATACTTGCGATTATTAAATAATATTTTGCCTGCATATATTAGTAACAAAGTGAATTCGAGTTGATGGATGAACTGTTATATAATATATGTGGGTAATTTTTTATGAAGAAATATTATTATGTAGTACTGATTATTTTACTGGGAACTATTAATGTTTATCTTACAGGATATATGGTACGAAGTTCTTATTTTATAAAGGAAAATCTGGTAGAGAGTATGGAGTTTCGGAACTGCAAGATAAGGGCAAAGGTATTAAAAGATGCAAAAGAGATGGCAGACAAAAAAAATTATGATTTCTCAAAAATCATAGCAGTAAACTTTCTGGAAAATAATAATCATTTAACAAAACTGCGTTTAAAAGGTAAGAATATAAAACGCACAGAAAAAATGTATATACAATTTAGTAATCAGGAATATCAAAAAATATATCGTGGATTTGCATCAATATTTAATGACTTAAAATATTTTCCGGTTGCAAAGAGCAGAAGCAGTAATTACTGGATAGGATATGACAACAGTTTTGGTGCTGACAGAAATTTTAGGGGGGCGTATAAGCACGAGGGCTGCGATATTATGGCTGAAAAAAATGTCAGTGGTTTTTATCCGGTTATTAGTGTGGCGGACGGTGTTGTAGAAAATATTGGCTGGCTGCCAAAAGGTGGGTATCGTGTGGGAATAAGAAGTAATCACGGTGGTTATTTTTATTATGCCCACCTGTCTGCATATGCAAATATAAAAAAAGGCGATAGTGTAAAGGCAGGGACGCTTCTTGGATATATGGGAGATACCGGATATGGTGCGGAAGGCACCAGGGGAAAATTTGATGTACATCTGCATTTTGGAATTTATATTAGTACAGAAAATTATGACGAATTAAGTGTTAATCCTTATTATATTTTGAAGTATCTGGAAGATAGTGTATTGTATGCTGAGTATTGACAGTTTCATAAACCTTCTTGATATAAATGCAATTAGAGTGTAAAATAGGATTGGTTATAGTTTAGGAAAGAAGGTATATACAATGGAAAAATTAAGTACAAATAAAGCGCCTGCAGCAATTGGACCATATTCACAGGCAGTAAAAACAGGCAATCTTTTATTTACATCAGGACAGATTGCTTTAGATCCGGCAACAGGAGAGGTTGTAGGAACTACAATAGAAGAACAGACAGAGCAGGTAATGAAGAATTTAGGTGCGATTTTAGAAGAGGCAGGAGTTACTTATGCAAATGTAGTAAAAACAGTTTGCTTTTTAGATGATATGGGTGATTTTGGAGCGTTCAATGAAATTTATGGAAAGTATTTTTCTGAAAAGCCGGCCAGAAGCTGTGTGGCTGTAAAGACGTTACCGAAAAATGTACTTTGTGAAGTTGAAGTGATTGCAGAGATTGGATAAAGGGAGTAATAACAGTGAAAAAAGATTCTTTATTTCATAATACATTGGAAGTTTCCAGTTTTGATGGAGAGGGATATCTGCCGATGATTGATTTTGAATCATGGCGTGTGGCAGAACTTCGTTATATAGATGAGTTAGAGCCTGATCGGATTGATAATATGCAGAAGCATAACGAAACAGATGAGATTTTTGTTGTTTTACAAGGTGATTTCACATTATTTCTCGGAGGAACGGGAGAGGAAATTGGAGAGATTGAGGCGATAAAGCTTGAGCCGTTAAAATTATATAATGTAAAGAAAGGTACATTCCATACCCATACTCCGGAAAAGAATTGTACGTGTCTGATTGTTGAAAACAGGGATACAACGGATGACAATTCTCCAAAAATAAAAATTACAAAAGAACAAAGTAATAAAATCGTGGAGTTATATAATAAAGTAAATAATAAGCGCTAGGCATCTGCTTAGCGCCCTTTTGGTGTTTTATGAGATTAGATAAATATTTAACAACTCTGGGCGTAGGCTCAAGAAGTCAGGTGAAAGAGTTGATTAAAAAAGGCAAAATAAAAGTAAATAACCAAAAAGTCAATAAGCCGGAGATGCATATTAAGGAAGATGAAGATATTGTCAATATGGAAGGACTGGATTTGGATTATCACAAGTTTTATTATTATATGCTTAACAAACCGGCGGGTGTTCTGACTGCGGTATCTGATTTTCAATGTCAGACAGTACTTGATATCATGGATGTTACTCCAAAGAGAGGTCTTTTTCCGGTAGGCAGACTTGATAAGGATACAGAAGGATTACTGCTGATTACAAATGATGGTGAACTGTCTCATATACTTTTGTCTCCGGCAAAACACGTCGATAAAAAATATTATGTGGAAGTGGATGGTACACTGAATCAAGCGCTTATCGACAGCTTTCAAACCGGATTTGACATTGGAGAGAAACATAATACCAAACCTGCAGTATTAGAAATTATTGACGAAAATAAGGCTTATGTTACAATCACAGAAGGAAAATATCATCAGGTAAAGCGAATGTTTAAACATTTTGGATTGAATGTAACATATTTAAAAAGAATCAGTATGGGAACTTTAGTTTTAGATAAGTCTTTAGAAGCTGGAGAATACAGAGCGTTAAGGCAGAAAGAAGTGGATCAACTGTTAGAATATAAGAAATTATAATTGGTGAATTAGGAATCATTCAAATTTAAAGCGATATATTTGTGAGGAGATATGCAGGAAATAATTATAGGTAAAAATGAAGCAGGTCAGAGATTTGATAAATATCTTTTTAAATATTTTAAAGAAGCACCTTCCGGCTTTATTTATAAAATGCTAAGAAAAAAGAATATTGTTTTAAATGGTAAAAAATCAGATGGCAGAGACAAATTAAACGAAAAAGATATTATAAAAGTATTTATGGCTGATGAAACCATTGAAAAGTTTAGAGGAATCAAAGATACAGAGATTGTAACACCGGTTGATTTAGATATTGTTTATGAAGACGAAAATGTTGTTTTTATCAACAAACCATCAGGAATGTTAAGCCAGAAAGCAGCTGATAGTGATATATCTGTAAATGAATATCTGATTTCTTATCTGGTAAACAAAGGGGAACTGACCCGAAATGATTTACTGACATTTAAGCCGGGTATCTGTAACAGGCTGGATAGAAATACAAGTGGATTAATTGTGGCGGGAAAGTCTCTGGCAGGACTGCAGGAGATGGCTTTGATGTTTAAAGAGCGCATGATGGACAAGTATTATTTAGCTTTAGTAGAAGGAACTGTCAAAGAAAGTATGACAATCAAAGGATATCTTACAAAAGATGAGAAGGCAAATAAAGTATACATTTGTAAAAGTGATATGAATGGTCAATACATAGAGACGAAATATGAACCATTAAAATATCAGGATAACCTTACATTATTGAAAGTAAAGCTGATTACAGGAAAGCCGCATCAGATTCGTGCACATCTGGCATCTATTGGACATCCGATAGTTGGAGATTACAAGTATGGAAATAAGAACATGAATGATAAATATAAAAAACAATATGGAATAGAAAGCCAGATGCTTCATTCATGGCAGTTGGTGTTTCATGCGGTGGAAGGAGAATGTGCAAATCTGTCTGATAAAACATTTCAGGCACAGCCACCGAAGGGGTTTGACTTTATTTTATAGATATCTATAGAAACTTTTGATGAAATATAATAGGAGAACTACATTATGGGAACATGGTCATCCAGAGGTCTTCGCGGTTCTACGCTTGAGGATATGATAAATATGACAAATGACAATTACAGAGAGAAGGGGCTGGCACTGATTCAAAAGATTCCAACGCCGATTACTCCGGTAAAAATCGACCAAAGTACCAGACATATTACACTGGCATATTTTGAAAAGCAGAGTACTGTAGATTATATCGGTTCTGTTCAGGGCATTCCGGTCTGTTTTGATGCAAAGGAATGTGCTGTGGATACATTTCCCATGATGAATATTCATGAACATCAGATATCATTTATGGAGGATTTTGAAAAGCAGGGAGGTGTTTCCTTTATTATACTTTTTTATTCCCATAAAAACGAAATCTATTATATTCCTTTTTCTGATATCAGAACGTTTTATGACCGGAGTGTCACCGGAGGAAGAAAGAGCTTTAAATATGATGAGATTGATAAAAGTTACCGCCTGGGAAAAGCGCCAGGGGCTTTGGTTCATTATCTGGAGGGAATACAAAAAGATTTAAATGAAAGAAACGAAGAATAGGATAAATATTTAAAATAATAGACTATAATGATTTTATCTTGACAGAAGGATAAGAATCATGTAAGATAACGTTTAGTTTGTTATCAAGTTAGCGAATTACCACTTTACAACACTAAAGTAAATGGAGGCAGTATGAGCAAAGTATTATTACATACACCGGTTGGTGTAAGAGATATTTATGGTAAAGAGTGTGCAGTAAAATTAACCATTGAAAATAATATTAATAAGGTTTTTAATTTATATGGATATCATAATATCCAGACACCAACTTTTGAATTTTTTGATATATTTAGTAAAGAGCGGGGGTCAGTAGCGTCAAAGAATCTTTATAAATTTTTTGACAGAGAGGGAAATACATTGGTTTTGAGGCCGGATATGACACCTTCTATTGCAAGGCTGGCAGCAAAATATTATATGGATGCCAATGTTCCGATTAAACTCTGTTATAATGCCAATACATATGTAAACACGTCGGAATTGCAGGGAAAATTAAAGGAAACGACACAGTTAGGCTGTGAACTGATAAATGATAATTCTGTAGAAGCAGACGCAGAGATGATTGCATTGGTAGTGGAGTCATTAAAGGCATCGGGACTTACAGAGTTTCTGGTAGAAATAGGACATGTAGATTTCTACAATGGTCTGATAGCAGAAAGTGGTCTGGATGAGGACGCAGAGGTAGAACTTCGTGAGATGATTTTAAATAAGAACGATTTTGCAGTGGAAGAAATTCTGAATCAGAATCATGTCACAGGTGAAGTGAAAAATGCGATGTTAAAGCTTCCGGAATTATTTGGTTCTGTAGATGTTTTAAATGTGGCAAAAGAGCTTACATCCAATAAGAAAGCATTAACTGCGATTAAGCGTCTGGAAAAACTTTACGCCATTTTAGAAGATTATGGAGTCAGCAGATATATTAGTTTTGATCTGGCATCGCTCAGCAATTATGGATATTATACCGGAATTATATTTAAAGGTTTTACTTATGGCACAGGAGAACAGGTTGCTGCAGGCGGCAGATATGATAAATTGCTGTCACAGTTTGGTAAAAATGCTGCAGCTATAGGATTTGCTGTATATATGGATCAGATTATGATTGCCCACAGTGGAAATATTCAGAAAACAGATTATGAATATGAAGTCATTGTGTATGAGCCGAAGTTTAGAAAATATGCTTTTTCTCTGGCAGGTGATTTGAGAAACAATGGAATTAAGACAGAGCTGATTCCAAAGAAAAAAGAGATAGATATTCATGAATACAAGAAATTTAAAATAGACGATGGTGCATCAAAGGTGACATATGTTTCAAAAGACGGTGCAGTCATCTTGTAAAGCGGAAAAAGATGATGACTGTTCATAAAGACAAAGATAGCTACTAGGAGGCAGATATGAGATATTTAACTTTTGCCCTTGCAAAAGGCAGGCTGGCAAAAACAGCAATGAAAATGTTTGAAGAAATCGGTATTCAATGTGAAGAGATGAAAGATGAGAAAACAAGAAAACTGATTTTTGTAAATGAGGAATTGAAATTAAAGTTTTTCCTTGCAAAGGCAAGTGATGTTCCAACTTATGTGGAATACGGTGCCGCAGATATTGGTATTGTTGGAAAAGATACGATTTTAGAAGAAGATAGAAAATTATATGAAGTATTGGATTTAGGTTTTGGAAACTGCAGGATGTGTGTGTGTGGTCCCGAATCAGCAAAAGAAATGTTAAAAGACAGAAGAATGATTCGTGTTGCCTCGAAATATCCAAAGATTGCAAAGGACTATTTTTACAATAAAAAGCATCAGACTGTGGAGATAATTAAATTGAACGGTTCTGTTGAATTAGCTCCGATTGTGGGATTGTCAGAAGTTATTGTCGATATTGTTGAGACAGGGGCTACTTTAAAAGAAAACGGACTTGGTGTCTTAGAGGAGGTCTGTCCGTTATCTGCCAGAATGGTTGTAAATCAGGTCAGCATGAAAATGGAAGATGAGAGAATCCGAAAAATCATATCTGATTTAAAAGAAAAGCTGAATAGTTAAATAGGGTATTTTAGAATTTTATAATAAAATGAGCCGTATCATTTTTACGGTGGAATGGAGTGACATATGAGAATCGTGGAATTGAATGAAAATTCAAAAAAGAATATATTAGAAGATTTATTAAAAAGAAGTCCGAACAACTATGACCAGTTTGCCGACAGTGTCAATGAAATACTGGCAGAGGTAAAGAAAAACGGAGATGATGCATTATTTGCATATACAAAGAAGTTTGACGGTGCAGATTTGGATGCTTCTAATATTTTAGTGACAGAAGAGGAAATTAAAGAGGCTTATGATTCTTTAGAGAATAAAGAATTAGTAGACATTATCAGAAAGTCTTTAAATAATATTAAGATGTATCATGAGAAGCAGAAACAGTACAGCTGGTTTGATTCAAAGACTGACGGCTCACTACTTGGACAGAAAGTTACACCATTAGAGAGAGTTGGTGTGTATGTTCCGGGAGGAAAAGCTGCTTACCCATCCTCTGTACTGATGAATGTCATTCCTGCAAAAGTGGCAGGAGTTGATGAGATCATCATGGTAACACCTCCGGGAAAAGATGGAAAGGTAAATCCAAATACATTGGTGGCTGCCAATGAAGCCGGTGTAGATAAAATCTATAAAGTCGGTGGTGCACAGGCTGTCGGAGCGATGGCTTATGGAACAGCCAGTATTCCAAAAGTGGATAAGATTGTCGGACCGGGAAATATCTATGTAGCGTTGGCAAAAAAAGCAGTTTTTGGCTATGTCAGCATTGATTCGATTGCGGGTCCAAGTGAGATTTTAGTTATTGCAGATGAGAGTGCTAATTCAAAGTATGTTGCGGCGGACCTTCTATCACAGGCAGAGCATGACGAATTAGCTTCCGCTATTTTAGTTACTACAAGTATGGAACTGGCAGAGGAAGTATCCAAGTGGGTGGACAAGTTTGTAGCAGAACTCAGCCGGACAGAAATTATGCAGAAATCATTAGATAATTATGGATATATTTTAGTAGCAGATACGATGGATGATGTAATTGATGCTGCGAATGAAATCGCATCAGAACATTTGGAAATTTTAACGAAAAATCCATTTGATACGATGACAAGAATCAGAAATGCAGGTGCAATATTCATGGGAGAATACAGTTCTGAGCCGTTAGGAGATTATTTTGCAGGACCAAACCATGTGCTTCCGACCAATGGTACAGCAAAATTTTTCTCACCGCTGAGTGTGGATGACTTTATTAAGAAGTCCAGTATTATCTCTTTTTCCAGAGAAGCATTAGAACCAATCAGCGAAGATATTCAGAAATTTGCTAAGGCGGAAGGTTTGACAGCCCATGCAAATTCGATTAAAGTAAGGTTCGAAGCGAACAGTTGTAAAAAGTAATATAGGAGAGATTGATATGAGTAGAGTTGGTGAGTGTGCAAGAAGCACAAGTGAAACACAGATTCAGGTGTCTATGAATTTAGATGGTACAGGAAAATCAGAAATAAGTACAGGGATTGGCTTTTTTGATCATATGCTGATTAGTTTTGCAAAACATGGTTTTTTTGACTTGACAGTTAAAGTGACGGGAGATTTATATGTGGACTGCCATCATACGATTGAAGATACAGGAATTGCGATTGGTGTTGCTTTGAGAAAGGCATTGGGAGATAAAACTTCCATCAAGCGCTATGGGAATATGATTTTACCGATGGATGAGTCTCTTGTGCTATGTGCATTGGATTTGTCAGGACGTCCATATCTTGTGTTTGATGCTGATTTTACAACAGACAGAGTCGGATATTTTGATACAGAGATGGTAAAGGAGTTTTTCCATGCGGTTACATATGCTGCAGGGTTAAATCTTCATATCAAAATGTTAGAGTCAGGAAACAATCATCATATGATTGAGGGAATATTTAAATCCTTTGCAAAGGCATTGGATCAGGCAACGATGAAAGATGATAGAATTACGGATGTATTATCCACGAAAGGAACATTATAATGAATTATTTTAATTTAATTCCCGCGATATATTTATATAACGGAAAAGTCGTAGACAAAGATACCAGAGAAATTAAAGAAGACGGAAATCCGGTCTCTCTTGCAACAATTTATGATAATAATGGAGCGGATGAACTGTTGATATTTGATTTATCTACTACAGACAGTGAGCATGAGGCAAATATCAGTGCCATGATTCATATTGCTGATGCTGTAGATATTCCTATGATTGTTGGTGGAAATATTAAGAGATTAGAGGATGTCAAAAAATATATTTATGCAGGAGCAAAGAAGGCAATCCTTTGTTCAGAAATGAATATGGATTTATTAGATGAGGCATCTGCAAGATTTGGCAGTGAAAATATTGCATTATATTCAGACGAAGAAGTTGAGAATTCTGTAAAAGAGAAAATTTCTCTGATTGTATCACAAAATTCAGCTATAAAAACTGATATGAAGGTTCTCTATATCGGTGAACAGAATATTGATACGTTTGCCCAAAGCGAAAATGCTTACGGTGCGTCATCTGATACGTTTGAAAAACAGTTTGATTTTATGAAGTATAAAGCAGAATTAAAGGCACAGAATATTCCGGTGAATGTTTTTGAAAGTCCGATGAAGTTTTCTGATTTTAAGACGAATGAGGATAAGATGATTCCGGTAATCGTTCAGGATTATAAGACAGATAAGGTACTGATGCTTGCATATATGAATGAAGATGCGTTTAATAATACAATTGCAACAGGAAAAATGACCTATTACAGTAGAAGTAGAGATGAACTGTGGGTGAAAGGAGAAAGCTCCGGTCATTACCAGTATGTAAAAGAACTTTATATGGATTGTGATGTAGATACGATGTTGGCAAAGGTACGTCAGGTCGGCGTTCCATGTCACACCGGTGCAGATACATGTTTCTTTAATGAATTAGTAAAAAAAGAATACGATAATACCAATCCGATGAAAGTATTTGAAGATGTATTTCAGGTAATTTTAGATAGAAAAGAAAATCCAAAGGAAGGCTCCTATACAAATTACTTATTTGATAAAGGAATTGATAAGATTCTGAAAAAAGTAGGAGAGGAAGCGACGGAGATTGTGATTGCTGCCAAAAATCCGGATGCACAGGAAATTAAATATGAAATTTCGGATTTCTTATATCATGTCATGGTACTGATGGCAGAAAAAGGTGTCAGCTGGAAAGAAATTACAAAAGAATTAGCAAGAAGATAAAAATAATAAAATGGGACTGTAAAAAATGCTCTTAACAAGAAAAGGGACTTGATACAGTCCCTTTTTATGTGAGAAAATTAATTTAATTATCAGCATAAATAATACGTTTTTCCTTATTGTTTTTTATTAATTCAACATAATCAAAAATTGTATTAAACTTTTCTTTCACTTCAATACCGGAACAGATAATATCATGATGGTGACTGTCAGCTCCGGCAGTTCCCGGCAGATTGTATTTTTTTGCATACATGTAAGCCTGTCTGTTCTCTTCATCATAATTTCCGGCATTAAAGACTTCTACTGCGTGTACCTGTTTCGGAAATAATCTGATTTTAGGGACATATGGTCTGTCACGAAATGGATGGGCATGAACCACTAACCCTCCTGCTTTATCAACAGCCTCAAACTGTTCTTTAATCGTCCAATGTTCCATTTCAGGATGCTTTAACATCCATTCTTTATCCAGGCCATATATGAGAAAATCCTGTCCGTCAAAAGTTTCTTCCCAGCCGAAAAATACCTGAAGTCCTATTTCATCTCCAACTTCTTTTGCCTGTTCATATCCCCTGCAAAACATATGAATGCGTTCATCCCAAGGTAAGTCTTTTGGAACACAGGTATTTCCACGGAAAAAATGATCTGTGATAAATATTCCGGAATAACCTGCCTTATGATATTCAATCGCCTGTCCTCTGCCTGAAATAGAAGCACAGGCACTTCCGTAAACGGTGTGTAAATGTGTTTCGTATTTAAACATAATATTCTCCATGATTTATTGTAATATTTGTATATATATAGTATTATTAAATGGTATGTGTTTGTTAATTTTATATCAACAGACACAGTATAACACAAATATATTTCAAAAACTATATATAAAGGATAAACATATGAGAGAATTGGCACTAAGCGATGAAATATTAATGAAAATAGAGAAACCTGCCAGATATATTGGTGGTGAAGTGAACATGGTAAAAAAGAATCCAAAGAATGTAGATGTACGTTTTGCCATGTGCTTTCCGGATGTGTATGATATTGGAATGTCACATCTGGGAATACAGATTATATATGATTTGTTAAACAAGAGAGAGGATATCTATTGTGAAAGAGTATATTCTCCGTGGATTGATTTAGATAAAATTATGCGGGAGGAGAATATTCCGCTGTTTGCAATAGAATCTCAGGAACCGGTGAAGAATTTTGATTTTCTGGGAATTACACTTCAGTATGAAATGTGCTATACAAATATTCTTCAGGTGTTGGATCTGAGTAGTATTCCCTTGATGTCAAAAGAGAGAACAGAGGAGGACCCGATTGTTATCGGTGGTGGTCCATGTGCATATAATCCAGAACCGATTGCAGACTTTTTTGATATTTTTTATATGGGTGAAGGAGAAACCCAATATTATCATTTAATTGATTTGTATAAAAAAAATAAGAAAAATGGCGGTTCAAGGATTGATTTCTTAGAAATGGCAGCAACCATTCCGTGTATGTATGTACCGATGTTTTATGATGTTTCCTATCACGAAGACGGCACGATTAAGGAAATGTTACCAAATAATACGAACGCACAAAAAACAGTAAAAAAAGACATTGTATTAGATTTTGATAATGTATCCTATCCGGACAAGCCTTTAGTTCCTTTTACAAAGATTGTTCAGGACAGATGTGTATTGGAGATTCAGCGTGGATGTATCAGAGAGTGCAGGTTCTGTCAGGCAGGCTCTGTATACAAACCATTAAGAGAGAAGAGTCTTGAAACATTAAAAAGAATTGCTCTTAACCAGTTAGAAAGTACGGGGCAGGATGAGATTTCCCTCAGTTCTTTAAGTACCAGCGACTATAGTAAATTACAGGAATTAATTGATTTCTTAATGGAAGAATGCAAAAAGAAAAATATTAATATTTCTCTTCCATCTCTGAGAATTGATGCTTTTTCCTTAGATGTTATGAGTAAAGTGCAGGATGTGAAGAAGAGTTCGATTACATTTGCACCGGAGGCAGGTACTCAGCGGATGAGAAACGTAATTAATAAAGGCCTGACAGAGGAAGATATATTAAATGGTGCAAAACAGGCATTTGTGGGAGGCTGGAATAAGGTAAAACTTTATTTTATGTTAGGTCAGCCTACGGAAACAAACGAAGATGTAGACGGTATTATGGATTTGTGTGAAAAAATTGCCGAACTCTATTATGAAACAGTGCCAAAAGAAGAAAGGCATGGTAAATGCCAGATTACAGCCAGTACATCATTTTTTGTACCAAAACCATTCACACCATTTCAGTGGGCGCCGATGTGTACTGCAGAACAGTTTTTAGATAAGGCACACAGAGTTAATGATAAATTAAAAACTTTATTAAACAGAAAAAGTATTAAATATAACTGGCATGAGTCAGATATCAGTGTATTAGAAGGGCTTCTTGCCAGAGGTGACCGCAGGTTATCAAAAATAATTTTACGGGTTTATGAAAAAGGCGGCATTTATGATTCGTGGTCTGAATGTCATGATAAAAATATCTGGAAGGAAGCCATAGAGGAAACGGGAGTAGATTTAGACTTTTATATAACCAGAGAAAGAAAAGATGATGAGATTTTTCCTTGGGATTTTATTGATACAGGTGTAACCAAAGACTTCTTATTGAGAGAATGGCATGATGCCAAGGATGAAAAGGTAACACCAAACTGCAGAATGCAGTGTTCTGGTTGTGGTGCGGCTAGTTTTGGAGGAGGTGTGTGCTTTGAAGATAAGAATTAGGTTTGCCAAACAGGGGATGATGAAGTTTATCGGTCATCTTGATATGGTAAGATATTTTCAAAAGGTTATGCGCAGGGCAGGTGTGGATATTGCTTATTCAGAAGGATTTTCGCCACATCAGAAAATGTCTTTTGCTGCACCTTTAAGTGTTGGAATCATAAGCAAAGGAGAATATTTTGATATCGAGGTACATAGCACAGAGTCCGGTAAAGTTATGCTGGAGAAACTAAATCAGCAAAATGTAGAAGGTGTAGAGATACTAAGTTATAAACAATTGCCTGATGGAGCAAAAAATGCAATGTCTATTGTGGCAGGAGCAGATTATTTTGTATATTTTAAAGGACTTACAAAAGAAATCGTGGAGAGTTTTTATAAGCAGGATTCCATTAATATTTTGAAAAAAACAAAGCGCAGTGAGAAAATTGTAGATATTAAACCAATGATTTATGAATTGCGGCAGGAGAATGAAGGAGTATTTATGAAAGTAGCACAGGGAAGTGCTGCGAATCTAAAACCCGATTTAGTAATGCAGGCATTATCAGAGTTTGCAGGAATAACTCTTCCAGAGTTTGTACAGTATGAACGACTCGATATGTACTGTCTGCAGGATGGAGAACTTATTTCGCTTAGTGATATTGGAGGAGACATTGAGTAATATTTTAGTCATATCAAAAGTGAAAAATAAAATATTAGGTTTTCAATTTGAGGATAATATCTTATGCAGAATACATGATTTTCAATCTGAATCACTGGTAGGTAATGTTTATTGTGGATATGTAAAAGATGTTGTAAGAAATATTCAAGCCGCATTTGTGGAGTTCGATGAGGATAAGAAGGGATTTTTATCTTTATCAAATTTGCCTTTTTCCATAAAGCAGGGAGATAAGATACTAGTACAGGTAACGAGTGACAAAGTGAAGACAAAGGACTATCTTCTCACATGGAAACTGAATCTGTCATCTGAACAGGTAGTTTTAACTGTGGGAGATACCGGAGTCAACATTTCAAAAAAAATTAAGGACAGAAATATTCGTGAAGAATTAAAAAAATCTTTTCGGGATATCTCAAATGATGAATACGGATTTATATTAAGAACTAATTCAGTATTATACACGATAGAGGAATTAAAACGACAGGCAGAACAATTGGTTTCACGTTATCGTGAATATCAAAATAAAATGACATATGCAAAACCTAAAACTGCTGTTTATTTAAAAAATTATGTTTTGGAGATATGCCGGGAATTTGTAAATAAATTGAATGGTACAATTATAACAGATGTAGAGAATATTTATCAGCAGTTGATGCAAGAGCAGATTCAGGTTATCTGGAATGATGATTCTAAGATAAATCTGTTAAACAAATATTCATTAGAAAAACATATAAAAAATGCGTTAAGTAAACATGTATGGTTAAAATCTGGGGCATATCTGATTATTGAACATACTGAGGCAATGACTGTGATTGATGTCAATACAGGTAAAGCAGATATGCATACCGATAGAAAAAAAACAATTACCCAGATAAATAAAGAGGCAGCAAAAGAAATTGCAAGACAGTTAAAAATAAGAAATATTTCCGGAACGATTGTAGTAGATTTTATCAATATGGAGCAAATGTTTTATGATGAACTTATCAGTTATATGAGACAATGCATATCTGCCGATTTTACATTATGCAGTGTTATTGACATTACGAAATTAGGGTTAATGGAAATAACGAGAAAGAAACAGGCGAAACCGCTTTTAGAGATAATTGCTGATAAAGTTATAAAATAGTGTTTATTTTTGAACTCAGATTACGTAGGAGGAGTGTTATGGGAAAGGTAAAAAAAATAATTGTATCTGTTATTTGTTTGGGTATGATAGCATCTTTGACAGGTTGTGGTGACAAAAAGACTGAAGATAAGCCGGAAAAGGTAAATCTTTCGTGGTACGTGAATTTTTCCTGGTTTACAGCTGATTGGGGCAATAATATGGTTTCTAAAGCCATCGCTGAAAAAACAGGGTGTAATATTGAGTTTGTCACACCTTCAGGAAATCCGAATGAGAAACTGGATTCCATGATAGCCGGTGATACTTTGCCGGATATTATTACTCTTGGGTGGTGGGAACCTGAAATCAGCCAGATGATTAATGAGAACAAAATTTATGCTTTGGATACTCTGGCAGATAAGTATGACAAATATTTTTATAAAGTTGTGAATGATGAGGTTGTTAACTGGCATAGAAGCAACGATGGGCATCTATATCAGTATCCAAATTCAGCCTGTTCACCATCTGATTATGAAAAGTATGATACATTAGCTTCTAATGAAAGTTTTCTTGTAAGAAAAGATATTTATGAGGCCATAGGTAAACCTGATATGACAACTCCGGAAGGCTTTATTTCAGCAGTAGAAAAAGCAGCTAAGATGTTTCCGAAGATTGACGGAAAAGAAATGATTCCTGTAGGATGCACTGAATTTAATGAAATCGGGTGCGATTCATTTGACAATTATTTAATGGACTTTCTTGCTATTCCATATGTTGATAAAAAAGGAAATGCTATAGACAGAATTAAAAATAAAGATTATATTATGTGGTTAAAAACATTTAACCAGTTGGCAAGAAAGGGTCTGTTAAAGGACGAAATTTTTATTGATTCCAGAACACAGATGAGTGAAAAAATAAGTGATGGACAATACTTTTGTATGATTTATCAGTATACAGATATGGCAGATCAGGAAAAGCAATTGTATGCAAATAATCCGGACAGTATTTATATTGCTGTAGACGGCCCGAAAAATTCTAAGGGAGATGATTATACTCTTCCGGGAACCAGTATCAATGGGTGGACGGTTACACTGATATCAAAAAATTGTAAAAATCCGGAAAAAGCAATAAAGCTGCTTACATACTTAATTAGTGAAGAAGGCCAGAAAATGACCTGGCTTGGAGTGGAGGGAAAGACCTGGGAATATAATACAGAGGGAATTCCTGAAATGAAAGATGATATCAAAAAAGTTTTATATACTGACAGAACTCAGTTTGATGAAAAATATGGAGCAGATTCCTGTTACTGGATGATGCAGAACGATGCCATGGCATCCCAGTGGATTAAAGATGATAAGAACAATCCTATAACCCAGTTGAAACAGTGGACCTATCCTTATACTACATATGTAGGTCAGTATACCATCACATTTGATGCGGATTCTGAAATAGGAAGAATAAAGAATGACATTGATTCCAGTTGGGGAAAAACGTTACCAAAATTACTTTTGGCAAAAAGTGATGTTGAATTTGAACGAATTTACAATTCCTTTATAAAAGAAAGATACAGTAAAGGATATAAAAAAGTTTTAAAAGCGCTAACAGAAAAAATGAATGAAAATATCGAAAAATTAGGATTAGATAAGTGATGGCTGAAAAGAAACAGAAAAGTAAAATTTCATTATGTAAAAAGATTATATTGATTATCGTGGTGGTATTGATTTTATGTACTTCCATGTGGACAAGCATAATGTTTTTCAATATGTCAAAAAATGCAAAAAGTGTTGCATTAGCCAATGAGAAAACAAATATGTTAAATGTATCGAGTCAGTATAAAGATGTAGAAGAAACATGTTATCTGGTGCAACAGATTATTTTGCAGAAGAAATCTGTTATTGAATATATTGAAAATGTCAGGAATGGTAAAGATTTAAAGGCTGTTGATAAGATTGATTTTTATGATACGGAAATAAGCTCGATTGACTACATGATTAATATTAATCCCTACATTTACAGTGTCCGGCTTTTTGTGAATACTGATATTACGGAAAAGCATCCAAGTTTTTATAAGATGGAGCGTTTGGAAAAGATGAGCTGGGCACATTCGTATAAAAATAATAAATGGGTTTTTGATTATTATGACAGTTTATATTCAAGCAATAAAAAAACGACGCATCTCGCAGGAATTGTTTCTAATCTGAGAGATGATGATGGTAATTTGTTAGCAGTTTTAGAGGTGTCAACAGATTTAAATGATTTATTTCTAAATTTCTGCAAAGAACAGAAAAATGATTTTTGTTGTTTTGTTTCAAATGATGGACATATTTATAGTTCTGATGATAATAAAGAAATCGTTACAAACAATAAACAGGAAATATTACAGCTGGCAAACACTACAAATTCAGAATCTAATATCATGAAGTTTAATAATGAGAGCAGTGTGGTATCTACGATGTATTGCTCGTCCTTAGAAGGGGTTTATGTTCATGCAAGCAGTACAAAAGAGATTGTTGAGTCTTATTATAAAAGCCAGTTTTTATATATTGTAGTCGTAGTGGTCTCAATGATATGCTTTATTGTCATTATTGTTATTTTGATTAATAATTCTTTTGCAAGATTTAATAATCTTACGTCAGAGGTCAGCAAAATAAAAAATGGTGAATTTGTACGGCTCACAGAAAAAGGAAATGATGAAATTTCAGAGCTTGGAAAACAGATTAATGATATGTTATCAGCATTAGAAAAGTTAAATATAGAAAATACAAATAAACAGCTTTTGGCGAAAAATGCTGAAATCCGCTCACTACAAAATCAGATTAATGCTCATTTTATGTATAATGTATTAGAAACAATTAAAATGATGGCAGAGATTAAAGGAGATTTTGAAATTAGTGATGCTATAACTTCTTTGGGAAATATGTTTCGTTACAGTATGCAATGGACTTCAGGCATGGTAGAATTGAAAACAGAGATTAACAATATTAGAAATTATCTTGACCTGATGAATTTGCGGCAGGACTATGAAATTTATTTGTCATTGAATATTCCGGAAGAACTTATGCATATTAAGATACCTAAAATGTCTTTACAGCCTATTGTGGAGAATTCTGTATATCATGGTATTGAAAATATGGCAGAAGATACATCTATATATATCAAAGCATTTGTTAATGATGATATTGTAAATATTGAAATTTCTGATGTGGGAGTGGGAATGTCAGAAAATCAGTTGAAACTTATCAGAGAAAAGATAAATACTGCAGATGCAATTGAGGATGGAAAAGAACACGGACGGGCATTATATAATGTTCAGCAGAGAATCAGAATGTATTTTGGAAACGAATATGGTCTTTCAATTTATTCAAAAGAAGGTGCATTTACAAAAGTATCAATACAGATTCCATTAGATAAGGAGAATGCGTAATGAGAAAATTATTATTAGTAGAAGATGAAAAACTAATCAGACAGGGGATTCGTTCCATGATAGAGCGGTCAGGAGTTGACGTTGAGGAAATCATAGAATGTAATAATGGAGAAGTAGCTCTGGAAATTTTGCAAAGTACGGAAATTGACGTTATGTTTACAGATATCCGTATGCCCAAGATTGACGGGATTACTTTAGTTGCTGAAGCTCAGAAGTTAGATAATGCACCGCTGATTGCGGCAATTAGTGGATTTGATGATTTTGAGTATGCTGTTGCAATGCTTCGAAATGGTGTAAAGGAGTATATATTAAAACCTGTAGATAGAAATATTATAACTGAGACATTACAGAAGTTTGAAGAGGAATCAAACAGTAAATATTTTGAAGAGAAACAAAACAAAAACGTTGCTTTTCAGCAGTTACGATATATGCTTTTTTATGATAATATCACAAAAGGGGAAATTGAAAATATTTGTCTGTCAATAGGAAAATATATATCTTTGCAAAAATTTATTGTGTTCTGTTTTAGTAAAAAAGATGATGATATTGAGTTGACGGCAGCGGACAAATATTGTTTTGTGAAGGGGCAGGAAAACTTAGACCTTGTTATTTGTGGTGCGGAATATAAAGAAGAAATAATAGAAAAGCTTTCAAATTATTATATCGGCATCAGTAATGTATATTATAATCTAATGGATCTCAAGCAGGCATTTTGCGAGGCTGCGGAAATGCGTCGTACTGCGTTTGAAACCTGCCAGCCAATTGTGGATGCAAATACATATATTTTACCGGATTCTGAATATGAATATGGTGTAAAGTTAATGATGCAGACTGCAAATCTCATCTGCTCTAATAAATTAGAAGAAGCTTTAGAACAGTTGGAAATCTTTGTAGAAGGTGTTAAGATAAGAAAATATCCAATGAATGAGTTTCAGGAACAAATGAAACTTATCATTCAGACAACAATGAAAGTATATGAAAAGTCTTTAAATAACAAAAAGGAAGAAGTTTTCGAGATTCTTGATATGTTCAGTTATCAAAATATTGATGAATATATGGAAGTTGTACATCAATGGATCAGCCGTTTTGATGAATTGGTAAGTGATAATATAGATGAATACAAGACCGGTATAAAAATGCAGAAAGCAATAGACTATATTAAAGAAAATTATAGTACGAATTTAAATATGGCAGTTGTTTCTAATTATATTTCCATGAATTATTCATTGTTTTCTTTTACGTTCAAACAATATACAGGTACAAACTTTGTAAATTACCTGCGAAATGTACGTGTTGGAGAGGCGAAAAAACTTTTAACAGAAACGGACATGAAAGTAAATGAAATATCAAAAGCAGTGGGATACGACCATGAGAAACACTTTATGAAAACATTTAAAAATATTACAGGTCTGACACCATCTCAATATCGAAATAATTTTGGAGCATAAGAGGAAATACATATGAAAAACAATAAAAAGGATAAGAAGAATATGTTAATCAGGTGTTTATTTTGGCTGATATTTGCAGCTGTTATTATGACATTGACTGTAGTGGGAATAAATTTATATATTGTCATAAAGGAAAAAAGCAGAATGATATCTTTAGAAGAGGCTTCTGATTTTGAGGCAGACTGTATTGTTGTTTTAGGAGCAGGAATCAGAGACGATGGAAGTCCTACATGGATGTTGGAGGATAGAATAAAGATTGGAGATAAATTATATCAGAATCATGCTGCAGATAAAATTATAATGTCAGGTGACCATGGCAGAGAAAATCATGATGAAGTAAATACAATGAAGAAGTATGCCATAAATGAAGGTATTCCTTCAGAAGATATTTTTATGGATCATGCCGGTTTTGAAACTTATGATTCATTATATCGGGCAAGAGATATTTTTGGAGCAAAGAAAGTGATTATTGTAACGCAGGAATATCATTTGTACCGGGCATTATATATTGCAGACCGGCTGGGACTGGAAGCCAGAGGAGTTACAGCTGATTTACGGTTTTATAGTAAGAAGATGGTATATTGGAAGTTTCGCGAATATCTGGCAAGAGTTAAGTCTTTTATAAAGTGTATTGTACAGCCGGAGCCGAAATATCTGGGTGATACCATTGATTTGAGTGTCAGCGGAGATGTAACGAATGATAAATGAAGAATTGAAAGCAATCAGGAATATAAATCAGACAGAAGGATGTGTGACAGAAAATGGATAAAAAATCAATTAATGAACTAAGAAGAAGATTGAAAAAGGATCAGTGTTCTTTTACAAAAATGTGTGGCTGCTATATTGACGATCAGAAAAATAAAGTTACACATTTTAATGAAAACTTTTTAAATTTGGAAGATGAAGAATATTTTAAATATCTGGAAATCGCAAAGAAAGTCTTGTCAACAAATCTCGGAAATAACATGCTGGAATTGGATTTTCCATTGGAAGCAGAAAAAACGGGAGGACATCAACAGTTTCTGATGGGACTAAAAAAAAGCGGGCTGGAGGATGAAGGTCTGCTGAATGCTTTTTATGATATGATTATTGAAAAGTATGATTCCATGGGAAATTATTTAATTTTATTATTTCATGACAGGTATGATGTTTTGACAAAGACATCTGATAATATGAAACTGGATGAGTCTGAGGAAGTATACGAGTACATTATATGTGCTGTCTGTCCGATGATTTTATCAAAGCCGGGGCTTGGATATAATAAATCAGAACAGCGAATTGGAACTTTGAACAGAGAGTGGATGGTGGGGATGCCGGAAACAGGATTTCTTTTCCCTGCATTTAACGAGAGAAGTACAGATATCCATTCTGTGTTTATGTACACAGCAGACTCTAAAGAACCACATCAGGAGTTTATTACAGATGTGTTAGGCTGTAAGGTAAAAAAGACTTTTGCTCAGAAACAGAATATTTTATGTGAAATGGTTGCTGAAGCTACAGATGTGGAAGTGCTGAATGACATTATGGAATCTGTGAATATAGAACTGGCGCAGCTCTCTGACAGCGAGCCGGATGAAATAGAAATTTCTGAGGAGCATGTGAGTGGGGCTTTAGAGTATGCAGGACTTGGAGAAACAAAGGCAACAGAAATCGGCAGAGAGTATATATCCACGTTAAAAGAGGAAGAACTGCCATTGTTAGGAGATTTAGTTACCAGCAAAGCCGCAAAAGTCGTAAAAGATAATAATGAGAAGGCATTTTTAAAAGAAGAAATAAAAGAGTTAAACCGTAAAATCGAGGAAGTGACGAACATTTCAGAAGATATTATTATCCGGGTGAATGAGAACAAAAAATCTTTAATCCGCCGTGAGAATATAAACGGGGAGTCCTGTCTTGTAATCCCGGTTTCGGATGATGAAAGTGTCAAGATTAATTAAAGATATTTGTTGACATAAGATTTGACCTGTGGTATTATACTTTGGTATGCCGCTCAGTGTGGTTATAAGCACTGCATCCGCAGTCACCGAAGCTGGCGAGTAATGAGTAATAGGAGGTGCCCATATGTACGCAGTAATCGCAACAGGTGGTAAACAGTACAAGGTTTCAGAAGGCGATGTAATCAGAGTTGAAAAGCTCGGCGCTGAAGCTGATTCTAAGTTTACTTTTGACCAGGTTCTTTATGTAGATGGTAAAGTTGGTAACCCAACAGTTGAAGGCGCATCAGTTGAAGCTACAGTAGTAGGTGATGGTAAGGCTAAAAAAGTTATCGTTTACAAGTATAAGAGAAAAACCGGTTATCATAAAAAGAATGGTCATAGACAGCAGTATACTGAAGTTAAGATTGATAAAATCAATGCTTAATCAGGTGAAGAGTTATGACGAATATAACAGTTTACTGTAAAGATAATACATATACAGGATTTCGCATAGAAGGACATGCCGGATATGCTGATGAAGGTGAGGATATTATCTGTGCAGGTATTTCGGTATTGGCGATTAATTTTGTAAATTCTATTGAGGGGTTGACATCAGATAAGTTTTCACAATTTGAACATGAAGATGATGGAATAATTGATTTTGAATTTACAGATACTATTAGTAATGAAGCTGAAATATTAATAAAGTCTTTAGTTTTAGGACTAGAGCAGTTAGAAAAGGAATACAAAGATTTTATATCATTAGATTATAAGGAGGTATAGCTATGATGAAGATGAACCTTCAGTTCTTCGCTCATAAAAAAGGTATGGGTTCTACAAAGAACGGTAGAGACTCAGAATCAAAGAGACTTGGCGCTAAGAGAGCAGACGGACAGTTTGTTAAGGCTGGTAACATTCTTTACAGACAGCGTGGAACAAAGATTCACCCAGGCGTAAACGTTGGACGTGGTGGTGACGATACATTATTTGCTACATCAGACGGAATCGTAAGATTTGAAAGAAAAGGCAGAGACAAAAAGCAGGTTTCTGTATATCCGGTAGCTGAATAATTAAACACAGATATTAGTAGGCTTCAAGTCATGAATGACTGGAAGCCTATTTTTAACTATGCGGGATAAGAATAAGAAGTTGTCCGCATAATGTTTTATAGACGGAGGAATATTATGTTTGCAGATTTTGCAAAGATTTTTATACAATCAGGAAAAGGCGGGGATGGACACGTTTCTTTCCGACGGGAAATATATGTGCCGAACGGAGGTCCGAATGGCGGCGATGGCGGTAAAGGCGGCGATGTTATTTTTGAAGTGGACAAGGGATTAAATACTTTGTACGAATTTAGACATAAACACAATTTCAAAGCAGAACCGGGACAGGAAGGCGGCAAGCAAAATAAAACAGGGAAAAATGGTGCTGATATTATTTTGAAAGTTCCGGAAGGAACTGTTATCAGGGAAGAAGAAACCGGAAAAATTGTGGCTGATATGAGTGGAGATAATCAGCGGATGGTTATCTTAAAAGGCGGACGTGGTGGTAAAGGCAACCAGCATTATGCCACAGCAACAATGCAGGCACCAAACTACGCGCAGCCTGGTCAGAAAAGCATGGAATTAAATGTTACATTAGAGTTAAAGAGTATTGCTGACGTTGGTCTGGTTGGATTTCCAAATGTGGGAAAATCGACTCTTTTATCCAGAGTAACGAATGCAGATCCAAAGATTGCAAACTATCATTTTACTACATTGAATCCAAATCTTGGTGTTGTTGATTTGAATGGTGGAAAAGGTTTTGTTATTGCTGATATTCCGGGATTAATAGAAGGTGCATCCGAAGGTGTCGGTCTTGGACATCAGTTCTTAAAGCACATCGAGCGTACGAAGGTAATTATTCATATGATAGATGCGGCTTCCGTTGAGGGAAGAGATCCGATTGAAGACATTAAAGCGATTAATCATGAATTAGAAAAATACAATCCGGATTTATTAAACAGACCACAGGTAATTGCAGCAAATAAGATAGATGCAATTTATGAAGATACCAACGAAGTCATAGATAAAATCAAACAAGAATTTGAGCCAGAGATTAAAGTATATCCGATTTCCGCAGTCAGTGGAAAAGGACTTAAAGAATTACTTTATTATGTAAGAGAACTGCTGGATAGCATTGGAGATGCACCAGTGGTTTATGAACAGGAATATAACCCTGATGATTATCGAATCACTACGGAACTGCCTTATACTGTAGAAATGTTAGAAGAGGGCGTATATTCAGTAGAAGGTCCTCGTATTGAAAGAATGTTAGGGTATACGAATCTTGATTCCGAAAAAGGATTTATGTTCTTCCAGAATTTTATGAAGGACAATGGGATTTTGGATGAATTAGAGGAACTCGGAATAGAAGATGGTGATACAGTAAAGATATATGGACATCACTTCGATTATTACAAATAGCCATGCATATTTTAACAGAAAATCTGTGATTTTCGAATTAGCTATTTGTAATGAGTAGAAAGGAGATTTAAATGAACAGTAAGCAAAGAGCATATCTGCGTAAGATTTCAGCTACGATTGACCCGATATTTCAGGTTGGAAAATCATCAGTCACACCGGAAATTACAACGGCAATAGATGAAGCATTAGAAAAACGCGAGATTATTAAATTAAATGTATTAAAAAACTGCTTTTATGAACCAAAAGATATTGCACAGGTATTGGCAGACAGAACCAGATCATCGGTAGTACATGTCATAGGAAGAAAGATTGTACTTTACAGACCTGCAAAAGATGAGAAAGACAGAAAAATTATTCTTCCATAAAGTGCAGGTAGTATAGCGAAATAAATTATATGAGATGGTGTGAACATGAAAATAGGATTATTAGGCGGGACATTTGATCCGGTACACAATACACATATTTATATGGCAAAAGAGACATTAAAGGCTTTGAAATTAGACAAAGTATATCTGATGCCATCCTTTTGCCCGCCTCATAAGAATTCTGCGAAAATCACGAGTGAATACCATAGAATCAATATGGTAAAACTGGCTGTAGAAGAATTTGACAATATAGAATATTCTGATTTTGAGATTAAAAATAAGTTTAGTTATACAGCAGACACATTGACAGCGTGGAAAGAGCTGTATCCGGAAGATGAATTATATTTTATTGTCGGGGGAGATTCTGTTTCCAGTTTTGAGAATTGGTATCATCCTGAGATTATTTTAGAAAAAGCGGCACTTGTTGTTATTCGCAGAAACGATTTAACACTTGGTAGTTTTGAAAATACAGTTAAAAAATTAATAACAAAATATCATTTAAATTCAGAGAAAATATCTGATTGTCAGAGAGGGCTTGTTATTTTAGATACAGATGTGTCCGGGATATCTTCAAGTTTTATACGGAATCATCCGTTGGAACTGTGTAAGGATATACTTCCGGTAAAAGTATATGAATATATTCGTAAAAATAAGTTATATACGGATGAAGATGTAAATATGGCATGGTCTGTCTCAGAAATAAAGAGTGATTTGCAAAAAATCTTGAAAGAATCAAGGTATGTGCATACATTAGGTGTGGCTAAGACTGCAAAAGATATGGCAGAAATATTTGATGTAAATCCGAATCAGGCTTATCTTGCAGGCTTGCTGCATGATTGTGCAAAACACTATTCGAATGAACAATTAATAGAAACCTGCGTAAAAAATAATATATTGATTTCAAAATATGAGAAGAACGCTCCATATCTGCTTCATGGAAAGGTTGGGGCATATATCGCTGAGAAGAAATATTATATTGAAGATGATCAGGTATTAAATGCAGTAAAATGGCATACAACCGGGAAACCTGAAATGACAAAATTAGAACAGATTATATTTTGTGCAGATTATATTGAGCCCGGTCGGTCTGTCCAGCCTAATCTATCTTTCTTGCGTCAAATTGCAATGAAAGATCTGGATTTACTGACCTATCACATTTTGAAAGATACATTAAATTATTTACAGAATAAAAATCAGCTTATTGACAGCTTTACAAAAGAAGCATACGAGTTTTATAAAGAAAAAATAGGAGAAAAATAGAATGAGTTCAAAAGAATTGGCAAAGATTGCATACAATGCATTGGACGAAAAAAAGGGAGTAAATATTACAGTCATTGACATTTCTGAAATTTCGGTCATTGCAGATTATTTTATTATTGCCGGCGGAAATAATGAAAATCAGGTAAAAGCGCTGGCAGATAGTGTAGAAGAAGAGTTATATAAGGCAGAAACTGTTCCAAAACATATTGAGGGATATGATAACGCTAACTGGATACTGATGGATTTTGGTGATATTATCGTTCATGTCTTTAATGAAGATGATAGATTGTTTTATGATTTGGAAAGAATCTGGCGGGATGGAAAACAGGTAAATATTAACGAATTGTAGGAGAAGAATATGTGGGCATATGAAAGTGTTTTTTATCAAATATATCCTTTAGGTTTTTGTGGTGCACCTTTTGAAAATGACGGAGTATTACAAAACAGAATACAAAAGATTCATGACTGGATTCCCCATATGAAAAAGGTGGGAGCAGATGCAGTTTATTTTTCACCGTTGTTTGAATCTGATACTCATGGGTACAACACCCGGGATTATAAGAAATTAGATGTCAGATTAGGGGAAAATAAGGATTTTAAAGTACTTTGTGAGGATTTGCATGATAATAATATAAAAGTGGTATTAGACGGCGTTTTTAATCATGCGGGGCGTGGGTTTGGACCATTTGTGGATGTGTGCAGAAACAGAGAAAATTCAAAATATTTAAACTGGTTTCATATTGATTTAAATGGAAATTCCAATTACAATGACGGACTATGGTATGAAGGCTGGGAAGGAAACTATGATTTAGTGAAATTGAATCTTCAAAATAATGAGGTTGTAGAGTATTTATTGGATGCAGTGACATTCTGGATACAGGAGTTTGATATTGATGGTATCCGGCTCGATGTAGCATATTGTCTGGATTTTGAGTTTTTAAAGAGACTGAGAAGACATGTGGATTCTATAAAGAAGGATTTCTTTTTGGTTGGAGAAATGCTGCATGGAGATTACAATCAGCGTATGAACGACGAAATGCTTAACTCTGCAACAAATTATGAGTGTTACAAAGGTCTTCACTCCAGTTTTAACAGTATGAATATGTTTGAGATCAATCATTCACTTCTTCGTCAGTTCGGACCGGAGCAGTGGACACTGTATCGTGGAAAACATTTATTGAATTTTGTGGATAACCATGATGTGACCAGAGTCGCAAGTATTTTATCGAATGAAAGGCATTTACCGTTAATTTATGCTTTAATGTTTGGAATGCCTGGAATACCATGTGTTTACTATGGTAGTGAGTGGGGCGCAAAAGCTGATAAAAGTCAGGGAGATCCGGCACTCAGACCTTGTTTTGATGCACCGGAGTATAATGAGTTGACAGAATTTATTTCAAAACTGGCAGAGGCAAAAAAATCAAGCAGGGAACTCAATTATGGAGATTTTACATCTGTAGTTCTTACAAATAAGCAGTGCATCTTCAAAAGAACCGTAGATGGTGAATGTGTCTATGTTTGTATCAATGCAGATGAACAGCATTACAAAGCATATTTTGAATTAAATAATATTCAGGTTACAGATTTAATAACCGGTGATATAATGAATATTGACGATGGGTTTGATATGCCGCCATATAGTGCATACTGGCTCAAAATTAATCAATAGACAGCAGAAAGGAAGTAGATAGAATGGAAAACAAATTAGTTCCTGTAACGTTACTTACAGGTTATTTAGGTGCAGGAAAAACGACATTATTAAATCAGGTACTTACAAATCAGAAAGGATATAAGGTCGCTGTAATTGTAAATGATATCGGAGAAGTAAATATTGATGCTTCACTGATTGCAAAAGGTGGACAGGTTACACAGAAGGATGAAAATCTTGTACCATTACAGAATGGCTGTATCTGTTGTACTTTAAAAGTCGATTTGATTAACCAGATTATTGACTTAATTAAGACAGGAAGATTTGATTATATTTTAATTGAGGCAAGTGGTATTTGTGAACCGATTCCAATTGCTCAGTCCATTACAATGTTAGATGGTTCTTATGATAAGCGTGCAAAGATTGCCAGACTTGATAATATTGTTTCTGTTGTTGATGTTGCCAGAATGGCAGATGAATTTGGATGTGGCGAAAACCTTGTAAAAGAAGACATTGATGAAGAAGATATTGAGAATTTATTAATCCAGCAGATTGAATTCTGTAATACAATTATTTTAAATAAGGTGGATACTGTTTCGAAAGAGCAGCTTGAAAAAGTGAAAGCAATTATCAGGACACTTCAGCCAAAGGCAGTGATGTTTGAAACAAACTACGGTCAGATAGACGTAGATGAGATTTTAAATACAAACAGATTTGATTTTGAAGAATCGAGTATGTCTGCCGGTTGGATTCAGGAATTAGAGGCATTTGATGCAGAACAAGAGCATGATGAAGAACACGCACATCATCATGATGAACATGAGGAACACCACCATGGTGAGAATCATGAACATTGTCACGGGGAACATCACCATGACGAATGCCATAACCATCATCACGAAAAAGAGCATGATCATCATCATGGACATCACCATCATCACCACCATCATCATGGAGAAGGTGAAGTGGAAGAGTATGGTATTGGTTCTTTTGTATATTACAGAAGAAAACCTTTTGCAAAAGAAAAGTTTGAAGACTGGTTAGATGAAATGCCAAAGACAATTATCAGAAGTAAAGGTATTATCTGGGCTGCTGAAAATAATAATGATGCATATATGTTTGAGCAGGCAGGAAGGCAGATAAATATTGCAAATGCAGGACAGTGGGTAGCGACAGCTCCGAGAAAGGTTCGTGCTAAGATGATGAAAGAGGATCCTACACTTGTTGCAGATTGGGATGAGGAAGTGGGAGACAGAATGATAAAGGTAGTATTTATCGGTCATGATATGGACAAAGAAGCGATTATTAAGTCTTTAGATGAATGTCTGGCATATTAGAATTATATTGACATATATTTTATTCAATTATAAGAAGACATTGCGTATGTAATTTTTGTTACAAATGCAATGTTTTCTTTTATTTTAAGTAAATTGTATTGTTTTTATAAACAGGGATACCTATTATAAAAATATCTACTTGTCAACAAGATGAGATATTGATAAAAAAGTATGAAACCACATAAGTATTTCTGAAAAAGAAAGCATGTAAAGAAAAGGAGACATTGATGAAAAAGTATTTGAAAAACAAAGTAACTAGAAAACTATTATCATTTATTATTGTGTTATCTATGTTAATGCAGAGTAACATTTTAGTACAGAATACATCAGCTGCTGTTTCTAGAACAGGAAATCAAACAATGGTTGATGCAGACTATAATCCGAGAAGCATTGACTGGTCGGCAATTAATTATCTTACAGGAACAGCAGAAAAACAATACAAGGCGGTTGTTGCAAGCGGCACCGTACAGGAAATTGTTAATGTACAAAAACCAGGATGGGCTACAGAAGAAGGAATTTATATTTCATTTAATAATGTAGATTTTGGTGAGATGACAGTAAATGGCAAAGCGTTATCAAAAACTATTGAAGGTGCCGGCATTTTACTTCATCTTTCAAATTTTAAAGATATGTATAGTACAATTGTTATAAATAACAAGGATGGATCACAAAAAGCTGTAATATACGTATATAATTCAAAAGGAAACAATAATACTGAAACACCTATTGAGACAACAAAAATTCCGGAAACCACAACGGTTCCAGAGACAACAACTATTCCGGAAACAACGACAAAAGGAGAAATAACAACATCTCATCCAATAAAAAATCCGGGTGTACAGTTTGAAGAACCGGATTCAGATGTTGCTGAAAATGTATCGTTGAACAAATATATTTTAGAAATAGATAAAGATTTTTCTTCTACGGAAGGTAATAAAAACAATAATGAAGGTATTGAAAAGTTATTTGATAATAATATCAATACAAAGTTTTTTACAAATGACGCTCCGGTTATCTCCATTGCATGGAAAATGAAGCGTGCTACAATACTTAAAACATATACATTAGTAACTGCAAATGATGCTGCCGCATACTCTCATAGAAATCCACATAAGTGGAAATTGTATGGTTCTGTAAACGGTACTGATTGGAGTCAGTTAGATAGTGTAGAAAATGGTGGTATTGGACATGAAAATTTAAAGGCTTATACATATGAGACAGATGTAAAAAAGGCATGCCAGTTCTATATGTTGAAGATTGAAGATAGTGGTGATGACGGAAAACTTTATTATGGTTCTCAGTTGGCAGAAATGTATTTAAATGGTGATGTTGTTCGGCTTTCAACAGATATTGGCGTAGACCTTCAAAAGCATGTTAAAGGAATTAATACGAATGCGACAACGGTAAAAGGTTTTAATGATAGAGAAGGAGTTGAAAATTTATTTGATGGAGATATTTCAACCAAATTATTTACAACAACAGGTACACCATGTTCAATCGCATGGACAATGAAGGAAAAAACATCATTATATAGTTATACATTGAAAACAGCAAATGATAATCAGCAGTATTCAAACCGTACAATCAAATCATGGGTACTATATGGCTCTAATGATGGAAATAATTGGGAAGCAATAGATACTGTAACTGAAAGTGGAATGGCTGATATTAATTATGCTGATTATACTTATATTGTTGATAAAGTTGGAGCATATACTCAATTTAAACTGACAGTAACAGAAGGATATGGAAATTCTTTTCAGCTATCTGAAATCGGCTTAAAAGGATGTGCATGTTTATTAGAAAATGAATTTGATGCAATTTTTATTGGTGATTGGGATAAAGTAACAGCACCGAATTATAAAAAGAACTTAAAAGAATTATTCTATGAGGTTTATCCACGTCAATATACAAGATGGGGAACAGGTTCTGAACCAAAGAGAATGTACATTACAGCAGATAAGGATTATGATGGAGTAGCATATACACTTGGAAATTCAATTGTTATTTCTGTAGATTGGATGAATAGTAATCCGGTTGGCATTGGATATTTTTCACACGAACTTACACACGCAGTACAGCAATATGGAAATGTATCTTCCTCAGGACCGGCATGGTGGGTTGAAAACATGGCTAACTATGGTGGATTCCGTTATTACCATTGGGCAACAGAAGATAATGTTCAAGTATATAGTGCAAATGATACATCACTTCAGGATTGGGGATATGAGGCATATGGCAATAACAAATGGTTCTTTGCCTATATGGATGCAAAATATCCGACAACAAAAGATTCAAATGGAAATGTTAAACTTGGCTTGATAGACAGCATTAATCATATGTTAAAAGCTAATAAGGGAACAAGATATGATGATAATCCAAGGGATACAACAACAGACTGGAATAAATTAGTAAAGCAGATTACAGGTTATGATTGTATTGAATCATTGCGTTTGAGATATGTAGAAGAATTAAAAAATGGAACATGGGCATTTGAAGGTTTTAGATATTATCAGGATAATTGGATTACTGAAAATTTACCGGGAGTAAGCAATCCGACTTATGTGATGATTGGAGAAAAAACACATGGAAATATAGTTTCCAGAAAACTTGATACTCCGGTGATTAGTGGTACAAACTTGTGTGACGGAGCGACTATCCTACATACAACCGGTCAGGTTTCTTCGAATGAATCTGCCGAAAAATTAATTGATGGAGATCTTAACACAAAATGGTGTTCAAAGAGTTCATCGGAGACTACTTTTAATGGAAGAGTACATTCAGTAAAGATTGATTTAGGCAGTAAGAAAACTTTTAATACATACACTCTATACAATACAAAGAGTAAGGAAAATTATGCAAATATGTCTGAATGGGAGATTTTGGTATCAGAAGATGCGAAAAATTGGAAATCTGTTGACTATCAGGTAAATAACGATAATGGTATTTCCTCATATGATATCGGAACCCAGACAGCACGATATGTGCAGATTAAAATTTTTAATCCTGGTGACAGTGTTGGAACAGTACGTCTATATGAGTTCCAGTTATACAATAATTAATTGAATATGTTTTACATAATGGAATTATTCAAAAGTGTAGAATCATAAATTTAACATAAAAATTGCTGTTATAGTAGTGAAATTTTCACTATCATAACAGCATTTTTTATGTTTAAATAAGAATATAAATCGATACGAAATATTTTTGAGCTATTAATAAATCATTGGTCGATATAAAGCATATGCTTTTCCTACAATCGTACAATCATCTACGATAATCGGATCCATATCATCGTTCTCCGGCTGTAAACGAATATACCCATTTTCTTTATAAAATCTTTTTACCGTTACAGAATCTTCTATTAGTGCAACAACGATTTCGCCATTCTTTGCAGTGTTTGTTTTCTCTATGATAAGATAATCTCCTTCAAAGAAACCAACGTTAATCATACTGTCACCATGAACTTCTAAAATATAAGTTTCCCCGTTCGGCATGAATTCTGCAGGAAGAGAGAAATAGTCTTTAATATTCTCTACTGCAAGCAACGGTTCGCCGGCTGCTACGCGGCCAATAACCGGAATGTTTATCATTTCTCTTCTAGTTAATGCAAACTCATCATCTACAATCTCTATCGTACGTGGTTTTGTAGGATCCCGTCTGATAAAACCATTCTCTTCTAATGTATTTAAATGGGAGTGAACAGAAGAAGTAGAACGAAGTCCGACTTTTTCACAAATTTCCCTTACTGTAGGAGGATATCCTTTTGCAAGAATTTCTTCCTTAATATAATTTAATATCTGTTGTTGTTTTGCACTGATTTTTCCTGACATAGAATCCCTCCAAAGTGTAATTTCTAAAAAAATAATAAGTTTTTACTTCAAAGTACCAATTAATGTACTGTACTTATGATAATATTACCACAGTTAAAAACAAAGCGCAACAATTTTCGAACAAATATTCGAATAATCTGTTGACAAACGCATGTTCGGGTGGTAATATTGATTTAATAAAACACGAACAAGCGTTCTGCAAGGATTCATATAAATATATTACACAGGAGGATTTCATTATGAATACAGCCAGAAGAAACATAAAAAGAGCACGAATTGTACAGTTAAGAAAGAGATTATTTTTATCAGGAACAGTGATAGCAGTACTTTGGGTAATGGTATTTACCATTACCGGATTAAAAGATGTGAATGCTACGAATAACAGCGATAATCCAATGTATAAATATTATACAAGTTATGAAATTCAGCCAGGGGACACCCTTACATCCATAGCACAGAGATATACAGTCAATAGCAATGTTTCTATTTCAGAGTATATTCGTGAAGTAAAAAAGAATAATAATTTAGTTTCAGACAGAATTACTAGTGGAAATTATATTGTTATATCATATTATTCTGATGAGTATAAATAAAGCTCACCTTTATATTTATACTTTTTATATCCTTAACCGCAGATGAAATGACACGCACATTATTTCTTCTGCGGTATTTATTATATAAAAAATTAAGAGAGGATTGTACAGATGAATACTAGTCTTTTCTTAGCTTTACTGCATTTCTTGCTTTTCTGCGTCGTTCATCTTCAATGGCAGCATAGTGTTTTTTTGTTGTATTTACATCTTTATGACCTAATACATCAGCGACTAAATAAATATCCCCGGTTTCCTTATAGAGGGCAGTACCATATGTACTTCTTAATTTATGTGGAGTGATTTTCTTTAAATTAGTTACTAAAGAAGAATATTTTTTTACAAGGTTTTCAACTGCCCGTACACCGATTCTTCGTTTTTGTAAAGATAGGAATAGTGCGTTTTCATCCCCGGATATTGGTACGATGAGTTTTCTTTCTTCAATATAATTCAATAAAGATTCTTCAACTTCTTCGCCAAAATAAATGACTGTTTCGTTTCCACCTTTTCTTCTGATTTTTATTCCGGAATTTTTAAAATCAATATCAGTAATATCAATTCCAACACATTCAGATACACGAATACCGGTTCCGAGAAGGAGTGTAAGTATTGCAATATCTCTTGTTTTTGTTTTTGCATGAAAATTTTGCTGGGATTTTGTTAATTTATCACCGGTCTCTACTTCATCCAGTAAGATGCTGACTTCGTCGGTATCCAGTCTCACAATTTCTTTCTGGTGAATTTTAGGCATGTCAACAATAGATGCAGGATTGGTCTGTATTGCTTCTTTTTTATAGAAGTAGCGGTATAGTGTACGAAGACAGGCAAGTTTTCTCATGATTCCACGTTCTTTGTTTGTATGTTCCACGCCATCTTCAGTTACGTAATATTTTAGATAATCTAAATATTCTTCAATATCTGTAGCAGTAATTCTGTCTAAAATATTTACAGGAAGGTCTCTTAGTTCTTTATTTTTTACTTCGGGATTTTCAGCTTTCAAATAATTAAAAAATACAACCAGATCATAGCCATATGCTATTCTTGTCCGGGAAGAACTAGTTGACTCAATGCCTCTAAAGAATTCCCCACAAAAACGTGGCAGTTGCTTTTGAAGTTCCCTCAGTTTTAGTTCGTTTTTTATGATTACCTGTTCATGGTAATTTCTATTTGATGCAGCCATAGTTTATATCTCCTTGTAAAAGTATATAGATTTATTTCATATCTTCTGGTAAATGAAAACTTCCATTCAGTAATGCCCTGAAAAATCTTTCTTTACATCCAGGATTTTCTTCATTTAATTGTTTTACTAGATTTTTAACATATTCCCGTTTTGTATGACCATCAACCGGGCAAGGATTTTTTGCAATAGGAAGTTCATATTTGTTGGAGAAGCCAATCACATCCATTTCAGGAACATACATTAAAGGTCTGATTACTGTTAAATCCATTCTGTCCAAATATGTGACAGGAGAGAAGCAGTGGAAACGCCCTTCATATATCAGAGACAGAAACATTGTCTCAATCATATCATCTTTATGATGAGCATATGCAATCTTGTTGCATCCAAGAGTCTTTGCTGTATCATTTAAAGAACCTTTTCGCATTTTTGCACAGAGTGAGCATGGGTTCGTTTCCTTTCTAGTATCAAAAACAATATCGGCAATATCTGTTTTTACAACATGATAGTCTATATTCATATCGGTACAAAAACTTTTTATCTTTTCGAAATCCTGTATACCAAAACCTAAATCAACCGTAATGGCAACAATATCAAACTTCGCGGGATAAAATCTTTTTAAACCATTTAATGCATATAAAAGAGCCAGGCTGTCTTTGCCACCGGAAATACCAACAGCAATTTTATCTCCATCTATAATCATATTGTAATCCGACACAGCACGTCTGACGTAACTGAATAATTTTTGTGCTTTCATTAGAAACTCCGTTCTGCAGTTAATTTTTATCTGCAATATATATTAGTAGTAAAAGAGTAAAAAAAATAGTTGTGGACTATCACAAAGATAATAACACAACTATTCGCAAAAGACAAGTTTAACGAAGAAAGATATGCGGAAATATATCTAAACTGATACATTTTTAATTAAGTTATTAAAATATGCCGGTGTATCTGCCTCAAATTCAACATATTCTTTTATCGTTGGATGAATAAATCCTATTATTTTTGCATGGAGACACTGTCCCTGCAGTTTGTATGGACATTTATTGTGATTGTAAATTTCGTCTCCTAATAATGGATGATTAATACTTGCCATATGTACACGAATCTGATGTGTCCGTCCGGTTTCTAACTGAAATTCGCATAATGTATATTTGCTAAACTGTTTTAATACTTTATAATGCGTTACTGCATTTTTACCGTTTGTTTCATTAATACACATTTCTTTGCGTTTTACCGGATGTCTGCCAATTGGCGCATCAATTATACCTTCAGATTCTTTTAAAACACCTTGTACAATACCAATGTATTTTCTTGTTATAGAATGCTCCTTTAATTGATTTGCAATAAAATTATGACTATAATCGTTTTTGCAGACAATTAAAGCGCCTGTTGTATCTTTGTCAATCCGATGAACAATTCCCGGACGTAAAACACCATTTATATTTGATAAATTATCTTTACAATGATACATGATTGCATTTACCAATGTACCGGAATAATGTCCGGGAGCCGGATGGACAACTAAATTTTTCGGTTTATTTACAATTAACACATCATTATCTTCGAAAATTATATCTAACGGAATATCTTCCGGCTCGATATCTGCATAGATTGGTTCTGGAATATCTACTATAATTTTATCTTCTGCCTGTACTTTGTAATTTGCTTTACACGCTTTATTATTTACTAAGATATTATTTTCTTTAATTAACTTTTGTATATACGTTCTGGAATTATCCGTTAACAAACCACTTAAATATTTATCAATACGGATATCCTGTGATTCTTCATCTACAATAAAAATATTACTCATGAAAAACTCTCCAAATTATTTTTGTTTTTTCAGTTGAATGATTTTATTAAATTCATCTTCTTTAATTTTAAACAGGCAGATAATAATAATTGCAATACATGAAACGGTAACATAACAGTCTGCTATATTAAATATCGGAAAATGAATTAATTCAAAATATATAAAGTCAATTACATATCCGTGCACTACTCTGTCAATGAAATTTCCGATAGCACCAGACATTAAAACTATAAAGAATACATTCAAAATATTGTATATTGTCTTTTTAGTTTCAAAATATAATCTGTTCAAATTTCTAATAAAAATGCAAATAAAGAAAGTGGCAATCAGTGTAAAGATAATAAATAAAAAACGCTTTCCGGAAAATATTCCCCAGGCTGCACCAGTATTTCCACCATCAAGGTAATGAAGACTTAGTATATTATCTATTATTTTAAAGTCTGATTTGCCTTTTAAATAAGTCGCAGCTAAATATTTACTCAACTGATCAATAATTACCAGAAAAGCTGTAAACAGCCCGGTTTTTGCTCCATATATATGTTTACTATTCATCAATAATTACCTTTTCTACCCCTTTAACTAAATCCTCTTTGGAAATATCCCTGCTGATTAAAGCGCTTCCGATTTTATCAGTTAAGATAAATTTTATGATTCCGGCATCCATTTTTTTGTCATTCAATGTTGCATCTACAACATCATGTACAATAATATCTGAAGTTGTAACAGGAAGCTGATACATTTTTAGCAGTTTTATAATATCAAAGTACTCTTCTTCGCTTAAGATTCCTTTTTCCATAGAAAGATATGCTGCAGCATTGATACCGATTGAAATACATTCTCCATGTAATAAAGAGAAATTCTTTGCTTTTTCTACTGCGTGGCCAATCGTATGTCCAAAATTCAGTAATGCTCTCTCATTCTGCTCCTTCGGGTCATTTTCTACAACAATACGTTTAATATTACAACTGACAAACAATAATTGTTTTAAAACAGATAAATCTTTCTTTAACACATCATCTACATGCTCTGTTAACCAGTTAAAATATTCTTTGTCACGGATAATACCATGTTTAATAACTTCACCCATTCCCTGCAGATACTCTCTCTGTGGAAGAGAATTGAGTGTTGATAAATTCATATATACCAGTTTTGGCATGTAAAATGCGCCAACCATATTTTTATAAGCTTTAAAATCAACACCGGTTTTTCCGCCAATACTGGAGTCAACCTGAGCAAGCAGAGTTGTTGGGATTTGAATAAAATCAATCCCCCGCAGATAAGTCGCTGCAGTAAAACCGGTCATATCACCTGTGACACCACCGCCTAATGCTAAAAGCATATCTTTTCTGTCAAATTTATTTTCAATTAGTGTTTCGTAAATCTTGCTGATGGTATCAATATTTTTGTATTCTTCTCCTGCATGAAACTGGTGAATAATCACTTTTTTACAATGCGGTTCTAAAATGTTTTTTAACTCCTGTGCATAAATTGGTCCGACATTTGACTCAGTTACAATACAAAGTCTTCTGTTTTGAATATTCATATTTTTAAGTTCATCAATAATACCATCAAAAGACTCAGAATAAACAATGTCATATGATGGCTGATTGTTATAGTATACAGTAATTCTATCGGATAAATTTTCTAATGCTTTCATTTTAGTAACTCCTTATGCTAACTTCATGTATTTTTACTGGTATAGATTTATTTTAATCAGATTTCTGCCTTTTTTCGTTTCCTTAATAAAACACTCAAATATAAAACGACCTTTTCCACGTACGGAAATAATATCACCTTCTTTTACAGCAGCACCATTCGATGTAGTAAGTTTTCCATTGATAAATACTTTTCCTTCATGAATATATTTAATAATACTGTTTCTTGAAGATTGAAATGCAGTAGCAATGATACTGTCTAAACGAATATTAGAAACAGTGCCTGTAATTTCCTTAAAATCAGGAGTAATATTTATTGATTCATATTGTGA
This sequence comes from Eubacteriaceae bacterium, assembly GCA_910574895.1. Taxonomy (GTDB): domain Bacteria; phylum Bacillota; class Clostridia; order Lachnospirales; family Lachnospiraceae; genus Eubacterium_G. Next base: position 312,320 of record CAJTDQ010000001.1, on the reverse strand, counting down.
CGTCTGAACAGATACCTGTGTATGTTTTATCTGAAATAAATTATCTATAATATATTTTGAAATATCTTCTATGCAATAAACATATGCGTGATTTTCTTTTACAAAAATATCTCCAATTTTATTTCTGTTAATGCCTAAATTTAAAATAGCACCTAAAAAATCCCGATGGGTAAGATGCTGTGCAAATTTGGAATTTAATGGTGCAATAGATAATACAACAATAGGTAGTGTTTCCTGATAATATATTTCATCTGGTGAAAAGACAGCAATTTTTCTTTCTGCATAATTATTACCTCCCGTAATATCTACATGAACAGGAGGTAATGATTCTTTTATCTGATTTAAAATATTTAATTCATTAATATTTAAAAAATCAGAATATGTATAAGTGTTTTTTTCATATGCAGTATTTGCTAAATCTTTTAGTCTGTTAATTAAAAATAACTCTTCTTTACTCATAATAAAAATTTAGTAACTTCTTCTGGCTGTGTATGAATTTGCAGAATAAGCTGAACCTGTGTCACTTACTACATCCTGAAAATCTCCGGTAATATCAACTGACTGTGGTGTAACAAGATAGATATAACCACTAATCTTTTGAAGATTTCCGGAAATGGCGTAACAGCCTCCAATTACAGAATCTACAATACGCTGTGCCAAATCAATCTTAATACCTTCGAGATTGAGAACGACAGATTTACCTTCTAATAAAGTATCTATAATATCTTTTGTGTTCTCGTAATGAGTTGGTTTGATGACACAAACTTCCATATCACTGCTGGATGCTCCACGCATTGGTACAACTTTGCTGTTTCTTGTGTTTCTATTACTACGAAACTGAGAGGTTGTCCTAGTTCTTACAGGAGTGTCTTCTTCCTCCTGAGCTGCCGCTCTCTCAGTAACATGTTTTCTTGATGTAGTTTCAATGTCTTCTTCTAATTCGTCGTCAAAGTCATCATAATAATCATCGTATTCATCATTATAATCCATGGTAAATACATTCTTTATTTTATCTCCAAATTTTGACATGTCTCTCTCCTATTAAAAATTATAATTTCGCTCTCCAAAGATACTGGTACCAACTCTCACCATTGTGGCACCCTCTTCAATGGCAACCTGATAATCACCACTCATTCCCATAGAAAGCACATCCATACTAACATTATCAATGTTTTTCTCTCTTATGTCAACCGATAATTTCTTCAATTTTGCAAAATATTCACGATTTGTTTCGGGATTGTCAGTATATGGTGCAATTGTCATCAATCCTTGTATGCGTACATGAGGTAACAAACTGATTTCTTTTACCAGATTAATTGTTTCATCAGCAGAAACACCAAATTTACTTTCTTCATCTGCCATATTTACTTCAATAAGAATGTCGGCAATTTGATTTTTTTTTGCAAACTCAGTTTCTATCTGATTTGCAAGCCTTAAAGAATCTACAGAATGAATTAAAGTAGTCTTTCCGACCAGATATTTTACTTTGTTTCTCTGTAGATGACCAATCATATGCCAACGGATCTCTTTTGGCAAAATTTCATATTTTTCGGATAACTCCTGAACTTTATTTTCACCGTAATCTATTATTCCTGATGGCAGAGCTTCTTGAATCGCCGTATATGGTTTTGTTTTGCTTACTGCAATCAGTGTTACTTCATCAGGATTTCGTCCGTTTTTTTCACACGCCGTTTTAATATTTTCCCTGATTGTTTTAATATTATCAAGTATCATAATGCTTGCTCCTTTTATTGAAATATTATCTGATTTTCGGAAACTTTAGCTGCTTCTAAAACTATTCTGTCATAAATCTTTAAACCATTATTTTCCTTTGCAACAATATAATATTCATCGATAGTATCTAAAATTTGTATAATTTTAAAAACAGTATATCCGTTGTTAATATTATAAACACCCACGAATTTTCTTGTTCTCTCTACAACATAATTAGAATGTGAGTCAGATTTTGTGATTACATCACCTTCTTTAAAATAGGATTTTGATACATAGTAGTTATGCTCATCCTGATAAGCAATTGGTGGATAATATATCTCTGAATCACTACTCCTTCTTTCGGAACTTTGGACATTGAAACCGATGCTGACATCGTCTTCCCCTTTTTTACTGTATTCTTTTGGAATGACATATAATTCATTTGACACGACAGCCGATTTCGGGATTTTTAACCCAACCTTAGGCTGTTCTACGATTTCAATATTTAAAAACCTGTCTGTTGCATACCGGACAACATATTTTGCCAGAGTAATTACTCCGTATCTGTTGCCGTCAGCCCCTTTAATAATATCTAAATTGGCTGTGGTAGTAAGATTGTCTTTTAAAAATTTAATTGTAATATTTGTTACCTTCTTATATTTTTTTAAATCTTTTTTATTTAATTTTATTACTATATTCCATTCATCATTATTAATTGCCTTATATAGTGGAGATCCTTTTTCAACTTTGTTACCTGATGAAAAATGTGCTGAAGTATAGTTGGTTTTATCAAAGTTGGACAATTTTATCTGCTTTGGTTTTAAGGTTTCAAAATCGTCAACACGATAAAGAACTATCCCTGAAACTTTTGCTTTATTAATGGTAAATTGAAGATTTTTTTCATGAACCATTTTCTCGAGAGAATTCATATTGATTAAATCAACAACCGTACCTTTTAATGTACTTTTAAAATCATATAAATCATGAAAATTCATATTATCAAAATTATTATTGAAATCTTTTAATGTATTATGAATTGTATTTAGATTCTCTTCAGACAGTTTGGCGTTTTCCTTACTGGAATTTAACAGAAAATTAGTTAATTCTCCTGATGAATCAATACTATATAATGTAGAATTTTTTGATATACGCGAGCCTTCTCTGATGTAATAATCTACATAACCGGATTCTTCTGCATATTTTATAATTTCTTCCCGCAGGGCAATACCTTCAAAAGAATTATCAAGTTTCTCAGCATTGCTGCCCTCTGTAACTTCATAATACTTTGTGCGTTCTGTAGTAAAATAAATAACAATATTAATAAACAGATAAATCAAAATGAGTCCGAAAATTACAATACCTACGTTAATACCAAAAAAATTTTTATTTTTAATATCTTTTCTTCTATTTTTACTCATATTTGCCTCCAAATTTAATTATCTAATACTTTTGATGTTAAGTCAACAATATGGTTATATTTTTTGGAATTCATTCAAAAGTTAATGAAATACTAATTTTATGAATTATTTTTTACTTTTCGGCAACTATATTATTAGACCATAAAGGAGGTATTATATAATGAATTCTAAAGGTTTTGATTATTTTGTACTGGTTTTAGTAATTATCGGTGCAATTAACTGGGGACTCATAGGTTTCTTCAAATTTGATCTTGTTGCATTTTTATTTGGAGATATGACTTGGATATCTCGAATAATCTATGCAATTGTCGGACTTTGCGGTTTATATACAATAAGCCTGTTTGGAAGAATCTGCTCATTTGGAGAAAGACACTAACATGAAAGGAAGCATCTGTAAATAATACAAATGCTTCCTTATAATTCATTTTTGTTTGTTAGCAGGATACAAGAATTTTTTCTTTTAGATTTGAATCTAATGCACTTTCGTTTAATGAAACACTACAGATAAACTGAACATCAGCACTTAGATTTTCAAGTGTTTCAATTGCTGTTTTTATATTGTCGGATGATAAATTGGCTATCTTTATCAAACTATCAATAAAAACGCATTCAATATCGTGGTTTCCGGATAAAAGTCCGGATACAAATCCTATAAAACCATCATATGTACATACAGGATATTCCGTAACATTAATTAAACGTATCTGATTGTTTAATTCATAAATATGCTGGCCGCTCTTATCCAGATAAACAATAGTACCATTGGCAGATGATGCTAAATCATTAGCACGTTGAAGCATTTCTTTTGTTTTACCCGTTCCCTTTTCCCCACAGATAATTTGAATCATGTAGTATACCTCCTTTAATTTTTATATATTTCTCTCCACTCTAAATCACCGCGATTCAGAGATTTAATTAAAAGTTCAGCGGTAGCTACATTGGTAGCTAAAGGAATGTTATGCATATCACATAATCTGATTGCTTTGTGAATATCCGGCTCATGTGATTTTGGATTTTCAGGATCTCGGATAAAAATCAACAAATCCAAATCATTCTGCTCGATTTGGGAACACATCTGCTGTTCTCCGCCCAGATGGCCGGCCAGATATTTATAAACATTTAAATTGGCAGCTTCTTCTATTAAGCGTCCGGTTGTTCCTGTTGCATATAATGCATGTTTACACAAAATTCCACGATATGCAATACAGAAATTCTGCATTAATTTCTTTTTTGAGTCATGTGCAATTAATCCTATGTTCATAAATATCCTCCTGTATATATAGTATATTAACTAACTTTAATTATTATTAAACCATTGCCTTATTTCTTTGTAAACCAATATTTAGAACAATTCCAATCCCACAATACATACTGGTTAATGAAGTTAATCCGTAACTGACAAAAGGTAATGTGATACCTGTATTTGGCAAGAGCATTGTTGCAACAGAGATGTTGACAAAACTCTGTACACCGATTAAAACTCCAAATCCAAAACAAAATAATTTTCCAGACAGTGTGGGGGCTCTGGAGCCTGTTATAAAACATTCTAAAACGATCATAAAGAGTAAAATTATTACAGCAGCTCCACCTATAAAACCTAGTTCTTCACCTACAATTGTAAAAATAAAATCGGTGTGGGATTCAGAGATAAGATTTCCGTTTTTAACTGAAGTAACGTCATTATTATCTAATCCCTTGCCGGTAAGTCCACCGGAACCAATCGCCAGTAAAGAGTTTTCCTGCTGATATCTTAAATCTTTTGCTTTTTCATTATCTTCCTGGAAAAAACCGATAATTCGATTATACTGGTATCCTTTCAAAATTACATTTCCCGGCTGGGTTACGTAATAACCGAGAATGCAGATAACCGGTAACGAAATAATCAGTACACCTGTAATAATTTTATAATGAATTCCTGATAAAAACATTATAGCACAAAATGTCAGAAAAATAACTATTGTTGTTGATAAATCTGGTTCAATAAATATAAGTCCCAGTATAATTCCCGAAAATAATGTTACTCCTGCAATTGTTTTAAATGTATTCAGTGTTTCTATACGTTTAAATAAAAAGGTCGCAACAAAAATAATTAAGAATATCTTTGCATACTCTGAAGGCTGAAACTGGGTAAATCCTAAGTCAATCCAACGTTTTGCACCCTTATTTACTGTACCTAAAACGATTACAAGCATTAATAATGCAATCGTAGCAAAATAAATTATCCAATAAAATTTAAACACGATTTTATAACTAAGCAATGCAAAAAATGTAAGAACTGCTACTCCTAAAATAAAACCAACAATTTGTTTTAACTGGAAGTTTTCTCCTTCTGATGCGCTGCCAATGCAGAAAATACCTATAAAAGTAACTGCTAGTACATAAAGTATTAATCGAAAGTTTAAATTTGACAATTTATATTCTTTTATCGCATTTCGTATTTTTTTTAACATTAAATCTTAACCTCTTTAATTGGTATATTGGCCATCAGGCATGGTCCTTTTTCATGGTGTATCTCTACACTGCACTGTTCTATATCTATTTCGATATATTTAGATATGACATTAACAATATCACGCTTAATAGCTTCTGTAGTGTAAGGATTACAACCGATTCTATCTGTTACTAATAATATTTCAAGACGCTCTTTTGCAACTTTGCTGGAGCGCTTTTTCCTAAAAAATCTTCTAAAAATCATTTTGATGCCCCCTTACTGAAAATATTTTTAAATATCAGGAACGAAAATTTTCCCTGTGCCTTATCTTCAGTAGTATATGTACCATTTAACCGTTCAGCAACTTTTATAATTGCTTTTCCTGATGAAGTGCCGGTATCAACAACAGCATCTCCGCGGTTTGTCGCAATAACAACATTAATGTCATCATTAATACATCCAATGATTTCTGTACCTAGTATTTCCTGAACATCATTTTCAGACATCATCTCGCCTTTCTTGATGAGTTCAGGTCTTAATTTATTCACAAGTAAATAAATAGGATCAATTCCATCTTTCTCTAAAAGTCCGATAATTCTATCTGCATCTCTGATAGCAGACACTTCCGGTGTCGTCACAACGATTGCTTTGGTTGCTCCTGCAATGGCATTCTTAAAACCCTGCTCGATTCCTGCCGGACAATCAATTAAAACATAGTCAAATTCTTCTTTCAGACAATTTGTCAGTCCAATCATCTGTTCCGGACTAACAGCATTCTTATCTCTGGACTGTGCACTTGGCAGAAGGTATAAGTTTGCATGTCTTCTGTCCTTTATGACAGCTTGTTTTAATCTGCAGTTTCCTTCTAAAACATCCACCAGATTATAAACAATCTGATTTTCCAAACCCATGACCACATCAAGATTCCTAAGACCAATATCGGTATCAATCGCTATAACACTTTTGCCCATTTTTGCCAGGGCGATGCTTAAATTTGCGGTGATTGTAGTTTTTCCTACACCACCTTTACCTGAAGTTATTACAATTACTTCCCCCATATTCCCTCCTAAAATAAATAGATATCGTTATCTTTTGTACTTTATTCAGGAAATGTGATTAATCCTGTATACTGCTTGTATTATCGCTCTTAACTGATTTTTTAAGATCTTTATCTTTTAATTCTCCGTAGAAGTATTGAATAGAATTCTTCGCCAGTTCTGCAGAATCGTGAGAAGAATTTCCAAATGGTATAAAAACTGATACGCCGACTTCAGGATCGTTATATGGTGCATATGCCACAAAAACAGCATGTGAGTTTCTATGCTTGTTTTCCTGAGCGGTACCAGATTTTCCAGCAATAGCAATTTTGGTATCTGTAAAGAAATTGCGTACTGTTCCTTTTGTAATAACCTCACGCATACCGGTATGAATTGCATTCCAGGTACTGCTTGAAGCTTCTACTGTATTTGATAATTTGGCTTTATTTTTATAAACCAACTTACCTTTTCTTGAGTTTACTTTATCAATCAGCGTTAGACAATAGTTCTTTCCACCATTTGCAAGTGTAGAAACATATCTTGCAAGCTGTGCCGGAGTATAGGCATTACTACCCTGCCCTATCGCGGAGTGAACTGCTGATTCTGTTGAAAAATGTGGATCTCTTTCTGTGATTTCAACACCGGAACGCATATTCAATCCTAATTTAGTCGCATATTTTTCTATTTTTTCAAGTCCTACAGAACTATCATATTCTGTACCATTAGACTTGCCAAGACGGTATCCCATCTCATAGAAAAAGTAGTTACATGAATGTGCAATAGCCCCCATAACATCGATATGGCCATGCGTTCCCTGAGGATATATCCAGCATTTTGGTGAAGGTTTTATCTTCTCAAACTTACCGGTAGCATTTACTGTAGTATAAGGTGATATAAGTCCTTCTTCCAGTACTGTCATGGCAACACTCATCTTAAACGTTGAACCTGGAGCACTGGAGCCTTGTGTTGCTCTGTTATATAGTGGATCAGACTGATCGTCAATCAATTTTGCCCAATATTCCGGATCGACGGTTCCTGAGAGCATATTATTATCATAACTTGGATAAGTTACCATCGCTCTTACATTTCCGGTGTTTGGATCTGTCATAACAACAGAGCCGGAGCATGGGTCTAAAGCAATCTGAGCCGGTGTTATTTTTAAAGTTTTTATCTGCTTTATAAGAAACTGATATGTCTGGTAGGAATCATGCGTTGATAAAAGATTGTATGTTCTCTCATCTTTTTCTAAAATCCCCTGATCATAAAGCAGCATACAAATCTGGCTTCCTGATATCGTAGAATCAAAAATTCTATATTTTACAACCAGTTTTCCAAAAGAAGTATTTTTTTTGATATCTTTTATAATATGTTTTCTTATCAGATTATAAGTTTCACCGGTAGAAAGGTAAGCATCTTCTACTTCTAAATTGTCAAGATTTATCCAGTTCATCTTGATGGCATGCTTTATGAAATCATTAAGACTTAATTCACCATCGACATATTTGAGATATGTTTCATCTTCTATATTAATAGAGGATGAAAGCAGTATACCGTCATTTTTCAGTAAATCATAAATATAATCACAATATTCCTGGTACTCATCATTAAAGTCATTATATTTTGTTCCATTAGAATTTAATTCAGTACTAATCTTACTTACAGCTTCCGTCACTGCTTTTTTATATTTTTCATTTAAGTTACGCTCATTGCTTGTACTTTTTTTACCGGATAAATTTTTCAGACTGACAACATTGTTTGTTACTAACTGGGAATAAACTTTTTTTGCTGAAACATAGTGTAACTTTTCATCCGTTTGATTTTTCTCATCTACGTCATAATTAACAATTTCAGAAATCAGAATTGCCGCAATTCGTTTTTCAAGCATTGTGTAAACAGCTTTTTGAAGTTTTGAATCAATCGTTAAATAAACGTCATTGCCGGCTGCAGAGTTTTTCTTGGAAATAGTACTCAGAACTTTTCCGGTATTATCTACAAAAATCTTTTCTTCGCCTCTTTTTCCCTGAAGATATTCTTCCATGGAAGCTTCTAAACCTGATTTACCGACAATATCCGTTGCAATATACTTCTTTCCCTTTTCTTTATAATCTTCCAGCTCGGAATCCGAAATTGTTCCTGTATAGCCTATAATCGGTGCAAAATATTTACTCATTGTATATTTTCTGATTGTCTGTTCTTCTACTGTAACACCTGTTAAATCAGCTTCATTTTCGTAAACTGCAACAACCGTTTCATTAGATACTTCTTTTGCGATAGTGACGCCTAAATATTTTTGCGAGGAAATAGCATAGACATTATAGCGAACTGCAAGTATTTTTAAGAGCAGTTCATCACTACATTCCTGTTCTACTTCGAATAAATCATTTTTTAAATAATAAATTATTTCTCCGGCAGAAGCATTGGAATAATCCCTATTATTTCTTTTTAATTCTTTGCCAAATATATTCGTCAAAAATAATTTTTTTGAGGCATCAGATGTATAATTTGCTTCCCATTTTCCGTCGTTATTCAAAGAAATCGGGAAATCGACAATCACTTTATCGCCATGACTTTCAATGACATTAATAGCTTTGTAAACAATAGCGTTCAGTATGTTATTCTTTTCATTAGAACTTTCTATTTTATCTTCAATTTTAATTGTATAAGCCAATTCATCGTGAGCCAGAACCTTTCCATTAACATCTAATATTTTTCCCCTTGTTCCAGAGGAATAAACTGTTTTTTCAGCTTTTTGAATATATGTACTCATGTAATAGTTTTCGTTGACAATCTGTAAATCAAATATTCTATATACAAGTACAGAAAATAAACCTATTAATATCAGGCTTACGATAAATATTCTTGATTTAATTGTTTTTAAAACCGTATATAAAAAATCACTTATCAAAACTTAATGTATTCTCCTGTTTTATTGTTAATATTTTTTCATTTAAAATATAAAATAGTTTATATAATATAAAAGCTACGAAAGTAGTAATTATCATTTCCGGTAAAATGATTTTTTCAAAATAAAATGAAAAGTCAAGTTTATTTCGAAGTAAAAACCGAAAAACATATAACAGCACATTATATATAAAATCACTGATAAACACTAATACCATTGGCATAAATACATGGTCACTATAGAACATTTTTTTGAATAAGCCACTGAAAAATCCTATATACATGTATAACAGTGCATACAGTCCGATAACATCACCAAAGAAGATGTCAACTAACAGACCACACACAAGTCCTGTAAGACTTCCGTAATTACATCCTTTCATAAAGCCAAAAATACATGTTGTAAATAACAAAAAATTTGGAGTTGCAACAATTTCAAAGTTGGCTAAAGAAAGTTCACTTTGTAGTACAAAAGATATTATAATTATTAATGCTGTAATGAATACTCTTATCACTCTATGTTTCATGGAAGCTTCCTTCTATTTTTTTAATTGTTCTTTCAGTTCTGTTATTACCAATACTTCATCAATATGCTGAAAATCAACAACCGGTACAATCTTACCGGATTGTGTTAATTCATTGGAATCTTTTGAAACCTCTGTTACATACCCTACTAAAATTCCCGGTAAGAATTTATTACTGATCCGTGAAGTAACAACCATGTCTCCTTCTGATACTTTGGCTTCTTTTACTATTTCAGTAATATTCATAACACCATCTTCGATTAACTTTAAGTCACCGCTGGCAATTCCGGTATCCGAGGTATTGGCAAAAGATACACTGACACTGCTCTCATCATCAATAATGGAGCGTACTTTTGAATAATTTTCTCCAACATCATAGATAATTCCGACAAGTCCACCGTCACTGATTACATTCATGTCTTCTTTAATACCATCTCGTGCACCTTTATTAATGGTAAAGATATTGAAAAAATTACCTGTATCTTTTCCGATAACTCGTGCACCTATTTTTTTCAAAGAAGAATAATCTTTGTCCAGCTGATACATATTTCGAAGTCTTGTCAGTTCGTATTTATTCTGGGCCAATAAACTATTTTCTTCTGTAAGTTCATCAACCTGTAATTTTAATTTGTCATTTTCTTTTTTTAATTCTTTAACTGATTTTAATAAATCAGATTTGTCTGTAAACCATCCACCCATGCTGTTTGCACCTTCCTGTAGCGGAATTACAATCATACCGGCAACAGATTTAAATGGTTTAGAAAAATCTTTTACTGCCACTGACAAAATAAGAACTGCAATACATAATAAAGTCAGTGTAAAAATTAATATTTTTGGTTTTATATTTATTTTACTTGGTCTTTTCATTTAACTCACCTTTTCGTTACATTAATTCATGGCATATTAAAACGAACTTTCTCTTGGCTCGTACATTAATTTCTTATAAGAAGAATCCGACATAATCATTGAAATTCCTCTGATTACGGATTCTCCGGGATTTTTAATTGTATTTACTTTTAAATCCGTCTCCTTTGCAATCAGCTTGTCCAGATTAGAAATTGCAGAAGACGCCCCTGTAAGGTATAGCCCGATATCCATAATATCTGCAGTCAGTTCTGGAGGTGTTCTCTCCAATAAGTTCTTAATGGACTCAATGATATCATCAAAAAACTGTTTGATTGCTTCATAAATTGTATCCTTTGAGACACCACGTTCTGACGGAAGCCCGGTAATCACATTTCTGCCATATACATATAATAACTCTTCTTCTAAATCTTCATCTTCGTCATACATGGCATCAGATAATTTGCATTTGATCTGTTCTGCAGTCTTTAAACCGATAAGAATATTATACTTACGTTTTACGGCATCACATATCATCTGGTCAAGGCGGTTTCCACCCATTTTAATAATTCTGCTTACTACAATTCCACCATGGGAAATGACAGAAATTTCTGTAGTATCAGCACCTATATTGATAATCATATTTCCTCTGGAACTGGTCATGTCAATTCCAAGCCCCACAGCATCTGCGATAGGTTTTTCTACGATTTTAATTTCTCTTGCCTTTATGTCTGACTTTGCCACAACGTCATAAAAAGCTCTCTTTTCAACTTCTGTGATATCTGCCGGAACAGCAATACAAAACCGACCCATTTTACTGCCTCTGGGTCCTGTTAATTTTTTGAAAAACTGTTCAAACAGCATTTTCATACTTTTTAAATCTGCAATAACTCCAAACTTAATTGGAAAAATCACTTTAATATTATCCGGGGCTTTTTCATACATCTTAAAGGCTTCATCCCCGATTTCAAATAATTCATTTTTATTTTTTATAGCTATAATATTTTTTTCATTTAAAGTTGTTTTGGTCATTCCGTTGTATATTTTAATATTGCTTGTACCAAAATCAATGCCATAAACACTTTTGCTCATATTATATCCTTTCCGTTTTAGGTTTATATTTGGCCGGATTCGTTTAGACTACAATAAGTATTATCCCCTATTATTATATGGTCTAACAACCGTATACCTATAATCTTTCCTGCATTTTTTACCCTTTCTGTACTTTTTAAATCTTCTCTGCTGGGGGTTGGGTCTCCACTTGGATGATTATGTACCAAAATGATATTTACACAATTACATCGAAGTGCCTCTACAAATATTTCCCTTGGAGAAACAAGTGACTGATTGATTGTTCCGGAACTGATAAGCTTGTCCTTAATTAATTTGCATTTTGTATCAAGAAACATTACATACAAATTTTCCTGTTCTAAATGCCTTAACTGTTCCATATAATATCCGGCAATAATTTCAGCAGTATTATATTTTGTGGTATTATTAAAACTGGTTTTTGATATACGTTTTGCCAGTTCTAACACACATAATATCTGGATGGCTTTCACCTTTCCGACACCGTTAATCTTTAACAATTCTTCCAAAGAAAGATGCGTAAGAGATAATACACTGATTGTCCCTTCATCATTCTTTAATAGTTTAACTGCCAGATCTTTCACATTGCAGCCTTTTGTGCCTGTCCTTAAAATAATTGCCAGCAGTTCAATGTCTGTCATTGCTGCAGTTCCATATTTGAGACACTTTTCATAAGGCCTTTCTTCTTTGGGTAAAGTTTCAATAATATTCATATTCCTCCATCTCTGTTCTCTCCGAGTACAAAGGGAAAAACTTATTGAAGAAATATTAATCTTAACTATTGTAGCACAATAAAATTTATGTGTATATGTTTTTTCCAATAAAAGGGTAATAATAACAAAATGTTACGAAATAGTAATTAATTCGTCATTTATCATATTCTGAAATGCTTTCAAAATACCAAGTTTTGCGTGCTGCCATGTTAATCCACCCTGAAAATATACTGCATACGGAGGTTTCATTGGACCGTCTGCACTCAGCTCAATCGAAGAACCTGACACAAATGCCCCTGCCGCCATAATGACCGGTGCATCATATCCGGGCATATCCCAAGGCTCAGGGGTCAGATAACTGTCTACCGGTGCGGCTGCCTGAATTCCTTTGCAGAAAGCAATGACACAATCGGGATTTCCAAACTCAATTGCCTGAATAATATCATGCCTGCTTTCCCTGCCATCAGGAATAACCTTAAAATCAAACTGTTCAAACAAATTTGCCGCAAAGATTGCACCTTTTAATGCTCCTGATACAACAGTCGGTGCTAAAAACAATCCTTGATACAGTAAACTCATTACGCCGAGGTTGGCACCAACTTCTTTTCCAAGTCCCGGTGTGGTAAGACGGTAAGCACAATTCTTTACACATTTTTTTGTTCCGCAGATATATCCGCCAATTGGTGCAAGACCTCCTCCCGGATTCTTGATAAGAGAACCGACAATCATATCTACACCAACATCAGAAGGCTCTCTTGTCTCAACAAATTCTCCATAGCAGTTATCAACCATAACAATAATATCCGGGTTGATTTCTTTTATAAAAGAGGTCACCTGACCGATTTTTTCTACAGATAAAGTAGGTCTTGTAGCATATCCTTTGGAACGTTGGATTCCGACCATAGTGACACCACCCAGTTTTGATTTGATTCCATCATAATCAAAATCACCATTATCCAATAAATCAACCTGGTCATATGTAATGCCATATTCTGCAAGGCTTCCCGTAGATGGTCTGATACCAATAACCTCTTCTAACGTATCATATGGTTTTCCGCTTATGTACATCAATTGATCTCCGGGACGCAAGTTTGCTGATAAAGCAATGCCAAGTGCATGCGTTCCACAGGTTATCTGTGGTCTGACCAATGCATCTTCCGTATGAAAAACATCTGCGTATACTTTTTCAAGAGTATCACGTCCTAAATCATTATACCCATATCCTGTCGTTGGGGCAAAATGTGCTTCCGCTACTTTATTTTTATGGAATGCAGACATTACCTTTAATTGATTGTACTCTGCAATTTTGTCTATTTCTTGAAATCTTTGTGACAAATCAGAAATGATTTTATCTGAAATTTCTAAAACTTTTTCATCAATTCCCATCTGTCTGTACATATCTTTTAATTCACTCATATCTCATCCTTTATTATGTTTCTTTTTTTCAAATTCATAAGCATTTCTGCTAATATTTTTTCCTGATTATATTCAAAATCATCAATGTTTATCATACATACATCTTTTTCTCTACGAAACCATGTAAGCTGTCTTTTGGCAAAGTGCCTTGTGTTCTTTTTAATCAATTCAGCAGTATCTTCCAGCGATATATTGTTTTCAAGATGGTTTACTACTTCTTTATATCCAATCCCCTGCATGGAAACCATATCTGCATCACATCCGTGGGCAAGAAGTTCTTTTACTTCTTCTATCAGTCCGTTCTTTAACATGATATCTACACGCTCTTCGATTCTCTGGTAAAGAAGTTCTCTTTTATCATTCAAAACAAAATAGGCAAAATTATATGGAGACTGATTTCCCCGCTGTTCATAATTGTGACTGGAAATCGTTTTGCCGGTATCATGATAATATTCTAATGCACGGATTACACGCTTAGTATTATTAAAATGTATCTCCTCTGCGGAAAGCGGGTCGATTTCTTTTAACATCTGATACAGATATTCATTACCTTTGTCAGATGCTATCTGTTCTAATTGTTTGCGGTATTCATGTTCATTATCGGTCTCATCAAAATGAATATCATATAAAAGAGCCTGAATATAAAACCCGGTTCCTCCTACGATGATTGGAATTTTCCCTTTGTTTTGAATCTCTGAAACGGCCTCTTTTGCCATCTTCTGAAATATATGGACGTTAAATGCATCTTTAGGATCTAAAACATCAATCAGATAGTGCTTTACTCCCTGCATTTCCTCTTTCGTGATTTTGGCAGAGCCGATATTCATTCTTTTATATACCTGAATAGAATCAGCACTAATGATTTCACCATGAATTCGTTTTGCCAATGCAATGGAAAGTTCAGTTTTTCCAACGGCTGTAGGACCGGTCAGGATAACTAATTCGTTCATAAAAACTCCTAAATAATTCTCTTGAATTTCTTCTCTAATTCATATTTACTCATGGAGATAATTGTTGGTCTTCCATGAGGACAGTTATAAGGGTTCTCTAAAGATAATAACTGCGTAATCAGTTCATCGGCTTCTCTAAAAGACATTCTGTTATTTCCTTTTACAGCAGCCTTGCAGGACATTGAAGCTATTTTATCTGTCAGGATATCCGGTGACATTTTCGCACTTTCATTGGAAAGGTTATCAATAATCTCCATTAAAACTTCCTGACTATCTAAAGTATAAAGATCAGTTGGAACACCTCTTACTGCAAAATCCTGTCCACCAAAAGGTTCAATTTCAAAACCGATTTCTTTAAAATTCTGTAAATACCGCTGAATTAAATCTGCTTCATTCATAGAGAGATTTAAAATAATCGGCGGGCTTATCATCTGTGTATGAATCTGTCCGGTTTTGCGTTTTTCCATGAGTGATTCAAACATGACCTTCTCATGAGCAGCATGCTGGTCAATAATATACATTTTTTCGTTATACTGTACAATCCAGTAAGTATCAAAAACCTGTCCGATAATATTATGTTTCGGTTTTGCAATATCACTTAAAAAGTTTTCATATACATCTGTCACTTCCTGCTGAAGGGGAGCTGATACTTTCTCATCCGTCTTCAAGGTATCATTCTGTGAAACCTCTGGCAGATTTTGAACATTATATTTGTTTGTTTCTTTCATTACGGAAGGGGTAACAGATGGTTTATTGTAAATTGTTTCTTCCCGTACAACATGATCGCTATCGTCTGTATCACCTAAGATATGCTGCCTTTTGGTTTCAAAAGGCTCCGGCATATATTTTATATTTGCTCTTTTCTCAGATTCTTTTTCTAATTTTACATCTATAATATTTGGTTTCTCAATTAATGTATCATTGATACATTCTGAAATCATCGGATAAATTTTCTCAGATTTTCTAAAACGAAGTTCCATTTTAGACGGATGTACATTAACATCTAAAAATTCCGGATTAATTTCAAAGTTCAGTACAGTAAATGGATATTTGTGCTGCATTAATATGAATTTATATCCATCTTCTATCGCTTTGGAAATAATGTTACTTTTAATATATCTGCCATTAATAAAATAATTCTCAAAAGTTCTGTTTCCTTTGGAAACAATCGCTTTTCCAATATAACCTGTAATCGTCATAAAATCATTGTGTTCATTGATTTCAATAATATTTTCAATAATTTCTTTTCCATAAATGCTATAGATAACATCTTTTAGACTGCCATTTCCCGATGTATGCACCCTCACTTTTCCATTACTTTTAAAGCTGATGGAAATCTCCGGATGAGAAAGAGCAATTTTCTCCACAATATCAGAAACATATCCTGATTCTGTTTGGGCAGTCCGTAAGAACTTACGTCTGGCAGGGGTATTGAAAAAAATATTATTAATAATGAACGTAGTACCTACAGGAATACCAATCTCTTCATATCCCACTTCTTTTCCGCCTTCGATACGGTAACGGATTCCTTCCATATTTGAAGATGTTCTGGTTAATAACTCTACCTGACATACAGCGGCGATACTGGATAATGCTTCACCACGGAATCCCAAAGAAGAAACGCTTAAAAGATCCAGTGCAGTTTTGATTTTACTTGTCGTATGGCGCAGAAAGGCAATGCGGACATCATCTTTTTCGATGCCTTTTCCATTGTCTGTAATACGGATAGATTTCGTTCCGCCTTCTTCAATTTCGATAGAAATCATTGTCGCACCTGCATCAATAGAATTTTCCATCAACTCTTTTACAATTGATGAAGGTCTTTCAACAACTTCTCCTGCCGCTATTTGATTAATTGTGCTTTGATCCAGTTCTCTTATATTACCCATAGTCTTCCTTTATTTTACCAACGGTTTTTTAATTGGTTCTGTAATTTGTATAAATAGTTTAATCCATCAATTGGTGTCATTTCACCTAAATTTAATTCTTCAATTTCACTGATAATTGCATTTTCATTCATTGCAGCAAATAATGTCATCTGATGTGCCTCTAAATCATCATTCATTCCGGGTAAAACATTACTTCCCAGCTGTAATCCGGCAGCAATATCTTTTGCTCTTGTAGTAATGTCTGCATTACTCAGTTCAACTACCAGCTCTTTTGCCCTGTTTAGTACACTTTCAGGAACACCTGCTAACTTTGCCACCTGAATACCATAACTCTGGTCTGCACCGCCTTTAATAATTTTTCTCAGGAATACAATATCATCCCCCTGTTCTTTTACGCTGATGCAGTAATTGTTTACACCGGGAAGTGTGCCTTCTAACTCTGTCAGTTCATGATAATGGGTAGCAAACAATGTCTTTGCACCTAAAATCTTTTTATCGCAGATATGTTCTACCACTGCCCAGGCAATACTCAGTCCGTCAAAGGTGCTTGTCCCACGACCGATTTCATCTAAGATTAACAAACTGTCAGCCGTGGCGTTTCTCAGAATATTTGCAACTTCTGTCATTTCCACCATAAAGGTACTTTGTCCACTTGCCAAGTCATCAGATGCACCTACACGTGTGAAAATTTTGTCACAGATAGATATGTTTGCCTCTTTTGCAGGAACATAAGAACCAATCTGTGCCATCAGTACGATTAATGCAGTCTGTCTCATATAAGTGGACTTACCTGCCATATTCGGACCGGTAATAATAGACAGCCGGTTTTTATTTACGTCTAAGTATGTATTATTTGAAATAAACATATTATCCGGCATCATCTTCTCAACAACAGGATGCCTGCCATCTTTAATGTCTATCAGCCCTTTTTCATTAATTTTCGGTTTTACATAATGATTACGTTCTGCCACATAAGCTAAAGATGCAAAGACATCAATTTTAGCAATTGCTTTTGCTGTCATTTGGATTCTGTTAATCTGACGGAAAATTTCATCTCTCACAGAAGTGAAGATGTTATATTCCAGAGAAAAGAGTTTATCCTCAGCACCTACAATCACTTCTTCCAGTTCTTTTAATTTGTCTGTCGTAAATCTTTCGGCATTTGTCAATGTCTGTTTTCTAACATAATAATCAGGAACTAAATCTTTAAAAGAGTTTGATACCTCTATATAATACCCAAAAACTTTGTTAAACTTTATTTTTAACTTATTGATTCCTGTCTTCTCTTTTTCTTCTGCTTCTAAATCTGCAAGCCAGCCTTTCCCTTCGGTTTTTGCTGCACGAAGCCTGTCAATTTCTTCATGAAATCCTGTACGGATAATGCTTCCTTCTTTAATATTAATCGGTGGATCGTCTGTAATAGATTCCCTGATTAAAGAAGAAATATCCTCTAAAGTATCTAACTGATTATATAATTCTATAAATAAAGGTGATTTAAAATCACTGATAATATTCTTAATATGTGGCAGCATTTCCAATGAAGTTTTAAAAGCAATTAAATCTCTTGGATTTGCTGATTTATAAGAAATTTTACTTAAAAGTCTCTCTAAATCATAAATTGGAGACAGATATTCTCTCAGTTCATCTCTTGTAATAATTGATTTGTTTAATTCCTCTATCACCTTTTGTCTATTCGTAATTTCCTCTTTGGAAATCAGAGGCTGTTCAATGTAGCCACGGAGCGTTCTCGCACCCATAGCCGTTTTTGTTTTATCAAGCACCCATAATAAAGAACCCCTCTTCTGCTTTTCTCTCAAAGTCTCACACAATTCCAGATTCCGTCTGGTAGAAGTATCCAGAATCATAAATGTACTCGTCGAGTACGGAACTAATTTGGATAGATGTGATAAAGAGTTTTTCTGTGTCTCATAGAGATATTTCAATAAAGAACCGGAAGCAATCACTGCAAGAGACATCTCAGAAATACCGAGACCTGCCAGGTCGATAATTCCAAAATGGTCTTTTAATACTTCACTGCAGTTATCTTCATCAAAATACCATTCCTCTAACTCAAAAACAGAAATAGATAATCTGTTTTTGATATCATCAATATCCATACCACACATTAAAAAAGCATGATTACATATGATTTCGCTTGGCATAAACTTATTGATTTCATCTACGACATTTCTCTCCGAATACACTTCTGTAACATAATAGTCACCGGTAGTAACATCAGCAATCGAAATGCCAAACTTTCCTCCGATATAAGCGATGGACATCAGATAGTTGTTTTTCCCTTCTTCTATCGCATTGGTATTTAAGTTAGTACCTGGAGTTACGATTCTTGCAACCTCTCTTCTTACGAGTCCCTTTGCTTCTGCCGGGTCTTCAGCCTGCTCTACAATACATACCTTATATCCTCTGGTAACTAATTTGTTAATATATGTATCGACTGCATGATAAGGAACACCACACATAGGTGCCCTCTCGTCAAGACCGCAGCTTTTACCTGTCAATGTGATTTCCATAACTTTTGAGGCTTCTAATGCATCATCAAAGAACATCTCATAAAAATCGCCCAGTCTATAAAAAATAATACAGTCATCATGTTTCTTTTTTGTATCTAAATAATTTTTCATCATCGGTGTAAGGGCATCAAAATGATTCTCCCATACATCCTGCATCATTTGCGGTAAACTCATTTTTATTCCACCATTTCTCCCATGTAATAAAATCCTTTTGCTTCTTTCAGATAAACATGAACAATCTTTCCAATATCATCTTTTGAAGCTTTAAAATGAACAACAGAATTGTTACTTAATCTTCCGGAAACATAACCTTCTATTTTCTTGTTTTCTTCTTCAATTAAAACTTCCTGTGTAGTTCCCTCTAGGACAGCTGTTTTTTCTCTGGAAATTTCGTTAATCACACTGAGCAGTCTGTCAAATCTATCCTTAACTACATCTTCTGGAACCTGATCAGGCATCTTTGCTGCAGGTGTTCCGGAACGTTTCGAATAAATAAATGTAAAAGCTGAGTCGTAACGTGCTTTCTTTACAACATCTAGTGTTTCAAGAAAATCTTCTTCTGTTTCTCCCGGAAATCCAACAATAATATCTGTTGTAATTCCAATATCAGGAATTGCTTTTCTTAACTTTTCAACCAATACTAAATACTGTTCTTTATTGTAATGTCTGTTCATAATCTCTAACAATCTGGAACTTCCCGACTGCAGAGGTAAATGCATCTGTTTACATATCTTTTTGGATTTTGCCATCACTTCGATTAATTCATCGGATAAATCCTTTGGATGGGAAGTCATGAATCGAATGCGCTTTAATCCGTCAATATCTTCAATTCGTTCTAATAACTGTGCAAAAGAAATAGGATTGTCCAATGTTTTTCCGTATGAATTCACATTCTGTCCTAAAAGCATAACTTCTACGACACCATTACTCACCAGTTCTTTGATTTCGGAAATAATATCTTCCGGATTTCTGCTTCGCTCTCTTCCCCTCACATAAGGAACAATACAGTAACTGCAGAAATTGTTGCAGCCATACATGATATTTACACCGGATTTGAAACTGTATTTTCTGACACTTGGAAGGTCTTCCACAATTTCTGTTGTACCATCCCAGATATCTTCTATCTTATGTCCGCTGATGAATCTTTCATATAACAGTTCTGCCAGTAAAAATACATTATGCGTTCCAAAAATAATATCGACAAACCGATAACTTTTATTTAATTTTTCTACGACATGTTCTTCCTGCATCATACAGCCACAAAGCCCGATAATCATTTCCGGATTTTTTTGTTTGATTTTTGAAAGATACCCCAGTCTTCCATATATTTTCAGATTGGCGTTTTCCCTGACCGTACATGTGTTATATAAAACGAGATCAGCATGTTCATCATCTGTTTCTTCATAACCAATCTCTGCTAAAATCCCCATTAATTTTTCAGAATCTTTAAAATTCATCTGACAGCCAAAAGTAACCACACATGCTGTCAGTTTTCTGCCAAGCGCCTGCTCTTTGTTTTTTACAATTTCTCTGCACTTGTCCATATAAAATTGTTGTTTTTCAGTTTCATTTGTAAAACTCATAGTATTCTCCTAAATATTACTGATAACCTCACATACATCAATGTCATGAGGCTGTGTTTTTATATCATTCATCATCTGAAAATCATATGCCACACCAATTGTATAGGGATGATTATTTTCTAAGAAACGATCATAGAATCCTCCTGCCTGTCCGATTCTTTTCCCCTTACTTGAAAAAACCACTCCGGGAACCAAAACGAGATCAGCTTTTCTCGCCTGCACAGTAGTTATTGGTTCTGGAATGTTAAAATGACCTGTTTTCAGATTATCTAAATTATCAATTTCAGCAAAAACCATTTCGCCCTGTTTATTGATTACTTTTGGCAGGGCAATGATTTTTCCATTATTTAATGCATGAATCATTACTGGCAGAATATCTACTTCATTTTGAACAGGATAATAACAGTAAATGCATTCACTATCTTTGTATGTTTTATGATTTACAATTTTCTGACAGATAATATTACTTTTTTCTATTACTTCTTCTCTGGTCATAAGCATTCTTTTTTGCTTTATTTCTTTTCGAAGATAATCTTTATACTCTTTGATATTCATATTAATTTTCACGTTTTGGTTTTACTTTTGTTATAGAACCATCAGGGTTCTTGATGCTCACATTGTCAAGAGAGGCAGAAAGACTATTCAGCATAGCCATACGATATTCTGTTCTAAGAGTCTTCTGTTCTTCTAATTCTGTCTCAGTCAACCCTGTCGTTTTTGATTTTTTATATAGTTCATTAATACGTTTTATTTTTTTCTCGTTCATTATTTCAAAAATATATAGGATGTTTCTCTGTCTGATGATACAGAGCCGATATATTCTCCTCTCTCCTGCAATATTGTTTTTTTATGTGGAAATTTGTGAATGCATACAACTGGATATTCCTTGCCAAAAATCGGTTTCTCGACAGATGTAGAAATGACCGTGTTGTTATTCACAAACCGCACATCAAATTCTTCCGGATATGTAGCGTCAATTTCATTGGAAATCAAATTGAAAAACTGTGTTCCGGTAGATTTTTTCATAATCATATACGGTGTGTCCTCAATTACCGTTGCATTCTTCAGCAGATATTCTCCTGTCGTTGTTTTATTAATACATGTATAAATTTCCTTTGTCTCAATATCATAGAAAATAATATTTTCATCATTATCCTCGTAATTAAACTTTGAATAAATCAGGAAGTTCTCTATGATTTTTGCATTGATAACAGTCGTGTCATAGTAAGACTGGTCAACTGCATTCATAACAAGATTTGGCTGGTCTAACTGCAAATCGCTGATAAACTGTTGTATATTTAATACAAACAGTGATTCTACAGCGGCTTCCTCTTTTGTCAAATTGGCATGCCTGTTATTTTGAAATACAGAATAACCTGTTTTCATGATACAGCTTTTCTCGTTGTAAGGCAGAATAAATTCAATACCATTGCGGACTAAGTTTTCATCCTGAATTACTAACTGTTTATTTTTTATAAAATTAAATAATATCAGTGAAAAATCAAAAAATTCTTTGAGTTTTCCGTTTTCACTTACCTTTGGAAGGGCACGCTGAATAATCAGATTCGCATCATCTAAAATAAATATCTTAATTTGTTTGTTATTTGGATATAAATTGATATTGTCTTTCAGGGATATAATTTTCGTATGAGTATGGTCCGTGATATTATATCGGATAATTCCAAATGAATAAGTCCCATCATGCATATCAATATATTCCGTAAAATATAAATATTCAGATTCATTCTGGCAGTCAGTAATATTAAAAATATCCACTTTATCAGAATAAGGCATCACTTCTTTTCTTACATTTTCTTCAAGATAATATAAATAATAGCGAACCTTTGGTAAATTTGTAAAAGGTCCCTGTTCATATTCTTTTTCAAGAATAATATCATCTTTTAAATGCAGACCGTTGAAATATTCTGATTGTGCTAAAAAACGAATATTCATAATGCTCTCCTTAATTAATAATTGTATCATCCGCATCTTGTTTCATTGTACAAAAGCATATGGATACATCTTTATATAATACTACAAAATGAGTAAAAAGTCATTATTTTATAACAATTCTTTCTGTGTCTTAAATGTTTTTGCAATCTGTTCGAACACTTTCATTCCGTCAATTGCTGCTGAGGTAATACCTCCGGCATATCCGGCGCCTTCTCCTGCCGGTATCAATCCGGCAATATTTGTTTCGAAATTATCATTACGGACAATTCTTACCGGAGAAGAAGTTCTGGTTTCTACTGCTGATAATACCACATCTTCGTTGCTAAATCCGTCGATTTTCTTACCGAAATAATCAATTCCTTCAATTAAGGCCTCTATGATATAATTTGGGAAAATTGTATTTAAATTTGTTAGTTTATATTTTCCTTTGATTTGCGGAACAATGTTTCCCAGTTTTGTTGTGGGTATATTATTTTTGAAATCACAATATAACTGTACAGGTATCTTTCCCTCTCCCTGTTCATAAGCCCTATTTTCCAGTTCTCTTTGATAAGCAATTCCTGATAATGGATGATGATCCGAAAAATCATCCGGTGTAACAGTTACTACAATGGCACTATTCGCATTACATCCGTCTCTTTTCGAATAACTCATGCCGTTCACTACTTTTCCATAGTCTTCTGAAGAAGAATCTACGACATATCCTCCGGGACACATGCAGAAGGAATATACGCCTCTGTTTTTACTTGTTTTGTATGTAAGTTTATAACTTGCGGCACCCAAGCGGTCATCTTCAAAGCCGTATTGACTTTTATTTATCATAGTTTGTTTGTGCTCTATCCTTACACCCAGCGCAAAGGGCTTGGACTCCATATGAACCCCTTTTTCATAGAGCATCTGAAAAGTATCTCTGGCACTATGTCCTATTGCCAGAATACAGATATCCGTCTCTATGACCTGATGATTGCTCAGATGGATTTTACACAGTTTATTATTGCTATATGAAATATCTGCAAGACTTGTATTAAAATAAAACGTGCCGCCCATTTCAACAATGTATTTACGCATATTAAAAACAATCTCTTTTAAAATATCTGTTCCGATATGTGGTTTTGCATCATATAATATTCTTTCATCTGCACCAAACTTCACAAAAGTCTCCAGAACAAAACGAATTCTATTTTGTTTATCTTTAATTCCGGTATTTAACTTTCCATCAGAAAAAGTACCGGCCCCCCCTTCGCCAAACTGAACATTGCAATTCAGATTTAATTCACCCTTTTCCCAAAATTCTTCTACGATTCGTGAACGGTTCTCTACCGTATCTCCACGCTCAACAATAATTGGAGCAAATCCGTTCATCGCCAAAAGATATGCTGCAAACATACCTGCCGGACCAAAACCTACAACAACAGGGCGATTACGCAATGGTTTATCACCGGATAATTCATAAGAATATTGTTTTTCTTTTTCTATTACCAGCACATTTTTTCGTGTTTTATGATAAGATTCGACATATAATCCAATAGAGTAAACCTTTGAAATCTGTGCTTTATTTCTGGCATCCACAGAATATTTTATTATTTTCCATTGCCTGACTTCCTGTTCTAAAACTCCGGATATTTTTAAAGCCTTTTTATAGGCATCCTGTTCGTTTTGATCGATATTTAATTTAATATTTGATACTTGTAATAAAATCATTATTTACAGTTTCCTCCTGCAATCATGCCACTTGCCCATGCAAAATGTAAATTGTAGCCGCCACAGATTCCGTCTACATCAATTATCTCTCCTGCAAAAAACAGATTTTTTATCTTTTTAGATTCCATTCTTTCCGGATTGATTTCGTCCGTAGACACCCCGCCTGCTGTTACCTGGGCAAACTCAAATCCACGTCTCTTCTGAACAGAAATATTATAATTTTTTATCAATCCTGCCAGTTCACTGATTTTATCTTTATCAATTGTATGACACGCCTGATTATGTATTTTTAACTTGGTTGTAAATAAGACTGCAATCTTGTCGGGAAAGAGTCCGTTCAAAACAATATCTGCGCTTTTTTGTTTTCCATTCATGAAAAGATTAGATATCATGTTACTTAGCTGCTCTTCTGAAAATCCCGGCATAAAATCTATTTGAATTGTATCCCCGGTCGCTACGAGGCGGCTGATATTAAAAACAGGAATACCGGATACTCCATAATCTGTAATCTGTAAATCCCCTGTATGTCTTTGTCCTTTTGCAGTGACAGATGCATGAATACGTACACCGGATGCTTTCTTTAGAAGGTTATCATTACATACCAATGCTGTCAGTGCAGGGGATGGTGCAACAACAGTATGATGCAATTCTTCTGCCAGTTTGTAACCGGAGCCATCAGAACCGGTCTTTTTGAAACTGCATCCTCCGGTTGCCAGAATCAACTGGTCACATTCTAATTCGATACCGATATCTACAAGAAATCTGTCATTATCCAAACAGATATTGTGTACATCATTATTCGTTTTTATTTTCACGCCTAAATCTAGAGCTGCATTTCTTAAAATTGTCAGAACAGCTCCTGCCTGCATGCTCATTGGATAAATATACCCATTCTTAGAACAGGTATATAAACCAATGGATTCAAAAAAATCTTTTATCTTTGTTACTGGATATTTTTCTAAAACACAGTCAATAAATCCGGAATCTCCATAATACATGGAACTGTTCATTTTTTCATTGGAGATATTACATCGTCCATTTCCTGTAATTAATATTTTTTTTCCTGCCTGTTTTTCATGCTCAATAATAATCACTTCTGATTGATTTCTTGCAGCCTGAATCCCTGCAGCCAGTCCCGCCGCGCCTGCTCCAATGATAATTGTTCTCATAAAGGTAAATCCTTTCATCAACTTGTATTAGCTTCCAGATATTTAAATAATTCTTCTGAATTCTCTAAATAAATTCCATCATTTAAAATATTTTTTTCACTTGTGGATAGTCTCGAAATATTAATGTCTGTTTCAGCGATTACAGTGGTTTTATCACTTTTATATACAAAAATCACATCGCCGATTGCTTTTACCCAGTATCCTTCTTCTTTTTGTTCATTCTCTTTTGGCTGAACATCAACCGTTTTTTCGTTATACAGCAAATCTTCTTCCATACCTGTTTTCAGTCCACAGAAGTATGCGATACCAAAACCAAAAACAAAAATTGTTAAATAAAAAATATATGCCCGTCTGTTCATAATTTTTCTCCTATTTCAACTACAAACCTAAAGATTAAATTCGTCTTAATCTTTTACTCCTTGCATATATTTTTTACATATTTTGTTATTTTATACATTCTTTTTACAAAAGATGGACTTTTTTTAGGAAACCAATCAAGGCTGTTCCCTTTGGCATTGCATATAGTTCATCTTCTGTTATTGTTTTCGTAAATATCAGCACAACACCATAGATGCATACACCAATAAGTATTGCTAATATGGTCCATATTGCATTGATTGGAAGTAATAACATTCCCAGTTTATAGACCAAAAGACATCCGATACCCATAACTATTGCGCAAATAAATGGTTTTATCAATGTAAATTGAATTTCCTGCCGGTATCCTAAATAGCGTTTAATTGAAAAAGAATTTAAAACAGCAACTGTCATTGCAAATGTAAAATCACCAATAACAACCGCATAAATTCCCAATCGAAAAACAATTAATAATACAGGTAATATTATTAAATGAATTCCTAATGAAATCGCAGAATTTTTAATTGGTACATTTAATTTATCTATTCCCTGTAAAATAGCATTACTAATAGTGGATAGTGAAAATGCCACTACAGTAAAGACGCTGAATATCATAATTATTACTGTATCTTCTATCTTGCTTCCAAATAACATCGCATTAATCGGGCCGCCCAAAACAGACAATCCCATACCACATGGAAACGCAATCAGCATGGAAAACTTTTGTGCCATTGTAACTTTGCTCTTTACTGCCAGCTGGTCTTTTGCAGTGTAAGAACGGACAAGAGACGGTACAATCGCTGTTGATAACGAAGAAGCAATTGCTATCGGCATTGTCGTCAATAATCTGTAATAACCGGAATAAATTCCCCACGAAGCACTGTTTGTTTTTTCGCTGACATGAAAAATACCAACCATTATATTTTGATAAATGGGATTGTCCAATAAATTTCCGATATTATATATTGTTGTGCTTAATAATACTGGAGTAATGGTCCACAAAATAACTTTTGTAATCGTGCCATAACTGTCTTCTATACCTGTTCTATCCCGTTTTTTACGCTTTTTAATAATATCTTTATTAATCCAGACAATAAAGAACATAAACAGAAGTGCTGTTAGTGCTCCTGCTAAAGTACCCAAAGTTCCACCTGCAGCGGCATAAGAATCTTTTAATACACCAGCCTCTTTTGCCACTTTTGATAAACTATATCCATATGCTCCCAGTTCATAAGCAGCCAAAATACTGACAAATGCATTGACGACCTGCTCAAAAACCTGAGAAACCGCTGTTGGAACCATATTTCCCATTCCCTGGAAATATCCTCTTACTACTCCTAAAATACAGGCAATCGTCAGAGTCGGTGCCAAAACTCTCAAAGCGACAGATACCGGAGGCATCTTATAGACAGTGTAAGCAATCCAGTCTGCACCTAAAAATAAAAATAATCCAAAACAAACACCGATGACTGTTCCATAAATCAACGCACCCTTGAAAACCTTATGTGCATTCCGAAACTGCCTCTTCTGCAGTTTTTCTGAAATGATTTTTGATACTGCCAACGGCATGCTCTGCGATGACAATAAAATCAGAATATTATAAAAATCAAAGGCTGTTCCATAATATCCTAACCCTACATCACCTAATATTCGATTTAAAGGTATTCTATAAATTAATCCGATAACGCGAACAAGTATTCCCG
Source organism: Eubacteriaceae bacterium (assembly GCA_910574895.1). Taxonomy (GTDB): domain Bacteria; phylum Bacillota; class Clostridia; order Lachnospirales; family Lachnospiraceae; genus Eubacterium_G. The sequence goes on along the minus strand of CAJTDQ010000001.1, from coordinate 284,399 downwards.
CAAATGCGAGAATACTGCCCTGAATCAAAAAACTATTTTTGCTTGCTTGATTGCCCATACTTCAATAAGTTCCTTAAATTATTTTTTCTTTTTTGAAATTTTTACATTGTCTGCATATTCATTCTGAACCATACAAATCCATGTTTTTCCTGTGTTAAGTTTTATTTCCTCACCATTTTCATTCAGATATTTTGTCTGACCACTTCTCTGTTCAGATTTCTGCCATGTGATTTTTTCTGCTTTTCCATTGGTAATAAACCAGCCTTTTCCATTTCCGGACAATGTCATATCAAGACTCTTATTATCAGGATATAATGTCGCATTTACAAACTGAATGATAATATTAGAACAGTGTAACTGCTTATTGTTCTGGTCATCAATATGTTTACTGCCATACTGGAAACGATAGTATTGTCCGTCTTTCTGATTAAAAACAAAATACGGCTTATTAATCATATAACCAAGGTCTACTCTGTTTGCGGTTTTTCCTGTTTCTAAGTTAATTTTATTATCTGCTTCGGCAAATTCAAAATGTCCTTTGTAATCTTTTTTATAATCTGCTCTATATTCAAGGTCTTTAATAGCTTTTTTTAAATTCGCTCCGGAAGTAAAACAGTTATGAGGTGCAACTCTGTCAGAAGTTCTAAAGAAATATCTTTCTCCTGTCAGGGAACTTACAGTGTCAATCTTTCCACTCTTTAAATATTCCAGTGCATACTTGGATTGTCCAAAATGGCTGTAGACTGCATCCCACTCATTCGCAAAAGAGCAATAATAAATTCTACAGCTTCGCACTGAACCCATCTTCTTTACTTTTTCATAATCTTCAAAAATACCCATAATTCTGGTAATGGCACCCTCTACCGGTGCTTCATAGCAGACATCAGCATTATACAAACCGGAATGTGGAATCGCATTAATAATATTATTGTACATCAAAGCAACAGGTCTTTTATTTGCGATACTTGGTTTTGTATATTCTCCTGTTAATCGGCTTTTTACTTTTCCTGCATTTGGGTCTTTTGTTACTGCTTCGGTTTCAGTCACGGTAGTTTCTTCCTGTCTGCTCACCTTCTTTTTTTCGCTGCCAAACATAAATATGCAGACTACTGCAACAACTGCAATAATGACAACAGCAATTGTTGAACCAATAAAAATTTTCTTGTTTTTTAACATTTTTTCTCCCTCGTTATTCCTAAATTTTCTAAAATTATATTCTGCATCTTTTCCATTTCTACCCGTTCATTCTCTTCTATATGGTCGAAACCAAAAAGATGTAACATACTATGCGCTGTCAGAAAAGCTAGTTCTCTTTTGACAGAATGATTATATTCCTCTGCCTGACTTAATACTTTATCAAAGGATATCACAATATCACCCAGCATTAATTCTCCGCTATCCGGATGAAAACATTCTAACATTTCATCAAACTGATGAAACTCTCCAGCTTGTCCATATTCCAGTAACGGAAAAGATAACACATCTGTCGGGTTATCTATATTTCTCTGCTGTCTGTTAATTTCTTTTATCTCTTCATTATCAACAATGGTAACATTCACTTCACATTCATAAGGACACCCAATGAAATCCAGTGCCTCTCCGATTACTGAATGAATAATGTTCTGATAGTCAATATCAATATCTTTTGGATATTCGTTTTCTATATATACACTCATTTTTAATTCTCTTTAATTATATTTTTAGTCTTGTCCGATGAAACTATCTGTTCTTTTTATCACTTTGTCTGCTCTGTTTTTTCTCTTCATACTCTTCATATGCTTTTACAATCTTCTGTACCAGAGGATGTCTCACAACATCATTGTTATCAAGAAAGGCAAAACCGATATCCTCTACTTTTTTTAATACTTTTAATGCCACATCAAGCCCGGATATGACATCTCTTGGTAAATCTTTCTGTGTCCGGTCTCCGGTCACGATAACCTTTGAACCAAATCCGATACGGGTAAGAAACATCTTCATTTGTGCCGGTGTTGTGTTCTGTGCTTCATCCAGAATAATAAAGGCATTATCCAAAGTTCTTCCACGCATATAAGCAAGTGGCGCAACTTCAATAATTCCTTTCTCTGTATTCGTGACAAAACTTTCAGCTCCCATAATCTGATAGAGGGCATCATAGAGTGGTCTTAAATAAGGGTCGACCTTACTTTGTAAATCTCCCGGAAGAAAACCAAGGTTTTCCCCTGCTTCAATGGCAGGTCTTGTCAGAATAATTTTATTTACTTCGTTATTTCGAAGAGCCGTAATTGCCATCGCCATAGCTAAATATGTCTTGCCGGTTCCTGCCGGACCGATGCCAAACACAATCATTTTATCCCGGATTAAATCTACATAACTTTTCTGTCCTAAAGTTTTTGGCTTAATTGGTTTTCCCATAACTGTTCTACAGATAATGCTGTCATCTAACTCTACGATAGCCGCTTCTTTTTCTTCAAAACATAGAGATAAAGCATAATCAACATTCTGCTCCGTTATCTCATTTCCTCTTCTGGCTAATTCCATTAACTGATGAAAAACATTTTTTGCTCTTCTTGTGGCATCTTCTCCACCGATAATTTTTAATTCGTTGTCTCTGGAAATAATCGTCACATGCAGCGTGCGTTCGATTTTTTTGATATTAAAATCAAATTGTCCGAACACCTTTTTCTCGTACTCTGCCGGAATATCGATGATACTTTCTATTACACTCATTTATAAAAATCCCTTTACTGCCCTTTCGTTTCGTCATTTATAGATTCTTTTTCCATATTAATTTTTTGGATATCCTCATCAAGAATATAAGAAACCTTTCCTAAAGGTTCCAGACATACAATGTCTCCTGAGCAGATATAAGAATCCCTCTGTTTTACTATTTTAACATTTTTTTCAAGTATTTTGTAGCCTTTTTGCTCCATTATTAATAATTTATTGTACAATCGTTTCTTTAATATCTTTGCGGCTTCTTTTTCATTATATTTACATTTTAGGGTATCGTATGGCATTACAGTATATTTTTGTATACATATCGGCAGATAATAATTGCCGAATCCTTTTAATTTTATTTCTTTGTATGCTATATTTTTATTCTTAGTATTACCTGTTTTAACCCATTTATATCCACTTACGGATGGAAGATAATAAGAATATCCCTTTTTATAATCTTTTTTCTTATAATTTATTTTCAATTTATCTTTATACTTGTACTTTGTTTTTCCTATAATTTCACCATCAGAATTACATGGCTTTGTAAAAAGCTTTTGTTCTGATTCATCGAAAACATCTACCAGCCCATTAATTAATATCGTTCCCTCTTTTACTTTATCTCCCACTTTAACCCCGGGTACTCCGGTTCTCACAAGAATAGATACAATTTCAGCATCTTTGTTTGCGGCAATATGATATGGCTTTGTCTCTTTTTTAGAAATTTCCGTGATATAATTTTCTTTAATATGTACGATTAAATTTGTTCCTTTTATTTCCGCACATACCCAGCTGATATCATTATATTTTTTTCTGATTTTCTTCTCCAGTTCCTCGCAGTTAATCTTCTTTTTTGCCACCCCCTCTCTGATATCTTGAGAATAAATATAATTTTTTAACTTATTTGTTGTATATGTATAATTTCCTTCAATCGATATTTCCCATATATATCTCGAACATAAAATTAATCCGCTGATAAACACAAAAGCAAATACCATTGCCACTTTAAAAATAAATTTATTTACCAGCTTTGTATATAAGCCTTTTTCATTTAATTTTATAATATGAATGTTATTTTCTTTTAATATATTTAATGTCTCTTCAATATCTGTGTAATCTACGTAAAACCTTGTTTTATCATCTTCATTTATAATATTTCTGATATTAATTTTATGGGCAGAATTTAACACCCTGTATATATATTTTCTATCAATTATAATTTCATAAAAATGAAACTTCATGAATACACCCACCTATGATCATTGATTCGCAATTATAAAATTTTACACATAAAGACGTTCCTGTGATTTTTATCAGATACTTTTTACATACAATTTCTATTTCTTCTTCACATAACTTTTTTATACATTTGAAATTTTCTAGAACAATTTCGCTGTTTCCTGTCATTTGCATCAGGCATTCATGGTTTACTACATCTCTTGGAATATCATATTCGTTATCTACATTAAACATATATAACCTTCTATATGTGCTCATACTATTTTATGAGTAGTAAAGTTGGTTTATACAAAAGAATCAGTATTATCTTTTAAATGAGATATAATTGTGGGGGAACATAAAAAGCCAGGACATAAGTCCTGACTTTTTATCATTAATTATATTTGCGCTTTCTAGCAGCTTCTGATTTCTTCTTACGCTTTACGCTTGGTTTTTCGTAATGTTCTCTTTTACGAATCTCCTGCTGAATACCAGCTTTCGCGCAATTTCTCTTGAATCGACGTAATGCACTGTCGATTGATTCGTTTTCTTTTACGATAACGCTTGACATCTGTTCTTCCCTCCCTTCAGTTATAGATTCCTAAAACTGTAGGTATTTGTGTTTAACACACTCAAATATTATACCATAATTTTCTATGACGTCAACAACTTTATTTGATAAAAGTTATTCAATGCTCTTATTATAACTGCTGTTCTAATATCTCTTTTGCCTTTGCTACGGCTTCATCTGCACCAGCCGGATTCTTTCCTCCTGCCTGTGCCATGTTTGGACGGCCGCCACCGCCACCGCCAACGCATTTTGCAATCTCTTTAATCATATTTCCGGCATGGGCACCTTTGGATATAGCATCATCGTCTGCCATAACAATAACATTCGCCTTGTCAGCAGTTGTTGACACAATAACGATTACACCGCCGCCCATCTTCTCTTTCAGATTATCTCCAAGATTCCTTAAACCATTCATATCCACATCCGATACTTTCGTTGCAAGAAGTTTGACACCTTTTACTTCTTCAACATTGTTTAATACATCTCCTACAGAGTCGTTTGCCATTTTTGCCTTTAATTTCTCATTTTCGCTGGATAATGCCTTGATTTCATCATGTAACGACTGAATCTTCTTTGCTAATGCATTCGGCTCTGATTTCGCAATTTTTGCTGCTTCAAGAAGTGTTTTTTCCATATCAGCATAATATTTCATAAGACCGGCTCCTGTCAAAGCCTCAATTCTGCGGACTCCTGCTGAAATACCTGCTTCAGACACAATCTTGAAGTATGATATTGTACTGGTATTTGAAACATGAGTACCACCACAAAGTTCTACAGAATAATCTCCCATAGATACAACTCTTACAGTATCACCATATTTCTCACCAAACAATGCCATAGCACCTGTTTTCTTTGCATCCTCTAAACTCATTTCCTTTGTGATAACATCAAGACCGTTCGCAATCTGTTCATTCACCATTGCTTCAGCCTTTTCAATTTCTTCTTTTGTCATCGCCTGGAAATGTGTAAAGTCAAATCTTAATCTATCTGCATCTACATAAGAACCTGCCTGCTCTACATGTTCTCCAAGAACAACCTTTAACGCCTTCTGTAATAAATGTGTTGCACTATGATTCTTTGCTGTTGCATTTCTAAGTGTAGCATCTACCTTTAATGTAACTTTATCGCCAGCCTGCAGCATGCCTTTTGTAACATATCCTACATGTCCAACCATACTACCATGCAATTTAATTGTATCAACGACTTTAAACTGTCCGTTTGCCGTCTCAATGATACCCTTGTCGCCTGCCTGACCACCCATTGTTGCATAGAATGGAGTTTCTTCTACAACGATAGTTCCTTTATCTCCATCTGCAAGAGCCTGTACCACTTCACTTTCTGTCGTAAGAGCAGTAATTACAGAATCTTCCACGAATCTGTCGTATCCTACAAACTTTGATGTCAAAGCATTATCAAGGCTTTCATAAACAGTCTCGTCTGCTCCCATATAATTTGTAGTCTTACGGGCTTTTCTTGCGGTCTCTCTCTGAACATCCATAGCTTTTTTGAAACCTTCTTCATCTACAGAGAATCCCTTTTCTTCAAGAATTTCCATCGTAAGATCAAGTGGGAATCCATATGTGTCGTATAATTTAAAAGCATTATCTCCGGATAAAGTCTTTTCACCATTTGCTTCCATTTCTGTTTCCATTTCTGCAAGAATACTTAATCCGGTATCAATCGTTTTGTTGAATTTATTTTCTTCCTCTGTTAAGACTTTGAAAATCATGCTCTTCTTTTCGTCTAATTCAGGATATCCGTCTTTAGAACCTTCAATCACTGTTTTCGAAAGCTCAGATAAGAACATACCTTTTACGCCTAAAAGTCTTCCGTGTCTTGCGGCACGTCTGATTAATCTTCTTAAAACATATCCTCTTCCTTCGTTGGATGGCATAATACCATCAGAAATCATAAATGTTGCTGAACGGATATGGTCCGTAATAATTCTGATAGAAACATCCCATTTGTATTCTTTCTTATATTCTTTTCCTGAAATCTCACAAACTTTGTCACGAAGAGATTTGATTGTATCAACATCAAAAATAGAATCCACATCCTGAACAACTGTAGCGAGACGCTCTAATCCCATTCCTGTATCGATGTTTTTATTCTGTAATGTTTCATAATTTCCTTTTCCGTCATTCTCAAACTGTGTAAATACATTGTTCCAGATTTCAATATATCTGTCACATTCACAGCCTACCGTACAGCCAGGTTCTCCACAGCCGTACTTTTCTCCTCTGTCATAATAAATTTCTGAACATGGACCACAAGGACCTGCACCATGCTCCCAGAAATTGTCTTCCTTGCCAAATTTGAAAATACGTTCTTTTGGTATACCCATCTCTTTATTCCAGATTTCAAAAGCCTCATCATCTTCTAAATAAACTGATGGATATAATCTGTCTGCATCAAGACCTACTACCTCTGTTAAAAACTCCCATGACCAGTGAATTGCTTCTGTCTTAAAATAATCTCCAAAAGAGAAATTTCCAAGCATCTCAAAGAAAGTGCCATGTCTGGCTGTCTTTCCAATGTTTTCAATATCACCGGTTCTGATACATTTCTGACAGGTAGCCATTCTTGTCTTCGGTGGTATCTCCTGTCCTGTAAAATATGGCTTTAGTGGAGCCATACCTGCATTGATTAATAATAAACTATTATCATTATGAGGAACTAATGAATAACTTCCTCTTACCAGATGGTCTTTTGACTCAAAAAAGTCTAAAAACATCTGTCTTAATTCATTTAATCCATATTTCTTCATTGTACTTTCCTCCAATACTAATCAGCTTTTACCTGATGGAATGCTTTTTTGCCTTTTTTAATTAAAATAACACCTTCATCATTGTAATCAGCTGTAGTAAATGTTGCATCTATCTCTGTAACTTTTTCTCCATTGACAGATACGCCGCCCTGCTGAACAAGTCTTCTTCCTTCGCCTCTGGAAGAAACAAGTTTTGTATCTACTAAAATCGTCAGAATATCTTTTCCTGCATCTAATTCATCTTTAGAATATGTTGTCGTTGGTAAGTCTCCGGAAATACCACCCTTTGCAAACATATTCTTTGCAGCTTCCAATGCCTTCTTTGCTTCATCTTCACCATGAACCAGTTCTGTTAATTCATAAGCAAGAATCTCTTTTGCTTTATTTAGCTCAGCACCCTCCCACGCTTCCATTTCCTGAATCTGCTCAATTGGAAGGAATGTAAGCATTTTAAGACACTTGATAACATCGGCATCATCCACATTTCTCCAGTACTGGAAGAATTCATATGGAGATGTCTTTTCAGGGTCAAGCCATACTGCACCGCTGACAGTTTTTCCCATCTTCTTTCCTTCGGAGTTGAGAAGCAATGTAATCGTCATGGCAGATGCATCTTTACCAAGCTTACGTCTGATAAGTTCTGTGCCGCCCAACATATTACTCCATTGGTCATCACCGCCAAACTGAAGATTGCAGCCGTAATCCTGGAATAATTTATAGAAGTCGTAACTCTGCATAATCATGTAGTTAAACTCTAAGAAACTAAGGCCTCTCTCCATTCTCTGCTTGTAACATTCTGCTGTAAGCATTCTGTTAACACTAAAATGAGGACCAACCTCTCTTAATACATCAATATAATTCAAATCCATTAACCAGTCTGCGTTATTCACCATTAATGCTTTTCCTTCAGAAAAGTCAATGAATCTGCTCATCTGTTTCTTGAAACATTCGATATTGTGTTCGATGGTCTCCTTTGTCATCATCTGACGCATATCAGTCTTACCCGATGGGTCTCCAATCATCGCAGTTCCACCGCCTAATAATGCGATAGGCTTATTTCCTGCCATTTGCAGTCTCTTCATCAGGCATAATGCCATAAAGTGACCTACATGAAGACTGTCTGCTGTGGGATCAAAACCGATATAAAAAGTTGCTTTTCCATTATTTATTAAATCTTTGATTAATTCTTCATCCGTAACCTGTGCAATCAGACCACGTGCTTGTAATTCTTCGTATGTGTTCATTTCTATTCTCCTTCTTTCGCATATCTTTCCTATGCTTCAATCAACTATTAATTGTAGCATAGGAATAGGGATTTTACAATAAACCTTTGGTAGAAAAATACAAAAATTATAAAAGAATACAGATGACACCTCTGCTCTGGTCGTTCGTTATCTTTTCTATTGTTCCCTGCATTCTGCTTCTTGTATCTTCTGTAAGGTTATTAATTTTATTCATAATTCCTTCATCTACGATCTGTCCGATAGATTTACCAAAGATATTCGTCTCCCAGATATTAGAATCTTCTTCATTTTTATTGATAAAATCAATCAGATCTTTTGCCTGTTCTTCATCACCGATAATCGGAGAAATTTCTGTTAAAATATTCGCTTTCACAAAATGAATAGACGGTGCAGTCGCTTTAATTTTCACACCATACTTATTACCGTTTTTGATTAACTCAGGATTTTCTAAAACAATTTCCTCTTTATCCGGTGTTACAATACCATAACCGGTATTTCGTACTTTACTGATTGCATCATTAACTTTTTCATAATTACTCTTCTGATATGCCAGCTCTTTGACTAGTTTAATCAACTGCAGCTGATTATCAATCGTTGTTCCTGTCATTTCCGTTAAAGTGTTATAATAATATCTGTCATCAATATCAAAATTGACAACCATTTTGCCGTTGGAAAGTTCTACCATTGCCATATTGGCATCTTTAATAAATTCTTTATCAGGAAACAGTTTTAAAGTCTTAATGTCTTTAATTTTCACGATTTTATGAAGAAGTTCTTTTGCATAATCAACTATGTATTTCATTAAAGGATGCTCATAATCCATTATTTCTAACCATTTAGGAACATTAAATACAACTTCACTTACCGGAAATTCAAATAATATACTTTCAAGAATTTCATTAATATTATTTTCGTTAAGTTTGAGACAGTTTATTGCCAATGTCGACACGTTATATTTTGCTGCAATCTCATCTCTTAATCGTGTACATTCCGTTGATGTCGGATCCAGAGAATTGACCAGAATAATAAATGGCTTATTAATATTTTTCAATTCCTGAATCGTTTTATCTAAAGCTTTGTTGTATTCGTTTACATCTAAATCTGTAAAACTTCCGTCACTGGTAACAACAACACCAATCGTCGAATGTTCTGAAATAACTTTTTCTGTGCCAATTTCAGCTGCTTTGGAAAATGGTATATCATAGTCAAACCAAGGTGTCTTTACCATTCTCTCAGCTTCTTCTTCCATATGACCGGTAGCCCCCTCTACCATAAAGCCTACACAGTCAATTAATCTTACCTTTACATTAGCTTTTCCGCCAATATTAATAGATACCGCTTTATTTGGAATAAATTTCGGTTCTGTGGTCATAATTGTTTTCCCTGATGAGGACTGTGGCAGTTCATCCTTGGCCCTTTTAATTTCATTTTCATCGCTGATATTAGGTACCACTGCCACATCCATGAAATTTTTGATAAATGTGGATTTACCGGTTCTTACCGGACCTACAACACCTATGTAAATCTCTCCCTTTGTTCTTTTTTCAATGTCTTTATATACATTAAAATCCATGAAAAAACCTCCCTTACATACATTAATACTAAAATATATGCAAAAGGAGGTTATTTATTACATTAACGGTGATAATAGTCTCAGTAATTTACCACATGCTTTATACCATAAAGGACGGTTCCTGCATTCCATCAGAGACACCTTCTTTGATTCTGATAACATTTGCTGGTAGTCTGATTCAATATCCAGAATAGCCGGATTTTTGTAAATAAAACAGCCATTTTCAAAATGAAGAAACAGACTTCTGTAATCTAAATTAATTGTTCCCACAGTAGCTTTCTCATCATCACTGATAAACATTTTGGCGTGAGTAAATCCCGGAGAATACTCATATATTTCCACACCGGCCTCAATCAGTTCACTGTAATATGTACGTGCAATACAATAAGCATATGCTTTATCCGGAATGCCTGGCATAACAATTTTAACATCTACGCCTCTTTTTGCGGCAAATTTCAAAGATGACATCATAACATTATCAATCACAAGATACGGTGTGACAATATGCAGATAACGGTTCGCTGTATTAATCATATGTAAATATACAGATTCACCGATTCTTTCTTTTCCAACAGGTTCGTCACCATAACCGATAACATATCCGTTTTTGTCGTAAATTTTTGGAATATCGACATTTAAATATCTATCAAAATTTCCAATTGTCTTTTCACTAACATTCCACATCTGCAGAAACATCAATGTAAAACTCTTGACGGCATCACCCTTTAACATGACTGCAGTATCTTTCCAGTAACCAAATTTATTCACGACATTCATATACTCATCTGCCAGATTGATGCCTCCGGTAAATGCTACTCTTCCGTCAATTACCAGAATCTTTCTATGGTCTCTGTTATTCTGCTCTGTTGTAAAAAACGGTCTGGCTGGTGCAAAAGGTTTTGCCTTAATGCCTTTTCTTCTTAGTTTCTTGAAATATCCAATCGGTAATTTCGTAAGCGAGCACAATCCGTCATACATGATTCGCACTTCTACTCCCTGCTGGACTTTCTTTTCAAGAACTCTTAAAATCGAATTCCACACTCTGCCCTGTTCTATAATAAAGTATTCCATAAAAATGAAATCCTGTGCTTCTTCGAGTTCTTCAATTAAAGCTCTGTATTTTTCCTCGCCACAATTAAAATAAGATACATCGGTATTTCGATATACCGGACATCCTGTATTATCATAAACATATTTTGCAAGCATAGAGACCTGTTTATCCTGAATCTGCAAATCATTGTAAATTTGCTGGTCAGGTCTTAAATAACGTTCGGATTTTAAATCAATATGTTCAATACGCTTTCTTAATTTAATAGAACCCGGCTGAAATTTCGCATACAAGTACATTAATACGCCAAATCCGGGTACAAGCATAATGAAAATAACCCAGATTAATTTCATTGTCGGATCAGATTTGTCATTTACGATATAAATCACAAGCAGCACCTGCACCACGATAATGACATACGAAAAGACCTTATTAACACTGGCATTATATGCTAAAAGTAAAAAACAAGCCAACTGTAATGCAATCATTAAACCAAATATAAAAATACGGCTGAACAGAAATGTTGCAAGACCATTTTTGCCTTTTTCTTTTGTGATGTCTAATTTTTTATGATCCATTACTTTTCTCCTTGAATACTTGTTACCAATTTCGAAGAAATGATAACCTGGTTGATGACGTTTGTCAAAGTAAATTGAAATCGTCATCAATACAGTATATTAAACGTTAATACAATATATTATTGTATCGTCTCATCCCACTCTAAATCCATAAATTCGTTTGTATGTTCTCTTTCCATCAGTTCCCACATTGCTTCTTCTGCTGATTTATCATGAAACAGTACTTCGTTCACTGCTTCAACAATCGGCATGTCCACTTCATATTTCTTTGCTAAAGCCAATGCAGCTTTTGCTGAAACAGCCCCTTCTACAACCATCTTTACTTCATCAACAGCTTCTTTTAAAGTATATCCTTTACCGATTAATACTCCTGCTCTGCGGTTTCTGGAATGTTTACTGTTACATGTGACAATCAAATCTCCAATTCCGGACAACCCGTTAAAAGTTCTGGAATGACCGCCCATCTTTGTTCCTAAATTAGTAATTTCCTTAATCCCTCTTGTGATTAATGCAGCTTCTGTGTTATCACCAAAACCTAAACCGTCAATAATACCGGCAGCTAAGGCAATAACATTTTTTAAAGAGCCACCCAGTTCGATACTCTTTCGATCCGGACTGATATATGGTCTGAAATACTTATTTGCAAATAGGGACTGTACTTTCATAGCAGTTTCCTGTTTCTTTGCACCGATGACTACAACTGTTGGCACCTCTCTTCCAACCTCCTCCGCATGACTAGGACCTGAAAGTACAACTGCCTCACATTCCGGAAGTTCTTCTTCGATAATTTCTGTCATGGTAAAGAATGTTTTATCCTCTATTCCTTTGGCAACATCTACAATAATCTGCCCCTCTTTTACGATACCTTTCAGGCTCTTTGCCGTACTTCTCACAAAAGAAGATGCCACAGCCATAACAATCATTTCAGAATCTTTCACTGCTTCTTCCATATCGTTTGTAATCTGGATTTCATCCGGGATTTTAATTCCGGGGAGACTTATTTTATTTTCACGCTCCTTGTTGAGAGCATCTACCTCACTCTGTAAAAATGACCAGATAGTAACATCATTATTATTTTTATATAAAACCTTTGCTAAAGCAATAGCCCATCCGCCACCGCCTAACACTGTAACCTTTGCCATATTAAGCCTCCTTTTTCTCACCAATCTTTCTTTCTGTCCCATTGGCAAGTCTTTTTATATTATCTTTATGTCTGATATAAGACAAAACGGTCATAATTCCTACCAAAACATATGCCTCTATTTTTTCATCTGCATTTAAATGGTGAACCATGTTTAACTGTCCCCATACAACCATTTCAACAAAAAATCCTGTCATTAAACATAATGAACTGAAAGAAACATATTTCGTAATTGCAAGAGCTACGAAAAATGTAACTAATCCCAAAACTAAAAATTTCCAGTCAAAAAATACAAGAGAAAATATAACACCGGAAGATGCCGCAATCCCTTTTCCACCTTTAAAATTCATATAAAACGGAAAATTGTGGCCGAGTATTGCACCAAGTCCTGTATAAAGAGCAATTACCATCATATCTCCAGCTGCAGTATCTCTGAAAACAAAACACATCAGGAGTACTGCAAAAACTGCCTTTAGGGCATCCCCAAAATAGGTTAAAAATCCATATTTTTTCCCAAGAGTCCGCATCGCATTCGTAGTTCCTGAATTACCACTGCCATGTTCTCTAATATCAATATTGTGCATTTTCCCAATAATGAAACCGGTTTGAAAAAGCCCAAACACATATCCTACTACAATACAAATAATCTTCTGCCAAATCATATCCTCTAACTCCTATTTATTTTGTTTTCAGTTTATTTTCTTATTAGTGTGTTCTATTTGTCATTTCTCTCACGAATAATAAATCTTAAAGGTGTTCCTCTAAAACCAAAAGCTTCCCTGATGCGGTTTTCAATATATCTTGTATATGAAAAGTGCATTAATTCTTTGTCATTTACAAAAATAACAAAGGTCGGCGGCTTTACAGAAACCTGAGTAATATAATAAAGTTTCAGTCGTTTTCCTTTATCAGAAGGCGGTTGCTGCATTGCTACTGCTTCAGCCATAATTTCATTGACAACACCTGTCTCTATTCTCATCGAATGATTTGCAATAACAACATCAATCATATCAAACAGTTTCGGTAAACGCTGTCCAGTCTTCGCTGAGATAAACATAATCTCCGCATACTGCATAAAGGAAAGAATCTGCCTCACTTTATTTGTATATTCGTAGACAGTCTTGTCATTTTTCTCAATTGCATCCCATTTATTCACGGCGATAATAATTCCCTTACCGTTTTCATGGGCAATACCGGCGATTTTGGCATCCTGTTCCGTCACGCCTTCTACCGCATCAATGACAATAACGACAACATCTGCACGTTCTACAGCGGTAACTGTCCGGATAATACTGTATCTTTCAATATCTTCTTTTACCTTTGATTTCCTGCGAAGTCCTGCAGTATCAATAAAAACATATTCTCTGCCATTCCATTCTACATCCGTATCAATCGCATCTCTGGTTGTTCCTGCGATATTGGATACAATAACTCTGCTTTCTCCGGTTAATTTATTGATAATGGATGACTTTCCTACATTTGGTTTTCCGACAATAGCAACTCTTGGTCTGTCATCTTCTTCCTCGTCCAGATTTAAAGCCTTAAAATGTTCTACAACCTTATCTAACATATCTCCAAGACCACTTTTCTGTGATGCAGAAATAGGAACCGGATCACCGATGCCAAGATTATAAAATTCATAGACATCTGCCATCATCCGATTAAAATTATCAACTTTATTTACTACCAAAATAACCGGTTTACGGCTTCGCCTTAACATATCAGCAACTTTTGAATCCGCATCAATTAATCCCTGTTTTACATCTGTCATAAAAATAATCACATCTGCAGTATCAATAGCAATCTGTGCCTGTTCTCTCATCTGTGACAATATAATATCACTGCTGTCCGGCTCAATTCCACCTGTATCAATCATGGTAAAATTATAATTCAGCCAGTCTACATCAGCATATATTCTATCTCTGGTAACTCCAGGTGTATCTTTTACAATAGAAATTTTTTGTCCTGCAAGTGCATTGAACAATGTTGATTTTCCTACATTTGGTCTGCCTACAATGGCAACAATTGGTTTACTCATATCTTTTACCTCACCATTAAATTTTACAATAACAGCCATTATTTGTAAATTCTTATTTTATCTCTAAAAATGCTGCCAGATTTCCTCTTTGTCCATTGGTTGCCCGGTGAGAAAACATAACCTGATGATTACAACAGGTACATACATCCGGAAGATGAATATTTTCCTCTAAAACACCACATTCTTCAAAAATAATTTTATTACAGGACCATAAATCCAGCATATATTTTCCGTTTCCTTTATTTTCCAATATATTATCAATATTCTCCGGGAATTCTTTTATAAATTCCACAGCAACATCTTCACTGATTTCATAACATTCTTTGCAGATAGAAGGTCCGATACACACAATGACATCTTTTGGATTCGTACCATATTCTTCTGCCATTCGTTTTAATGTAACTTTTCCGATTCTTTCTACAGTTCCTCTCCACCCTGAATGAGACAATCCTATCGCTTTATTTTTTGTATCAACCATATATAGTGGAACACAATCTGCATAGTATGTAGTAAGAACAATTTCCTTTTCATTCGTAATCATTCCATCAATATTATCATAATCTCTCTCTTTATATATTCCTTTTCCTATATCTTCCTTAGAAACCAGCTTAATATTTGTCGTATGTGTCTGTCTGCTTGCCACAATATTTTTCGCATCAAAACCTATCGCATCCGCCATAAGTTCATGATTTTTAATAATATTCTGTTCTGAATCTCCCCTGCCATGTCCCAGATTCATGCTGCTAAGATATCCCGTACTCACACCACCTATTCTTGTAGAAAAGCCATGACATAACCATGGGATTTTTTCGAGTGCCAGATAAGAGATATAAGGTACGCCATGATGAAATTTTATTCTTGTAGTATTATTATTCTGTTTATTTAATTTTATATCATTCATTATATTGCTCCAAAACAATTAAATACATATTCTATATCATGTTCTGTTATAGATATGATATCAAAACTGCATTGCATATTTTCATACTGTTTATTTTCACTGAGAAACCATGATGCAGCTTTCATCATTTTATTCTGTTTTCTTTTATTAACAGCTTCTATTGGAAATCCAAAAGATTCATTCTTTCTATATTTTACCTCAATAAATCTAAGAATATTATTTTTCACTGCAATAATATCAATTTCTCCAATTTTACATCTGTAATTTTGTGCCACAATCTGGAAATCATGTTTTTTCAAATAACTAACACACTGCTCTTCGTAGATTCCTCCAACAACTCGTGTATTCAAAATGTCCCCCTGATAATATCTGTGCATTATTATGTACTGCACCTCTTTTATACGAAACTTTTAATAAATGTTTTTCTGTGTATTGGACATGGTCCGTACTCTTTTAAAGCCGCAATATGTTTTGCTGAGCCATATCCTTTATTTGATGCAAATTCATATTCCGGATAGATTTTATCGTACTCCACCATCATAGCATCTCTTGTAACTTTAGCAATAATGCTTGCCGCCCCAATAGAAATACTCTTTGCATCTCCTTTGATAATTGGAACCTGTTTTATATTCAGTCCCGGAATGTTCACAGCATCATTCAGCAGAATATCCGGTGCAGGGTCTAAACTACCGATTGCCGCTCTCATTGCCTGATAAGTTGCCTGTAAAATATTAATTTCATCAATCGTCTCCGGTGTAGCCAAAGCAGTTTTTGCACAAACCGCCTTTTCCATAATGACCTCATATAGCTCTTCTCTTTTTGTGGCAGAAAGTTTTTTTGAATCATTAATGTACAGAATATCACAATCTTTTGGCAGAATAACTGCCCCCGCCACAACAGGACCTGCCAGAGGTCCTCTGCCCACTTCATCGACACCACAGATAAACTGATAATCACTGTACTTTCTCTCGAAATACTGTAACTCGTATATTCTTTTCAGTTCCAACTGATAGTTGTCATATGTTTTCTGTGCTTTTTTAACTAAAGCAGTCACTCCGCTGCGTTCATCAGACGAATACTCTGCAATAAATTTATTCATCTCGTCTATCTGAATATTATTCAACTCATCTTTTATCTCTTTAATACTTTTACTCATATTATTTCCATTCTCTGAAGTATATTGATAAATTACACTGTTTCTTCTTATTTACCAAAGGTAATACGCCTTTAACGGTTATCTGTCTAAAGTAATCCGGCCTAATTTTCCACTTCTGAAATCATCTAAAATAATTCCGCTTGTTTTCTCTAAATCCGGCTGATTTCCTTTTAATTTACAACCTCTGACCTCTGCAACCTGATACATAACCTGCAGCGGGTCTTCATGACCTTCAATATTGTATCTGTTATTTATGACATCCGGATAAAGATTATTTAACAATTTTATTAACTGGTATGCTAATTCCGATACATCTAAAATATTGTCATTCATTGAACCAATAAATGCTAAATGCATACCAATGGTCTGGTCATCAAATTTAGGCCAAAGAACACCGGGCGTATCTAAAAGTTCCAGATTCTTATTCAGACGTATCCATTGTTTCCCTTTTGTGACACCTGGTTTGTTTCCAGTTTTCGCACAGTTTTTTCCGGCATAGGCATTAATAAATGTAGATTTTCCCACATTAGGAATACCAACTACCATCGCCCTGATTGGTCTGTTTATAATTCCTCTTTTTTTATTTCTCTCAATCTTTTCTATACACGCAATATTTACGGCATTGTTAATTTCTTTAATCCCCTGCTTATTCTTCGAATTGATTTTTAATGCAATAATACCTTTTTGCTTGAAATATTCTATCCATTTATTATTCTGGCTTTCATCTGCCAGATCCGCTTTGTTTAACAAAACCAATCTGGCTTTATTCTGTCCCAAATTGTCTATTTCAGGATTTCTACTGCTTAATGGAATTCTTGCATCTAATAGTTCAATTACTAAGTCAATTAATTTAATATCTTCTTTCATCTGGCGCATGGCTTTTGTCATATGCCCCGGAAACCACTGATAATCCATCTTTTACTCCTTATATATTGAAAAGGAACGAGAATCAACCCGTTCCTTTTTGAAAGTAATCATAATTATTTAACTAATTCTTTTACCTTTGCAGCCTTACCAACTCTGCTTCTGATGTAGTTCAGTTTTGCACGTCTTACTTTACCCTGTCTAACTACTTCAATCTTTGCGATTGTTGGTGAATATAATGGCCAAGTTCTTTCAACTCCGATTCCGTTTGAGTTCTTTCTTACTGTGAATGTAGCTCTGTTGCTTCCACCCTGTTTTTTAATTACAAGTCCTTCAAAAACCTGAACTCTTTCTCTGTTACCTTCAACGATTTTAGCGTGAACCTTAATTGTGTCACCTACGTTAAATGGTGTAACTTCTTTAATCTGAGCTGCCTCAATTTCCTTAATTAATTCCTGCATAATATCCTCCTTATTTATTCCGATGTTCTTAATGTATATTACAACAGAGGACCATCATTTTTATGCGAGTAATATGTCTAAAGTCAATACCTCGACATACAGCATTTGCTATATTAACATAACTTTCCCTATTTATCAAGTGTTTTTATGAATTTCATATCTTCTTTTGTCAAATTTGCCTCTTCCATTAAATCCGGGCGTCTTTCCATTGTTCTCAAAATTGACTGTTCTCTTCTCCACTGATCCACTTTGGGATGATTACCTGATAAAAGTATTGGTGGAACTTTCTCGCCCATAAACTCTTCCGGGCGCGTGTATTGTGGGTATTCTAATAAATTATCATTAAAAGTCTCAAACTCCGCAGAAACATTATTATTGAGTACTCCGGGTACAAGACGTGATATTGCATCAATCATTACCATAGATGGAAGTTCTCCACCCGTTAATACATAATCCCCAATAGACACATGATCTGTAACAATCATTTCCAGAACTCTCTCATCAATTCCTTCGTAATGTCCACATAAAAATACAAGGTCTTCTTCTTTTGCGAACTCCTCCGCCATTGACTGGTTAAAAACCTTTCCCTGTGGCGTTAAATATATTACTCTTGGTTTGTATCCTATTCTTTCTACTACAGATTCATAACTTCGATATACCGGTCCCGGCTGCATTACCATTCCCGCACCACCGCCATATGGATAGTCATCCACCTGTCCATATTTATTTCCGGCATAGTCTCTGATATTTACAGTATTCAGACTAATCAGACCATTATTCATAGCACGACCGGTTATACTGGTATTTACACCATTCTGAATCATATCCGGAAACAATGTCAATACATGAAAATTCATTAATCTAATAATCCTTTCATAATATGTACCTTAATCACTTTATTTTCAATATCTTTTTCCAGTACACACTCATCTATCGCTGGCAATAATACTTCTTTTCCGTCCTTTGTTTTTACGACATAAACTCCATTGGCACCGGTTTGAAGTACATCAACCAATTCTCCAAAATCTTCCCCCTCATCTGTAATTACTTTACAGCCTACAAGGTCCACAATAAAATGTTCACCTTCTCCTAAAGGGATAGCATTTTCTCTTGTAACCAGCAAATCCATTCCCTTATATGGAATTACCATATCCATATTTTGAAACTGCTCAAACTTTAAAATTACCATATTTTTAAAGTATTTCACACCGGTCACATTTACATCTATATATTCTTTTCCTGTGTCAATTACAGCTTCTTTTAAATAATCAAATCTTTTAATATCATCAGTCGTAGGATAAACTTTTACCTCTCCACGCACTCCATGTGTATTACTGATAACACCAACTCTTAAATACTCTTCCATATACACCTTTTCCATATACATAACAAGGCTGGAATTATCCAGCCTTGTTGCACTTGTATTAAAGTGATTTATTGAATTTCCACTTTAACTTTTTTATCGCATTTTGAAGATGCAGCTTTTACAACAGAACGAATCGCTTTTGCAATTCTTCCCTGTTTTCCAATCACCTTGCCCATATCATCCTGAGCAACATGTAATATAACAAGAATCTCTCTGTCATTTTCTGTTTCTGTAACTACAACTTCATCAGGAGAGTCAACAAGTGCTTTTGCAATTGTTTCTACCAATTCTTTCATGAATTTACCCTCCGATATTATTTTTCAATTCCGGCAATCTTCAAAAGCTTTCCAACTGTCTCTGTTGGCTGTGCTCCGTTTGCTAACCATTTCTTTGCAGCTTCTTCGTTTACATCGAATACGCTTGGCTCCTGATTTGGATCATATGTTCCAATCTCTTCGATAAATCTACCATCTCTAGGTGATCTTGAGTCAGCAACTACGATTCTGTAGATAGGATGTCTCTTCTTACCCATTCTTTTTAATCTCATCTTTACTGCCATTTTTTCTTTACCTCCGTAAAATTAATTCTAAATATATATGTTTAAAAGCCAAAAGGCATTTTAAATCCACCTCTGCGTTTTCCTTTTCCCCCCATCATACCAGGCATGTTTTTCATCATTTTTCTTGCCTGCTCAAACTGTTTTACCAGTTTGTTTACCTCACTGATATCCACACCTGCTCCCTTTGCAATACGCTGTTTTCTGGAAGGATTCATAAGATCCGGATTTCCTCTTTCAGCTCTCGTCATGGAATAAATGATGGCCTCGATTTTTCCTAACTGTTTATCATCAGGAAGCATATCCTCTTTAATCTGACCTCCGACTCCCGGAATCATGCTGAGAAGTGAAGACAAACCTCCCATGTTTTTAATCTGACCCATATATTCCAGATAGTCATCAAATGTAAACTGAGCTTTTCTGAGCCTCTGTTCCATCTCTTTTGCCTTGTCTTCATCAATGGCCTGCTCCGCTTTTTCAATCAATGATAACACATCACCCATTCCCAGAATACGGGAAGCCATTCTGTCAGGATAAAACTGTTCCAAATCAGAGAGTTTTTCTCCCATACCAATATATAATATCGGCTTTCCGGTTACCGCTTTAATAGATAATGCAGCGCCACCTCTGGTATCACCATCTAATTTTGTGACAATAATACCGTCTATGCCGATTTTCTCATGAAATTCTTTGGCTACATTTACGGCATCCTGTCCGGTCATAGCATCTACTACCAGTACTGTCTGAGTTAATTCTATGTTATCCCTGATTTCTACAAGTTCGTTCATCATATCTTCATCTACATGTAAACGGCCTGCTGTATCTAATATAACAACATTGTTTCCATTTTTCTTTGCATGCTCAATCGCTGCCTTTGCAATATTTAAAGGCCTTTGCCTATCTCCCATGGAAAAAACAGGAACCTGTTGTTTATCACCATTAATTTTTAACTGTTCAATCGCTGCCGGCCTGTACACATCACACGCAGCAAGTAAAGGTTTCTTACCTTTTGCTTTCAACTTCCCGGCAATCTTTGCAGTCGTTGTCGTTTTACCGGCACCCTGAAGACCCATCATCATAATAACAGTTACTTCATTATCCGGTAAGAGTTTTAATTCTGTAGTTTCAGAACCCATTAAATCTGTCAATTCTTCATTTACAATCTTAATAACCATTTGTCCCGGCGTGAGACTGGTCATAACATCCTGTCCGACAGCTCTTTCATTCACTTTCTTAATAAAGTTCTTCACTACCTTAAAGTTAACATCTGCTTCCAACAAAGCAATCTTTACTTCTTTAAGTGCTAATTTTACATCTTCCTCTGTAAGTCTGCCCTTACTTTTAAGATTTTTAAATATATTTTGTAATTTATCGGATAAGCTTTCAAATGCCAAAGCCCTACCTCCTAATAATTATCTAATATTTCCTGTGCAATTTCTTTGATTCTTGATATACTGTCAGCATCTTTGCTGTCAGCCAGATGACATATCTGTTCAACATCTTCCTTTGTTTTTGAAAATCTCTGAATTAAATGAAGCTTTTCTTCATAACCGTTCAAAATCTTATCACATCGCTTAACCAGATCATGAACACCCTGTCTGGATATTCCCCGCTCAATAGCAATCTCTCCAAGACTTAAATCGTTTAATATAAAATCTTCATATATTTCTTTTTGATGTTGTGTCAGCAATTCGCCATAAAAATCGTATAACAGCGAACTCTTATAAATATCTTTCATATGATTGCACCTTACCTACCTTTGGTATACTACAATAAAAGAAAGAAGGTGTCAAGTATTTTTTCTTGACACCCATCACTTTATTTTACTTATTTCCTTTTATCTATTTTATATTGGAAAACAATTATTCCCATAAATATTAAAATACCAATTCCACTAATACAAATTCCCAATTTCAATCCCGGTGTACAATATTCTAAACGGATATCATGTTTTCCCGGATTCAAATACACTCCGGAATACATATAATTTACTTTTAGCAAATTACTTTCTTTTCCGTCAACATAAATTTTCCATCCATCATTATAAGGGATTGTCAGACATAAAAGTTTTTTCTGCTGTAATGTAATTTTACCATTAATACTATTACTTTGTTGAGAAACTTCTGTCAGAGCATTCTCTTTTAAATGATTGATATTTTTTTTATAATTTTCATATGAAAAGTCAACTAGGCTTAATTTATCAAACGAATAGAAACCTCTATGTTCAAATGATAATTGCAATCTATATCTTCCTTCTTTGCTATATCCCAGATTAACTACATAATTTTTTTTACCATTATAATAAGATTGGTTATTTGAATATTGCGTAAGATTTTTATAAACCCCATTGCAATTAAATAGGATGCTTACACTTGTTCCTTCTTTCCAATTTCTATATTGATTTTTTAAATAATTTTGTTCTGCTGTGCTAAAACTGCTTAACTGATCTTCAAATTGATACAGCGGATTTCCCGGTGTAAATTTCAAATTTTGAATATACGCATATAGACCATTGTTTTTTTCACTGTTAAACTCAATAAAAACATCTGCATTTTTATCCGTAACTACAAATCGGTTCTTTTTATATTCAACACCGGAACCACAGATGATTCTATAATCCAATTCTTTTCCTTTAAAATTGGATAATGAGCTTCTATTCATAACTTCTTTTTTTTCTACAATAGCTGCCTGAAGCATTGCTTGTTCTTTTTCTATACCGGTATACTTTTCTAATTCTTTTTCAGTAACAGTCTTATCATAGGTATATCCCAATGGAAGCGCAAAGTCATTTACATATATATTATATTCTGTCTTACTTTTCCTTTTATTGTATTTTGTTATCTTTTTAGATCTGACACTATATGGAACCGATTTATTTATTGTTTTATATTTTCTAAATCCATATGGAACAACATTATCATTTCCCTTCTCACTAATATAATATTTTACGGAAGATAATGATAAAAGTCCCGCCCTGTCATCAATACCATGATAAATAAACGTACTGTATTCTCTTGCATCCATTCGCAGTAAATAATCAGAAACATTTTTATTGCCAAGGCTCCAATAAAATCCGATTCCTTTTACATCAAACAGCATTGCTGCATTATCACAAAAATCTAATTTTTGTCTATCAGACTTATAATCGCCTGCTAGACCCTGGGATAAGATTTCTTTGGCTGTACTGTTATTGATATCATCATATTCTTCACCTGAAGAACTGAACCTAAAAAAACTTTCATCCTTTATATACTTTTTAATATCGCTGCTTTGAGAAGTTTTGTATGTTTCATATACTTTTCCTCTGTCAATAAACTCGGAAATGTAATTTTTTTCAGAAATAGAATAAATATATAAACTGTTAATTGCAATACTGCAAATAACTGAAAGAATAACAACTGCCTCTAACTTATAAACAGATACTTTTTGATTTTGATTTAATTGACTAAGTACCATTACTAAGAATAATAAAATCAATAACTCAATCAAAACATTTTCAATACGGGTATTCTGCATCAAACATATAAGACCACTATAAATTCCTAAGACAATCATCAAATGTTTTATATTGTTTTTATTTATTGATATAATTTCACTCCAGTATTTGACAAAGATAAATGCACAAAACATTGCAAATGCCCAGATCCATCTGTTAGATACATATGAAAAACCATTCATGAATGAACCTGCTATAGGAAACAACATAAACAAAATGCCTATTATAAAAAATACTTTTTGCTGAATCCCTCTTTTTTTGAGCATAAAGAAGATGCCTAAAATCACTACCGGCGAATATCCCATATGATTCCAGTATCCACTACTATCTGAGGATATAAATGTAGAAAAAAGTTTCTGATAATACTGCAAATCATATAATATAGGAATAGAATTATTTACATCATTTCTATTATCTCCTAAAAATAAAATGATTACTGGTAAAAAAATTACTGCTGAAATCGTAATTGCAACAATAGCATACAAAAGCATACTCCCCAGTTTAACAAAAGTCTTTTTAATATTCTTTTTATGCAGAAAAATGCATCTTACGAATGTATATATGACTGTAAGAACTGTAATCATATAAAAAAAGTAAAAATTACTGATTGCACATAAAACAATCGCCAATATAAAATGATACGGTTTTCTGTCTTTTAAAACTTTCTCTACACCTGTCAGCATCAACGGAAAAAACATGATAGGTAGAATAAAGAAAGGATGTCTCACTGCCGCCCACATTGTATATCCTGTAAAAACATATACGAGTGCACCTGCTATGACTGCATTTCCTGTCTTACCCATAATTTTACAAAATTGAATAAAAAATAATCCTGCCAGATATAACCTTAAGATAATCAGAAATGCATAAAGATATTCTGTGTATTGGGGCGCTACAAATACAGATAATAAATTCAAAGGCTCTCCTAAGACATAATAATTTAAAGTTGTAATTATATCTCCGCCATAACCAATTCCAAAATCCCACATAGGTACAGAAAAAGTATGATTTATTAGTATATTCTTCGCAATATCTCTCAGCCATGTCCCATAATATGTTAATGCAACATTATGCTGGGCATATCCATCTAAATGCCATATAAAAGATTTATCGTTTACAACAAAATATCCAAAAGTTAAAATTGATGCCAAAATAAACATCAATGAATATTTTGACACCAAACTTAATTTTAAATCCTTCATCCTCTTCATTTGTTTTCCCTACCTTCCCACTATAGATTTGGTGCCTGCTCCGTCGGATTATATCCCGCACCACTTAATGCTTCTAAAATCTGCTTTTTATGATCATGACCGAAACATTCCATAGTCACCTTTAACTCTACAGCAGCATTTCGATTTACGGAAACAAACTGATTATGCTCTAATTTAATAACATTTCCCTGTTGTTCGGCTATTTTGTTTGCCACCTTTACTAATTCACCCGGTTTATCCGGAAGTAATACAGATACTGTAAATACTCTTCCTCTCTGAATCAGACCATGCTGTAATGTGGAAGACATTGTAATAATATCCATATTACCGCCACTGATAATAGAAACAACCTTCTTATCCTTACAGTTTAAGTGTTTCAATGCAGCTACTGTCAGAAGTCCTGAATTTTCTGCAACCAGCTTATGATTTTCAACCATATCCAGAAAAGCATCTATTAACTCATCATCTTTGATGGTAATAATCTTATCAATATTTTTCTTCACATATGGGAAGATATTTTCTCCCGGTGTTTTCACGGCAGTACCATCTGCGATCGTATTTGCACTTGGAAGTGTAACTACCTCACCTGCTTTGATACTTGCTTTCATACATGCTGCATTCTCAGGCTCTACACCAATCACTTTAATTCTCGGATTCAATAGTTTTGCCAATGTACTGACTCCGGTAGCCAGTCCGCCTCCACCGATTGGTACCAAAATATAATCAACTGTTGGAAGTTCTTTAAATATCTCCATAGCAATACTTCCCTGTCCTGCAGCAACATCTAAATCATCAAAAGGATGAATAAATGTATATCCTTCCTTCATTGCAAGGTTCAGTGCATATTTGCATGCATCATCATAGACATCTCCGTATAAAACCACATCTGCTCCATAACTTTTCGTGCGGTTTACTTTCATCAACGGCGTTGTTGTAGGCATCACAATGGTAGCTTTTACACCATACAGTTTTGCAGCATAAGCAACACCCTGAGCATGATTTCCTGCTGAAGCGGTAATGAGTCCCCGTTCTCTCTCCTCATCTGTTAATGTGCTGATTTTATAATAAGCACCTCTTACTTTATAAGCACCTGTAAACTGCATATTTTCAGGTTTAATATACACCTGATTTCCTGTCTGGGTACTAAAATAATCACTGTAAATCAAACTGGTATTTAATGTTACCTTTTTTACAATTTCACTTGCTTCCTCAAATTTCTTCAAATCTAAAACTTCACTCATATCTCTCACTTCTTTCTCTATTCTTTTATCGCTGTTTATTCAGTAAACAAAGCTTCCACAAACTCTTTTGCGTCAAATTTTTGTAAATCATCAATCTGCTCGCCTACACCGATATATTTAACCGGTATTCCAAGCTCTGACTGAATTGCAATGGCAATACCGCCTTTTGCTGAACCATCCATTTTAGTTAAAATCACACCTGTAATATCTGCGCATTCTTTAAACTGTCTTGCCTGTTCTAATGCATTCTGTCCTGTAGTAGCATCTAATACAATAAAATTTTCACGTCTTGTACCATCATATTCCTTTGTTATTATTCTGTCCAGTTTTTTTAGTTCTTCCATAAGATTTTTCTTATTATGAAGTCTTCCTGCTGTATCGCAAAGCAGAATATCTGCATTTTTATTTTTGGCTGATGATATTGCATCAAATAAAACAGAACCGGGATCTGACCCCTCCTTTCCGGAAACGATATCTACACCGGAACGGTTTGCCCACTCTATCAACTGGTCAGCCGCAGCTGCACGAAATGTATCAGCGGCTGCTAAAACCACTTTCTTTCCATTCGATTTAAACTGGCTTGCCAGTTTTCCAATTGAGGTGGTTTTTCCAACACCATTGACACCAATCACTAAAATAACTGATTTTTCATTTTCAAAATCATAAGCGTTTTCGCCAATATTCATCTGTTTTTCAATACTTTGAATCAGAAGTTCTTTACATTCCATCGGCTCTTTGATATGGTTCTCTTTTACCTGTTCTCTTAAATTTTCTAAAATTTCTTCTGTCGTATTCACTCCAATATCACTCATTATGAGAATTTCTTCTAACTCTTCATAAAAATCCTCATCAATATGGGAAAAACCGGTAAAAATAGAATTTAAACCAGATACGATATTATTTCTTGTCTTTGATAGACCTGAAACTAATTTTTTAAAAAACTTTCCTGCCATGAAATTCCTCCAAATTAATTATAACTTATTTATCTAAATCATTTTCCAATAAATCTACGGAAACCAATGCAGAAATACCTTTTTCCTGCATTGTAATACCATATAATCTGTCAGCACAATTCATAGTTCCGCGCCTGTGGGTAATTACAATAAACTGTGTATTCTTCGTAAGCTTATGTAGATACTCTGCAAACCTTACAACGTTTGAGCCGTCAAGTGCAGCCTCAATTTCGTCCAACAGACAGAATGGTGACGGTTTCAGATTCTGAATGGCAAACAATAAACTGATTGCCGTCAACGCTTTTTCCCCACCGGATAACTGCATCATATTCTGCAGTTTCTTTCCTGGCGGCTGGGAAATAATATTAATTCCTGCATCCAGAATATCATCTGCATCCGTCAGTTCGATTGTTCCTTTACCACCACCGAACAATTCTTTAAATACAGTATCAAACTGTTCCTTGATTTCTTCAAACTTCTCTTTGAACTGCTTACGCATTCCAACTTCCAGTTCATCAATAATCTTCAAAAGGTTCTCTTTTGCTTCCATCAAATCATCATGCTGAGTCTTCATGAACTGATATCTCTCATTGATTTCTTTAAATTCTTCAATCGCATTAATGTTGACATCTCCAAGAGATTTCATTTCTTTTCGGATATTTGTAATATTCTCTTTAATTTCCGTCTTATTACTGAATTCAGGATTTTTCATGTCAGAAGCTTTACGGTATGTAATTTCATATTCGTTCCACATATAAGCTTCTTTGTTTTCGCTTTTTTCTTCTAAAGCTTCCTTCTGACTGCTTAATCTGTAAACCTCTTTATCAAGAGTAGAAATTCTCTCTGATAACTGTTCTCTCTTCTCAAAGAATTCTTTATGCTCTCTGCTCTGGTTTTCTTTTTCCTGCTTGGCATCCTCGATTTCTTTATTTAACTGTTCGATGAAATTTCGGGATTTTTCTGTTTCACAAGACAGCTTTTCTATCGCTTCCAATCTTGCAGAAATCTCACTGCCATTTTCTTCTGAATTATTTTTGATATTTCCAAGCTCTAAAGTTAATGTATTGATAACTTCTTTTGCTTTATTTATTTTCTCAATAATAAACTCATGTTTTTGTTTGTAATTAGCGATATCAATATTAATCTCCTCTAAGGAAGACATTTTATCCGCCATTATTTCTTTCTTTTCATTTAACTGCTTTGTCTTTTCAATAACCTCTTTTTCAAGGTAAGTGTTTCTGTCTTCCGTACCGGATAATTCATCATTTAATTCAGAGTTATTTTTATTAATATCACTGATTTCTGCCTGCATATCATCGTTTTCCTGTGTATAACTCTGATATTCCAGCATAATACTGTCTTTTCTTGCATTAGCCTGTTTCAGATTGACCTCGATAGTATTCTTGATAATCATCTGTTCCTGAAGACCCTTGCTGATTTTTGCCTCTTCTTCACTGATAACACTGATTTCACTACGGTTATTCGTAAGTTCCTTATCAAGACTTTCTTTCTCTTCTTTCAAGGATGCCAATGATTTTTCTATTTCTTCAATTTCGCGTCTTCGACCAAGAAGATTGCTGTTATTTTTAAAAGCACCACCCGAAATAGAACCACCTACATTCAGATACTCACCTTCTAAAGTGACAATTCTCACGGTATAACGATATTTTCGCTCAATAGCAATAGCATGATCAATGGTATCAACTACCATCACCCTGCCTAACAAATATTTTGCAACACCTTCATATTCTTTTTTGATATTTACCAGATCACTGGCAAGACCAATCACGCCTTTTTCTTCTAAAGCATCCGGTGCATTAAAATTCGTCTTATTGCTCATACTACTGAGCGGCAGAAATGTTGCCCTTCCAAACCTGTTTTTCTTTAAATATTCAATCGTGTCTTTTGCTGTTGTTTCAGTATCTGTAACAATATTCTGAATATTTCCGCCAAGGGCTGTTTCTATAGCAACTTCGTATTTTTTGTCAACCTTGATAATATCTGCAACAACACCAATAATTCCTCTTTTGCTTTCTTTTAATTCCATTACTTTTTTGATACTGTTGCCGTAGCCTTCGTATCGTTCTGTAATATTTTTTAAAGCTTCCAGATTGGATTTTAACTTATGGTATTTCTCCTGATTTGTAGATAACTGTTTTGTTAATCTACTGTTTTCTACACGGAGATTTGCCAAATCATCCCTATAGCCCTGTAAGGATGTCTGAACCTGACTAATTTCTTCATTTACATCCTCTAACTGGCTTTCCAATTGTTTTATAGCCGCTTCCTGACCGTCTTTTCTGCTTTGAAAATCTATTAACTTCTGATTTAACTGTGATTTTCTTATATTAATCTGTTCCAACAATGTATCGCAGCGCTGAATTTTTGTCTTGATAAGTGATTTAGCATTTAACAATTCGATAATTTCTGCCTTACCATCTTCAATGTCTTTTTCTAACTGCGCTATCTCTTCATTTTCCTCAGCTATCTCTTCGTTTACCTTTGTCTGAAATGCAATAATCTCATTCAGGTGTATCTCATTTTCTTCTTTTTCTTTATTTGCAGCATCGAGTTCTTTATTTTGCTGCTCAATTTCACCGGTTATAGAATCAATTCTCTGATTCATATAAGACTCGTTATTTTTTGCAGAATTAATCTGCTCTTTGATAACATTAATCTGTCCTTCAAACTTTTCTATATTTAAAACTGTTTCATTTAAAGTCGTTTTCTTTGTCTCAATAGAAGTATTGATTTCCTCAATAATCATTTCCAGTTTCGTATAATCTGTTTTTATTTTTTCAAATTCATCACTGGCAATCTGCATATCTGAGGAAGCAATTTTTATCTTTTCATCAATCTGTGCTAATCTGCTTCTGATTTCATCAATTTCAATAAGAAACATATTTACATCATTTACTTTTAAATCTTCTTTTAACACAAGATATTTTTTTGCTTTCTCACACTGTTTTTCCAAAGGGACAACCTGACGCTCCAGTTCTCCTAAAATATCCGTAACACGCACAAGATTCTGATTCTGATCATCTAACTTTTTCATTGCATCATTTTTACGGCGCTTAAATTTCACAATACCTGCCGCCTCATCAAAAAGTTCTCTTCTCTCTTCCGGCTTACCACTTAAAATCTTATCAATCTGTCCCTGTCCGATAATAGAGTATCCTTCTTTACCGATACCTGTATCATAAAATAACTCATTTACATCCTTTAAGCGGACCTGCGTACCATTAATCATGTATTCACTTTCACCGGAACGGAATAATCTTCTGGATACAGTTACCTCATTATAATCAATATTTAATTTATGGTCTGAGTTGTCAAATGTAATCGCAACATAAGAATAGCCCATAGGTTTCCTGTTCTCAGTTCCTGCAAAAATAACATCTTCCATTTTTGAGCTTCTAAGCTGTTTGATTTTCTGCTCTCCAAGAACCCATCTGACTGCATCCGCAACATTACTCTTACCCGAACCGTTTGGTCCAACAATACCTGTAATTCCATTATGAAATTCAAACTTTATTTTGTTTGCAAATGATTTAAAACCATGTATCTCTATACTTTTTAAATACATACTAACTCCTCTTATCAAGTGCCTTCAAAGCACTGTATGCTGCCTGTTGTTCTGCAGCCTTTTTCGTGTGTCCTACGCCTTCGCCTATAATCTTATCATCTAATTTTGCAACGGCTTTATAACTTTTGTTATGATCCGGTCCGCTCTCTTCTACAATTTGATAAGAAAGCATGCCTGATTTTACCATATTGATACGCTCCTGCAGTATTGTCTTAGAATCGTGAAATAACCGTTTATTCTCGATATCATTTAAAGCAAATTGCAAAATAAAATTCTTTGCAGCCTCGATTCCACCATCCAGAAATATTGCCCCAATGAGTGCTTCAAAAGCATCTGAGATAATGGAGTCTCTTTTCCTGCCGCCGGTCGCTTCCTCACCATTTCCTAAATAAAGAAAATCTGCCAGACCTATCTGTCTGGCATCCATTGCCAGTGTCGGTTCACATACAAGACTAGCACGAAGCTTTGTCATATCTCCTTCCGGCATTTCTTCCATATTTGTATATAAAAATTCACTTGATGCCATTTCAAGAACCGCATCTCCCAAAAACTCCAGACGTTCATTATCTTTCATATTTTTTGCTTTATGTTCATTCGCAAAAGATGTATGTGTCAACGCAGTCATCAATAATTGCTTATCCTTAAAAGTATATCCTATTTTGTTTTCTAATCTGGAATAATCACTGTTCATATCTGCTCCTAATAATTCACTGAGAAATAGCTCCTGCTATAAAAAATCATTTTATAATTCTCTCTTTAACACAACTTAAAGCCCTATTGCTAGGGCTTTCGTCTCTAAAAAAAATATTATCACAATTTTATATTTATTGTAATTACATATTTCATTTATTAAAGTGCCTTTTTAATCTTATCAAAAGCATCTCCTACTGTTACAATAGACTCTGCTTCATCTGTAGGTACCTGAATACCAAATTCATCTTCGATTCCCATAATAATCTCTAAAATATCTAA
Organism: Eubacteriaceae bacterium; assembly: GCA_910574895.1. Taxonomy (GTDB): domain Bacteria; phylum Bacillota; class Clostridia; order Lachnospirales; family Lachnospiraceae; genus Eubacterium_G. The sequence goes on along the minus strand of CAJTDQ010000001.1, from coordinate 252,761 downwards.
AGAATCTGCACCTAAATCATCCACAAACTTACTGTCAGCTGTAATGGTGCTTTTGTCTAAATCCAATACCTCTGCGATTGCACTAATAAGTCTCTCTAATTCCATAATTAATCCTCCTTACTTCCTAACGAAAGTTTCTCTTTAAATTTATTATTTATATCTAATTCATTAAATGTAACACACTGTAGAATAGAATTTTTAATTTCTATAGATTTTGAACTGCCGTGTGTTTTAACCAATAATCCATTTAATCCTAAAAGTGGCGCACCACCATGTTCTTCTAAAGAAAAACCTTTCAGTGTTTTTTTCAGATTCTTTTTAATAAGTAAAGCCCCTATCTTTGTTTTCAGCGAACTCATCATAGAACCCTTTATTTTCTTAATAAGAACATCTGCCAGACCTTCATATAATTTCAAAATAACATTTCCAACAAAGGCATCACATACGATAACATCTGCCTCTCCATTTGGAATATCTCTTGCCTCAATATTTCCTATAAAATTAATACCTTCTAATTTTTCCAGTAATGGATAAGTTTCCTTTACCAATGCATTACCTTTTTCTTCCTCGGCACCAATATTTACAATCGCAACCTTTGGATTTTTAATTCCAACAATATTTTCCATATATACAGAACCCATCTTTGCGAACTGAATCAAATGAGATGCTCTGGCATCAACATTCGCTCCACAATCAATCAGTAATGAAACTCCTTTTGCAGTTGGAATCAATGGAGCTAAAGGCGGTCTCTCCACACCTTTTATTCTTCCGATAATCACATGACCTCCTACAAGATTTGCTCCTGTACTTCCTGCCGAAACCATGGCATCGGCTTCACCATTCTTTACCATATACATACATTTTACCAGTGAAGAATCTTTCTTTCTACGAATAGCCGCTACAGGCGGCTCTCCAGTCTCAATCACTTCTGCAGCATCCACGATTTCTAATTTGTCCATATCTGCTGAATACTTTGACAATTCAGCTTCCAGCAGTTCTTTCTTTCCTACTAACTTAATTAGTATATCTTTATCCTCACCAGCTGCATAGACAGCACCTTTGACAATCTCTTCCGGTGCATTATCTCCACCCATGCAATCTAATGCTATAACTGTCTTTGACATAAAAATGTCCTCCTTTGCGCATAGAAATAATATACTAAAAATTGGTTATAAAATCAAGTTTGCGGACAAAAAAATAAGACTCTGTGTCATCACAAAGTCTTATTTTTATAATTAGTCAACTGAAACTATTTCTTTTTTATTGTAGCTACCACATGCCTTGCATACTCTATGTGGCATCATTAATGTTCCACACTTGCTGCACTTTACAAGATTTGGAGCTGACATCTTCCAGTTTGCTCTTCTCTTATCTCTTCTTCCTTTTGAAGATTTGTTCTTTGGACAGATAGACATGGTTTACACCTCCTTAAACTGATTAAAAACATCTAATATTTTCGACATTCCTGTTCCTGGCTCTGCGTCTTCGCACTTACAGGATCTCAAATTGAGATTGGCGCCGCATCTATTGCAAATTCCCTTGCAGTCAGTCCTGCACAGAACTTTCATAGGTAGATTAACCAGAATTTCATTACAGATAAACACCTCTGAATCGAACTTCGTACCATCTAGATAAGACTCCTCATCTAAATCGGCAATTCGCTCTTCTGATGTTTTATTCAAATCTAAATCTTTGAAACAATCAATATTAACTTTATAATCCACAGGTTCTAAACATCTGTCACAAGGAATAGCCAAAGTGACGCTGCCTTTACTGGTAAAAGCAATATGTTTTTTCCCATCATTATGAAATGAAAGTTCAATGTCATATTCCTTAACCGGAAATGTCTCTCTTGTTGTTTTAAATTCCTTTGTATCAAACGTCGGATTAAATTTTCTAAATCCGTCTTCTTCCTGTAGAAGTTCATATAAATCAATTAACATAATATTCCTTCTTCAAAGACACCTAAACAATTATACATATCATGGGTATTTTTGTCAAGCATCATTCTTTTAATTATTAACAGTTCAACAATCCAACAGTTTCTCTGGCAATAGCAAGTTCTTCATTGGTTGGTACTACATAGACCTTAACCTTTGATTCCGGAGTGGAAATCATAACCTCCTCACCCCTTTTACTATTTGCCTCTTTATCCAAGATAATTCCTAAATATTCTAAATGATTACATACTGCTTCTCTTACCACAGAATTATTTTCACCTACACCTGCAGTAAACACGATACAATCCACACCATTCATAACAGCTGCATATGCCCCTACAAATCTCACAACAGTTCGTACATAAGTACCCAGCGCTGATTTCGCATATACATTTCCCTCGTCAATAGCCTTTGCAATATCTCTGAAATCGCTAGAAACTCCCGATAAACCCGCAATTCCTGATTCTTTATTTAAAATATGAATCACTTCAGATATATCTTTGTTTTCAATATCAGCAATCACTTCTAATATCCCTGGATCAATGTCTCCTGATCTTGTTCCCATCATAACACCTGCCAGCGGAGTCAGTCCCATACTGGTATCAACTGATTTTCCACCATCAACAGCACAAATACTTGCTCCATTTCCTAAATGACATACAATGGTCTTTATCTTTTCTAAAGGACGTTTCATGATTTCCGCTGCTCTCTTAGAAACAAAACTGTGGGATGTACCATGAAAACCATATCTTCTAATCTTATTTTCATCATAATATTTTCTAGGTAATCCATATAGATATGCTTCCTCCGGCATTGTCTGATGAAAAGCAGTATCAAACACTACAACATTCGGTGTATCCTTCATAAGTTTCATGCACGCCTTAATTCCTATAATATTTGCCGGATTATGGAGAGGCGCTAAGTGATTACATTCTTCTATTTTAGCAAGCACTTCATCTGTCACAAGCGATGATTCTGAAAAGTATTCTCCACCATGAACAACACGATGCCCTACAGCTTTCACTTCGCTCATATCCTGAATTACACCTGTCACATTATCTGTTAAAGCATCCATTACAGCACTGATTGCCTCATTATGTGTAGGCATATCTATCTCATTCGTAATCTTTTTGCAATTCTCACTCTCATAAGTAATAGAACTTCCATCAATCCCAATTCTTTCACATAGTCCTTTCGCAAGAACCTTCTCATTATCTGAATCAATTAATTGAAATTTCAAAGAAGAACTGCCACAATTTATAACTAATACTTCCATCTTCCTATCCTTCTTTAACTAATTTGTGCCTGTACAGCTGTAATCGCAACAACTCCAACGATATCTTTCGCACTGCATCCACGTGATAAATCGTTAATCGGTTTTGCGATTCCCTGACATAACGGTCCATAAGCTTCTGCTAATCCAAGTCTCTGTAATAATTTATACCCAATATTTCCGGCGTCTAAATCCGGAAATACTAAAACATTTGCCTTTCCTGCTACTGGACTGCCCGGAGCCTTAAATTCTGCTATCTCAGGAACTAACGCTGCGTCAGTCTGAAGCTCTCCATCTATTAAAAACTGGGGATATTCTTTTTTCGCAATCGCTGTTGCTTCTACTACTTTATCAACATCATTGTGTGCCGCACTGCCATAGGATGAATGAGACAACATTGCAACTCTCGCCTTTTCGCCAACAAGATACTCAAAAGATTCTGCACTGCTTGCAGCAATATCTGCCAGCTGAACCGGATTTGGATTCTGGTTCAATCCACAATCACCCATTACAAAAACTCCATCTGTTCCCATTTCTTTATTAGGAACACAAATCACAAAAAATGCTGAAACTAATTTACTTCCCGGCTTTGTTTTTATAATCTGCAGTGATGGTCTTAATGTATTTGCAGATGAATGACATGCCCCTGAAACTACACCATCTGCATCTCCTGCCCGAACCATCATACATGCATAGTACATATAATCACTGACTAGCATCGCATATGCCTGTTTTTCTGTCATTCCTTTTGCTTTTCTTAATTGAAACAAATCCATAGCATACTCTTTTGTCTTTTCGCATGTTCTTGGATTTATAATTGTAGCACCTTCGATATTAAATCCTTTCCCATACTTTTCTATTTCTTCTTCTGTTGCCAATAATACAACATCTGCAAAATCTTCTCTGATAATCTGTTCTACCGCCTCATAGGTACGCTTGTCCATTCCCTCCGGTAAAACAATTCTTTTCCTGTTAGCTCTCGCTTTTTCCTTTAACTGTTCAATAAAACTCATATGATATTCTCCTTACAGATTATTTTTCAATCCAAATTATATTATAGTATATTGAATTTTAATAAACAACTCCTAAAAGTGCATTATTTTTATTGAAAGTGCACTTTTTTTTATTGAAACATTATTATATTAATGATAAAATCATTCCAGCGAGGTAACTTGTATGAAAACAATTGGAATTATAGCAGAATTTAATCCATTTCATAATGGTCATAAATATTTAATTGAAAAAGCAAAAAAAATAACAAATGCAGATAACGTAGTAATTGTATGCAGTGGGAATTTTGTACAACGAGGTACCCCTGCAATTTTTGATAAATCAGTCAGAACAACTGCCGCACTTCTAAATGGTGCTGATGTTGTTTTAGAACTTCCGGTTATATACTCTACTGCTTCTGCTGAAACGTTTGCTCATGCCGCAGTAAAATTATTAGATAAACTAAACTGTATTGATTATCTCTGTTTTGGTTGTGAGACAGATAATATCAAAGCTCTGCCAATGTTATCTAAAATTCTATTGGAAGAACCAGCTGATTATAAAAATATGTTGGCTGTTTATTTAAAGAACGGATTTTCATATCCCAAGGCCAGAGCAAAGGCATTAACTGATTATTGCAATGAAAATAATATATTAGAAGGATTTATGTTGAATCAAATTTTAGAAAAAGCAAATAATATTCTTGCTATAGAGTATTTAAAAGCTTTAAAAAAATTTCATTCAAAAATCAAACCATTAGCTATCAAAAGAATTGGTTCATCTTACGATTCTGATGCCTTAGATGATAAATTTGCATCTGCTACAGGTATTCGGAAAGCTTTAAATTCTAATCAGTCAATTAACAATTTTATTCCTAAAAAGTGTATTGATATTTATGAAGATATTAATCATGTAGAATTGAATGATTTCAGCACAATATTAGGACATCAGTTAATTAAAACTAATGATTTTTCAAATTATTATGATCTTTCCGAAGATTTATCTAATAGGATTAAAAATTTAAAATCTAATTTTTTTAATATTGAGTCCTTTATTGATGAATTACATTCAAAAAATTACACTTATGCAGGTATATCAAGAGTCTTGTGTCATATTATGCTTGAGATTCTTCAAAATGACGTAACACAATTTATAAACAATGATTACTTTGATTTTGTGCGTATATTAGGATTCAAAAAAGACACTAAGACTATAGCAAAAATAAAAGAACACAGTTCCTTAGATATTATTAGTAAATTTTCAACCTATTATAATAATTCCACAAATGAAACTCGAAAAATGCTTGATATTAATATAAGAGCAGATGAACTATATCGTATGGTATTCATGAATAAATATAATAAGATAATACCAACAGAATTTGAACGACAGATATGTATTATTTAATATTTATATTTCAGAAAAATAGCATTCGTATATTTTATATACGAATGCTATTTTTTTAAAGTACTATGCACCTACAATTGTACCACCATTTGGATGTAACACCTGTCCCGTCATATATAAGGCATCTTCTGATGCCAAAAAAATATAACACGGCGAAACTTCACAAGGCTGTCCTGCTCTCATCATTGGAACCCGTGAAGTTTTCCGACCAAATGTTGTAACCTCTTCAGCCGAAAAAGAAGCCGGAATCAGAGGAGTCCATATCGGACCTGGTGCGACTGCATTTACACGTATCTCTTGCTCCGCCAATGACAAAGCTAATGATCTTGTAAGAGAAACTATAGCTCCTTTGGTTGAACTATAATCTATTAATTCTTTGTTACCTTGATATGCTGTTACTGAAGTAGTATTTATTATACTGCTTCCTTTTTTCATGTAAGGTAATACGGCCTGTATCATATAAAAAAAAGATATTATATTATTTTGAAATACTAAATTTAACTGTTCTGGTGAAATATCCAAAATACTTTGCTGTACAAATTGAACACCATGATTATTAACTAATATATCTATTTTCCCAAAGCACTCAATAGTAGTATTTATGCATTGTTGGATAAAACATCTATCTTTCAAATCCCCCTGTATCAGCAGACACTTTCCTCCTAATTCATTTATCCTTTCTTTCGTTTCTTCTGCATCACATTTTTCATCATAATATATAATTACAACTGATGCTCCCTCTTTCACAAAATCATAAGCAACAGCTCTTCCTATTCCACTGTCACCACCTGTAATAATAGCAACTTTATTCTCCAATTTTCTTCCACATTGATTTATCTCTGATATTGGTCTTGGAGTCATAAGATACTCAAACCCCGGCTGTCTGTTCTGATGTTGTGGTGGGAAAGATAATGATATTTTTTCACACGTATTTATATATCCATAATTATTACTTTCTTTCATTCTCAAAATCCTCCTAAATTACCATATTCATAGAAAAGAAATCTGTGAACCATGATTCTTTACGCAGTTATCTGCGAACGCAAATCAATTCGCAGACACTCCGTGTCTTGCTCATCCGTTTTGCGTTCCTATGAATAAAAATATAAGAAAGCCTCCATGAATGCAAGCATTCTGGAGGCTTTCTTATATTTTTATTCGCAGATAACTGCTTAGTTCTTGAAACTGTGGATTGGAGCAGGAATTCTTCCTGTTCGATTAACAAAATTATCACATGAGAATTGATTTACCGGCATTATTGGTGCATAGCCTAATAAACCGCCAAACTCAACGGTCTCTCCGACATCTTTTCCGATTACAGGAATGATTCTCACTGCTGTTGTCTTCTGGTTTACCATACCGATTGCTGATTCATCAGCGATAATTCCGGCAATCGTTGTGGCTTTTGTGTCGCCTGGGATTGCAATCATATCTAAACCTACAGAGCATACACATGTCATCGCTTCTAATTTTTCAAGAGTTAATGCCCCTTCTTTTACTGCATCAATCATTCCCTGATCTTCTGATACTGGAATGAATGCGCCGCTCAGTCCTCCCACATAGGAAGATGCCATAACTCCACCTTTTTTTACTTGGTCATTCAGCATTGCCAGCGCGGCAGTTGTTCCCGGAGCACCAGCTCTTTGTAAACCAATTTCCTCCAATATATCCGCAACACTATCTCCTACAGCAGGGGTAGGTGCTAGAGATAAATCAATAATTCCGAAAGGAATATTTAATCTCTTAGATGCTTCTTTTGCTACTAACTGTCCGACTCTTGTAATTTTAAATGCTGTTTTTTTAATCGTATCACAAAGAACTTCGAAATTCTCACCACGAACTTTTTTCAACGCATGTCTTACTACACCTGGGCCGGAAACACCAACATTAATAATTGCATCTGCCTCTGTTACCCCATGAAAAGCTCCCGCCATAAAAGGATTATCATCCGGTGCGTTACAGAATACAACTAATTTGGCACATCCTAAAGAATCATCTTCTTTCGATGCCTCAGCTGTCTTTTTAACAATCTCACCCATTAATCTTACAGCATCCATATTAATACCGGTTTTTGTAGAACCTACATTGACAGAGCTGCATACACGCTCTGTACATGCCAGCGCTTCAGGAATCGATTTAATGAGATTTTCTTCTGCAGGAGACATTCCCTTGCTAACTAAAGCACTGTATCCACCAAGGAAGTTTACTCCCACTTCCTTTGCAACTTTATCTAAAGTTTTCGCAATGGTAACAAAATCTTCGGGTGTCTTGCAGGCACTTCCACCAATCAGACCGATTGGTGTGACGGATATTCTTTTATTCACAATAGGAATACCATATTCTTTCGAGATGTCCTCACCTGTCTGTACAAGATTTCCAGCCAGACGCTTAATCTTGTTATATATATTGTTATTTAATGTTTCCAAATCATCGCTAATACAATCCATAAGACTGATTCCCAATGTAATCGTTCTCACATCCAGATTGTAGTTATCAATCATTTTGTTTGTCTCAATAACTTCAAACTTATTAATCATTATTGCCTCCTAGTATTTACACACGTATTAGATTCTGTGCATGCTGTTAAAAATATCTTCATGCTGCATTCTGATGCTGACGCCGATTTCTTCTCCGATTTTATCCAAATCATCCGCCAGTTCATGTACCGGTTTAGTCGCATCATTGCAGTCCACAATCATCATCATATTAAAATATTCCTGAACAATTGTCTGTGAAATATCAAGAATATTCACTTTATTTTCTGCTAAATATGTACATACTGCAGCAATAATTCCTACGGTATCTTTTCCTACAACTGTTATAATTGTCTTCTTCATAAAATCCTCCTAAGGTTTCATTCTATTTATAATATTAAAATTCAATATTGCAAGACGGACCTGTCCTGCTTGCAACTTTTAAATCAATATCATCTGTATCAAATTTATGTTTTGCGAAATTTATTTCATTGCGGACTGCCTGAAACGCCAACTCCGGATAATTATTTTCCTGACTCAAATGTCCCAGTACTATCTGCTTTAATCTGTCGCTAATAATATGATTCACAAAATCACCACAAGCTTCATTGGAAAGATGTCCTTTATTTCCCCATATTCGCTGTTTTAAATGATATGGATATGCTCCCATCTGTAACATTCTGATGTCATGGTTTGATTCTACCAATATTCCATCTAATTCCTGAAGCGAATTTACTAATTCATCCGTTACTTCTCCCAAATCAGTAGCAATTGCACATGATTTATTCTTTATCGAATCTTCATCAAAACGATAACATACCGGATCAACCGCATCATGACTTATCTGTAATGGTGAAATTCTTAAATTTTTAATTTCAAAATGCTGATTCCGTTCTATTGGCACAAACATATCCGTGTCAACTTTTCCAATATTGGAATTATGTAATATGTAATCTATCGTCTTTTCTGTAGCATATACAGGCATATTATATTTTCTAAGAAAAACACCTAAACCTTTAATATGATCGCTATGTTCATGGGTAATTAATATTCCATCAAGTTCTTCCGGACTCTTGCCAAAACAGGATAATCCTTCCTCTACTCTTTTTTTGCTAATTCCCACATCTACTAAAAGAGAGGTATCCTCATTCTCAACCAATATACAATTTCCTTTACTGCCACTTGAGATGGATGATAATTTCATTTGTTCTCCTATTTCTTTCGACAAAACTTCCTTGTCCATTTTATTGTATTTTCAGATGAATTTCAACCTATATAAAGTAATAAAGTAAAAAAAGTAGCAATATTATAATAAAAAAGCCATTTATGAAAAAATTATTATCGTTTATTTGTATTGTTATTGCTATTATCATATTATTAGAGCCACAAACAGTAACTACTGGTGTTAAAAAAGGAATTGAGTTGTCGATTTACTCTGTAATTCCTGCACTATTTCCTTTTATGCTGTTAACAAATTATATGATTTCCCACAACTTATGCCAATATATAAGTTATTTCTTCTATCCATTTCTATCAAAACTGTTCCATATTTCAAAAAACGGCTGTTTTGCAGTGCTGATAGGTTTCACCGGCGGATATCCTATGGGTGCTAAAACGATTAATGACTTATATGAAAGAAACCTGATAAGCTGTTCGGAAGGCTGTTATTTGTCAACCTTTTGCAATAACTGCAGTCTGTCGTTTTTAATCAATTATGTTATCTACAGCTGCCTAAATAATCAAATCGTTATGGACGGTATTTTCCCATTAGATACAAAGGGATTTATCGCACTTGTATATCTGCCAGCAATATGTGTTGGAATAATAAACAGATTTTTCTTTAAGAAAGAAATCATATCTGATAAATCAGTTTCATGTTCACCAAAACAGTCCGCTAATCAGACAAGCGTAATACTTTCATCTACCATTTCTATTCTCAACTTATGTATATACGTTATCTGCTTTTCTGTTTTAGTTGAGTTTGTCAATGGATTTAAAATAAAGAATATATATAAATGTATCATTGTTTCTCTTGTAGAAATAACAAGTGGCTGCAAGTATACCGCCACACACTTTCCATCCGGAGATCTACAAGTATTCATAATATTATTTGTATGTATTTTCGGAGGACTCTCTATTACATTCCAGTCACTTTCACAGTTTAAAAATAAATCTTTTATTAAATACTATATTATCGGAAAAATTGAAACATTAGTGATATTTACAGTTATATTCGCTATTTTGTTTCTGCCATGCTAAAACTTTCTTCTAACAATATAATTTCATACTTATATTGACTTTTATTTTCTTAAAAAGCTATAATAAATCTGCTCATTTTATTAAATGTAATATATGCTAATGAATTTTAGAGGTACAGAATAATGAAGAAAAAAGAAATCACAAAAAGATATATTTTATTTATAGTCAGCTTATTTTTTTGCAGCTATGGGTGTTGCTGTCACAAAGCATGGAGAACTAGGTGTATCACCAATTTCTTCTGTTGCCAATATTATCAGTTACAAATTTACATTCCTTTCCCTTGGAATGTGGCTGATTATCTGGAATTGTGTTTTGATTTTAGGTCAGATTTTAATACTCAGAAAAGATTTTAAACTAATACAATTATTACAGATACCTTTATCATTTGTTTTTGGATATTTTACGGACTTCGGAATGTGGTGCGTATCATTCATCCCTGCTAATTCTTATATTATCCGTCTTATCCTTGTAATTTGTGGGATAATCATTTTAGGATTTGGCATATCCCTGTCTGTAATCGCCAATGTGATTATGAACTCAGGGGAAGCTTTTGTGAAGGCTGTGTCTGACAAGTCCAAACAAAACTTTAGTAACGTGAAAATCGGATTTGATGTACTCTGTGTGATATTATCAATCATACTGTCTTTATTATTTTTCAGCGGCAATATTGTAGGCACTAGAGAAGGTACTATTATCAGCGCTTTTCTTACCGGTATTGTTGTAAAATTCTTTACACGTATTTTGGATAAGCCTTTCACGACGATATTACAAAAATAAATCCGGCTTATTTTTCAATTGATTTTTTACGTATTCGTCAGCCTCTTCTCTTGAAGTAAAAATTATAATATTTTTCTCCTTATATTTTTTCAGTAATTGGTATGTTTTTTGTAAACTTTCTTTCGGATAATCAATAATACATTGTCTGAAATCCTCATCCAGCTCTGTTTCAACCCATGGCATATCCTCTCGTTTTTTTCCAACGCGTGATTCTGCTCCCATAAGACAGACATCTAAAGAATAATCTAAAAAAAATACAGTGTCACATTCCCTTAGTCGTAGTTCTAATGTGCGTTGATAATTTCCATCAATAATCCAATTATCTTTTTTAATTATATCATTCAGTCCTATATCAAACTCTTCTCTTTTAACAATTGTTTTATCAGGTTTATGATATAACATATCCAGATAATAAAGCGGAATACCAGTTGCATCTCTTAATTTTCGTGCGAAAGTGCTTTTTCCTGCACCCGGACATCCTATCACAATAATTTTTTTCATAACTAATTTTCCTTTATAAACTCAATAATTGGTTTTAAATATTCTCTATCTGTCCAGTCGCACTTTTGACCTACCGCACACATTAATGCTTTTTGCCATGGTTCATATGTATCAGGGTCTTGTTTCGCAACAACTTTCTGAAGCATTTTGCACAATGTTCTTTCTTTAAACGACATATTCTCTTCATTCCATGCACCTCTGCAATAAAACAAAGGAATATTACTAAGTTTGTCTTTAAAATGTAAATTCCTAATCTGATTTATTGCATTTTCATCATATGGAGAAGCTCCTACACAAAAAACTGCTATCTTTTTATTACACAAACTTTCTATATTTTTCTTCAAAAATGACAACCCTAAAATACCTGATGCATAAACACCGCCACCTAATATAATCGTATCAAATTGCTTAAGCTTTTTGATATCTGCTTTTTTAGTTTCAATACAATCATATCTCATTTTTTCCCCTAACCATTGGGCATATTTCTTGGTTGAACCATATTTTGATTGATATAAAACAATTCCTTTTCCCATAAATTTATACTCCCTGTAACTTTATTATTCATCCGGCTGCTGTCCATCATGTGCTTTCCACTGACACTCCGTTATTTTCATTTGACTGAATATCGCTTTAAATGATGAATTTTCAGGAGAACATGCATAAATACCAAATTTAATTTCGCCTCCCCCTTCATGCATATGGCACACTCTCATCTGTTCAAAATGAATTCCATCTTTGGAACATTCAAGACAATAATCATCTTCCCGTCTGCTAAACCGATACCACATTGATTTTACTGAGGCACCTATCACTGTTGTTGCCCAATCAGAATATCCATGATTAGTTACAACACTTCCTAAGTGCTGATATTCCTCATTTTCATACTCAATTGAACCTTTCAACCAATTTTCACTGTCTAAATACATGACAATTCCACATTGGTCAAATCTATGATGACTTTCAGCAAATTCTGTCTTTACAATAAAACTAAAATATTTCTCTTCTGTCTCAATCTGCAATACAGGTGCATTATCATTCTGAAAATGATAATATGTTCTCTGCCACAAATCTGTATATGGCTTTGTAACAATTTCAATTTTATCATCATACATTTTATAACTATCTGGTTTTCGTGTCCATTTAAACTCTTTTAAATCCATAATTACATTCCTCCATAAAATAATACAGTCAATATTTTGCAATCATTCTTTTTATTATTCGCCTATCAAGAATAATTTTTACTATAAAAATTAACCAAGCCCCCATTATCAACACTCTTTTACTCCTTGTAAAGGATTCTCTATCTGTTCAACATTCTGCTCTACATCATTTATCTTTATTTTAGCATCATAAATTCTATCACTATCTCCTCTATATTTGGACGGAATGAAATCAATTATGATTCCATTCTCAATATCTTCTTTTAATACTTTATATTTACATTGAATTGCATATGGTTCTAACTTTTTTTCCACATAATCTTTCTCAATGTTCAATAATACACATCTTAATAACGCTGATAATGTTGGTATTTTGCCTAATTCTATTTTCATTTTCACCTCAGCATATTGTAATTTTTCATATTTTTCTTTAACTATAACTTGACAAAACATCCTATAAAATATATTATATTTTTTATAAGAAACGAAGTTTACTACCGTACGGCTATTGCTTATGCGGCTTGCTCGTTTCTTTTTTTGTTCTAACAAAATCATATAAATACAAACATCCGTTTTTATCACATCTTACAAGCATTCTAACCGAGAATATATTATATCTAATTAATTTCCCATTTTCATTATATATTGGTAAACCAAAATATGTATTATATCTATTCCAACCAAATTCCGCTCTATTTTTATGCTTATGATTATAGTCTGGAAACATTACTTTATCCGTTGCTGTAATAATCAATTCTCTAATTATAGATACAATATTCGCTTTAGCTTTCATATTTGCTCCTTTAAGTCCTTTTGTATCATTTGAATGGCTAAACTCGTCTGGAAAATCTTTTCCTATATAAATTTTTTCTGATGTTTCATCAATTTCGAAACACTTTCCAATATAACTTTTTAAATATATTTCAATTTCATCCCAATTAATTTTTCTTCTAGATTTAAATTTGGCATCATTCATCAAAACAACCTTCTTGCCATTTATGGTTGAAATAATATTAGTATTTTTATCCATACAATATAATCCCCTCACAATCTATCGTCTTTTTGTTTAAATAATATCTCATATTGATTTTATTGTAAAGAAGATAATATTTTATTTATTACATTTCTTTAATCTTTTCTAACTAACAGTATACAACTAACTATATCTACGATAGAAATTTATTTTCGCTCAAAGGATAAATACCTTGTTCCTTGAAAAGTTAACTTTCCCACATCTCCTTCAGCTAACATACCATATTCTGAGCCTGTCATTGGAAGTTCCATCCTATCTCCACTATCAACTTGAAAAGTTACATAATACCTAGTAGAACTCATGCTATCATGATGATGTGTAATGGCAGTTCTTTTAGACATTACCTTTGCCTCCACAGTCAAACGTGGAGAATTATTATTTTTATTCCATGTTGCTATGTTTTTCACAACCATTATAACAATAACGCCCAAAATAAGTATAAACGCAATTGTAAACATATACTCGAATATAATATATCCTCTATATCCAAAATTCATTTTAATTCCTCCGTAAATCAATTTTCAACACTTACAAGCTGTAAATAAAATATAACTATTGCAAAAACAGACACTCTTTACTATAAGAAAAAAGAACAAGACTCAAAACCTTGTTCTTTTTTTTAATGTTATAAAATACTTTATCCTATAATAAATCTACTTCAATATCATCTACACCATCTGCATCATAATCTTCTTCTGATACATCCTGTCCACCTAATTCTTTTCTGCTTTCAATAACAACATTCAATGAACTGTTAAGAGACGACATCATCTGATTCTGTGCATTTTCAAAACTATCCATACCTGTAGAAAGAATACTTTGAACATTTGATAAAATGTCATCTGTATACTGCATAGCTCTTCCTCTTAAATCATTAGCTTCTACAGTAGCTTTATTTAAAATATCCTGTGCTTCCTGTTGTGCCTGCTCTAATACCTGATTTGCTTCATTATATGCCTTCTGCATAATTTCATGTTCGCTGACTAACTGATTAATATGTGCAGTAGCTTCTGCTATCATAGATTCAGATCTCTCTTTTGCATCATTTAAGATTGCATCTTTATTTGCAATAATCTTCTGATACTTCTTAATTTCATCTGGTGTTCTAAGTCTTAACTCTGCCAATAATTCATCGATATCATCTTTATTTACAACAATCTTTGATGTTGACAATGGCTGAAATTTACAATTATCAATATATTCCTCAATCTCTGTAATAATCTGTTCAATTTTACTACTCATTTTTATTCTCCTTTTTCCTTTAATTTATCATAAACCTGTTGTATAACCGGTTCCGGTACAAATCTGCTGATATCCGCTCCGAAGTAAGCTGCCTCTTTTACAGTACTGGAACTTAAATATGCATACTCCAGACTGGTTGTAAAAAAGATGGTATCTATATCATCATCTAAAACCATATTCGTCTGTGACATCTGCAGTTCATATTCAAAATCAGTCACTGCTCTTAACCCTCTTACGATAATCTGAGCATCTACGCTTTTCGCAAAATCAACTAAAAGTCCTTCAAAAGACATCACTTTTACATTTGGTATATCTTTTACCACTTCTTCTAACATTTTAACACGTTTTTCTACCGAAAACAACGGAGATTTAGAATTATTATTCAAAACACTTACAATCAATTCATCAACAATTTTTGATGCACGTTTAATGATATCTAAATGTCCCAATGTTACGGGATCAAAACTTCCCGGATATATCGCTCTCGTCATACTATTCTCCACTTAACTTTAAAAAAATATGTTTATTCGTTTTATATTGTTTATCTCTGGTAATCTTAAATCCCAATTGTTTTACATATTCAAAATCTGTCTCCAAAGACGCCTCAACAATAATGATCGAATTTTCATTTATTAAATCAGATTTTGCCAAAAAAATCAATACATTTTTTTCCAAATCCTGATTATATGGAGGATCTAAAAAAACAACATCAAAAACCTCCCCTTTTGAAGAAATCTTTTTCAATGCCAAAAACACATCATCACACAATACAACAGCTTGTTCTTTTAAACGTGTTTTTTCTAAATTCGACTCGATGCATTGAACTGCCGCTCTGTTCTTTTCCACCAGCGTAGCCTTTTTTGCACCTCTGCTTAATGCTTCAATACCAATCGCTCCACTGCCACTAAATAAGTCTAAAAAATTAATATCATACAGCATTGGATTAATCATATTAAATAATGTCTCTTTTATTCTATCTGTTGTAGGTCTCGTATCATTTCCTCTGATTGTATTTAATTGTATTCTTCTGGCTTTTCCTGCAATAACTCTCATGATATCTCCCGTTTTTTATAAATTTTGTAGTTTGGCACAAAATTAAAAAATCACTATACAGAAAAAAGGGACTCTATTTACAGTCCCTTTTATTGTTAATTAATTTTAATTATTCTGCATCTTCTTCAGTAGTTTCTTCTGTAACATCTTCAACAGCATCCTCTACAACTTCGTCAGCAGTCTCTTCTACTGTTTCTTCTACAGTCTCTTCAACTACTTCCTCTGTATCCTCTACTAGTTCTTCCTCTGGAAGTAAAGCTTTAATACTTAAGCTGATTTTCTTTTCTTCTTCATTAAAATCAACAATCTTAGCTTCAATTTCCTGACCAATCTTTAACTCATCAGCCGGCTTTTCAACATGATGTCTTGCAATCTGTGAAACATGAAGTAATGCATCAACACCTGGTTCAATCTCAACAAATGCACCAAAATCTGTCATTCTTGCAACTTTACCAGTAACAATTACTCCAACTGCAAACTTCTCGCTTGCATTTGCCCATGGATTTGTGTCTTCAAACTTCAGACTTAATGCAATCTTATCATCATTGATTTCTTTGATAAATGTAGTAACAGTATCGCCTACTTTGAATACCTTTCTCGGATTACCAACTCTACCCCATGACATTTCTGAGATATGTAATAATCCATCTGCTCCGCCGATATCAACGAACGCACCAAAATCAACAACACTCTTAACAACACCTTCCACAGTATCACCAACTGCAATCTTCTCAAATAAAGCTTTCTTTGCTGCTTCTTTTTCTGCAACAACTAACTGTTTTCTGTCACCAATAATTCTTCTCTTCTTTGGATCAAATTCAGTAACAACAAACTCAACTTCCTGATTTAAATACTTATCTAAATCTCTTTCAAATACGTCTGATACAAGGCTTGCAGGTATAAATACTCTTCCGCCTTCAACGTCTACGCCCAAACCACCTTTTAATATCTGTACAACTGGTGCTTTAAGAACTTCTTTATTTTCAAAAGCTTCTTTAATTCTCTCATTTGCTTTCTCTGCAGCAAGTCTCTTATATGATAAAGCAACCTGTCCGTCACCATCATTCACTTTAAGAACCTTTACTGTCAGTTCATCGCCTACTGAAATTACAGTTGTCAGATCTACTGGTGTGTTTGAGTACTCATCTCTTGTAAGAATACCATCAGCCTTATATCCAACATTAAGTACCGCATAGTCCTCTCTTACACTGATTACCTTTCCTTCAAGAACTTCACCATTGTGAATTGTCTTGAATGATTCATCCAACATTTGTTCAAAACTCATCTCTGACATTAAGAACGACCTCCTCAATAATATTCTTTGGGGTAGATGCCCCTGCTGTAATACCTATAGACTTCAATGATTCGACATTACACAAATTAAGGTCCTTTACTGTCTGTATATAATAAGTGTTATCACACTCATTTTTACATATGTCATATAACTTCTGTGTATTCGAACTACTCTTTCCACCAATTACAATCATAGCATCAACTCTTGATGCTATCTCTTTCGCTTCAACCTGTCTTACGTGTGTCGCATTGCAAATCGTATTTACAACATTTATATCATAACCCTTTTTATCTATAATTTCAACTAAATATTTAAATTTCTTGTAGTTAAATGTCGTCTGGGATACGATACACAAACTTAAATCTTTAAAGCGTTCAAGTTTTTCAATATCAGTATCACTGTTTATAACAATAGCATCTCCGAAAACCCATCCCTTTATTCCTTCAACCTCGGGATGATTATCGTTTCCAATAATCACAATCTTTTTTCCTTTTTCACTTTCTTCACGAACAATATTGTGTATTTTCTTTACAAAAGGACATGTTGCATCTACCATTCTCAAGTTTTGTTCATCAATTATATCACATATTTCTTTTGAAACACCATGCGAACGGATAATTACAGTTCCTTTATCAACTGCTTCTATTTCTTTTTTCTCATTTATTACCCGGACTCCCTTATTCTCCAAATCTTTAACAACCTGTTCATTATGAATAATCGGTCCATAAGTATAAATTGTTTTTTCACTGTTTTCTATTTCAGAGTATACACTGTCTACTGCACGTTTCACTCCAAAACAGAATCCTGCACTTTTTGCAACAATTACTTCCATTCATTACTCCATTATCTTTTCACAAGCTCTTTAATTCTTTCTACTACCTGATTAATATCCATATCAGAAGAATCAACTAAGACCGCATCTTCTGCCTGTACTAAAGGAGAAACCTCTCTATTCATGTCACGGTAATCTCTATCCTTAATATCTGCCTCAATCTCATCGATGTTACATTCAACACCTTTTTCTGTAAGCTCTTTATATCTTCTCTCTGCTCTTGTTCTTGAACTGGCAGTTAAATAAACTTTCAAATCTGCATCCGGAAGTACCGCTGTTCCGATATCCCTTCCATCCATTACAACATCATTCTTTTTTGCTAAATCCTGTTGCATAGCAACTAAAATTTTTCGAACAGGAGAATACACTGCAATTGCACTCGTCATATTTCCAATCACTTCCTGCCTGATTTCTGTGCTGACATCTTCCCCATTCAAATATACTTTCTGTACCCCATTTTCATATCCGAGAGTTACTTCTACAGCATTGCATTTTTCGATAACTTTTTCCTCTTCCTCTGCTGTAATTCCTGCTCTATAGCATGCTAATGCCATCGTGCGATACATAGCACCTGTATCTACATAAATAAATCCTAATTCCTTTGCTACAATTTTAGCAATTGTGCTTTTTCCTGCACCTGCCGGTCCGTCAATTGCAATATTATACATAATCTCCTCCATATATCTTTTTAATAAATGCTGTTTCCTGCAAGATAACCTGTACTCCATGCAATCTGTAGATTATATCCACCAGTCTTTGCATCTAAATCTAATACTTCACCCACAAAATAAATGTTGGGACTTAACTTTGATTCCATGGTTTTCGGATTAATATCCTTCACTGAAACGCCTCCTCTTGTTATAATGGCTTCATTATAACTTCTTAATCCTGAAATGTGAAGCGGCATTCGTTTCATACAGGAAACCAGTTTTTCCCTTTCGTTTTTTGTGATTTCATGAACTTTTTTATAAGGATCAATCCCTGACATTCGAATAATAGGCATTATCATTTTTTTGGGTAACAGCCTGTCCAATGCATTATTTATATTTTTATTGATATTTTCATTAAAATCTTTTAATATTCTTTTATCCAGCATCTCAGTATCTAAAGCCGGTTTCAAATCAATGTAAGCCATAAAATTATGCTCTTTTAATTTGTCACAAATATAACAGCTTGCTGACAGAACCAACGGTCCACTGATACCGAAATGGGTAAACAGCATCTCACCCTGTTCAGAATAGTACTCTTTGCCACTCTCATCAAGAATAGATAAATTAACATTTTTCAATGCAAGCCCCTGTAATTCCCTGCACAATTCTTCTTTGATATTAAAAGGAACAAGTGATGGATAAGTCTTTTCAACCTCATGTCCCAGTTCGTTTGCAAACCGATACCCGTCTCCTGTAGAACCTGTCGTCTGATATGAGATACCACCTGTTGCGATAATGCATTTATCCCCTGTTATTTTATCACTTTTCCTGCTTTTTAAAACGATAATATTACCAGTATTTTGAATTTCTGTTATTTCTGTATTAAAATGAATCTGTACTCCTACATCTTTCAGCATCTTTTCTAATGCCCATATCACATCAGAGGACTTATCACTCTGCGGAAAAACTCTGTTTCCTCTTTCTATTTTTGTTGCTACACCGGTACTTTCTATCATGGTGCATACATCTTCACTATTTAAGGTGTTATATGCACTGTATAAAAACTTCTCATTGCGAAGTATATTTGCAAAATGATTTTCGATACTGGAAGCATTCGTAATATTGCATCTTCCTTTTCCTGTAATAAACAGTTTCTTTCCTAACTTCTCATTTTTTTCATAAATATGAACTTCATTACCATTGTATGCCGCAGCAATTCCTGCCATCATGCCGGCGGCTCCGCCGCCCACAATCAAAACTTTACTCATAAAAATACCTGTAACCCTTTATAATATCAAAACAGTTTCTATATAAAAAACAGTTCAGCCACCAATTCGAAAATTCAAAGAATTTTCAAACTGTATTGGTTCCCCATATGATATAAGACATAGATGTCTGGGAGTATGCAAGCATCCTTCTGGACATCTATGTCTTATATCGCATGGCTGAACTGTTATACAGGATAAGCTCCGTTTTCTTTATCAGCAACACTTGGGTCTACCTTTGTCTGCTGTGCTTCTCTATACTCAAAGAATTCCTTTGCAACCTGTGGGAATAAAGCGTATGACAATACATCTTCATCCTGTATTTTCCACTGTGCACATTCTTTTTCAAACTTTTCAAGTGACGGTTCAATTAAATCTGCTGGTCTGCAGGTAATTGCCTCTTCATCACCGATAGCCTTCTTCTGAACTTCTTTATCGAAAGGCTTTACAGTCTGACCATACTTTCCTGCAAGTAAGTCCTTTGCCTGCTGATTTACCATCTTGTATCTCTCACCCATAACTACATTTAATACAGCCTGTGTTCCTACAATCTGGCTGGAAGGTGTAACAAGCGGCGGTTCACCAAAGTCTTTACGAACTCTAGGGATTTCCTGTAACACTTCGTCAAATTTATCCTCAGCTCCCATTTCTTTTAACTGGGAAACCATGTTTGAAAGCATTCCGCCCGGAACCTGATATAAAAGCGTGTTAATATCCACACCCATAACCTTTGGATTTAATAATCCATTTGCAAGACATTCTTCTCTATAAGGTTTAAAGTGATCTGCAACTTCTTTTAATAATGTCTGATCAAGTCCTGTATCATAAGGTGTTCCCTTAAATGTTTCAACTAAAACTTCCGTTGCCGGCTGAGATGTTCCCATAGAGAATGGTGAAATTGCTGTATCAATAATATCACATCCTGCCTCAACAGCTTTCATATATGTCATTGCACCTACACCTGATGTGTAATGTGTATGAAGATCAATTGGAAGGTCTGTTCCTTCTTTTAATGCCTGCACTAATTCTGTTGCCTGATATGGCGTTAAAAGTCCTGCCATATCTTTAATACATAGTGAATTTGCACCCATTTCTTCGATTCTCTTTGCGGTATCTTTCCAATAATCAAGAGTATATGCGTCTCCTAATGTGTAGGAAAGAGCAACCTGTGCATGACCATTTTCCTTATTCGCAGCTTTTACAGCTGTCTCTAAGTTTCTTAAATCATTTAAGCAGTCAAATATTCTAATAATATCAATTCCATTTGCAATTGACTTCTGAACAAAATATTCAACAACGTCATCTGAATAATGACTGTATCCTAAAATATTCTGTCCTCTAAAAAGCATCTGTAATTTTGTATTTTTAAATCCATCACGTAATTTTCTTAATCTTTCCCATGGATCTTCTTTTAAAAATCTCAGTGAAGCGTCAAAAGTAGCACCACCCCAACATTCTACAGCATGATATCCAACCTTATCCATTGTATCAATGATAGGAAGCATTTCTTCTGTAGGCATTCTTGTTGCGATTAATGACTGATGTGCATCACGAAGTATTGTTTCAGTAATCTTTACTGGTCTTTTTTCTGCCATTTTATTTTCCTCCGATAAATGTTATGTTTCAAATTCATTTAGATTCCGAATATTGCCATAAAAGTTCCGGCTGCTACTGCAGTACCGATAACTCCCGCAACGTTTGGTCCCATAGCATGCATTAAAAGGAAGTTTGTCGGGTCAGCCTCAGCTCCTACTTTCTGTGAAACTCTGGCAGCCATTGGTACGGCAGATACACCTGCTGAACCAATCAATGGATTTACTTTTCCTTTTGTAACAACACACATTAACTTACCAAACAATACACCTGCCGCAGTACCTACCGCGAATGCAACCAATCCGAGTACAACAATTTTAATTGTACTCATATTTAAGAATGCCTCTGCCGAAGTCGTTGCACCTACACTTGTACCAAGCAGAATAACAACAATATACATCAGTGCGTTGCTGGCTGTATCTGTCAACTGTTTTACTACACCTGACTCTCTAAATAAGTTACCTAACATCAGCATACCAACTAATGGTGCTGTTGTCGGTAAAATCATAACGACTACAATTGTAACAATAACAGGGAATAAAATCTTTTCTAACTTTGAAACAGGTCTAAGCTGTTCCATCTTGATTTTTCTTTCCTTTTCTGTTGTTAATAATTTCATAATTGGTGGCTGAATAATTGGCACTAATGCCATATAAGAATACGCCGCCACGGCAATTGGTCCAAGTAAGTCTGTCTGTCCTAATTTACCTGCAAGGAAAATAGATGTAGGACCATCTGCGCCACCAATAATTGATATGGCTGCAGCTGCCTTGCCGCCAAATCCCATAAATATTGCCAAAAAGTATGCAGAATATATACCAAACTGAGCCGCAGCTCCAAGTAAAAAGCTTTTGGGGTTAGCAATCAACGGACCAAAGTCTGTCATTGCACCTACACCCATAAAGATAAGAGATGGCAGAATACTATACTCGTCTAATATATAAAAGTAATGTAATAATCCGCCTGCTTCATCTCCTACAGGAGCTTTCATAATGTCCGGATACATATTAACCAACAGCATACCAAAAGCAATAGGAACCAAAAGTAATGGTTCATATTCTTTTTTTATTGCTAAGTAAAGGAAAATGCAGGCAACAGCAATCATAATATAATTTCCTACCGTAAGATTTAAAAACGCTGTCTGATTCACCAGATTTTCCAATGTATCTATGATGTTCATTTGTTACCTCCAGTTCTAAAAAACGATTAGTTTAATGTTGCTATTACGACACCGGCTTCAAATGAATCGCCTACGCCAAATGCAATACTTGCAACTGTTCCGTCCTCTGGAGCAACCACTGAATTTTCCATTTTCATTGCTTCAAATACTAAAACAGTATCACCTTTTTTTACTGCTGTGCCAGGATTTGCACTAATAGATAACACTTTACCAGGCATCGGTGCTGTAACCTTAATTCCACCTTCACTTCCACTTGCTGCCGGAGCAGGTGCAGGAGCTGCCTTTGGTGCTGAAACAGGTCTGCTTACTGGTGCACTTGGAGTGCTGCCTGTCTCTTCTACAGTAACATCATATACATTTCCATTCACTGTAATTGTATAATTCTTCATTTTATTTCCTCCTAAATATACATAAGTAATTTATCTTCTTCTAATCGAACGAACAACAAAATTATCTGTTGATGTGTTTTCACTTGCTGCAATAGCCGCCGCGATTACCGCTATCAATTCATAGTCATCTGCCAGATTTTCAGCCCCTGCATTAACTACTTCCTCAGTCTTTGTATCTTTCACTGCAGCGTGCTCTGTTTTCTCTGCTTTTTTTCTTCCCTTTGCTTCTGTAATCTTTGGAATAAACACAAAACTGGAAATCAATAAACAGATAAATATTAATACAGCAAAAACAGTTCCCATTCCCATGAGTGTATTTGCTCCTGCTGAAGCCATCTTAGCGCCAAAGCTTTCTTCTCCTGAATCAGGAAGGCTGAATTCAACCGATGTTGGAACCGGTCCTAAATTGTCAAATACAGTAATATGCATTATCATTTTCAAATCTCTCTTTGAAAAATGAAGCATTGCCGTAGCGTCAATAGACATTCCATCTTCCTGCTCTGTAACCTCTATGCTATCATAGTTTTTATATTCACCACATGAGTCCTCACCGACAATTTTTGCAAAATTCTCAAACATATCTGTCTGTGCACTGTTCTGCTTTGCAATATAGTCAAGCTCTTCTTTTGAAAAACTTCCTATCTGTGCCACACCCTGTGATACATAAGACTCATAAAGCTGTTTAATCTGTGCCATGTTGATTTTGCCTTTTAAGAATTCCTTTTGGTCTTCTTCTGACAATGTTGTCTCTTGCTGAGACATCATTTCGCCCATGTCAATTGGCTGGTCCGCAAAAACATTCACGTTGGAGAACAAAAAACACATAGCCAATGAAGCAAGAGAAATCACGAAACGCAATCTTTTCATCATCTTCATATTGTCCTCCTACTGTCTTTTTGTGTATAACATTTCAAATGCGCCAATCACATATTTTCTTACATCAACCGGCTGTATAATATTATCAACATACCCTCTTGATGCAGCTTTCGTAACATCTCCCTGCAGTGCTTCGTATTCTGCTGTCTTTTCAGCAATTACACTGGCATCTTTTTCAATTTCATCTGCATACATAATCTTAACAGCACTCTGCGCATCCATCATACCTACTTTTGCATTAGGAAGTGCAAATACCATATCTGCTCCGATAGACTTACTGTTCATTGTAATATATGCACTGCCAAAAGCATCTCCGATTAAAACATTAACTTTTGGTACTGTAGCATTTGCAAACGCAAATGTTAATTTTGCAGTTTTTGCAGCACCATGCTTTTCCTGACATTTTGATGTAGCAAATCCCTTAACATTTGTCAATGTTAATACAGGTATCGAAAAATCATCACAGAAATATACAAACTCAGCTGCTTTATCACAGCCTTTTGCTGTAAGTTTTGCTTCATATTCTGCGGCTACTGCCATTTCATCATCATATACCTTCGTTCTATTTGCCACAACACCAACAGTTGCTCCATTTAACTTAATAAAAGCAGTGAGCATCTCCGGTGCATAAGCACTCTTTACTTCAACAACGAAACCATCATCAGATATACTATTTAAAGCTAACTTTGTATCCTCTAATCCTGACTCAAATCCTGTTGCTGCTCTATTTAAATCATCTGTGCAGTCAGCTACAACTTCATCTTCATAATTTGAAGGCAAAATTGAAACAAGATTAATGATTCCGCTAATAATTTCTGCTTCTGTACCTACAAAATCTACATTTCCTGCAACTTCACTCTGGAATTTTGCAGATGCTGTATCGCAGACTTCTTTTCTGTTTTCATCAACAGCATTCGGTGAATTCACAAATAAGTTTGCCTTTTCACTCTCCATAAATGTAAAATCAGAAAGTCCTGCCATAACACTTAAAGCACCACCACAATTTCCGAAAACTGCTGTCACTGTAGGAATCACTCCTGCAGCTTCTGTCTGCTTCATGTAAATCTTACCAAACGCTTCCAAACCATCTACAGATTCCTGTAATCTCAAACCGGTACTATCTACCAATCCAATCACTGGTGCACCCATTTTCAACGCCATATCGTAAATGTTTGCAATTTTCTTTGCATGCATCTCGCCAACAGAACCACCAAGTACTGATGAATCCTGGCTAAATACATAAACTAGTCTTCCATTAACAAGTCCATAACCGGTAATTACACCGTCTGATGGTGTGTCAACAGACTTCATGTTGAAATCAGTAGCTCTGGCTGTAACCAGTGCGCCAATCTCAACAAAACTGTTCTCATCAAGAAGAGTTTCTATTCTCTCTCTTGCTGAAGTTTTAGCTGATGTACTCATAATCAGTCTCCTCCATTATATATTAATAAAGTTTTATATAGCAAAAGCCTTTGGATATGATTTTTCATTTCCATCGGCTTTACTGTGTTTGCAAAAAACAACCACTTTTTCGCCTTATATAGATTAACGCTTTTCCTGTCAAATAGCAAGTAATTTTTCAAAGAAAATGTATGCGAAAAGTTAATTATCTTATGCAGTTTTAATTCTATTTTCAATCCACTCACTGTTAATTGGTTTAAAATCTTCTGTTTCAAAATAAACATGATACCATACAAGAAATACATATACAGTCCAAATGCGTCTGCTGTTGTCCGCTTTTCCTGCCCTGTGTTCTTCCATAAGTTTTACTAAAATATCTGTATGAAAGAACTGTTTTGCTGCATCAGAAGTCAAAGTTTCCATGACTCTGTCATAATATTTATCTTCCTTGAGCCACACTCTGATTGGTACAGGGAAACCTAATTTCTTCTTATTCGCTGTTTTTTCAGGGATATGTCTTTTTGCTGCAATTCGAAAAGCTCTTTTCGTAGCTTCTTCATTACACCTGAAATCTATCGGCAATGTCTTTGCATATTTAAATACTTCCACATCAAGAAATGGTACTCTGGATTCTAAACAATGCGCCATACTCATTTTATCTGCTTTTAATAGAATATCGCCCTGCAGCCAGAAATTCGTATCAATATACTGCATTTTTGCAATATCATTTAAATGTCCCACCTTATCATAAGTAGTAGATACTACTTCTTTGGGACTTAAATGTGTCAATTCTGTTTTCAGAAGTTTTTCTCTGTCTTTTACAGAAAACATATTGGCATTTCCAATAAAGCGCTCCTCAACACTCTTACTTCCACGGATAATAAAGTCACGTCCTTTTACATCCGGCATCACACTTGCAATCTTCGCCAATCCTTTTCTGATAAATTTCGGTATCTTCTGATACCCCTTTAATGACAATGGCTCATGATAAATATTATAACCGCCAAAGAACTCATCTGCTCCCTCTCCTGACAAAACGACTTTAATCTGTTCTGCCGCAAGCTGGTCTACAAAATAAAGCGCAATACAGGAAGGATCTGCCAAAGGTTCATCCATATAATACATCACTGTAGCAATGGAATCAAAATATTCATCACTATCAATATTTTTACTGAAATTTTTCTTTCCCAGTTCTTCTACCAATCCTTCAGCATATCGAATTTCATTATATTTGCTCTGTTTGTCCAAGAATCCTACGGTAAATGTTTTCTCACCCGGAAATTCAGAGACTACGTAACTGGAATCCACTCCACTGGATAATAATGAGCCTACCTCTACATCAGCAATCATATGGGCATCTACTGTATTATGAACCACTTCTTCTATCTCTGAAACAGTCTTCTCCAAATCGCCCTCTGTCTTTGGCTCCATCATTGGATCAAAATACCGTTCAATCTCTAATTTTCCATCCCTTAATATCATATAGTGTCCTGCCGGAAGTTTATATACTCCCTTAAAGAAACACTCCGGTAAAACCGAATATTGGAAACTCAAATACTGTTCCAACGCAGCAGTATTCACTTCCTTTTGAAAGCCCGGAAACTCCAGAATCGCTTTTATCTCTGACGAAAATACAAAAGTTCCGTTCACTTGTGAATAATAAAATGGTTTTATTCCAAAATGATCTCTGGCACCAAACATCGTTTTATTTTTGCTGTCCCATATTACAAAAGCAAACATGCCGCGAAGTTTTGACAACATTTCTGTTCCATATTCTTCATAAGCATGAATCAGACACTCTGTATCAGAATCATTTGCAAAAACATGACCTTTTTCAATTAATTCTTTTCTCACATCCAGATGATTATAAATCTCTCCATTAAAAACGATAGCGATTTCACCTGTTTCATTATACATTGGCTGAGCACCATGGCTTAAATCAATAATGCTGAGTCTTCTATGTCCAATAGCCGCCTGAGCATCCACATACATTCCTTCATCATCCGGACCTCTGTGGGCTATTTTATCCATCATTTTCTTTAATACTGCTTTACTGTCCTTTACTTCACCTATAAAGCCACAAATTCCACACATAACAACTTCTCTCTTTCATTCGTTATAGCACTGCTCGCACTTCATCTTCACTGATTATCTCCTGAATTAAAACACGCTCATCCATCGGATGTTTTACACCTTTTATTTCCTGATAATCTTCATGTCCTTTTCCTGCCAGAACAATGACATCCCCATCCTGCGCATGGAGAATAGCATATCTGATAGCATCCTTTCTGTCAGGAACTGTTACGTACTCGCCATCTGATCTTTTTATACCGGTTAAAATGTCATTAATGATTTCCATAGGTTCCTCGAATCTTGGATTATCCGATGTGACAATTGTAAAATCTGCAAGTCTGGAAGATACTTCTCCCATCTCAAATCTTCTGTCTCTGGAACGGTTTCCTCCACAGCCAAACACTGTGACCAGACGCTTCGGCTGATATTCTTTTAAGCTCGTCAGCAGACTTTCCAGACTCATGGCATTATGCGCATAATCAATCATCAATGTAAATCTATGAGAAATAGGAATAATCTCCACTCTCCCCTTTACTCTGACATCTATCAATGCCTGCTTAATTCTTTCTATATCTTTTGTAAAATGACTGCATATTGCAATCGCACATAAAGAATTATATACACTAAAGTTGCCCGGAACATGAATTTCTACAGGGAAATTCATCTTTCCGGCTAACTGATAAGATACACACAAACATCCCGGTTTTGTAAACAAATTAATATCTGATGCTTTAAAATCATAATCACCTTTCACACCATAGGTTTCTATATCACAGGTATGTCCCTCTAAAATCTCATCGATATGATCTGCATCCATATTAATTATTCCATGTTTGCACTGTTTTAATAACATACTCTTACATCTAAGATAGTCATTAAAGTCTTTATGCTCATTTGGTCCGATATGATCCGGCTCGATGTTCGTGAAAATCCCATAATCAAATGTAAATCCTGCCACTCTGTGAAGCATTAACCCTTGAGATGACACTTCCATAACAACACAATCACATCCCTGTTCCACCATTTTTGCAAAAGTTTCCTGGACAACAAACGATTCTGGTGTCGTATTCTTCGCCGGTATTACTTCATCCCCGATAATTGTTTCTATTGTACCAATCAGTCCTGTCTTAATTCCAACGCTTTCTAAAACCTGACGTACCATATATGTAGTTGTTGTTTTTCCTTTTGTTCCAGTAATTCCGATTGTTGTAAGTTTCTCTGCAGGATATCCGAAATATGCAGCTGACATACATGCCAAAGCATATCTTGTATCTTCTACCCGGATGACTGTCACGCCATCCGGCGCTTCCACATCTTCCATTACCACAACTGCAGCTGCACCTTTTCCCGCCACATCATTTATAAACTTATGCCCATCAAAGCCTGCACCTTTAATACAAACAAATACATCACCCATCCCGACTTTTCTGGAATCATTCACAAGATGATTAATATGAATGCAATCATTTCCTGATAGCACCGTATACTCTAATTTTTCTAATAAATCCTTTAAAATCATACTTTCACACTTTCCATTTAAAACAATCCTGTGACTTATTCAATATCTATATTTCCAACAAAAGATACCCTTGCCGGCCCCGTCATATATACGGTATTTTCTTCCATGTTGTATTCAATAAACAAATCTCCGCCTAATAATTTTACAGTCACTTTATTTTCTGTAAGATTATTCAGTACACATGCTACAACACTTGCACAGGCGCCTGTTCCACAAGCTAATGTTTCTCCGGAGCCTCTCTCCCACACACGCATTTTAATTGTATTTCTATCTACAATCTGAATAAACTCTGTATTAATTCTGTCCGGAAAAATCTCATTTTTTTCAAACTTTGGTCCGATACTCTCGATATCCAGACTGTCAGTATCATCAATAAAAGTAATTGCATGAGGATTTCCCATAGACACGCATGTGATTTTATACTCTTTATTATCTATCATGATTGGTTCATCAATCACCTGTTCTTTTTCTGAGATAACAGGGACATCTTTCGCTTTTAAAATAGGACTTCCCATATCTACACGGACAGTTTTCACCTTACCATCTTCCACATTTAAAACCAATGTCTTAATTCCTGACAAAGTCTCTACTGTGATTGTCGTTTTATCTGTCATTTTATTATCATATACATATTTTGCAACACATCGGATTCCGTTACCACACATCTTTCCTTCTGAACCATCCGCATTGTACATATTCATACGAAAATCTGCTTTATCTGATGGATTTACCATAATCAGTCCGTCAGAACCAATCCCAAAGTTTCTATTGCTTACAAATTCTGATACTTTATTTGGATTTTTAATTTTGTAAGTAAATCCATTTACATATACATAGTCGTTTCCACAACCTTCCATCTTTGTAAATTCCATTTCTGCCTCCTTAACAATGGTTATATCTTGTTAATAAAGTTTTATACCACACTATATTTTGTGGTTCATTTTTGATATCAATATACCACATTTAAATATATAAATAAAGGTAATTATTGTAATATAAACCAGTTAAGAACTTTCTGAAAACAATACTTAAAATTATATTCTGATACTGCCTCTTTTGCCACAATATTCCTTGTCTGAACTTTATTATCTTCAATAAAAATATCAACCGTCCCTATCTTATCATTTTCTTTTATAGGATATTTATAACTGATATTTGTCTTAAAATTATATTTTTCATTAGGATTTATTAAATATTTACTGCTTCCAAGTATTGATGCCTTTATTTTTTTCTTTGTCCCGCGCTCTAAATTTACATCAATTTCTTTATTTTTTTTCAATAAACTTTTGTTATTGTAATGTTCTTTTCCATAATTCATTAAACACATCGTATCCTTCCACTTATATGATTTGTTTGGGGGCCATCCACATGCTAAAACACTACTGACAAAAACTCTCCCCTTACTCTTCACTGCACCGACAAAACAATATCCCGCTTTTCCTGTAAATCCTGTTTTTATTCCAATCGCACTGTTGTCCATTGTAAGAAAAGCATCCCTGTTTGTCACATTAAAATTTCTTTTATTATCTACATCGGATAAATGATATGATTTTGTATTTGTGATTTCCAAAAAAATCTTATTTTTTATTGCATAAGCACCAATAAGCGCCATATCATAAGCTGTCGAATAATGTTTATCCGCATCTAATCCATTTGGTGTGACAAAGTTTGTATGAAAAGCCCCAATGCTTCTTGCCTTTTCATTCATTAACTTTGCAAATGCCTCTACACTGCCTGCCACTCCTTCTGCTACCGCAACCGATACATCATTAAAGGATTCCAGCATCATGGCATGCAACAAATCTTTCATATAATATTTTTCACCTTTTTTTATATTCATATGTACTTTAGGCATACCGGCTGCCCTTGAAGAAACTTCTACAACCGCATCCAGTTTACTGTTTTCAAGCGCCACAATGCATGTCATTATCTTCGTAGTACTCGCCATTGCCATTTTCTGTTCATAATTTTTACCATATAGTACTCTCCCTGTTTTCCCGTCAATAATAACTGCTGACTTTGAAATCAAATCGCTGTCCTTGATTTCTTTGGTCTCTTCTCCTGAAACATTTATATGTCCTGCGCAAATCAGTACTACACAAAGAATATGTAAAACGTATTTTTTCATAACAACTCCCAGAAATTAATCTATAAAATATATGAATTTGATTTTCATAAAATACTAAATACTTATATAATCAAAAAAGAAGAGCTGATAAAACTCTTCTTTTTATAGGAATATTATTAATCATTAGATTTTAATGTCACTTCATCTTCCGCCTGATGTTTAAACTCTTCTATCATATCAGGTGTAATTACCGGAAGATTATCAGAAGATTCCACGCCAAACCGTCTGAGAAATTCTTCTGTAGTTCCAAACAACAAAGGTCTTCCCGGCGTATCCATACGGCCAACCTCTTCTACCAACATATACTCTACTAATTTATTTACTGCGAAATCTGATTTCACCCCCCGAATCCGCTCAATTTCCGATTTAGTAATTGGCTGCTTATATGCAATAATAGAAAGCGTCTCCATTAGAACCTCGGTCAATACCTGACGCTTCGGCTGCTTTGCAATCTTAATCAACGTTTCATACATTTCCGGCTTAGAACACATCTGGTATGCACCTTCAAGTTCAATAATCTTAATACCACGGTCATTACTATCTAACTCACTCTGCATTTCTTTTACAATTTTCTTTACCTGACCGGGTTTTATTTCTAATGCATTCGCTATCTTACCAATTTCAACAGATTCTCCCATTGTAAAAAGAATTGCCTCTATTTGTGCCTTATAATTATTCTCCATCTTTTCCTCTATTCTATTGAGTCTATATATATATCACCAAACGTTTTTTCCTGGTGCACCTCAATCTCTCCTACTTTTATCAACTCTAACACTGCAAGAAATGATACAATGACTTCTACCTTACTTTTTGCTTCTTCCAACAACTGTTTAAAACTGCATTTCTTTCGTTTTCTTATTGTAGTTGAAACATAACTAATCTTATCCGGCAGACTGACTTCTTCCATTTCTATTTTGCCAAATTTACTTCTTACCGGATCTATTTTATCTACCTGACGCTTCAGCACCATCTGAAAAATCTCATTTAATTTTGCCAAATCAACATCCGATAACAGATTATCTAAATCGACCGGCTGTTCATACACACGGACTTCTTCCGGCACTGTAGGTTCTTTATACATTGACTTTCCTGCATATACCTGCATATCCCGGAGTTCTGTTGCTGCGTATTTGTACATTTTGTATTCAATCAGTTTCTCAACGAGTTCAGCTCTAGGATCAATCTCTTCGCCATTTTCATCAATTTCCTTTGGCAGCAGCATTTTACTTTTTATATCAATTAAAGTAGCAGCCATAACCAAAAATTCGCTGGCAAGGTCCAAATCATCTTTTGGCATTTTACTTACATAATCTAAATACTGTTCTGTAATTTCCACGATAGGAATATCGTAAATGTCCAGTTTATTTTTTTCAATCAAATACAGCAGCAAATCCAAAGGACCCTCAAATGCCTGCAATTTTACTTCTAATTCCATAATCACTCCATTTCTTTACTACAACAATTAATTCTACATAAAAACTACTTTTTTTTCAATATATTTAACATATTTATCTACATGACCATATGAATAAAAGAATAATCTTATTTCAAACAAAATAGAGGATATTATTCTGAGTTAATTTTTCAGAATAATATCCTCTATTATTATAATTTTATAAACAATCTGATTATTATGAAATAATCCTTATAATTGTTCATTACCATCTCAAATCAATAACTAAAGCATCTGCCTTATTGTACTGTAATAATGTACTCTGATCATTTACATCATCATAGCAGAATCCGTAAGCTAATCCTACAACAGAATGTCTGTGGAAGAATCCTGCATAGAAGTTATTGATACTATTCTTATAGTATTCACTTACTTTATAGTATTTGTCAGGTTCAGTAGCAACACCTCTGTTAAAAGCTGCACACAACTGTGCTTCAATAGCCTTTTCTACACCATTTCCTCTGTCAAATGCTCCTTTTCCTTCTAAAACATCCTGAGTTGTTGGTTTGTCTACTTTATATACAGTTGAATCACCGGTTCTTGTAAAGTGCATTTCATTTCCTACAACTTTTCCGGTAAAGTTTCCTGCCTCTGTACTGAAACTTAAAGTCTCACTAGCATATTTTGTCCAGAATTCATTAATGTAATTATCAAAATAATTACCATATTGCTGTCCTGCATTAAATGATGCTTTACATGGTGCGATAATTCTATCATCTTTTACAAGAGTTTTAAACGGTGTAGGTGCTTCGTTTCTGAACGCATTAAATATTTCATCTCTGGTTCCAATATCACCTACTACTTTATCATATCCACCATATGTTGCATTTCCTACCAGACGGGTAATCATTGGAAAACAGAAATAATCTACACGAGTAGTATTTCCCCAATAATTCTTTCCTTCAATTGTAAACTCTGCAAATTCAAATAAAGTATTCGCATTTACATCTCCAGGATTGTTCATATCCGGTCCTGCATATCCATTTGTACCTACAAATCTCAAATAAACAGGTTTTCCATAACTAAGATACATTCTTCCCGAACGAATAGTTGGTGCATATACATAATCAGCTTCTGCTAATGTATGGTAGATATTTGCATACTTACCACCACCTACAGATACAGTATTCATGCTTTCTGAAGCTGGTACCATATTACCATCTTTATCTAAATAACAAAGTTGGTCATTTGAATTATTTCCTACGATACACCAATAAATCTCATTATCGCTGTATTTACCATTCGTCTTATTATTCAATTCAATTGCAATTCTGTCCTCTTTTAACGTAACATTGCTCTTAAGCTGTGGCTTTAATTCTTCCGGACATGTCTCAGGCTCTGTTTCTTTCTCACCCACTCCGGTAATATTAATTGTCATTTCTAATTTTTCTGACTCTTTTTTACCTACTACTGTAGTAACTGCTACTGTATGTGTTCCTTCAAAATAAACAGGAAGCATATAACTTCCACAAGCTACGCCTGTACGTCTTCTTTCTCCATCAACATATACATTATAGCAATCTATATCTCCACGTCCCCAAACAACTTTAACATAACCTGTAGCACCCTGCTCTACCTTCATTCCAAATGGTTTTGCAATACTGCTGTCTGTTGTAAAATCAATACCAGGCTGTGTCTGCTGTGGTCTTGTTGTTTGTGGCTGTGTTGGCTGCGGATTTGTCGGCTGTGGATTTGTCGGCTGTGGTGCAGTCGGCTGTGGATTTGTTGGCTGTGGTGCAGTCGGCTGTGGCTGCTCTCCCGTTGATTTTGAAGCATTTTTAATCTTAACAAATCCTGTTCCCATAGCGTGTTTAATTGTTACTTCATTAATTTCTTTTGTCAATGCTGACAGATATACGATTACACCTGCTCCTTCAATTTTTGCAACATTATCTGATACACCATTTACTGTTACTTCGCTAATTCCTGAAGGCACATTCATGTAAATACCTTTTTCTGCTGCCCACCCCGGCTGCTGAATGTTTACAATTTCATTTAATTCCATTGTAGATTTATCATAGAAATATGTATTTGGTGTATCACCGCCAAGCTCAATCCATTCTGCTGTTGTTCCTGATGGCTGTGTTGGCTGTGGAGCTGTCTGCTGTGGCTGTGTTGTCTGCTGTTGTGGCTGTGTTGTCTGCTGTTGTGGTTGTGTTGTCTGCTGCTGTGCGGCTGTTGTCTGTGCCGGATGTTCTCCAGATGACTTTGTACTATCTTTTATAACAACAGTATCTGTTCCTAAACCATGAGTAATCTCAACTGTATTCAACTCTTGTGTAAACGCTGACAGATACACAACAACACCTGCTCCTTCAGCAACATAACCTGACGACTTACCATTGATAGTTACAGATGATATGCCTGCTTTAACAGTCATATAGATACCTGTTTCTTCTGCAAATCCAGGTTTCTGAATAGAAACAACACTTACTGCTGTATCATCATCATAAAAATATGTATCTGCCGGATCTCCCGGAATTGCTTCCCATACAGTTCCCTGACTAGGATCTCTTTCCTTTAAGTCAACTTTAAGTTCTACACCTTTACTCTCTTTTCCGTTCAAATAACCTTTGATTGTAATAGTATGTTCTCCGGCCGTAGCAAATGTATGTGTAATTACACCGGCTGCAACTCCCTGTTCTCCAAGAACACCATCATAATATACGTTAAATTTCTGTCCGCTGCTTTCTATTTCAGCATCACTTCCCCATGTAAAAGAAACTTCTAAGCCCTTTTTTGTCAAAACGTTATGGCCAAAAACTTCTTTTGGAGCCGGCTTACCATCATCAGTAACCTGAGGCTGTGTCGGTTGTGGAGTTGTAACCTGTGGATTCGTCGGTTGTGGATCTGTTGGCTGTGGATCTGTAACCTGTGGCTGTGTCGGCTGCGGCGTTGTAACCTGTGGCTGTGTCGGCTGCGGCGTTGTAACCTGTGGCTGTGTCGGCTGCGGCGTTGTAACCTGTGGCTGTGTCGGCTGCGGCGTTGTAACCTGTGGTTGTGTCGGCTGCGGCACATTTGGTTTTGTTGTTACAACTGGTTTTGTTACAACCGGTTTGGTCGTTACAGTTGGTTTTGTCACAACAGGCTTTGTTGTTACAGGAACCTTCTTCTTTTTAACAACAACCTTACATTTTAATTTTTTCTTTCCAACCTTTGCAATAATTGTAGCTCTGCCCGGCTTTTTAGCTTTTACCCTGCCTTTTTTTGTAACAGTTGCTACTTTTTTGTTAGTTGATTTCCATTTTACTTTCTTTTTAACCGTTTTGTTCTTAACTTTCAGCTTAACTTTTTTACCTACATATAATGTAACTTTCTTTTTGTTAAGCTTCATTTTTCCTTTTGCCTGTACGTTTGTCTGTACTGATGGCATCATTGTAATCATTAATGCCAATGTTAATAAAACTACAAGCATTTTTTTTATTTGTTTCATTATCTTCCTCCTCTAAAAATGTGTGTTTTATTTTCTTTTGACCAAAACACAATATTCTTATAGATGATACCATATTTTACATTCAAAAACAGTACACAAATTTTATATATACTCTTCTTTTTTTAGTTATGCTATCTGCAAAAACATTCGAAACATTTTTCCTAACGTATAAAGGTAATTTGCTTCTTTTACATTTTCGGCAGATTCTAAAAAACTCTCTCCAACTACCCGGTTATCCAAAGTATAAGCTATTTTCCCCACTACATCCCCCTGCTTTATAGGTGCACTGATACTCTTTTTCATGGTAATTTCTTTTTTAATTTTATCCAAATCACTTCCTTTTGTATCTACATAAGAAAATCCCCTGTACCTGATTTTAATCTTATCTTTTATGCCACCGTTAATTGCAATGTTCTTATTATAATTTGTTTCATCTTTATAAACTTTACAGTTAGAAAATCCATACTTTATCAGCTCTTCTGCCAACAAAAATCTGGCTTTATAATCCGGTGCCGCCATGATTACCGCAATTAGTTCAACACCATCTTTTTCTGCAACTGTGGATACACAATACTTTGCTTTAGATGTACTTCCTGTTTTTAATCCTTTTACATACTGATTCGTTTTTAATAATTTATTTGTATTTGATAACATAAACTCACTTTCCCCTTTTGCGGTTTTATGGGTAAATGGTTCCATCCATATCGTAGAGTACTTAAATATTTCAGGATATTTTGTAATTAACTCTCTTGACATAATTGCTACATCTTTTGCTGTTGTATAATGATTATCTGAATCGGTCAATCCACAACAGTCTTCAAAATTTGTGTTTGTCATTCCCAAACCTTTTGCCCGTTCATTCATTTTTTTTACAAATTCTTCTTCCGAACCTGCTATATGCTCTGCCATAGTAACAGAAGCATCATTCCCTGATGCTATTATAATACACTTTATTAGAGTCTCTACACTCTGCTGTTCGCCTTCCTCTAAAAATACCTGAGAGCCTCCCATACTTTTCGCATGAGCACTTGTTGTTGCCATATCTGTTAATTTTATTTTTCCATTATGTATTGCATCAAAAATCAAAATCATTGTCATAATTTTTGTTATGCTGGCCGGACTTAATTTTTCATTTTCATTGTCTGCTTTAATAATAGTTCCCGAAGATGCTTCCATTAATAATGATGATTTTGCTTTCCCTGTCTTTTTCGCCTGTTCTGCATTTCCGGTTTCTTCTTCTGCATAAACGTTAATGCTAAATATCATTGATAAACTAATAATCAACGCAACTATTTTTTTCATAATAAAACTCCATTACACCTTTATATATTGTAATGGAGTTTAAAATTTTATATGCTATTTTTTATTATTTCTTTTTATTTTTTGTTTGTGGCTGCAACTCATCATCATAAAATACAAATGATTTCGTTTGTGTTAATACATGATCGTCTGAGTTTTGCTGGTATACAGATATCTCATCACCTGCTTTTAATTCCGGATATACAATCATCAATGTATTTGGATCAATATATTCCGTTGTCTGCTTTTCATCATTGATATATACCTTGCTGTATGACGTAAAATTATTTCCATATAAATATACTGTTCCTTCCTGATCATACAATGGAGTAACTGAACTCAACTTCACTTCATGCAACCCAAGTTTAATATCGGTTGCCTTATATGGATTTTCTCCATTAGTAGCATATTTGTCTCCATACAATAAATCATACGACAGATTTTTCAGACCTTCATCATATGTTTCCTGATCTTCTCCTTTATGCTGCTGTGTATACTTATTGATATCACCGGCATCCATATTTAAGCCGCCAAGTATTTTTGACTGTAACTGATATGCCTCTAAATCTTCGCTTGTATAATAATCATTATCAAAATTAGACCATATTACATATTCCGTCTGATACACATCACCATTATCCAAATCTTCTCCACTTAAACCAAAGCTTGGCAGATGATCCCCATACATCACTAAAATTGTCTCTTCACCCAGATGTTTTAAAGCTTTTGTCAGTTTTCCGATAAACTGGTCCATTTCATATGTCTGCATAGCATAATACTGGTACTTATGCTTTGTATCTTTATCTTCTACACCTCTTATTTTAATTGGATAATCATAGTTTCCATCTGTAGGATAACTCCCATGCCCCTGAACGGAAATAGCATAAATAAAATCCTGATTCTTTGTAGATTTCAAAGCTTCTAAAATATATTCTGTCAGATAATAGTCCTTTGCCCAGCCCATTGGTGTAAAATTTTCAATATGCATATTTTCAATTGTGGTAAATGTATCATATCCTAAATTGGAAAAAACAACATTACGTCCATAAAATGTAGCTGTATTATTATGAATTGCATGACAGTTATACCCATATTCTTTTAAATTAAAGCATACACTTTCACAGGTTGTATCGACCAGTTTTGTCTTAAACGGATACTCACCCGGTCCAAAATAATCCAGATTGATTCCAGTCATTACTTCAAATTCAGTATTAACAGTACCTGCACCAACAATCGGAACATTAAAATAACCACTTGGATATTTTTTCATTAATCTTTCAAAATTGGGCACTGGATTTTTAGAAAATTTCACTCCATTTAAATGGGTCATATCAAAAAAAGACTCTAGCTGTAAGAAAATAATATTTGGTTTCTTTTTTGCCTTACTTATTTTTTCCTTTTCTTTTTTGTCGACAATTTTCTCAACGGTTTCTCCTGAATAATTGTTTGGCTTCGCAATGCCTGTATTAATCAGACTATTTGTAAAACAATAAACAAAACCATAATCATAATAGGAAACACGAAGCTCACCAAATTTCATAGACATCAGTTCTGAACCGACACCTAAATTGATTGAGCCAAAACCTATTGTCCAGATAATAATAATGGCAATAATATTTCGGGGATATTTTATCTTATGCTGCACCTTTGGTGCTTTAAAAAACAATAATACCAATAGAGCAATTGCCAATGTCACACCAACAGAAACCATAACTATCTGTGCAATAGAGAAATATTTTGTAACAATACCAAATGCACTGTCAACCAACATTAAATCTGTTGCCGTAAAGGGTGTAACTCTGTTAGATAACAAAATCGAATTTGTCACCCCCGATAACAGCCATATAAAAGAAATCATACTAAGTCCCCAGAATCTCCTCCGCATTAAAAATGTAATTGACAATGTCATCAATATAATAATGGAATTACACAAAAAGACATACGGCGAGGCAATCAAAAAATAAATTCCTTTTATAAAAGAACCTCTTGCGAGCATTTCAATTACTAAATTTAATAAAATGGCTGTTGTCACATACATATATATACAATGCTTATTATATGTTTTTTTAGAGAACTCCCGAATAACCTGATATTTTGATTTTATTTTGTTTATTATATTGTTTAAAACCGGCTTTAATTTCTGAATCATATCTTTTATTTTATCTGTCATCTCCGCCTCCTTATGAGCCAAAAGTCAATT
This sequence comes from Eubacteriaceae bacterium, assembly GCA_910574895.1. Classification (GTDB taxonomy): domain Bacteria; phylum Bacillota; class Clostridia; order Lachnospirales; family Lachnospiraceae; genus Eubacterium_G. The sequence continues at coordinate 213,067 of CAJTDQ010000001.1, read as the reverse complement.
ACATATATTTTGAATCACGTCTATACTCTTTCACAATCATACAACAAATTGATATTTTTTCAAGTATTGGATATATTATCCATTCTTTGTTATTTATTATCTTTCATTAATATACCGTTATTTTATGAAAATAATATGAACAATTTAACATTTTCACACTTTAAACTGTTGAATTATCCTTTTTTTGTGCTATACTTTATTTTAGCTTAAAAATCATATGTTTTTATAAGTAAAGGAGACTAACATTATGGGAAGTACATTTTTTAGAAAATTACCTACACCTTTGGAAATCAAAACAATGTATCCGATTCCGGAGGCTGTTGCAGAAAAGAAGAAAGAAAACGATGCCGCAATCAGAGCCATCTTTACTGGAAAAAGTGATAAATTTGCCGTTATTATCGGACCATGTTCTGCTGATAACCAGGAGGCTGTAGAAGACTATGTACAAAGATTGACAAAAGTTCAGGAACAGGTAAAGGATAAGTTATTTATTATTCCTAGGGTATATACAAACAAACCCCGTACAACGGGAAAAGGATATAAAGGCATGTTACATCAGCCTGACCCGGAAAAGAAACCGGATTTATTACAGGGACTGATTACAATCCGTCAGTTATTTACAAAATTAATGGAAGATACCGGTTTGCCAATTGCAGACGAGATGCTTTATCCTGAAAATGCCAGATATTTCTCTGACTGCCTGTCATATGTAGCAATCGGTGCCCGCTCTGTAGAAAATCAGCAGCATCGTTTAACATCCAGTGGACTGGATATTCCTGTTGGTATGAAAAATCCTACCAGCGGTGATTTATCAATTATGCTTAATTCCATTGAAGCAGCGCAGGCATCACACTCTTTTCTTTACAGAGGCTGGGACGTTCAGACGGATGGAAATGACTTAGCTCATGCTATTCTTCGTGGTGCGGTTAACCAATACGGCTCATGTATTCCAAACTATCACTATGAAGATATGGTAAATCTTTACGATATGTATATGAAAAAAGAATTTGAAAATCCTGCATTGGTAATTGATTGCAACCATTCTAATTCAAATAAAAAATATATGGAACAGATTCGTATCGCAAAAGAAATTATGCATAACCGTAAACACTCAACAGACCTGAAAGGTTTTGTAAAGGGGCTGATGATTGAAAGCTATATCGAAGGCGGAAATCAGCCTGTAGATGGACACTGTTATGGCAAATCAATTACAGATCCATGTCTTGGATGGGATGATACTGAAAAGTTACTCTTTACAATTGCTGAAGAAGTTTAATCTTCCTCCTACTTCAAAAGAGAACTAACTAAAAAACAAAAATCCGGCAGTTTTTATTATTAACTGTCGGATTTTTTATGCTTTCGGGTGTGCTTTTTCGTAAGCTTCCCTGATACGTTTATTTCCAGGTGTCATATAAATCTGTGTTGTAGAAATATCAGAATGTCCTAACATTTCCTGTACTGCCTTTAAGTCAGCTCCATTTTCAACCAAATGTGTTGCAAATGAATGTCTCAGTGTATGTGGAGTCAATTCTGATTTTATTCCTGCCTTTTTACCATATGACTTAATCAGTTTCCAAAAACCCTGTCTGCTCATCTCTCCACCGGAGCAATTTGGATATAGAACATTACTTGTCTGATTTTTCCCTAATAAATGCTCTCGTCCATCTTTCAAATATGCAACCAAAGCTTTTTTAGCTTCTGAACCAAATGGTATAATTCTATCTTTTTTTCTATCATGACAGACAATATACTCCAATTTTATGTTAACATCATCTGTTTTCAAAGTAATCAGTTCTGTAACTCTCATTCCCGTAGCATACAGTAACTCCAGCATAGACTTGTCCCTCAACTCTTTTGGAGTGTTTCTACATGGCTGCTTCAACAATGCGTCAATCTCTTTTACAGTTAAGGATTCTGGTGTTTTCTTTACTATTTTCGGCGACTTTAAAGTTTGTGCCGGATTCGTTTCAATAACATTTTTTTCACAAAAATAACCAAAGAAAGCCTTCATGGATGCTATCCCACGAGATATTGTTGTCGGTGCTCTTCCTATTTCGTTCAAATAAGAAATATACTCTTCCAAACTTTCTTTCTTTATAGATGTTATGTCTACTTTAGAATTTTTACTGTTTAAATAATCATAAAGTTTATTTAAGTCTCTTTTGTAAGAAATTTCCGTATTGCTTGAAGTATTCTTTTCTTTATGTAATTGTAAAATGAATTCTTCAATTAATTTTTGCATTTTTTCCTCGCTAAACTCTTTAACAAGAGTGATAAATCCTATTATATAAGTGTTTCCTCAGAAAATCAAACACATTTTTTACACATTTTTCTCTAAAAAAACAGGGTTACATAAAAATATACCACATATACCATTTTTCTTTTTTATAAGACACAATATCTAGTTATTTTCTTTTACAAAAAATTTATTAAAATATTTTCTATAACTGCACCCAAAAGTAATATAATAACAGCAATAATTTTATTTAAAACTACTTTATCATTTTTCATAAAGAAAAAAACTGCCGTCAATTTAAAAACCGGTTCTATAACACTACTGATACATAACATATTATGCATTCGGATTAATATTACAATACTTCCTGCAAGTTTAAAAGATTCAATTCCCAATAAAACTGTATATATTTTTTCTTTGATTCTAAAAAATGATGCTGCTAATATTAAAACATAAAACTTCAAAAACTCCATTAATAAATAAAAATAAGAATCAATGAAATCTATATTTTTTACATTATGTACATAAGAAAAAGTAAAATCTATGGCTGCCATATTATAAACAATCGTTCCCAAAACGATTCCAATAATAATTCCATAGATTTTATAGTTTGTCCACAATACTTTAATATTCATAATTTCCTCATAATACTGTTTTTATATTATATTATTCCAAACAGTATTTATGATAATAAGTTAAAATAGCCGACGTTGTTTTCGAGTCATTAATTTCATTGTTCATTATCATTTTAATCAACTCTTCTACTGAAAAAAGCTCTAATTCTATATCCTCATCAGGATCAAAGTGCTGTTTTCCCTTTTTCAATTCAAACGCCACGTATACGTCAATTTTTTCTCCTGAATATGCAATTGCAGGAACGATTGTCTGCAAAAATTCTAATTTGTCAGATTTGTAACCGGTTTCTTCTTCCAATTCCCTCGCTGCACATCGTTCCGAAGGCTCATCTACACTATCCTTTCCTCCTGCAGGAATTTCTAAAGCAAATCTGTCAATTGCATTTCTCCATTGACGCACCATCAGAATTCTTCCATCATTCATTACCGGAATAACTGCCGCTGCTCCTTTATGTTGTAAATAGTCCCATTTTACCTTGTTTCCTTTCGGGGTAATAATTTCATCCTTACAAAACTCTAAAACGGCTCCTTTATATACTATTTCCCTGTCAATTCTATTAAATTTTTCCATAAATTCTCCCTAAATTACATTTTTATATCAATTGAATCTTACAAAAAAATTTTATGAACGAATTCCTTTGCACTTGTCAAAACATGCTTTTGTTGCTGAAAAAACAGATTTACGGAACCCATTCTCTTCTAACGCTTCCACGCCTGCGATAGTTGTTCCACCGGGTGAACAAACCATATCTTTCAATTCTGCTGGGTGTTTCTTTGTTTCTAACATCAATTTTGCAGAACCTAAAACAGTCTGTGCAACAAACTCATAGGCTTCTTCTCGTTTCATTCCACATTTCACAACACTATCTGCTAAAGCTTCAATAAACATGAATACATATGCCGGCGAACTGCCACTGGCACATACTACACTATCAATCAATTTTTCATCAACGACTCTCATCTTTCCTATAGCTGAAAATATTTTCTCTACAGTATGCTTTTCCTCCTCAGAAAAAATATCCTCGTTATAACTTACACCTGTCATTCCCTCTGTAACTAAAGCCGGTGTATTCGGCATGGTTCTTACAATTCTCTTCGTTCCACACATTTCTTCCAGCTGTTTTATAGTCACACCAGGTGCCAATGATATAATCACATGTTCCTGTCTGATTGATTCTCTTATTTCCGGCAGCACTTTATCAAACATTTGAGGTTTCACTGCCAAAATAATATATTTTGTTTCTGCCAGAACTTCTTTATTTGACATTGTATATCTGACATCTTCTTCCTCAGATATCTTTTTCATTTTTTCTATTGTATTACTATGAAATAGAATATCTTCTTTTTGAAAAGAACCTTTTACTCCTTTCATAATTGCATATCCCATATTTCCCATTCCGATAAATCCTATTAAAGCCATAATATTCCTCCAATCTTTTAAAGTATAACATATTCATCGAATATAGCAATAAGTAATACATAGTAATGCTTTCTACATTCATATAATAAAAGAGACCTAACAACAAAATTTAGTAAACTAATTTTTATTGTCACGTCTCTTTATTATGCATTGCTTATTATATGTCGTAGATTTATTTTGCGTAATCTATGGCTCTTGATTCCCTTACTATATTTACTTTAATCTGACCCGGATATTCTAATTCAGTTTCTATCTGCTTAGATATCTCTCTAGCCATCAATACCATATCGGCATCAGTAACTTTTTCCGGAATAACCATAACTCGAACCTCTCTACCTGCCTGAATAGCAAAAGATTTATCAACGCCCTCATATGAGTTTGTAATATCTTCTAACTGTTTTAATCTGTTTGTATATGTTTCTAATGTTTCACGTCTTGCACCTGGTCTTGCCGCTGAAATAGCATCAGAAGCCTGAACAATACATGCAATTAAAGTTTGAGGCTCAACATCACCATGATGTGCCTCAACAGCATTAATAACTGTAGCTGATTCTTTGTACTTTCTACATAAATCAACACCTAACTGTATATGCGTTCCTTCCATTTCATGATCAACAGCTTTACCAATGTCATGTAACAGACCTGCTCTCTTGGCAACTCTCACATCTAAACCTAGTTCCGCTGCTAACAGTCCTGACAAATGCGCTACTTCAATAGAATGTTTTAATGCATTTTGTCCATAACTTGTCCTAAACTTCATCTTACCTAAAAGCTTAATCAGTTCAGGATGAATTCCATGTACACCAACTTCTAATGTTGCAGACTCGCCTTCTTCCTGAATCATGGTCTCAACTTCTTTTTGTGCCTTATGAACCATTTCTTCAATTCTGGTCGGCTGAATACGTCCATCAACTACCAGTTTTTCAAGGGCAATACGTGCCACCTCTCTCCTAATCGGATCAAATCCAGATAAAACAACAGCTTCCGGCGTATCATCGATAATTAAATCAACGCCTGTAAGCGATTCAAGAGTTCTAATATTTCTTCCCTCTCTACCAATTATTCGACCTTTCATTTCATCATTAGGCAATGAAACTACTGAAATTGTTGTTTCAGAAACATGATCTGTTGCACATTTCTGAATTGCATTCACAACTAACTCTTTTGCTTTTTTATTAGCATCTTCTTTAGCCTGATTTTCTAATTCCTTTACCAATTTCGCAGTCTCAATTTTAATTTCTTCTTCAACAGTTTTTAACAAATATTCTTTTGCCTGTTCGGAGGTTAATCCAGAGATTCTTTCAAGTTCCTGTACGCGCTGTTCACTTAAGTTATCTACCTTAATTTTAGCCTGAGCCAATTCCTCTTCTCTGACTTTCAGACTATGCTCTTTCTTATCAAGAGAATCTGACTTTTTCTCTACTGCCTCTTCCTTGTTAAGAACACGTTTCTCATAACGTTGTACTTCAGCTCTACGTTCTTTAATTTCTTTATCAAGCTCATTTTTTGTCTTAAGATTTTCTTCTTTAGCTTCTAAAAGAGCTTCTTTCTTTTTCGTTTCAGCAGTCTTTATAGCATCGTCAATAATTTCACGAGCTTTTCCTTCTGCTGAGCCGATCTTCTTTTCAACAATACCTTTTCTGAAAGCTATTGCTACAAAAGCAGAAATTAAAGCAACTACCAGCGCTACCACAACACATACGATAATCCAAGTAGTATCACTCACAGGAGCACCTCCTTATTTATTTTTCATTGTTCAATACAACATTTATATTTTACTTGATTAATATAGTTATGTCAAGCAAAGCCACTGTTATAAATTTATTTATTTTACAATATGTAGTGTTATTTTAAAACAAAATATCAAAGATATTGTATTAAATATCAAATATAGACAATGCTCTCTTCACATCATGATAAGCATAACCCTTTCCAACCAAATATCTATAAAATCTTTCAATATCCTTTTGATTCGTTAAATCATATCTCCCTTTTCTTTTTTCTATAATTTTGTTTAAAGAATCTTCGTCTGTAAAATCGCTGTTTTCAAAAGCGGAATCAATAATCTCTTTTAACACCCCTTTTGAATACAAATCCTGTGTAATCTGCCTCTTTGATTTAGAATCTGCTTTAAAATCTATATACATAGAAGCATATCTGTAATCATTAATTAAATCATATTCCGTTAAATACTCAATAACTCTGTCAATAATAAATTCCGGATAACAGCCTGCTTTTAACTTATCAACAATTTGCTTTTTTGTTTTATAAGCGTCATCCAGAATATAAAGAGCCCTTTCACGGGCTCTTTTATACAAAATATCAATAATTATCTGATATTGTGTCTCTTCAATATTTACACTTTCTTCTAAGTTAAGTTTTCTTACTTCACTTTTATAGAGCAAAAAATCAATATCATTGTCAAGATAAACGTGCAATCTATTACCTTTTGGTTCTAGTTTCATTACTGTATACATATCATTCCTTCACTGGTGCTGTAATTTCATCTTCATTCTGCTCTTCATCCGGCATATAAAATGCTCTGACTTTTGCATCAACCTCTTCCATAATAGCCGGATTCTCCATAAAATATTTTTTTGCATTTTCACGGCCCTGACCAATTTTATCACCATTGTAAGCATACCATGAACCACTCTTAATCACTACTCCACAGTTTGCTGCCAAGTCAAGAATGTCTCCTTCTTTTGAAATACCTTTACCAAACATTATGTCAAATTCTGCCTCTTTGAATGGCGGTGCCACTTTATTCTTAACTACCTTCACTCTGGCTCTGTTACCTACCATCTCGCCACCTGTCTTGAGTGTCTCTACTCTTCTCACATCAAGTCTTACAGAAGCATAAAACTTTAATGCTCGTCCACCGGTTGTTGTCTCAGGGTTTCCAAACATTACACCAATCTTTTCTCTTAACTGATTGATAAAAACAACAGTACAGCCTGTCTTATTCATTATACCTGTCAGTTTTCGAAGTGCCTGAGACATCAATCTGGCATGCTGTCCCATATGAGAATCTCCCATATCACCATCAATTTCAGCCTTTGGTACTAACGCCGCAACAGAGTCTACGATAATAATATCTACTGCACCAGAACGAACCATCGTCTCTGTAATCTCTAATGCCTGCTCACCATAATCAGGCTGTGAAATATATAAATTATCAATATCTACACCTATTGCCTTTGCATATACCGGATCTAAAGCGTGCTCTGCATCAATAAATCCTGCTACACCGCCTCTCTTTTGTGCCTCAGCAATCATATGTAATGCAACTGTAGTCTTACCACTGGATTCTGGACCATATATCTCCACAACTCTTCCTTTTGGAATACCACCGACACCAAGTGCCAGATCCAGGCTGAGTGAGCCTGTAGGAATTGTCTCAACATTTATTTTATTCGCAGAATCTCCCAGCTTCATAATAGTACCTTTGCCATGCTGTCTTTCAATCTGTGATATTGCTGCATCGAGTGCTTTTAACTTGTCTTCTTTATTCATAATACTTTCCTTTCCGTTCGAACCTATGTTCGTATATTGTTATAATAATATATTCTGTTCTTTGTGTCAACAATTATTTCAATCTATTTTATTATATTATTCACTCATTCAATATGCAACACTTTTTTTCTGCATAACAAAGAGTTTTCTTGCGAACTCTCTCGCGAGGCGCGGGTTCGCAAAACAACTACATTTCCTCGCCTCTGCGTTCCTGCGGAGCATTTTTATATAATAGGAAATTTAAAGGAATTTCCTATTATATAAAAAGAAAGTGTCTTAAATAACACTTTCTTTTTTTTAATTTATATATTTAATATTTTTTCAATTGCTGCAATTTTTGTACAAACAATTAAAATTTTACTTGCTTCCTTTAATTCTTCCGGTGTTGCATAAGATGGAGCAATTCTGATATTTTTATCTTCCGGATCCTTTCCATATGGGAAAGGTGCTCCCGCTCCTGTCAATACCATGCCGGCATCTTTACACATGCTGACTACTTTTTTTGCACAGCCTTCCATTACATCTAATGAAATAAAATATCCTCCTCTTGGATTCGTCCACTGTCCAATTCCTGTAGGCTTCAATTCCGCTCCAAGCATATCTAACACTGCCTGAAACTTTGGTCTCATTTTGTCTGCATGCTTCATCATATGTTCTTTAATTCCATCAAAATTTTTAAAATATCTTGCATGTCTTAACTGGTTTATCTTATCAAAACCAATTGTCTGAACAGACATCTGCTTCTTTATAAAATCAAGATTTGCTTTTGATGCTGCAATTGCAGCAACACCTGAACCTGAGAATGTAATTTTTGAAGTTGATGCAAACTCATATACAAGATCAGGATTCCCTGCTTTTTCACATTCTTCTATAATATCTAAAATCTGATCCTGATTTTCTTCCCCTTCATATAAATGATGAACTGCATATGCATTATCCCAGAAAATTCTAAATCCCTTTGCTGCCGGTTTTAAATTTGCCAATCTTCTTACAACTTCATCTGAATAAGAAATTCCTGTTGGGTTCGCATATTTAGGAACGCACCAGATTCCTTTGATTGCAGTATCTTCACTTACCAGTTTTTCTACCATATCCATATCTGGTCCGTCTTCCAGAAGCGGTACATTAATCATCTCAATTCCAAAAAACTCTGTAATCGCAAAATGTCTGTCATATCCTGGAACAGGACAAAGCCATTTTACCTTATCTAATTTGTACCATGGCGTAGAACCCATAACACCGTGCGAAAATGATCTTGCAATCGTATCATACATTACATTAAGACTTGCGTTACCATATACAATAACATGTTCAGGATCTGTTCCCATAATATCTGCCATCATTTGCTTTGCCTCGTTCAATCCGTCAAGCACACCATAATTTCTGCAATCTGTACCTGCAGCTGATTTAATTTCTGAACTGCTGTTAAATACATCAAACAGACCCATAGATAAATCCAACTGATCTGTTCCCGGCTTTCCTCTTGACATATCAAGACTGATATCAGCCTCACAAATTTTACTATATTCTTCTTTTAAAGACTCTAATTCCTTTTTAAGTTCTTCTTTTCCCATCTCTCTGTACGCTGACATATTTCTCTCCTCCTAACAAATTAGTTTTTAAGTACTTCGATATTCTTGTATACATATTCAACCATTGAAATTACTGTTAATGCAAGAGATATCCAAATTAAAACCCATCCTATAACATCCAACACTTCATTTTGAAGCGGGAGATTAACAATGAGTACTATTATCATAATCATGGAAAAGGCTGTTTTAAACTTGCCCCACCAGCCGGCAGCCAGTACAATACCCTGGTCAGCTGCCAAAATCCTGAATCCACTGATAAATAACTCTCTGCTGATAATAGTAATTACAACCCAAGCCGGTATCATCTTGGGGCTTAAGCATATTAAAGCAGCACTCACTAAAAGTTTATCTGCTAATGGATCCATAAATTTCCCAAAATTTGTAACAAGATTATATTTTCTTGCAATCTTTCCATCTAACAAATCTGTTAAACTTGCAATAATAAAAATTGCAACAGCGATATAATAATTATATGGTACCGCTGTAATAAGCATCATTGCCACAAAAGCCGGTATACAAATCACTCTGAATATTGTAAGTTGATTCGGTATATTCATATTTCCTCCTAACTAGCTGCTTATCTCGCCAATCAAATCATAATCATTTGTTCCGGTAACTACCACTTTAACAAAATCACCAGTCATAAGTTCTTTATCTGTAATAATAAATATATTGCTGTCTACTCCCGGACAATCCATATATGTCCGTGCCATATATGCATGTTCACCGGATATTCTGCCTTCTATCATTGCAACATATGTTTTTCCAATATAGTTTTCTGATAAATCAAAGACAATCTCCTGTTGGAGTTCCATAATTTCATTTCTTCTGGAATTCTTAATATCTTCATCAATTTGATTTTCCATATTTGCAGCTGGAGTATTTTCCTCTGGAGAATATGTAAAAACCCCTAATCTCTCAAATTCCATCTCATTGACAAAATTCATCAATATCTCATGGTCCTCTGCAGTCTCTCCCGGAAAACCGGTTATTAAAGTCGTTCTGAGAACAATATCAGGAATTCGTTCTCTTAACTTGTTTATAATTTCCCTTAACTGTTCATTGGATGTTCTCCTGCCCATGCGCTTTAGTATATTATCGCTGGCATGTTGAATCGGAATATCCAGATAATGACAGATTTTCTTTTCCTCTGCTATAGTGTCAATTAATTCATCATAGATTTCTTCAGGATAACAATATAACACACGAATCCAGCATATACCACCTATTTTCGCTAATTCCTTCAGTAGAAGATGTAAAGATTTTTTACCATAAATATCTTTGCCATACATTGTAGTTTCCTGAGCTACCAATATCAACTCTTTTACACCACGTTCTGCCAAATCTTTGGCTTCTTTAATAAGAGTTTCCATTTTTATACTTCGGAAATTTCCTCTTATTTTAGGTATTATGCAATAAGTACAATGTTTGTCACAACCTTCTGCTATTTTTAAATACGCAAAACTGCCTATCGTAGAAAGATTTCTTGGTGCATCTACACCGGATAATTTATCAATATCATTGATAATCTGTATATTATGATGATTTATAAAGTAGTCATCCAGTGCCTCCGCAATACTGTCTATGGCGGTTGTTCCGATACAGATGTCAATTTCCGGTATTTCATCTTTAATTTCGTCGTGATATCTTTGTGCCAGACATCCCGCCAGAACCAGCACCTGACACTTGCCTTCTTCTTTATACCTCGCCATCTCGAAAATCGTATTAATACTTTCCTCTTTGGCGTCATGTATAAAACAACAGCTGTTAATCACAATAACTTCAGCTTCTCTTTCATCATCTGTGAACTCATATCCTGCATTTGACAAAATACCGGACATATGTTCCGAATCTACTAAATTTTTATCGCATCCTAATGAAATAAAAAGTACTTTCAAAATTTCTCCCTAAATTCTCTCTTATAAAACATAAGAAAAAAGTGCCGACAGACACTTTATTCTTCTTCATCTCCTAAAATCCTTATTTTAGATTCACACAGTTCATCTACTGCAACAGATAGAGGCTTCATTCCTTCTGTGTTCTTTTTTACCAAAGGCTCCTCTCCTGCAATAATCTGTCTTGCTCTCTTTGACGTAGCCATAACAATAGAATATCTGCTCTGTACAACCGGCTGTTCACCGTCTTCTACCTCACTGTTAGCTACTGCCATTAAATCTGAATATGATGGATGTAACATTACTTATCTCCTTTCGCGAACATTAATACTTCGCTTTTAATTTGATTTACAAAATCCATATCTAAAGACTGTGGATTGTTGTTTTTTATATTTTCAATGTGCTGTGCACATTTTTCAACCTCGTCATTTAGTACATAGTAATCGTACTTCTCAATATTGTCTGTCTCTTCTGCCGCTTTTTTTAATCTTTCATTAATCACGTCTTCTGTCTCTGTCTGACGTCCTATCAGTCTGTTTTTCAACTCTTCTGCACTTGGCGGTAAAATAAAAATCAATATAGCATCCGGCTTATTTGCCTTTACCTGAAGGGCACCTTTTGTTTCAATTTCTAAGATAACGTCATTTCCTTCTTCCAAACTTTGCTCTACGAACTCTTTCGGTGTTCCATAATAATGATCAACATATCCGGCATGCTCTAAAAGTTTATTTTCCGTTATCATATTTTCAAACTGTTCATTCGTAATAAAATGGTAATGTATACCGTTTACTTCATTTTCTCTTGGATTTCTGGTTGTAACGGAAACTGAAATCTTATAATTGTCACTATGCTCTTTTAAATAATTAACAACTGTTCCTTTTCCCACTCCTGAAAACCCTGAGATTACTAATAATTTTCCTTTATTCATTCTTCTTCACTCTTTACTTATTCAATATTCTGTATCTGTTCTCTTACTTTCTCAATATCTGTTTTTAAAATAATTGCCCTGTCTGAGATTTCTGCATCTGTTGTCTTTGATAAAGTAGTATTTGCCTCACGGTTCATTTCCTGTGCAATAAAATCGAGTCGTCTGCCAATCGTTCCTCCTTTATTCAGGTCGTCACGCATGGCTTTAATGTGACTGTCAAGTCTGACTAATTCCTCATCAACACATACCTTATCTGCAAAAATAGTAACTTCCTGAGCAATCCTTGCTTCATCTATCTGTGTATCTTCTAATAAATCACGTATTTTGTCTGTTATTTTTTCTCTATATTCTGCAATAATTACAGGCGATTTTTCTTTAATAAAGTCAACATTAACAATCATCGCGTCTAACTTTGCCAATAAATCTGCTTTTAATCTTTCACCTTCACTGATTCTGGTTTCTATTAATTTTTCAGCAGCACCTGCAATCGCTCTAATAACGAGGCACTCAATAATTTCCTCATCATCCTGCCCATTTTCAATGGATACAACATCAGGACTTCTCATTATATGACTTGCTTTGATATCATTATCCACGCCTAATTCTGCACTGATTTGCTTATAACATTCAAAATATTCTTTCGCCAGCATGGAATTGTATCGGATACAGGCATCTCCCTCCCCTAAATTTTCATAGGAGATAAATACATCTACCTTTCCCCTGTCTACATACTTCTTCATCTCTGTTCTGATAGTACCTTCAAGAAAATTTAGTTTCCTTGGCAGTTTAATCCCCAATTCCAAATATCTATGATTTACAGATTTCATTTCTACAGTGACTTTCCTGTCTCCTGATGAAACTTCATATCTGCCAAACCCTGTCATACTTCTTAACATTTTCTCTCCTAATATCTCAGGCAGAATGCCTCTTCTTCTTGTTTAAACTTTAAATCATTGTGAAATGTTTTCGATAAAACTAAATCAATGAAAACATTTTTCCACAGTTCTTCTTATTATAATTCATATAAACAATACCGTCAAGGTTGACTTAAACATTAAATAATAATAAAATGTAACAGTTCAGCCATGCACAAGTAAGTACAAGAATTTATAAAGACTGCTTGCAGGATTTTAAATTTTTGTTCTTTTTTGTATATGGTGAGCCATAACAGCGAGAAGAAACACAGCGGATTCGAGCTGTTGGCTGAACTGTTATATAATTAATATTATATTAAGGAGTACCTAGATATGGCTTTTGACGGAATTACAGTATCAGCTCTTGTGGCTGAATTAAATAATAAAATTAAAAATGGGCGCTTATATAAAATTGCACAGACTGAATCCGATGAATTGATGCTCACCATTAAATCAGATAAAACACAATATCGTATGTTAATCAGTTCCAATGCAAGTCTTCCTCTGCTATATCTGACTGATACAAATAAAACTGCTCCTCTCACTGCACCCAATTTTTGTATGTTACTTCGAAAACATATCAACAATGGACGTATTATTTCTATTTCCCAGCCGGGTCTTGAAAGAATCATTGATTTCGAGATACAGCATCTGGACGAACTGGGTGACATCAAAACAAAACATTTGATTGTTGAACTTATGGGAAAACACAGTAACATTATCTTTCTTGACAACAATATCATTTTGGACAGTATCAAACATGTAAACTCTGTTATGAGTTCTGTCCGTCAGGTTCTGCCGGGAAGAGAATATTTTATTCCTGATACCAGAAATAAGAAAAATCCACTTATAATAGAAAAAACTGAATTTATGAATATTGTTTTTTCTAAACCTATACCTCTGGCTAAGGCAATTTACACGTCTTTTACCGGTATCAGCCCTACGATTGCTGAGAATATCTGTTATGAAGCAAATTTTGATTCTTCTCTTCCTGCAAATACATTAGAATATGGTAATCGGAATATTATATGGATGAATTTTTACCAAATGATAAATAAAATAAAAAACAACACTTTTTTACCAACCATTTATGAAAAAAACGGAAAGCCGGAAGAATTCTGTGCCCTGCCTCTTTCTACATATTCTGATTGCGAAGCGAAAGAATATGAAAGTATGAGTCAGTTATTAGAAACATATTACAAGAAAAGAAATCTCTATACACGCATGCGCCAGAAATCCGTAGATTTAAGAAAAATCGTTTCTAATTCGCTGGAAAGGGATAATAGAAAATACAATATCCAGCTAAAGCAATTAAAAGATACAAAAAAGAAAGATAAATACAAAGTATATGGGGAACTGTTAACAACATACGGCTATTCCATTGAATCCGGGGCAAAAGATTTTGAAACAGTAGATTTTTATACAGGAAACACTGTAAAAATCCCTTTGGATGCAACATTATCTCCTATTGATAATGCAAAAAAATACTTTGAAAAATATGCAAAATTAAAACGTACCTATGAAGCACTGACAGATATCATAGAAGAAACAAAAAAATCTATAGACTATTTGGAATCAATTAATGTTTCCATTGATATTGCAACCAGTGAAGATGATTTAAAAGCCATTCATAAAGAATTAGTCCAAACCGGTTATATAAAAAAGCATGGACAACAAAAGAATAAAAAGGATAAAATTGTCAGCAGACCTTTACATTATATTTCTTCTGACGGCTTTGATATGTATGTTGGAAAAAATAATATCCAAAATGAAGAATTGACTTTTAAAGTTGCAACAGGTAATGACTGGTGGTTTCACAGTAAAACATTTCCGGGATCCCATGTTATTGTAAAGGCAAACAATCAGGAACTGCCTGATACCACCTTTGAAGAAGCTGCAAAACTGGCTGCCTATTACTCTAAAGCATCCAATCAGGATAAAGTTGAAATTGACTATGTTCAAAAAAAACATGTCAAAAAAGTGACCGGAGCAATGCCGGGATTTGTCATCTACCACACAAACTACTCTATGATTGCAAGCCCTGATATTACCGGTATCACACTACAAAATTAAACATTCTAAAAAGCTGGGTTGTATTCAACCCAGCTTTTATATTTTTATTTTTTATCCGATTAATTCGTCATATAACTGCTGATACTTCTCAGCAGATGTTTTCCATGAATAATCCACAGCCATAGCTCTTTCCACCATTTTATTCCAATCACGCTTTTTGTCATAAAATATGTGTTCTGCATACCTTACTGTTCCCATCATTTCATGTGCATTATAGTTGCAAAACGAGAACCCTGTACCTGTATTTTCATACTCATTGTATGGCTGTACAGTATCTTTCAAGCCACCTGTCTCTCGTACGATTGGAAGCGTACCATATCTCATACTCATTAACTGGCTAAGTCCGCATGGTTCAAACAGCGATGGCATAATAAATGCATCACATGCTGCATATATTTTATGGGAAAGTTCTTCAGAATAATAAATATTAGCAGATACATCCTTTCCATACTTCCAGTCAAAATGTCTGAACATATTTTCGTATCGTTCTTCACCGGTTCCAAGAATCACAAACTGTACCGCATCCTGACACAACTCATCCATAACATATGCTATCAAATCCAATCCTTTCTGGTCCGTCAATCGACTTACCAGACCAATCATCATCTTCTTTGGATTCACTTCTAATCCTAATTCTTTCTGAAGAGCTGTTTTATTCTTTACTTTTTCTTTTCTAAAATTCTCTTTAGAAAAATTTCTTGCAATTAACTTATCTGTTTCCGGATTGTATTCATCATAGTCAATTCCATTAACAATCCCCCTCAGACAATTCGATCTCGCTCTCATAAGACCGTCTAACCCTTCACCATAAAATGGTGTTTTAATTTCCTCGGCATATGTACTACTAACTGTAGTAACCATATCTGCATAGACAATGCCACCCTTTAAATAGTTACCGGTATCGTAATCTTTTAATTTATCTGATGTAAAATAATAATCCGAAAGGCCTGCAATGTCTTTAATCGTATCAATGTCCCAAACGCCCTGAAATTTTAAATTGTGAATCGTCATTATTGATTTGACGCCCTTATAAAAATCACCAACTGAAAAACTATCTTTTAGATATACCGGAATTAATCCAGTATGATAGTCATGACAGTGTATAATATCCGGTCTGAAATCAATAACCGGAAGAGCAGACAATACAGCTCTTGAGAAAAAAGCAAACTTTTCAAGATCATATCTTACATCACTGTAAGGTGATGGTCCTGCAAAATAATATTCATTATCTATGAAGTAAAATTTTACTCCTTCATATTCCATCTCCAATATTCCAACATATTGTCTTCTCCAACATAAGTCCATGTAAAAATGATTTACATATTTCATCTGACTCTTCCACTTTTCATCCATACACATATACTTTGGAATAATGACTCTCACATCATATTTTTCCTTATCAAAACATTTCGGCAGTGAACCTACAACGTCCGCCAAACCTCCTGTTTTAATAAAAGGTACACATTCTGATGCTGCAAATAAAATTTTCTTCATATTTTTTTCCTCCAGATTTCATTCATATGTATTTTACTAATTTATCGACATTTATACTCCAGCCTGATTTTATCAGCAATCAGAGCAATAAATTCTGAGTTTGTCGGTTTTCCTTTTTCTGCATTAATAGTATAACCGAACAGTTCATCAATCGTGTCCATTCTTCCTCTATTCCATGCAACTTCTATAGCATGTCTTATCGCTCGTTCTACTCTGCTCGAGGTAGTCTGGAACTTTTTTGCGATTGTCGGATATAATATTTTTGTAATAGAGTTTAACATTTCTGTGTCATTTACAGACATAATAATTGCTTCTCTTAAATATTGATACCCTTTAATATGAGCCGGAACTCCTACATCATGGATAATTGCAGTGACATCACTTTCAATATTCCTATCCATAAACTGCTTACGGTCTTCTCCGGCATCTATAAATTTTTTATTTTCAGGAATACGTTTATTATACGACTTAACACCTTTCACTCTGTCAATTATCATATCCATTTCAAATGGTTTTAACATATAATATCCGGCACCAAATCCAAATGCATCCTGAATCACACTTTCATTACTAATAGCAGATGTAATAATAAAAAATGGTGTTTTAATCAATGATCCTTCATTATGTATTTTATCCATCAATGACAAACCATCCATTTTCGGCATAATCAAATCCAAGATAACAACATCCGGGTTGGTTTTTCGTATTAATTCGTATCCTTCTTCTCCATTTTTTGCTTTTCCAACAACTTTTATGGATGAGTCTTTTGCCAATGCATCATTGATATTTTCAAGAATCTTTTCATTGTCATCAACGATAGCTACGTTAACAATATTTGAGTTTTTATTATAATTACTACTAATATTCATGCTTCGATTTGTAATAGTTCTATTCATCTTTCCTCCTGTTTTGTCAAAATACAGTACTGTTTGAATTCTTTTGACAAAGAAGATTATAGTTCGTTCCCCCAAGATGTTCAACTTAAACAAATCGCATAAAACACCATTTTTCGACAAACAGGTTTACATATAAAAATTCATTTTACATAAAAGCTTTATTTACCTCATGAATCGAAAAAATATAAGTCGAAATATAGAAAAATAAGTCAATATCTTTTTTAATTAATATAAACAACCATTTCCTCTTTTTCGGCAAGCTCAATCCGATATCCGTCTCTTAGTTCATAATAGACCTTTGGTCTTAACTGAGTGCCATTTATCCTTGTACCATTGGTGGAATCATAGTCTGCAATACGATACTTTCCATCCTTACAGGAGATTACTACATGTATCTTTGATATGTAAGTCTCCGGTATATCAATACTTGCATTCTCCCTGCCTATTGTAAAAGGTGTCTTTTTAATTGGATACTTTTTGTTATTATAAATAATCATTGCCTCAGGTTCAGTATCTGCCACATCTTTTTTATAATGTTTTGTGGCGGAAACCTGTGACTTTGGTGCTGTCCGTTTCTTTCTTAATTCTAAATTATACTCTGTAAAAGGATTCAAAACCATTCCGTTCAAATCATCGCAGTCATTCATAAAAGTATATGCATATGATGCAGGTACTTTTATAAAAGAAAAACTGTCCATATAATCTCTTGGAATCTGTTCATAGGATGTGAAAACCGGCAATAATCTGGCTCTTCCTCCATCCTTTACAATATCAGGTTTCAAAGAAACTCCTTCTATAATTTCGCCGAAAATCTCTGCCTCATCAAATCCTGTACGCATCGCTAAAATAATGTCTGCCTTCTGTAACATATCAACGATATCTTTTTTTCTGATTTTCTTTTCAGGTTTTTTATTATATTTTTTTATCATATCTTCAATCTGATACACTATTTCCATATTATTCTTTGCCATAACTTTATCCCAAACCTTTCTGCATTGCTGCAATTATCGTCTGTATTCGTAATAATAACATTATACTACATATTTCGACGAAATTACATATAAAATCTATAAAAAATTAATATCCTAAAATCATGTTTTCTGCAAAAATCCCATAACCTCTGGCAGGGTCATTCACCATAACATGTGTTACTGCACCAATTACTTTATTATTCTGAATTATAGGACATCCACTCATTCCCTGTACAATTCCATTTGTTTTGCTTAAGAGATCCTTATCAACAATTTTTATTACCATATTTTTTTCCTTATTATTTTTATTGATTTCCATAATCTCTATGTCATATCTGTTTACTTTGTCATTTACTATAAACTGAATCTGGGCTGCTCCTTTTTTTATTTCATTCTTAAGTGCCATCTCCATTTTATTAATTTTATATCTTTTATATACAGGTTTATCTATTTTTCCGTTAATTCCACAATTATTATTAGACTCTATGCTGCCAATAATATTGTCGTTATTATATTCAATACTTCCGCATAATCCTCCTGGAACACCCTTTTTTCCCTTTTTTACACCCCATATATTAGCATTATAAATAGTTCCTTCATGGGATGATAATAATTTTCCGGTATCAATATCACTAATACCATGTCCTAATGCATAATATCTGTCCTCATAAATAAATGACATGCTTCCAATCCCCTGAGAATCATCCCTTACCCATATTCCTAACATATATTCTCCGTTTTTTGCTTTTACGGGCTTTATTACAGTCGTTCTGATTCCGACCTCTGATTTAATCGTCAGGGACACCTCTTTACTTTTATTTTGACTGATCAGATATAATAACTGGGCTTTATTACTGATTCTTATATCATTAAATTTTACGATATATTCACCTGCAAATACTTTTCCTTCAGCCGGAGATACCTCTTCTCCTTTTTTATTTTGAATGCTTCCCGGTTCTATAATCATAACTCCCTGTGTCTTTAAATATAACCCTATTGGCAATCCCATAGGATAAACATATGTCTTATCAATTACTTTTACCTTTGCATCTTTTAATGCAATAATACCGAACAATTTATACTGTCCTTCATAATCCCCTTTCTCTCCTGAATAAATATTATTTTTTCCGGAAAGATTGATATTTTTTTTATTACTGACTTCTAATGAAACCGGGATAGAAAAATCATATTTTGTAACCTGATTTGAATTTACAAATATCGTATTCGGCAGATGATTATTTACATATAAAATACCTGATACGATAATTACTAACAATGCCATTAATATGGATGCAATTAAACACTTTTTATAAATTCTTCTCATTTTTCTATACCCCCATCAAATATATTTTATTAATTTCTTTTTCATTTATTACAAATAAAAAAGAAGGAAGACTTTTGACCTCCTTCTTAATATTCCAAAAAACAATTGTTTAAACCAAGTTACTTTTTGTTCTATCTGCCATATCTTTCATTTCCATTGCATGAGAAATTGCTGCGCTTGTTATTGTACCATCTCCATTAATTCTAACAAGTTCCTCAATAGATTCATTTCTTCCCAGCTGATAAATATTAGTAGTCGTGACATCATTTTCCGATTTTTTTTGTATCAGATAATGATTATCTGCCATAGCAGCAATCTGTGCCAGATGTGAAATACACAGCACCTGATGATTTTTACTGATTCTTGCCAATTTTTCAGCAACCATACTTGCTGTTTTTCCACTGATTCCTGTATCAATCTCATCAAATATCAGCGTTTCAATTTCATCCTCCGTTGCCAGTATTGACTTAATTGCCAACATAATTCTGGAAAGTTCACCCCCTGAAGCAACCTTAGCCAGTGGCTTTAACGGTTCTCCCGGATTTGTAGATATCATAAATTCCACATAATCTGTTCCCTCATCTGTAAGATGCTCTTTTTGTTTGATTTCTATTCTGAATTCTACAGATATAAAATTCAAATCAACTAATGCATCTGTTACGAGTTTTTCCAATTCTATTGCAGCTTTTCTTCGTTTGGCTGTTAATTGTTCACTAACAACTCTCATTTTATTTTCGTATTCATTTATTTTTTGATTTATTTTTTCAATTTCATCCTGATAATTATTTAATTGATCTAAATAAATTTGTTTGTTATCCCGATAATCTAATACATCCTCTATTGTTCTTCCATATTTTAATTTTAAATGATTAATTGTATCTAATCTGTCCTCCACTTCTTTTGCATAAGCCGGATCAAATTCGAGACTGTTGTTATAGTCTTCCAGCTGTTTCGTCAAATCCCTGCAAATAGTATCAATATCATAAAGCATATTCTGAAACTCTTCTATATTTTCATCCATGCTCTTAATACCATTCATTGCTGAAACTGCACGTCCGATAAGATTCCCTGCACCAAAATCAGTCTCATAATTCAGATAACCGTATACCTCTGCCATCCCCAAAGATATTTCCTGACTGTTTGACAATTTTTTAAAAGTTTCTTCCAGCCTGATATCTTCCTCATTCTTTAAATCTGCCAGATTAATTTCATCTACTTCATATTGTGCAAATTCTATTTCTCTGGCACGCTTTGATTCATCCATATCATAATTTTCTAATCTTTTCTTAAGCTCAGAATAACTTCTATAAAGTTCTTTTAATTCTTCTTTATCTTCCCTAATTTCTTCTTTTGCAAAATTATCCAGAATTTCTAAATGCTTTCCGGGATAAAGAAGTGATTGATGGTCATGCTGTCCATAAATGTCAATCAACATTCCCATAATTTGTTTTAATGTATTAATGTTAACTGTTTCACCGTTAATTTTTGATACACTTCTGCTTTCTGATATTTTTCTGGTTACAGTAACAGTATTGTCTTCTCCAACAAAAATATCCATATTTTTTATTTTTTCAATAATTTCATCATTTACTAAAAATGTAAGTTCAACAATAGAAAAATCTGCTCCTGTTCTAATTACATCTTTTGAAACTTTATTACCAAGCGCAATATTTACAGAGCCTAATATTAACGACTTTCCCGCTCCTGTTTCACCCGTCAGCACAATAAGACCATTGGTAAAATCCACGTCTACTTCCTCAATTAATGCAAGATTCTTTACATGCAGATTAATTAACATATTTCCTCCTTCTTGTGCTTCTCTCCGTTTTGTCCCTTTTTAAGCAATAATGCCGCCTATTATTTCTTTTACTTTGACAGCATCCTTTGCATTTGTTATTACACACATAATTGTATCATCACCTGCAATACAACCAATTATTTCTTTTATATTCATAGCATCAACAGCTGCACCTACTGCCATTGCCATACCTGATACGGTTTTAATCACAAGCATATTCTCAGCACACTGCATCGATAAAATACCATCATTTAATACACGCATATACTTGCTGTCATTTGTAATTGTCGTAGTAGTCGGTACAACATATTTTTGTCCGCCACTTCCTGTAGCTGTTTTTAACAGGTTCAATTCCCGGATATCTCTTGAAACAGTTGCCTGCGTCACACGAAACCCACTGTCTATCAGCATTTTTGCAAGTTCTTCCTGCGTTTCTATCTGATATTCTGATATTAACTCTATTATTTTTCTCTGTCTTTTTGCTTTCATAAATTCTCCGTTTAATTCAGTTTGTCTTTTATTGCCTGCAGGAAACTTCCTTCATCTATCTTTGCTATCTTTGTTGCCTTTTCTGCCTCACAAATACAGATTACATCTCCTGAAATAATATTAAATATACCATCTCCGTCAAAAGCAGCCTTTCTGCGTTCTTCATTCGGTGTCCTGCACTGCCCGATTCTTACTTCTATTTTGTCATTTCTTGAAAAAATAATACTTCTGTTCCCTAATGTATGAGGACAGATTGGTGTTAACATAATCATATGTGAATCGGGTCTCGCCACGGGACCTCCTGCTGACAAATTATATGCTGTTGAACCTGTAGGGGTAGATAAAATAACTCCGTCCGCCTGATATGTTCCAAGCATATCTCCATTGACAAAAACATCATAATCAGTAATTGCCAGTTCATCTCCTCTATGTATCACAATATCATTTAAGACTACCGATGAATATACCACCTTATTATCTCTTCTTACATCTCCCTGTAACATCATTCTCGATTCAATATGAAACTGATTATTTAAAAGTTTGTCCAGAGAAGAACTTATTTCGTCCGGAGATATCTCTGCCAGAAATCCAAGCGTTCCTTTATTGACACCTACAAAAACTGCATCTAAATCATTCAAATCCTTTGCGGCATGTAATAGAGTACCGTCTCCGCCAATACTGATTACACATTCTGTACCTTCAGGCACTTCATCCACAGACAAAATCTTAAAATCACCAGTTTCTTCATCAACATTATCAATGATCATACATGTTCCACCATGGGCATAAATGTAGTCTGAAATTACATGCGCTATTTTTAACTGCTTATCCTTATAACTGTTTGTAACCACACAAAATTTTTTCATATTCTACCTCTATTTATCCAATGTTAAATGAGAATTTTCAACAACACATTCAGCTGATATCTCTGCTAAATCTTCGCCTTCACTTTTTATGGTATTTTGTAAATATAATAAATATTCGATATTTCCTTCCGGTCCTTTTACCGGAGAAAAATCCAGATTCAGAATATCAAATCCAATGCTTTTTGCAAATTCCATTACCATCTCAATAACCTGTTTATGAACATTTTTATCTCTTACAACGCCTTTTTTACCTACATTTTCCCTGCCCGCCTCAAACTGTGGCTTAATCAGGCAGACAATCTGTCCATCCTCTGCCAATAAATTTTTAACAGGAAGTAACACCTTCGTAAGAGATATAAAAGACACATCAATTGATGCAAAAGCAATTACATCATCAATATCCTCTTTTGTCACGTAACGGATATTCGTCCTGTCCATACAGACAACTCTCTCATCCTGCAGCAGTTTCCATGCCAGCTGCCCATGTCCCACATCTACAGAATATACTTTAACTGCCCCATTTTGCAGCATACAATCCGTAAATCCACCTGTGGATGCACCAACATCCATACATATTTTTTCTTTTAATTCTACGCCAAAACTGTCCATTGCTTTTTCCAGTTTCAAACCGCCACGGCTGACATATT
The DNA here is from genome assembly GCA_910574895.1 of Eubacteriaceae bacterium. GTDB lineage: Bacteria > Bacillota > Clostridia > Lachnospirales > Lachnospiraceae > Eubacterium_G. The sequence goes on along the minus strand of CAJTDQ010000001.1, from coordinate 189,373 downwards.
TCAACGTTTTTCCTCTTACTTCTATATTTACTTTTTCATCAAAGAAAGTACCCGCTTTATCCTCTCTCTGATTATCTACAAAAACAATTCCGCTCATAATGATTGTTTTCGCCTTCTCTCTGGATGGTGCAAGTCCTCTTTTTACAAGTAATACATCTAATCTTTCTTTCATTTTGTTAATTCTAATACCTTTTCGTATATTTTTCTATGATTTAATCCCAGTCGTTCCCTTAATTCAGAGACTTTTCCCTGTTCTACAAATTTATCATCAATTGCCATAATATGAACTGTCGTATTTAACTTTCTTTCATGCACATATGTTGCAACTGCCTCGCCATAGCCGCCTTTCTTTATCGCTTCTTCTACAACAACTATCGCTCTATGTTCTCTCGCTGTATTTTCAATCATCTGTTCATCCAGCGGCTTAATACATCTGGCATCTATTACTGTTGGATAAACGCTTTCTTTTTCCAATAATTCTACTGCCTTCTCTGCTTCTTCGAACATATTTCCAACGGTAATAATTGCGATATCTTTCCCCTGTTTAATAACCGGACTTTTTCCTGCTTTAAAAACCGCCTCATCACATTTACTGCTGACAAAAGCACTGCCTCTTGGAAATCTTACCGCAATGGGACCATCATAATCTACTGCATACCGCATTGCTGCCACCAGTTCTCTTGTATCCTTCGGTGCTATCATAGTAAGATTCGGCATAGCAGACATGAAGGAAATATCAAAAATACCCTGATGCGTCTCACCATCCTGTCCTACTAATCCGGCTCTGTCAACAATCATAATCACCGGCAGATTCTGCAGACATACATCATGAAGAATCTGATCATATGCCCTTTGGTAAAAAGAAGAATAAATAGACACTACCGGCTTATAGCCTGAGGCTGCAAGTCCCGCAGCAAAAGTCACTGCATGCTCCTCTGCAATCCCCACATCAAAAAATCTTTTCGGATAACTCTTCGCAAATGCCGAAAGTCCTGTCCCATCAGGCATCGCTGCAGTAACTGCAAGTATTTTTTTATTTTCTTTTGCCAGTTTCAATAATGTTCTGGAAAAAACATCTGTATATGACATAACTTTCGGTCCATTATTCTCTGTTAATTCCTGACCGGTTTCAATATCAAATCTTCCAATCCCATGGAATTTTGCAGGATTATTCTCTGCGAAACTATATCCTTTTCCCTTGATAGTTTTTACATGAATCACAATAGGATGTTCTATTTTTAAAGCATTTTCAAAAATATCAATCATTCCATCAATATCATGTCCATCGATTGGTCCAATATATGTGATTCCCAAATCGTCAAAAAGACCTCCTGGAACAAAGAAATTTTTCAAATTATCTTTTGTTCTTTTTACACGTTTCACAAGTTTCTGTCCGATTTTCGGAATTTTACTCAAATGAGTTTCTACATCTTCTTTAAAGTCATTATAATGTTCACCCACACGGAGTTTACTTAAATAATTCGACATACTTCCTACATTTTCAGAAATAGACATATTATTATCATTTAATATGATAACAAAATTTCTTTTGAGACTTGCCACATTATTCAATGCTTCTAATGCCATTCCACCGGTCAAAGCTCCATCGCCAATCACAGCTACTACTTTATCATTCTTTTTCTGCAACTGATTTGCCATAGCCATACCTAGAGCTGCTGATATGGATGTAGAACTGTGCCCTGTGTTAAAGCTGTCACATGGACTCTCGTGTCGTTTCGGAAATCCGCTTAATCCATCCAGTTGGCGTAAATTATCAAACTGTTCTTTTCGCCCTGTGAGAATTTTATGGGTATAAGACTGATGCCCTACATCCCAGACAATCTTATCTTTTGGAAATTCCAGAACTGCGTGAAGTGCAATCGTCAGTTCTACAATTCCCAGATTCGATGCTGCATGTCCGCCATTTTTACTTACTTTTTCGAGTAAAAATGTACGAATTTCTTCTGCCAGTTCCGGATATTTTGCTCTGTCTATATTTTTAATATCGTTTTCTTTATTTATCTTATCTAATATCTGCTTCATGGTTTCTCTCTAATTATTTATTTTTCTCTATTGATTAATTTTATAATTAATTGTTTTAAGAACAAATTCTCTCTATGAAGTCCATCTAACAGATTCATTGCCTCTTCTGAATATTTTGCAACATTTTCCTTTGACTTATCAAGTCCGCAGATGGATACATAGGTGATTTTATGATTTTTCTCATCACTCATAACCGGCTTCCCAAGTACTTCTGTTGTACTTGTTATATCCAGAATATCATCCTGAATCTGGAATGCAATACCTATATTCTTTGCAATCTTCTCCACAATGCCTATTTCTTCATTGTCTGCACCGCCTAATACAGCTCCAGCCATCATAGATGCCTCAATTAATGCAGCGGTCTTTAAGTTATGGATATACATGATCGTGTCCAAATCAATCTCTTTACCTTCACTGATAATATCTACAGTCTGTCCACCTACCATGCCGAAAACACCTGCTTTTTTTGCAATAATCTGAAATGCTTTTGCCGCTTTGGTCGAATCGTCTTCTTCTATAATTGCATCACTCATCACTTCATATGCCAGATTTAACAATCCGTCTCCTGCTAAAATTCCCAAATCTTCACCATATTTGGCATGAGTTGTTTTCTTTCCTCTTCTATATTCATCATTATCCATTGCCGGTAAATCATCATGAACCAGCGAATAGGTATGAATCATTTCAATAGCCGCCATAAATGGAAAAATACTCTCTATCTTCTCACAAAAAAGTTTCGCTGTCTCAAGCATCAGTAATGGTCTTAACCTCTTCCCACCGGCTTTTACACTATAATTCATTGCCTCTAATATTATTTTCTGTTTTCCTTCTTCTTTTGGAAGAAAATTATACACCTTTTCTTCTACATATTTTGTTTTACTGTCTAATTCTTTATTAAATTCTAACATGACTGTTCCTCATTGATTATTTGTATCTGTTTTTCAATCTTATCTATCTGGGCATTGCAGTCCTTTACTAAATTTAAGCCTTTATTATATAATTCAAAAGATTTATCAAGTGTAACATCTTCCTCCTGCATATTTTGAATAATACTTTCTATTTCTTCAAAATTCTGCTCAATGGTTTTCTTCTCTTCCATGATAACCTCCTTTTGTTATGGTATCTATCTTTGCTTTTATCTGACCATCCCTGACAATCATCGAGATATGCTCATTTTCATTTACCTGTTCCACTGTATTTAATGGTTTTCCCATATCATCTGTCACATAGGCAAATCCTTTTGATATTCTGTGCAGAGGAGATAATCCATTTAGCTTTTCCGAATAAATTGCCAGAGAATGTTTTCTGTCTCTCAACAGATTACCAAATACCTCCTGCAGTCTTGTATATAAGTCATCTGTATACTGCTTCTTACTCTGTAATTGATTGCTTGGATGAAATACATTAAGTCTCGCCTCATAATACTTTGTCTTATCTCTTTTCCTGTCAATATTCTTTTTCATCTCTGATAAAAGTATCTGATGATAATGAGAAATATTTATTAGATATTCGTTATAATCAAAAACTGCCAGTTCCGCTGCAGCCGATGGTGTCGGTGCTCTCATATCTGCCACAAAATCAGCAATGGTAGTATCTACTTCATGCCCCACTGCTGAAATAACAGGTGTATTACAATCAAAAATGGCTTTTGCTACAATTTCTTCATTAAAAGCCCACAAATCTTCAATCGAGCCGCCACCTCTGCCAACAATAATTACATCCAGATTCATACAATCCAGATAACGGATACCATTTACGATATCAACTGCCGCCTCTGCTCCCTGCACCAGACTGGAATATAGATATAACTGCACATAAGGATTTCTCCTTTTTGTGATATTGATAATATCCTGAATTGCTGCTCCAGTCTTTGCGGTACATATTCCTATTTTCAGAGAATACTTTGGTATAGGCTTTTTATACATGGCATCAAAGAGTCCCATTTCCTCAAGTTCAGTCTTTAACTGTTCGAAACGTTGATACAATAATCCTGCCCCTTCCAGAGAAATTTCCCTTGCATACAACTGATACTTGCCGTCTCTTTCAAACACGTTTACCGAACCGGTTACCAGAACTTTCTGTCCCTCTTCTAATGTAAAATTCAATCCACCTCTGTTTCCCTTAAACATTACCGCGGCTATCACGCCGGTCTTATCTTTCAATGTGAAATATATATGCCCTGATGAGTGATATGTGCAATTACTGATTTCACCCTTCACGCAAATATTAGCCAGCATAAAATCCTGGCTGAACATCTGCTTGATATATGTATTTACCTGACCAACCGTATATACCGATGCCATAATTCTCTCCTAAAACAACTTTGCCAATATTCCATTAATAAAAGCCGGTGAATCATCACTGCCATACTTCTTTGCCAGTTCTACTGCCTGATCTACTGCAACTTTTTTTGGCACATCTTCATCCATATTCATTTCATAATATGCCAGTCTGATAATCGTCAAATCCGTTTTAGACATTCTATCTGTACTCCAGCCAACTGAGACCTCATTGATTTTCTTATCAATATCTTCTAATTGCGTGGCTATATCTGTAACCTTAGATGATATATACGCACTGTCTTCTTCGCCGGCTTCCTGTATATTGTCTAAAAATAATCTATACTGTTCAGGCATGTCCTCTTTATTATGAAATTCATTACAAAACAAAAGTTTAAACACACACTCTCTAATTTCTGCTCTCTTCATCTTTTCCTCCACGTATCCTATTATGCTCAAAAAGGGTGTCTTTAACAGACACCCCTGACTTTATTAATTTATTTTGATAAAACATTTGAGATGTTGACATTGACATTTGCAACTTCAAGACCAGTCATGTTTTCTACTGTAGTCTTAATTTTGTCCTGAACTCTTTTAGAAATATTAATAATATTTTCGTTCATTCTAAGAATAATCGCAACATCAATCATTACACTATTTTCTGCTACATCTACATGAACGCCTTTTGATAATTTCTTCATTCCGAGTTTCTCAACAATTTCTGATGTGATGTTTCCTGCCATCCCCACAACCCCGTCAACCTCTAAGGCTGCCATGGCTGAAATCACAGCTAATACATCATCACTAATATTTACCTCGCCCAGTTCTGAATTATCATATATTTTATAAGTATTTCTCACACTGTCCATTCTATACCTCCTACTGCCCCTGAATGGGCATTAAACTAACAGTAGTATACCATTATTGGGGAGGTTTTACAACATATTCATTTGTCTCCTTGTAAACAAACTCCTTTCTGTCTATTAAACTATACATTTCTTAATTACAAATAATCATTTATTTTTCCTATAAAAATAATCCATGCAATTGTTCAAAGTATAATAAAACAACTATTATTATTTTCTAACTTGACATAGTTAGTCTATAGAATAAAATAGAATATCCTTGATTTCTTAACGGAAACAAAGGATATTCTTAAGATTTTATGAAATTATTTCCAATTTCAAACTGTGAATTCAAGTTGTAAAACTTGCTGTCACTTTAGTCCGTAACAAATTTTCAATTACTTTATCATCCCCCCTCATAACAAACATATACCAATCTATATTTTTGCTTAATACTTCTCGCTACATATATTTCCATATGTCCCCTTATCACTATTCCCTGATTATCTTCTTTATTTTCGAATACCTTTATTGTGTTAAAAAAGTCTTGACCTTTTATTATATTTTTTTTATTCAAATCCCACCAATCTACATCTTCTACGGCCGTATCATAAATACTATAACTAATATTTTTTGATTTCTGTATAAGTTTATCCGTAACCTCAAAATCTGAATTACTTAACTGCATTTTTGTAAAAATCTTACACCCTTTATAATTCTTCCCACTAACCTCATATCTTTCTTCACAAACTTTATGGTTTATAACTTTTGCATTTAAGGACAGTTTTAAATTGTATTTTGAATTAATAAGCTTTACAATATCTATACTAGCAGAATCTAAGGTTACTTTTTTTATCTTACTCCATTTTCCTTTCATTTTGCCCTTCACTCCTCTTATCCTAAAATAATAATTTTTCTTATTTTTTAATTGATATACTTTACAATTTTTACGTTTTTTTATTACTTTACTTATTGAATTTCTCATATTCTTATTTGAAGAATATTGTATTTGATATTTTTTAATTTTATTTATTTTTTTCCATCCTATCTTAATTGAATTCTCATCTAAAATTTTTACGTAGTGTATTTTTACTTTTGGTACTTTATTTTCCACTTTTGCATGACATAATACCACATTTGAAAAAAGTATTATTATACTTAACATAATTATATTTTTCTTTTTCATGTTTCATTTCTCCTATCTCATATTAAAAACTGATTAATTTACATTTCTTTAAATACGACAATATTTGTGGCATAGTTATCTCTACTAAATTAGTAGAATACCAAGTATCATATACTTTGCCAGATTTGTACAATATCCAACCCCATTTATGCCTTTTGTTTATTATTGAGGTAAATTTAGGATTTATAACATATATTCCACCAGATGTAACTGGACCATCACTAGCTACCACAATTCCATTAATTTTTGAGGATAAGTTATATGCTATATTTCTCCATATTTTTGTATAATCTCCTGCTTCGCACCCCAATACAATTAATGCCTTGCATTTTATTTTTTTTAGTTTTTTTACTGTTCCTGAATCAACAATATATTTAAAAGCTGTTCCTAAGCCCAAATATGAAGCATGGCTGTTTATTACAATGGTATCTGCTTCCTTAATTCTATTCCAATTTTCAATAAACTGTTTTTCATTTTTGAATTCAATAACTTTTGTTCTTATGTACAAGAAATATATATTTAATGTATCTCTAATAGCTCTTGATTCATTATAAAACTCCTTAATTGTAAAAACATATGAACCTGACATACCACTTGGGTCAATATACATAACTGGATTGTTATCACAATAACAATAAAAATCAATAACATTTTCATTAATCATTTCTGGGTTATCACTATTCAAAAATCTTCCTGTCTCTGAATCATAATATCTATTTTGCAAATAATAAAATCCGGTATCATTATCATGATAATAACTTCTATATTTTATATTATTTAAATTATATGCCGTTTCATTACCTTCATAACAATAAGTATTTAATATATTTCCCCATGCATCATAATTATATATTGCTATTTCAGCACCACGAGAATCTAACAGTGCTATTACATTACCTTGTAAATCTTTTTCATAATATATTCTATTTTTTGATAGTTCTCCATTCGCATTGATATAACTATATTCATAACCTACTATGTCATTCATTCCATCGTAAAAATACCATATATCATATGTGGTATCTGTAGCTTTATAGGTTACCTTTTCTCGAATAAGCCTGCTCCCATCCCATTCGTATTTGCAATTTAAGGCAGATGTGTCTTTAACTGTTCTAAGCCCGTTTTCATTATACTTATAATATATATTTTCATTATCTTTCTTCCAGAAAGCAAGTTTATTTCCTCGTTCCCATCTCAAAATCTCCCCATTTTTATATGTTACAGGGTTACCTACATTATCATACTTAATTTCATTTCCATTATATTTAGTAATTTGACCATTCCACGTACTATTTCCGTATTCTAAATACACTACATTACTTGTATTTGAAATTTTTTTGCCCTCTGAGGTCATATTATAATCATAGCACGCACTTAAATTACCATCTAAGTCATACACATATTCATAATATTTTTTTGTATGATATTCTTTTTCACCTATTAGTCTATTTTTTATGTCATATGAGTATTCATTTGTCAATTTTCCATTAACAGAACATTTAATAATATTTCCATTATTATCATAAACATAATCAATATTTTTTTCTTCTGCATAAATATCTATGTTATAAGAGGTTTTATTCTCTTTATCTTCTCTTTGTGTATTTAAAATAATTCTATCATATATTTTAGAATATAAAGTATTACAACTCTTTCCTTCTTCTGCTGAGCTTTCAGTATGTACTATATCCTGATTATACAAAGTCGTATTAGTTAGTTTCCCATCATTGTCTAACCCTATCTCAACCTTATATGAATATTTTGTTTCAATATTTTTTATATTCTTAAACGTGTACAATATCTCGGATGTCTGATTTCCATCATCATCTGATATTTCGCTTTGTTCTTTAATGAAACCATCGTTTCTGCATACAGTTAAAATACCATTTTCTTTATTTCCAATAGAAACTAATGCTTCATCGCTTACTGTATAATCAAAAAATTTCGTTAAATTGCCATCTGTATCATATTCAGCCCTATATGATACTGTATTACTATCATCAAAATATACTTCTAAAGTCTTGGCCAATTTATTTCCAGTTTCAACTTTATATTCAGTTATTATATTTTTAATTTTTTGACCATTGCTATATTCCGTAATTTCTTGATTTATATTAATCGTTTCTCCATTTTGAAGATTATTTATAATTTCTTCATTATCTAGTAAACATTTTTTTGTATGTTTTATTATTTCCCCGTTTCCTACTCTAAAACTAGATAATTCCTCATCTTTATAATCCAAACTATATCTTGTATTTTTTGAACATACAAAAATTATTTGCTTATCATTATTATAAGTATATGTAGTACAAGTTGTTTGTGAAGAGTCTACACTATATTTTTCTATAATAGCTGTATTATTTCTTTTAGTATCATAATAATATTGTTTTGTTACAATTTCATTAGTACTACAATCTGTAAATTTTGCTTGTTTTATTTGCTCCGAATAAATATTAACGATATATTCACAAATTTTATCACCATCTATAACCCGTCTCGTTACTTCATATAATCCCTGATACACCTCTGCTTGATTTGCCAAAGAAATTCTTGTGTTTCCACTTGTATATCTAGGATAAGGATCGCTTTTATCACTATTTCCATCAAAATCTGAATCTTTCAAATACGGGTCCGTTCCTTGCTGATACTCTATCAGGTCACTCCAGCCATCCTCATCACTATCCATATCTTCCTCATTTGCCACAGCGGGATTAGTTCCCAGTGTAAATACTTCATATGAATCAGGAAATCCATCATTATCAGTATCTAAATTATATATCTTATTTCCCTCTTCATCTGTGCCTGTTTCTGTATTCCACAAAGTTTTAAAATCCCAGATTTCATATCCGTCTTCTAGACCATCACCATCTGTATCTTTCACATTTAAGTTATACACTTCGACTATACTATTGCTTTCATCACTTTGAATTGTTTCATCAACATCTTTCTTAAAAGAGCAAATATTACTTAAATACTGGGTATCATATTCCCCATACTGGGCTATTTGACCTTCATTTACTGCAACTACCCTGAAATCATATGTTTCTATCCCCACCCCAACATCATATGAAATATTTGTTTCTGCTGTACAGCCTGCATACTCAAAATGATTATTGTCATTTTTTCTTATATACAAATCGTACCAGTCGATATCATCATTATAAGATTCCCACGACAATTCTATTTTTTTATTTTCATCATCGTAACTTCCCTCAATTTGGAATGTTCCGTCATATACAGCATTGATATCTTCTACATCTTTATAATTGACAATTAGTGTCGGTTTTCTTCCTGACCCATCAGCACTATTTGTTGCCGACAATCCATAAAACCATAAATAAAAATATTCTGAATTTTCCTGAGGATAGAATGCAATTCCATAATCATTATTTATCTCTCCTGATGACAGCTTTCTTACCCAGTTAGTAAGCCAAGGCTGAATCGTATCTGAATCATAAGTAATGTTCATATCATATACTGACTTATCAGAAACACTCGGTTTATTATTCCAGTTTGTAGTGTAATAATTCCAATCTTCCATAATAGGATAAATCGAAAATTTAGGAGTTCCTGATTTTGACTCCTTAACCATGTTAAAGTATGAATAGGAAATATATTTACCTTTTAATATATTATGCAGATTTTTAAAACGAACATTTACCTGCGATCCATATCCACCTGTTCCTGTACCTGCACCTGTATAAAGATTGGCCAGCATAAATCTGCTTGAACTTTCAATAACACTGTTCTTGGCCCCCCCTACATTTAATGTCTCTCTGATATCTATATTATTCTCACTGTCCCACCATACAGATGGGTCTAATACAACAGGGTATTCTATCTTTTTATTTTCAAAATATTTCTTTGGCAACTCATATGTTACAATCCATTTTTCATCTCTTTGCTCTACATTTGTTGTTATATCATAATTAAGATTAATGCCTGTATTATCATTTAAAAATGGCGAACTAATATAAGCAACTATTTCATCGCTAGTTCCACTTTTAACATAAACCTGATTTGTATCTTTTGAATACTCAAGATATAAATTCGGCAGTTTAAACTCATATGAAATATCATATTTTTCTGGTTTTCTGTCAAATATGACGTTTTCTTTTATTCCATTATTGCTTGAAATAAATTCATACACTATATTTTCTTTTTTATATCTGACGCCATCTGCTTTCGTGAGTTTTACGTCCGGAGCAGTTTCTGCAATCTGTTCTGCTTTAGCATTATTTTCTTTATCCGACAGTTTCTCCTTTTGCGTTTCTTTTGTTTCCTCATTTATGTCATCTGTTTTTATTTCCTCATTTGCTGTATTATAAACAGGTGTAAAACTTATTACATTACCACCTTTGGTAAGCACTACCGGTGTATCAGCATCCAACTCCTTTGGAATATACTGCTTACAATCCCCTGCAGCATTTACATATGCATATTCATCTGCTTTTGCAAAACTTTTCTTTTTTACAATAATATCGTCCTTATTTTCAATTAGTGAACTGTCATATTCCAGCATTTTTCCGTTCTTTTTATACCGAATATCTTCACTAAAAATTTCCAATTGTTTTGAGCCATCACTCATCAAAAAAGTATTTGAATTTTCCGTCCTTTCATCTGCCAGCTCTTTTACAATCGTCAGTTCTTTCTTTTCGTTTTCTTCTGTTGGTTCTGTTTTCTGTGTCGCATAAACGGAATCTGCCATCACGTCCAAGTTGAGTCCTGTTACCAACATTGTCATCACAAGAATTAATGACAATGTCCTTCTGAATACTTTTTTGTTTACTTTGTGTTTCATAGATTTTCTCCTCTCATTTAATTATTTATTCTCGTTCTATAAAACAAACGCACCAAACTTCTATTCCTGCTTCAGAAGTTTGATGCGTTATGCTTTCTAATTATGTATTTTTCATCCTTTTCCGTCCGCCCGATATCTATCTTCAGTCTATTATTTTCTCGGATTTTTTTCAAGAATTTTCTACTTATTTATACAAATTTATAACAAATGGTATGTAATTTTTCTTTTTTCATAACAAATAGTTATATTTTAATAATCGATGAGATTCGTCCGCATAATAGAATAAAGGAAGTTCAGAGAACTTTCATATAGAATAAAAAAGATTCAAAGAACTGCCTATAGTCCTTTGAACCTCTTTATATGACTAAACTACTATATCCTCTTACTGAAGACGTTCAATCATTTCTACTAATGTGTCGATGTTTTCGAAATTTTCTTCTGTCTTTTCTTCCATTGTGATTTCGATATCAAACTTATCTTCTAATTCAGCAATAAGTGCAATGATATCCATAGAATCTAAATCTTCAGGAAGATTCATATCTTCATCTTCTACATCAATATCCGGAACAATCATCTCTAAAATTTCAATTACTTCATCTCTCATAATTAGCCTCTTTCTTTTTCATATTTATTTTTATATGTTTACCATATAATTACTGATTATTTACCATAAGTTTTTCAGACTTAAATTTTCTTGTATCGTTTTATTTTTCATCATTTAATGCTTTTAATTCTTTTCTAATAATCTTTCCATTAAATGTTCTTGGAATCTCATCTATTATCTCAAAAGTTTTCGGAACTTTCAAGGACTCTAACTTAGATAACATATATTTTGACAGTTCTTTTTGATTAAATTCATAACCTTCATTTAATGCAACAAAAAGTTTCGGTGCTTCACCGGTAATCTCATCCGGGATTGGAATGCACGCACAATCCTTAACCATCTCATGTTTCATTACCACTTCTTCAATCTCTGTTGGTGCAATTTTAATTCCACCCATATTGATAACATCACCCTGTCTGCCTAAAAGATATACTAACCCATCTTCGCCTAAATATCCTAAGTCATTAGTATATACAACACCCTGTTCGTCCATAACTTCTGCAGTAATTTCCGGCTCTTTATAGTAGCCTCTCATGTTCATCCCCCCCTGAAATGCCAGAATTCCCGGATTTTCTAAAGAAGCATCTACACGATTTCTGTTATCATCTACAAATAAAATTTCTGTATTAACAGTTGTTCTTCCAATACATTTCTTTTTGTCACCATATTTGCTGAATTCTAAAATAACAGTACATCCCGATTCTGTCGCTCCATAGGTATTATATAACCTCGTTGTCGGAAACATCTTTGTCAAAATCTCCTTATTTGTTTCTGACAATGGTGCAGAACCCAACTGAATGTAATGGAACTGATGATCATAAGTGGCAAATCTGTCTTTGGCAAACTTTAAAACCTGTTCTAATATTGCAGGAACAAAAGTTATCGCAGTGATTTTATAATTGTCCAGTAATTTAAAGAAATCTTCTACAAACTTAATTCCATCTGTTAACACTACAGAACTTCCGTTGTATATAGCTCCATAAGTTCTTCTTATCGCTAAGGAATGATTAATTGGTGTTGTAATTAATTCTACTTCATCCTTTCCCATTTCTACGCTGTCCATAACATTCTGTGCGATAAAAATATCACATCCGTATGTCACTTCAATACCTTTGGACTTGCCCGTTGTTCCTGTAGTAAATAAAATCTCTGACAGTTCGTCTTCCTTTGGAAAATCAAAATTAACCAGTTCTATTGGCTGTTCTTCATCCTGAACGGCTTTAAACAATTCCTTTAGACTGATATTGTTCACTGATTCATTCTTTACAGCTTTATCAGCTAAATATATATTCGAATCAACAAAATCCATAATCTCTAAAATTCTGTCATCCTTAATTGCTTTTTCTAAAGGACACACAGCACCGCCTGCCAGCTGTACACCAAATACACCTAACAGAAATTCTATTTTCTGGGCTCCTCTGATAACAACCATGTCACCCTTTTTCACACCTTTATCCTTAAGAAATGCGGCTGCTCTTTGTACCATCGTCCAGAACTCACGATAAGTCGCTTTATTCTTTTTATCTCCTACACACAGTTTATCCGGTGTTATCTCTGCATTCAACTTTAATGCTTCAACAATTGAGACTACACTTTTATCCATAATATCCTCCTAATTAGAACTGACCATATACAAAGGCTCCTGCATTATAGCCTGCACCATATATACCAAATATAATAATTCCAAAAATTAATCCAAAATACAAAATCCATCTGAAAATAAGATTCTGTTCACAAACAACATCTCTGATACCTTTATCTTCTTTTGCAAACTTTTCCTGTAACATACTAACTGCCCAGACAAGTGCAATTAATATCAGCGACAATGTAAATCCATGTCTGTCAAGTCCAAAAGAATATAAACTTTCATCCCAAAGAGTATGAAGTCCAAAGTTTCTAATATCGAATGTTCTCTTGATAATTATAACTGCCTGTGTAAATCCTGCTGTAGATACGAAGAAGATTCTGCCAATTGCAGACAGGAAAAAGGTTCGTATCATTCTAAACAAATTAAATGAGAAACATTCTGTATTAATATGCAATGCCTTATTTAACTTCTGAATCGGCACTTCAAAAACTGCACCTAATATAATCAATATTCCGTGGTAAATTCCCCAGAAAATATAACACATCGCTGCTCCGTGCCATGTTCCGGTTACCAGCCAGACACATGCCGCAGGTATCACTGTTGAAAAAGCTCTGGATGCCTGATTGCCCCATTTCTTTCGTGTAAATCTGTTAATTGATTTACATAGTCTGGACATTGACACCGGATAAAGCAGATAATCTTTGAACCATGCACCAAGTGTAATATGCCATCTTCTCCAAAACTCCGGCATATCTTTTGAAAAATATGGATGCCAGAAATTTCTTTCCAATTCAATTCCAAAAATCTGTGACACACCACGTGCAATATCCATACAACCTGTCCAGTCTAAATATAACTGCATAGAGAAGAATATAATTGCGAGAACTAATGGTAATCCTGTCACCTCATCCCATTTGGAATAAACACCATTTGCAAAAATAGCCAGCCGGTCTGCAATAACCATCTTCTGAAAATATCCCCAAAGCATTAACAGCAAACCTTTTTTTACTCTGTCATAGTCAAATCTATGTCTTTCTGAAAATTGTGCTGCCAGTTTATTGTATCTTCCAATCGGTCCCTGAATAATATGTGGAAAATAAGAAGTAAATAACGCAAACTTTAACAGATTCTTTTCTGCTCTGTATCGCTTCCAATAAATATCCAGAATATAACCAACTGCCATAAAAGTATAAAATGATATACCAAGTGGTAAAACAAAATCAAATGTCTTTGACCAGTTGACACCAAATCTTGCTAATACGCCTGATACGCCGCTCAAAGCAAAATCTGCGTATTTAATAACACACAGCATACCTATATTGATAATAAAATCAAGTAACAGCCAACGTTTTCTTCTTTTGGTATATTTCTTTTTTATTAACTTTTTCTCATCTTTTGACAACTCATTTTCTGCAATAAATTTCTTTTCATTGTCATGCAGAGCCTGAATTCTTCTCGCAAAAAGATATGTCGTTAAAGATGTTATAATTATAAAAACAATATATTTTGGTCCTGAAAACAGGTAAAACACAATACTTGCCAGCAATAACAATACCCACTGACATTTTCTAAACAGAGTAAAGTATAATGCTGCAACCAAAAATACAAATGCTAAAAAACTTAAACTTGTAAATGTCATCCTTTACCCTTTCTACCTATACTGACACTGCCATATGAATTATTTTTCAGACAAACAGTATCAACCACTTTTTTACTCTTTTTATTGTAAACTACAATATTCATCAAGTCTTCATACACATCACCACAGTTATTATTATTGATTCTTACAGAACACACTCCCCCTGCCACGTCAACCGCATAAGATGTTCCATCACTGAATCGTCCACCTTCATGAATCGTCTTTGTAGTGTATCTGTCCTGTTCAACCAATGTGTTGATAATCTTATCACCTTCTAAATTATCGGACACAAATGTGATGTTATTTCCATATTCTGATTCATGGAACAACATATCCGTATTAACATTTAATTTTTTCAGCAGCTTAACTTGATTTTCTGAAAAATTCATTTTTCCGCACTCAGAACCTGCTGTCAAAATCACTGAATAATCTTTATCATTAATTGCTTCTAAATAATTATCCAGATTTCTGTTCATAGAAAGTTCGGAACTCTTAATCTCTAAATGATATTTGTCCATTTCACTTTCAAAGTGTGCTTTTATCGCTGACTCACCATTTTTATAGTTTGTCAGTTTATAATTTTTGTTAAGATAATCGCCAAGATATGATGTAACTTTTTTCGCACCGATAATATTCATATGAATGGAATCAGCACCATCTTCTGAAAAGTCTAGTCCCATTTTATCGCGAACTGATTTCAGATTCATATCCAGATACTTCACACCGGCTTCTTTTGCAATGTTATTGACATAATTATATTTTTTAACACTCCATGTTGTATCAGGAGTTCGAAGCAGAACAAGCTCTATGTTATTTTCTTTTGCAAATTCTGCAATTCTCTTAACATATGATTTGTTGGTGGCATTGTATTCACTGGTTTCTACAACTTTTTTATCAAAACCATCATAATCTCCTTCAGCATCTGCAGCCTGATCATAAGTTGAACTATATCTGAATGTATCTGCTAACGCAGCATATCCTTTTGTCTCAGATTTATTTTTTCCTAAAACAAAGTTATAGTCATCATAATCCAGTTCTGACCATCTTGTGTGATAGAGAGATAACGGGAACAGGTATTCCCACAAATCTGTTTCTTCTACATCTTCTGAATATTTGCTGGAATTTACAGTCTCTACAGCATACTGCAGCTTATTTAATCCCAGATGCATATAATCATAAGACTTTCTTACCTTTGTTTCTAACTTGTCACTCATTCTTCCTAATGTTTTCACTTCTACCACAATTACTTTTGGCTTCTGTGTCTTTAAAGACTCTTTCACCCAGAAAAATGTTCCACTCATAGTCTGAGAAATCACTCCCAGATTATAGGAAGAAATTCCATGTTCATTGTATAACTGAAATGGATCGATTGCCGCTGCCATAACACTGGAGCCATAAAACAAAACATCGGTACTGTTTTTTTCTAATTCATAAAAACTTACATCTGTCTTTGAGGACTGCCATCTGTCTTCTAACCATTTCGGTTTAAATAAACTATTAACACATCCAAGTAAAAGTGTAAACACAAGGACAAAAGATATAATTTTTATTGTTATTTTAACTTTTCTTTTCATGTAACTTAAACTCCAAATCTAATTCTTTTTTGAATTTTCTTCTGTCAATAAGTTATTCAAATGCTCCCATAATTCTCCATAGCCATCACTTGCCGGAGTAACCGGTTTTTCAATGGTATTATACATATGCTCTTTAATCTGGCCATCTTTTGACATAACCATAATTCTGTTTCCAAGAGCAATTGCTTCCTGAATATTATGGGTAATAAATAATACAGTCATTTTTTCTTTTTCTTTAATATGCATAAGCTCTGACTGCATCTGATTTCGTGTCATTGCATCAAGTGCTGCGAAAGGCTCGTCCATCATAATAATTTTAGAACCAAGAGCCATTCCTTTTGCAATGGCAACACGCTGTTTCATACCACCACTTAACTGGTGTGGATAATAATCTTTATACTGTAACAAATTTACTTTATCAAGATATTCTTCCGCTCTCTGGATACGTTCTTTCTTATTTTTCATTCCACCAACTTTCAGTGGAAAAGTAATATTTCCAAGAACTGTTTTCCATGGAAACAACTGATTAAAATCCTGAAAAACCATGATTCTGTCTGTTCCCGGACCTTTTACAGTCTTCCCACTGACTTCAATGGTTCCCTGATAATCTTCAAAACCGGCAATACAGCGAATCATCGTAGATTTACCACAACCGGATGGTCCTAACACGCATAAAAAATCCTCTTCATGAATTGTTAAATCAATACCATTCAAAACAAGATTATTTGCATTTTTATATTGTTTTTGCAAATTTTCTATTTTTAATATTTCTTTTCTATCGCTCATCGTGTCATACCCCATTTCTTAAATGTTCTATTCTCGACTGTTCTGAAAATACCATATTCCACAATAAGTCCAATAATAATTATAATAATAATTGTTGCATAGATACTGGCCAAATCACTATTGTCACGTCTCTGTGTTATATAATATCCCATTCCTATGGTTCCTGCTCCTCCAAAAACCATCTCTGCACTAATCAGACCTCTCCATGCTCTCGCCCAGCCTACTTTTATACCCGAAAAAATTCTAGGCATTGCAGCCGGAATGAAAACACCAAATAACAATTTAACCGGCGACAGTCCGATATTCTGACCTACTTCCAAATATAACTTTGGTACAGCATTAAAACCATCAATAATACTACGCGACATAGGCCATACAACCGAATGAACAACTAATAAAATAATTGCAATGTCATTCTGTCCATATAAGAAAATGATAATTGCTGAAATCAAAGCAATACCCGGTATCAAATCAAACATAGAAACAATCATATTATATACAGCAGCAAACGTATCTGATATCACAGATAATCCCGATAATATGATTGCCAGTCCGATTCCAATACCAAGACCTTCCAGCATTAATAACAACGAATGTCCCATAATGCTTCCAAATCCTTTTTCTGTAAATCCCCATGCCATTCTCTCAAAGATTGTTTTAAATGACGGAAATAAATTAGAATTTCCCTCTTTAGCAAAGTTATATGCCACAATTTCCCATAAAGCTACTATGAAAACAACAAATATAATCTGTGCTAATAATCCTTTTGTTTTCTTTTTCAATATTATGTCTCCTTAATAACAATTATATATTCTTAGTAATAGTTTCTATATACAGCAAAAAACATAACAACCAAATGCTAAAAGTAAATTAACAACTGTGCTATGTTTTTTGCTATAAGTCTTCCTATTTAGTTTCCTTTTACCCCATCATAGATAAGATCACTAAGATTTCCTGAATATTCGTTTTCCAAGAATCCTTCATCTTTCATGAAATTCATAAAGTTACCAACACCCTGTAATTCTGTAGAATACTGTGATCTTGAATCTGTCATCCATGTAACAATATCTTCCACACTATCATCTAATTCTAACTTTTCTTTTACAAGCTTTGCAGTCTCTTCCGGATTTTCTTTTACATATGTCATTGCTTCTTCTAAAGCTTTACATACTGCATTGTATAAATCTTTATTCTTTTCATATAAGTCATTAGAAGCAATACCTACGATAGATGTATCACCCGGTACCCATGCCTCTTCACTTACCGGAATCTCGTGTGTTCCTTTAACACCTAACTCTTTAAAGTTATATGGGGAAATAACAACATGTACTTTGATTGAACCACTCTTGATTCCATCAAACCCTGATGCATTATCTACAGGATTTAAAACATTGTCAAATGCATGTGCATCGCCTAATTCTGCTTTTGCAGCCATTCCTAATAAAATATGTCCCTGGCTGTTTGTACTAAGCACTCCCACCTGAATATTTTTATCTTTTAAATCTTTTAGTGTTTGTATATCTTTCTGATTTGTTACAATTGAATATGGCTGTGCGGAGATACCTGTAAAAATTTTGTACTTACTTCCTGACAGAATACCTACTGCAGCCGGTGGCAATCCTACTGTTCCTATATCAATGTTTCCACTGGATACACCTTCTTTAATTGTATTTCCATCTTTTTCAACCTGGCAATCTACTTCTAACTCTTTGTCATAGTATTTGGCAATCATATTCTTTTCTGCCATTACCATAACCGGTGCATATGCTATACTCTTCTGATATCTGATAACCAGTTTATTATCATCTTCCTTCTCGCTGCTGCCGCCTCCACAGGCTGTCATTGTTACTGCCATCACTGCGACCATTGTCAGTGACATGATTTTTTTCATAATTCTCATAATCTGTACCAAGTCTTTCATCCACATTTTGTATTTGAAAGACGCAAACATTAAGAGTAAAAAAACTTTGTTTGCATTTCATCCTTTCTTTATTAATTTTCTACTCCCGAATTTTCATTTTTTCTTCTGAAAAAACTATTTCAAATAACAGTGAACACTCTATCAATCAAAAGCGATACAAAATTGATACAAAATTTCACTTTTTTTTCTTTTTTTCATCAAAAAAATTTACTATTATAATACTTAATTAATTTAAAATTTGCAAGGAGAATTTAAAATGAAACATTTACAGAAATTATTTTTACTTACTTTTTTTGTTTTTATCAGTATTTATCAGATGAATACAGTCACTCAGGCTGACGAGACAACACCTGTTAAAATTTTATTTATTGGAAACAGTTCTACATATTACAATAACATGCCATCCATGGTCGAGGGACTCGCAAAAGCCGATAATATTGATTGTCAAATCAGAAGCATAACAGCTTCTAATTATAAACTTACACAATTTGCAACCTCAGGTAATTCTTATAATACAGAAATAATGAACGCTTTATCTATGGATAAATGGGATTTTGTTGTTCTTCAGGAACACAGAGAGCCTATTATGCAAAATCTCGAAAAAACACAAACAGCCTTAACAACATTGAAAAAAGCAATTGAAGATTCCGGTGCCAGAACAGTTCTATATGAAACACAGGCCGATTGCATAGGGCGTGATTTTACGATTAACGGCTCTTCCATTTATTTTGACCATAACACTCTACAGTATTATATGAACAAAAATTATTACTATTTAAGTGGAGTACTGGATTGTTCTCTGGCACCTGCCGGTCTTTATTACACCCGATGCATGAATATATATCCTGAAATCAGCCTTTACAACACGGACATGATTCATCCTTCTGTAGAAGGAAGTTATCTAGCTGCATGTGTTTTGTATCAGACAATTTTTAATAAATCTGCCTACAACAATCAATATTTGCCGGAAAGCGACTATGATTCCAACAAAGTAATTACATCTTTAGAAAACGAGACGGCTGTGAAACTGCAGTACATTGCTGATGCTGCATTAAATTTAACAGACTATTCTATTGAATTGAAAAAAGGAGAATCTGCATCTATTCACGCAAACTTAAAATATAACGAAGAAAATCCTGTGATGGCAGCTTCCACAGACACGATTACATATTCCAGCCTTAACGATGATAAGGTAGGTATTAATAGAAAAACCGGAACAATTACCGGTATTTCCACCGGAACCTCCATGGTAATGGCATCTACAGAAAGTGGATTAATGGCATTATGTACCGTTAATGTTATTCAACCTTCTATTGGTTTCACCATTACAGAAGGTACTTTATCACTTCATCGCAAAGATACCCATACTTATAATATGATTCTTTCGCCTGAAGACACAACTGACAAAATTTCCTGGACCAGCAGTATGCCTTCCATCGTCTCAGTAGATGAAAATGGAACAATTACCGCAAAAAAAGTCGGTGTTGCAACGATTACTGCAACAACAGACAGTGGTATTAAATTGACAAGAAGTGTCCGTGTGAAATTAGTAACACCTACAAATATTAAAATTAAGAAAACAGGTGGTAAAACAAAAGGTAAAAAATATGCTAATGTAAAAATAACATGGAAGAAAAACACGAATGCCGTAAAATATTATGTGTATCGAAGAATGGTTGGAAAATCTTCTTATACACATATTGCAACTACCACGGCTGCGAAATATACAGATAAAAACAAAAAGAAAGGAAAAAAATACTATTACAAAATTAAATCTATATACTCAAATACAAAATGCAATAGTTATCGCTCCAAAGCAACCAAAATTTCAGTAAAATAAATAATAGAAAGGGACTGTTCAAAACGGTCCCTTTTATCATAACATCTATTCAACATTTTTTAGTACTGCACCCATTGGTATTTTCTTAATTTTTCTAAACTGTATGAACAACATTAAGACATAGCATCCAATCCCTATCATAAACATTTGTATATAAATACTCGGTGCAATATATAGCGTCAGCCATCCCGAATATCCTTTCATCATTTCAAAATAAATCACATGAATTAAACCCGATGCTATAAATAAACTAAAAAATACAGATATCAGAACAACCCATGTCGTAGCAATTATATAAAGTCTTCCAATTTCTTTATCGTTATATCCTAAAATTTTTACCATTGAAATTGCATTTGTATTTTTTTCAATAATTAGTTTCGTCAACAAGTAAATTAACATAACAAATAAAACAATCGCAAATCCCTCCACCAGATAGAACATATTTCCCATGGAAACATTTAATTGGCGGGAAGTTTTTGTCAAATCTTCTTCTGTTATTACGCTGGCTATATTTTTCTCTACTATATTTAATTTTGTATCAGAAAAATAACCTGTATAATAATTTTGTTCCTGATTGAATACTTTACAAAATTCATTTTTATTCATAAATACAGCAAGACTTCCCGGATAATTAATAATTCCTTTCACCTTAAACTGATACTGCTTATCATTATATTTTTCTTTTAAGACAATTGTTTCTCCTCTCTCTATTTTGTACTTTTCTGACATTGAACTTGAAATATAGTAACCATCTATAGGTGTATCTTTTATATACCGGCTGTTTTCTTCAATTCCATAAATACTGACTTGTTCACTGATTGATTCTTTATTCATCTGAAGTACAGTCATGGCATATTTCTCAGCATCTTTTGCTTTTACTTCTACCGGCTTTTTTAAAACATATTGGTACCTCGCTATCATATTATCAATAATGCTATCCTGATAATGTTTCAACAATGGAGGCAGCATCATACCAAATAGTAATATGATATTGGCAAAAACAATTCCAATAAACAACGTAATATAACTGGATTTATTTTGAAAAATAATTCTTATTCTAAAACGAGTTATAAATTTTATTTTTGAATTTAAGCGGAATGCTTTCTTTTTCTTACTCTTATTAAAATCTTTCCTGATAAACTTTAATGGACTTAATGACATCTTATTTGTTAGAGAATATAAATTAATTACCAATATAATTGCCATCGGTATTACTGTTGTTAAAACGAAGGCATTGCCATTCCAGATTGTTTCATATGTAGGCAGACTGTAACTTTCATAATATAAAGATACCACCATTGATTTAAAAACTGTATACCCTAAAACATTACCAATAACAGCTGATGCAACAGATACTAATATTGGAGACATCAAATAATGTCTTACCAATTCTATTTTTGAATATCCCATTGCCCTTAATGTTCCTATTACAGCAGACTCTCTTACAATCGTATGATTTATTGTTACTGCAAATACAAATGCAAGTAGTGCAATCAGAATATATAACAATATTAACATCATCCCCTGATCACCGCCAATATCATTTCCTGTAAAGTTAATTGCAGAATTTTGATATCTTGGTACATAGGCTTCTATTTCATTTCCAGACATATATACATTTTTATATAATGTCTTCAAAAAAGCATCTGATACTTTCTTTTCTTCCTCATCACTTTGTGGCACCATATCATACAACCATGAATAACAGTAATTTATATTATGATTATAGTTTTTAAACAAATCATCACTCACAACGGCAACACCAAATAATACCGCATCAAACATTAAATCTGTATTATTTGAAAACATGGCACTATAATCAGATAATGCAACTAATCCTGTTACTTCTAATCTCTTTTCACCTGCTTTTATCGAATCTCCCACTGAAATATGATTATTATCAGCATACATTCTATCAACGGCAATTTCCTTGTCTGAGACTGGAAGTTTACCTTCCATTATACAAACTTTATTTATTCTTTCTCTATTTTTAAAAATTCTAAGAGTACTATTCGTTTTTCCATCCAAATTAGAATCGGTATCAATATCCATATAATAATTTTTATAAACAGTTACCTTTTCTTTTTCAATCTTCTTAATCAAAGCGTTATCAGCTTCATTTTTCAAAAGAAAATGTCCACTTTCTATACTATATTTTTCAAAGCTCTCATCATATGCAGTTTTCAGGCTGCCTCCGGCTACCAGAAATCCTGAAATAAATCCTATTGTCAATGTCATAAACATAAACAATACTAAATATTTTACAAAATCATCTTTTAACTCTCGTGGCAACCTTTTCATTAACGGATTTTTCATTTTATCACCACCTTACCAATCCAATTGGCTGGCAGCAATTTTATTCTCATTCCTATAGATCGTCTTAATTCTTCCATCTTTTAATTTAATGATTTTGTCTGCCATATTTTTGATTGCATCATTATGTGTGACGATAATAATTGTATTACCATACTTTTGATTGATATCTTCTATCAATTTCAAAATATCTTTTGACGTATTATAATCCAACGCCCCCGTTGGCTCATCACACAATAAAATATCCGGATTTTTAATAATTGCCCTGCCAATGGCAGTTCTTTGCTGCTGTCCCCCGGATAACTGATTTGGAAGTTTGTTCCTATGCTCATACAAACCAAGAATCTTTAATAATTCATTGATTTCCAGAGGATTGTCACTTAAATATGCACCCACCTCAATATTTTCTCTTACATTTAAGTTTGGAATCAGATTATACATTTGAAAAACATATCCCAAATGCTTTCTTCTATATTCTGTCAATTCTTTTTCCTTCATATTAGCGACTTTTTCTCCGTTAATACATACATAACCTTCATCTGCGCAATCAATCCCGCCAATAATATTTAATAATGTTGTTTTTCCCGAACCGGAAGGACCTAAAAACACGCATATCTCTCCTTTTTCCACTTCAAAGTCCACACCTTTAATGACTTCGTTTTTGTTATTTCCTTCACCAAAACTTTTTCTTAATCCCTTAATTTCTAAAAACATAACACTCTCCCAAACAGCAAAAAGGCAAGAGAAACTTACCTTAATTTAATGACATCCTTTACACTTTCCACAATCCCCACCACATTGAAGGGATTTTCCGCTTTTTTTATCCTTTATCATGCTTCTTACCACGATACATACAACCGACACCAATACTACGAGTACAATAAATGTTCCTACTGCTCCATTCATAAAAATCTCCTTCTACACAATTTAAACATATGACAGAAATAAAATGCCCAGTTAAACTCCTGCCATATATAATGACTTACAAAACTTCGTTACAATTATTATTTATTTCACATTTCCTGCCGGTCTGAACAGTAAATATAGCAATCCAAGCACTAATAATAATGCGATTACAGTCCATACACCAAATACTGCTCCGATTACAAGCATGCCAGTCTGATAAATAATCATACCAATGACATATGCTAATAAGCATTGATATCCGATAGCGAACCCGAACCACTTCGCATTATTCATCTCCCTCTTAATTGCCCCCATCGCTGCAAAACACGGAGCGCATAATAAATTAAATACTAAGAATGAGTACGCTGCAACTGCTGATAAACTTCCTGCAAGGCTCCCCCAAACTTGTGCGCCATCTTCTGCGATTTCAGAACCGAATCCAAATAACATACCAAAGGTACTGACAACATTTTCTTTTGCAATAAGACCTGTTACTGCTGCAACCGCCATCTTCCAGTCTCCCCATCCGAGAGGTTTAAATATTGGTGCAATCACACTACCTGCCTTTGCTAAGATGCTGTTATCCAACTGTGTTTCCATATCGAGCATTCCAAATCTTCCATCTGCCCAGCCAAAGTTCATCAAGAACCAAAGTACGATAGTTGAAAGTAAAATTATTGTACCAGCCTTTTTAATAAATGACCAGCCTCTCTCCCACATACTTCTCAAAATATTTTCGACTGTAGGCAGATGATACGCCGGAAGTTCCATTACAAAAGGTGCCGGATCTCCTGCGAACATTTTCGTCTTCTTTAAAATAACACCTGAAACGATAATCGCTGCAATACCGACAAAATAAGCACTTGGTCCAACCCACCATGCTCCATCAAACAATGCTCCGGCAATCAAAGCGATAATCGGCAATTTTGCTCCGCAAGGCACAAATGTTGTTGTGATAATTGTCATCTTTCTATCCCTGTCATTTTCAATCGTTCGTGATGCCATAATTCCCGGTATACCGCAACCACTTCCGATCAGCATCGGAATAAACGATTTTCCTGAAAGACCAAACTTTCTAAAAATTCTGTCCATAATAAACGCCACTCTTGCCATATATCCACATGCTTCCAAAAAGGCAAGAAATATAAACAGAATAAGTATCTGAGGAACAAATCCTAAAACAGCACCGACACCAGCCACAATACCGTCCAATATCAAACTTTGCAGCCAGCCTGTACAATTCAGTGCCACAAGAACTTTCTCAACAGCCGGTGGAATAATTTCTCCGAACAGTACATCATTGGTCCAATCTGTTACAATTGTTCCAACCGTTGTTACAGAAACATAATATACAACAAACATAATCGCTGCAAAAATTGGAAGCGCCAGCCATCTATTTGTTACAACTCTGTCAATTTTATCTGATATTGTCAATTTTTCACTGTTTTTCTTTGTATAACATTCTTTTATAATCGATGAAATATATTCATATCTCTCATTTGTGATAATGCTCTCCGTATCATCATCAAAAGTATTTTCCAAGGTTTCAATCTGTTTAATGATATTAGGAATAACTTTTAAACTATCTGCAATATTTTTATCTTTTTCTAACAACTTAATTGCAATGAAACGCTTTTGTGACTCTGGAATTTCATCTTCTAACATTCCTTCTGTTTCTCTGATTATATCCTCAACTTTCTCTGAAAACTGATGCACTATTTTATTTGTCTTTTTACTCTGTGCAAGTTTTACTGCTTCTTTAACTAATTCTTTAATTCCATTCCCCTTTAAAGCCGATATTTCAACAACCTTACAGCCTAACTTTTCACTTAAATTTTCAATATGTATTTTATCACCATTCTTCTCTATAACATCCATCATATTGACAGCAATAATAACCGGAATACCCAGTTCTATAATTTGTGTTGACAGATATAAATTTCTTTCGATATTCGTACCATCTACAATATTAATAACAGCATCCGGCATCTCGTGCATCAGATAGTTTCTCGCAACCACTTCCTCCAATGTATATGGAGATAAAGAATAAATTCCAGGTAAATCAATAAGTTTTACATCCTTATAACCTTTTAATCTCCCCTCTTTTTTTTCAACAGTAACTCCCGGCCAATTTCCTACAAATTGATTTGATCCTGTCAAAGCATTAAATAATGTTGTTTTTCCACTGTTAGGATTACCGGCTAATGCAATTTTTACTTCCATTTTATTTTCCTTTCTTTTATATATTTGTGTGTGCTTTCATTGGTTAGTTTTAACTAACCACGTGGCAAAAAAAATTAAATAACTTCAATCATTTCTGCATCTGCTTTTCTTAATGACAACTCATATCCCCTCACCGTCACTTCAACCGGATCTCCTAATGGTGCCACTTTTCTAATATAGACTGTTACACCTTTTGTTATCCCCATATCCATGATTCGTCTTTTTACTGGACCTTGGCCATTCAGTTTTTTCACCTGAACAGTACTTCCTACTTTTGCTTCCTTTAATGTCATGATAAAACTCCTTTCCTTTATTTATGAAACCAGAATTTTATTTGCCATATCTTTACCAATAGCCACTCTGGTATCTTTCACATTAACAATAATGCTTCCACCAATCGAAGAGACAACCGTCACTGTTCCTCCTATGACAAATCCCAGATTCTCAAGAAATCTTTTTGTCTCTTCTTTCCCACCTACCTTTTTTATAATACTTTTTTCTCCTATTCCCATCATTGACAAAGGCATCTATTATCTCCTTTTTAATATTATTTACTTTTTATCCCGAGTTAGTATAAACTAACTAATGTTTGTTGTCAATAATAAATTGAATATTTTTTTCTTTTTTGATATACTTTATTTACTATTAATTAAGGAGTTTACGTATGAAAAATAACGAATCTTCAGAAATGTATTTAGAAACAATACTTGTTTTAAGTAAACAATTACCGGTTGTTCGTGCTGTGGATATTGCTAACGAATTAGGTTTTAAAAAATCCAGTGTCAGTATTGCCATGAAACAACTTCGGGAGAAAAATCAAATAACTGTGTCTGATTCAGGTTTTATATCTTTAACAGATAATGGAAAAAAAATTGCTGAGATGATTTATGAACGTCATCAGTTACTTACAGAATGTTTTATAAAGTTAGGTGTTCCTCCGGATATTGCTTCTAAAGATGCATGCCGCATAGAACATGTTATTAGTCCTGAAAGTATTGATGCCATAAAGAAACATCTCAAAAAAAAGTAAAAATTATATTAATAAAAAACCAGAGACATAATTTATCTCTGGTTTTTCAATTTTATTTATTGCCTCTATTTTGTAGGAGTAATTGTAATATCATCTGCATTTAATTTTGTTTTTCTTTTAATAACATTTTCTATCTGAGCCCGTTTATCATCACTGATGTCTTCACTCGAAAGCACAACATCTGCCTGTTCATCATTAATGGTTACAATAATATCACTAAATCCTTTCGCTTTTAATAATGTTTCAATATTATTTTCAATTTCACTGTTTTCTGTAAGTTTCACCATAGATTTAACAGCACTCTTTTTTTCCTTTTTGCTGACATCATTATTATTGATAACTTCCATCAATGTTTCTTTATTTTTAGAACGTGTCTGTTCTCTGTTTAATCTAGCCTGCACCATATAAGAGTTAAGGCTTGTTCCATTCGTAAGAACTGCCTCTCCGGGTTCCTTCGTCTCTTCTTCATTATCCAGACTTTCTATGTCTTCATTACCTGTCAACAGATTATCCTTACTGTAAACAGATTCGTATGTATTATTATCTACTTGTTTTACTTCTTTTTTCTTATCCATATTGCTGGTATAGTTTAAATAACCTGCTACTGCAATTAACACAGCTAAAAATGTAACTACAAACTGATTTTTCTTAAATAACTTTTTCATTATTCTCCCCCTACTTATTCTTTATTACTGATATTTTATGAACAGGAATATCAAATAATGCCGCAATCATATTGATAATCTCTTCGCTTTTATTTGACACCTGTAATCCTGAGGCTGTTATTGCAACGCCCTCTATCTTTGGATAAACTTCTTTAACAACATAGGGGCTGTCCCCACCATTTTGATTTAAAATGACTGTCGTTTTTTTTACGGATGTATCACCTTTTTCATTCGTGCTGCTATCGCTGTCTTCCTGCACTACTTTTTCTTTTCCTGATTTAAAAGTAATCATCACCTGAACATCTGAAATTCCATCAATGCTTTCAATCATCTTTTTTATTTCATCTTTCAAGGTGTTTTCATATGTAATCCCCGGCTCATTATTTTCTAATGTAGTCTCTACTTCCTCATCATGTCCTACACTTTCAAAATATGATGAACCAATCAATAATATTCCCGCGAAAGCCAAAAGAATCAGCTTTTCTTTTCCAATATTTTTTATACTACTTATTTTTTTCAGATTTATTGGTTGTCTGCTCATTAAATTCACTAACCCTTTCATAAACTTTTGTCTGCATTTCACGTATACTGTCACTGATATCAGAATCCATTGTTATTTCTTTCGAATAATATTTATTTATAATATCAGTTATATTAATACGCTGTTTTCCCAGATTAACAATCGGTGTAATTGCTGAAATAATCAATAACAGTCCGGCAAACAATTTAATATATTTTATGTACTGCCTATCCGGAAAAATATTTAGTATTAACGTAATAACCAGCATAAACACACAAATATTTTTAACATAATTATACATAAATTCCATAGTTACTACCCCTTTCCTGTTACCATACATATAATTGCAATACTTATGATAAACAGCAATCCGCCACTCATTATAACCCGTGCCAGCATCCTTGTCCCCACAGATAAACAGCTAAAACTGTCTGTTATACGCTTATCAGATATAGGTTGTACCAAAGCCGCTGCTATCTGCATCGAAAATGAATACACCTGAACCTTTAGAAATGGAACGATACACAAGACAATAATAACGATAATTGCAAATCCACCGATTGTATTCTTCATCAAATTAAAGGACCCCAGCAATATGCTTGACATAGCATCTGTACCATCCCCTACCACCGGTAAAGCTCCTACAAATTTTCTAATCGTAGTATTTTTTGCTCCGTCAATTGACGGAAGTACTAAAGCCTGAATTACATTTAAACTGGTTACAATTCCAACAAATAATTTTGTAAGAAAGTTTATTAAGTTCTTAATTACATTGGCAGTTTTAGAAAGAAAATCTTCTCTGGATACATTATTTACAATGCTTACTGCCACATATATTTTTATTAACGGTATAATAATATGTAAAAAAACAAACTCAGAAACAGTGATTATTATCAGAGTCAACTGATAAAAACCTGCAGCACTTACCTGTCCAACAATTGCAACAGACAGAAAATATGTGGGGACGATTCCATACATAAAACTGATAAGCAGCCTGATAAAATCACTGGCGATTACACAAAAACTGTCAAACAGCGAAATCATCAGAGTTATCGCTACCAGATAACATATATAGAATGCTGTTTCAGAAACATTATCTTTTGAAAAAACGCTGGCAAAATTAGTGAAGAAAGCTGACATTACTACAACCAGCACTAGATTTCCTAAAAGTTTATAAATAAAGTTTACATCACCAATCGTTTTATTATATATGATATTGAAACAAGTTTTAAATACATCGGAAAAATTTCCTGTAATAATATTTTGAATAATATTATTTACATTGAAATCTTTATAACCTGCTTCTTCTAATACTTGTCCGCTTTTTCTAAAATCAAAATCATCAATTGAAACTATTTCGCTATTTTCTTTTCCACAAACATCTACTATCGGACAAAAGCATATTAGTAAAATAAAAATTAATATTGTTTTTTTCATATCTCTTCTACGATAACAGCCCTCCAACCTTAGAAATTAACTCTGTAAACACCGGAAGACTAATAACCAGAATAGATACTTTTGCAAAAATCTGAACCTGATTTGCTACTGCCGTATACCCACAGTCTTTTGAAATATCTGACGCAATTTCTGATATAAAGGTAATTCCGGTAATTTTTAATAATATTTTTATATATTCCTTACTTACTGATGTCAGGTCTGATAACTTGTCCACCAATGAAACAATGTCGCTTAATTTTGATAAAAGAAATACAAAAATAAATATACATCCTGCCACTGATATAAAAATTCCATATTCAGGCTTTACTGACTTAAACTGTGTTGCCAGCAATACCACTGCAATACTCACTATTCCAATTGAAATCATCTTCACCTCTATAATTCAAACAGTTTTTGTATGGTTTGGAACAAATCATATATATATGGAACAATCCACATTAATACTAATATCAGCCCCGCCAAACTTGTAAGAAATGCCTGCTCTTCTCTTCCACTATGCCTTAATATCTGCCCCACAACGGATACAATGATCCCTACTGCCGCAATTTTAAATATCAAATTAACTTCCATTCATATATACCTTCCATATCTATAAGAGAATTATAGAAATAAAAACTCCTGATAATACTCCCAGCATTTTATATAGTTTACACTTCTCTTTTTTTTCACGTTTCAGATTCAGAATACATACTTCCATTTCATTTACACACTCATCAATGTTTTTTAACTGCGTTTCCCTGTCAGTCGTCCCCAAATGTATTCCAAAGTCTTTTATAATTCTTATTTCCTCTTTTCTTAATGGAGATTTTTTCTCGAAACAATCTATTATACTGTTTTCCCATGCTTCCCACAGAGAAATCCCTTTTACTGTATACTCTTTTACTACTGTTTTCAAAAAATGTATTATGTAATTATTTCTCACTGTAATATTTTCAAGAGCCTCACAAATACTGGAATTATTATGTTTTATTTCCCCTCTAAGAATGATAAGAGCTTTTTTCATTGCTTCAACGCAATGGATTCTCTGAATATAATCATCACACAAAGAATATCCCAGCATTCCACAAGCAATAATTACAATAATCATTCCTGTTATTTTTAACAACATATGTATTCACCTATTCCTTTTATGATAACTTTCGATGTAAACATGGATAACATTTTGCTGCCTAACTTTTCTCTTACATCTTCCACATCTTTTCCATGTATTGTAGCTATAATCTTCACTCCACTGATATTTGCATACTCGAGTGCCTCTTTATCTGACTCTCCACCAATCTCATCGACAGCAATAATTTTAGGAGACATGGCACGTATTGCCATTAATATTCCTTCTGCTTTGGAACAATTACTAATAACATCTGTCCTCACTCCCAAATCAATTGTCGGTGTTCCTTTATAACACCCTCCTATCTCATTTCGCTCATCTATTACACATATGCTTGTCCCCTCTTTTTTATTACTGATATTTTTAATCATATCTCTTAACAATGTAGTTTTTCCAAGAGCAGGAGGTGAAATAATAAGAATATTCCCCAAATCTTTTTCTGAGAACTGATTTAATACACTCACACTGCATCCATCAATGAAATGTCTCACTCTGAAATTTAAAAACCTGATATTTTTAACCACTGCTGATTTATCATTCTGCCATGTCATATAACCACCGATACCAATGCGATGTCCTCCCGGTACAGTAATATATCCATCAATCAGGTTTTCTTCATACGCGTATGCTGAATACTCTGTAACCCTGTTGAAACTATCTTTTATATCCTGTTCATTAACGATGCATCCTGTTAAAATCTTTTCTCCCGATGATGTATTTAAAATCACCGGTGCATTTATTCTCAAACGTATTTCATAAATAAAATTATCATGGTAAAATAATATTGCTTGTCTTATTTTTTCATTAAAATAATCATATATATTTTTCATCCTGTTCCACCTCTCTTTATCAAAATATATGCCCCTCAAAAAAATATATTCTATTTACTTTTAAATGAAACTGCTGTAGAATTTAATTAATTATGTTAATCAATTTATAAACAAAAGAAAGGATGTACTATGAAAAAACTAAGAGGATTTTTTGTATTTTCTCTTGTATTTATTTTATTCGCCGGTGCAGGATATATTATTTCCAAACAAAGTAACCATAATTTAAACGCAAGCGAAAATGCTACAACAAGAACAACGCAGGAAACTGAATCAACTGCTTCAGAGCAATATAACTTAATTACCAAAATCACATTACCTCATACCTCTATCAGCATTACGAAAGGCAAAAAAAGAGTCATCAAAGCTGAGTTTAGATATGGCAGCAATACTAATTTAGAAAATGAACCTTTTGAATGGAAAAGCAAAAATACGGACATTGTTACCATCAATAAAAAAGGTATTATCAAAGCAAAAAAAGCTGGTAAAACATATATTATCTGTTCCAGCATCTCCGGTAACATTAAAGTTCGTTGTAAAGTAATGGTACGTGAACCATATAATAAAGTTGTATCAATGAAACTAAATACTTCACATATTCAATTGGGGAAAAACCATAAGCGGAAAATAAAACCTATCATCAATTATGGTAACTCAAAATACTCAAAAGAACCTATTATGTGGACCAGTTCCAATAATAAAATTGCCAGTGTAAAAAATGGTGTAATTAAAGGAAAGAAAAACGGCACAACCTACATAAAAGCAAAATCAAAATACACAAACAAAGCTGTTCGATTAAAAGTAACCGTAAAAAACACAAAATATATCGCTGTAACTTTTGATGACGGACCTGGAGATTATACTGACAAATTATTAGATGCTCTTGAAAAGTACCATAGTAAAGCGACATTTTTTGTTTTGGGAAACAGAGTCAATACATACAAAAAACAATTAAAACGTGAATACAATCTTGGTATGGAAGTAGGAAGCCATACATGGGCTCATAAAAACTTAAATGTTATTTCAAAAAATGATGTAAAGAGCGAAATATTTAAAGCAAGGGATGCCGTTAAAAATATTATTGGCGAATTTCCTACACTGCTTAGACCACCATATGGAAACTTTAATAAAACTGTTTCCAAAAATGCCGGCGTACCAATGATTTACTGGTCTGTCGACACAGAAGACTGGAAACACAAGAATGTTAAATATATTTCAAAATACATATTAAATCATGCACGTGATGGAGAAATCATTTTATTACATGATATTCATTCTACTTCTGTTGATGGCTTTATCAAAGCACTTCCCAAATTAAAGAAAAAAGGCTTTGAATTGGTAACTGTAAGTGAATTATATGAAATCTATGGTAAAAAATTAAAAAAAGGCATTATGTACTACGGACCAAACAGCAGCAGATAGAAAAAAGATGAACCAATTTTTGGTTCATCTTTTTTCTACAAAACTTTTGATAAAAATTCTTTCAGACGTTTATCCTGTGGATTTTCAAACAAATCTTTTGGATTACTATCTTCTAAAATTGCTCCATCTGCCATAAATACAACTCTGCTTGCAACCTCTTTTGCAAATCCCATTTCATGAGTTACAATAACCATTGTCATTCCCTCATTTGCCAAATCTCGAATCAAATCAAGTACTTCTCCTACCATTTCCGGATCAAGAGCCGATGTCGGTTCGTC
Organism: Eubacteriaceae bacterium; assembly: GCA_910574895.1. Taxonomy (GTDB): domain Bacteria; phylum Bacillota; class Clostridia; order Lachnospirales; family Lachnospiraceae; genus Eubacterium_G. Next base: position 155,517 of record CAJTDQ010000001.1, on the reverse strand, counting down.
AAACAACATAACATCCGGATTCATTGCCAAAGCTCTGACAATGGCGATTCTCTGCTTCTGACCACCGGATAACATATTCGGGTATTCATCTTTCTTATCCGCAAGACCAATACGCTCCAAAAGTTCCATGGCTTCCTTTTCTGCCTGTTCTTTTGTCTTCAGTTTCAGGTGAATTGGTGCCATAGTAATGTTCTGCAAAACTGTTTTGTGCGGAAACAGATTAAAATGCTGGAATACCATTCCCATCTTTCTTCTATGAAGATTAATATCAACTTTCTTATCTGCTAGATTAACACCTTCAAAATAGATAGCACCATAAGTTACCGGTTCTAACATATTCAAACTTCTAAGAAGTGTAGATTTTCCAGAACCGGAAGGTCCGATAATCGCAACAACTTCTCCTTTTTTTATATCAAGACTACAATGATGTAATGCTTTTACCTCTCCATGATTGTATTCTTTTCCAACATCTACTACTGAAATCATGTTATCGTTTGTCGCCACGTCTCATTCTCCTTTCTATTGCCTCAATTGCCTTACTTGCAGGGTAATTGATACAGAAATAAATAAGTGCAGCCACAACATATGGTCCAATTGTAATATATGTTGTTGCAGCTACTGTTTTTGCCACCCACATCAGTTCCATCATACCTAACATAGAACAGATAGAAGATTCTTTTACCATTGTAATAATTTCGTTTGCCAATGCAGGAAGAACATTCTTTACCGCCTGTGGCAATACTACTTTAATCATTGCAGCAGAAGAAGATAATCCAAGACTTCTTGCTGCTTCTGTCTGTCCTGCATCAACAGCCAGTATTCCTGCTCGGAATATCTCTGCCACATATGCGGAGCTGTTAAGCGCCAATGCTAACACTCCCGGTATAAACATTGCCAAATTAACAAATCCAAAGATATATGTAGTAGGAATCTTAATTGTAGTAAAAATTCCAAAATATATTAATGATAACTGCACCAACAATGGTGTCGAACGAAATATATCAATATATAACCCGGATAAAAATTTAACAACTCTTATTTTACTTAAACGAAGTACTGCCAAAAGCATAGCCGGTATAATTGCTATCAACACTGCACAGACTGACAGTAACAGCGTATATGCTATGCCCTGCAAGAACATTGTGTAATACTCCGGCATAAAACTAAAGTTAAAAAAACTGGTTGGCGCCATAACTAATCTCCTTTAATTCCCTTTGTATCTTATTCTACTGCCTTATCTGCTTTCGCATCAGCATCTTTAATCCACTTGTCAACTAACTTGTTATCAACCGCATTTTTAATAGACTCATTGATAGCCTTTAAGATTCCTTTAGGATCACCCTTCTGAACTGCCACACGGTAAGGTGCTGCTTCTCCTAATTTGATATCAGCGATAACCATATTATCATTTTCCTGTGCATACTGCTCTGCAACAGCACCGTCTAAGATTGCAGCATCACATTTATCATAAGCTAAGTTATTTACAATATCATTAACACTTGTAAGTGCTAAAAGTGTTGAATCCTTAAACTTATCTTTTACAATGTCAGCCTTTGTTGTACCTGTCTGGGCAGCAATTGTCTTTCCTGCTAATGAAGCAGCATCTATATATGTATCTTTCTTGTCAGCTTTTACAAGCATCATCGGTGGTAAATCTGTATAATATGGGTCTGAAAAATCAACGACCTTTTCTCTCTTACCATCTTTTTCTACCGCTGAGATAACCATATCTACTTCACCCTTTTGAAGTGCAGCCATTAAACTGTCAAAGTTCATATTTGAAACTTCAAGTTTTGTATCCATATCCTTTGCAATCTGTTCTGCCATAGAAATATCAATACCTGCATACTGCTGTTTTTTGTTTTCATCTAAAATAATAAATTCAAATGGAGGGTAATCTGCAGATGTTCCAAGAACAATCTTGTCTAACTTCTTATTATCCTCTTTCTTTGTGTCTTCTTTGCTGCCACAAGCAACAAGTCCACACATCATGGTTGCAACAAGTGCAACTGCTACTAATTTTCCAAATAATTTTTTCATGATTTGTACCTCTGTCTTTTATTGACGTCCTTTCTTTTTATTTCAATATGCTTTCACACATATTTACGAATTTAGAACTTCCCTCAAAACTTCATTATTGGCATTACCTCCACTAATAACTAAAGCAATGTTTTTTCCGGGAATCTGTTTTCCATACTGCATGAATGCTGCAATCGGTGCAGCACCGGCAGCCTCTGCTACTATTTTTTCATTCAATACCGCATGTGCCATAGCTTTTTTAATCATGCTTTCTTTTACTTCCAAAGAAATATCGACCAATTCTTTCATCGAAAAAGCCAATTCTCCAATCCCGCCTACCATGGCTTCACAAATAGAATTTCCACTCGGATATTCATGATATAAATGTTTCTCTTCCACGGATCTGCCCCAGGCTGGACAACATTCAGAATAAACTCCTATAATTTTAACATTCGGATTCATGCTTTTTGCAGCAAGTGCTGTACTGGTACACAATCCACCTCCACCTATTGGAAGGATAATTGTATCAATCTCAGGATTTTGGCTTATAATCTCCAACCCAGTAGTTCCCTGACCTGCATACACTTCTACATCTTTATCCCATGCATCAATATATATATAACTATTATTACGGATATACTCTATACCTTTCGCATATGCCTCATCAAAACAAGTTCCCATCAAAAGAACATTTGCACCATATGCCTTCATTTTTTCAATCTTACTGTCCGGAGTATTTTCCGGAACAATCACAGTAGCCGGTTTCATTCCCAACATCTTTGAAACATAAGACACTGCAATACCATGATTTCCTGATGAAATGGCAGCAACACCCTTTGCTCTTTCTTTTTCTGTTAATGAAAGAATTTTATTTAATGCTCCACGCATTTTAAAAGCTTTTATCGGCTGTTGACACTCTAATTTTAAAAACACATTTCTATCATCACTTAAATATATAGATTTCTCTAATGGTGTATCTTTAATATATTTTGACAAACGCTCTTTTGCGTCTTTGATATTTTCAAACTTTAATTTTTTCGTACACATTATTTCTCCTATCCTATGTACACAAATATGCAAATATTATACATGAAAAAGATGCTTATTTCAACGAAATAAACACCTTTTTAAATTTTTTTGAATAATTATTCATCTATACACAATTTTATTAATGTAACTCACATATACTTAATGGTTGTTCTATTACATTTGCCATTTTAAAAATGTACTACTTTACCTGCTTATACTTCTTTACAATCATTGAAATACCACCAATAAGAGTTAATACATATCCCATTCCTAAATCAGACAAATATTCTTTCATAATATCTGCCTCAGATATAAAATCAAACATTCTTTTTAGGATGTTCAAAAAACTTATCTCGCCAAATTCCTTTAATTCTAAATAAACTTCTGTAGTCCATGCTAAATGGTTGGCTGCAAATACCATAATTACAGATATAATGGCTGCAATAATAACCCCCTTTTTATCAAGAGAACGTCCTAATATCTCATATCCCTTCATTGCACAGAATATAATTGCAATTCCTGCAATAGAAGCAATATATCCCAAATGATAAATTGCTACCCACAAAGCCACACCTAATAACGAACCTATTAACGCACCAACAATCCCTGTTATCACATTGGATGGTTCAACTGGTTCTAAAACTTTATACTGCTCTTCAATATTAGTTTCTGAATCTGCTACAATCACATCTTCGCCTGAAATATTTTGTTCTTCATAAATCCCCTTTTCTTTTGTTTCTTCCAAATTCATAAATTCCTCCCGTTTCGTTTTGTTCTTGTAATTATATAATATTTTTCTATATGAAACAATCTAAACTTTCTCAACCAAATCCTCTACCCTACAGTAAAGTACTCTTGCTAATACCACCAGATACTCTACTTGTGCTTTATTGATATTCTTCTGTCTTTGTTCATACTGCTGAATTGTTCTCACTGGTATCCCTGTTAATTCTGCAAGTTTACTCTGACTTATCCCTAATCGCTTTCTTCTAATCTTTAAATTCGTTTCCTTTTTAGCCCCTACATATAATTCGTTCATTTGATCTACAAAATGTCTGATATCCATTTCATGATATGGAGAGTACAATTTTAAAATCTTTTTTATTGGGACATATTTTATGATTTCTGCAAAAGATAAACTAGTATACCATTGATAATATGCAAGTGCCCAGCCAAGCCAGTATTCCTTACTTCTATTCACTGTATATTGTGGTTCAACTCTTAATGAACTTTTTCCATTTTCGTCCAAAATATCATATGCTAATTCGACACCAGACTGTCCTGCCACTATAGTTGATTCTCCATGTTCAAAACGCTTTGCATAAGAAGATGCTATAAACATATCAAAAAAATCTTCTAAATCATATTTCAAATCATATACCACAAAATCACACATTCGTGCTAATGATTTTCTTGAACTTTCCAAATAAATTTTATCGTAAGCGTTCATCATTACTCTTCATCTCCTCATCTATAATATTGGTTATATAAACATCTCCCTTCTGTCTACTATTCTTCTCGTTATCAAAATATTCTCTTCTTGCTTCTGCATCACGATTATTTCTTTTTAAAAACCATTCATCACTTAAGGCTATTTCATAACCTACAAATTTAATTTTATCAAATGACTTTTTACTTTTTAAAACAATTTGTTCTCCCAATTCTCCAAGATGCATGGCAGTACATAATTGCCGATATGATATCCCACCATTTATAAAATCCTGTGCAAAAGAAAAATAACTATCATCAGCCCGATACCCTATAATAATATCTTTGTTTTGATAATCAACTCCAAAATTATCCCTTATATATTTCTTTGCCTCAAAACCTAATGGTGAATTTGTTTCAAACTCTCTATTTTCTAAAAGAACAGCAAGCCAATGTAATGTAGAATATTCTTTATCATTTAAATTTAATATATCTAAATCCTCTACATCCAGTTCATAAAGATTTGCATATCCGTCTTTTTCTAACGAAACTGCCCATTCTTTTGCCATGTCTATATTTTCTGTACAGTAAAATCCTACACCATAATCGTTATATTTTTTTCCATAACCGTATATCGGAAACTTTATGATATTTTTAGAACCATGAAATAATCTCATTCTCATACTCCTTAATTCGGACATTTTTCTCATTTCAATTATACTCCTTGAGGAGTATAATCGTCAATTATTTCAACTTATAAACTTTTTATTAAAAAATTGATGAAAAAAGCACTACAAGAAATATTACTACTGCTATTACTATTATAGATATCAAACAATGAAAAACCTCATTTATTTATGATACGGTTCGTTATTAATTATTCTATAACTTCTATATATCTGCTCTAACAATACTACCCGCATCAGCTGGTGCGGAAATGTCATCTTTGAAAAACTCAACTTGAAATCAGACCTGTCAGAAACAGACTGATGTAGTCCAAGCGAGCCTCCTATAATAAAAACAATATGGCTTGTCCCCCCGATTCCTAACTGATTTATCTTATCTGCCATTTCTACTGAATCTAATTGTTTTCCTAATATTTCTAATGTAACTACATATGCCTGTTCCGGAATATATTTAAAAATTCTATCTGCTTCTTTCTTTTTTATAATATCTATTTCTGTCTCTGTACAATTTTCTGCTGTCTTTTCATCTGCCACCTGAATAATTTCCAATTTACAATATCTAGACAATCTTTTTGCATACTCCTGAACCGCATCTATATAAAATTTTTCTTTTATTTTCCCAACTGCTAAAACTGTAATTTTCACTTTATAACTCCTCTTTTGAACCATATTTTCTCTTTTCAATTATACTGTCTTTCGCTAAAAAAATAAATATGTATTACCTTGTTAAAGATTCTTTAATAGTATATAATAAAATTAATTATATTTAACAAAGGAGACTGCTTATGGAAGATAAAAAAATGACAATAACAGATCAGCCAATTGACAATAATCCAATGGTAGACACCCCAGATATTCCAGAAGAAAGTTTATATGAATTTACTGACAATAAAGTTTCTTCTTTTGTACGGTTATCCGACAAATATCAGGATATTACCTCTTCTGCATCAACCATGCTTCTAGTTGGAATTATTGGTATCTTATTTATGATTTTAGTACTGGCAGATATTATTCCTTTGCCACTGAATTCATCTACAGCATGGCTTTTTGATTCTGTTATGGGAGGCATTTTTATTATATTTATCATATCTGGTATCATTTCTTTCATGCATGCAAAACAAGTCAAAATTGATGCAGATGAAGAAGATAAATTAATCGAAGAACTTCTTACCTGGGCTGATATCAATATTTCAAAAGAAATGTTAGATGAAAGTTTAGACCTGACTCAACCGGAAGAACTTTTGTATTTTAACCGTGCTGATAAAATAAAGGATAAATTAATGCATCAATTTGAAAATGCAGATGAGGCTCTTATTTATGAGTATACGGAGCAGATTTATCAAAACATATATGAATCTGACAAATAAAACTTTATAATTATTTGAAAGGGACTGTCAAAAGTCCCTTTATTTAAATTTCCCGCTGAATTTTCTTTCTAACTTCTTCTAATGATGCCTCGTTCTTTTTCGCGATTTCAACTAAATCCTCATATTCTATTTTTGTATTTACAACACCATATCCTTTTGACTCTTTCACTCTGACAATGCCATAACTTGTTTCAACTTGTTTGATATTTCTCTCTAATCCATACCGCTTACAAGTATATTCCCGTACTCCCAATGTAGTGGTATGCTTAAATAACAAATTTAAAAGCTTCTCTTTATCCTCTTTTTTGCACATACATGTCAACACGAATCCAGGACGGTTTTTCTTCATAACAACAGGTGTGGTATAAACATCCAACGCTCCCTCTTTCATCATCATTTCTGTTGCATATCCGATATTCTCTGATGTAATATCATCCAAATTGCAGCATAGTTCTATAATTTCATCCATTGAATCTTCTGTTGTTCCAAGCATTGCTCTGACACAGTTAGCTGATGAAAAATCTTTGTTTCCCATACCATATCCAATAGACTCAACCATCATTAGCGGCATTTGTTCAAATGAATCCGCAAAATATTTCAAAATAGCTGCTCCTGTTGGAGTACAAAGTTCTCCGTTTATTTCATTACTGTAAATTGGTACATCTTTAAGAATAAATGCTGTCGCCGGTGCCGGAACCGGAAGAGTCCCATGGGCACACTTTATCTGTCCTCTGCCTACATTTACAGGGGACGCAATAATCCTATCCGGATCTATTTCATAAAAGAGCATACATGCCCCCACTACATCAGCCACTGCATCCATTGTTCCTACTTCATGAAAATGAATGTCCGATATCGTCTTTCCATGGGAATGGCTTTCCGCTTCCGCAATCAAAGTATATACACCTATTGCATCTTTTTTAACCTGTTCGTCTATATCTAAATGCTGAATAAGGTTCTCAATATCTTTTAGGCTGGTATGACTATGAATATCATTATGCGTATGAACATCCTGACTGATTTCCTCCACACCATCTACCAACACTTTCATATGAGTTCCGACAATTCCACATTTCACACTTTTCTCTTTTATTAATTTTACTTTTGGTATACCTAAATGATTAAATCTTTCAACAAAATCTTCCGGGGTATTATGTAATTCAATCAGCGCTGACATCAGCATATCCCCCGCTGCTCCCATATTACATTCTAAATATAATGTTCTCATATAACCTCCATTTATTAACGCATATGATTAATCATATGTGCCATATATCCTGCACCAAACCCATTATCAATATTTACAACACTCACACCACTGGCACAGGAATTCAACATTGACAAGAGTGCTGACAGCCCTTCAAATGCTGCACCATATCCGACACTGGTAGGAACAGCGATTACCGGACAGTCAACCAGACCTCCAATCACACTTGCCAATGCTCCTTCCATTCCTGCAATGGCAATTACTACTTTTGCACTCATCAATTCATCTGCATGAGACAATAATCTGTGAAGTCCGGCAACACCAACATCATATAATCTGACGACTTCATTCCCTAAAACCTCTGCTGTAAGTGCTGCTTCCTCTGCAACAGGCATATCACTGGTTCCTCCTGTCGCCACAACAACTTTTCCCAATCCATCACTTTGTGGAATCTCTCCTACAATTCCTATTTTACTCATTGCATCATAAGTGATTTTAATTTTATCGGAACGCAATTCCTTTACAACAAACTTTGCAGCATCTTCACTCATTCTTGTAATCAACACGTTTTTTTGTCCATTTTTCCAAAAGTTGTTTACAATTTTTACAATTTGTTCTGATGTCTTTCCTGCACCATAAATCACTTCTGCAACACCTTGTCTTAATGCCCTGTGATAATCTAATTTTGCAAATCCCAAATCTTCAAAAGGTGCTTTTTTTAATTTTAATACAGCTTCATCTACACTCACCGTTCCCTCAGCCACATCTCTCAATAAATTCCTGATATCCATGTTTTCCTCCATGCCAATTGAATACTACATTTATTTGTTCTTTAAGACTTCGTTCATACTTCCTGTCCGATATCCTTCTAAATCCAAAACAACATATAAAAAACCTAAATCCTTAAATTTTTTGCTAACAACTTCTTTATGTTTCTGTACAAATCTTTCTATCTGCTCCTCTAAAACCTCAATCCTTGCAATATTTCCATGAATTCTGACTCTTGACTGTACATATCCCAAATCTGTCAAAAGTTGTTCTGCCTGTTCAATCATCTCTAATTTTTCCACTGTAATCTCTTCTCCATATACAAATCTTGATGCCAGACATGCCTTGCTTGGCTTATCCCATGTATTCAAGCCTAATTCTTTTGATAAAATTCTAATCTCTGTTTTCGTTAAACCGACAGTCTGCAGAGGACTGAGTACTTCTAACTCTTTTATGGCCTTTAATCCCGGTCTGTAATCCCCAATATCATCAATATTCGAGCCTTCTAAAATATTATTTATTCCATTTTCCTTTGCCAGCCTTATTATCTGTGAAAATATCTCTTTTTTGCAAATATAACATCTTTCTGGTGGATTTTCAGAAAATCCTTTTATCTCAAGCGGACTAATTTCGCAAATAAAATGTCTGATTCCCTCTTTCTCACAAAAACTTTTCGTCTCCTTTGTCTCATCTTTTAGAAATGTTTTTGCACTAAGAGTTATTGCTATTGCATGTTCACCTAAAACATCATGAGCAACCTTTAAAAGAAAAGCAGAATCTGCTCCACCGGAAAAAGCTACTGCAACGCTTTCTAGTGATTTTATATAATTTCTTAAATCTACTAATTTATCATTTACCATAGGTTATCTCACATTCCTATTTTTTATATTCGGTTTAATCCACTCTTTATATCTTAATAGATATTTTGTTATATTTCAAATACTTATCCCTTATATTCTCATATGCGTTCAGGGCATAATAATACCCATATATATTTTAATTAAAATATATATGGGCTGTTTTTATTTAATCACAGGTAAATTGGATACATATTCCCGAAATACATTCCAATTCCCTCTTTTTAATTCCGAAATATCAACATCAATATCATTGATAATATTTCCTTCCATAAGAAATACATCAATGCCTAATTTTTTTGCACACATATCTTCCCGAACATCATTTCCAACCATCAGACAGTCTTCCGGATCTTTATCGAGAATCTTTAACAGATACTTATAATATTCTAAATTCGGCTTCGTATAGCATGAATTTTCATAGGTAGTAATTAGCGAAAAATCCTCCGGATTAAGTCCCGCCCAGGAAATACGCTCCAATGTAGCCACTTCCGGGAAAATCGGGTTTGTAGCAACAACTAACTGATAACCTTTATCTTTTAATATCGCTACGCACTCACTTACCGTATCTAATGGATGCGTAACATACCTTGCCACGCCAAAGTCCTCTTTATAAAATCTGTTAATTTCTTTTTCCAGTTTTCGTCTGACTTTGCTTTCCATTTTGCCGTTGCCATCAGTCATGAAATTCTCAAAGGCCTTCCAAAAACACTCTTCATTCGTAATCATTCCATTATTTTCAGCCAATGCTTTCAGCCCAATCCAGATACCTGCAATTACTTTTTTTGCATCGTATCCTGCGGATTCCATCCTGCTGCTTAACAGGCATATATATGTATCTGTAAATTCTTTTAAGTCCATCGGAAGCAATGTTCCGTCTAAATCAAATAATACTGTGTTCATTCGTCCTATTCATCCCAGTTATGATAAACCTGCTGTACATCCTCATCTTCATCTAATCTGTCAATAATAATATTCATTCTCTTGATGGATTCTTCATCTGTCAGTGTCACATAATTCTGCGGAATCATTGTCACTTCTGCCTGTGCCATCTTAACCCCTGCATCTTCCAGCGTCTGACGAACTTTGCTGAAATCTGCCGGATCTGTTACAACCTCGAAACTGTCTTCTTCCTCTGAAAAATCTTCAGCACCTGCATCAAGTGCAATCATCATCAATTCATCTGAATCCATCTCACACTCTTCTTTTGCAATAATTATCTGTCCTTTTTCATCAAACATATATGAAACGCATCCCTGCGCTCCAACATTTCCATTTCCCTTTGTAAAACAGTTTCGCACATTGGCCGCTGTTCTATTTCTGTTATCTGTTAACGCATCAACAATGATAGCTGTTCCATTTGGACCGTATCCCTCATATCTGACAGTTTCATAATTAATTGCACTGGCATTCCCTGCTGCCTTTTTGATTCCTCTTTCAATCGTATCATTCGGCATATTGTTTGCTTTTGCCTTAGCAATTACATCACGAAGTTTGCTGTTATTGTCCGGGTCTGCCCCTCCTTCTTTGACTGCTACCGCAATTTCTTTACCAATAATTGTAAATAATTTTCCTTTTGCGGCATCATTTTTCTCCTTTTTATGTTTAATATTTGCAAATTTTGAATGTCCTGACATAAAATTTCACTCCTTTGTAATTTCTTCTAATTTACGCAATCTCAAGTGTATCATTTTATATTTCAATAGTCAACTTCACATGCCTTATGTATTTAGTTCCAAGCTTATGCAAAGCGCCTTATCGACAGTTTTTAACATTTCATCATCCAGATGACACACTTTATCTTTTAATCTCTGCTTATCTATCGTTCTAAGCTGTTCTAATAATATTACTGAATCTTTAATGATATCACACTTTTCTTTATCAATCTTTATATGGGTTGGCAGTTTAGCCTTCGTCATACGGCTAGTAATTGCCGCCACAATCACCGTAGGACTGTGCCTGTTTCCTGTATCATTTTGTATAATCAGTACCGGTCTGATTCCGCCCTGTTCCGAGCCGATAACCGGTCTTAAATCAGCATAATAAATATCCCCTCGTCTAATAACCATTTTCAACACTCCAAATTGTTTTCTAATAACTATATTATTCCACATTTTGGAATGTGTATTCACTTCTTCTAAATATTTATCTCGTAGTCATCATCATAATAATCTTTCATTCCCACAATCTGCCCGTTTTTCAGATAAACTCTTGGTATTCTCTTACCTAAATCACATACAAACTCATAGTTGAATGTGCCTGCAAGAACCGCCAGATTGTCAATTAAAATTTCTTCTTTTCCATCCCGTCCCGCCAGTGTAACCTTGTCACCTACCTGAACATCCAAGCCTGTAACATCCACCATAAACTGATCCATACAGACCCTGCCTACAATATCTGCTTTTTGCCCTCCTATAAGAACATACCCTTTATTACTAAGATTTCTCGGATATCCATCCCCATAACCTATAGGAATTGTTGCTATTTTCATATTTTTTTCTGCAATAAATGTCTGTCCGTAACTGATTCCTCTGCCAGCCTTTATTTCTTTTACATGAACGACATGGCTGTAAATACTCATTGCCTGCTCCAGTTTCATAGCCTCATGATCCATCTCCTCGGACGGGTAAAGCCCATACATGGAAATTCCTGCTCTTGCCAGATTCATGGATGTTTCTTTCATCTCCATCATTGCTGCACTGTTGGCACATTGATGAATAGGAATATGCACCCCCACCTCTTCCAATTGACTTATAAATTCTTTAAACTCATGAAACTGTTTTTCAGCAAAAGTTTTGTCTTTATAATCTGCCTTAGCAAAATGTGTAAAGATGGATTTTATATGAATATTTGATAATTTAGCAATCTCTGATACTTCTTTTACTGCCGCTTCACACGGAATATACCCTATCCGGCTCATTCCCGTATCAACAGCAATATTAATGTCCACGTCTTTATTAAACTTTTTCGCTTCCTCAGAAAGATTCTGTGCATCTTCCTTTCTATATATCGCCGGAATCATTTCCTCTTTTATTACCATTTCATAAGTATCAACAGATGTATACCCTAAAATAAAAATTGGTTTTGTAATTCCATGTCTTCTGAGATTATGTCCTTCATACGCTGTTGCCACTGCATATCCCGCAAAAATGTCGTCCATTGCTTTTGCAATCGGCACTGCTCCATGACCATATCCATCCGTTTTAATTACAGCAATAATTCCTGTTTCCTGATTGATTTTTTCTTTCATATTCATAACATTTCTGAAAATTTTATCAAGATCAATTGTAGCATATCCTCTAAAATATTTATCCAACTTCATCTCATCCACCTCTGTTCTTCTAAACATTTACAAAACTTATCTTTCGTTTTTCTATCTCTTCATCACTTCTGCAATCTTCTTTATGATATCTCCTGCCATCATACTTTCTTTCGTCTGACATTGTGCTGCCACATCTCCTGCACATCCATGAACATATGGTCCAAGTACTGCTGCATTATCCTGACCTGCCCCGATTCCAAGCAGTGCTGCAATAATTCCTGTCAGAACATCACCACTGCCAGCCGTAGCCATACCACTGTTTCCTGTCAGATTAATATATGTTCCCTGCTGATTTACAATGACAGTTCTGGCATCCTTTAATACAACAGAAACTCCATATTGATAATTTGCCTGATTTGCATATTTTATGAGATTCCCTGCAATTTCTTCTACAGAGACAGCCATAAATCTGCTCATCTCACCCAAATGAGGCGTTATAATAACATTCTTATGTAATTTAATTTTTATATCATTTCTTCTGGAGATTGTATTAATTGCATCTGCATCTAATACAGTAGGTAATTTTGCCTCTAAAACTTTTTCCACCATCTTTGTCTGAAGTTCCCCTGTACCAATTCCAGGTCCAATGGCAATCACATTACACCAGTGAATGCATGCTTCTAACGATTTCATATCGAACTTTTCTGTATCATATGTATTTATCATAGCTTCGGGAATTAATTTCCCAATAATATTTCTGTTATTTTCATGGGTAAATACTCTTACCATTCCTGCACCGGTCTTAAATGCAGCTAATGTTGATAATATCGCCGCACCCGAAATTTCTTTACTTCCTGCAATAATCAATACTTTCCCGTAAGTTCCTTTGTTTGAATAATTCTTTCTTGTCGGAATATTATATAAATCTTCTTTTTCTACATGCTTTATTGTATTTTCTAAAACCTCCTGGCATGCAAAACCAATATCCGCCACCGTCACTCTTCCACAATAGTCTGCTCCCGGATATAAAACTGTCCCTACTTTATGACAGCCAAAAGTAACTGTATATTGTGCTTTTACAGCAACACCGAGTACCTTTCCTGTATCCGCATCAATCCCTGAAGGAATATCTACAGAATATATATTTGCTCTCATTTGATTCATCTGTTCTATTGCACTTTTATATCTTCCTGCAACTTCTCTTGACAGACCAACACCAAATACAGCATCCACAATTACATCAGCTGGCACAACACTGTCAGTAATACTTATCCCAAGATTGTTTACAATTTTATACTGAGTTTTAAAATCATCTGTAGCCTTTTTTACATCCCCTAAAACACAAATACAGGTGTTATACCCATTCAGGTGCAACATCCTGCATACTGCCAAACCGTCAGCCCCATTATTTCCTGTTCCGCAGACTACAAGAACTGACTTACTTTTTGATTCATTTTCCATAATAAGAGAAGCCACACAAAGTGCTGCTCTTTCCATCAATACAATTCCCGGAATTCCAATGTTTTTTATTGTGTAATCATCTACAGTTTTCATCTGTTTTCCTGTAAAAATCTGTTTCATTGGCAGCTCCTATCTATTTTTCGCTCTTATCTTTATCAGAAATTCTATAAGTTAACTTCATAAGACTTTCTGACAGATGTACATTCTCTACAATAATGTCACCGGAAAATCTTAAATCCGTATGGGCAAAATTCCAAAATGCTTTTACTCCACATTCCACTAATTTTTCAGCCACTTTTCTGGCTGGCTCTTTTGGCAGTGTCAATGCCACAATTTCTACATTGTTTTCTTTCACATAATCATATAAATATTCAATATCTAAAATTTCTGCATCCACAGTTTTCTTTCCGATTAATTCGGGATTTTTATCAAACAGAGCTGTAATTTCAAATCCTCTGTTTTTAAAGTTTCCATAATTGGCAATCGCCTGTCCCAAATTGCCGGCTCCTACAATAACCATCTTATGGGGAACATCTAAGCCTAAAAGTTTACTGATTTCATCATAAAGATACTGAACATTATATCCATATCCCTGTTGTCCAAACCCTCCAAAATTATTCAAATCCTGACGAATCTGTGATGCGGTAACGTTCATCATTTTACTTAATTCCTTTGATGAAATCCGTTCTATTTTCTGTGCTCTAAGTTCATCCAAATATCTATAATATCTTGGCAGTCTTGATATTACTGCTTTTGAAATCTTATTCATTGTTTACTCCTGCTTTATAATACTAACTTCATTATAGTACAAATTCTTAGATTGTCAAATATTTGTCAAACTATATATTGTTTCAAAATTCGTGAATTTATGATAGACTTATGAACGGACAATTTATTACAATTTGTTCCTGAAACGGGTCATTTGAACAATATTCTATTCAGACCCTTATCACAAAAAATACGGAGGAAACGTTTCATGATACTCTCATGTAATCATATTAGTAAATCATACGGAATAGACACAATACTTGATGATTGTTCTTTTTTTGTGAATGATAATGAAAAAGCTGCTATTGTCGGAAACAACGGTGCCGGCAAATCTACCATGATGAAAATCATTATGGGCGAACTTTCAGCTGATGAGGGAACGGTTACTTTAGGAAAAGATAAAACGATTGGTTATCTTGCACAATATCAGGATCTTAGTTCCCACAACTCTATTTATGATGAAGTAAAATCTGTAAAACAGAATCTTATTGATATGGAAGCCCGTCTCGTAGATTATGAAAATCAGATGTCTCATGTAGAAGGTGATGAGCTATCCAGACTCATGGAAACATACACGAACTTAGAGCATCGTTTTCAACTGCAAAACGGCTACTCTTATAAGAGTGAAATCGAAGGTGTTATCAAAGGTCTTGGATTTACTGAGGAAGATTTTCATAAACAGGTAGGTACTTTGTCCGGAGGACAAAAAACGCGTGTAGCTCTCTGCAAATTACTGCTGGAAAAACCCGACATCATTATGCTTGACGAGCCTACAAATCATCTCGATTTAAATTCTATCAAATGGTTAGAAACATATCTTTTAAACTATAACGGTGCTGTACTGATTATTGCCCATGACAGATATTTTCTTGATAAAATCGTCACAAAAATTATTGAAATTGAAAATCATAAATGTCATGTATATGCCGGCAACTACTCCGCTTTTGCTGTAAAGAAAAAAGAACTGCGTGAAGCACAGATGAATCTGTACCTGAAACAGCAAAGCGAAATCAAACATCAGGAAGAAGTTATTGCAAAACTCCGCTCTTATAAGCAGGAAAAATTTTATAAACGTGCTGAAAGCCGTGAAAAAAAACTGGACAAAATGGATTTCATGGAAAAGCCAACGGACATTCAGGATAATATGGCAATCACTCTTGAACCGGACATTGTCAGTGGTAATGATGTTCTATCTGTGAGCGATTTAAGTAAATCTTACAATACAACACTTTTTACGAACTTAAACTTCGAAATAAAACGTGGTGAACATGTTGCTTTAATTGGTGACAACGGAACCGGAAAAACAACAATTTTAAAAATTATTAATGATCTAGTAGAAGCTGATGCCGGTACAATCAAACTGGGTACAAATGTACATATTGGCTACTATGATCAGGAACACCATAATCTGTCGGATGAAAATACTCTTTTTGAAGAAATTGCAGATGCCTATCCTAATATGACCAACACCAAAATTCGCAATACTCTCGCTGCTTTTATGTTTACGGGTGATGATGTTTTTAAACGTGTATCTGATTTAAGCGGTGGGGAAAAGGGAAGATTATCCCTTGCCAAATTAATGTTGTCGGAAGCAAATCTTATTATTTTGGACGAACCTACCAACCATCTGGATATGACATCAAAAGAAATCTTAGAAAATGCCGTAAATAACTATACAGGAACTGTACTATATGTTTCCCACGACAGATATTTTATCAATCAGACTGCCCACAGAATATTGGAATTAACCAATACCAAATTGATTAATTATCTTGGTAACTACGATTATTATGAGGAGAAAAAAGAGGAACTGACGGCTGTTTTTGCTCCTGAAATCATAAAAGAAAAAGAAACAAAAACAGTTTCTGCTAATAAACAGGATTATTTAGAAAGGAAGGCGGAAGCCGCAAGGATTAGAAAATTGAAAAATGACATATCTAATGTTGAAGAACAAATCAAAAAATATGAAGACAGGCTAAATGAATTAGATGAATTAGTAGCAGATGAGGCGGTTGCCACAAACTCTGCAAAACTGAATGAAATCAGCAAAGAACAAAATGAAATCAGCGAAAAATTGGATGATTTAATGCAGGAATGGGAAGTATTATCAGACCAATTGTAATAGATTCATTGTATTTTATACAGATTTATCTTATACTTAATATATCTATTTTTACGCATAAGGAGACAGAAATATGAACAATAAAAAAGTAGTTGTTGCACTTGGAAGAAATGCTTTTAGTGAATCTTTTCCAAAGCAGCAGGAACGTGTAAAAGCAGCTGCAAAAGCTATTGCAGATTTAGTAGAAGAAAAATACGAAGTCATCATTACACACAGTAATGGACCTCAGGTTGGAATGATTCAGACAGCAATGACAGAGTACTCCCGTCTTGATGAAGAGCGAACTGTTGCACCAATGTCTATTTGTGGAGCTATGAGTCAGGGATATATTGGATTTGATTTACAAAATGCTATCCGAACAGAACTTCTATCCCGTGGTATTTACAAACCGGTCAGCACAATTATCACTCAGGTAAGGGTTGATCCATTTGACAGAGCCTTTAATTCACCTTCTAAGGTTATCGGCCGTCTGATGACAAAGGAAGAAGCTGAAAACGAAAAGAAAAAAGGAAACTATGTAGAATATGAAGAAGGTGAAGATGGTTATCGAAGAATTATTGCCAGTCCAAAACCAATTGATATATACGAGATAGATGCTATCAAAGCATTAGTTGATGCTCACCAGTTAGTGATTGCTGCCGGCGGTGGTGGTATTCCGGTACTGGAACAACGCACAGGTTTAAAAGGC
The DNA here is from genome assembly GCA_910574895.1 of Eubacteriaceae bacterium. Taxonomy (GTDB): domain Bacteria; phylum Bacillota; class Clostridia; order Lachnospirales; family Lachnospiraceae; genus Eubacterium_G. Next base: position 137,855 of record CAJTDQ010000001.1, on the reverse strand, counting down.
GCCAGTGGTATTATTGAAAAAGATTATACAGCCGCAAAACTCGCTGATATGCTGGATGCTTCTACTCTTATGATTCTTACATCCAATGACTACCTCACAATTGAGAAAGATGGTATTAAAGAAGAATTAAAAGAACTTGGAACAGCTGATGCAGAAAAGTTAATCGCAGACGGTTATTTCGACCCTGTCACCTCTCTTCCGAAAATCGATGCTTCATTATCTTTTGTACTTGCAGGTAAAGACAGAACTGCAATCATTACAAACCTTGATAAAGCAAAAGACGGTATTAAAGGAAAAATTGGAACAATTATCAGATAAAAATAATTTATTTTATTACTTATTAAGGGGGCACTTATCTGCCCCCCTTCTTTACTTTTAACTTGTAGTTATTGCTGGCTATTAACTTCTTCTCCATGACACACCACTTTTTCATATGATCCATCAGCCTTCATTTCCAGAGCATTTACATTGTCATTTAACAATTTGTGAAACATTTCCCATATACGTCCTTTTATCTTGTTATCATAAATCGGAACTGCCACTTCTATTCTCCGCAGCATATTTCTTGTCATAAAGTCGGCCGACGAAATGTATATTCGCTCGTCATCTCTTTCTCCGAAAATATAAATTCTTGAATGTTCTAAAAACCTTCCTACAATACTTCTCACAGTTATATTTTCTGTCTCACCCTTTACACCTGCAATCAGACAGCATATGCCACGAACGACCATATCTATTTTTACTCCTGCCTTTGATGCTTCTATCAGTTTATCAATAATTTTTTTGTCTGTCAGTGAATTCATTTTTAGTCCAATATACCCCGTCTTTCCTTTTTGAACTTTTATAATCTCAGTATCAATCATTTCCAAAACTTTATCCTGCATTGATTTTGGTGCAACTAACAAATGTTTTGTATTTTCAACAAACTGTCCCATACAGATTTTATTAAATGTCATTGCCACTTCCTGTGCAATTTCATTGTCTGCTGTAATTAGTGACAAATCCGTATAAATTTTTGCTGTATGTTCATTATAATTGCCTGTTCCAATCTGACTGATATGTTTCACGACACCATCTTCGCTATATGTGATAAGACATATTTTTGAATGAACTTTTACAAAATCAATTCCATAAACAATTCTACATCCTGCTTCTTCCATTCGCCTGGACCATTCTAAATTGTTTTTCTCATCAAATCTTGCCCGAAGTTCTATCATGACTACAACTTCTTTTCCATTTTCCGCCGCTTCTATCAATGTTTCAACAATTCTTGAATTTTTAGCCACCCGATACAACGTAATTTTTATAGATACGACTCTGCTGTCATATACTGCTTCTTCCAACAGTTTCATGAATGGATAAATACTCTCATATGGATATTGAAGAAGCATATCACCTTGTTCTATTCTCTGAATCATAGAGGTATTTTCATTGATGTCCCTTGGTACTTTCGGAATCATTCGTGAATAAAATAATTCTTTTTTACTTCTTAATCCATCTTTTAACTTATATAAAAAAGACAATTCTAAAGGTGATTCCGAATAAAATACCTGCTCCTTCTTTAAATCTAACTCTCTACACAAAGATTTTATAACCTTTTCGTCCATTGGTCTGTAATAATCCATTTTGACCGGACACAATTTTTTTCTTACTTTTAAAAGTGTTTCCATAGATTCTCTGTAACTTCCACCATTATCATAGAAGTCTTCATCAATATCTATATCTGCATTTCTTATTATTCTAATAAGAGATTTGCTTTTAATCGTATATTTTTCAAAAATATCTGACATAAAATGCAATATCAATTCTTCCACCAGCATATATTTCTGTTTATCTGAAGGTATGGAAATCAACCGCTCGAAAACACCATTACTACATGGTACGATACATAATTTTTCTGTATTCTTTGTTTGTAGGACTGCTACGGCATATATCTGCTGATTACTTAAAAAAGGAAACGGACTTTTTTTCCCAATAACCTGTGGTGATAATAACGGTTTTATAGAGCGTTTATAATACTTTTCAAGATAACGACAGTCTTCTTTGCTGATATCCTGAAATGTAATAATCTGAACCCCTTCATTCTTCACTTCATTCATAAGATTTTTATATATTTTATCTTTCACTTTTTGAAGTGTTTTCGTTTCTGCAAAAATATACGATAGCTGTTCCTTGGCAGTCATTCCTGTCTTGTTATCTTTTTTCATCTTCTTTAAAAAAGTCTGATCATAAAGAGAACCAACCCGAACTCTATAAAATTCATCTAAATTACTTTCGAAAATACCGGCAAATGACATTCTCTCACATAATGGTATATTTTTATTTCCCGCTAACTGCAAAACTCTTTTATTAAATTTGAGCCAGGATAATTCCCTATTATCGTAACAATTACTTTTCACCTATCTTACCTACCCAAACAGATATCAAGCATTTCTGCCTGAACTAATATTTCTTCATCCACACTTATTGTCTTTTTCTTACCGGCAATCTCTTTTAACAGACATTTTTCTATGACGCCATTCTTTATTGCTACCATGTATCCAAACTGCTTTTTAGCAATTAACTGTGCTGCTTCTGCTCCAAGCCTCGACGCCAAAACTCTATCATAAGCACTTGGCTGTCCGCCCCTTTGTATATGTCCAATAACCGAACGTCTGACTTCGGCATCAATTTCATTCTGTAATTGTTTTTCAAGATTTTGTGCAGAATCTGATATTTCTTCCTTTGCACGTTTTTCTTTAAATTGTTTTTTTGATAATTTGCTCTCCTCTAATGTCAATATTCCTTCTGCCACAGCAACAATTATTCCCCTTTTACCCTGACTGATTTTTTTATGAATATGTTCTTTCACCACTTTGATATCATAAGGAATCTCCGGTATTAAAATAACATCAGCACCTGTTGCTATTCCTGCGTTTATTGTAAGCCATCCTGCTTTATTTCCCATAACTTCAACAATAAAAACTCTATTATGCGATACAGCCGTTGATTTTAAATTATCCATATATTCTGTTGCTCTGTCTATGGCGGAGGCAAACCCAAAGGTCATATCCGTTCCATAAATATCATTGTCTATGGTTTTTGGCAATGTAATAATATTTAAGCCATTTTCGCTTAACAAATTTGCTGTTTTGTGCGAGCCATTTCCACCTAAAATAACAAGACATTCTAATCCCATATTTTCATAATTTTCCATCATACATTGCACTTTTGTTTTGCCGTCTTTATATTCCTCATTGATTTTCTTAAAAGGTTGTCTGGATGACCCTAAAATCGTTCCTCCCAATTTTAATATATTTTCAAAATCAGAATACTTCATTTTCTCATATTTGCCGTCAATGAGACCTGTGTAACCATCTTTAATTCCGTAGATTTCTGCTTTCTTTCCATATCTTTCATATAATCCCGTTACAACGCCATACATTGCAGCATTCAGCGCCTGACAATCTCCACCACTTGTTAAAATTCCTATTTTCATTATTCTTTCTCCCATATCTAAACGATTATTTATAAAAAATATATCTTTATTATTTCCATTAATTATAAATTTATAAATTATAATGCATAATCTCACTTCAAATTCCGGTTTGTCGAGGTGGTTTGAGTATAAAAGGAATACACTTGAAAACTGAATTTCATAAACATTTGTAGATATAAAAAGAGTCTGAAAATTAAAGTACCGACTTCATCTTCACCGAATTTCTGAAGAAATTCGCTTCAGGTAAGTCTTAAAAACTGATTTTGAAAATCAGTTTTTAACTTTAATTCATCAGATTCTTTTTATATACAAATCTATTTATGAAATTCAATGTTTTCAAGTGTATTCCTTTTATATCTCTTCCCACCACCACAAATCGCAAACTTATAAATTTTAATTGTTGTGACGGCGGCATTTCGTTGCCAGAGTGATGTGTACAGAGAATGCATCATCTTGCCACAAAACATATTTAAGATTTACATATATAAAGTATTGATTCTTTAGTTTTCCGATGTATTTTCAATTGTTTTTTCCGCTTTATTATACGAAATTACATATATTAATTCTTATTTTTTCGTAGTAGATATGTAATATATATTCATCTGCTATAAATTTCAAACACTTTTTACATATATATCTGGTTGTTAGGTAAAGATAAATATGTAATATGTTTTCACCTGCCACATTTTTCAAACATTTTTTACATATATGTTTTCCGGTTTGATAAAAAAATATATGTAATATACTTTTATTAATCAGCCAAGCCCGGATTTTGGTGCAAAATCCTCAGAATAGATTTTATTCGACCTGAATTTTAAATATTCCCACATATATGCCAGGGCTTCATTCACACAAAATTAAATTTGTTAGACGAAAAAGCATGGACAGACAGCCCATACTATCTCATTTGATAAATTTAGTTTTGTAGAGGTTGAGACATTTCACTGCTGAAATAATACGGACAGCGAATATAGGAACTTGAGAGTCTTGAATACATTTATAAAATAAAAATAATATTGAATATTAAGCGGACATTTGATTCACAAAATCAAATGTCCAGACTTACCTGAGAAAAAATCATCAGGATTTTTTCGAAGATGAAGTCGGTGCTTAAAATATTCAATATTGTTTTTATTTTCTATAAATGTTCAAGAATCGAGGTGAAGATATTCGCTGTCTGTATTTCTTCAGCAGGAAAGTCACTCCCCTACAAACCGAAATTTCTACACTTCTGTCATTTTATACAAATCATAATATATTCCATGTTTCTCCATCAGTTCTGCATGTGTGCCCTCTTCCTCAATGCCCTTATCCGTAAGAACAATTATCTTTTCTGCGTTTCGAATGGTTGACAAACGGTGGGCTATTACCAATGTGGTACGATTCTTTGCCAGCTTTTCCATTGATTCCTGCACAATCTTTTCACTTTCATTATCCAGTGCTGATGTGGCTTCATCAAAAATTAAAATCGGCGGATTCTTCAAAAATACTCTTGCGATAGATAATCTCTGCTTCTGTCCACCGGACAATTTAATACCACGCTGTCCAATATCTGTGTCAAATCCATTTGGAAGAGACATAATAAATTCATAAGCATTGGCTTCTTTTGCTGCCTCGATTACTTCTTCTTCCGTAGCATTCGGTCTTCCATATTTAATATTATCATAAATTGTTCCTGCAAAAAGGTATACATCCTGCTGTACCATACCGATATTATTCCTAAGAGATTTTAATTGTACATCTCTGATATCCTGTCCGTCAATTAAAATTTTTCCACCAGACACCTCATAAAATCTAGGAATCAGATTACACAATGTCGTCTTTCCTGCTCCTGATGAACCAACCAAAGCAATGTAAGAGCCGGCATCAATTTTCAAATCAATATGTTTTAAAACTCTATGGGCATTGTCATTATATCGAAAAGAAACATCATCAAAAACAATATCTCCTTTTACTTGTCCAATGTCTTTTGCATTTTCATTATCTTGAATTTCCGGCTCTAACATAAGAATCTGTCTAAATCTTTCATATCCGGAATATCCATTTTGAAACTGCTCTGTAAAATCAATTAAAGTTCTGACCGGGTCCGTAAAAATATTGATATATAAAAGAAATGTAAGCATATCTGTGATACTTACCATATTCTGCGTAATCATCACACCACCTGAAATAATTACAATAAGATTAATCATTGTTGTAAATGCAGTCAGTCCTGAATGATAACCTCCCATGTATTTATAATTATTTTTTTTTGCTGTTAAAAACCCATCATTCCCCGCTTTAAATTTTTGATTTTCAATTGCTTCATTTGCAAATGATTTTACGACACGGATTCCCGACAGATTATCTTCTATCTGTTCATTAATCTCTGCAATCTTTACACGATTCATTCGAAAAGTCTGCTTCATTTTCCGATTAAAAAAGTATGCATAGACAATCATAATCGGTATCAAAATAAATGCCGCAATCGCCAGTTTTACATTAATACTCAACAATATGACTAATGCACCAATAATTTTAATAAAAGAAATTATCAGATTTTCCGGACCATGATGCAGTAACTCTGTAATATCAAATAAATCTGATGTAATTCTTGACATTAACTGTCCCACCTTTTGGTCATCATAAAAAGAAAAAGACATTTTCTGAAAATGCGCAAAAATCTCTGCTCTCATATCATATTCGATTTTCGCTCCCATTACATGACCATAGTTGGAAATATAATAGTTACAATAACATTGAAACAAAATAAGAACCGTTACGATAATGGCTATCATTATCAAACATTCAATTGCCTTATCTGTATCCATATAGATTACGGTAGATGTTACATATCTTACAACCAAAGGAATTACTAATGCTATGGCTGATGCCATAATAGCCAAAAACATGTCTGCAAAAAATACGCCTTTATATGGTTTATAATATGATATCATCTTTTTTAAATTATCTCTCATTGTTCACTCCATTATGGTAATTTATTTTTCCTCATTATTTTATACATATAAAATGGAAGCGTCAAGAATACGCTTCCATCTTTATCTAACTTTATTGTATTAATATCTTGTTGCCCAATAACGCAATGTACCTTTTGATTTTACTGTCTTTTTACCCATTTTTGTATTAGCAACTACATAAAACCAATATTGTTTTCTTTTTTTAAGTTTCTTCTTTTTAAACTTTGTTACTTTTAAAGAAGTCTTTTTCAATGTTTTAATTTTCTTATAACCTGTATCTTTTGATGTTGACATGTAAACTGTATAGTTTTTTGCATTTTTTACTTTTTTCCATGACAATTTGAAACCATTTTTTCCTGAAGCTTTAATCGTTACTTTTGGCTGGAAAGCAAATCCATTAAAATCTGACCAATCTCCGTATAATTTCTTACCGTTTACTGTTACATATGCTCTTACTCTTAATTTATAAAATCTGTTTGCCTTAATATTGTTAACAGTTGTACTATAATAAGATAATGTAGTACCCGTTGAAACCGGTTTCTTTCCGTTCAAATCATAAAGCTGATACTGATATCCGTCTGCATATATGACAGGATTAAAACCAAAATTAATCTCTTTTAATGAACTCCAGTAATACTTAATACTCACATTTTTTACCTTATCAGAAATTAGCCTTAATGATGAGCTATACAACATCTTTCCATATCCTATAGCTTTATATGTACCTGCACTTCTGATTGGATTTACTCTAATAGCAGTAAAAGGTAATGCTCCTGAATTTTTTAAACCTGAAATCGTAAAAGAGGTATTCGCAGTCTCACCTTTTAGGATATATTCACCATTAATATATTGATATATCTGGTAAGCTGTTGCTCCCTCAACCTTTGACCATCCAAATGTAATACTGGTTTTTGTAGCATTTGTCTGATACAAATCCTTCAGGTCTAATGGCCGTGTAACAACTGCAACTGTGTCAGACCATGGACCATGTGTTTCATCTGTTTTATTTACAGCGCTTACTCTTACATAATATGTCTTTCCTGCTGACAGACTATTAACATATTCTGTTGTACCAGCAGTATAAAACTGATCATCTACATTATACCAATTCTTACCATCTTCGCTTATCTGTGTGTCATATTGACAGTCCGTTAACTGTGCATCCCAAGAAAAGCTTACACTGTAATTGCCTGCATTTGTCTGCTTCACACCAGTTACCTTTCCCGGCACCTGACTTGCTGCTGAAACCATAACCCCCATAGCAAAAACCATAACTGCTAAAATTCCGGCAGATAATAAAGTTTTCATCATCTTCTTCATATCATTTTCTCCTTTTTATTATTAATAATTTTAAATTACATAAGACTTTCTAGTGTCTTTCTAATCGCCATAATAAAGTCGTGTGTATTTAATTTCTTTTTATTTTCCAATGTTGAGATGAGATATAAATCTCCTGTCATCTCTCCATTTTCAATTGTATTAATACAAGCCTTCTCTAACTTATCCGCAAATGCCATAAGTTCCGGAAGATTATCAAGTTCTCCTCTCTTTCTGAGAGCTCCTGACCATGCAAAAATTGTTGCAATTGGATTTGTGGATGTCTCTTCTCCCTTTAAATGCTTATAATAATGTCTCTGCACTGTACCATGAGCTGCTTCGTACTCATAATAGCCATTTGGTGATGCAAGAACAGATGTCATCATAGAAAGTGAACCAAAAGCTGTAGCAACCATATCAGACATAACATCTCCATCATAGTTCTTACATGCCCAGATATATCCACCTTCTGAACGCATAACTCTTGCTACTGCGTCATCAATCAATGTATAGAAATATTCAATACCTGCAGCATCAAACTTTTCTTTATACTCTGCATCAAAAATTTCCTGGAAAATATCCTTAAATGTATGGTCGTATTTCTTTGAAATCGTATCTTTTGTTGCAAACCATAAATCCTGCTTTGTATCAAGTGCAAAATTAAAGCAGCTTCTGGCAAAACTTTCAATAGAACCGTTTAAGTTATGCATTCCCTGAATGATACCGGCTCCATCAAAGTCATGAATTGTTTCTCTTGTTTCTTCTCCTGCTTCATTTGTATATACTAATTCAGCCTTTCCCGCTGCAGGAATCTTCATTTCAACTCCCTTGTATACATCACCATAAGCATGTCTTGCAATTGTAATCGGCTTTGTCCAATTCTTTACATATGGCTCAATACCTTTTACAATAATTGGTGCTCTAAATACAGTACCATCAAGAATTGCTCTGATAGTTCCATTAGGGCTCTTCCACATTTCTTTTAGGTTATATTCAGGCATTCTTGCAGCATTTGGTGTGATTGTAGCACATTTTACAGCTACACCATATTTCTTTGTAGCCTCAGCTGAGTCAAATGTAACCTGATCATTTGTTTCGTTTCTGTAATCTAATCCTAAATCATAGTATTCTGTCTTTAAATCTACGAATGGTAATAACAGTTCATCTTTGATAAGTTTCCAAAGAATTCTTGTCATCTCATCTCCGTCCATCTCTACCAATGGAGTTGTCATTTTAATCTTTTCCATGTTGTTTCCTCCTAAAAATTAAGCCTGTAGTATCCTCGTAAATTATAAGCCAAATCAGGCATAAAGTAAATAAAATCGATTTATTTTTTTTATTTTTAAGTGTTAAGCGCTTTCATAATATTTATCTTTCCCCAGCCTTGTCTGTTTCTGTCCATTTTCATATCATCCGCTGTAGCTTTTATGATTTTTTTACATTCAGCATTTGATAAATTCTTATTTTTCTCTAACATAAGGCAGGCTCCTCCTGTAACAATTGGTGTAGCCATGGAAGTACCACTCTTTGCCACATACAAATATCTTTTTTCCCAAAGATTACAACAACTGAAAATTCCATTAGCCGGAGCTACAATATCCGGTTTTAAAATACATTGCTTTGTCGGTCCTCTCCCTGAATAATGATATGTGACTTTACCGTTTACAATCATCTTTAAATTGTCATTATCAGCTCCTACTGTTATAATCTTTTTACAATCTCCTGGAGTAGATATGGAACTTGGTCCCGGACCGTTATTTCCTGCCGCTGCCACTACTACATATCCTAAATCCCAAAGCAGTTCTACTTCATCTAATAGTCTTTTATTTTCTTCTTTATCATTTCCCAGCGTTCCAAAAGAGATATTTACAACATTAATTCCATAATCCCTTCCATTATCTACAATCCAATGCAGTCCTTCTATCACATCACGTTCTTTTCCCATTCCTTTCTCATTTAAAACTTTCAATGCCACGATTTTTGTTTGGGGAGCAATTCCCTTCATCATCCCCCTTGATAATTTTCCATTTCCACAAATAATGCCTGTCACATGAGTGCCATGTCCTTCATCATCATAAGGCGATTGTCTTCCATTGATAAAATCTTTAAAATATATAATCCTGTCTCCAAAATCAGGATGTGTACTAATACCACTGTCCAAAACGGCTACTACCACACCATCCCCTGTTATTCCTTCCATGTGTATTCTATCTATTCCCAAGTCCATTCTCACTTTTCTCATATCCTGCCTCCTGATATTTTAAATAGAAATCTTTAAATCTCTATTTGATTTATTCGTCATTTCTTTCGATTTCTAATTTAATATATGCCAACAGTTCAGCCATGCGATACAGAATAAATATAGCAAATGACTGCTTGCAGGCAATTTGCTATATTTATTCTGTATCATATGGTGAGCCAAATCAGCGAGAAGCAGCGAAGCGGATTCGAGCTGCTGGCTGAACTGTTGGAAATATACGAGCCATATCAGCGAGAAGCAGCGAAGTGGATTCGAGCTGCTGGCTGAACTGTTGGAAATATACGAGCCATATCAGCGAGAAGTAGCGAAGTGGATTCGAGCTGCTGGCTGAACTGTTGGAAATATACGAGCCAAATCAGCGAGAATCAACGAAGTGGATTCGAGCTGCTGGCTGAACTGTTAAAAAAATTGTAAACAAGACATGCTGTATCTCATATTATTTAGTGTAAGTAAATATTTAAGGAGATTAAATATGAGTGATTTAGCAGCAACAAACTGCGGATGCGGTTGTGATGGAGGAAATAATAACTGTTTCTTCTTAATTCTTATTCTTTTATTCTGCTGTGGCGGATGTGGTAATGGAAATGGATTTTTCGGTGGCGGCGACTGCTGTTCATCAATAATCTGGTTATTCATTTTATTTAGCTGCTGTGGCTGTGGAAACGGAATCTTTGGTGGAAACGGTAACGGCTGCGGTTGTGGTTGCTAGTTGACAACAACGACTTTTATGAATATGACGTACAGTGTCTGCTGACCAGTATGTTGTACTCATACGATGTGAGTAATATTAATTTTTTAATTTTACTTTTATGTATTAGCATTTAAGTCTATGTTCAGGCATAGACTTAATTAACCACAGATGCATCAATGTTAATGGAGGATTACAGCCTGATGGACAACAACCAAATGAAACAAACAAAATTTGATTCTATGGTAACAAACCAGACAATGCAGATAATCAAGGCTGTAATTCCCTACATTGATAGTCCTATGGGAAAATATATCGGAATGTTTATCAAATTCAGGGAATTGCAGAATGCTATGAACATAAGTTCTAACCTTTCTCTTGCTGCAACGAATGCTGACAAGCATAAGGGAATGGAAGGCATGTTAGAGGATATCATTGACTTTTTAGGCGATGACACACGTGAAACCTTCGAAAACTTAAAAGGAATGATGGATATGATGGAAGCAATGAACGGAATGGATATGAACGAAGATATGATGAGTGCATTTATGGGTTCTGCTTTTGGAGGTGATACACCTCCATCTACAGAGGAAGATATTTCTGCTTTTAGTGGAAATACTGATACTTCTTCAGATGAAAATGAAGAAGATACTTTCCATGAAAATGAGAATAATTTGTTTGATGAAAATGACGAGACAAATTCATCAAATAACAACTATGAGAAAGGATTCAATGATTATGACGAATAATAAGTGGATGGACGATCCGGTACTAAATGGTATTTCTAATGAGAAACTTGAAATTTTAACAAAAATTATTGAAGATGCAAAAGGTATGGAACCGAAACAGATGTTTACATACTTTATTCAGCAGTCAAATATGGCAGGTAAAAAAGGAATTAATTTTACCAATGCTGAGACAGACCTGATTCTTAATGTTTTGAAAGAAGATATGACACCTGAAGAAATAAAACGAATAGATATGGTTAAGCAGATTGTAAATTCTTTATCTAAAAAAAAGCGAACATAATTTTTTGCAAAACAATCCCTCAAAACAGACACTTTTATCTAAATTTCTGTTTTGAGGGATTTCAATATTTAAGTCCGCAAAAGACCTGAAACAATCTCAAGCAGTCTCTTATATTAATTATTTATCTTTCATTAATTTCTTTTAACTTTACACTCGTATTTAAATTCCTGTCCTCGTTTTACATAAACCAGAGATATAAATACTTTATACTTCTTCTTTGGCTTTATAGCAAACATCTTTTTTTTTGTAATATTTTTTCTACGTTTTCCCTGATATACCTTTATTGCTTTCACTTTCCAGCCTTTAGACAATTTCATTTTTAACTTCACTTTATTTTTTTCGTATAAATTATATGCTGACATTTTGTTGACTTAAGTTCTGCTTTTTTGAGTTTATATGCTCCTACTTTCAAATTATTTATTGGACGCCCCTTTAAAATTCTAACCTTTTTCATCAGTGTTACAGACTCTCCATGATTATCTGTAATTTTACAGCGAAGTACAACTGTTCCCGAATCAACTTTTAATATATGAATATCTTTCAATGCTGAACTGTTGCTTTCTATTATTTTACCAAATTCAGCCACTGTCAAATCACCTGATTTCCATTTATAAGAAAATGTATCATATGTTTCCTCAATGTCTTTTTTTGTATACCCTGTCAAGCCGTATTTTCCTGCCCTATCCAAATAAAATTTTGCAGTACCTTCGATAGCATATACATAATCAGGTCCCACAATTCTAAGTCCCCGTAAAAACTCATTTCTCGCCTTAGCATCCTCTTTTGCATTATTCAATTCTTCTTTTGTTGTACAATATACCCATGGCTCAATGGACGCCGTTTCCTTATAAATGAGTTCTCCATTTTTATATTCTACCAAATTTTTATTATAACCATAATACTCTATTAATTTGTTTACTAAATCATTACCATCTTTAAAAGTTTTTTCATCATTCAATTGGGAATTCTTATCATATTCAATAGTCAATGCATAAAAATCATAATAACTTGGTATAAGCCGTCTGATTTTTTCTCTTTTAACAAAAGTGCATCCTGGTTTTAAATTTTTAAGTGAAATTTTATGCACTATATATCTATTTATATTTAACCGATAACAGAACTCCTGCTTTGTTCTTTTATTTTCTACAGACACATTAAAAACATAATCTTTTTTTGTATCAATAGATATAAGACTTTCAGATTTCAATTTCCACCCCTCTTCCAATTTAAGTTGAACTTTCATATTTTGAGCAATATCATTTGTATAGATAGTACCACTATCTGCATTCAAATCTTCTTTTGTTAACTTACACTTTCCGAACTGTAATTCTTTTATCGGCGTTTCCTTTAATACAATCAACTTTTTTAATAATATAACCTTATTTCCCTCATCATCAGAAATGGTACATGAAATAACTGCTGTTCCACTATTTATTTGAAAATAATTCGGACGTTTTAAAACCGGATAATTTGTCCCAATACATCCCAAAAAATAATACGTATCTGTGCCTACAAACTTTGCCACATTTTCATTATCAGAACTCCACGTATAGTGAAGTTTTTCATATTCACTCTCTTTTTCATATGAATTGATATCTTCCCCATCTTTTTTCAACGTAAATGTGATTTCTTTCTTATATTCATACGTATAATCCGGTCCAACAATTGACACACCCTCTAGTAAAGGATTCCTATTTTCATCTGCATATATTTCATTACCTCCTGATAATACTCCGAACAATAAAAAAAAACAATGCATACTGTTAATTCAGATAATCTTCTCATAACGCTCCTCCTTGGCTTTCTTTTATATATAATAATCCCGCTTTATTATATATTGTTATTAAAATAACAAAAAATCTTTTAACAAAGAGTTCGCTTACGAACTTTCCTATATTAATAAAATAAGAAATTCCATAACAAGCATACGCTTATTACGGAATCTCCTCTTACATATCTTATTTTACTACCAGATTAATAATTCTTCCCGGCACATAGATTTCCTTAACAATATTTCCTGTTAATTTATCTGCGATTGCTTCTTTTCCTGCAGCAATTGCATCATCTTTTGAAATATCGGCTGATACTTCTACCACAGCCTTTGTCTTACCATTAACCTGTACCGGTATTTTAATTGTATCTTCTACCATCTTACTCTCATCATATGTCGGCCATTCTTCATATGCAATTGTATCTGTATGACCTAATACATTCCATATTTCTTCGCCGACATGAGGACAGATACATGAAAACATCTTAATAAAGTTCTCGGCATATTCTCTTGGACATTTTCCTGCTTTATAAACTTCATTGACAAATGTCATCATTTGGGCAATCGCTGTATTATATCCCAGTTCTTCAAAATCGTTTGTCACTTTCTTTACTGTCTGGTGGTAAACTTTTGTCAGTGTATCATCATTTTCATCTGTAATTTTTTCACCATCCGTAAAGAATGTCCAGACTCTCTTGATAAAACGATATGCTCCCTGTACGGCATCAGAATTCCAAGGTTTTGATACCTCAATCGGTCCCATAAACATTTCATACAATCTTAATGTATCTGCACCATACTCTTCTACAATATCACTTGGATTTACAACAAATTCAGGGAATCTCTTGCCCATCTTAATACCGTTTTCACCAAGAATCATTCCCTGATGCACTAACTTCTTAAATGGCTCTTTTACAGGTGAAAGACCTTCGTCATATAAAAATCTGTTCCAGATACGTGAATACATCAGATGACCTACAGCATGCTCCGGTCCACCTACATATAAATCTACCGGCAGCCAGTGTTTTAACAACTCCTGATTTGCAAATTCCTCTTCATTATCAGGGTCTATATATCTCATATAATACCATGAAGAACCGGCAGAACCCGGCATTGTTGCCGTTTCACGTACACCTTTTACTCCATTTTTATCATATTGCTTCCATTCCGTTGCATTTTCAAGAGGTGCTTTACCATTCTTTCCTTTATAATCATCCAATGGTGGCAGTATCAGTGGAAGTTCCTCATCCGGAAGAAAATATATCTCTCCATCTTCTTTATATACACATGGAACAGGTTCTCCCCAGTATCTCTGTCTTGCAAAAATCCATTCACGGAAGTGGTAATTAACAGTCTCTTTCGCAACTCCCATATCTACTAATTTCTTTGTAATTGCAACCTTGGCTTCTTCAACGGTAAGACCTGTAAATTCTTCTGAATTCATCAACTTGCATCCCTTACCTAAATAATCCTGCTTCTCAAATGCCTGCTCTGATACATCTGCTCCCTCGATAACCTGAATCATGTCTATATTATGTGCAATAGCATATTCAAAGTCTCTCTGGTCATGACTAGGCACTGCCATAACAGCTCCTGTACCATAACTTGCAAGTACGAAATCACCAATAAACAATGGTACTTTCTTTCCATTGACCGGATTGATACAATAAATGCCTTCCAATCTACATCCCGATTTTGTCTTATTTAATTCTGTACGGTCAAAATCATTTTTCTTGGCGGTCTCATCAATATATGCCTGAACCTCTTCCTTATTTTCCACTCTGTCCATAAGGCTCTTAACGATTTCGCCGTCCGGTGCCAGCACCATAAATGTAATACCATAAATGGTCTCAATACACGTAGTAAAAATAGAAAACTTACCGCCATCTACAATCTCAAATTCAACTTCTACACCGGTACTCTTTCCAATCCAGTTTCTCTGCATATCTTTTGTTGATTCCGGCCAGTCAATCTCTTCTAAACCTTCTAACAGTTTTTCTGCAAAAGCAGGCTGGTCTATTACCCACTGCTTCATATTCTTTCTTACAACAGGATATCCTCCACGCTCTGACTTTCCATCAATTACCTCATCATTAGAGAGAACTGTTCCCAGTTCTTCACACCAGTTTACAGGCATATCAATGTGCTTTGCATATCCTGCTTCATATAATTTTTTAAATATCCACTGTGTCCATTTATAAAATTTCGGATCAGAGGTCGCTATTACCTTTGACCAGTCGTAATCAAATCCCAACTCTTTCAACTGTTTTGAAAAAGTTTCAATATTTTCCTCTGTAAATCCTGCCGGGTGATTACCGGTAGTTACTGCATACTGTTCTGCCGGAAGACCAAAGGAATCATATCCCATCGGATGAAGTACATTGTATCCCTGCATTCTTTTCATACGTGACATAATGTCTGTTGCTGTATAACCTTCTGGATGTCCTGCATGAAGTCCTACCCCTGATGGATACGGAAACATATCAAGGGCATAGTATTTCGGCTTACTGAAATCCCAGACATCTGTCTTAAAAGTATCATTTTCCTGCCAATATTTCTGCCATTTCTTTTCAACTGTCTTATGATTATAAGGTGTTGCCATATTTTTTCCTCCTAAAAATGTAAACAAATTTATTTTCTCTTTTATTCTTCTGAAGATTTCTTTTTGGAAGTCTTCTTTTTTGCTTCTTTATCTTTTTTCTTTGTTGTTCTTTTCTTAGTTGACGGCTTTTTCTTTACTGTCGGTTTTTCTTTTTTCACAGTAGGTTTTTCTGTCGTCTCCTCTTCTTTTACTTTAATCTCGCAGTTGACCTGACAAGAACCTATATTGCCATAAGCATCTCTGACTTTCACCACAACCGGTGCCTTTTCGCCTTCACGCAATTGTTCTTTTTCTAAAGTTGACACCTGTGTATCAACAATTGGTTCATCTGCCCTAACACCTGATTTTACCATATCTATTATTTTTTTTACATTCTCTTCTGTATTAATATCATCAGGGCTGCTGCTTTTTACCTCCAGCGTATAAAGTGTTTTTGCACACCATACTTTTGGCGGAGTAGTATCTGTTACCTTGATTTTTTGTGAAATTTTGTATTTTGTTCCATCTTTTGCTTTGTACTTATAATTCACTGTATAAGTTCCTACTCTGGAATAATCAATCTCATTATACTTTAACCGTTTTGTAATTAACTTTCCTTTTGTTCCTAAAGCAATTAGATTTCCTAAATAATCAGGTTTATGACCTTTTTCTATAATAAGAGTACTAAGTCCCTTAACAACTGTGCCATTTTTAATCTTTTGATATGGATTATTTTTATCAGGGTCTGTAGGGTCCCAGCCGCAATATGGATATAAAGATACCACAGGCTCAGGAGATTTTGTCAGGACATCTTTCTTCTTACCTTTTAGAATAGAAACTTTCGTTCCTTCTTTACAATTATTATAAATCCATGCAGCATCTCCCGCAGACAATAAAATACTTTTTCCATAGGCCGGAGCTTTCCCCAATGAATTGTAAGATGGTTTAGAAAGCCGATAATCATATTTATCCTTATAAATAGAAGAATGAATCCATACTCCTTTACCAATAGATGTGTTATATTTGTGCCATCCCTGATAAATATCAAGCCATGAATATTTTTTACCTATTTGAAAATTGCCCTTTGGCAGTTCCTGTCCTAAACAACAGCGAAATACTTTTATCTGCTCTTTTGTTTTTTCATCTTTTGAATACTGAAAAATAATTAACGCATTCAATCTTTTATTTATCTCAATATAATATTTATCAGATTTCTCACTGCTTTTATTACTTTGTTGTTTTGCACTCTCACCATCAACTTTAGCTTTTTGGTCTGCATCCCTGTTGACCTTATTTTGAAAAAACATCAGACCACCAAAAATAATCCCTGCTACAAAAATTATCTCAATAACAGTAATTGCAATATTTTTTATTTTTTTACTCTTCACTATTCGCTTTTTATCCAAAATCAATACCTCGATAAATCATGGAGCATACTTTATAGATTCTAACATCACATTTTTTCTATTAGAAATAGCCCTTCAATCCTAATAACCTATTATACAACATTATATCTTTTTTTCAAGAAAACCTTTTATCACAGCCCATCAATTTTATAATATTATTCTATTCTTTGCATTCATACTATCAAAATAAGGTGTGACATTTCACACCTTATTTTGACCAACTTATTTATTTCTTAATCTTAACTGATTTTATTTTACTCCATGCACCGCTCACTTTCTTTCCTGATGTAATTCTATATGCACGAATTTTAAAATAATACTTCTTTTTTTTCTTTAACTTGGTAATTACTTTCGAGTTTTTAGAAGACTTTACTTTCACAGTTTTTTTACTTTTGGTAAACTTCTTATTCGTTGCATAAATTATTTCATATCCGGATATATTTTTCACTTTTTTCCAAGTAAGTTTTACCTTTTTGCCTTTTACATTTTTACCTTTTACATTTTTCACACTTTTTAATGAAACTTTCGGTGTATTGTTTTCTTTCTGCCGATACACTCTCACATAATCAATATAGAAGTAATCCTCATATACCTTCTTTGTTGCAGTATCCGTAACTAACTTCCAATCTTTTTCTGAAACCGGACCTGCTGCATTGCCTCCGATATCACAGTTTAAGATAAAGAAGAATGGATGATCAAATTCACCTTTCCACATCTTCTCATAATCACTTCCTCTGTAATTACTTGGATCATATAAGCCTTTGTTTTTTCCATCTATCGTAAACTGAATATATTTATCTGTCCAAATGATACCATATGTATGAAAATCTTCTGCACATTCTTTTGGTGTTAATCCTGTAGAATAACTCTTACATCCATGTGACCAAGATTGATTATTCCAGTATTCACAGTGAAATGTCTGATGAACACCAGAAGACATAACCTGCATAATATCAATTTCACCATCATATGGCCATCCTCTGACATCACCAGTTCCATCACCCAGCATCCAACCAAAGGAGCATATTCCCTGTCCCTTCGCTGCCTTTGCTCTAATTTCTATTTTTCCGTACTTAAATGTTTTCTTATTCTTTGTGATAATTCTAGCAGATGTATAACGTTTTCTTCCATTTTCAATTGTTATTCTCGGAATAATGATGAGATTGTTTCCATCAAACTTAACATTATCTCCCGCTGTATATGTCTGGGTTTCCATACTTCCCCAACCTATAGGACTAGTTTCATAAGACCAGTTATCCATATTGAGTGATGTTTCGTTAAATTCATCACTCCAAATAAGCTCCCATGCATCAGGAGATGTATTTGCCAATACTTTAAAATCTCCTTTACCTGTCCAGATAATTGTTCCAAACATCACAACAATTGCAAATACTAATGCCATCATTTTTCTTAGTGTTTTCATAATGTACCTCCCATCCTATATAATAAATTATTTTATCATATATCAACTGCCAATACTACCTATCCCCCAAAATATATATCTTTCTAAAAAAATAAGAGCTCATTATTAAATATGAGACTCTCATTTTTCTATCAGTATCCTATCGTATGGCATCTTTCATACTCTTAACATATTCACCAACATAAGAAATACAATCCTTACCATACTCCGCAACAATTTTTACAATAGCGCTTCCCACAATTGCTCCATCTGCATACTGGCATACATCAGCTGCCTGTTCCGGTTTTGCTATTCCAAATCCAATCGCACATGGCACATCTGTTGCATCTTTCACCAACTTTGTCATCGCACCTAAATCCGTTGTAATATCCTGTCTCACTCCCGTAACACCAAGAGATGAAACCACATATACAAACCCCTGCGCTGACTTTGCAATCTTTGTAATTCTTTCTTCTGAAGTCGGTGCAATTAGTGGTATCAAATCAATCCCTGCTTTATTACAGTATGGCGCCAGTTCTTCTCTCTCTTCAAAAGGACAGTCCGGAACAATCACACCGGAAATACCACATTCCACGCATCTTCCCATAAATTTTTCTGTTCCGTATCTGAAAATCACATTTGCATAAGTCATAAATACCAGCGGAATCTTCACAATATCTTTTAATTCTTTTATTGTATCGAATAATTTGTCTGTAGTGCATCCTGCTGCTAATGCTCTCAAATCTGCGGCCTGAATGACCGGGCCTTCTGCAATTGGGTCTGAAAATGGAATTCCAATTTCAATAATATCTGCTCCATTTTTCTCAATTTCCAGAATCAACTTTTTTGTTGTCTCTAAATCAGGGTCTCCTCCTGTAATAAAGGCGATAAAAGCCTTTCCATTTTTAAACGCATCACTAACCTTACTCATAAATCTTCACTCCTCTATATCTTGCGATTGCAGCAACATCTTTATCTCCACGTCCTGAAACATTCACTACAATAATCTTATCTTTATCCAGTGTCGGTGCATATTTTATTGCATATGCCAAAGCATGAGAACTCTCAATTGCCGGAATAATTCCTTCCACTCTTGATAAATATTCAAAAGCTTCTACTGCTTCCACATCTGTTATTGGAACATATTTTGCCCTTCCTGTATCATGAAGATTTGCATGCTCCGGTCCGATTCCCGGATAATCAAGTCCTGCTGAAATAGAATAAACCGGTGCAATCTGTCCGTCCTCATTCTGACAGAATAATGATTTCATTCCATGGAAAATTCCTTCCGTTCCATTCGCAATCGTTGCCGCATTCTTTGGATTATTCACACCAAGACCTGCTGCCTCACAGCCAATTAATTCTACTTCCTTATTTTCAATAAAATTATAAAATGCTCCCATAGCGTTAGAGCCACCGCCTACACAGGCAATCACCGCATCCGGCAGTCTTCCTTCTCTCTCTAACATCTGCTCTTTAATTTCCTTACTGATAACACTCTGAAAGTCACGAACCATCATAGGAAAAGGATGCGGTCCCATAACAGACCCCAACACATAGAGTGTATCATCCATTCGGTTCGTCCACTCACGCATTGCCTCGTTTACTGCATCTTTTAATGTCATTGTTCCACTCGTGACAGCATGAACTTTCGCACCTAGCAACTCCATTCTATATACATTTAATGCCTGACGTTCACAGTCCTCTTTTCCCATATAGATTTCGCATTCCATATCCATCAGTGCAGCCGCTGTGGCAGTTGCCACACCATGCTGTCCAGCACCCGTTTCTGCAATCACTCTTGTTTTTCCCATTTTTTTTGCAAGAAGTGTCTGACCTAACACATTGTTAATTTTGTGGGAACCTGTATGATTTAAATCCTCTCTCTTCAAATAAATCTTTGCTCCGCCTAAATCTTTTGTCATCTTCTCTGCATAGTAGAGAAGTGAAGGTCTTCCCGCATAATTGTTAAATAACTCTTGAAGCTCCCTGTTAAATTCAGGATCATTTTTATAATATTCGTATGCTTCCTCCAACTCATTTACTGCAGTCATTAATGTTTCGGGAACATACTGACCGCCATGTATACCAAATCTTCCTTTGCTCATTTCTTTTTCCTCTCTCTTTACTTTAATCTCATTGTATATTTATATATCATTGCTGTTCTAGCATAATGCCTGATTAAACTCCCCGTAACTTCTGCAGCATTTCTTTTTTATTTTCTGCTTTCATAAATGTTTCACCAATTAGAACTCCATTTACTTTTGCTTTGCGAAGTCTGTTTATATCAGCATTCGTTTTTATTCCACTTTCTGCAATAAATAAAATATTGTCGGGTACCAGTTTTCTCAAACGTTCACTGTTTCCTATATCAACTGTAAACGTTTTTAAATCTCTGTTATTGACTCCTATCATTCTTGCTCCCGCTTCAACAGCTTTTTGAATCTCCTCTTCATCATGCGCCTCTACTAATGCGGACATTCCTAAATTATCGCATATTTCGATATATTTTTCCATAGTTTCTTTATCTAACAGTGAACAAATAAGTAATACACAAGATGCTCCATGTATTTTCGCATCATATATCATATATTCATCTATGATAAAGTCCTTTCGAATTAAAGGAACGGTTACATTCTCACTGATTTCTTTCAGATATTGCTTATCTCCTTTAAAATAATCCGGTTCAGTCAATACCGAAATACAGCTTGCTCCCACCTCCTCATAATCTTTTGCAATCTGAACATAAGGAAATTCTTCAACAAGCATTCCTTTCGATGGTGATGCTCTTTTTACTTCACAGATAAAACTGATATCTCCTTCTGCAATAACCTTCTCAAAAGAAAAATCTCCCTTTTTCATTGCAAGTGCCTGCTTTTTTACCATTTCTAATTGGATTTGCTTTTTTTCTCTTTCAACTCTGTTTCTCGTCGAATCTGCTAATTTTGTCAAAATCATCATATTCCTCCGATTTAATTATTTGTAGCTTTGATATACTCTTCTAATTTTTCCATGGCTTTTCCACTATCAATTATCTCCTCTGCCATTTTAATTGCCTCTGCGTATGAAATTCCATCATAATAGATATAAATGCAGGCTGCGGAATTAAGAACAACTGCATTTCTTTTTGGACCGGTAATTTTACCAGACAAAATACCCTTTGTAATCTCTGCATTTTCTGTTCCGTCACCACCTTCAAGGTCTGACTTTTCACATAATTCAAATCCGTATTTTCTAGGGTCAATTTCATATTTTCTTGTCTCATCTTCTCTTATTTCACAAACCGTCGTCTTGGCACTGGCAGAAATTTCATCCATAACATCCTGACCATAAACTACCATTGTTCTTGTTGCTCCAAGTTTTCTAAGCACCTGTGCAATCGGATCAACTAAGGACTCATCATAGACACCTACGATATCCATTGTAGCTCTTGCCGGATTTGTCAATGGCCCCAATATATTGAATATTGTTCTTATTCCGAGTTCCTTTCTAACCGGTCCTACATATTTCATTGCCGTATGGTATTTTTGTGCAAAAAGAAATGTAAATCCTGTCTCATCCAATACCTGCTTTGCCCTTTCTGGTTCAATCGCAATGTTTGCTCCCATTGCCTCCAAAACATCAGCTGCACCTGACTTTGATGAAACACCACGATTTCCATGTTTTGCGACCTTTACACCAGCTGCCGTTGCAACAAAAGCAGATGTAGTTGATACATTAAATGTATTTGCTTTATCTCCACCTGTACCTACTATTTCCAGCAATTTATCATCATTTTTTAAAAGTATTCCCATCTCTCTCATGCCCTGTGCCGAGCCAGAGATTTCATCTATTGTTTCACCTTTCATTCTCAAAGCTACAAGATATGCGCTGATAAGTGTCTGTGAAACTTCACCGCTCATAATATCGTGCATACAATCTCTTGCTTCCTCAAATGTTAAATTCTGATTTTCTACTAATTTCGCTACTGCTTCTTTTATCATAATATGTCTCCATTCTATTTAATACATAAAAAATTCTTCACTATTTTTTTCCCTTCCGGTGTCAAGACTGATTCCGGATGAAACTGCAAACCATATATATCATACTCTTTATGCTTTACCGCCATAACCTCACCGTCCTGTGCATCAAGTGCAATAACACTTAACTCCTCCGGCATTGTATTCGGATTTGCTGATAATGAATGATATCTTGCTCCTTTAAAAGTTCTGCCTATACCTTTAAAAATAGGTGCATTCTCTAGTACCGTCATCTCACTTTGTTTTCCATGCATCAGTTTCTTCGCATAAGTTACTTGTGCACCAAACACCTCACAGATACTTTGATGCCCCAGACAAACGCCAAGTATTGGATATTTCCCTTTTAAGCTTCTTACTACCTCTTCGCAGATACCTGCATCTGAAGGTTTCCCAGGTCCCGGTGATAAAATAATGTGAGATGGATTTAGTTCTCGTATCTCATCTATGGTATATTCATCATTCCTAACAACGGTTACTTCCCCTTTTGTCAACTCTCCTACCAGTTGAACCAGATTATAGGAAAAACTGTCATAATTATCAATTAACAATACCATTACTTATTCACCTCGTTTCCTCTCTTAACTGCATCTATGACAGCCCCTGCTTTATGAGCACATTCCATATATTCACTTTCCGGCACACTGTCTGCCACAATTCCGGCTCCCGCCTGAACATATACTTTGTCACCTTTCTTTACAGCAGTACGAATCGCAATACAGACATCCAGATTTCCTGATAAATCAATATATCCGATAGCACCGCCATAAACCCCTCTCGGCTCTTTTTCTAATTCATCAATAATTTCGCATGCCCTGAATTTTGGTGCACCGGATAATGTACCTGCCGGAAGTAATGCTGACACTGTGTCACAGCTGTCTTTATCACTCCTTAACTTTCCACAAACGGTTGAAGCAATGTGCATGACTTTTGAAAATCGATGAATTTTCATATACTCTTCCACATATACACTTCCATACTCTGCGATTCTTCCAATGTCATTTCTCGCAAGGTCCACTAACATATTGTGTTCTGCCAGTTCTTTTTCATCTTTTAAAAGTCCTTCTTCTAATCCTCTATCCTCTTCATCTGTCTTTCCTCTTGGTCTTGTTCCAGCTACCGGAAAAGTTGTCAATTTCCCATCTACTAACTTAACCATCGTCTCTGGAGAAGCACCTGCTATCTGCATATCTTCTGACTGTATAAAATACATATACGGAGAAGGATTTGTCGTTCGAAGCACTCTGTATGCACTCATCAGGCTTCCTTTATAGTCCGCTTCAAATCTTCTGGATATAACTCCCTGAAAAATGTCTCCTTCTCTAATATAATTTTTAGTTTTCTCTACCATACTGCAATACTCTTCTTCTGAAACATTGCATTGAAACTCTACATTCTCTGTGACTTCTGATTCCGGTATTTGACTATGGTCATGAATCAACGCAACCATTTTTTCTATTTCTAAAAGTGCTGAATTATAACCCTGTACCCCGTCTTTTGCTTTCATATTGGCTATCACCATAATCTTCTGTCTGAAATGATCAAAAGCAATTATTTTATCAAACAGCATCAAATGGTAATCATCTACATCACTTGTTTTCAGATTTAGCTTTGGTTCTGCATAACCAATCATTTCATATCCGAAATATCCAACAAATCCTCCTGTAAAAGTCGGCATGCCTTGAATCTTTGGAGATTTATATTTTTCTAACTGTTCTCTTAGTGCATCCATCGGGTCTGTCTGGGCAGTCGTTTCAATCTCTCCACTTTTTTGTGTTACTTTTCCATCTTTACAGGTAATATGAAGTACCGGCTCATATCCAAGAAATGAATATCTTGCCCATTTCTCTCCACCTTCTACACTTTCCAGCAGAAAGAAGTTCTTCCCAAAAGCTTCCATCTTTCTTAAAAGTGAAATCGGTGTTATGACATCTGCATATATTTCCCTACATATAGGAATCATGCTATAGTCATCTAAAAACTTTTCAATCTCTTCAAAACTTTGTGTGTTCATATGTCCTCCTTTACCTGATAAACACTCTAGTCAGCAAGCTGACTACTCTTTTCACTTGTTTAGAACAGTTCGATTCCGCTTCGCTTCATCTCACTTGAGCTGACCGCTCAACATTAATGAATAAAATAATACTATGTCTAGCAAGCTATCCTCGTATTATTTTATTCATTAATACTGTTCTAAACAGTAACAAAAAAAGCCTTTGTCCCCTAAAAAAGGGACAAAAGCTATAATAAACTTCTGCGGTGCCACCCAAATTAATGTATAACACATTCACTCATCGCATACCATCATATGCTAACCTCTTTAACGGTAGGTATCCGTCAGCGTCTACTTCTGAAATAGTTTCGAGCTGCCCTCCCGAGTCCATTCATTACTGTTCGTTTGTTGTCTCACACCACCCGACAACTCTCTGAAAAACATCCCATGTAATTACTTACTCTCGGTCAACGGTTTATCTAATCTTTAAATAGTTTAACTCGCTAAAGTAATAATGTCAACATTTTATTTTTTTATCTTTACTTTTTTTGCTTTTGACCATTTACCCTGTTTCTTTCCATTCACTGCGCGTACGCGTATATAATAAACTTTACCTTTTTTCAATTTTTTTATCTGATAACTTGTTTTTTTACATACCCGTACTTTTGCTTTTTTAAATCTCTTATTTGTAGCATATTGTATTTTATACTTTTTCGCATCTTTTACTTTTTGAAACTTTATGCTAACTGTTTTCTTTTTAACATTCTTTACTGATTTTATTTTTATCTTTGATAATTTAATAGGATACTTGAATTTAACTTCATTTACTTCTCCAGCGGAACTAACTGTTCCTGCATATTGATAACTAACTTTTGACAAATCAACCCACATAGCAACCCTTATTCCATTATAATACAGTGCATCTTCTTTTATTAATTTCCCCGTATTATCTATAGCATCACTATATGCTTTGCACCACGCATCTTTACTATCTTCTCCGTACTGAATATGATCACTTTTATATCCGTCAGACAATGTGAAATACGATCCAAAAGTTCCATAGGAAGCGTAGTTAATAGTTCCTGAAGCTTTGCCATAATCACTCAATCCACATAGCAAAGAATTCTGCGTTGTAAATCCATAATCATTTACCAACTCATGATAGGACAAAATAAACAATTTATCTACTGTTGTATCTTTTCCCTCTTTATATGTATAACCAGAAGTTACTTCACTGTCCAAAACAGCCTCCTGTTCATCCTCTGAGAATGCCATTTCATACATGGTATTGTTCATATATGTTCTTAATATGGAGTTGCTCCATATCAAATCCATTTGTTCTCCTCTATAATAGACTCCTATATCTGTATCGGTCGGTGGATAAACATTATGCTGATCTATAATCTTATCTGATAATAATAAGGCTTTATCTCCATCCATTTTTAATATTCTCCATTTAATAGGTTCATATCTAAAATAATGTTCACCGTTCCATGTTTTCCAATCATATCCATTATTATTATAAGGCAAACGATTAAAGTATTTCATTTCATCCATATGTGCTTCTTTGCAGAAAACTTCCTCTCCGCCTTTATTATAATATTTAACATAATATCCTATAACACATCCACCTGAATCACGTAAATAAGTTGTTTTACTTGTAATGCTGCTTCTATCGGTGATTTCTGTCTGTGGGTATGTTCCAAACCAGATACAATCCCATGTTGTTCTATGTTCTTTTATATCTGCTTTTACACTAATTGTATTCAATCCTAAAATCAACATAACACACCCAATTAAAATTTTCCGCTTCATCTTCTCTCCCTTTCTTAATCAACTTATAGAAAAGTTTTTCAGACATTAACTTTTTTTATCAAAATAGTCATTTTTTTATTTTTACCTTTTTAACTTTTGACCATTTTCCGTAAATCTTTTTCTTTCCATTTAACTTATAAGCACGGACTTTTACATACAAGGACTTCTTGTTTTTTAGTTTCTTTGATGTAACTGTCGCACGAGTCTTCCTGACAAACTTCTTAATTATTGCCTTTTTATTCTTCGCAGCATTCTTCTTTGTTTTGTAGATTGCCACCTGATACCCTTTAGCCCCACGAATTTTTTTCAGTAAAAGCTTAACTTTCTTCGCCGATTTCTTTTTTGCTGTGATACTCTTAATCTTAACCTTTCCCGGAGTCTTTACTGATGTTGTTTCCGGCACCGGGTTATAATCACGCAAATCTGCCACTTCATCTGATAAGAGTACCCAGTCATATTTTTTCTTTTTTTGATACATCTCCGTGCCCCTTATATTTACTTCTTCAAACATTTCATCTGAATCAATTTCCTTATTCAGTTTTCCATTTCCTGCATAAACATGCTCCCCCTCAAAATCATATTGCGAACATATCAGTTTAAAACTCTTTCCTATCTCAGACAAAGAAAACCATTCAGCAGAAGAATCTTTTATAAAAACTTTTGCTTTCTTTATAGCAAGAGTTCCACCACAATAAATTCCGGCAAAATTCGAATGAATTGTTACTCCCCCGATTAATACATTGATATTGCAACGATAAGCACCAATTAAGTAATCAACATTATCAACATTTAGGACGCCATCTCCCATTATATTTACCTGCACTTCCTTTGTATCATCAAGACTACTGATAGATATAGCATCATTCATAATGACATACCAAGCATAATTTTTTTCTCCTGTATTTATTTTATTGTTTCCCTTTATAACAATATTCAGGGTTCTGTTACCTCTATATTCAATAACTCCGCTTCCATTACCAGCACCTCCCCGATATTGTAAATTACAGTCTTCCAAAGTAAGTGTATTGGTGCTTTCATCATATTTAACACCTCGAATAAAATTATCTTTATCTTCGTAAGCCACATATCCTCTCATCAAACAATGACCCTTTACATATAAACTCGCACTCTCTTGATATTCCTGAGCCACATCATCACCGGCTTGTTCTCCATAAACCATAGTACTCATCATCAATATCATAATAAATTGTGTCAGACAAACTAATATTTTTTTCATATTCTCCTCCTTCATCTAATCAACTAAATATGTCACATTCAATTCAAACCAGTCACTACACTGATTGAAGTTAAACTTGTTGTATATATTAAGATTCTACCATCTGTAGCTATTTCAAATCTGGCAAAATTTTTGCCGGAACACGCTCCAATTACTCTCATATAATGGCTAGGTCTGTATCCTGCAGGAAGAAGTGCAACAAGCTTACTTCCAACCGAAGTAATGTTTGTTATGCATATCGTACATTGTACAAGATTTCCTCTCCTCTTAACATAATTGATACCATTTAATATTTTTGCATTAATATTTACATCCATTTTATCTCTTATTTCTTTGCTTGTATCTGCCCCTGCTTTTGCTCCCACTTCAGTAAAAAATAAATCTGTTACATTTCTGCAATCTAAAATATTAAATGACAATAACTCAGTAATCCACCTTCCTTTCCTATCTCCATATACCTTTCCTGTAATGAAATCACCTTTTCCTACTGATGCCAGTCCCTCAGATTCAATACTTCCACCAGTAGAGAAATTTTTCAGATAGTTCCCTTCCGTATCAAACACCACTATTTTTTCAGAATATAATAAAAATAATTTTTCATCATAATATTCTAAACATTGAAATGTATTCTCATAACTATTTACACCATGTTGAATAAGCGAAAATTCGGACAATATTTCAAATGAACTATTAAGAGTAGCTATTTTACTGCCTGACATTGCTATATAGTATTGATTATTTACTTCATCGTATGTAATTCCATATACACAATTGTTATTGTCTGTTCCCACATGTATTTCCCCTTCTTTGGCAAATGTTGAAACATTTAACACATATATCAGGTTTTTATCCAGTCCACTTTCATTCGGTTTTTCCTTACAATACATTGGTGTTACATATAATTTATTTGTTTTTGGATTATATGTTATATCATTTACATGTCCATAATTTAAATTTGTCACACAACTTATCCGCTCCATTGTTGACTTATTTAATTTTTCAATAGAACTCACCTCAGCAGCCCCCTCAGTATTTAACTTCGTAAAACACCTTACCAACGCATCCTCAGGCTTTACATAACATATGCTTTGCATCCAATATTGGTCTGTGCTATATGTCGTTTTCTTACTTCTAAAATTAGCACAATCTGTGCATTTCATCATAAATTCATCATTTGTCATAAGTAACTCCTTCTCCCTACTCATTTTATTATAAACTATTCTTTTGTTGTATACATATTAAACGGCAACTTTTAGAAAAATATTGCAACAAAGTAAAAATAAGTTTCATCATTTTCACATCCATCACCTTCTGTGATTTCATCTCTCGCTAATCAATCAACAAATGCATAGCCTGAACCCAACTCCAGACTATGCATCATACTAATTATTCTTTATTAATTTGTGCTGCCTGCACATCCGGAGGAGCCTGCTCATATCTTGATACAACATACTCAAAATCTCCACTACCACCTGTAATAGAACGTAATGATGTTGAATATCCGTATAATTCCAACATAGGTACTTCTGCCTCTATAATCTGCTTTCCATCTTCCGGTGTCATATTAAGAATACGTCCCCGTCTCTTATTTAAATCACCCATAATATCACCGGAATATCTGTCAGGTGCTGTAACTGTCAGCATTGCAATCGGCTCTAACAATACAGGACTCGCTTCCATAAATCCATTCTTAAAAGCAAGCATTGTTGCCATTTTAAATGCCATTTCTGATGAGTCAACAGGATGATAAGAACCATCAATCAATGTAGCCTTTACTCCCACAACAGGATATCCTGCCAAAGGACCTGCTTTTACACATTCCTGTAACCCTTTTTCCACAGCCGGGAAGTAATTACGTGGTACTGCACCACCAAATATCTTCTCTTCAAACTCATAAGGTTTTGACAAGTCACCGGATGGCTCAAATTCCATAATAACATCACCGTACTGTCCATGACCTCCGGACTGCTTTTTATGTTTTCCCTGAACCTGTGCTTTCTTCCGGATTGTCTCACGAAAAGCAATTCTAGGCTTATCAAGTTCTATCTTCACTTTATATCTGTCTTCTAATTTTGATGCAGCAATCTGTATCTGCTGTTCACCAATACCATAAAGCAATGACTGCTTGTTTTCGTCATCTATAACCGATTTCAACGTTAAATCTTCAATACATAACTTGATTAAAGCCTGTGCCATCTTATCTTCATCACCTTTATTTACCGCACGATATGCCATATATGTATAAGGTTTTGACATTGTTGTCGGATGATATTCAATCGGCCATCCTCGTGTAGATAATGTGTCTCCGGTTCTGGTACTTGCTAATTTTCCAATCGCTCCTATATCTCCGGAATAAAGTTCTGATACCTCTATCACATCTTTCCCCCGCATTACATAGAGCTTACTTAATTTTTCTTCTACGTTCTTCGTGGCATTATATACTGTATCTCCTGATTTCAGAATACCCGTACGAACTTTAACCAACGAGTATTTTCCAACAAACGGATCCATAATCGTCTTAAATACATAAGCCGAAACTGGTTTTCCTGCATCAAAGTCTGCTATAACTTCTTCCCCTGTATCAACATTGGTTGCTTCCTTCATTACCTCTGCTTTATCTGCTGATGGGAAATATTTTTCGCAAGTCTGCAAGAAACTATTCACTCCCTGACAGCTGACACCAGAACCTATCTGAACTGGTACGATATCACAACTGATGACACTTTTTCTAAGAGCTTTTGAAATTTCTTCATATGTAAACTCTTCTCCAGAGAAATATTTATCCATCAATTCTTCATCAGATTCTGCCACAGCTTCCATTAACTGCTCACGGACCGGCTCTAATTCCGGTGTTACAAATTCCGGAATCTCCATCTCTTCGTAATTTCCAGCATCATCTTTAAATTTACGTCCACCCATTTTTACAACATTCACATAACCTGTCAATGTCTCATCTTCTATAATAGGCAGGTGAAATGGTGCAACTTTCTTTCCAAAAGTTTCTTTTAACTGCTCTACTGTCTCCATATACTTGGCATTTGGGTCGTCCATATTCGTTACGAAAAAGATACGTGGTATCTGTCTTCTCTCGCAGATTTCCCATGCTTTAATCGTTCCAACTTCTACACCTGCCTTGCCATTTACAACAATAACAGCTGCATCTGCCACACTCATGGCATCTTCCATCTGACCTACAAAATCAAAGTATCCCGGTGCATCTAAAATGTTGATTTTTAATCCGTTCCATTCAACAGGTACTACTGATGCACTGATAGAGAACTGCCTGTTTATCTCCTCCTTGTCATAGTCAGAAATTGTGTTACCATCTTCAACGCGTCCTTTTCTGGTAATCACCCCGGTAGCATATGCCACTGCTTCTGCAAGTGTCGTCTTTCCCGCCCCTCCATGTCCGAGAAATACGACGTTTCTGATATCTGATGTTTTATAAACATTCATCTACTATACCTCCTTATTCAATTTTTATATCCGATGCGTTTCCGCCTCACTATATGTATATATTTTACTCTATATAATATTCCAATACAAGGAAGGTTATTTTTTTAACAATCTGATTTAACAGTTCAGCCATGCGATATAAATTGAATATAACATATGACTGCTTGCAGACTAAATGTTATATTCGATTTATATCATATGATGAGCCATCACAGCGAAGGAAATTCGTAGAATTTTCGAGCTGATGGCTGAACTGTTACATAATTTACATCATAAATTCAATATCTCTTGATTATTTTACTTTAAAGTGTTAAACTTTAAAGCATTGAAGTTTAGTGTAGTAACTTGTACTTTCAATCATTGTATAATAAAATCTATTTAAACAATTCAAACATTAGGAGGATGTATATGAGAAATCCAGAAGAATTAACTTTCGGTTTTATAGGTATTGGTCTTATTGGCGGTTCCGTAGCCAAAGCTCTGCGCCGCGTATACCCTGGCTGTAAAATTATTGTATATAACAGAGGAGCTAAACCGCGTGTTATGGCTAAAAACGATGGTACTGCTAATATTGCGATAGATAAAGTTGATGATACCTTTCAAGAATGTGATTATATATTTCTTTGTACACCGGTAGAACGAAATGTTGAATATTTAAAAATATTAAAAGATATAATAAAAAAAGATTGTATTATCACTGACGTAGGCAGTGTCAAAACGAATATACATGAAAGTGTTTCGAAACTTAAAATGGAGACAAATTTCATTGGCGGACATCCAATGGCCGGCTCCGAAAAAACCAGTTATGATTTTGCAAATGACAGACTGTTGGAAAATGCATATTATGCAGTTACTCCTACAAATGCTGTAAATAAAAGTTATATTGAAGAATATACAAAAATCATTTCTGATATTGGTGCTATTCCGATTCGTATTACTTATCAGGAACATGACCGTGTTGTTGCTGCAATTAGTCATTTGCCGCATATTATTGCCTCAAGTCTCGTTAATCTGGTAAAACATAATGACAGTGATTCAGAATATATGAAAACAATTGCTGCAGGGGGTTTTAAGGATATTACAAGAATTGCATCTTCTTCTCCTGAAATGTGGGAGCAGATATGTATGACCAATAACACAAATATTAGCGAAATGTTAGGATTATATATTGATGATTTAAAAACAATTCAAAATGAATTAGATACAAAAAACGGACAGGCTATCAATGATCTGATATCAGAAAGCCGCGATTACCGTGATAATCTTGATGAGCATAATAATAGTATTATTCAGAGAAGTTATAGTATTTTTTGTGATATTATCGACGAATCCGGTGCCATTGCCACCATTGCTACTATCCTTGCTACAAATGGTGTAAGTATCAAAAATATTGGCATTATTCACAACCGTGAACATGAAGAAGGCGTTCTTAAAATTTCATTCTATGACGAAGTTTCTGCAAACAAGGCAATCGAACAATTAGAACGTCATCGATATAAAGTATTTAAACGATAAAAATGTGGTCATAAATTTATGACCACATTTTTATAATAAAACTTTTCTAAAAACTCTAAATTGTTGACCTGTTTAAAACATTTTTTAAATGTTGTCCATATGGTGACTTGCCATAATTTTCAATAGCTTTCTTTAATTCTTCATCATCTATCCAGCCATTATTATAAGCAATTTCCTCCGGAGCAGAAATAATAATCCCCTGAATACTCTCTATCTGCTTTACGAACATTCCTGCATCTAAAAGTGATTCCATTGTTCCTGTATCAAGCCATGCAAATCCTCTTCCTAAAAGTTCAACATCCAATAATCCTTCTTCTAAATAAAGATTATTTAAATCAGTAATTTCCAACTCTCCTCTGGCACTAGGTTTTACCTGCTTTGCCTTTTCTACGACATGATTATCATAAAAATAGAGACCTGTCACTGCATAATTTGACTTTGGATGCTCAGGTTTTTCTTCAATTGATACAACCTTTAAATCATCATCGAACTCTACAATTCCAAACCTTTCAGGATCAGTTACCATATAACCGAATATAGTTGCACGGCCTGTATTTTCATATGCTTTCTTTAATCTTTTAACCAAACCATGACCATAAAAAATATTATCTCCTAAGATCATTGCACAACTGTCATCACCAATAAATTCTTCACCAAGCAAAAATGCCTGTGCAAGGCCATCCGGAGAAGGCTGAACTTTATATGAAAGATGGATACCAAATCTGCTTCCATCTCCCAGTAATCTTTCAAAATTAGGTAAGTCCTGCGGCGTTGATATAATAAGTATATCTTTGATTCCTGCCAGCATAAGTGTTGACAATGGATAATAAATCATAGGCTTATTATATATCGGTAATAATTGTTTACTTGTAACACTTGTTAACGGATAAAGCCTTGTTCCACTTCCTCCTGCTAATATAATTCCCTTCATCTTACATTACCTCAATTTCTCTTATTCCAGAAATTATTTTTCATCCTCAATCGTTTTATTTATTTTTTGCATCTTTAGATTATACTATAGCCCAATATCATTTTCAACATTTTTCAACAATGTAATACAACTTAATAGATTCCTTCCAACACTTCAAAATAATTCTCAAATGTCTTTTTACAACACATCGGATTATTAATAATAACCCCGTCTATTCTCAAGCCTGCCATAGCAAAACTCATTGCCACCCTATGGTCTTCATATGTATCAATTTCCACTCCATACATCATCTTTGGCGTAATCAAAATATTTGTGCTGCCATGCTCTTCTAATATCTCTGCACCACATCCTAATTTTCTTAATTCATTGACGATTACCTGAACTCGATCTGACTCCTGCGCCCTGATATGCCCAACATTCATAATCTTTGTCGGTGTCTTAGCGAACGCAGCAACTACTGCCATAGTAAGCGCCTGATCCGAAAAATCTGACATATCTATTTCTATACCATCATATTCATTGACATTTCTTGCATCAATTTCTATTTCATCTGTTTCACTGATTCTACATCCTAACTGTTTCAAAACTTGTAGGAATTTCACGTCTCCCTGCATAGAATCCAATCGAATACCTTTTACTTTACTCTTTACTCCTAACAGTAATCCCATTGCATAAAAATAACATGCTGCTGACATATCCGGTTCAATATCATACTGTTCCTTTGAGAATTCCTGTTTTTGAATGCTATAAACTTTTGTATTACCACGAGCCTCTTCCTTTGTATCTGTTGTTTCCTCACAACAGATTCCAAACTGTTCTAACATCCGTAATGTTATTTTAATATATGCTCCTTCCACTCTGGAGCCTGTAAGTCCCACATTCATTCCATTGACTGCTCCTGCCATTAAAAGAGCACTGGCATACTGGCTGCTTTTTGTTGTATCAATGCTGATATCTGTCTGACATATTCCTTGTGAATGAATCTCAAAAGGAAAATGCCCTTCTTTCTCTAAACAGTTAATATCTACGCCCTTTGCCCTCAAACTCTCTAAAAGTTGGCTCATTGGACGCTTTTTCATCTGTTCTGATGATTCTAAAATGTAATCTCCACCACACACTGCAAGAAGTACTGTCATAAATCTGGCTGCTGTTCCTGCACTGCGTACATTAATTGTCACATCGTTATTTGGAATCCTGCCATTTTCTCCTTTTATCATCACTTGTTTCTTACTTTCATCTATCTTAAGCTGAAATCCCAGTTTATCTAAACAGTCTAAAAACGCTCTGGAATCATCACTGAACAATACACCATTGAGCTTACATATTCCATTAGAGATTGCAGCCAGCATTAATGCTCTGTTTGTAATGCTTTTAGAACCTGGTACTTCCACATGAATATTCTTTTTTTCTTTTACTTTTTTTACTCTATATTGTTCCATAGTTTTCACCCTTTATATTTTTTATTATTTTTATAAAATCACATTTTATTTTTATTCAGAGTATGTTATATTATAATTGTTGTCTCCCGAAACTGGCAACAGAAAGGGGGTGACTTTGTCGTGTACATAGCTACACTAATAATTTCTATCGTGGCAGGTATCATATGTCATTATATTTGCAAGTGGTTAGATAGAAAGTAGAACGACAACTAGCCCAAACGGCTCATTCCACCGATTAAACGGAAAGAAACCCTAGTAGACACCACCTACTAGGGTTTCACTTTGTGACTTTGTTGTGTACATACCTGTTTCTTTCACATGTTCAATGTATCATATCCACATCATAAAATCAACCCTTAACCATAAAAATATATTCCTTTTTCAAAATGCATTTTACTGTATAAACATAGCATCTCCGAAACTGAAAAATCTATATTTTTCTTTCACTGCCTCTTCATATGCCCTTAGCACATTCTCTCTTCCTGCTAATGCTGACACCAGCATCAGTAATGTAGATTCCGGTAAATGGAAGTTCGTAATCAGGCAGTCTATTGCTTTGAACTGATATCCAGGATAAATAAATATCTGCGTCCATCCACTTCCTGCATGAACAACCCCATTATCATCCGTGACAGTCTCAAGTGTTCTTGTACTAGTCGTTCCAACAGAAATAATTCTGCCGCCATTTTCACGACAATGATTTATCATATCTGCATCTTTTTCATCTACCATATAAAATTCTGAATGCATATGATGTTCTAGTATATTTTCTACCTTGACAGGTCTGAATGTTCCAAGTCCCACATGAAGTGTGACATGGGCTATTTTCACACCTTTTGCTTCGATTTCTTCTAATAATTCTTTTGTGAAATGCAGTCCTGCTGTCGGTGCAGCTGCTGAACCTTCATACTTAGCATAAACTGTCTGATATCTGTTTTTATCTTCTAATTTGTGCGTAATATATGGCGGCAGAGGCATCTCGCCCAACTGGTCCAGTACTTCTTCAAAAATCCCTTCATACTGAAACTGTATTAACCGGTTTCCTTCCTCAACAATATCTATGACCTCTCCCTTTAAAAGCCCGTCACCAAAAGTAATTACTGTACCAACTTTGCATTTTTTGCCTGGTTTGACTAATGTCTCCCATACATCATTTTCATGGCGTTTCAATAGAAGAACTTCAATCCTTGCATCCGTTCCCACTTTATTACCATAAAGCCTTGCCGGCAGAACTTTTGTATCATTAATGACGAGGCAGTCACCCTCTTTTAAATAATCAATAATATCTTTAAATACATGATGTTCTATATTTCCATTTTCTTTATCAAGCACCATTAATCTGGAACTGCTTCTATCTTCCAACGGATCCTGTGCGATTAGTTCCTCCGGTAAATCATAATAATAATCATGTAAACTCATCTTTTCTGTATCACTCATCTTCAAATTCCTCTTATATATTATAATCTTGTTTTTGACGCCATTTCCACAAACAAACCTTTTCTATAACTCATTACTGTTCAATACAACCGTAAACGGTCCGTCATTTTCCAAAGATACTTTCATGTCTGCTCCGAACTCCCCTGTCTCTACCACTGACACCTGTTTCCTACATTCAGTAATAATATATTCATACATCTCATTTGCCATATCCGGTGCACCGGCATCCATAAATGATGGTCTATTTCCTTTTTTGCAATTCGCATACAATGTAAACTGTGATATTAATAACAGTTCTCCTTCAACATCTGCCAAAGCCAGATTGGTCTTCCCATTTTCATCATCAAAAATTCTCATACCAATTAATTTCTTAATCATTTTATCAGCAGTTTCTTTGGTGTCTGCATTAGAAACACCAATAAAAACTAAAAACCCCTTATTTATTTTTCCTACAACATTCTCCTCAATTGCAACACTTGCCTCATTTACTCTTTGAATTACGAACTTCATATCTTCTCCTTTTCTATTAACAATCATGAAACTTTTGATAGTAAAAAATTGCCAGCTGTGTTCTGTCTCTTAGTGAAAGTTTCTCTAAAATAATGCTGATGTAATTTCTTACAGTCCCCTCACTCAAAAATAAACATTCCGCAATTTCTTTATTGCTAAGCCCCTCAGCTACTTTACAAATAATTTCATATTCTTTTTGATTAATATTATACTGTGTAAAATCACACTTTTCTTCCTGCCAGATTAATTGTGGAATTTTATGTATTATTTCATTTCCAAAAACACTTTGTCCTCTGCTTACAGCATTTAATGCCGGTATAATTCCTTCAAAATCCTGTTTTAATATATACCCTTTTGCTCCTACTTGCAATGCCTTAATGATATATTCGTCGTCAACAAATGTGGTCAATAACAAAACTTTTGCTTTCTTATGTTTATTTATAATAATTTCCGCAGCCTCGAGACCACTCATCCCATTCATCTGAATATCCATAAGCAGTACATCCGGATGATATTTTTCAAACAGTCCTACGGCTTCCTGCCCGTTTTTTCCGGTATCCAGAACTTCAATACTCTTATCTGATTCTAATATTGTTTTTAATGACATTGCAACTAATGAGTCATCATCAACTATCACGATTTTCATTGATTCCCTCCATTTACAGCCGCATATATAATTAATATCATTTTACTGCTGCACTTTCTGTATTCATTTTCTTACAGTAACAAAAATGCGAAATCCATTCTCATTGTTTATCCGTATCGTTCCCTGCAGTTTATCCACACGTTCTCTCATATTAATTAAACCGATTCCATTTTCCTTCTCTTTTTGAATCGTTCCATTATCTTCAATACTCAACTGATATAAGCCCGGATGTTCCCGCAAAATCAATGTGATTTTATTTCCATTACTATGTTTTATTATATTTGACATTGCCTCTTTTACAATAGCTATAAAACAATACTTTATTTCACCAGACACCTGTTCTGACATATCATACTCATAATATACTTCGTACTTCTCCTGCATTTCCCCTACGATATCCTTAATTACAACTTCCATATCCACGGCTTCGTCATGAAGATTATGTACACTTTTTCTGATACTGTTCATCGCCTGATTCAATGTATGATTGATACTGTCCAGCTGACTGTGCAGTCCTGTTTCTTTATGTATCGCTTTCAATGCACCCACCTGAAGAATAGAACGTGTAATCATATGTCCTACATTATCATGTATTTCCCTTGCAATTCGATTTCTTTCTTTCAATGTGGCAAGATGTATCTGATAATCCTGCTTTTCAATTAACTCTCTGTTTTTTTCTTTTAATAACAAGTCACGTTCTTTACTTGTATCTCTTAAAACAATGAGCTTCTTTTCCATATCCGATAAACGTTTCGAATAATAAGAAAGTATCATAGATAACACAACCGTCAATAATATTCCTCCAAGATTCCATTCATCTAATCGATTCAAATATGGAATCAATGTGATCACTAAGATATATGCCTGAATTTTTTTGTACCAGATACTATGATAAAGAATTAATGATAAATACAAAAAGAATTCAGGAAATACCATACACAGAATCATATAGCCGGACAATATCACAACCCATGCATGTTTATTATCAACATATAAGATTACCGAAGCTACTGCCAGCACTGATACCGCAATAATAACTGTACTTTGAAATTCACATGTTCTGATAACCATTACTGAACATATTATAAAAAGTATTATATTATCAATTATCTTTTTCATTTTTTACAGCCTTTTCTTTATTATAATGATGTATTCATTATACATTACAAATGTCATATAGATTTCTGACATTATTCACTAAACAACTCAGACTTTTTTATTATACTATAAGTAAGTACAAAAAAACAGTTAAAATGGAAGTGACAGACTTCTAACAAAACATGAGGAGGCATGTGATGGAAAAAACAATTGTAAAAGTTGAAAATCTTGTGAAACGCTACAAGGAACTCGTTGCTTTAGACCACTTTAATCTGGAAATTTCAGAAGGTGAAATTTTTGGACTGCTTGGTCCGAATGGTTCCGGAAAAACTACAACAATAAACTGTATCTTATCTCTTCTCTCTTTTGACAAGGGAAAAATAGAGCTGTTTGGAAAAGAAATGACACCTGACTCTTACGATATCAAAAAAAATATTGGTGTTGTCATGCAGAATGTCGCTGTATTTGAAGAATTAACTGTCTACGAAAACATTGACTATTTCTGCGGATTATACATTACTGATAAAAACGAGAGAAAACAATATGTAAAAGAAGCCATTGATTTTGTTGAATTAAATGACTTTGAAAAATTCTATCCAAAAAAACTTTCCGGTGGTCTGTTGAGACGATTAAACATTGCCTGTGGTATTGCACATAAACCCAAACTCATTATATTAGATGAGCCAACGGTAGCTGTCGACCCTCAAAGCCGAAATAAAATACTGGAAGGAATTGTTAAACTGCAAAAACAGGGAGCTACAATTATTTACACCTCGCATTACATGGAAGAGGTTGAACAGATATGTACACGCATTGCAATTATGGATAAGGGAAAAAATATTGCACTGGGTACAAAAGATGAATTAAAACGCATGATTAAAAAAAGCGAAACAATCTCAATAGAAATACTTAATTTAGAAGATAAATATATTTCAGCTATAAAAGAACTTCCCCACGTCTATAATATTTCCTATGATAACAAAAATCTTGAAGTCTTATATAGTGGCGGTAAACACAATCTGCTTCGTATCCTGGATTATCTGAAATCACAGGATTTATCATTTGGCAGAGTGTATTCGGAACTCCCAACATTGAACGATGTATTTTTAGAAATTACCGGTACGAAACTGAGAGACTAAGGAGGCGCTTATGTTACATACAATCAAATATTCATTTTTACGTCTTCTACGCAATAAAGAAGAAATTTTCTGGATATTATATTTTCCGATTATTCTGGCAATATTCTTTAAAGCCGGATTTTCAGGAATCAATGATTCCGAAAAAATATCTCCGATTCCTGTAGGTATCGTATCAGAAAACAAAGAAAATTTTGAAGCATTTAAAAAAGTTGCAGAATCTTTAGAAGAAAACAAGGATGTGCAATTATTGAAGATTCAATATGTATCAAGCGAAAAAGCTGATAAATTACTAAAAGCAAAAAAGATTGATGGGATAATCACTGTAAAAGATAAAGTAACTGTTACAGTCTCCGCCGGCATGTCTGACAAGGCTATCAACCAGAGTATTCTCAATTCGATTGTAAAACAATACAACACTTCAAAAGATGCATTTTTAGAAGTTGCTGCAAAACACCCCGAAAAACTAACCGGCATAATTGCAAATACTTCTCAAATAGAAAGCAAAGAAATCTCACTTACAGACAGAAAAAACTCCGATACGTTTACGCAATATTTCTATAATCTGCTGGCTATGGCATGTTTATTTACTTCGATGGCAGGGATGCGGATTTCCATAAACAATCAGGGGAATCTTTCTCTTCTTGGTTCAAGAAGATGTATCTCTCCTACGAATAAGCTGACTTCTATCATAGGCGAACTGATTTCATTTACCGGCTTTAATTTTATTTGTAATTTTATTGCATATTTATTTATTGTAATTGTACTAAAAATAGATTTAACACCGCATTTTCCGTTAGCAGCATTAACTCTGTTTATTTCAACACTTACAGGTATTTCCTTTGGTTTCTTTGTAGGAGCTTTCAGTTCTGCCAGTGAAAATATCAAAAACGCAATTTGTATGTCGCTCTCAATGTTATTCTGCTTTATGAGCGGACTCATGATAGGAAATATGAAAATCGTGGTCGAAAAAGTCTTTCCGGTTTTCAATAAAATTAATCCGGCTGTACTCATTAGTGATTCCTTTTATTCACTATCCGTATACAATACTTTTGAGCGATACTCTCAAAATATCATAACGCTTATGATTATGATAACAGTATTTACTCTGGGAGGATTCTTACTAACAAGGAGGAAAAAATATGCAAGTCTTTAAACTTTTTTTCAAAATTGCAAAAAAGAGAGTTTTATCTGCTGCAATTTATCTTGGAATTTTTACTGTTCTACTTGTTTTTATGAGCATGAATGCGATTGATACAAATGAAAAAAACTTTACTGTTTCCTCCATTCGCATGACTATCATAGATCGGGATAACAGCCAGACAAGTAAAGCTATGAAACAGTATTTATCAGATTATCATGAAATTGTTGACTTAAAAACTGACGATAAAGATATACTACAGGATAATTTATATTATCAGACAATTGATTATGTTCTTTTTATTGAAAAAGATTTTGAAAAGAAACTTATAGAAGGGAATACATCGAATCTGATTTCACATAGTAAGTTATTTGACAGTACAAGCAGTTATTTTGCCGGGCAGCAGATTAATGAGTATATCAATACATTAACCCTTTATATCAATGGTGGTTTTTCTATCAATGATGCTCTGAAAAAAACGGAGGCCTCTCTTTCAGATACCAACTATACGAATATGATAGATTATGAAGCAAAGCCTGACAATGACGCATCGTCTCAGATCATTTTCTATTATTTTCAATATGTGTCCTATATTATGCTTTCCATACTGATTGTAGGAATGACACCGATATTAATGATTTTAAGAAAGAAAGAGATTGCCAGCCGTATCAACTGCTCATCTCTGACACTTCATTCTAAAAATAAGCAAATAACTTTAGGATGTATTGTTTACAGTTTTATACTATGGCTTATTCTCATGATTATCGGAGGGGTATTTGGCGGATTCAATAATCTTTTTGCTACAAAGGGGCTCCTGTGTATGCTGAACAGTTTTATATTCTTATTAATATGTATCAGTATTACATTATTAATTAGTATATTTACTACATCAGATAACGTTTTAAATATGATTGCGAACTGCATTGGTCTTGGAATGAGTTTTCTATCTGGAATATTTGTTCCTCAATGGTTTCTTGGGGATACTGTTTTGTCCATTGCACGATTTCTTCCGGCATACTGGTATATCAAAACAAACAATATGCTATCAGGTTTTTCCGGCGATAACATGTCCTATCCAAACTATTGGACATACATAGGAATAGAACTCATATTTTTCCTTGCCATATTCAGCATATATCTTCTTGCTTCAAAGCAAAGAAAAATCAAAGAATAATATTATAAAAAGAGGCTGTTACTCAACGTACAGCCTCTTAATCATTTTCTGTATTCTACTCTATACTTATCCTCGAAGTTGAATTCCCAGCCCTTCCAGACCATTTAAAATCTTCTTCATTGCGCCGGATACATCACTCTCTTCCAAAGTTCTATCCTTTGCTCTGAACACAATATTGTAAGCAACAGATTTGAAACCTTTTTCAATCTGGTCTCCCTCGTAGATATCAAACAACTGATAGCTTTCAAGAATCTTACCGCCTCTCTGCTCAATCACCGTTTCAATCTGTCCTACCGGAATTTCTTTTGGTACAACCATGGAAATATCACGTGACACAGCAGGGAATTTTGCAATACCTTCGTATTTCTTATCAAAGTCAGCCATTTCATAAATATAAGGCATATCAATAACAGCCACATAAGCTCTTGTTTTCATATCATAATTGTCACAGACAACCGGATGAACTTCTCCTAAATATCCAATGACAGTATCTTTGTAAATAATATTTGCCTGACGTCCCGGATGTAAGAATGTTTTTCCTGCCTCTGCATCGTAACTGATTTTCTTCTCAATTCCTACCTGACCCAAAAACTCTTCTACAACACCTTTCATTGTAAAGAAATCTCCGTCTCCATAGAAGCCTAATGTAAACTGCATTCTCTCATCAGGAAGCTCTGTTACCGGAACTTCTTTTGGAAGATAAATATTTCCCATCTCGAAAAGTCTTACGTCTTTATTTCTTCTGTTATAGTTTGTGGCAAGAGATGTGAGAATACCATTTAAAGGGGTTGTTCTCATTACGCTGAAATCTTCTCCCAATGGGTTTGAAATCGTAACAGCCTTTCTCAAATCACTATCCTGTGGCAGCAACAATTTGTCAAATACCTTTGGACTTTCAAAAGAGTATGTCATTCCCTGTGAAAAACCACAATATAATGCAACACTTCTGGCAATTTCATCTATTCTTAA
This sequence comes from Eubacteriaceae bacterium, assembly GCA_910574895.1. Lineage (GTDB taxonomy): Bacteria > Bacillota > Clostridia > Lachnospirales > Lachnospiraceae > Eubacterium_G. The sequence goes on along the minus strand of CAJTDQ010000001.1, from coordinate 94,453 downwards.
TTTATCAGATAATTTTCCTGTCGTAGCCTCTCCACTAGGAAGTGTTGTAGGAATCTTATCATATCCATAAAATCTTGTGATTTCCTCTGCAATATCGCACATTCCAATCAAATCCTGTCTGAATGTAGGTACTGTAATCATCTTTGTATCTGCATCATATTTTAATTCTAAGGCTGGAAAATAACTTATCATTTCTTCTTCTGATAAATCTAATCCAATCAGATTATTTACATAATCCGTATCAAATTGAATTGTTCTTTCCGTCTTTTTCTCCGGATAAACATCCACAATACCTTCTACAACTTCACCAGCACCTAATTCTTCGATTAACTGACAGGCTCTGTTAATTGCAGCCTCTGCATTGTTTGGATCAAGACCTTTTTCAAATTTACTTGAAGCATCTGTCCGAAGTCCTACTCTCTTAGATGAAAGACGGATATTTGTACCGTCAAAACATGCTGCCTCAAATAAAACATCTTTTACATCATCTGTAATCATGGAATTTTCCCCGCCCATGATTCCTGCAAGACCTACTGCTTTTTCGCCATCACAAATCATCAGCATATCGCTGTCGAGTTCTCTCTCCTGTCCGTCAAGAGTTACAAACTTCTCTCCATCCTCTGCACGGCGGACAACAATTTTATTCCCTGCGATGGTAGATAAATCATAAGCATGCATTGGCTGTCCAAACTCTTCCATCACATAGTTTGTAATATCTACTAAGTTATTAATTGGCCTGATACCACAGGCAGAAAGTCTTCTCTGCATCCATTCCGGTGATGGTGCTATCTTTACATTCTTAACTACTTTTGCACAATATCTCGGACAAAGTTCATTATCTTTTACTTCTACAGAAATATCATCATTTACATTTCCAGTGCTTCCGACTGCTTTTACTTCCGGAGCCTTGAACGGCTTTCTAAATGTAGCCGCTGCTTCTCTGGCAATACCGATAACACTGTAGCAGTCTACTCTGTTTGATGTAACTTCATATTCAAATACTGTCTCGTGAAGTCCCAAAACTTCTACAGCATCTGCTCCAACCTCTACACTGTCATCAAAAATATAAATTCCATCTTCCGGTGCCTCCGGATAGAAATCTGTAGTAGAGCCTAACTCTTCAATCGAGCACATCATACCATTTGATTCCACGCCACGAAGTTTTCCTTTTTTTATCTTTATTCCACCTGCTGTCTTAGAACCGTCATGACCACCTGCCACTCTTCCACCATCTAAAACAACTGGAATTTTTTGTCCCTCTGCTACATTTGTCGCACCGGTAACAATCTGTGTCACCTCTGTGCCAATATTCACCTGACAGACAACTAATTTGTCTGCGTCAGGGTGTTTTTCTATTTTTTCAATCTGTCCAACAACAATCTTTTCAAGGTCTGCGTCAAGTCTCTCAAAACCTTCACACTTTGTACCTGATAATGTCATTGCATCCATATACTCCTGATCGCTGCATTCCAAGTCAGGAACATATGCTTTAATCCATGATAAAGGTGTATTCATTTCCTATTCCCTCCTTTAAAACTGTCCTAAGAAACGGTCATCGTTCTCATATAATAATCTCATATCATCTATCTCATATTTCAGTAATGCAATTCTTTCAAGTCCTACACCAAATGCAAATCCCTGATATTCATTTGGGTCAATTCCTCCCATCTCAAGAACATGAGGATGAACCATACCACAGCCAAGAATCTCTATCCAGCCTTCTCCCTTACAGAATCTGCATCCTTTTCCTCCACACTTAAAGCAGGTAACATCTACTTCTGCACTAGGTTCTGTAAATGGGAAATGATGTGGTCTGAACTTAATTTTTGTATCGGCACCAAACAGTTCTTTTGCAAACTGCTCTAATGTTCCCTTTAAGTCTGCCATAGTAACATTTTTATCAATAACAAGACCTTCGATCTGATGGAATGATGGAGAATGTGTTGCATCCACCTGATCTGAACGGAATACTCTGCCTGGAGATACAATTCTGATAGGCGGTTTCGTATTCTCCATAACTCGTGCCTGAACAGAAGATGTTTGCGTTCTCAATACAATATTTTTATTTATATAAAATGTATCCTGCTCATCCTTCGCCGGATGATTTGCAGGAATATTTAGTGCCTCAAAGTTGTAGTAATCAAACTCAACTTCCGGACCTTCTACCACTTCATATCCCATACCAACAAAGATACGTTCCAGTTCTTCTAATGCCAATGTATTTGGATGTTTATGTCCAACTTTATTTGTCTTTGCCGGAAGAGTTACGTCAATAACCTCGGCCTTCAGTTTTGCTTCTCTTGCCTTAGCTTCTAACTGACTTTTTACTTCCTCCATCTTTTCTTCAATGGCTTTTCTTGTGTCATTAACTAACTGACCTACTTTTGGTCTGTCCTCAGGTGCAACATCTTTCATACCTTTCAGCACTTCAGTCAGCTGACCTTTTTTCCCGAGGATTTCTACTCTGATATTGTTTAAAATACTCATATCCTCAGCATTTTTGATTTTTGCAATTGTTTCTTCTTTAATTGCCTGCAATCTTTCTTTCATGGTGTTTATCCTTTCTATTTTATTTTTCAATAATAAATAATTTTAAGAACAGTTCGATTTCGCTACGCTTCATCTCACTTGAGCTAATCGCTCAATATAAAAGAATAAAATTAAACTATGGTGAACTAGTTCACCTCGTTTTATTTTATTCTTTTATACTGTTCTCACTAGTAACAAAAAAGAAATCCCTGCATCTAACGATGCAGGGACGAAAAATCTAATTCCGCGGTACCACCCTGATTCTCACGAATCTGTGAACTCTCAATATGTTTAACGCTCATCTTACGTCACTGGCTAATATTGTTTCACCAATGCAGCTCCTGTGGGAAATTCGATAATTACCGTTACTTAAAGGACCTTTCAGCCGATGAATCCTTCTCTCTAAAAGAATAGTAATGCTCTACTGTGCACAATCAATGCCTTTTACAATAAATGTATTCTAGCACACCCCAAAGGTGCTGTCAATAAAACATTATATTTTCCAATGATTGTTAGTTTTTTGAAAAAATGTTATAATCCACACATATAATATTTTATAAACCCCGTATAATAAAATCTATAAATATATAGGAGTATTGTTATGAAAAAAAAGCTTTTACAACCTATTTTAAAATTATATGATTTCTGTGTTAGAATGGCAAAAGACCGGGTTGGCATATACACAGCCCAGGCTTCATTTTTTATTATATTGTCAATTTTTCCATTTTTTCTACTGTTTCTAAATATTATTGGTATGACAAGCATTACTTCCCAGTCGATTATCAATCTACTGAATACATATGCTCCTGATACTATCAAACCGCTCTTAATTCAGATTATTGAAGAACTTTATACTCATGTTTCAGGAACTGCAATATCTATTGCTGCTATTGTAGCAATCTGGTCTGCATCCAAAGGTGTATTATCCGTTATGTTTGGATTATATGAAATCAGTAAAATACATCAAAACAGAAATTATTTTATTTCAAGATTTATTTCTATGATGTATACTATTTTATTTGTTTTTTCCATTATTATTACAATGGTACTTTTAGTATTTGGTAACAGTATTTTTAATTTTTTAATTTCACTATTACCATTTTTAAAAGAAATTAGTGTGCTTACTTTAATTTTACGCTATTTAGTTTCATTTCTGATATTGTCAATATTTTTTATCATTATATATAAAATTGCCAACTTTAAACTGACTACAATACGAAAAACACTTCCAGGTGCAATGTTCAGTTCCCTTGGATGGTTAGTTTTTTCCTATGTATTTTCTATTTATATAGATAATTTTTCAAACATGTCCTATATGTATGGAAGCCTGACAGCCTTTATAATTTTAATGTTATGGATTTATTTTTGTATATATATCTTATTCATAGGTGCAGAAATAAACAAAAAACTTTACCCTGAAACAGAAGCAAAGTTTTTTGAAACTAGAAATATTATAGAAGAATCATTTTAATGTTTTATAAGTTCTACATTATTGTAGAACTTTTTTAATATCTCATCATATGCCATTTTTTCTTTTGCCATTTCGATTGCAGCATTCTGACTCATTCCACTGCCATGCCCAAAACCACCGCCATATATTTTATAATTATCACCTGTTTTTTGTATGTGAATAAATGCACTTGGAAGCATCTCCATTCCTGTTCTTACTTCCCCATTCTGTAATTTTATTTTTGCATATATAGAACAAAATGCCTTTCTAATATCGCTTTGTTTTTTTATAATAATTTGCTTTTTACTTCCATAAGCAGTTATTTGTGAAGCAATTCCTCCTTCCCCTCTTCCATTCACTTCAATTTTCTTAATTGTTCCAATATCACTGCCTGTAAGATGATAAATACCATTTACAATTTGTTGTGATGTTAAACTGGTTTCCCAACGATAAAAAGGACAACTGCTTTCATATGCTTTTGTACAACTCTTAATAAATTTTTCAAAAACTTTCTGCTCTTTAATGTCTTTTCCCTTTTCTTTCGTTATATTTTCACCCCTCAAATATGATTTTTTTTCCTTTCCCCATATCTTATAATTTGTTGTATAACCACAAGATGTAGAAAAATAATATGCATTAATTAATTTGTTTTTATGCATCATAACGATTCCTGCTGTATCCTTTGCTGCCTGATAGCACTTCTTTCCCGGACTAATTCTATTATACACCTGAAAATCCGTACTATCATTTGCTATCGCATTATATTTTTTATAATCTTTTTCTTCCGATTTCAAAATATATGTTCTAGCACATACTGCCTGTGCTTTTAATGCTTCTAATGGAGCATCCTCTCCGATTTCACTGGATATTACCCTGGCGATATACTCCTCTAGTTCAACATGATTTACAAGTACCAGACCACTACTGGTTTTATGCACATAAAATGTATCTGCATATGTAGGCGAATTATGTTCCACATTATGCCCCACCAGACACATTCTGTCCTTTGTACTTACTTTCAATACTTTACTATCTTTAAAATATTTACTGTTTCCATCAAGTTTTATTTTGTTTCCATTTATCTTATTTCTAAAATTTTTACCGTAATACAAATTTAAATTCTTAGATTTTATTTCTATATTATTATGAAAAATAGAACGATACCCATTATTCATAATTACAATATTTACATACTTCTTTTTAGATGGTTGACCAGGCTTTTCATCCTGTTTTGTAGTTCCCTGTTTTACCTTATTCACTGTTGAAATTTCTTTGCTGCTTGTACTGTTTACTTTTATAAAAGTTTCCTGACACTGATAATTTAAAATGGAAACACTAATGATAACAATACAAGATAATGCAATTATTATTTTTTTCATACAATCTCACCTGCCTATAATTATATAGTATGTTCGCTTTATGTTTGAAATACACAAATGTTTTTTTCGCAAGCCTCAATATCGCTTACAGGGCTTTTGCAAAAAAATAACGCAACATTTTAAAATGCTGCGTTTCTTTTCTTATGTACACCCGAGGTGTCGTCCTGCGTTTTGAGTCCTAGCATACGCCAGGTGGGCAACCGCATCTAAAGTTACTGCCTTCCACTGAATCGAGGCTTGACATCCCTTTAGAGATATAGGAATCCCTTTCATCAAACTGTAGGTTCAAATTGACAGGTCATCAACACTTCAGGCACTTTTATTATAATCTACTACACATCTTTTTGCAATATTTTTCGTTTTCCAATTTTTTATATTTTGCGACAGTTCAGCCATACGATACAGAATCCATATAACAACTGACTGCTTGCAGGTAAGGTTGTTATATAGCTCTGTATCACATGATGAACCAAATCAGCGGGAAAAAGCAACGTGGATTCGAGCTGAAGGCTGAACTGTTACTAGAAACTCTCTCTTATAATAAAAAGAAAAACTCTCTTCTGAAAGTAGACTTCCATCGAGAGTTTTCGCTTATACTTTATTTATTTTTAACTAGTCTAATGTTGGACCAGCTGAAACAAGTGCTTTACCTGCTTCATTTGCTGTATATTTAACAAAGTTCTTATTAAATCTTTCTGCAAGGTCTTTTGCCTTTGCTTCCCATTCAGAAGCATCTGCGTATGTGTCACGAGGATCAAGGATTGCCGGATCAACACCCGGAAGTTCTGTAGGTACTTCAAAATTAAACATAGGAATCTGTTTTGTCGGTGCATTATTGATATCACCACTTAAAATTGCATCGATAATTCCACGAGTATCCTTAATAGAAATACGTTTTCCTGTTCCATTCCAACCTGTATTAACTAAGTAAGCCTTTGCACCATTCTGTTCCATCTTCTTAACAAGCTCTTCTGCATACTTTGTAGGATGAAGCTCTAAGAATGCCTGACCGAAACATGCTGAGAATGTTGGTGTAGGTTCTGTAATTCCACGCTCTGTACCTGCAAGTTTTGCAGTAAATCCTGATAAGAAATAGTACTGTGTCTGTTCCGGTGTCAAAATAGATACTGGTGGTAATACACCAAATGCATCTGCTGACAAGAAGATTACATCTTTTGCAGCTGGTGCTGTAGATACCGGACGTACAATATTTTCAATATGGTTGATTGGATAAGATACACGTGTATTTTCTGTTACACTCTTATCATCAAAATCAATCTTTCCATCTGCATCAACAGTAACATTTTCTAATAAAGCATTACGTCTGATTGCATTATAGATATCTGGCTCAGATTCTTTGTCAAGGTTAATAACCTTTGCATAACATCCACCTTCAAAGTTAAACACACCATTGTCATCCCATCCGTGCTCATCATCACCGATAAGTAATCTCTTAGGATCTGTTGAAAGTGTTGTCTTACCTGTTCCGGAAAGTCCAAAGAATACTGCTGTATTTTCACCATTCATATCTGTATTTGCTGAACAGTGCATAGAAGCAATTCCTTTTAATGGAAGGTAATAGTTCATCATTGAGAACATACCTTTCTTCATTTCTCCACCATACCATGTATTTAAGATAACCTGCTCGCGGCTTGTAATATTGAATAAAACTGCTGTCTCTGAATTAAGACCTAATTCTTTATAGTTTTCAACCTTAGCCTTTGAAGCATTATATACGATAAAGTCCGGCTCAAAATTCGCAAGTTCTTCATCTGTAGGAACGATAAACATATTCTTTACAAAATGTGCCTGCCAAGCAACTTCCATAATAAATCTTACAGACATACGTGTATCCTTATTTGCTCCACAGAACGCATCTACAACATATAACTTCTTATTAGAAAGCTCTTCTATTGCTAATTTCTTACATGCATCCCAAGCTTCCTGTGATGCCGGATGATTATCGTTAGGATATTCTTCTGAAGTCCACCAAACAGTGTCTTTAGAATTCTCATCTTCAACGATAAATTTATCTTTTGGTGAACGTCCTGTATAAATACCAGTCATAACATTCACTGTGTCAAGTTCAGTTACCTGTCCTTTTTCGTATCCTTCTAATTCTGGATTTGTCTCATCTTCAAATAACTTTTCATAGGAAGGATTATGAATTATTTCATTCACACCTGTGATGCCATACTTGCTTAAATCGATTGTTGCCATTTCCTCTACCTCTTTTCTTTAATATCGTAAAATTGATGAATGCGTATCTTTCAGATACGAGCCAACAACTCCACAGTGAATTATATACGAAGCCCTTTCTATTGTCAATCTTAACTATTTTATGACATGCATTTTTTACAATTTTTTAACAAAAAACCAGTAAGTATTCATTAACTTACTGGTTTTATTTTTTATTTCTTTTCTATAATTTCATTTTTACTTTTATAAATACTTTTCTCCGGCACAACTCCTCTCACACTGGATAATGGATAAATATTACTGTTCCTTCCAATGACTGTTCCCGGATTTAACACAGAATTACATCCTACTTCTACATAATCCCCAATCATGGCACCAAATTTCTTGAGACCTGTTTCAATCTGTTCCTTACCATTCTTTACCACAACTAAAGTTTTGTCAGATTTTACATTGGATGTAATGGAACCTGCTCCCATGTGGGAATGTGTACCTAATATGCTGTCACCAACATAGTTATAATGAGGTACTTGAACTGTATTAAATAATACGACGTTTTTTAATTCTGTAGAATTTCCCACAACACAATTCTTTCCTACAATTACCTTTCCCCTTACAAATGCTCCCGGTCTTACTTCCGTATCAGCATCTATAATTAAAGGTCCTTTCAATGTAGCTGTTTCAGCCACTGTTACTGATTTGTGAATCCAAACATCCTCTGCTGGATGTTCAAATTCATCTAATGATAACGTTGTTCCCAATTTTATAATAAAATCACCAATATCCGCTAAAACTTCCCAAGCATATGTTTTTCCTTCAAAAAGTTCTGCAGCAATTGTCTCATTTAAATCATACATATCTTTAATCGTGTACATAACATTGCCTCCGTTTTCTTAAAAGATTATCACTCAACTGTTACGGATTTTGCCAGATTTCTTGGTTTATCGACATTCAATCCCTTAAGCACTGTTGTATAATATGCTACTAATTGAAGTGGCACTACTGTTACCATTGGCATTAAAATATCTTCCAGTACGGGAACCTCAATGATTTCGTCCATAACACCCTCATTAAACTCTGTTCCTTTTTTACATACAGTAATAGTAAACGCTCCTCTTGACTTTACTTCCACAATATTACTTACCATTTTTTCTAATAATTCTTCTTGCGTTGCCACACTAATGACAGGCATCTCATCAGTTACAAGAGAGATTGTTCCATGTTTTAATTCCCCTGCCGCATAACTTTCAGAATGAATATAAGAAATTTCTTTAAGTTTCAATGAACCTTCCATACTAAGTGTGTAGTCAAGTCCTCGTCCAATATATAGCAAACTGGATGTTGTTATTAATTTGCTAGCAACATACTGACATCTGTCTGCACATTCCATTGTCTTTTCAATCACTTCAGGAATATTCTCCAACTCTGCTGTCAATCTCCTGCATTCTTCTCTGCTGATGCATCCTTTCGCATATGCCATCTCAAAAGCAAATAAGTACATTACTGCCATCTGAACAGAAAACGCCTTCGTTGATGCAACAGAAATCTCCGGACCTGCATGAGTATAAATAACCATGTCTGCTTCTCTGGCGATAGAAGAACCCTTTACATTTACAATGGCCAGTACCTTAGCACCTTTTTCATGTGCCAAATGTAAAGCAGCCTTTGTATCTGCAGTCTCACCGGATTGTGAAATAACAATCACTAAATCATCCGGTGTTACAATTGGATCTCTATATCGGAATTCAGAAGCAATATCTACTGTAACCTCACATCTTGCTAATTTTTCAATAACATATTTTCCTACCATACCTGCATGCATGGCAGTTCCACATGCTACAATAAATATTTTTCTAACCTTTTTCAGACTTTCTTCTGTAATGCCGCATTCTGAAAGATTTGGCATACCATCTACAATTCTAGGTGATATTGTTGTTCTGACTGCTGTTGGCTGTTCATGAATTTCTTTTAACATAAAATGCTCATATCCACCCTTTTCAGCAGCATCCATATCAAGATCTGAGATTTTAACTTCCTTAATAATCTCTCTTCTATGAATATCACAGAACTCTACCCTGTCTGCCTTTATTGTAGCAATTTCATTTTCTTCTAGAAGATAATATTTTCTAGTATACTGTAAAATTGCCGGAACATCGGACGCAATAAAATTTTCCTCTTCTCCCACTCCAATAATTAATGGACTGTCCTTTCTGACAGCAAATATTTTATTAGGAAACTCTTTAAACATAATACCAAGGGCATATGCTCCTCTAATATCTTTTAAAGCTTTAATAATAGCATCAATAGGATCTCCGTCATAATAGAAATCTAATAACTTTGCCACTGTCTCTGTGTCTGTTTCACTTTCAAAAGAATACCCTTTTCCAATTAAAAACTTCTTAATATCTTTATAATTTTCTATAATACCATTATGTACTATAGTCACTCTCTTGCTTCCATGCGGATGAGAATTTATATCTGATGGTTCACCATGCGTTGCCCATCTGGTATGTCCAATACCACAATGTCCGTCCGGCTTATGATTCTCACTGATTTTATCTCTCAGATTCTGTAATTCTCCCTTAGACTTTTCAACAGTAATCTGTCCATTTTCAAAAACTGCAATTCCTGCTGAGTCATATCCTCTATATTCCAATTTTGACAAAGAATTTAAAAGAACATCTGTACAATCTCTTTCTCCTACATATCCTACAATTCCACACATTATATTTTCCTCCTATAAATAATAATGTAAATTGTTTCGCACTTCGTGCTCCCACAATTCTAACAAATTCGAAATCCAACCTATCGGGCTTCTTTCTCATTTGTTTAAGGGGGTTAAAGTCATAAATTTTCTTGCAAACATTAAAATTATGTCTTTTTTCCCTTCTTATTATAAAACTGTGCTACATAATTATAGTAGCTGGTCATCTGTCCTGCATTATTTAAATTTATTACATTATTGAACCTGCCTTTTATAAAAGCATTTAATTTCTCCATATACTCATCAGCTGTTATCTGTCCTTCTGCGACCTGTGTAAGCCCCAGCTCCCAACTTGCTGTAAGTTCCGGATTCAATAGTGATTTTATGGAGCCATGCACTACTCCGAATATCATCTCACCTAACTGCGTAGGTGTAATAACCTGTGTCTTTTTATTTAATGCAATATATTTAATATTTGTCAGTTTCTTTATAATTTCGGCTCTTGTTGCACTAGTCCCAATTCCTGACCCCTTAATTTGTGCTCTTAGGTCTTCATCTTCTATTAACTGACCTGCATTTTCCATAGCAAGTATTAAAGAACCTGATGAAAATCTTTTCGGAGGAGTTGTCTCTCCTTCCTTAATATTGCATTCTACTATCGGTATTTTATCCCCTTTCTTCATATTATACAACAAATTGAAAAATTCTTCATCAAGACTTTGTTCCATATTTTCATCATCCTGATTTTGTGTATTTTCAATCTCTTTTTCTTTATTATCTTTTGTTTCATTTGTCTTATTATTCTTTTTCTTCTCTTTTGGGACACCTGCAATCTCAAAATATCCTTTTTGTACAAGAATTTTAAAATTTGAAGAAAACTGTTCTGTAGTTGTAATTCCATCTGAAAAAGTTGCAGGCATAATACCTGTCAATGTTGCTTTTTTATATATTGCAGGTGGATAAAAGATACTCAAAAAACGACGTACAATAACCATATATACTTTCTGATTCACTGGCTTTTGCTTTGCAAGTCCTGCCAATCCCTGACCTGTAGGCACTATCGCATAATGATCTGTGATTTTTTTATCATCTACATACTTTGTTTTTTCTAAACCTTTATATAATTGATTCGCCAATATGTTTTTTGCAAAACCGGCACATGGTCCATAGTTTTGCAGACCACCAATATTCTTATGTATTTCTTTACAGACAGCTGTGGAAAGAACTCTTGCATCTGTTCTCGGATAAGTACAAAGTTTCGCCTCATACAACTGCTGAACCACATTTAATGTTTCATCTGGACTAATTTTAAACATCTTAGAACAGTCATTTTGTAATTCTGCCAGATTATATAATAATGGCGGCTGTTTCTTCTCATCCTTCATAACAATCGACTTTATTGTCATCTCTAATGGATAAGGAGGTTTTGCCTGCACCTCTTTAAATGCATCCATTTCCTGCTGGTTTGTTTCATCAACCTGCACCGGTCCATGTTTTTCTAACACTTCGATTAAAGCCTGCGCAGTCGTCTTTTCTTTAAACCCATTTTCTTTATACAATAATGATGACTCAAAAAACTTTGATCCTTTCACAGCCTTCCATTCTGTATCAATCACGCGTCCGGAAATACTAGTCTGTGCCATCACACGATAAAAAGGTGTTTTAACAAAATTTCTGATTTCTCGTTCTCTGGTACAAATCATTCCAAGAACACAAGTCATAACACGACCTACATTAATAGACTTCCAGCCATCTTTTAAAAAGTTCTGAATAGAATTTCCATATTTCAATGTGAGAAGCCTTGAAAAATTAATTCCCATCAGATAATCTTCTTTAGCTCTCAGATATGCTGCATCTGACAGATTATCATATTCTTTTAAATCTTTCGCTTCCCTGATACCTCTAAGAATCTCATCTTCTGTCTGTGAATCTATCCATACACGCTTTTCAGTCTTATTTTTAATGCCTGCTTCCTGAGCAACCAGTCTGTAAATATACTCTCCTTCACGTCCCGAGTCAGTACAAACATAAATTGTATCTACATCATCTCTATTTAAAATATCCTTAACAATTTGAAACTGCTTTTTCACGTCCGGAATCACTTCATACTTCCAATCTTCCGGTATAAATGGTAAATCTCTCAAATTCCACTTTTTATATCTTTCATCGTAAACTTCCGGATAACTCATTGTGACCAAATGACCTACACACCATGTAACTATCGCCTTGTCACTCTCCATATATCCATCTCTTCTTGTTGTATTCAGTTTTAACGCTTTTGCAAACTCTGCGGCAACACTTGGTTTTTCCGCAATGAATACTGCTTTTCCCATTCTATCTCCCAGTTGATTCTTTGTAGAATATTATCTAATAATATTCTACTCATATTATCTGTCAATTCTGCTTATTAATCTCATCCAAAGTCATCGTGTAAGATGATAGAAACTCATCCATAAAAATACGAACTTCTTCCATATTCATATCCTCCAATGCCTGCTCTATAGCAGTCTCTGCCTTTGAAAAGTCCGTATTTCCAGTATTTTTTTCTTCCATACACTTAATATATGCTGAAAGCTTATCCGCCGCTTTTACATACTTCCACTCCTCGCTCTCATCCTCAATTAAAATATCCCTGTACGCATCACGCATATCTTCTGGAATCTCTGATAAAAGCTGATTTGCAGCAATATATTCCACTTTTTTGTAAGCATCTCTTATTTCCGGAGCATAATATTTAATCGGAGTTGGTAAATCCCCCGTAATAATTTCACTGGTATCATGCATTATGCCCATCATAGCAATATGTTCTGCATTTAAATTCTTTTTTAAACGTACGTTTCCAATGACCGCTAAAGCATGTGCAATAATGGCCACCTGAAGACTGTGCTCTGCAATATTTTCATTATTGGTATTACGCATTAATCCCCAACGGTTTATATATTTCATTCTGGCAAGCATACCAAAAAAATTGTTCATTACGATTCTCCTTTGTCACAAAAGATAACGGTTTATATATTATACCAAATTTTACGGAAATAAGCCACATGAAAAACTTATCTGAAGTAATCGATATCTTAAGTGCATTTCACATCAGATATATTAACGCCAAAAAAGTAAGAATATAAGTCAAAAATTAAAGCTGTGCCTCAATGATTTTGAATCATTTAAAGCAACAGCCTTATTATACAATATTATACTTCTATCCTACATAGATAAAAATTTCTTTACAATAGCTTCCATTCCATCTACTTCTACCAAGTTGTTATGACGAACTTCTGCATTTCTAATTTCTTCAATCGCATTTGGAACCTTTACATTTCCAATCTTTGATAATTCATCTACTAATTCAAAGTCACCAAGTTCATCATACTTTGGATCAATCGCATTCATAACACTTCTTGTAAACTTAAATGGGCTGGCTGTTGAAGCGATAACAGTCACTTCTTCATCCCCCGTTTCAGCCACATACTTTTTATATGTGCTGGCAGCAACTGCTGTATGTGTATCCATTACATATCCGGTCTTTTCATATGTTTCTTTGATTACCTCAGCTGTCTCTGCTTCTGTAGCATAATTTCCATAGAAATCAGCAAGTTCTGCTTTCATTTCATCAGTAATCACATACTTACCATCTGTTGTAAGGCTTGTCATTAATTCTTTATTTTTCACTGCATCATTTCCAGCAATCTTATAAATTAATCTCTCAAGATTACTTGAAATTAATATATCCATAGAAGGTGATGTTGTAAGAATAAAATCTCTGTTCTTATCATATTCACCTGTCTTAAAGAAGTCGAACAATACTTTGTTTTCATTTGAAGCACAAATTAATTTTCCAATAGGAAGACCCATGTTCTTTGCATAATATGCAGCCAAGATATTTCCGAAATTTCCTGTAGGTACAACTACATTCATCTTCTGATCTTTTGCAAGTTTTCCTTCTGCATATAATTTTGCATAAGCATATACATAGTAAGCAACTTGTGGTACAAGACGACCAATGTTAATCGAGTTGGCAGATGAGAACTGGAATCCTTTTTCATCCATTTCCTTTGCGAGTTCTTTATTTCCAAAGATTGCTTTCACACCACTCTGAGCCTGGTCAAAGTTTCCTTCAATAGCTACTACATATGTGTTGTCACCCTTCTGTGTAACCATCTGTTTTTCCTGAATCGGACTAACTCCGCCATTTGGATAAAATACGATGATTCTTGTTCCTTCTACATCTGCAAATCCTGCCATAGCAGCCTTTCCTGTATCGCCGGATGTTGCAGTTAAGATAACGATTTCATTCTTTACATCATTTTTCTTTGCTGATGTTGTAAGAAGATGTGGCAGGATTGATAACGCCATATCTTTAAATGCGATTGTCTTTCCATGGAATAATTCCAAATAATATGCACCATCTACTTCTGCAAGTGGAGCAATTTCTTCTGTATCAAACTTTTCATCATATGCTTTATTAATACAGTTCTTCAACTCTTCTTCTGTAAAGTCTGTAAAATATAACTTCATCACTTCATATGCTACCTGCTGATATGTCATTTTAGATAATTCTTCCACTGTAACATCAAGTTTTGGAATCTCTGTTGGAACAAATAAACCACCATCATCTGCTAATCCTTTTAATATAGCCTCTGATGCTTTCAGGTATCCATCTTCACTTCTTGTACTCTTGTAAAGTATTTCTTTCATAATTTTCCTCCTAATGCTTCATTCAGAAGTGCTTGCACTTCTAGATGAAGCACAAGCCTAAGGTTGAAAGTTTCTTTCAACCTTTCTCCTTGTTCGCGTTTCTTTTTACTTTGAGTTGTTTATGTGGTTAATCAATCCACCATTACTGATAATATTCTGCATAAATTCAGGGAATGCCTGACCCTGAAATTCTGTCCCTTTTGTTTTATTGTAGATTTTTCCGCTGTCAAAATCTACCTCAACCTGGTCTCCATCTTCGATTCCTTTTGCAGCCTCCGGACATTCTATAATAGGTAATCCAATATTAATTGCATTACGATAAAATATTCTTGCAAATGTTTCAGCAATTACACAACTAACTCCGGCTGCCTTAATAGCAATTGGCGCATGTTCTCTGGAAGAACCACATCCAAAGTTCTTATCTGCTACAATAATATCACCGTCTGTAACTTTATTTACAAATTCTTTATCAATATCTTCCATACAATGTTTCGCAAGTTCAGACGCATCCGGTACATTAAGATATCTGGCCGGGATAATAACGTCTGTATCTACATTACTTCCATATTTGAATACTCTTCCTTCTGCCTTCATATCCTACCTCCTATAATCCTAACTCTTCCGGTCCTGAAATCTTTCCTGTGACCGCACTTGCAGCTGCTACAGCAGGGCTTGCAAGGTATACTTCTGACTCAGGGTCACCCATTCGACCTACAAAATTTCTGTTTGTTGTAGCAATGGCTCTCTCTCCCTTTGCAAGAATACCCATATGTCCACCAAGACATGGTCCACATGTCGGTGTGCTTAATGCACAACCTGCCTTAATAAAGATTGAAGCAAGACCTTCCTCTATACACTGTAAATATACATTCTGTGTCGCTGGGAAAATAATACATCTAACTCCCTTCTTTACTTCTCTACCTTCCAAAACCTTCGCTGCAATTCTCATATCTTCAATTCTACCATTTGTACAAGAACCAATCACAACCTGATCTATTTTTACATCTCCCACATTGTCAATTGTCTTTGTGTTCTCCGGAAGATGAGGGAATGCAACTGTTGGCTTTAATTTACTTAAATCGATTGTATATTCTTCATCATATACTGCATCCTCATCCGGTGCATACTCTGTAAATTCTTTTGTAGAATGTTCCTTCATATATTCACGTGTCAAATCATCAACAACGAAAATACCATTCTTTCCACCTGCTTCGATTGCCATATTTGTCATAGCAAATCTGTCATCCATGGAAAGATACTGTACACCATCTCCCATAAATTCCATAGAGCGGTATAATGCACCGTCTACTCCAATCATTCCGATAATGTGAAGAATCACATCTTTACCACTAACCCATTTTGCAGGCTTTCCTGTCAAATTAAACTTAATGGCTGATGGCACTTTAAACCAAGCCTTTCCTGTTGCCATGCCGGCAGCCATATCTGTACTGCCAACACCTGTTGAAAAAGCACCAAGTGCTCCATATGTACATGTATGAGAATCCGCACCAATTACCACGTCACCTGCTACTACCAGTCCTTTTTCAGGAAGCAGTGCATGCTCGATACCAACTCTGCCTGTTTCAAAATAGTTTGTAATATCATTTTCTTCTGCGAAATCCTTTACACACTTGTAAAGTTCTGCTGACTTAATATCCTTATTCGGTGTAAAATGATCCGGTACTAATGCAATTTTATCCTTACAGAATACACAGTCCACATCCATCTTTTCCATTTCTTTAATAGCCACTGGAGCAGTAACGTCATTTCCTAAAACTAAATCTAAATCAGCTTCAATTAATTGTCCTGCCACAACGCTGTCTAATCCGGCATGTTTTGCCAGAATTTTCTGAGTCATAGTCATTCCCATGATGATTTCCTCCTTTATCTATTCATTCGTGTATATACACGTTATGTAGCATAATCTTGTAATCGTAACATTTCAGCCAACAGCTCGAATCCGCTCCGCTTCTTCTCGCTGTTATGGCTCACCATATGATATAAAATGTATATAGCAAATAGTCTGCAAGCTGCCTTTTGCTATATACATTTTATATCGCATGGCTGAACTGTTACACATAATCTTTTATATTTTAGACTAAAACCCCACTCTAGTCAATGATTATATATAATGAAAAAACTCCGGGACTCTTTTCTAAGTCCCGGAGAATAATAAATACTATTTTTATTCTGCAAATACTTCAAATTCCCACATGGAATATCCATATCCCATTGCACGTTTTACACCTTGGAATTTTACATATCTTGCATTTACTGTCTTAAATTCTACTACATCTTCGCCACCATCCTGGTCACGCATTTCTGCTACAGTAGTCCATGTCTTTGCATCATTTGATACCTGAATATCGTATGCTTTACCATAAGCATTTTCCCATGTAAGTACTACTTTATTAATGTCAACCTGCTTTCCTAAATCAACATACATCCATGCATCATCATCAAAGTTTGATGACCAGCGGGTACCTTTATTTCCATCAACAGTCTTATCTGCTCCCATGGCTTCAGCCTCTGCACCGGACTGTTCTACAGTCTTACCTAATGCTACATTTGTACCAGACGCTGGTGCTGCTGGTGCTTCTGTTTCAGGCTCTGATGGCTGTACTGGCTGTGATGTACTCTTTCCACCATATACTTCCATCTCCCAAAGAGAATATCCGTATCCTGTACCTCTTGTTACCCCCTGCATTCTCACATATCTTGCAGATACTGTATCAAATTCTACCACATCTTCGCCACCATCCTGATTTCTCATAGCTTTTACTGTAGTCCAATTATTTTCATCATTTGATACCTGAATATCATAATCTTTTCCGTAAGCACCTTCCCATGTGAGTACTACTTTATTCACATCATATGCTTTTCCAAGGTCTACATACATCCACTCATCATCTGTAAATGCAGAACTCCAACGTGTTCCCTTATTTCCATCTACAGCATATTTTGCAGATACATTGTCACCTTCTTTACTTGAACTGTAAGCATCTTTGCCCTGTGCCAGATTCTTACCTGTAATATCCTCTTCACCAGGAGTTTCTGTTGAACCGCCCTTCACTGAGAATACTTCCATGCTGTACAATGAATATCCATAGCCTGTAGCTCTTGTAATACCCTGCATCCTTACATGTCTTGCATTTACTGCTGCAAATTCAACGGTGTGCTTTCCACCATCCTGATCTCTCATCTTCTTAACTGTTGTCCAGTTATTTCCGTCTGTTGAAACCTGAATGTCATAATCTTTTCCGTAAGCTGCTTCCCATGTAAGAACTACCTTACCTACGCTGTATACCTTACCAAGGTCTACACTTATCCATTCATCATCTGTAAACTTAGAACTCCAGCGTGTATTTGCATCACCGTCTACTGCATATCTTGCATCAACGTTATCTCCTTCACTGCTGGATGCAGTTGCCGTCTTTCCAGCTGCTAAATCCTTGCTGTCAACAACGATTTCTCCCGGGTTTTCTTCTCCACCCTGCTCTATCTTTGTATAAGCAATTTCTTGTGTTGCTGCACTGTACTCACTGCTTGTGTAATCATCACTTCCATCTCTTGGAACTGCAACTACCCAATATGTGTAAGTTCCATTCTCCTTCAAATCACTATCTGTATAACTTGTTCCTTTTACAGTAGCAATTTCTTCGTTTGTGTTCATAGGAGATGTTCTGTAAACTACATAACTGTCTGCATTAGCAACAACATTCCAGCTTACTGTGATTTCATCTTTTCCAAGAACTGCCTTTGCTGTTGGTGCATCCAGCTTATCTTTCTGATCTGGTCCCTTACCATATAATTTTAATTCATAAATTGAATTACCATATCCTGTAAGTCTTTCTAAACATGTAATTCTTACATATTTAGCAGTCATAACCTTATCAAATGAAATTGCTTCTAGTCCGCTGCTTCTATTTTCATCTCCGTTACCCTGACCGCCTTTACCTCTGTTCTGTGTAAACGCTGTACTCCAATTTACCTTATCTGTAGAAGTTTCAACTACATATTTTTTTGCAGCTGCACCTTCCCAGTAAATCTTCATTCCACCAATTTTCTGTTCACCTTCCAGTTCAACTGTAAATGCCTGTGGATCTTCTGCTACTGATTCCCATCTTGTACTATAATCGCCATCAATCATGTTTGCAGCTTTTCCTGCATCATTTGCTTCTGATGTGACATCAATTACTTTTGCACTATTTAATGAAATTTCAGGATATTCTGATAAATCAGCCTTTGTCACATCATCTGATGCAGCAATTGGTGCTTTTGTACCCTTCTTGTAAATCTTAACATAATTAAAGTTAAATCCACCATCTACTAACATTAACTTCATCTGATATTTTCCAGCTTTCAAATGAACTGTCTTATCAGCCTTAACATTCTTCCACTCAGTTGTAGAATTGTCTAAGTATGTTGTAAGAATATAATCATCGTCATTATCTGTTTTTAACTTAATTGCACTGTTCTTTTCTGTATTTACACACTGTACACGGTAATCTACCACGTAATCTGCTTCTTCTTTTACGTCGATTGTATAAATTAATGAATCACCATCATCAATCCATCCTACATAACCGCCTTCATTAGCGTCTGTTGCAGGCTCACAACTGAAGTTTGTATAATAATCTTCTGCTTCAACAACGCCTGAAACTTTATTTACAGGATCATAATCCTTTACTGGTTCATACTTAACCTTGTTTCCATTTGCATCTACTGTCTTATCCTCATTCTTTGTCGGATCACAGTCTACAGTAGCATGTGCCGGTACTTTAACACTACCAAGTGCACCATTAGCATTTGCAAAATGAACTGTTATTTCTTTATCAAACGGATTCCATACTTCTGCTGTATATTTTCCATTTTTCTTAAATACCTGGTATGATGTGTAATCGCTACTCCAGATTGTTGTATCGATGTAACCTTTTGCACACATATTCTGTATATACCAGTATGAATTGAACATCTCATCTGTAGAAAGAACACCATCTACGTAATTTCCTTCTTCATTTAAGTGTGATGCATATTCATCACCAAATCTCTTAGCTGCACCTTCTGCATCACTAAGTGCCATAAATGGCCATAAGATGTGATACCATCCTTCCGGATCAACTGCACCTTCTTTTTCAATCTTCTTCTGGTATGCTACCTGAATCTTTTCGTAGTCACTCCAGATTCTGTCAACTGTACTCTTTCTGTAACCCATATATGTAATAGCCGGTGTTACAGGAAGTAAATGAATACCCATAATACAACATGGATTTCCTGAGAAGTATGTACCGTTTGTGTAGCCTAAGCCCCAAACCATTCCAATATATGGAAGTGAGTTACAATTTGGATCTCCATACACATTTGTTCCATATCCCGGTGCCCAGTTGTTACTGTCTAACTCTGTTCCTGCATCCATATTGAACCAATACTGTTCAATTGCATTTACTTCTGAAGTATATCCCCAGATACCTGCATCTCTGTATGTATCATTTCCTGTTACAAGTCCCCATAAGTAAAGCCCTGCCCAGGCAAATGTTGCTTCTGATGCTGATTCCTGATTGTTACCACTATTGTTATCTCCATATCCTCCAGCCCATGAATGTCCTTCGAATACATCAAAGTTTCTCATGTATGGAAGAAGTTCATCATTCTTATCCGGATTCATACAATCTCTGATAAGTACTTCAATCATATCGCCATAATCATTAACAAAACCTTTGTCATATGATGCGAGTACTGCTGCAGGGAATACAAAGTATGCCCATAAGAAGTGATGATCGGAAAGGTTAATTGCCATACCATGGTCACCACCGTCACCACTGATTGCTCCCCAACTTGTATGATAATACATATAATATGGATAATCTTCTGCTCCATCATATGTCAGCCAGTTTTCCATAATCTTTCTAAGTACGCTTACAAGTCTGTCTCTTGTCTCATATTCTCCTAACTGGTCAGCAATTAAAATACCCATTGCAATTGGATGGGATTTCTTACCCTGCCAGTATGGATCTGCTACCCAATATGAATTTAAAGCACTATCTGTAAACTGCTCAAGGTATGCATACATCCATTCTTTGTCATAACTGTCTGACTCATCCGGTGTTGTATACTGTGGAATAACTCCGTTAAATTTCTGGCTGTATGAGAAACTATTTCCATTGTGGATTCTCATATCACCTCTTACAGATGCATAAGAAAGAGCCTTGTTTCCATCCTTCTCATAACTTGCATCAGAGTATTTCCACTGGTGAGGCATCATACACATTAATGTTGTGTTTTCGATACCATTTCCTGTTCTCTTCTGATCTATAATTGATTTATATTCAGTTGTACATGTTGCTTTTGATTCATTGTAATTATAATTTACTTCTGTTGAAGTAACATATGAATAAGCATGTTTGTACATAAATTCAAGCTGTTTTACTGCATCTGCATCTTTTGCAGTTTCTGCATTTGTTACAGATTCTTTTGATAACAAAGGAATTGCCTGTTCTACACAAAGAGCTCCAACTACCATATAGTTCTGATTGCTTCCTAAGTTAACTTTTAATTTATTACCCACCTTAATTACTGTTGAATTCTCCGGCAGATATACACCATAGTAATGATACTGTTTCTTGTTTCCATCTTCTGGTGCTTCACTTTCATTTGCTGCTTCCACACCAAAATGATCTAATGTTACTCTCTCACCATCTTTTGTGAGAATTTCATTTCCATTCTTATCAAAGAATTTTACTAAATTACCTACATTTAATTCAGCAGCATTTCTGTCTGTGAATGTTGTATAAACATATGGTGATCCTTTTACGATTGTAGAGCGCATCTTTGCTGTATCATCATCACTGAATGACACATCAACTGACCAATCACCATAACCGTCTAACTTCGCTGATGTATCGCCTGTAATATTGGATGCACCAATTGTAATATCATTGCTCTTAGAATCTGCACCCATACCACCATTATCAACACGTGTATAAATTCCATCCGCATAGTATAAATTTAATCCTGTTGATGTATATTTATATACCATTGGAAGTCCCGGCATTGTATCACTGTACTTTGTATATACAATTGATGTCCACCAGTCGTTGGATGGGATTGCACCTTTAATATTCTTTGTTACATATTTTGGTTCTCTAGGCTGTAATAAGTTTGCATCATCTATTACATAACTACCTTTTCCAACATTTACAACTTCGCTCTTTGGAATATCAGGAATCTTATTAACTACCTTTTCATCACCTTCCTGATAATCATAAATCTGAATTTCTCTGACAGAATATCCTGAACCACGTCCCATTAAAATACCCTGCACACGAACGTATCTTACATTTTCTGCATAAAGGTTAATGTCTTCATCTTCACCATTTCCCTTAATGTTTCTATATACTGTATTCCAGTTTGTTCCATCAGCAGATACCTGTAAATCCCAAATCTTTCCATACTCTGTCTGCCACTGAACTTTTACTCTTCCGATTGTATGTCTGTCTTTCAAATCAACTGTTAAAGCCTGATTACTGGAATCAGCAACAGTGTCTTTTGCCTCTGAAAGCCAATAAGATTCATAGTCTCCATCGACAGCATTTGCTCCATCTAATGCCTTTGCAGCCCACCAAGGCTGTGCAAATGAAGTAACCTTTACATCTTTGCCAAGAGCAATATTTGCCGCATCTGATACAGGCTGTACACAATCCTTGTCTCCTATACCATAGACTTCTATTTCTCTGATGGATGCTCCCCATCCTGATTTCTTATCATCTGAATATGCTTGAGATTTGCTGTAATTAATTAACACTCTTACATAACGTCCTCTTGCCTGTGTCAATTTATAACCATCAGCACCATCTGTACTTAACACATCTTCGTAATAACTATAATCAATGCCGCTTCCGTCATTACGCATTACATGTTTTTCATCTCCACCTGTTCCATTTTTTGTTTCATAAACTTTCGTCCAATTTACTTCGTCATCTGAAACTAAAACCTGATAAGCAACACCGTAACTAGCATTGTTCTGCCAGTCAATAACAACCTTACTAATATCAGCTTTTCCTCCAAGGTCAACATCTAACCACTGGTCTGTCACATTTGCAGCTGCTCCCCACTGAGTTCCCAATCTGCCGTCTGTAGCAAAACTTGCCACATCTCCACCATTTACAGATGATGAATATGCCGGTCTGTTCGTTGACAGCAACCAAGGCTTACTTCTATCCACCGCCTGTACATCTGTGGTATGTAAATTAATGGTACCTGTCACCATTGCAGCACTCAATGCAATAGCAACTGTTTTTTTCAGCATTTTTTTATAATGCCATCGTCTCATATCACTTTCCTCCTTTTTTTGAGTGAAGCAACACAATAACGTCCCCTTTCCTGTACTTTTAGTCTAGAAAATAAAAATGTTTTTTACAATATATGGATAATTTTTCTTTATTTTTTCTCTTTTTTTTGTTAATATTGCACAATTTTTATTAGTTTGAAACGTTTTTCTGTTTTTGCCCTTTGACAAATCCATGTTAATTTTTATTTTTTAGTACCATATTTAGACATAGCCATTTTTTCGTTTTTTCAAAAAAGTAATAAAAATATTTTTAGCAACAGTTCAGCCAAGCGATAGCCGTAATTAATATCAGAATGCTGCTTGCAGACTTTCTGATATTAATTACAGCTATCATTTGATGAGCCAAATAAGCGAGAAGTAACGAAGTGAATTCGAGCTTATGGCTGAGCTATTGCTTGACTGTGGTGATTCGCCCTTGAAACTATTACTAAAATATGATATAAACTTTATGGATGTGGAGACGTACCGAAGTGGCCGTAACGGGGCTGACTCGAAATCAGTTTATCAGTTTATGCTGGTACAAGGGTTCGAATCCCTTCGTCTCCGTTATATGGGAATCCCTTTGGGGATTCTTTTTTATTATATCTTGATGATTTCCTATACCTATAAATATACATTTACGTACTCCCATAAAATACCTATACTAATCATAGGTGCTAAAGGAATACCATCCTTAAGTCCTTTCTTCTTTCTAATTATCTGTATTCCTCCAACAATTGAAGACAAAATAATCGTAATGATAAATACTTTAATACTTCCTTTAAAACCTAACAAAAAACCTGATGTCATCATAAGTTTTATATCTCCGCCTCCAAAAGCTCCATAAAAAATAATGTTAATGAACAACATTACTATTGCTATTAGAATTCCATCAAACAATATATAAATATTTTGATCTTTTCCCACAGTTATTCTTAAAGATACATACAACAAACCTAACATTATTACAAACTTATTTGATATTACATTAGTTTGTATATCTTTTATGACAATCATAAATAAAATTATAATGCTACCAATAAATCCAATTATTTCTTTATCCATGTCTATAGCATACAATCTTTACGTTGCTTTTATATGTATTTATTTTTAATATTTTGTAAACTTAATTTTTCTGATATAATTATAATATTATGAGATACAATTCATTAAATAATTATCTAAAAACTAAATATGGATGCAAGGTATATAAACTAAGCCTTTCCTCAGGGCTTTCCTGTCCAAACAGAGACGGCACACTAAGTTCCACCGGATGTATTTTCTGTAGTAATGGAGGCTCTGGTGAATTTGCAAGCAATTATCAACTTAGTATCACAGAACAAATTGAGTCTGCCAAGGCAAAAGTTTCAAATAAAATAAAAAACGGAAAATATATTGCTTATTTTCAATCTTTTACAAATACATATGGAGATATTGAATATCTTAGAAAAATTTTTACCGAAGCAATCAATCATCCTGATATTGTAGCTTTATCCATTGGAACACGACCGGATTGTCTGCCAGATGACATCTTAGAACTCTTAGATTTCTTAAACTATATTAAACCTGTATGGGTTGAATTGGGGCTTCAGACAATTCATGAAAGAACTGCTAAATACATTAACCGTGGATATAAATTAGATATCTTTGACACTGCAGTCTCTGACTTAACTAAGCGAAACATTGAGGTAATTGTTCATTTAATTATAGGACTTCCTTTTGAAACCAAAGAAGACATTTTAAAAAGTGTACAATACGTATGTTCACAACCTATTTCAGGAATCAAATTACAACTTCTTCATGTATTAAAAAATACCCCTTTAGAAAAGGAGTATTTCTTAAATAAATTTAAAATATTGTCACTACAAGAGTATAGCAATATTCTTGCAGAATGTTTATGTAATATTCCACCACATATTGTTATTCACAGAATAACTGGTGACGGTCCGAAATCTCTGCTCATCGCACCTGAATGGAGTGCCGACAAAAAACGTGTGTTAAACTATATTAATAAATATTTTGAAGAATTTAACATTGTGCAGGGAAATGCATTACTTTAAGCTCAATTATTTTTTTACATTCCGTTTGTTTGATTTTCTGCACTCGTCTCTTCAAATCCTGCTGTAGTTTCAGCAGGATTTTCTATCGTCTCTATAACACTTTCACTTTCACAAGTTTCTGTTGGAAATTCAACTGTTTCTGTTTCCAAGCTTTCTGTCTCATACGAAGTCTCAAACTCATCAGTAGTATATTCTTGGTTGTCATCAATAATTACTATACTATCTACCGTGGTATTGTTGCTTTTTTCTACTTTCTGAACAAGATTCTCAATATTCTTTTTACACATTGTTTTTACACTGACTTTTTCTTCTTTTGCAAGTTCTATACACAGAGCTGCTTTACCTAAAGAGACATCATTATTATCTGCCACTCTCTTTATTTTGTCATTCATCTCGACCTTCTGATATACCGTTTTACATTTGATATCTCGTTTTTTTAAAGCTGCACTGGTTTCTTTTTTAACTTCTTTTATTTCCTTTGTAATATCGTTTTCCTCTGCTGGAATCGCCGATACTAGCATTGCATTTTGTTTTTTCTTCAGATAACCTTCTGATTTCAGATTTTTTACAACAAGTTTTATTACCTGCTTATAATCATCTTCATCTTTCAATTCACTTTTCACATAGTTAACTATTTTTTTTGCATCTTTATTTCCCGCTTTAATTTTGTGAATACTTCCATCTTCATTTACATCAATACAAATACTCGGATTCACATCAACAACAATAGAAAATGCTATTTTCTGTTCTGCATGGTTACTTGCACTAAATAATGGATATAAAAGAATAATTAACGCAACAAAACAGGCCGCAACTGCAGCAATTGCCGGAACTTTCATATACGGTTTCCAATTCTTCTTTTCTTTAAATAAAGGACGCTCTTTTCCAAGTAACTCCTTTTCACTTTTTATCGGTTCAATTGGTGTACTTAAAATCTTACTTAACATATCAGGAGCCATATCTTCAAGTTCCTGATTTAGTTTTTCTCTAATATCTTTTTCTTTCATAATGACCTCCTAACCCATAATATTTTCTTTCATCTTTTTTAGTGAGCGGTTATACTTTGACAATACTGTTGATAATGGTAATCCTGTTATCTCTGCTATCTCTCTGTGTTTTAATCCATTAATCATGTGTAAAATGACAATTGTTCTCTCCTGCTCTCCTAATACACTGAACGCATAATTTAATAGCATCTTATTTTCTGCATTGTCTGTTGTTTCATTAGTAGTACCTGTCATACCTTCTGAAACATAATTTTCTACTTCACCAAAGTCAGTGCTTCTATTTTTCCCATATTTTCTGATAAAATCCAAATATTGATTTTTGGCTATGGCACACATCCATGTCATTGGTGTTCCTTGTTTCTTATACAAATGACTTCCATTACGAATTTTAATGTATGTATTTTGCAGTAAATCCTCTGCATCTTCTTTATTTTTTGTTAGTGATAAAAGAAAACCAAAAAGTTCTTTATAACTGGCATAATATAATTCTGTAAATGCCCCATCATCACCTAATGCAATTTTTTCGAACCAATCTTCATTGATTTTACTATTTGCACTCTGTTTATTTTTCTGTTCTTTTTTCATATGTTTGTCCTACTCTTATTTTTTTCTTATATTATACTACAATTTATGTCGTATTTAGTCAAACATATATTAAACGCAGAACTTCTTACTTTTATCGCAATTCATATCTTTTTTATTAGGTTCTACTCATTAAACGAATAATTTTTTATTTTTATTGCAAAAAAATTTATCTTAGTAAAACTAATAGATAAATTATTTTCTTTTTATTTTACTCCACACTCCATAGTAATTTTTTCCACCAACTTTTTTATAAGCTCTTGCTTTGATATAATATTTTTTACTTACTTTTATATTTTTTATGACGCAGTTTGTTTTCTTTACTTTTTTCGTTTTTACCTTTTTAAATTTGTTAGAATTACTTAATTTAACAACATACCCTGTTGCTCCTTTTACTTTTTTCAAACAAATTTTCGCTGTATTCTTTTTTATAATAACTTTTTTAATTGCAGTCTTTCCTACTGTAATTTTTTTAGATTTTGTTGTTGGTGAGACTTTCGTAATTGAATTTCTTGAAGTTGTAGTATTATCTGTTGCTGCATCTGTAAATATATCTACTCCCCAACAATCACCATCTCCCTGATTCCCCGTTGTAACTGCTGATACATTATTTCCTATAGATACAATACTACTAATGCATATGATTGTAATAGCGATAGAGAAAATAAGTAAATTTGTTTTTTTCATAAGATTCCTTCTTTCATGTTTGATATTATATATATTAATGTTTTGTTGTTTCTTTTTCAAGGTTAAGGACATCGTAATAAATATCCTAATTAATCCGAACAGATTCCTTGAATGCTTTCACTCACTTATTTCTTATTGATTTTCACTTCGCTCTAATCAATCCTATCGGATTTCTTATTGATTTTCACTTCGTTACAATCAATAAGCGCCCTGCATTCCTTGAATGCAGGGCAATATAAAAAAAATACACACAGGAGTTTTTGTGCAAGCACAAACTCCTGTGTGTATTTCTTTTTATATAAATCCGCGCTCAAAAATTGCCTCGGATTAGTTGTTGATTAATTTGCCGCTTTCATCATTCCAGCTGTAAAGTTTTCTGATTTCTTCTCCAACTTTTTCTGCCGGATGTTCTGATGCAAGTTTTCTCATTGCTTTGAAATGAACCTGACGTCCACCTTCTGACATGTCAAGTAAAAATTCTTTTGCAAATGAACCATCCTGAATGTCTGATAAAACTTTCTTCATTGCTTTCTTTGTTTCTTCTGTGATAATCTTTGGTCCTGTTATGTAATCACCATATTCTGCTGTGTTTGAAATAGAATATCTCATTCCTGCAAAACCTGACTGATAAATAAGATCAACGATTAACTTCATTTCATGAATACATTCAAAATATGCATTTCTTGGATCATATCCAGCTTCTGTTAATGTTTCAAAACCAGCCTGCATTAATGCACAAACACCACCACAAAGTACTGCCTGCTCACCAAAAAGGTCTGTTTCTGTTTCTGTTCTGAAAGTGGTCTCAAGAACACCTGCTCTTGCTCCACCAATTGCTAAAGCATATGCAAGTGCCATATCAAGAGCCTTTCCTGTAGCATCCTGTTCTACAGCTACTAAACAAGGAACACCCTTTCCTTCCTGATATTCTGAACGAACAGTATGTCCTGGTCCCTTAGGTGCAATCATTGTAACATCTACATCTGCTGGTGGTACAATACATCCAAAATGAATGTTAAAACCATGAGCAAACATTAACATATTACCTGCTTCAAGGTTTGGCTCGATATCATTCTTATACATATCTGCCTGTTTCTCATCATTGATAAGAATCATAATAATATCAGCTTTCTTAGCTGCTTCAGCTGTAGTATAAACTTCAAATCCCTGAGCTTCTGCTTTTGCCCATGATTTACTACCTTCATATAAACCAATGATAACGTTGCATCCTGATTCTTTTGCATTTAATGCATGTGCATGACCCTGGCTACCATAACCGATAACTGCGATAGTCTTGCCTTCTAATAATGAAAGATTACAATCTTCCTGATAATAGATTTTTGCTTCTGACATTTTCGTTGCCTCCATTTGTAATTTAATTTATATTCATATGGCTGTGCCATATAATAATCTTTTTATTTTTCGCCTCTTGCAAGACCTGTAATACCTGTTCTTACAAGTTCCAATATCTGATAATCTTCTAACAGACTCAAAAATGCTGACAATTTTGACTGACTTCCTGTAATTTCAATCATTACACTGTCTTTTGCAACATCAACGATATTAGCACGGAATATTTCAGTCATAGCCATTACCTGCTGTCTCTGTGCAGCATCTACCTTGATTTTCACTAAAATAAGTTCTCTCGTTACTGAATTAGAAGCCTCAAGTACATCTACTCTCTTGACATCTTCCAACTTAGTAATCTGTTTAATAATCTGTTCTAATATAGCATCATCGCCTGTTACAACGATAGTCATTCTTGAATATAATGGATTCTCTGTTTCACCGACAGTCAAACTATCAATGTTATAACCTCTTCTGCTGAATAATCCAGCAATTCTGTTTAATACACCTGATGTATTGTCAACTAATACTGATAAAACTTTCTTATTCATATGTATTTCCTCTTTTCTCAATCTCTAGTATTTTATCTTACCACATATGGGATTTTTGTCAATAAATATAGGCTACTTTTTCTGACTCTGACATACAAAAGCCACGCCACCTCGACTTCGCCTTGCTTCGTCTCGGTCGCGGCATTCGCCGCATATAAACAAAAAAGAAAAGAACTCTTTTTGAGCAAGCTCAAATAGTTCTTTTCTTTTTTGTTTATGCGTGGCTTTATTGCTACGCGCAAGCTGCTAACGGGATTTGAACCCGTGGCCTCCGCCTTACCAAGGCGACGCTCTACCTCCTGAGCCATAGCAGCCTGTCAAACGACTTTAAAATCATACCATAACAAGTACTTTTTGGCAAGATTTCAACAGACAAAAAATATACTTAAATCTATTTCTCTACTTTACTAATTTTAACACAACTCGAAAAGCTATTGTCCTCGGTGTATCCATTCTTTCAAACTGTATTAAATATGCACTATTCTCTTCATCTCTTGTTAAAACCGTTCCCCTTCCAAAAACCTTATGTTCTACGATATCTCCCTCTTTTATTTTTTCAATTTCCTGACTTGTCAAAAATCTTTTCCTTAAATGAATATAATCTTTAGCCTCTTTTACCAACCCTTCATTTGGTTTCTCTACATAATCCAATAAATCTTCTCCAATATCCAGAATAAATCTAGAAGGATATCTCGGTGTTCTGTCAAAATTATATCCCTCTGCCTCCGTTATATATAATTGTTTTTCCGCTCTAGTAACCGCTACAAAAGCCAACCTTCTTTCTTCTTCCATTCCATCCATAGTCTTTATTTTTCTAGATGGAAATACCCCCTCATTCATTCCACATAAAAATACATAAGGAAACTCCAATCCCTTTGCTGCATGAACTGTCATTAATTTTACTTTATCACCCGCATCTGCCACATCCATATTTGAAAATAATGCGATATGGTCTAAATAATGTTCCAATGTACATTCTTCACCACAAGTAGTTTCATACTCATAGACAGACTGTTTCAACTCAGCCAGATTGTCCAATCTTTCCTGACTTCCTTCTGTCCGTAACATTCTTTCATATCCGCTGCTGTCCATTACAGAAGATAACAACTCTGAAACCGGTCTTTCCTGATACTCTCTAATAAAATTATCAATCAGACTGATAAAACTTTTTGCCTTAGTTCCATAAAAAATCTCATTTTCGATATTTATTTTTAACGCATTAAATAATGTGCATTGATGCCTGTCTGCATACTCCGTCAAAAACTCAATCCTCTTTTTTCCTATATTTCTTTTAGGAACATTAACAATACGTAAAAAAGATAAGTCATCCTGATACGCTATCATTCTCAGATAAGACAGTATATCTTTTATTTCCATTCTTCCAAAAAACTGTATTCCACTATAAATATTATATGGAACCTTTTCTTTCATAAAGGCTTCTTCTACCGCTCTTGTTACATAATGTGCTCTGTATAATATAGTCATATTACAATAAGAAATTCCCTCTGAATGTAATTGCTGTATCTGCTCTGCTATCCATTCAGCCTCTTTTTTAGCATTTTTACCATGATAACAGACTACCTTATTCTGAGATTTCAACATTGGAATAAGCTCTTTCTTAATACGATGTACATTACTGGAAATTAACGAATTTGCCACAGACAATATCTCCGGTGTAGAACGATAGTTTTTCATCATCATAATCATTTTCGTATCCGGAAAGTTCTTATGAAAATCAAGAAGATAATTTACATTTGCTCCTCTCCATGTATAAATCGTCTGATCAGTATCTCCCACAACAAACAGATTCTTATGATAATCACACATCACACACATAAGTTCATACTGCAATGCATCAATATCCTGAAATTCATCAATCATAATATATTCTAGACGCTTCTGCCATTTTAATTTAATATCCTCATACTCTTTAAAAATGTATAATGAAAACTTAATTAAGTCATTATAATCCAAGCCAAAACACTTCTTCTCCTGATACAGATATCCCCAAAAGATAAACTTTTCACGATAAAAAAGATGCTCCAATTAATATGTACCCAGAATCCTGAACACATAACAATTGGAACATCTTTTCTCACTCATCTCATTTAATTAATTTATTCTCTGTCTGACAATCTCATATGCCATTACTCCTGCTGCAACAGATGCATTCAATGAATCAATGTCTCCAAACATCGGAATAGATGCCACAAAATCACATTTTTCCTTAACCAGACGGCTGACACCTTTTCCCTCATTTCCAATTACCAAACCGATTGCACCTTTTAAGTCCAAATCATACATGGTTGTTCCACCCATATCAGCACAGACAAACCATAACCCTTTATCTTTTAAATCTTCTATCGTTTTCGCAATGTTTGTAACTTTTACTACCGGTGTATGATTGATTGCTCCGGCAGATGCTTTCACAGCTGTAGCGGTCAAGCCTGCAGCTCTGTGTTTGGGAATAATCACTCCATGAGCCCCTGCCAGATTTGCTGTTCTGATAATCGCCCCAAGATTGTGAGGATCCTCAATATCATCTAAAATTACTACAAAAGGCGGTTCTCCCTTTTCTTCCGCTTTCTTTAGAATATCTTCCACAGATGCATATTCATAGGCTGCAATATAGGCAATTACACCTTGATGTTTCCCTGTCTCTGACATCTGCTCCAAGCGTTCTTTCTTCACATATTGAATTACTGTATCACGTTTTTTTGCTTCCCGTAATATTGTGTTCATAGAGCCTTCTTTGCAATGTTCTAAAACAAATAACTTATCTACTGTCTTTCCTGCCCGAAAAGCCTCTATCACAGCATTTCTTCCCTCTATGACAAATTCTTCGTATCTCACAATTTACCTCATTCTCTCTCTTTTAAAAAATAATTTCTCATACTGTTCTTACAAATAGGTTTCCAACACAGCATAATTATTTATCCAATATAAAATACACAATACATTTCTTAATTAACTGCATCATTCTCTCTGACTGTCCCGTCAGATAAAGCCATCCCATCAATGCCTCAAAACCTGTTGCTGTCCGGTAATCTGACATAGAAGCATTCTTTGCTCTTGTCACAGCTTTTGCATTTCTACCACGCTTATATATTCTTACCTCTTCTTCCGTCAGATCATCCATAATCAGATGAATCATCTTTGCCTGTGTCTCTGCCTTAACCAGATTTGAAGCAGCCTTATGTATCTTGTTCACCTGTCTGTTTGCCTCATCAACAATTACTGTACGAACAACGATTTCATAAATACCATCACCAATATATGCCAGTGTTAATGGAGAATAATCTGTAATATTAATCTCTCCCAAATCCATATTTTGTTTTATAATATTAAACAAATCTTTTTCCATTTATTCACCCTAAAACTTCGTAAGTGGTTCCTTCTCTGGTATCTTTCAGAACAATTCCTTTTGCTGCCAGTTCATCTCTGATAGAGTCAGCTGTAGCAAAATCTCTTTCTTTCTTTGCCATCGCTCTTTTTTCAATCATATCCAGAATATATGCTTCCATCTCACTGTCTACAGAAGTCTGCTGTTCACTTACTATTTCTCCGGCTAAAAGATTTAAGGACAATACATAATCAAAATCTTTTATGATATAAAGTTTTGTTGCATCATTTGTATCTGCTTTCAGCACATCATATACCATAGTAATACCAGAAGCAGTGTTCATATCATTCCCTACCACTTCTATAAATTTCTGCTTATATTCTGCTGCCAGTTTCATATCTGCATCGCCACTTTTATCCAGCTTTGCAATACGATTTCTCAACTTCTTATATCCTGCTGCCACAGAGTCTAATACTTCATAACTAAATTCCAATGGTTTTCTGTAATGAGACTGTAAGCAGAACATCCTATATACAATTGGGTCATATCCTTTCTGTTCTAACAATGAAACTGTAAGAAAATCTCCCTTTGATTTACTCATCTTTCCACTTTTATCATTTAAGTGATGTACATGGAACCAGTAATTGCACCATTTATGTCCCAGATATGCTTCGCTTTGTGCAATCTCGTTCGTATGATGTGGGAATATATTATCAATTCCACCACAGTGTAAATCAAGATTTTCACCAAGATGTTTTAAACTAATGCAGGAGCACTCAATATGCCATCCCGGATAACCGACTCCCCAAGGACTATCCCATTTCAATTCCTGATTGTCAAACTTTGATTTTGTAAACCAAAGAACAAAGTCTGTCTTATTCTTTTTATTTTCATCTTCATCTACATCATCTCTTACGCCTACCATAAGTTCTTCTTCATTATGACTGGACAATGTATAATACTCTTTTAATTTTGATGTATCAAAATAAACATTTCCACCTGCTATGTATGCGTATTCTTTTTCCAAAAGTTTTGTAATCATTTCTATAAATTCGTCAATACAATTTGTTGCAGGTTCAACCACATCCGGAGTTTTAATATTAAGTTTTGCACAATCTGAGAAAAATGCATCTGTATAAAACTTTGCAATTTCCATAACAGTTTTATTCTCTCTTTTAGCTCCCTTTAACATCTTATCCTCACCCGTGTCAGCATCACTGGATAAATGTCCTACATCTGTTATATTCATAACTCGTTTAACAGGATATCCTTCATATCGGAGTTCCTTCTCAAGAACATCCTCCATAATATAACTGCGCAAATTTCCAATATGTGCATAATGATAAACGGTAGGTCCACAAGTATACATTCCTACCTGTTCTTTAGATATTGGTTGAAACTCTTCTTTTGTCTTTGTTAAAGTATTATAAATCTTCATATAATCTCCTTACGCTTCTATCAATTTATTTTAAATTCATCTTCTTACTGAATATTCTTTTTCAATAATTCAATCTCATTACTCAGTCTCTTTAATTCATTCTGTACCGGATGTGGAATATGTACCTGATCAAGGTCATTATGTGGTATTCTGACATCATCCTGCTTCACAACAATCCCCGGTACTCCGACTACTGTACTATTTGGCGGAACTTCTTCAAGAACGACCGAACCTGCCGCAACTTTTGAATTTTCTCCAATCGTAAATGAACCTAACACCTTTGCGCCGGCACCAATCATCACATTATCACCGATTGTCGGATGCCTTTTTCCTTTTTCTTTACCAGTACCACCAAGAGTAACTCCCTGATATAACGTTACGTTATCACCAATAATTGTGGTCTCCCCGATTACTACTCCATGTCCATGGTCAATAAACAATCCTTTTCCAATCTCTGCTGCCGGATGTATCTCAATTCCCGTTCTTTTCGCAGTTCTTTGGGAAATCTTTCTTGCCTTAAAAACTTTTCCTTTCAAATGCATCCTGTGAGCTCTTCTATAATGATAGATTGCCCAGAAACTTGGATAAAGAATTGCTTCTATATTTTTTTTCATAGCGGGATCCCTGTCTTTTATGACGCATACCGCTTCTTTATAATATTTTAAAAAATTCATAACAGCCTAATCCTCATAAAGTGCTTCTCTTGTCTATGTCTATTTCTCTTTTTAATTATTTATACGTAGTCATTGATAAAGAAACTGTCCTGCCTACATACTGGCGGAAATCCCGGGATGCTCTTATAACCAAATATATGTGCTCCCAATTCTCCTATTGTAACATCAAAATCTACTTTATCAATTTCTTTCTCATTACATTTTTCTAATTTCACGCTTCCGTGGTGATATTTCATTTTAAAGCATCCGTTATTTTCTTCAATAACCGGGTCTGCTATTTTAATATATCTCTCTTTAAAATCTTTAAAAGAAAGCTGTCTCAACGTTTTTCGTATATTGAGAATTCTTGCCATCGCATATGGAGTTCTTCCATTGCCAAGCCAGCTTAAATTCTGTACGCTGTTATCCAATACCTCTTCAAAAACCTCATCATCAATTATTATTCTATAACCGACAATAACTTTATTCTTCACGAAAATATCAATACTTCCGCCTTCGATTTCTACAACTTCTTTTAGTTTTCTGAAATACTCCAAATCTTTTGATAATGAAATGGAATATATGCTATTTACTGCCTGCTGTGCAAAAATAGATAACTTTACTAAATCAGAATTTTCAGCTTTTCTTCTTATTACAGAATGACTTGGTTTCTTTCTATGTTTTGGATCTTCCATTTCTCGTTTATCCATTACATATTCAAAACCAAACTTTCTATATATCTCAGCATTTTCCTCACTGGATGGAATCAGATACGTAAATATATCCATATTTTGATGCATACTTTTAATTATTTCCTCAAAGATTTCTTTTACATATCCTTGATTCCGATATTTTTTCCATGTACCTACAGCATATATATATGTGATATTTGTTTTGACATTTCCCGCAATCACTACTTTAGGAATTAAATGCATGGCAGAAACAATTTCTCCTTCCTGCTCATTCACAACAACTTCATTTTCTCTGATTCTATTATCAAAATAATAATCTATATATTCCTTTGTATCATCTCTAAAACAATGCTCGTACAAAGACCTAATTTTCACTTTTTCATGGTTTTCTAGCAATCTAATCATAACAATTCTCTCTATTTCTGGATTATAGTATACTTTTCTACCATATAAATTGGATTATATGATAATTTAGATTTTCTAAGTCCTTCAAGTCCCATATCATCCTCGCGGTTTTCCTTTCCAGCACCCGGAAATGCTGTAATCAAAAACTGGCTGCAAATATACTGATATAGCCCCCGGATTTCAGGATTTGCTTTCTCTACCGGCAGATAAACCATATCTTCCTGCTCATAATAATTTCCGATACAAAAAGCTTCCAGCCTATCATCAATATAAACACCACCGATTTTATAATTAAAAATATTTTCATGTTCTAATATAAATCTGATTCCTTTTGCTTCACTTTCAATAAATTCATGTTCTTCACTATCGCTCTTATTGTCCTTCCAAATATCTAAAAACTCAAGAATTTCCTGCTGGTTTTTTTTACTCAGCAGACGAAACTCATATCTTCCTTCATAATCCCGCTTAAAGGAGTTTAAATGATTTTTCTTTTTATGATATTTCTTCCCTGAAAAAGTCCTTAATTTCTCTGCATCATATACATAATCATAATATGTTCTGTCCTGAATAATTATATAGTCTTTTTCCGGTAATTCTAACGTTTCTATCGCTTTTTTATCCACCAGATACATTGTCAGTTTTTTCTTCAGCACTTGATTAAAATATTTCTGGGTTGCCAGAAAACATTTTTTCAAATCTTTATCTTTACAGCAGGGAACTGAGGAATAATATTGTCCTTTTCCACTCTTTGCTACCCACATCAATCCATATTCATTTGTAAAATACCATGTAGGATAACTGTTTTCCCATAAGAATAAATCCAGCAGGTTGCTGTCAGCTGTTTCGGGACGTCTCAAATTATAATATTTGTTAAGTTCATCGTAATCTTCTATCTTTATTTCCTTTAATTGGTCTTCCATGATTCCAAACTACCTTTTCGAAAATGTATATTAATTTTTAAATTTATGTATATTAAACTTCCTCTATAAGAGCAATTGCCTGAGAAGATATTCCAAGTCCCTGCCCGGTAAATCCCAATCCTTCTTCTGTAGTTGCTTTAATGCAAACCTGACTTTCATGAATATCTAATGCACCTGCTACATTTTTTACCATCTCTTCACGATACATGGCAAGTTTCGGTTTCTGGCATATAATTGTCGCATCAATATTGCCAATTTTATAATGGTTCTCTTCTAATAAGTTTCCTACATGCTCTAGCAATTTGATACTGGAAATACCTTTGTACTGTGGGTCTGTATCAGGAAAATGTTTGCCAATATCACCCAGAGCTGCTGCTCCTAATAATGCATCCATAATCGCATGAACGACTACATCCGCATCCGAATGCCCCAATAATCCCAATTCGTATGGAATCTCCACACCACCTAATACTAATTTTCTTTTTTCAACTAACTTATGAACATCATATCCCATGCCAATACGCATACTGTCCTCCTAATATTATATATTTTTTCGCACAGTCAATTTATTATACCACATTTTAGGATAAATTCATTATTATAATGCAAAAAAATAAGACTTAATATACATTTTTGTTGTACATCAAACCCGTTTTTTAGCAATAAAAAAGTAGCGAGAAAGGGATTCGAACCCCCGACACCACGGGTATGAACCGTGTGCTCTAGCCAACTGAGCTATCTCGCCACATTATTATAGATGCTTTCGCATCAATATTTATTTGTACTTTTTAAATAATGTAATGGGACCTACAGGGCTCGAACCTGTGACCCCCTGCTTGTAAGGCAGATGCTCTCCCAGCTGAGCTAAGATCCCATACAGAATTTAAACTGCTTTATTAATATAAACGTTTCAGTAACTATTGTCAACAACTTTTTTACAAAAAATACATTTTTTTCTACGAAATTCTTTTTATAAAGAAAATACTTTTCATTTATTATACTTTTTTAATATATAAGGGCAGAATAATCTGCCCTTATTACATTATTATTGTATTCGATCGGAATCTATCATCACATTCTTCCAGTCATAATCTACTTCTTTATAAGTAGAGTCAACTACTTTAAGAATATTATTATACAAATATTCATGTCCGGAAAAATTCTTCATTAAAACTTCATCATACAGTATCTTTGCAACATCAAATACCCGATATGCCGAAACATTACTATAATAATAAGTTCCATCTTCCATCAGTGCATATGCTCTGACTTTATACTTAGCATTAAATTCTGCAACATTCTTCTTTGAAAACAATGTTGTTCTTGCAAAATATGTCGCTGTAGTCGAATTACCCATCTGAACAGACAATGTTCCTACATCTGTAGATTCCATAGAAGCAATATATGGATTATCATTTCCTACATACATATCATCATCCTCTATGGCATAGGATTGATTTCCATTTTGGATAATAGCATACACAAATCCCCATTTAGAAACTTTTTTTCCATCAATCACAGGTTCTACAGAACCAATTACCCTGCTTCCTTCTGAAACTGTACTAATCTGATATCCTTCAACTCTAACAGTATCTTTTACAACAATCTCAGGTTTTGACGGATCTCTTGTTGTCTCTTCCTCTTTCTGCATGTTCCATATGCCCATTTCATAAAATGAATACCCATAACCAGTACCACGCTTTGTACCATACATTCTGACATATCTTGTGTTATATGTCTGTCCCAAATCTATCTGTACATTTTTATTTGTTGTGGCATTTACAACTGCTACAGTCTTCCATTCATCTGCATCATCAGAAACCTGAACATAATATTTTGCTGCATAAGCTCCTTCCCACATGAAACCGACTTTATTAATATCTTTCTTTGCACCTAAATCTACATACAACCACTGTGGGTCCGCAGATTCTGTTTCCCACCTTGTTCCTGTATTTCCGTCTACTGCATAAGATGCACTCTGTTTCTCATTCGATGCATAAGCCTGACAGCCTACTGCCATATTTCCGTTTGCTTTTGTAAATACATCTGCATTAACGATTTCTCCTTGAACAGGTTTCAGTCCATCTGGGTTCAATCCTGCATCAGGGTCTGTATAAGTACCGCCTACAGATGTATATGTATCATTTCCGGATACCGCAGGAATTACTGCCTGAGAATATTTATATCCTAAAGAGAAAATCAAATTTAATGTCTCAAGGCTGTACGTTGTCTCTCTGCCTTCATTGGTATATGCAACATTTGTGTTAATTAAATTATCTAAATAAGACTGGTCCGCCGATGCGAACGCTTCATATGCCTCATCCGGATACATTGCATGATAAACAGCTGATGCAGATGTAAATGTTCCCAGCACCTGTGGATGTTTATTATCTCCACAATAATAATCCTTATTATGCTGTGTGAATAGTTCATAGAATGCCTCACCTGCCGGTGCTAAAGATGCTCCCGCAGACTTTGCAGTCTGAATATAACTATATGTAAAATATGGTAATAATCCTGCTGTACCTGTAATGGTATCTTTTGTCGGCCATGGCTCATAAAAGATAATTTTTGCATCAGGATTATACTGTTTAATAATCGGAATGATTGCATCTGCACCTGACTGTAACTTGTCACTGTCAAATCCTCCCACAATATCCTGCAATACAACAACTTCATATCCGCCCTTTTGAATCGCATTCAATACATTGGCTGCGGTTGACTGATAAATCAGATTCTGTCCACCATTCGTTGCTGCACTGCATTTTATATTATGGCCTTTACGTGTTGCAATTCCCTGTACTACATTACAAAGGTTATTATAATATGTCATGGAATTTCCAATAAATAATACATCTGTCATGTTTAAATCCTCTGCTTTTGTTGTAGTCTCAGGTGGTGTAGCTCCTGTAGGATTTTCCACTTTTCCGCCATCTGCCACAGAAGTGTATGTACCCGTACCATTCACTGCCGGTATCACGGCATGGGCATATTTATATCCATAAGATGTAATCTTATTTAATGTATCTAAACTATAAGAATCCTGTTTTCCTTCTGATGTATAAGCAACATTGCTGTTAATCAGGTTATTCAAATATGTATGGTCACTTTCTGTATACACTCTATATGCATCATCAGGATACAATGTATAATAAATCGTAGAAGCTGAATTAAATGTTCCAAGCGGCTGTGGATGTCTGTTATCACTACAGTAATAGTCTAATCCATCATTGGTATATAACTCATAGAATCCTTCTCCCGCAGGTGCTAAAGATGCATTATATTTTTTTGCCGCATTAATATAACTGGATGTAAAATATGACATTTTACTCTCTATCTGATCTTTCGTAGGCCATGGCTCATAATAAACCAGTTTTGCATCCGGACTGTATTGTTTAATAATTGGTATAATAGCCTCTGAACCATTCATCAACGTGCTTTCCTGGAAATTACTTCCCACTTTATCCTGTAATATAACAACATCATATCCACCTACTTTAATTGCATTTAATACATTCTCTGCCGTAGACTGATAAACAAGATCCTGTCCACCATTCGTTGCTGCCGTCACTGTTATACTATGTCCATTATATTCTGCCAGCCCTTTCACTACATTACAAACAGTATTGTAATAGGTAAACGAATTACCGATAAAAAGGACGTTCATCATATCATCTTCTCCATCCCAGAGTACAGTATCATCTGTTTCATACACCGATAATTCATATAATGAACAATAATTTGCATAACTGTCTACCAATACTCTTACATATCTTGCATTCTGTCTTGGAAATGTCAAGGATTCTGCCGCCATTGTACCATCTGTAACGGTTGCTACTGTTTTCCATGTAAGACCTGTTATTTCACCGGCAGAAGAAACTGCTGTATTCTCTGATGCTACCTGTATCTTATATTGAATAGGATAGGCATTTGGATATGCCCCATCTGCACCCGGAGTAACAATCACTTTATTAATATCATAAACACTGCTTAAATCTACTGCAAACCACGGATTCGCATCTCCCGGTGTATTTGCAATAATATAATTTGTTCCGGTTGTATTGCCATTTGTCAGATTATTTACCGTCAATGGTGTTGTAGAACCATTTCTTAAATTAGAACTTGCATAACCTTTTACGGAACCATGATTTGTCTTTAACGCCAAATCGTCATTATGTGACCCATATAAAGTATTATCTCCTGCACTTGTTGTAACTTCTTCCTGATTACTTGTAGATTCTATTTCTCCGGTTATTGTTTCTTCCGTTTTTTCTGTAGTTGTCTCTTCTACATGCAATACACCATATACTCTTACCGACAATAAACTCACTGTACCTGTTGTGCCTGTGTTATTTCCACTTGTTCCTGTACCCATACAGGATTCTTTATCAAAAACAATTTTCACACTTCTGGCTGTTACTGTACTGCCAAAAGCAATCTCATCACCT
The DNA here is from genome assembly GCA_910574895.1 of Eubacteriaceae bacterium. Lineage (GTDB taxonomy): Bacteria > Bacillota > Clostridia > Lachnospirales > Lachnospiraceae > Eubacterium_G. The sequence goes on along the minus strand of CAJTDQ010000001.1, from coordinate 53,041 downwards.
GTATTACTGGTATGCTCTGCACTTTTTACTTTTGCTCCACTATAAATAGTACCGTTTTCACATGTGCCTGCCAGATTCCATGAAATCTTTCCCTCGTTTGCTGCCGAAACCTGTTCCGTGGAATAATAAATCTGATAACTTCTGCAATAAGAATCAAAGAAATTGTTATTCGTAGAACCCTGATATATCAATGCACTGCTGATATCATAATTATTTCCCAAATCCACATAAATTGCCGCTTCATCTGTCGTGGCTGTTTTGCCGAGCATATTATTTCCGTTGCCTAAATTTTCATTGCAAGTATTAATTGCAGAAAATCCCTTTCCCACATATAGAAATCCTTCTACCGGTGTATTGGCATTTGATGTCATAAACGTATAGTTGCCTCTGTTATTTGCAACATTTGTCAAAGTATCTGCCTTTGCTGCATTTGGAACAAAATGAAGTCCGCTAAACACCATGCATACACTAAGTAATGCTACAATCACTCTCTTTAGTCTCCTGTTCATTAGATAATCCTCCTTTGTATCATAAATTTATTGTTTCTTAATTTTTATTCTCTTTATTCCTGACCATTTACTGTAGTGTCTCACTCCATCTGACACTTTATAAACTCTTACCTTTAAATAATACTGCTTTTTCCCTCTCAGTTTTTTCACTGTAAATGTATTTTTCTTAAAACTAATCTTCCGGCTTTTTCTAAGTTTTTTTGTTATCCCTATCTTAATCTGATAACCGGAAGCTCCTTTTATTTTCTTTAACTTTATTTTTGCTTTTGTTGATTTTTTCTTTTTAATTGCACTCTTTATTTTTGTCTTTTGCACTTTAATCTTTGGTACAACAAAACTTGTTCCATCTTTCCATATGCCTATTTCGTATAATGAATATCCATAATTCGTACCCCGCCTTGTTCCATACATACGTACAAATCGGGTTTTATATGCTTTATCTAATGTAACCCGGACTGTTTTTTTCGACCGGGCTGTCACATATGCCACAGTTTTCCATTGCTTTGCATCGTCTGAAACCTGAATATAATATTTGGATGCATATGCACCTTCCCACATAAATCCTACTGTTCTTATCTCTGTTTCAACACCTAAATCAACATATATCCATTGAGGATTAAAATATTCTGTCTCCCATCTAGTCTTTTCATTTCCGTCTACAACATTTTTTGCCGGCTGAAATTCATTGGATGCATATGCTTTACAGCCAACCGCCAGATTTCCTTTGCTCTTCTGGAAAAACATTTTATCTGTTTCAGTCCCTGTAACTGCCACAAGATTGTCTGGATTCATTCCAACATCCGGATCAACATATTCTCCTGCAACAGATGTATATTTTAAGCTTCCTGTTTTGTCTGTCATTACTTCCCGTACAATATCTGCATAATAATGACTACGTTCCATAATCAAATTTAATATATTTAAAGAATATGTATTTTTCTTTCCCTCTGTAGTAAACGCCACATTATTATTAATCAACTGATTCAAGTATGTCTGGTCTGTTTCCGTGAAGCTTTCAAACGTTTCATTGTACAATGTATAATATATCGTCGCAGCCGCTGTAAATGTTCCTAAAGGCTGTGGATGTTTTCCATCCTTACAGTAATAATTTAATCCATGATTTACATAGATATCGTAAAAACTTTCTCCCACAGGAGCTAACTGTGCCTGAAACTTTTTTGCCGCCTGAACATATCCATCTGTAAAATATGGGAGCATACTGTACTTTCCTGTCAACGTAGACTGGATTGGCCACGGCTCATAAAATATAATTTGAGCATTTGGATTATATTTCTTAATTACTGAAATAATATCTCCTGCCCCTTCCATTAATCTGTCACTATCAAAAGAACCTACAATATCCTGTAAAACAACAACTTCATATCCACCTTTTTTAATTGCAGTAACAACATTGTCTGCCTTTGCATTATAAATAAGGTCTTTTCCACCATTCGTTGCTGCACTGCATTTTATATTATGTCCTTTGCGTCTGGCAATTCCCTGTACCACATTACACAACGTATTATAATAAGTCATAGAATTACCAATAAACAAAACATCTTTCTGTGTTTCTTCAGCATTCACAAGAATACCTTTTGCTCCACTTTCACTAAATATTGCTCCAAAAAACAATATTACAACACCCATTAATATCATGAAAAAAATCTTAATTTTAGACTTCATAAATGCTCCCCTGCTATTTCTTTTACCCTGTATGAATTATTCTTAGATATACTATAATTCTTCTTATTTTTTCTATATATTATATTTTATTAAAAAATTTTCCCTTATTGAAATACACATTGCGTTATATACATATACCTTTCAAGGTATATACAAACATAAAAAACGTTTCATTTTCCTTATTTTTCATATATTTAAAAGTATTGATTTATTACTGTTCTTATATTATTATCGATATAACAACAGTAATAATACTAGCAGGAGGTTATATGGAATTACTACAATTGAGATATTTTCGTGATGCGGCAGAATTAGAAAACTTTTCTAAGGTGGCGGAAAAGAATCTGGTTCCCCAGCCTTCCATCAGCAAAACAATCAGTAAACTGGAACAGGAACTGGGGGTAAGACTATTTGACAGAAACGGGAAGAAAATTTCTTTAAATGAGAACGGAAAATATTTTTATGAGAAAGTTAATACTGCCCTTGCAAATATAGATGATGCAGTCCATCATTTCAAAACTCCGATACAATCCAACATATCAATATATATTCAGGCCGGAAACCGTTTTATTTCCATGTTAACGGCAGATTTTCTTACATCAACAAAGGATATTTTTGTTTCATCTGTAAATCAGATCAGCAACAATACACAAAACAATTACGACTTTACTTTTATGCAGTTATTTGATGATATGAGTTCATATAATTATGAAAAACTAATGAAAGATGAAATCGTTCTTGTTGTATCAAAGGAACATCCATTATGCAGACATGAGGAATTAAGTATCCGTGATTTAGCAGACTATCCTTATATCGCTTATTACAAATCTATCAATCTAAGAGATTTTACGGATGAATATTGCAGACGGGAAGGCGGTTTTACTCCCGGTGTTGTTTTTGAAACTGCTGACTATCAGGCAATACGGTATATGATTTCCAAAAATAAAGGAATTGCTCTAATGCCTGAAAAACTTTTTGAAATGCAGGCTTCCGATAAATATAAGATTATCAAACTAACAAAAAAAGCCTATAGGACTCTTGTAATTGCATGGAACAAAGACAAAGTTTTAAGCCCACAGGCATCACAATTTCTTGAATTTACAAAAAACTGGTTTAGAAATTTCTAAACCAGTTTTTCTATTCAAATTCATTTTTATAATTTCATGGTCAGCTGAATACGTTTTCTGTCTTTATCTACACTTAGCACACGTACTTTCACTACATCTCCTACAGCCACTACATCCAACGGATGTTTTATAAACTTATCACTCATTTCTGAAATATGAACCAGTCCGTCCTGATGCACGCCAATATCCACAAACGCACCGAAATCTATTACATTTCTGACTGTTCCGTTTAGTTCCATTCCTTCTTTTAAATCATCAAAATCCAAAACATCACTCTTTAAAACAGGCTTTGGCATTTCATCTCTCGGATCACGTCCCGGTTTTTCCATTTCTGCAATCATATCTTTTAATGTAATAACGTCTGTTTCAATTTCTTCTGATACTTTCTCAAAATCTCTGATTTCTTTTGATAATTTTACATCTCCGGATATAATATCTTTTGTCGCAAAACCATATTTTTTCAGCAATGCCTTCGCAGCTGCATAACTTTCCGGATGAACACTGGTATAGTCTAGCGGTTCTTTTCCATCTCTGATTCTAAGGAAACCTGCACACTGTTCAAAAGCTTTCGGTCCAAGTTTCGCTACTTTTAATAATTCTTTTCTGCTTGCAAACTGTCCGTTCTCTTCACGATATGCTACGATATTCTTTGCCAGTGTCTTATTAATTCCTGAAACATACTCTAATAGCGGCGCTGATGCTGTATTCAAATCTACCCCTACATTATTAACGCAGTCTTCTACTACATTTCCTAAAGTTTCATCCAGTTTCTTTTGATTCATATCATGTTGATATTGTCCAACACCAATTGCCTTTGGTTCGATTTTTACAAGTTCTGCTAATGGGTCCTGCAGCCTTCTTGCCATAGACGCAGCACTTCTCTGTCCTACATCAAAGTTTGGAAATTCCTCTGTTGCTAATTTACTTGCAGAATATACGGATGCTCCTGCTTCATTTACAATAATGTACTCTACCTTTGTCGGGCATTCCTTAATAATATCAACCACAACTGCCTCAGATTCTCTTGATGCTGTACCATTTCCCAATGAAATCAGACTGACATTGTATTTCGCAATAATATCAAGAACAGTCTTTTTTGATTCCTCTACTTTATTCTGCGGTGCTGTCGGGAAAATAACTGTTGTATATAATACTTTTCCTGTTTCATCTACTACAGCCAGTTTACATCCGGTTCTAAAAGCCGGGTCCCATCCAAGCACTGTTCTGCCTGCAATTGGTGGCTGCATTAATAACTGCTTCAGATTCTGCCCAAACACAGTAATTGCACCATCCTCTGCTTTTTCTGTCAAAGTATTTCGCACCTCACGTTCAATCGCAGGCTTAATCAAACGCTGATAGCCATCTTCTATCGCCTCTTTTAAAACTTCTGTAAAATTGGTATTTCCCACAATTACAGACTTGTCCAAAGCCATAATAATATTGTCATCCGGCATCTCTATTTTTACGGAAATAACCTTTTCCTTTTCTGCCCTGTTAATTGCCAGAATTCTATGCCCCGGTATTTTATTTACTGCCTCTGTATAATCATAATAATTTTCATAAGGTGTTTTTGCTTCCTCATCTTTTGCCTTCGAGACAATTTCTCCATGTCTCATAACAGTGTTCCTGATAGCATTTCGAAACTCTGCATTATCTGATACCATCTCAGCAATAATGTCTTTTGCTCCCTGTATTGCCTCTGCTGCAGATATAACGCCTTTTTCCTCATCTATATATGCTTCAGCTTCCTGCTCCGGAGTTTTACCGCTCTTTTGTAATATAAATATATTAGCAAGAGGCTCAAGACCTTTTGCTTTCGCTTCAGTAGCCCTTGTTTTTCGTTTCGGTCTGTATGGTCTGTAGATGTCATCTACTGCAACAATTGTCTGGGCATCCTGAATCTTCTGTAAAAGTTCCGGGGTCATCTTGCCCTGCTCTTCAATAGAAGCAATCACTGTCTGTTTTTTCTCTTCCAGATTGCGGAGATACTTTAACCGTTCATCCAAAGTTCTTAACTGCTCGTCGTTTAACTCGCCTGTAACCGGCTTTCTATATCTTGCAATAAAAGGAATTGTATTTCCTTCATCGATTAACTGCACTGCAGCATCTACCTGCCACACCTTCACCTGCAGCTCTTCTGCAATCAACTGATTAATGTTCATTTCTGTCTCCATTTCTTTGATTTACAATTTATTTTTTATTTGTTGTATGTTATACTTTTTTTGAACACAATGCAACGGTTCACCCCATACATTCGCAAAACAATGACTTCACCAAATTGACACTTTTATGGCTGAACTGTTACAACAAAACTATTGTATCAAATTTTTCTATATTTGTGTGGAACTTTATAATAGTTTTCACAGATTTTACTATATTTAATGAAGGTAGCTTATGTACAAACTAAAAAAAGAATTTCGAAAGTACAAACACGCATGGCCTTTACTTTACGTTTTCATTTATATGCCATGGTTCATATTATTAGAAACAGTGATACCGGCGGATTATTCCGGATTACATATTATTCACTGTGCTTTGGATGATATCATTCCATTCTGCGAATGGTTTGTAATTCCATATCTTTTATGGTTTTTATATATTCCTGCCGTATTTGTTTTTTTATTTTATCATTCAAAAAATGAATTTTATCGTCTTTGTGCCTATGAATTTACCGGTATGACGATTGCTCTGCTGGTATGCAGCATTTATCCAAACGGACTCAATCTCAGACTATCCGAAATAGGAAGAGATAATCTGCTCGTAGACTTGGTTCATTTCCTTTACAGTAATGACACTCCAACAAATGTATGTCCCAGCATTCACGTTTTTGCTACGATCAGCGCACATATTTGTCTGGTAAAAAGTCCTCACATGAAAGAACTGCACCCTAGGCAGCATATTAAGAAAATCTCACTTATATTATCTGTTTTAATTTGTCTGTCTACTATGTTTCTAAAACAACACTCTGCAATTGATGTTTTTGCAGGTATTCTTTTAGCATTCATACTATATTTTATTGTATTTAAATGGTGGTTTGCAAAGGTTACTTTTCCTGCCCCCAAAATCAAAGACCCAAAACAGCATCAGGTATTATATTTCTTAAATAAACGAAAAAAATAAAACTGAGATTTTACAATATCAAAATCTCAGTTTTATTTATATTTTCTAGTTAAATCCAAAGAATTTCTGTGTGATGCTATACCCAATTACAGAACACTTTCTTCCTACTTTCCCTGGTAAATTCATCGTTATTCCAAGAACAGATTTTCTGACTTTTCGGTATAACTCCGGATTACTTATCTTTAATTCATCCCATAATTTTTCTTTATCCTCTAATCGCTGTTTTGACCCTTCCAAAATAGACAATATAGAAGAAACACACATCATCATATCAAAATAATGTACCATTGCATCATCTGTGTTTTGATGAGATATATCTGATTTATTATATATATCCAGCATTAATCTGGTAACCCGGTACTGTTGATCCAATCTTTTAATCATAACAGATTCATGTACTGACTGATCATCTCTTCCAATAAAATATTTATATAAACAAACATCCAGATAATAAATGTTCTTTACATATGGCAATGGCTGAAATACATAAATATTATCCACATAAAAAGTATGTTTCGGAAGAACCATTCCACACTCTCTTAACACTTTCGTTCTATAAATAACAGAATGCATTAAAAGATACTGCGTTTTACCAAAATGAAGTTCGTCCCAGCCAAACATTTTCCCAACAGGCATAGCCCGCTTATATTTCATTATCTTTTTATGTTTCACTCCCTGCTTATCATACATATAGTTAGAAATCAGCATATCGAGTCCTGCATCTTTTGCAATCATGTCTTCCAATAAGTCCAAGACCTTTGTCAGCGCCTTTTTCCCCAGACAATCATCACTGTCCAATACCTTAAAATATAGTCCTGTCGCATTTTTTATTCCTGTGTTTACAGCCTCTCCATGGCCGCCATTCTCCTGATGTATTACTTTAACAATATCAGGAAACTTCTCCTGATACTTTCTGGCAATCTTTAATGTATCATCTGTCGAACCATCATCTACAATAATGATTTCAACTCTGTCTCCTCCATTTAATGCACTACGAATACTTTTTTCCATATATTCCTGTGAATTATAACATGGAATCGCTACTGTTAATATTTTCATCCCCTACCTCCTTCGGTTTTACTATCTTATTTATTATAATTCCCGTCATCACTGCTAATACCAAAAATGTAAACATTGAAGTGGAAATTGCTTCTAAAATATACCAGTCAGAAAACTGCTGTGTACTGATATTCTGTGTTTCGTTTATTTTTTGTGCTATATATGATATTCCGACTGATGCAATATTTACTGTCATATGCAATAATATCGGTGCAGTAATAGACTTATACTTTTCATATACAAAAACTGCTGTCAATCCAATAATAATCGCATAAGGCGCCTGAACCCAGTTACCATGAAATACCCCAAACAATACTGCGGATAAAATTGCTGCCCATCTGATATTAACAATATCCTTCAACCTCTTATATATGAGTCCTCTAAATATCAATTCTTCCACAACCGGAGCTGCAAATCCAGCCGCAAGAAATTGTACTGCCACACTGCTGCCATAAATTACATTTTCTGCCCCACTGTATGATTCAATCATAAACTTTGGCATAAACATCTGTAAAATAGATACAAACATATTTGCCCATTCCATATTAAAAAATCCAAAAGGAAGAATTAACAGATACAACCATCGATTCGTCAATTCAAATTTCTTATAAGTATGGGATGTTTTTTTGTGTTCAGTGTCTCTATTCATAAAAAAGATTAAAATCGGAATTGTAATCAATGCAGACATCATTGTTAATATCAGTTCCTTACCACTGAGCATCTGCATCATTAGGGATTTTATTTCTTCCATAGAAGAAATACCATTAAAATACCAATACACAGCACAAATTGTCTGTATTACATTGATTAGCAATATCTGGATTCCAAGATATATCAGCATGGGATAAATTACTCCCCATATTTTTTTTGCTAAACCAGTACTTTTCAATACACTCTCCTTACTCTATATAATTTAATAGCTCCAATGCTGTGTCTACTACTGCAGCAGCTCCACACTCCGACATTTCCTTCTTATCGCCATATCCATAAGCCACACCAATACAAGAAATACCAACAGCTTCTGCTCCTAAAACATCAAAATTTGTATCCCCTACCATTATCATCTGCGATTTATCTTTTATCGGCAAAACTTCAAGCAATGCACTCAAGACATCCTCCTTGCTCTGTTTTCCGCCAATCATGTCAGCCCCCATAACAAAATCAAAATAGTTTTCAATCTCTAAAAACTTTAAGACTTCTTCAGCTAAAGGCTGTGGTTTTGATGTCGCCATCGCAATTATTTTCTCATCTGCTTTCAGTCTGTCCAATAATTCTCTGACTCCTTCATACAGGCTGGTCTCATATATGCCTGTCGGTATATATCTTTCCCGATAAAATCTTACTGCATCCGTTCCCTGCTCCTCTGTCAGATGATAGCTTTTCATAAATTCTGCTTTCAGCGGCGGACCTACAAAATGCTTTAAATCATCTAAATTATCTTCTAAAATATTTAATTTTTGCAGTGCATATTGCACCGATTTTGTAATTCCTTCTCCCGAATCACTAAGTGTACCATCTAAATCAAAAATAATTACATCATATTTTTTCATAATGATTTTATCCTATATATCTGTGAATATAACAGTTCAGCCATCAGCTTGAAAATCCTTCGGATTTCCTTCGCTGCTTCTATCTTAGTACTAACCAACAGTTCAGCCACCAGCTTGAAAATCCTTCGGATTTCCTTCGCTGCTTCTATCTTAGTACTAACCAACAGTTCAGCCATCAGCTTGAAAATCCTTCGGATTTCCTTCGCTGCTTCTATCTTAGTACTAACCAACAGTTCAGCCACCAGCTTGAAAATCCTTCGGATTTCCTTCGCTGTGGTTGTTCACCATATGATATGAATAATAAATGCCAAATAGTCTGCAAGCAGCCTTTTGGCATTTATTATTCATATCGCATGGCTGAACTGTTGTACATTATATCACAAATGGCTCTTGTTTTACAGCCACTTTTGTTTTATAATTTAATAAGCAAAAAAAGTTTGAGAGGTACAGAACAATGAGTCAAGCAAAAGTAGATAAGTACAAACAGGAAAAATACAACCGCAAAAATGTAAAAAAGAAATCTAATGTGAAAAAGATTTCTGGTTACATCGTTGCTACTTTAGTGGTTATTTTATTTATTGGTTATTTAGGTTATTCCGTTGCTGTAGCCACAGGTCTTTATACACCACCTGCTACAACGATTCATAGAGAACTTTCTGAAGCAGAAAAAGAAAGTATTCGTAATGTGATGATTCAGAATGGCAACTCTGATGTTAAGGTTACTACATCCGCTGCCAAAGAAAATACTACTACAGCAAAAACTGAAAAGACTACAAAATCTACAGAGAAAGAAACTACAGCAAAGAAATAAAATTCTTACTGTTAAAAAAGGCGTTGACACTTAAACAAGTGCAACGCCTTTTTTAAATTAAACTGTACTCTTTTAAAAGACTTTGTTGATATTCCTCATCAACTACTGATTTCTCTAACTCTTCCATGCGACCATCTTCAATTAATTTTTTGTGTAATGAGTTTATAAGTTTACTCCCCTCTGCTTTACCTTCTGCCACCCCCTGTTTTCTCGCTTCTCTTCTTTCATCTCTCAATAGTAATTCCATGTACATATACTCTTTTCTCCATTTCTTACTATCTTTAATACGCTTTACTTCTTTTTCGAGTATAGCAGAAAAATTACTATCAGTAAACTCTCCATTAATACATTTTAAAAATTCTTTTAAATCACTACTAATCTCTCCTCTGGTACCTTTAGAATTTAAAAAGATTGTAGTAGTTCCGTCTTTTAATTCAATATGTCTGGGCGAATTATTATATGAATTATTTGTAAAAATATATTTATAATATCCTTTTTCAAACAAATCAAAGGTGCAAATAAAGATAACATAACTATGATTTAGTGATTCATACTCACTTCCTTTTTCCATTAAATCTAAATCAATTAAATTATGATAATATCTACTACGTTTTGGAAGATTATCATTATCAGTATTTTGCATTTCCACATTATATACTACTTCTTCCTCATCTTTTACATATACATCTAAACGTACTCCTTTTACATCACTACGTATTTCTATCACCTTTTCATACGCAGTATAATCAATTTTTACAACTTCCTTTCCTATAATCTCTGACAAAATCTTCTTGCACAGTTTTTCATTGAGCATAACTTTCTGAAATATATAATTATCAGATAAGCCTAACTCTTCCCATGTTTTATACAAAGGCTTTCCTCCTTAAATAATATTAATTTCCAGCCAGAATATAAAGACGCCTTCAAGAATATTATATTCATATCTTTTGTGAACGTCAAGAATTATTTATGTGATATTTTATTGCGTGCAAAACTAATTTTGATCTCATCACATATAAAAAAACATGTAACCTATTATCAGGTTACATGTTTATACCTACATTCTATCCGGTGCTTCAAAGCCAAGTAAATCAATACCTGTTTCCAACACCTTCTTAGTCAGATTGATTAATGCAATATATCCTTTCTTTTTTTCCTCATCCTCTTCTGCGAGAATCTTTGTTCCATGGTAGAAACGATTAAAAGCATTAGATAAATCATATATATATGAACAAATCTTATGAGGTGCCAGCTCCTTCGCTGCATTCTCTATAATTTCATTTACCTTGCCAATTTCAAGCATAAGCAGCAACTGTTCCCCATTATCAGTATTCGTGACAGTTAAGTCCTCCACTTGTCCGCCCTCTGCTTTATACTTCTCAATAATAGATTTAATTCGAACAATTGTATATAAGATATATGGTCCTGTATTTCCTTCAAAAGAAGCAAACCGTTCAATATCAAATACATAATCTTTCGATGCCTGATTGGATAAATCCCCATACTTCAATGCTGCAAGGCCTACAATTTCAGAAGTTTTTCTCGCCTCATCTTCACTGACAGAACGATTTTCCATAATCTTATTATAAACAGCATCATTAATCTGTGAAATTAAATTTTCCAGACGCATTACTCCACCTTCACGTGTTTTGAAAGGCTTGCCGTCTGCACCATTCATTGTACCAAACCCAATAAAATTCAGCTCTGTCTCCGGCTTAACAATTCCAGCCTTTTTTGCAACACGGAAAAACTGTGTATAATGTAAATCCTGTCTCTTGTCCGCTAGATAAACGTATTTATTTGGTTGATAATCCTGTTCTCTCTGTACTAATGTGGCAATGTCCGATGTTGCATATAATGCTGCACCGTCAGATTTACGTACAATACAAGGTGGAAGTTCTTTGCTGTCTCCTTCCTCCGCAATATCTACTACCAATGCCCCCTGACTCTCGTATGCCAGTCCTTTATCAATCAAATCCTGAATCAGCCCTGGTATATATGGCTGGGCATCGCTTTCACCCTTCCATAAATCAAACGTAACTTTTAAATTGTCATAATTTTTCTTCAAATCTACTTTTGAAACTTTCATAATATGCTGCCATAAAGCATAATAAGGAGCATATCCGCTCTGTAATTTCAGAGTTGCCTGATGCGCACGTTCTTTAAATGATTCATCTTCTTTTGACTTCTTGCTGGCACATGGATATATTTCTTCCAATTCTGAAATTGTAAATGGTGCATCTTCCGGATAATCACCATGATAACTCTCATCAAAATAAACCAGTTCCGGCTTACGTTCCTGAAGTTCTGTAATGATAAGTCCCATCTGAAGTCCCCAATCTCCTAAATGTACATCTCCAATCACTTCATTTCCCATATATTTTACAATACGTTTTACGCTTTCACCAATAACTGCAGAACGTAAATGTCCAATATGCAGTGGCTTTGCCACATTAGCACCACCATAATCTACTACGATTGTTTCTATATTGTCATTTACAACTCCAAATTTGTCTGCACCTGCTAAGTCATTTAAGTATTCAGCCACAAACCCACTGTTTAAATTAATATTAATAAATCCCGGATTTACTGCCTCTACCGACTGAAACATTGGATGCTCTCCAATTGCAGCTACGACATCATTCGCTATCATAATCGGTGCTTTATGATATAACTTTGCTCCTGCCATAGCACCATTACACTGATACTGACAAAGATCTGGTCTGTTAGAAATTCCAACTTTACCTAATTTTGTATCATAGCCACATGCATCAAATGCTTTTTCAAATTCCTCTGTAATTAACTCCAGTAACTTCTTCATTGCTTTTCTCCAAATTTAATTTTTCTTTGACCAACTTAAACCTAAACTGAAATATTATCATGATATTTCAGCGTTTTATAATTCTACACCATTCTGCTTCAATAAGGCTTTTGCAGTATCTACTGAATCTACTCCTGTCTTATTCTTAATTGGTGCAAACTCTTTCTCTCGTACCACCTCATATGCCAGACAATTATCCATCATATGAATCATATCTAAAACAAGCGTTTCAAATTTATAACCATTCTCTGTTACAGGTTTCACTGTATTTCCATTCTCATCAATATATGGAATCTTCTTTTTTACAATATGAACAACTAAATTATTCTCTAAATTCTTTTCTAAATCTTCTATTGTAAACAGGTAATTTAATATAACACCATATTTATATGCAAGTTCTCCGTCATCTCTTGTCTCATAACGCATATCCTCTGTCAATTCATAATACTCAACAATTGAAGGCTTTCCATCTTCTAAACATAGTACTCCTACTTTTTCTTCCGGATTTGCCTTAGATACAACCTTAGAAGCAGAACGATATCCGCCATCAATCATTGCACCGACAAAACATGGGTCTGCCATACGCTGACACACATTATCCACAGCAAAAATATTAATATATTCTACCCCTCTTGCTTTTGCCTTCTCACAAAGTCCTGCCTTCACAAATGAGATAAACCAGCCGCCATTTCCATTTGGAGATGTTGACACTCTGTCCTTCTCCTCAAGATAAATCTTTCCATCAAAAGTTGCTGCCGGAGCCATCTCCTGTACAAAAAAGTCAACATAGTCCGGATCATATCCAAAATAATTCTTTTCTTTAAAAAAGTTGACTGTATCATCATTATTTTTCTCACTCGTCATAATATACAACGGAACCCATGCACCTGTCTGATTTACTACATCCAGCAAATTTCTAATCAGCATCTCAAAAATGTAAACATCTTTTGTCTCTCCAATGTTGTACATTCCTTTTGGCTTATCCGAACCAAGTCTTGTTCCCATACCTCCTGCCAGAAGAAGTGCTGCCACCTTGCCCTGCTTTATGGCGCCAACACCAATAGCGGTATATTTTTCTTTATTTTCTTCAATATCCTTGATAGAAACAGCGTCATCTAATGGTGTGATAACTCCCTTTTCGCTCACTGATTCTCCATCTTTTACTAAATCTAACAATCCAAAATCAATCTCACTGATTTGCTTTAATAATGATTCTTTCTGACTGTCATTTAACTCATCATAATATTTTAACAACTGTGTCTGCCCATATTTTTCTAATAAACTTTTAGCCTGTTCGTAACTCATTTCGTTTCCTCCATTAAACATTAAATTATATAGTATATAGAATAGAATATTTTCAAAAAATATGCAAGGATTTCATCTCACATAGGACCTCAATACAATTCTGATATCTTTTATCCGGATTTACTTGCGTACACTTCTTAATAATTCTTTTCAACTTTCCATGTGTTTTCCGGGAAGAAATTCTGCCAGTATATTTGGTCTTTGTTTTCAAATAATACATCGTTGTACCAATCCCATAAATATCAGTTCTAATATCAGTATTGTACAAAGACACGCCACTCGCATCTCCAAACTGTTCTGGTGCCGCAAATCCAACACTTCCAAAAGCCTGCTCATCTGCAACGTCTATACGATATCTTTTCGCTATTCCAAAATCTATTAATTTTACACGCCCGTCATTTTTTATGATAATATTAGAAGGTTTCAAATCCCTGTATACAACCGGTGGCTCTAAAGAATGCAGATAATAAAGTCCACTACACACCTGCATCATAATATTCAGTAACAATTTCGTCTTTATACTTCCATTTCGGGCAACATACTCCTTTAGATTTATCCCCTCAACATACTCCATAATCAGATAGAAGTTTTGTTCTTCCTTAATTATATTATAAATTTTTGGAAGGACCGGATGAGAACAATGCTTTAGTGCATTTAATTCCTTCTCCATTCCTTCCATTAAATTCTTTTGATTTGCCGGATCCGATGTTATGTATTTCTTTAATGCGTAAAACAGCCCCGAATAAATATCTCTGACCTTGTAAACATCAGAACAGCCTCCGGAACCTATATGTTCTAATACATAATACCTTCCTCCAACAACATTGTTTATTATATTTTTCATTCACACACCTTTCCGGATGTGCTTCTCTCCAAAATCAATTCAAAAGCCAAAACATTTAATTTTCTGCTGATGAGTTATATTGTTGCAACATCAACCAAAGTAAGGTTTTCTTTTGCATCACTCTCCAAACTAGTCAACAATGCATCTACTGTGTCCAAACTTGTAAAACAGTTTACCCCTGTCTCGATGGATGTTCTTCTGATAAGGAAACCGTCACGATGCTTGTCACGACCCTGCGTCGGCGTATCAATTACAATATCTATCTTATGCTCCAGTAACAAGTCCATCACTGTTGGTGCTTCCTGATGTATCTTATTTACCTTAATCGCATCCACACCATTTTCTCTTAAAACATCTGCTGTACTTCTTGTTGCATAAATCTCATATCCCAATTTTTCAAAACGCTGTGCTAGAGGAATTGCTTCCTGCTTATCAGCATCCTTCACTGACATAATCAGTTTCTTATGCTTTGGAAGTACAACACCTGAACCAAGGAATGCTTTGTACAACGCTTCATTAAATGTCTTTGCAATACCAAGACACTCGCCTGTTGACTTCATTTCAGGTCCTAAACTCGTTTCTGCACCACGAATCTTTTCAAACGAGAATACAGGCATCTTAATTGCATAGTAATCCGCATTTGACTGTAAGCCCGGTTTGAATCCCTGTTCTTTAATTGTCTTTCCAATAATACATTTCGTAGCAAGTTTTACGATTGGAATACCTGTAACCTTGCTGATGTATGGAACTGTTCTTGAAGAACGCGGATTTACCTCTATTACATAAACCTGACCATCACATACGATGAACTGAATGTTAATCATTCCTTTTACATGTAATGACATTGCCAGTTTCTTTGTATAATCTTCAATCGTATCAATAATATCCTGTGACAGAGTATATGCAGGATATACGGAAATACTGTCACCGGAATGAACTCCGGCTCTTTCAATATGCTCCATAACTCCCGGAATCAGAATATCTGTTCCATCACAGATGGCATCGACTTCAACCTCTGTCCCCTGTAAATACTTATCTACAAGGATCGGATGATCCTGTGCAATTCTGTTGATAATTTCCATAAATTCTTCAACTTCTTCATCACAGGTAGCAATCTGCATGCCCTGACCACCAAGTACATAGGATGGACGTACAAGTACCGGATATCCTAACTTATTCGCTACTTCTTTTGCTTCTTCTGCTGTAAACACAGTTCCGCCGGTAGGTCTTGGAATACCACACTGCTCTAATATATCATCAAATAACTCTCTATCCTCTGCCGCATCTACATCTGCTGCGTCTGTTCCAAGGATAGGAACTCCCATCTTCATAAGAGCTTCTGTTAATTTAATCGCTGTCTGTCCACCAAACTGAACAACTGCTCCGTCTGGTTTTTCAATATTAACAATATTTTCAACATCTTCCGGTGTCAACGGCTCAAAGTAAAGTTTATCCGCAATATCAAAATCTGTAGAAACAGTCTCTGGATTATTATTTACAATAATTGTCTCATAGCCTTCTTCTTTAAATGCCCATGTACAATGTACAGAACAGAAGTCAAACTCAATACCCTGTCCGATACGGATAGGACCTGAGCCAAGTACCAATACCTTCTTTGGAGGATTTGTCTCTGCTGCCTCATTCTCTCCACCATATACAGAATAATAATATGGTGTTGCAGCCTCAAACTCTGCTGCACATGTATCAACCATCTTATAAGCAGCTACGATGTTATTGTCATATCTCATCTGCTTAATTTCATCCACAGATTTTCCAGTCAATCGACTGATTACGGTATCCGGGAACTCAATTCTCTTTGCATCTTTCAGCAACTCTGCTGTAAGTGGCTGTGTTTTTAATGCCTCTTCCATTTCCACAAGAATCGCAAGTTTATCAATATACCATTTATCAATCATTGTAATCTCATGGATATGGTCATAACTTACACCACGTCTCAATGCCTCGGCAATGACCCAGATACGTCTGTCATCTACTTTATGCAGCATCTCTTCTAATTCTTCATCATTTAACTCTGAAAAATCATAGTCAAGAAGACATTCTACATGCTGTTCCAATGAACGAATCGCTTTCATTAAGGCACCTTCAAAGTTATTACAGATACTCATAACCTCACCGGTTGCCTTCATCTGTGTCGTCAGCTTTCTGCTCGCTGTAATAAACTTATCAAAAGGAAGACGTGGAATCTTTACAACACAGTAATCCAATGTCGGCTCAAAGCTGGCATATGTCTTCTGCGTGATTGCATTTTTAATCTCATCTAATGTATATCCAAGAGCAATCTTTGCTGCTACCTTTGCAATCGGATATCCTGTTGCTTTGGAAGCAAGTGCTGATGAACGGCTCACTCTAGGGTTTACCTCGATAACGCAATATTCAAAACTTTCCGGGTGAAGTGCATACTGCACGTTACAACCACCGGTAATATTTAACTCGTTAATAATATTAAGAGCTGATGTACGAAGCATCTGATGTTCTTTATCACCCAATGTCTGTGATGGCGCAACAACGATACTATCACCTGTATGAACACCGACCGGATCAATATTTTCCATGTTACATACTGTAATGCAGTTTCCAGCAGAGTCACGCATTACCTCGTACTCTACTTCTTTCCATCCTGCAATACATCTCTCAACCAAAACCTGTCCTACACGGCTGAGTCTTAAACCATTTTCAAGAATCTCTACTAACTCTACCTGATTATGTGCGATACCGCCGCCACTACCACCGAGTGTATAAGCCGGACGAAGAACAACCGGATAACCAATCTTATTAGTAAAGGCAATACCATCTTCAACGTTTTCGACAACTAACGATGGAGCACATGGTTCGTTAATCTTTTCCATTGTTTCTTTAAATTCAAGACGGTCCTCTGCCTTTTTAATTGTCTCTGATGTCGTACCAATCAGTCTACATCCATGTTCCTCTAAAAATCCTGTTTCAGCAATTTCCATAGCAAGGTTAAGTCCTGCCTGTCCTCCAAGTGTTGGAAGAATGCTGTCCGGTTTTTCTTTCTGAATAATCTTCTTTAATACAGGTACTGTTAACGGCTCAATATAAACCTCATCAGCAATATCTTTATCTGTCATAATGGTAGCTGGGTTTGAATTTAAGAGTACTACCTCAATGCCTTCCTCTTTCAAAGAACGGCATGCCTGTGTACCAGCGTAGTCAAACTCTGCTGCCTGTCCTATAACAATCGGACCGGAACCAATTACTAAAACCTTCTTTATACTTAAATCTCTAGGCATTCTTCTTCACCTCCATCATCTCAATAAATTCATCAAACAGTCTGTCGGAATCCTGTGGACCCGGACAAGCTTCCGGATGGAACTGAACTGTAAATATCTTCTTATTTTTATATCGTAAACCTTCTACGGTTTTATCATTTACATTTATGAAAGCAACTCCTGCAACATCAGGGTTTACTGTATCACCATCTACCATATAACCATGGTTCTGTGAAGAAATATAGACATGACCGGAATCTAAATCCTTAACCGGATGATTTCCACCTCTGTGTCCATATTTCATTTTTTTTGTATCAGCTCCTGTGGCAAGTGCCATAAGCTGATGTCCGAGACAAATAGCAAAAATCGGAATATCTGTATCGTATAATTTCTTTATCTGTTCAATCTGGTAAACACATTCTTTTGGATCTCCCGGTCCATTCGACAACATAATACCGTCGGGGTTCATCGAAATAATATCTTCTGCCGGTGTATCACATGGAAGAACTGTCACATTGCATCCTCTCTTATTCAGAGAATCTGCAATATTATTCTTTGCTCCGATGTCTAATAATGCAACATTGAAGCCATCGCCTGACAATACTTTCTTTTCTTTACATGAAACTTCTTTTACCACTCCTGTAACTTTATATTCCTTAATCTTCGGAAGAACTTCGTCAAGATTGTAATTCTCATTCGTGGTAATCATGCCGTTCATCGTTCCTTTTTCACGAAGAATTTTCGTCAATGCTCTCGTATCAATTCCTGAGATGCCGGGAATGTCGTTTTCCTCCATGAAATGCTGAATCGTATCATCACATCGGAAGTTGCTTGGAATACGACTTAATTCGTTTACAATATATGCATCCGGCCATGGTTTCAATGATTCCATATCTTCATGGCATATACCGTAATTTCCCTGTAGCGGATATGTCATACATACTGCCTGTCCCGCATAGGATGGGTCTGTCAATACTTCTAAATATCCCCACATGGATGTGTTAAATACAATTTCACTAATAACTTCTTTTTGCACTCCAATGGATTTTCCCTGGAACACCGTACCGTCTTCTAAGATAAGAAATGCGTTCATAAATGTGTTTCCTTTCGTTTGTTTGTAGATAGTGTTTGATTTTTGCCTAAACTTACAAGATTATATCAAAAAAAAAGACATGTTTCAACAAGTTTTATGGAACACTTTGTTTTGTGAAGTGGGGTGATAATTTAGAATTATATTTGGGTGGAAATACGAATTATTTTAAATTTAATTGGATTGCTAGTCCCCAAATTATGCAATTTTTTCAAACAATTGTAACATGTAAACAGTAATTAATCTTTTGCGACACCTTCGCTTCTAGGTATGTTATAATGAATAAATTTATCAATATGCATTGGCAGATTAAAATATAATTTTGAACATAAGAAAAGCATCTGGATATTGTTTTCCAAATGCTCTTCTATAATTAGAATATTTTTATTGATAGAATCATAAGTTTTTTATGCCCTCCGACTGTAGTGCAATATGTAAAACATCGTTTGGAATTTTATTTTCTAATAAACTCCATACCTGTTTTAACTGTTTTACAAATGCTTCAACTTCTTCTAAATTATCTGCACCAATCATATCTGTTACCATATATAGCAATTCATCAATAGTAACTTTTGTATGGTCTACAATAGTTTTTGCCATAGTATAATAGAAAACGTTTTATAAATTCATCCTGAATCAACGCCTTTTTGACGTTTCTGCCTTCAATTCTCCCTCTACCTCGGTATTCCCTCGGCAATCCTCGTTATCCCCACATAAATCTGTGATATCTTATACCACGTTGCAAAATCCACAATCCCCGTCTGTGGCAAATCAAATATTTTCTGAAACGCCCGAACAGCTGCCTGTGTATTTTCTCCAAAAATTCCGTCCGCTGCGATTCTTGGAATAGCAGTATACACTGATGCTATCGTATCTAGCTGTTCCTGCATCTGCTGGACCTTTGGTCCGCTGGCTCCTACATCTAAATTGTAGCCGGGCCAGGATGACGGAATTCCTGATATCTGTTCTGCTGTATTAATATACATATCACTACCGTAATAATTTCTTATAATTTCTAAAGTAGAATATCCCTGCTCTCCCAGATTACATGAGCCCCACTGACTAAGCCAGTTTGGACAACTTACTCTTCTGCCATCACAATACTGGGTAAGAATCGGCTGTCTGACATCCGGAAATGACAGATACTGATCAAAAATATTATCTACTACCAGACTGATAGATTCAAATATATTTCTTCCATTAATCCATTTCTGGTCATACGCTGTAGATGAAGTAATAGTAAAATCGTATCCCTTGTTTCGATACCATTCTGTATACACCCGATTCATAGTAAACGACATAATCGCCAATATGTTTGCCTCTAATGTAGCCTGAGGCCATGTAGCATATATTTCTGAAGACGCCACATTTTTTATATAATCTTTATATGTCACATAGTAATCTTTCGCATTACTGGAAGGCGTTCCGTCATGTACTACAACATATTCCGGAACAACCACACGGCTTAGAACAATCTCTCCAGGCTCACCTACATCTTTAATATCATCTTCCGGAATTTTCGGTGGATACTCATAATACAATGTATGTGGAGGTATATTTATATTCTCTACCTCTTCTCCTTCGACTCTGCGCATCTTAACATTCTGAATTGATAACTCATTCGATAACAGTTCTACATTTTCAATATTCTCTGTCTCATATCCCGGTGCATCAATCTCCACGTCATAATTTGCATATGGCTGCAAATCATTGTTCTCATTCAGACTCAATTCCAATGGTGGGGTACTTAAATCCACTACCTGTGTCTGTCCCGAACCATCTGTCTGTAATTCTTCAATTTCCTGTACCTGATTCTGTTGGGGATCTCCTTCCTGCCTTGGTCTCCTAATAATTACTCTGGCATCCTTAATCGGTACATTATTACTATCTACTACATTTACCTGTAATTCTCCTATTTCTCCTGAGTCTACCTGCATTTTTATAAGCATAAAATTACCATACATATTTATTCTATATATTCTATGCAGTACGTAGAGAAAAATTTCCACCTGTTTCTTTTATACCATAGTTGAAATAAAGTCATTATAATCTTTTGAATGAATAATTTTCTGCTGCAGTTTTGAATCATTCACAATTTTAATAAAACTGTCATACAAATGTTCTATATCTTTTTGCACCCCCTGCTTAATGGCAAGAAGAAAAACAATCTTTGCTGTCTCTTCTTTCCCCCATAAAATTGGCTGATCCAATATTGCTACTGCAACTTTCGTTTCTCTTGCACATAATTTCATAGGATGTGCCAGGGCAAATACATCATTCATATTTGTATTCCCTAATTCCTCTCTCTCTAAAACAGAATCAATAAATTCATCTTCCACAATTCCTTTTTCTTTCAGTTTGTCACATAAAATCCGAATCAGAGATTCCTTATTTGAAACTTCATGAAACCTGAAAAATAATTCTTCATCAAAAAATGCTGATTCTTTCTGTTCTTTTTTAACATTAATTCTATTTATAAATCTTGATATAGATTCGACATCTTTATTTTTCAATGCAAAATTTACTGTAATCGAAGGTACTATTTTGCTTTCCAGAGGAACTGTCGAGATAACAAAATCAATTCGGTTGAAATCTTTTCCTCTGTAATTATTATAATCATTATATGAAATGCACCTTACTATATTAATTTTATCTGAAAAATATAAATTTAATCTGGCTTCCAGCATCCTTATAGTAGCCTGTCCACTTCCACAAACAAGAATAACATTTTTCTTTTCCAGTCTTTTTGCAAAATACCGTTCTATCGCAGCTCCAATATGCACAGAAACATATCCCACATCTTCCTCATTTAATACAAATGGCTGTTTTGTGAAAACTTTAGATATGGCTGTTAAAGTTATTTCAAAAGCAAGCGGATAATTGTTCTTAATGGTATTTATTAATGGATTTCTAATATTTAATCCAAAGGATTTATTAATAAAAATTGATTTCATATGGCGGAACAAATCTCCAGTTAAAATTTCATCATCCCGCAAATCAAAACTATAATTTTCATAAATAATATCCAAAATATTCTGCACTGATCTTTCCAGCCATTCATCATCTATATCAGCTGCTTCCATATGAGTATTTGCAACAAAATGAAGATAAATATAAATTTTTTCTCCTTTTGAGATTATAATGTCATAATATTGTTCTACATCTTTACATAAACTTTCAACAATTCCCATAATGGAATAATCTGTTTCAATATCTAAAAGATTTATATAATTATTCTGTTTGACACGGGAAATCATCAATGCCAAATGGATAATCAGATTTTTAATATTATAATCACTTGTTTCAATATTTCGTCTCTTTAACTGGGACAATGTAATCTCTTTTAAATAATCAAGGTCAATTCCAATAAATAAAGCACGTTCTTCTTTTGTAAATCCGGTAATGTAATTATCAAAATCATAAGTTATAACATGATCCATAATACACTTTCTCTTGTTATCCTCAGTTCCTATCAATTTGATTCCAACATTTGGTTTTGCAATATATTCCAAATGGTATTTCTCGATAATTTTCTTTATTGTTTTTATATAATTATTAAGAGTATTTTTAGATATAAAAACCTTGTCCATAATTTCATTTAATGAAATATAATCATCTGATTCCAATAATAAACTAAGTATATATCGAATTCTGTCTTTAGATGTTTCCAGTTCCATGTTACTTTTATTTTCTTTTTCCAATTCCTCCAAAAACTGTCCAAACAATCTATCTTCTGTTATTTCTATATAATATCCATATTTTCTTTTTAATTTGATAACTGCCCCATTTTCTAATAGAACTAGATTGATTTCCTGAATATCATTTCTTATAGTCCTCTCTGTTACATCAAATTTGGATGCAAGCCTTTCAGAAGAAATATAATCATGTTTTTTAATATAATGAAATATTTCATTTAACCTTCCATACTGAAACACTGCTTTCCCTCCTTATAAAATTCTTTATTCTGCCAAATTAACATTTTCTATTTCGTTTATTTCTATTCTTATTATAATGTATTTTTTTAGAAAATTACAATCATGGTATTTTCCAAAAAAAAATGGAAACAACTTGTTATATAACAATTTATTTTTCCACTTCTTTTTGGAAATATTATTATTATAACTATTATTTTTTCCATTTGTATCCGGAAATTGCATCAATTGAATTTTAATCTCGTTACGAATATACTTTAGACATAAACAAATGATTAAACAGTTTAAATTATACTTTGATAGAAAACAACTTAAACAAAACAAGGAGGTAAACAATTGTTTAAAGAAGAATATATATTTTTTGATGTTAATGTAAACACTAAAACAGAGGCCTTAGAATTTATCAGTGAGCAGGCTCTTAAACTTGGTCTGACTGATAACAAAAACGAACTTCTTAACGATTTCATGAAAAGAGAGGAAGAGTTTTCTACAGGTCTTCAGGACGGATTTGCAATTCCCCATGCAAAATCTTCTCACGCAAAAAAAATTGCAATAATTTATGTAAGCTGCAAAAAACAAATTAAAGAATGGGAAACTTTGGATGACTCATTTGTAACAAATTTATTTGCATTAATTGTTCCAAAACAAAATGCCGGCAATGAACATTTAATGATGATTTCAAAATTAGCAACAAATTTATTGGAAGATAAATTTAAAAATACAGTAAAATCATCTAAAAATAAATCTGAACTGGCAGAATATATAATAAAAACTATGAAGGAGGATAACTAACATGAAAATTGTAGGCATTTCTGCTTGTCCTGCCGGACTGGCACACACACCAATGGCAGCAAAGGCTTTAGAAAAAGCCGGAAAAGAATTAGGTTATGACATTAAAATTGAACAACAAGGCAGTATGGGACAGGTAAATATGATTACTCCCGAAGAAGCCAAGGCTGCTGATTTGGTTATCATAGCTTCAGATCAAAAGATTACTGACATGGAACGTTTTTCCGGAAAAAAAGTAATTCGTGTAGATATTAATATCTGCATCAAAGCACCTGAAGCAGTAATTAAAAAGTGCGTTGCTGCAGTAAATAAATAGTAACGAAAACTACTGCAGATACTAAATTCAAACAATAATTAACAAAAGGAGATATTAAAACATGAAAAATTTTTTTAAAGAAGCAAAAGGTCATTTGATGACTGGTATCGGCTATATGCTGCCTCTTATCATTGGAGCATCTTTAGTCGTTGCCATTCCAAAAATTATAGCTTTATTTATGGGTATTACTTCTTTAGACCCTTATGCAGACGGAACTGGTTTTTTACACATTTTAAAATTAATTGAAAACGTAGGTTGGACAGGTATCGGACTTATTAACACTGTATTAGCAGGCTTTATTGCATACAGTATTGCAGACAAACCTGCAATCGGTGCCGGTCTTATCGGTGGTGCTCTTGCCTCTAACACTCAGGCCGGATTTCTAGGGGCTGTTATTGCTGCTTTTATTGCCGGCTATACTGTAAAATGGGCAAAAAAACATATTCGTCTTCCGGAATCTATGCAGACAATGATGCCACTTGTTATTTTGCCATTTCTTGCTACCGGTATTGTCGCGATCATAATGGGGGCCATTCTTGCCGACCCGCTTGCTGCAATTAATAACTGGCTGGTCGACTGGCTGAGTGCAATGAGTAAAAGCGGCACTTCCCAGTTAATTATGGCTCTTACTTTAGGTGCCATGATTGCATCTGATATGGGTGGTCCAATTAACAAATCAGCATGGATGGCTGGTAATGTGTTATTAGCAGAAGGTATTTACCAGCCAAATGTATTTATCAACTGTGCTATTTGTATTCCGCCTTTAGCTTACGCAATTGCTACTGTTATAAGAAAAAAGAGATTTTCTGCATCATTTAGAGAGACAGGTAAGGGGAACTGGGTAATGGGATTTATCGGTATTACAGAAGGTGCAATTCCTTTTACCTTAGTGAAACCTCAGGTATTAATTCCAATTAATATGCTGGGTGGAGCAATTGGTACAGCAGTTACCTGCCTGCTGGGTGCAAAAGGTGAGATTCCTCCTGTTGGCGGTATCTACGGTTTCGTCTCTGTCACAAATGGATGGGCTTATCTTATCGGTATTTTGGTAGGTGCAATAATTATCGCAGTGCTTGCAACAATCTTTGTTGACTTTAATCAAAATACAGACAACGTTTCTGAAGATGTAGATATTAATGAAATTGAACTTTCTTTCGAAGATGTTGATTAAAAAAATTAAATAACCCAAAACAGTTAAGAGAAATGGGCAGAGGCGTGATTTGCCTCTGCCCTGCTTAATTCAACGTAAGTGATAAAAATTTATATCACTTATAAATAATATAAGGAGGATTTCCCATGAAACATAAAATACATGTTGTACCCCACTCGCACTGGGATAGAGAATGGTATTTTACTACCTCACGTTCTAAAATTTACTTGATGAAAGACTTAAACGATGTTTTAGACACATTAGAGAATGATAAAGATTTTAAATATTTTATGCTGGATGCGCAGGCATCCCTTTTAGATGATTATCTTAAATGGATGCCTCATGATAAAGAGCGCATCACGAAACTTGTAAAAGATAAAAAATTGATTATTGGTCCATGGTATACACAGAGTGACCAATTAGTTATCTCCGGCGAAAGTATTGTCAGAAATATGTACTACGGAATGAAACGTTGTGAAGAATTTGGCGGCTATATGAATGTAGGATATGTTCCTGATTCCTTTGGACAGTCTGGAAATATGCCGCAAATATATAAAGAGTTTGGTATTGATGACACTTTATTCTGGCGTGGTGTAAGCGATGATATGGTAAAACATACTGATTTTAACTGGAGAGGCGATGACGGAAGCATTGTCTTTACTACCCAGATACCATTTGGTTACTATATTGGCGGCAACATTCCTGAAGATAATAAAAAAAGCAATGAATTCTGGCAGAAAGAATGTTTTGAAAAAGCCGGAAAAGGAAGCTCTACAAGACATATCTATTTTCCAAACGGTTTTGATCAGGCTCCTATTCGTACAAATCTTCCGGAAATTATTAGCGACAGAAACAAAAAAGACACTGAGAATGAATATGTCATCAGCAGTATTGAAGATTATATTAAAGATGTAAAAAGTGAAAATCCAATATTGGAAGAAGTTCAGGGAGAACTGGTGATTGCAAAACATATGAGAATACACAAATCCATATTCTCCTCACGTTCAGATTTAAAAGTTTTGAATACACAGGTTCAAAACTATGTTACAAACGTAATGGAGCCTCTGCTGACTTTATCTTATAAATTAGGGAACACTTATCCCCACAAAGTTGTGGAGGAAGTGTGGAAACTATTATTTGAAAATGCTGCTCACGACTCCATTGGTTCCTGTATTTCGGACACTGCAAATGAAGACGTTTACATGCGTTACAAACAGGCAAGAGATATCGCTGTTAATATTGTAGAACTTCATTCCAGACTAATTGCTACAAGTATTAAGAATACTGCAGACATGACACTGACTTTGATAAATACCCTTCCTCAGAAACGAGAAGATACAATCCTTATAAAGACATATATTCCGGGTGGGGATTTTGCAATTGTAGACGACAATGGAAATAAAATTAATTATACTATCGTTTCGTCAAGAGACCTGACAGATTATGTTCTCTCGCAGACAATTAAACTTGATCCGTCAAGAGAATTTTACATTCCTGAACATGTGTTAGAAGCTGTTTTAGCAATTAAAACAGAGGATGTTCCTGCTCTTGGATATGTGCAATATTCCATTGATATAAATGATAACAGCTGTATTTCAATGAAAAAGAATAATGCGCTGGAAAACGAATTTTATTCTATTACTATTGCCGAAAATGGTTCACTAACTATTTTGGATAAAGAAAACAATAAAACCTACAACAATCAGGGGATACTTGTGGAAAACGGTGATGATGGAGACAGTTTTAATTATTCTCCACCAAGAAAAGATATGGAAATCTTGTCTACAGATTCCAAATTTGAATATCAAATTCATGGAAATGATATATATAGCAAAGCCCAAATACACTATACTATGATTGTTCCAAAAGACTTGGAAGAGCGTGCAGAACATTTAACTTCTACTACTCTGCCCATCACTTTAGAGGTTGGTTTGAGAAAAGGTTCAAAAATTATTGATTTCAATGTCCATGTAAACAATAAAGGATTATTCCATCGTCTGTGTGTTATTTTTGACAGCCAGATTACGAGCAAATTTAATTATGCCGACCAGCAGTTTGGTTTGATCAAGCGTCCAAATTATTATGAAAAAGAAATGAATCTATATTTAGAAGGTATGAAAAACCACAAAGAAGAAAAAGCTGGAATTCAGGAACTTGCCAATTGGGCAAACGATCAGTCCTCCTGGCAGGAACCTCCTATATCTATTGAGCCTGCACAGTCCTACGTTTCATTAACTGATGACAGCACCGGAATTGCAGTAATTCCACAGGGAGTAAGAGAATATGAAATTTTAGATGATAGGAAAATTCGTCTTACCTTATTCCGCACTTACGGATTTATGGGCAAAGAAAACCTTATTTACCGCCCGGGCAGAGCAAGCGGCGAAAGAATTATTGAAACACCTGATGCACAATTACTAAAAGAAATGGATTTTTCCTTTGGATTTATGACTTACAATTCTGACATAAATAATTCTAATGTTGATACTTTGGCAAAAACCTATAATACACCAATTGAAGTATACACTTATGCAGAATTTTTAAATGGAAGACTCATTTTCTCCCAGAGAGAAATTGAAGGCACACAACCATCCAGAGTCTCTCTTTTTGAAACAGAAAATAATCTTGTTGTTTCTGCAATTAAAAAGGCTGAAAACGGTGAAGGTTTCATTATACGTTTATTTAATGGAAAAAACCATAAAAATGTCAATGACACAATTAAATTTAACTTTGATATTTCTGAAGCTTATTATACGAACTTAAAAGAAGAAAAAACAGAATCCATTGCGATTCACAACAACACTATAAAAGTAAAGGAGCTGTCGCACTGTAAGTTTGCGACAATTTATGTAAGATAATGAAATACGCTATTGCTATTGATATTGGCGGCACAAATACCCGTGTCGCCCTGGTAGATGAAAAATTAAATATAGTTGACAGACACCAGTTTGCCACAGATGTATCCAATCCTGAAGTTACTCTTGAAAAAATCACTGATATTATTAAAACTTACGATTATAATATTGCAGGTGCAGGCATGTCGTGTCCGGGACCTCTTGACCTGATAAATGGTCAGACACTGACTCCGCCAAACTTAAACGGGAAATGGCATAATCTGTATGTAGCAAAAGAACTCAGTAAAATGGCTGATATACCGGTATATCTCGATAATGATGCAAACCTTGCCGCTCTTGCTGAAGCAGTTACCGGGGAAGGAAGAGACTATCGCTTTGTTCAGTTTCTGACAGTATCTACCGGTCTTGGCGCAGGCTTTGTCATTGACAAACAAATTTATCCGGGCTCCCACGGTTATGCCAATGAAGTTGCCAATTGTATTATGATACAGGATGGCCCTTCTCACGGTTCTATTATTCCTGGCGGCATTGAAGCTATCAGCAGTGGAACTGCTATCACAACCCGTGCATTGAATGCAGGTCTCAATGTAAAACATGCTGGTGAAGTGAATGCTTTGGCAGTTTCAGGTAATAAAACAGCAAAAGCGATTATGGACGATGCAAAAAATTATCTTGCCAATTTCATTGCATTTATTTATGCTTTTGCAGACCCTGAAATTGTTATCTTAGGTGGTTCTGTTGCTCTTAAAATTGATGGATTTGTAGAAGATGTGGAATCTCGTGTAAAATGCAAAGTATATGACAATGTAAAACCTTTTATAAAAGTGCGAAAATCTACTTTAAATGAGGATTCAGGTCTAATCGGTGCAGCATATCTGGCATTGTCAAAATAGATTTTTTTCTCACAACTGCAATCATAAATATATAAAAGAGAGTTCACTTGCGAACTCTCTTTTATATCACATCCTACAAATTATTTTCTCTTATATGTTCTAAAATAATACTCTAAATCAAAGTAAGTATTCTCTTCACCTTCTTCAACCAGTTCCCACTCATCCTGCATTTCATCAAGATTTGGAATAAAAGTATCCGCAGCATATTCATGATCTACATAAGTAATATATGCTGTATCACAATACTGTAGCATCTGCTTATAAATGCTTCCACCACCAATAACAAACACATCCTCTGAATTGTATTTCTTTGCCTCTTCAAGTGCTTCCTCAATAGAATAAACCACTGTAGCACCATCTACTTTATAATCTTTCTCTAAAGCTATTACAATATTTACCCGGTTCTTTAATGGTCTTCCTCCCGGAAAACTCTCCAATGTATTTTTTCCCATAATGCATACCTTACCGGTAGTACTTTCTCTAAAAAATTTCATATCATCGGGAATACTTACAAGCAAATCATTCTTATATCCTATCGCCCAATTCTTATCAACTGCAACAATCAAATTCATTTTTATTACCTCATTTCTATATTGTGCTTATACAGCCACCGGTATTTTAATTTGTGGTCCGTATTCGTAATCAATCAGTTTCACATCATCTACTGTAAAGTCATAAAAATTTTTAATATCCGGATTTATCCACAACTTTGGTGCCGGATGCTGCTCTCTGGTAATCAATTCTTCTACTAACTCCACATGCTTATCATAAATATGTGCATCTGCTATCACATGTACAAACTCTCCTACTTCCATATCATTTACCTGTGCAAACATATGAACAAGCACTGCATACTGACATACATTCCAGTTATTTGCTGTTAATACATCCTGTGAACGCTGATTTAAAATACCATTTAAAACAAACTTACCCGTCTCCGGATTCGTTGTCACATTAAAGGTCATACTATATGCACACGGATATAAATTCATTTCTGATAAATCCTGATGTACATATATATTTGTCATAATTCTTCTGCTATATGGATTATGTTTTAAATCATACAGTACCCTGTCCACCTGATCCATATCGCCTTCCGGATAATGATGTTTTACGCTCATCTGATATCCATAAGCTTTTCCAATAGAACCTTCATCATCAGCCCATGCATCCCATATATGACTTCTCAGTTCATTCACATTATTAGATTTCTTCTGCCATATCCACAAAAGTTCATCAACGCAATTCTTTATTCCCGTTTGGCGTAATGTAATAGCAGGAAATTCTTTCTTTAAATCGTATCTGTTTACTACACCAAATCTCTTAATGGTATAGGCATAAGAGCCGTCATCCCACTTTGCTCTGACCTTTTCTCCTTTTGTATCAGTTCCGTTGTCTAAGATATCTCTACACATATCCACAAAAACTTTATCTGCGTAACTCATCCATTCCTCCTGAAATTTCTATAAAAAATGCTATACTCAAATCACTATTTAACATAATCAAGTATAGCATTTTTATTTCAATTAATAAATATATATTTTCATTATCTGTTTGTTGTAATACTCTTATTTATCTAATTTTTTCTGTCTGTATAAGCAATAAGAATAAACTATTGGTATGATGACTGCCAAAGCAGTAACGATAATCGGTATCATACTTAGGAAAAAACATTTACAATAAACACAAACCCAGAAATTATAAATAAGTACCCACTCAGTCTGTTTGTTTTATTCCAATTTTCTTCATCATCCAATGTCCACGGAAGCTTAATTCCTACAGAATAATTCTGCTTATTTTTCGGTAAATAATTTCCGACAATAATAAACACTGCTCCAACAAGTATATTTACAACAAGTCCTATATTCATTTCGCTGCCCAAAGCCGACAAATACATAGTCATCAATGCAAACCAGCTTACTACAGGAACTATCCAGAACAATATACCAAACATCCTATTACCTATATTCCTTTTTTTCGGGTCTGTCATAGTAACTCCTACAGCCAGCAAATGTAGTAACATTAATATCACCGGCATTCCAAAAACAACAAATTCTTTGCTGCTCCAGCCGTTGGCTTCATTATTTGCTCCCCAATGTGTTGCCATTGTCTCCGGAAGCCGTTTCCACAAAATCAAACCAACAACCATAGGTAGTAAAGTAATGATACACGTTAATAATAATCTTCCTCTATATTTTTTCATATTACTTATCTCCTTTCAAATCTGCCAGCCATAGCATCACTTCTTCCACGACTGAAGTATTTAACTCATAATAAATAAAATTTTTTTGTTTGGACTCAATCACTAAATCTGCTTTTTTTAAAAGACTTAAATGATATGAAATTGTTGCCCCTGTCATATCAAAATGACTGCCTATTTCTCCTGCTGACATTTTTCTTTCTTTTAACAACATAAGTATCTCTCGACGTTTCACATCTGATAGTGCCTTAAAAGTTTCTGCAAACCCCATTTCATCACCTTTCTCTCAAATTATTTAGAAATATTTCTAAATAGATATTATCACTTTACATTCTAAAAAGCAAGAACTATTTAGATTTTTTTCTAAATAGTTCTTGTCTTTATTTATGCTCTATTTAAATGGTCTTTTTTGACTAATCTTATGTACAAATTTATCCTTGGCTGTATCTGGACAGAAACTGCTTTGTTCTTTCTTGCTGTGGATTGTTAATAACTTGTTTAGCCTCTCCCTGCTCTACAATAACCCCCTCATCCATAAAAATAACTGTATCAGCTACATCTCTGGCAAATGCCATCTCATGAGTAACAATAATCATTGTAGTTTTCTCTTCTGCCAGACTCTTAATTACTTTTAAAACTTCTCCTGTTAATTCCGGATCTAAGGCTGATGTCGGCTCATCAAAGCATAGAATGTCCGGCT
This sequence comes from Eubacteriaceae bacterium, assembly GCA_910574895.1. GTDB lineage: Bacteria > Bacillota > Clostridia > Lachnospirales > Lachnospiraceae > Eubacterium_G. The sequence goes on along the minus strand of CAJTDQ010000001.1, from coordinate 21,036 downwards.
GCAGCGCCAGTGCTCTTGCAATAGCCACACGCTGTTGCTGTCCACCTGATAACTGATGTGGGTAATGTTCCATTCTGTCTGCCAACCCCATCCTTGTGAGTAACTCTTTTCCATGAACCTCTATATCCGCTAATATCTGTTTCTTGTTCTGCCTGTAATCTTCTCTTTCCTGTGCCAACAGTTTCTCTGACAGCATTACATTTTCCAATGCCGTATATTGAGGAAAAAGATTAAATGACTGAAATACCATTCCAAAATGAAGTCTCTTTTTTCTCAATTCTTTATCTTTTTTGGAACGTGGCAAAGCTGCATCAAATAAAGTCTCATCTTTTACTGTAATTGTGCCGCCATTTGGTGTTTCCAAAAAATTCAGACAACGCAACAATGTTGTTTTGCCTGAACCGGAGGAACCGATAATAGCAAGTGTCTGTCCTTCTTCCAGATTAAAACTAATATCATTTAATACTTTGGTGCTTCCAAAATGTTTCTCTATATTTTTTACTTCTAAAATTGCCATTCCCTCGCACCTCCTTATTTAAAATAATCTAATTTCTTCTCTACATAATTAAATAAAAGTGTCAGTATACCTACAAATAATAAATAAAAAACTCCGGTATAGAATAGCGGCCATGTAATACCATCTGACTTCATAAATGCAAATCCTGTAAAGGTCAATTCATATGCTGCAATAATTCTTGCCAGTGATGTATCTTTAACCAATGTAATGATTTCATTTGACATTGGTGGAACAATTCTCTTAATCATCTGCAATAATGTTATCTTAAAGAAAATCTGTGTCTTTGTCATTCCAAGAACCTGACCTGCTTCTCTTTGACCTGCAGGTACACCCTCAATTCCACCTCTGAATATAACCGAAAAATAGCAGGCATAGTTTATCGTGAACGCCACAACTGTTGCCATAATTCTTCCCCAGTCATCTCCACTCCATATGTTATGTCCCAGCCATAATCCCGGACCATAAAAAATGATAATCAATTGGAGCATAAGCGGAGTTCCCCTGATAATCCATACAAATATCTGTACGAAATATTTCAATGGTTTAAATTTACTCATAGAACCAAATGAAATAATCAGTCCTAATGGTAATGCGAACAATAATGTTAAAATAAATATTTCGAATGTTGTACCTAAACCTTCTAACAATGTCTGTGTAACTTCCCAAAACATAAATGTCTCCTCTTATATCAGCAACATAAGGCAGAGAGCCTTCACTCTCTGCCTTGTAATATTTATAGTTGATATCTTTGTAATTTAAACTTTATTCAGCCGGAACTACAACTACCTGTGCATTATTGCAGTATGCATTTGTACATTCCATAGCATTTTTAACTTCATCAGTTAAAGTCATACCATTCCATACTACATCAATATTCTTTGATTCAAGTTCCATTGCTTTTGTATCCCAGTCGATTACAACAAACTTAACTTCTACGCCTAACTTTTCTGCAAGAAGTGATGCCATATCAGCATCAAAACCAATCCATTTTCCATCTTTATCCTTGTAATCCATTGGTTCAAATTCAGTAATACCTACAATTAATGTACCCTTGTCCTGAATATATTTTACATCGCCATCTTTAATCTCATCAGCTTTTGCTTCTGCCTGTTTTACGATAGCTTCCTGCACACCATACTTTTCAGCAATTTTCTTCATTTCACCTGACTTATATGTATCAGCAAAGAAATTGTTAATATATGCTGCCAAATTAGATTCTTTTCTACATCCAACACCATACTCTTCTGTAGTAAGCTTATCTGTATACTTCAGATTAGGATAACTTGTTCCTTCTCCAATCATAGCTCCTGCCATCAATAAATCAATAATTGCAGCATCTGATGTACCTGATTTTACTTCCATTAAAGCATCTGCCTGTGCTGCTACGGAATTTGTTTTCCACTTTTTCTCTTTGGCAACTTTTTCACCTGCAGAACCTGCTTCAACAGCATACACTTTCTTATCCTCTTTTTTTGCATCCTTGCTTCCACATCCTGCCAAACACAAAGACGCAACCATCATTACTGATAATAACAAAGCTATTTTCTTCTTCATTTTATAATCCTCCGTTTTTAATCATATTTTCATAAGTTATCGCTTTACTATGCTAAACTACCGAGAATATAACATATATGTCTGACATTGTCAAATCATAATTATTAATTTATAAAAGAAGCGCTCTCCGAAAAAGTAATAAATATTTCAGAGGGCATTTTATTACAGCTGTTTTACCATTGCTGCCGGCACATATGCTTTAACATAAATTCCGTCTTCTTTGTACTCCTCATTAATTAACTGCCCATATTTACGAATCAGCCCAATTTTTCCGGCATCAGCGTAATCAAACACTTTCTCAACCATTACTCTCATGGATGTTAATGCCTTTTCTACAGCCTCATTTATCTCGTCAATACCTATTCCCTTTTTAATCGCAGCATTTACTACATAATCAGCCTTAAAATCTCTTAAAATAGGTTTTTCTATAAGTTTATCCTGCTTATTGAATACAGTAATAATAATCTTATCTTTCACATCAAGATTTTCTAACGTTTCATACACAGCATGAATATTTTTATCCATGGACGGATTTGAAGCATCTACTACATGAATAATAATATCTGAATATTTTGCTTCCTCCAATGTGCTTCGAAATGCATCAATTAAATGATGAGGCAGTTTTCTGATAAATCCTACCGTATCTGTCAAAAGCACTTCCTGTCCGTCAGGCAGTTTATAATTTCTTGTAGTCGGGTCCAATGTCGCAAATAACTTGTCCTCTTCCAAAACGCTGGCATCGGTCAATGTATTTAATAATGTGGACTTTCCTGCATTGGTATATCCTACAATTGCGACAACCGGAACCGGATTGTCCTGTCGTTTCGCTCTGGTTACCTGTCTGTGATTCTCCATATCACGAACCTGTTCTTTTAATTGAGCAATACGATTTCGGATGAGTCGTCTGTCTACTTCTAATTTCTTCTCACCAGGTCCTCTGGTTCCAATCCCTCCCCCCTGACGTGAAAGATTTCTCATGCCAATCAATCTGGTAGAACGATATCTGAGCTGTGCCAGTTCTACTTGGATTTTACCCTCTGCTGTTCTTGCTCTTCCTGCAAAAATATCTAAAATTACTAACGTTCTGTCCATAACTTTAACATTTAATTCGTCTTCCAAATTTTTATACTGCGCAGGAGACAACTCATCATCACATATAATCGCTGCCGCATCTGTTTCCCAGATAAGGTCTTTTATTTCCTGTACCTTTCCTGTTCCTACATAAGTAGCATTATTAATATGCTCCAAATTCTGCACAATGCGTCCTACAACTTCTGCTCCTGCCGTTTTTACTAATTCCTCTAATTCATCAAGCGATTCCATGGCATCTTCTTCGTTTCCGGTAGAAACAGCCACTAAAATCACTTTCTCTATATTTTCCTTTGTTTCATACATACAATCACCTCCCTCACTATATTCTGCACATATTTTTCTATGCGTAACTATCTGTCTGGGCAGACTCCTCAATATCTGCCGGTTCATTGTTTAATTTTACTAAATTAATTGTCTTCCATTTTCCCCTTTTATATCTCACTAAACTAAATAATCCATTAAGCAGCCATGTAAGCCCTGTTGCATAAAATACACCATAACTTCCTAAAAACGGAATTAACGTCAACGGATATGCCAGACCCACTCGTCCAATACACTCCACAATTCCCGTAAACAGCGAAAACATAGCATCACCTGCGCCATTTAACACATTTCTGGTAGGATAAATCAAACCTAAAAACAAATAAAAACAACTGGTAATACGAAGTCCGTCTACTGCGATTTTTAGTACGTGGCTGTCATCTCCAAATATAGATACAATCTGTGGCGTAAATAACCAGAAAACTGCAATAACCACTAATGCAAATATTGTATTCAAAACATTTGCAGAATTAAATCCTTTGATAACGCGTTTCACTTTTCCTGCTCCCAGATTCTGACCGGTATACGTAGACATTGCCGCACCCAAAGACATAAATGGCTGCTGAATCAAAGTCTCTATTCTTGTTACTACCGTAAACGCAGTCGTAAAATTAGCTCCGTAACTATTAACAACCTTTTGCAGGACAATTAGAGAAAATGCAATCAGTGAATTTTGTAATGCTACCGGTATACCAAGTCTTAAACTTTTCTTAAATATCGCTACCTGTAGTTTGAAATTCTGTTTTTTCAAGCGAAAATATGTATTGCTTTTATATGCATATATAATACATGTAATGGCTGATAAAAACTGTGCAAAAGCTGTAGCCACAGCCACACCTACTACCCCCCAGTCAAAAGCCAGTACAAAAACAAAATCCAGAACAACATTCACGATACTGGCAAAAATCAAGAAAAATAATGGTGTTTTACTATCTCCCAATGCCCTTAAAATACCGGACACACCATTATAAAGTCCCATACAGCATATACCTATGGAGGTTACCTTTAAATATGCCACCGCATCCTCTAAAATTACCGGATCTGTATCTAATAAAATAAGAACCTGTCTCGCCGCAAAAAATCCGATGAAAGCCATAATGATAGAGCCTGCTGTAACAATCCATATCGCATTTCCTATGGTATCCTTAACCTTTTCTTCGTTTTCAGCACCGAAAAACTGTGCCACAATAATCCCAATACCTACCGAAAGACCACCAACCAAGGAAAAAAAGAAAAAATGAAGAGAGTTAGTTGTCCCAATAGCACCTAAAGCATTAGAACTGACATAATTTCCAACAATTATGGAATCAACCATATTATACAGCTGCTGAAATATATTTCCGATAAAAAGGGGAACTGCAAATTGTAATAATAATTTCCAAGGCGTCCCCTGTGTCATATCCTTTACAAACTTATTTTGTTTTGACATATTATCATCTCCTATCAAACTGTGAATCTGATTAGATTTCTCTAAACCCTTTCAATTTTTATATTAGATAAAATCCAATGATTCCTGATAATATTCCAATAACTGCCCCTGCAATTACATCCCGTGGAAAATGTACGCCTACGATAACCCGTATGACTGCCATCAAACATCCTATAATTAAAATGATAATTCCCAACACTATATTCATATGCAGAAATGCCATTCCTATAACAAATGCAGAAAAAACATGTCTGCTGGGCATAGAATCCCCCTTTTTTTCTTTTGGGACCAACGGTATAAACCCATATTTTGTGTATGGTCTTTCTGCATTAATAAAGTGTCTGATTACACTAACCAGAACAAAAGAAATTCCTGTAACCATTACAATCTTTACCATAACCTTATCTCTATGTAATGCCAGATAAACAAGCAATACCAGAAAGGAAATATAAACGATATCCGTTAATAACCTGTTGATAAAGACAATTATCCTCTCTCCATAATGAGTTGACCTTATTTTTTCTGTTATCTTAATATAAGTTTCCTGTATCATGATATCCTCTTCATTTTGTAACAATCAAATCTACTGTTTTCTGGCAATTTTGTATTCATCACCATAAGAAAAATACGGACATGTTGCACGCTTAAACTGCATCAGCATGGCAAGATCATCCTCATCCATATTTACCACACATCCATACTCCTCATATTCCTCATCATATACATAGTTGCTGCAAAACTCACAGCTGTACTGATCACTCATATTTCACGACCTTTCATTATGTATCAATTACTCTTATATCCCCGACATTCTTTTCTTATTTGTAACTATCTGCCAACGCCTGAAATGCCGGCAGTGCATCTTCTATCTGTTTGGTCTGTACGCAGTAAGAAACTCTCACATATCCTGGTGTTCCAAAGCTGTCTGCGGGTACCAGTAACAATTCCTGTTCTTTCGCTTTTTCACAGAATTCATGAGAATCCTCACCCATTGCTTTTACAAACAAATAAAATGCTCCATCTGGATACACACATTCATATCCCATTTCTGTTAATGCATTATATAATAAATCTCTATTTTTCTTATAAATAGAAATGTCTGCCGTATCATCAATACATCTGGCAATTACTCTCTGATACATACTGGAAGCACAAACATAACCAAGAGCTCGTGCTGAACCACATACTGCTGCATATGCATCCTCTTCCTCTACCATATTCGGAGACACTACAATATATCCGATTCTCTCTCCTGGAAGCGACAATGCTTTACTATAAGAATAACATACAAATGTATTATCATAATAATTGATTATGTAAGGAACCTCTGTATCATCATAAACCAGTTCTCTATATGGTTCATCTGTAATGACAAATATTGGATGACCATATTCCTTTTCTTTTTCTTTCAATAAATTACACATCTTCTCAATAGTATCTACCGTATAAACCACACCTGATGGATTGTTTGGAGAATTAATAATCACAGCTTTTGTCTTATCTGTGATTGCTTTTTCAAATTTATCCATATCAATCTGGAATGTTTTTTCTTCTGATTCTACTGCTACTAAAACTGCCCCTGTTCTCTCAATAAACACCCCATACTCTGGGAAATAAGGAGTGAATGCAATACACTCATCATCCTTTTGTAAAATAGCATTCAACACAATAGTAAGAGAAGCTGCTGCTCCACATGTCATATAAATATGATTTGCTGTAATCTTTGTACCAAATTTTTTGTTTGTGTAATCAGCAATTGTCTCTCTTACACCAGCATCGCCCTGTGCTGATGTATATCCATGTAATGCAACAGAGTCAAAATTTTCTACCAAATCCACAATGGCATCATCTACACTCTTTGGTGCTGGAACACTTGGATTTCCAATACTGAAATCATAAACATTTTCTGCTCCTATCTCTGCTTTTCTTTTGTTTCCATATTCAAAAATCTCTCTGATTTCTGAGCGGACCTTTCCTAACTTTACTAATGATTCTGTGTACATTATTCTTTCCTCCATTCCTATCCATTTTGCACTTATATTAAAACTTAACTTGTCGTTCTAATATCTTTAAATTAGCGCATCTTAATCTTATAATCTCTCTCATGTTCACGTTTTAAATCACGTTTTCTGATATCATCACGCTTGTCGTATAATTTCTTACCTCTTGCAAGTCCAATTTCCACTTTCACAAGACTTCCTTTAAAATATACTCTAAGTGGAACAAGAGTCAAACCTTTTTCGTTTAATTTTCCAATTAATTTATTAATCTCATATTTATGAAGCATTAATTTCTTTGGTCTTAATGGGTCTTTATTAAAAATATTTCCTTTTTCATAAGGATTAATATGCATTCCATAAATGATTACTTCTCCATTATCCACTCTCACAAAAGACTCTTTAATACTGCAATGTCCTGCACGAAGAGATTTTACCTCCGTGCCATGCAATACAATTCCTGCCTCATAAGTATCTTCTATAAAATAATCGTGCCTCGCCTTTTTATTGCTGGCAATTAATTTTTCTGAAGCCATTGTTATTCCTTCCTTTCCGCCATATACCTCGAATCCTATTGTAACATAGAGAAATCAATAGTTCTAGACAACTTATCTGCACTCTCTACTCTTATTTTTACCGGTTGTCCAAGTTTGTAAGTTTTTCTTGTACGCTCACCGGTCATAGAATAGGATGATTCATCATAGATATAATGGTCGTCTGTCATATTCGAAACATGAACAAGACCTTCTATTGTATTTGGAAGTTCCACATAAACTCCAAAGTTCGTTACACCGGAAATAACCCCTACAAACTCTTCTCCTATCTGACTTCTCATATATTCTGCTTTTTTTAGTTTTTCAGTTTCTCTCTCTGCCTCATCAGCTCTTCGCTCATAAGTACTGCAGTCTTTTGTGACCTGTGGCAGAATACTTCTGAAATGCTCTGCATGTTTATCTGACATCTTTCCATTAATACACTCTTTTATAATACGATGTATCTGTAAATCGGGATAACGTCTGATTGGTGAGGTAAAATGTGTATAATATTTTGTTGCCAGCCCGAAATGTCCCATACATTCCGGAGTATATTCTGCTCTCTTCATGGAACGAAGCGTAACCCTGCTAATCATAGCCTCTTCCGGTGTTCCCTCTATTTTTCCGAGAAGTTTCTGTATTTCTTTTGGGTGTACTTCATCTCCGGAAACCTTTAGAGAATATCCCATATTGGTAATGAATGCTGCTAATGCTTTCATTCTGTCACTGTCTGGCTTTTCATGATTTCTATATACAAAAGGAACCTGCTGCCAGAAAAAATATTCTGCAACTGTTTCATTTGCTGCAAGCATAAAATCCTCAATAATTTTCGTTGCTGCATTTCTGTCATATGGCTCAATAGACACAGGATATCCCTTATCATTTAATTTAATCTTACATTCCGGAAAATCAAAATCAATTGCTCCTCTTCCATATCTCTTCTTACGAAGAATATTCGAGAGCTCCGCCATTAAATGAAACATATCCACAAAATCCTGATACTCTTTCATAGTATCTTTATCATGATTTGTTACAATATCATTCACAGCAGTATATGTCATCCTTCTATCCACATGAATCAGAGTCTCTGCTACCTGATGATCAATAATTTCTCCTTTTTCATTGATTTTCATTATACAGCTTAAAGCCAATCTGTCTTCGCCCTCATTTAAAGAACAGATACCATTGGATAATTTATGCGGTATCATAGGAATAACTCTGTCTACCAGATAAACACTGGTACCACGCTTCACTGCCTCTTTATCTAATGGAGAGTTTTCTGTTACATAATGAGATACATCCGCAATATGAACACCCAGCGTATATATATCGTTCTCCTTCGTCAATGTAATGGCATCGTCTAAATCTTTTGCATCCTCTCCGTCGATTGTGACAGTCTGCCATTCTCTGATATCCATTCGACCGCTCTTTTCTTCCTCGGGTACTTCTGTAGGAATTGAAGCAGCCTGTTCCGTCACTTCTTCCGGGAACTCTGATGGTATCTCATAACTTTTTACAATAGACATAATATCAACCCCCGGATCATTTGCATGCCCCAGTATCTCTGTTATGACACCTTCCGGTTTTCTTTCATCCGTTCCATAACTAGTAAGTTTCACCACCACCTTATGTCCCTGCACTGCTCCCATCGTATCCTTGCCTGCTACATAAATATCACTGGTAATTCTCTGATTATCCGGCAATACATAACCAAACCCTTTGTTCTGCTGAAAAAATCCTACCACTTCCCGAATCTCATGAGACAATATTTTAATTACTTTTGCTTCTTTTCGTTTACCTGTCTGCACCGGTTCTACAGCAATCAATACCATATCATGATGAAATGCTCCATTGACATTGTTTTCAGGTATAAAATAGTCCTCTTCCTCTCCTTCTACCTCAACAAATCCAAATCCTTTTTCATGGCTGATAAATAAGCCTTCCGCATATTGTTCCTTTGGAATACTGTATTTTCCCCGTTTCGTAAGCATTATCTTTCCTTCATTTACCAACTCCGACAATACAATATCCAGCAGTTTTCTGTCTTCTTTACGAACATTCAAAATCACTGCAAGTTCTTTAAACTTCATTGGTACATAATGCCTATCTCTCATTAGCTCTAATATTATTTTTTTCTTTTCATTGATTATATCCACGTCTTTTCCCCTTTTTGTTTTCTTGTAACAGTTTTTCCAAAAAAGTCGAATATTAAACCATTACACATTGTTTCATTTCATAAAAGATTCTATATATAGAAAAAAGGTGTAGAAATCTACACCTTCATCAGTCCATATTAATTCAAATATTAATAATTTACAAAATTCATATTAAGAATAACTGAAAGTACAAAGAATAATACAACGCAAATCTTTGTAATCTTCTCTAACTTACCTTCCATTGAACGTCCCTTGTTCTTTCCCCAATATGACTCAGCTGCTCCACTGATTGCACCAGTAAGTCCAGCCTGTTTACCTTCCTGAAGTAAGATTACTACTGTAATAATAAAACTTATTATCATAAAAACTACTGTTAATATTCTTAAAATCGTCATGAGTCTACACCTCCCTCTATCTATTAAAAGAATTATCTTCTATTTTTCGTTTCATTTCACGCAAAAACAATTCTAACACAACAGAAATGTAAAATCAAGGGAAAATTTACAGCATTTATGTTTATGTTTCTCTTAAAACTCTTTTATTATTTCAACATGTAATCAATTGAACATTTTTATCGCATTGCAACTCTTCTAATTCATATAAGGCTGTTGCATGAATTTCAGTTAACTTATTATGCCTACAATCAAGATAATGTAAACATTGAAATCCTAATTCTAATTTTTTTAAATTATTATGAGAACAATCTAACGTATATTCTATAAAGTCTAATTCACTTACATCTAGTTCTTCTAGCTTATTATGAGAACAATCTATACTCACAAATCCTCCTTTTCCTAAATCAAGTTCTTTAATCTTATTATGTGTGCATTCCAAGACTTCCATATATACACATTGACTGACATCTAAATATTTTAACTGATTGTATTTGCAATATAGAGCACCTAAATTTCTGTTAAAATTTAATGATTTTATCTTATTATAATTACAACATAAACTATCCAGTTTTGATAATTTACTAACATCTAACTTCTTCAACTTATTTTTATCACAAGATAATTCTTCTAATTTTTTTAACTTATTAATATGCAAACTTGTTATTTGATTCTTATCTACAACAACCTTCTTTAATCCACTTAACTTATTTAAATTTAAAGATCCTTTGATTCTTAACTTAGACCAATAAATACCAATAAGTCTATTTGTTTTCTCATCCCATTCATATCTTGGACTGTTAAAGTTTTTTGGAATTTTAATTCCCTTTTTTCTTTGGGCTTCGATTATTTTAGTCAATTCTTCCCTATCCCCTTTATCTTTTCCTATGTATTTTACAGGAATTACTTTAACTTTCTTATCACGTTTCACTTTATAAACTTTCTTTAAAAGGCTTAGGTCTAACTGCGCTATTTTGTTATGACTACATTTCAACACTTCCAAACTATTATTATTTTTAAAAGTTAATTTTGTAATAGAGTTCTTGGAACAATTCAAAAACCATAATTTTTCTAAATTATGTACGTTAATTTCCTTTAACTTATTTCTAGAAACATCTGCGCTTTGTAAATTTCTCATTCCCTGTAAATTAAGAAATTTTAATCTATTATTCTGACATTCTAGTCCTTGTAGCTTATCTAATTTTGTAAATTTTAAGTGTTTCAATTTATTATTTTGACATTCCAACCATTCTATATTTTTCATATTTTGAATATTTAATTTTTTCAAACAATTATTAGAAACTTTCAAATCATACATATGTTTACTCTTTGGTAATTTTATTTTTGAAAGCTTATTTTTTGAACAATCTAAATGCGTCAAATATTTCTGTTTTGACAAATCAAGTGTTTTGATTTTGTTATCTTCACAATTTAATTCAACAAGTTTCTTCAAATGTTTTACATTCAAATTTTTCAATTTATTATTCGAGCATTCAAGAAATGCTATGTTATTATTTGATTTTAAATTTAATTTTGTCAGTTGATTCCCATTGCACATCAACTCTCTTAAATTTGAAAGCCTATGAACATCAAGTTTGCTAATATTATTCCAACTACAATACAAACCTTTTAATTCCCTGAAGTCATTTACCTTTATTTCCGGCAACTGGTTATCTGAATAATCTAAATATTTTAATTTTTTTAATTCACTTATTTCTAATGATTTTAATTTATTATTGGAACAATCCAAATATCTTAAATTCTTCAATTCATTTATTTTAAGCAACTTTATACGATTTCCTGCACAATCTAATTTTTTTAAACCGGTTAATTTGTTCAGATTTAATTCGCCCTTTATTTTTTTCTTCCACCAGTTAATTTCAATTAACCTGCCTGTTTTGTTACTCCACTTATAGCAGTAATCATCATTTATATTATCTCCTACTATTGCTCCATTTCCCTGCAATTTTTTTATTATCTCTTTAATGGCAACAACATCATTTTCATTTTTTTTAACATTTGCTTCTGTATTCACATCCCAAATCAATAACAATGCTAATATTAATATTGCAAAAGAAAACTTTGTATATTTTTTCCTCATTCCCATATCTACACTCCCTCCCTTCTGTATTTGTTAAACGAAAGGTTTCTCCATAAAATTGCAAAATTCCTAAGCAGAAGTTAAATCAAAAAGTTACTTTCAATTTAATTCTATATTTTTTTAAGAATAACTTCTGCTTAAGAATTTACAATTTATTTTTTCCCTATTATTTTTACATTCTTATCGCATCGAATTTTCTGCAAATTAATTAAACCACTTACATCAAGACTTGTTAAATAATTACTTCTACAATTAATGCTCACAAGCCAAAGAGAATCACTTAAATCAATCTCCGTCAATTTGTTATTATTACATGTTACTTTTTCCCAATATGCAGTACCTAATTTTAAGTTTGTCAACCGATTATATGAACAATCCAGTTCTACATAGTCTGTATTATCTGCCAATAATTTTCCAACATCATAAAAGTATAACTCATTTAAGTTATTATGTGAGCAATCTACGACACACAAATTGTATAGCCCATTCAAATTTAATGTTGTTATATTATTATAAGAACAGTCTACCGCACATAAATTATATAGTTCCTTTAAATCTAATTTTTCTATATTATTGTTAGAGCAATCCACCACACCAAGATTGTATGCCTCTTTTAAATTTAACTCTTTTAATGCATTATGAGAACAAATAAGTGACTCCAGCTTTTTCGCACCCAAAATAGTAAGTCTTTTTAATTTATTTTCTTTACAATCTAAATATTTTAAATTTTTTAATTTGGAACAATTCAATGAGTTTATTTCATTTTTTGAACAATCAAGTTCGCGTATTCTTTTTAATTTAGAAATTTCCAGTTTATTTAGTTTATTATTACTGCAATTCAAACATATTAATAACTTATTATTCAAACTCAGTTTCTTAATCTTATTTTTATAACAGTCTAATTCTTTTAAGTTTTTCAGTTTCGAAACATTTAATCTCTTCAATTTATTTTCTGAACAATCCAAGTATTTCAATCTTTTACATTTACTAACATATAAATTTGTTACTTCATTATCATTTAGTCCAATTTCTTCTAAATAGGTTAATTTATTTAGACTTAACTTTCCTTTAACTTTATCTTCCGACCAACTAAGACAAATTAATCTTCCCTTTTTCCATGTATATTCATGTGTATCATTAATATTTTTTGATACTTTTGCTCCTCGTTTTCTTTGAACTTTTATGATATGCTTCAATGCTCTTACGTCATTTTTATTCTTTGCATATACATTTGTCTGATTAATTCCCACTACTTGTAATACAATTAGCAAAGTAAATAATTTTATTATTAAATACTTTATAACCTGTTTGTACATAATTCCCCTCCCCTCTGTCTATATTTATTAAACGAAATACCTTCTCTTAATATTGCAAATCCCCAAGCAGAAATCTAATTTGTTGATACATTCCATCTAGTATACTAATTGGATACTGCTCAGGAATTTAAAATTAGTCATAAATGCATTTTACAATATAATCTTTAAGATTCTTTTGTATCTTTTATCACTATTAGAAACGCCACAAATTTTTCTATTCATGTACAAAACTACTACATCCAACAATCAAAGTCATAAAATACCACATCTTTCTTTATGCGTATTTTCTCTATTTTATACTCTTCATTGCGCCCAATTATATTGACACTGCTGTCACAGGAAATATCATTAAGCCAAGCCTGGTCAGTAGTTGTTAAATCCAGTTTATCAAATAGATTTTTCTGACATTTTAAACTTTGAATCCCCAAGATTTCCCTAATATCCAACTCCTTTAACTGGTTACGCTGACACCACAAATATGCCATTTCTGATTTACGCTTTAACTTAAGAGTCTTTATCTTATTATCCTGACAGAACAATCCCCACTCCAGTCTGCAATTACTAACATCCAAGTTTTCCAATAGGTTATTACTGCAAAATAACGCTTTCAATTTTTTGAAATTTTTTAGTTTTAACTTTATTATTTTATTGTAGCTACATCCTAAACTTTTCAGATTCCGATTGTTTCTAAGATTTAATTCCCTAATTCTATTTTTATCACAACCCAAATATTTAAGTTTTTTTAACTTTGATATATCTAATACTTTTAGTCTATTATTTGTAAGATTAACATCTCTCAAATTTTCTAATTTTCCCAATTTTATCGCTGTGATTTTATTTCCCTTCAAATAAATTATTTTTAATGCCTTCAGATTACTTACATCCACTTCCCCTGTCACATTCTTCTTATACCATCTAAGTTTTATGAGCCTTCCTGTTTTTTTACTCCATTGATATTGTTTCTTGTTATCAATATCTTCCGAAACCTTTGCCCCATGTTTCTTTTGTATTCTTATTATTTTATTCAATTCTTTCACGTCATTACTGTTCTTTTGGACAACCGCTTCAACTTCCATACTCATGCCACATAAAAACATGAAAATCAGAATCATCATATAGAATTAAAACCTTTTATTCATAGAACTCCTCCTTTTTAACGCTTTTTTCCTGTTTTCTATAAAAAATTCCCGAACGGTAACCACATTCATAAGTCAGATTCTATCTGATACATCAATCCGGTTCTGTTCGGGAATTTATGCTTTATTAATGTTTTTCATAATACAATCGTCCATATTCTCTTTTTTTGATTGTATCATTGCTTACATTTTTTTACAATATTTTTCAAAAACAATTCAAGTATCAACTAAAATTTTAACACAATTCAATACTAATATTTTTTAATATCTAAATATGTTATTCAAACATCATTTCAAATCAATCGTATAATCAGCAGTCTTTCCGGAAACTTCTATTTTATATACATATTCTTCACTATTCCAACCATATATTTTTACATTTTTATCGCACCAGATTGACGCCGGATAATATTCAAATCTATTCATATCTATTTCTTTTATATTATTGCCAAAACAATGTAAAAGTTCCACATATCTAATCTTATTAAACGGAATATCTGCTAAAAGATTATCATAAATATATAAATACTCTAATTTCATATTATTCCTTAACAAAATACGTTTAAGTTTATTGTTCGAACAATTTACTCCTGTAGTCAATTTGCAATTTCTTAAATCCAAGCCTTCTAATTTATTATAGTTACACCAAAGAGATACTAGTTTACTGTTATTGCTCAAATTTAATTCTTTTAGTTTATTAAATGCACAGTCTAAATAAGCAAGTTCTTTATTGTTGCTTAAATCCAATTTTAAAATCTTATTCCTATCACAATTAAATACTTTCAAATTGTTTAATGAATTTATCTTTATTCTCTCTAGTTTATTTCTTGAGCAATATAGATATTTTAGTTTTTTACATTTATTAATACTAATTTTTTTTAGTTTATTAGACTGACAATCTAAATATTTTAGTTTCTTACATTTATTAATGTATAAGTCTGTTAATCTATTATCCCCTATCTCAACACTTTCCAATTTAATAAACTTATTTAAATTTAAGTTACCTTTTATATAACTCGACTCCCAATTTATTTTTACTAATCTACCATTTTTCCATCTATACTCTCTTTTATTATTTATATTTTTTGACACATCTGCTCCACGTTTTCTTTGAACTTTTATGATATGTTTCAATGCCCTTACATCATTCTTATTCTTTGCATATACAGTTGTTTGATTAATTAATCCTACTTGTAATACAATTAGTAGCATAAACGAATTTATTATTAAATACTTTAAAATTTTTCTTTTCATAAACCATCTCTCCTAAAAACTTAATTTTTTGTAATACTTGCTATTACTTTTTTTATTGTATGTAGTTTTTTTATCCGTAAAGCATATTGCAGCCTTTTCTAAATATTCTTTTGACTCTTTCTTTGCTTTATTTAATCTTGGATTACTTCCTTTCGCAGTTCTTACCCACTTTTTACCATTAAAATATGCGAAGGGATTATCCGCAGTAATAGCATGAACACTATAATATTTACGATCTTTACCAATATCCTGATTATTAATGCACTTTTTCACATAATTAAAACTTATATACTCCGGATGCTCTCCCATAGATACATTTGTTGCACCTTTTAAAACATATGGACCTGACGCCAATATTTTTCCATCTGCCACTTTTCTGGAATCCACAATTTTTCCATTTAGTTTGACATTGTGTGCATAAAAATCTTGGATTGTATGTAAAGCAATTCCAAGCATATAATAAACCTTATAATATCTGCTCTCTGTTTTTTTACCTTTTCTCATTAATTTTCCTGCATCAATAAGCTGTTTCTCTATAGCTTTATCATAGCCTTTATGCCCATGCCATTTTCTTTCCATTCTTGGATTCTGATCAGGGCGTGTACATCCGTCTAGTAAACCATTTTTTGCACTATCGTTATTATCTACCCCTTTTGCATGTTTAAATGCGTATTTCGTTATCTCTTTATGCGTAAACCCAAACCACATCCCCGTCGGGTCCACCATATTCACCGGGTCATTTCCACAGTACACATACCAGTTCTCCCCATCCATTGCCGGGTCCTCACTGATAAACCTTCCCATATCCGGGTCATAATACCTCGCCTGCAGATATGTGTATCCACTCTCCGCATCATAGTATTCACCACTGTATCTGTATGGATTCTCATCCCCGTCATCCGTAGCAGACTTCTGTACACCGAAACTGTTATACTCATAATTCTTTGCTATCGTTCCGTTATTCGCAGTCAGCGCTGTGACATCACCATGAGCATTATACAGGTACCATCCGTATGCACTGCAGATAAGTTTCTCGCCGTATACATAGGTACTCCGTACTTCTCCACTCTCCAGTTCCAGTGCAATGTCTTCATCACTCCATATCTGCGTAATCTCTGCACTGTTTCCTGTCTTTTTGCTCTTCCGCATATCATCTGCATAATAACCATATGTCGTAACTGTTCCCTCTTCCGATTTATAACTGCTCATTCTGCCAAGCAGATCAAATGTCTGCTCTGTTCCATCTGATTTTCCCAACATGTTTCCATTGTCATCATAGGTATACGTAACTGTTTCATCACCAGTACTCTCCATGAGCAGTCTGTCATTTTTGTCATATGTATAGGCTGTCTGTTTCACGTTACCTTCTTCACATTCTGACAGTTTTATTCTGTTTCCATTCCCGTCATATATATACTCTGTAACATTTTTCTTTTCATGTGATGGAGATTCGATATCCAGTGTAAGACTGCCTACACTGCCATATACCGATACACCAATAACGTACCGTTCTCCTTTCGTCAACTGATACTGTACCTTTCCCCACGAATCTATATCTGAACTGTTTGTACCTCCCACCAGATATGTTCCAGTGCCTGTATACAATGTAACTATCGTTTTTATACCATTTCCACTCCCCTCTATCGTATACATTCCTGACACTGTTGCAGTCATTCCGTAATATCTGGTCTGACCTCTCTGCTCTATCTCCACACTCTCCAGAATATCTTCCGTAATGGCTTTCGCACTGCTTATGCTTGTATTGGTTCGTTTACTCTGTTTCATTACAAAATTGTAATTTCCTTTACCTGTCTGGTCTTTTAGGGTAATTACATATTTTTTCCCCTCACTCAATGTATATGATATGGATAAACCTCCTCCATCCTGAATACCAGCATTTTTTTCAAATATCAAAGTTTCATTTTCATATAAGGACATTTTCAATTCATTACTATTATTATAAATCTGTATCGTATAGGAGCAGGTAACCACTGGTATATATGTATAATATCTTACCTCCCCGCCCTTTTCGGTACTTACATACTCCGGAATATCCGGAACAATTACTGCCGCTTTCTCCATGGTAGTATTGTCCGTCTTCCTGTCATACTTTACTTCTTTTTCCAGTTCCCCATCTCTGTCATATAAATACACTGTCGTTCCACTGCTGTCTGTTTTTGTCCTCTCCTTCCCATCATAACAGTAAGTGTATGCATACTGGGATAATACTCTTGTGTCCCTCCTGTTAATGACTGAGGTCACCAATCCTGCCGGATTATATGTTCTTTCTTCGATGTTTCCATTTCCGCTAGTTGTCTTGATAACCTGTCCCCATTTATCATACTCATACACTGCTTTTAATATATCATTTTCATACACATGGGTCACATTTCCACATCTATCATATGTGTTTGTTACTTTCTGCTTTTGTATTCCGTCTATTGATATAGTGTATTCGTTTACCATGTCTGAATTGTTATACTGATATTCTTTTACAACATTTCCCGACACTTCTTTAATACAGTTGTTTCTTCCGTCATATGTATATGTTGTGGTGGTACTTCCTTCTTTTTCCGTTGCCACATTTCCCATGTTATCATAGGTGTATTCTTTTATGATTTTTCGGCTCTCTCCTGCTTTCTCACTTGTCTTTTTTATCGGATTATCCGCCCTGTCATACTCTGTTGTATGGCTTACTCCGTTTTTATCGACATATGTCTTTTCTCTTCCTGCTTTATCATAACTGTATGTCTCACTCTTTCCGAGCGGGTCTGTCTTTTTCGACAGACGCCCCATGGCATCATATTCATATTTGATTACCGAATATTTCTGGTTGCCTGTGTTTATGACATCATCCAGTCCCTGAATGGTCAAAGGGCTTTTCATTCCTTTATAATCTCTCAATATCTTTCCGTCCCAACGGTAGTAATGCTGGACATATCTTCCGTCCGGCGTTATTGTCTTGATTTCGTTGTCCTGGGAATCGTATTCATGAGTTGTTGTGGCATATGTTGTCTGCCCGCCTGCGGCATTGTTTTTTTCTGATTCTGTAAGGATGTTCCCATAATTATCATATGTATACTTTGTCTTACTGTTTCCTGTCTCATCAAAGGATTCTGTCTTACTTAAGGTTCGTCCCCATGCATCGTATGTATATTCCGTGAATGTTTTTTCAATCGCTGAGTTCTTTTCTGTTGTTGATTCTCTCATCAGCAGTCCGTTTTCATATGTACTTGTTTTTACCAGTCCTGACGGTGCCTCTTCCCTTATTACATTTCCTTCCCAATCGTACTCCTGCACTGTGGTTGAAAACAGACTGTTGTCAATGTAATCTGTTGTTGTGGTCTCGTTCTTGTCTTCTGAGTATGTCATTTTTTTCAGAAGCAACGGCACTGCATTTTCATTCTGGTGGAATTTTTCCTTTATCTTCCTTCCGTCTTTATCATACTCTGATGTGTAATAGGTACCGTTTGGTTTTATCTCCTTTTGCACATTTCCATCTGCATCATAGACATACCTTGTGATATTTCCGAGCGCATCTCTTTCACTGATTACCTGACCTTTGTTGTTATATGTTTTGTATGTTCCTGCTGTTTTATCGCTGTATATATCTGCATCCAAATTATCTTTTGTTGGATCAAAAACAGCAGGTCCAATGACCTGTATCTCTCTTCCCAGTACGTCATGTACATTTCTTGTAAACTGTATGTTCTGTCCGTTTTTATCCATTACTTTTGTAAGCAGTACTGCACCGGCTTCGTTGTAAATATACTCTGTCTTAATACCTTCCGGATCGACTGTTTTTGTCAGCTGTCCTTTATTATCATATGTATTCGTTGTAATATGGCTGACTCCGTCTATGATCTGCTTTGTTTTTGTCACATTGCCTTTCGTATCGTATTCATACTCTGTTATATTTCCATGGGCATCTGTTTCCTGTTTTGCCAGTCCTTCGATTCCGTATGTTGTTTCAGGATAATAACTATATGTTGCTGTTACAAGCCCTCCAACTTTTACCTCAGTCAGCAGACCATTATTATATGTATTTTCTGTTACCAATCCATTTCTATCTGTGGATGTTAATACATTATTGGTATCTTCGTCATAGGTTGCTGTTTCTGTGGAACCGTCCGGATATGTGGTCTTTGTCAGATTTCCGTTATCATCATACTCATAATGGGTGATATTTCCATACTGGTCTTTGCTGGATAATGGTCTGTCAGGGTCTGTACCAATTTCCTCAGATGTATTATTTATATATTCGATTTCACTTATCTGCTGATTATTTACCGCCAGTTTCAGGTCTTCTTCTTTTGTCACTGCAAGGCTGTCATTGTATGTATATCGTATTTTTCTGATGCCGCTTTCTTTTGTATTACTGTCGCTTATTGTTGTAGCATGGTTTGTAAAGTCATATGTATAGGTCGATTTGACTCCTATGGCATTTTCAACAGTCTTTACCATTCCTGTATTTTTTCCTTCTGTGTAATATGTAATGTCTGATGACTTTAATGCTCCTCCATTGTTTTCTCCACTGTTTGTTACTCTGGACAGTCTTCCGCCTGTGTATTCATAATGAGTCTCCTGCCCTCCGGGATAAGATGCTTTTACCAGATGTTCTCCTTCATATGTGTACGCTGCTTCCTGTATAGCATTTCCGTTCTTTACTTCTTCTGCTCTTGTCAGTTTATTTCCTGTATATGTGAACCGGATAAAAGTGCCGCTGCTGTCTGTGATTCTCTGTACTTTTCCATCGCTGTCTGCCATTATATTTATCTGATTCCCCTGATAGTCTCTGATATATGACAAGTATCCGTTTGTATCAAACCCATACTCTGTCATATCAATCGTTACCAGCTTGTATTTTTTGTTCTCATAGGTCAAGATTCCTTTGTTGTCTAATGATACAAATCCTCCGCATCCGTCATTTTCGAAGTTCCATCTCGCACTGTTCGGCATGATAACTCTGACATACTTTCCTTTTGCTTCTGCTTTCATTCCATAGCTGTGTAGTGGTCAAGCAAAATTGCTACACTTGGGACGGACTTATTTCTGCCTGTGCCTTGCTTCGAACGGAGTCAGCCCTCCATTGTATGAATGTGGTCTGACATGGTTATACCACAAAAATACATAATGACTTACCGCTTCATCTAATGTATCTGCACTGTAATAAATATTCTGATATATCAATTCATTTTTAAAGGTATTATAAAAACGCTCCATGGGAGCATTATCATA